>NZ_WHUG01000002.1 GCF_009380215.1 Rugamonas aquatica
GGCCTCGTGCGCGCTGTGCGCGGCCGCCGGCGACGCGCTGCTGTGCCCCGATTGCGCCGCAGCAGGGCGGCCGGCGTGCCATGCGTGCCGAGACTCGGAGTAGCCAGCATCAACGCTCCAGGACGCGTTTGCGTTCAACCATGTACACTGCCGACATTATCGCATTACACCGAACGACATCATGCAAGTCCCCGCAAATCCCCCGAAGTTAAGCGCACCGATCGACCAGGAGCGCGTGCGCGCGCTGTTTGCCCGTCCAGAGCGCATTGCGCCGTCCGATTTCCTGCGCCGCGAAATCGCCTCGCGCATGTTCGAACGGCTGGAACTGGTCAAGCTGGCGCCGCAGCGCGTGCTCGACGCCGGCTGCGGCGCCGGTGCCGATCTGCCACTGTTGCAGAAATCTTATCCCGCCGCGCACATCCTCGGCCTCGACGCGGCCCCCGCCATGCTGCGCGCCGCGCAGGGACCGGCGGCGAAGACCTCGTCACTGAACCAGCTGCTGAGCAAGCTGTTGCCGGCCAAGACCGGCGTCGACCTGCTGTGCGGCGATTTCGCCGAACTGCCGCTGGGACCGAACTCGGTGGACCTGGTCTGGTCCAACCTGGCGCTGCACTGGCATCCGCAGCCGGACCGCGTGTTCGCCGAGTGGCGCCGCGTGGCGCGCGTGAACAGCCTGCTGATGTTTTCCTGCTTCGGCCCGGACACCTTCCGCGAACTGCGCGCCGCCTTTGCCGAGGCCGACCTGGCCCCGCACGTATTGCCCTTCGTCGATATGCACGATTTCGGCGACCAGCTGGTGGAAGCGGGCTTTTCGACGCCGGTGCTGGACATGGAAGGCATCACCGTCACGTATGACACGCCGCAGGCGCTGCTGGCCGATGTGCGCGCGCTGGGCGGCAATCCGCTGGGCACCCTGAGCCGGGGTTTGATAGGAAAACAGGCCTGGCAACGCATGCTGGCCACGCTGGAAAAAGGCCGCCGTCCGGACGGCAAACTGGGCCTGACTTTCGAGGTGATTTACGGCCATGCCTTCCGTCCGGCGCCCAAAGTGACGTCGAAAGGCGAGGCCATCATCCGATTTGATTTACCACGAAAGCCGCGCCAGTAGCGGGTTTGCGGGCACACTGTGGTACCACGGGCTACGCCATAGTTGTGATTTGGATTATTTCTTGAGCGGGGCGTTGTTGTTATATATAATCATTGACTAATTTTGCCAGCATGTCACGTCGCCAGCTATAAACCAGCGACGGGAGCTATCAGCAGGTAAGAACGAGCACGAACGAGCATTTGAATTAAGCAGAATCAGGCTTTTGCGTTGTCCCTGGGCAGTATCTGGGGATGAAGCGGAAAGCCTCAAGGTCCCGCCGGGGTCGCGTCTTGAAGATTTTTTCAGACGAGGCTGGCATGGGGCCTGAAGTTGTTTAAGGAGCGGCGCCGGTTCAGTTCACCGAAATCCGGAGTCGTTAAAAAAATATTTTAATTTCTTGGGTGGTTGGGGAAAACATGAAACATGCGAAGCGACTTCAATCGTTGATGCTCGGGCTGTCGGTAACGGCGGCAAGTATCCCAGCGTGGGCGGCTGACACGGCGGCGACAGCGGCGGGCACCTATGCCGCGGCGACCGGCGGTACCGGCGGCCCCGTGGCCGGCGAGCTTAATCTGCAACCTCCAGCGACCCAGATCGCGTCCGAAATCTACAACCTGCACACCTGGATGATGCTGGTCTGCCTGGTCATCTTCGTCGGCGTGTTCGGCGTGATGTTCTACTCCATCTTCAAGCACCGCAAATCGCTGGGCCACAAACCGGCCACCTTCCACGAATCGACCGCTGTCGAAATCGCCTGGACCGTGGTGCCGTTCCTGATCGTCATCGGCATGGCGCTGCCCGCCACCCGCACCGTGGTCGGCATGAAAGACACCTCCAACGCCGACATCACCATCAAAGTGACCGGCATGCAGTGGAAGTGGGGCTACGACTACCTGAAGGGCGAAGGCGAGGGCATTTCCTTCCTGTCCAACCTGTCGACCCCGCGCGCGCAAGTGGGCGCCCCGGGCTTCGAGCCGACCGAGAAGCGCGGCGACAACTACCTGATGGAAGTCGACAACGATGTCGTCGTTCCAGTGCATAAGAAAATCCGCATCGTCACCACCGCCAACGACGTGATCCACTCCTGGTCGATCCCGGCCTTCGGCGTCAAGCAGGATGCGATCCCTGGCTTCGTGCGCGACGCCTGGTTCAAGGCTGAGCACACCGGCACCTATCGCGGCTATTGCTCCGAGCTGTGCGGCAAGGAACACGCCTTCATGCCTATCGTGGTCAAGGTCGTCACCGACGCCGAGTACAAGGTCTGGGTCGACGGCAAGAAAAAAGAAATGGCCGCGCTGGCCGATGATCCAAGCAAAACCTGGACTATCGACGAACTGAAAACCAAAGGCGAAAAAGTCTACGCCACCAACTGCGTGGTCTGCCACCAGGCCAACGGCAAGGGCGTGCCTGGCACCTTCGCGCCGCTGGACGGCTCGGAAACGGTCAACGGTCCTAAAGCCGAACAGATCAACGTTCTGCTGCACGGTAAGAAGAGCGGCAAATTCAGCGCTGAAATGCCGGCGTGGAAGCAACTGTCGGATACGGATATTGCGGCTGTCATCACCTACACCCGTAACAGCTGGTCGAACAAGGCCGCCGAAAACATCGTTCAACCAGCCGAAGTTGTGGCTGCACGTAAGTAATCAGGAGCGTTACAAATGAGCACTAGCACCTTGGATCACGCACACGATCACGATCACGCTCACGACCATCCCCATGGTCTGTCGCGCTGGTTGTTCGCCACCAATCACAAAGACATCGGTACGCTGTACCTGTGGTTCTCGTTCATCATGCTGCTGTCCGGCGGCGTGCTGGCACTGATGATCCGCACCGAGCTGTTCAAGCCGGGCCTGCAGTTCTTCCAGCCGGAGTTCTTCAACCAGCTGACCACCATGCACGGCCTGGTGATGGTGTTCGGCGCCATCATGCCGGCCTTCGTCGGCTTCGCCAACTGGATGATCCCGCTGCAAGTGGGCGCATCGGACATGGCCTTCGCCCGCATGAACAACTTCTCGTTCTGGCTGCTGCCACCGGCGGCCATCCTGCTGGCGACCTCGTTCCTGGTCCCTGGCGGCGCCACCGCCGCCGGCTGGACGCTGTACGCGCCGCTGTCGACCCAGATGGGCCCAGGCATGGACATGGCGATTTTCGCGATGCACCTGATGGGCGCCTCGTCGATCATGGGTTCGATCAATATCATCGTCACCATCCTGAACATGCGCGCGCCCGGCATGACGCTGATGAAAATGCCGATGTTCTGCTGGACCTGGCTGATCACCGCCTACCTGCTGATCGCCGTGATGCCGGTTCTGGCCGGCGCGATCACCATGACGCTGACCGACCGCCACTTCGGCACCTCGTTCTTTAACGCTGCCGGCGGCGGCGACCCGGTCATGTACCAGCACATCTTCTGGTTCTTCGGCCACCCCGAGGTGTACATCATGATTCTGCCGGCCTTCGGCATCGTCTCGCAGATCCTGCCGGCCTTCGCCCGCAAGCAGCTGTTCGGCTACGCATCGATGGTCTACGCGACCGCATCGATCGCGATCCTGTCCTTCATCGTCTGGGCCCACCACATGTTCACCACCGGCATGCCGGTGACGTCGCAGCTGTTCTTCATGTACGCCACCATGCTGATCGCGGTGCCGACCGGCGTGAAAGTGTTCAACTGGATCGCTACCATGTGGAAGGGTTCGATGACCTTCGAAACCCCGATGCTGTTCGCGGTCGGCTTCATCTTCGTGTTCACCATCGGCGGCTTCACCGGCCTGATCCTGGCTGTGACCCCGATCGACATCCAGCTGCAGGACACCTACTACGTGGTGGCGCACTTCCACTACGTGCTGGTGGCCGGTTCGCTGTTCGCGCTGTTCGCCGGCTTCTACTACTGGTCGCCGAAATGGACCGGCCATATGTACAACGAAGCCATGGGCAAGACCCACTTCTGGCTGTCGCTGATCACCTTCAACATCACCTTCTTCCCGATGCACTTCCTGGGTCTGGCTGGGATGCCGCGCCGCTACGCCGACTACTCGGCGCAGTTCACCGACTTCAACATGATCGCCACCATCGGTGCTTTCGGTTTCGGTCTGTCGCAGGTGTTCTTCCTGTTCTTCGTGATCTTGCCGACCATCCGTGGCGGCAAGAAAGCCGCAGACAAGCCATGGGATGGCGCTGAAGGCCTGGAGTGGACCGTGCCGTCGCCGGCGCCGTTCCACACCTTCGAAACGCCACCGCAGTTCAAATAATCATGGGCGAACAGAAGAAGCCGAATAACGCGAGGACCGGCCTGCTGCTGGCCGGTCTGGCCCTGTTCTTTTTCCTGTCCGTGTATGTCAAGCGGATGTGGCTGAGCTGACGTGAGCGACGAACAGGAAACTGGCGGGCTGAACCGCACGCTGCTGGGCAAGCTGATCGTGGTGGCGGTGTTGATGTTCGGGTTTGCGTACGCGCTCAACCCGTTCTACCGCCAGATCTGCGAAGCGCTGGGCATCAATGTGCTGACGCAGAAGGACGGCACGGTCAGCGCCGATACCAATACGCAGATCGACACCACGCGCAGCGTGACGATCGAGTTTGACGGCAATGCGCAAGGCCCGTGGCGCTTCCGTCCGGTGACGCACAGCATGACCGTGCATCCGGGCGAGCTGACCACGGTGATGTACGAGGTGGTCAACACCCAGAACCGCGAAGTCAGCGCGCAGGCGATACCGAGCTACGCGCCGCAAAGCGCGATGCCGCATTTTAAAAAGGTCGAGTGCTTCTGCTTCAAGCAGCAGACCATGAAACCGAACGAAGCACGGCAGATGCCGGTGGTGTTCTTCATCGACCCGGCGCTGCCCAAGGATGTGAAGACCATCACGCTGTCGTACACCTTCTTCGAGGTGGGCGGTCTGGACAAGACCGCATCCAAGTAAGGGGTGGGCGCAATGGAAGAAGATAAGAAGCAAGCGTCGTTCATGTATTCGATGAAAGCGGTGTTCTGGTCGTTCTTCGGCCTGCGCCGCAAAAGCGATTTCGACACCGATTCGGCCAAGCTGAACCCGGTACACATCATCATCGCGGCCTTGATTGGCGTGGCTTGTTTTATTGGACTGCTGATCACTATCGTTAAGGTTGTAGTTTCAAAATAAATTTAGGGAGATGAAGATGAGTTCACATAACGCCTCGGCACCGTACTACTTCGTGCCTGGTCCATCCAAATGGCCGCTGTTCGCAGGCATGTCCCTGCTGACCACCATGATCGGCGCTTCGGCCTGGGTCAATGATGTGTCGTGGGGCCCGATCGTGAACTATATCGGCCTGGCTGGCATCATCGCCGTGCTGTTCTTCTGGTTCGGCGACGCCATCAAGGAATCCGAAGCGGGCCAGTACGGCCAGCGCGTCGACCATTCCTATCGCTGGTCGATGGGCTGGTTCATCTTCTCGGAGGTGATGTTCTTCGGCGCCTTCTTCGGCGCGCTGTTCTATGCGCGCACGATCAGCATGCCGTGGCTGGGCGACCTGGACCACAAATTCATCTGGCCTGACTTCGCGGCGCACTGGGGCAACGTCGGCCCGGCCGGCACGGTGCAGGAATTCAAGACCATGGGTCCGTTCCCCATCCCGACCATCAACACCGCGCTGCTGCTGACCTCGGGCCTGACGCTGACCATCTCGCACCATGCGCTGCGCGCCGGCCATCGCGCGCAGACCGCGTTCTGGCTGTTCGCCACCGTGGCGCTGGGCGCGATCTTCATGGGCTTCCAGGCTTATGAATACCACCATGCGTACACCGAACTGAACCTGAAGCTGACCTCGGGCATCTACGGTTCCACCTTCTTCATGCTGACCGGCTTCCACGGCTTCCACGTGACGATGGGCGCGATCATGCTGTCGGTGGTGCTGGTCCGTGTACTCAAGGGCCACTTCACGCCGGACCACCACTTCGCCTTCGAAGGCGCGGCCTGGTACTGGCACTTTGTGGACGTGGTCTGGCTGGGTCTGTACGTTGTGGTTTACTGGCTGTAAGTACAGGCTGTAACAAGGCTATAATGCCGCAGCGATGCTGCTGCGGCGCTGGAGAAAAAGCCGCATCGGTTCGACACCGGATGCGGCTTTTTTATTTCAGCCGCGGATGCCGGTGGGCTGGATGTAGCCGAGCTTGTGGGCGATCAGCAGCGCGGCGAACAGGGCGATCGACAGGCCGACCCGCACCGCCAGCGCGCGCACGGTGTTGTTGCTCTTGCCCTTGTCGCGCATCAGGAAATAGAAGGCGGATGCCAGGCTGCCGATAATCAGGATAAACGCAATGGCGACAGCAATTTTCATGGCAGGACCGGTAGTGGGTTTGATGAGGGTTCCATTGTAATGGGTATTGCGTTCCGTTTTAAACTCGTCCCTTTCGCCGCGACCGTGCTGGTGGTGGCGCTGGGCATACAGCTGGGTAACTGGCAGCAGCGCCGCGCCGCGCACAAGATCGTGTTGCAGGCCAAGCTGGCCCAGGGCAACGCCAGCGCGCCGCTGACACTGGACGGCACGCCGCTGGCGGCCGATGCGGTGGAATTCCGCCGCGTTGCCGTCACCGGCGAATTTGTCGCCGGCTGGCCGGTGTACCTGGACAATCGTCCCTACAAGAACAGCTCCGGCTTTTATCTGCTGATGCCGTTTAAAATTGCGGGATCGGGCATGCACGTGCTGGTGGTGCGCGGCTGGCTGCCGCGCAACCCGGCCGAGCGCGCCAAGCTGCCGGCGTATGCGACGCCGTCCGGCACGGTGACGCTGGAGGGCGTGGCGCGGCTGGACGCCGGCCATGTGCTGGAACTGGCCAGGACGCCGGTGCTGACGCCCAACGCCATCGTGCAGAACGCCGATCCGCTGCAGGTGGCCAGGGACAGCGGCCTGACCATGCAACCGTTCGTGGTCGAACAAACCGGCGCGGCCAGGCCGGCCGGCGACGACGCGCAGATGGTGCGCGACTGGGCACCGCCGACGTTGAACGTGGAAAAACATCAGGGCTATGCCTTTCAGTGGTACGCACTGTCGGCGATGGCTGTTATCTTCTTTGTGGTGAACGGATTCAGACGTGGAAAACAAAAGTAATCAAGGCCGTGGTCGCTGGAAACTGATGGCCGTGCTGGCCGTGTGCGCGGCGCCGCTGGTGGGCTCCTACCTGACGTACTACGTGATCAAGCCCAAGGGCGGCGTCACCAATTTCGGCGCGCTGATCGATCCGCGCGACCATCCTATCCCGGCCATGGCCAGCACCTCGCTGGACGGCAAGCCGCTGACGCTGGACAACTACAAGGGCAAGTGGATCATGCTCAAGGTCGGTCCGTCCGACTGCAAGCAGGATTGCCAGGACCAGCTGTTCGCCATGCGCCAGCTGCGCACCATGCAGGGCAAGGAGATGGAGCGCATCGAGCGCGTGTGGATGATTACCGACGAGCAGCCGCTCGATACGGTGCTGATGCGCGTCAACGACGGCACCCGCATGCTGCGCGCGCCGGCCGCCGTCATCGACAAGTGGCTGCCGCTGGAGCAGGCCGCCGGCGATAGCGTGTCCGACCACGTCTACCTGATCGACCCGCTGGGCAACCTGATGATGCGCTTCCCGAAAGGCGCGGTCTCCAGCGATACCGAGAAGGTGAAGAAGGTCCACAAGGACATCAGCAAGCTGCTGAAGGCTTCGGCGATAGGCTGACCGTCATGCACTCGACCACCCTCGCTCAAATGGCCGTGACGGCGCTGCTGGTGGCGCTGCTGCCGGCGTCGCTGGTGTGGACTTCGTCCGACGCCAACAAATATCGCAAGCTGGTCTGGGTCTGCGTGTTCCTGACCTTCGACCTGATCGTGTTCGGCGCCTTCACGCGCCTGACCGATTCCGGCCTCGGCTGTCCGGACTGGCCGGGCTGCTACGGCGCCGCCAATCCCTTCCTCGCGCACGAGCAGATCACGGCGGCCGAGGCGCTGCTGCCGACCGGCCCGGTCACGGTGGTCAAGGCCTGGATCGAGATGATCCACCGCTATCTGGCGATGGCGATCGGCGTGCTGATCGTGGCGATGATGGCGCAAGCCTGGTACCAATGGCGCAAGTCCAAGGGCACGCGCACCGAGTACGCGCCATGGCTGCCGACCGTGCTGTTCCTGTTTATCTGCGTGCAGGGCGCGTTCGGCGCCTGGACCGTGACGCTGAAGCTGCAACCGGTGATCGTCACCACCCATCTGCTGCTGGGCATGGGCATGCTGTCCTTGCTGGCGTGGTACGGCGGCCGCCAGAACCAGCTGATCGCGCCGGTGCGCACGGTGACGGCCTCGCCGCCGGCGATGCGCAACATCCGGCTGCTGGCCGGGGCTTCGGCCATTCTGCTGCTGGTGCAACTGGCGCTGGGCGCCTGGACCAGCACCAACTACGCCACCCTGGCCTGCACCGATTTCCCGCTGTGCGGCGGCAAGCTGGTGCCGGACATGGATTTCGAACACGGCTTCACGCTATGGCGGGAGCTGGGCAAGACCGCCGCCGGCCACTACCTGCCGTTCGCGGCCCTGACGGCGATCCACTGGGTGCACCGCAATGTCGGCATCATCGTCGCGCTGGTGGCCGGCTACACGGCCTGGCGCGCGTGGGAGCATGCGGCGCTGCACAAGACCGCCCGCTACATCGCGCTGGCGCTGGCGGCGCAGATCGCCACCGGCGTCGCCACCATCTACCTCAGCTTCCCGCTGACGATCGCGGTGCTGCACAACGCCGGGGCGGCGCTGCTGGTCCTGTTGCTTACCATGTTAAACTACAAGGCTAAGTACCAGTACGATATTGCAAAAAAGGCAGCCTCGGGCGCGGCATCCGCGCACACCTCCGCTGCCCGGCAAAAGTAAGCACCTTTAAGCATCTAATGACCACACACACCGCCACATCCAAATCCGCCAGCCGCGCCTCCCAATACTGGGCGCTGACCAAGCCCCGCGTCACGCAGCTGGCCGTCTTCTGCGCCGTGATCGGCATGTTCCTCGCCAGCGACGGCATGCCGGACTGGCGCCTGCTGGTGGCCGCCACCGTCGGCATCTGGCTGCTGGCCGGCGCGGCCTTCGCCGTCAACTGCCTGGCCGAGCGCGAGATCGACGCCCGCATGGCGCGCACCGCCCGCCGCCCGATGGCCATGGGCGAGATCACCGTCATGCAGACCGTGGTGTTCGCCGCCGTGATCGGCGGCGCCGGCATGTGGATCCTGTATGCGCTGGTGAACCCGCTGACGATGTGGCTGACCTTCGTCACCTTCGTCGGCTACGCCATCATCTACACCATGATTTTGAAACCGGCCACGCCGCAGAACATCGTCATCGGCGGCCTGTCCGGCGCGATGCCGCCGGCGCTGGGCTGGGCCGCCGTCGCCAACGACGTGCCGATGCAAGCCTGGCTGCTGGTGCTGATTATTTTCATATGGACCCCGCCGCACTTCTGGGCGCTGGCCATGTACCGCCGCGACGACTACGCCAAGTCCGGCCTGCCGATGCTGCCGGTCACGCACGGCATGAAGTTCACGCAGTTCCACGTCTGGCTGTATTCGATCGCGCTGGCCGCCACCACCTTGCTGCCGTACGCCGTGCATATGAGCGGCCTGATCTATCTGGCCAGCGCCGTCGTGCTGAACGCCGTCTTCCTGCACCACGCATGGAAGATCTACCGCCACTACACCGACCTGATCGCCCGCAAGGCTTTCACCTGGTCGATCATCTACCTGTCGCTGCTGTTCGTGGCGCTGCTGGTGGACCACTACTTTAAATTCTGATGAAAAAACTGCTCGCCTTCGGCCTGATCGTCCTTTCCGTATTGCTGGCCGCGTGCGAGCGCAGGGCCGCCGCGCCGCGCCTGGAATTCAAGAACACCGACCTGACCGGCCTGCCGTACGCCAAGGACTTCGCGCTGACCGACCACAACGGCAAGCCGCGCACGCTGGCTGACTTCAAGGGCAAGGTGGTAGTGCTGTTCTTCGGCTATACCCAATGCCCGGACGTGTGCCCGACCACGATGGCCGAGATGTCGGCCGCGATGAAGGAGCTGGGCGCCGATGCCGCCCGGGTGCAGGTGCTGTTCGTCACCGTCGATCCCGAGCGCGACACCCAGCAGCTGCTGTCCGAATACGTGCCGGCCTTCGACAAGCGCTTCCTCGGCCTGTACGGCACGGCCGAGCAGACCGCCGCCGTCGGCAAGGAGTTCAAGGTGTTCTACGCCAAGGTGCCGGGCAAGACGCCGGGCAGCTATTCGATGGACCACACCGCCGCCAGCTATGTGTTCGACAAGCAGGGCAAGATCCGCCTGCTGGCGCGCAGCGGGCAGGGGCCGGCGCCGCTGGTGCACGACCTCAAGCTGCTGCTGGCCCAGCCCTGACCGATGCGCATGCAACAGCGCTTCCAACCCTTTACCCGCCTCGCGGCCATCATCCTGCTGGTGATCGGCTGCCTGACCGTGCTGCGGCCCTTCCTGGCCGCCATCCTGTTCGCCGCCGCCATCACCATCTCCAGCTGGCCGCTGTACCTGCGCCTGCTGTCGCGTTGCCGCGAGCGCCGCTCGCTGGCCGCCGCCGTCATGAGCGTCGGCCTGACCCTGCTGATCATCGTGCCGCTGGCGCTGGTGACGTGGAATGTTGCCGATAATGCCAGCGACTTCTACGATCAAATCAAGACCAGCCTGGGCAGCGGCACGCTGGCGCCGCCGGCCTGGCTGAAGGAGATCCCGGTGATCGGCGAGGCGGCCGACACCTATCTGCACAAGCTGCTGGGCAGCCGCGAGGAATTGCTCAGCGTCGCCAAGAACCTGCTGGAGCCTGCGCGCCGCCTGTTGCTGGGCGGCGGCATGGTGCTGGGCAGCGGCGTGGCCCAGGTCAGCCTGGCGGTGTTCGTCAGCTTCTTCCTGTACCGCGACGGCAAGGCCATGCTGGCGGCGCTGGCGGTCGGCATGGACAAGCTGATCGGCGCGCAGGGCGCGGCCGTGGCCGACACCGTCAGCCGCACCGTGCGCGGCGTGATGTACGGCCTGCTGGGCACGGCGCTGGCGCAGGCCGCCGTGGCGGCGGTCGGCTTCCTGGTCGCCGGCGTGCCGGCCGTGGCGCTGCTGTCGGTGGCGACCTTCCTGCTGTCGCTGGTGCCGGTCGGGCCGCCGCTGATCTGGGGCGGCGCGGCGATCTGGCTGTTCAACGAAGGCCGCACGGGCTGGGGCGTCTTCATGCTGGTGTGGGGCATGTTCGTCATCAGCGGCGTCGACAACGTGGTCAAGCCCATGCTGATCAGCCGCGGCAGCAGCCTGCCGTTCATCCTGGTGCTGCTGGGCGTGATGGGCGGCGTGCTGGCCTTCGGCTTCGTCGGCCTGTTCATCGGCCCGACGCTGCTGGCCGTGGGCCTGGGCCTGCTGCGCAACTGGACCGGCGAAGCGGCCTAGAAGTTAATCATTTGCGCGGCGCGCTCGGCGTCGGTATGGCGCTCGAAGATGCGGCGCAGCGTGCCATCCTCGCGCATGGCGCGGATCGCGTGGCTGAAGCGGGCCACCGTGGCCGCGTCGATATTCTGCCGCGAGACGATCAGCCCGGAGACCATGTTCTCGCGCGGCGCCCAATCCATCACGCTGTACGTGCCCGCCAGCTGCTCCTGCTTGACCAGCGGATACCAGGTGGTGGGCGTGGCCATCACCGCATCCACCCGCCCCAGCTTGAACAGGCGCATCATAGCCAGATGGTCGGGCGTTTCAAACACGCGGCCCTGGGCGCGCAGCTTGGACAGCCAATCCTCGTAGGCGCGGCCGTGCTTGTAGCTTTTGACGACGGCGATCTTGTATTGGGGATCGGCAAGGAAGCTTGCCATACTGTGCAGCCGTCCGTTCAATTCCTTGTGCAGCAGCACGAAATTGCGGCCCGTCATATACGGCACGAAGCGGCCGATCTTCTCGCGTTCGGGCAGGAGCAGGGCGGAGACCGACATATCGATGTTGCCGCTGCCGAGGCCGGCCCAGATGCGGACCCGGGAATCGACGCTGGCCTCGATGGTGCAGCCGAGCCGGCGCGCCAGTTCGTCGACCACATCCTTGTCGATGCCGGTCCAGCCGCCGTCGGCGGCGTGGTAGAACAGGGCGCCGTCTTCGTAGAAGGCGACGCGCAGCTGCTTGCAGCCGCTGCGCGGTTCGGCGCCGCCGAGGCCGGCGGCGCCAAGCAGGGTACAACAAAGGATCAGGCGGCTGAGCACATCTCCTCCTACCGGGTTAGTCCTGGTCGGCGTTGTCCTCGGTGTCATCCTTGGGAATGACTTTGACCAGCAGGATACGCGGGCCATTCATTTTCTTGGCGACGATGTCGAAACCGCGGAAACTGATGCGTTGTCCCTGTTTCGGGATATCGCCCAGTTTCAGCATGATCAGGCCGCCTACCGATTCTACCTCTTCCAGGCCCAACTCCTCGTTTTCGATGTCGATGCCCAGCGTGCGTTCCAGCGAGAAGATCGGCAGGCTGGCCTTGCCGACCAGGGTGCCGTCGGGCTGTTTGAGCCAGTCGTTCTCGTTGAGGCGGAACTCGTCATGGATTTCGCCGACCATCGCGCCCAGCAGGTTGTCGAGCGTGATGAAGCCCAGCGGACGCTTGCCTTTTTCGCCGATCAGCGCGAAGTGGGGCGCGCCGTCGCGGAAGCGGCGGAACTGTTCCAGCGCCGGCGTGCGGGCCGAAATCGTCTCCACCGGGCGCAGGAAAGGCACCAGGTCGGTGACCGGCTTGCCGGACTGCTGGGCGAAGAACAAGTCCTTCAGGTGCACCACGCCCAGCACCGTCTCGCCATCCTTGTCGTAATAGGGATAGCGGCTGAAGCGGTTGCGCAACATGGTTTGCAGATTGTCGTTGAGCGGACGGTTGGCGTACAGGCCGATCACCTCGTTAATCGGGCGCATCAGATCGGACACCGACAGATCGCTGAAATCGAGCGAATGGGCCAGGATGTTGCGTTCGTCCTTGTTGAACTTTTCGCCCGGCTGGCTGGTGCGCAGGATCAGCTTGAGTTCGTCGACCGAATAGTGGCTGTCGTGGCCGCCCTTGCCGGACAGGCCGGCCAGGCCCAGCACCATGTTGGCGCTGGCGTTGAGCACCCAGATGAAGGGATACATGGCCCAGTAGAAGCCGTACAGCGGCAGCGCGCTCCACAGGCCGATCACTTCCGGCATGCGGATGGCCAGCGACTTCGGCGCCAGCTCGCCCACCACGATGTGCAGGAAGGAGATCACGCAGAAGGCGAACACGAAGGCGATGCCGTGGACGATTTCCGGCGAGGTGACGCCGATGGCCGTCAGCAGCGGTTCCAGCAGGCCGGCAAAGGCCGGTTCGCCGACCCAGCCCAGGCCCAGCGAGGCCAGCGTGATGCCCAGCTGGCAGGCCGACAGGTAGGCGTCGAGTTCGCCGTGCACCTTGCCGAGTATGCGTCCCTTGAGTCCCTGGGTCTTGGCGATGGCGCGCACGCGCGTCTTGCGCAGTGTGACGATGCCGAATTCGGCCGCCACGAAGAATCCATTGAGCGCGACCAGGAAGATGGCGAGCACGACAAGCATAAGGTTTTGCATAAGGGCCGAGCGGCGATTCAGGTAGTTAAAACAGGTATCTTAAACGACAGCGCGTTTATGCATCGCAAAATATGCCGCGCAGAGGGGAGAGCGCCGGTCGATGCCGGCGCGGAGATGGGGATTAGCGTAGGGGATTGAGCAAGGCCGGCTGGCCGAATTCCACCAGTTTGGCATTGGATTTGCTGAAATACTCGCTCCAGAAAGCGTTCAGCGATTGCATGGTCTTGGGATCGCGATAGTTTTTGGTGTGCACGGCGTCGTCCGCCAGCAGGCCCGCGCCGATCACGTAGGTGCGTGCGCCGCCAAAGTCGGCTAGCAGGTGGTTGTCTTCGACCGTACGCATTTCCTTGGCCGGCGCCACATTGCGCACCGACTTGCCCTGCTCCGCGTAGAAGTTGCTGACCGACGAATTCTCCAGCATGTCGGAGACGATCAGTACTACTTTTTCCTGCGCCGGGGACTGCTTGATGACGCTGGCAATGGATTTCAGGCTGGCGAAGATATCGGATTTGGCGATATTGCTGCTAGTGCCTTGATACGCCGCGCGCAACGCCTGGCCGGCGGCCTGTGCCGCCTGTTGCGGCTGACGTTGGAGGCACAGGTCCAGCTTGACCAGCGCGGGCTTGCCGATGTCGTTGCGGGTTTCGCTGGGCAGTTGTGCGTCCAGCGTCCCCGCCGTCAGCAGTTCGGTGTAGTGGCCTTGTGTATAGGCGGAGAACACCACCACGCTGAAGCGGTTGCCGGGCGCCAGGAAAGGCTTGACGTTGTTGGCGACTAGCTGTTGCAGCGCCGGACTGAGAGGAGTGGTCTGGTCTATCACCACCAGCAACTCGCGCGCGGTTGGCGGAAACGGCGGCAGCGACTTGTCCTGGCAGCTCTGGACGGCGTTGGTATTGGCGGCCACGGCCGCGCCGGACAGGCAGAGTTGCAGCAGCAGGGCGCTCCATTTCACAGCAAGTCCTCCAGTTCGGCGTTACGGGCCTGGCGGGCCTTTTCTTCCTTCTGCAGCTTCAGCGCGGCGACCACTTCCGCGTTCAAGCTGTCCGGCAAGGTTGCCAACAGGGCCAGCTTGGCCGGCTTGTCGTCTCCCAAGGCATTCAGTTGTTGCAACACCTCGGCAGCCGAGCCGGCTTGCGGAGCTGGAACAGGAGAGGGTGCTTCGGCCTGTGCCTTGACCGCCTGTGCGTGATGGCGTTCGTGTTGACGCTCGGCTTGGTCGGCGATCCGGGTTTCCTGCACATAGTCGCGGAAGGTCTTGCTTAAATGCTGGCCCGAGGTGCCGACATCGCTGTTCCTGGCCATGATCTTTTGCTGCAGTACGGCCAGGCGCGCTTGCGCGGTATCGGCGACGCGGCGGTAGGCTTCACGCACCGCGGTATAGCTGGAATAGCGGCCGCCTCCGATGTCGCGGAACGCTTCGGCACTGTTTTGGCCAGCAAAGCCCCAGCGATAGCCAAAGATTACGCCCAGCAACTGCAGGAAGACGAAGACAAACGCCAGCACAATGAAGGTGGCCCAGCCGCCATGGCGGTCAATGTCGGCTTCTTCGATGGCGACTTTCTTGTCCGCGTTGTGGTTGGCGGCCACATCGGCGTCGGGCAGGGTGAGGCCGGGCTTGCTCATATCGAGGCTGTCGCTGGCGGCCTGGTTGCCGTTGTCGATTTGCTTGTTGACTTGAGTGACGCGCGCGACCAGTTCCTTTTCCAGAACCTGGCCGCGCACATAGGTGGCTGCTCCGGCTATCAGCAGCACGATCACCAGCGTGGCGATCGATACCAGATAAGTCGGGTGCGCGCCGACGCGATTGCACAATTGCGTGTAGGCGGGCAGGCCGTCGTCGCTGTTCTGTGGGCGGGCCAGCGGAATGGTGCCGGTCGACAGCTTGGACTCGCGTTTGTCTTCTACCCATTCGCGGCGGGCGTTCTTGATGCGGCCGGATTTGTACAACTCGTGACCTGCAAAGTGGGTGAACGCCACCAGGATGACTGAAATGAGGAAGGCGATGCCGTAGGCGCCGGTCTGTTGCAGGTTCTCGCTGGCTCCCGGAATTGTGTAGCCGGCCAATACGTAGGAGAAGCCCAGCGCTTCGACAAACACCATCGACACCGTCAGCAGCCAGATCCAGCCGGGCGTGCTGCGGCGGCCGTTGTCGCCAGCCTTGGTCAGGTAGGTGATTTTCTCGTTGAAGTCGTGTTCGTCCTGGACGTGCACGAAGTTCTTGTATTCCTGGCACAGCGTGCGCTCGCCGGAAAACCAGCCAGGGTAGGCGACATCCTCGTTGGCGTCACGCGCCAGCGTGGCGATGCGGCCGATCAGCGGGAAACTGACCCAGGTGTTAAACCACCACCATTTGACTTGCTGCCACAAGACGGCGACGACGGTCAGGGCCAGCAGAACGCTGACGATGCTCCAGGCCAGGGCTGGATAAGTACTGATAAATTCCTTCATGAGTTCATCCCTTTATTTTTGATATAGCGTTGGTTTGAAGTCCGCTGACATGAGCCGCGCGCCACGCGCATAAATCAGCCGCCCGCCCTTGGCTGACGTACCGCCATCGCTGCCGAACACCACGTCTGCACACGACAGGCCGCCTTTGCCGTTGAAGAACATCCGGTATAGCAGGCCTTTGTTGCCGAGGTAGGTATTCACTTCGGGATTCAAGGCCAGTGCCGCGGCCGGATTGGCATTCTTGACGGGGTTGTAGTTGGTGTACACCTTGAACTCAGGCAGGTTCGCGGCCGCGCCATTGCTGGCCAAAACCGTCAGTTTGTTCAGCACGACCTGATGCCCGTTGACCTGCTCGGTCCAGGTCTTGCCGTACAGGCCAGGCAGGTATTCGCTGGTGCGATAGCTTTTGCCATCCTGTAGAGCCTTGACGCCGTGGGCCACGCGGGGCCGGTCACGTGAGCAGTCGGCCATGATGGGCGGTTCGTCGGCGTAGGCGTTGCTGATGAGCCGGAACGTGCCGCTGGACTTGGAACTGAGCTGGCCGATGTCGGCAGCGGCGATGGTGGACAGCGGGGTGCCGCCGAAATCGACGCCGTCGGGGATAGTGGTGGCGTTTGCTGCAGCCGCCTCCGGCGCTTTGCCGGCGATGGCGGGCGCTGTTTTTCCTGGCGTGACTTTGACCGGCGCCGGCTTCACGACAGGCGGCGCGGCAGGGGCGGCCACCGCCACTTGCGGTGACGGTGCATCGCTGCCACGGTAGAACTCGTAGCGCGGCTTGCGTTCGGCCAGATAGCGGTCGAAGTTGGCGGTATCGGCGATCTCTACAATTTCCACGCGCCGGTTTTGCGCGCGGCCTTCCTCACTGCCGTTGTCGGCAATGGGATAGGCTTCGCCTGCTCCTTGGAAGAATAGCGATTCCTTCGGTATTCCGCGTTTTTCCATATACGCCGCCACAGCCTGGGCGCGGCGTTCCGACAGGTCAGCGTTTAACCGTGAACTGCCGGTATCGTCGGTGTGGCCGACTAACAAGATCTTGCGTTTGCTAACTTGAGAAATATAACTGGATTTCTCTTGCGGATCGGTGATGTTATTGGCGATGAGCCGGGCGTTATACGAATCGGCGATTGCCGAGAAATAACGCTGTGCCTGCTCGGTTAATTGATCGGAATTTGTTTCAAAATGTCCGCCTTTGCCTGATTGTTCTCGCACTTCAACAATCATGCCGACGGCATCCTTTTTAATGGCATCGGCATTGGACGCGGCGTTCAAACGCTGGTCGTCGATCACGCTGCCATCAGCGCTGACGGTCGATGTCTTCAGGCTTAAATCATATTGCCTGGCGATCTTGGACAGCTCACATCGGCGCTGGTCCATATCGCGCCCGATTAAGCCGCCGATAGTAGCGCCGGCCAATGCGCCCACCACGCGGGCGCTATTCGAGTGCTTGACCTGGTTGCCGAGTATCGCGCCGGCAATGGCGCCGACGGCGACGCCGATATTTCTCGCATTGTTCGAGCAAGGATCCTTGCTGGCGAAAGTCTGCTGGAACGACGGCTGACCGGTGCGCGGGTCGGTTGCGCAGCCGCTGGCCAGGGTCGTGCCGATTGCGGCGCACAGCAGCTTGGCAGTCAGGTGCGGGGGAAGGCGCAGCAAACGGCGCTGCGAGGCGGCTGCTTTCAAGGGTATCTCCGTTACTGGTTAGATAAATTTGTTGCGTTGAATCAACATAATGGCATATCTGCCGTTGCTTGGCTAATAATTTTTATTTTATGAAAGTTGTTTAATAAAATTAAAAAATATTCTGCAACATATTTATGCATTTCATCCCAGTAATCGGAATTCCGATACTCAATTCTCTCCAAATATAACTATTCTTTAGAGCGCGAATAATGCTCTTATTTTAAATTTGAGAGGATTCGCACATTTGAGGAAGGACAGTCTTATTAATAAGATTAGTCGGCGATGGCGAAGGGCCCGCTATGGACTGCCGACAGGATGGCCTCGATCGCCGGGTGGGTGATTTTGCGGGCGTTGGAGATGGCGTAGAACTGTTCGCGCAGCTCCGGGGCGTCGCCCACCAGCACCGCGCCGAATTGCTCTTCGATGTCCTGCGCCAGCGCCGACGGCGCGAAGAACAGCCCCAGGCCGTTGCGGCCAAAGGTGTTGAGCATGGCGTTGTCCTCGAACTCGCCGACGATGTCCGGCCGCACCTTGTGCTGCACGAACCAGGCGTCGATGCGGCCGCGCAGCGCGTTGTTGCGGGTCGGTAGCAGCAGCGGGGCGCCGTGCAGGCTGGCCGGAAAGTTGCGCCGGTATTTGCGCGCCAGCCTGGGCACGCCGAACAGCTTCATGTCGCTTTCGCCCAGCAAGTGACTGAACACTTTCAGGCTGCCGCCGGCGCGCACGGTGCGGTCGGTCAGCACCACGTCCAGCTTGCCCAGCGCCAGGTCGGCCAGCAGCGATTCGAATTCATCCTCCATGCACACCAGCCGCACCTGCTGGTCCAGCTGCTGCGTGGCCTGCAGCAGGCGGTAGGCGATCAGCTTGGGCAGCGAGTCGGAAATGCCGACCGTCAGCCGCATCTTGTTCGCTTCGGTTTCGTCCAGCGCGTCCTGCAGCTGGTCGCCCAGCAGGAAGATCTGGTCGCAATACGTGAGCGCCAGCTTGCCCGCCTCGGTCGGCACCAGACGCCGCCCTTGCGGCTCCAGCAGCTGCTTGCCTATCGATTGCTCCAGCGATGCGAGCTGCATGCTGATGGTCTGCACGGCCAGCCCGAGGCGCTCCGCCGCGCGCGTGACGCCGCCTTCCTTTGCCACCATCCAGAAGAAATACAAGTGCCTGAAATTGAGTCCGCTGGTTTTCATGATCTTCTGCTTTTACGAAGTAATACTTCAATTATCTTCTATTTTTAAAAACGCCGTTGTTCTCTACACTGCATCCCATCGATTCATAACCAAGAGAGAAAAAGAATGAAACACTTCAAAGTGTCATTCCTCGTCACGTTCCTCTGCCTTGCGGCGGCGGGCTGGTGGGGCTACGAACTGAGCGGTTGGGGCGGCGCCCTGTCCGCCGTCGGTATCGCCGCGATCCTGGCCGCGATGGAAGTGTCGCTGTCGTTCGATAACGCGGTGGTCAACGCTTCCGTGCTGAAGACCTGGGATGCCTACTGGCAGAAGCTGTTCCTCGGCGTCGGCATCATCATCGCGGTGTTCGGCATGCGCTTGCTGTTCCCGCTGGTGATCGTGGCGGTGGCGGCGGACATCGGCATCATGGACGTGTGGCACCTGGCGCTGAACGACCCGAAAACGTATTCGATGCACCTGACGAATCACCACGCGGAAGTGGCGGCATTCGGCGGCATGTTCCTGCTGCTGGTGTTCCTGAACTTCCTGTTCGATGACGAGAAAGAAGTCCACTGGCTGGGCAACGTCGAGAAGAAACTCGGCTCGCTGGGCAAGGTGTCCTCGATCTCGGTAATGATTGCGCTGGCTGTCCTACTGGGCTCCATGGGCCTGGTAGGCGAAGCGCAGAAGCTGGTGGTGCTGGTGTCCGGCCTGTGGGGCATCCTGATCTACGTCGGCGTCGATGCGGTCAGCAACCTGCTGGAGAAGGAAGAAGAAGGCAGCAATGTCGGCGATCTGGTGAAGAAGGGCGGTATCGGTGGTTTCCTGTACCTGGAAGTGCTCGATGCTTCGTTCAGCTTCGACGGCGTGATCGGCGCGTTCGCCATCACCACCGACGTCGTCATCATCATGCTGGGCCTGGCGATAGGCGCGATGTTCGTCCGCTCGCTGACGGTCTACCTGGTGAAGAAGGGCACGCTCGATGAATTCGTCTTCCTGGAGCACGGCGCGCACTATGCGATCGGTATCCTGGCCGCGATCATGTTGGCAAGTATGAAGTTCCACATTCCGGAGCTGTTCACCGGTCTGATTGGTGTGGCCTTCATCGGCGCCTCGCTGTGGTCCTCGGTGCGTCATCGCCGCCAGAAGGAAGCCGCTGTCGCCATCGCTGCATAAAGTATTCAAGAATTCGGCGGACCGTTAATTACGGACACGGTCCGCCGCCTGTAGCACCCCAAGTCCGGTTCTCTTTTTAGGAGCATCACATCATGGCAATCAGTCTGCAAAAAGGCGGCAACGTCAACCTGAGCAAAGAAGCACCAGGCCTGTCGAAAATCGTGGTTGGTCTGGGCTGGGATGTACGCAGCACCGACGGCAAGGACTTCGACCTGGACGGCTCGGCCTTCCTGCTGAAAGTGGACGGCAAGGTCCGCGCCGACAACGACTTCATTTTCTACAACAACCTGAAATCGTCGGACCAGTCGGTGGCCCACTCGGGTGACAACCGCACCGGCGCCGGCGACGGCGACGACGAAACCGTCACCATCGATCTGACCCGCGTGCCGGCCGACGTGGAACGCATCGCGATCTGCGCCACCATCCACGAAGGCGACGAGCGCCGCCAGAACTTCGGCATGGTGCAGAAGGCCTTCATCCGCTGCCTGAACGGCGCCGGCAACGGCGAGATCGCCCGCTACGACCTGTCGGAAGACGGTTCGACCGAGTCGGCGATGATCTTCGGCGAGGTGTATCGCAACGGCGCCGATTGGAAGTTCAAGGCCGTCGGCCAGGGCTTCAAGGGCGGTCTCGGTCCACTGGCTTCGTCGTTCGGCGTGCGCGTTTAATTTTCAGTTGAATTTTAGTTGAATAAGAAAGGACTCCACCATGCCTAAATTTTCGATCACCGGCGATATCGATCCCTTCCTGCACGTCTCGCTGGCTCACGGTGAAAAAATCTACTGCGAGTCGGATGCGATGGTGATGATGGAAGCGGCGCTCGATTTGAAAGGCAAGGTAACCGGCGGCATCGGCGCGGCCATCATGCGCCGCTTTGCCAACGGCGAGTCCTTCTTCCAGCAGCACATCGAAGCAGTGCGCGGCGAGGGCGATTGCCTGCTGGCGCCGCGCCTGCCGGGAGCGATGCAGGTACTCGACGTCGGCCAGCATCAGTACATGCTGAGCGACGGCGCCTTCGTCGCCGCCACCTCCGGCGTCGAGCTGAAGGTGCGTACCCAAAGCCTGGGCAATGCGCTGTTCGCGCAGAGCGGCGGCTTTTTCATCACCGAGACGGCGGGCGTCGGCCAGGTCGCGGTATCGGGCTTCGGCTCGATGTCGCAACTGGATGTGACGCCGGGCCGCGACGTGATTATCGATAACTCGCATGTGGTGGCATGGGATAGCGCGCTGCGCTATGAAATCTCCGTCACCACCGGCGGCAACAGCGGCTTTCTGAGCAATCTGGTCAACAGCCAGACCAGCGGCGAAGGCATGGTGCTGCGTTTCTCCGGCCAGGGAAAAATCCTGATCTGCTCGCGCAACGGCGCGGCATTCCAGGCCTGGGCGCAACGCGGCGTCGCAACGTAATCGTTGAAATGTAATTCATAGGAGTCAAACATGACTGTCAGTTTAAGCAAGGGCCAGAAAATTTCTCTGGCCAAGGAATCGGGCGGCGCATTGGGCCGCGTGACCATGGGCCTGGGTTGGGATGCGATCAAGTCCAAGGGCTTCCTGGGCTTCGGCTCGAAGACCGAGGCGGTCGACCTGGACGCTTCGTGCGTGATGTTCAACGAGTCCGGCGCGCCGGTCGATGTGATCTGGTTCCGCCAGCTGAAAAGCCGCGACGGCAGCATCCAGCACACCGGCGACAACCGCACCGGCGCCGGCGACGGCGACGATGAGCAGATCAACGTCGACCTGGACGCCGTGCCGTCGACGGTCAAGAGCCTGGTGTTCACGGTGAACAGCTTCACCGGCCAGACTTTCGCGCAGGTGGAAAACGCCTACTGCCGCCTGCTGGACGCCAGCGGCGGCAAGGAAGTGGCGCGCTTCAACCTGTCGGTGCAGGGACCGCACTCGGCGCAGATCATGGCCAAGCTGTACCGCCACAACGGCGAGTGGAAGATGCACGCCATCGGCGAAAACGGCAAGGGCCGTACCTTCGACGAACTGCTGCCGCAGATCGCCGCCCACCTGTAACACCCTGGGGTCAAGTCTGACATTCGGACACGAGCTCCGCCGTAGCGACAATTACGGCAGAGCTCGTGTCCGAATGTCAGACTTGACCCCAATTTTCCACGGTATAATATTTCCATGGAAAAACTAAAAGATTACGCGGAGATTGTTGCCCAGGCCTCGAAGGGGGAATTGGTTTTTCCGACCAGCGTCAACGCCGCCTTGCGGCTGCAACTGGCGCTGGCCGATCCCGATTGCGACATGGAAGACGTGATCCGCAAGGTGCTGGGCGAGCCGCTGCTGGCCGCGCGCACCGTGGCGCTGGCCAATGCGGCGGTGTTCAACCGCGGCGGCGCCCCCGTCACCAGCGTGCGCTCGGCGGTGCAGCGGGTCGGTTTCCGTAATCTGTACACGATGGCCGCCGCGATGGTGGTGCGCCAGTTCGGCAGCCGCATCCGCGACGCCGCCTTGCGCGCCCAGGCCGAACAGCTGTGGCGCCATTCCGCCCACGTGGCCGCGCTGGCCCATGTGATCGCCCGCAAGCTGACCCGCACCGACGCCGATACCGCGCTGTTCGCCGGCATCGTCCACGAGGCGGGCGGCTTCTACCTGTTGTCGCGCGCCGACGACATTCCCGGCCTGCTCGACGATCCGGAAGAGTGGATGGGCGCGGCGCAGGAAATCATCACCCGTGAAATCATGAAGAAGATGGCGATACCGGAACCGGTCAGCCAGGCCATCGTCTCGCTGCGCGGCGCCACGCTGACGCCGCCACCGCTGGGCCTGCGCGATACGCTGCTGA
This sequence comes from Rugamonas aquatica, assembly GCF_009380215.1. Taxonomy (GTDB): domain Bacteria; phylum Pseudomonadota; class Gammaproteobacteria; order Burkholderiales; family Burkholderiaceae_D; genus Rugamonas; species Rugamonas aquatica_B. The sequence continues at coordinate 22,914 of NZ_WHUG01000002.1, forward strand.
TCGCCAAGCATCTGGCCCCGATACGCTCGCCGCTGGCGCCGGAACGCGAGCATGCCAGCCTGTCCGGCTTCTTCGACGACAATGCCGCGCTGGAGCAGATCCTGTTCGAATCGGCCGACGAAGCCGCCTCCATGAGCGCCGCGCTACTGGCCTGACCATGGCCCGACTGTGATCCGAGTGTTACTTCTGAACTAGTCTTCATGCACTAATTGTGACAAAAAAAGTGTCTAAGGCACAATTGTTGTCAAAAATCTGGCAATATGCGGATCGTGCGACACGCCAGAAGCGTGTATGCTAACAGTCGTCATACAACAGTTAAAATAACATGAACCAGACCGCCGCCGCACCCATGCCAGCTCCCACCGTCCTCGTACCGAAAAAGAAGCACCGCAACCTCGCCCAGGGCGTGGTTGAGGCCTTCACCGGCAGCATCCAGGCCGGTACGCTGAAGCCGGGCGAAAAGCTGCCGACCGAGTCGGTCATCATGGAAATGCATGGCGTCAGCCGCACCGTGGTGCGCGAGGCCATCTCGCACCTGCAGGCGGCCGGGCTGGTGCAGACCCGCCACGGCATCGGCACCTTCGTGCTGGAGCCGCAGCCGGCCAATCTGCGCATCTCGGCCGACACCATCCGCACCATCGGCGACGTGCTCGCCATCCTGGAGCTGCGCATCAGCCTGGAGACGGAAGCGGCCTGGCTGGCGGCCACCCGCCGCACCGAAGAACAGGTGCAGGAGATGGGCGCGGTGCTCAAGCGCATCCAGCATTCGCAGGGGCGTCCCGGTTCGGTCGAGTCGGACGTGGCCTTCCACCTGCTGATCGCGCAAGCCACCGGCAACCGCTATTTCGTCGACATCCTCAGCGACCTGGGCAACACCATCATCCCGCGTGCACGCGTCAATTCGGCACAGCTGGCGCATGACGATCCGGCCGTTTACCTGGAGCGCCTCAACCGCGAGCACGACGACATCTACAACGCCATCCTGCGCAAGGATGCCGAGGCGGCCCGCGCCGCCATGCGCACCCACCTGAGCAACAGCCGCGAGCGCCTGCGCCGCGCGCAAGAAGGCATCGCCGCCGGTCAGACCGCATAAAAGCCACGGGAGCAGGGCGATCCGGCAGATTTTGCTAAATCGCTTGCTCACTAACGCATATAGTTGTACGATGTCATACAACAAGTGGCGAACAGCTGCCACGTTTCTTCCTGAGATGCGCCCGTCGATTATTGGAGACCTTATGCAACCGAATGACCTTAAAAAAATTCTTTCCTCCGGCCTGCTGTCGTTCCCGGTGACTGACTTCGATGCCGAAGGCAACTTCCGCAAGTCGACCTACATCAAGCGCCTGGAATGGCTGGCTCCGTACGGCGCCAGCGCGCTGTTCGCCGCCGGCGGCACCGGCGAGTTCTTCTCGCTGACGGCCAACGAATACACCGACATCATCAAGACCGCCGTCGACACCTGCGCCGGCCAAGTGCCTATCCTGGCCGGCGTCGGCGGCCCGACCCGCGTGGCCGCGGCCTACGCCAGGGAAGCCGAGCGCGTTGGCGCGCAAGGCCTGCTGCTGCTGCCGCACTACCTGACCGAAGCAAGCCAGGACGGCTTGATCGAACACGTGGCCGAAGTCTGCAAGGCCACCAACCTGGGCGTGGTGGTCTACAACCGCGCCAACTGCCGCCTGACGCCGGACTCGCTGGCCAAGCTGGCCGACCGCTGCCCGAACCTGATCGGCTTCAAGGACGGCGTCGGCGACATCGAGTTGATGGTGTCGATCTGGCGCAAGATGGGCGACCGTTTCAGCTACCTGGGCGGCCTGCCGACCGCAGAAGTTTACGCGGCCGCGTACAAAGCGCTCGGTACCCCGGTATACTCGTCGGCGGTATTCAACTTCATGCCGAAACTGGCGATGGACTTTTACCATGCGGTCGCGTCGGATAACCACGCCGAACAAAACCGCATGCTGGACGAGTTCTTCCTGCCTTACCTTGAGATCCGCAATCGTAAGGCCGGCTACGCAGTGAGTATCGTTAAAGCAGGCGCACGTCTGGTGGGTCACGATGCAGGTCCGGTGCGCGCACCGCTGACCGATCTGACGCCGGAAGAATGCGACATGCTGGATAAGCTGATCCGCAAGCAGGGCGCACAATAAGTCCTGCGGCATAAAAATATAAAACAAGCGCGGCTGGTCCGCGCTTTTCATACATAAGGAGTCAATATGCAGATTGCAGGTGAAATGGTTATCGGCCGCAGCGCGGTCCTGGGTAAAGAAGGCACGATGAAGGCGATCGATCCATCGCGCAACGTGGAAATCGAACCGGCCTTCGGCCTGGCTGGCGCCGCCGATCTGCAGCGCGCCTGCGAACTGGCCGACCAGGCTTTCGACATCTATCGCGCCACCGGCCTGGAAGCGCGCGCCAAGTTCCTGGAAACCATCGCCGACCGCATCATGGACATCGGCCCTGCGCTGATCGAACGCGCGATGCAGGAAAGCGGCTTGCCGCAAGCCCGCCTGGAAGGTGAGCGCGGCCGCACCTGCAATCAACTGCGCCTGTTCGCGAAAGTCGTGCGCGACGGCCGCTTCCAGTCCGCCACGCTGGACAGCGCGCTGCCGGAACGCACGCCGCCGCGCAGCGATCTGCGTCTGCGTAAAATCGGCCTGGGCCCGGTCGCCGTGTTCGGCGCATCCAACTTCCCGCTGGCGTTCTCGGTGGCCGGTGGCGATACCGCGTCGGCGCTGGCCGCGGGTTGCCCGGTGGTGGTCAAGGCTCACTCGGCCCACCTGGGTACTTCGGAACTGGTCGGCAAGGCTGTCGCCAAGGCCGCCGAAGAATGCGGCATGCCGGAAGGCGTGTTCTCGATGCTGATCGGCTCCGGCCAGACCATCGGCCAGAACCTGGTCAGCCATCCTGCCATCAAGGCCGTGGGCTTCACCGGTTCGCGTTCGGGCGGCCTGGCGCTGATGCGTACCGCCGCCGCGCGCAAGGAGCCGATCCCGGTCTACGCTGAAATGAGCTCGATCAATCCGGTGTTCCTGCTGCCGGGCGCTTTGGATAACGCCAAGCTGCCACAGGCCTTCGCTGATTCGCTGACCCTGGGTTCGGGCCAGTTCTGCACCAACCCTGGCCTGCTGGTCGGCCTGAAGAGCGACAAGCTGCGAGCCTTCGTCGGCGCGGTGGCAGGCACGCTGGGCGCGAAGGGTGCGACCACCATGCTGACCCCTGGCATACACAAGGCCTACGTCACCGGCGTCAGCGGCCTGGCTGCTGTCGACGGCGTGCAGCAGGTCGCCGCAGGCCAGGGCACCGACGCACCATGCGCAGCGCAAGCCTTCCTGTATCAGGTGGATGCGAAGTCCTTCCTGACCAACACCGCGCTGGAAGGCGAGATCTTCGGACCGACCTCGCTGCTGGTCGTGTGCGACGATGAAGCGCAGATGCTGGCCGTGGCCGAACACGTCGAAGGCCAGCTGACCGCCGCCGTCCACGCCACCGCAGACGACCGCCAACTGGCCGCGCGCCTGATGCCTACGCTGGAACGCAAAGTGGGCCGCATCCTGTTCAACGGTTTCGGCACCGGCGTGGAAGTGTCGCACGCGATGGTGCACGGCGGCCCGTTCCCGTCGACCTCCGACAGCCGCACCACGTCGGTCGGCGCTTCGGCCATCGACCGCTTCCTGCGTCCTGTGTGCTATCAGGATGTGCCTTCGTATCTGCTGCCTGAATCGCTGGCTGACGCCAACCCGCAGAACCTGCCGCGTGTCGTCAACGGCGATCTGGTATGGAACGCGTAAGCGATATCGTTTGCACGGTGGGCGAAAGCCCAACGTGGAGCGCGGCGGAATCGGCCTGGTACTGGGTCGATATTCCCGCCAAGCGCGTGTGGCGGCTGGACGGCGCTACCGGTGCGTCGCGCTATTGGACCACCACCGAAATGGTCGCGTGTGTCGCGGCCAAGGCGGGCGGTGGGCTGATCGCGGGCATGGAGACGGGCATCTTCAGTCTTGAGCTGGGCGAGGCGGAAGCCGCCGCGCAGATCAAGCTGGCTGCGCCCGCCGCCGGCCTGGGTGCGGGCATGCGTTTCAACGACGGCCGCTGCGACCGTCAGGGGCGCTTCTGGAGCGGCACCATGTTCATGGACATGGCGGCCGCGCGCGCGGTCGGCGAGCTGTATCGCTATGACATGGAGCGCGGCATTTCAGCGCCCGTGGTGTCGGAGCTGATTACGCAGAACGGCCTGGCGTTTTCGCCGGATGGCCGCACCATGTATCTGTCGGATTCGCATCCGGCGCGGCGCATGGTGTGGGCGTTCGATTACGACATCGACGACGGCATGCCATCCGGCCGCCGCGTGTTCGCGGACATGTCGACGTATGCGGGCCGCCCCGACGGCGCCGCCATCGACAGCGAGGGTTGCTACTGGATCTGCGGTAACGACGGCGGCTGCGTGCTGCGCTTCACGCCGGACGGCAAGCTGGATCGCCGCATCGACGTGCCGATGCTGAAGCCGGCCATGTGCTCGTTCGGCGGCAAGGATCTTGATACGCTGCTGGTGACGTCCATCGTCTCCGGCAAGCCGGAGGACGCGGAGTGGGGCGGAGCGGTGGTGATGCTGCGGCCTGGCGTCAAAGGCGTGGCGGAAACGCCGTTCGGCCTGTAACGACGGGGCAGATGCTGAACAGGCGTCTGCCCTTTTTTGATTATTTCCACCTCATATCCTCATCCGTCCGTTTGGGTTTTCTCAAACAAACCGACCGAGAAAAGCGCAGTATAATTTTTTATCACATGTGCTGCGATGGAGGTGTGCCATGAGAAGCATGACTGTGGAAATGTCCCCAGAAGTCGATGATGCGCTCAATATGATTGCGTGCGCTAGAGGAATCAGCAAGGGAGAAGCAATGCTGCGCGCTTTTGCTTTGCTGAAGGTGGCTTATGACGAGAAGCAGAAGGGCGATGGTTCCTCGCTTGGTCTGGTTCGCCGTTTGCCGGACAACACCTTAAAAGCAGTCGGCGTTGTCACTGGTATCTGATTGTCAGCGGCTTCAAGAAGTGACAGCGGCAAGTCACTGTTTCTTCAGCACCAGCTTGAACTGCGTGACCCATTTATCCTTGATGTTCATTTCGCTGAAGGCTTCGTAGGCGTCGGCGCCCGACGGTGTCCAGCGGACGCGGTAGGTGAGGGACTGTCCGTTGGCGACGTATTGCGTGGCGGGGAATTCGAGGCCGGTGGCGGTGGGCGTCATTGTGCCGCGGCTGTAGCCGCCGCCGTTTTCCACGTACAGGAAAGCCACCTGCTTCGCGGCCGAATCGTAGTAGTAGATCGTCTCGCCGACATAATCCGGCTTGCCCGGCGTGCGTACCGTGTGGACATCGCTCAGCACATTGCCGTCGTACTTCCACTGGAAGCAATGCTCATCGCTCTGCTTCCCTTCGGGGAAATCACCCTTCCAGCAATGCCCGGCCAGAAAGGCCATCGGTTTGAGCGCGTCGACAGGCGCGGCCTGCGCGGCGCTGGCGATGGTGGTGGAGGACAACAACAGCATGAACAGTGGACGCATGGCGGACCCCGGACGATAAAGTCAGGCCAGTATAGGCGAATCCACGCGGCGATAGGCGGCCGGTTGTGCCGATACCACGCCCACCGAGCCTCATGTCGCGGCGTTCCGGCCGGGGGCAACCGGAACGCCGCCGCACTCAAGCCCGAAGGCGAGCTCAGTCCGTTACGTGCATCTCGTGATAGGCACCGTCGGCGAAATAGATGATCTCGCAGCTGGCTTCGCCGAAGCACAATCCGATCGACTCATTGGCGATGCTGAGCGGCGCGCAGCTTTCGCCGCTGTGGCATACCGGCTGGTAGCTGCCCGGATGGATCAGCGACAGGCGCGGCGGATTGGCATGGATATCCTTGAAGGTCTTGACGATGCTGGCCGCGCCGTCGGCCGGCGTGCCCGGCACCACGGCCAAACCATACGCGCCACCCTGGCCGTTCTGTACCAGCACGGCGGTGTCGGCATTGCCCTGATGCTGGAACTGACCGGACAGCGTCAGGCCTGCTTCCGGCGCAGCGGCGGAAGCGGGCAGCGGCGTCCATCCCTGCGGCAGTTGCTGGATGGGAGCCGTGCCGCCATGGGCATAGCCGGCGGACGACAAGGCGAGCAGCAGGCTTGCTGCCAGCCCTGCACGTTTCAATTTCTCAGTAACTGGAAAGATGGGCATATAGAACCTTTATGATGTTTTTATTGCATCGAACTGATTCTATTTTTCGCCGCATGCGTGGTCAATCAATAAATCATTACAATTTTGTAATGCTGGTGTTGTGGACCTTGCCGCCGATGGTTACGTTCTTCAACGTCAGGCCTTTGACGTTGTAGAGGAACCAGGGCTGCTCCATGTTGGCGGGCAGGCCGAAGTCGCAGTCGGTGATGGTGACGCCGGTGACTGGCACCACGGGCGGCATCGGCAACGGGCCGTTGTAGTCCGACGCCACCGGCCCGAGTATCACGATCGCCTGATAGCACGACACGACCTTGCCATCCTTGGTCTTCACGTTGCCGACCCTGACGTTGGAGATGTGGACATCGCTGACCACCGGCGGCCGCGTACGGACGTTGTCGCTGATCGGCGTGTAGTCGCAATCGAAGGTGACGATGGCGCCGGCCGCCGTGGCGACGGTCTTCGATTGTATCGGCGACCCAGGCAGCGACGCATAGAACGAAGGGCTGGTCTGCACGCCGTTGGGTATCGAGATATCGCGCACGTAGAAGTTGCGCAGGTAGCCGCCGCGATTCAGGTTGGTCTTCAGACGGATCGCGGTGTTAAGCGGATTGGTGGCCCAGTTGATGTTCTGGAAAACCAGGTTCTGCGCGTAGACGTTCTGGATGCCACCGGCCATCTCGCTGCCCAGCGTGACGGCGCCGTGGCCGCTCTGCATGGTGCAGTTCTGGATCACGATGTTTTGCGACGGACCATACTGCGTATCGAGATCCTTGCCGGCCTTGATGGCGATGCAGTCGTCGCCGGTGTCGAAGGTACAGCCGTCGATCAGCACATGGTCGCAGGCTTCGGGATCGAAGCCGTCGCTGTTCGGACCCAGGCTTTCGCAGTGGACCTTGCGGATGACGATGTTGCGGCAGTGGACAGGATGGTGCTGCCAGAACGGCGTATGCGTGACGTGATAGCCTTGCAGCAGGACATTGGTGCAGCCGATCAGCTGTATCATCGGCGGCCGCAGATAGTGGCCCAAGCCGAACACGCGCCGGGACAGCGGCACGCCCGCTTCCGACAGCGCCGGCAGGTACTGCGCGTCCGCGCGCCAGCGGGCGCCTTCGCCTTGTATCAGCAGGCGTTCCGCCTCGGTCAGTTGCGGCGCGATGGTGGACAGCGATTCAGCGTTCAACGGGTTCTCGGTGTTCTCCGACATCTTCCCCTTGGTGAAATTGGGCGTCGAGCCTTGCGCCACTGCGTTCAGCGTTTTGAGTTTGCCTTTCCAGGTCCACCAGCAATCGCCTTGTTCGTTGAACGGCACGCCACCCTGGCCGTTCAGGGTACTGGTCCAGTCGTCGCCGGTGAGGGCGATGTTGTCCTGGCCGTAGGCATAGATCATCGACGAGAAATTCAGGCAGTCGTTGCTCTGCCAGCGCGAGATGGACAGCTTGCCGTGCTTGCCGCAGTCGATATCGCCATATTTGGCATAGTCGGCCGGGTTGTTGCTGAAGTAGATTTGCGCGCCCGCGCTCAGGTGCAGGTTCACGTTAGACAGCAACACGATAGGGCCGGCGCAGTACCAGCTCCCTGCGGGGACCAGCACGCGGCCGCCGCCCGCTTCGTGGCAGGCGGCGATGGCGGCCTTGATGGCGGCGTAGCAGTCGGGCGAACCTGCGGCTGGCGTGTCGACCACGTCCTGTTCTTCGAATGAGATCCAGGCCTTCACTTTGGCCGTGGTGCAGGTCTGTGCGCCGTAGGCGGTGACGATGAAATCCTGCTTGCGGAACTTGAGCGGCCTGGAGACGCGGTCGATGATGGCCTGCGCTTGCAGCCATGGATCGGGCGCGGTGGCGGCGCGGGCCTGGACGCCAAGCGTGAGGCCTGCTGCTGCGGGCAATGCCTTCATCAGGTTGCGGCGCTGGGTGTTGATCGTCATGCTGTGTTCCTTATTCATCCGAATTGTTGAACTCACCGAGGAAGATGTCCGGTGGCGATGGCTTTGCGGTGTAGCCGAGATCCTTGATTGGATCGATGCCGGCGCTAATCAGGTTGTTCCAATGGTCGTCGGAGTTGTATTGGACGGGGCGGTACGCCAGCGTGCCTTTCTTGTTCCAGTCCGACCAGGGCGAGGTGCGGTTGATGTGCGGGCCGATGCGGGAATTGAGCACCACCATTTTTCCGACCGCTTCCAGCGACGTCCTGGCGACGGTGCCTTTGGGCGCCTGGTAGCCGTTGGCCGGGCCGAAGGTGCAGGCATAGCCGTCCACCGGCACCGTGGCGTAGGGCGTGCAGCGCGAGCTGTGGAACCATTGGCGCAGCAGGTAGAACGTGCCGGCGCGCGCGTTGGCCGAGCCGTCATGCGTGAAGCGGCAGTGGTCGAAGACGAAGCCGTAGCGGGTTTTGATGTGGGTGTCCGGCGCGGCGGCATAGGAGAGGCCTCGGTCGCCCAGCGATTTGATTTCAGTCTGGTGGAAGTAGGCGGTGCTGTCGCCGAAGATGAAATCGACGTCGCCTTCGATATAGGACTTGTTGAAGAAGCTGCGCGAGGTGCTGCCGGTCTGCGGAGACTTCAGGTAGAGCGTGTCCTGGAATCCGATCAGGCGGATGTTCTCGAATTGCGCTTTGTCGGCGCCGTCCACTTGCAAGGCCAGCGCCTGATGGTGGACGTTGTTGATGTTCGGGAGCGATTCGGCGCGGGCGTTGCCGGTGTCTTTGTTGTAGGCGTTTTCGAAGGTCAGGTTGCGGGCCTGGAAGCCTTGGTTCTGCACCCAGACGGTGGCGGTGCCGAAGGTGCCGATCTGCGGGCGGTCCTTGATGGATGCGTACATGGCCTGCACGGCGGCGGGGGCTGCGGCGAACTGCGCGCTGTACTGCGCGGCGTAGGCCGTGCCGGTGTTGGATGCGTCCAGCTTTGCGGTAATTCGCGTGGAGGCTGGGTCTTCGCCTTCGCCGTAAAGGGTGATCGGTGCGGCGGCAGCGGGGATGTAGACCAGCTCCCGGTAGATGCCGGGTTTGATCAGCATGTAAAGGCGTTTGGCAGGATGGTCCTTGCTGTCGATGACGGCGCGGCTGACGGCTTCCTGCACGGTGTTGAATGTTTTGATTCCGTCGGCTTTGGTGGATTGGTCGACGATGTAGTCGGGCGTGTAGGCTTTGCCGGTCGCCAGTGGATCTGCCAGCGGATCCCACGGGTCGATGGTTTCGCTGCCGGCGGCGCCGACGTATTTCAGCACCTCGCTGTAGGTGAATTGTTTGGATTGTTCGATGCTGAGTTGCGGGCGTGCGGCGGGCGCGCCGGCCGTAAAGCGGTTCATGCAGTCGGCTGTTGGCGTGCTGCTTATTTCACCGGTGAGGTTGGCGAATTCGATCTTCCTGTCTGCCTTGCCGCCGATGCTGACATCGCGTAGCGTGGCTTGCAGTGGGTGCTGTTCGTCGTGTCCCTGCATGATGATGCGGCCCGGCGTTACGCTGTGCACGCCGTCGAAGCTGATGTTGGTGTAGATCGGAACGAGCGCCCCCTCCGCGCGCGGGTTGTAGCGCGTGCTGATGTCGATCGGTGTTTTGACGTCGCGCAGGCAGACGTTCCGATAGCTGACCTGATCCACCACGCCGCCACGCGAGACGTCGCTCTTGATGCGCAGGCCGGACGTGGTGCCATCCATGCTCAAGTCATCGACCAGCACGCGGCGCACGCCGCCATTGGTCTCGCTGCCGATGGACATGCCATGGCCGCTGTAAAAATGATTGTGCAGGATGGAGATGTTTTCCGTCGGTCCGTTGCTGCCGGCCTTGATGGCGACGTTGTCATCGCCGGTGCGGATATGGCTGTAGGCGATGGTGATGTTTCGCGACGAGATGGGATCGATGCCGTCGGTATTGCGCGCTGTGGCGGGTGTATCGATACGCATGCCCCATGCGGTGAAGCCGTCCACGTTGTTCAGCGTGACGTGGAAGTTGGGCGAATTCCGCAGCGTGATCTTGTGCAGCGTGAAGTCCTGCGATGCGGTGACTTCGATCAGGCGCGGCACGTTCTGGCGGGCGCCCTCCTTCTGCGCGCGTCGGGCGAGCTGCCACCACGATTCGCTGCCGCCATCGACCACGTGGCCGCCTTGGCCATCGATGCTGCCTGCGCCGAAGATGCCGCTGCCCTTGGTGCGGTCGGCGGTGATGAAGGGCTTGCAGCCCTTGCCGATTTTATCGACGCTGCCACAGGCGCCTGTGTCGCGATCGAACAGTTTTGGATTGGTGCTGGCGTACAGCGTGGTCCCGGCATCGATCAGCAGGCTGACGCCACTGCGCAATGTGAGCGGGCCGGAGACGAAGCTGCGCTGTTCATTGTTGGCCGTCAGCCTCACGGCTTGGCCGGATGCGCAGTGGTCGATGGCGTTCTGGATGCGGGTGGTGTCGTCCTTGCCCGGCGCAGCATCGGCAGGTGCGGCAGTCAGCACGGCGCAAGACGGCGGCTCGACTGGCTCGGCGACTTTGCGCGTGTCCCGCGCGTGCACCGAGCTTACGCCGGAAGCGGCGAGCAGGAAGGCGATACCCGCAGGAGACAGCTGCTTCATCACTGCTCGCTCTCCGGCTTGAACTGGCCGGCCGTTTCCGGCAAGGCGCGCTTCATCTCTTCCATCACCATGCGCGAGAAGTAGGCCGCGCCCTTGGCGCCGACGTGGGTGCGGTCGAAGGCGGATTTGGCGGCGCCCGCGACTTCCACTTTGCCCGCAGCCAGCGTGGCTTCGGTGATCTTGTCGGGACGGGGCGCCACGGCCAGCGTGTCGGCTTCATCCTCGCCCATCGCTTGCACGGCAGCGTAGCTTTCCGCGTTCAGGTCGAGCAGCGCGACGTGCTGCGCGGCGGCAGTAGTGCGGATCACGTCTGCCCACGGCAGCAGATTGTTTTCCAGGACGTTGTTGGTGAAGCTGCGGCGCGTCAGTGGAGTGACCAGCACGGGGATGCCGCCCAGTGCTTTCACCTCTTGCACATAGCGCGCCATGTTGACGGGGAATTCGGTTTTCAGATCGGTCGAGCGGCCAGGCTTGCCCGGCTGGTCGTTGTGGCCGAACTGGATCAGCACATAGGTGCTGCGATAGGCGGCGGCTCCGCGCAGCAGTCCTTCCACCTCATCCCAGCGGCCTTCGGCGCGGAAGCTGCCGGAGCTGCGTCCGCCCTTGGCCAGATTGAGGCAGGTATTGGCGCGGTTGACGCGCGAGCAGAAGGCGTCGCCGTAGCCGCTGCTGTTGGCCATCGTCGAATCGCCGACCAGCAGGATGCGTATAGGCTTGGCCGGCGTTTCGGCGGCGGTGCTGGCGCCCGCCAGCATCAGCGCGGCGGCGAGGGTGAGACTCTGGAAGTTCATGACGGTATCCGAAAAAAAAGGCGCCGGCCGCATCGCGGTCCGGCGCCTGAACTCAGGCGGAGAAACTCTGAGTGACAGCCTTGCCGGCGATCTTGACGTTCTTCAGCTTCAAGCCCTTGACGTTGTAGAGGTACATAGGCTTGTCCGCATTGACGGGCGTGCCCAGATCGCAGTCGCTGACTTCGATGTCGGACACCGGCAGCACCACCGGCTTGCCCGGACCGTTATAGTCCGAAGCCACCGGCCCGAGGATCACGATGGCCTGGTAGCAGGAGTAGCTGCCCGCCTTGGTCTCGACGTTGGCGCAGGTGACATTCGAGATCCGCACATGGCTGACGCTCGGCGGACGGATACGCACGTTGTCGTTGATCGGATCGTAGCCGCAGTCGATGGTGATGATGCCGCCCGCCGACGTGGCCACCGACTTGGTCGGAATCAGCGAACCAGGCAAGGTGGAATAGAAGGCCGGCGTGGTGCGGATGCCGTTCGGGATATGCACGTTACGCACATGCATATTGCGCAGGTAGCCGCCGCGGCTCATATTGGTCTTCAGGCGGATCGCGATGTTCAGCGGATCGGTCTTCCAGTAACTGTTCTCGAACACCAGGTTCTGCGCGTAGATGTTCTCGATCCCGCCGGACATGATGCTGCCCAGCGTGAGCGCGCCGTGGCCGCTCTGCATTTTGCAGTTCTGGATCACGATGTTCTTCGCCGGACCGAACTGGATGTCCGGACCCTTGCCCGAATCGATGGCGATGCAGTCGTCGCCGGTGTTGAAGTGGCAGTCCTCGATCAGCACATTGGTGCACGACTCGGGATCGAAGCCATCGCTGTTCGGGCCCATGCTGTTGGCGTAGATCCTCTTCACATGCATATTGTGGCAGTTGACCGGATTGTGCTGCCAGAACGGCGTGTTGGTGGTCTGGTAGCCTTCGAACAGCACGTTGGTGCAGCTGATGAACTGCACCATGTGCGGCCGCAGGTAGTGGCCGACGCCGAAGATGCGCTTCTCCACCGGCACGCGGGCTTCAGCCAGCGAACGCAGGAAGTACGAGTCGGTGCGCCACTTGTCATTGGGGCCTTGTATGAACAGGGCTTCCGCTTCGCTCAGGTGCGGCGCGATCTCGCGCAGCGAAGTAGGGTTGACCGGATTGACGTGCACTTCGGTCTTGCCCTTGGTGTGCTTGACGTAGTTGCCCGCGCCGGCGGCGATATCGTCGGCCCAATTCGGTTTCTCGCGACCCTTCCACGACCACCAGCAATCCGGATCGCCATCGAAGGCCACTCCGGCCTGGCCGTCCAGGATGCTGGTCCAGTCCTCGCCGGTCAGGGCGATGTTGTCCTGGCCGTGGGCGTACACCATCGACGAGTAGTTCAGCAGGTCGTTGCCTTCCCAGCGCGTGATCGACAGCTTGCCGTTCTTGCCGCAGTCGTAGGCGCCGTACTTGGCGTAGTCCGCCGGGTTGTTGCTGAAGTAGACGTGGGCGCCGGCCTTCAGGTGCACGTTCACGTTCGAGAGCAGCACGATAGGACCGGCGCACAGCCAGTTCCCGGCTGGGATCACCACGCGGCCGCCGCCGGCCTTGTGGCAGGCCGCGATGGCCGCCGCAATCGCCGGGTAGCAGTCTGGCGAGCCGGCCATCGGGGTTTGCAGCGTGTCCGATTCGGTGAACGAGGTCCACGCCGTCACAGGCTTGACCTCGCAGGTGGCGGCGCCGAAGGCCGTCACGACGAAGTCCTGGTCGCGGAACTTCAACGGCATCTTGAAGCGGTCGATGATGGCCTGCGCTTCCTTCCATGGATCGGCGGCCTTGGCGTTGGCCGCCAGCGCTGCCGGGACGGTGGCGCCGGTAACGCCGGCGGCCGACAGGGCTTGCAGGAAGCGGCGGCGGCCGAAGCCTCCGCCTTTCTGTTCGACTGTATGCATCTTTGCTCTCATCAGAAGGTGTAGGTGGCGCGGACGTTGAAGGCGCGGCCGATCGGACTGGCGGCGCTGCTCAGATAACCGAAGCTATACAGGCTGCTGTTGGTGACCGGCGGATTCACGTTGAACAGATTGGTGATGCCGGCCGTGACCTGGGTGTTCTTGAAACCGTTGTAGGTCGTGGTCCAGTTCCATACCTTGTACGAGTTGATGTTGCGCCAGTACTGCTGCGCCACCAGGTTCTGGTCGGTGTACTTGGAGTTGTAGTTCTGGGTCAGCTGGGTGTTCCAGTTACCGGCGGCCCAGTTCAGCTTCAGCGTGTGCTTCCAGCGGTAGGTGATGATAGGGAAGCTGGAGGTGGTGCCGTTGCTGGCCAGGCCGAACTGGCCGATGTTCGATACGTACGGGCTGCCTTTATCCAGCTGGTTGTCGAACTGGGTCAGGTAAGTGCCGTCGATGGATACCTTGAAGTCGCCGATGGCCATGCGTGGGAAGGCATACGATGCGGAGACGTCGACACCGGCCGCCTTCTGGCCGCCCAGGTTCATCGTGGTGTTCTTGATGTAGTTGATGGTGCCGTCGGCGTTACGCACGAAGAAGGATGCGTACTTGGCCGGATCGAGGAAGTAGACCTGCTCCGGCAAGTTCGCCAGCATGTCGGTCATCTTGATGTTCCAGTAGTCGATCGACACCACCGACGACTTGGTCGGTTCGAACACGGTGCCCAGCGTGAAGCCTTTCGATTTTTCCGGCACCAGCGCGGCGTTGGAGCCGGTCTGCTTGGGCAGCGTGGTGTTGCAGACGGTCGATGCGACCAGGCCTGGCAGAGCTTTGCCGGTGCCGGCCACGCCTGGCGTGCCGCCTGGGCAGAGAACAGGATCGTCCCACTTGGCCGAGGTCAGGCCGGTGGCGCCGGCCAGGCGGTAGCCGTAGCGGTCGAACAGCGTCGGCGCGCGGAAGCCGGTGTTGGCCGAGCCGCGGAACATCAGCTGCTTGGACGGCTCGTAGCGGAAGCTGACCTTGGGATTGATGGTGTTACCGAAGTCGCTGAAATGGTCGTCACGCACGGCGACGTTCAGTTCCAGCTTCTTGGTGATCGGGACGTTCAATTCCGCGAACAGCGCGGCGACGTTGCGCGCGCCTTCGCCGTGCGACGGCGTGGCGCTGGCGTAGGTGACTTCGGCGCTGATCGGCAGCTTGGTGTCTTCGGTGGTGTCGCGGTGGAAGTCCGCGCCCAAGGCCAGCGCCATCGAGCCTCCTTCCAGTTCCATCAGCGAGCGGCTGGCGGTCAGGTCGACGCCGGTGAAGGTCGATTTTGAGGTGCGGTTCTTGACGTTGTCGACCCGGAGGGTGTCGAGGTAGGCCTTGCCGTCTGCATCCTGCACGCCGAATGGATTGAGCGCTCCGCTTTTCAGGCCGTCCAGCAGGCCCTGGCCTTTGACGTAGCCGGAGTAGTAGTAATTGTCGCGTTTCGAAATGCCGATCACCAGGCCGGCCTTGTAGTCCCAGCCGGCCAGCGTGCCTTCGTCGCTGATGGCCAGACGCTGGTTCAGCTGCACGTCCTTGGTGGTGGCCAGGCCCAGGTCGGCCACGGCCCAGGTCAGGATCAGCGGTGCGTTGTTCAGGCCTGCGACGGCGGGTACGCCGCCGCTTTTACCCGGATACCATTTGCTGGTGGAAGGCAGCGTGGCGCTGACGCCGTTGACGGCCAGCGCGTTGGTCGGGTTCTTGGTGCCGAGGATGAATTCCTCGCCGCGCGAGTAGTCGACGGTGACGACGTGGTCATCGCTGATCTTCTTGGCGGCGCGGGCGTAGAACGTCACCTGCTGGTTGGCGTACAAGGCGGTGCCGTACTCGTTGTTGTCGAGGATACAGGTGCCCTTCTGGCCGACGATGGAGTAGGGCGCCAGACAACCGCTTGCGCCGTATGGGTTCTGGGCGGTCTTGTTGGTGGAGGTGGTGAAGTTGGCAGGCGTGGCATTGCCGCCGGTGCCCAGCGTTGGCGGGCGGCCGATGCTGGTCAACAGGTCGGCGGAGCTCAGGTCGGCGCGGTCTTTTGCGGCCAGGCGCGTGCGCTGGTGGGCGTCGATGGTGCCGTAGAAGCTCCAGCCATCGCGTTCCAGATTGCCTTTGCCCCAGGTGATGCTGGCGCGCTGTTCGTCGCCGCCGCCATGCTTCTGCGGTTGTACTTCCTGGCCTGTCAGCGACAGGCCTTCGAAGGAGGTCTTGGTGATGAAGTTGACCACGCCGCCGATCGCGTCGGAGCCGTAGATCGACGAAGCGCCATCGCGCAGGATCTCAACGCGCGACAGGGCGCTCATTGGAATCACGTCCAGGTTGGCGTAGCCGTCGGCGATGGCTTCGTTGGCCATGCGGCGGCCGTTCAGCAGCACCAGGGTGCGGTTCACGCCCAGGCCGCGCAGGTTGATGTTGGTGCCCGAGCCGGCATTGGACGGCGCCAGCGATGCGGACTGCGGCAGCGACATCATGATGTCGGCCAGTGTGGTGATGCCTTGCTTGATGAAGTCCTCGGCCTTGACGGTGCTGACGGGCAGCGAGGCTTCGGTGGCCAGGCGCTTGATGCTGGAGCCGGTCACTTCGACGCGGGTCATGGCCGCTTCTCCGCTCTGTTGTGCGGCCGCCTGGTTGGCCAGCGTGAGCACGGCCACGGTGATGGCTGACAGCAGCAGGCGGGGTTGGGCGGAACGGTTCTGGACCGAGTGATCGGACGTGTTCATGCTAGTCTCCTTCGTCTTTTTGAATAAAGTTATGCGCCGTGCTGGTAAAGCACTGGACGTGAGTGGAGCACCTCGCGTGCCCCGTGCCGTTGAGACGAGGGCCGCCATGCGGGTGCAGGCGAACCGAGGTCCAGGACGGTCGATAACTTATTGCTTTGTTCGCGGACTGGCATCGAGGCCAGTCCTGCGGTGCTGCTGTGCTGCTGCTTCTTGAACTTCTACTTCTTTACTATCCGCGCGAGAAGGTGCGGGTCACGCGTTCCAGGTGGGCGCGCATGGCTTTGCGCGCCGCCGCCGGGTCATGGGCGGCGATCGCCTCCAGGATGCGGCGATGATCCTTCAGCGTTTCCTGACGCAGTTCCTCGGTCTGGAAGTGTTCCTTGAGTTTGTGCCACAGGCGGCCGCGCTGGTCCCACAGGTAGTTCAGTGATCCCACCAGCGCGCTGTTGCCGGTGGCGCGTGCGATGGCGAGGTGGAAGTTGCGGTCGGCCTGCTCGTTGCTCGAATAATTGTCGTGGTTCTGTTCCATCTCGACGACGGCCTTGAGGATGGCGTCGATGGCGCCGTCGGTGGCGACGCGGGCTGCGATGGCGGCGATTTCGGATTCGATCAGGCGGCGCGCGGACAGCACTTCGAACGGACCGGGGCCGGCTTCCGGCAGATCGGCCGCCGATGGTTCCGGCACTTCGCTGACGTAGACGCCGGAGCCGCCGCGCACTTCAATCACACCGCCCAGTTCCAGCGCGATCAGCGCTTCGCGCAGCGAGGCGCGGCTGACGCTCAGCTTGGTGGCCAGATCGCGCTCGGACGGCAGGCGCTCGCCGCCGGCGATCTTCTCTTCGCGTATCAGTTCCTGGATGCGGTCTGCCACTACGCGGTACAAACGCGGTTCGTGGGCGGTGCTGTCGGCAGGGGCGGAAGTCTTTTTCAGCATCTGTGTCTCGTATTCGTAGGGTGGCTTGAATATCGCCATCTGGTCAGGCCATTCTAAGGTGGTCAGACCAAATATGCAATGTGGACTAGCCAAATTAATTTTTAGCTGTCATACTAAAATCGTCATGCAGCTGCGGGAAGGGGGAGTTTACAGGGCTGTAGCCCCGCAAACAAGCCGTTTCGGCCTGTGGTGCTCCGGCCACAGCCAATGGCAGTCCGGCCAGTCCGGAAGTGGCCTGACCACTTTGCAGTGCACAAGAAAACGCGAAAAAACAACGTTCGCCGGGATGCCGATCCCGGAACAGGAAGACAGGGAACACACATGCCGACACCGACGATCACAGGGACGCCGCGCTACATCCTCATGCACGACAACGATAACGTCGCCATAGTCGTCAACGATGGCGGGCTGCCGGCCGGCGCGGTCTTCTCCAACGGCCTGGCGCTGCTGGAAGCCGTCCCGCAGGGCCACAAGGTGGCGCTGTGCGATATCGCCAAGGGCGATCCGGTGCGGCGCTACAACGTCACCATCGGCTACGCGGCGCGCGACATCGCCGCCGGCAGCTGGGTCGCCGAGCCGCAGGTGGAAATGCCGGCCGCGCGCGAACTGGTCAACCTGCCGATATCGACCAACCTGCCGCCACCGGCCGAGCCGCTGGAAGGCTATACCTTCGAGGGCTTCCGCAATCCCGACGGCAGCGTCGGCACGCGCAACATCCTGGCCATCACCACCACCGTGCAGTGCGTGGCGGGCGTGGTGGAGTTTGCGGTCAAGCGCATCAAGGACGAGCTGCTGCCGAAGTATCCGAACGTTGACGACGTGGTGGGGCTGGAGCACACCTACGGCTGCGGCGTGGCGATCGATGCGCCGGGCGCGATGGTGCCGATCCGCACGCTACGCAATATCAGCCTGAATCCGAATTTCGGCGGACAGGCAATGGTGGTCAGCCTCGGTTGCGAGAAGCTGCAACCGGCACGCCTGTTCCCCAAAGGCTCGATTCCGATCCAGAACGGCGGCGGCGCCGATCCTGCGCTGGTGTGTTTGCAGGATGCGGGCCATGTGGGCTTCATGTCGATGATAGCTTCGATCATGAAGCAGGCAGAGATCAACCTGGCCGCGCTGGACAAGCGCCGCCGCGAAACCGTGCCTGCCTCGGAGCTGGTGGTGGGCGTGCAGTGCGGCGGCAGCGATGCCTTCTCCGGCGTGACCGCCAATCCGGCCGTGGGTTTCGCCACCGATCTGCTGGTGCGTGCCGGCGCCACGGTGATGTTCTCCGAAGTGACCGAGGTACGCGACGGGATCGATCAACTGACTTCGCGCGCGGCCACGCCGGAAGTGGCGGAAGCGATGATCCGCGAAATGGAGTGGTACGACAATTACCTGAAGCGCGGCGGCGTGGACCGCAGCGCCAACACCACGCCTGGCAACAAGAAGGGCGGCTTGTCGAACATCGTCGAGAAGGCGATGGGCTCCATCGTCAAATCCGGCAGCAGCCCGATATCCGGCGTGCTGTCGCCGGGTGAGAAGCTGACGCAGAAAGGCTTGATCTACGCCGCCACGCCGGCCAGCGATTTCATTTGCGGCACGCTGCAAGTGGCGGCGGGCATGAACCTGCACGTCTTCACCACAGGGCGCGGTACGCCGTATGGCCTGGCCGAGGTGCCGGTCATCAAGGTCGCCACGCGCAACGAGCTGGCCGAGCGCTGGCACGATCTGATGGACATCAACGCCGGTCGCATCGCCAGCGGCGATGCGACGATCGCGGACGTGGGCTGGGAGATGTTCCAGCTGCTGCTGGATGTCGCCAGCGGACGCCGTACCTGGGCGGAAAAATGGAAACTGCATAACGCACTGGTGCTGTTCAACCCGGCGCCGGTGACTTGATAAAAACCGAGACAGAAAAATGACTAAACCATTTAAACGATTATTGCTGACCGGCGCCGCCGGCGGCCTGGGTAAAATCCTGCGCGAGCGCATCCAGCCTTGGGCCGATGTGGTGCGCTTGTCCGACATTGGCGACATGGGCGTGGCGCGTGAGGGCGAAGAGGTCGTTCAGTGCGACCTGGCCGACAAGGCTGCCGTATTCAAGTTGCTGGAGGGGGTGGACGCGGTGCTGCACTTCGGCGGCATCTCGACCGAGAATACGTTCGAGAACATCATGGCGGCCAATATCGCCGGTACCTACAACCTGTATGAGGCGGCGCACAAGCACGGCGTCAAGCGCGTGGTGTTCGCCAGCTCCAACCACACCATCGGGTACTACAAGACCACCGACTACATCGACGCCGACAGCCCGATGCGGCCGGACAGCCTGTACGGCGTGAGCAAGTGCTTCGGCGAGTCGCTGTCGCGCTATTACTACGACCGCACCGGCATCGAGACGGTGTGCCTGCGCATCGGTTCTTCGTTCCCGGAGCCGGTCAATCCGCGCATGCTGGTGACGTGGTTCAGCTATGACGATCTGGTGGAGTCCTTGCGCTGCGCGCTGTTCACGCCGCGTGTTGGTCATACGATTTTGTTTGGCGCCTCGGCCAATCCGGGCAGTTGGTGGGATAACAGCAAGGCTGCGCACCTGGGCTTTAATCCGAAGGACAGTTCGGCGCAGTTTGCGGCGAACTTCCCGGAGACCGGCGCTTATCCGCCGAAGGACGATGTCGCCACCATTTACCAGGGCGGCGGGTTCCTGATGTCGGGGCCTCAGTACAAGGACTGAACGGTGGCGCCGTGGCTGGAGAAACGGCTGCGGTACTGGCCGGGGCTCACGCCCAGATGGCGCTGGAATACGCGCCGCAGGTTCTGCTCTTCCACATAGCCGGTGTTGGCCGCGATGGTCTTCAGCGGCAGCGCGGTTTTTTCCAGTGCGCTGCATGCGGCCTCCAGCCGCATCGCTTCCACCATTCTTGCCGGTGTGCGCCCCAGTTGCGCGGCGTAGCTGCGGGCGAAGGTGCGCGGCGTCATGCCGGCTTGCTCGGCTAGCCGGTCTACCGTCAACGTTTCGCGCAGATTGGCCGCCACCCAGGCGTGCAGGCCGTCGAAGCGGCCGCCTTGCTGCGCTTGCGCAGCCAGCGGCACGCTGAATTGCGACTGCCCGCCGGTACGCTTGATGAACATCACCAGCTGGCGCGCCGTTTCGATGGCGACGTGATGGCCATAGTCTTCCTCGATCAGCGCCAGCGTCAGGTCGATGCCGGCGCTGACGCCGGCCGAGGTCCAGATTGAACCATCCTTGATGAAGATTTTGTCGGCGTCGATGTCGATCGCCGGATGCAGCTTGTGCAGGCGCTCCACCCATTCCCAGTGCGTGGCGACGCGCTTGCCGTCCAGCTGCCCGGCGGCGGCAAGCAGGAAGGCGCCGGTGCAGACGGAGCACAGGCGGCGTACCTTGGGCGTCTGGCGGATTATCCAGTCCACCAGCACTGGCGGTGAGTAGTACTCCTGGCCCTTGCAGCCGCCCACCGCGATCAGCGTGTCGATGGCCAGACCTTCCAGTGTGGCGATGGACACAGTCATCACCGGCAAGCCTGCACTGGTGGTAATCAGGCCGCCGTCGGCCGAGGCGACGATGGTTTCATACAGCGCGGGGCCGTTGCCGCTGTGTCGCTTGCTGGCGGTGACGAGCGCCTGCAAAGGGCCGCTCAGGTCCAGCAGGTTCATGTTGTCATAGGCGAGCAGCACGACGCGCAGGGTTTGTTTCGGTGGCATGACGGTGCTCGGGTATGGGCTTCAGTGGTAGGAAGGATACTCGAATTCCAGCGCGACCAGTTTGGCGGTGCTGCGGCCGTAGCGTTGCGCGAGGCCGGCGAGGGCGATGTCCAGCGCCTTGTTGGGCAGCGTGGCTTCGGCGACGGGCGGTAGTAGCTCGGGTGCGTCGGCGGCGCCCTGCACGCGGTCCGGCACGATGGCCAGGCCTGAGCGGGTGCGCAGAGGCTCGGTGCTGGCGGCCACGGTGTAGACCTTGCTGCGCTTGGAGCGCGACCAGGCGTCGGCGGTGTAGGCCAGCGTGATCTCATCCACTCCGGTCGCCACAGCCACGCCCAGGCTGTCGGGCGAGTGGAACCAGTGATTGGTATAGCCGGCGATGTAGGCGCTCAGATTGGTGCCCAGGCGGCGGCGGAAGATGTCGCTGTCATGCTCCGTGCTCCAGCCGTCGGCGCCGACTTGCCGGGCCACGTCGTCGGCGCGCTCACGGCCGGCGATGGCTTCCACCAGTGCCAGCGTGATGGGCATGGAGGCGCTGACGCCGGCGCTGGAGACGACTTTGCCGTCGGCGACGTAGCGGGTGTTGCTGATCCATTGCGTGTCCGGATAGTGCTCCTTGCGATAAGACTCGGTGGCCCAGTGTCCGGTGGCGCGGCGGCCTTTGAACAGGCCCGCGTTGGCGACCACCAGTGCGCCGTCGCAGATGCTGACGACGGTGGCGCCTTTCGCGCCCTGCGCGGCGATCCATGCGACGAGGGTGGTGTCGGCAGGCCGGCTGACTGCCGGGACGATCACATAGTCGGCGCCTTGCGGGTAGCGCTGGTCGAATTCAGCGGTGGTGGCGTCGGCTTGCAGCGTCAGTGTCGGGCGCATGGACAGCGGGCCGGCTTTGGTGGCGACGCTCAGCAGCTGCACCGCGCCGGAGCGGGCCAGTACGCCGTAGGGGATGACGAAGTCGGTCAGCTCGGTGCCGCTGTTTTCACCGACGACGGCGACTACCGGCATGGCGCGGCCGAAGCGGTCCTGGTAGGCGGGCACTTCGCCCGCCGTGGCCAGATGGCCGACCAGTAAAAGAAGGTAGATCAGTTTGCGCATCGCGTCGGCCCTGTCGAATGGATATGGCAGGGATTATCTGAGCTGCGCGGCGTGGCAGGATGACATAAAACAGTCAATTCCTGCCACGCTGGCCTTTATCTCAGCGCCAGAACTGCCAGGACAGGATGACGGCGTTGTACACCGCGTGCACCAGCATCGGGCCGAGCAGGGTTTTGCTGCGCTCATAGGTCCAGGCGGTGCACAGGCCCAGCACGAAGACCGGCAGTATCGACAGCGGCGGGTGCACCACGGCGAAGATGGCGGCGCTCATCGCCATGGCCGGCAGCGCCGGCATGGAGCGGCGCAGGCCGCCGTAGATCAGGCCACGGAAGATGAACTCTTCGCACAGCGGCGCCGCCAGCACGGCCAGGGCCAGCAGCCAGCCGCGCGAGCCGGTCGATGCGGACATCTGCTTTGCGATCTCAGGCCAAACGGATGTGTGCTGCAGGCCGGCCATGTACGCCAGCCCAACGATGCAGGTGATGGCGGCGGCCACTGCGCCGTAGCGCAGCGTCGCCGCAAGATCGCCGCCGCGCAGCATGGCCGGCACGCCGCTGGTCTTGTTGCGCCAGTAGACGAAGCGTATCAGCACATACACCAGCAGGCCGGCGCCGGCGAAGGCCATGGTCGCGGCTTTGAGCGTCGGGGTGTTCGTTCCCTTCATGATGAGCAGGGCGATCAGGCCCTGCGTGATGAAGAACGCGGTGGCGGCGATCAGGCCGTCGGCGGTGGAGACGCGCGGCGGCGGTGCGGCGGCCGGGTCGAGCAGGTAGGGCAGGGCGTCGCGCGCCTTCTGCCACAGCGCCAGCGCCATCGATGCGACCAACACCATCACCACCAGTTTTTGCGACCACACGCTGCTGTAGATCGACCAGGTGTAGAAGCTGGCCAGCAGCATGTAGAGGTAGATGTAGGTTGGCCGCACGCGGGCGCGCGCTTCGACCGCTTGCGGGTCGCAGGCGAACACGCCGAGCGAGACGGCGATCACCGAGTAGATCGGGATGCCGGCGAAGACGATCAGCAGCAGCGCCAGCATGCGCCATTCAAAGTGTGTGGTGTACCAGGCGCTGATGCCGATGACGACCAGCGGATAGATCATCGTCAGCGCGCCCCACAGCTGGGCCTTTTCCTTCAACACGCTTTCGATCGAGCGCGGCACGGTGTACAGCAGCCAAAGGACCTGGCCTTCGTTGTTCAGCGTCTGGAAGGCCGACAGCATCAGCACGTAGACGCCCAGGCCGAAGGCGATGGCGGCGGCCGTGGTGTGGTTCTGGCCCAGCTCCGCGAAGCTGTTCAGCTTACCGTTGAAGATCATCTGGCTGACCACGATCACCACCGGCAGCAACAGCGTCTGCACGAGGAAGTTGCGGTCGCGGCTCAGCAGCCGCAGTTCGCGGCGCTTGATCGGCGACAGCGCGTTGGCCAGGCGGGCGCGCAGTCCGACGCTTGCGCTGGCATCGGCGGCGGTAGCGGAAGGCGCGGCGGCAGGCTGCTTGCGCCGCACGCTTTCGCGCGCGCCGGAGTTGACCACGCCGTGTCGCAGCTGGTAGCGCATCAGCGCCACGCCGGTCCACATCAGCACTGCGGTTTCCAGCAGCAGGATGGCGACCATGTACACGGCCGCACCCACGCCGGGCGCCTGCATCGCTTGCAGCACCATGCCGGGCGGCGTCCATACGGTCCACGCCGGGAAGGCGCGCGCCCAGTCCATCACGAATCCGCTGGCGCCGGGCATGCCGAGCGCCATGATGAAGTAGATCAGGGGCATGCTGAACAAGCCGGTGAGGGCTTGCAGGTTGCGCAGCTGGGATGCGGGGAGCCACATGCGCAATCCAGTGTCGGCCAGCGTGTGCAGCAGCGCGGCCAGCGGCAGCAGCAGGGCCATGGCCAGCAGTGCCGCCAGCGGCGCGTACCACCCCAGGCCCGAGTACCAGCCAATGACGGCGAGCGGCGGCAGCAGCGCGAACATGCCGCTGAAGTTGGCGGCGCTGCGTTCCAGCAGGCGGCCCCACAACAGCGTGGAGCGTTCGACCGGCATCGTCACCAGCCATTCCATATCCCAGTCGGGCTGCGCCAGTTCCTTGCTGCCCAGCGGGAGCAGGACGGCGATCCCGAACAGCAGCGTCACCACCATCGTCAGGCCGCGCGCCAGCTCGGGGCGGAAGGGCGCGGCGTGCAGTTCGGCGGCGGCCCGTTCAAGGTCGTCAAAGCGTTCGCCTTCCTTGCCGACCACGTGGCAGGCGCTTTGCGCGGACAGGCTGCAGTCCATATTGAGCACCACGTTGCGCGACACGTTGAAGAAGGTGAACAGCATGAACGCGACCATCACCAGGGTCAGCACCCACAGGCTGCTTTTCTTGCCGATGCCGTTGCGTCCCTGCTTCTTGCGGAACTTGCTGAACAGGTGGTTGGCGACCATGTTGCGCTGGCGGGTCAGGCGCATCTTCATCATCAGCCAGATGGCGCGCCCTTGCGTCAATGGCTGTATGGCTTGCTGCGTCATTCGGTGGGCTCCGCCGCAGCTTCGTCGGTGATCTTCAGGAACACGTCTTCCAGCGATCCGCTGGCCGAGGCCTCGGCGCGGATTTCATCCAGCGTGCCGGTGGCCACCAGCTGGCCGTGGTGGATGATGCCGACACGGTCGCACAGCTTTTCCGCCATGTCCAGCAGGTGGGTGGAGACGAAGATGGTGACGCCGCGCGCGGCCGCCGCCAGCAGGCGCTCCTGCACGTCGCGCGAGGCGCGCGGATCGAGGCCGTTGATCGGTTCATCAAGGATCAGCACCACCGGGTCGTGGATCAGCGCGCAGGCCAGGCCAAGGCGCTTCTTCATGCCCAGCGAGTAGTTGACGGCGTAGTCCTCGGCCGCTTCCTGCAAGCCGAATTCGGCCAGCAGGCGCGCGCCGCGTTCGGCCGCTTCGGTGCGCGAATAGCCGTGCATCTCGGCGACGAATTGCAGGATCTCGCGGCCGCGCAGGTAGTCGTAGAAGATGGGCGTGTCGGGCAGGTAGCCGACGCGGCGTTTGACTTCGGCCGGCTCGGTGTGGCAATCGAGGCCGTCGATGTGGACCTGGCCGGCGCTGGGCACCAGGATGCCCATCATCATGCGGATGGTGGTGGTCTTGCCGGCGCCATTGGGGCCGAGGAAGCCGAAGACTTCGCCGCGCTTGACGGTCAGGTTCAGGGGTTTGACGGCATCGAAGCCGCCGTAGACTTTGGACAGTCCCTGGAATTCAATCATGTTTTTCCCGACAATGTTATGAGAATCTATATTCATCATAGCATCGCCGGGATACGGCGGGGAGGGCTTACGGCGCGGTTTTGTAAAGGCTCATGCCGAAGCGTTCGGTGCGCGGATGCCAGTTGCCGGTGATGTCGGCCGAGGCCAGCACGCGCTCGGCGCGGCCGATCAGCAGCGCGCGCGGCACCAGTCCGATGTAGCGCGAATCTTCGCTGTTGTCGCGGTTATCGCCCAACATCATGTACTGGCCGGCCGGTACGGTGACGGGCGCGAAATCGCGGCGGGCCTGCACCTCCGGCATCAGCTGGATGCTGTGGGCGCGGGCGTCGGCGATGGTTTCGCCGATGTGCAGGGCGGCCAGGTCACCGAGGCCCTTGACGGTTTCGGTGCCGTGGCCGAGCGGCGCGTAGCTTGCCTGCTGGCCGTTGATGACCAGGCGTTCGTTGCGCATCTCGACGCGGTCGCCCGGCAACGCGATCACGCGCTTTATCAGGCGCGTGCCGTCCTTGGGCGAGGAGAATGTGACGATGTCGCCGCGCTGCGGTTCGCCGGTGGTGCCGATGACGACGTCCGTCAGCGGCACCTTGACGTTGTAGGCCAGGCGGTTGACGAACACCACGTCGCCTTCCAGCAGATTGGGGTGCATGGATGCGGATGGAATCGGATTCCAGTCGGCGATGGCGGTGCGGAAGATCCCGAACAGCATCAGGAAGAGTAAGAAGCCTTTGTTGGCGCGTGCCCAGTTTTTCATTGCGTTCCTCGCAGTGGTATCGATGATTCAGTTTGTTGTCTGATTCTTAAACATGGCTTAGCTACGGCCTTACTTCGGCGCAGGCCTAACTATTGCGCGGGATTTGGTGGCATTCTGGTCACATGACGACTTCCTATACTCCCCCAAAACACGCGTTGGATGCGGTCACGCATGCCAACCCTTATCCATATTACGACGGATTGCTGGCGCGGCAAGGACTGCATTTCGATGCAGGCCTCGGGCTGTGGATCGCCGCCGGCGCCGACGATGTGATGGCGGTGATGCGGCATCCTGAGTGTCGCGTGCGGCCGGTGGCCGAGCCGGTGCCGGCGGCGATTGCGGGCGGCGCGGCGGGGCAGGTGTTCGGCGCGCTGGTACGCATGAACGATGGCGAGCGTCATGCGCAACCCAAGCTGGCGTTGCAGCGGGCGCTGGCCGGCGTGAGCGCGCAGGCCGCGCAGCAGTGTGCGGCGCAGATCGGCCGGCGCTTGTGGCGCGACGATGGGCTGGCCGACTGGATGTTCGAGGCGCCGGTGTCGTCGATGGCGAGCCTGCTGGGTTTTGCGGACAGCCGCTTGCCGGCGGTGGCGGCGTGGATGGGTGAGTTCGTGGCCTGCCTGTCGCCGTACAGCGATGCGGCGCAGATCGAACGCGCGCATGCGGCGGCGCAGGCGCTGCTGGCCGGCTTCAAGGAGTTGATGCGCGAGGCGTCGGCGTCGGCCGCGCCGGGCAGTCTGCTGGCGCAGGTGGTCGCGGAGGCGGACGCGGTGGGCTGGAACGAGTCGCATGCTTTGCTGGCCAATCTGGTCGGCTTGCTGTCGCAGACTTACGAAGCCACGGCTGGCCTGATCGGCAACAGCGTGCTGGCGCTGGCGCGTCAGCCGGAGGAGCGCAGCGGCGAGGAGGACGTGGCCGCGCTGGTGCGGGCGGTCAGCCGCTTCGATCCGCCGATCCAGAACACGCGCCGCTTCGTGGCGAACGATTGCGAGATCGGCGGCGTGCCAGTGCTGGCGGGACAAACGATATTGCTGGTGCTGGCGGCGGCCAATCGCGATCCGCGAGGGCAGGGACGTGAATTCGGCTTTGGGCATGGCGTGCACGCGTGTCCGGGCCAGGCGCTGGCCTGCGCGTTTGCCGCCGGCGCGATGGCCGCGCTGATGGCCGAACCTGCGGGGCAATCCGAATCGGCTATGCTGCGGACATTGAGCTGGACGTATCGCCGTTCGCCCAACGCCCGCATACCGGTCTTCAGTTAAACAACGCTGAACGACTCGGGACGCCGTGCAAGCAGGTGAGACAGCCGTTGAAGCCCCGCCTGTAAGCGTCCACGGTCCTTGATGCTGCCCAGCGAGATCCGAATTGCGTTCGCGGCTCCGCTGCCGGTGGCGAATGCTTCTGCCGGCGTGACTGCGATGCCCTCGCTATCGGCTGCACGCGCAAGCTGCGAGGAGTTCCAATACGCCGGCAACTCAAGCCATATATGCAGGCCGTCTCCGGCGCCGCTGTACCGCCCCGCCAGAATGTCCCGCGCCATGCGGTGGCGCAGGCGCGCCTCGTTGCGTATGCCCTCCACCAATCCGTCAGCCGAACCGCCGAGTATCCACTGAGTGGCCAGTGCGGCCGTCAGAGGAGCGACCATCAGCGCGAATGATCTGAGCGCGGCCAGGAAACGTTCGCGTTCGTGCGGGTCGCGTATCAGCACGTAGGCGACACGCAAGCCGGGCGTCAGGCATTTCGACAGGGTGGCAATGTAGTACACCTGTTCCGGGGCAAACGTGGCAATTGGTGGTGGCGGGGCATCGGCCAGGAGCCAGTAGGGATCGTCCTCGATGATGCGCACCTTGCAGCGCTTGGCGATGCTGGCGAGTTCCTTGCGCCGGCGCGCCGGCATGGTGATGGCGGTCGGGTTCTGCAGTGTCGGATTGAGGTAGACCAGCCCGGGCTTGTGCTGGCGGCACGCTTGCTCAAGCATCTCTGGCTGCATCCCGTGCTTGTCCGCTGCCACCGCGATGATGTGCCGGCCGAACTGGGTCGCTGCGGCACGCAGGCCGGGATAACTCATGGGCTCTGCCAGGATCACATCGCCAGGCTCCGTCAGCGCAAGGATCAACGCGGCGATCGCCGCTTGCGCACCCGGACAGACAACAAGCTGCTGAGCATCCAGATGTCCGAACATCGGTTCGAGCCATTTGGCGCCAGCCTTGCGGTCGGAGTCGCTCCCTCCGGCCAAGTGGTAAGTCATCAGCAGTTCACTGTCTGCCCTCATCAGTACCTGAGACAGACCTTGTTTCAACATGTCGTCGAAGTCCACGCCTTCCGGTGGTGGTGGGGTATTCATGCTCAGGTCGAGGATGGAGGTCAACTCGACTTTCGGCGCGGCGACATACGTGCCTCGGGCGCCGCGGCCCTCCAGCAAGTTGCGGCGTCTGGCTTCGTCGTATGCGCGCGTGATCGTCGTCAGGTCGACGTCCAGTTGTGCTGCCAACTGGCGCTGTGTCGGTAGACGGTCGCCCGGTTTCAGCGATCCATTTGCCATTGCCGCCTGCAAGGCATCGGCAATCTGCAAGAAGCGTGGCCCGCCTTGCACGGCCAATCGCGGCAGCCAGCTTGGCAAGTTTTCGTCTTGTATGGTTTTCAAGTGGGACAATTTGTCTCGATGTATGGAAATTGCTTTTGCGTAGTATGCCTGCTGAAGCGGCGTTTTGAGGGAGTTTTCCTCACGACAGATAGTGTCAAGTAATAGCCTGGAAATACTCAAAATGATGGAATGGATCCCTGTAGTCTTTGTGACGTTCAAGTTTCTCGTGCTCGGCACGGGGATGTTCTTCGCTATCAAGTGGCATTACGATCAAGGGAGGAAGACGAAGGAGAAGCGCGCGGTGCTGCGCGCAGGCGGCCAGGTGGCCGCTGCCTTCGTGCTATCGCTGCTGGGCTTGGGCCTCGTCACCTTCGTCCTTATCAGGATGCTCGGGATGGACCTGACCTTCCCGTGATTTGACAATGCCCTAGTGCGCGGGCTTCTGCACCAGCGCGCTGCCGGCGCCATGGCGGTGGCCTTCGCTGACGGCGGTGACGGTGCCGTCCGGGTTGAACACCAGCGCGTTGGCGGCGCCGATTTCTTCGGGCTTGTTCCAGTGCTGGCCGGTCTTCTCCAGCGCCCTGGCCTGGCTGCTGCCGGCGAAGCCAGGCTCGACATCGGTGGCCATGCCGTTGCGTTCTGACAGGCGCGGCGCGTTGAGCGCGTCCGGCATGCTCATGCCCAGGTCGACGTAGTTGAAGATGGTCTGCAGCACGGTGGTGATGATGGTGCCGCCGCCGGGACTGCCGATCGAGAAGGCCGGTTTGCCGTTCTTGAAGGCCAGCGTCGGCGACATGCTGCTGCGTGGACGCTTGCCCGCTTCCGGCACGTTGGGCGCGGGGCCGGAGAAGTCGAAGTCGGTCATCTCGTTGTTCAGCAGGAAGCCGTAGCCGGGTACGACGATGCCGCTGCCGCCCCAGGCTTCGATGGTGTAGGTGTAGGCGACGATGTTGCCGTCCTTGTCCGACACGGTCAGGTGGGTAGTGTGCGCGCCTTCGGCCAGCAGCTTGTTGGCGTTGGGACGCAGCGGCACGCTGAGGTCGTTCTGGAATGGATACGGATCGCCGGCCGGCGCCTGCACGCTGGCCTGGTTGGGATTGATCAGCTCGCGGCGGCGGGCGGCGTAGTCCTTGTTCAGCAGGCCTGCCACCGGCGCTTCGACGAATTCGGGATCGGCCAGGTAGGCGTTGCGGTCGGCGAAGGCCAGGCGGCTCGCTTCCAGGTACAGGTGTTCGGCCTTCTCTTTCGGCATGGCCTTGAGGTCGTAGCCTTCGAGGATGTTCAGCGCTTCGGCGATGGCGATGCCGCCGCTGCTGGGCAGGGGCATGCCGTACAAATCGTAGCCGCGATAAGTGCTGTGCACCGGCTGGCGCAGGCGCGCTTCGTAGTTGGACAGGTCGGCCATGGTCATCTGGCCGGCGCGCACTTGCACGCCGGCTGCCACGTTTGGCCGGTTCACCGCGTCAACCACGGCGCGGCCTATCTTGCCTTCATAGAAAACCTTGACGCCGCCGGCCGCCAGTTCGCGGTAGGCCTTGGCCAGGCCGGGGTTGCGCAACATGGTGCCGGACGCGATGGCCTTGCCGTTTTTCAGGTACAGCGCGGCGGTGTCGGGGAACAGCTTGAACTTGTCGAGGTTGCCTTCGACCAGGTGCGAGAAATTGTCGTTGACGGTGAAACCATTAGCGGCCACGCGGATGGCCGGCGCCAGCACCTGCTTGAACGACATCGAGCCGTAGCGGTCCAGCGCTTCGTGCCAGCCGCGCACGGTGCCGGGCACGCCGACCGCCATGCCGCTGGCGAGCACGGTGTCGAAGTTCATTTCCTTGCCATCCTGCTGGAACACGGTGGGCGTGAAGTTGGCCGGCGCGGTTTCGCGGTGGTCGATGGTGATGACGCGCTTGTCCTTGGCCAGGTAGATGACCATGAAGCCGCCACCGCCGATGCCGCAGCTGAACGGATCGGTCACGCCCAAGGTAGCGGCCGCCGCGACGGCGGCATCAATCGCGTTGCCGCCCTGGTTGAGGATGGCCAGCGCCGCCTGCGACGCCGGTTCGCTGATGGTGGCGACGGCGCCGCCGCTGCCCGTGGCGACCGGGGTCTTGGCCCAGGCCGCCGATGGCAGCAGCAGCGTGACGATGATGGTGGAGACGAGGACGGTGCGGGCGGGGCGGCGGAGCTGGGTCATGTGGGCGCGGGTCTCGGGTTAGGATGAAGGTGCGTTGCTCACCCTCAAGCTTACCCGATAATCCGGCGCGGCTTCATTCTTGGCAGGGACCGCCTGCGGTTCGACCCCGGTCAGCGTGAACGTCAGGCCGTTTTGCGTGACGCTGGGACTGGCGTTGGGCATGCTGTCCGACAGCACGAAGTTGCTGGTGCTGCCGTCGGCGGCGGTCAGCG
Organism: Rugamonas aquatica; assembly: GCF_009380215.1. Taxonomy (GTDB): domain Bacteria; phylum Pseudomonadota; class Gammaproteobacteria; order Burkholderiales; family Burkholderiaceae_D; genus Rugamonas; species Rugamonas aquatica_B. Next base: position 53,827 of record NZ_WHUG01000002.1, read on the forward strand.
CGAAGCTGTAGCTGATGTAGCCGGCCCAGACGCAGACGGCGCCGGTGCGGCAGCGGCTGTCGTTGACGCGCTCCAGTTTGAGGCTGGGCGCGCTGGCGGTGGCGCCGCTGATGCCGGGCGTGGCGGCGGGCGCGATGGCGACGCTGGCGCCCTGGGTCAGCACGTAGTCCTGTGCGAAAGGCTGTTGCGCCGGCGCGGCGCCGGCGCGGCCGACGGCGGACGCGGAGCCGCAGGCGTGCAGCAGGGCCATCGCGGCGATGAGCAGCGGCAGGATAATCAACTGCCGCAGTAGTGTGGTTTTCATAATTACCTCTTCCTTCGAAGTAGACGGCAAGCTTAGCAAAAAGATCACTGTCGCGTCGCACGAAACGCGGATTTACCGCGCCACGTCAAACTTCCGGTTGCGTGCCGTAGAATGGGGGCCCTGAATCACATTGATCGAACAAAATGAAAAAGACCGGCATGGCGAAAAGCGACGCTAAAAAATTGATGGGCCAGATGTCCGCCCCTGGCGCCGCCAGCTTCGGCAAGGTGGCCGAAGTGGTCGACAAGCGTGAGCAGCGCAAGCGCGACCAGGCGCTGGGGCTGGTGCCGTTCGCGGTCAAGCTGAACGGCGATCTGGTGCAGCAGCTGCACGCCAAGGCCAAGGAACGCGAAATCGACCTGAACCAGCTGGTCGGCGAGTTGCTGGCGCAGAGCCTGGCGGCATAACAACGGGCAGCAAACAGCCCGCAAAAACAAAAAAGCCGCGCGGTGCAAACCGGGCGGCTTTTTTTAACGCGCGGTGGCTTATACGTAAGCGGCCAGAGCGCCCTTCATTTTCTTCAGCGCGGCGACTTCGATCTGGCGGATGCGCTCGGCGGAGACGCCGAATTCTTCCGCCAGCGTGTGCAGCGTGGCGCCGGAGCCGTCGTCATTGGCCAGCCAGCGGGCTTCGACGATGCGGCGCGAACGGGCGTCCAGCTTGCCCAGCGCTTCTTCCAGGCCTTCCGATTGCAGACGTGTCACTTGCTCGGCTTCCAGCACGCGGGTCGGCTCGCTGGCTTCGGACGACAGGTAGGCGATCGGTGCGAACTTGTCGTCTTCATCGTCGTTCGGCGATTCCAGCGCGATGTCGCGGCCGCTCAGGCGGGTTTCCATCTCGATCACTTCTTCGCGCTTGACGTCCAGCAGCTTGGCCAGGCTGTCAATTTGCGTAGGCGTCATCGCGTCCAGGCCGGTCTTGTGGCTGCGCAGGTTGAAGAACAGCTTGCGCTGGGCCTTGGTGGTGGCCACTTTGACCAGGCGCCAGTTCTTCAGGATGTACTCGTGCATCTCGGCTTTGATCCAGTGCATGGCGTACGACACCAGGCGCACGCCCTGGTCGGGGTCGAAGCGCTTGACGGCTTTCATCAGGCCGATATTGCCTTCCTGGATCAGGTCGGCGTGCGGCAGGCCGTAGCCCAGATAGCCGCGCGCGATCGATACCACCAGGCGCAGGTGCGACAGCACCAGCTCCTGGGCGGCGCCCAAGTCGTTCTTTTCCTGCAGGCGCTTGGCCAGCGAGACTTCATCGTCGTGCGTCAACATCGGCAGGCGGTTGACGGCCGAAATGTAGGCGTCCAGGTTGCCCAGGTTGCCAGTGAACCCGAGTCCCAGGGCGCTATTGGTGGCTGGTACCAATGCGGTCGGTGCGGACATCATAGTCATTTTCATTCCTTCGCTCGATGATATTGCTTAGTCTCAATGTTTCAAAATTGCTGTAGAGAACTGTTTTGCTCTTCAGTACACATATATTAGCACTCTCCTTCGATGAGTGCCAATCGCTGGATATTTATCGCAGCGATAGTAAAAATACTATGAGGTTTTTACGCATCATGGCTTCTGTTATATCAAGCATGCGCGCAGGAGCTTAGGGTTGACTTAATGATAGGCGGGCAGGAGGGGCGTTTCCGTACGGGAGCGCACGGAAACGCGGGGGATCAGTTCAGGCGGGACAGGTGGCGCTGCACGGACAGCAGGGCGCCGATGAGGCCGAGGCCGGCGGACAGGGCCAGCAGGCCGCCCATGGCCAGCGGCGGCAGCGGCGCCAGCTGGAATTCGGAGGCGTACAACCGGGCGAATTCGGCGATCGCCAGGTTGAGCGGTTGCAGCGCCAGCGACACGGCGCCCAGCGCCACGCCGCCCGCGCACAGGCCCAGCAGCGCGCCGGTGTAGTAGAAGGGGCGGTGGATGAAGCTGTCGGTGGCGCCGATCAGCTTGGACACCAGGATTTCCTCACGCTGGGTCATCACCTGCAGGCGGATGGTGTTGAAGATCACCGCCACCACCACCGTGCCCAGCGTGGCCGCCAGCAGCAGCAGGGCCAGGCGCAGCACGTTGAGCAGGGCCGCCAGGCGCTTGACCCAGGCCGAATCGACCTGCACCGTGTCGACGCCGGGCAGGGCGCGGATCTGTTCGGCCAGCTGGTCGACGTCGCCGCCGGCCTGGGCGTTGCGGAAGGCGTCGAGCTTGAGCACATAGCTGTCGGGCAGCGGGTTTTCGCCCAGCGTGGTCAGCACGTCGGCCAGGCCGCTCTTGTCCTTGAGCTGGTCGAGCGCCTTTTCACGCGGGGTGAAGACGATCTTGGCCTGTTTGTCGCGCACCGTCTGGCGCAGCGACACGGCCAGCGCCTCGGCCTGCTCGCGCGGGGTGTCCTGCTTGAGGAAGATGCTGATTTCGGGATCGACCGACAGCTGTTCGGACATGGGCCGCACATTGTCGAGCAGGGTCAGGCCGGCGAACGGCAGGGCCAGCGCGATCGCCACTACTAATATGTTGAACAAAAAACCGCCCGGCGAGCGGCGCAGGTGCACCAGGGCCGCGGCCAGCGCGTAACGGTGTTGGCGGAACCAGAGCGTCATGCCGCTACCTCCAGTTGACCTTGCTTGAGGTGGATCACGCGCGCGGCGGCGTCCAGCATCTGCTCGTCGTGGCTGGAAATCAGGCAGGTGACGCCGACCGAGTGGAAGGCCTTGAGCGCGTCGAGCACCTTGTCGGCGCTGGCGCGGTCGAGGTTGGCGGTGGGTTCGTCGGCCAGGATCACCTGCGGCCGGTTGACGATGGCGCGCGCGATCGATACCCGCTGCTGCTCGCCGCCGGACAGGGCCAGCGGCTGGGCGTCGGCGCGTTCGAGCAGGCCGACCTTGTCGAGCGCGGCGCGGGCGCGCTGCTCGGCCTGGGCGCGCGAGGCGCCCGTGACCAGCAGCGGCAGCATGACGTTGGCCAGGATGGAACGGTCGGTCAGCAGGCGCTGCTGCTGGAAGATCAGGCCGAGGTTGCGGCGCAGGAAGGGCACGGCGGCCGGCTTGATGCGGGCGATGTCCTGGCCGTTGACGATGACCTGGCCGGCGCTGGGGCGCTCCATGGCGGCGATCATTTTCAGCAGCGTGGACTTGCCGGCGCCCGAGGGGCCGGCCAGGAACACCAGCTCGCCCTTGGCCACGGTCAGCGAAATATCGCGCAGCGCCGTGGTGTCGGCGGCATAGTGTTTCGAGACGTTACGGAATTCGATCATGGAGTGGGCTTATCCCAGCAAGGCGTCGACGAACTCGGCGGCGACGAAGGGTTGCAAGTCTTCGATCTTCTCGCCGATGCCGATAAAGTAAACCGGCACCGGACGCACGCGGGCGATGGCGGCCAGCACGCCACCCTTGGCGGTGCCGTCCAGCTTGGTAATCACCAGGCCGGTCAGCTGCAGGGCGTCGTCGAAGGCCTTGACCTGGGCCAGCGCATTCTGGCCGGTGTTGCCGTCGATGACCAGCAGCGTTTCGTGCGGCGCGCCATCGAGGCCCTTGCCGATCACGCGCTTGATCTTTTTCAGCTCTTCCATCAGGTGCAACTGGGTCGGCAGGCGGCCGGCGGTGTCGATCATCACCACGTCCAGGCCCTTGGCTTTGCCGGACTGGACGGCGTCGAACGAGACCGCGGCCGGGTCGCCGGATGCTTGCGAGATGACGGTGATGTTGTTGCGCTGGCCCCAGACCATCAGCTGCTCGCGGGCGGCGGCGCGGAAGGTGTCGCCGGCGGCCAGCAGCACCGACTGGCCGTGCGACTGCATGTGCTTGGCCAGCTTGCCGATGGTGGTGGTCTTGCCGGCGCCGTTGACGCCGGCGATCATCATCACGGTCGGCTGGTGGCGGCCCAGCTCGAACGGGCGTTGCAGCGGCGTCAGCAGGTCGATCATCAGCAGCTTGAGCGCGGCCTTGACGGCGGCGGCGTCGAGCAGCTTGTCGTCCTTGACCTTTTGTTTCAGCGCTTCCAGCAGATATTCGGTGGCGTCGATGCCGGCGTCGGACATCAGCAGCGCCGCTTCCAGCTCCTCGTACAGGGCATCGTCGATCTTGGCGCCGACGAACAGGATGGACAGGTTGCTGGAAGTCTTGGACAGGCCGGCCTTCAGGCGCGACATCCACGACAGCTTGGGCGCGGGCTCCTCGATGGGCAACAGATCAGGCAAGTCGGGCAGGTCGGACGTTACGGCTGCTGGGGACGGGACTGGCGCCGCGGCTGGCGCGGGCGCCACTGGCACTTCGGGGGCGACGGGTTTTTTCTTGAAGAAACTAAACATGGACATGTGGTTGGGGGCGCTTCAAGCTGATGTCCGGCAGCGCCGGACACGGGGAAATGCGGGTATTTTACCAGAGCGCGGCGCGGCGGCCTCTTTATGCTACCGGAATGACAAGATTTCAGCCGGCGACGGCGGCGGCGTGGCGCAAGCGCCATTCGGCAATGGCGCCGCTGATGTCGGACAGCGCATACACCCGCACATGGGGCGGACGACGGCGGCGCAGCGCGGCGTTGCCGCCGCCGGCCCACAATTCGACGCCGCCGCCGAGGCGGGTGTGCAGCTCGGTCAGGCCGTCGAGCGCCTGGCGGGCGTTCATCGCCACCGAGAAGGACAGGGCGATGATGTCCACCCGCTGCACGCGCGCCGCTTCGACGATGTCGAGCAGCGGCGTCTGCACGCCCAGCGAGATGCAGTGCGCGCCTTCGGCCACGCACATCGCCTCGGCCATCAGCAGGCCCAGGCCGTGACGTTCCTGCGGCAGCGTGGTCAGCATGATGCGCGGCGCGCCCAGGTTGCTGGCGTTGGCCTGCGGCATGGCGAAGATGGCGCTGCGCATGACCACCGTCAACGACTCTGTATATAAGTGTTCTTCGAAAGTGGCGAGGGAGCCGCCGGCCCAGGCTTCGCCGATCAGGGTGGTCAGCGGCGCCACCAGCTCGATCACGAAGCTCTTCAGGCCCATCATCAGCAGCGCCTGCGACAGCTTGCGGCGCAGCGCTTCCATCTGGTGGCTCTTGCACAGATCCAGATAGCTTTGCAGTTCCGGCGGCGGCACCGTGGCGCCGTGCATGCTGACGGCGGCCTGGCCGGTCAGGGCCCGCAGCTCGTCGGTGCTGTACTGGATGACCTTGCCGGGGCGGTAGCCCAGGTCGATCAGCCGTTTGACCAGGCGCAGCTTGTGCACCTGCTCGATCGGATAGACGCGTTCACCGTTGGGGTCGCGCAGCGGCTGGGGGAAATCGTAACGCCGTTCCCACACGCGCAGGGTTTCCTTGGCGACGCCGGTGTCGCGCTCAACGTCGCTGATCGTGCTCGGAACTGGTTGTGAGGAAACTTTAGTAGTCATCAGGCATACGCGGCCGCCATTTTTTTGACAGTCGCAAGGGTTGGCACAGGGTCCGGGTGCACAGTGCGCTGGCGGCCGGGCCGTGACAACGCGACCTGCATTTTACATTCGATTCGCGCCCGAAAGTATCGCGCCGCCGTCGTGTTTTGCTTCGCGCAAGCCACAGAAAAGAGCTTGTCCACGACACACAGTTGACATCAAGAACTAATGAACTGAATATCGGTTTTGCCCCATCGATGTCCTGGACAAAATAATTTGTCGGGATGAAAAAAATATTGGCTGGCTGTTGTAGGCAGTCCAATTTCCACGGTGGCGGCGGCGTTGGATTGCGCTGGATCAAGTAGGGAGGGGCATGCATGGAATTCATGCAGGGAATGAATGTTTCTCACCGCATTCGCCGTGAATTTGCAAGGGGTGATGGTGGTTTTGTCTCCAATATGCAACAGGTAGCAATTTCTTACAAATTGCTGATGCACTGCAACAGCTTGCGCGCGCGACAGAATTTCCTACACAAATAAAGCGCTAACACTATGAGCAAAGTTGGCTTCCGGGCTATTTTGCCGCTTTAAACTGCCAAACAATGTCCTGAGTTGTAAGCTTATTACCATTGAGTCGAGGCGAACATCGGGGCGCTTCAGTATAAAATGGCGTCAGAAATAGCAAAGTGGCTATTTTAACTTGGTCCGACAACGATGTAGTAACGCATGCATAGATCTTGCATTTGTCACTCGGGCAGCCCGTACCACGGGGTGCTGCAATGGATGCATCGGGCGGAAATACCGGGCTAGTTGGCTAACTCGGCAGGAAATATTGCGATGCGGTAAAATGCGGGTGTTTTGAATTTCTGGCAAGAGTGACTGGGGTCAACATGAACGCTTTTACACTTGGCAGACCAGCAAAGCATCAGTATAGTGCCGCCTCCGACGCAATTTGCGTCGCGATAAAGCCGGCGTCGATTTAATCGGCCGCAATTTAAGTGAACGCGTCCCGCAGCTGGGACCGCATCGTGGCAGCTGGGGAGTTTGCCCTCACGCACAGACGGCGCTGCAGATGGCGCCGATAAGCACCGAACACGCCGCAATACTAGCTTTACCTTTTTACAGCAACACAACTGAAGGAAACACGTAATGAAAAAATCCCTTATCGCCATGGCCGTCCTGGGCGCAATGAGCTCCGCAGCGTTCGCTCAATCGAACGTCACGATCTACGGTATCGTTGATGCCGGTATCGTTAGCGAGCGCGGCGGCGTTGCCAACACCACCAAAGTAACCAGCGGCGTAGGCTCGGCCTCCCGTCTGGGTTTCAAAGGTACGGAAGATCTGGGCGGTGGTCTGAGCGCTGTCTTCGTGCTGGAATCGGGCGTTAAAGTTGACACCGGTGAGTCCGATGTTGCTGGTTCGATCGCTAACCGTCAGTCGTACGTTGGTCTGAAATCGACCACCGCTGGTCAACTGACCCTGGGTCGTCAGTACACCCCTTACTACGAAACCCTGCGCGACGTGGCTGACCCGTTCGCTCTGGGCTACGCTGGTACCGCTAAAAACCTGTTCGGCGTGGCTGGCAACAACACCCGCAACAGCAACGCCATCGTTTACCAGTCGCCATCGGTTGCTGGTTTCCAAGGCGAGATCTCCTACTCGGTAGGCGAGCAAGCTGGCGACGCTTCGGCACAACGTCAAATCGGCGGCTGGGCTGGCTACTCGAACGGTCCTCTGAACGTTCGCGTTGCTTACAACGCACGTAACAACGACACCGTTGCTCCTAAACTGAGCACCGACGTTGGCCACAACACCCTGATCGCTGCTAACTACGACTTCGTCGTTGTTAAAGCTTACGCTGCGTTCAGCAAAGACAAGGGTACCAACAGCTCGGCTCTGGCTAACACCAACAACCCATTCGGCTACGCTGTTACCCCTGCTGCTTCGAAAGACAGCAACGTTGCTCTGATCGGCGCTACCGCTCCTATCGGCGCGAACGGCACCCTGATGGCGTCGTACACCCGTAAGAACGACAAAGAAATCGCTAACCACGATGCAGACCAGTGGGCAGTTGGCTACTCGTACGCTCTGTCGAAGCGCACCAGCACCTATGTTGCTTACGCTAAGATCAAAAACAAAAACGGCGCTAGCTACACCGTTGGTAACAACACCGAAGCTGGTTCGGGCGACAAGGCTTTCAATCTGGGCCTGCGTCACTCCTTCTAATCTGATCTGATCAGTTAGAATCCACAACGGCTGCCTGGTGCAGCCGTTGTTCATTTCTGAAAGCCGTTACCATGATTACTACCCGACGTGCCGCCATGGCCAGCGCCATCTTGCTGGCCTCCTGCGCGGTGTTCGCCGCGCCGAAGATGGCGCGCAAGCCGGCCGCGCCGGCCGGTACCTTGCCGCGCTACGGCATGCTGGTGTACTCCGACCTGTGCGTCCATGCGGACAGTGGCGAGTTCGGCGGGCAGCGCATCACGCTGCAACGGTTTTCAGAAGTGGACACGGTGTTGTATGAATACACGGCCGGCGGCTTGAGCTGGCCGGTGGTGGCCAGCGAGGTCACGATCGATCCGCGCGGCAAGCAGCTGTACTTCACGGTGCAGCCGCCGGACGAGGACGAGCGCGTCATCAGCGGCAAGCTGGCCGACGGCGGCAAGACGCTGGTGCTGGATGGCGGCTACTGCGGCGATGAGTCGGTGCCGATGCGCTTGTCGCTGGTGACGGACTACGGCCGCAAGGCCGGCGCTTGCCGCGCCTGCCCGGCGTCGAAGAAGAAAAAAGAGATCGAAGAAGCGCCGGAGGCGCCTGAATCGCCGGCGCCGATGATCGAGGCCGGCAAGACCACTACCGCCGGCCTGTGAGCCGGCGGTTTTTTTGACGCTTACTTCGCGGCCTTGGCCGCTTGGGCGTTCTTGCGGATGGTTTCCAGCGTGGCGCCCGGAGTGATCAGGTTGCCGTCGTAGCGCAGCTCGATCACGGCCGGCAGCTGCTTGCTGTTGGCGTAGGCCAGCGCGCGCTCCAGCGCCGGCGCGAAGTCCGCCGTCGCTTCCACCACTTCACCATGGCCGCCATAGGCCACGGCCAGCGCGGCGAAGTCCGGGTTGTGCAGCTGCGTGCCGGACACGCGGCCCGGATAGTGCAGTTCCTGGTGCATGCGGATGGTGCCGAACATGCCGTTATTGAACACGATGATGACCACGCCCGCGCGGTATTGCACGGCGGTGGCCAGCTCCTGGCCGTTCATCATGTATTCGCCGTCGCCGGCGAAGGTGATGACGGTGCGGGCCGGATCGACGATCTTGGCGGCCACGCCGGCCGGTACGCTGTAGCCCATCGCGCCGCTGGTCGGCGCCAGCTGGGTGCGCATGCCGCCGTAGCGGTGGAAGCGGTGCGCCCAGGTGGCGTAGTTGCCGGCGCCGTTGGTGATGATGGTGTCGTGCGGCGTGATGCGGTCGATCTGCTGCACCACCTGCCATAGGTCCAGCGGCGCTTTGCCGTCCTGGAAGATCGGCGGCTGCTGCTGCCACGCGGTCAGGTCGGCCTTGGCCTCGGCCACGCTGCCGCGCCACGCGGCGCTGTCGACCGGCGCCATCGCGGCCAGCATCGCCGCCACTTGCGGCATGCCGCTGTTGATCATCAGTTCGGCCTGGTAGACGCTGCCCAGTTCCTCGGCGTCGGCGTGCACGTGGATCAGGCGCTGGGCCGGCACCGGCGCGGCGATCAGCGCGTAGCCGCCGGTGGTCATCTCGCCCAGGCGCGGGCCGATGGCCAGGATCACGTCGGCTTCGCGCACGCGTGCGGCCAGCTTGGGGTTGATGCCGATGCCGACGTCGCCGATGTAGTTCGGGTGGTCATTGTCGAGCAAGTCCTGGAAGCGGAAGGCGCACGAGACCGGCAGATGGTTGGCTTCGGCGAAGGCTTGCAGGTCGGCGCAGGCTTGCGCATTCCAGCCGCCGCCGCCCAGCAGGACCAGCGGCTTCTTGGCGCCGGCCAGCAGCGAGCGCACCTGGGCTATCTGCGCGGCCGACGGCGACGCCTGCACCGGTTGGTAGGCGCGGGTGTCGGCCACGGCGGCGACGGCGGTCAGCATGTCTTCCGGCAGCGCCAGCACCACCGGGCCGGGACGGCCGCTGGTGGCGATCTGGAAGGCGCGGGCGATGTATTCCGGCACGCGGTCGGCGCGGTCGATCTGCGCCACCCACTTGGCCATCTGGCCGTACATGCGGCGGTAGTCGATTTCCTGGAAGGCTTCGCGGTCGACGAAGTCGTTGCCGACCTGGCCGATGAACAGGATCATCGGGGTCGAATCCTGGAAGGCCGTGTGCACGCCGATCGATGCGTTGGTCGCGCCCGGGCCGCGCGTGACGAAGCAGATGCCGGGCTTGCCGGTCATCTTGCCGTAGGCGTCGGCCATGAAGGCGGCGCCGCCTTCCTGGCGGTTGATGATGAAGCGGATGTCGGAGTCGTGCAGCGCGTCGAGCACGTCGAGGTAGCTTTCGCCGGGCACGCCGAAGGCGGTGTCCACGCCGTGGATCTTCAGGGCATCGACCAGGATCTGGCCGCCGGTGCGGGATGGTTGCGTCATGAGGGTCGCCTTATTGGTATAGGTGTGCGTCATTCTACGGCCGGCTTGCGGGGGCGGCTTTTCTAATGGCGACACCAAATTTCAGATTTGCAGGGGCGGGCTGTTACAATAGCGGTTGAAGCAAGCCAGACAGCCGCTGGCCAGCGCGTAATGCCTGGCGGGAGGAAGGTCCGGACTCCATAGAGCGGGGTGACGGTTAACGGCCGTCCGCTGAAAGCCGTAAGCGCAAGCCCAAGGTATAAGGCGAGGAATAGGGCCACAGAGACGAGCGTATTAAGTTACGGTGAAACGCGGTAACCTCCACCTGGTGCAATTCCAAATAGGCACGCGATGATGCTGCTCGCGGAGCGTGCGGGTAGGAAGCTTGAGCGCTGGAGTAATCCAGCGCCTAGAGGAATGGCTGTCATAGCGCAGGTTCGCCTGCGCCGTAACAAAATCCGGCCTATCGGCTTGCTTCAACTAATAACGATGTTCGCGGCTGCCGCGGGACCGACGCGCACGCCGCGACACCCCCGGGGACTTTGCCGATGAAAAAATACATACTGGCCTTGGATCAAGGCACTACCAGCTCGCGCGCCATCCTGTTCGACCATCAGGGCCGTATCTGCGGCAGCGCGGCGCAGGAATTCCCTCAGCATTTCCCTCAGCCCGGCTGGGTCGAGCACGACCCCAACGAGATCTGGAACAGCCAGCTCACGGTGGCGCGCAAGGTCTTGCACGACAACCATGTCGACGGCGGCCAGATCCTGGCGATCGGCATCGCCAACCAGCGCGAGACCACCGTGGTGTGGGACCGCAAGAGCGGCGAGCCGATCGCGCCGGCCATCGTCTGGCAGGACCGCCGCACGGCCGACACCTGCGAGGCGCTGCGCGCCGACGGCAAGGCCAAGAAAATCACCGACATCACCGGCCTGGAGCTGGACGCCTATTTTTCCGCCACCAAGCTCAAGTGGCTGCTCGATCACGTGCCCGGCGCGCGCGATCGGGCGCGGCACGGAGCGCTGGCCTTCGGCACCATCGACAGCTGGCTGACCTACAAGCTGACCGGCCGCCATGTGACGGACGTCAGCAACGCCGCCCGCACCATGCTGTTCAACATACACCTGATGCGCTGGGACCACGACCTGCTGCAGCTGTTCGACATTCCCGAGGAGATGCTGCCGCAGGTGGTGTCGTCGAGCGAGGAGGTGGGCCATACCAGGGCCGCGCTGTTCGGCGCGGAGATTCCGGTGGCCGGCATCGCCGGCGACCAGCAGGCCGCCACCTTCGGCCAGGCTTGCCTGAAGCCGGGCATGGTCAAGAATACTTACGGCACCGGCTGCTTCATGATGATGCATCTGGGCCGGCATCCGGTGGCCTCGCACAACCGGCTGCTGACCACGGTCGGCTGGCGCGTCGACGGCGCCACCGATTACCTGCTGGAGGGCAGTGTCTTCATGGGCGGCGCCACGGTGCAGTGGCTGCGCGATGGGCTGGGCATCATCCAGCACTCGGGCGATGTCGAGGCGCTGGCCGCCAGCGTGCCGGACAACGGTGGCGTGTTCATGGTGCCGGCGTTTGTCGGGCTGGGCGCGCCGCACTGGGATCCGTATGCGCGCGGCGCGCTGGTCGGCCTGAGCCGGGGCAGCAACCGCGGCCACATCGCCCGCGCCGCGCTGGAGGCGATCGCCTATCAAAGCGCGGAGCTGATGGCGGCGATGCAGAAGGATGTCGAAGCCTCGCACCGCGCCATTCCGCTGACCGAGGTGCGCGCCGACGGCGGCGCGGCCCGCAACGATTTGCTGATGCAGTTCCAGGCCGATCTGCTGGGCGTGCCGGTGGTGCGGCCCACCGTGACCGAGACCACGGCGCTGGGCGCGGCCTATCTGGCCGGGCTGGCGGTTGGCTACTGGGAGACGCAGGAAGAGATCGCCGCGCAGTGGTCGTGCGACCGCCGCTTCGAGCCCGCCATGCCGGCCGACCGCCGCGCCGAATTGCTGGGGCAGTGGGGCCGCGCAGTCGAGCGCTCGCGCGGCTGGGATACGGCGCGATAGCTGTGTCGGCAAAAAAACAGTGAGGTTCCCGTGCGCGGAGGGATGAGGTAAGATGGAATATCTTGCCACCTAAGCAACTGGAGGAGCGATGCAAAATGTCGAGTTGAATGCGATCGAAATCCTGTTCGATGAACTGAGTGATGTCGCGTTTTTCGTCAAGGACCGTGACGGCCGCTATCTGGCCGCCAACCGCACGCTGGTGCGGCGCTGCGGCCTGCGCACCAAGCAGGAAATCGTCGGCAAGACGGTACTGGAAGTGCATCCGCGCCATCTGGCGCAGACCTATATGGCGCAGGACCGCGAGGTGATCGAGGCCGGCCACACCATCAACAAGCACCTGGAACTGCACCTGTACCCCAACCGCCGCCACGGCTGGTGCCTGACCCACAAGACGCCGCTGCGCAACGATGCCGGCGCCATCGTCGGGCTGGTCGGCACCTCGCACGACCTCGGCCTGGCGGACGACTTGCATCCTGTGTACCGGCAAATCGCCAGCATCGCCCAGCACATCCGCGATCACTACCGCGAGCCCCTGTGCCTGAACCAGCTGGCGCAGGACGCCGGCCTGCCGCTGGCGCGCGTGGAGCGCCTGTTCCAGCGCGTGTTCCACTACAGCCCGCGCCAGCTGCTGCTGCAATCGCGGCTGGACGGCGCGCTGGCGCTGATCGAAGCCGACCCGGCCCGCAGCATCGCCGACATCGCCAACGATTGCGGCTATTCGGACCACAGCGCCTTCAGCCGCCAGTTCAAGGCGCTGACTGGCATGACGCCGATGCAGTACCGCGCCCAGCAGCATGGCGAGCGGCCGCAGGCGCCGGCCAGCATGGCGTCGTGGGCCGAACAGCGCGCCTGACCTCAAAACTGTGGTATTTCGGCGCAAGCGCTGTGCCGATCCCACGCCCCCGGCTGTTTAAATATAGCGAACCGCCGCGCACCCATCGGTGCGCGCAATGCCTTGCAAACTCATCAAGCTAGTATCACCCAGCCGACCCGCCCACAAGGCGCGCGGCGAATACTTATAACTATCTTGAAGAGAGGCAGACATGTCGTTATCGAGGAATATCCTGTATCTGGGCGGCCTATGCGCCGTCAGCCTGGCCTTTACCGCCCATGCCGACAATGGCGGCGATCCCGCCGCAGACAAACACGGCCGCCTGAAACAGGCGCCCATGCCGCACCAGCGCCAAACCCTGCCGCCATCGGTCGAGCAGCAGAAGTACCAGCTGGCGCCGACCACCAAGCCGCGCTACGACCTGCTGCCGCGCCAACAGCGCAACAGCCTGACGCCGCTGAGCGCCACGCCGGAATGCAAGGACATGACCAAGCTGGCCACCTACAGCGGCGCGGCGCTGGCCGACTACCTGGTCAACCTGCCGGACTTCGAATGCACTTACGGCCTGTTCTCGCTGACGCAGGCGCAGGGCGCGACGGTCTACTCGGACGCCAACCTGAGCGCCATCGCCAGCCGCTTCACGCAGGAAGCCGGCAGCTACAACGCCAGCAATATGGCGCTGGTCAACCTGGCGCTGTACCTGCGCGCCGGCTACTACCTGGCCGAAGGCGGCACCATCGCCCAGCCGGCGCAATCGGTGAAGACGACGCTGCGCACGCCGATCAAGCAGCTGGCCGAGAGCACCCGCTTGTACGCGCCCAACGCGGTGGCCTACACCACGGCCGGCGAAACGCTGCGCCTGATTACCAATATGCATGACGAGGCCTTCTACCTGCCGAGCATGAAAGCCCTGGTGCAGCGCTACACCAACACCCCGGCCAACCCGAACGCGGTCGACGCCCTGCGCAACAACAGCGCCAGCGGCGGCTTCACGTCGGCGCTGACGGTGCTGTTCTATTCCCACTTCCGTCCGGACGCCGCGCCGGTGGTGCAGAACGACCTGTCGTATGCGACTGCGCTGAACAACTTCGTCACGTCCAACAAGGCCGCTCTGCTGGGTGGCGACTACAGTTACCAGCTCAACGATGCGACCAACGAGGCATTCCGCTTCATGCAGTATCCGGCGCTCAAGGCAGGCGTCAAGACGATGGTGCAGAACATGCTGGCCACCACCAGTCTGACCAGCGCCGACAGCGACCTGTGGCTGGCCGCCGCCAGCGCCGTCAAGTACTACGACAACGAGAACTGCGCCCAGTACGGCACCTGCGACTTCACCACCAAGCTGGCCAATGCCATCCTCAAGTACAGCAAGTCGTGCAGCCCGACGCTGCGCATCCGTGCCCAGGACATGACCCCGGCGCAGATGCAGGACAGCTGCGACAAGCTGGCGGTCGAGGAAAACTACGCGCACGAGATGCTGAAGACCAAGCGCATTCCGGTCGCCAACGACAACAACACCTCGCTGGAACTGGTGGTGTTCGACGACTACACCAACTACAGCAAGTACGCCTCCATCATCTACGGCATCAGCACCGACAACGGCGGCATGTACCTGGAAGGCGAGCCTGACGTGCCGGGCAACCAGGCCCGCTTCATCGCCCACGAAGCTTCGTGGCTGCGTCCGACCTTCCAGGTGTGGAACCTGGAGCACGAGTATGTGCACTACCTGGACGGCCGCTTCGACATGCTGGGCGATTTCGGCCAGGCCACGTCGGTGCCGACCGTGTGGTGGATCGAAGGCATCGCCGAGTACCTGTCGCTGAAGAATAACAACCAGGTCGCGATCGACATCACCAAGACCGGCACCTACCGCCTCAGCCAGATCTTCGGCAACACCTACAGCATGAACGATTATGTGATCCGCGCCTATCGCTGGGGTTACATGGCTACCCGCTTCATGATGGAGCGCCACCGCGCCGACGTCGATGCCGTGCTGGGCATGTTCCGCATCGGCGACTACAGCGGCTACCAGAGCTTTATGGCCCGCATCGGCACCAGCTACGACGCCGAGTTCGCCGACTGGGTCAACGCCGCCACCACCGCCGGCCAGCCACCTATGCCTGAACCGCAACTGCCGGCCTGCGCCTCGACCAGCTACCTGGGCAAGAACTGCGGCATCGGCGGCCTGACCTCGGCCACCCAGGCTTACGTCTACCTGATGGTGCCGGCCGGCGCCACCAACGTGAAGATCTTCAGCCGCGGCGGCAGCGGCGACGCCGACATGTACGTCGCGCTGGACCGCTACCCGACCGTGGCGTCGTACGACATGGTGTCGGCCGCCGCCGGCAACTCGGAAAACGTCAGCATCGCCAATCCGGTGGCCGGCCACTGGTACTACATCATGTTGAAGGCTAAAACCAGCTTCAGCGGCGTGACGGTGTACGCGACCTACGACTAACCGCGCTGAAACGGTCTTAGAAAGCGCTTAAAACGGCAGCCGCCCGGCTGCCGTTTCCTGATTTCCGTCCACGGATTTCGTATAATGCGGCGTGGCGGTGCGGTGGCTAACTTGTCTATACAAGTTGCCCTGCGCCGTGGCGCTGTCCCCGCACGACCCCAGGTTTTTCCATCTAGCTCAGCGCGCCGCCGGCGCGACTTGCCGCAAGAAATCCCCCCGCTGCCACCCGCGCACCCCTGTTGCCGTTTTAATACTGCAATGTTGGTGTCCTGCAACTATATGCATTTAATTCAATTATTTTATTCGCTCTATTTCCCCGTTTTAGTGCGTCCAAACACATGTGCACAGATGAGGTAGCACATTCACTGTTTGTCATAAGTACTTAATTTACCTGACTATTTTATTTCTACCCGGCTTCAAGGAATCGCGCTAAGTCCTTAATTTCATTACTAAAATCGCTGTTTCGTTTGCCTGAAAGCGCTTGACCACTATTCTTGCTTCCTCTAAAGTGGGCATCTGTGTGAAAAAGTGTCTTTTTGTGGGAAATTTCACCCGACTTAGCGGCGGGGGAGATGAAAACCGGAAAGCGCCGATCATGCTCCGCTAACCCTACTGAGGTGTAAAGGTAATCCCGTGTTTCAAGGCGCGTCCGCAATCAATCTCGATGCCAAAGGCAGGATGTCTATCCCTGCCAAGCACCGTGACGCGCTCTCGATCCAGTGCGAAGGCCGCCTCACGCTGACCCGCCATCCCGACGGCTGCGTCATGTTGTTCCCCCGCCCGGTGTGGGAACAGCACCGCCAACAGATCTCCCAATGGCCGTTGCAGGCCCGCGCCTGGCAGCGCATCTTCCTCGGCTACGCCACCGACGTCGAAATGGACACGGCCGGCCGCATCCTGATCGCGCCCGAACTGCGCAGCGCCGTCGGCCTGGAGCGCGAGGTCATGATGATGGGCATGGGTTCTCATTTCGAAATCTGGGATGCCGCCAAGATGGCGCAACAAGAGCAGCAGGCGATTGAAGCCGGCACCCCCGATGTTCTCGCTAATTTCTCTTTCTAAGGCTCCGTGATGACCACTACATCGGTGCCGGAATTTCAGCATCGGACGGTGCTGCTTGACGAAGCGGTCGACGCGCTGGCGCTGGATGGCGCGCGCGCCGACGGCGTCTACGTCGACGGCACGTTCGGCCGCGGCGGCCACTCGCGCCTGATCCTGTCCAAACTGGGCGCCAACGCGCGCCTGATCGCCTTCGACAAAGACCTGCAGGCGATCGCCACCGCCGAGCAGATCAAGGACCCGCGCTTCACCATCGTCCACGACAGCTTCGCCACCATGCACGCGGCGCTGGCCGAACGCGGCGTGGCGCAGGCCGACGGTATTTTGCTCGACCTGGGCATCTCGTCGCCGCAGGTGGACGATGCCGCGCGCGGCTTCAGCTTCCGCAACGACGGCCCGCTCGACATGCGTATGGATACCACACGCGGCATGTCGGCGGCGGAGTGGCTCGCCACAGAAACTGAACAGACACTGGAAAAGGTGATCAAGGAATATGGGGAAGAACGGTTTGCTTTTCAGATTGCAAAGGCGATTGTTGCTCGCAGGGCAGTCGAGCCAATTTCAACCACACGACAGCTTGCCGGCATCGTGGCAGGCGCGGTCAAGACTCGGGAAAAGGGCAAGGACCCGGCCACCCGTACCTTTCAGGCTATCCGGATTTTCATCAATAAAGAGCTTGAAGACCTCGAGATCGGTCTGACCCAGGCCTGGAACAGCCTGGCGCCGGGCGGCATCATCGCCATCATCAGCTTCCACTCGCTGGAAGACCGCATGGTCAAGCGCTTCTTCGCGTCCAAGGCCAATGTCGAGCAGCCGGACCGCCGCCTGCCGATCCGCGCGGTCGACCTGCCGCAGCCGGAGCTGAAACTGCTGGCCAAGTTCAAGCCGTCCGACGCCGAGATCGACGCCAACCCGCGCGCCCGTTCGGCCGTGATGCGGGTCGCCCGCCGCCTGCCGTTTTCGGCTTCCGGCGCTGCGACCTCTGCGAAGGGCGCGGCATGAGCGGCAAGGTCAACCTGGTGCTGACGGCGCTGCTGGTGGCCTGCGGGCTGTCGCTGGTGAACGCGCAATACCAGGCGCGCCATCTGTTCATCGAACTGGAACGCACGCAGTCGCAGGCGCGCCAGCTCGACATCGAATGGGCGCAGCTGCAGCTGGACCAGTCGACGCTGGGCAAGCACGCCCGCATCGAGGAAATCGCCCGCCGCGACCTGAACATGACGCCGCTGACCGCCGCGCGCACGCAATACCTGACGCCGGAAGGATCGAAATGAGCCGCGCCAGCAATACCAGCACGTCGCGCGTAGCCCGCTCCAAGGGCGTGCCGTTCTCCAAGAACCCGGTGCTGGCGGTACGCCTGCCGGTCTGGCGTTCGCGCGTGGTGCTGTTCGTATTGTTTGCCGCCTTCGCCGGCCTGGGCGCGCGCGCCCTGTGGCTGCAAGGCTTGTCGACCCAGTTCCTGCAAAAGCAGGGCGAGATCCGCTACGCCCGCACGCTGGACCTGCCGGCCACGCGCGGCAAGATCACCGACCGCGATGGCCAGGTGCTGGCGTCGTCGGTGCCGGTCAAGGCCATCTGGGCGATTCCGGACGACGTCCAGGAAGCGCCGCCGGCCAAATTGAAAGAGCTGGCCAAGCTGCTCGATATGAGCAACGCCGACCTGCAAAAGAAACTCGACTCCGACCGCGGCTTCGTCTACCTGAAGCGCCAGGTCGAGCAGGACGTGGCCGACCAGATCACCAAGCTGGGTATCGACGGCATCCAGACCCGCAAGGAATACAAGCGCTTCTACCCGCAGGGCGAAGTGACGACCCACGTGGTGGGCTTCACCAACGTCGAAGACGCTGGCCAGGAATCGATGGAACTGGCGCAGCAGAAAACGCTGGTGGGCCAGCCAGGTAGCCGCCGCGTCATCAAGGACCGCCTGGGCCACATCGTCGAGGACATCGAATCGGTGCGCGAGCCGCACGACGGCAAGGACTTGACGCTGTCGATCGACAGCAAGCTTCAGTACATCGCTTTCACGCAGGTGAAGGAATCGGTGGAGAAGTTCCACGCCAAGGCAGGCGCCGCCATCGTGCTGGATGTGCACACCGGCGAAGTGCTGGCGCTGGCCAACTGGCCGACCTACAACCCCAACGACCGCACCAAGCTGACCGGCGAACAGCTGCGCAACCGCGTGATGACCGACACCTTCGAGCCGGGTTCCTCGCTCAAGCCGTTCACCGTCGGCCTGGCGCTGGACGAGAAGCGCATCACGCCGCACACCATGTTCGACACCGGCGCGGGCGCCATGGTGATCGCCGACCACGTGGTCCACGACACCCACCCGCACTACCTGATCGACGTCCAGACCATCATCCAGAAGTCGTCCAACATCGGCACCTCTAAGATCGCGCTGAGCATGCCGCCGCAGGAAATGTGGGAGATGTTCACCAAGGTCGGTTTCGGCCAGCAGCCCAAGTGGGGCTTCCCCGGCGCCGTGGCCGGCCGCGTGCGTCCGTACAAATCGTGGCGTCCGATCGAACAAGCGAATATGAGCTTCGGCCAGGGTATCTCGGTATCGCTGATCCAGCTGGCGCGCGCCTACATGATCTTCGCCCGCGACGGCGACATCATCCCGCTGTCGTTCCAGAAAGTGACGGAAGCGCCGCACGGCACGCCGGTGGTCAGCGCCAAAACCGCTGCCGAGATGCGCGAGATGCTGGAGATGGTCACGCTGCCTGGCGGTTCGGCCGTCAAGGCCCAGGTGCCTGGCTACCGCGTGGGCGGCAAGACCGGCACCGCGCAGAAGTTCATGAACGGCCGCTACTCGCAAACCAAATACATCGGCAACTTCGTCGGCATGGCGCCGATGTCGAACCCGCGCTTCATCATCGCCGTCATGATCGACGAACCGGGTGGACCGGTGCACGTCGGCGGCGACGTGGCAGGCCCCGTGTTCTCTGCGCTGGCCGCCAACGCGCTGCGCGCCAAGAACATCACGCCCGATTCAACCCTTACCCATATCATCATTCCTGATAATGCAGCACAGGAGAAAATGTGACGACTTCTAACTTCGACCCCTTGGCCGTTGCCGCCGCCATCCGCAAGCTGACGCCGTCCGCGCAGCTGGCTTCGGATTCGCGCCGCATCAAGCCGGGCGATGTGTTTTTTGCCTATCCCGGCGATGCCGGCGACGGCCGCAGCTTCATCGAGAGCGCCATCGAGCAGGGCGCCGCGCTGGTGGTGCTCGACCCTGCAGGCTTCACCTGGAACGACAGCTGGGCCGTGCCTTACCTCACCGTCGAACAGCTCAAGCGCCATGCCGGCGTGATCGCCCACGCTTTCTACGAGCAGCCGGATGCGGCCATGTTCACCGTCGGCGTCACCGGCACCAACGGCAAGACCTCCAGCGCCGTCTGGCTGGGCCACGCGCTGTCGCGTGGCGCCGAGCCGGCCGCCGTCATCGGCACGCTGGGCGTGGGCCTGTTCCGCGCACGCGGCGATGTCGAATACGACGTCACCGGCTACACCACGCCGGACGCCGTGCTGCTGGCGCGCACGCTGGCTGGCCTGCGCGAGCAGGGCGCCGCCGCGCTGGCGATCGAAGTATCGTCCATCGGACTTGAGCAGGGCCGCGTGGCCGGCATGCATTTCGATGTCGCGTTGTTCACCAACCTGACCCGCGACCACCTGGACTACCACGGCACGATGGAGGCCTACGAGGCCGCCAAGACCAAGCTGTTCGACTGGCCCGGACTGAAGACGGCGGTGGTCAACCTGGACGACCCGATGGGCCTGCGCCTGATCGCCCATCTGCAGGCGAAAGCGCCGCTGGGTGGTGCGATTCCGCTGATCGGCTACACGCTGCACGACGCCACCGCGCGCCCGGACATCCCGGGTGTGCTGATGCTGCGCGCCAGCCAGTTCCGCAGCAGCCGCAACGCCGGCACCGAATTCCACCTGGAGTGCGCGCTGGGCGTGGCGCTGGTCAAGACGCATTTGGTCGGCAACTTCAACATCAGCAACGCGCTGGGCGTGATGGGCGCGATGCTGGCCAAGGGCCTGGGCCTGCGCGCCGCCATCGAAGCGGTCGAAGCGCTGCTGCCGGCCCCGGGCCGCATGCAGCAGGTCGGCGGCCAGGATGCGCCGATGATCGTCATCGACTACGCACACACGCCGGACGCGCTGGAAAAAACCCTGGCCGCGCTGCGCCCGGTGGCCACCGACCGTGGCGGCCAGCTGTGGTGCGTGTTCGGCTGCGGCGGCGACCGCGATCCGGGCAAGCGCCCGCAGATGGGCAAGATCGCGCAGATGGCCGACCACGTGCTGGTCACCAGCGACAACCCGCGCAGCGAAGATCCGCACTCGATCATCGAGCAGATCGTCGCCGGCATGGACCGCAACAACCCTGCATCGACGGTGCAGACGCTGGACGACCGCGCCGCCGCCATCCTGTCCGCGATCAAGCACGCCGGCAAGCCGGACGTGATCCTGCTGGCTGGTAAAGGCCACGAGCCGTATCAGGAAATCAAGGGCAAGAAACTGCCATTCTCCGACGCCGACCACGCGCAGCTGGCGCTGTCGGCCCGCTTAACCATGATGAGGACGAATTGATGCGTGCAGCACTCGCACAGATTCTGCCTTCTGTGTCCGGCGCCAAGCTGATTGGCTCCGGTGAAATTGTATTTGACGGCGTCTCCACCGACAGCCGTAGCGTAGCCGCAGGTTCGCTGTTCGTCGCCTTGCGCGGCGAGGTTTTCGACGCCCACAACTTCCTCGCGCAAGTCGCGGAGAAGGGTGTCGCCGCTGTCGTTGTTGAAGAACTGCCGGAAGGCTGGACCGCATCGACCGGCATCGTCGCCATCGTCGTACCGAACACGCTGGTGGCCCTGGGCCAGATCGCCAACTACTGGCGCCGCCAGTTCGCCATGCCCGTCATCGGCGTCACCGGCAGCAACGGCAAGACCACGGTCAAGGAAATGATCGCCGCCATCCTGGCAGCAGCCCACGGCGAAGAAGGCCGCCTGGCCACACGCGGCAACCTGAATAACGAAATCGGCGTGCCATTGACGCTGTTCCGCATGGACGCGCAGCAGCAGTCGGCCGTGGTGGAACTGGGTATGAACCATCCCGGCGAGATCGGCCGCCTGAGCGCCATCGCCGCACCGACCATCGCCATGGTCAACAACGCCCAGCGCGAACACCAAGAATTCATGCACACCGTGGAAGCGGTGGCGCGCGAAAACGGCGCAGTGCTGGCCAGCCTGGCCGCCGACGGCGTGGCCGTGTTCCCGCATGGCGATGAGTTCACGCCTATTTGGGAAGAACTGTCGGCCGGCCGCCATGTGCTGCGCTTCGGCCTGACCAAGGATGCGGAAGTAAGCTGCACCTTCCGCGCCAACGATTTCGGCAACGAGATGTTCGTCACCATTCGCGAAGGCGACGCTGAACCAGAACAGTTCTTCGTCAACCTGCAAGCGGCCGGCGAACACAATGTGCGCAACGCGCTGGCCGCCGTGGCTTGCACGTACGCCGCCGGCATCGCGCTGGACAAGATCAAACTGGGCCTCGACACCTTTGCGCCGGTCAACGGCCGCCTGCAAAAGAAGGCTGCGGCCAACGGCGCCGTCGTCATCGACGACAGCTACAACGCTAACCCGGACTCGGTGCGCGCCGCCATCGACGTGCTGTCCAAGGCCGCCGCCCCGCGCGTGCTGGTGCTGGGCGACATGGGCGAAGTCGGCACCCAGGGCCGCGAGTTTCACGAAGAAATCGGCGCGTATGCGCAGACCAAAGGCATCGAACAGGTGCTGGCAACCGGCGAGCTGGCCTCCCACATGAGTGGAGACGCCATCCGTCATTTTGAAAACTTCGGCGATTTGCTGGCTGCTGTCGAAGCAGCCGTCACGCCGGATGCAACCGTATTAATCAAGGGCTCCCGCTTCATGAAAATGGAACGGGTCGTGCAGCATTTGATTGGATCGCAACAAGCTAACAAGGAAAGTCACTAATCATGCTGCTCTGGCTCGCTCAGTATTTTCAGCAGGACCTCGGGCCACTCCGGGTCTTCAATTTCATCACCTTCCGCGCGGTGTTCGCCACCGCGACCGCGCTGCTGATCGGCCTGTCGGCCGGCCCGGCCGTGATCCGCAAACTGACCGCCATGAAGTACGGCCAGGCCGTGCGTACCGACGGTCCGCAGACCCACTTGAAAAAACACGGCACCCCGACCATGGGCGGCGTGCTGCTGCTGATCGCCATCGGCGTGTCCACGCTGCTGTGGTGCGACCTGTCGAACCGCCTGATCTGGCCGGTGCTGATCGTCACGCTGGGCTTCGGCGCCGTCGGCTGGGTCGACGACTACCGCAAGGTGGTGCGCCAGGATCCTGAAGGCATGCGCTCGGCGGAAAAGTACTTTTGGCAGTCGCTGGTCGGCATCGGCGCCGCGCTCTACCTGGCGTTCTCGGTGTCCGCGCCCAACGCCGGCAAGGTGTTCGAGCTGTTCTTCGCCTGGGTACAGTCGGGCTTCTCGATGGACCTGCCACCGAAGGCCGATCTGATCGTGCCGTTCTTCAAGACCATCAGCTACCCGCTGGGTGTGTGGGGCTTCATCGCGCTGACCTACTGTGTCATCGTCGGCACCAGCAACGCCGTTAACTTCACGGACGGCCTGGATGGCCTGGCGATCATGCCGACGATTATGGTCGGCTCCGCGCTCGGCCTGTTCGCTTACCTGACCGGTAGCGCCACGTATTCGAAGTACCTGTTCATCCCGCACATTCCCGGCGCTGGCGAACTGATTATCTTCTGCGGCGCGCTGGCCGGCGCGGGCCTGGCCTTCCTGTGGTTTAACACCCACCCGGCACAGGTGTTCATGGGCGACGTCGGCGCACTGGCGCTGGGCGGCGCGCTGGGCACCATCGCCGTCATCGTGCGCCAGGAAATCGTCCTGTTCATCATGGGCGGCATCTTCGTCGCCGAGACGGTGTCGGTGATTATCCAGGTGGGCTGGTTCAAGATCACCAAGAAGCGCTTCGGCGTCGGCCGCCGCGTGTTCCTGATGGCGCCCTTGCACCACCACTTTGAACAAAAAGGCTGGAAAGAGACCCAGGTCGTCGTGCGCTTCTGGATTATCACGATGATGCTGGTGCTGGTCGGACTCTCTACGTTGAAACTGCGCTGATGATCTACGAAGGCAAAAACGCACTGGTACTGGGACTGGGTGAATCCGGTCTGGCGATGGCGCTGTGGCTCGCCCGCAGCGGCGCGCGCGTGCGCGTGGCCGATACCCGTGAAACGCCCGAGCGCCTGCCGGCGCTGCGCCTGGCCGTGCCGGATGCGGAATTCGTCGCTGGCCCGTTCGCTTCGGGTTCATTCGATCCTGCGCTGCTGGACGGCGTCGACATGGTCGCCGTCAGCCCGGGCCTGGCGCCGTACCGCGAACTGGCCGAGATCGCACCGGCCGCCGCCGCCGCCGGCGTGCCGGTTTGGGGCGAGATCGAACTGTTCGCACAGGCGCTGGAGTCGCTGGAACAGGAACGCGGCTACACGCCGAAGATCATCGCCATCACCGGCACCAACGGCAAAACCACCGTCACCACGCTGGTGGGCCAGCTGTGCGAACGCGCCGGCAAGACCGTGCGCGTCGCCGGCAACATCAGCCCCGCCGCGCTCGACGTGCTGCGCGACGTAATGGACGCCGGCACGCTGCCGGAAGTGTGGGTGCTGGAGCTGTCGTCCTTCCAGCTGCAAACCACCTTCACGCTGGAAGCCGACGCCGCCACCGTCTTGAACGTGACCCAGGACCACCTGGACTGGCACGGCGACATGCCGTCCTACGCCGCCGCCAAACACCGCATCTTCGCCGCCGACACCGTACGCGTATTGAACCGCGACGACGCCACCGTGATGCGCATGGCCAGCGCCACCGGCCAGAACGTCACCTTCGGCACCGACGCGCCGACCCTGCGCGATGACCTGGGCCTGAACAGCGAACGCGGCGTGCTGTGGCTCGCCACCGCCGTACCGGCCGAGGAAGAGGGCGAACCCAAGAAACGCAAGAAGAACGATCCGCCGCCGCCACCGGTTGAATGCATGGTCAAGAACCTGATGCCGGCCGACGCGCTGCAAATCCGCGGCGTGCACAACGCCGCCAACGCGCTGGCCGCGCTGGCCCTGTGCCGCGCCATCGACCTGCCACTGGCGCCGTTGCTGCACGGCCTGCGCGAGTATCGCGGCCAGCCGCACCGTGTGGAACTGGTCAGCGCCATCAACGACGTCGAATACTACGACGACAGCAAGGGCACCAATGTCGGCGCCACCGTGGCCGCCTTGAACGGCTTGGGCAAGGCCTTCACCGGCGCCAACCAGCGCCTGGTGGTCATCATGGGGGGCGACGGCAAGGGCCAGGACTTCACGCCGCTGGCCGAACCGGTATCGCGCTACGTGCGCGCCGTGCTGCTGATCGGACGCGACGCGCCGCAGCTGCGCGCCGCGCTGGCGCCGTCCGGCGTTGAGCTGGAAGACTGCGGCACCGACCTGCCGCAAGCCGTCAAGCGCGCCAGCGAACTGGCGCAAGCCGGCGACGCCGTGCTGCTGTCCCCGGCCTGCGCCAGCATGGACATGTTCAAGAACTACGCGCATCGCGCCCAGGTGTTCATCGACACCGTGCGCGAGATCGCCCTTGACGCAGGACAGGAGCTCTGATGGCCTTCCAGATGCCGTTCCGCTTTGCTGACAAGTCGACGCCACCGTCGATGGACAGCCGCGCGCGGCAATCGAAGATGATGGAATACGACCAGCCGCTGGTCTGGGTCACGCTGCTCTTGATGCTGCTCGGGATGGTGATGGTGTACTCGGCCTCGATCTCGCTGCCGGATTCGCCGAAGTTCGCCAACTACGTCCGCTGGCAGAACACCTACTTCCTGCAACGGCAGGCGATGTTCATCGGCGTCTCGCTGCTGGCCGGCCTGTTCGTGTTCCGCATCCGCATCTGCGACCTGCAGAAGGCCGCGCCGTACCTGTTCATCGGCACCCTGGTGCTGCTGGTGATGGTGCTGATCCCCGGCCTCGGCGTGGTGGTCAACGGCGGCCGCCGCTGGCTGTCGCTCAAGGTATTCAACGTGCAGCCGTCGGAGCTGATGAAAGTGGTCGCCGTGCTGTACGCCGCCGACTACACCGTGCGCAAACAGGAATACATGCACAAGCTGACCAAGGGCTTCATGCCGATGGCGGCGGCGGTCGGCTTCGTCGGCCTGTTGCTGCTGCTCGAACCTGACCTGGGCGCCTTCGGCGTGATCGTCTGCATCGCCATGGGCATCCTGTTCCTGGGCGGGATCAACGCCATCTGGTTCGGCGGCATCGGCGCGGTGCTGGTGGTGATCTTCGGCTCCATCATCGCGCTGTCGAAGTTCCGCCGCGAGCGCTACTTCGCCTACCTGAACCCGTGGGAAGAAGACAATGCATTGAACAAGGCTTACCAGCTGACCCACTCGCTGATCGCTTTCGGGCGCGGCGAGATTTTCGGCGTTGGCCTGGGCGGCAGCGTGGAAAAGCTGCACTACCTGCCGGAAGCGCATACCGACTTCCTGCTGGCGGTGATCGGCGAAGAACTCGGCCTGGCCGGCGTGCTGGTGGTGATCGCGCTGTTCTACTGGCTTATCAAGCGCGCCTTCGATATCGGCCGCCAGGCCATCGCCATCGACCAGACCTTTGCCGGCCTGACGGCCAAGGGCATCGGCATCTGGATCGGTGTGCAGACGTTTATTAACATGGGTGTCAACCTTGGCCTGCTGCCGACCAAGGGCTTGACCTTGCCGCTGATGAGCTATGGCGGCACGGGTGTAGTGATTAACTGCGTCGGACTCGCGATCCTGCTCCGGATCGACTACGAGAACCGGGTTCTGATGCGTGGTGGCAGATTATGAAACGATTGATGATTATGGCAGCCGGCACCGGCGGCCACATTTTCCCCGGCCTGGCGATCGCGCAGACGCTGCGCGCGCGCGGCTGGGAAGTAACGTGGCTGGGTACCGCCGCCGGCATGGAGCAGGAGCTGGTGCCCAAGCACGGCATCGCGATGGACAGCATCGACTTCACCGGCATGCGCGGCAAGGGCATCAAGCACTCGCTGGGCGGCGCACTGAAGATGGTCAAGGCCTTCGCCGCCTGCTTCGGCTACATCGGCAGCCGCAAGCCGGACGTGGTGCTGGGCATGGGTGGCTACGTCACCGTGCCGGGCGGCCTGATGGCGCGCCTGCGCGGCGTTCCGCTGGTACTGGTCAATGCCGACGCCGCGCTGCTGCTGTCGAATAAGACGCTGGTGCCGTTCGCTGAGCGCGTGTGCTTCGGCTTCCCGGCCAACTTCGGCAAGGCCGCCAGCAAGGCCGTCGTCACCGGCAACCCGGTGCGCAAGGAGATCCTGGACATGGCCACGCCGGACCTGCGTTTCTTCGGCCGCGAAGGTCCGCTGCGCATCCTGGTGGTGGGCGGCAGCCTGGGCGCGAAAGCGCTGAACGATAACCTGCCGGCCGCGCTGGCGCTGATCCCGGCCGCGCAGCGTCCGCAGGTGACGCACCAGTCGGGCAAGAAGAACATCGATGCGCTGCGTGCGGCGTATGCGCAGGCGGGCGTGGAAGCCAATGTGGTCGACTTCATCGACGACATGGCGGTCGCCTACAGCCATGCCGACGTGGTGATCTGCCGCGCCGGCGCCATCACCGTGTCGGAGCTGACCGCAGCCGGCGTGGCCAGCGTGCTGGTGCCTCTGGTCGCATCGACCACCAGCCACCAGCGCGACAACGCGCAGTGGATGGCGAAACAAAACGCGGCGATCCACATGCCGCAATCGGAAATGAGCGCGCAGAGTGTGGCGACGCTGTTGGAAACGCTGACCCGCGGCGCCTGCCAGACCATGGCAATGGCGGCGCGCGGCGTCGGAAAACGCGATGCGAACGACGCTATCGCGGCCGTATTGGAACAACTAGCATGAGAATTAAATCGTGAAACACAAAGTACAGAATATTCACTTCGTCGGCATCGGCGGCAGCGGCATGAGCGGCATCGCCGAAGTGCTGCTGACGCTCGGCTATACCGTGTCCGGTTCGGACCTGGGCAGCAACGCCGTCACCCAGCGCCTGGCTGATATGGGCGCCACTGTATTCCAGGGCCACGCCGCCGCCAACATCGGCGAAGCCGACGCCGTCGTCACCTCGACCGCCGTCCAGCAGGACAATCCTGAAGTCGTGGCTGCGCGCAGCCGCAAGATTCCTATCGTTCCGCGCGCCGTGATGCTGGGCGAGTTGATGCGCCTGAAGCGCGGCATCGCCATCGCCGGCACGCACGGCAAGACCACCACCACCAGCCTGGTCGCATCGGTGCTGGCGCAGGGCGGCCTCGATCCGACCTTCGTCATCGGCGGCCGCCTGACCGCCGCCGGCGCCAACGCCAAGCTGGGTACCGGCGAGTACCTGGTGGCCGAAGCCGATGAATCGGATGCCTCCTTCCTGAACCTGACGCCGATGATCGAAGTGATCACCAACATCGACGCCGACCACATGGAAACCTACGAGCACGATTTCGAAAAGCTCAAGCAGGCCTTCGTCAACTTCACGCACCGCCTGCCGTTCTACGGCCGCGCCATGCTGTGCATCGACGATCCGCATGTACGCGCCATCCTGCCGCAGGTGACCAAGCCCGTGACCACCTACGGCTTCCACGAAGAAGCCGAAGTGCGCGCCGTGAACGCCCGCGCCGTCGGCGTCGAGATGCACTTCACCGTGATCCAGGAAGGCTATCCTGACCTGGACGTGGTGCTGAACCAGCCAGGCCTGCACAACGTGCAGAACGCCTGTTCGGCCATCGCCATCGCCCGCGAGATCGGCATCGAAGACAAGGACACGCAAGCCGGCCTGGCCGCCTTTGCCGGCGTCGGCCGCCGCTTCACCAAATACGGCGATGTCGCCATTCCAGGCGGTGGCACGTTCACGCTGGTGGACGACTTCGGCCACCACCCGCTGGAGATGGACGTCACCACCGCCGCCGCGCGCGCCGCCTATCCGGGCCGCCGCCTGGTGCTGGCCTTCCAGCCGCACCGCTACAGCCGCACGCGCGACCTGTTTGAAGATTTCGTCAAGGTGCTGGGCACCGTCGACGTGCTGGTGCTGGCGGAAGTCTACGCCGCCGGCGAAGCGCCTATCGTGGCCGCAGACGGCCGCGCGCTGGCGCATGCATTGCGCGCACGCGGCAAGACCGAACCGATTTTTGTTGAGGCGATCGGCGATATGCCGGAAACCATCATGGGTGTGGTACGCGACGGCGACGTCGTCATGACCATGGGCGCAGGCTCGATCAGCGGCGTCCCTGCCAAACTGACTAACTATACTAAGGTCTGAAAGTGAATCACCTTACTCCTGTTGACGCAAAAGCTTTCGGCAAAGTCGGCGTGCTGTACGGCGGTCGTTCCGCCGAGCGCGACGTGTCCATCATGTCCGGCAACGGCGTGCTGAAGGCCCTGCAAAGCAAGGGCGTGGACGCCCACCTGTTCGACACCGGCGTCCGCACGCTGGCCGAACTGGCCGCCGAAAAATTCGACCGCGTGTTCATCGCGCTGCACGGCCGCTTCGGCGAAGACGGCAGCCTGCAGGGCGCGCTGGAACTGCTGGGCATTCCGTACACCGGCAGCGGCGTGATGGCCAGCTCGGTGGGCATGGACAAGATCACCACCAAGATCGTCTGGCTGGCCGCCGGCTTGCCGACGCCGCGCTACGCGGTGCTCAGCGCGGCCGCCGTCGCCGGCTCCGACCTGGACGCCGTGGCGGCCGACCTGGGCCTGCCGCTGATCGTCAAGCCGCCGCACGAAGGCTCGACCATCGGCATCACAAAAGTCAGCGCCGCCAATGAATTCAAGGCCGCCTTCGATATCGCCGCCGCGCTGGACGACACGGTGCTGGCCGAGGAATTCGTCACCGGCCGCGAGTTCACGGTTGCCATGCTGGGTTCGGGCGCCAATGCGCGTCCGCTGCCGGTGGTGGAGATCGTGGCCCCGCAAGGCAATTACGATTACCAGAACAAGTACTTCACCGACGACACCCAGTACTTCTGCCCGGCCGTGCTGCCGGAAGCGCTGACGCAGGAGATGCAGCGCCTGGCCGTGCTGGCCTATCGCGCCATCGGCTGCGAGGGCTGGGGCCGGGTCGACTTCCTGCTGCGCGAAAGCGATCAGAAACCGTTCCTGCTGGAGGTGAACACCTCGCCCGGCATGACCGGGCACTCGCTGGTGCCGATGGCGGCGCGCGCGGAAGGCATCAGCTATGAAGACCTGTGCGTGGAAATCCTGCGCACGGCGCGCTTGAAGATGAAGGGTTAAGTAACAGGATGTGGCAAGACGCTAAAGCTTTGAATGCGACCGCCAGTGGCATTTTCGCCTTGACGGTATTGGCATCCATCGCCGCAGGCGTGTGGTGGGTAGCGCAACGGCCGATGTTCAACCTGCGCACCATCCGTATCGAGACGATCGGGCAGGACGAGTTAAAGCATGTGAATCACCTGACGCTGCGCAGCAACGCGTTGGGCCGCATCAAGGGTAACTTCTTCACGACGAATCTGGATGCGGTACGCCAGGCGTTTGAATCGGTGCCCTGGGTGCGCCGCGCAACGGTGCGCCGCGAATGGCCGGACCAGCTGATCGTGGCGCTGGAAGAGCATGAGGCGCTGGGCACGTGGGGCGAGGATGGCAAGCTGCTGTCGACCAAGGGCGATGTGTTCACCGCCAACCTGGCCGAAGCGGAAGAGGATCACACGCTGCCGGAGTTCGATGGACCGGAAGGCAGCGAGAAGGAAGTACTGTCGCGTTACGACGAGCTGCGCACCTGGTTCGCGCCGCTCAAGCTGGTGCCCGAGTCGTTGTCGCTGTCGGGACGCTATGCATGGACGGTGCGGCTGAATAACGGCATGAGCGTGGCGCTGGGGCGGGAACAGACCAGCACCACGTTGAAGGAAAGGGTGGACCGTTTGATGGGCATTTATCCGCAGTTGGTGGAGCACTTGCCCAACATCGAGACCATCGATATGCGGTACCAGAATGGGCTGGCCCTGAGCGCGACGGGATTGAAGATTCCGGCCGAGGGAGCCAAGCCAAAACCGATCGTGAAGAAAAAAATACAGTAGGCAGGGATAAATGACTAAAGACGCGAAAAACCTGATCGTTGGCCTCGACATCGGCACCTCCAAAGTGGTGGCCGTGGTGGCCGAGGTGATGGGCGATGGACGCCACGAGGTGATCGGGCTCGGCCAGCACGAATCGAAAGGCCTGAAGAAGGGCGTGGTGGTCAACATCGAAGCGACCGTCGAATCGATCCAGCGCGCGCTGGAAGAGGCGGAGCTGATGGCCGACTGCAAGATCCGCAATGTCTACGCCGGCATCGCGGGCAGCCATATCCGCAGCTTCAATTCCAGCGGCATGGTGGCCATCAAGGACAAGGAAGTCACGGCCACCGACGTGGCGCGCGTCATCGAAACGGCAAAAGCGGTTAACATCCCGACCGACCAGCAGCTGCTGCATACGGTACCGCAGGAATTCATCGTCGACAGCCAGGAAGACGTGCGCGAACCGATCGGCATGAGCGGCATCCGCCTGGAAGTCAAAGTCCATATCGTCACCGGCGCCGTGTCGGCGGTGCAGAACATCGTCAAGTGCGTGCGCCGTTGCGGCCTCGAAGTGTCGGACCTGATCCTGCAACCGATGGCATCGGCCGACGCCGTGCTGACGCCCGATGAAAAAGAACTGGGCGTGGTGCTGATCGACATCGGCGGCGGCACCACCGACGTTGCGGTGTTCTCGGACGGCGCGATCCGCCACACGGCCGTGATCCCGATCGCCGGCGACCAGATCACCAACGACATCGCGATGGCGCTGCGCACCCCGACCTCGGAAGCGGAAGAGATCAAAATCCGCTACGGCGTGGCCAAGCAGGTGCTGGCCGATCCGGGCGAGACGCTGGAAGTGCCGGGCCTGGGCGACCGCGGTCCGCGCAACCTGTCGCGCCAGGCGCTGGCCGCCGTGATCGAGCCGCGCGTCGAAGAGCTGTTCGCCATGGTGCACCAGGTGGTGCGCGAGTCCGGCTACGAAGGCGTGCTGTCCTCGGGCATCGTGCTGACCGGCGGCACCGCGATCATGCCGGGCATGGTCGAGATGGCGGAAGACATATTCCTCAAGCCGGCGCGCCTTGGCACGCCGGACTACCGTGGCCAGCTGGCCGACGTGGTGCGCAGTCCGCGCTACGCGACCGTGCTTGGCCTGTTGTTGGAAGCGAAAAAGCAGTACCTGCGTGGCCATATCGTTACGCGGCAGGATGGTTCGGTGAAGGCAGTATGGCAGCGCATGAAAGAATGGTTCTTGGGTAATTTTTAAGCTTATTTTTCTAAACTATTTATATTAAAACCGCAGTTTTCAATCCCCAGTTCTTCTAACGATATGAGGACTGGCGCTTGAAAACCGCATTCTGATAGGGAGTCACATCATGGAGTTTGATATGGTCGATAACGCAGCTTTGGGCACCGTCATCAAGGTCGTCGGAGTCGGCGGCGCAGGTGGCAATGCAGTTCAACACATGATTAACAAAGGTATGGTCGGCGTAGAGTTCATCGCCGCCAATACCGATGCCCAGGCGCTGTCGACCTCCAAGGCCGACAACGTGATCCAGATCGGCGAGACCGGCCTGGGTGCGGGGATGAAGCCTGACGTCGGCCGCAAGCTGGCCGAGGAATCGCGCCAGCGCATCGAAGACTCGCTGCGCGGCGCGCACATGGTCTTCATCGCCGCCGGCATGGGCGGCGGCACCGGCACCGGCGCCGCGCCGATCGTGGCGGAAATCGCCAAGTCGCTGGGCGCGCTGACCGTGGCCGTGGTGTCGAAGCCGTTCTCGCACGAAGGCCAGAAGTGCATGGACATCGCCGACGAAGGCCTGGAACAGCTGTCGGCCAACGTCGACTCGCTGATCGTGATCCTGAACGAGAAGCTGGAAGAGATCTACGAAGACGAATCGCTGATCGAGTGGCTGCAACACGCCGACGATGTGCTGAACAACGCCGTCGCCGGTATCGCCGAGATCATCAACGTGCCGGGCCACATCAACGTCGACTTCAACGACGTCAAGACCATCATGGGCGAGCAGGGCAAGGCAATGATGGGCACCGCGACCGCGTCCGGCGTCGATCGCGCGCGCATCGCCGCCGAGCAGGCCGTGGCTTCGCCGCTGCTGGACGGCGTCGACCTGTCGGGTGCACGCGGCGTGCTGGTGAACGTGACCGCATCGCGTGGCCTGAAAGGTAAAGAGATCAAGGAAGTCATGGCCGCCGTGCGCGCCTTCGCCGCGCCGGACGCGTCGATTGCCCAGGGTATCGCCTACGACGACAACATGGGCGACGATATCCGCGTTACCGTGGTCGCCACCGGCCTGGGCAAGGCCAAGAAGCACGTGCAGCTGGTTCCTCAGCAGATGCTGCGCACCGGTACCCACAACAGCCCGATGATGCCATCGGCTGCACTGGGTGGCGGCGCGGCTTCGTCGTCGGTGTCGATGGGCGCGACCAGCGGCATGGGCGGCGGTGCATCGCCAGCCTTCGACGGCATGAAGGCGCCGGCCGTATGGCGTCGCGAATCGGCTTCCGAGCAGGTGCGCGCGATGGAAAAGAATGGCATGGAAACGTACGACATTCCAGCCTTCCTGCGCAAGCAGGCGGATTAAGGCATACTGCTGGCTCTAAGCCGGTGAAAGCCGCGCCTGGCGCGGCTTTTTTACGTTCAACATTTATAAAAGGAGTCATCCATGACCATCAAGATTGGCGACACCCTGCCAGAAGGCACCCTGTCCGAATTCATCGAAACCGAAACCGAAGGCTGCTCGCTGGGCCCGAACACGTTCAACGTACAAGACCTGGTCAAGGGCAAGAAGATCGCGATCTTCGGCCTGCCAGGCGCCTACACCCCGACCTGCTCGGCGCAGCACGTGCCAGGCTACGTCAAGCACGCCGCCGACCTGAAAGCCAAGGGCGTCGACGAAATCTGGTGCATCTCGGTCAATGACGCCTTCGTCATGGGCGCGTGGGGCCGCGACCAGAAAGCCACCGGCATCGTCCGCATGATGGCCGACGGCAACGCCGCTTACTCCAAGGCCCTGGGCCTGGACGCCGACTTCAGCAAGTTCGGCATGGGCACCCGCTCGCAGCGCTACTCGCTGCTGGTCGACAACGGTGTTGTGACCCAGCTGAACATCGAACAAGGCGGCAAGTTCGAAGTCTCGAACGCCGAAACCCTGCTGGCCCAGGCGTAATCGCCGGACTGGTTGGATGCAGTAAAAAAACGGCGCTGCGGCGCCGTTTTTGTATTAATCTCACAATATGACTCAAGCCTTAATCAATCCAGCTTTGATGACATGGTCCCGCCGCAGGGCCGGGCTTACTCAAGCCGAACTCGCTGAAAGCATTCCGGTCAAAGAGGAAAAGGTGCTGGCTTGGGAAGCGGGCGAGAGCCGGCCTACATTTCGTCAAGCGCAACAATGGGCCGACCGTGCTCATATTCCTTTCGGCTTCCTGTTCCTGAAAGCGCCGCCGCAGGAGGCATTGCCGCTTCCCGACTTGAGAACGGTCGGTGGCGATACGCCAGTCAGCCCAAGTGTGGATTTGCTCGATACGGTACGCGACGTGCTGCGCAAGCAAGCGTGGTATCTCGACTATCTGGCCGAACAGGAGCGCGAAGCGCTTCCTTTTGTCGGCAGGTTTAGTAGCGCTGATACGGTCGATGATGTCGTTGCAGATCTCCGCCGGGTGCTGGGAGTTCTGGCTCCGCCTAACAAAGGCGGGGATGAATATATGCGGCAACTTGTGGCCGGCGCCGATGCAGCCGGCATACTCGTCATGCGCAGCGGAATTGTGGGTTCGAATACCCATCGAAAACTGGATGTCGGCGAGTTCCGGGGCTTTGCCATCAGCGATAAATACGCGCCTGCCGTTTTCATTAACCTCGCGGATGCGCCGGCGGCGCGGCTGTTCACATTGATCCATGAACTTGCACATATCTGGATTGGAAGTAGCGGGATTTCCAGTGCGTCGCCGGCGGACAGCCGGAAAATAGAGACCTTCTGCAACGCCGTGGCAGGTGAGTTTCTGGTGCCGGAGTTGCTGTTCCGCGAACGCTGGAAAAATAGCGTCGATTGGATGGCGCTACTGCCGGAACTGGCGGCTGGTTTTCATGTCAGCAAGCTGGTCATCGCTCGCAGGGCCTGTGATTTGGGATTCATTTCCCGTGACGCCTACGCTGCATTCTATCTGGCGGAATTAAAGGCGTATCGGGACCAGAAGGGGGGCGGCGGGAACTTCTACCAAAGCGCGGAGGGCAAGAACAGCAAGCGTTTTAGCCGGGCGGTCTTGTCGGAAGCTTTGAGTGGACGCTTGCTGTTGCGCGAAGCCGGGAAGCTGCTGGGTGTCCAGCCTGCCAAAGTCCGTACCTATGCTGAAAAGACGGACGAATGAGGTATCTGCTCGATGCCAATACGTTTGTGGAAGCGAAGAACCGTTATTACAACATGACGGTCTGCCCGGCGTACTGGGAGTGGATACTTCAAAAGCACGCCAGCAATGATGTGGCAAGCATCTCAATGATAGGCGACGAATTAAAGAGAGGTGACGATGAGCTCGCCTCATGGGTTAGAAGCCATCCGGCGTTGTTCG
Source organism: Rugamonas aquatica (assembly GCF_009380215.1). Lineage (GTDB taxonomy): Bacteria > Pseudomonadota > Gammaproteobacteria > Burkholderiales > Burkholderiaceae_D > Rugamonas > Rugamonas aquatica_B. The sequence continues at coordinate 89,146 of NZ_WHUG01000002.1, forward strand.
AGGCCGTTGACGATGAGAGCACGCAAGCTTGCTTCGTCAAGGTTGTCGAGTTTGTCGCCTCGGAAGCGAATCGGATGAAGGTCGGCGCCGTTGAAGATTTTCTTTCCGGTGCGGACCCGTGGCTGATCGCGAAAGCCATGGCGACCGGCGCCATTGTCGTAACTCACGAACGCCACCATACCGACGTTGTCAAGAAATTCCTCATTCCTAATGTGTGCGATGTCTTTGGTGTCGCATGGATGAATACTTTCGACTTGCTTTACAAGTTGGAAGCACGTTTTGTTTTGCCAGGTGGATGATGCGAGAAGCAATACGGATCAGTAACCCTGCACGCGCAGGCACACGGCCAGTTCATCGGCCAGCCTGCGCCGCTGGGCCGCGCCGATGAGGCGGCCGACTTCGATCTGCTCGCCGCAGTCTTCAAGATGAATCAGATCGCTGTCGCGCCGGGGCGGTAGCAAACGGGTGGTGCGTGGACGCAGACTGCGCTCGCTGCGCTTGCGTCCCCGGCATTGCTCCACCACGATGGCGCCGGGCGATATCGCGATGCGGTCGTAGTCGCCCCGGTGGCGCGCGCAGTAGTGCAGGCAGGCCGCCAGCGCCGCCTGCTCCAGCGCGGCGTAGACCAGAACATACCAATACCCCTGCCACAGGAAGGCCAAGGCCACCAGCGCCGACGGCACGCACAGCGTCACGAACACCAGCGCCAGTTGGCGCTGGGTCAGTGTGCAGCGGCGCTCCAACAGCCAGCTGCGCGGTTCCGATGGCACATCGCGCGGCATCGCATGCTCCCTGGATAGCAAGCCTCAAGTATATCCCCGTTCACCGGACATGCTGCTTGCGCCAATAATTCTTCGCGTGTATCGTGCTGCCATCTTGATCATTGGATAACGCATGAAAAACTGGATCGGCAAGTGGCTGATGTTCGTGGCGCTGGGGCATACCGCAGTGGCGATTGCGCTCTTTTCCAACGGCTATCGCGAGGTGATGGCGCAGGGTTTTTTCAACACGGTGCATACCGAGAAGATCGGCCTCGCGGTCTGGTTCATGCTGTTTGGCTTCCTGCTGTTCATCGCGGGCATGCTGGTGCAGGCGCTTGAAAAACATGCGTTGCCCATCCCCACGGCGATAGGCGTCGCGATGCTGCTGCTGACCGTGCTTGGCGTTGCGCTGATGCCGACTTCCGGATTCTGGCTGGTGATCCCGGCCATCGTCGCCATGTTCCGCAAGCGTAGACCTCAGTAGATGTCGCCGAAATCGTGCTTGGCCTTGAACAGGGTCGAGTCGATGGAGAATGAGCAATCGGCCTGTACGGCGAAGTACTTCAACGTCTCTTCCGGCGCCGTCGCGAACAGGCTGCGGATCGCCGTCACGCGCTCTGCCGGTGTACGCATGCGGGCCGTCCATTCGTCGAATTTCATTTCCAGCTTCCAGTCGCCGGCGCGTTCGCAGATGAAGCCGGCATCCGCCAGCATCGCCAGCCATTCGGACGGCCGGTAGTCGCGCACATGCGAAGCGTCGCGCAGCAGTTCGACCGCCTGCAAGGTGGTGTCGTGCAGCGCGTTCTCCGGCGCGGTGATGTCGATGACCACCAGCACGCCGCCTTTCTTCAGCACCCGCTTCACCTCGCGCAGCGCGGCCGGCACGTCCAGCCAGTGATGCGCCGAGAAGCGCGTGACCACCATGCAGAACGAGGCATCCGCAAATGGCAGGCTGGCGACGTTGCCCTGCCGCGTGGCGATGTTGTCCAGTCCGCGCTCGGCGGCGGCGCCGCGCACCACGGCCAGCATCTGTTCCGACAGGTCGAACGCCGTCACCGATTTCGCCACCGGCGCCACGGCGAAGCTGGCGTGGCCGGCGCCGCAGCCCAGGTCCAGCACCGTCGGATGCGGCCCCAGGAGACGGGCGACCTCGCGCAGCGCGGCCAGGTCGGCGCCTTGCGCGTGGACGGCGCTGGTCAGATACGCGCTGGCGGTATTGCCGAACTGCTCGGCGACGACGGCTTGCTGTTTCATGTTTTTCTCCGGGAATGGGCGAGTCAGGGCAGAATAGGCGTGTTTTTATCCTGTAACAAGACAAGTACTTATCCTGGTATAAGAACTACCATGCACACCAAACTCGGCGAATTCATCCGCACCCATCGCGAGCGCACACTGCCCGACAGCGTCGGCTTGCCCGGCGGCGGACGGCGGCGCACGCCCGGCCTGCGGCGCGAAGAACTGGCCCAGCTGTGCGAGGTCAGCCCGACCTGGCTGACGTGGCTGGAGCAGGGCAGGGAGGTGCAGGCGTCCGGCAAGATGCTGGCGCGGTTGGCGGAAGTGCTGCATCTGTCGGCCGCCGAACGTGCTTATCTGTTCAGCCTGGCCGACCGGCTCGATCCGCATCACGACGATGACGGCGGCAGCGCGGAGGAGGCGCTGGACGCGATCGTCGCGGCCATCGACGCGCCGGCCTACATCCTCGACCGGCAATGGAATGCGGTGGCGTGGAACCCGCAGGCGGCGCTGCTGTTTGCCGGCTGGCTGCCGCCGTCGCCATCGGCGCAATCTCGGCCGAATCTGTTGCGCTATATGTTCCTCAGCGCGGCTGCGCGCGAGCTGATCGTCGATTGGCCGGAGCGCGCGCGGCGGCTGGTGGCCGAGTTCCGCGCCGACATCGGCCGGCACGCCAGCGAGCAGGCGCTGGCCGCCCTGATCGCCGAACTGTCCGACGCCAGCACGACCTTCGCCGAACTGTGGACCTTGCAGGACGTGGTCGGCAGGGAAGGCGGCCTGCGCCGCTTCCGCCATCCGCAACAGGGTGAGCTGAGCTTCAACCAGGTCACGCTGCACCTGGCCAAGCGCCACGACCTGAAGCTGGTAATGCTGCTGCCGCAGGCTTGATGAATCCGCCAGTCTGCGACAACGGCCCGGCACTTTATAATGCCAAATATGAAACCTATCCTCGCACTGTTACTGGCCGCGCTGTCGAGCTCGTCGGCACTGGCCTGCCAGACACCTACGCCGGAAAGCCTGCGCGCCGCCTGGATCACCTGGCGGGCGGCCGCGCTGAAAGACGAGCCGGGCACGTCGGCGCGGCTGTACAAATTCCCCTTCCTGCTGCTGTCCGCCTATCAGGGCGACCGGCCGCTGCGCGTGACCAAGGCCGGCTTCAACGACAACTACGTCGACCTGTTCGGCCCGGAGGTGCAGTTCCGCGAGGATCTGAAGAAGACCACGGACAACGAACACATCGAAAAAATAAACTTCGATGACCAGGCCTGCAAGCTCAAATTCACGGTCCGCGTACATGACGCCAACTTCACCTACGACCAGAAGGCTGGATGGCTGGTGCAGTCGATCTACATGCCGGGAGCCTACAGCATCTTCAACAAAGGCGACACCCAAGGCATACGCTGAATCAACCCGCGTTCTGCAAGGAAAGTAGGCCCTTGTTATAATCGACACGACCGGGCACAGCCTGCCGGTCCTGGCTCCGGACGTCGCCATGATGACGTTCCCAGTGGTCCGCACGGACCTGTCGCAAGGAGCTTCCCCTGTCCACCGCCACCCGCTCAGAAAACCTGCGCAGCATCTACGCCATGCTGGCCGCAGTCGCCATGTTCTCTTTCATGGACACCACCATGAAAGTGCTGTCGTCCCACTATCCCGCCACGCAAGTGACCGCCATGCGCGCGCTCAGTTCGCTGCCGCTGCTGTGCTGCTACATGCTGTACCGCGGCGCCTTCCGCGGCATCTTCCGCGTGCGCTGGGGCATGCACATCTTCCGCAGCCTGCTCGGCATCGCCATGCTGACCTCGTTCGCCTACGGCCTCAAGGCGCTGTCGCTGGCCGAGGCGTATTCGATCTTCTTCATCGCGCCATCGCTGATTACGTCCTTGTCGGTGTTCATCCTGAAGGAGAAGGTCGGCACCGGCCAATGGGTCGCCATCGTGGTCGGCCTGCTCGGCGTGCTGGTGGTGCTGCGGCCCGAAGGTACGGGCTTCCTGACCTTGGGCGGGCTGGCCTTGCTCGGCTCGGCCGCCTGCTATGCGATGGCCGCGATCACCAGCCGCGTGCTGGCCCGCACCGACAGCAACGAGTCGATGATGTTCTGGTACCTGCTGCTGATGGCGGCCGGCGGCCTGGCGATGTCGGCCAGCCACTGGGTGCCGGTGCGCGCCGAGGATGGCTGGGTGCTGCTGGCGCTGGCGCTGAGCGGCTTCCTCGGCCAGCTGGCGATCACGCGCGCGTTCAGCTCCGGCAAGGCCTCGGTGGTGGCGCCGTTCGAATACTCGGCGCTGGCCTGGGGCGTGGCGATCGACTGGCTGCTGTGGCACACGCTGCCGGACGGCTACACGCTGCTGGGCGCCGGCATCATCATCGCCAGCGGCATCTACCTGGTGCGGCGCGAATCGGTCCACGCCGAGTCCGAACATCCTTGATTGTGGGAAACTCCGCCGGCAGCGCGGCGGACCCAACTTCGCTATAATCGTCGGATGTTAAAACAACGCACTATCAAAGAACTGGTCCGCACCACGGGTGTCGGCCTGCACTCCGGCACCAAGGTCGAGCTGACCCTGCGCCCGGCCGCGCCGGACACCGGCATCGTGTTCCGCCGCGTCGACCTGACGCCGGTGGTGGAGTTCCCCGCCAGCGCCATGGCCGTGGGCGACACCCGCATGGCGTCGGTGCTGGTGAAGGACGGCGCCCGCGTGTCGACCGTCGAGCACCTGATGTCGGCCTGCGCCGGCCTGGGGCTGGACAATCTGTACATCGAAGTCAGCGCCGAAGAAATCCCCATCATGGACGGTTCGGCCTCGTCGTTCGTGTATTTATTGCAACAAGCCGGCGTGCAAGAGCAGCCGGTGGCGAAAAAATTCATCCGCGTGCTGAAACCGGTGGAAATCCGCGAAGGCACGGGCGAGAAGGAAAAATGGGCCCGTTTGACCCCGTACAACGGTTTCAAGCTGGACTTTTTCATTGAATTCAACCATCCGGCCGTCGACGGCACCCAGCAGCGCGCCCATGTGGACTTCGGCGACGTCTCCTACGTGCACGACGTGGCCCGCGCCCGCACCTTCGGCTTCATGCAGGACGTGGAAATGCTGCGCGGCATAGGCCTGGCGCGCGGTGGCTCGCTGGAAAACGCCATCGTGATGGACGAGTACCGCATCCTCAATTCGGATGGGCTGCGCTATGACGACGAGTTCGTGCGCCACAAGATTTTGGACGCCATCGGCGATCTGTACCTGGTCGGCCATCCGCTGCTGGCCAGCTACGAGGCGCACAAATCCGGCCACGCGCTGAACAACCAGCTGCTGCTGGAGCTGCTCAAGCACCCGGATGCCTATGAAATCGTCTCGTTCGAGACCAATGAAGTCGCGCCGCCGTCCTATCTGCGCCAGATGGCGCGCGAGTGGGCGCTAACTTAACTTAGGTTGGCCGTCGCTTGGCCACCATCGCCTTGAGCGCCGCGATCAGCGTGGCGTTCTGCGGCGTGTCCTCCAGCGCATCGCCGAGTTCGTCGAAGGCCGTCACGGCCGCCTCGGTCAGGGACAGGGCGCGCATCTGCTCCTTGATCTCGGCCGGTTTGCTCATCTGAACCTTCAATTTCACGCCATGCACCTGCCAGCCGCGCCGCGCCAGCGTGTCCTGCAGCTTGGGCAACTGCTGCTTGAGCTTGGCCGCCAGCGCCGCATTCGGCAGCGACAAGGTCAATTGTCCCTCCTCGAAGGCCAGGATTTCGCAGTACTTGAACATGGCCGGCAGGGCCGCCGCACAATCTTTTTGCAGGGAGGCCATGCGCTCGATGGCCGGCAGCAGGGCCGCCATTTTGTCGTCGCGGCGCAGGAAATCGGTCGCGCCGATGGGAGTGCGGCGCGTGATGGACAGGTTGGAGGAGTTGAATCGCATGCGCAACAACATATCACAGCGGCAAAAAAACGTCACCACCGGTTAAAATAGCTTGATTTTGTGACATTGTTCACTCTTGGGCTATTGTTAAACAGGTCAATAACCCAATGTAGGCGCGGACGCATGATAAAATCACCGTCTTTTGCCATAGTCGAACTCCGTGCGGTAAGGCGTTTTTCCCCTACAGAGCTTTTTTTAACGGCGTTTTTTCAAGAATTCAAGCATGTCATTACTGACCCAGATTTTCGGTAGCCGCAACCAGCGGCTGCTCAAGCAATACCAAAAAACGGTACGCGAGATCAATGCGCTCGAGCCGGCGATGGAAAAACTGTCCGACGCCGAGCTGCAAGCGAAGACGCCTGCATTCAAGGAACGCATCGCCAATGGCGAATCGCTGGACGCGATTCTGCCTGAAGCGTTTGCCGTCTGCCGCGAAGCAAGCAAGCGCGTCTTCAAGATGCGCCACTTCGATGTGCAGCTGATCGGCGGCATGGTTCTGCACTACGGCAAGATCGCCGAAATGGGCACCGGCGAGGGCAAAACCCTGACCGCGACCCTGCCGGCCTATCTGAATGCGCTGTCGGGCAAGGGCGTGCACATCGTGACCGTCAATGATTACCTGGCGCAGCGCGATGCGGAAACCATGGCCAAGCTGTACAGCTGGCTGGGCCTGACGACCGGTATCAACCTGTCGCAGATGGAACACGCCACCAAGCAGAAGGCTTACGCGTCGGACATCACCTACGGCACCAACAACGAATTCGGTTTCGACTACCTGCGCGACAACATGGTGTTCGAAGCCCGCGACCGCGTGCAGCGCGTGCTGAACTTCGGCATCGTCGATGAAGTCGACTCGATCCTGATCGATGAAGCCCGCACCCCGCTGATCATCTCCGGCCAGGCCGAGAACCACACCGACCTGTACTACAAGATCAACGAAGTGCCGCGCCTGCTGACGCTGCAAGTCGGCGAGGAAACCCCGGACGGCAAGGGCAAGGTTGACGTTCCTGGCGATTACACCAAGGACGAAAAAGCCCACCAGGTGCTGCTGACCGAAGCCGGTCACGAAAAATCCGAAGCGATCCTGACCAAGATGGGTCTGCTGCCGGAAGGCGCCTCGCTGTACGACTCGGCCAACATCACGCTGGTGCACCATCTGTACGCGGCGCTGCGCGCGCACGCGCTGTACTTCAAGGATCAGCACTACGTGGTGCAGAACAATGAAGTGGTGATCGTCGACGAATTCACCGGCCGTCTGATGACGGGCCGCCGCTGGTCCGACGGCCTGCACCAGGCAGTCGAAGCGAAAGAGGGCGTGAAGATCCAGAACGAGAACCAGACCCTGGCCTCGATCACCTTCCAGAACTACTTCCGCATGTATTCGAAGCTGGCCGGCATGACCGGTACCGCCGATACCGAAGCCTACGAATTCCAGGAAATCTACGGCCTCGAAACCGTGGTGATCCCGCCTAACCGTCCTTCGCAGCGCAAGGACCGTCAGGACCAGGTCTACAAATCGTCGGCCGAGAAGTACAACGCCATGATGCTGGAAATCCGCGAATGCTACGACCGCGGCCAACCGGTGCTGGTGGGTACGACCTCGATCGAAAACTCTGAACTGCTGTCGGGCATCCTGACCAAGGGCGGCCTGCCGCACAACGTCCTGAACGCGAAACAGCACGCCCGTGAAGCGGAAATCATCGCCCAGGCAGGTAGCCCGAAAGCGATCACCATCGCCACCAACATGGCCGGCCGTGGTACCGACATCGTCCTGGGCGGCAACGTCGAGAAGCAGATCCAGTTCGTTGAAGCCAATGCTGAACTGAGCGACGCCGACAAGGCAGCGCAATCGAAAGCACTGCGCGACGGCTGGCAGGCATTGCACGAGCAGGTGGTTGCTGCCGGCGGCCTGCATATCGTCGGCACCGAACGTCACGAATCGCGCCGCGTCGACAACCAGCTGCGCGGTCGCGCCGCACGTCAGGGCGATCCTGGCATGTCGCGCTTCTTCCTGTCGCTGGACGACCAGCTGCTGCGCATCTTCGCGGGCGACCGCGTGCGCGCCATCATGGACCGTCTGAAGATGCCGGAAGGCGAGCCGATTGAAGCGGGCATCGTTTCGCGTTCGATCGAATCCGCACAGCGCAAGGTCGAGGCACGCAACTTCGATATCCGTAAGCAGCTGCTGGAGTACGACGACGTCGCCAACGACCAGCGTAAAGTGATCTACCAGCAGCGTAACGAGCTGCTGGAAGCGACCGATATTTCGGAGCTGATCCAGTCCCTGCGCCACGGCGCCTTCACCGACCTGGTGCGCGAATACGTGCCGGCGGAATCGGTGGAAGAGCAGTGGAACATCAAGGGCCTGGAAGCGGCGCTGGCTGCGGAATGGCAGATCGACCTGCCGCTGCGCGAGATGCTGGAAAAAGAGCAGAACCTGAACGACGAAGACATCCTGGAGCGCGTGATCGCTGCGGCCGATGCGCTGTATCAGTCGAAGATCGATATCGTCGGCAAGGAATCGTTCGGCGGCTTCGAGCGCAACGTCATGCTGCAAAGCGTGGACAGCCACTGGCGCGAGCACCTGGCGGCGCTGGACCACCTGCGTCAGGGTATCCACCTGCGCGGCTACGCCCAGAAGAATCCGAAGCAGGAATACAAGCGCGAAGCGTTCGAGCTGTTCGGCCAGATGCTGGATATGATCAAGAACGAAGTGGTCAAGCTGATCATGACGGTCCGTATCCAGTCGCGCGAAGAGATCGATGCGGCGGAAGCGGCGATGCAGCAGTCGCACGTGGAAAACGTCAGCTACCAGCACGCTGACTTCAACCCGAACGCAGCGCCGGAAGACCTGCTGGCGCCGTCGCCTTCGATGGCAGGGTTGCCGCCTGAGCTGCAAGGCCTGAGCGGCGAGCAGCTGATGGAGCTGGGCCTGAAGGTTGGACGCAACGACCCATGCCCATGCGGCAGCGGCAAGAAGTACAAAGCCTGCCACGGCAAGCTGGCATAAACAAAAAACCGGAGCTAGTCTCCGGTTTTTTTTTATCCTGATTTAAAGCTGGCGTTCGTAGATGGCGCGGATGCCGGCGCGGCTTGGCGTGCTGGAGGTGCGCGCCGTGCTGGCGCTGCCGTCGGCGTAGAACTGGCCGAGCAGCTGGTCCTGGTGCAGCGCGTTCAGCAGCGATATGCGCAGCCGCGATTTGCTGTCGAACTTCCATAGCGCGTAGGCGTCCACGGTGCGCGTCACGCCGGTATAGCTGGCCAGCCTGTCGCTGATGCGGACCATGCCGCCGGTCTGCAGGCCGGCGTTGAAGCCCAGCGTCAACGCGTCGGCGGGGCGGTAGTCGAGACCCACGTTGGCGCTGAAAGGGATCTGCGTGCCGAGGCGATTGTCCGGCCCCGGCACCGCATCCAGCCGCGACCAGTTGCGCGATGCGTTGATGCGTACGTCGGCCGGCCATGCGCTCAGCGGGAATTTGGCGTCGATCTCGATGCCGGCCATTTTGGCCTTGCCGCCGTTGTAGGGCGTTGTCACCCACGATCCGTTTTGTTCGAACAGGCGCTGCACGGTCACGTCGCGGATGCGCCGCGCATAGGCGGAGATGCTCGCCGAACCATCCTTGCCGAAGTACGACTCGTACGCCGCATCCAGTCCCCACGCCAGTTCCGGCCGCAGATCGGGGTTGCCCTGCACGTCCGGGTTGATGGGGCCGTTGTCGTTATTGATGGTGTAGCGGCGCGGCAGCAGGTCGCGCGTCGGCGGCGCTTTGTAGGTGCGGGCGAGGGCCAGTCTTATCTGGTCGCGCTCCTGATTCGGCAGCTTCCACATCATCTGCGCCACAGGACTGAAAACGCTGGAGCGGTTTTGCACCGCCGCCAGCATGGCGCCGTCGGTGCGGGTGTCCAGCCCTTCCCAGCGCAGGCCCAGATAGGCTTGCAGGCGCGGTGTCACATCCCATTCGTCCTGGGCGAAGAGGGCGATGCGGCGTACGCGCGCCTCGTACTCTTGCAGCAGCTGGCCCAGTGCCGCGCCGCTGGCCGCGCTGTCGTCCTGGTGGCGCATCTCGCTGCGGCGCGTGTCGGCGCCGTCCCAGCCGATAGCCAGGCTGTGTGCTTCGCGCAGGCGGGTCAGGTATTTGCCGTTGGTGGTGATACTGTCGTCGTCGGCACTCGACTTGACGGCGCGTGTGAACAGCGGCGTGCCGTCCGCGCTGGCGCCGTGGAAGGCATAGTCGGTGTTGCGATGGTTGTAGTCGTAGCCCAGCTTGACGCTTAGCTTACCGTCCGCGCCGACCGCGTGCGTCCACGTCAAGCCGCTGCGCAGGAAGGCCGTGTGCGATTGCGAGCGCCAGTCGCTGTCGGGGTAGGCGGTCGGTGCGCCATAGATGCTGGTTTCGCGGGAGTCCCCGTGGCTGCTGGTGCGGTACAGGTCCAGCAGGTTTTGCCAGGCCAGCATGTCGCCGTTTGCCAGCGTCCAGTTCATGCGCGGCGCCAGATTCAGCTTGGTCTGCTGCGATGCGTTCAGCTCGGTGAAGGTGCGCAGCGCCGCAGGGCCTTCCACGCGTTCGGTGGTGGCGGTCGTGTTGCGGAAACCGGTGTCGCTCAGCGTGCCGGCCAGTCCGTACGACAGCGCGCCGTCGCGGTCGGCGATCTGCATGGTGGCGGAAGGGCCGGTCACGCCTTGCAGGTTCTCGATGCCCAGTTTGAGGTCGCGCTGCGCGCGGCTGCCTTTGCGAAGTATCACGTTGATGCTGCCCGCCAGCGCCTGTGCGCTGTATTCGGCCGACGCGGTGCGCAGTATCTCGATGCGTTCGATCAGCTCTGGCGAGATGGCGTCGATGGACATACCCTGTGGCGCGGGCTCGCCGTTTATCAGCAATTGCGTGTAGCCCGCGCCCAGCCCGCGCATGCGTACCTCGCCGCCCGCGACGGAGATGCCGGGCTGGCGTTTGAGCAGGGCGGAGAGTGTGGTGTCGCCATACAGGTCGATGTCGGCGCGGCCGACGACGATCTTGGCGGCGGTGTCGTTGCGGCGCAGGGCCTGAGCGGCCGAGCCGGCGATTTCAACGCGTTGCATGTCGGCGGCTTCTTGCGCGTTCGCGCCCGCCGCGAGGCAGAGCAGTAGGATAGGTTTCATGAGGAGGGTTTGAGTTGGTCCGGCGCAGAGTATCGCGCCCGCCAAGGCCGCGCAGACCGCCTTTGTGACGAGCGCCCGGAATGCCGTGACGACGCGCCGCCGCAGCGCATTTTGACCGCGCAGGCGGCTGATATACTCGCCCTCATGGATCAACTCTCTCTCACATGGCGCGAAGCGCGCAACACCTTGCTGGTCAACCTGCTGGTCTGGGGCGTGCTGTGCGCGGTCGGCGCGGCCGGCGTCTACAGCGATGTGCTGCGCCAGGGCGGCACCCGGAGCTATGGCCGCGTGCTGCTGAACTGGGATCTGAATCACGCTTTGATGCTCACGCTCAGCGTCAGCCTGTACCTGATCTTCCGCCGCTGGCCCGCACTGACCGCCAGCGCACGCGCCATCGCCCGCAGCTACGCGCTGGTACTGTTCATCTTCGTGCCGCTGCAGATGCTCTATCTGGCGGTGCTGGATGCGGCACGCGCCGATCAGCCGCTGGACCTGGCGCACGTCTGGCAGCTGTTCGTCACGCCGCACGGGTTTGACGTCTTCCTCGAATTCGCGTGGACCACCGGCACCTTCACCGCAGTCGCCGCAGCCTGCATCTGGCGCGGCAGCCAGGCGCGGGACCGGGCATGGCAGCAGGCGCTGACCGACAACCTGAATCTCAACCTCGAACTGGAACGCCAGCGCATGCTGGCCTTGCGCGCGCAACTGGAGCCCCATTTCATCTTCAACGCGCTGAACGCGATCAGCGCGCTGGTGCGCACCAGCGATGGCGACCTGGCGCTGAACGGCATCAACCGCCTGAGCGACCTGCTGCGCTACGCGCTCACGGCCAGCAGCCGCGATTGGGTGACGGTCGGCGAGGAGCTGGCCTTTGTCGGCGACTATCTGGCCTTGCAGCGCCTGCGCTACAAGGCGCGGCTGCAAGTTGCGATGGAGGTCGGCGATGTGCAGGGCGGGGACTGTCCGCCGCTGCTGCTGCAACCGCTGATCGAGAACGCCCTGCGCCACGACCTGGATTGCCACGAAGGCCAAAGCGACATCCGCATCAGCGTGCAGCGCGACGGCGGACAGCTGCACATCAGCATCAGCAATCCCGTAACGCCGGGCGCTACGCCCAATCCCGGCCTCGGTCTAGGGCTGGCTAATACGCGGGCGCGCTTGCAACTGGCCTATCGCGGCGCGGCCTCGCTGCACAGCGCCGCGCGCGACGGCCGCTTTGAAGTCGAGATCCGTATGCCTTTCCACGCACAGGAGTGACAGCGATGCGCGTCTTGCTGGTCGATGATGAAGAACCGGGCCGCATCAACCTGCGCTACGCGCTGGCGCGGCATCCGCAGTGGCAGGTGGTGGCCGAATGCGCCAGCGCCGCCGCCGCGCGCGAGCTGCTGGCGCAGCAGGAAGTGGATCTGGTTTTCCTGGATGTGCAGATGCCGAGGGAATCGGGCATCGATCTGGCGCGCAGCCTGAGCGCGATGGCGGAGCCGCCGCTGATCGTATTCGTCACCGCCTACAACGTCTACGCCATCGAGGCGTTCGAAGTGCACGCGATGGACTACCTGCTCAAACCCTTCGACGATGCACGGCTGGCGCAGACGCTGGAGCGCGCCGCCGCGATGCTGGCGCAACGCCAGCTGGCCGGCTTCGCGCCGGCGCTGCGGGCCTATGTCGCTCCGCCTTCCGGCTACTGGCAGCAGGTCAGCGTACGCTCGATCGGACGTATCGAGTGCATACGGCTGGAGGACGTGCAGTGGATGGAGGCGGATGGCAACTACGTCAAGCTGCACCTCGCCAGGCGCTGCGTGTTATACCGCATTCCGCTCAGCCGTCTTGAGGAGCATCTCGATCCCGCGCGCTTCATCCGCGTGCATCGCCGCGCCATCGTCGCGGCGGAGCAGTGCGCCACGTTGTCCGTAGTCGGCGATGGCAGCTATCTGCTGGCGCTGCGTTGCGGCGATACCGTCGCCGTCAGCGAGCGCCACGTGGAGCCGGTGCGCGCCCGCCTGGCCGAAGCCTGAACCTGAGCGCTAGGCTGGCCGCGCAGGCTCGCGCTGCGGCGCGATGCGCGGCAGCAGCATGCGTACCGCCGTGCCCACGCCTGGCGCCGAGTCGATGGTGATGCGTCCACCCAGCACGCCGGTGACGATGTTGTAGACGATGTTCATCCCCAGCCCCGTGCCGCCCTGGCCCATCTTGGTCGTGAAGAAGGGATCGAACACGCGCCGCAGCACGTCCTCCGGCATGCCGGCGCCGTCGTCGCTGAACATCAGTTCGACGATGTCGTCGTCCACCGTCTCCGCGCGTACCGTGATGGTGCCGCCCTTCTGGTGCTCGAAAGCGTGGGTCAGCGCGTTGTTCACCAGGTTGTTCAAAACCTGGTACAGCGCGCCCGGATAAGAGTCGAAAATCAGGTGATCGGGGATCTGCATCACCACCTCGCATTCGGCGCGGCGCAGGCGCGGCATGTAGGTGGCCATGGTGTCGTGCACCGCCGACAGCATGTCGAATTGGCGACGCTGGTCGTTGGTCTGGTCGACGGCGATCTGCTTGAATGACGAGATCAGCTCCGCCGCCTTGTGCAGCGAGCCTGATATCAGCTGGCTCGCCATGCGTACTTCTTCCAGATGCGCGGTCAGCTCCGAACGCCGCAGCGCGCCGGCCGCCACGTGCTTGTCGAATTCCACCACGCGGTCGCGCAGCGCGGTGGAGGCCAGCAGGCTGTTGCCGATCGGCGTATTGAGTTCGTGTGCGATGCCGGCCACCAGCGATCCGAGCGACGCCATTTTCTCCGCCGCCAGCAGTTCGTCCTGCGTGTGCTGCAAGGTCTCCAGCGCTGTACTCAGGTCGGCGTTGGCGCGTTCCAGCGCGGCCGAGCGGTCGCGCACGCGGGTCTCCAGCGACACGTTCAAGTCCTTCAGCTCACGCTTGGCGTTGAGTTCCTCGGTCAGGTCCAGCAGTGCCCAGATGATGGAGTCGTTGCCGTCCAAGGTCAGCGAGGACGACCAGATCGCCACGCTGCCCACGCTGCCGTCGGGCAGCAGCACACCGGCGATGGCGCCGTGCACCGCGCCGTCGGTCTGGTACATCTTCCAGATGCGGTCGCGCTCCAGCGTGCTGGCCCAGAACGGCACTTCGTCGCTGCGCTTGCCGATCAACTTGGCCGCGCCGGCGCCGAAGGTGTGCGTGACGGCGCGGTTGGCGGCGACGATGCGGCCGTCGCGGTCCGACACCGTCAGCGGCAGCGGCGCCATGTCGAACAGGGTCTTGAAGCGCGCTTCCGATTCCGACAGCCGCTTTTGCGATTGTTCCAGCTGGTCGATGCGTTCGCGCAGCGCCGCGCTCATGGCGTTGAGCGCGCGCGTGAAGACGGCGATTTCGTCGTCGCCTTCGACCGGCAGCGCCTTGCTGTAATCGCCCAGCGTCATCTGCTGCGATTGGCCGGTCAGCGCGTTGAGGCGCCGTCCGATGCCGTGGGTGAAGGCGTAGAACAGCACCACGCCCAGCGCCAGGCCGACCAGCGAGATCACGCCGCCCTGCAGCATCACTTCGTCGCGGGCCTGCTTCAAGTCCTTGGTGGTGAGGCCGAAATTGATCGAGCCGACGCGGTTATCGCGCAGCAGCAGCGGCGAGCGCGCGTGCAGCGTGCTGTCTTCGATGATGGTGCGTACGCCTTTGAAACTGGTGCCGCCGCCTTGCCGCAGAATCTCGGGCAAGGGCATGTCGCGCTTGCCGGCTTCGATGATGGGCTTTTCGTCCTGGTCGAGGATGACCAGGTAGCGCAGAAAACTGTCGTCGGGATCGGCCAGCATTTCGGCCAGATAGCCGGTCAGTTCGGGCAGGCGGCCGCGCGTGGCGTAGGGACTGAGGGAGAGATTGAGCGTGACCGCGTACTCTTGGGCGACGCGTTCGGCATTGGTGCTGACGGCGTGGTTCATCAGGCGCAGGCTGTTCCAGATCAGCAGGCCAACCACCAGCGCCTGGATGACGGCGCTCAGCAGCAGAAATTTCGCGCGCAGCGATAGACTCAAAACGTGCTCTCCTCAGGGCATAGCCAGGAGAGCACGGGGCTACCTGGAAGTTAAGGCAGGGTCAGAATCACTTTGACGGTGTCGTCTACTGCCGACTTGTCAATATAACCGATCGCCTTCGGATCGGCAGCAACTGCTTTCTTCACCTCGGCGTTGTTCGGGTATTCCTTCGGTGGCGTGGCTTTACCGGTGAACACCAGCTTGGACCACAGCGCCTTTACCTGCGCGGGATCCTTCTCCGCGACCTTCTGGTAGAAGTCGGCGCGGATGTGCGAGCCTTCGGCCTGGTCGACCGGCGTGAACAGGTTGGATTTACCGAGGAAGAATTGCGATGCCTGTTCCGAGAACATGCGGGTCGCCGGATTCTTCTGGCTGACGATGACAACGGTTTCCGCCGATGCGCCGGCTGCGGCCAGCGACGACAGCAGTGCAGCGATAATCAATTTTTTCATATTGGTTCCCCGATTAGAAAACGAAGTCGAGCGCGGCGCCGACGACGGTGATGTTGTTGTTGAAGCCTGGCTGTACGAAGATCAGCGAGCCGGCCTTGGTCTTAGGCTTGACGCGGTCGATCTGCACTTTCAGGGCCAGCGATTTGGCGAAGTCCCAACGCACGCCGATCATGTCCGAGGTTTGTTCCGGCGACGGCAGCAGGCCATAGACGACGGCGCCCAGCGGGCTGTTTTTCGGCAGGGCCGCTGGCGGCGTTACCGAGCTGCCGGCATCCTTGTAGGAAGCGTGGGCGTAGTAAGGCAGGACCTTGCCGACGCGGTAGCCGACCATGGAGTACCAGGCGTTGGTGTCAGGGATGTAGACCGGCTCTTTGGCGCGGCGCTGTGCGTATTCGGTCTGGACCACGATGTTGTTCCAGTCCATGGTGCCGCCGATCGAGGTGAAGGCGATCTTCTTGCCGGTGGTCAGACCGAGGTCGTTGGCCAGCTGGGTGAAGCCGAACTGGTTCAGCGTGCCGGTCAGGCTGTTGATCGGGGCCAGGTCGTTGATCTTCATGTTGGCGCGGGCGTGGCCGACGCGGATCAGGAAGGGACCGTATTCGCCGGTGAAGCTGATGCCGGCCGCCGGTGCGCGGTAGGTGGCGACCGAACCGGCGCCGGTAGGAACGAACAGCTTGCCGCGGCTGACGCCGACGAAGGCCTGGGTGGTGAAGTTGATGTCACCGAAGGCGTGCTGGTAGTTGATGTCCGCGCCGTCGACGTTTTCGATCGGAGCCTGGCCGTACATTTCAATCGGAGGACGCATCATGGTGTTGGCGTAGCCAACGTTCTGGTAGTCCGAGATCAGGAAGGTCGGCAGCACCACGCGGCCAACGCGCACGCTGGTCTCGTCGTTGATGCGGGCTTTCAGGAAGGCCCAGGTCAGGTCGGTGGTGAAGGTCGGGCTGGTGTTCTTGCGGGTCAGGATCTGCGCGGTGCCGGACAGCCAGTCGTTGATCTTGTAGGTTGCTTGCAGACCCAGGTTGGTGTCGAGGCCGATCCTGGCCTTGTCGGACACGCCTTCCGCCTGGTTGTAACGGGCGAATTGGGCTTGGTCGGTGTTGCTCTTGGCGACACCCAACGTGCCGAAGCCGCTGATGCTCAGGTTATCGTCGCCCATGGTGCCTGCCTGTGCCTGCATGGCGGCGGTGGCGGCAAATACGGCAGCTACTAAAAGTTGCTTTTTCATGTGGTCTGTTTCCTTAGATTTGTTGTCTGGTGTTTTACTGCTGTCGACGATCGTGTCGTCTGTTTTGTCTTGTGACATGCGGGGATGCGGCATTCGGGCTACACCTTAAACTAATTTCCGTACGGCATGAAATTGTTTTTGAGAAATTAGATCGAACGTTCTAAAATCTTGTCGTTTTTGCGCTGAATTTAGTGATTTTCCCAACAAATTCATGGGGTTGTATGACATCCTTCTAGTGCTTTTTGAGCAAATTTGAGCTTAAAACATGCCTTGGGGAAAGTAGGTGGATTTGTAACTATTAGTCGCAATGATGCGATGCGCCAATTTGGCCGTCAGGTATTACAATAGCGGCTCCCACTTTCCACTCACGAGAACACTCATATGGCCGTCAATTCCCCTCTGCCCGTCGCCTCCGCACTGAAGCCTGTAGCCGGCATCGAAATCGGCTTTGCCGAAGCCGGTATCAAAAAGCCGAACCGCAAGGACGTGCTGGTGATGAAAGTGGCGACTACCGCCACCGTGTCCGGCGTGTTCACGCTGAACCGCTTCTGCGCCGCGCCGGTGCAGATCGCCAAGGCCCACCTGGCGGCGGCCAAGGAAAGCGGCAAGCCGATCGCCGCGCTGCTGATTAACACCGGCAACGCCAATGCCGGCACCGGTGAACTGGGTCTGTCGCTGGCCAATGAAACCTGCGCCGCGCTGGCCGCGCAACTGGGCTGCGACGCGTCGCAGATCCTGCCGTTTTCCACCGGCGTGATCCTGGAGCCGCTGCCGGCCGCCAAAGTGATCGCCGGCCTGCCGCAAGCCGTGGCCGGTCTGAAGGCCGATAACTGGTACAACGCCGCCGAAGCCATCATGACCACCGACACGCAGCCGAAAGCCGGCTCGCGCACCGTCACCATCGGCGGCCACACCGTCACCATGAGCGGCATCAGCAAGGGCGCCGGCATGATCAAGCCGAACATGGCCACCATGCTGGGCTACCTGGCCTTCGACGCCAAGGTGGCGCAGCCGGTGCTGGACGTGCTGGTCAAGCAGGTGGCCGACAAGTCGTTCAACTGCATCACCATCGACGGCGACACGTCGACCAACGATTCCTTCATGCTGATCGCCACCGGCGCCGGCTCGCTGGAAATCACTTCGGTCGATACACCTGAATATGCTGAACTGGCGGCCGCCGTTACCGAACTGTCGCTGTTCCTGGCGCAGGCCATCGTGCGCGACGGCGAAGGCGCGACCAAGTTCATCACCATCACCGTGGAAGACGGCGCCAGCGTGGAAGAGTGCCGCAAGATCGCTTACTCGATCGGCCACTCGCCGCTGGTCAAGACCGCGTTCTTCGCGTCCGATCCTAACTTGGGCCGCATCCTGGCCGCCATCGGCTACGCCGGTGTCGACGACCTCGATGTCAGCAAACTCAATCTGTACCTGGACGATGTGTGGGTCGCCAAGAACGGCGGCCGCAATCCGGACTACAAGGAAGAAGACGGCCAGCGCGTGATGAAGCAGAGCGAGATCCTGGTGCGCGTGAAGCTGGCGCGCGGCGCGGCTGCGGCCACCGTCTACACCTGCGACCTGTCGCACGACTACGTGAGCATCAACGCCGACTACCGTTCCTAAGATGGCGACGCCTCTCGAACAATTCCTGGTGCGCGCCGAAGCCTTGCTGGCGCGCGTGGAGGCGGTGCTGCCGCAGGCGCCGCGTGAGCCGGACTGGAAGCTGGGCTTCGCTTTCCGCTGGAGGAAACGCAACAGCGGCGCAACTGGCGGCGGCGCCAGCTATCTGCAGGCGGTGGCCCATGTGTCGCCGATCGCGCTGGACGACTTGCAGCACATTGGCCCGCAGAAGGAGCAGATCGAGCAGAACACCCGTCAGTTCGTGCAGGGCAAGCCGGCCAACAACGTGCTGCTGACCGGCGCGCGCGGCACGGGCAAGTCCTCGCTGATCAAGGCTTGTCTGAACCAGTTCGGCAAGGATGGCCTGCGCCTGATCGAAGTCGACAAGGCCGATCTGGCCGAGCTGCCCGATATCGTCGATATCGTGGCGGGCCGGCCGGAACGCTTCATCATCTTCTGCGACGACCTGTCGTTCGAGGAAGGGGAGAGCGGCTACAAGGCGCTGAAGGTGGCGCTGGATGGCAGCATCTCGGCGCAGTCGGACAATGTGCTGATCTACGCCACCTCCAACCGCCGTCACCTGATGCCGGAGCGTATGTCCGACAACATGAGCTACAAGCACGACGAGGACGGCGACCTGCATCCGGGCGAGACGGTGGAAGAGAAGATTTCGCTGTCCGAGCGTTTCGGCCTGTGGCTGACTTTCTATCCGTTCAAGCAGGACGACTACCTGGCCATCGTCGGCCACTGGCTGTCGTCGCTGGGTTGCAGCGAGGCGCAGATTGAAGCGTCGCGCGCCGATGCATTGCGCTGGGCCTTGCAGCGCGGCTCGCGTTCGGGCCGCGTGGCCTGGCAGTTCGCCAAGGACTTCGCAGGGAAGCAGGCATGAGCGGCGCCGAAGTGAAGGTCAAGCCGGTCGATGTCGCTGTCGGCATCCTGATGAAGCCGAATGGCGACGTGCTGCTGGGCCAGCGCCCGGTCGGCAAGCCGTATGAAGGTTATTGGGAATTCCCCGGTGGTAAAGTCGATCCGGGCGAGACGGTGCTGGAGGCGCTCAAGCGCGAGTTCGTCGAAGAGCTGGGCCTGACCGTCAACAGCGCCGAGGAATGGTGCGGCGTCGAGCACGTGTACGAGCACGCGCATGTGCGGCTGCACTTCTTCATCAGCCGCGACTGGAGTGGTGAGCCGCAAAGCCTCGAAGGCCAGGCCTTCGCCTGGCAGGGCGCGGTCGGCGTCGAGCCGCTGCTGCCGGCCACCATTCCGCTGCTGGAGTGGCTGGACATGGTGCGCTACGGTCCATGAACCAACTGAAAACCTGGCGCATTGTCGCGGGCAGTGCCCTGGCCGGCTGCGCGGCGCTGGGCGCCTTGCTGCTGTGGCCAGCACCGGCCGCACCGGCGTACGTGGCCGTGCTGTCAGCGCCTCAGGACAACGGCGCCGGCTGGGTGGTGCAGGTCGCGCCGGACCGCCAGCTGACGCTGACGCCGCTGCACGGCACGTTGGTCGCCAATCGCAAGGTGCTGCAATTCTGGACCATGCCGGCGGGCGGCGCTTCGGTATCGCTGGGATTGGTGGAGCAGGATCGCCAGTTCAAGCTGGCGCTGGACAAGCAACTGCCGCTGGCGGTGGACCAGGTGTTTGAATTGACGCTGGAGCCGGCGCCCGGATCGCCGAGCGGCCAGCCGGCCGGACCGGTGCTGTACACCGGTGTCGCCGTCAGGACGAACTGATTACTCTTCGTCGTTGGGATCGACTGGCGGGGCGGCGGGGATGGTGTACTTTTCCTCGGCCCAGGCGCCGAGATCGATTTGTTTGCAGCGTTCCGAGCAGAACGGGCGATACTTATTTTCTTCCTTCCACTCCACTTTGGCGGAGCAGGTAGGGCAGTCAACTACGGTGGCCATGATCTATCTTTAGAAGTTACAGAGGGTGAGCTCGAATGGTACATCATCTTCCAGCGGCTTGGGTTTCAAGTCGCCGCCCTGCGAGGTGAAACGCACCCACAACATGTACTTGTTGGCCGAGATCTCCGGGATCGCGCCCAGCGATTCGTCCAGCGTCAGACGCAGCATCTGATAGACCTTGCCCTGCAACATCTGCTGATAACTGCCGGCCACGGCGATCATCTTGACCGGGCCGCCGGAATCGCGCAGCAGGCGCAGCACCAGGCCCAGCGCGTCGAACAGCGGCGCCAGCGGCGCGAACCAGGTGGCGATATCGTTGAAGCGCTGCTCGGCCGGACGCTTTTGCCAGGCATAGTAGGACGGCAAGTCGAATTCGCAGGCGCCGCCGGGAATGATGGTGCGGCCGCGTATGCTCATCAGCCACTCGTTGTCGCGCACGTTCTGGCCGGTCTTGCCCTGGGCCGCGACCAAGGCGCTGCTCACGCCGTCCAGTTCGGCCAGGATGGCGTCCAGCGTTTCCGCCTGCACGTTCGGGTTCATGCGGTAGCCCAGCAGCGATTGGCGCTGGCGTTCCAGTTCTTGCAACAGGTCGGATTTCAAGTCGGCGCGGCCGGCCACCTCCAGCATGTCGAAGATGGTCGCCAATGCGACGTGGTGCTGCATAGGATGTTCTTGATGCACAAAGAACTTGAATTTCTCGTACAGATCCTCTAATCGCAACAACGTGCGGATGCGCTCGTTGAAAGGATATTCGTAGACAATCAAAATAACATCCCTCTGTAGGTGGACTTGCGATTAATTCCCGTGATTTTGAAGCAAGCCAAGCAAAATTACAAACGTTGCGAGGGTATTGTCACCGTTCTTTTTGAAATTGCGAGCGCATTTGCAAATATAAATCGTGCAGGCGGGCGATTTGGGGCTCCAAAGCCTCGATTCCGCCGCCGTTTTCGATAATATCGTCCGCCGCGGCCAGGCGTTGCTGGCGGCTCGCCTGCGTCGCCATGATGGCGCGGACTTGCGTTTCCGGCAAATTGTTACGCGCCATGACGCGGGCAATTTGCACTTCTTCCGGGCAGTCTACCGCCAGCACGCGCGTCACGCGCGCACGCCAGGTGCCCGATTCGACCAGCAGCGGCACGGCGAACATCACATAGCTGCCCGTCGCCGCCTCGGCCTCGGCCAGCGCGGCGTCGCGGATGCGCGGGTGCAGGATGGCTTCGAGCCGGGTCTTGGCGGCGGGGGCGGCAAACACCAGCGCGCGCATGCGGGCGCGGTCGAGCGCGCCGTTGGCATCGGCGAACTCGGCGCCGAACTCGGCCACGATGGCCGGCATGGCCGCGCCGCCGGGCGCCGTCAGGCTGTGGGCGATCTGGTCGGTGTCGACGATGCTGGCGCCGCGCGCGGCGAACAGGTCGGCCACCGTGCTCTTGCCGCTGCCGATGCCGCCGGTCAGGCCGATGGAGAAGGGCAGTGTGCTGTTCATCGGTTTTTAGAAATAGGGATAAATGGAACGGGTGAAGGCCGTGATCGGCCCGCTGTAGAGGAAGGCGATCAGGCCGGCAGCGGCCAGGTAGGGGCCGAACGGGATCTGGTATTCCAGTCCCTTGCGGTTGACGATCATCAGTACGATGCCGACCACCGAGCCCACCAGCGACGACATCAGCACGATGGCCGGCAGCATCGCCCAGCCCATCCACGCGCCCAGCGCGGCCAGCAGCTTGAAGTCGCCGTAGCCCATGCCTTCGCGCCCGCGCACCAGTTTGTACGCCCAGTACACGCTCCACAGCGCCAGGTAGCCGGCCGCCGCGCCGATCACCGCATCCTGCAGCGATACATAGGTGTGGTTGATGTTGAGCAGCAACCCGGCCCAGATCAGCGGATACGTCAGGTCGTCCGGCAGCAACTGGGTGTCGGCGTCGATGAAAGTCATGGCGATCAGCGAGTACAGCAGGAACAGGCCGCCCAGCCCTTGCCAGCCGCTGCCGTAGTGCCAGACCACGGCCACTGACAGCGCGCCGGTCAGCAGTTCGATGGCGGGGTAGCGCGGCGAGATCGGCGCCTTGCAGCTGCTGCACTTGCCGCGCAGGACCAGGTAGCTGACCACCGGGATGTTTTCCAGCGCGCCGATCTGGTGATTGCAGTGCGGACAGGCCGAGCGCGGGACGACCAGGTTGTAACGGTCGGTGTGCGGCTCGTCCTTGCCGGCTTCGACGGCGCAGTAGTTGTCCGATTCGCGCTGCATCATTTTCGGCAGGCGGTGGATCACGACGTTCAGGAAGCTGCCGAACAGCAGGCCGAACACGCCCGCGATCAGGCTGATGGCGAGGTCGCCGGCGGGCGCAAACAACAAGGTCGGTTCAGGCATGGCAGGTCGGGCCGGTAGATGATGACAGAGGCCCATATTAAAGCATTACAGCAACATTGCGGGACGGTTTTTCAGTGCGGGCGCCGGCGTCAAGTCCCTCCTTGGGGATATGGGAAGGCCACGCAGAGTGTGGCAAGGTGGAGAGCCTGCCATTCTGCGCCGCCGAGTTCGCGATTGTCCTCCCTTCCTCCGACCCCGCTGCTGTTGTTATCGGGCCTGTTGCTGGCGTGTCTGGCGCTGGGCGGCCTGCTGGCCTGCCTGCGCGCCGCCGAGCGCCGCCACCAGCACCGGCTGGCGCGGATGGCCGAGCGCGAGCAGGCCGCCTTCGCCTTGCAGGACACGCTGCTGCAAAACATGCAGGGCATGATCTTGCGCTTCCAGGGCGTGGGCCACCGGCTGCCGGACGGCAGCGCCGAGCGCGCCACCATAGAAACCATCCTCGACCAGGCCGACGAAGCGCTGGCCGAGGGCCGCCACCGCATCCTCGCGATGCGCGTGCCGGCGGTGAGCGGCGACAACCTGAGCCAGGCCTTCGCGGCGCTGGGGCAGTCGCTGCAGCAGAGTTTCAATACCGATTTTCGCCTGATCGTCAGCGCCGCGCCGGTGCCGTTGCTGGCCGAGCTGAGCGAGGAAATCTACCGCATCGCGCGCGAGGCGCTGTACAACGCCTTTCAGCACGCGGGCGCCGCGCAGATCGAGCTGGAGCTGATGTATGGCTGCGAGTTCTTCTCGCTGTACGTGCGCGACGATGGCAAGGGCATGGCGCTGCGGCCGCCGTCCGGCTACCGCGGCGTGGCGGCGATGCGCGAACGCGCCGAGCTGCTGGGCGGCAGCGTTGAGGTGCTGAGTCTGGAAGAGCAGGGGACCGAGGTGATCCTCAAAGTCCCCGCGCGGGTGTGTTACCAGCAGCAGAACCGCGCCGGCTGGTGGCGCCGGCTGGCGACCTGGCTGGGCCGCGCCGACGCGCCGGGCTGAAACTCAGACCACCGAACCGAGCTTGAAGATAGGCAGGTACATCGCCACCACCAGGCCGCCGATCAGCACGCCCAGGATGACCATGATGGCTGGTTCCATCAGACTCGACAGCGAGGCGACGGCCTCGTCCACTTCTTCCTCGTAGAAGTCGGCCACCTTGCCCAGCATGGCGTCCAGCGAGCCGGACTCTTCGCCGATGGCGACCATCTGCGTCACCATATTCGGGAACACGTCGGCGCTCTGCATGGCCACCGTCAGGCTGGTGCCGGTGCTGACCTCGTTCTGGATCTTGCGGGTGGCGTCCAGGTAGACCGCGTTGCCGGCCGCGCCGCCCACCGAATCGAGCGACTCCACCAGCGGCACGCCGGCGGCGAACATGGTGGCCAAGGTGCGGGTCCAGCGGGCGATGGTGGCTTTGCGGATCACGTCGCCGAACACGGGCAGGCGCAGCAGCAGGCGGTCCATGAAGCGCTGCATTTGCAGCGAGCGCTGCCACGCTCGGAAGAAGAAGTAGATGGCGCCGAAGATGCCGCCGAAAATCAGATACCACCACGCCACGAAGAATTCCGACAGCGCCATCACGAACAGCGTCGGCGCCGGCAGGTTGGCGCCGAAGCTCTTGAACACTTCCTTGAACGCCGGCACCACCCAGATCATGATGACGGCCGTGACGATGAAAGCCACCGCCAGGATGGACACCGGATACATCAGCGCCGATTTGATCTTGGCCTTCATGGCCAGCGTCTTTTCCTTGTAGATTGCCAGCCGTGTTAATAAGTCTTCCAGGATGCCGGCCTGTTCGCCGGCCCCCACCAGGTTGCAGAACAGCGGATCGAAGTACAGCGGGAACTTGCGGAACGCCTGGTTGAGGCTGGTGCCGGTCTCGATATCCGCGCGCAAGTCCATCACCAGCTTGGATACCGATGGATTGGAGTGGCCCTTGCCGACGATGTCGAACGATTGCAGCAGCGGCACGCCGGCCTTCATCATCGTCGCCAGCTGGCGCGTGAACAGCGAGATATCCTTGTCGGTGATCTTCTTGCCGCTGCGGTAGGCTTTTTTCTTAACCTTGGTCACCATGATGCCCTGGCGGCGCAGGGTGACGTTGACCACGGCCTCGCCGCCGGCGCGCAGTTCGCCGCGCACCGTCTTGCCGCTCTTGTCCTTGCCCTCCCAGGCGAAGATCGATTCCTTGACCTGGTTGCCCGCGTTGCCAGAAGTCGCCATGAGGATATGTCCTATTCGTTGGTACAGCCGAGCACTTCTTCAAGGCTGGTCAGGCCGTTCCTGACCTTCACCAGGCCGGACTGGCGCAGCGACTTCACGCCTTCCTCTTCCGATTTGGCGGCGATCTCCATCGAGTTGCCATGCGCCAGGATGATGCTCTCGATGGCGGGGCTGATCGGCATGATCTGGTAGATGCCGACCCGGCCCTTGTAGCCGCCGCCGTTGCAGCGCTCGCAGCCGACCGGGCCGTAGGGCTTCCAGCTGCCGTCCAGCTCATGCGCCTTGAAGCCGGCCTTGAGCAGCAGCTCGTTGGAGATCTCCACCGGCTGCTTGCAGGTGCACAGCCGCCGCGCCAGCCGCTGCGCGGTAATCAGGATCACCGACGAGGCGATGTTGAACGGCGCCACGCCCATGTTCATCAAGCGCGTCAGCGTCGACGGCGCGTCGTTGGTGTGCAGCGTGGAGAACACCATGTGGCCGGTCTGCGCCGCCTTGATGGCGATGTCGGCCGTTTCCAGGTCGCGGATCTCGCCGACCATGATGATGTCCGGATCCTGGCGCAGGAAGGACTTCAGCGCCACCGGGAACGTCAGGCCGGCGCGGTCGTTGACGTTGACCTGGTTCACGCCGGGCAGGTTGATCTCGGCCGGGTCTTCGGCGGTGGAGATGTTGATGCCGGGCTTGTTGATGACGTTGAGGCAGGTGTACAGCGACACCGTCTTGCCCGAGCCGGTAGGCCCCGTCACCAGCACCATGCCGTAGGGGCGCTGGATGGCGTCGAGCAGCAGTTCCTTCTGGTCCGGGTCGTAGCCGAGCGCGTCGATGCCCATCTGCGCCTGGGTGGCGTCGAGGATACGCATCACGGTCTTCTCGCCGAACAGCGTCGGCAGGGTGGATATGCGCAGGTCGATGGTCTTGGTCGGCGACACGATCAGGCGCATGCGGCCATCCTGCGGGATGCGTTTTTCCGAGATGTCCAGCTTGGCCAGCACCTTGATGCGCGACACCAGCTTTTCCTTGATCGAGATCGGCGGCTGGGCATGCTCCATCAGCACGCCGTCGACGCGGAAGCGCACGCGGTAGAATTTTTCGAACGGTTCGAAGTGCAAGTCCGAGGCGCCCATGTTGACGGCGTCCATCAGCATCTTGTTCAGGAAGCGCACCACCGGGGCGTCCTCGACATCGTTG
Organism: Rugamonas aquatica; assembly: GCF_009380215.1. Taxonomy (GTDB): domain Bacteria; phylum Pseudomonadota; class Gammaproteobacteria; order Burkholderiales; family Burkholderiaceae_D; genus Rugamonas; species Rugamonas aquatica_B. The sequence continues at coordinate 115,158 of NZ_WHUG01000002.1, forward strand.
GCGCCGGGATCGGCGGCGGCGTCGGCGGCCGGGGCTTCCTCCTCGGCGAACTGGATGTCCGACTCGTCGCCGCCGAGGTCGCTGATGGCTTGTTCGCTGTCCTTGTTGAGGCGCGCCAGCAGTTGCAGCAGCGCGTCATGGGCGACGATGACCGGTTCGACCGTGGACTCGGTCTGGAACTTGATCTGGTCCAGCGCCTGGGTATTGGTCGGATCGGAAATCGCCACCGACATCTTGTTGCCGCGCTTGGCCAGCGCGATCACGCGCTGAGCCTGCATCAGCTTGTTGTCGATGATCTTGGCCGGCAGCGCGTCGAGGTTGAGCGCTTGCACATCCATCATCGGATAGGCGAAGGTTTCGGAGCAAAACATGGCGAGCGCGCGGGCGTCAATGGCGCCGCTGGCCAGCAGCACATCGATGAAGGCGTGCTTGTCGGTGACGGCTTTTTTTTGCAGCATGTCGGCCTGGGCCGCGGAGAGGCGGCCGGCTTGCATCAATGCCCTCGCCAGCCCCGGCATCGGGGCGCCTGGCGCGGCGTTCGGTAGGACTGCTGCCATAGATGCGTCTGCTGGATGGAGGGGGCTGGATCACGGAATGATGCTCTCAGGCATCATATTTGTAAAGCCGTTTGTCCTCCCACGGAAACGATTGTACTCCCCACTGTTGCGTTTGCCGCAGCAGTGCGCGGTTTAGTGGGCGCGCTTTCCGGAGGGGCGTATCAATTTGACGACTTTGATCGCCTGGTCGTGCACCTGCACCACTTCGATGATGCAGTTGGCGACTTTGATGCTGATCGGCGCGTCTGGTATTTCCTGCAACAGCTCCAGCATCAGGCCGTTCAAGGTCTTGGGGCCGTCCAGCGGGAAAGCCAGGCCGAGGCGCTTGTTGATGTCGCGCAGCGCGGTCGAGCCTTCCAGCAGGCACTCGCCCTGTTCGGACCAGCCGAAGGAATCGGCGCGGGCCGCGCCCGGCATCGATGTCGTAAATTCACCGATCATTTCTTCGATGATATCGTCCAGCGTGACCAGGCCCTGCACCTCGCCGTACTCGTCGACGATGATGCCCAGGCGTTCCTTGTTCTCCTGAAAGTACTGGAGCTGGGTGAAGACGCCGGTGTCCTGCGGGATGAAGTAGGGCGTGGTCAGCAGTTCGCGGAAGTGCTCGACGGTCAGTTCGTCTTCCTGGTTCAGCAACGCCACGGCCTTGCGCACGTGCAGGATGCCGATGATGCGGTTGATCTCGCCTTCGTAGACGGGCAGCTTGTTGTGGTAGCAGGTGGTCAGCTCGCGCTTGATTTCCTCGACCGTCAGTTCCAGGTTCAGCGCCTCGATCTGCGAGCGCGGCGTCATGATGTCCTCGACCGAGATGGTTTCCAGGTCGAACAGGTTGAGCAGGATGCTCTTGTGTTTTTGCGGGATGAAGTTGCCGCCTTCGAGCACGATGGAGCGCAGCTCTTCGGGCGACAGGCGGGCGTCGTGCGCGTGGGCGCCGGCCTTGATGCGGAAAAGCTTGAGCACCAGCGTGACGAACAGGTTGACGAACCAGATCACCGGCTTGGCCAGCGCCATCAGCGGTTTCAGCACCACGCTGGTGGGCAGGGCGATCTTTTCCGGGAAGGTGGCGCCGATGACCTTGGGCGAAATCTCGGCGAACACGATCAGCAGGAAGGCCACCACACCGGTGGAGATGGTGATGACGTTGTCGTCATGGCCGAAGGACTGGATGGCGATGGCCGTCACCAGCGCGGTGGCCATGGCGTTGATCAGGGTATTGGCGATCAGGACCAGCGACAGCAGTTTATCGGTGCGGTCGAGCAGCCACAGGGTGGTGATGGCGCGGCGGCTGCCACGCTTGGCCATATGGCGCAGGCGATAGCGATTGGCCGCCATCAGCGCGGTTTCGGCCATGGCGAAGAAGGCCGAGCACAGTATCAGGAGAGCGAGCGCAAGAAGTTGCGCCCAAAACGGCACGGTATCCAAGAGTCACCGTAAAGAATCTTGCATGGGAAACTGGTCGGCCTGATCACTGCACCGGCCCAGACGGCATGGCCCAAAACGCAGCCACAGAGCTTCGAATTCTAAGGCAAGCCCGCCGCCGATGCAAGTTTGCCTATTTTAACTGGGGGTCAAGTCTGACATTCGGACACGAGCCCGGCCGTAGGGCTTGCCTAGTGCTGAGTTCGTGTCCAAATGTCAGACTTGACCCCCTGGTTTTTGCAGCATCAGGGCGAGGGCGGCGGTGGGGGCGCTGTTTTCCTGGCGGGCGGTCAGCGGTTCGGCGGCTTTCACCTGGAAACCGGTGGCGGCGGCCAGGCGCTCTATGTATTGCTGCGTGTGGGCGTAGCGGTTCGATGGGCGCAGCGTGTAGTCGGCGCCTTCTCCCGCCTCCACCGAGAAGCAGAAGTGGCCGCCGTCGCGCAGCGCGCGGTGCACGCTTGCGAACACCGGCGCCAGGTCGCCGATGTAGACGAAGACGTCGGCCGCTACCGCCAGGTCGCAGTCGCCATCGTGGCTGGCCAGGTAGGAGACCAGATCGGCGCAGGTCAGCGTGTCGTACAGACCGCGTTCCGCCGCCTTGTCCAGCATCTGCTGCGACAGGTCGACGCCCGCCAGGCTGCGCGAGTACGCCCGCAGATACGGGCCGCACAGGCCTGTGCCGCAGCCCAGGTCCAGCGTGTCCAGCTTATCCGCCAGCGTGCCGGCGGCGATGGTGTGGCGTATCAGGCCATCCAGGTAGGAAGGTGTCTGGTAGTCCAGCACTTCCACCAGATGCTGGTCGAAGTGATTCGCATACTGGTCGAACAGCGAGCGCACGTATTCCTGCGGAAGCACGGCCGGCGTCTCGCCCGCGCCCACCGAAGCCAGCGCGAAGGCGATGGTTTCAGGATTGTCGCCATGCGCCAGCGCCGCGCGGTAGGCGGCGACGGCTTCCTCGTTGCGCTGCATCGAGCGCAGCGTGTTGCCGCGGGCGTAGTGAGCCAGCGCGTAGTCCGGTTTGAGCGCCAGCGCCTGGTCGTAGCTGTCCAGCGCCGCATCGAAGATGCCCAGCCGCTGCAAGGCCGCGCCCTGGCCGTTGTAAGCCTCGGCCCATTGCGGCCGCAGATGGATGGCGCGGTCGAAGCTTTCAATCGCCTCCGGCAGGATGCGCAAGCAGTGCAGCGCATTGCCGCGCGCGAACCAGGCGTCGGCGTAGCGGTCCTTGATATGCAGGGCGTCTTCGGCCGCGCTCAGCGCGTCCAGATAGCGCCCCTGGTCTTGCAGCACGATGGCGCGGTTGCAGTGGGCTTCGGCATAGGAAGGCTGGATCGCCAGCGCGCGCTTGTAGCTGAGCAGCGCTTCGTCGAGCCGCCCAAGCCGGCGCAGCGCGTTGCCGCGATTGCTCCAGGCCATGGCATAGTTTTCCTGCAGGGCGATGGCGCGTTCATGGCTGGCCAGCGCCTCGTCGGCGCGCCCGGCGTCGAGCAGTGCCACACCCAGATTGCAGTGCGCTTTGGCTTGCGCGCCATCGACTTCGATCGCTTGCGCAATCAGCGCGATGGCCGTCTGTACGTCGCCCTGCTGGCGCGCGATCACGCCCAGCAGATGCAGCGCATCGAACTGGCGTGGTTCGAGTTCCAGTACCTGGCGGTACAAGGCTTGTGCGGGCTGAAGCCGTCCCTGCTGGTGCAGTTCGACGGCTTGTTGCAGAAAGGACGCGGTTAGCGCTGAAGTGGATTCATTCATGGTGCGCGCATCTTAGCCGATGCGGCACCCGAACGGCTGAAAATCAGCTGCCGCGATAGGTCGAATACGCCCACGGCGAGACGACCAGCGGTACGTGGTAGTTCTGGTCCGCGCTGGCGATGCCGAAGGCCAGCGTCACCTCGTCGATGAAGCGCGGCTCGGGCAGGTCCACGCCCTGCGCCGCGAAGTAGGCGCCGGCGCCGAACACCAGTTCGTACTTGCCCGGCTTCATGGTCTCGCCTTCCAGCAGCGGTACGGCGCAGCGGCCGTCGGCGTTGGTGACGTCGGTTTTCAGCAACTCGCGGCCCTGCGCCGTCACGGCGTACAAAGCCACCTTGACGCCGACGCCTGGTTTGCCGACAGTGATATCGAGAACGTGTGTACTAAGCTTGCCCATGGTAAGTCCTATATCGGTAGGTAATAAGTATCTATTGGACAAATCATATACCGATGCCGTTCTACGCATATATGATTGCAGATATATTCCTCATAGACTAGCCAGCGCCATGACCAACTACGACAGCACTTACCTAAGCTACCCGCGCGACCTGATCGGCTACGGCCCGAAGCCGCCTCACGCCCAATGGCCCAACCGGGCTCGCGTGGCACTGCAATTCGTCCTCAACTACGAAGAGGGCGGCGAAAACAATGTGCTTCACGGCGATGCCGGCTCCGAGACTTTCCTGTCCGAGATCATCGGCGCCGCCTCGTTCAGCAACCGCCACATGAGCATGGAATCGATCTACGAGTACGGCTCGCGCGCCGGCTTGTGGCGATTGCTGCGCATGTTCGAGGAACGCAAGCTGCCGTTGACGGTCTTCGGCGTGGCGATGGCGCTCAAGCGCCACCCGGAGGCGGTGGCCGCCTTCCAGGAACTGGGCCACGAAATCGCCTGCCACGGCCTGCGCTGGATCACCTATCAGAACATGGACGAAGCCACCGAGCGCGCCCACATGAAGGAAGCGGTGCAGATCATCCGCGAGCTGACCGGCAGCGCGCCGCAGGGCTGGTACACCGGCCGCGATTCGCCGCAGACCAAGCGCCTGGTGGTGGAACACGGCGGCTTCCGCTACGATGCCGACAACTACAGCGACGACCTGCCGTTCTGGCAAAAGGTCGACTACACAGACGCCGGCGGCAATGCAGCCACCGCGCCGCAGCTGATCGTGCCGTACACGCTGGACACCAACGACATGCGCTTCGCCGCCGCGCAAGGCTTCAACTCCGGCACGCAGTTCTTTGACTACCTGAAGGACGCCTTCGACGTGCTGTACGCCGAGGGCGACCCGGCCGGCCTGAATCAGCCGAAGATGCTGTCTATCGGCCTGCACTGCCGCATCGTCGGCCGCCCGGCGCGCGCCGCCGCGCTGGCGCGCTTCCTCGACTACGTGCAAAAGCACGATAATGTGTGGATCACCCGCCGCATCGATATCGCCGAGCACTGGCGCAAAACCCATCCATACGCAGGTTGAGGTCACGATGTCCGAACCGATACGCTTCTACTACCGCGGCGCAGTGCAGGAAATCTCCGGCGCCGCGCCCACGCGCACCGTGCTCCAGCACCTGCGCGAGGATCTGCATTGCACCGGCACCAAGGAAGGCTGCGCCGAAGGCGATTGCGGTGCTTGCACCGTGGTGGTCGGCAGCCTGAACGCCGCCGGCCAATTGGAGATGAAGGCCGTGAACTCCTGCATCCAGTTCGCACCCACGCTGGACGGAAAAGCCCTGTTCACCGTGGAAGACCTGCAGCAGCCGGACGGCACGCTGCATCCGGTGCAGCAGGCGATGGTGGAATGTCACGGTTCGCAATGCGGTTTCTGTACGCCGGGCTTTGTCATGTCCTTGTGGGGCATGTACCTCGACAAGGACGGCCAGCCAGCGCAGCGCAAGGAGATCGACGATTGCCTGTCAGGGAATTTGTGCCGCTGCACCGGCTACCGCCCCATCATCGACGCCGCGCACCGCATGACCGAACTGCCGAAGGCCGGCTTCGACCGCGCCGCGCTGGCCGCGCAGCTGCGCACCTTGCAGCGCGACGCCGGCAGCAGCTACACCGCGCACGGCCAGAGCTTCCACGCGCCGCGCACATTGGACGAGCTGGTGGCGCTGCGCGCCGCGCATCCGAAAGCCACGCTGCTGTCGGGTTCCACCGACGTCGGCCTGTGGGTGACGAAGCAGATGCGCGATCTGGGTGACATCATTTATCTCGGCCACGTGAGCGCGCTGCAAACCGTCGTTGAAGCGGACGGCATGCTGCACATCGGCGCGGGCGTTACGCTGAACGATGCGTACGAAGCCTTGTGCCGCCTGTATCCGTCGCAATTGAGCGAGATGTGGCAGCGCTTCGCATCGCTGCCGATCCGTAACGCGGGCACGCTGGGCGGCAACGTCGCCAACGGTTCGCCGATCGGCGATTCGATGCCGTGGATGATCGCCGTCGGCAGCGAGGTGGTGCTGCGCGGTCCGGCCGGCGAACGCGTGATGCCGCTGGAAGCGTTCTATCTCGATTATCAGAAAAAGGATATGCGGCCCGACGAATTCGTGGCCGCCGTGCGCGTGCCGCTGCCGCGCGAGGGTGTGCAGTTCCGCACCTACAAGCTGGCCAAGCGCTTCGACCAGGATATCTCGGCGGTCTGCGCCGCGTTCGCGTTCAAGCTCGATGGCGATCTTGTCGTGGATGCGCGCATCGCCTTCGGCGGCATGGCAGCCACGCCGCGCCGCGCGGCCCGTGCCGAAGCCGTGCTGAACGGCCTGCGCTGGAACGAAGCCAATCTGCGCGTGGCGATGGACATGCTGGCGCAGGATTTTGCGCCGCTGTCGGACATGCGCGCCTCCAGCACCTACCGCATGCAGACGGCGCAGAACCTGCTGCGCCGCTTCTGGTTCGAAACCCGCGCCGACGCACCGCTGGCGGCCGATGCCGTCAACGCCTTCGCCTGCCGCGCCTGAAAGGAGCCATCATGAATCAACCAGTCGCTCCCTCGCTGCTCGCCGCGCAAGCGTGGAAGGCGGTCGGCGTCGCCCGTCCGCATGAATCGGCCGAGCTGCACGTGCTCGGACAAGCCACCTACACCGATGACATCCCTGAGCTGCAAGGCACGCTGCATGCGGCGCTGGGCCTGTCGACCAAGGCCCATGCGCGCATCAGCGCGATGGACCTGACGCCGGTGCGCAATGCGCCCGGCGTGGTGGCGGTCTACACTGCTGCGGACATCGTCGGCACCAACGATTGCGGGCCGATCATCCATGACGATCCTATCCTGAGCGCGGGAGAGGTCATGTATGTCGGCCAGCCGGTCTTCATCGTCGTCGCCGACACGCACGACAACGCCCGTCGCGCTGCCCGCCGCGCCGTGATAGCCTACGACGAACTGCCGGCCATCTTCACACCGCAGGAAGCCAAGGCGGCGCAGTCGTATGTGCTGCCGCCGATGCAGCTCAAACGGGGCGATTATCAGGCAGCGTTCGAAAGCGCGCCCAATGTGGTCAAGGGCCAGTTGTTTGTCGGCGGCCAGGAGCAGTTCTACCTGGAAGGCCAGATCGCCTACGCGATCCCGAAGGAAGACAACGGAATGATGGTGCAATGCTCGACCCAGCACCCGAGCGAGATGCAGCACGTGGTCGCTCATGCGCTGGGCGTGCATTCGCACAAGGTGCTGGTCGAGTGCCGCCGCATGGGCGGTGGTTTCGGTGGCAAGGAATCGCAGTCGGCCTTGTGGGCGGCATCGGCCAGCATCGCTGCGGCCAAGCTGCGCCGCCCGGTCAAGCTGCGCGCAGACCGCGATGACGACATGCTCGTCACCGGCAAGCGTCACTGCTTCTTCTACGAATATGAAGTCGGCTACGACGACAGCGGCAAGATCGTCGCCGCCAAGGTCGACATGACCTTGCGCGCCGGCTTCTCGGCCGACTTGTCCGGTCCCGTGGCGACGCGCGCCGTCTGCCACTTCGACAACGCCTACTATCTGTCTGACGTGGACATCCGCGCCGGCTGCGGCAAGACCAACACGCAATCGAATACCGCCTTCCGTGGCTTCGGTGGCCCACAGGGCGCGATTGCGATCGAATACATCATCGACGAAATCGCCCGCAACCTGGGCCGCGACGCGCTCGATATCCGCCGCCTGAATTTCTACGGCAAGACGGAGCGCAACGTCACGCCCTACGGCCAGGAGATCGTCGACAACGTGATCGAGGCGCTGACGGCGGAGCTGGAGCAAAGCAGCGAATACCGCGCGCGCCGCGCCGCCGTCGAAGCCTACAACGCCACCAGCCCCGTACTGAAGAAAGGGCTGGCGCTGACGCCGCTGAAGTTCGGCATCGCCTTCAACGTTACCCACCTGAACCAGGCGGGCGCGCTGGTGCATGTGTATGTGGATGGTTCGGTGCTGGTCAATCACGGTGGCACGGAGATGGGGCAGGGCATCAACACCAAGGTGATGCAGGTGGTGGCGCATGAACTGGGTCTCGATCTGGATCACGTGCGCGCCACTGCCACCGACACCAGCAAGGTCGCCAACACTTCGGCGACGGCCGCTTCCACCGGCGCGGACTTGAACGGCAAGGCGGCGCAGGATGCAGCGCGCCAGATCCGCGAACGCCTGACCGCCTTTGCCATCAAGCTGTATGGCGACGAGGATGGCGTGCCGGTACAGTTCTTCAACAACGCCGTGCATGTGAATGGCCATGTGGTGCCGTTCCCGGAGCTGGTGCAGAAGGCTTATCTGGCGCGGGTGCAGCTGTGGTCCGACGGCTTCTACGCCACGCCCGGACTGCACTGGGATCCGAAGACGATGAACGGCCATCCGTTCTCCTACTACGCTTATGGCGCCGCCGTGTCCGAAGTGGTGGTCGATACGCTGACCGGCGAATGGAAGCTGCTGCGCGCCGACGCCTTGTACGACGCTGGCCGTTCGCTCAATCCCGCCATCGACCTGGGCCAGGTGGAGGGCGCGTTCATACAGGGCATGGGCTGGCTGACCACCGAGCAGTTGTGGTGGAACCCTGCCGGCAAGCTGATGACGCATGCGCCGTCGACGTACAAGATTCCCGGCGTGTCCGACTGCCCGGAGGACTTCCGCGTGCGGCTGTTCGACAACGGTAACGTCGAGGACAGCATTCACCGTTCCAAGGCCGTGGGCGAGCCGCCGTTGCTGCTGCCGTTCTCGGTGTTCTTTGCGATACGCGATGCGATTTCCAGCGTCGGCGGACATCGCGTGAATCCGCCGCTGAACGCTCCGGCTACCAGCGAAGAGATACTGCGCGCGATCGCTGCGGTGGAATTCGCGGCCTGAGGATATCGACATGAACGAGTGGCTGACAACCGTGATGGCGGAACCGGCGGTGCTGGTGACGGTGGCGATCGTCGAGGGCTCTGGCCCTCGCGAGCCCGGCGCCCGCATGCTGGTCACGGCTGGCGGCCAGGCCGATACCATCGGCGGCGGTCATCTGGAGATGTGCGCGGTCGATGTCGGCCGCAGCATGTTGAAAAGCGCCGCCCGGACGGGCGAGGGCGTGCCAGCGCGGCTGGAGCGTTACGCGCTCGGGCCGACGCTGGGCCAGTGCTGCGGTGGTGTGGTACATCTCGCTTTCGAATTGATCGACGCATCGCTGGCCGATGTCATGGCGAGCCTGCGCAAGCGCTGGCGTGAAGACAGCTGGCGCCTCAGCGCCATCGATGGCGCGCCTGTGTCGCTGCTGCTTGACGCCGATGGCGCCGTGGTCGCGGGCGCAGGCGAGGCGTCCATTTCTGGCGAGCCTGCGGTATTCGGTCCAGCTTTCCCCGTCATCGACCACCAGCGCGGCACCCACATCCTGCGCGACACCGCAGGCCGCCGCTGGCTGGCCGACCCTTGCCTGGCGCCGCGCGCGCACCTGCTGCTGTTCGGCGCCGGCCATGTCGGCGCGGCCATCGTGCGCATGCTGGGCGAACTGCCTTGCACCGTCACATGGATCGACGAACGCGAGGACATGTTCCCTGAGTCGATACCGGCCAACGTCACCGTCGAAGCCACCGACGCGCCGGAAGCCCTGGTGGCCGCAGCCCCCGCAGGCGCCAGCTATCTGGTCATGACCCACAGCCACGCACTCGACCAGAGCCTGAGCGAAGCGATCCTGGCGCGCGCCGATGTCGGCTGGTTCGGCCTGATCGGCTCGCAGACCAAGCGCGTGCAGTTCGAACGCCGCATGGCCGCGCGCGGCCTGCCGCAAGAACGCATAGCCGCCATGGTCTGCCCGATCGGCATCGCCGGCATCACCAACAAGCTGCCCGCAGCGATAGCCGCCTCCGTCTGCGCGCAATTGCTGATGGTGTGGGAAGCGCAGCAGATCGCCGCGCTCGACGTAACCGTGCCGGTGCGCCTGGCCGCATCGCGTTAGAATCAGCTTTCCTCTCCGGGATATCGCCATGCCTAACACTTTGCAAGCCTACCGCGGCAGCTTGCTGCACTTTCTCGCCGATCCGGCGTTCAGCGCGCAGTCGCATGTCTGGCATGAGGACGGCCTGCTGATCGTCGCCGACGGCAAAGTACAGGCGGCCGGCGACTACGCCACGCTGCACGCGGCGCTGCCGCCCGGCACCGAGCTGCACGACTACAGCGGCAAGCTGCTGATGCCCGGCTTTATCGACACCCATGTGCACTACCCGCAGACCGACATGATCGCCTCGCCGGCGGAAGGCCTGCTGCCATGGCTGGAGACCTACACCTTCCCGACCGAGCGCCAGTTCGAAGACCCAAGCCACGCAGCCGGCGTGGCAGACTTCTTCCTCGACGAGCTGCTACGCTGCGGCACCACCACCGCGATGGTCTACTGCACCGTGCATCCGCAATCGGTGGACGCCTTCTTCGCCGCCAGCGAGCAGCGCGGCCTGCGCATGGTGGCGGGCAAGGTGATGATGGACCGGAACTGCCCGGACTTCCTGCGCGACACCGCCGAATCCAGCGCCCGCGATACCGAGGCGCTGATCCAGCGCTGGCACAAGCGCGGCCGCGCGCTGTACGCGATCACGCCGCGCTTCGCGCCGACCTCCACCGAAGCGCAACTGCAGCTGGCCGGCGAACTGGCAAGCTCCTATCCCGATACCTACATCCAGACCCACGTCTCCGAAAACGAAGCCGAGTGCGCGTGGGTGCGCGAGCTGTTCCCCAACTCGCGCAGCTACATCGACGTGTACGACAGCTACGGCATGCTGCGGCCGCGCGCCATGTACGGCCACTGCATCTGGCTCAATGAGCGGGACCGCGCACGCATGGCCGAAACGCAGTCCGCCGCCGCCATCTGCCCGACCTCCAATCTGTTCCTCGGCAGCGGCCTGTTCGACTTCGAACGCGCCGACCAGGCGGGCGTGCTGCTGTCGCTGGCGACCGATGTGGGCGGCGGCACTTCGTTCTCGATGTTGCAAACGATGAATGAAGCCTATAAAGTAGCGCGACTGAAGGGCAGTTATCTGCCGGCCTTGCGGATGTTTTACCTGGCCACGCTGGGCGCCGCCCGCAGCATGCAGCTGGAGGGCACGATCGGCAATTTCGCCGTCGGCGCCGAGGCGGATTTCATCGTGCTCGATCCGCAGGCCACGCCGCTGCTGCAACGGCGCACCGCGCGCGGTGTCAGCCTGGAAGAACTGCTGTTCGCGCTCGCGCTGCTGGGCGACGACCGTGCGGTGGCGGCGACCTATTCGGCCGGCCGCCAGGTGCACGCCCGCGTAATGACTTAATCACATTGGAAGACTCATGCAAAAAAATATCGCCAGCCTGAAGGCCGCCGCCATCGCCGCCGCCCTGTTCTGCGCCTTGCCGCACGGTGTGCAAGCGGCCAGCAACGAGGAGATCGCCAAGCGCCAGTTCGCCGCGCTGGTCGCGGGACCGGAGCCGAAGACGGCCGAGCTGACGATGTTCCTGACCTTGATGCCGAAGGGCGGCGATCTGCACCACCACTACTCGGGCGCGATCTACGCCGAGCAGTATCTGGAGTGGGTGGACAAGGAAGGCTTCTGCGTCAACAAGAACACCTATCTGATCGACACCAACAAGGCCGACACCGCCGCCGAGCAGGCCAAGCCGCTGGCCGACCGCGTCTGCCTGTCCGGCCAGGACGTGATGAACAATAACAGCGTGCTGGCCAACCTGCTGCAACGCTGGTCCGACAAGGACTTCTACAACCACGGCGCGCTGCAATCGCCGCCGGACCGCCAGTTCTTCGACACCTTCGGCTTCTTCGGCCCGGTGGCATCGACCAACGCGGCCGACGGCCTGCAGCGCCTGAAGCAGCGCGCCATCCAGGAAAACCTGGGCTATATCGAGACCATCTACGAGATCGCGCCGATGGCGCAGGACGCCGACTTCGACCGCAAGGCCGCAGCCGGCGGCATCACCGACGCCGACCTGGCCAGCTACGCCGCCAAGCTGGAGACCAATGGCGCCTTCCAGGGCTGGATCAAGTCCTACCTGGACAACGTCAACACCGCCAGCGTCGGCATCGACGACGACAACTTCACGATGCGCTACCAGCCGTTCGCGCTGCGCTTCCTGACGCCGTCGCAGGTGTTTTCGCAGATGGTGTCGAGCTTCAAGCTGGCCACTTCGCACCCGAAAATCGTCGGCGTGAACATCGTCGGCCAGGAGAGCGTCAACGTTTCGATGCACGATTACGCGCTGCACATGCAGATGTTTAAGTTCCTGAAAACCAAACAGCCGGACGTGAAACTGGCGTTGCATGCGGGCGAATTGGCGCTCGGCGTGGTGCCGCCGGAAGGCCTGACCTTCCACATCAAGGACGCCATCGACGTCGCCGGCGCCAGTCGCATCGGCCACGGCATCGACATCGCCCACGAGACCGGCTCGCTGGCGACCATGAAAAAAATGCATGACAAGCAGATACCGGTCGAGGTCAACCTGACCAGCAACCAGTTCATCCTGGGCGTCAAGGGCGAGGCCCATCCTGTCACGCTGTACCGAAAATACGGCGTGCCGTTCGTGCTGTCCACCGACGATGCCGGCGTGTCGCGCAACAACCTGTCAGGCGAATACGTGCTGTACGCAGCCCGTTACAAGCCGGACTATGCCGAGATCAAGAAGCTGTCCTACGACAGCATCCGCTATTCCTTCCTGGCCGATGCTGATAAACAACGGTTATTGAAGGCATTGGACGGCAAGTTCGCCAAATTCGAGGCCGCGATCGCTAAGGGCCGCTGAGTCCGCTCCGGGGCCGGCCTGGCCGGCCCCGGATGTTGCGCTGCCGCGACGAGCAGATTAGTGTTACAGATCTAAATCCCTTCCAGCCGCTTTTTTCGCGGCTTGTCATATATGTCACATTTCGGCCGAAGTGTGGCAGCATTGCGACATATGGTGGCTAGCCTGCACCAGTTTGTGCGTTTTTCGCATGAATTTATTTCAAGCGGCGCACCGTCAACTATAATGCTCCCCTTAAAGATGCGCCTCGCTTACAGAGCGAAACCTGCGCGGTTCAGCGCCCCATTTATATCGCTTTCGTCTAAATCCCTAAAGTAAATCGTATTTGTCACACATTTTTTGCTGATGCATAGTGGCTTGATATGCTTGCAAACTGCCAACTTTGTTGCGGTTTTCAGGGCGTTGCATGCAAATGTCAGTCAGATAAGGTAGTGGCAGTCTGATCAACTGACTTCTTGTCATGTTGATGAAATATTTACTGGTTACAATTTTGTGATGTCATGGGCACTTTGTGTCAAGAATGTGACCGAAGGCCACAAGCCCGTCCGGTTCAGGCATCGAAGAACACAATAAATTTTTTTACATAAACTGGGAGTTCCCTTAATGCAATCCGCCGTTAAACACAATCCGAAGCTGCGTCTGAGCCTGGTCGCTCTGGCCTGCCAGATGGTCTGCATGGGCGCCGCGTTCGCACAGTCCGACGCCGCTCCGGCCGCCAAGCCAGCCACTGAAACCGTGACCATTACCGGCCGCAAAGTCGGTATGGGCCTGATGGTGCAGGAAGACGTGCCAAAAGCACGTTCGACCGTTACCGCCGAGGAACTGGCGAAACAGCGTCCTACCGGTAACGCCTACGACGCTCTGGCCCTGCTGCCAGCAGTGAACACCTACGGCTACGACGCGACCGGCCTGTTCGGCGGCGGTCTGACCCTGCGCGGCTTCAACAGCGACCAGATCGGCGCGACCATTAACGGCGTTCCAGTGAACGACTCGGGTAACTTCGCCGTGTTCCCACAAGAATACGTTGACCAGGAAAACACCTGCACCACCTTCGTGACCCAGGGTTCGACCGACGTCGACTCCCCACAAGTTGGCGCCACCGGCGGTAACTTCGGCATTACCACCTGCGAACCAGAAGACAAGCAGCGCTTCCGCGTCGCCCAGTCGCTGGGTCAGCTGAGCATGTTCAAAACCTATCTGCGCTACGACACCGGCCGCTTCTGGGATAACAAGGCCAAGGTCTTCGTCTCGGTCTCGCAAGCCAAGGCTGACAAGTGGAAAGGCGCCGGCGAAGCCAATCGCAAGCACATGGACATCGGCTTCAACTACGACTGGGATCGCTTCAACTACATCCACGGTACCGTGTTGTATAACCGCCAGTTCAACAACAACCTGAGCACCTTCAACCTGGCCGACCTGAACAAGAACGGTTATTACTACGACTACAGCACCACCTTCATCGGCCACGCACCAGCGAGCCCAGGCAAGGCAGTCAGCGATCCGGCACAGAACAACGCCGACTCCTTCTACAAGCTGGCCATGGGTCCGTTCGAGAACGTGATTGCTTCGGCAACCGCCAAGTTCCGCATCGGCGAAAACACCGACATCAAGTTCCTGCCTTACCTGTGGTACGGCTACGGCACCGGCGGCGTGCAGCAGAAACTGCAACAGGAAAATGCTTTCCTGAATCCGGCCACCGGCAAATTCGTTGGCGTCGACCTGAACGGCGACGGCGACACCCTGGACAAAGTCTGGGTATACAACAGCTCGATCACCCGTACCCAGCGTCCAGGCGCATCGGTTTCCGTGACCCATAACTGGGAAAACCATCAGATCCTGGCTGGCTTCTGGTATGAGCGCGCTACCCACAAGCAAACCGGCCCGATGGAAAAAGTCGACAACAACGGCAACACCACCGACATCTGGCTGCGTGATGGCCTGGTGACGCGTCCGGACGGTTCGCTGTACCAGTCGCGCGACTGGAAGAGCATCTCCACCGCGTTCCAGGGCTTCATTCAGGACACCGCCACCTTCATCGACGACAAGCTGACCGTCAACGTAGGCCTGCGTACCCCGCACGTCAAGCGCGACTTCACCAACTACGCCAACGAAGGCAATAGCCAGACTGCGCCGAACTCGGGCGTTACCTATAGCTACAACAAGACCTACTCGACCGTGCTGCCACAGTTGGGCCTGCGTTATCGCATCACCAACGACGACCAGCTGTTCGCCAGCCTGGCCAAGAACATGAAGGCGCCACCTAACTTCGTGTACTCGACCACCAACGGCAACCTGTCGCTGATTAACAATCTGCCGACCCTGCTGGGCGACGTGCGCCAGGAAACCTCGATGAACCTGGACATGGGCTACCGTCACCAGACGACCGCCATCACCACCCAGGCCACCATCTTCTTCAGCGACTTCAAGGATCGTCAGGCTACCGCCTTCGACCCGAACTCGCAGACCTCCACGCTGACCAACGTCGGCAAGGTGAAGAACAAGGGCTTCGAAGTTGAAGCGGGTAACACCCCGGTCAATGGCTGGTCGTTCTACGCTTCGCTGGGTTACAGCAGCAGCGAGATCCAGGAAAACCTGCAGGCTGGCAAAGGCATCTACCTGCCAACCAAGGGCAACCAGTTCCCACTGACCCCGAAATGGAAGGGCGGCCTGTCGGCTTCGTACGAGACCAACAGCTGGTACACCCGTCTGAAAGCTAAAGTCACCAGCAACCAGCAGGCGACCCTGGCCAACGACGAACTGGTTCCTGGCTACACCACCATCGACTTCGATGCTGGCTACCAGTTCCCAAGCGGCCAGTTCTTCAAAAATCCGAAGCTGACCCTGAACGTGTCGAACCTGATGGATCGCCAGTACCGCAATCCATCGTCGCAGTCCGTGACCAACGCCACCGCCTTCCCAGGCGTGACGGCGAAGAGCGTGTTCTACTATCTGGGCGCTCCACGCTTCGTGTCGGCTACGCTGCGCGTCGACTTCTAAGTTAAGATACCGGTCTGGTGCACGCACTTTGGTGTACGCTCCAGACCTTATCTGACAGGCAGGCCTTCGGGCCTGTTGTCGTTTTCGGGCCGGGTTGTTTTCGATCCGGCCATATGCGAGCGCCGCGCGCGACGTTCGCATATGGCCGCCGCCATCAGGGCGGCTGCCGAATCCGGAGTAACGTTAGATGATCAAGCTTTCCCTGCCGGCGCGCGCACTGCGGCCCGTACTGACGTGCGGCGCCGTGCTGGTCCTGTCTTCCTGCACGCTGTTCAAGCCGGCGCCGCAGCCGGGCATCACCGATATCGAACTGGTGACGCTGAACGATTTCCACGGCAATATCGAAGCGAGCAAATATGTGCTCGACAGCGCCTACGGCGGCGCGCCGCGCACCGTGGTCGCCGGCGGCATCGACACGCTGGGCGCCGCGTTGCAAGCCTGGCGCAAGGCCGATCCCGAGCTGCTGCTGGTCGGCGCCGGCGATCTGATCGGCGCCAGCCCGGCGATTTCGTCGATGTGGGCCGACGAGCCGACCATCGCCGCGATGGACCTGCTGGGACTGCGCGCCAGCTCGGTCGGCAACCATGAATTCGACGCCGGCCGGGTGGAGCTGCTGCGCCAGCAAAAGGGCGGCTGCAATTCGCCGCGCGCCGACAAGGCCTGCAAATTCGAGAACCCCTACGGCGGCGCCAAGTTCCAGTACCTGGCCGCCAACGTCATCGACATGGTGACGAAAAAGCCGCTGCTGCCGGCCTACAAGATCGAGCAGGCGCACGGCGTCAAGATCGGCTTCATCGGCGCGGTGCTGCGCGACGCCACCGAGAAGGCGCCGGCTTCCGGCATCGCCGGCCTGGATTTCGTCGACGAGGCGGACGCCATCAATCGCCAGCTGCCGGAGCTGCGCAAGCAGGGCGTGGGCGTGTTCGTGGTGCTGATCCATCAGGGCGGCCGCACCACCGATAAATTCGACCAGCAGGAATGCAGCCATCTGACCGGGCCTATCGTCGACGTGGTCAAGCGCCTCGATCCGGCGATACGGCTGGTGGTCAGCGGCCATTCGCATCGCGGCTATCTGTGCCGCGTGGACGGACGGCTGGTGACGCAGTCCGACATGGGCGGCCACGTCCTGTCGCGCATCAAGCTCTCCGTCGATACGGCCAGCAATACGCTGCGCGACGTCAGCGCGCGCCAGGAGGTGATGATCCCCGGTACCTGGCCGGCCAATCCGGCGCTGGACGCCTATCTGAAAACGGTGCGCGACCGCAGCGCCAGCGCATTGGCGCGTCCGGTGGCGGCGCTGGCCGTGCCGAGCGTGCCGCGCGAGAAGCAGGACGACGGCGAGTCCGCGCTGGGCGACCTGGTCACGGACGCCACGCTGGCCGCGGGCCGTCCCTACGGCGCGCAGATCGCCTTCGTCAACAACGGCTCCTTGCGGCATGACCTCGACACCGGCGCGGGCAACCGCGTCAGCGTCGGCCAGCTGCTGGCGGCGCTGCCGTACACGAATTCGCTGGTGGTGATGAACCTGCGCGGCGCGCAGATCCGCGAACTGCTGGAGCAGCAATGGCACGGCGGCCGCGATATCACGCGCGGCCTGCTGCAGGTGTCGGATGGCTTCAGCTACACCTGGGATCCACGGCGCGGCGAGGGCAGCAAGGTGCTGGCCGATACGCTGATGCTGAACGGCCTACCGATCGAGAATGGCACGGTCTACCGCGTGGTGGTCAACAACTTCCTGGCCGAGGGCGGCGACGCCTTCCCGGCCTTCACCCTGGGCGCCAACCGCGCCGAGACCAATATCCGCGATATCGATGCGCTGACCGATTATCTGACCCGGCGCGAACAATACGGCAAGCCGGCCGGCCGCAGCGAAACACAGGGGCGCATCAAGCGCCTGCAACAACCTTAGGAGTCACCATGCGTCGCGTTTTACTTTCCGTTTTGCTGCCAGCCCTGCTGGCGTCGGCCCTGCCTGCGCGCGCCGAGTTTTCCATTCCCGGTTTTGAACTGGTGCAGACCGCGCCTGTGGAAACGCCGCTGCACAGCAGCGACCTGCGCGACCCGGCCACCGTCTGGAACGAGTTGTTCGACGGCGCCAGGAGCGAGATCGTGCTGGGCCAGTTCTACGTGGTGGGCCACGAGGGCAGCGTGTTCAATAAGGTGATCGAGCACCTGGCGGCTGCGGGCAAGCGCGGCGTCAAGATCCGCTTCCTGCTGGACCAGAAGGGCGTGGGCCTGTCGGACAAGGCCACCATCGAGCAGCTGAAGGCGATCCCCAACCTGGAACTGCGCATCATCGATTTCAACAAGCTGACCGGCAACGGCATCCTGCACGCCAAATACCTGGTGGTGGATGGCGCGACCGCCTACATCGGCAGCCAGAACTTCGACTGGCGCTCGTTCGAGCATATCCACGAAACCGGCTTGCGCATCACCGACGCGAAGATCGTCGGCCAGGTGCTGTCGGTGTTTAACCAGGACTGGCGCGCGCAGGCGATCACCGCGCAGGGCCAGGTAGCGGCGGCGCTGAACGTCAAGGCCACCACGCCGGACATCCACCAGGGCGCCTTCCTGCTGTCCAGCCCTAACCAGTTCAATCCGGCCGGCGTCGGCGATTCCGAGGCGGGCCTGCCGGCGCTGCTGGCGGAAGCCAAGAGTGAAGTGCGGGTGCAGCTGCTGGACTACGCGCCGCTGAGCTACGGCCCGAAAGGCACGCGTCCTTACTACGCCGTGATCGACAACGCGGTGCGCGCCGCCGCCAACCGTGGCGTCAAGATCAAGCTGATGGTCTCCAACTGGAACCTGGAAGAGCTGCCGCAGGTCTACCTGAAAAGCCTGGCCGTGCTGCCCAACGTGGAGATCCGCGTGGTCACGCTGCCGACCGCCAGCAGCGGCTTCATTCCGTTTGCGCGCGTCATCCACAGCAAGACCATGGTGATCGACAACCAGGTCGCGTGGGTCGGCACCAGCAACTGGAGCGGCGGCTACTTCGATTTGTCGCGCAACCTGGAAGTGGTGATGCGCAACGAGAAGATGGCGCAACGCCTGGCCGCGCTGCACGAACAGACCTGGAGCTCGCAGTACGCGCAGCCGCTGGACATCAACAAGAAATATCCGAAACCCGCTAAAGGCAGTCCTGAATGAAGAAGCTTGTTTTAACCGTGGCGCTGAGCAGCGCCTTCGTCTCGTTCAACGCCCACGCATGGGGTAACGACGGCCACCGCGCCGTCGGCGCCATTGCCGACCAGCTGATCCAGGGCAGCAATGCAGGGCAGCGCGTGAAGGCCTTGCTGCTGCCCGGCGAGAGTCTGGAAAAAATCTCGACCTGGGCCGACTGCGTCAAGGGCACGTATTGCGGCCCGCAGAGCGAAGAGATGATGGCCTACGTCGCCGCCAATCCGCAGCACAGCGAATACCACTACACCGACGTGCCGTTCCAGAACGCGCGCTACCACGACCATGACGCCGGCACCGCCGACGACGATATCGTGCAGACGCTCAAGCAGTGCATCGCCACGCTGCAGGGCAAGGGCGACAAGATCAGCAACCCGCATGGCTTCACGCCGCGCCAGGCGCTGCTGATCCTGACCCACCTGGCCGGCGACGTGGTGCAGCCGCTGCATGTGGGCGCGGCCTTTGTGGACAAGAACGGCGCCTTCGTGGTGCCGCAGAAGCAGGCGCAGATCGACGCGGTCAATATGTTCGACGCGCGGGGCGGCAACAACCTGCTGCTGGACGATATCAAGTTGAGCGCCAACAGCGCGCAGCTGATACCGGCCGCGCCGTCGGAGGACAAGCCGGCTGCGCCGGGCACGCCGCCGCGCGCGCCGCAGACGACGCGTCCCTTCCATTCGTATTGGGACACGACGGTGGTGAGCTATGTGTTCCGCCGCGTCGGCGTGCGCTCGCCGCAGGAGTTTGCGCAGCTGGTTATTGCTGGGAAGCCGGCGGTGATCGCCAATACCGGCGATCCAATCAGCTGGCCGTATGCCTGGGCCGATCAGTCGCTGGCCGTGGCCAAGCTGGCGCATGCCGGCGTGACGGCGGGCGCGATTGGCCAGCAGACCAGCAAGACCGGCGAAGTCTATAACGTTTGGGCGTTGACGGTGCCGGACGATTATCCAGTCCCCAGCTCGGCCGCCGCCAAAACGCAGCTGATCCAGGGCGGCTACAACCTGGCCGCCGTGCTGCAGGCTATCTGGCCTTGACCGGCGTATGCCGGCTTATTTGCCGGTGAGGGGATTGAACCACAGCTCGCCGCGCGCCAGCGGCGTCTGTGGCGTCAGCTTGGGATTGGCGAGGTTGATGACGCGGCGCTTGTGCATGGCCGTGTTCTTGATCAAGTCTCCCTTGTAGCGCTGGAACAGCGTGTTCAGCGAGCCGTCCTTTATCATCATCTCCATGCCGGTCTCGATGCGCTTTGCCAGCAGCTTGCCCTCGGCATCGCGCCGTACGAAGAAGTAGCGCGGCAGCGGATAGTGCAGCAGCAGCGTTTGTTCCACCGCCATCTGCGGATGGGCGTCGTGACGCTCCTGGAATTCGCGCATCGCCTCGTCGGCCGAGCGTGAATAGAAATCGAAGCGCTCCGCCTCCAGCATGGCGAACAGGCCGTCGTAGCTGCTGCCTTCCACCACCGGCACGCCCGCGCGCTGGAAGATGGGGATGTCGGCCCAGCCCTGGCCCAGGCCCGCGCGCAGGTGGCGCAGGTCGGCGACGTTCTTAATGCGGGCGAAGCGCTGCTGGTCGGCGCCGCGTATCAGCAGCAGCCGGTAGCCCAGCAAACCACGGTCCACCGGCAGGCGCACCGGCAGGAACTGGCGCTCCAGCTCCGGTGTAGTGGCTCGCACGAAGATATTGATGCGTCCCGACGGCGACGACATCTCCTGCACCACGCGCGGCGGCGACATCGCCACCGTGGACTGGTGCTGTTCGAATACGCCGTACTGCGGCGTGGTCTTTTCAAGCGCCGTGCGCAGCACGGCCCAATCGTAGTCGTAACGACTATCGATGCCATCGCTGGTGAGCGGGTAGGTGAGCTGGTTGGCCGCCCGTCCGGGCGCCGCAACCAGGCAGGATGCCAGTAGCAATGCCTGCCACGCCCCCCGCAATCCATAACCCCTGTTCCGCATCATGCTGCCTGTAGCCTCTGAAACGGCTAGTGTGCCATGCCCTATGGTGCGGCACCAAATTTTTTCGGCGCGGTGGCATAACAACGGATCGTTCCGCCTCGTCCCTGTCCGATTGACTTTGGCGCATCAACATGACTATGCTAGAGGCGCAGTTTCAAAATCTGCAATGCCGGCCCAGCCCCCGCCGCCCCGTCAGGTTGTTTACCTGTTCCATAACGCAGTCGGAGGTGTCGAAATATGAAGCATGCATTTTGCATAAGCGTAGCAAGCGTGTTGGCCCTTGCGGCCGCCGCACCAGCAGTGGCACAGACCTCCGCCGAACCGGCGCCCGCAGCGTCGCCGTTCACCGCCAACGTCACGTTGGCATCGCAGTATATCTCGCGCGGATTCCGCCAGACCTGGGGCAAGCCCGCTTTACAGGGCGGCTTCGATTATGCAGGACCGAACGGCTTTTCCGCCGGTACCTGGCTGTCCAACGTCAGCAACCGTTTCGTCGAAAACGGCTCGTTGGAATGGGACTTGTATGGCGCCTATACCGGCGCGGCCGGCGATGTAGGCTACAGCGCTGGCTTCTACTACTACAAATATCCGGGCGCCGAAATCCACGCCACCCACACGACGTACGACTACGGCGAACTGGCGTTAGGGCTGACCTACAAATTCGCCTACGCCAAATACAACTACACGTTTACCAAGGAATTCTTCGGCATCGAGAATGCGCGCGGCACGGGTTATCTGGACCTGGGCGCCAACGTCGAACTGGGCGACGGTTACACGCTTAACCTGCACTTCGGCCATGGCCGCGTGGCCAACAACAGCATGTGGAGCTGGCGCGATTACAAGGCCGGCGTGACCAAGGTGCTGGCGCCTGGATGGGCCGTATCGGCTGCCTACACCAAGGCGCACGGCAAGACCAACGCCTACGACAACTACACGCTGGGCATACCCAATTCCGCCGGGGTGATCGAGACATCGAATCCGGCTGACGGCACGCTGGTATTGGCGCTGACCCGAACCTTCTGACTTTTCTTCACAGGCCTCACATGAGCATAGCTTTCTCAACCAAGTCCCCGTCGCCGTCGCGATTCGGCGTCTCACTTTCCCTGAACGGCAAGATCTGCGCGGCAGCCACCGCGCTGGTGGTGCTGAGCCTCGCGGTGACGGCCACCGTGATCGGCATTCGCAGCAGCGCCAGCGCCGAGGCGGCGGCGATGAACCTGGCCCGCACCTCCGCGCGCGAGGTGGCGGGCACGCTGCAGGCTCGTATCGTCAGCAATCTGTCGGCGGTGGTCAACCTGGCCGGCGCGATGCGCGGCACGCGTGGCGCCAATCAGGCATTGGGCCGCGACCAGATCAACGAGATGGTCAAGGCCACGCTGCTCGGATCGGAAGACCTGATCGGCGCCGCCGTGACCTGGGAGCCGAATGCGCTGGACAACAAGGATGCGGACTTCGCCAGCAAGCTGCCGCTGTACGATGCAACGGGCCGCTACATGCCGTACTGGACCCGCAGCAGCGGCGGCGGCACGCACGTCGAGCCGATCGTGTTCGACAGCGCTCCTGGCGCCAACGACTGGTACGACATCCCCAAGCGCAGCGGCAAGGTGTTCTTCACCGAGCCATACATCTATCCAGTGGATGGCAAGCCGACGCTGATGGCGTCTTTGGTGGCGCCGATTATGATCGAAGGTAAATTCCAGGGCACGGCCAGCGCCGACTTCATGGTGACGCGCCTGACCAAGATCCTCAACGAGTTGAAGGTGATCGACGGCGCCAAGCTTAGCCTGATCTCCAACGGCGGCCTGTATGCCAGCACGCCCGTCGCTGAAAAGCTGGGCAAGAAAGCCGACGATGTGCCGGCCGCCGGCCTCGATCGCGTGCGCCAGGGCCAGGCCTATGAATACGAAGATGCCCAGGGACTGGTGCATCTGCTGCAGCCGCTGTTCATCCACGCCGAGACCGGGCCCTGGTCGGTGCAGCTGACCTTCCCGAAAAGCGTGGCGCTGGCGCCTGCGCGCGAGCTGCTGTTGTACACGCTGATCGTGTCGCTGGTGTGCGCGGTGGCGACGGCCTTTGTGCTGATTGCCGTGGTGTTCCGTTTGACCGCACCTTTGCGCACGCTGGGTGAACGCATGACGGCGCTGTCCAGCGGCGATGCGGACCTGAGCGTCAAGCTGGAAGTGAACGGCAACGACGAGCTGGCGGTGATCGGCAACGGCTTCAATCAATTCGTCGGCAATATCCATGATGTGCTGGTGCAGGTGAGTTCCAGCGCGGAGAACGTGGCGCGCGGCAGCGCCGAGATCTCGCACGGGAATAGCGACCTGTCGGCGCGCACCGAGCAGCAGGCCAGCGCGCTGGAGGAAACGGCGGCGTCGGTCGAGGAGTTGACCAGCACCGTCAAGGAGAATGCGGAGAACGCGCGCCAGGCCAACCAGCTGGCGGGATCGGCGTCGGAAGTGGCGCAGCGCAGCGGCGCTGTGGTGTCGCAGGTGGTGGCGACGATGGCGTCGATTAACGACTCGTCGAGCAAAATCGTGGACATCATCAGCGTCATCGACGGCATCGCTTTCCAGACCAATATCCTGGCGCTGAACGCTGCGGTGGAGGCGGCGCGCGCAGGTGAGCAGGGACGCGGCTTTGCGGTGGTGGCTTCCGAGGTGCGCAACCTGGCGCAGCGCAGCGCGGCGGCGGCCAAGGAAATCAAGGCGTTGATCGATGATTCCGTCAGCAAGGTGGCCGACGGCAGCCGGCTGGTGGACGAGGCGGGCAGCACGATGGACGAGGTGGTGTCCAGCGTGCGCCGCGTGACCGCGATCATGAGCGAGATCACCGTCGCCACGGCGGAGCAGAGCGAAGGCATCTCGCAGGTCAACCAGGCCATCGTGCAGATGGACGGCGTGACGCAGCAGAATGCGGCATTGGTGGAGGAGGCTGCGGCTGCGGCGGAGAGCTTGCAGGAGCAGGCATCCCATCTGGCGCAGGCGGTCAGCGTGTTCAAGCTGGATCGCGGCGCGGCAGCACCATTGGCCTCAGCTGCACCGGTGCGCAAGGCGCCTGCTGCTGCGCCACGCGCTTCGGCGCCGGTTGCGCGAGTGGCAGCTCCAGCGCCCGCGCCCAAGCGCGCCGTCGTCGCCAAGCCCAAGGCGTCCACCAAGGCCGATAGCGAGTGGGAAGAGTTTTAAAAGGACCGTATGAGAAAAAGCCTTGCCGTTTTAGCGCTGGTCACGGCGATGGCCCCGGCCATCGAAGCGTCCGCGCAGGCGCCGGCGATCGAGAACGCCTTCGCTCCCGATGCGGGAGGGGAGGCGTTGGTGTTGAAGGTGATCGACGCGGCGACTTCGAAGATCCGGCTGGCCGGATACTCCTTCAATTCGCAGCACGTGATGCAGGCGCTGCTCAACGCGAAGCGGCGCGGCGTGGACGTCAAGGTGATGGTGGATGCGCGGCGCAATCAACGGTCCGCCAGCATTGCGGCGCTGCGCCCTTTGGTCAGCGCAGGCATCCCGACACGAACGGTTGCGGTGTACGCCATGCATCACGACAAATACATCGTCGTTGACGACCGCACCGTGCAGAATGGCAGTTTCAATTACAGCAAGGACGCCGCCACGTCGAACAGCGAAAACGTGCTGGTGGTGTGGGACAACCCGCAACTGGCGAAGTCCTTCCTGGATCACTGGGAAGACCGTTGGGGAAAAGGCGTCGACTACAAGTAGGCCTTACTGTGCCTGTATTACTTCGATGCCCAGCTTGCGGTAGGGCGCCAATAGCTGCTTCGGCACACCCGCACTGACCACGATCGCGCCGATGCGCTCCAGCGGCGCGATCTGGAACGGCGATGCCGTGTCGAGTTTTTCCGGCGACGCCAGCACCACCGTTTTCACCGAAGCCGCCGCGATGGCGCGCTTGATTCCCGCCTCGTCGTGGTCGCCGGTGCTGATGCCGTGCAGCGGATGCAGGCTGCACACGCCCATGAAAAAGATATCGGCGCGAATTTGCGCAATCGCCTCCAGCGCGGACGGTCCCATCGCCACGATGGAGTGCTTGAACAACCGGCCGCCGATCAAAATCACTTCGATCAAGGGATGCTCGGCCAGCTCCACCGCCACGCTCGGGCTGTGCGTGACGACGGTGCAGCGCAGTTCCGGCGGCAGCGCGCGCGCCAGCTGGACGGCGGTGGTGCCGCCGTCGATGAACACCACTTGTCCCGCTTCGATCATGGCTGCCGCGGCGCGCGCGATGGCGGGCTTGGCGTCGCTGGACAGCTGCTGGCGCTGGGCGAAGTTGCCCATCGCCGGAGAGGCGGGCAAGTCCAGCGGCAGGGCGCCGCCGTGCACGCGTTGCAGCAGCCCTTCGGCGGCCAGCTCGCGCAGGTCGCGGCGGATGGTGTCCTCGGACAGGCCCAGCTCCTCGCTGAGCGATTTGGCGACGATCTGGCCGTCCTGTTTCAGGCGGGCGATCAGCAGTTCTTTGCGTTGGCGTGTCAGCATATGCATGAATTTTCTTGATGTTGCACGATATTGCATGATATCGTAAAAAAACGCAACCTTGATCAAGGAGATCGACATGCCCGAAGACCGCATCCGCATCCACAAAGTGGAAACCCTGTCCGATGACTGGTTCCTGCTGCAAAAGACCACCTTCGACTACCGCCGCAACGACGGCAGCTGGCAGCGCCAGACGCGCGAGACCTACGACCGGGGCCACGGCGCCACCATCCTGCTGTATAACCGCGAACGGCGCACGGTGGTGCTGGTGCGGCAATTCCGTTTTCCGACCTACGGCGGCGGGCATGACGGCTTCCTGATCGAAGCCGCCGCCGGTTTGCTGGACAAGGCCAGCCCGGAGGATCGCATCAAGGCCGAGGTGGAAGAGGAAACCGGCTATCGCGTTGGCGAGGTGCGCAAGGTGTTCGAGGCCTTCATGAGTCCCGGCTCGGTGACGGAGCGCCTGTATTTCTTCGTGGCTGAATACGACCCGGGTTCGCGCATCGGCGACGGCGGCGGCATCGAGGAGGAGGGCGAGGATATCGAAGTACTGGAGCTGGCGATGGACGAGGCCATGCAGATGATGGCCGACGGCCGCATCGCCGACGGCAAGACCATCATGCTGCTGCAATACGCCGCGCTGCACCTGCTGTAAAGTAGCGGCATGAAACGATACATTTTATTGGCGCTGCTGGCGGCCGGCCAAGCCGCAGCGGCGGGTGATGCGAAGGTGGGGGCGGTGCTGTTCAAGCGCTGCGCCTCCTGCCATCAGGTTGGGCCTTACGCGCAGGGCGGTTTCGGGCCGCAGCTGAATGGCATCATCGGCCGCCATGCGGCGTCAACCAGGGACTACAAGTACTCGGAAGCGATGAAGAAGTCGGGACTGGTGTGGGATGAGAAAACGCTGGCCGCATATCTGCGCGCGCCGCACGACGTGGTGCCGGGGACGAGCATGCGTTTCTGGGGGATCAAGGATGAACAGCAGGTCGCCGACCTGCTGTCCTTTATGCGGACGCTGAAGTAATCAGCGCGATTTGACGAACGGCGTACCGAGCGCTTTCGGCGCCACAGACTTGGCCATCAGGCCGGCCAGCACGATCACGGTCAGCACGTAAGGCACCATCTGGATCAGCGCGCCCGGCAGGCGGCCGACCACCGGCAGTTCCACGCCTTCGATCTGGATTTGTACGGCGCCAAAGAAGCCGAACATCAGGCAGCCCAGGAAGGTGTACAACGGACGCCAGTTACCGAACACCATCGCGGTCAGCGCCAGGTAGCCGGCGCCGGCCGACATATCGCGCAGGAAGAAACCGCTCTGCACGATGGACAGGTAGGCGCCCGAGAACGAACACAGGAAACCGGCGATCAGCATCGCCATGTAGCGCTGGCGCTCGACGCTGACCCCGGCCGCATCGGCCGCGTGCGGGTTCTCGCCGCAGGCGCGCAGGCGCAGGCCGAAACGGCTGTGGTACACGATCCAGTGCACCAGCGGCACCAGCGCAAACGCCAGGTACACCAGGACCGAATGGCCGCCGATCAGGTGCGCGTAGAACCAGCCGAGGAAGGGGATGTGTTCCACCGCGGCGGAACCCGGCAGCACCACGTCGAACAGGCGCGCCGAGCCCAGGTCGGGCGTGCGCCCGCCCTGCTGGAAGAAGTACTGCGCCACCACGAAGGTCAGGCCGCTCATGGCGATGTTGATGGCGATGCCGGCCACCAGCTGGTTGCCCTTCTGGGTGATGGCGATGTAGGCCTGCAGGCTGGCCAGCAGCATCGATACTACGATGCCGGCCATGACGCCGTACCAGGGGTTCTGGGTGGTGAACGCCACGGCGGCCGAGACAAACGCCGACGCCAGGATCTTGCCTTCCAGGCCGATGTCGATCACGCCCGAGCGCTCGGCGAACAGGCCGGCCATGCCGGCGAAAATCAGCACCGGCGCGTTGCGCACGGTCGATACCAGGATACTGCCGATGTGAAGGTCGTCAAAAGTCATATGGTTCTCACTTCTTCAGTTTGAGCATTTTGGCGATGGCCGGCGCGTACAGGTTTTCCATCGCGCCGCAGAACAGGATGATCAGGCCCTGGACCAGGATCACCATCTCGGGCGGGATGTTCTGCTTTTCCAGCGACAGGTCGAAGCCGCCCTGGGTCAGCGCCCCGAACAACACCGCCGACAGGAAAATGCCGACCGGGTGCTGGCGGCCCATCAGCGCGATGGCGATGCCGATGAAACCCGCGCCGCCGACAAAGTTCAGCGACAGGTAGTGGGTCGAGCCCATGATGGAGTTGACCGAGCCGAGACCGGCCAGCGCGCCCGAGATCAGCATAACGATGATGATCATCTTGCTGATGCGGATGCCGGCATAATGCGCGGCGTGCTTGTTCAGGCCCGTGGCGCGCAGCTTGAAGCCCCACGAGGAGCGCGACACCACCACGCCGTAAATCACCAGCGCGATGATCGCCAGGAAGAAGCTGATGTTCAGCGGCGTCTCGCCCAGGATCGGGAACCACTTGTTCAGGCGCGGCATTTCAGCGGCGGCGGCAAAGGCGCGGCTGGCGGGATTCTGCTCGCCCGGCGGCACCAGCTTGACGATCACGGTGTTCATCAGCGCGCCGGCGATGTAGTTGAACATGATGGTGGTGACCACCACGTGGCTGCCGCGTTTCGCTTGCAGGTAGCCGGGAACGAATGCCCACAGCGCGCCGAACAGCGCCGCGCCCAGCATGCCGACCGGGATCAGCGCAATGGCGGGCAGCGAACTGTCGAAGGTCAGCATGGCCAGCGTCAGGCCCAGGCCGGCGAAGTACATCTGGCCCTCGGCGCCGATGTTGAACAGGCCCGCTTCCATGGCGATCGAAACCGCCAGGCCGGTGAAGATGAAGGTCGAGGCGTAGAACAGCGTGTAGCTCAAGCCCTCCGGATTGACGACGGCGCTGTTGACCAGGATCGCCAGCGATTCGGTCGGGCTCTCGCCCAGCAGGTGGATCACCAGCGCGGTCACCAGCAGGGCTGACAGCAGGTTTAACAGGGGCAGTACAAACGCGGTTGCCCAGCGTGGCAGGTCTTTATTCATGATTTGTGCATCCCGCCCATCAGCAAGCCGATACGGGTAGTGTCGAATTCTTCAATTTTCAGTTCGCCGGTGATGCGGCCGCCGCACATGACCAGGATACGGTCCGCCAGCGCGCGCACTTCTTCCAGCTCCACGGAGACCAGCAGGATCGCCACGCCTTCATCGCGCAGCTTGAGCAGCTGCGCGTGGATGCTTTCGATGGTGCCGATGTCGACGCCGCGCGTCGGCTGGCCGACCAGCATCAGCTTGGGCTGCGCCAGCACTTCGCGGGCGATCACCACCTTTTGCTGGTTGCCGCCGGAGAGCAGGCCGATACGCAGGTCATGGTTGTTGGGGCGGACGTCGAAGTTCTTCATCAGCTGTTCGCAGCGGGCCGCGATGGCTTTGAAATTCAGCAGGCCCCAGCGGTTTTTCAGCTTGTCCTGGTAGCCGAGGATGGTGTTGTGCATGACCGAGAAGGCCTTCACCACGCCATCGCGCAGGCGGTCTTCCGGGACGTGGGCGATGCCCAGTTCGCGGAAGGTGCGCGGCAGGCCGTCGGCGTCGGCGCGGCCCTGATATGGCAGCGCCTTGCCCAGGAAATCCAGCTTGCCGGAAGTCGGCAGGCGCATGCCCGACAGGATCTCCATCAATTCGCTCTGGCCGTTGCCGGATACGCCGGCAATCGCGACGATCTCGCCGGCGCGCAGCGTGAAGCCGATGTCGGCCAGCAGCTTGACCTGCTGGTCGTCCACCAGTTGCAGGTTCTCGATCTGCAGCACCGGGGCGCCCGGGTTGTAGGGCTTGCGCGGCAGGTTGTTCTCGATAGGACGGCCGACCATCATATTGGCCAGGTCTTCCTTGGTGGTGCCGGCGGTCGCCACGGCGCCGATCACGCGGCCGCCGCGCATCACGGTGACGGTGTCGGTGATGTCGAGGATCTCCTGCAGCTTGTGCGTGATCAGGATGATGGTCTTGCCCTGTTCCTTGAACAGGCGCAGGATCTCGAACAGCGACTCGGTCTCCTGCGCGGTCAGCACGGCGGTCGGCTCGTCCAGGATCAGGATGTTGGCGCTGCGGTAGATCTGCTTGAGGATCTCCACGCGCTGCTGCGCGCCCACCGACAGGTCGTGGATGGTGGCCAGCGGATCGACGTCGAGCCGGTAGCGGGTGCAGATCTCGCGCAGCTGCGCCTCGACGGCGGCGCGCTTGGACTTGAGCTGGAAGCCGCCTTCGCTGCCCAGCATCACGTTGTCGAGCACCGTCATGTTCTCGACCAGCATGAAGTGCTGGTGCACCATGCCGATGCCCAGCGTGATCGCTTCCTGGCTGTTGCGGATGTTGCGCGCCTGGCCATCGAGCAGGATTTCCCCGCCGTCGGCGCGGTAGTATCCGTACAGGATGCTCATCAGGGTCGATTTGCCGGCGCCGTTCTCGCCCACCAGGCCATGGATGGAACCCTTGGCGATGGTGAAGTTGACGTCCGTGTTCGCTTTCACAGCTCCGAAATGCTTGGAGATGCCGCGAAATTCTACTGCTGGCTGCATAGGATCGTTTTCGGTACGGTTAAGTAAAATGTTAAACGCGCCGCACGGGGAATACCCCCGGCGGCGCGCTCAATGTTCAAACAGGTATCAGGCCGGGCAGGCAGCGCCCGAACGGATGTCGATAACTTTCACTTTGCCGTCGATGATGTCCTTGCGGGCACCAATGACGCGCTTCTCGATTTCCGGGGTAATCAGCTTGCGGTTGTTCTCGTCCAGCGCCCAGTCGACGCCGTCTTCCTTCAGGCCCTTGGCGGTGACGCCGGCCTTCCAGGTGCCGTTCTTCATCTGCATGAAGGAGTCGTAGACGGCATTGTCGACGCGCTTGACCATCGAGGTCAGGATGCTGCCCGGGTACAGGCTGTTCTGGTTGGAGTCGACGCCGATGGCCAGCTTGCCTTTTTCCTTGGCGGTCTGCAGCGTGCCCAGGCCGGAACCGCCGGCGACGGCAAACACCACGTCGACGCCGCGGTCGAACTGCGAACGCGCCAGTTCGCCGCCCTTGGCCGGGTTGTTCCACGAATCGGAGGTGGTGCCGACCATGTTCGAGCTCACTTCAACCTTGGCGCTGACCGACTTGGCGCCCTGGGCGTAGCCGCAGGCGAAGGTGCGGATCAGCGGGATGTCGACGCCGCCGATGAAGCCCAGCTTCTTGGACTTGGAAGCCATGGCCGCAGCCACGCCCACCAGGTAGGAGCCTTCTTCTTCCTTGAAGGTGATGGAGTTGACGTTGGCGCCTTGCGCCACGCCGTCGATCAGCACGAAGCGGACTTTCGGGAATTCCTTGGCGACCTTCTGCACGGCTGCCTGCTGGGCGAAGCCGATGGAGGCGATCAGGTCCAGGTTCTTGCGGGCGAGGCCGCGCAGCACCTGTTCAGCCTGGGTATCGCTGGAGGCTTGCACCTCGATGAAATTGATGTTGGTTTCCTTCTTGAAGCGCGATGCGCCTTCAAAAGCGGACTGGTTGAACGACTTGTCGAACTTGCCGCCTGCGTCATACACGATACCCAGTTTTGGGTCAGCCGCGGACGCGCTGGCAGCGATAAACAGTGCTGCAACCGTCAAACTAAGTTGTGAAAGTTTCATGAATAGGCTCCTGGAAGATCGATATTGTATATTTTTATTGGACGAAACATGTACTTTGGCGCCGCTTTATCGCGGCAAACCCCTGATTTTTAGAGGTTTGCCTCGGGGATTTACTCTACCAGCGCCAGGAGTTTGTCGAAAGCTTGTTCAAATTGCAGCAAGCCGGCGGCCAGCAATTGCTGGCCCACCGTTTCCAGATCGATGCCGTGGCGGGCCAGTTGCGCCAGCGTGGTCCGTTCCGCCTCGATGTCGGCGTCCAGCGTGCGGGCCGCCTCGCCGTGGTCGCGGAAGGCGTCCAGCGTGGCGTCCGGCACGGTGTTGATGGTGTCCGGCCCGATCAGGCCTTCGACGTAGCGCACGTCGCGCTGGTCCGGGTGCTTGGTGGCGGTGCTGGCCCACAGCAGCCACTGCGGCGTGGCGCCGAAGGCGGCGAACACGGCGAAACCGCCATCGTTCTTCCACTCGTGGTAGGCGATGCGGGCGGCCGCCATGGCGGCGCGGCCGCGCAGGGCGACGGCGCTGCCGTCGGCCGAGTTTTCCAGCAGGGCGTCGACGGCGACGTCGATGCGGCTGATGAACACGCTGGCGACGCTGGCGATGCGCTGCACCGAGGAGGTGTCCTGCAGGCGCCGGGCCAGGCCGCGGCGGTGGGCGGCGCGCACCGCCTGGATCTGGCTGGCGGTGAAGATCAGCGTCATGTTGACGTTGATGCCGGCGTAGATCACTTCCTCCAGCGCGGCGATGCCGGCCGGCGTGGCCGGTATCTTGATCATGGCGTTGGGACGGGCGATGGCGGCCCACAGGCGCTTGGCGGCGGCGATGGTGCCGCCGACGTCCTGGCTCAGGCGCGGCGACACTTCAAAGCTGACGAAGCCGGCGCGGCCGTCGGATTCGCGGTACAGCGGCGCGAACAGGTCGCAGGCGCGCTGCACGTCCGGCAGCACCAGTGCCTCGAAGCGCGCTTCCGGCGTCGCCAGCCCGGTGCGCAGCTGGGGCAGGGCGGCCTGGTAGGCGGGGTCGTGCTGGATGGCCTGGTAGAAAATCGCCGGGTTGGAGGTCAGGCCCTGGACGCCGTCGTTGGCGATCAGCGCGGCCAGCTGGCCGGAGGCCAGCAGGTTGCGGCTCAGGTTGTCGAGCCAGATTTGTTGTCCCAGGTCGCCGACCGCGCGCAGGCGGCTGTGTTCGAGCATGTTATTCATCTACATCTACCGTTCCAAGAATGTGACGCGGCGGCCGGGGCCTGGCGTCATGTCGCACTGCCGCAACAGTTAAGGCCGAATATAAAATGTTTGTGCTGTTGCTTTTTTGTCCGTTTGGAAAAATTTCCTGCTTGTTGGATAAATCACTTTCCGCATGTTCAGGGGCCGCCAGGGCATTCGGTGCTGACTCCTGAATCGGCGATTTACCTGCAAGCGCAGCGTTTCCCTCCGCTGGACGGCCTGTTTCCGAGGCCGTCCACTACTATGCATCAGCGCCGATATGTACGACAAATTCGATTTTGTTTAGTTATTTATATAAAATTGATATGAATCGAATCACTCAAAAAGTGAGTTTGTGTCATTTTTTTCCATGCTAGCATGGTTGGTAATTTGCATATTCTTATGCGAAACAGCGTAGTTTCGATACATTTTTACCAATAAAAAACAACGACATCGTCCGCCGCCGGCCACCATAGCCGGCAGCGAGGGCGAGATTTTTGGATTGATATTTCAACCTTGCCTACACAATAGGGAGCAGGACTCATGAGCAAAAAAAGTAGTGGTTACGCAGTGCGATCGCTGATCGCGCTGGCAGTTGCAAGCGCATTCCCCCTGCACGCGGCGATGGCCGCCGAAGCGGAGGCCGCAGCAACCGGCCAGCCGGCAGCCGATGCCCCGGATACCGCCACCAAAGGCCAACTGGAAACCGTGATCGTCACCGCGCAGCGCCGCGCGGAAAACATCAAGGACGTGCCGATGTCGATCGCCACGCTCAAGGGCGACAAGCTCGACGTGCTGACCTCGGCCGGCGCCGACATCCGCTTCCTGGCCGGCCGCTCGCCGTCCGTCAACGTCGAATCGGACTATGGCCGCACCTTCCCGCGCTTCTACATCCGCGGCCTGGGCAATATCGACTTCGATCTGAACGCCTCGCAGCCGGTGGGCCTGGTGATGGACGATGTCGTCATGGAAAACTCGATGTTGAAAGGCTTCCCGGTCTTCGACGTCGACCAGATTGAAGTGCTGCGCGGCCCGCAGGGCACGCTGTTCGGCCGCAATTCGCCGGCCGGCGTCATCAAGCTCGACTCCGCCAAGCCGGTGTTCAAGACCGAAGGCTATGTCAACCTGGGCTACGGCAAGGATGGCATGAAGAGCGCCGAAGGCGCGTACAACCTGCCGGTCAGCGACACGGTGGCGCTGCGCTTCTCGGGCCAGACCCAGCGCCGCGACAACTTTGTGCACAACCCGCTGCCGACCGGCACCCAGGATTTCGAAGGCTATAAAGACAGCGCCGCCCGCCTGCAATTGCTGGTCAAGCCCAACCGCGACATGAGCGCCTTGCTGAACTTCCACGTGCGCGACCTGGACGGCACCGGCACCCTGTTCCGCGCCAACATCATCAAGCCGGGCACCAACGAGCTGGTCGACAACTTTGACTACAATTCCTACCCGTCGGACGGCCTCAACACGCAGCACCTGAAAACCAAGGGCGGCAGCGCCCGTCTGCGCTGGGATCTGCCGGGCGTCACCCTGCATTCGATCACCGGCTTCGAGGCGCTGGAACTGTACAGCGGCGCCGACGTTGATGGCGGCTATGGCGGCGGCACCCATCTGCCGTCGGGACCGGTGAAGCCTATCCCGTTCTCGCTGGAGACGGCCGACTTCATTCCGCACCATAAGCAGCTGACCCAGGAATTCCGCGCCGAATCCAATACCAAGGATGCGCTGCAATGGATCGCCGGCGTGTTCTACTTCAAGGAGCACGTGCAGATCGACAGCATCGGCTTCGATACCTTTGCCAACCACGCGCAATATCCGGGCTACACCACCCAGTCGCAGGATGCCAACTCGTGGGCCGCGTTCGGCACCTTGAACTATGCGGTGTCCGACAAGCTGAAACTGCGCGGCGGCGTGCGCTACACCAACGACAAGAAAGACTTCGTGGCCACCCGCGTGGAACCGGGCAGCATCGGCCCGCAGACCATCCACAACAGCACGAACAACGTCAGCTGGGATCTGAGCGGCACCTACACGCTGGACAAGGACACCAATCTGTTCTCGCGTATCGCCACCGGCTACCGCGCACCGAGTATCCAGGGGCGCCTGTACGGTCCGACCGACGTGCCGTCGATGGCCGATTCGGAAAAAGCGGTGTCGATCGAGGCCGGCATCAAGCAGGACTTGTTCGACCGCCGCGCGCGCCTGAGCGCCTCGGTGTACGACTACCGCGTCAAGAACAAGCAGCTGACCGCCGGCAGCGGCTCCATCAATATGAACCGCCAGATCAATGCGGACAAGGCGGTGGGCCACGGCGTCGAGCTGGAGTTCCAGGCCAATCTGGCGGACGGCCTGAGCGCGTCGCTGGGTTCCAGCTACAACTTCACCGAGATCCAGGATCCGAACCTGTACGTCAAGGTTTGCGGCTCGCCGTGCACGGTGACCAATGCCGCCGGTCCTTTCGCGGGTACCGCCTGGATCAACGGCAACCCGTTGCCGCGCGCGCCGAAGTGGCAGCATAACTTCACGCTGAAGTACAGCAAACCGGTGGGCGACGGCGAACTGTATGCCTTCACCGACTGGACCTACCGCACCACCTACAACGACTTCCTTTACGCGGCCAAGGAATACGCCGTCAAGCCGCTGACGCAAGGCGGCCTGCGGGTCGGCTACAAGTGGGATCGTTATGAAGTGGCGCTGTATGGCCGCAACATCACCAACCAGGTCGAGGCGCAAGCCGCGATCGACATCAACAACCTGACCGGCATCGTGAACGAACCCCGTACCTACGGCATGATGTTCAAGGCCACGTTCTAATCGCAGCATGACCTGCCGGATTTTGCCCGCCCAGCGGGCGAAATCCGGTCCGTCATTCCCGCTTCAATCGTGCGGGAAGGTCTCTTCGGAGAGGACGATGTTCTTGCCGTTGATGGTGAATTGATAGATCGCCTTGTTGTTCTTTTTGGGATACGTCATTTTGAGCTTGGCCTTGGTTGGACCCAGTTCGAGCTTGCCCAGTTTTTCATCTTCCTTACCCAGCCTGGCCGCGATCGCGGGAGCGTTGTACGGGACCAGGTCGTCCGCATTCTTGTCGCTGCTCATGATGGTGGCCATCAATGGGTTCCATTCTTTTTTGTCCACCGGCACGGCCTCGTACAGGAAAGGCGCACCCGTGACGCTTTTCATGTGGCTGACGAATTCCTCATCCATGCGATATTTTTCCAGCACATCTTTCAACTCCAGCGGCTTCAGGTTTTTCACCTTGACGCAGCAGATGGTCACCAATGGATCGCTATTCTGAAAGGCTGTGAAGACCGTCTCTTCGGTCAGCTTTCTGTTCGCGAAAATATAGTTGGTGCGCGCCACCAGCTTGCTGTTGGAGTCCGACACCGCGATCTTTTCCCACAGTCCGACCACGGGTTCGTT
Source organism: Rugamonas aquatica (assembly GCF_009380215.1). GTDB lineage: Bacteria > Pseudomonadota > Gammaproteobacteria > Burkholderiales > Burkholderiaceae_D > Rugamonas > Rugamonas aquatica_B. Next base: position 150,992 of record NZ_WHUG01000002.1, read on the forward strand.
TTGAGCCTGTACTGTGCCCAGTGCGGTTGCCAGCACAAACATGATTGCAATTTTTTTCATTGTGTATTCCGGTGAGTTTTTGCTGTAATCTCCCGCTACCCTTCATGAAGGTCAAAACACTGGCGGTGCGGGGTTTTTTTAATGGATGGAGCCTGATTCGTGGATCATAACGTCGTTAACCTGTGGCCCCTGCTTGGTGTGGCCGTCATCATACTTGGCTTTGCCCTGCGCGCGCATCCGGTGCTGGTGGTGATCGCCGCCTGCGCCGTCACCGGCATCGCCTCCGCCATGCCGGTCGAGAAGCTGCTGGCCACCATGGGCACGGCCTTCATCAAGACCCGCAACCTGCCCTTGATCCTGTTGCTGCCGCTGGCCGCCATCGGCCTGCTGGAGCGCTTCGGGCTGAAGGAGCATGCGCAAGCCTCGATCGCGCGCATCAAGTCCGCCACCACCGGCCGCCTGCTGATCGTCTACCTGGCGCTGCGCGAGCTTACCGCCGCCTTCGGCCTGACCAGCCTGGGCGGCCACATTTGCATGGTGCGTCCGCTGGTCGCGCCGATGGCGGAAGGCGCGGCCGAAACCCGCTACCCGGCGCTGACCGACGAACTGCGCCACCGCATCCGCGCCATGTCCGCCGCCACCGACAACGTCGGCCTGTTCTTCGGCGAGGACGTGTTCGTGGCCTTCGGCGCCATCGTGCTGATGCAGACCATCCTGCGTGGAGAAGGGCTGGAAGTCGAGCCGCTGCACATCGCCATGTGGGGCATACCGACCGCGGTGACGGCCTTCATCATCCATTCGTGGCGCGTGCACCGGCTGGACGCGCAGATCGCCCGCGCCATGCTGAAGCAAACGCAGAAGGAGACGGCATGATCATCAAGCTCGATTTCTTCTTCTATGTGCTGGGCGCGATGCTGCTGCTGGTCGCCTTGATGGCGCTGACCGACAAGCACAATCCCAAGCGCTATTCGAGCGCCTTGTTCTGGGCCTTGTACGCGCTGGCCTACCTGGCCGGCGACCAGTTGCCGCCGGTGGTCTCGGGCATGCTGGTGGTGGTGATGGCGCTGATCGCCGGCTTTGGCGGCGTCACGCTGGGCCGCTATGGCGAGCGCACGGCGGAGGAGCGCAAGAGCAGCGCGCAGCGGCTCGGCCACCGGCTGCTGATCCCCGCGCTCATCATCCCGCTCACGACGATGATTGGATCGACCTTGCTGAAGGACGTGCATCTGGGCGGCCTGCTGCTGCTCGATCCGAAGAACACCACGCTGGTCAGCCTCGGTTGCGGCGCGATGTTCGCGGTGGCCGCCGCCTGCTGGATGACGCGCTCCACGCCGGTACAGGCGATGCGCGAGGCGCGCCGCCTGACCGACTACCTGGGCTGGGCGGTGGTGCTGCCGCACATGCTGGCGGTGCTTGGACTGCTGTTCACGGAGGTCGGCATGGGCAAGGCGGTGGCGCATCTGGTCACGTCGTATATCAACCTCGACGTGCGGCTGGCGGCGGTGGCGGTGTACTGTATCGGCATGGCGCTGTTCACCATCATCATGGGCAACGGCTTCGCGGCCTTCCCGGTGATCGCGGGCGGGGTCGGCATCCCGGTGCTGGTCGGCGTGTACCACGCCAATCCGGCGGTGATGGCGGCGATCGGCATGTTCAGCGCCTACTGCGGCACCTTGATGACGCCCATGGCCGCGAACTTCAACATCGTGCCCGCCGCGCTGCTGGAACTGCCCGACAAGAACGCCGTCGTGAAGATACAGGTGGGCACCGCATTGCCGCTATTGCTTGCTAATATAGCACTTCTTTATTTTCTAATGAACATATGAGACGCATGGGACTTGGAGTAGAGTAGCGCACAAATAGCGCAGCAATCGGAGTCCAGTAGATGAAAAAGATAATATTGTTGACGGGGTTCGAACCGTTTAACAAGGAGACCATCAACCCCTCATGGGAAGCGGTACGCACCCTTCAAGGCTGGCACGAAGGCGACTTCGTGGTCCACGCGCGCCAGCTGCCGTGCGTGTTCGGCCAGGCCAGCAAGGTGATGCACCAGGCGGTGGAAGAACTGCAGCCCAGCATCGTGATCGCGGTAGGGCAGGCGGGCGGCCGCGTCGATCTGTCGGTGGAGCGTATCGCCATCAACATCGACGACGCGCCCATCGCCGACAACCAGAAGCGGCAGATCGTCGACCAGCCCATCGTCACCAACGGCCCGGCGGCTTACTTTGCCACGCTGCCGATCAAGGCCATCGTGCACGCGCTGCGCGAAGCGGGCTTGCCGTCGTCGGTGTCGCAGACGGCGGGGACTTATGTGTGCAACCACGTGTTCTATAGCCTGATGCATCAGGCGCATGAATGGGGTACGACCATGCGCGCCGGCTTCATACACATACCTTACCTGCCGCAGCAGGCGGCCGCGCATCCGGGTTCGGCCAGCATGAAGCTGGAGGACATGGTCGAAGGCCTGCGCATCGCCATCCGCACCACGCTGGCCCACGATGTGGACATGCGCGAAGCGGGCGGCGTTACCCACTAAGCCCTTACACCCCGGGCTTTACCGGGTTGAGGATGTTCAGGAAAGCCCGCACCACCGGCGCGTCGTCCAGCGTGGTGTAGGTGATGTACAGATTCGCCGACGGCGGATTGGTACGGATCGGCAGGAACACCACGCCCGGCCAGCCGATGCGGCTGGTGGTCTCCGGCAGCAGCGCCACTCCCAGGCCCGCACCCACCATCGCCAGCAACGTCTGCGGCTCGGACGCTTCCTGGAATATCGTCGGCTGGAAGCCGGCCTTCACACAGCATTGAATCAGATAGCGCGGGAAGGACGACTTGTCCAGCGCCAGCGTCAGCATCGGCTCGTCGGCGATGTCGGTCAGCTCGATCGCTTCTTCCTTGGCCAGCGGGTGATGCTCGTTGATGGCCACGCACACGTCCTCGCGGAAGCACAGTTCCTGGCGCAGGTTGTCGTTTTTCAGATCGTCCTCGTCCAGCTTGGGCTCGCGCCAGAAGCCGACGTCGATCTGCTTGGCGCGCAGCGCGTCGTACTGCAGCGTCGGACCCAGTTCGTGCAGGGTCCAGCTCACGCGCGGGAACTTGGTCTGGAACTCTTCCAGCAAACTCGGGATCGGCCCCCACATCGCCGAGCCGACGATGCCCACCCGCAGCCGTCCCACTTCGCCGCGGTCGATCTGGCGGATGGTGTCGATGGTCATGCGCATCTTGCCCAGCAGGTCGGACGCTTCGCTCATCAAGGCCTTGCCCGCCACCGTCAGCTCGAAGGTGCGGGTGGTGCGGGCGAACAGCTTGACGCCCAGTTCACTCTCCAGCTTCATGATCTGCTGGCTCAAAGGCGGCTGCGAAATGTGCAGGCGCTCGGCGGCGCGGCTGAAACTCTTTTCTTCTGCGACGGCGAGGAAGTACTTTAGTTGTTTCAGATCGATGGACATGGCGTTCTTTGGGCGATGTGGTTCGAAGTCAGTGTGCCAGCATGGCCACCGCAAGGGCGGCGCCGCAGCGGGCGTTGTTCTTCACCAGTGCGATGTTGGTCGCCAGGCTGCGGCCTTCGGTCAGCTGCTTGATGCGGGACAGCAGGAAGGGCGTGACGTTCTTGCCGGTGACGCCTTGCGCATCGGCTTCCTGCAAGGCCTGCGCGGTGATGGCGTCGATCTCCGCCTTCGGCATCGCCTCGTCGGCCGGCACCGGATTGCTGACCACCACGCCGCCCCTGAGGCCCAGCTGCCACTTGGTGTGGATGAAGGCCGCCTGCTCGGCCGCCGTGTCGAGCTGGAAGTCGGCGTTGAAGCCGCTCTCGCGCGTGAAGAAGGCGGGGAAACCGCGCTGGCCCACGCTGACCACCGGCACGCCGTGGGTCTCCAGGTATTCCAGCGTCAGGCCGATGTCGAGGATGGACTTGACGCCGGCGCACACCACCGCCACCGAAGTCTGCGCCAGTTCCTGCAAATCGGCCGAGATATCGAAGCTGGTCTCGGCGCCACGGTGCACGCCGCCGATGCCGCCGGTGACGAACACGGAGATGCCGGCCAGTTCGGCGCAGATCATGGTGGCCGCCACGGTGGTCGCGCCCAGCTTCGATTGCGACAGCACGTAGGGCAGGTCGCGGCGGCTGACCTTCATGGCGTCGGGCGAGGTGCCCAGCAGTTCCAGCTGTTCTTCCGACAGGCCGATGCAGATCTTGCCGCCGATGATGGCGATGGTGGCCGGCACGGCGCCGCCGTCGCGGATGATCTGTTCGACTTCACGCGCCATCTGCACGTTCTGCGGATACGGCATGCCGTGCGAGATGATGGTCGATTCCAGCGCGACGATGGCTTTGCCGGCGGCGCGGGCGGCCGCTACTTCGGGCGAGAAGAGGAGGTATTGGTGCATGGTGTGATTCCTTATGCCTTGTTGGGGAAGAGCGGCGGGTTGTATTCCGCCGACAGGTCGAAGTCGTGGATCTCGTCGAGGACATCGGCGGCCAGCATCGGCGAGACGGTTTCCTGGGATTCGAGCGTCATCGCTGCCACCTTCAGGCCACGGCGGCAGGCCAGCGTCAGGTCCTGGCTGCCTTGATACAGCGACCAGCAGACGGCGGCCGAGAAGGCGTCGCCGGCGCCGGTGACGTCGACCACGTCCACCTGGTGCGCGGCCAGCCATACAAGCTCGCCGTCGCGGGTGTGGAACACGCCCTGGCTGCCGCAGGTGACGATGACATCCTGCGCGCCCTGGGCCTGCACTTCGCGGCAGGCGGCGCGCACGTCGGCCTCGGTCGGCAGGGTGCGGCCGGCGCGGGTTTCCAGTTCGCCGCGATTGAGGATCAGCAGGCGCAGGCCTTTCAGGTCGGCCGGCAGGCGCGCCATCTTCGGCTGCGACACGGCCACGATCACCAGCGGCACATTGTCGGTGCGGGCGTTATCGAGCAGCAGGGCGATGCTGTCGGCCGGCAGATTCAGGTCGACCACCGTCATCGCGGCGGCGGAGCGCTGCGGCTGGCGGCTGGCCAGGAACTCCGGCGTGAGGCGGTCGTACAGCGCCATGTCGGCAAGCGCCACCACCATTTCGCCGGCGTCGTCGAGGATGGCGGTATAGGTGCCGGTGGGCGTGTCGGGCAGTTTCAGGCTGCCGCGCGTGTCGATGCCGGCGCGTTCCGCGTGGTCCTGCAGGCTGCGGCCTGCGACATCGTCGCCCAGCGCGGTCAGCAGCGCGGTCGGCAGGTTCAGGCGCGACAGGTTCTCGGCGATGTTGCGCGCCACACCGCCGTAGACTTCCTCGGCGGTGGCGGGATTGGAGGTGCCCAGCTGCATGGGGGCGATGGTGCGCAGCTTGCGGTCCAGGTTGGCGGCGCCTATGCACATCACCGGGCGCTTGTCCGGCAACACGTAGGCGCGGCCCAGCAGCCGCCGTTCGCGTATCAGGCCGGCGATGTGGCCGGCCACGGCGGAGCGCGACAGACGCAGTTCCACCGCCAGATCCTGCTGGGAGATAAAGGGGTTGGCGCGGATCAGCTGGTAGAGCTGGTCCTTCTTGGAGGAGTCGGTCACGGGGTACTCGCTAAAACATTTGTCCATCATGGTAAACATTTGTTCAAATCAAGTCAATCACGCACGGCGGCTAAGTTTGCCTTGATTTATAATACCGCCGATTTATACGAGTTTTGTATAAATGCTTAAGAAAAATGGTATTTGCCATACATATAGAGGATGATGCATAGTGTCAGCTTCCCCAGCCACAACAGAAAAACAGAGGATAACCATGTCTAATAATTCCCCATTCCAGGCAGCTGACATCATTCGCGCCCGTATCCCTGCTGGCTTCAAGCCGCGTATCGCAATGATTCTGGGTTCCGGCCTGGGCGTGCTGGCGGAACAAATGACCGACGCGGTCACGATCAGCTTCAACGAACTGCCAGGCTTCCCGATCAGCACCGTGCACGGCCACGCCGGTGAACTGGTGATCGGAACCCTGTCGGGCGTATCGGTGGTGTGCATGAAGGGCCGCGGCCACGTCTACGAAGGCTACGGCCTGGGCGTGATGACCAGCGCCGTGCGCACCATGAAGCTGCTGGGCTGCGAAATGCTGTTCGTGACCAACGCCGCAGGTTCGCTGCGCACCGAAGTCGACGCGGGCTCGCTGGTGGCGCTGACCGACCATATCAACTACCTGCCGGGCACCCCGATGATGGGCCCGAACGACGAACGCTTCGGCCCGCGCTTCTTCAGCATGGCCAACGCCTACGACGCCGACCTGCGCGCGCTGCTGCACACCTCGGCCAAAGAGAAGAACGTCACCCTGCACGACGGCGTCTACATCGCCTACGCCGGTCCTAACTTCGAGACCCCTGCCGAAATCCGCGCCTTCAAGACGCTGGGTGCGGACATGGTCGGCATGTCGGTGGTGCCGGAAGTGGTGTCGGCGCGTCACTGCGGCCTGAAAGTGGTTGGCGTGTCGGCCATCACCAACCTGGCGGAAGGCCTGTCGCCGTTCCCGCTGTCGCACGAGCAGACCCTGAAATACGCGGCTGTCGCAGCGACCTCGCTGATCGAAGTGATCCTGGGCTTCCTGGCCAACGTAGCCAAAACGCCGCAAGCGTAAGATTCCCGAGGGGCGGCTGGACCGCCCCTTTTGCATTGTTAACGCGTCATTCCCGCGCAGGCGGGAATCCATACTGAGCTGGCTTGGATACTCAGCATGGGTCCCCGCTTCCGCGAGGACGACGGAACCGGAGTAATCATCATGAAACGCGCATTTATCCTCTTGCTCGATTCGTTTGGTTTGGGCGCCACGCCCGATGCCGCGAAGTACAACGACGTCGGCGCCAACACCTTCGGCCACATCGCCGAGTGGGCCGCCAAAAACGGCACGCCGATGTCGCTGCCGACCATGGAAAAACTGGGCTTGGCCGCTGCCGCCCATACCGCCAGCGGCCAGTGGGCTGCCGGCTTTGAACAGCGCGACGGCTTCACCGCCGCCTACGGCGCGGCGCGCGAGCGCTCGACCGGCAAGGACACGCAGTCCGGCCACTGGGAAATCGCCGGCGTGCCGGTGGAATTCGACTGGGGCTACTTCCCGAAAACCGTGCCGTCGTTCCCGGCCGAGCTGACCGCCAAGCTGCAGGAACTGGCCGGCGTGCCGGGCTTCCTCGGCGACTGCCACGCATCGGGCACGGAGATCATCAACAAGCACGGCGACGAGCATGTCGCCAGCGGCAAGCCTATCATCTACACCTCCGCCGACTCGGTGCTGCAGATCGCTGCGCACGAAGAATCGTTCGGCCTGGAGCGCCTGTATGAAATCTGCGAGATCGCCTTCAAGCTGGTCGAGCCATACAACATCGGCCGCGTGATCGCGCGTCCGTTCGTCGGCGCCAACGGCAACTACACCCGCACCACCAACCGTCACGACTACGCGGTCGCACCGCCGGCGCCTACGCTGCTGGACCACGTGAAGAACGACGGCGGCGAAGTCATCGCCCTCGGCAAAATCAGCGACATCTTCGCGACCCAAGGCGTATCGCGCCTGGTCAAGGGCAAGGACAATATGGCGCTGTTCGACGCGCTGATGAAGGTGGAAGAAGAAGCCGGCGACAAGTCGCTGACCTTCGTGAACTTCGTCGACTTCGACCAGGCCTTCGGCCATCGCCGTGACGTTACCGGCTACTCGAACGCGCTGCACGAGATGGACGCGCGCCTGCCGGAGTTCATCGCCAAGCTGAAAGAGGGCGACCTGGTGGTGATCACCGCCGATCATGGCTGCGATCCGACCTGGCCTGGCTCCGACCACACCCGTGAACACATCCCGATGATCTTCTTCGGCCCGGGCGTGAAGGCGCAGCAGCTGCCGATCTCCGAAACCTTCTCCGACATCGGCCAGACCCTGGCCCATCACCTCGGCGTCAAACCACTTTCCCACGGAAGCAATCTGTTATGAGCATCATCACCGATTTCAAGCGCAATGAAGCCGTCCCGCTGGACCTGGGCTGGATCAATCACATCCACATCAACAAGAGCGCGGCCGACCGCCGCGCCGCCAGTCTGGCGAACCGCCGCACGGTGAAGAAGGAATTCCAGGCCGCCTGGCTGGTCAAGGCCATCGGTCTGATCGACCTGACCACGCTGTCCGGCGACGATACGCCGGGCCGCGTCGAGCGCCTGTGCATGAAGGCCATGCGTCCGCTGCGTTCGGACCTGGTCGAGGCACTGGGCCTGCAAGACTACAAGCTGACCACCGGCGCCGTCTGCGTGTACCACGAGATGATCAAGCCGGCGACCCAGGTGCTGCAAGGCCGCCTGCCTATCGCCGCCGTGTCGACCGGCTTCCCGGCTGGCTTGACCAGTATGGAAACCAAGGTGCGCGAGATTGAATTGTCGGTGGCCGCGGGCGCGACCGAGATTGACATCGTCATCACCCGCCAGCACGTTTTGACGGGCAACTGGCAAGCGCTGTACGACGAGATGCTGGCTTACCGCAAGGCTTGCGGCGAAGCGCACGTCAAGGCGATTCTGGCGACCGGTGAACTGGTCACGCTGGAAAACGTGGCCAAGGCTTCGTGGGTTTGCATGATGGCCGGCGCGGACTTCATCAAGACCTCCACCGGCAAAGAGCCGGTCAACGCGACGATCCCGGTATCGCTGACGATGGTGCGCGCGATTCGCGACTACCACGAGCAGACCGGCTTCAAGATCGGCTACAAGCCGGCGGGTGGCGTCGGCACGGCCAAGGCCGCGCTGCAGTACCTGTCGCTGATGAAGGAAGAACTGGGCAACGAGTGGCTGGAGCCACACCTGTTCCGCATCGGCGCATCCAGCCTGCTGACCGACATCGAACGCCAGCTTGAGCACTATGTGACCGGCAACTACTCCGCCGCACATCGCCACGCGCAACCTTAAGAATACGGACACGTTATGCCAACCATCAAAGAGATCCTGAACACCATGGAATACGGCCCAGCACCGGAAAGCACGAAAGAAGCGCAAGCGTGGCTGGAGCAGCACGGCCGCACCTTCGGCCTGTTCATCGACAACCAGTGGAGCGAGCCGGGCGAGTTGTTCGCCTCGACCAACCCAGCCGATGCGGCCAAGCTGGCCGACCTGACCCAGGCCACCGGCAGCGACGTCGATCGCGCCGTGGCAGCCGCGCGCGCCGCGCAGCCGGGCTGGCAGGCACTGGGCGGCCATGGCCGCGCAAAAGTCATGTACTCGCTGGCCCGCCTGATGCAGAAGCACGCGCGCCTGTTCGCCGTGCTGGAGACGCTGGACAACGGCAAGACCATCCGCGAAACCCGCGATGTCGACCTGCCGCTGGTGGCGCGTCACTTCTACTACCACGCCGGTTGGGCGCAACTGCAAGCCGAGGAATTCGCGGACTACCGCGCCGTCGGTGTCGTTGGCCAGATCGTGCCGTGGAATTTCCCGCTGCTGATGCTGTCGTGGAAAATCGCACCGGCCATGGCCGCTGGTAACACTATCGTCTTCAAACCGGCCGAATTCACCTCGCTGACCGCGATGCTGTTCGCCGAGATTTGCGTGCAGGCCGGCGTGCCTGCCGGTGTGGTCAACATCGTCACCGGCGATGGCCGCGTGGGCGAAGCCATCGTCAACCATCCAGGCATCGACAAGCTGGCCTTCACCGGCTCGACCGAAGTAGGCCGCTTGATCCGCGTTGCCACCGCAGGCAGCGGCAAGAAGCTGTCGCTGGAGTTGGGCGGCAAGTCGCCGTTCATCGTCTTCGACGATGCAGACCTGGATGCCGCCGTTGAAGGCCTGGTCGATTCGATCTGGTTCAATCAGGGACAAGTATGCTGCGCAGGTTCGCGCCTGCTGGTGCAGGAATCGGTACAGGATAAATTCCTGGCCAAGCTGCGCGCCCGCATGGACAAGCTGACCCTCGGCTCGCCGCTGGACAAGTCGATGGACATCGGCGCCCTGGTCGATCCGGTGCAGCAGCAGCGCATCGCCGGCCTGGTGGACTCGGCTCGCGCCGAAGGTTGCGAGGTGTATCAGCCTAAGTGCGAGATCCCGGCCAACGGTTCGTGGTTCCCTCCAACGCTGATCACCGGCGCATCGACTTCCGCCGCCGTGGCGCAGGCCGAAATCTTTGGCCCTGTGCTGGTGGCGATGAGCTTCCGCACTCCGCCGGAAGCCGTGCAACTGGCGAACAACACCGTCTACGGCCTGGCCGCTTGCGTGTGGACCGAGAACATCTCGCTGGCGCTGGACGTCGCGCCGCAGATCAAGGCCGGCGTGGTGTGGATTAACACCGCCAACCAGTTCGACGCCGCTTGCGGCTTCGGCGGCTACCGCGAATCCGGCTTTGGCCGTGAAGGCGGCCGCGAAGGCATGTACGAATACCTGACCGCGAAATCGGAAGATGCGCGTCCTGCATCGCCTGTGGTGGAAGCCAAGGCCAAAGCCAAGGCAGCCGCACCGGCAGCGGGCGGCGCGTTCGCCATCGACCGTACCGCCAAGCTGTACATCGGCGGCAAGCAGGCACGCCCTGACGGCGCCTACAGCCGCGCCATCCACGGCGCCGACGGTGCCTTCATCGCCGAAGTCGGCGAAGGCAATCGCAAGGACATTCGCAATGCAGTGGAAGCAGCGCACAAGGCTGGCGGCTGGGCGAAAGCCACGTCGCACAACCGCGCGCAGGTTTTGTACTACATCGCAGAAAACCTGGCCGCCCGCGGCGAGGAATTCGCAGCCCGCATCGCTGCCATGACCGGTTCGAAGAACGCGGAAAAAGAAGTGCAGGCGTCGATCGAGCGCCTGTTCTACTACGCAGCATGGGCCGACAAGTACGACGGCCTGGCGCACCAGCCGCCTATGCATGGCATCACCGTGGCGCTGAATGAACCGGTCGGCGTGATCGGCATCGTCTGCCCGAACGAAGCGCCGCTGCTGGGCTTCATCTCGCTGGTGGCGCCGGCTATCGCGCTGGGCAACCGCGTGGTGGTGGTGCCGTCGGAAGCGCATCCGCTGTCGGCCACCGATCTGTATCAGGTGTTCGATACGTCGGACCTGCCGGACGGCGTGGTCAACATCATCACCGGTTCGGCGGACGAACTGGCGCGCACGCTGGCGACGCACTCGGACATCGACGCGGTATGGCGTCACGATGGTTCGGCTGAGGGCTGTGCGGAAGTGGAGCGTCTGTCGGCGACTTCGCTCAAGCGTACCTGGGTCGGCGGCGCCAAAGGCCGCGACTGGTACAGCACCGCGCAATCGGGTGGCCGCGCAGTACTGGCACACGCATCGCAAGTTAAAAACGTCTGGATTCCATACGGCGTTTAAACGTCACGGAACCCTGGCATCGTCATTCCCGCGAAAGCGGGAATCCATGCTGAACGTGCTTTGACGCGTTCTATGGATTCCCGCCTTCGCGGGAATGACGTTTTAAATACCGTATTTATCAAGTGGAGAATTCCATGTTTTTACCTCAAGAGATCATTCGCAAGAAGCGCGACGGCGGCGTACTGACCGCTGAAGAGATCCAGTTCTTCGTCGGCGGTATCACCTCGAACCGCGTCACCGAAGGCCAGATCGCCGCGCTGGCGATGGCGGTCTACTTCAACGACATGACCATGGACGAACGCGTGGCCTTCACGCTGGCGATGCGCGATTCCGGCGAAGTGCTGGACTGGCGCTCGCTGGACCTGCCAGGTCCGGTGGTCGACAAGCACTCCACCGGTGGCGTCGGCGACGTGGTCTCGCTGCTGCTCGGCCCCATGGTTGCAGCCTGCGGCGGCTTCGTGCCGATGATCTCCGGCCGTGGTCTGGGCCACACCGGCGGCACGCTGGACAAGTTCGACTCCATTCCCGGCTACACCACCGTGCCGACCAATGAGTTGTTCCGCAAAGTGGTCAAGGAAGTCGGTGTCGCCATCATCGGCCAGACCTCTTCGCTGGCGCCGTCGGACAAGATCTTCTACGGCGTGCGCGACGTGACCGCGACCGTGGAATCGGTCGCCATGATTACCGGCTCCATCCTGTCGAAGAAGCTGTCGGCCGGCCTGGATGCGCTGGTGATGGACGTTAAAACTGGCAGCGGCGCCTTCATGCCGACCTACGAAAAATCGGTGGAGCTGGCGGACAGCATCGTCAAGGTCGGCAACGGCGCCGGCATGATGACCTCGGCCATCCTGACCGACATGAACGAATCGCTGGCGCCATACGCCGGCAACGCGCTGGAAGTGCGCGGCGCGATGGATTACCTGAGCGGCAAATCGCGTCCTGCGCGTCTGCACGAAGTGACAATGGCGCTGTGCGCCGAGATGCTGGTGCTGGGCAAACTGGCCGCGACCGAAGAAGAGGCGCGCGCCAAGCTGCAAGCGTCGCTGGACAGCGGCGAAGCCGCCGAGCGCTTCTCGCGCATGGTGGTGGCGCTGGGCGGCCCGGCGGATCTGATGGACAATCCGGACAAGTACCTGGAGCGTTCGCCTATCATCGTGCCGGCGCCTGCGCTGGTTTCCGGCTACGCTGCCGCCGCCAACTGCCGCGAGATCGGCCTGGCCGTGGTGTCGCTGGGCGGTGGCCGCCGTCGCGCTGCCGATCCGATCGACTTCGCTGTCGGCTTGACCGGGCTGGTTGGCCTGGGCGACAAGATCGAAGCAGGCCAGCCGCTGGCGATGGTCCACGCGCGCACGCAGGAAGCAGCGGATCAGGCGATCCGCGAAATCCAGGCGGCCTACCAGATCGCTGGCGCAGCACCGGCCGCGAACCCGGTCATCTACCGCACGATTCGTCCATAACGTATAACAACGTCATTCCCGCGCAGGCGGGAATCCATAGGCCGCGTGACAGCACGCTCAGCATGGATTCCCGCTTGCGCGGGAATGACGGGGCAAAGGGAACTGACATGAACAAACAAGAACTGATCGCCGAAGCCGCCGCCGCGCGCCTGAAGGCTTACACGCCGTACTCCAACTTCAAGGTCGGCGCTGCACTGCTGACCAACGACGGCAAGGTCTTCCACGGCTGTAACGTGGAAAACGCCTCCTACGGTTTGTGCAACTGCGCCGAGCGTACCGCTTTCTTCAGCGCTTTCGCCCACGGCTACAAGCAGGGCGATTTCGACCAGCTGGTCGTCATCGGCGAAACCGACGGCCCCATCGCACCATGCGGCGCATGCCGCCAGGTGATCCTGGAGTTGGGCGGTAATGAGCTGCCGGTGCTGCTGACTAACCTCAAAGGCGACATCTACGAAACCACCGCAGCCGAACAACTGCCGAACGCGTTCGGCGGCGCTGATTTGAAGAAGAAGTAAACTTGGCTTTCAAGAAGACCATCGATGTGCAGGCCGCCGTCGCGATTGCGGCGTCGGAGGCGATTGCCGCCAAAACGCAGGGCACCTTCGGTGTCGGCGGCCTGATGCTCGACCAGCACGGCAACGTGCTGCAGTCGCTGCACAACAACGTCATCAAGCAGGGGCTGATCTTCGACCCGACCGCGCACGGCGAGCGCCAGTTGATCGACTGGTATTACGCCGAACGCGCCAAGGGCCGCGAACTGCCTGCGCCGGAGGACGTCACCATCGTCACCTCGCTCGATCCCTGCTGCATGTGCAGCGGTGCGATCCTGGCCGGCGGCTTTAACGTGGTGGTGGCGGCGCCGGACAAAAGCGCTGGCATCAACTATGACGCCAGCGCCACCTTCAGCGCGCTGCCGCCGGCGCTGCGGACGCAAGCCGAAGCGGCGTTCAGCTATCCGGCCATCCTTGGTTCTTCGCTGTACACGCGCGCCAGTTCGGGCGCGGCGCCGAAGTCCTTCTTCATCGGCAAAACCATCTCCGAACCGACGCAGGCCTTATGCTCGTTGGTGTTTGAGGCCACGTCCGGCGAGGTGATGGAGCTGTTCAACACCGATTTGCCGCAGCATCAACTGAAATGCCCGATGACGCTGGCGTCCGACCACGCCATCGTCCACGCGCTCAAGCAGCTGTATCCGGATGCGCTGGCCTACCGCTGCACGCCGCAGCAGCCGGACGCCGGTCTTGCGCCGTTCCTGCAGCAGGCGATGGCGCGTGACCGCGAACATGGCGGAGCAGGGGATGCGGTGGCCTTGCTGGATTCGTTCGGCAATCTGCTGCTGTGCATGCCGGGCCGGATGTCGCAGTCGGGCATCCGCAGCGCCTTCATGGAAACCACGCGCGCCTACGCGCAACTGCGCTACAAGCTGATGGCCGGCGCGACGCCGGCGCAGCAGGAAGAGGTGCGCCAGTATCTCGGCCATCCGAAAGACGGCACCTTCGTCTTTGCCAAGGGGCCGGACAGCGGAGCGATCAGCTTCATGAACCTGGGCGCTTACGGCTCGACGATGGAAGGCCCGCTGCCATTGAAGAATCCGACGCAATTCCAGTACGTGTTGCCGGGCATGCCGGAAGACGAACTGGCAGCGATGTGCGCCGCCATGCCGCCGTTATACCGCAACATCATCCGCATCCGCCCCACGCAGGTAGCGGACCAGGACCTGATCGCCGCGCTGGCCTGAGCTGCTACGCCGCCTTGTCGTCAGCCTGCATCATGCCGAACAGGTTGCCGTCCAGGTCTTTGGCGTAGGCCAGCCAGCCGATGCCGGGGATGGGCATTTTCGGCACCACCACTTCCGCCTTCAAGGCTGCAACCTGCTTCAGCGTGTCGTCCAGATTTTCGACATCGACCGTGCAGACGAAGGCGTTCACGCTCTGCATCGCTGCGGGCACCGGGCCCTGGCGCGGCAGCAGGCCGCCGTTGATGCCGCGCTGCGCTGCGTCGCCCGTGTCGATCAGCCAGTATTCGCCGCCTTCCCACTTGTTGAAACTCCAGCCGAACAGCGCGCTGTAAAAATCGATCAGCACCTGCGGCTGGCTTGCCTGGATTTCAAAATGTACCGGACGTCCCATGATCGTCCCCTCAATCCGCCGGATCGTAAGTGCCGATGCTCCAGATGTGACCCTCGGGGTCGCGGCAGGTGAAGCCGCGTCCACCGTAATCCTCGTCTTTAATGTCGAGCAGGATCTCGGCGCGAGCCTCTTTCACGCGGGCGTACACCTTGTCGGCGTCGTTGACCACCAGGTAGGAACTCTGCGTGTTGAACTGGCCGATCTCGGAAGGCTGTTTCATCAGGCGTCCGAATTCGGTGTCGAACACCGATCCGAGCATGATCATGCTGTTGCCGAAGCTGAGCTGCGCGTGGGCGATGCTGCCGTCTTCATTGGGCACCACCAGCGCTGCTTCAAAGCCGAACGTGGTGCACAGCCAGTCGATGGCGGCCGGCGCGTCGCGATAGCGCATGCATGGTATGACGTTGCAACGGGTTTGCTTGGGTATGCTGGACATCGTTTTCTCCCCTGTCTTGGTATGGAACAGATTCGATCGATTTCAGACCCCATCCGTTCGCCGGACTGATGCGGACGGATGGGAAAAGGGAGTATATATTGATAACGATCAGACGGGGATTACATTTGCTGGAACAAGTGGGTATTGCCTCGGCTGACTTCCAGTTGCTCGTCGAAGTTGCGGATCTTGACCATCTGCCGTCCGCGCAAATCGCGCGTGACTTCTTCGATGGCATCAACCCGCACCAGCGTCGAACGGTGGATGCGCCAGAATTCGTCCGGGTCCAGTTCGTCGGCCAGCTCCTTCAGTGTTTTGCGTATCAATACTTCCGATTGCGCGGTCTGTACGCGTGTGTACTTTTCATCGGCGCGGAAGAACAGCACTTCGCGCGTGCTGATCATGCGCAGATTGCTGCCGACCACCGCCTGTATCCAGCGTAGATAATCGGGCTTGGCGGACGGCTTGCTCTGGCTCGACAGCAGCTGGCTCAGCTGGCGTTCGATGTTGGACGGCTGCTGGCCGATCAGCGATTGCAGCCGCGTGCAGGTGGTCTTCAGGCGCTCGCCGCCGGCAGGCTTCAGCAGGTAATCCAGCGCGCCCTGTTCGAAGGCTTCGATCGCATACTGGTCGTAGGCCGTCACGAACACCAGGTGGCAGCGGTTGAACAGCATGCGCGCCGCTTCGATGCCGGACAGGCCGGGCATGCGGATGTCGAGGAACACGATGTCCGGCTGATACTGGCCGGCCAGCGCCACGGCTTCGATGCCATTGGCCGCTTCGGCGACGATCTCCAGCCCAGGCCAGGTTTCCAGCAGCCGTGCGCGCAGTTGGCGGCGCATTGGTTCTTCGTCGTCGGCGATCAGCGCGGTGGCGCGGCGTTGGCCGTTGGGCGTGACGATATTCATTTCGAACTCCCGGCAAAAATATCGGGCGCATACGGGATGCGGATGCTGGCGCGGGTGCCGCCGGTCAGCGGCGCTTCGATCACCAGCTGCGCGCGGTTGCCGTACAGGATGCGCAGGCGCTCCCGCACATTGGCCAGGCCGATGCCGTCGCCGGCGTGCAGATTGAAACCGATGCCGTCGTCCATCACGTCCACCTGCAGCATGGCGCCGTCGACGCTGGCGCGGATGTCGATGCGGCCGCCTTCTATCTTCGGCTCCAGGCCGTGCTTGATGGCGTTCTCGATCAGGATCTGCAGCATCATCACGGGGAAGGTGGCGCTCAGCATTTCCGGCTGCACGTCGATCGAAACCGCCAGCCGCGAGCCCATGCGGGCCTGCATGATGGCCAGGTAGGCCCGCGACATGTCGATCTGCCGGCCCAGCGTGCCGCTTCCCTTGGCGCGCATCTGCGGCAGCGTGGCGCGCAGATAGTCGATCAGGTTCTGGTGGATGCGCGCGGCTTGCGGCGGATCGGTCTCGATCAGCTGGCCGATCAGCGCCAGTGTGTTGAACAGGAAGTGCGGTTCGACCTGCGCCTGCAATGCCGCCATGCGCGCCTCGATCAGGCGCCGCTCCATGCCTTCCTCGTCGGCGTGGCTGGTGGCGTGGTGCGCCTCCAGCTCGGCCTTGCGCTTGCCGCCGGCCAGCACCTTCAGGCCCAGCGACAGCGCGATGAAGGCGACGGTCTGCTTGGGCAGGCCGAACGGCGTCAGGCCGAACAGCAGCAACAGCAGCCACACCATCATCAGCTTGCGCCATTCGACCTGGGCCAACCAGTCGAAGAACCGCCACCACATGCTGGTGGCGGTTTCGCCTATCTCGCGGATGATGTCGAGCAGGCTTTTGGCGTTGTCATAGCCGGCCTTGGCCAGCCCGCGTTTTTTCATTGCTGGTGCTCCTGGCGGCGACGCTGGCGGCGGCCACCGACCACGCAGGCGCCGACGGCAATCTTCAGCACCAGGAAGAAGGCGAACAGCACCATCGCCAGCGGCAGGATGGTGAGGATGAAGGCCAGGATCAGCGCGGCGCCCAGCAGGGCGGGCGGCGACATGCGCTGCACCAGCCGCACGCCGTAGCGCACCGTCTGGGCGAAGGCGCGGAAGATTTCTTCCATCAGATCCATCACGGCCTGGCTGTTCAGTTTGCTCATTTGCTTCTCCATCAAAATCGTTGCGATGGAATCACTGTATCAAAGCCTTCCCCTGTGCCGTACTGGATTCCGATCAACTGCGGTTTGGGCGGGATGGCCGGTTGTTCCGCCGGATAAGCGGCATCTAAATCAGTGCTCGGGCGTAACGCCTGTTGCAGCGTTCCAGTCGCTGCGCAGCAGGCCGTAGATCACGCTGTCCGAGATTTCTCCGCTGACAAACCAGCGCTCGCGCAGCAAGCCTTCGCGCTGGAAATGCAGGCCCTCCAGGATGCGACCGGAGGCAATGTTGTCGGGATGGATATCGGCTTCGATGCGGTGCAGTTCCAGCGCGCCGAAGCCGTGGGCGATCAGCGCCGCCAGCGCTTCCTGCATATAGCGTTTGCCCCAGTGCGGCCGCGCCAGCATGTAGCCGATCTCGCAGCGGTGATTGCGGCGGTCGAAGGCGTACAGCGTGACGGTGCCTATCAGCTCGCCGTCCGGCAGCACCATCGCCAGCCGCAGCGCGCTGCCGTCCTGGTAGCCCTTGAGGGTTTGCTCGATGTTGTCGGCGGCCTGGGCGGCGTGCAGCCACGGGCCGCTGCTCCAGTAGCGCAGGGCCACGGGATCGGAAAACAGGCGGAACAACGCGTCGGCGTCGTTGCTGTCGACAAAGCGCAGGGTCATGCGGGCGGTGTGCAGCTGGAACGGTTCGAAGCTGGGCATGCTGGTTCTGGTGTGTGGGGACGATTTGCCAGCTTAGCGGACTTTCACGAGGGCGTGGCGTTTTAGTATGTTTGGCAGTCGGGAACGATGCTGCGCTGCCGCAAAAAAAACTTAAAATAGTTTCTGAGGGCAACAAATCGTGATATCCTTGAAGTAATTTAAATTGCTATCAAGGAATTATTCATGGTCGCTGTCACTAAAACCGCTGTTTCCGCTGTCGTTCTTGCAATTGCTTCCCTGGGGAGCGCGCAGGCTGCCGTGCTGGATCTGGGTCTGCACGGCGCCAATGTGTTTTCCTTCACCGACTTCAAGGCGCCTAGCGCCGACGTCGAAGGCGCCATCATGGCCGGCCGCGACGTGCAGTTGAGCAGCTACTCCGTCAACGCCAACAACGTCGACGCCTTCGGCCACTATTCGCTGATCGTCGGCCGCGACCTGAAATTCACCAGCGGCTCGATCAAGAACGGCGATACCTTTGTCGGCGGCAAAACCAGCGTGACCCAGCAGGTCGACGTATATTCGAAGATCCAGACCGGCAAGTCGCCTGTCAACATGGGCGCGCTGGCCAGCCAGTTGAAAACCACTTCGACCTCGCTGTCGAAACTGTCCAGCACCGGCACCGCGACCGAGCAGTGGGGCGGCTTGAACATCGCCGGCACCAAGAGCAAGAGCGGCGTGGAAGTGTTCAACGTCGACGCCAAGACGCTGTCCAAAGTGAGCTACTTCAATTTCAGCAATCTGACCGCCGGTTCGACCCTGATCATGAACGTCAGCGGCGACAAGGGCAGTTTCAGTGGCGGCTACCAGGGCTTTGAGAATTACAACGTGCTGTTCAACTTCTACCAGGCGACCGACCTGGGCGTGCACACCGGCCTGACCGCCAACATCCTGGCGCCACTGGCCACGGTCAATGGCGGCAGCGGCGTCATCAACGGCAACGTGATTGTCGATTCCTGGCTGTCGTCGGTGCAGATCAACGCCAACCATTACTTCAAGCCGATCAACGTCGCCGGCTACATCGCGCCGGTGCCGGAACCGGAAACCTATGCGATGATGCTGGCCGGCCTGGGCCTGATCGGCCTCACGGCGCGTCGCCGCAAGCAGGCTGCGGCACGCTGATCGCCGACAGCACCATATCGACGATGACCTGCTCGGCATCGTCGAAGTCCTTCTTCGTCAGCTGTTTGCGGTTCAACACCAGCGCCATCTGGGCCGAGAAGTCCGCATAGGACTGCGTCATCGCCCAGATCGCAAACAGCAGATGCGTCGCATTGATCGGCGCCACCTTGCCGGCGCTGATCCACTTCTCGAACACCTCGATATCCTTGCGCAGCAGCGGCACCACGCGGCTCTGGATCTGCGCGCCGTACAACTGCGCGCCGCTGATCACTTCCATCGCATACACGCGCGACGCCCACGGCTGCTCGCGCGAGAACCGCAGCTTGGCCTGAATGTAGGTGCGCAGCACGTCGCGCGGATCCTGGTCCTCGGCGGCCAGGTTCTCCATCCGTTCCAGCCATTCGTCCAGCACCTCGTCCAGCACGCGCTGATACAGCGCCTGCTTGGTCGGGAAGTAGTACATCAGGTTCTGCTTCGACAGTCCGGCGTTCTCCGCCACGGTGGCGATGGACGTGCCTTCGTAGCCGCATTCGGCGAACACGCGCACCGCTTCGGCGGCGATGTCCGCTTCCAGTTTGTCGCGGTTGAGAACACGCCGTTTGATCTTCGGCGCTGGCTCTGCATTCAGTTTTGCTGTCGGCATGTGAGTCTCAGGAAGGTCAGGAGTTGAGGATGGTCGGTGTAGGCCACGTTGAAGCGGAACCAGATCGATTCCGGCGCGCGCAGCATGAAGAAATCGCACGGCGACAGCAGGATGCCGGATTTGAGCGCCAGGTCGGCGATGATCTTGCCGTTCCATTCGGCGGTGGGCGCGGTGCTCCAGCCGGCGCTGACGAACATGCCGCCGCGCGGCTTGGCCAGCGGCTCCATGCCGGCGCTGCGCAGGCTGTCGATGGCGCGTTCGCGGCCGGCCTCCAGTTGCGCGATCAGCTTTTCCACCATGCGCTTGTAGGGCCGCGCCGTGATGGCGTGGTAGACGGCGCGCTCGTTGATCTCGGAAGTGGTCAGCCCGGCCAGCATCTTCACGCGCAGCAGCTCGGGGGTCAGCGAGGCCGAGGCGCAGATCGAGCCGACCCGCAGCACCGGCGACAGGGTCTTGGAAAAACTGCCGACGCGGATCACGCGCCGCAGGCCATCCATCGCCGCCAGCGATGCCTCGCCGCGCGGCGCCAGTTCGCGGTAGATGTCGTCCTCCACCAGCCAGAAGTCGAACTGCTCGGCCACGCCCAGCAGGCGGTGCGCCTGCGCCACGCTGAGCGAAGTGCCCAGCGGGTTTTGCAGCACCGTGTTGACGAACATGAGCTTGGGCTGGGTCTGCGCGGCCTGCCGCGCCAGCGCGTCGAAATCGAGGCCGTTCTCGCCGCGCGGTATGCCGACCGCCACGCAGCCGTGGTGGCGTATCAGCGACAGCAGGTTGCTGTAGCCGGGGTCTTCGACGAAGACGGTGTCGCCCGGCTTGGTCAGCGTGCGCAGGATCAGGTCGAAGGCGTGGGTGGCGCCGTGGGTCAGCAGCACCTGCTCCGGCTCGACCGGGAACAGCTCGTCGCTCAGCGTGGCCGACAACTGCTGGCGCAGCGAGGGGAAGCCGAGCGGGTGGCCGTAGCCGCGCAGGCGGTTGGCCGGGATGCGCATCGCGTGGCGTACGGCGTCGAGGATGGTGTCTTCGCCGTACCACTCGGGCGGCAGCCAGCCGGCGCCGACGGCCAGTGCGTCCGAGGTGCCGGAATACAGGTCGGGGGTGAGGGCGTCGATGGCGGTCGGCGTCACCTGCAGCATCGACGGCAGCAGTGTTGCGGGAACGTCCTGGCGGGCCACGAAATAGCCGGAACCGCGGCGCGAGGACAACAGCCCCAGCGTCACCAGACGGTCATAGGATTCGACAACTGTAAAGGTGCTGATGCCATTACACTTCGCGAATTGCCGCACCGAGGGCATTTTCGTTCCCACGCGCAACTCCCGGCGGCCGACCATACCACTGATGGCCGAGACGATCTGGTCGACCAGGCTGCCCTTCCTGCTGCGCTCTATGGCGAGCACCGGCCAGCCGCCGGCATCGGGCGCGCAGTCCGCTTGATCGATCACAGAATTCGCTGCTTCCATCCTTGACTCCAATGACTGCCGAAATCAAAACTGTAGTGTTTTTGTTGCCAGTACGGTTGGACAGTTTTGATATTTGTGTATCTGTGCCATAGTTGTTGCGCTGTCTATTATTGCATCATCATTTTGCCAACTGGTAAATTTTTTTACGGTTCGTCAAAAATATCCGCAAGTTAGTTCCCAGGAGATGAGCATGAACGAGTCCAGACCTGAATCGATGGCGTCCTTCTGGATGCCTTTCACGAACAACCGCGATTTCAAAGCCCATCCGCGCCTGCTGGTATCGGCGGAAGGCATGTACTACAAGGACGTCGACGGCAACAGCATCCTGGACGGCACCGCCGGCCTGTGGTGCGTACCTTGCGGCCACGCTCAGCCGAAGATCGTCGCCGCCGTGCGCGAGATGGTGGGCCAGCTCGATTTCGCGCCGACCTTCCAGATGGGCCACCCGGCCGCCTTCGACCTGGCCGAAAAACTGATGGAGTACACCAACCACAAGTTCGGCCATGTGTTCTACACCAACTCCGGTTCCGAGGCGGTGGACACGGCGCTGAAGATCGCGCTGGCGTATCACAAGGCGCGCGGTGAAGCGAGCCGCACGCGCCTGATCGGCCGTGAGCGCGGCTACCACGGCGTCGGTTTCGGCGGCATCTCGGTCGGCGGCATCGCCGGCAACCGCAAGCCCTACGGCGTGATGCTGCCCGGCGTGGACCACCTGCCGCACACGCACAACCTGGAGAAGAACGCCTACACGCGCGGCGAACCGGAATACGGCACCGAGCTGGCCGACGAACTGGAACGCATCGTCGCGCTGCACGACGCATCGACCATCGCCGCGGTGATCGTCGAACCGGTGGCCGGTTCCACCGGCGTGCTGATACCGCCGAAGGGCTATCTGAAACGCCTGCGCGAGCTGTGCACCAAGCACGGCATCCTGCTGATCTTCGATGAAGTGATTACGGGCTTCGGCCGTTTGACGACGCCTTTCGCGGCCGACTACTTCGACGTCGAGCCGGACATGATGACCACCGCCAAAGGCCTGACCAACGGCGTGATTCCGATGGGCGCGGTGTTCAGCAAAAAACACATCCACGACGCCTTCATGGAAGCGCCGGCCGGCATTGAGCTGTTCCACGGTTATACCTACTCGGGCCACCCGGTCGCCTGCGCCGCCTCGCTGGCGACGCTGGAAGTGTTCAAGGAACAGAAGATCCTCGAACACGCGGCCGGCATGGCCGAGTACTGGGCCGATGCGGTGCACTCGCTCAAAGGCCTGCCGCACGTGATCGACATCCGCACCATCGGCCTGATCGCCGGCATCGAGCTGGCGCCTATCGCCGGCAAGCCGGGCGCGCGCGCCTTCGCCGCCTTCAAGCAGGCCTTTGCGGACGGTGTCTTGATACGCACCACCGGCGACATCATCGCCCTGTCGCCGCCGCTGGTGCTGGAGAAAAAACACATCGACGAACTTTTTGGAAAGCTGACGACGGTACTTAAAAACTTAAACTAACGAGGAGAACACCATGCTGGTAGGCGTCCCAAAAGAGATCAAAAACCAGGAGTCCCGAGTTGGCCTTACCCCGGCCAGCGTCAAGGAACTCGTATTGCGTGGCCATCAAGTACTTGTACAAAAAAACGCCGGTGTCGCCATCGGCTTGAGCGATGCGATGTATGAGGGCGCGGGCGCCACCATCATCGACACGGCGTCCGAAATCTTCGAGCGCGCCGAGATGATCGTCAAAGTGAAAGAGCCGCAGCCGGAAGAATGCGCGATGCTGCGCAAGGGCCAGATCCTCTACACCTACCTGCACCTGGCGCCGGACCCGGAACAGACCAAGGCGCTGCTGGAATCGGGCGCGGTCTGCATCGCCTACGAAACCATCACCGGCGCCAACGGCGGCTTGCCGCTGCTGGCGCCGATGAGCGAAGTGGCGGGACGCATGTCGATACAGGCCGGCGCCGCGCACCTGGAAAAATCCAAGGGCGGCATGGGCCTGCTGCTGGGCGGCGTGCCTGGCGTGGCGCCAGGCCACGTCGCCATCATCGGCGCCGGCGTGGTCGGCACCAATGCCTTGCAGATGGCGGTCGGCATTGGCGCACGCGTGACGATCCTGGACAAGAACATCGACCGCCTGCGCCAGCTGGACCTCATCTACGGCAACCGCATCTCCACCATGTATTCGAACGCGCACTCGATCGAGGAAGCGGTACTCGATGCGGACCTGGTGATCGGCGGCGTGCTGGTGCCCGGCGCGGCTGCGCCCAAGCTGGTGACGAAGGACATGATCGCGCGCATGAAGCCGGGCGCGGTGGTGGTGGACGTCGCCATCGACCAGGGCGGCTGCTTCGAAACCTCGCACGCCACCACGCACGAAAAGCCGACCTACGTGGTCGACGGCGTGATCCACTACTGCGTGGCCAACATGCCGGGCGCCGTCGCCCGCACGTCGACCTTCGCATTGAATAACGCAACCATCGGCCACGCGGTAGCGCTGGCCGACAAGGGCTGGCAGAAAGCGCTGAAAGCCAACCCGCACCTGAAGAACGGATTGAACGTTTGTCTCGGCCACGTCACCTACGAAGCGGTGGCGCACGGCCTTGGCTATGCCTATGTGGACGCGGACAGCCTGCTGGGCTGAACGCTTTTTGAAAGAAGATCATGAGTAACCTGGACACCATCACCCATTACATCAACGGCGTTAAAGTCGATACGCAAAGCGGCCGCTACGCGGACGTGTTCAATCCCGCGCTGGGCGAACCGGTGGCCAGGGTCGCCTTGGGTACGACGGAAGAAGTCGATGCCGCCGTGCGCGCTGCGGAAGCGGCTTTCCCGTCGTGGTCCGCCACGCCGCCGCTGACGCGCGCCCGTGTGTTGTTCAAGTACCTGCAACTGTGCCAGCAGCACACCGACGAATTCGCGGCGATGCTGACCCGCGAACATGGCAAGACCTTCGCCGATGCACAGGGCGAAGTGGCACGCGGTATCGAGATGGTGGAATTCGCGGTCGGCATTCCGCAGCTGCTGAAGGGCGAGTTCACCGACCAGATCTCACGCGGCATCGACGCCTGGTCGATGCGCCAGGCGCTGGGTGTGGTGGCCGGCATCACGCCGTTCAACTTCCCGGTGATGGTGCCGATGTGGATGTTCCCGGTGGCGCTGGCATGCGGTAACACCTTTATTCTCAAGCCTTCCGAGCGCGATCCGTCGCCGTCGCTGCTGCATGCGCGGCTGCTGAAGGAAGCCGGTTTGCCGGACGGCGTGTTCAACGTCATCCAGGGCGACAAGGTGACGGTCGATGCGCTGCTCGATCATCCTGTAGTGCAGGCGGTGAGCTTCGTCGGATCGACGCCGATTGCCGAATACATCTACTCGCGTGGCTGCGCTGCGGGCAAACGCGTGCAGGCATTGGGCGGCGCTAAGAACCACATGGTTGTCATGCCGGATGCGGACATGGAGATGACCGTCGATGCGCTGATGGGCGCGGCCTACGGTTCCGCCGGTGAGCGCTGCATGGCGATCTCCGTGGTGGTGGCGGTCGGCGATGCCGGCGACAAGATCGTCGACGCACTGGCAAAGCGCACTGCCGCACTGAAAGTGCGCGACGGTATGGCGTCGGATGCCGAAATGGGGCCTGTCGTTTCAAGCGCGGCCAAGCAGCGTATCGAACGCTTGATCGGCGAGGGTGTGGAGCAGGGCGCGAAACTGGTGGTCGATGGACGCAACCACGTGGTAGCTGGACGCGAGAACGGCTTCTTCATCGGCGGTACTCTGTTCGATCACGTCACGCCGGATATGACGATCTACAAGGAAGAGATTTTTGGCCCCGTGCTGTGCATGTTGCGTTCACCGGATGTGGGCAGCGCGGTGGAGCTTATCAATCGCAATGAATACGGCAACGGCGTGGCGATCTACACACGCGACGGCGGCGTGGCACGCGAGTTCGTGCGCCAGATACAGGTCGGCATGGTCGGCGTGAACGTGCCGCTGCCGGTGCCGATGGCCTTCAACAGTTTCGGCGGGTGGAAGCGCAGCCTGTTCGGCGACCATCATGCTTACGGTCCCGAAGGCGTGCGTTTCTACACGCGCCACAAGGCAGTGATGCAGCGCTGGCCGAACACCGCAAGCGCTGGCGCAGAATTTGCATTCCCTCAGATGAAGTAAATAGCAAACATCTTAGCCAGGAAATCGTATGATGATCGAATCTCTCAAATACATGCCCCAGCCGAAGGAAGCCAATGCCACACTGGCTGAACACTTCACCGACCTGGCGCCAGCGCTGAATGCGCGCCAGGCAGCGATTGAAAGTTCGCGCTGCCTGTATTGCTACGATGCGCCGTGCACACGCATCTGCCCGTCCGATATCGACGTCGCCAGTTTCATCCGCAATATCCACGACGAGAACATCAACGGCGCGGCCGTCGGCATCCTGAAGCAGAACATCCTGGGTGGCAGCTGCTCGCGCGTCTGTCCGACCGAGATCCTGTGCGAGGACGCCTGCGTGCGCAATCACGATGCCGAAGGCCAGCCGGTGAAGATTGGCCTGCTGCAGCGCTACGCCATCGACAACATGAGCATCGCCGAACATCCGTTCAAGCGTGCCGCATCGACTGGCAAGAAGATCGCCGTGGTAGGCGCAGGCCCCGCAGGCCTGTCGTGCGCGCACCGCCTGGCGATGCTGGGCAACGACGTGGTCATCTTCGAAGCGAAAGAAAAATCCGGCGGCCTGAATGAATACGGCATCGCCAAGTACAAACTGACCGATAACTTCGCGCAGAAGGAAGTGGACTTCCTGCTGCAAATCGGCGGCATCGAAATCAAACACGGCCAGGCGCTGGGCGGCAACGTGCAACTGAAAGACCTGCACGCACAATACGACGCCGTCTTCCTCGGCCTGGGCCTGGGCGCCAGCAAGCAGCTGGGCCTGACCGGCGAGGACGCGCCAGGCCTGCTGGCCGCCGTCGACTACATCGCCGCGCTGCGCCAGGCCGATGACCTGAGCAAGCTGCCGCTGCCTGCACGCGCCATCGTCATCGGCGCCGGCAACACCGCCATCGACATGGCGGTGCAGATCCAGCGCCTGGGCGCGGAAGAGGTAACGCTGGTGTACCGTCGCGGCTTCGATGCGATGAGCGCCACCGAACACGAACAACACATCGCGAAAGAAAACCAGGTCCGCATGCGTACCTGGGCCCAGCCGCAGCAAGTGCTGCTGGATGAAGCGGGCCGCGTGCGCGGCATGCGCTTCGAGAAAACCGCAATCGTCAACGGCCGCCTGGCCGGCACCGGCGAGACCTTCGAGATCGCGGCCGACGCGATCTTCAAGGCCATCGGCCAGGGCATGGACGAAAAGAGCATCAGTGATCCACTGGCGAAGACGCTGAAACGCGACGGTGACAAAATCCACGTCGACGATCAGTTCCGCACAGTCCTGCCGCGCATCTACGCCGGCGGCGACTGTGTGGCGCCCGGACAGGATCTGACGGTGCAGGCGGTACAGCACGGGAAACTGGCGGCACACGCCATCCATCAAGACATCAACGGTATGAAGGAGGCTGCATAATGGCTGACCTGAGCATAGAATTCTGCGGCATCAAGTCCATCAATCCGTTCTGGCTGGCCTCCGCGCCGCCGACGGACAAGGCTTACAACGTGGTGCGCGCATTTGAAGCAGGGTGGGGCGGCGTGGTGTGGAAGACGCTGGGCGAAGACCCGGCCGCCGTCAACGTATCGTCGCGCTATTCCGCGCACTACGGCAAGAACCGCGAAGTCCTCGGCTTCAACAACATCGAGCTGATTACCGACCGCTCGCTGGAAATCAACCTGACCGAAATCACGCAGGTGAAGAAGGATTGGCCGGATCGCGTCATCATCGTCTCGCTGATGCTGCCGTGCGAAGAGAAACTGTGGGCCGACATCCTGCCGCTGGTGGAAGCCACCGGCGCCGACGGCATCGAGCTTAACTTCGGCTGCCCGCACGGCATGCCGGAACGCGGCATGGGCGCGGCCGTCGGCCAGGTGCCCGAATACGTGGAGATGGTCACGCGCTGGTGCAAGACACACTCCAAGCTGCCGGTCATCGTCAAGCTCACACCCAACATCACCGACGTGCGCGCACCAGCGCGCGCCGCCAAGGCTGGTGGCGCCGATGCGGTCTCGCTGATTAACACCATCAACTCCATCACCCATCTGGACCTGGACCAGATGGTGGCCTTCCCGATCGTGGGCGGCGCCAGCACGCACGGCGGCTATTGCGGTTCCGCCGTCAAGCCGATTGCGCTGAACATGGTGGCCGAGATCGCGCGCGATCCGCAGACCAAGGGCTTGCCGATTTCCGGCATCGGCGGCATCGGCAACTGGCGCGACGCGGCGGAGTTCATGGCGCTGGGTTCGGGCTGCGTGCAGGTCTGCACCGCCGCCATGCTGCACGGCTTCCGCATCGTCGAAGAGATGAAGGATGGCCTGTCGCGCTGGATGGACGAGAAGGGCTACGAGAGCATCAGTGAATTCGTCGGCAAGGCGGTGCCGAATACGACGGACTGGAAATACCTGAACATGAACTATCAGGTGATCGCGCAGATCAACCAGGACGACTGTATCAAGTGCGGCCGCTGTTACGTGGCATGCGAGGACACGTCGCACCAGTCGATCGCGCAGTTGATCGATGAGGCCACCGGCACGCGTACGTATGAGGTCATAAAAGAGGAATGCGTGGGCTGCAATCTGTGCGAAATCACCTGCCCGGTGCAAGGCTGCATCACGATGGTGCCGCAGGATACAGGCAAGCCATACATGAACTGGACCCAAGACCCGCGCAACCCGCGCGCGGAGAACATCAAGGTGACCGAAACAGTATAAACGGTATATAGGTACGGAACTTGCAGCGATAGAAGGAACATCAACCTTTGGAGAAAGCCCCGTGAGCAAAGAACTCTCTGGCAGCACGCAACTCTGGAACGAAGACCTGGCCCCGACATCGGCGGCGCAACGTACCTGGCGCTGGTATCACTTCGCCGCGCTGTGGGTCGGCATGGTGATGTGCATACCGGCCTACACGCTGTCCGCCAGTTTGATTGAAGGCGGCATGTCCGGCTACCAGGCCGTGCTGACGGTATTCCTCGCGAACGCTATCGTTCTGCTGCCGATGCTGTTGATCGGCCATGCCGGCACCAAGTACGGCATTCCGTATGCGGTGCTGGCGCGATCCTCGTTCGGCACCGCCGGCGCGCGCCTGCCCGCGCTGATGCGCGCCATCGTCGCCTGCGGCTGGTACGGCATCCAGACCTGGTTCGGCGGCCAGATGATCTACACGCTGCTCGGCGTACTGCTGGGCGGTGATATCGGCGGCGACAAGATCGCGGGCCTGGGCATCAACGGCGGACAGCTGCTTTGCTTCCTGGCCTTCTGGGGCATTCAGTTCTGGTACATCGTGCACGGCATGGATGCGATCCGCAAGCTGGAGACCTACACCGCGCCGCTGAAAATCCTGATCTGCTTCGTGCTGCTCGGCTGGGTCTACAACAAGGCCGGCGGCTTTGGCGACCTGCTGTCGGCGCCTTCGCAGTTTGTCGTGGGCGGCAAGAAGGCTGGCCAGTTCTGGTCCGTGTTCTGGCCATCGCTGACGGCGATGGTCGGTTTCTGGGCCACGCTGGCGCTGAATATTCCGGACTTCACCCGCTTCGCCAAATCGCAGCGCGACCAGGTGCTGGGCCAGTCGGTCGGCCTGCCTGTGCCTATGGGCCTGCTGGCGATGATGGCGGTGATCGTCACTTCGGCCACGGTGGTCTTGTACGGCAAGGCGATCTGGGATCCGGTCGACCTGTCCAGCCGCATGACCGGCGCCGCCGTGCTGATCGCGCTGCTGATCCTGCTGATCGATACCGTGTCCGTCAACCTGGCCGCCAATCTGGTCGGCCCGGCCTACGATTTCTCGTCGCTGGCGCCCAAGCACATCTCGTACAAGGTGGGCGGCTACATCACTGCCGGCATCGCGATCCTGATGATGCCCTGGAAGATACTGGAGTCCACACAAGGCTATATCTTCACCTGGCTGATCGGCTACTCGGCGCTGCTGGGCCCCATCGCCGGCATCCTGATCGTCGACTACTACCTGATCCGCAAGACTGAATTGAATGTCGGCGAGCTGTATCGCGAAGACGGCCAGTACTCATATGGCAATGGCTGGAATATGGCGGCGCTGGTGGCGTTTGTGATCGGCGTGCTGCCGAATATTCCCGGCTTCCTCAACGCCGCTTTCCCGGCTTCCTACCCCGATGTGGCGGCCGAATTTAAAACGATCTACACCTATGCATGGTTTGTCGGAATCGCTATTTCGGCGCTGGTGTATGGGGTTATGATGAAGGGCAAAGCGGTGCCCGCAGTGCGGGCCGCCCACCCCTAAAAGAAGATTCAGGAGACATCCATGACAACTATCATTCGCGGCGGCACCGTCGTCAACGCCGACCGCGCTTTTCGTGCCGATGTGCTGTGCTACGGCGACAAGATCGTCGCCGTCGGCGATAACCTGGATGCACCGGCATCGGCCAAGGTGATCGACGCCAGCGGCCAGTATGTGATGCCGGGCGGGATAGATCCGCACACGCATATGAACCTGCCCTTCATGGGCACTGTCACGCAGGACGACTTCTACACCGGCACGGCGGCAGGCCTGGCCGGCGGCACCACCACCATCATCGACTTTGTCATCCCGGCGCCGAAGCAAAACCTGATCGAGGCCTACCACCAGTGGCGCGGCTGGGCGCAAAAGGCGGCCGGCGACTACTCCTTCCACGTGGCGATCACGTGGTGGGACGAGACGGTGCATCGCGACATGGGCATCCTGGTGCGAGAACATGGTGTCAACAGCTTCAAGCACTTCATGGCCTACAAGAACGCCATCATGGCCGACGACGAGACGCTGGTGAAAAGCTTCCGTCGCTCGCTGGAGCTAGGCGCGATACCCACCGTGCACGCGGAGAACGGCGAGCTGGTTTATCAGCTGCAGCAGGATCTGCTGAAGAAAGGCATGACCGGACCGAGCGCGCATCCGCTGTCGCGTCCACCGGCAGTGGAGGCGGAAGCGGCCAACCGCGCCATCGCGATTGCCAATGTACTCAACACGCCGGTGTACATCGTGCACGTTTCCTGCGCCGAGTCGCTGGACGCCATCACCCGCGCGCGCGCCAACGGGCAGCGCGTGTATGGCGAAGCGCTGGCCGGCCACCTGGTCATCGACGAAAGCGTGTACCAGAGCGACGACCTGGAATTCGCGGCGGGCCACGTGATGAGCCCTCCGTTCCGCAGCAAGCATCACCAGACGGCGTTGTGGCATGGTCTGCAAGGCGGCAACCTGCACACTACCGCAACCGATCACTGCACCTTCTGCGCCGAACAGAAGGCCGCCGGCAAGGACGATTTCACCAAGATCCCGAACGGCTGCGGCGGCGTGGAAGACCGCATGTCCGTGGTGTGGGACGCAGGTGTGAACAGCGGCCTGCTGACGCCATCCGAATTCGTCAAGGTGACATCGACCAACGCTGCGCAGATTTTCAATATCTATCCGCGCAAGGGAGTGATCGCCGTCGGCGCCGATGCCGACATCGTCGTCTGGGATCCGGAGGGCACCCGCACCATTTCGTCGCTGACGCAGTTTGCCAAGGGCGGCTTCAACGTATTCGAAGGCCGCACCGTGCGCGGCATCCCGAGCACCACGCTGGCCGCCGGTAATGTCGTGTTCCATCGCGGCGTGCTGATGGCGGTGGAGGGTGCGGGCCGCCATATCGACCGTCCGTCGTTCAAGCCGACGTCGGCGCGCTAATCAACAAGGAGTAGAGCAATGAGCGACATGCGTATTAATGGCGACCGCCTGTGGGCGGCGCTGATGGAACTGGCCCAAATCGGCGCCACGCCCAAGGGCGGCGTCAAGCGCCTGGCCTTGACGGACCTGGATAAACAGGGCCGCGACCTGGTGGTCGGCTGGGGCAGGGATGCCGGCATGTCGGTCACGGTCGACCAGATCGGCAACGTCTTCATGCGCCGCGATGGCGCCAACAACGCGCTGCCGCCGGTGATGACCGGCAGCCATATCGACACCCAGCCCACCGGCGGTAAATTCGACGGCAACTACGGCGTGCTGGCCGGCCTGGAAGTTGTGCGCACGCTGAACGATTTGAAGATCAAGACCGAGGCGCCGATTGAAGTCGCCTTCTGGACCAACGAAGAAGGCTCGCGCTTCGTGCCGGTAATGATGGGCTCCGGCGTGTTCTGCGGCGCCTTCAGCCTGGAGACCGCCTACGCCGCCAAGGACACCGAGGGCAAGACCGTCGGCGAAGAACTGGAGCGCATCGGCTACAAGGGCGACCAGGTGCCGGGCGATCATCCCATCGGCGCCTATTTTGAAACGCACATCGAACAGGGCCCGGTGCTGGAAGACGCCGACAAAGTGATCGGCGTGGTGCCGGCCGTGATGGGCCTCTCCTGGTACGACTGCGTGGTCAGCGGCATGGAAGCCCACGCGGGACCAACGCCCATGGGCCTGCGCAAGGATGCGTTGCAGGTGTCGACGAAGATCATGCAGGAAGTGGTAGCCATCGCCAACCGCTATCCGCCGTACGGCCGCGGCACGGTGGGCATGGTGCAGGTGTTCCCCAACAGCCGCAACGTGATACCGGGCGAAGTCAAATTCAGCATCGACCTGCGCAACGTGAACGATGAGCTGCTCAACACCATGCACGAAGAGATGCTGGCCTTTATCGACAAGACCCGCAGCGACACCGGCTTGAAGATCTCGATCGAGCGCGTGTCCTACTATCCGCCATGCCCCTTCCACCCCGAATGCGTGGACGCCGTCCGCAACGCCACCGCCAAGCTGGGATATTCGACCATGGACGTGGTCTCCGGCGCCGGCCACGATGCGATCTACGCGGCGCGGCTTGCGCCGGCAGGCATGATCTTCGTGCCTTGCAAGGATGGCATCAGCCACAATGAAATCGAGGACGCCAAGTCCGAACACCTGGAGGCGGGCTGCAACGTCCTGTTGCACGCGATGCTGGAGCGTGCGCGTATTGTTTGACCGTCACCCGGCCGGGGAGCATACTCACTTGTGGTAGGCTATCAACCCACAAAATGGATCAGGCTTCCCCGGCTCCCAACATGCAAGTACCACCCCAATCGCTCGCGGACGCGCTGGAAACAGCCTGCCTGACCGCCACGCTGGAAAGCATCTCCGATGCGGTCCTGATGCTGGATCACAGTTGGAACATCCGCTACATGAACGGCAATGCCGAACGGCTGCTGAAGGTGCAGCGTTCCGAGGTCGTGGGGCAAAATGTATGGACGGTGTTCCCCGAGGCGGTGGACGGCCCCTACTACCGCGCCTATCACCAGGCGGTGGAAACCAACAGCGCAGTCGCTTTCGAGGAGCATTACGCGCCGCTCAATCTGTGGACCGAAATCCGCGCCTATCCGTCGGCGGAAGGCGTGACGATCTACTTCCGCGACATCAGCGAGCGCAAGGCCACCGAGGCCCAGATTCACAACATGGCCTTCTATGACAAGCTGACCGGCCTGCCGAACCGCCAGCTGCTGCTGGAGCGCGCCGGGCATGCGCTGTCGCTGGGCAGGCTGGGCGCCATGCTGTTCATCGACCTGGATAACTTCAAGACCATCAACGACACGCGCGGCCACGACAAGGGCGACATCCTGCTGCAGATGGTCGGCGACCGTTTGAACGCGGCGGTGCGCAGTTGCGACACGGTGGCGCGCTTCGGGGGCGATGAATTCATCGTGCTGCTGGAAGACCTGGGGGCGACCGAGGATGCTGTCGCCAAGGCGGCGCAGGAGATCGCGGCCAAGATCATTCACGCCTTCGGTGCGCCGTTTGTCATCGAAGGCGTGGACCAGTACAGCACGCCGAGCATAGGCGTCACGCTGTTCAACGGTTCCTGCGGCAGCGTGGACGAGGTGCTGAAGCGCGCGGACCTGGCCATGTACCAGGCCAAGGCGGCGGGCCGCAACAACGTCTCCTTCTTCGACCCGGCGATGCAGGCCCGCGTCACCGCGCGCGCCGCATTGGAAGCGGACATGCGCCGCGCGCTGGTCAACGACGAATTCGTGCTGCACTATCAGCCGCTGATGAACATGGATGGAACCATGGCGGGTACGGAAGCGTTGGTGCGCTGGCAGCATCCGCAGCGCGGCTTGGTGTCGCCCGCCGAGTTCATTCCGGTGGCGGAGGATTCGAACCTGATCCTGCCGCTGGGGCGATGGGTGATGCACGAGGCCTGTCGCCAGTTGGCGCAGTGGGCCGGCAACAAGCGCACTGCGAAGCTGGCCATGGCGGTCAATGTCAGCGCCCAGCAGTTCCATCGTCCGGACTTCGTGGAGCAAGTCCTTGAGGTGCTGACCACAACCGGCGCCCGCGCCGACAAGTTGCGGCTTGAAATGACGGAGAGCCTGCTGTTAAAGGATGTCGACGGCACCGTGGAAAAGATGCAGCGGCTGCGGGCCGCTGGCATCACCTTCGCGCTGGACGATTTCGGCACCGGTTATTCGTCGCTCTCGTATTTGCACCGGCTGCCGCTGGACCAGCTGAAAATAGACCGCTCCTTCATCTGGGCCGCCGTCAAGGAAGATAGCGGTGCAGCCATCGTCCGCATCATCGTCGCGCTGGGTCGGGCGCTGAACATGTCGGTGGTGGCCGAAGGCGTGGAGACGCTGGAACAGCTCAACTTCGTCATTGCCGAAGGTTGCCAGAGCTACCAGGGCTATTTGTTCAGCAAGCCCCTGCCGGAGTCGGAACTGCTGGCACTCATCGCAGGCTTGTAGATCGATGTATTCGGATTCGCAGCAAGCCTACCTCGATGGAAATCAGCACATGGCCGCCGGCGGTTTCGCCGCAGCGGAGCACTGCTTTCTGCACGCCCTGGCGCTGGAGCCCACGCATGGCGGGGCGCGCGCCAATCTCGGTTATCTGAAAGAGCGGCAGGGCGCATACGCGGAGGCGGAGTTCCACTATCGTCTGGCGCTCGCGCTGATGCCGGACCACGCGCAGCTGCACCAGAACCTGGGCGTGCTGCTGTTGAAGATGAAGCGCTTCGACGAATCGGAAGCGGCCGCGCGCGCGGCGCTGGAGCTGACGCCTGAGTCGCCGGCCGCGTGGAGCCAACTGGGTGTGCTGCTCGCATGCGTGAAGCGCGAGCAGGAGGCGGAGCAGTGTTATCGCCGCGCGCTGGCGCTGGACCCGGAGCATGCGCGGGCGGGCTTCAATCTGGCATATGTGCTGTTGCGGCAAGGGCGGTTTGACGAAGGCTGGCCCTTGCTGGAGGCCCGCTGGCAGTTCGACGCATTCGCGCATACCTTCGCCTGCCCGCGCTGGAACGGTGAGCCGCTGCACGGCAAGTCGATAGTGATCGTGCTGGAGGCGGGGCAGGGCGACATGATCCATTTCTGCCGCTATGCCACGCAGCTGAAAAAGCGCGGTGCGCTGCGCGTCGCCGTGATCTGCCATGCGGCCCTGAGGCGCCTGTTCGCCACGCTGGAAGGCGTCGATGCGGTTTATGCGTCCGACGAAGCGATACCTGCCGATGGCTGGGATTACTGGACGCATCCGATGCGCCTGCCCTTGCTGCTCGGCGTTGATGCCGACGCGGCCAGGTCGATTCCCTATCTCGCCGCAGAGCCGGAACTGGTGGGCGATTGGGCCGGCCGGTTGCCGTCGCACGGATTGCGTGTCGGCCTGGCGTGGAAGGGCAATCCGCATTTCGAGAACGACGCGGATCGTTCGCTGCCATCGCTGCGAACGCTGGCGCCGTTGGCCGCCGCGCCTGCGCATTTCGTCAGCCTGCAAAAAGGCCCGGGCGAGAGCGAGGCGTTGGACCCGCCCAACGCCATGCAGCTGTACGCGGCCGGCCCGCAACTGAGCGACTTCGCCGACACCGCCGCCGTCATCGCCAATCTCGATCTGGTAATCAGCGTCGATACGGCGGTGGCGCATCTGGCCGGCGCCATGGGCAAGCCGTGCTGGCTGCTGCTGCCCGACTATCGCTGCGATTGGCGCTGGATGAGTGAACGCAGCGATACGCCATGGTACCCGTCGATGCGCCTGTTCCGTCAATCCAGGGCAGGCGATTGGGCGCCGGTAATCGACGCTGTCGCGCGCGAATTGGCCCTGTTGCGCCGCCCAATTGAAAGATGTTGACTCGTTCCGCGCTCTCTGTTCAACTAGATAACTCGAAAAGAAACATCGCCTTGACCTGACTCTCTGAGAGGTTACAAGATGAATGGGGACATTTCACGCCGCAGTTTTTTGAAGGCCAGCGTGGTTGCTGGTGTTTCTGTCTACATCGCGCCCTTGGGCGGCAAGGCATTCGCCGCACTGTTCGAGGAAAAAATCCTCACTCCGGTCGCCTGGGACGGCAAGGCTGGATTGGCCAGGTTTCGTATCGATGGCCTGTCCAAGGTAACCGGCGCCAAGGTGTTCGCCCGAGACATCCGCTCGCGCGACATGCCGCACTGGCCGCAGCAACAAGCCCACGCCCTGATGCTGCGCGCCACCCGTACCGACGTACTCTTTGACGGCATCGACCTGTCGCTGCTGGGCGCGGACCTGAAACCGGACCGCATCGTGACGGCGGAAGACCTGGTGCGCGACGGTGTCGCCTTCCCCGGTTTCTATGGCGCGGACATGCTGCTGCCGGCCGGGAAGCAGCCTGCTTACCTGGGGCACGCGGTGGCGGTCCTGATCTTCAACGATTTCGCCCGCTTCCGCGCGGCCAAGGATGCCTTGCAGTTCAAGGATGGCGTGGTGCGTTATGGCGCCGCTGTGCCGCCGATGGAGCGCGATCCGTGGGGCACCTTCCGCTTTGTGCGCGTGGGCGGCGCCACGTCGGCCGACATGGATGTTTTCTCCAGCCTGAAAAACGCGCCGGTGTTCCCCAGCGCGATGCGCAAGCAGCAGCCGGTCTGGCCGGACGGCATAGAGCACGGCAAGCTGGGCGAGCAGGGCATGTACTACGCCAATCAGATCAAGGACGAACTGGATCGTCCTCCAGCCGACTGGCTGGTGCTGGAACGCGACTACAACACGCAGTCGGTGGACACGGCGGCGATGGAGCCGGACAACGCCAACTGCTGGTACGACGCCGCCGCGCAAACGCTGCACATGGTGGTGCCGACGCAGTCGCCGCAGGAGGTCATCGACAGCACGATCGAGATGCTCAAGAAGAGCAAGTTCCCGCTCAAGAAGCTGTTCCTGCATCCGTGCTACACGGTGGGCTATGGCTCCAAGGACCACTACAATTTCCCGTTCTACGGCCTGATGACGGCGCTGTACGCAAACGGCAATCCGGTGCGGCTGGCGAACGACCGCTACGAGCAGTTCCAGTCGTCGATCAAGCGCCATGCGTTCAAGATGAAGTACCGCATCGCGGTCGACCGCAAGAGCGCGATGCTGCAATCGTTCCAGGGCTATTTCGAAGCCAATGGTGGCGGGCGTTGTAACTTCTCGCCGTCGGTGGCGATGGTGTCGGCCACCGCTGCACAGTCGATCTACTATTTTCCGAAGAACGATTTCGCGGCCGTGGCCATCGCCACGCGCGCCATCGACGCCGGCTCGGCGCGCGGCTACGGCACCTTGCAGAGCATGGCCGCAACCGAAATGATGATGGACGAATTCGCGGAAAAGCTGGGATTGGACGCCATCGATTTCAGGCTGAAGAACGCGCTGCGCTCGGGGATGAAAAATACCCAGGGTGCGATTCCGGCAGGCGCGGTGCGGGTCGACGAGGTGCTGCAAAAGGCCAAGGTGCATCCGTTGTGGACCGGCCGCGCAGGCGCCAAGCGCGCGTTTGAAGCGGCACGTCCCGGCTATCGCTACGGCGTGGGATTCGCCTGCGTGCAGAAGGACTTCGGCACCGGCGCCGAGAGTTCGTTCGCCAAAGTGCAGATCAACGCCGACGGCGCGATCGAGCTGTCGCACAGCGGCACCGAGATCGGCACCGGCATGTCGACCTCGCAGGCGGTGGCATGCGCCAAGTGGCTGGGCAAGCCGGCCGGCTCGGTGCGTACCGCCGTCACTGAATGGGACGACCTGCCGGTGGTCAGCAGCGGCGATCCATACATCATGAGCCAGGCCGACCAGGACAAGCTGTCGGCCAATCCGCGCTGGTCGCCGACCTACTGTTCTCCCGCCAGCGCCACCAACTCCGCCTACTACTTCACGCACAGCACGCGCGAAGCGGCGCGCGTGGTCTTCATGCACGGCCTGTGGCCGGCCGCGATGGCCATCTGGAGCGAGGGCTATGCGGGCGGTCAGGCAGCGTCGCTGGTGGTGCGGGTGGAGGATGCGCGCTGGGTCGACGGCAAGCTGTCGGCCGGCGGCTTGCAGGCGCTGTCCTGCGAACAGCTGGCGCGCAAGGCGCACGAGCTGGGACTGGTGACCGGCGCCACGGTGCATGTGTTCAACCGCTGGCAGTGGAGCGAGGCGGAGTTCGACGTCAACGGCGCCGGCGTGCGGCTGCCGATAGATGGCCTGTCGCTGCGCTATGGCGATGGCGCGGACCAGGGCAGGAAGGCCAGCATGAGTTCTTCCGGCGGCTACCATGTGCTGAACCGCAAGCGCGTGTTCATCCCGCCGGTGCAGCGCAATAACGCCACCGTCACTTATTACAGCGCGGTGGGCACGCTGGTCGAGTTGTCGGTGCATGAGGCCAGCGGCAAGGTCGAGCTGCTCAGCCATCATTCCATCATGGAGTGCGGCAGCATGCTCTCGCCGCAGCTGGTGTCCAGCCAGTTGCAGGGCGGGCTGGCGATGGGCATAGGCCATGCGCTGCACGAGTACCTGCCGCTGTACGAGGATGGCCCGGGCAACGGCACCTGGAACTTCAACCGCTATCAGCTGCCGCGCGCGCGCGATGTCGCGGTGTGGAAGCAGACGGCCGAGATTCTGCCTCCATTGACGGAGACCGATCCGCCCAAGGGCATCGCCGAGGTGGTGATGATTCCCGTGGTAGGCGCCATCGTCAACGGCATCGCGCACGCCATCGGCCACCGCTTCACCGACTTGCCGGTCACGCCGGAACATATCCAGGAGGTGCTGGCATGAGCATCGCGACCAAACCCATCACGCTGACCATCAACGGCAAACAGGCCGGCCCGATGCAGGTGCCGGAAGGCTTGATGATGATCGACTTCCTGCACGAATATCTGGACCTGACCGGTTCACGTCTAGGCTGCGGGCAGGGCGTTTGCCATGCCTGCGTGGTGATACTCGATAAAGCCGACGGCACCAGCGAGGAGATCCGCTCCTGCATCACGGGCGCGCATTTCTTCGACGGTAAAAAAGTGCGTACGGTGGAGGGCCACGCCAAGTTGAACGACAAGGGCGAGGTGGTGGCGCTGTCGCCGGTGCAGCAGAAATTCCTCGAACATTTCAGCTTCCAGTGCGGCTACTGTACGCCGGGCTTCGTGAACGCGGCCACGGTGCTGCTGGAGCGGCTTAAACGTACGCCCGTCAGCCGGGATCAGATCGACGAGACGATCACGGAAAGCCTGAACGCCCACATCTGCCGCTGTACCGGTTATGTGCGCTACTTCGAAGCGGTCAAGGATGTGGTGCTGAATACGCCCGGGCTGGTGAAGGAGGGGAAATGATGAGCCGCCATCTTGTTCTTCTCGCCGCAGCGCTGGTAGTGGCGACACAGTCGGCCGCCGCCGGCAACGATGCGGTCAGCCGTGGGCGCTATCTGGTCAAGGCGGCCGATTGCGCCGCCTGCCACACCTCGGCCACCGGCGCGCCGTTCGCCGGCGGCGTGGAGCTGAAGTCCGACTTCGGTACTTTTTACGGCACCAATATCACGCCGGACAAAGAGCATGGCATCGGCAAATGGACAGCCGACGAGTTCTACGCGGCCTTGCGCGACGGCGTGGCGCCGGACCGTCATCTGTATCCGGCCATGCCCTACACCTCCTACCGTTCGATGAGCCGCGCCGACAGCGACGCCATCTTCGCCTATCTCATGCAGATCAAGCCCGCTGCGGTGGCCAGCAAGGCGG
Source organism: Rugamonas aquatica (assembly GCF_009380215.1). Classification (GTDB taxonomy): domain Bacteria; phylum Pseudomonadota; class Gammaproteobacteria; order Burkholderiales; family Burkholderiaceae_D; genus Rugamonas; species Rugamonas aquatica_B. Next base: position 190,363 of record NZ_WHUG01000002.1, read on the forward strand.
CCGATCTCAAGTTCCCGTACAACATGCGCTTCGGTATGCGCTTCTGGAACATGCTGTTCCTGAAGGACGCGCTGCCCGACGCCTCGGCTGGCCAGTCGCCCGCCTATCTGCGCGGCCGCTACCTGGTCAACACGATGGGACACTGCGCGGAATGCCATACGCCACGCGGTGCGCTGGGGCAGATGGATGGCGCCAAGCCCCTGGGCGGCAGCGCGATGGCACGCATCGCCGCGCCGGATATCACGCCGGCCGGCCTGTCTGCCTCGGGATGGACGGCCGCCGACCTGTCGTCGTTCCTGAGAACCGGCGTTGCGCAACAAGGCTCGGCGTACGGCGAGATGTTCGCCGTGGTCCACCTGAGCACCCAGCATCTGACGCCGGGCGACATGTGGGCAATGACCACCTATCTGCTGGGCGACAAGCCCCTGCCGCCGCAGCCTTTGAAGCCTGCGCCGGCTGGCGCGGATGCGTCCATCGACGCCGGCCGCCGCACCTATCTCGCTGTCTGCGCCGGTTGTCATGGCATCGATGGTGGCGGCAAGCCGCATGTCGCGGTGGCGATGAAGGGCAACACCACGGTGCGCAGCGCCGATCCGCGCAATCTGATCGCCGTCACGCTGGACGGCATCGAGGCCCAGCGCTTCGGCGCGAAGGAAAGCATGCAGGCCATGCCGGGCTTCGCGGCCAAGTTGAGCGACAAGGAAATCGCCGGCCTGTCCAACTTCCTGCGCGTGAGCTGGGGCGGGCAGGCCGGCACGGTTGGCGAGTCCCAGGTGAAGGGTCTGCGGACGGCGGAGAAGCCGTGATTAACCGTCGCTGGCTTGTGGCGCAGCGCTGCTCGCCGCAGCAATCGGGCGGCTTCGTGCCTGGCAAGTCTCGGTTGGCGGCAGTGCTGCTCTTCGCCTGCGGCTTTGCCCATGCCGGAGCCTATCGCTGCGTATCGCTCAACTATCCCCCATTGATCCAGCAGGACGCCGGCCGTCCGGTGCACGGTCTGGCGGTCGACATCGTCACGTCGGTGATGGCAAGTCTGGGCCATACCGTCAGCGTTGAAATCCTGCCCTGGGGCAGGGCGCTGGCGTTGATGCGGCAGGGCGAGCGTGATTGCATCTTCACGATCTTCCAGTCGCCGGAGCGCGAACACTTCCTCGACTTCAGCCGCGAATCGCTGATTCCGCAGATTATCTACTTCTACGCCAGGGACGACAACAGCGCGCGTTTCGACGGCGACTTTGCCGCGTTGGCCGGACTGCGGGTGGGCACGGTGCTGAGCGTGAACTACGGCGCCCGCTTCGAGGCGGCGCGCCCGCAACTGGCGATCCGCGAGGTGCCCACGCTGGAGCAAAACTTCCGCAAGCTGACACTGGGCCGTGTCGATCTGATACCCAGCAATATGTACACCGCCAGCTACACGCTCGACAAGCTGCTCGGCGCCGAACTGGCCGGCCATATCGTCAAGCTGCCGCAGGCGATCGACAGCGTACCCAGTTACATCGCCTTCGCCAAGGGGCGCCAGTTGGCCGCGTTGCGCGACCAGTTCGATCGGGGCCTGCGCGCCCTGATCGCCAGCGGCGAATACCGCCGGCTGCTGGAGCGCTATCGCATCGAGTGGACGCCTGAACTGAGCCGGCAGGTCGAGGGGCGCTAGCCCGGCATGACGCTAGGCGGGGTGGAAGCTGCGCAGGAAATCGAGCAGCACCACGGCCGCCAGTTCGGCGTCGTCGGCCGTCATCGTCTCCAGCGGATTGTGGCTGATGCCGCCGTTGCCACAGCGGGTGAACAGCATGGCCACGTCGGTGATCGCGGCCATCGCCATCGCGTCGTGGCCGGCGCCGGAAAGGAGGTCGAAACGCGGCAGGCCGGCGCGCTCGATGGCGGCGCCGAACTGCTGCATCAGGCGCGGCGCACATGGCGCGGCCGAGGCGTCCACGATCTGCTGCATGCTCACTTCCACCTGGCGCCGCGCGCAGATTGCAGCGATGCCGTCCAATACATCCTTCACCGCAGCGAGCCGCACGGCGTCGTCGGCGGCGCGGATATCCAGCGACAGCTTGCATGCGCCGGGGATCACGTTGACCGAACCGCCCGGCACCTGCAACTGGCCCACCGTGCCGACCAGCGATGCGCCTTGCGCGCAGCGCCGCTCGACCAGCAGCACGATTTCGGCCGCCGCCGCAGCAGCGTCCTTGCGCATGTTCATCGGTGTGGTGCCTGCGTGGCTGGCCAGGCCGGTCAGCTCGACCAGGTAGCGCGAGCTGCCGGCGATCGCCGTCACCACGCCCAGTGCCAGGTCGTGCTCCAGCAGCACCGGGCCTTGTTCGATATGGACTTCGACGAAGCCGAGCAACTGCGCCGGATCGCGAGCGATGGCGGGAATGCGCGTGACATCGTGGCCGGCGGCCAGCAGCGCGTCGCGCATGGTGACGCCGTCGGCGTCGGTCTGGTCCAGCAGCGACGGGTCGAAGCGGCCCGTCACCGCGTTACTGCCCAGGAAGGTGCTCTTGAAGCGCACGCCTTCCTCTTCGGCGAATCCGACGATCTCGAAGTGGAAGGGCAGCTTCTCGCCGCGCCGATGCAGGTGGCGCACGATGGCGATGGGCAGCAGGATGCCAAGCCGGCCGTCGTACTTGCCGCCGTTGCGCACGGTGTCGTAGTGCGAACCGGTCATCAGCGTCTTCGCGCCCGGCGCGTCGGAGCAGTAGACGCCGACGACGTTGCCGACATCATCGATGCGGGTGTCCATGCCGGCTTCGCGCATCCAGTCCAGCAGCTGCGCGGCTGTCTTGCGGTGGGCGGGCGTCATGTAGGCGCAGGTCAGGTCGAAGTCCTCGTTGGTGCTGTTGTCGGTGTCGCTCCATGCGCCGAGGGTTTCGCACCACTGCATGATGGTTGGACCGAAGTCCAGCGTTATGCCCAGCAGGTCGTTCAGGCGTAGCTCGGCGATGCGCTTAATCTGGCGCAGGCACTCGGCGATTTCGTCGGTGCGCTGGTTCTTCAAACGGCGCGTGAAGGTGGCGATGATGGCGCGGCGCGTCAGCCCTTGTCCGTCCGGGCCTTTAACGGCGAGGATGAAGGGGAAGCCGAATTTGTCGTTGTAGTCCGCGTTCAGCTTGTGCAGCGTGGCGAATTCCTCGGCGCTGCACAGGTGCAGGCCGGACTTGGCTTGCTCATTGGTGGATTCCGCCGTCAGCTGGCCGGAGACGGCGGCCTTGCCTGCCAGCTCAGGGTGGGCGCGGATCAGGCCCAGTTGCTCGTCCAGCGACGCGGCGCTGACCACGGCCTGCAAGGCCAGCTTGAGCGCGGTGGCGTTGGCAAAGGGGCGCTGGGCCGCCGCCCGTTCCGGTATCCACGGCGAGTGCTCGTAAATGCCGCGCAGGCGGTCGGTGAAGGTGGCGGCGTCGCAGCCGTTTAATTCGGATAGTGTGGTCATAGCCTAGTGTAATCGCAACTGAGCCGCCCAGTTATATGCGGTATCCGCTAAGGTTTATAAGGTTTGCTATTTGCCGAGCGCCTTGGCCGCAATGGAGACTTGTTCGCGCAGCCATTTGTGCTCCGGCGCCTGGTGCACGCGTTCGTGCCACAGCTGGTAGAAGCGCATCGACGGGAACTTGACCGGCACCGTGTAGGTCTTCAGCGGCATATTGCGCTCGTAGTAGCGCACGAACTGGCGGCCGGTGGTCAGCACCAGGTCTGTCTGCGTCAGCATGTAGGGGATCAGGCCGAAGTAGGCCGATTCCACCGCCACGTTGCGCTGCAGGCCCTGGCGCTCCAGGAAGTCGTCGATGACGCCGTGGTAGCCGGGCAGGATCTGCGTCGGCGCCACGTGGGGCAGGGACAGGTAGTCGGCCAGCGTCATGTCCTCGCTGCCGGTGCGCAGCGCGTAGGGGCAGTCGGAGCGCATTACGCAGATGATCGGGTCTTCGAACAGCTTGGACATATGCAGGTGCTCGGGCGGCTCGTCCCAGTTGGCGATGACCAGGTCCATGTCGCCGTCCGACAGCAGGCGCACGTAGTCCACGCCTGGCCCCAGGCTGTGGATCTTTACGCGACTGTTGGGCGAGCCACGGCGCAGCAGCGCCACAAGGTTGGGCAGGAACTGGCTGTCCAGGTAGTCCGGCGCAGCGATGTGGAAGGTGCGCGCTTCTTCCTGCGGCACGAAGGGCGTCTTCTTCAGGAACAGGTTTTCGGTTTCGTCGAGTATGCGCTTGGCCGGTATCAGCAGGCTTTCGCCGTGCTGAGTCGGCACCATGCCGCGCGCGCCGCGCACCAGCAGCGGATCGCCCGTCAGCTCGCGCAGCTTGCGCAGCGAGGCGGAGATGGAGGGCTGCGGCTGATTCAGTTTGAGGGCGACGCGGGAGACGTTCTTCTCAACCAGCAGCAGGTAGAGGATGCGGATCAGATGCAGATCCAGGTGTTGCGGCAGGGCGGCCATGAGAGTATTTCTGTTATACGGGATTGGATATGTTTAATATACTCTAATGTTCATGTGGTCGGCGTCAAATCCGTTTATCTTCTGTAAATTAGCCACACTCTTTACCCTGAAAGCACCCATGGACTTTTTCGCCTATCTGATCCCGTATGGCCTTGAGTGGCTGAACCTGATCGTGCGCTGGCTGCATATCATCACCGGCATCGCCTGGATCGGCGCTTCGTTCTACTTCGTCTGGCTGGATAATTCGATCCGCCCGCCCGCACCAGGATCGGAGCTGGCGAAGAAGGGCGTCTCCGGCGAACTGTGGGCCGTGCACGGCGGTGGTTTCTACAACCCGCAAAAATACCTGGTGGCGCCGGCCGAGCTGCCGAAGGATCTGCACTGGTTCAAGTGGGAGGCATATTCCACCTGGCTGTCCGGCATCGCGCTGCTGACCATCGCCTACTACTTCAACGCGCAGGCGATGATGATCGATAAGTCGGTGGCCGATATCGGCAGCTGGCAGGCGATCGGCATCGGCGTCGGCACGCTGGTCGTCGGCTGGACCGTGTACGACCTGCTGTGCCGCTCGCCGCTGGGGCAGCGCGACCTGTGGTTCGGCGTGGTGGTGTTCGCGTTGATCGTCGGCGCCGCGTATGGCCTGACGCATGTGCTGAGCGGCCGCGCCGCCTACATCCATGTCGGTGCGCTGATCGGCACCATCATGGTTGGCAATGTGCTGATGCTGATTATCCCTGGCCAGCGCAAGATGGTGGAGGCCATGTCGGCCGGCCGCCTGCCCGACCCGATCCACGGCCAGAAGGCCAAGCAGCGCAGCGTCCACAATAACTACTTCACGCTGCCGGTGCTGTTCATCATGATTAGCAACCACTACGCGATGACCTACCGGAACGACCATGCGTGGCTGGTGCTGGCTTTTATCATGGCGGCCGGCGTCTTCATCCGCCACTTCTTCAACCTGCGCCACAAAGGGCGCGTCGAGTGGCGCTATCCGGCCATCGGCGTCGCGCTGCTGATCGGCGTGGCCGTGGCGATCGCGCCACCGCGCCCGGTGGCGTCGGCCGCCGCTGCCGATCCGGCGGCGCAATTCGCCAAGGTGAAAGCCGTCATCGACCAGCGCTGCGTGGCCTGCCACTCCGCGCATCCGACGCAGCCCGGCTTCGCCACGGCGCCCGCCGGCGTGATGCTCGACAGCGCGGAGCAGGTGCATCAGAACGCGGAAAAAATCTACAAGCAATCGGTGCAGCTGAAAGCCATGCCGCTTGCGAACCTGACCAATATGACCGATGCCGAACGGGCGCAGATTGCGGCCTGGTTCGAATCCGGCGCCAAGTGAGAGAACAGCGATGACGACGAAAAAAGAACAACTGGCTCAATGGATCGACGCGCACTTCGATGAAGAAGTAGGCGTGCTGCAGCAACTGCTGCGCGTGCCGACCGATACCCCGCCAGGTAACAACGCGCCGCACGCGGACATGGTGGCCGACCTGGTCAAGGCCTACGGCTGGACCGCCGAGAAGCACGCTGTGCCTGCCGATGTGGTGCAGGGCTACGGCATGGAGACCATCACCAACCTGATCGTGCGTCGTCCATACCAGGCCGGCGGCCCGACCGTGGCGCTCAACGCCCACGGCGACGTGGTGCCGCCGGGCGACAACTGGACTTATCCGCCGTATGGCGGCGTGGTGGAAAACGGCTATATCTACGGCCGCGCTGCCGCCGTCTCCAAATGCGACTTCGCCACCTACATCTTCGCCACGCGCGCGCTGGAAGCGCTGGGCGTGCCGCTGAAGGGCGGGCTGGAACTGCACTTCACGTATGACGAGGAATTCGGCGGCCTGCTGGGTCCCGGCTGGCTGCTGGAACAGAAGCTGAGCAAGCCGGACTTCGTCATCGCGGCGGGCTTCAGCTACAACATCGTCACCGCGCACAACGCCTGTTTGCAGCTTGAGATCACGGTGCACGGCAAGTCCGGCCACGGCGCGATGCCGGAAACGGGCCACGACGCGCTGCAAGCGGCCACCCGCATCCTGAACGCGATCTTCGACCAGCTGCCGGAGCTGAAGAAGGTCAAGTCGAAAATCCCGGGCATCGACTCGCCGACCATGCTGGTGGGCCGCATCGACGGCGGCACCAACACCAACGTCGTGCCGGGCAAAGTCGTGCTTAAGATGGACCGCCGCATGATTCCCGAAGAAGATCCGGTGGCGGTGGAGGCGCAGGTGCGCGCACTGATCGAGAAAGCGGTGGAAGGCCAGCCCGGCATCCGCATCGAGATCAAACGCCTGCTGCTGTCGCATGCGCTGCGTGAGCAGCCGGGCACGGAGAAGCTGGTGGCCAGCCTTCAGCAGAACGCGCAGACCTTCATCGGCGAGAAGATCCCGGCTCAAGGCACGCCGCTGTACGCGGATGCGCGTCTGTACGGCGAGCATGGCATCCCTGCGGTGCTGTACGGCGCCGGTCCGCGCAGCGTGCCCGAGTCCAACGCCAAGAAGGCCGACGAGCGCTTGCAGCTGGAAGACCTGCGCAAGGCGACCAAGGTGGTAGCATGCACGCTATTGGATTTCCTTGGAGAGTGAGATGTTTGAAAAGAAGATGATGGCCGGCTGGGGCGATATGGATTTCAACAGCCATATGCGCAACACGGCCTTCCTGGACAAGGCGGGTGATGTACGCATGCTGTTCCTGTCGGAGAACGGCTTCCCGATGAGTGAATTCATGCGCCTGAAAATCGGCCCGGTGGTGATGAAGGACGAAATCGCCTACTTCAAGGAAGTGATGCTGCTTGAAGAGATCACCGTCACGCTGGGTGTGGCGGGATTGTCGACCGATGGCAGCCGCTGGTCGCTCAGCACCGACATCATCCGCGCCGACGGCAAGCTGGCCGCGCGCGTCACCAGCACCGGCGGCTGGCTCGATCTGGCGGCCCGCAAACTGATTGCGCCACCGGCCAATCTGCTGGCCACCTGGCAGTCGCTGGGCAAGACCGCCGATTTCCAGGAACTGAACACCAGCATCAAGTAAGCGCCGCCTCGAAGCTATTTGCCTTCGTAGAACTTGCGGTGCAGCTGCGCCGGAACGCCGCGCGCCGCCAGGCGCCTGGCGGCTTCGGACAGTGATGGCGCCAGCGCCTTGTTGTCCTTCCCGAGATAGATGTACAGCGGCAGGTCTTCCACAGACACGCTGCTGTGCCCCTGCGCCAGCAGCGGCCTTGCCTCGCTGCTGATGCCGCCGTCGTCGAAGACGCAGGCGTCGTCGCGCGCGGCCAGCACCATTTGCAGACAAGCCGATTCGCTTTGCACGTCATGCGGCTGGATCGCCGGCTGCAGCGCCTCCAGCCTTTGCTGGTACAGGTAGATGCCGCGCTTGTAGCTGACCGTCTTGACCTTCTTCGCCAGCGAGTCCCAACTGGTGATGTCCTTGTCTGTGCGGGTGAAAATGCGCGTGCGCGAGATGATGAAGGGTTCGTCGAGACGAACATAGTCCGGATGCTTCTGGATATAGCCTTTGACACGGCCTACCTCGCCGACGATGGTGCCGGCGGCGAGCATCGCTTCGGAGCGCCGACCCGGCAGGTTTTGCAGCGTGCAGCGCTGCTTGCTCTCGTCGCACAGTTGCTGGAGATAGGCGCTGGCGTACAGGAACAGCGGCGAGTTCTCGTCGTGCGTGGTGCCGAATACCAGTTCCTTCCCGGCCTGCGCATGCGCGCAGCCCGCAACGGCAAGCGTTGCGGCGATCAGGAGGGTCAACTGGCGGCTTGGCATAGATACCTTTTCAAACTTCAAAATCTTCGCTCATCATAACGGATGCGGACTGTTACGTGCATCTGCCGGATTATCGTATGATATGTTCATTATTGTCCAAACGGCCAGCCAGTGTATCGATACGATTTGATCAGCTGTCACGATTGCGGCGCGCTTCACAAGCGGCGGCCGGTGCTGCCGCGCGAGAAGGCGCGCTGCGTGCGTTGCCGTTCCATCCTCTATCGCGGCATCCATTCGGACGTCAACCGCATGGCCGCCATCACGCTGGCCGCCATCTTCACCTTCCTGATCGCCCAGCTTTGCCCCATCGTTGAACTGGATGTCGGCGGCTACACCTCCAGCGCCACCTTGCTCGGCGCGATACGCGTGCTGTGGGCGGAGCAGATGCAGGTGGTGGCGACGATCGTATTCCTGTTCACGGTGTTGCTGCCGGCGGTGGAACTGGGCTCGCTGCTGTACGTGACACTGGCCTTGCGCAGCGGTGTGCGGCCGCACGGCTTCGACCACCTGTTGCGCGCCGTCGGCGCGGCGCGGCGCTGGGGCATGACAGAGGTGCTGATGATCGGCATCCTTATCACCATCGTCAAGATGACCAGCCTGGCGCAGGTGATGGTGCAACCGGGCCTGTTCGCCTTCGGCGCGTTGACGCTGATGCTGGCCATCGTAGTGTCCTTCGATCCGCAGATGTTGTGGAATATCGGCGAGCACCTGCCCGGACCGCGCAGGCCGGCGCAGGCCGAGTTCCGCTACACGCCGCGCACGCGCCTGGCCGCCTGCCACAGCTGCGGCCTGGTGGCGCAGGACCAGCCGGCCGCGCACCAGCATTGTGCGCGTTGCGGCGCCGTGCTGCACCGCCGTCGTCCCGACAGCGTGGGGCGCACCTGGGCCTTCCTGCTGGCGGCGACCATCCTCTATATTCCCGCCAACCTGCTGCCGGTGATGTACACGCACTCGCTGTTCGGCAAGGAGGACGACACCATCATCAGCGGCGTGGTCTACTTCTGGACCAGCGGTTCGCCGGCGCTGGCGGCGATCATCTTCATCGCCAGCATCGTAGTACCGGTGCTGAAGCTGGCGGCGCTGTCGCTGCTGGCGTTCACGGCGCAGCGGCGCTCGCGCTGGCGCCCCTTGCAGCGCACGATACTGTACCGGATCGTGGAGTTCGTCGGCCGCTGGTCGATGCTCGACATCTTTGTCATTACGCTGACCGTGGCGCTGGTGCGTTTCCAGTCGCTGGCAGTGATTACCGCCGGTCCCGGCGCGCTGGCGTTTTGCGCGGTGGTGGTGCTGACGATGCTGGCGTCGATGCAGTTCGACCCGCGCCTGATCTGGGATCCAATAGATTCGAATGGAGAAAACCATGCCTGAAAACGACAGCGGCGCGCCGCCGCTACCCGAGCCCCGCGTGGAGAAGGCCAATCGCTGGCTGCCTTCGCTGGTGTGGCTGATTCCGCTGCTGGCGGCGCTGATAGGGCTTGCGCTGGTGGCGAAGTCGGTGATGGACCAGGGGCCGACGGTGACGGTGAGCTTCCGCAGCGCGGACGGGCTGGAGCCGGGCAAGACCAAGGTCAAGTTCAAGGACGTGGATATCGGCCTGGTACGTTCGATTACGCTGTCGCGCGATCTGTCCAAGGTGCTGGTGACGATCGACATGAGCAAGGAGGCCGAGCGCTTCACCGTTGCCGATACGCGTTTCTGGGTGGTGCGTCCACGGGTGGGCGCGAGCGGCGTGTCCGGCCTGAGTACCTTGCTGTCTGGCGCTTACATCGGCGTTGACGCCGGCAAGGCCGAGGAGACCAAGCACGAATTCGTCGGCCTGGAGAAGCCGCCGCAAGTAGCCGGCGACGACAAGGGCACCAAGTACACGCTGCATGGCGAGAGCCTGGGTTCGATCGATGTCGGCTCGCCGATCTTCTATCGCCGCATCCAGGTCGGGCAGGTCGTGGGCTTCGATCTGGACGCAAAAGGGCATGGCGTGCAGATGACGGTGTTCGTCAATGCACCCTACGACCAGTACGTGGGCAAGAACACGCGCTGGTGGCATGCCAGCGGCGTCGATGTGCGGCTCGATTCGAACGGCTTCAAGGTCAACACGCAGTCGCTGGCGGCACTGCTGGTTGGCGGCATCGCCTTCGAGACCATGAACGGCCAGAAGCCGGATCAGCTGGCGTCGTCCGGCAGCGACTTCCCGCTGGCCGCCGACCAGGCCAGCGCGCTGCGCGAACCGGACGGCGTGCCGATTACGACGGTGCTGTATTTCGACCAGTCGCTGCGCGGCCTGTCGCCTGGTGCGCCGGTGGACTTCCGCGGCATCGTGCTGGGTGAGGTGCGCTCGGTCGGCGTGGAGTTCGATCCGGTGAAGAAGAACTTCCGCATGCCGGTGACGGTGGACATGTACCCGGCGCGGCTGGGCCGCAGCTTCCAGCAGACCGTCTCCAGCGAGCAGGATCGCAACGCCGGGCCGGTGGTGCTGGAGCGCCTGGTATCGCGTGGCCTGCGCGGCCAGCTGCGCACGGGGAATCTGCTGACCGGCCAGCTGTATGTGGCGCTGGACTTCTTCCCCAACGCGCCGCAGGCCAAACTGGATATGGCGCTGTACCCGCTGGAGGTGCCGACGGTGCCGAACAGCCTGGATGAACTGCAGACGCAGATCTCCAGCATCGCCCGCAAGCTGGATCAGGTGCCGTTCGGCGAGATCGGCAACAACCTGCGCGATACGCTGAAGAGCGCCAATGTGCTGTTCAAGCAGCTCGACGCGCAGGTGGTGCCGGAGATGAAGGATACGCTGGGCGCGGCGCGCAAGACCTTCGGCGAGGCCAATCAGCTGCTGCAAAAGGACTCGCCGGTGCAGTCCGATCTGCGCGAGGCCTTGCAGCAGCTGACGCAAACGCTGCAATCGCTGAACGCCTTGTCGGATTATCTGGAGCGTCATCCCGAGTCGCTGATACGCGGGAAGACCAGCAAGCAGGACACCAAGGGAGAACCGAAATGATGCAGCATAAAACTGTGCAGGCCATGCTGGCCATGGCGGCCGCGCTGCTATTGGCTGGCTGCGCGGCCACGCCGCCCGAGCATTTCTACAGCCTGAGTAACGGCATGGGTGTTCCCGCGCCTGCCGCCGCACCGGCCGGCTACTACATCGAGCTGCCGGCGGTGGCGGTGCCGCAGCAGGTGGCGCGCTATCAGATGGTGGTCAGCACGGAGGCGGGGCGCATCGATCTGCTGGAGCATGAGCGCTGGTCCGCGATGCCCGCGTCGGAGATCGGCCAGGCGCTGTCGCTGGCGATCACCGGCGAGCTGGGGACGGTGGACGTGTTCCGCACGCCGACCACGGATGGCGCGCCGGTCTACCGCATCAGCACCAACGTGCAGCGCTTCGAGTCCGCGCCAGGCCGGTATGCGTTGATCGATGCCGTGTGGAGCGTGCGGCTGGTCGGCAGCACGAAGGTGCTGACCTGCCGCAGCGTCGCCAACGAGCAGGTGAGCGGCGGCTACGATGCGCTGGTGGCCGGCCACCGCCGCGCCGTCACCCGCATCGCCGCCGATATCTCCAAGGCCGTGCGTGGGCTGGCCGCAGGCTCCGCGCCGGCTTGCTAGGTTTCCGAGCTTAGCGTGCGCAGATAAGCCCAGGGGTAGATGCCGCGTTCGTGTTTGTCGCTGAAGACCAGTTGAACACCGTACGCGCCGACCTGATGGATCTCGTCGATACGCACATCGGCCTGCGGCACGGCCTGCGCCGCCCCGGCCAGCAGGCGCTGCGACTGGCATACGGTGCACTTGCATTGGGCGCGCAGCAGCGCGTGCGGAAGGTGCTGCGTCTGGCCGTCATCCCAGACGATATCCAGCATACGGCCCTGCCGGTTGTTGACCAGCGTACTTGGATAGATCGCGGCCTCCATCACGGCACCTGCGCGGTTTGAATTTGCGTCAACGCCAGCCGTGCCGCCTTGCGCACTTCGGGATCGGCGTCTTCAGCGGCGACCTGCAACGCGGACAGGGCGGCGGCGGCGCGCAACTCGCCCAGCGCTAGGGCCGCTTCTTTTCGCAGATTGCTGATCGGATGGACCAGCACTTCCAGCAGCGCGCCTAGCGATGCCGCAACGCGCAACCGTCCGAGGCTGCGCGCCGCGCGCAGACGCACCTGCCAGTAGGCGTCCCCCAGCGCCACAATCAGTTCGGCGCCGGCCTGCGCCAGCCCCTGTGGCGGCAATGCCAGCTTGCCGATGGTGGTCGCCGCTTCTTCGCGCACCTGCCAGGCGCTGTCGCGCAAGCCGTCGAGCAGCGCCGCCAGCGCCGCATCGCTGCGGGCATAACCCACCGCGCCTGCCGCCGCGCGCCGCACTTCCGCATCGGCGTCCCGGCTGAGCAGGGCGGTTAGCGCCGGCAGCGCGTCCGCCTGCTTCAGGTAGCCCAGCACCGTTACCGCTTCGCGCCGCACCGCCGCATCTTCATCCGCCAGCGCGGCCAGCGCCGGTTCGAAGCTGCCGGGGGCGCGCAGCTCGCGCACCGCGCGCAGCACGGCGACGCGGACAAACGGATCGGCGTGGGCGGCATGCGGCAACAGCACGGCGGCCGAGGTTTGCTGCTTCAATTCGCTCAGACTGTGCGCGGCCGTTTCACGTACCTCGTCGTCTTCGTCGCTGAGCAGCGCGACCAGGCCGGCCACGCCTTCGGGACTCTCAAACGCTTCCAGCGCGCGCGCCGCTTCGGCCCGTACCGCGGCGTCGGCGTCGCGTAGCGTTTCCACGAACAGCAGCGCATGTTCGTCGCCGTCCCAGTCGGCCAGTTGCAGCACCGCGATGCGGCGCACCGCGCTGTCGGAATGCTGTAGTCGTTCGCGGATCTGCGCCAGCTCGGCGTCGTCGTCAAAAATGGTGCTCATGCTGTCCTTAAATGGCAAATTGCAAAGGGCGCTGTGCGTTGGCGCCCAGCGGCGACAGGCGCTCCAGCGGCAGGCCGGCGTCGGCTGGTTGCAGCAGTTGCAGGCAGCGTCGCTTGAGTCGCGTGAAGTGTTCGGACGTGACCAGCGTGGCGTCGCGCGGGCGCGCAAAGTCGATCTTGATTTCCTCGATGATGCGGCCCGGGCGCGGGCTCATGACCAGGATGCGGTCGGCCAGGAACAGCGCTTCGTCGATATCGTGGGTGATGAAGACGATGGTGGTACGGATGCGCGCCCACAGCTGCAGCAGCAGTTGCTGCATCATCAGCCGGGTTTGCGCGTCGAGCGCGCCAAAGGGCTCGTCCATCAGCATCACGCGCGGATGGTTGATCAGCACCCGGGCGATTTCCACCCGCTGCTTCATGCCGCCGGACAGCTGCGCCGGATAGTGCTGGGCGAATTCCTCCAGCCCCACCATCGCCAGCAGTTCCAGCGCGCGCCGGCGCCGTTCGGCGCGCGGCACGCCTTGCATCTTCAGGCCGAAGGCGACGTTGTCGATCACGCGCCGCCAGGGGAACAGCGTGTGGTGCTGGAACACCAGCCCGCGCTCCGCGTGCGGCCCGTCGACCGCCACACCGTCGACGCTGATGGCGCCCTTGCTCGGTTGCAGATGGCCCGCCAGCGCGCCAAGCAGCGTGGACTTGCCGCAGCCGGAAGGCCCCAGCAGGCAGACGAATTCGCCCGGCGCCACCGTCAGCGAAATGTCCTGCACCGCCTCGAATGCCTGCGCGCCGCGTCCGACCCGCAGCGACAGCCGGTCGATGGCGATCCGGCCCAATGCTCCGTTCACGTCCCTCATGTCTTCTTCTCCTGTAGATGCCACGGCATCAGCGCCTGGCCGATGCGCTTGACCAGCACACTGCTGCCCATGCCCAGCGCGCCGATCACCAGCATGCCGACCACGATGTCGGCATAGTTCTGGATCGTGTACGACGCCCAGGTGTAGTAGCCGATGCCGAACTGGCCCGAGATCATCTCCGCCGTCACCAGGCAAAACCACGCGGTGCCCATGCCGATCGACAGGCCGGTGACGATGCTGGGCGCGGCGCCCGGCAGCACCACCTCGGTGAACACCGCCCACGAACCGCCGCCCAGGCTGCGCGCCGAAGCCACCAGGCGCGGGTCGATCTGCTCCACGCCGTGCACGGTGTTGAGCAGGATGGGGAACAGCGCGCCGGTGAAGGTGATGAAGATCATCGACATCTCCGACGACGGGAACATCAGGATCGCCAGCGGTATCCACGCCACCGCCGGTATCGGCCGCAGCATCTCCAGCGGCGGCATCAGCAGGTCTTCCCAGCGCTGCCAGCGGCCGATGCACAGGCCCAGCGCGATGCCGGCCAGCGCCGCCGCCGCGAAGCCGCTGAACACGCGCCCCAGGCTGGCCTTCAGGTGGCCGAGCAGCAGCGGCGAGTGCAGCAGCGCCCACGCGGCCTGCGCCACCTCGCCCGGCGGTGGCACGTTCTGGAAAGTCAGCAGGCCGAGGTTGACGCGGCCGCCGGCGGCCCATTGCCAGGCCAGCAGGCAGGCGCCCAGTGAGGCCAGCCGCAGGCCCCAGCGCAGCGTTTCGCCGCCGTCGATGCGTGTACGTTTCATCGGTCGTCCTTATTTACTTACTTGCTGGCCAGCTGGCGATCACCGCCCGTGCCCAGTACCGCCGCGTAGTCGGCCACCTTGCCGCCGTGCTGTTTTGCCCACGCTTCGGCCGAGGCGCGGGACAGGAAGGCGCTGGTGTCGTTCTTCGCGCTGACGAACCAGGCGTCGGCGGCAAACAGTTTCAGGCCGCTGTTGCGGTCATGTGCATACACCACGCGGATTTTCTTGCCGTCTTTCTCCAGCTTGCGCACCGCGGCGAACGCCGCTTCCGCCGTGCCGTAGTGGCGCACCAGCGGCTCGCCGGCCACCCATACCTGCACCAGCCGCGAGAAATCGGTGATGGTCTTGCCGGTGGCGGCGTCCTTGGCCACCAGCGGCTGTCGGGCGTAGTTCTTCAGTTGCGCATCGTAGTCCTGGCCGACCTGTTTGAAGGCGCTGCGGATGTAGCTGTCGTCGATGAAGGTGTTCACGTCCAGGTCATTGTCGGTGCGCTTCATCAGGCGCAGCGTCTCGATCGAGGTCTTGACCGCCTGGCGGTACTCCGGCTTCCACGTGAAGTCGCGCGTCTGCAAACCGAGCGGGCCGTGGAACAGGTAATCGACTTCCGCTTCGATGCCGGTGACCTTGGCGATCAGCTCACTGTACTTCTCCGGTTCGGCCGCGATGATGCGGTCGGCCTCGATGGCCGCGCGCAGGAAGGCGGTGACGATTTCCGGGTACTTCTTCGCGTAGTCGGCGTCGACCAGGCTGCCGTGCAGCGTCGGCGCCTGCGCCTGCGAGCCGTCGAAGATCTTGCGGGCGAAGCCGCGATGCGGGAACAGTTCGGCGAACGGCACGAAGTCGGCGTGCGCTTCGATCTTGTTGCCCTGCAGGGCGGAGCCGGCCACCTCCGGCGACTGCGTGACGACGGTGATGTCCTTGTCCAGCTCCCAGCCCTGGGCCTTGATCGCCCGCAGCAGCATGCCGTGCGCGGTGGAGGCGAACGGCACCGAGATGGTCTTGCCCTTCAACTCCGCCAGCGACTGCACCGGCGACGACTTGGGCACGACGATGCCATTGCCGCTGCCTTGCACGCTGCCCGACAGCACGGTGATGAACAGGCTCTTTCTGCCGGCCTTCTCGAACGCGGCGCCGTTGAAAGAGCCGGGGAAGTCGGCCATCGAGCCCAGGTCCAGCTTACCGGCCACCATCTCGTTGGTCAGCGGCGCGCCGGAGGTGAAGTTCTTCCACTGGATGTCGTACTGCGCGTCTTTGTACTTGCCGTCGTGCGGCAGGTATTTTTCCAGCAGCTTCAATTCGCGTATCAGCAGGCCGCCGGTGGCGCAGTTGATGGTGGTGTCCTGCGTGCCGATGGCGATGCGGATGGTTTCGGCCTGGGCGGCGCCCAGGGGCAGGCTCAGCGTGCCGGCCAGCAGGGCAATCAGTTTCTGTTGCAAAGTCATGGTGTTCTCCAGTGGTTATGCTCAAATCGGGTTGCGGCGCGGCGGCTTCATCGCAGCAGGTAGGGAATATCGACCGTCACCGCGCCGGTCGGGCAGTCTTTTTCGCAGGGCATGCAGTACCAGCATTCGTCGAACTTCATGAAGGCTTTGCCTTTGCTGAAGTCGATGGCCAGCACGTCGAGCGGGCAGACGTCCACGCAGACGGTGCAGCCCTTGTCGGCGATGCACAGCTCTTCGTTGACGCGCACCGGCACGCTGCTTGGGGTATGGGCGATGGGCATGCGGTTCTCCTCAGGCAGCCAGTGGGGCCAGTGTGGCCGGCGTTGCGTCCTTGCCGATGCGCAGACGCTGGTAAGCTTGCTTTTCCTCTTCGTCGAGGGCGATCAGGTACGGTTCCAGCGGGCGCTTGAAGCAGCTCATGGCGCCGTCGATTTTTTTCAGCTGGACGTGGCACAGCCAGTCGGCGTCGTTGCGCTGTGGGTGGTCGACGCGGTTGTGGTACAGGCCCCAGCGGCTCTCGGTGCGGAACAGCGAGGCGCGCGCGGCCATCTCGGCGCAGTCGCGGATCGCGTGCACTTCCATCGCCCGCATCAGTTCATGCGGATTGGTGGCCGACAGGCGATCGAGGTCGCCGCGTATCGCTTCGAAGCGGGTCAGGCCGATCTCCATCTTGCGCGTCACCTTGGGCGGTTGAAGGTAGTCGTTGACCATGCGGCGCAGTTTGTATTCGACCTGCGACGGTGGCAGGCCGTCCGGCCGGTTCAGCGGCGCCCACACGCGGGCGCGCTCGGTCTCGACCTGGGCTTCGTCCAGTTCCGCCAGTTCGATTTCGGCGCAGCGCTCGGCGGCGGCTTCGCCGGCCAGCTTGCCGTAGACGAAGGCGCCCAGCATGTAGTTGTGCGGCACGCAGGCCAGGTCGCCGGCCGCGTACAGGCCCGGCACCGTGGTGGCGGCGCGCTCGTCGACCCACACGCCGGAGGCGGAATGGCCGCTGCACAGGCCTATCTCCGAGATGTGCATCTCCACCATCTGCTGGCGGTAGTCGGTGCCGCGTCCCTCGTGGAAACGGCCGCGGCTCGGCCGCTCGTTGGTGTGCAGGATGGTCTCGATGGCGCTGATGGTTTCCTCGGCCAGGTGGTCCAGCTTGAGGAACACCGGGCCGTTGCCGCCCTGGAGTTCGTTGTAAAACTCCTGCATCATCTGGCCGCTCCAGTAGTCGCACTCGATGAAGCGTTCGCCCTTGTTATTGGTGGTGAAGCCGCCGAACGGGCCGGTCACGTAGGCGCACGCGGGGCCATTGTAGTCTTTGATCAGTGGGTTGATCTGGAAGCACTCGATGCCGGACAGCTCGGCGCCGGCATGGTAGGCCATGCTGTAGCCGTCGCCGGCGTTGGTCGGATTTTCGTAGGTGCCGAACAGGTAGCCCGATGCCGGCAAGCCCAGACGGCCGGCGGCGCCGGTCGCCAGCACCACGGTCTTGGCGCGGATCACGTGGAAGTCGCTGGTGCGGCAATCGAAGGCCATGGCGCCGGCGATGCTGCCGTCGGCCGCGAGCAGCAGCCGCGTGGCCACCAGCCGGTTGGTGATCTCGACGCGCTGGCGTTTCAGGCGGCGGTACAGCACCTTCTTGATGTCGTGGCCTTCGGGCATCGGCAGCACATAGGTGCCCATGTGGTGCACCTTGCGCATCGCGTAGTCGCCGGTTTCGTCCTTCTCGAACTTGACGCCCCAGCGGTCCAGTTCCTCGATCATCGCGTAGCTGTTTTCGGCGTAGGCCATGACGGTCTTCTGGTTGACGATGCCGTCGTTGGCGGTGGTGATCTCCTTGACGTACTGCTCCGGCGTGGCGAAGCCGGGCACGATGGCGTTGTTCAGGCCATCCATGCCCATCGAGATGGCGCCGCTGCGCTTGACGTGGGCTTTCTCCAGCAGCAGCACGCGCAGCTGCGGATTGGCTTCCTTGGCCTTGGCGGCCGCCATCGGGCCGGCGGTGCCGCCGCCGATCACCAGCACATCGACAGTCTGGATATGGGTTTGCATGGGATGTCCTTAGGTTGGGATATCAGGGCCGGCGGGCGATCTGCAGGCGGTACTGGAAGGCGTCGCCGCGGAAGTACAGGTATTCGAAATCGAGCGGGGCGCCGTCGGCGCGGTGGGTCAGGCGCTCGATGCGCAGCACCGCGCTGCCTTGTTCGACGCGCAGCGCGTGCGCCAGCGTGTCGTCGGCCAGCATGGCGTCGACCTGCAGGTCTGCGTGGCCCAGCGTGATGCCGTAGTCGTTTTCCAGGATCAGGAAGATGTCGCGGCTGGCCAGGTCTTCGCGCAGCAGGCGCTCGCCGATGTCCGGCGCCAGGTAGGTCACTTCCAGCGAGACCGGCTCGCGGTTCAGGTGGCGCACGCGTTTGATCTCGGCGACGTCGGCGCCGGCCGGCAGCTTGAGTTGCTGCGCCACGTGGGGCGGGGCGGCGATGATTTTGTGGCTGATGACCTGGTTGTAGATCTCGTAGCCCATGCGGCTCATGGCTTCGCCGAAGCCTTCAAGCTGGGTCAGTTGCTGGAAGGCCTTGGGCTTGGCGACGAAGGTGCCTTTGCCGGGGATCTTGAAGATCACGCCTTCCTTTTGCAGGTCGTTCAGGGCCTGGCGCACGGTGATGCGGCTGACGCCGAAGATGGTGCTCAGTTCACTCTCGGCCGGCAGCTTGGCGTGGGCCGGATAGCTGCCGTCGAGGATGGAGTCGCGCAGGTTTTCCTTCACCTGCGTGTACAGCGGTATCGGAGACAGCTCAACGGTGCGGAAATTTTTCATGGCTTCACTGGTCAGGCATAACCTGTCATAACAGGTTATGAACTATCGAATGAAGCCGAGTCTATCGATAGCTTGCTGACTTGGAAACGAATGAAACCGTGCTAACTTATGCGAAAAATTAAAATGGCTGAACGTGTGGCTTGCGCTCTTTTTATTGGGGCATATATTGGTGGATACCGGTATCAAAATGGGAGACTGCCATGTATGAGAAGGTTCAGCTGTTGATGACTGAAGGAGATCAGATGGTTCGTTTGCCGCAGGACTGCCGGTTTGAGAACCCCGAGATTTATATTCATCGAGATTCCGTGACCGGCGACGTCATCTTGTCGAGCAGACCTCCGCTATCTTGGGACGAGTTCCTGGAAGAGGATGTGTCGGAAATTGTGCCTGCGGACTTTATGTCTCAAGAAGAGCGTCAGCAAGGAAAGCAGGAACGCGATCCATTTGCGGGTTTTGATGTATGAGTATGTACATGCTCGATACAAATATCGCCAGTTATATCATCCGAGGCGACCTCCCTTTGGTCACTCAGCGATTGCGCGGTGCGCCCTTGGGCAGCGTGACTGTTTCAGTAATGACTGAGGCGGAATTGCTGTATGGCGTCGCCAAACGCGGAGGCTCTGTGGGTTTGAAGCTTCGGGTGGACAAGTTTCTTCGGCTCGTGCGAGTGTTGCCATGGAATAGTGATGTAGCGTCGACGTATGCAGCTCTGCGCGTGCTTCGCGAAGCTGCCGGGGCAACGCTGGCGCCCGTAGATATGTTAATCGCCGCTCACGCGAAGGCAATCGGCGCGACGCTCGTCACCAATGACGCGGCTTTCAGTTTTCACCCATCAGGCTTAGTCTTGGAAGACTGGAGCCAGTGAGTTAGTCCACAGCCTGCATGGCTTGCTTGATCTGCTCACGCAACCAGGTGCTGGCCGGGTCGTTGTCGACGTTGGCGTGCCAGTACAGGTAGATGTCCAGCGATGGCATCTGCAGCGGGAAGGGCAGGATCTGGTTGCCGAACTGCTGGTTCACCACGCGCGCCAGGCGCTCCGGCATCGTCAGCGCCAGGTCGGTCTGGCTGACGGCGCGACAGGCGGCGAAGTAGTGCTGGCAGCGCAGCCGCACGCGCCGTTGCAATCCCAGCCGGCTCAGCTCAAAATCCTCCAGCCCCGGTCCGCGCCGGCGCGAGCTGGTTTGGATGTGCTCCAGCTTCAGGTAACCATCCAGATCCAGCGCGCCGCGCACCAGCGGATGATCGCGCCGCACCAGCACCACCGTCTGGTCGGTCGCCAGCAGCGTGCGGCGGATGTCGTTCGACAGCGGCAGCAGGATGTCGATCGCCGCGTCCAGCGTGCCGGCCGCCAGTTCGCTTTCCAGCTCGCGCCGGCCTACCTGCAAGGTGTTCAGTCCCACCGACGGCGCATCCTGCGCCACGCGCGCCATCAGCGGCGGCAGCACGCTCGCTTCCAGCACGTCGCGCAGCGCCAGCGAGAAGGCGCGTTCGCTGGTGGCGGCGTCGAAACGCTCGGCGCCGTTCAGCGTTACTTCAAAGCCGCGCAGCGATTGCCGCACCGGGTCGATGATGGAGCGGGCCAGCGGCGTCGGCACCATCACATGGCCCTGGCGCTCGAACAGCGGATCGTCGAACAACTGCCGCAAACGGTTCAGCGCATGGCTGATGGCGGGCTGCGTCAGGTTCATCTTCAGGCTGGCGCGCGTGATGCTGCCTTCGGCGTAGATTGCTTCGAAGACGATGAACAGATTGAGATCGACCTTGGATATATGCATGAGATTTATGCGGCTAAATTAAAACTATTCATTTGATGAATTATAGGCCGGGCGTTAAGCTGGTGCCTGTTTTGATCTGGAGCTGGAAGCAAATGGGACAAATTTATCTGGTGCGCCACGGGCAGGCCTCGTTCGGCAGCGCCAATTACGACCAGCTGTCGACGCTGGGCTACGAGCAGGCGCGTCTGCTGGGGCAGTGGTATGCCAACAGCCGCCAGTCCTTCCAGCGCGTGGTGGTGGGCGGCATGGCGCGGCATCGCCAGACCGCCGACACCTGCCTGGCCGAGCTGCCCAAGCCGCAGCTGGCCGACGCCGAATGGATCACCGATGAAGGCTTCGCCGAATTCGATCATCACGAAGTGCTGCGGCGCCACTGTCCGGAGGCGGTCGACGCCGCGGCCTTCCAGCAGCTGCTGGCGCGGCACGAGGAGCCGCAGCGCGCGCTGGAGCACCTGTTCCGCGCCGCCATGCAGCGCTGGATGAGCGGCTGGCACGACGACGAGTACACCGAGACCTGGCCGGAGTTCCGCCGCCGCTGCGTGGCCGCGCTGGAGCGGCTCGACACCGACAGCAGCAAGCAGGCCACCATCGTGTTCACGTCGGGCGGTGTGATCGCCACGCTGATGCAGCACCTGCTTGGCCTGCAGGACTATCAGGTGATGGAGCTGAGCTGGTCGCTGGCCAATTGCGCCGTCACCAAGCTGCTGCAGCGGCCCGGCCAGTTCACGCTCAGTTACCTGAACAATTACGCGCATCTGGAATGGCTGGGACAAGCCGGCGCCGTCACCTACCGATAAAGGAACCGCATCATGGATTTCGACTACAGCCCGAAAGTAAAGCAGCTCCAGGCCCGGCTGACGGCCTTCATGGACGAGCATATCTATCCGAACGAAGCACGCTTCCACGCGGAGATCGACGCCAACCGCGCGGCCGGCGATGCCTGGGTGCCGACCAAGGTGATGGAAGAGCTCAAGCTCAAGGCGCGCGAGGCGGGGCTGTGGAATCTGTTCCTGCCCGATTCGCAGCACGGCGCGGGTCTCACCAACCTGGAATACGCGCCGCTGTGCGAGATCATGGGCCGCGCCGTGTGGGCGCCGGAAGTGTTCAACTGCTCGGCGCCGGACACCGGCAATATGGAGGTGCTGACGCGCTACGGCACCGAGGCGCAGCAGCGCGAATGGCTGGAGCCGCTGCTCGATGGCCGCATCCGTTCCTGCTTCGGCATGACCGAACCGGACGTGGCCTCGTCGGACGCCACCAACATCGCCAGCTCCATCGTGCGCGACGGCGACGAGTATGTAATCAATGGCCGCAAGTGGTGGTCCTCCGGCGGCAACGACCCGCGCTGCAAGGTCTTCATCTTCATGGGCAAGAGCGATCCCGATAATCCCAACCGCCACCTGCAGCAGTCGATGATACTGGTGCCGCGCGATACGCCCGGCGTCAAGGTGCTGCGCCACCTGCCGGTGTTCGGCTTCGACGATGCGCCGCACGGCCACGCCGAAATCGTGTTCGAGAATGTGCGCGTGCCGGCCACCAATCTGCTGCTGGGCGAGGGCCGTGGTTTCGAAATCGCGCAGGGCCGCCTCGGGCCGGGCCGCATCCACCACTGCATGCGTTTGATCGGCCTGGCCGAGCGCGCGCTGGAGCAGATGTGCAAACGCAGCCTGGCTCGCGTCGCTTTCGGCAAGCCGGTGGCGGAACAGGGCGTGACGCTGGAGCGCATCGCCGAGTCGCGCATCATGATCGACCAGGCGCGCCTGCTGGTGCTCAACGCGGCCTACATGATGGACACGGTCGGCAACAAGGTCGCGGCCAAGGAGATCGCCATGATCAAGGTGGCCGCGCCAACGATGGCCTGCAAGGTGATCGACTGGGCCATCCAGGTGCAGGGCGGCGGCGGCATGGCCGATTCCTTCCTCGCCTCGGCCTACGCCGGTGCGCGTTCGCTGCGGCTGGCCGATGGTCCGGACGAAGTGCACCGCAGCCAGATCGGCAAGATGGAGCTGGCGCGCTACAAGGCGCCGCGCAGCCACTGATGCCGGTGTTAGAATCGCCGCATGGATGACACCCCGGATCACAACACAGAGCCGCCAGTAGCGGCCCCTCCGCGCCGCAGCCGCCGCAAAAGCGGCGGCACCACATTGCGCGACGTCGCCAAGCTGGCGGGCGTGGCGCCGATCACCGCATCGCGTGCGCTCAACACGCCGAACGCGGTGTCGGATGCGATACTGGAGCGGGTGCGTGCGGCGGTCGAGCAGACCGGCTACGTGCCTAACATGCTGGCCGGCGGCCTGGCCTCGCGCAAGAGCCGCCTGGTGGCGGCGGTGATCCCCACCATCTCGGGCAACGTGTTCCTGGAGATGGTGCAGGCGCTGACGGCATCGCTGGCGGCATCCGGCTATCAGCTGATGCTGGGCCAGTCGGGCTACGAGGATTCTCGTGAAGATGAACTGCTGGAGGCCATCATCGGCCGCCGTCCCGACGGCGTGGTGCTGACCGGGATCATGCGTTCGCCGCAGGGCCGCCAGCGCCTGCTCACCAGCGGCATCCCCGTGGTGGAAACCTGGGACCTGACGCCCGACCCCATCGACATGCTGATCGGCTTCTCGCACGAAAAAGTGGGCGAGGAAGTGGCGCGCTATCTGCACGCGCGCGGCAAGCGCCGCGTCGCCACGCTGAGCGCGAACGACCAGCGCGCCATGCGCCGCATGAAGGCCTTCTCCGAGGCCGCGATTGAACTCGGCATGGCGCGGCCGGGCGAGACCGAAGTGCCGGGCTGGGTGGTGCCGGCGCCGACCAACGTCGGCCTGGGCCGCTCCGGCCTGCGCGAACTGCTGGCCCGCCATCCCGACATCGACGCGCTGTTCTGCAGCTCGGACATGGTGGCGCTGGGCGTGCTGACCGAGGCGCAGGCGCAGGGCATCGCAGTGCCGGACCAGCTGGCCGTGGTCGGCCTGGGCGACCTCAGCTTCGCCCGCGACCTGCAACCGGCGCTGACCACGGTGCGTATCGACGGCGCGACGATAGGCAGCACCGCTGCCCGCTTCATCGTCGACCGCTCGCAGGAGCGGGAGGTGCGCGACGGCATCATCGACATCGGTTTTTCCATCATCGAGCGCGACAGCGCCTGATCCCGTCACGCCGGCCGGCTGCTTGCACAGCCACTTCTGAAAATTATTGACATCTCCAACTGCACGGATTAACCTGAGTCATCGTACAACTGGTACCGGTACCATGGATGTGGTGCAAGGGGCAGTTTCCGGGGCAAGACCGCGTTTAGCCTGAAAAAATGGTGCGGCGCGGGAGTTGGTCGGTGTGATTCTGTTGTTGTTAAACGTCTACACATCGTACAACTAAGCAGAGGTACGTAGCGGTTCTTATCTGTCAATTAGGGGACAAAAGTGTTTAACAACAATTACAAGCAGCAAACGACCATCAAGATGACGCCGATGGCCTCGGCCCTGGCGCTGGCCCTGTTCGCCATGGCGGCGCAGGCGCAGGAAGCCTCGACCGCCAAACCCGGCCAGCTGGAAACCGTGGTGGTGACGGCCAACAAGCGCGTGGAAAAACTGGAAAGCGTGCCGATGGCCATCTCGGTCATGAGCGAGCAGGAAATCCAGCGCGCCAATATCCGCGAGTTCGAAGACGTGGTCAACATGATGCCGTCGCTGACGCTCAACTCCGGCACCACGGCCGCCAACAACGCCATCTTCATGCGCGGCATCGGCACCGTGTCGGTCGGCATCGGCGTCGAGTCGGACGTGGCCGTCATCATCGACGACATCCCCATCGCCACCCAGTTCCAGGCCTTCAAGGATCTGGCCGACGTGTCGCGCATCGAAGTGCTGAAAGGGCCGCAGAGCACGCTGTTCGGCAAATCGGCCGTGGCCGGCGCCGTCAACATCGTCACCAAGCCGCTGACCGGCCCGATGACTTATCGCGGTAGCACCTACCTCAGCAGCGATCACGAATGGCGCGTCAACGCCTCGATGGGCGGCACCATCAACGAACACTTCGCCATGCGCCTCGCCGCCAGCAACACGCGGCTGCCGGGCACCTTCCACAATCTGACCGATGGCCGCGATGTCAACGGCTCGGGCGGCAAAACCTTCCTCGCCAAGCTGCAATGGACGCCGCTCGACAATCTGTCTATCGACCTGTCGCCGCACTACAATTATTCGGAGAACACGCGCGGCGTCACCGCCATCAACGGCTTCTTCCTGCGCACCGGTTCGGCGGCTGCGGGCAATCTGGTGTCGACGCCGGTTGGCCTGGACGGCGCCTACTTCAACGGCAACCCGCTGCTGCCGGCGACGTCGGTGCTGGCCGGTATCAACGTCAACGATCCGAACAACCGCAACGTGCGCCGCGACTTCCCGACCGGCCTGGTGTCCAGCGACCGTGGCACCGGGCTCAAGCTGACCTACACGCTGCCCAACGACGCGCAGCTGATGGCGATCAGCTCGGTGGACAAGTACCTGGCCAACGATTTCCGCGACCAGGATTTCACCGACGTGCCGACCATCGCCGAAGCGGGCAAGACCGCGCTGACACAGGGGAACAACCAGTACGGCACCTACGACATCCGCACCAAGACGCAGGAAATCCGCTACGTCTCGCCAGACCGTGGCAACTTCAAATACGTGGCCGGTTTGTGGGCGGCGCATAACGAAATCTACCGCCATTTCATCCGTGGCTATTGCGTGTCGCCGGCTCTGTGCAACGGCAACTCCAACTCCAGCCCGACCAACTACTACACCGACATCTACAACACCAACAAGGCCATCTTCGGCCAGGCCTCGTGGGAGTTCGCACCGACCTGGACGCTGGAGGCCGGCCTGCGCGACAATCTGGAAACCTCGGGCTTCCACTATGCGCGCAACTACTACACCAACCAGGTCGACCGCGCCAGCTTCGTGCCCGGCCCGGTGGGCGTTGACCAGTTCCAGAGCACCGGCAATGCCGATCGCTCCTACACCGGCAAGGTCAGCCTGCAGAAGCAGGTCACGCCGGAGTTGATGGTGTACGTGATGGGCGCGACCGGCTACAAGGGCAAGGCGTATGATGTGACGTCGGGCCTGAAGGCGGTGGCGGCGTTCCCGGTGCGTCCTGAAACCAGCCAGACGATGGAGATCGGCGCCAAGGCCAATCTGCTGGACAATCGCCTGTCGGTGGCGGCCACGGTGTACAACTCGGAGTTCTTCAACTACCAGCAGAACGTCACCTACGTGCTGCCGAACGACCCGACCATCTACAGCCAGCTGAACTCGATTCCGCGCATCCGCACGCACGGCTTCGAGATCGACAGCCATCTGCTGGCGGCCAAGGATCTGACCCTCAACGCGTCGCTGGCGTTCACGCTGCCGACCATCGAGAAGTGGGCCAATGGTCCATGCTATGCCGACACCACCAACGTCGCAGTCGGCAACACCAAGCTGGCGGCCAACGGTTCGCTGGCCGGCTCCAACCCGAGCTGCTTCCCGATCGCGCCGGGCTCGACCACGGGTGTGCAGAACCTGGACAACAGCATCTTCCCCGGCACGCCGAAGATCAAGCTGAACGTCGGCGCCACCTACGAGTTCCCGGTGCCCAAGCTGCCGGTCAATGGCTTCGTCAACGTCAACGTGCGTTACCAGAACGAGTACAACACCAACATCAACAACGATCCGCGTTCGGTCAATGCCGGCTACAGCATTACCGACCTGGGCTTTGGCGTGAAGGACCAGAAGGGGCGTTACGGCATCAGCTTCCGTGTGAACAATCTGTTCGACCGCTTCTACATCCCGAACGCCAACGCCAGCGGCCCATCGTTCCGCGCCGGCCCCACAGCCACGTCGCCGGCCCTGACGGTCAACAGCTGGGTGCCACCGCGTGATGTGTTCCGCTACTTCAGCGTCAAGCTCGATGTGAAGTATTAAAACCCCCGGGGTCAAGTCTGACATTCGGACACGAGCTCTGCTGTATAGGCTTCTACAGCAGAGCTCGTGTCCGAATGTCAGACTTGACCCCGGGTTGTTTGCGGGCTGTATGTGCATACAGTATAATTCTGTCATGACGCATACCGCCCAAAACGGCTTTATCCTGACTCGCCACTGGCGAGACGCGGCCAATGGGACGGAAATCGAGTTCTGGCTGGCGACCGATGACGGCCCGAAAAAGATCCGCCTGACCGCGCAAACTTCGGTGGCCTTCGCCGAGGCGAAGCAGCGCGAGGCCATCGAGGCGCTGATCGGCGGCCAGCCCGGCATCGAGCTGCGCGATCTCGAACTGAAAACCTTCGAGCAGGAACCGGTGGTCGGCATTTATGCCTCCCGCTACAAGCAGCTCACGGCGCTGGAGCGTACCTTGCGCGAACACGGCATCAAGATGCTGGAGGCCGACATCCGCCCGCCCGAGCGCTATCTGATGGAGCGTTTCATCACCGCCGCCGTGCAGTTCGAAGGCGGCCAGACGCAGGGCGCCACCGTCATCCACAACTGCAAGCTCAAGCCCGCACCCGAGTACCGGCCCAAGCTGAAGATGGTCTCGCTCGATATCGAAACCAGCGCCTTCGAGGATCTGTATTCGATCGCGCTGGAAGGCTGCGGCCAGCGCCAGGTCTACATGCTGGGCGAGCCGCCGGCCGAGTCGTCACAGCAGATCGACTTCGACCTGGAATACTGCGCCACGCCGCGCCAGCTGATCGAGAAGCTCAACGCCTGGTTCGTGCGCCACGATCCCGATGTGCTGGTCGGCTGGAATGTGGTGCAGTTCGACTTGCGCGTGCTGCAAAAGAACGCCGACAAGTACAAGCTCCCGCTGGCGCTGGGCCGCGAAGGCAAGACCATCGAATGGCGCGAGCATCCGGGCCAGAAGGGCTATCTGTTCGCGCCCGTGGTCGGCCGCATCGTCCTCGACGGCATCGATGCGCTGAAGGCCGCGTCGTGGACCTTCCCGTCCTTCAGCCTGGAGAATGTATCGCAGGCCATGCTGGGCGAGGGCAAGGACATCGGCGACGTCTACGACAAGATGGCCGAAATCGAACGCCGCTTCCACGAAGACAAGCCGGCGCTGGCCCACTACAACCTGAAGGACTGCGAGCTGGTTACGCGCATCTTCGACAAGGCCAATCTGCTGGCTTTCATGATCGAGCGCTCGACGGTGACGGGTTTGCAGGCAGACCATCTCGGCGGATCGATCGCCGCCTTCGGCCACCACTACCTGCCGCGCATGCATCGCGAAGGCTATGTCGCACCGAGCGTCGGCGATATTTCCGGCGGCGCTTCGCCGGGCGGTTTCGTCATGGAGTCCAAGCCGGGCCTGTACGACTCGGTCGTGGTGCTCGATTATAAAAGCCTGTATCCGTCCATCATCCGCACCTTCCTGGTCGACCCGGTCGGCCTGATCGAAGGCGAGGTGGCAGACGATCCGGCGTCCGTGGTGGAGGGCGTCAACGGCACCGTGTTCTCGCGCACCAGGCATTGCCTGCCCGAGATCACCACGCAAATCTGGAAGCAGCGCGACGCCGCCAAGCGCGCCAGGAACGAGCCGCTGTCGCAAGCGCTGAAGCTGCTGATGAATTCCTTCTGCGGCGTGCTCGGCGCGACCGAATGCCGTTTCTTCAATCCGCGCCTGGTCTCCTCGGTCACGCTGCGCGGCCACCAGATGATGAAGCAGACCCGCGAGCTGGTCGAGGCGGAAGGCTACGACGTCATTTACGGCGACACCGATTCCATCTTCATCTGGCTGAAAAAGGAATACGGCAACAGCGAGGCGCTGGCCATCGGCGAAGGCCTGGCCGTCAAGATCAACGACTGGTGGCGCACCATGCTGAAGGAAAAGCACGGCCTGGAATGCCATCTCGAAATCGAATTCGACACGCACTACCGCAAGTTCTTCATGCCGACCATACGCGGCACCGAGACCGGCAGCAAGAAGCGCTACGCCGGCCTGGCCGTCAATGCCAAGGGCGACGAGGAAGTGATCTATCGCGGCCTGGAAGTGGCGCGCAGCGATTGGACGCCGCTGGCGCAGCAGTTCCAGCAAGGCCTGTTCACGCGCATCTTCAAGGACCAGCCCTATCAGGATTTCGTGCGCGAGTACGCGCAGAAGACGCTGTCCGGCGACTACGACGAACTGCTGGTGTACCGCAAGCGCCTGCGTCACCGGCTCGATGAATACAAGGTCAACGTGCCGCCGCAGGTGCGCGCCGCGCGTCTGGCGGATGAGTACAATCAGGCGCAGCGCCGTCCGCTGCGCTATCAGAACGGCGGTTGGATCAGCTACGTGATGACCACCAGCGGCCCGGAACCGACCGAGGTAGTGCGCTCGCACATCGACTACGAGCATTACCTGACCAAGCAACTGCAGCCGATCGCAGATTCGATACTGCTGCCGATGCACGACAGTTTTACCAGCCTGACCACGGCGCAAGCCAGCCTTTTCTAAAACGGAGATAGCATGAGCGATTTCAAGAAACTGCACGATGGAAGTAAACTGCTGCACCTGCCGAACGCCTGGGACGCCGGCAGCGCAAGGTTGTTTGAAAGCCTGGGCGCACCGGCCATTGCCACCACCAGCGCCGGCGTGGCCTGGGCCGCAGGCTATGCCGACGGCGGCCAGATGCCGGCCGAGGTGGCAATCAGCGTCGCCGCCAACATCGCCCGCGTGTTGACGGTGCCGCTGTCGGTGGATATCGAAAACGGTTATTCGGACGATGCCGACGTGGTCGCGCAAACCGTGCTGCGCCTGATCGATGTCGGCGTGGCCGGCATCAACCTGGAAGACGGCGGCGATGCGCCGCTGCTGCTGGCCGCGAAAATCACCGCCATCAAGAAGCTGGCGGCACAGTCGGGCAAGGACATCTTCATCAACACCCGCACCGACGTGTATCTGCGAGGCCTGGCGTCCGAAGGCGAACGCGTGGCCGAAGTGCTGAAGCGCGCCGCGCTCTACAAGGAAGCCGGCGCAGACAGCCTGTTCGTGCCGGGTATCTGCAAGGTCGACGAGATCAAGGCGGTGGTGGCCGGCGCAGGCTTGCCGGTCAACGTGATGGACTGGCCGGGCGTGCCGTCGGCCGATGAGCTGCACCGGCTGGGTGTGCGCCGCCTGAGCGCGGGTTCCGGTATTTCGCAAGCCTTGTGGGCGGTGGCCGGCGACATGGCCAGGGACTTCCTGGCCACCGGCAGCGCCGGGCCGCTGGTCGCGAAAGCCATGCCGTATGGGGATCTGCAAAAGTTGTTTGTCGCGTCGCGCTGACGATAAAAAACGGCACCGCATGCGGTGCCGTTTTTTTATGGCGCTTGCGCTTATGCCGGTTGACGGCCGCCGATGACGGCGCGGCGGTTGTCGAAGCTGTAGGCGCCGGCGCCGAAGGCCACCACTTGCAGCAGGCCGCCTGCCATCGCGATGTTTTTCAGCAGATGGATCATCTGGTTCTGGTCGCCGATCGCGTGGTGGAAGGCCAGCGCGGTGACGATGGAGAACGCGGCCAGTCCGGCAGCCACCAGGCGGGTCTGGATGCCGAGTGCCAGCAGCAGGCCGCCGCCCAGTTCAACCGCGATGGCGACCGCCAGGCCGGCGGTGGCGAACGGCAGGCCGGAGGAAGCGATGTAGCCTATCGTCGCGGCCGGCGCCAGCAGTTTGCCGATGCCGCTCATGACGAAGATGGCAGCCATCAAGACGCGGCCGATTGCAGGGATGATCGAAGTGTTAGCGTTGTTCATGGTCTTTCCTTTTCAATGAGTTGGATTACATCAAATTTGCCGAGCGCAATTGGGTGCCGATGCGTTCGATTTCCGTTTCGCCCTGCGCCAGCGCGGCCAGGCTGGTGTGCACCGAGTAATAGCCTGTGACCAGTTCGTGCGGATGCTTGACCGCCGAGCCCAGCACGAATTCCGTTTCGCCTTCAGCGACGAAGTCGATGGCGCCGCCGCCTTCTTCGAACACCGCCACTTCGCGGCCGATCTCGGCATCACCCACGTGCAGCGCGCCGCTTGCCACCGCTGCCCATGCCACGTCGTGGCCGGCTGGCGGCTGGTAAGTCCAGCGTTCGCCGTCACGCAGTTTCACGTGCAGGTAGTTGATCGAAGCGCGTGGCTGGATCAGGCTGACTGCATCGCCGTAGCGGCCGATGATTACGCGTGCCGGACCGCTGCTGGTCACTTGCTCCGCCGCCAGGTACTGGCTGTGCGCCGGGCCGTTCTCATCTTCCGGCGGCAGCGCCAGCCACAGCTGGAAGCCATGCACGCCCTGGCCTTCGATGGGGCCGCCGTCGTGCCAGACGCCGTTGCCGGCGCTCATCCACTCGACGCCGCCTGCGTGCAGCACGCCTTCGCTGCCGGTAGTTTCGCGGTAGGCCGTGGCGCCGTCCATCACGACGGTGACGGTGGCGATGCCGGAGTGCGGATGCATGCCCATCTTGCCGCCACGGCTGGCTTCCATGCGGAAGCGGTCGAGGAACACGAAGGGCTTGATCATCTGGCCGACATCGCCGGGGCTGACCAGGCGCGTGATCGGACCGCGGGTATTGCCTTTGGTGCGGAATGCGATGTTGCGTGTTTTCATTTGCTTGCTCCTTGTTTGCAGTGCATGGAAGCCATCTTAGGCTCGCTCTATCCATCTGAATAGCCTATATAATTAGATGGATAGTATCCAGGGAGTAGATACATGCTTGACGCCATGTCGATGGACCAGCTGCGCACCTTTATCGCCGCAGCGGACGAAGGGAGTTTTTCCGCCGCCGGACGCAAGCTGCGCCGGGCGCAGTCGGTGGTCAGCACCACGCTGGCCAATCTGGAGTTGCAGGTGGGGTTTGCGCTGTTCGAACGCACCGGGCGCTATCCGCAGTTGACGGAGGCGGGCCGGGCGCTGCTGGAGCAGGCGCGCGCCGCCGTCGGCGGCATGGATGCGTTCAAGGCCAAGGCGCGCACGCTGGCCGAGGGACTGGAGCCGGAGCTGGCGGTGGCGGTCGATGTGATGTTCCCGATCGCTACGCTGACGGCGGCGGTGCAGGCGTTCAAGGCGGCGTTCCCGACCACGCCGCTCAGGCTGTACGTGGAGGCGCTGGGCGCGGTGGTGCAGCCGCTGGTGGCGGGCCAGTGCCGGGTGGCGATCATCGGTTCGCTGCCGGAGATACCGCCCGGCTGCGCATCCGAATTCCTGCTCAGCGTGACGGCGGTGTGCGTGGCCGCGCCTTGCCATCCGTTGACGGAGCTTGATGGCGCGATCCCGCAGGCGCAGGCCGCGCAGCATGTGCAGCTGGTGCTGACGGACCGTTCGGATTTGACGGCCGGGCGCAATTTCGGCGTGGTCGCGGCGCAGATCTGGCGGCTGGCCGATCTCGGCGCCAAGCATGCCTTCCTGCGCGCCGGACTGGGCTGGGGCTACATGCCGCTGCACATGGTGGAGGACGACCTGCGCACGGGCAAGCTGGTGCGTATCACGCTGGAGGCGCACGCGCCGCTGGGGCCGGGCTTCTCGATGCACGCCATCCATCTGCGCGACCACCCACCCGGCCCGGCCGGACGCTGGTTCGTCAACCAGCTGAAGCTAGGGTAATTCGGCGTACTCTTTGAGCAGGTTGGCATACTCGCGTATGCCCGGGGAGGCGAGCCAGGACCACATTTTTTCCACCTGGGCCGCGTGCGCGGCGTAGTAGTTTTCGCTGGCCGCCAGCCAGATGTGGTCGGTGAAAATCGGCTGCGGCAGGCGGACGATGGCTCCCCGGTATTTTTGGGCGATGTAGGCGTCCATATCGTTGGGGAAAGTGACGGAGACCGCGAAACCGTCGATGCGGTACAGCCGCAGCTTCTCCAGGTTGCGGGCGATATCGACGGCGCCGCTATCGACTTTCAGCCCGAGGTTCTGCATGCGGAGCTTGTAGCTGGCGCCGAGGGTGATGCCCAGCAAACGGTCCTGGAAATACCTGGCCGGATCGGTGGCGCGAGGTATCTGGTCGGCGCTGCGAACGAACACGACGATGTTGAGCGGCAGTGCGCGCGTAATGTCCAGCTGGTGGTTTTTATCGCGGGGGAAGACGATGCCGGCTGTTTCCCTGGCACTGGAATCCATGGGCGCGAAGTCCAGTTCGCCTGCCACCAGCGACGGCTTGATACGCATGACCGGCAGCCGCTTCAGGCTCGCTTCGCAGCCCGCGCTGGCGGCGAAGCGCTGCACCAGCTCCGCCGATGCGCCGGGCTTGGCCGGCACGTCGGCCCCCGTCCCGAGCCAGTAGGGCGGCCGCTCCTGGTCCAGGTAGCCTATCCGTATCGGCTCGCAAGCGGCTGCGGCGGCGCAGTTGCCGATGGCAATGGCGAGCGCAAGTGCGAAAATGCCGAATCTCATGAATCGTCCAGACCTCAGTAACAATGATCGCATTATGACAGCTGAACCCCGGCCTCGCTTCGTTCCAGGTTGCGCATTCTTGTAGCAAAAAACAAACGTTTTCCCGACTGACGCAAAACGCTACGGACGAGCTTGTTTTGCTTGTCCAGGCGGTCAAATTTGTTTGATGTTTAAAGTATATCGTCATAGGGGAATTGCTGTTTTGCCACATGCTTCTTACTTTTAGTTACAAGTTTCCAGCTGGAATAGCGCTTGATCGTTGAGAAACTTGGTTACATTTTCCTTACAATTTAGTTGTGTGCGCTCTTTGACAGACGGGTTCGCCGATCACAGAATCGGCCTCACACCGGCTTAAGAAAACGTTAATTTTTCTGCGTTTCGGCCGTGTGGTGGTAGCGGTATCCCTCTAACCTGTCTGCAAAGGAAAACCCATGACTTTGAATAAAGCAATGATGGCGCTGGTGCTGTCCCTGGCTGGTGGTACGGCCATGGCCGTGCCGCATTCTGCAACGGTTGATTTCTCCAAGGGGCAAGAAGGCTGGTGGGCGATGCAGCCCCTCAACGGCGTCGGCGGCTCCGGCATCGACACCAGCATGGGGCATGCGGCGCCCGCCCTGCGCACCGTGATCGACAACTTCGGCGTGAGCTGGGGTACCCATTTCAACCAGGCCTTCCTCGGCGACTATACCAAACTCTCGGGCGTCACCATCGGCCTGGATATCTCGGCGCAGCAGATCGATTTCTTCGGCCAGGAAGTGTCACGCGACCTGGTCGTCGAACTGCGCGATTACGACAACAAGCCGGCCAACCTGCCGTACACCAGCGTGTTCTACAACCTTGGCAGCATCGATTCGACCAAGGGATGGCAGCATCTGTCGGTGACTATCGGTGATACCAAATCGCTGGCGCTGCCTGCAGGCTGGGGCGGTTATGGCGGTCCCGATGCGCAGGGACCGACTTTGCCGTCCGGCCGGACCTTCGCCAGCGTGCTGGCCAGTGTGGATGAGGTCGTGTTCACGACGCTGAAGCCGGGCTATGCCTTCGACTACGCCAGGTACGACGTCGCGATCGACAACCTGTCGATCACGCCAGTGCCGGAGCCGTCCACGTACGGCATGCTGATCGGCGGCCTGGGCCTGGTCGGCTGGATGGCGCGCCGCAAAGCGCGTTCGGCAGCCTGAGCTTGTTGCGCTGGCCTTTGTCAGTCGATGGACCAGACATAGGTCAGTGTGGCCCAGGTCGGATCGGCCTGGCTGTCGCTGCTGGCAGGTTTGAACCGGCATTGCGACAGCGCCTTGCGTGCAGCCTTGTCCAGGTCGGAGGAACCGCTCGACTTCTGTATCTTCGATTCAAGGACTCGGCCATCGTTAGCCACCAGCAGCGCCAGTAGTACCGAGCCGCTCTCGCCATTGCGGTAGGCGGTGATCGGGTAGGCCGGCGTGGGGCAAGCGCGCGCGTCGACAAGTACAGCGGGACGCAGCGCCGAGCTGGCGCTGCTGGCGCTGACGCTGGCGACCGGTGGCGCGCTCGCCCGGCTTGCTTCAGCCACGACGGGCTTCGCTTCGCTGCGCGCAGGAACCGGATCTGCCGGGCGCTCGGCTTCCTCGCGCGCACGGCTCGCCTCGGGCGCTGCGGCGGACCTGGCGGCTTGGACGGGAGCGGCGGGCGCCGGAGCCGGTTTGGCTGCCTCGGCAGGCTTGGCTGGCGGTGGCGGCGGCGGTTGTTTTGTGTTGGATGCCAGGCTAGGCAAGTCCAGCTTGTGCAGGCCCAGGCCCATGCTTTTCAACATGGCTGTCAGGCGTTCATATTCCGTCGCCTTGGCGGTTGCGCTTGGCGCTTTTTGGGGGGCGGCTGGCTTCGACAGTTCCGCCGCGACAGCCCCTATGCCGGAGGGGGCTGCGGTTTCGGCGGTACCGGCGCCGGCAGCCTTGCCTTTGGCTGCGCTGCTCGCCGCGTGCGCGCTGGACTGCTCCGGTTCCTGGGTGGATGGAGCGGCGTCTGCGGTGTAAAAAGCCGCCTGCTCAACGCGCAGCATCGTCTGATTGTCCCGCCAGACATACCATAACGCTGCCATGACCGAGAGGATGAGCAGGCACAGCACGGCAGCGGCGATGCGGGCATGCCGGCCTTGCACGTGGCGGTGTATGCCGCGGAGCATCTCATCCGCCTTTTTCCTGACGGCAGGGCGCTGTTCGTAGAGGATCTGCAAATCGTAGAGTTCCCGCTGATCCAGATCGGACAGTACGCTGTACGCGGTGTTCAAGCGCGCCATCATCTGCACGGCGGCCTCGTCGCCAACGTTCTTATCCGGGTGATGTTTCTGCGATAGCGAACGATAGGCCGCGCGTATCACTTCTGGTGGAGCGTCGCGGGTGACGTTGAGGCATTCGTAGTGGCTGGGAAATTTTGTCATCGGATAGAGCGATTGTTATTGACCGCGACCTGGGCATGGAACTTGTCGACAGTGCAAGATACTATATTGAAATCACGTTGCGCGAACGCATTCTCAGCAGTTGCTGGGAAAGAATGACCAAAAAACAACAAAATGTGTTGCGCCGGCGCGGCAGGCCGGTCTGGAGGAGGGACGGGGGATCCGGGAAGCGGTTCTGGTCGGGGTGAGAGGATTCGAACCTCCGGCCTCTGCGTCCCGAACGCAGCGCTCTACCAGGCTGAGCCACACCCCGATTACGTAATAATTACACCAGATTTCATCGCTGTTTTCAATCGGGCGCAAACAAGCTGCTGGCGCCGCAAACCCGCCAATTTGTGACCAGATTCCAACGCTCAGCCCGCTAATGGCAAGTTTCTTGCTTTGCAAAAAGATCAAGATGGTTAATATGATTAATTATCAGAATATGCATCTTTTTGGGGCGTCGCCCTTACTGACATGGGAAGGTCTGGCATGAAGATACGACAAAAGATTATGTGCAGTTCCGTCGCTGCGGCGATGGCGGTGTTGTCCGCTCCGGCTTGGGCGCAGGTCAAGCCGTCCGACGAGATCGAAGTGGTCAAGGTCACGGCGCAGAAGCGCAAGGAAGATCCGGCCAAGGTGGCGATGAGCATCACCGCCGTCACCGGCGCCCAGCTCCAGGCCGAACACGTCAACGACTTCACCGACCTCACGCGCGTGGTGCCCAACATCTCCTTCACCGCCGCCAGCGGCAACGGCGGTGCCGGGCCCGGCACCGAGAACATCGAGATCCGCGGCATCAGCTCGACGGCCGGCGCGGCCACGGTCGGCATCTATCTGGGCGATGTCTCCATCACGGTCGGCAACGTCTACACCATGGGCACGGTCGAGCCGAAGTTCTTCGACATCGACCGCGTCGAAGTGCTGCGCGGCCCGCAGGCCACTTTGTACGGCGCCAGCTCCATGGGCGGCACCATCAAGTTCGTGCCGAACGAGCCGGACCTGAAGGAGCGCGAATTCAGCACCTATGGCGAGCTGTCCAACACCAAGGGCGGTAGCGGCAACTACGCGGCCAATATGGTCGCCAACTTCCCGCTGATCCCGGACGAACTGGCGCTGCGCATCGGCGTGCAGGCCCAGCACACGGGCGGCTACATCAATCAGGTCGATGGCGACGGCAAGAACCTGGCCAGCAATATCAACAAACTCAGCGACCAGGAAATGCGCATGGCGCTGAAGTGGAAGCCGATCCGCTCGGTGACGATCACGCCATCGGTCTACTACCAGAAGGTCGACGCCAAGGATATCGCCGCCTTCAACCTGGACCGTCCGAACTACCAGGCGCAGAAGCAGGTGCGTGAACCGTCCAAGGATACGCTGCTGACGCCCAGCGTCACCGTCAATTGGGACCTGGGCGCGATGGACCTGACCTCGGCCACCAGCTACTTCGAGCGCAAGTTCGACCGCACGCAAAACGGCTCGGCCTACAACAGTTATTCGCTGTCGACCTTCCTGACTTCGACCGATGACGGCGGCAAGGCGCCGCCGGAACTGATCGCGGCGATCGCCGGCCTGCCGTCGGCGGTCTACCTGAACAACCAGGTGCGCCAGGTGTCGCAGGAATTCCGCCTGGCGTCGCGGCCTTACGATGCGGCCGTGTCGCCGTGGACCTGGCTGGCCGGCACCTACTTCTCCAACCAGCACACCAACATCATCGAGAACGATCCGATCTTCGGCGTCACCGATACCTTCAAGAGCTTCGGCTTCGACATCGCCGATCCGGACCTGCTGCCCGGCGCGCGGCCCGGCCAGTTCCCGGGCGATAACTCGTTTGCCGGCGCCTTCCACTTCCGCGAGAAGCAGAGCTCGGTCTTCGGCGAGGTCAACTACTACTTCACGCCGACCGTGCACGCCACGGTGGGCGCGCGCTACCTGAAGGCCGATTCCACGCTGGACCAGCGCAACGGCAACTACCTGGCCGGCGCCGGCAACAACAGCAGCGCCAGTTCGTCGTCGAAGGCCTTCACGCCGAAGTACGCGCTGACGTGGGAAGTCAATCCGACCAACACCGTCTACACCAGCGTGGCCAAGGGCTTCCGCCTGGGCGGCAACAACATCTACGTGCCGCCGACCACCTGCTCGCAAGACCTGGAGGCGAACGGCCTGACCAAGGGCCCGGATTCGTATTCGGCCGACAGCCTGTGGAGCTACGAGGTGGGCAGCAAGTCGCGCTTCCTCAACAACCGCCTGACGGTCAACGCCGACGTGTTCTACGTGAAGTGGAAGAACATCCAGCAGGGTGTCTACCTGCCGACCTGCGCCTACACCTACAACGCCAACGCCGGCGACGCCACCAGCAAGGGCTTCGAGTTCGACATCAAGGCCAAGCCGCTGCCGGGTCTGACGCTGACGGCCTCGGCCGGCTACGTCAAGGCCGAGCTGTCGAACGACGAGGGCTCGCGCAACGGCGTGGTGGGCGCGGTGGCCGGTGCGCAAGTGCAGGGCGTGCCGAAATATAACGCCGCCTTCAACGCCACCTACAACTTCGCGGTGTTCGGCGACAAGAGCGCGTTCGTGATGGGCGGCATGCAGTGGGTGGGCGCCAGCAAGGGCTCGCTCAATCCGGCGCAGACCGACTACCAGCGTCCGGCCTATCACACGGCCGACTTCAGCGCCGGCATGGCCTTCGACCGTTACAACGTCAGCGTGTTCGTCAAGAACGCCTTCGACAATGACACGGTGATCCAGCATCCTCAAGTGGCGTCCATCGTGCAGGGCTACCGGCTGGCGCCGCGCAGCATAGGCGTGAGCGTGGCGGCGAAGTTTTAAGCGATAATGCTGCCTTTGAATTCCACGCAAGGGCAGCATCATGACCATCACGATTTATCACAACAACGCCTGCGGTACTTCGCGCAAGACGCTGGAGGCGATACGCGCCACCGGCGTCGAGCCGGAGATCGTCGACTACGTCAAGAACCCGCCGTCGCGCGAGGCGCTGAAGGCCATGATCGCCAAGGCCGGCCTGAGCACGCGCGCGGCGATGCGCGACAAGGGCGATCTGTACGAAGAGCTGGGCCTGGCCGACGCCTCGCTGTCGGATGACGCGCTGCTCGACGCGATGATGGCCCATCCCATCCTGATCAATCGCCCGTTCGTGGTGACGGACAAGGGCGTGCGCCTGTGCCGTCCATCCGAGCTGGTGCTGGAACTGCTGTAAGCGAACTTGCGTCCTGTGATTCAACAACTTCACTTGATGAGAGAAGCATATATTGACTCGATGATTGCGTCGTCGACGCCTGCGTTCAAGGCGTAGACTGCGGGGACAGGTGCGGTCGCATCGCATTGCAATACCAAGGAAAATCCATGAGTGAGCAGGCCAGTACAGATGGCGGGGCAGACAAGGCGACTACCTCCGTGGGGGAGCTCACGTTAATTTCCAGTTTGTTTCATCAGATTAATCGGGTTTTGCCTGAGCAGCAGAAGTTATTATTCTTGCGTCCTGACATGAAAGCGGCAGAGGCCCTGTCTCTTCTTAAACTCAATGGCTACTCTCAGGCCCCAGTCATTTTCAACGGCTCGGTTTTAGGGGTTTTTTCCTTTCGCTCATTTTCTTTAAAGTGTGCGGACTTTTCGCTGGAGCATGCGCAAAAGGAGAGGCGAGCGCCCGGAGACTTCACCGTGGATGAATGCCTCGAGCAGTTTACATACGTTCGAATAACTGAGGAACTGCAAAATACTTTTGACGCCATGGAGCGCGACAACGGCGTCTTGGTCGGCAATCCTGAACTGCCGCAAGGTATTCTTACGCCGATGGATCTTTTACGCTATCTTTATAGAGTCACCAAACCATTTGTCATGATTTCTGAGATTGAAACGGCGTTGAGGGCGCTCATGAATAGTGCTGTAAGCTCCGTCGAGTTGGCCGAGTGCTCCAATCGCGCCTTGGCTCAGCATTATGGGGTGGGCAAGGCACCTCAGTCCCTGCTTGAGATGACTTTTGATAATTACAGGGCGATCATATCCCACGGAGGAAACTGGCCTAAATTTGCCCCGGTGCTCGGCGCGAATAGGGCACGCGTTTCTGCGAAGTTGAGTGAGATCGGCGAACTTCGTAATGATATATTTCATTTCAAGCGGGAGATTACTTTGCAAGAGCACGAATTGTTGGGCAACCATCGCGAATGGCTCTTGATCCAAGCAAGGATAGTCGACTTGAGCGAAAAAGAGGGGAAGTTATGAGCTACGATGCGATGGCCCCAATAGTTGGAGAACTGGCTTCATTCCAGCAGGATTTTGTGGATGAGTTCTTGCGGGCACCTCCCGAGAAGCGTCTTTGGCGTCTTGATTGGCCAACCGGTGCAGGGAAGACGCTGACTATCGCCCACATACTCAAGGGAACCCTCTCGGCACAGCCAGGCGCGCGTATATTGGCCATATTTGACCGCCAAGTTTTGTTGCGAGCTTTTTTTGAGCGCGCCACTTCTATGGGAATAAGTTGCATCATCATGGATCGGTATGGATATCGCGTTATGCAAGACGCGACTGTATCGGGAAAACCGATGTGGCCTCGCGGGCAAGTGTATTTACTGGACGAGCAGTTTGCCAAAATGGATGACGTCGCAGCGAGTCTGTGCTCTGCCGACTGGACCTTATTGTTGGCGATCTCTTCTACAGCCATATTTGGTCCCGGCCAATTGGCGGAGCGGCTTATGTCCTGCTCACCGGCGCTTCGCGTCTTAGCCGAGTCCTATGTGAGAACTGAATGGCGGAATATTGGCGACAACTCCTGGAGCAGTGCCGGACTGAACGCCGATGAGATTGCCAAGTCGGTCGGGATCTCCGCTGATCAGCAGTTGTTTCCAACATTGTCCGTTTTAAGCCCGCAACCGACGACTTCCGAGTCGATCGTGCTTGAGTCGGTCGCATCAATCATCCGTATCGCGGGAGACCTCAAGTCCGAGCAGGTTGCTCAAGATCTTGCTTCACGACTTAAGTCGAGCTTGATTGCGTTTGAAGAAGCCGCTCGTGGACTCAGAAACGACATTGCGCATGGAGCAAGGTCATGGTCTGCTGCTGAATTCAAGGGAAAGGACTCAGCCTTGTCCGATGTCCCACATCTGTTTTTGGCATTGACAGAGTTTCTGCGTCAGATAGAAGATCTGTCGGCGGATTCCAAACTGAGCGCCCTGAAATCCTGTCTTGAAAAGGACTTCGGTGCCTATAGTGGACTATCGCACGTCTATATTTACGCATCCTATACCGCCACATTGCGATACCTGAAGGCCGCTTTGGATGATGTAGGCGTTCCGGTTCGCCTGCTGCTCGATACCGCCACGCATAGTGAGCGTCAGCAACTTATTGCGGACTTTACTGAGCATGGCGGCATCCTGCTTGGCTCCTTGTTGCTGGCGGAGAGTGCGGACTTCAGCTTTGTGAGCACATTGATATTGTACGACTTGCCTGAGGGGGCAAATACCCTAGACCAACTCTATGGACGGTTTCAGCGAGCGCGGCGCGGCAAACTTAAATTGGTGGCGTTCGATAATCTGGATTTGGCGGCGTCGTCGGCGGCGGCCATCATCGAGCAGCTCAAAGAAGTGATTGAACTCCCAAGTTAGGCTTGTACCAACCCTGAGCCCATCGAATGAGAGGGGCTGTCCTTGCACAACGGCGCCTGAGGCGCCGTTGTCGTTTAGTGCGTGCGGTGGACCGAGAAGTGGGCCAGCTGCAGCAGCGATTCCTTGTAGACGCTGTCGGGCAGGTCGGCAATCGCGGCGGCGGCGCGTTCGGCCGCCGTCACCGCCTGCTGGCGCGTGTAGTCCAGCGCGCCGCTGGTGGTGATCGCCGCCAGGATGGTGTCGAAGTGCTGCTCGTCGCCTTGTTCGATGCAGCTGCGCACCAGCTCGCGCTGTTCCGGCGTGCCATTTTCCATCAGGTAGATCAGCGGCAGCGTCGGCTTGCCTTCGCGCAGGTCGTCGCCGACGTTCTTGCCGATTTCATTGGCGTCGCCGGCATAGTCCAGCACGTCGTCGATCAGCTGGAAGGCCGTGCCCAGCGAACGGCCGTATTCGCCGGCCGCTTCGATTTGCGTATCGTTGCAGCCGGAAATCAGCGCGCCCAGCTCGGCCGCCGCTTCGAACAGCTTGGCGGTCTTGGAGCGGATCACTTGCAGATAGCGTTCCTGGTTGACGTCCGGGTCGTGCATGTTCAGCAGCTGCAGCACTTCGCCTTCGGCGATGACGTTGGTGGCGTCCGACAGGATCTGCATCACGCGCATATTGTTCAGGCCGACCATCATCTGGAAGGCGCGCGAGTACAGGAAGTCGCCCACCAGCACCGAGGCGGCATTGCCGAACAGGGCGTTGGCGGTGGCGCGGCCACGGCGCAGCGACGATTCGTCGACCACGTCGTCATGCAGCAGCGTTGCGGTGTGGATGAATTCGACCACCGCCGCCAGCTCATGGTGCGCGGTGCCCTTGTAGGAATAGGCGTTGGCCACCAGCAGCACCAGCACGGGACGGATGCGTTTGCCCCCGGCGCTGATGATGTATTCAGCAATCTGGTTGACCAGGCTGACTTCGGAATGCAGTTTCTGGCGGATCACCGTGTTGACCGCGTCCATGTCGGCGGCGATCGTGTGGGCGATATTGTTTTGGGTGGCGTTTTGGGTAGCGGCAGACAAGGCGAACCTGTGCGGTAGACTATTGGTGCCGAGATTATACGTCATGCCCCCGTGTACAGGGGCGCTGAGGCCGGTGGACGGCAACATGTTTGCCAAATATGTAACGCATTGGCGACTGCAAAATTGTCGACATACCACGCCCGCCAGCATTTGTGAATAGTTTTTGACGCGAAATCCCATCCCATGTATAATCAGCGGTTCCCCGGTTTTCATGCCTGCCTCTCAAGGGCGTTGCAAGGATATCGGACGAAATTTTCTTAATCATTTGATGAGGTTTCAAATCATGTACGCGGTCATAAAAACCGGTGGCAAACAATACAAAGTTGTCGCTGGCGAAAAACTTAAAGTAGAACAGATACCGGCAGACATTGGTTCCGAACTCACCATCGATCAGGTCCTCGCCGTTGGCGAAGGCGAGAGCATCAAATTTGGTGCTCCTCTGGTTGAGGGTGCAAAGGTACTGGTTACTGTTGTGGCACACGGTCGTCACGATAAAGTGAAGATTTTCAAGATGCGTCGTCGTAAGCACTACCAGAAGCATCAAGGCCATCGCCAAAATTACACCGAAATCCAAATCGTATCGATCAACGGCTAATCGCCGTTTGCCCGAGAATTAGTATCCAAGGAGTCTTAAATGGCACACAAAAAAGGCGGCGGCACAACGCGAAATGGTCGTGACTCAGAATCAAAACGCCTGGGCGTTAAGGTTTACGGCGGTCAATCGATCAATGCTGGTGGCATCATCATTCGTCAACGCGGCACGCCAGTGCGCGCCGGCGAAGGTGTTGGCATGGGCAAAGACCACACCCTGTTCGCTCTGGTGGACGGCAAGGTCAAGTTCGTAGTCAAGGGCGAAGGTTCGAAGCAATTCGTTACCGTCGTTCCAGCGTAAATAACGCTACCCGGCTCGTAGTGATGCGGGTCGACTTGGCTCGCACTGCGAGCCAAGTCTGTAAGGCGCAAGCCTTCAATCGAAAGGCTCTGCCCACGGTAGGGCCTTTTTAGTTTTATGGCGGTACATCATGAAGTTTATCGACGAAGCAAAAATTGAAGTAATCGGTGGTGACGGCGGCAATGGTTGCGCCTCGTTTTGCCGTGAAAAATTCCGCCCGTTCGGCGGCCCTGACGGCGGCGACGGCGGCAAGGGTGGCTCGATTTGGGCTGTAGCGGACCGTAACATCAATACCTTGGTCGATTTCCGCTTCTCCAAAGTGCACCGCGGTAAAGACGGCGAATCCGGCCGTGGCGCCGATTGCTACGGCAAGGGCGCTGACGACATCCATCTGCGCATGCCGGTCGGCACGCTGATTA
Source organism: Rugamonas aquatica (assembly GCF_009380215.1). Lineage (GTDB taxonomy): Bacteria > Pseudomonadota > Gammaproteobacteria > Burkholderiales > Burkholderiaceae_D > Rugamonas > Rugamonas aquatica_B. Next base: position 233,847 of record NZ_WHUG01000002.1, read on the forward strand.
TCGATGATCTGTCCGGCGAAATCCTGGCCGATTTGACCGAACACGGCCAGATGGAACTGCTGGCCAAGGGCGGCGAGGGCGGCTGGGGCAACATCCACTTCAAGACCTCGACCAACCGCGCCCCGCGTCAAAAGACCGAAGGCAAGGAAGGCGAACGCCGCGACATCCGTCTGGAACTGAAGGTGCTGGCCGATGTCGGCCTGCTGGGCATGCCGAACGCCGGCAAGTCGACCTTTATTTCGGCCGTGTCGAATGCGCGTCCAAAAATTGCCGACTACCCGTTCACGACGCTGCACCCTAACCTGGGCGTGGTCCGCGTGTCGCACGAGAAGAGCTTTGTGATCGCCGATATTCCCGGCTTGATCGAAGGCGCTTCCGAAGGCGCCGGCCTGGGCCACCAGTTCCTGCGCCACTTGCAGCGCACCGGCCTGCTGCTGCACATCGTCGACCTGGCACCGTTCGAAACGGAAGTCGATCCGGTCAAGGAAGCCAAGGCGCTGGTCAACGAACTGAAAAAATACGACGAAGCATTGGTCGACAAGCCGCGCTGGCTGGTGTTGAACAAGCTGGACATGGTGCCGGAAGCGGAGCGCGTCAAGCGCGTCAAGGACTTCATCAAGAAGTTCGGCTTCAAGGGCCCTGTGTTCGAGATCTCCGCGCTGAGCCACGACGGCACGCAGGAGCTGGTCAACGCCATCCAGAAGCACCTGGAAGAGAAGCGCCACACCGAGCAGCGCGCGGAAGAAACCCAGATGACGGAAGAGGCGCGTGGCATCTCGTCCATCGATCCGGACGATCCGCGTTTCAAAATCCTCGACTAATCCTCTGCATCACCGGCATAATCAGTTATCAGCTGATTATGCCTTTCCATCTCGGCGCCCGTCCTGCCACAGCAGGGCCGGCGACTGTTAGCGGCAAAGCAGGGCAATCCGCCCGCCAAATCACAGCACTGAACCCATCATCCGCTTGTTTGGAGAATTGTCGCACCCATGAATTCCGTCATACAAAAAGCTACGCGCATCATCATCAAGGTCGGTTCCTCGCTCGTCACCAACGACGGCCGTGGCCTGGACCACGCCGCCATCGCGCGCTGGGCGTCACAGATTGCGGGCCTGCGGGCCCTGGGCAAGGAAGTCGTGCTGGTATCGTCCGGCGCCATCGCCGAGGGCATGCTTCGCCTGGGCTTCGAGCAGCGCCCCACCGACATCCATGAATTGCAGGCCTGCGCCGCCGTCGGCCAGATGGGCCTGGCGCAGATTTACGAGACCAGCTTCCGCGCCCACCAGCTGGGCACGGCGCAAGTGCTGCTGACCCACGCCGACCTGGCCGACCGCGAACGCTACCTGAACGCGCGCTCGACGCTGACCACCTTGCTGCGGCTGGGCGTGGTACCCATCATCAACGAGAACGACACCGTCGTCACCGATGAAATCAAGTTCGGCGACAACGATACGCTGGGCGCGCTGGTGGCCAACCTGATCGAGGCCGACGCGCTGATTATCCTGACCGACCAGCAAGGCTTGTACAGCGCCGATCCGCGCAAGGATCCGTCGGCGACGCTGATCCAGCAAGGCCGCGCCGGCGATCTGGCGCTGGAGGCGATGGCAGGCGGTGCGGGCAGCAGCCTGGGTCGCGGCGGCATGCTGACCAAGATCCTGGCGGCCAAGCGCGCCGCCAAGTCGGGCGCGCATACCGTCATCGCGTATGGCCGCGAGAACAATGTGCTGGAGCGGCTGGCGAGCGGCGAGGCGATCGGCACCGAACTGGCGGCGCAGACCGGCCACCTGACGGCGCGCAAGCAGTGGATGGCCGATCACCTGCACACGGCGGGGCAGGTGGTGCTGGACGACGGCGCGGTGCAGAAACTGAGCAAGGAAGGCAAGTCGCTGCTGCCGATCGGCGTGGTCGATGTGAAGGGCGAGTTCGGACGCGGCGCGGTCATCACCTGCGTCAGCCCGGACGGCGTGGCGGTGGCGCGCGGGCTGTCCAACTACACCAGCGCGGAAACGCGTCGCATCATGCGCAAGCCGTCGAGCGAAATCGAATCCATCCTGGGCTTCGTCGAAGGCCAGGAGCTGATCCACCGCGACAACCTGGTGCTGGTTTAATCTAGAGGTTGTCCGGAGCCGGGGTCTTGCTGCGGTAGTCGCACAGGTCGAGCTGCATGCAGTTCCAGCACTCCGGCTTGCGCGCCTTGCAGGTGTAGCGGCCGTGCAGGATCAGCCAGTGGTGGGCGTCCTGCAAAAATTCCTTCGGCACGAATTTCAACAGCTTCTGTTCGACGATGTCGACGTTCTTGCCCGGCGCCAGGCCGGTGCGGTTGGAGACGCGGAAGATGTGCGTGTCCACCGCCATCGTCGGTTCGCCGAAAGCCGTGTTCATCACCACGTTGGCGGTCTTGCGGCCCACGCCCGGCAGCGCCTCCAGCGACTCGCGGTCGCGCGGCACTTCGCCGCCGTGCAGCTCCACCAGCATCCGGCACGTCGAGATGACGTTCTTGGCCTTGGTCTTGTACAGGCCGATGGTCTGGATGTAGGTCTTCAATTCCTCTTCACCCAGGTCCAGTATGGCCTGCGGCGTGTTCGCCACCGGATACAGCTTGCGCGTGGCCTTGTTGACGCCGACGTCGGTGGCCTGCGCCGACAGCAGCACGGCGATCAGCAGTTCGAATGGCGACGTGTATTCAAGTTCGGTTTCTGGTTTGGGATTGGCGGCGCGGAAGCGCTCGAACATTTCTTGGCGTTTGGCTGGATTCATTGCTTGGTTTCAGATTCTTTTTTCAAACGGGCGCGCTCCATCGCGGCGGCGATGATGGCGCGCTTGCGTTCCTTCTCCGCTTCGCCGGCGGCATCGGCCGGATCGAGCGCGTGCACCGCAGCCATCTTGGCCTGGGCCTTGGCGGCCAGGCGGGCGTCGTTTTCCTGCTGGTCGCGCCGCAGGCGCAGGGTGCGGAAATCGTGGCGTTCGCGCGCGGCGTCGGCGTCGGCCTGGCGCCAGGCGTCCCAGCCGGTGGTCTCGGTGACGGGGTACATGACGATGCAGTCGACCGGGCAGGGCGCGACGCACAGGTCGCAGCCGGTGCACAGCTCGGGCGCCACGGTGTGCATCAGCTTGGCCGCGCCGATGATGGCGTCGACCGGGCAGGCCTGGATGCACAGCGTGCAGCCTATGCACAGCGACTCGTCGATGTAGGCGACCGCGCGCGGGCGCTCCAGGCCGTTGACCGGGTTCAGCGCGATGACCGGGTAGCCGGTCACCGATGACAGCCTGGCGATGCCTTCCGCGCCGCCTGGCGGGCATTGGTTGATCTGGGCGGCGCCGGCGGCGATCGCTTCCGCATACGGCCGGCAGCCGTCATAGCCGCACTTGGTGCATTGCGTTTGCGGCAGGACGTCTTCGATGCGGTCGGCGAGTGAGGGGGGAGTCGGCACGGCGGATGTGATGGCGATAAAGCGCCATTATCCAATAAAAAAGCCCGTGTGGCTTGGCGACGTTGTCGAACGTCGCCAGCACACACGGGCTACTGGTGGAGGACGGTGTCCGCTCAGCCGTGTTTCTTGATGAAGTCGGTGATTTTCGGGCACACCATCTCGCGCCAGCGGCGGCCGGAGAAGATGCCGTAGTGGCCGGCGCCGGGCGCGACATAGTCCTGCTGCATGTCGGCCGGGATGCCGGTGCACAGGTCGTGCGCGGCCTGGGTCTGGCCGGCGCCGGAGATGTCGTCCAGCTCGCCCTCGACGGTGAACAGCGCCACCGAGGTGATGTCCTGCGGACGCACCAGGTTGCCGCCGACCTTCCACGTGCCCATCGGCAGCGCGAAGTCCTGGAACACGGTCTTGATCGTGTCGAGGTAGTACTCGGCCGGCATGTCCAGCACGGCGTTGTATTCGTCGTAGAACTTGCGGTGGCTGTCGGCCGGCTCGTCGTCGCCTTCGACCAGGTGCATGTAGAACTCGCGGTGGCTCTGCGCATGGCGGCCCGGGTTCATGGCGATGAAGCCGGCGTGCTGCAGGAAGCCTGGATACACTTTGCGGCCGAAGCCAGGGTAGTTCGGCGGCACCGCGTAGATCACGGTGTTTTCAAACCACGAGAATTTCTTTTCGGTGGCCAGGTTGTTGACCTGCGTAGGCGAGCGGCGCGGGTCGATCGGGCCGCCCATCATGGTCATGGTCTTCGGCAGCGCCGGATCCTTGGCGGTGGCCATCAGCGAAATCGCCGCCAGCACCGGCACGGTAGGCTGGCACACGGAAATCACGTGCACGTTCGGGCCCAGCTGGCGGATGAAGTCCTGCACGTAGTAGATGTAGTCGTCCAGGTGGAACGCACCTTCGGACAGCGGCACCATGCGCGCATCGGTCCAGTCGGTGATGTAGACGTCGTGGTCCAGCAACAGTCCGCGCACGGTGTCGCGCAGCAGCGTCGAATGGTGGCCGGACAGCGGCGCCACCAGCAGCACGGTAGGCTGCTTGAGGGCCTTGACCTTCTTGTCGTCCAGGTCTTTCTTGAAGTGGATCAGGCGGCAGAAGGCCTTGTTGGTGACGACCTGTTCGATGATGCCGACGCTCTCGCCCTTGAGCTCGATGCTGTCGATTTCAAACGCCGGTTTTTCGTAATCCTTGCCCAGCCGGTACATCAGCTCGTATCCGGCCGCGATCCGCTGCGAAAACGGCGTGTGCGCCAGCGGCGACACCGGATTGCTGAACATCTTGGACGAGGCGTCGGCCCATTGCATCAGGGGCGTCAGGAACGAGCGTTGCATTTCGTGCAGTTGGTAGAGCATATGTATTCCTGGGATCGAGAGCTTGGTGCGATGCACCAATACCATACATCATAAGCCAGATTATAGAATAATTGTTCGTGACGTAAAGCATTCCAAAATACTGCGGGGCAAGGGTACGTATTATCCACAGTCCCGCTGTGGTCAAATAATAATACCGCCGAACCAATAAAAAAAGCAGCGTTTCCGCTGCTTTTGTGTAGGACAGTTGCTTATCGTACTTAATCGAAGACCGGAGTCTCGACGCCCAGCACCTTGTGCAGTTTCGGCGAGGTGGTGGTGTACTGCATGTGGATCTTCTTGTCCGGGAAGATGTAGGGCGCGGCGCCGAAGGCGGCCAGCGCGGCTTCGTGGAAGCCCGACAGGATCAGCTTTTTCTTGCCCGGATAAGTGTTGATGTCGCCCACGGCGAAGATGCCCGGCACGTTGGTTTCGAACTTTTCAGTGTTCTGCACCTTCAGCTGGCGGCGCTCGATGTCCAGGCCCCATTCGGCGATCGGGCCCAGCTTCGGCGACAGGCCGAAGAACACCAGCAGCATGTCCAGCGGCACGCGGCGGGTGACGCCGTCGGCGCCGGTCACTTTCAGCTGCGACAGCTTGCCGTCGGCATCGACTTCATGGCCGGTGGCCTGGCCGATAATCAGCTGCATCTCGTATTCATCGCACAAGGCTTTCATCTTGGCGACCGACGCCGGCGCGGCGCGGAAGTCTTCGCGGCGGTGCAGCAGCACGACCGACTCGGCCTTGCCGACGAAGTTCAGCGCCCAGTCCAGCGCGGAGTCGCCGCCGCCGCAGATGACCAGGTTCTTGCCTTCGAACAGGGCAGGATCCTTGACTTTGTAGTGCAGCTGCGAGCCTTCGAACGCTTCGATGCCGTCGACCTTCAGCGTGCGCGCCTGGAACGAACCGACGCCGGCCGCGATGAAGATGGTCTTGGTGATGAAGGCGGTGCCGGTGCTGGTTTCGACGTCGAAACGGCCGTCGTCGCGGCGCGCGACCTTGGTCACTTCCTGGCCCAGGTGGAAAGTCGGTTCGAACGGCTCGATCTGCTTGAGCAGGTTGTCGGTCAATTCCTGGCCGGTGCACGACGGCACGGCAGGGATGTCGTAGATCGGCTTGTCCGGATACAGTTCCACGCACTGTCCGCCCACCGCGCCCAGCGAATCGATCACGTGGGCTTTGATTTCCAGCAGGCCGAGTTCGAAGACCTGGAACAGGCCGACCGGGCCGGCGCCGATGATGACGGCATCGGCTTCGATGACGCCAGGAGGAGTGACAGTGCTATTCATACGTGGGTTCCTGTTATTTCAGTAATGGTTAGGCAACACGAGGCTGCGCGCCGGCTGTCGCCAGCGGACGCGGAAGGCGCTGCCCCTTTGCTGCCTCGCCAGACGGTGTCTTAGCGTACCAGCAGGTGCAGTTTTTCTTTGACGTCCTTGAACTGATCCGCTTCCGCCAGCGGAGGGATAGTCTTGGTGATCGAAGGCCAGTTGCGGGCGAGGTCGACGTTGATCTTGATGAATTGCTGCTGGTCGCCCGGCACATCTTCTTCGGCAAAAATCGCGTTGACCGGGCATTCGGCCACGCAGACGGCGCAGTCGATGCACTCGTCTGGATCGATGGCGAGGAAGTTCGGGCCTTGGCGGAAACAATCTACCGGGCAAACATCGACGCAGTCCGTGTAGCGGCAGCTGATGCAAGATTCGGTGACAACGTGGGTCATAACAGTCCTATCAATGTTGGTGTGCAGCGGCGTCGGCGGCGGTGGGATGGCCCGGCTAACCTCAGCAAAGCACTGTATTTTAAGGTAATTCGCTATTTCTCACAAATTGCGCTTATATACAATACATATAAGCAAATTCGTTCCGGCACTGGGCGGGAAGCCGCCGCGCTCCGGGGCGGCCGGGCTGGCGCAGCCGCGGCGCAACTGGCATCATGGCGCTTTTTTGATTACCGAGGATGCCGGATGGCAGATATCAACATCGTCCAGGCGCACCACCTGGCGCCGGAAGCGGCCCGCGCGGCCGCCCAACAAGTGGCAGACAAGCTGGCCGAGCAATTTGATTTGGAATGTGTTTGGGACGGCGATGTGCTGCGTTTCGAGCGCAGCGGCGTCAGCGGATCGCTGAGTTTGCTTCAGGAAGAGGCCCGGTTGCATATCGAACTGGGCTTCCTGTTCGGCGCGTTCGCCTCGCAGATCGAGGCCAAGGTGGCCGATAAAATGCGCCGCGTGTTCACGGGCGCATAAGGGACGCAGCTTACTTCAGGCCTTCGATCAGGTCGATGTACTGCTGCTTGGCTTCGTCCAGCGAGGTGCCTTGCAGGGCGGCCCAGGCGTCGAACTTGGCGCGGCCGACGAAGTCGGTCATGCCGGGACGGTCGCCGGTGGCGTCGCCCGCCGAACCCTGCTTGAACAGCGCGTAGATCTTCAGCAGCGTCATGTTGTCCGGACGCTCAGGCAGATTCTTGGAATCGAGCTGGGCTTGCGCGAATTGCTCTTCTAAACTCATCACTTCTCCTCGTGTGTGGAATGGGGTACGCGCCATCATACCCGCAGCCACCGCAAAAGCCGCTAGAGGGTCTCCTCAAAAACAGAACGGCGGGCATGCAGGTCCGAGGACTTGGCATGCACCGCCGTTTCCGGTGCCCTCGCGGGCACTGACACTGCGGCGCGAACGCCGCGTGCTGGCCTGCTTACTTCTTCTTGGTCGGGTTGACGGCCGATTTCAGGGTGGCGCCAGCCGAGAATTTAGGAGTTTTCGACGCGGCGATCTTGATCGCTTCGCCGGTTGCAGGATTGCGGCCTTTACGGGCAGCGCGTTTCGCCACGGAGAAGGTGCCGAAGCCGGTGATGCCTACCGTGTCGCCTTTTTTCAGACGCTCGGTGATGATGGCGATCAGAGTATTCACTGCACCGTTGGCGGCAGCAGCGGACACTTCAGTGCGTTTCGCAAATTCTGCAATCAATTCGCCTTTTTTCATTACTACCTCCTTGGTTATTAGAGCGCGCAGATTAGCATAAATATTGTCAAATGTAATGGTTTCTGTACGAAGTAGCCCTTACAGTAGCTGCCGCGCCACGCTGCACTGCAATAAAACCCCCGTGTTTACTGGTGCTATGCGGTGCGCGCCATGCCGCCACGCGCCGTAAAAAGGTTTATGATGGAACGACCACGGACGGGAATTATGACCTTTTCAGACGAGACACTGATTGCATACGCCGACGGCGATCTGGACGACGCCACCCGTCGCTCCGTCGAGTCCGCCATGCGCCGCGACAGCAGCATCGGCCGCCGCGTCGAGCGGCTGCGCGCCGCGCGCGACGAGCGCTATGCCGGGCACGCGCAGCCCGGCCTGGGCGGCCATCCGCGCCAGGGCGCCAACGTGGTGCAGCTGGCCACCGTGCGGGCGCAGCGCGCCGCGCAGCAGCAGGCCGCGCGCAAGGCCGCCAAGCGCCAGTGGGGCTGGCTGGAATGGAGCGCGCTGATGCTGGTGATGGTGCTGGGTCTGGCGGCCGGCAAATTCGGTCTGGGGCGCTGGCAGCCGGGCTGGTTCGGCGACGCGCCTGTCGCGCCGACCACGGTGGCCAGCCGCAACGGCATGCTGATCGCGCAGGGCCGGCTGGATGGCGCGCTGAGCCAGCAGATGGGCGGCGCCGCGCCGTCGGAGGGCGAGGTGCGGGTGGGCTTGAGTTTTCTGTCGAACGAGGGCGGTTATTGCCGCAGCTTTACGCTGGTCGGCCTGAGCCAGGATCTGGTGGGGATAGCTTGCCGCGTCGGCGATGAATGGCGGATACCGGTGCTGGTGCAGAACGCGCGGCCTGTGCCGGCGATGGGCGCCTACCGGATGGCCGGCACCGAAATGCCGACGGCGCTGCTGGAAGCGATAGACCAGCGCATCGTCGGCGGCATGCTCGACACGCGAGCGGAGTTGGAAGCGCTGCGCCGCAACTGGCAGCGCTAGCGAACGTAATTAAACGCCCAGCAGTTCGACGTCAAAGATCAGCGTGGCGTTCGGCGGAATCACGCCGCCGGCGCCGCGCGAGCCGTAGCCCAGATCGGCAGGGATGATCAGCTGGCGCGCGCCGCCGATCTTCATGCCTTGTACGCCTTCATCCCAGCCGCGGATCACCATGCCGGCGCCCAGGGCGAATTCGAAAGGATCGTTGCGGTCTTTGCTGGAGTCGAACTTCGGACCCTTGGTGCCGTCGTCGTTGCGCAGCCAGCCGGTGTAGTGCACGGTGACGTTCTGGCCGGCTTTGGCTTCGGCGCCTTCGCCCACGGTCAGTTCGATGTATTGCAGACCGGATTCGGTGGTGATGGTGGACATGATTTTCCTTCTATGGATACGTTAAAGACAGCCTCGAATTGTAGCAGGGCGCCCGGGCGAAGGAATAATTACGGCATTTGTCTCGTCCCGGCGTAGTTTGCACGTAAAATAAACGTTTTGCTCTTTCAAGCGATTTTTTCATGCTCCGTAGTTTCCGCCGTATCGTGCTTTCCTGTGTCTGCGCCGTCACTGCCATCGGCAGCGCGCAGGCGAACGTAGTGGTTGTGCTCAACTCGCGCGACGCCACCATACAGCTGCTGGACCAGGATACTTACAAAGACCTGTCCACCATTCCGGTTGGCAAAGAGCCGCACCACCTGATGTCGACCCCGGATAACAAATCCCTGATCGTTGCCAGCTCGGTGGGCAACGAGCTGATCTTCCTGGACCCGAAGACCGGCCAGGTCCAGCGCACCATCAAGGACATCCTCGATCCGTACCAGATCGGCTTCTCGCCGGACCAGAAGTGGTTCGTGTCGAACTCGCTGCGCCTGGACCGCGTCGACCTGTACAAATACGATGGCGCCAGCCTGACGCTGGCCAAGCGCATTCCGCTGGCCAAGCTGCCCAGCCACATGGCCTTCAACGCCGCCAGCAATATGGTGTTCATCACCCAGCAGGGCAGCGACCAGGTCAGCGCCATCGACCTGAGCACCCAGACGCTGAAGTGGACCATGTCGGTCGGCAAACTGCCGGCAGGTATCGCCATGACGCCGGACGACAAGTATCTGCTGGTCGGCATCATGGGCAGCGATTACGTCGAAGTGATCGACTGGAAAACCCAGAAGACCGTCAAGCGCATCAAGACCGGCCAGGGCGCGCACAACTTCCGCGCCGCCGGCGACGGCCGCTACACCTATGTGTCGAACCGGGTGTCGAACTCGATTAACATCATCGACCAGAAGACGCTGGAAAACGTCGGCCAGATCAATGTTCCGGGCGGCCCGGATTGCATGGAAGTGACCGCCGACGGCAAAACCATGTGGGTAACGCTGCGCTGGATCAAGAAGGTGGCCGTGATCGATCTGGCCACCCGCAAAGTGACCAAGCTGATACCGGTGGGACGCTCGCCGCACGGAGTGTTCTTCTTCAACTCCGCCCAGCGCATGTAATGAAGGCCGCCGCCGCCCTGACCGTGCTGGCGCTGGCGGCCCCGCCGGCGATGTCGGCTGCCGGCCAGGCCGGCGAAGCCAACAACGGCGCGCGTGAACTCAACGACGCCGCCCGCGCCGCCAACGCCCACGCCCGCAGCCTGAACGGCCCGGCGCGACGCGCGGCCGAAGCCAAGGCCGCCGGCATCGCCGCAGCGGCGGCAGCCGCAGCACCTGCGGCAGCATCCGCAACGGCAGCAGTTGCAGCGCCGCCAGCTTCTGCTGCGGCGGTCGCCGCATCGGCAAGCGCCGCCACGACGGCCGCCGCCAAGCCGCAGCCGGCCGTGCTGCACCACAGCGCCTGCAAGGGCACCATCTACCTGACCTTTGACACCGGCAGCCAATCCCAGGCCGGCCTGATCGCCGATACGCTGAACCGCCACAAGATCAAGGCCACCTTCTTCCTGGCCAACGAGAAAACCGTCAACGGCGACTATTCGCTGGATCCGTCGTGGTCGGCCTACTGGAAAGCCCGCGTGGCCGAAGGGCATGCGATCGGCTCCCACACCTTCGACCATGACGTGCTGGCCAAGGACGGCGCCAATGGCGAGATCCTGGTCAAGCCCGGCTTCGGCGCGCACGCCGGCAAAACCATTGCCTTGACGCCGGCGCAGTATTGCGAAGAGATCAAGCGGGTCGACCAGCGCTTCGTCGAACTGACCGGCAAGCACCTGGACCCGATCTGGCGCGCGCCGGCCGGCCGCACCACGCCGCGCTCGCTGGCGGCGGCGCAGTCCTGCGGCTACGCCCACGTGGGCTGGGCGCCGGCCGGCTTCTCTGGCGACGAGCTCTCCAGCGCGGCCTACCCGAATGCGGTATTGTTACAGAAGTCGCTGCGTGACCTGCGCGATGGCGACATCTTCGTCGCCCACATGGGCATCTGGTCGCGCAAGGAGGCGTGGGCGCCGGCCAATCTGGAGCCGCTGATCAGCGGCCTGGAACAAAAGGGCTATTGCTTCGCCACGCTGCGCGAGCACCCCGACTATCTTTCACAGTTCAAGCCGAGTTCGAAACACCCATGATGCAATTAATTTCCGACTGGCTGGGCGCCGCCCAAGGCTGGTTGTTCGAGACAGTGATACAGCCGCTGGTGTTCCAGCTCGGCTGCGGCGAGTTCGTCGAGGAAGCCTTCGAAGGCACCGAATGGCTGCTGATCGGCATGCTGGAGCTGACGCTGCTGTTCCTGGTGCTGCGCCCGCTGGAGGCGATGATCCCGGTGCACAAGATCACCGACCCGCGCGCCCGCTGGAACGACTTCATCTACACCGTGCTGCACCGCATCGGCCTGTTCCCGGTGCTGATCTTCTTCACGCTCGATCCGCTGATGGACAGCGTGGCCGCCATGCTGCGCTTTGAAAGCTTCCACCCGCTCAACCTCGAAACCCTGATGCCTGGCATTAGCCCGCTGGGCAGCTTCATGGTCTACTTCGTGGTGCTGGACTTCTTCGATTACTGGTACCACCGCGCCTCGCACCAGTTCAACTGGTGGTGGGGGCTGCACGGCCTGCACCACAGCCAGCAGAATATGAACCTGTGGAGCGACAACCGCAACCACCTGCTCGACGACCTGCTGCGCGACGTCTACATGGGCGTGATCGCGCTGTGCATCGGCGTCGAGCCGGCGCAGTACGTGATGCTGGTGTCGGTCTCGCGCATCCTGCAAAGCCTGCAGCACGCCAATGTGCGCATCCACTTCGGCCGCGTCGGCGAATGGCTGCTGGTGTCGCCGCGCTACCACCGCATGCACCACGCGATCGGCGTCGGCCACGAGTCGCACGGCAAGGGCACGCTGGGCGGCTGCAATTTCGCCGTGCTGCTGCCGGTCTGGGACATCATTTTCCGCACCGCCAATTTCACGCCGCAGTTCGTCGCCACCGGCATCCGCGACCAGCTGCCGCAGACCGATGAGCGCGGCGTGGTCACGCCGGGCCGCGAGTACGGCAGGGGCTTCTGGGCGCAGCAATGGCTGGGCCTGAAGCGCATGGTGGAATACGCACGCAAGGATGTGGTCTGATGAATCAGGTGATACGTTCGTGGGGCCGGGCTTTCCTGTCCCAATGGCATGGCAAGATGCTGGCGATGAGCCTGGCACCCTTTCTGCTGGCGGTCGGCGTCTGGGCCGTCGCGCTGTACTTCTGGCTGCAACCGCTGATCGACTACGTGCACGCGCAGTTCGCCGAGCACAATCTGTTCACGCCGGCCGGCAATCTGCTGGCGTCGCTGGGGCTGGCCTTCCTGAAGACCGTGATGCCGCCGCTGATCGCGATGCTGCTATTCCTGCCGCTGATGATACTGACCGCGCTGATCTTCATCGGCGTGATCGCGATGCCGCTGATCGGCCGCCACGTCGGCCTGCGCCACTATCCGCAGCTGGAGCAGCGCAAGGGCGGCAGCCTGCTGGGCAGCGCCGTGACCGCGCTGGGCGGCATGGCGATCTTCATCGGCCTGTGGATCGTGACGCTGCCGCTGTACTTCTTCCCACCGCTGGCGGTGATCGTGCAGGCGCTGCTGTGGGGCTGGCTGACCTGCCGCGTGATGGTGTACGACGCGCTGGCCGATTACGCCAGCGCCGAGGAACGCCGCCAGATCCTGGCCGAACACCGCTGGCGCCTGCTGGCGATCGGCGTGATCTCCGGCGCGGCCGGCGCCGTGCCGGGCGCGATCTGGCTGGGCGGCACCGTGATGGCGGTGGTGCTGTTCCCCTTCCTGGCGGCGGCGTCGATCTGGCTGTACGTGCTGATTTTTATCTTCACCGGCCTGTGGTTTGCGTATTATTGTCTCGATGCGCTGGCGCGCTTGCGGGCCGCGGCCGTTGTTGTCACCACCATTGAAGAAAGCGGGCAATCATGACGATCGGTCTCATCATCATCGGCGACGAAATCCTGTCCGGCAGGCGCGTCGACCAGCACTTTCCCAAAGTCGTGCAGCTGCTGGCGGCGCGTGGGCTGCAACTGAACTGGGCCGAAGTGCTGGCCGACGATCCCGAGCGCATCACCGCCACGCTCAAGCGCACCTTCGCCAGCGACGACATCGTGTTCTGCTGCGGCGGCATCGGCGCCACGCCGGACGACCACACGCGCCTGGCCGCCGCCAACGCGCTGGGCCTGCCGCTGGTGATGCACGAGCAGGGCAAGATCAACATCCAGCAGCGCATCCTGCAAATGGGGCAGGACGCCGGCCAGCAAGTCGACCTGAACTCGGCCGAGAACCTGCACCGCCTGAAGATGGCCGAGTTCGCCCAGGGCGCGGCGCTGATTCCTAACCCGTACAACAACATTGCCGGTTTCTCGCTGCACAAGCATTACTTCGTGCCGGGCTTCCCGGTGATGGCGTGGCCGATGATCGAGTGGGTGCTCGACCACCACTACGCCGACCTGTTCAACCGCGAGCCGCGCCTGGAGCAATCGGTGCTGGTGTACGAGGCGGCCGAATCGGCGCTGACGCCGCTGATGGTGGAGCTGGAAGCGCGCTATCCGCGCGTGAAGGTATTCAGCCTGCCGAGCGTGGGCGATGCGAACACGCGCCGCCACATCGAGCTGGGTGTCAAAGGTGAAGCGGTCCAGACAGCCACTGCGTTTATTCAATTGTGCGCTGAGCTCAAGAAGCTCCGTGTAGAGTTCAGCAACACTTAGTGCCACACTGTTATCAAACGCTGCAAAACGGCGTTCTTCCCTGCGGAAGAGCGCCGTTGTTTTTTTGCGAAAAACAAACGGCGCGGTAAAATTATTCTGCCTCCGCGCCGGTTCGCACCTCTCTGATGTGGTGCAATGGAAGCTAGCAATGTAGTGCATACATTCGAGTAAGTTTTACTGAAACAGCTGACCGGTTTGAATCATATGTTAAGCAATCGTCGTTTCCGCCGGCCCCGTATTGTTGTTCGCGCAGTGCGCAAATTGCGCGCAGGCGCCGCAGCATTTGGCTATCGTCGCACCCGGCACTTGCGTGTCGTGCCGCCGCCCACTCCCGAGCAAACCGAAGCGCATCTGGCCCAGGCCCAGATGGACCCGCCGCCGCCTGAAGTGCCGCCGAAGAGCAAGCGCTCGCGCAATGCCTTCCTGCTGGTGTTGCTGGTCGGCCTGTCGTTCGCGGTCTACTGGGGCGTGCAGGAAACGCGCACCTCCAGCATGCAGGCGCGCATCTTCACCGACCTGGTCGGCAAGATGACGTACAAGATGGAGCCGGGCGCCAGCAAGGCTATCCGCTTCCCGAAAGACAGCCCGTACGACGAACGGCTCGGCTACGCCGGCCTGCCGGATTATCTGGGCAAGCTGAGCGCGCGCGACTACCAGGTCAGCGCCCAGGTCCGCATCTCGCCGAAGATGGCCGAGCTGGCCGACATGGGCGTGTTCGCCACCTACCGCGAGAAGACCAAGACCGGCCTGACGATCTACGATTGCCGCGCGCAGGAATTGTTCGCCGCCAGCTATCCCGAGCGCATCTACAACAAGTTCGAGCAGGCGCCGATGGCCTTGATTAACAGCCTGCTGTTCATCGAAAACCGCGAGCTGCTCGACACCAAGTACCCGACCCGCAATCCCGCCGTCGAATGGGATCGTCTGGGCAAGGCCGTGATTGAAAAGAGCGTCAGCTCGGTCGCCGGCGGCCATCGCGCGGCGGGCGGCAGCACGCTGGCCACGCAGATCGAGAAATACCGCCATTCGCCGGAAGGCCGCACCGGTTCGATGAAGGACAAGCTGCAGCAGATGGTGTCGGCCAGCCTGCGTTCCTACCAGGACGGCCCGGACACCACCAAGGCGCGCCGCCGCATCGTCATCGATTACCTGAACACGGTGCCGCTGTCGGCCAAGCCCGGCTACGGCGAGGTGAACGGCATCGGCGACGGCATGTGGGTGTGGTACGGCCGCAGCTTCCCGGACTTCAACCGCCTGCTGGGCGGCAATCTCGACAACCCGGATGCGGAAACCGCGCTGACCTACAAGGAAGCGCTGAGCCTGATGATCGCGCAGCGCCGCCCCAGCCATTATCTGGGCAATGGCGCGGCCGACCTGGAAGTGCTGGCCAACAGCCACCTGCGCATCCTGGCGCAGGACGGCGTCATCACGCCGGCCATGCGCGATATGGCCTTGCAGCAGAAACTGCATCCGGCCACCGGCAATGGCCTGGAGTCGGCGCCGGCGATGACCTTCGTCTCGCGCAAGGCATCGAACGCGATCCGCAATCATCTGGCCAACCTGCTGGGCGACAACCGCATGTACAACCTGGACCGGCTCGACCTGAGCGTGGTCAGCACGCTGGACGCGCAAGCCCAGACCGCCGTCACGCAAGTGCTGCGCGACCTGCGCGATCCCGAGAAGGCCAAGGCCGCCGGCCTGACCGGCAAGGGCATGCTGGGCAACGGCGATCCGGCCAATGTGGTGTACAGCTTCACCTTGCTGGAGAAGGGCGAGCAGAACAATCTGCTGCGCCTGCAGACCGATAACTTCGACCAGCCGCTGGACATCAACGAAGGCGCCAAGCTGGACCTGGGCTCGACCGCCAAGCTGCGCACGCTGGTGACTTACCTGGACATCGTCGACCAGCTGCACCGCAAGTATGGCGGCATGGATACGGCGGCGCTGGGCAATGTGCGCGTCGATCCGCAGGACAAGCTGTCGCAGTGGGCGCTGGACTACTTCAAGGCGCTGCCGCTGGATAAGGGCGGACGCGAGCTGACGCCGATGCTGAACGCGGCCATGGAGCGCAAGTATTCGGGCAATCCGGGCGAGGGCTTCTTCACCGGCGGCGGGCTTCACCACTTCGGCAACTTCTCGAAGGAAGACAACGGCAAGATCCTGACCGTGACCGAGGCGCTGCGCCACTCGACCAACCTGGTGTTCGTGCGCCTGATGCGCGACGTGGCCAAGTACTACATGTTCCAGTCGCCGGGCTCGTCGGCGTCGCTGCTGGCCGATGCGGACGACCCGCGCCGCGCGCAATACCTGGCGCGCTTCGCCGACAAGGAAGGCAAGGAATTCCTGGCGCGCTTCTACGTCAAGTACAAGGGCAAGCAGGCGTCCGAGCTGGACAAGGTGCTGCTGGCGAACATCCGCAGCACGCCGGTGCGGCTGGCGGTGATCCATCGCACCGTCTACCCGGCGGCCAGCCAGCAGCAGTTCGCGGCCTTCCTGAAGGACAACCTGCCGTCGCAGAACGAGGTGCCGGAAGAGCGCGTGGCCAAGCTGTACGACCAGTACGCGATCGACAAATGGTCGCTGGCGGATCGCGGCTACCTGGCCAGCGTGCACCCGCTGGAGCTGTGGATGGCGGCCTATATGCGGCTGCATCCGGGCGCCACGCTGTCGCAGATGACGGCGGCCAGCGAGCAGGAGCGGCAGGAGGTCTACCAGTGGCTGTTCAAGACTCACCACAAGCACGCGCAGGACAAGCGCATCGCCGGCCTGATCGAGGTGGAAGGCTTCATGGAAATCCACAAGCAGTGGAAGAAGATGGGTTATCCGTTCGATTCGCTGGTGCCGTCGTATGCGACCACGCTGGGCGCGTCGGCCGATCGTCCGGCGGCGCTGGCGGAGATGATGGGGATTATCGTCAATGGCGGCGTGCGCAAGAGCAGTCAGCGCATCAGCTCGCTGCACTTCGCCGAGGGGACGCCGTATGAGACGGTGGTCACCAAGGGCAAGCCGACCGCCAACGAGCAGGTACTGTCGCCGGAGGTGGCGCGGGTGGTGGCGGATGCGATACGCGGCGTGGTGTCGGACGGTACGGCCAAGCGGGCGCGCATGGCTTTCGTGGGATCGGATGGCAAGGTGATCCCGGTGGGCGGCAAGACCGGTACCGGCGACCAGCGTTTCGACGTCTACGGTGGCGGCGGACGTTTGATCGAGTCGCGTTATGTGAACCGCTCGGCGACGTTTGTGTTCAATATCGGCGAGCGCTTCTTCGGTTCGATGACGGCTTATGTGCATGGCCCGGAATCGAAGAACTACGACTTCACCAGCGCGCTGCCGGTGCAGCTGCTGGTGGTGCTGGCGCCCAACCTGATGCCGCTGATCGAGCCGCATCCGGTGGCCAAGCCGGGGGCGACGCCGCCGGTGATCGTCAAGACCGGCGGCAACACCACGGCGGCGGTGACGCCGCCGCTGCAGACCTGCGGCGGCTGAATGTCGTCCCCGCGAAAGCGGGGATCCATGCTGAGGCAGCGTTCTATGGACTCCCGCCTGCGCGGGAGCGACGCGCTCGTGTTTCCCTTGCATAGTTGCTCATTTGTTGGCAATGTATCAGCCCATGAAACCGATACGCCATCACATGTCCAAAATCCTCAAGTTCACGCAGTTCTCAGTGCGGGACTTGTTTGTCGCCGCCGCACCCACCATCGCGCTGATTGCCGGCGTCTGCCTGCTGGCCTACTGGCTGGTGGACCCGGCGCCGCCGCGCACGGTGCGCCTGGCCACCGGCCAGGAAAATTCCGCCTACGAGGAATTCGGCAAGAAATACGCGGCCGCGCTGGCCAAGCACGGCGTCAAGGTGACGCTGGTGCCGTCCGCCGGCTCCGGTGAAAACCTCAAGCGCCTGCGCGCCGGCGAAGTCGACATCGCCTTCGTGCAAAGCGGCTCCACCAACGAGGAAGCGGCCGAACGCGAAGGCCTGACCTCGCTGGGCAGCCTGTTTGTCGAGCCGCTGTGGCTGTTCCTGCGCGAGACCAAGGGCAAGCCGCCCATCACCCAGCTGACTCAACTGAAGGGCTTGAAGATCAACTACGGCCCCAAGGGCGCCGGCGCGCCACGCCTGTTCCGCCAGGTGCTGGAGTTGAACGGCGTCGAGAAGGGCGAGGTCGAGCGCTTCTCGCTGGCCAACACGCCGGCTACGGTGGAGCTGCTGGAAGGCCGCATCGACGGCCTGGTGTTCACCTCCGCGCCGGAAGCGCCGCTGATCCAGATGCTGCTGCAAACGCCCGGCATCAAGCTGTTCAACTTTAACCAGGCCGAAGCCTACGCCCGCAAGCTGCCCTTCCTGACGCATGTGGTGCTGCCGCAGGGGATCGTCGACCTGGGCCGCGACATCCCGGCCGAGGACTACAACCTGATCGCCCCCACCGCCACGCTGGTGGCGCGCGACGATCTGCATCCGGCGCTGACCGACCTGTTCGTGCAGGCGGCCAGCAGCATCCATAGCGGCGCGGGCTGGTTCTCGCAGCAGGGCCAGTTCCCGTCGGCCAAGTACACCGAGATTCCGGTCGATGCCGAGGCGGCCAAGTACTACAAGAGCGGGCCGCCGCTGCTGCAGCGCTATATGACGTTCTGGCTGGCGAACTTCTTCGACCGCATGTGGGTCGTGGTGGTGGCGCTGGGCGCGCTGATACTGCCGCTGTCCAAGGTGGTGCCGCCGCTATACGTGTGGCGCATCCGCTCGCGTGTGTACCGCTGGTACGGCCAGCTGCGCGCGGTGGAGCAGGCGGTGGAGGAGGCGCCGGAAGCGTCGCGCATGCAGGTGTACGAGGCGCAGCTGCAGCGCCTGAACGAGATCGAAGACCTGGTCAACCAGGTGTCGATCCCGCTGTCGTTTGCGGATGGCTTGTATGGCTTGCGCAGCCACATACAGTTCGTGCGCAAGCGTATCCAGTTCCTGATGGGCGAGTCGGCGCCCGCTGTGGATGAGGCGGTGGCGGTCTGACGGGCGTCAGGCGCCGGTCCAGGGCAAGTCGGCCTTGCACCAGCCGTTGATGTTCTTGCGGTGGCCGCGCTCGTCCTTGTCGCCTTCGAAGCCTTCCAGGATGTCGTAGCAGTGCAGGTAGCCGTGTTCGGTCGCCAGCTTGGCCGCACCGCGCGAGCGCACGCCCGAGCGGCACAGGAACAAAATCACCTGGTCCTTGCGCACCACCGAATTCAATTCCTCGATGAACTCGTGGTTGGCGATGCCGCCCGGATAGATGGTCCACTGGACCGCACCATGTTGGGCTTCCGGTATCGCCACCCGTCCGACCCAGTCGCGCTCCGCATGGGTACGCACGTCGATCAGCTTGACGGCGTTGTCGGCGGCGATCAGTTCATAGGCTTCCTGGGGCGTGACGGCGCCCGCGTAGGGCCAGTCTTTGCTGCGGCTGCGCGCCAGCGCCAGAATATCGTCTATTTTGCTCATGTCATGTTCCAGAAATAAGTTTGAGTTTATTATAGGCTTCCTGCACGCGCACCACAGGCAGGCGCACCAAAGCCGTGCGTTTTTCGGAAATATTCCAAAAATGCACAAATACGGTGCAATATCTCGAACATGCACTCCCTTGGTGCGGTATTGAGCTGCCTCATATTGTGGCACTTGGGCCGGTCGGCGAATTTTAGATTCATTTGCCTGCAAGTTCAAAGACGCTATCGACATAAGCTGATGAGTTTTATGCTGGCACGAATACTGCTTACCAAGAGCGCACGAGCCCCACATTCCTTTAGGAGATACGCATGGCAATGACAGCCGCAGAAGTTCTGAAAATGGTCCAGGAAAACGAAGTCAAATTCGTTGATTTCCGTTTCGCCGACACCCGTGGTAAAGAACAGCACGTTACCGTGCCTGTGTCGCACTTCGACATCGACAAGTTCGAATCGGGTCACGCCTTCGACGGTTCCTCGATCGCCGGCTGGAAGGGCATCGAAGCATCGGACATGATTTTGCTGCCGGATCCAAACACCGCGAACATCGACCCGTTCATGGAAGAGACCACGCTGTTCATGCAGTGCGACGTCATCGAGCCTGCCGACGGCAAGGGCTACGACCGCGATCCACGCTCCATCGCCAAGCGCGCTGAAGCCTACCTGAAATCGTCCGGCATGGGCGACACCGCCTACTTCGGCCCAGAGCCAGAATTCTTCATCTTCGACAGCGTGCGCTGGAAGATCGACATGTCCGGCTGCTTCGTCAAGATCGATTCCGAAGAAGCATCGTGGACCACCGGCGAGAAGCTGGAAGGCGGCAACACCGGCCACCGTCCAACCGTCAAGGGCGGCTACTTCCCAGTGCCACCAGTGGACAGCTTCCAGGACATGCGTTCGGAAATGTGCCTGATCCTGGAATCGCTGGGTATCCCGGTCGAAGTGCACCACCACGAAGTGGCCGGCGCCGGCCAGAACGAAATCGGCACCAAGTTCTCGACCCTGGTCGAGCGCGCCGACTGGACCCAGAACCTGAAATACGTGGTCTGGAACGTGGCTCACAGCTACGGCAAGACCGCCACCTTCATGCCTAAGCCTATCGTTGGCGACAACGGTTCCGGCATGCACGTGCACCAGTCGATCTGGAAAGACGGCGTCAACCTGTTCGCTGGCGACGGCTATGCCGGCCTGTCCGACACCGCGCTGTACTATATCGGCGGCATCATCAAGCACGCCAAGGCACTGAACGCGATCACCAACCCAGGCACCAACTCGTACAAGCGTCTGGTTCCAGGCTTCGAAGCTCCAGTCAAACTGGCGTACTCGGCTAAAAACCGTTCGGCTTCGATCCGTATTCCACACGTGGCCAATCCTAAGGGCCGCCGTATCGAAACCCGCTTCCCGGATCCACTGGCCAACGTCTACCTGTGCTTCGCAGCGCTGCTGATGGCTGGTCTGGACGGTATCGCCAACAAGATCCACCCGGGCGAAGCAGCATCGAAAGATCTGTACCACCTGCCGCCGGAAGAAGACGCACTGATCCCAACCGTGTGCTCGTCGCTGGAAGAAGCGCTGGACAACCTGAACAAAGACCGCGAGTTCCTGACCCGTGGCGGCGTGTTCAGCGATTCCATGATCGACGCTTACATCGAACTGAAAATGCAGGACGTCCAGCGCATGCGCATGACGACTCACCCTGCCGAGTTCGACATGTACTACTCGCTGTAATGACAACGCACCGGCCATGCCGGTGCCTGGAATGAAGCAAAAAACGCGGGGCGAGCAGAGCTTTCCCCGCGTTTTTCTTTGGATGTTGTATATTCGGGATGGATAGTTCCACCCACGGATTACGAATGACAACTCGTTTCAAACGATGCGCGCTGCCGGTGTTGCTGGCGCTGCTGGTCTGCTCCGCCGCGCAAGCGCAGATCTACAAGTGCACCGCGCCCAACGGCAGCATCGAGTACACCGATATCAACCGCGGCAGCTACTGCAAATCGATGGACTTGCCGGGCACCGTGGTGCCGGCGCCGCCGCGCCGCCAGGGCGCGCCCGCGCGCGTGCCCGGCGTGCCGGCGCCGGTCAGCACGCCGGGGGATTTTCCCCGCGTCGACAACGCCGAGCAGCGGGCCCGCGACGCCGACCGCCGCGGCATTCTGGAGGATGAGCTGAGAACCGAAACGCAGAAGCTGGCCGAGTTGCGCAAGGAGTTCAACAACGGCGAGCCGGAACGGCGCGGCGATGAGCGCAACTACGCCAAGTACCAGGAACGGGTGGCCGGCATGCGCGACAACATCAGCCGCTCGGAAAAAAATGTGGAAGCCTTGAAACGTGAGATCGCGAATATCCGATGACTTTAGTGAGTAAGCAAGCCGGCCGGCACAGCCTGCCTTCACTGGCGGGGCTGGAACTGCTGGCCTCGGCCGTGGTGCTGCTGGACGCCGACGGCCAGATCGTCTACGCCAACGCCGCCGCAGAAAACCTGCTGGAGAGCTCGCTCAAGGCGCTGTCGCGCCAGACGCTGAGCGCGCAATTCCTCAACCCCGGCGAACTCGACAACATCTGCGCCCAGGCGCGCGAGCACAAGTTCTCCGACCTGCGCCAGGACTTGATGCTGGAGCGGGCCGGGCGCGATGCGCTGCACGTGCACAGCATCGTCTCGGTGCTGGATGAGCCGGCAGGCCACATCCTGATCGAGCTGCGCGAGCACTTGCAGCACCTCAAGCTGGACCGCGAGGAGCGCATCCTCGACCAGAGCCAGGTCAACAAGGAGCTGATCCGCAACCTGGCGCACGAAATCAAGAACCCGCTGGGCGGCATACGCGGCGCCGCGCAGCTGCTGGAGATGGAGCTGCCGGCGCTGCACGCCGGCCAGCTGCGCGAGTACACCCAGGTCATCATCAAGGAAGCCGACCGGCTGCAGACGCTGGTCGACCGCCTGCTGGCGCCGCACCGCCGGCCACACATCGTCGGCGACGTCAACATCCACGAAGTGCTGGAGCGCGTGCGCAGCCTGATGCTGGCGGAGTTCCCGTCCGGCCTGACCATCTTGCGCGATTACGACGCCTCGATACCCGAGTTCCGCGGCGACAAGGAACAGCTGATCCAGACCGTGCTCAACATCGCCCACAACGCGGCGCAGGCGCTCGCCAGCCGCATCGATAACGGCGATGCGGAGATCGTTTTCAAGACGCGCGTCGCCCGGCAAGTCACGCTGGCCAAGGTCCGTTACGGGCTGGCATTAGACTTGCATATCATTGACAATGGACCGGGCATCGCGCCCCAGATCCGCGACCGGATTTTCTACCCCTTGGTGTCGGGCAGGGAAGGCGGCAGCGGCCTGGGCTTGACCCTAGCGCAAACCTTCGTGCAACAGCACATGGGCGTGATCGAGTGCGAGAGCCGGCCTGGATATACGGATTTCCGCATCCTGCTGCCGCTGCCATAAGCCCAGGCAGGCAGGGGCGGGCGCCGAGTCCCTTGATTGACGATCCATATTGCGGGATACACACAACACATGAAGCCAATCTGGATAGTAGACGACGACGAATCGATCCGCTGGGTACTGGAAAAAGCGCTGGCCCGGGAAAACCTGGCCACCAAGAGTTTTGCCAACGCGCGCGACGCCATCGCCGCGCTGGAGTTCGAGACGCCGCAAGTGCTGGTGTCCGACATCCGCATGCCGGGCGACTCCGGCCTCGACCTGCTGCAACTGGTGAAGTCGCGCTTCCCCGGCCTGCCGGTCATCATCATCACCGCCTTCTCCGACCTGGATTCCGCCGTCGCGGCCTTCCAGGGCGGCGCCTTCGAATACCTGGCCAAGCCGTTCGACATCGACAAGGCCGTCGAGCTGATCCGCCGCGCGCTGGACGAGAGCCTGCGCGAGACCAGCGTTGAATCGGGTCCGTCGGAAACCCCGGAAATCCTCGGCCAGGCGCCGGCGATGCAGGAAGTGTTCCGCGCCATCGGCCGCCTGTCGCAATCGAATGTGACGGTGCTGATCACCGGCGAATCGGGCTCGGGCAAGGAGCTGGTGGCACGCGCGCTGCACAAGCACAGCCCGCGCGCATCGCAGCCCTTCATCGCGCTCAACACGGCGGCGATTCCGAAGGACTTGCTGGAATCCGAATTGTTCGGCCATGAACGCGGCGCCTTCACCGGCGCGCAGACCACGCGCCGCGGCCGCTTCGAGCAGGCCGAGAACGGCACGCTGTTCCTCGACGAGATCGGCGACATGCCCTTCGATTTGCAGACGCGTCTGCTGCGCGTGCTGTCGGACGGCCACTTCTACCGCGTCGGCGGCCACCAGCCGCTCAAGGCCAATGTGCGCGTGATTACCGCCACCCACCAGAACCTCGAACAGCGCGTGCGCGAAGGCTTGTTCCGCGAGGACTTGTATCACCGCCTCAACGTGATCCGGCTGCGCCTGCCCAGTTTGAGGGAGCGGCGCGAGGACATCCCTATTTTGGTGCGCCACTTCCTGGTGCAGAGTGCCAAGCAGCTGGGCGTGGAAGCCAAGCGCATGAGCGACGCCACCTTGCAGTTCCTCAGCGGCCTGGATTTGCCGGGCAATGTGCGCCAGCTGGAAAACCTGTGCAACTGGATCACGGTGATGGCGCCGGGGCAGACGGTGGAGGTCAAGGACTTGCCGCTGGAGCTGACGCAGGAGCAGGGCAGCGCTACCAACGCGCCGGCGCCGGCCGAGCATTACGCGCCGGTGCAGCACCACGGCACGGTGATGGCGATACCGGTGCCGGAAGCGGGTCATCATGCGACGGCCGGTTCGCCGGATGCGTGGTTGGGATTGCTGGAGGCGCAGGCCGCCACCATGCTCAGCGGCGGCCAGCAGGAAGTGATGGCGGTGCTGGGCCGCCAGTTCGAATCGGCGCTGATACGCACGGCGCTCAAGCACACGCACGGCCGCAAGAACGACGCGGCGGTGCGCCTGGGCATAGGCCGCAACACCATCACCCGCAAGATCGCCGAACTCGGTATCGACGGCGCCAAGGACGATTGATCCCGGCGCCGGCGCCGGTTTGAGGTAAGCTCTTGGCTGATGAGGCCAAGGGCTTTTTTTTTATGGAAACAGTATGTTGATTAATTGTGTGGCCTATCAGGACGGCCAGAAGCTGGCGGACATTCCGGTCGAGGAGATCAGCGACTACATCGAGAAGCCGGAAACCTTTGTCTGGGTCGCGCTGCGCGACGCCCAGCCGGACGAGCTGTCCATCATGCAGCAGGAATTCGGCCTGCACGAGCTGGCGGTGGAGGATGCGCGGCGCGGCCACCAGCGGCCCAAGATCGAGGAGTATGGCGATTCGCTGTTCGTGGTGGTCAAGACCATCGAATGCCGCGACAACGATATCGCCATCGGCGAGGTCGACATCTTCGTCGGCGACAGCTACGTGCTGTCGGCGCGCGACGGCGGCAGCCAGCAGGGTTTCCTCGGCGTGCGCGCGCGCGCCGAGAAGGAGCCGCACATGCTGCGCCTGGGCCCGGCCTTCGTGCTGTATGCGCTGATGGACGCGGTGGTGGACCGCTACTTCCCGGTGCTGGACATGCTGGAAACCGAGCTGGAAAAAATCGAAGAGCTGATCTTCAGCCAGGGCCGGCAGCGCGACAACATCCAGCGTCTGTATGAGCTCAAGCGCAAGGTGACGATCGTGCGCCACGTGGTGTCGCCGCTGATGGAAGCGGTGGGGCGCTTGCACGGCGGCCGCGTGCCGGCCATGTGCCAGGACACGCAGGAATACTTCCGCGACGTGCACGACCATTTGCACCGCATCAGTTCCGCGCTCGACACGATACGCGACACCATCGCGACGGCGATCCAGGTCAACCTGTCGATGGTGGCGATCGAGGAGAGCGAAGTGAACAAGCGGTTGGCGGCATGGGCGGCGATCTTCGCGATCTGCACCGCGTTTGCCGGTGTGTGGGGGATGAACTTCAAGGTCATGCCGGAGCTGGAATGGAAGTACGGCTATCCGTTCGCGCTGTCGGTGATGGTGGGAGTGTGCCTGTACCTGCACCGGCGCTTCAAGAAGGCCGGCTGGCTGTAGCAAAAAAAACGCCCGTGTGGCCATGCGACGATCTTGAGCGTCGCATGCGCACACGGTGCGTCTTCATTTCAAAGCAAAGGCTTACTTGAACTTGTAGCCAGCGGTCACGTAGACGAAGCGGCCACGTGGATCGTACTGGTTGATGTCGTAGCCGGACTGGAACTGATTGGTGACTGCGGTGCCAATCGTGCCAGGCTGCTTGTCGAACAGGTTCTTCACGCCCAGCGCCAGCGTCAGGTTCTTGATGCCGCGGAAGGTGACGTTGGCATCGTAGGTGGCTTCCGACGCGATGAACACTTTGTTGTCGTTCAAGTCGTGGCCAACCTGGTAGCCGGTGCGATAGTTCTGCACCAGGGTGGTCGACCATGGACCTTTGCTCCAGGTGCCGGCCAGCTGGTGTTTCCAGCGCAGGATGACGCCGCCGTTTTGCGCGCCGATCACCGGGTTGCCGGAACCGTCAACGATGGTGCCGACCTTGTGCGAGATGTCGCCGCCAGGGCTGGTCTGGTCGAAGGTATCCATGTAGGTGCCGTTCAGGTTGGCTTCCAGCTTACCGAAGCTGAAGTTGTCCTTCCAGTTGGCGAACAGGTCCAGGCCCTGCACGTTGGCGTTGCCGGTGTTGGCCAGCGTCGACGTGATGCTGACGATGTCGTTGCCGTTCAGCTTGACCAGGCCGGCGTAGGCCGGGTCGCCGGCGCGGAAGCGCGATACCACTTCCTGTGCCGACGGCGTCGCCAGGATGTCGCGGATGTTGATGTTGAAGAAGTCCACGCCGATGCTGGTGGTCGATGCCGGCTGCCAGACCACGCCGAACGAGTACTGCTTCGACTTCTCAGGCTTCAGGTTGGGATTGCCGCCCGACAGCGCATTGACTTGCAGGCCGGTTTGCTTGGTCGCCGGGTCGTTGAACTGCTCGGAGGTAGCCAGGGTCTGTGGCTGCCACAGGTCGATCAGCGACGGTGCGCGGAAGCCGGTGCCGTAGGAGCCGCGCAGCACCACGGTCTTGATCGGCTGCCAGCGGACACTGCCTTTCCAGTTGGCGGCGTTGCCGACGTCGTCGTAGTGGTCGTCGCGCGCGCCCAGCGTCAGTTCCAGCGCCTTCGTGACAGGAACGACCAGTTCGCCGAAGGCCGAGTTCACGGTACGGTCGCGGTCGACAGGCTTGATGGCGCCGCCCAGGCCGGAGATGTCGCCCGACTGGTAGGCAAGGCTAGGGCTGGTGGTGTAGTTTTCCTTGCGCGACTGGACGCCAGTCGCGTATTGCGGGGTGATGCCGGCGATGGTCCAGAGTTCGCCCATGATCTTGGCGTCGAACGAGTCGCTGGTCGATTTGGCCGACAGGAAGTCGCCGGTGAAGGCCGTGCCTTTCAGCTGGTCGGCCAGGGCGCCGGTTTGCACGCCGCCAGCCGCCCACGGGTTCCAGTTGCTGTTGTTGATGACTTTGGCGTAGGCCACTTGCGAGAAGTAGCCGGTGGTCACGGCGCTGTTCAGCTTGGACTCGTTGTGGGTCAGCGCCACTTCGTAGTCGACCGCGCCGACGGTGCCCTTGGCGCCAACGACCACGCGCGCCTGCTTGGCGGTGTCGACGTTCTGGCGTGGACCGAAGTCGAACACGCGCGAGGTGATCGACAGCGGCTTGCCGATCAGCGAGGTGTAACCCTGGCTTTGCAGGTAAGGCACGGCGATCGACTGGTACACCGGGTTGTTCGGGAACAGCAGCAGGGCCGCGTCCACGCCTTGCTTGGCGAACTCGCCGTCGGTCTCGAAGAAGCTGGCGCGCGCTGGCGACGCCTGGTAGGTCTGCGTGACCTTGCTCTGCGAGTACAGCATGTCGGCGAACAGCTGGTGCTTGTCGTTGATCTGGTAGGTCAGGTTGCCGGTCAGGTTGAACAGCTCGCGATCAGGCGTCAGGCCGACGTCCGGGCCGCTGTCGTAGTAGCAGTAAGGCGAACCCATGGCGCCGCCTTGCAGCGTGCCCATCTTGATGGTGCCGCACTTGTCGCCGATGGCCAGCGGGTTGCCGTAGCCGGAACCGCCCGAGCTGAAGTCGGCGTCGGGGCCTTTGCCCGGCGTGAACGAACCCTGGATGTTGCCCAGGCCGGTCGCGGTGCCGTTGTAGTAAGGCAGCTTGGTCGAGGTGGCCGCGTAGTCGCGGTCACGGCCGAACAGGGCTTTTTCTTTTTCGTAGGAACCGGAAACAACCACGTTCAGCTTGTCGGTGTTGTAGCCGCCGGTGATCGAGGCCTTGCTGTTCTGGCCGCCACCGCTTTGCGCAGGCGAGCCGTAGCCGCCGGTGATTTCCACGCCGTCGGTCTGCTTGGACAGGATGAAGTTGACCACGCCGGCCACCGCGTCGCTGCCGTAGAGGCCCGAAGCGCCGTCTTTCAGCACTTCGACGCGCTCGATGGCGGCCAGCGGGATGACGTTGACGTTGACCGATGCGCCGTCGCTGCCGGCGAACGCCGCCAGGCGGCGGCCGTTGACCAGCACCAGGGTGCGGGCCGAGCCCAGGCCGCGCAGCGAGATCGACGACAGGCCGCCGGTCGAGGTGCCGGCGCCGGTGGCGTTGCTGGTGCCGCCCGCCGAGGAGAAGGCCGAGATCGATTGCAACAGTTCTTCGGTGCTGGTGGCGCCGGTGCGGGCGATGTCAGCCTTGGTGACAACTTGTACCGGCAGCGACGTTTCAGCGTCTACACGCTTAATCGACGAGCCGGTGATTTCCACGCGCTGTATAACAGGGGTATCCTGTGCAAATACTGGCTGAGTCAGCAGGCCTGCACCGATCAGTGCGGCGCCGCCCGAAAACATCAGGCGCAGTGAACGCGAAATTACAGTTTCCATCATCATGCTTTGAACTCCTGGCGAGATATGACTTAATGCTTTGTCATTGAAAATTTCACAATGAATAATCTATCTATAAAATTATTCAGGCGGTCATCAGACCACTTGGGCTGAGCATGGTCAATTAGCGCTCTGTAACAACAATGAAATAAACAACACTTTTGGTGGTTATTTCAAAAAAAGACGACTTATTTACACAAAAATACAAAGTTTTTGGTTGTTTATAGCTGGATCGTGCTAATGGCACGGCAAACATTCAACCATGTTCATGTGAGCTGAGGGGTATGATGAGTGATGACAAGTTGTTGACCGAACAAGTGACACCACCCCCGTTGTTTGGCGCCGAGGGCGGCCGGGTGCTGGCCGAAGCGGCGCTGCGTTCGATCACGGCGTCGACCGCGCGGGCGCGCGGCGACGATTTCCTGCGCATCCTGGTGCACGACCTGGCGCTGGCGCTGGACGTGACCTATGTGATCGCCGGCCGGGTGATCGTCATGGCCGATGGGCAGGAAGGCATCCGCACGCTGGCCGTGTGGGGCGGCGCCGACTATCTGCCGAACATGGAGTACAGCCTGCTGCACACGCCCTGCCAGGATGTGACCGACCAGAGCATGTGTTTCCACGCCTGCGGCATCCAGGCCGACTACCCCAAGGACACGCTGCTGGTCGATATGCGGGCGGAAAGCTATATCGGCATGCCGATGATCGATACCGAGGGCCGCACGCTGGGCATCCTGTCGGCCATCGACACCAAGCCGATGTCGGAGGACAAGCGCTTGCTGGCCTTGTCGCTGCTGTCGATCTTTGCCGCGCGCGGCGCCGCCGAACTGCAGCACCAGGAGCGCGAGCAGATGCTGGAGCACAAGGTGCAGCAGCGCACCGAGGCCTTGCGGGCGGCGCAGACCATCCTGATCGAGCAGGAAAAAATGGCGGCGCTGGGGGCGCTGGTGGCCGGCGTGGCGCACGAGGTCAACACGCCGATCGGGGTGGCGGTGACGGCGGCGTCGACCTTGAGCAGTTATGCGGCCGAGCTGGCCAAATGCGTGTCGGGCGAGCGCGTCAGCCGCTCCGAGCTGGTGGCGACGGCCCAGCGCATGCAGGAGGCGGCCTCGCTGGTCGAACGCAACCTGCTGCGCGCCGCCGACTTGATCGGCAACTTCAAGCAGCTGGCGGTGGACCAGGGCAGCCTGCATGTGACCACGCTGGCGCTGCTGGAGCACGCGCAGAGCGTGGTGTCGGCGCATGGCCCGGCCTTGCGCAAGAGCGGCATTTCGGTGGTGCTCGATATCGCGCCGGAGTTGCGGGTCCGGCTGGACCCGGGACGCTGGTCGCAGGTGCTGTCGAACCTGCTGATGAACAGCGCCAAGCACGCGTATCCGAACGGCGGCCCCGGCGTGGTGACGCTGGGGGCGTGCATGGCGGAGGTCGATGGCGTGCGCTGGCTGTTGCTGGAGTTCGCCGACGACGGTGTCGGCATGACGAAGGAAGTGCGGGAGCGCCTGTTCGAACCCTTCTTCACCACCAAGCGCGGGCAGGGCGGATCGGGGCTGGGCATGCACATCGTCTACACGATCATGCAGCAGATGGGCGGGCAGGCGGCGGTCGAGGCTTGCCAGAGCGGCAGCCGCATCAAGCTGCGGCTGCCGGCTCCGGAACAGGCTTAAGGCTTGGGCTGCTGGTCGGCGGCCATCGACAGGGCCACGGCCTCGGCCACCTTGATGCCGTCGACGCCGGCCGACAGGATGCCGCCCGCATAGCCGGCGCCTTCGCCGGCCGGGAACAGGCCGCGCGTGTTCAGACTTTGCAGCGTGTCGTCGCGGCGCTTGATGCGGATCGGCGACGAGGTGCGCGTTTCCAGCCCGGTCAGCACGGCGTCGTGCTTGAAGTAGCCCTTGACCTGCTTGTCGAAGGCCGGGAAGGCTTCGCGCAGCGCGGTCACGGCGAACTCCGGCAGGATGGTCGCCAGGTCGGTCAGGTGCACGCCCGGCTTGTAGGACGGCACCACGCTGCCGAACTCGGTCGAGGCGCGGCCGGCGACGAAGTCGCCCATCAGCTGGCCCGGCGCGTTGTAGGTGCCGCCGCCCAGTTCAAACGCCTTCTCTTCCAGGCGGCGCTGGAATTCGATGCCGGCCAGCGGGTGGCCCGGGTAGTCGACTTCCGGCGAAATATTGACCACGATGGCGCTGTTGGCGTTGCGTTCGTTGCGCGAGTACTGGCTCATGCCGTTGGTGACGACGCGGCCCGGCTCGGACGCGGCCGCCACCACCGTGCCGCCCGGGCACATGCAGAAGCTGTAGACCGCGCGGCCGTTGGAGGCGTGGTGCACCAGCTTGTAGTCGGCCGCGCCGAGGATAGGATGGCCGGCGTTCGGGCCGAAGCGGCAGGTGTCGATCAGCGACTGCGGGTGTTCGACGCGGAAGCCGATCGAGAACGGCTTGGCTTCGATGTAGACGCCGCGCTGGTGCAGCATCTCGAAGGTGTCGCGCGCGCTGTGGCCGACCGCCAGCACCACGTGGTTGGTGACGATTTTCTCGCCGCTCTCCAGCGTCAGGCCGCGCACCTGGCCGCCGTCCGGGCCTTGCTCGATCTCGATGTCGACCACCTTGTTTTCAAAGCGGTATTCGCCGCCCATCTGTTCGATGTTGGCGCGCATCTGCTCGACCATCTTCACCAGGCGGAAGGTGCCGATGTGCGGCTTGCTGACGTAAATGATTTCCTCCGGCGCGCCGGCCTTGACGAACTCGGTCAATACCTTGCGGCCGTAGTGCTTGGGATCCTTGATCTGGCTGTACAGCTTGCCGTCCGAGAAGGTGCCGGCGCCGCCTTCGCCGAACTGCACGTTCGATTCCGGGTTCAGCTCGCGCTTGCGCCAGAAGCCGAAGGTGTCAACGGTGCGCTCGCGCACTTGCTTGCCGCGTTCGAGGATGATGGGACGCAGGCCCATCTGCGCCAGGATCAGCGCCGCGAACAGGCCGCAGGGGCCGGTGCCGATGACCACCGGGCGCGGGTTCTGGTCGTGGCCGGCCAGCTGCTCGCCGTGGGCGACGAATTTGTACGAGGTGTCGGGTGACGGCATCAGGTGGGTGTCGTGGTGCAGGCGTTTGAGCAGCGCTGCTTCGTCCTTGACGTCGACGTCGAGCGAGTAGATCAGCACGATCGCGGTTTTCTTGCGGGCGTCGTAGCTGCGTTTGAATACCGTGTAGCCGAGCAGGGCGTCGGCGGCGATGCCCAGGCGGGCCAGGATGGCGGCCGGCAGTTCGTCCTCGGTATGGTTAAGCGGGAGTTTTACTTCATTCAGTCGCAACATGGTAGATCGATCCGGAAAATTGCTGGGCCCCGTAGTTAGCGGGGAGGAGCGCGGGTGCGGCCCGCGAACCGCTATTTTACCGTAAGCGCCCGGGCAAAAAAAAACCGCCGGGGTGAGCCGGCGGCTTGGGATCGTCCCAGGCCCGCAGGCCTGGGAGGGGATCGGCTTAGAACTTGGCAGCAGCGGTCACGTAGAACGTGCGGCCCAGTGGGCTGTTGTAACGACCGTCGTAACCAACTTGGTTACCGCCACCGGAGGTGCGGTTGGAGAACGATGGATCTTTGTCCAGCAGGTTTTTGATACCAGCGGTGACCGTGTAGTTCTTGGTGATCTCCGCGCGGGTTTGCCAATCGTAGGTGTCATACGACTTAACGTCGCGTGCCATGCCCACGAAGGCGCCCAGGGTGCCGTCAGGATTGACTGCCTTGATGGAGCCATCGGCAGCAGTACGCACCTGGTCATGGTAGCCCGAACGGTAGTTCATGGTCAGGGTATGCGTGAACATGCCTGGAGTTTTCAGGCTGACAGCGATACGGCTGATCACGCGGGTCGTGACGTTGTTGAAGCTGTCGAAGCGACCCAGGCTGCTTTCCGTGGTGGTGATTTTGTTGCCGTTCGCATCAGCATCTGGCAGGTCAACTTCCGACTTCAGCATATAGGTACCGGTCCAGTTGACGGACAGGTTGCCATAGCCAGTTTTGGTGCGGAAGGAATGATCCCAGTCGATACCTTTGTAGCGCGCCGAACCGATATTGAAGCTAGGCAGGAAGGTCACCAGCTTGTTGGCGCCGATGCCGGCGTCATACACGGTCGAGAACAGCGAGTTGAAGGCGGCTGGATTGCTGAATACCAGGCCTTCTGGCAGTGCCGTGATCTGGTTGGTCATTTTGACGTTCCACAGATCGAAGCCCAGCGACAGACCGGTCAGCGGATCCAGACGGATACCCAGGGTGTATTGCTTCGACTCTTCTGGTTTCAGGCCGGCTTCGCCTTTCAGGTTGTTACCACCCGAGGTCAGCGCGTACTGGGTATTGCCGGAGCAGTCTGCAGCGCGTGGATCCGGTGCTTTCACAGGGCAGTTGTATTTAGCCGAGGTAACGCCAGCATCCGCGACCGGAGCAATCACGTCGTCCAGATTGGCAACCTTGAAGCCGGTGCCGTAGGAACCGCGCAGCAGCACGGTGTTGACCGGGCTGTAGCGGAACGACAGTTTATACGTTGCTTTCGACGCGTCGTTGCCTTGTTCGCCGGAACCGATCAGTTTCGAATCCAGATCGTAAATGCGGTCGCTGTGGATAGCGTCGTAGCTGTCGTAGCGCACCGAGGCGGTCACGTCCAGGTTCTTGATCACTGGGATCAGGAACTCGGCGAACGTACCCCAGCTCTTACGCGAGCCTTCGATCGGCAGTGCACCCGGGGCGCTACCGAACACGGTATCGGTCCAGTTCGGCTGTTGCGGGTTAGGGCCTTGGGTGATCGAGCTAGGCAGGGAGGCGTACTTCTGCTTGGTCATATCGGCGCCGGCGCCGATTTGCAGTGGACCAGCTGGCAGTTGGTACAGTTCGCCCGAAGCGCGCACACTCAGGATGTCCAGTTTGGTCTTGGTTTCGGTGTCGAGCTCATGCAGGACAGCCGGTGCCAGCACGGCTGCTGCGCCGCCAGCTGGTGCGAACGGATCGAAGGCCAGGGTTTTGAACTTGTCCTTGCTCATGAAGCCGCCGGCATAGTTGGCGGTACGGGTGTTCTCCGAATGCACGTAGGATGCGGTGTAATCGAAGTCCTTGAAGCGGCCTTCAACGCCGCCGGCGAAGTGGCGTGCCTCGGAAACATATTCTTCCGCGCGGCCACCAGCGTCGACGAAGCGCATATTCATCGTGGCCTTCTTCACGTCAGCCGGGTTCACGCCCAGCTGCGCCAGGTAAGGCGCCACATTGGCGGCATATTTAGCGTCGCCCAGCGGCAGCGCAATGGCTTGGGCTGGCGGCGCGAAGCGGCCGGTCTGGCTGAATTTGGACGCGACGGCTTCGGCGAAGACGGTGGTGTCGTCGTTGATCTTGGCGCGGCCGGACAGGAAGAGGCTGTCGCGCTTCGATTTAGGAATCAGTTGTACCGTGCCCGAATAGTCGAACCAGCACGATTTGTCGGAGTCGCTGCCGATATAGGCGGTGTTAGGTGCGCACTTGCCGTCTTTCATGTAATTCGGCGAGAACGTCAGCGGGGTCTTGGTGGCATCCTTGAAGTTCAGCGTCACCGAAGCAGGCGTGGTGTTGATGGCCAGCTGGTACATCGAATATGGCTTGCCGCCTTCGGTGAAGCGCACCAGGCCGGTCTTGGCGAAATCGCGCTGCGAAGCGTTCAGTTCTTTTTGATCGTCGTGGCTATAGCTGGCCAGCACGTTGAAGCCGTCTTTTTCCAGATCGCCGAAGCCTTTGGACAGGGCGATATTGCCGCTGCGGCCGCCTTCTTTTTCCGGCGAGGTGTAGGTGCCTTCGGCGGTGAAGTCCTGGGCGTTTTTCTTCAGCACGAAGTTGATCACGCCGGCGATCGCGTCGGCGCCGTACAGGGCCGAGGCGCCGTCGGTCAGTACTTCGACACGTTCAACGGCTGCCAGAGGGATGCTGGCCAGGTTGACCGCGCTGCCCGCGGTGTACGGCGCCATGCGGCGGCCGTTCAACAGCACCAGGGTGTAGCTGGCGCCGACGCTGTGGATCGACGCGTTCTGTACGCCGCCGCCGCCGCCGTTGACCGAGTTCGCAGAGGTCATGTAGCCTTGCATTGCTGGCAATGCCTGGACCAGGTCTTCCACGTTCTTGGCGCCGCTCTTGGCGATGTCGGCGCTGCTGATGACCTGGACTGGCAACGCGCCTTCTTTGGCGATACGTTTAATCGACGAGCCGGTGATTTCTACTCGTTGAATGTTTTCGTTGCCGGCTTCTTGCGCCATGGCCGATTGTGCCGCCAGGCCCATGCCGATCGCTACACCACTCGAAAAGATCAGGCGTACCGAACGCGATAAAACTGTTTCTCTCATCATTGCTCAAACTCCTCTGCGGGAAAATTATGTGTGCTTTTTACGCTTTATGGGCGGGTTACTGAGATGTTCATTACGGATAGTAAAGAATTTCAGCCACCTTATGAGACCATCACGCTGTATTTCCTGTCAACATAGCAAATTGTTGCCAGCCAAACAGCTGTATTGAAAATACAACGGTTTGGTGGGGTGGCAGAGGTGTTTTGAACGTAAATGTCGCTTGACGGAACGGATGGATGAGGCCCGAAACAAGCCGTAGCAGAGGGAATTCAGGGACTGCAGCAGGGCCATGCAGAATGCAAGTATTTTATTTGAAATATAAACTCAGGTAATATCAAAATCATATTAAAATGTGATGCGAAAAAACCACATCCATTCTTCGGCCCCTGCGTAATCCCGCCAGAGTTAATTCAAACCGGGCCGATATCTTTGCCTGCCGGGCATGAATATCATTTTATAAACAAAATTAAATGACTTAACGGCACGTCCGTATTAATCCATGCCGCCCCAGCTGGCGCTCAGTATGGCGAGCGCGGCCAGGCCGGCGGTCTCGGTGCGCAGGATGCGCGGCCCCATCGCCAGCGGCAGCGCGCCGCGGGCGATCGCCAGCTGTTCTTCCGCCTCGCTCAGGCCGCCCTCGGGGCCGACCACCAGCGTCACCGGCTGCGGCGGCTGATGGCGCGCCCAGTGGGCCAGCGACTGCTCGGCGCGCGGCGTCAGGATGATGCGTTTGTGCAAGTCCTGCTGGGCGATCCACTGTTGATAATCCTGCACGCCGGCGAGCTGGGCCAGGCGGTTGCGGCCGCTCTGTTCCGAGGCCGACTCGATGATCCCTTGCCAGTGCGAAAGTTTCTTTTCCGCGCGCTCGGCCGACAGCCGCACCACGCAGCGCTGCGCCGCCAGCGGCACGATGCCGCCGGCGCCCAGCTCGATCGCTTTTTCGATGATCCAGTCCATCTTGCTGGCCTCGGGCAGGCATTGCGCCAGCGTGACGGCGTAGGGCAGCTCGACATCGCGCGGGTTGTGCGCCTTGACCTCGGCGGTCACGCTGCGCTTGCCGATCTCGCTCAGCGTGGCGCTGTATTCGCCGCCGTCGCCGTTGAACAGCGTCACCAGCTCGCCCTGGGCCAGGCGCAGCACCTGGATGTGGCGGGCCACGGCCTCGGGCAGGCTGACGAGCTGGCCGATGGCCAGCGGCTGGGAGAGATAAAAGCGGGGCATGCGCGAATCCGGTCGGTTTGAGTTCCGCAATTTTAAATGGTGGACGCCTCGGTCTGGTAAAATAATGGGTTCAGCAAGTGAGCAGCACCGACAGGCAGCATCCCATTGCCCCCAGTTTCCATACTTTCGTGATAGACCTACGATGACTTCTACGCTCCCAACCACCCAAATGGCTAACGCGATCCGCGCGCTGGCAATGGACGCCGTCCAGAAGGCCAATTCCGGCCACCCAGGCATGCCGATGGGCATGGCCGAAATCGCCGTTGCGCTGTGGAGTGGCCATTACAGCCACAACCCGGCCAACCCGAAATGGGTGAACCGCGACCGCTTCCTGCTGTCCAACGGCCACGGCTCGATGCTGCACTACGCGCTGCTGCACCTGTCCGGCTACGCGGTGAGCATGGACGACATCAAGTCCTTCCGCCAGATGCACTCGAAAACCCCGGGCCACCCGGAAGTCGATATCACCCCGGGCGTGGAAACCACCACCGGCCCGCTGGGCCAGGGTATCGCCAACGCGGTCGGCATGGCGCTGTCCGAGTACCTGCTGGCTGCCGAGTTCAACAAGCCTGGCTTTGACGTGGTCAACCACTACACCTACGCCTTCGTCGGCGACGGTTGCCTGATGGAAGGCATCTCGCACGAAGTCTGCGCGCTGGCCGGCACCCTGGGCCTGAACAAGCTGATCGCGCTGTACGACGACAACGGCATCTCCATCGACGGCAAGGTCGAAGGCTGGTTCACCGACGACACCCCGGCCCGTTTCGAAGCCTACGGCTGGAACGTGATCCGCGCGGTCGACGGCCACGATGTCGCCGCCGTGTCGGCCGCCATCGCCGCCGCCAAGACCTCGAACAAGCCGACCCTGATCTGCTGCAAGACCGTGATCGGCAAGGGTTCGCCTAACCTGCAAGGCGGCGACAAGGTACACGGCGCCGCGCTGGGCGACAAGGAAGTGGCTGCCGTACGCGAATACATCGGCTGGAGCGCCGCACCGTTCGAAATCCCTGCCGACGTCTACGCCGCATGGGACGCCAAGTCCGCCGGCGCCAAGCTGGAAGCCGACTGGGCCGCGACCTTCGCCGCCTACAGCGCACAGTTCCCGACCGAAGCCGCCGAACTGACCCGCCGCATGAAGGGCGACCTGCCAGCGGCCTTCGACGCCGCTCTGGCCGCCGGCATCGCCGCCTGCGTCGAGAAGAAAGAAAACATCGCCACCCGCAAGGCCAGCCAGAACGCCATCCAGGCGCTGGCGCCGGTGTTGCCGGAATTCCTGGGCGGCTCGGCCGACCTGACCGGTTCCAACCTGACCAACTGGAAAGAGTGCATCGCGCTGCGTTCCGGCAAACCAGGCAACCACATCAATTATGGCGTGCGCGAATTCGGCATGTCGGCGATCATGAACGGCGTCGCCCTGCACGGCGGCTACATCCCGTTCGGCGCCACCTTCCTGACCTTCTCGGACTACAGCCGCAACGCACTGCGCATGGCCGCGCTGATGAAGCAGCGTTCGCTGTTCGTGTTCACCCACGATTCGATCGGCCTGGGCGAAGACGGCCCGACCCACCAGTCGGTCGAGCACATCTCGTCGATGCGCCTGATCCCCAACCTGGACAACTGGCGTCCGTGCGACACCGTCGAATCGATGGTCGCCTGGGGCGCGGCGGTCAAGCGCAAGGATGGTCCTTCGACCCTGATCTTCTCGCGCCAGAACCTGCCGTACCAGGAACGCAGCGCCCAGCAGATCGCCGACGTGGCCCGCGGCGGCTACGTGCTGAGCGAAGTGGCCGGCGCCAAGGTCACGCTGATCGCCACCGGTTCCGAAGTCGAGCTGGCCGTGGCCGCCGCTTCCGCGCTGGCCGCGGAAGGCATCGCGGCGCGCGTGGTGTCGATGCCGTCGACCGATGTATTTGACCGTCAGGACGCCGCCTACAAGGCCAGCGTGTTGACCAAAGGCTTGCCGCGCGTGGCAATCGAAGCCGGCGTGACCGATTTCTGGTACAAATACGTCGGCCTGGAAGGCGCCGTGGTCGGCATCGATACCTTCGGTGAATCGGCTCCGGCAGGCGTGCTGTTCAAGCACTTCGGCTTCACGGTGGAAAACGTCGTGGCGAAAGTCAAATCTGTCATTGCATAATCTATAATTGCTTGTTGCATTACCTATTTTTCTAATCAGGAGCATAGTATGACGATCAAAGTTGCAATCAATGGCTACGGCCGCATCGGCCGCAATGTGCTGCGCGCTTTCTACGAAGGCGGCAAGAAACAAGACATCCAGATCGTTGCGATCAACGACCTGGGCGATGCCAAGTCGAACGCCCACCTGACCCGCTACGACACCGCCCACGGCAAGTTCCCAGGCACCGTGACGGTAGACGGCGACAATATGATCGTGAATGGCGACGTGATTCGCGTGTTCGCACAGCGCAACCCTGCGGAAATCCCATGGGGCGAGCTGGGCGTGGACGTGGTGCTGGAGTGCACCGGCTTCTTCACCACCAAAGAGAAAGCTTCGGCTCACTTGAAGGGCGGCGCCAAGAAAGTCATCATCTCGGCACCAGGCGGCAAGGACGTTGACGCCACCATCGTGTACGGCGTCAACCAGCACGTGCTGAAGTCCACCGACACCGTGATCTCGAACGCTTCGTGCACCACCAACTGCCTGGCCCCGCTGGTCAAGCCGCTGAACGACGCCATCGGCGTGGAAACCGGCCTGATGACCACCGTGCACGCTTACACCAACGACCAGGTGCTGTCGGACGTGATGCACGAAGACCTGCGCCGCGCCCGTTCGGCCACCATGAGCATGATCCCGACCAAGACCGGCGCTGCCGCCGCGGTTGGCCTGGTGCTGCCTGAGCTGAACGGCAAGCTGGACGGTTTCGCGATCCGCGTGCCGACCATCAACGTGTCGCTGGTCGACCTGTCGTTCATCGCCAAGCGCGACACGACCGTGGACGAAGTCAACGCGCTGATGAAGGCCGCCGCTGAAGGCGCGCTGAAAGAAGTGCTGACCTATCAGACCGAGCCACTGGTGTCGATCGACTTCAACCACAACCCGGCGTCGTCGAACTTCGATTCGACCCTGACCAAAGTGTCGGGCCGCCTGGTCAAGGTTTCGTCGTGGTACGACAATGAGTGGGGCTTCTCGAACCGCATGCTGGACACCACCGTTGCACTGATGACCGCCAAGTAATTTCGGTCTTCAATAAAAAAAAGCCTCCATCAGCCTGAACGCGCTCAAGATCGCGTTCAGTGCAGATAGAGGCTTTTTTCATTTGCGGCGGGATTACAGCGTACCGCGCACGCCCAGGTAGAAGCGGCGGCCGATAGGATCGTACACGCTGGCGTTGGTTTCCGTGCCGGTGGTGTTGCCGGGCAGGCCGCTGATGATCGGTGCCGGCTTGGCGTTGAAGGCATTGTCGATACCCAGGTAGAGCTCGATCTTCTTCGCCACGTCATAGGTGAACTGGAAGTCATTGTAGGTCTTGGAACCGACTTTGACGGAACCCGGCTGCAGCTTGTTGGTGAGCAGGAACTGATCGCTCAGCGCGCTGGAACCCGTGTAGGACGTGGTCATGTGGGCGCCGAATTTGTTCCATTTGTACGCCAGGTTGATGACGGCCTTGTTGCGGGCGAAACCGACCTCGCCGACGTTGTAGTCGCGGTCGGCGTCCGGCTGCGGACGCTCCCAGAAGTCCTTCAGGTAAGTGTAGGCGATGTTCGCGCTCAGGCGGCCAGGGCCGACGTAGTCCGACCACGACGCCGTGATGTCGACGCCTTCGGTGGCTTTGCCGCCGGAGTTCAGGTACAGGCTGTCGACATACTTCAGCGCGCCGACGCTGGAATCGCCCACGGTGGCGGTGCGGCGCGTGATGTATTTGCAGTAGGCGGCGTCGCCGGAGTAGCACTGGTTCAGCGTGTACTGGCGGTCGGACAGCAGGATCGCATCCGAGATCTTGATGTTGAAGTAGTCGGCCGTGAAGGTGAACTTGCTCAGCATCGGAATCGAGCGCGGCGTCAGCACCACGCCGACGGTGGTCGAACGTCCTTGTTCCGCTTTCAGGCGGGAGTTGCCGCTGTCGTAGCCGCTGACGCCCTGCAGATCGGGCTGGGTCAGCACGACCTTGCCGTTGGCGGCGATGTTGGCGCTGACGTAGGGATTGGCGCGGCAGCCCGCATCGTATTTGCCGGTCGAGGTGGCGGTCACGCCTTCGCACGGATCGGACACGTCGGGGAAGGTCTGGCTGGGCGCCGTGTACAGCTCGTTGATATTGGGCGCGCGGGTCGACGTGGCGCGGGTGGCGCGGAACTTGATGTCCGAGGTCGGCGCCCATTCCAGGCCGGCGTTCCAGCTGTTGGTGTTGCCGACGGTCGAGTAGTGGCCGTTGCGGAAGGCGCCGTTGAAGGCCAGCGACTTGGCGAAGGGCTGGTCTTTCAGCAGCGGCACGCGGGTTTCGATGAAGAACTCGCGCACATGGTAGCCGCCTTCGGTCGGCGGCAGCGCGTTGCCGGCGTTCAGGCCTGCCTGGGTCAGCGGGTCGGGCACCGCGCTCGATTGCTCGTCGCGCCATTCGAAGCCGGCCGCCCAGCCGATCTTGCCGGCCGGCAGATCGAAGTACTCGCCGCTGATCGAACCGCCCGCCAGTTTTTGCGTGATCGAGGTGGTCAGCGAGCCGGGCGCGATCACGTACTTCAACGCTTCCGGGCTGACGGTGTTGTAGCCGAACAGATTGATCGGCACGCAGCCCAGCGCGCGGGCGTTGGCGTCGGCGCAGATGGCGTCGGTGGTGCTGCCGTTGCGGTTGACGTCGTTGACGTCGGGGATGGCTTCCAGCGCATTGCGGAAGTTCAGCACATTGACCTGGCCGGACGAGTTCTGCGCTTCCTTGGTCTTGCCGTAGGCGATGTAGGTATCGTAGTTCCAGTCGCCGACGCTGCCTTTCAGGCCGGTCGCCAGGCGGAAGGTGTCGCGGTCGGCGGTCTGGGTGCGGCTGCCCACCTCGGACATGCGGCGCGTGAAGCTGTAGTCGCGCAGGCCGTCGCCATCCTTGTCGGTGATGCGGTCGTACAGGTACTGCGGCACCAGCGGATTGCGCACCGCCTTGCCGTTGACCATGGTCTCGGCCGGCACCAGGCCTTCCGAGGCTTTGTAGATATCGTCCGACCCCAGGCCGAACGGCTCGGTATTGGTGCGGGTCTTGGACGAGGCGAAGTTACCTTCGAAGAAGGCGCTGACCTTGTCGTTGATCGCGTAGTTGCCGCTGGTGGCGAACAGGAAGCGCTCGGTCGGGATCGCGATGGTGCGGAAGGCCGAACGGTTGAAGCCGGTCGCGGCCTGGCCGTTGCCGCCGTTGACGTTCCACGGAATGATGTTGCCGGCGCGGTCGTAGGTGAAGTCGTCATCGTCGCCGGTGAAGTGGCCCTGCGGCGCGAACGACGACAGGTTGGGGACAGGGATGAAGGCGTCGCTGGCCAGCTTGGTCTTGGGCAGTTTCGAGGTCTGGTCGTTGGCCGAGATGGCGCGGTCGCGCGAGAACACCGCGCCCTGCTTGGAGTAGCCGAAGTGGCCCATGACATTGCTGGCGCCGTCGGCGCTGGATGTGCCGAAGGTCAGCGACAGTTTTTTCTTGAAGTCGTCGCCTTCCGAGCTGCGGCCGGTCGAGGCGTCGAACAGCAGGCCGTTGAAATTGCGTTTCAGGATGATGTTGACCACGCCGGCCACGGCGTC
Organism: Rugamonas aquatica; assembly: GCF_009380215.1. GTDB lineage: Bacteria > Pseudomonadota > Gammaproteobacteria > Burkholderiales > Burkholderiaceae_D > Rugamonas > Rugamonas aquatica_B. Next base: position 275,386 of record NZ_WHUG01000002.1, read on the forward strand.
CGAACCGTAGGTGGCGGAGGCGCCACCGGTCAGCAGTTCGACCCGTTCGATGAAGTCGGTAGGAATGGTGTTCAGGTCGACCGCGGTATCGCCCGGCACGCCGGATACGAAGCGGCGGCCGTTGACCAGCACCAGGGTGCGCGAATCGCCCAGGTTGCGCAGGTTGACGGTGGATACCCCGGCGCTGGAGGTCACGAAGTTCGAGTTGGTACGGCTCAGGGTAGGCGTACCCATGGTCGGGTTCTTCTGCAGCAGGTCTTGCAGAGTGGTCGCGCCGGAGGCGGCGATGTCGGCCGACGACAGGATTTGCAGCGGCGACGGCGATTCCGCACCTGGCGCCGAGATGCGGGAACCCGTGATTTGAACCTTCTGTATGCCGTCCGCGGCAGCTTCCTGCGCGTGGGCGGCCTGTAAGCCCAGCGCCAGTCCTCCCACGCAGATCATGCGTACGGAACGGGATAACGTTGTTTCTTTGATCATTGCCTACTCCTCCAATTTTTATTAGTCGTGCAAATTGTCGGAAAAACATTTTTTCCGATCTGCTAATGTATTGGCGGAATGGTGTTTTTGTAAACACAAAATGGCAATGAAGTCAAAAAACCAATGTTGGTGTTATTTTTATACTACAAGCTGACGCGCAAGCCCAGATAGTAGCGCCGCCCGATCGCATCGTAGGTCGAGGTGTCGGTCTCGGTACCGGTCTGGTTGCCGGGCAGGCCGCTGATGATGGGCGGCGCCTTGGCGTTGAAGACATTGTCCATGCCCAGATAGAGCTGCAGAGATTTCTTCAGGTCGTAGGTGAACTGGAAATCGTTGTAGGTGCGCGAACCCACGCCCACCGTGCCGGGCGGAATGCTCAAGCTTTTCAGGAACTGGTCGTCCAGCGACACCGGGCCGGTGTAGGTGGCCGTCCAGTTGACGCCCATGGCCCCCCATTTGTAGGCGAGGTTGAGGCCGGCCCGGTTGCGCGGGGCATTGGTGTTGGCTGCCGTGATCTCGCCGACATCGACGTTCTTTTCCGCCTCCGGCGTCGCCTTCTGCCACAGATCGCGCAGCCAGGTCCAGGCCAGGCGGGCGCTCAGCTTGCCGGGACCGAGCTGATCCGCCCACGAGGCGGTGACGTCGACGCCCTCGGTGCCGAAGCCGCCGCTATTGGTGGCGGCGATATTGCTGTACTGGATGGAGCCGGAGCTCAGGTTGCCGACCGCGGCCGGACGGCGCGTGATAAAGCTGCAAAAGGCTTGATTGTTCTGGTTATAGCATTGATCCAGCGCATATTGTCGGTCAGTGTTGACGATGGCGTCGGCGATCTTGATGGTGAAGTAGTCGAGCGTGAAGGTGAACTTGCGCAACATCGGTACTGAACGCGGCGTCACCACCAGGCCTATCGTCGTGGAGCGGCCTTTTTCCGCCTTGAGGTTGGGGTTGCCGCTGTTGTAGCCGCTGATGCCCTGCTGGTCGGCTTGATTTAACGTGAAAATGCCGCCATGTGCGTTCATATTGGCGGCAACTCCCGGCGCATTGCGGCAATTGACGGCCAGCGAGCTGGTCCCGGAAATGGACACGCCTTCGCAGGGATCGACCAGTCCGGTGGGGAAATCCTGGCTGGGCGCCTGGAACAGTTCGTTGATATTCGGCGCCCGCGTCGATTGCGCGCGCGTGCCGCGCAGCTTGATGTCGGTGGTGACGCCCCATTCGAGGCCGGCGTTCCAGCTGTTGGTGCTGCCGACGGTGGAATAGTCGCCGTGGCGCACCGTGCCGAGGAAGCTCAGGTCGCGTGCGTAGGGCAGGTCTTTCAGCAGGGGCACGCGGGTTTCGACAAACACCTCGCGCACCAGGAAGTGGCCGAAGGTGGGCGGCAGGGCGTTGCCGGCGTTCAGGCCGGACTGCGTCAGCGGATCGGGCACGGCGCTGGACTCTTCGCTGCGCCATTCGAAGCCGGCGGCGATGCCGATGCGGCCGGCGGCCAGGCCGGGCAGTTCGCCGGTGACGGAGCCGCCCACCAGTTTCTGCGTGATCGCGGTTTCCAGCGAGCCGGGCGCGGTAACGTACTTGAGCGCGGCAGGCGTGATGCTGTTGTAGCCGAAGATATTGATGGGAACGCAGCCCTCGGCCACGGCGTGGGTGTCGCGGCACACCGGCGCGCCATCGGCGCCGGGGATGGCTTCCAGCGCATTGCGCAAACTCATGACATTGACCTGGCCGGTGGAGTTTTGCGCTTCCTTGGTCTTGCCATAGCTGAGGTAGGTTTCATAGTTCCAGTCGCGTACCGTGCCTTTGAGCCCGGTGGCCAGGCGGAAGGTGTCGCGGTCCACGGTAGAGTGGCGCGGGCCGAATTCGGACAGGCGGCGGGTGAAGAAGTAGTCCGGCAAGCCGTCGCCGTCGGTGTCGCTGATGCGGTCATATAAATACTGCGGCACCAGCGGATTCTTGACCAGCACGCCGTTGACCATGGAAGCGGCCGGCACCTGGCCGCTGGGTTTGTACACCTGGTCCGAGCCCAGGGCGAAGGCTTCGATGTTGGTATCGACCTTGGACGACGCATACGTGCCCTCGAAAAACGCGCTGTGCTGGTCGTTGAACGCCCAGTTGCCGTTGGTGGCGAACAGGTAGCGCTCGGTCGGGACGGCGATCAGGCGGTAGGCCGAGCGGTTGAAACCAGTCGCGCCGGCGCCGCTGCCGGCTGTGCCATTTTGATTCCACGGGATAATGTTGTTATTCGTATCATAGGTGAAATCCTCGCTGTCGCCGAAGAAATGGCCCTGCGGCGCGTAGCCCGAAAAGTTGGGACGCTTGGCGACGAAGGCCAGTTCCGGGTGGCCCTGGGTGATGGCCGAGGTCTGGTCGACGGCCGAGGCCGGGCGGTCGCGCGAGTACACCGCGCCCTGTTTCGAGTAGCCGAAATGGCCCATGACATTGCTTGCGCCGTCGGCGCCGGTGGTGCCGAAAGTCAGCGCCAGTTTCTTTTTAAAGTCATCGCCTTCGTTGCTGCGGCCGGTTTGCGCATCGAATAACAGGCCATTAAAGTTTTTCTTCAAAATAATATTCACCACGCCCGCCACGGCATCCGATCCATAGGTTGCGGAGGCGCCGCCGGTTAATAACTCGACCCGCTCAATAAAATCCGTCGGTATTGTATTGAGGTCGACAGCAGTATCTCCGGGCACGCCGGAAACAAATCTTCGGCCATTCATTAATACCAGCGTGCGGGAATCTCCGAGGTTTCTTAAATTAATAGTCGATACGCCGGCACTGGAAGTCTGGAAATTGGAATTGCTGCGGCTGATAGTCGGCGTGCCCATGGTGGGGTTTTTCTGCAATAAATCCTGCAGATTGGTGGCGCCGGAGGCGGCAATATCTACCGAATTTAATATCTGCAAAGGCGAGGGCGATTCCGCCGCTGGCGATGCAATGCGCGAACCGGTGATTAATACTTTCTGCATCGGTTCGGCAGCCTCCTGGCTGAGGGCGGCTTGCGTGCCCAGCGCCAAGCCTCCGGCGCAAAGCAGACGTATCGAGCGGGCGAGCGAGTTTTCGTTGTTCATTATCCGACTCCTAGGGTAGGTCGCGGTTATTTTGAAATGTCACCGCTTATAGACTGACTAGGCTGCCGAAGAGTTCCCCGTGGCCGTAAGCTCGTTTTTGGCGTTTACATGCCAATAATTGGCATGTTCGCAGAATGAGGACGAAAAAAAACCGGGACATCGTCCCGGTTTTGTGTGCGCGTGGCAGGTTTTATTTGTAGATGCCGGAGCCGACCAGCATGTCGTCGACTTTTTCGATATAGCCGGATTTGGCTTCCACCGCCTTGGTGACCGGATTCGGCCATTTGAAATCGACCCAGCCTTTACCTTTGCCTTTGGCGAGGTCGACCATTTCTTTAATCATTGGTTTGCCTTCATTATCCTTGAGGGTAATCAAAGGTTTTCCAACCATTTTAGGATTATTGCCGTGAGCTAAAGCCACGCCATTTAAATCGTACACATAGATATACAGATCGCGGTCATGGAAAGTCGTGTTGGCCGGATCGGAAATCGCCGCAAAAGCTTTTTCCTTGCCATCGGATTTAATCAGGGCAACCGCTTTTTTAACCATGGCGACGGCTTCGTCGGGAGTGCCCTTGTCGGCGGCCAGGGCGGTCGATGACATGGCAAACATGCTTAAGCTTAACGCTGCGGCACCGAATAATGCTTTCATACCATTTCTCCTCTTGAGTAAAATTGCGACGGCGCTGTGCGCTCTGATGATTGTGTTTTTCAATATTACTGTAGTTAATGGCTTTAAATCACGGCGCTGGCAATTTAACAAATGAACCGTTGTTATGTGGCAACATTGCCATCGAATATGCTGCGCCATAAAGCCAGTACATGGGGCGCATGCGCGGCCACCAATTGCGGATCGATGCGCGCCAAGTCCTGGCCTTGCAGGCGCAGCTGGTGTTGCAGTTTGCGCAACTGGCGATAGGCGTCGCCGACCCGCGCCGCCAGCTCCGCATCAATCAATCCCAGCTCGCCGCACATTTTCAAAAGTGCAATATTGCCGAAGTTGGCGGTCAGCTGCGGGTAGGCAGCGGCGTGCTGCAGGATCAGGAATTGGACGATGAATTCGATGTCGATCATGCCGCCCGGATCCTGTTTCAGATCGAACAGCTCGGTATGGTTGGGCTTGGCGTCGACCATTCGTTTCCGCATTGCAATGACTTCCTGTTTCAGCGGACCGTCGGCCGGACGTTCCTTGCGCAGCACCGCCTGGCGGATTTCCTCGAAGCGCAGGCCGATGGCGGCGTCGCCGGCGCAGAAGCGGGCGCGGGTCAGTGCCTGGTGCTCCCACACCCAGGCCGAGTTGCTCTGGTACTTCTCGAAGGCCGACACGCTGGACACCAGCATGCCGCTGGCGCCGTCCGGGCGCAGCGCGGTGTCGATGTCGAACAGGATGCCGGCCGAGGTGTGCGATGTCATCCAGGTAATAAAACGCTGTGCCAGCTTGGCGTACTGGGCCGGCGCTTCCTGGTCGCTGTCGTCGTACAGGAAGATCACGTCCAGGTCGGACACATAGCCGAGCTCCTTGCCGCCCAGCTTGCCATAGGCGATCACGGCGAACTGCGGCACTTCGCGGTGGCGCGTGGCCACCGTCTGCCAGATCGCCTTGATGGCGGCGGCGACGATGGTGTCGGCCAGCGCCGACAGGTGGTCGGCCAGTTTTTCCACCGTCAGGTCGCCGGCCAGGTCTTGCGCCAGCAGGTGGAACAGCTGGGCGTGGTGGATTTCGCGCAGGATATCCATTTGCCGTTCGGTATCGCCCAGCGCCGAGGCCAGCTGGGTTTCCAGGTCGGCCGCCAGCGCCACCGGGTCGAACACGGCGTTGCGGACGCGGTCGTCCAGCAGCTCATCCAGCAGGATGGGGTGCTGGCTGAGGAATTGCGCCGCCCAGCCGCTGGCGTGCACCATGCGGATCACCCGCGCCAGCGTGTGCGGATACTCGGTCAGCAGCGACAGATAGGCCGAGCGGCGCGCGATCGCCTCCAGGAAATCCAGCAGCCGGCCCAGGGTGGCTTGCTGGCTGCCGCCGCTCGATTCGCGCGAACACTGGATGATGATGGGCAGCGCCGTGTTGACCAGTCCCAGCAGGCGGTTGCGGCTGGCCTCGGGCATCGATTGCAGGCGCGGCGCCTGCCAGGTCGAGATCAGGCGCTTGGCCGCGCCCTCGGGATCGTCGAAGCCCAGCGCGGCGAAGCGCGACACCATGGCTTCGCGGTTGTCGGGATCGGCGCACTCGTTGCTCGATTGCGGATCGATGTCGTTGTCGCTGTTGCTGGTCTTGTCCGAGAACATTTCATCGAACTGGCCGGCGACGAACTGGCGGTGCGCTTCCAGCTGGGTCAGCAGGGTGGCGGTGTCGGGCAGGCCCATCATCTCGGCCACCAGCAGGCGGTCGGCGTCGTTGGCCGGCAGCGTGTGCGTCTGGGCGTCGTCCAGGTATTGCAGGCGGTGTTCCAGATTGCGCAGGAAGGTGTAGGAAGCCAGAAGTTGATAGACGATGGCGTGGCTTAGCAAGCCTTTTTCGGCGATGATGCGCAGCGTGGTGCGGGTCGAGCGGTCGCGCAGGGCGGCGTCGCGGCCGCCGCGTATCAGCTGGAATACCTGGGCCAAGAATTCGATTTCGCGGATGCCGCCGCGGCCCAGCTTGACGTTGTTGCTGCGGTCCGGGTGCAGCCGCTCTTGGCGGTTGACCTCGGCGCGGATCTGCGCGTGCATATTGCGGATGGCGTCGATGACGCCGAAGTCCAGGTAGCGGCGGAACACGAAGGGCCGCACGATGGCGTCCAGCGCGGCGATATCCTCGGGCTGGCCGGTGACGGCGCGCGCCTTGACCCAGGCGTAGCGCTCCCACTCGCGTCCCTGGACGATCAAATATTGCTCCACCATGTTCAGGCTGGCGGCCAGCGGACCCGAGCCGCCGTTCGGTCGCAAAGCCATATCGACGCGGAACGTGTAGCCATCTTCCGTGATCTCCGCCAAAGCGGCGATCAATTTTTTACCCAGACGCACGAAGAACTCGTGGTTGGACAGGCTGCGCTGGCCCGGTCCGGCGACGGTGTCGCCATCTTCCGGGTAGACGAAAATCAGGTCGATGTCGGACGAGACGTTCAGCTCGCCGCCGCCTTGCTTGCCCATGGCCAGCACCATCAGCTGCTGCGGCAGGCCGGAATCGCGGCCGATCGGCGTGCCATGGGCCGCCTCCATTTCCGCGTGCAGCTCATGCATATGCCGCTGGATGGCGAAATCGGCGAAGCGCGTCATGGTCTCCACCACCTCGGCCAGATTGGCCTTGCCGCCGAGGTCGCGGCGTATCAGCACGCACACCAGCAGGTTGCGCAGCCGGCGCATGGCGCGCACCAGCGGCAGCGGCGGGGCGCCTTCCGGCACGTTGGCCGCTTCTTTTGCTAAATAATCAGCAAGATTGATCTGGGCAAGCGATAATTGCGCTAAATCATCAGCCTTGGCGGCGCGGTCGGGAGCGGCGGCCAGCCAGCGCTGGTAAAAACGTGAAACGGTTGGTGCAATCATTGGCGACGTGTTTCCTGAAGCAGTTGTGACGGCGGTTGATCGGTAGCGGCGCGTAACCCACTGTAAAGCATGTAAAACCGGTGCATCCAGGCCATAAGTGGCGCGGGTTTGCACAGGTGATGCGGTAGAATTGCTGCGCAGGCATAAAAGCTTGAAACCGAGTTTAGCGATTTATTTGACGCATGGCCTGATTTATTAGCTTATTGATGCAAAAACCAGAAGAGGAGACTGTGACAGGCGAGGGGCCTTTGGCCGCGCGCTGGCACCGGCTGCGTGCCGCCTATCGCATCTGCAACCTGGCCACCCATCATGTGCTGGGCTTCACGCTCAAGCTGTTCCTGCTGCTGTACTTCGCCTTCGCCATCCTGTTCCTGACGCTGCGCTATGCGGTGCTGCCGAATATCGACCACTACAAGGGCGATATCGAGCAGGCCGCCAGCCAGGCGGTAGGCAACCGCGTCACCATTTCCCGCATCTACGCTTCCTGGAAGGGCTTGCGCCCCAGCCTGTTCCTGGGCGACGTGGTGCTGCACGACCAGCAAGGCAAGCAGGCGCTGGCGCTGCCGAGCGTGTCGGCCACCGTCTCGTGGTGGAGCGTGCTGGCCGGCGCCGTGCGCTTCGACTCGCTGGAGCTGGTGCGGCCCGAGCTTGACGTGCGGCGCGAAGCCGACGGCCGCCTGCTGGTGGCCGGCATCTACATCGATCCGAAGCGGCCGAGCGACGGCAAGGGCACGGACTGGCTGCTGTCGCAGCGTGAAATCGTCATCCGCGAAGGCCGCCTGCAATGGACCGACTTGCAGCGCGCCGCGCCGCCGCTGGCGCTGGACGGCCTGACCATCGTGCTGCGCAACCAGTGGCTGCACCATCAATTCGCGCTGAAGGCGACGCCGCCGTCGGCGCTGGCCGCGCCGCTGGACGTGCGCGCCGACTTCACCCATCCTGCCTTCGGCGCGCGGGTTTCCAATGTCTCGATGTGGAAGGGCGAGGTCTACGCCGACATCCGCGGCACCGACCTGCTGGCCTGGAAGCCGTGGCTGGATTTCCCGTTCGAACTCAATAGCGGCGGCGGTTCGCTGCGCGCCTGGGTGGGCATCGACCAGTCGCGCCTGACCGGCTTCACCGCCGACGTCGGCCTGCGCGATGTGTCCGCCGTGCTGGGCAAGGAGCTGCCGCTGCTGGACCTGCGCCAGCTGACCGGCCGCATCGCCGCCCGCGAAGAAGTCTCGGCCACCGCGCCGCTGGTGAAGCGGGGCGCGATCAAGCCGCGCTTCGGCGCGCTGGGCCACAGCATCGAACTGAGCAACCTGACGCTGACCACCAGCGACGGCCTGGTGATGGCGCCGACCTCGCTGTCGGAACACTACACCGCCGCCAGCGGCGCCAAGCCGGAGCGCTATGAAATCCGCGCCCGCCAGCTGGACCTGCAAACCATGGCCGGCCTGGCCGAGCGCCTGCCGCTGACCGAGCACCAGCGCAAGCTGCTGGCCGACTTCGCGCCGCGCGGCCTGCTGCAAAACTTTTCCGCCGAATGGCAGGGCGCGTATCCGGCCTTGCAATCCTACCGCGTCAAGGGCGACCTGGTCGGGCTGGGCCTGAAGCCGCAGCCGCCGCGCCTGGCGCAAGCCAAGACCGCGAAGTCGCCGGCCATCGCCGCCATGCCCGCCATCCCCGGCTTCGACAACCTGAGCGGCTCCATCGACGCCAGCGACCAGGGCGGCAGCTTCAGCCTGGCCTCGCAGCAGCTGGTGCTGCAGATGCCGGACTATTTCAGCGAAGCGTCGATGCCCTTCGATCACCTGAACCTGAAGGCGCGCTGGTCGTTCGAGCCGGACAACCAGCTGCTGCTGCAGATCGACAGCATGGACTTCCTGCAGCAAGGCCTGAGCGGCACGCTGCAAGGCACGCACAAGATGCCGCTGGCCGGCAAGGGCGCAGGCAATATCGACCTGACCGGCACGCTGAACGGATTCCAGCTCAACCGCATCGACCACTACCTGCCGATGCAGACCCCGCACGACCTGCGCGCCTGGCTGACCGGCGCGCTTGAAGGCGGCGTCGCCAGCGACGTCACGCTGCGCCTGCGCGGCGACCTGGCGCACTTCCCCTTCCACGGCGACACCGGCGCCGACAAGGCGCGCGGCGAGTTCCGCGTGGCCGGCAAGCTGACCGAGGGCAAGCTCAATTATTCGCCTAGCCACTTCCTGCACGACGGCAAGGAGCTGGGCAAGGACGGCAAGCCGCTGCCGCTGTGGCCGCAAGCCGAGCACATCAAGGGCAGCTTCGTGTTCGACCGCGCCCGCATGGAAATCCGCGGCGACACCGCCACCACCGGCGGCGTCGCGCTGTCCGGCGTGAAAGCGGTGATCCCCGATTTGACCATCCACGATTCGATGCTGGAAATCGACGGCAACGCGGCCGGCCCGATGCAGGAATACCTCAAGTACATGGCCGTCAGCCCGGTGCTGGAATGGATCTCGCACTTCACCGACGAAACCCAGGCCAGCGGCAACGCCAAGCTGGCGCTGAGCCTGCGCCTGCCGCTGTCGCACATGATCGACGCCAAGGTGCAGGGCGCGCTGCAATTGATGAACAACGATATCGTGCTGATGAACGACCTGCCGCCGGTGCAGTCGTCGCAGGGCAAGATCGAATTCAACGAACACGGCGTCAATCTGAATCAGCTGTCGGGCAACTTCCTCGGCGGCCCGGTCAGCATCACCGGCGGCAGCCAGAAGGACAACTCCATCGTCGTCAAGCTGGGCGGCATGCTGACGGCCGAAGGCTTCCGCAAGAATTATCCGATGCCGGCCATGCAGCGCCTGGCCAGCCACTTCTCGGGCGCCACGCGCTACACCGGCACCGTCACCGCGCGCGACCATCAGGTGGTGGTGGCGGTCGACTCCACGCTCAACGGCCTCGGCATTGAACTGCCGGCGCCGGTCAGGAAGGCCGCGCCGGATGCATTGCCGCTGCGCTTCGTGCTGACCAGCGCGCTCACGCCCGACGCTGCCGGCGCCGTGCATGACGATATGCGTATCGCCCTCGGCGGCAATATCGCGGCGCGCTACCAGCGCCAGAAGACCGGCAAGACGCCGTGGAAGCTGGTGCGCGGCGGCATAGGCGTGAACACGCCGGCGCCGGAGCCGGACAGCGGCATGGCCTTCAACATCAGCCTGCGCGCCTTGAACGTGGATTCGTGGCTGGACTTCGGCACCGAGATCGCCGGCAAGGCCGACACCGCATCGCCCGCCGGCGAAGGCGCCGACGTGGCCCAGTACGTGATGCCGGACACCATCGCCGCCCGCGCCAGCGAACTGGTGATCGGCGACCGCAAGCTGGAAAACGTGGTGGTCGGCGTCAGCCGCCAGAAATCGGTGTGGCAGGCCAGCGTCGATTCCAGCCAGGCCAATGGCTACCTGACCTGGAGCGAACCGTCGACCGGGCAAGGCCTGGGCAAGGTGACGGCGCGCCTGTCGTCGCTGGTCATTCCGGAATCGGCCTCCAAGGATGTGCAGGAACTGTTGGACGGCAAGAGCGCGGCCGCCACCATCCCGGCGCTGGACGTGGTGGTCGACCGCTTCGAATTGTTCAACAAGCAGCTGGGTCACCTGGAGCTGCAAGCCAATAACGCGCAGCTGTCGAATGCGCGCGAATGGCGCATCAGCAAGCTGTCGCTGACCAACCCGGACGGCGAACTCAAAGGCACCGGCAAGTGGGTGACCAAGGATGGCGTGCACACCACCGGCCTGAACTTCAATCTCGACATCGCCGACGCCGGCAAGCTGCTGGACCGCTTCGGCTTCGCCGGCACGCTGAAAAACGGCAAGGGCACGCTGACCGGCGACATCGCCTGGAAGGGCTTGCCGTATGCGCTGGACCTGCCCAGCCTGTCCGGCGAGATCAAGCTCAACGTGGAAAAAGGCCAGTTCCTGAAGCAGGATCCGGGCGCCGCCAAGCTGCTTGGCGTGCTCAGCCTGCAAGCCTTGCCGCGCCTGCTCAAGCTGGATTTCCATGACGTGTTTTCCGACGGCCTGGCATTCGACGGCATTACCGCCAACGCCGCCATCAACCACGGCATCGCCAAGACCGACAACTTGAAAATGCACGGCGTCGCCGCCACCGTGCTGATGGATGGCAGCGCCGACATCGCCAACGAAACCACCAACCTGCATGTGGTGGTGATACCGGAAGTGAATCTGGGCACGGCGCCGCTGGTGTATGCGCTGGCCGTCAATCCGGTGATCGGCCTGGGCAGTTTCCTGGCGCAGCTGTTCCTGAGTGCGCCGGTGATGAAGGCCTTGACCTATCATATGCAGGTGACCGGGCCCTGGAAGGCGCCGGTCGTCACCAAGCTCGATGCCTCCAAAGTGGAGCCGCCGCCCGCCGCCAAGGGCATGCACTAAATTGAACGGGACCGCCATGAATACAGTCGCCGCAGTACAAATGATTTCCTCGCCGTCCGTGACGGAGAACATCGCCACCGCCCGCCGCCTCGTCAAGCAGGCCGCCGATGCCGGCGCCACGCTGGTGCTGCTGCCGGAATACTGGGCCATCATGGGCTTGAACGACAGCGACAAGGTGGGCGTCGCCGAGCCGCTGGGCCGCGGACCTATCCAGGACTTCATGTCGTCGCTGGCCAAGGAACTGGAGATCTGGCTGATCGGCGGCACCCTGCCGCTGGCCTCCGACGACGCCGAAAAAGTCATCAACACCACGCTGGTCTACAACCCGCAGGGCGAGCACGTGGGCCGCTACGACAAGATCCACCTGTTCGGCTTCACCAAGGGCACGGAGTCGTACAACGAAGCCAAGACCATCGTGCCGGGCAAGCATGTCGGCGTGTTCGAAGCGCCGTTCGGCAAGGTCGGCATGTCGGTCTGCTACGACCTGCGCTTCCCCGAGCTGTACCGCGCGATGGGGCCGGTGTCGCTGATCGTCGTGCCGGCCGCGTTCACCTACACCACCGGCCACGCGCACTGGGAAATCCTGCTGCGCGCCCGCGCTATCGAAAACCAGTGCTATGTGCTGGCGGCGGCGCAGGGCGGCAACCATCCGAACGGCCGCCGCACCTGGGGCCACAGCATGCTGATCGACCCGTGGGGCGCGGTCAAGTCCGTGCTGGCCGAGGGCGAGGGCACGGTCCACGGCGATATCGACCTGGTGTTCATGGACAGCGTGCGCCAGAGCCTGCCTGCCCTCAAACACCGGACCATGTGAACTCCGCTACAATTGCACCACACTACACAAAGACACCATCATGAAGCCATTTGAACCGAATCTGTCCACCCTTGCCGTGGCGCGCGACATCCTGCTGACGCCGTTCGGACTGGACGAAGCCAAGCTGCTCAAGACGCTGGGCTCGATGTTCACCCACAAGGTCGACTACGCCGACCTGTATTTCCAGTTCACCAAAAACGAAGGCTGGAGCCTGGAAGAGGGCATCGTCAAGACCGGCAGCTTCTCGATCGACCAGGGCGTCGGCGTGCGCGCCGTGTCCGGCGACAAGACCGCCTTCGCCTACTCGGACGATATCTCGGAAGCGGCCCTGATGGACGCGGCCTCGGCCACGCGCACCATCGCCCGCGCCGGCGCCGGCAAGATCAAGGTGGCCAGCGCGATGACGCCGAGCGGCGGCCGCTCGCTGTACCTGCCGCACGATCCGCTGGTGTCGCTGGACGCGACCGCCAAGGTCAAGCTGCTGGAGCGCATCGAAAAAATGGCGCGCGCCAAAGACCCGCGCGTGGTGCAGGTGATGGCCAGCCTGGCCGGCGAATACGATGTGGTGCTGGTGGTGCGCAGCGACGGGGTGCTGGCGGCCGACATCCGCCCGCTGGTGCGCGTGTCGCTGACGGTGATCGTCGAGCAGAACGGCCGGCGCGAGATGGGTTCGTCCGGCGGTGGCGGCCGCTACGACTACGGCTACTTCAGCGATACGCTGCTGGAACAATACGCGACCGACGCCGTCAACTCGGCGGTGGTCAACCTCGACGCGCGCCCGGCGCCGGCCGGTCCGATGACCGTCGTGCTGGGACCGGGCTGGCCCGGCATCCTGCTGCACGAAGCGATCGGCCACGGCCTGGAGGGCGACTTCAACCGCAAGGGTTCGTCGACCTTCTCCGGCATGATCGGCGAGCGCGTCGCCGCCAAGGGCGTGACGGTGGTCGACGACGGCACGCTGGCCGACCGCCGCGGCTCGCTCAACATCGACGATGAAGGCAACCCGACCCAGTGCACCACGCTGATCGAGGACGGCATCCTGAAAGGCTACATCCAGGACACCATGAACGCGCGCCTGATGAAGATGCCGGTGACCGGCAACGCCCGCCGCGAATCGTTCGCCCACCTGCCGATGCCGCGCATGACCAACACCTATATGCTGGGCGGCGACAAGGATCCGGCGGAGATACTGGCGTCGGTGAAGAACGGCCTGTACGCGGTCAATTTCGGCGGCGGCCAAGTCGACATCACCAACGGCAAGTTCGTGTTCTCGGCCAGCGAGGCTTACATGATCGAGGACGGCAAGGTGACTTACCCGGTCAAGGGTGCCACGCTGATCGGCAACGGTCCCGAGGTGCTGAACCGCGTTTCCATGATCGGCAACGACATGCGCCTGGACCCGGGCGTGGGCGTGTGCGGCAAGGAAGGCCAGAGCGTGCCGGTCGGCGTGGGCCAGCCGACGCTGCGCATCGACGGCGTGACCGTCGGCGGCACGGCCTAAGAAAACGCTTGCCAGATTTCGAATATTAGGGTTATAGTCAGTCAACTCTTACGGAACACGTTCATGACCCGCTTCTTCTTTACCGGCTACTTTTACTTTAGCAATTCCAACCCAAAGGCGGTGGAGTAGCGGCCGGTGCACGTAGAAGCAAAAAACGAGTTCCAGCAAATTCCAAAAAAACCGCCTCCCGAGGCGGTTTTTTTTTACCCATATTTTTTGATTCATCACCTGGAGAACAGCATGCCCCGTACCGATGATTTGCGCATCCGCGAAATGAAGGAATTGACGCCGCCGTCCCACCTGATACGCGAATTCGCGTGTTCGGAACAGGCCGAGCAAACCGCCGCCGACGCCCGCATCGCGCTGCACCGCATCCTGCACGGCCAGGACGACCGCCTGATGGTGGTGGTCGGCCCTTGCTCGATCCACGATCCGAAGGCGGCGATGGAATACGCGCGCCGCCTGGTGGTACTGCGCCGCGAACTGGCCGGCGACCTGGAGATCGTCATGCGCGTCTACTTCGAGAAACCGCGCACCACCGTCGGCTGGAAGGGCATGATTAACGACCCGTACATGGACAGCAGCTTCCGCATCAACGACGGCCTGCGCATGGCGCGCGAACTGCTGCGCGACATCAACGAGCTGGGCCTGCCGGCCGGCACTGAATACCTGGACGTGATCAGCCCGCAATACATCGCCGACCTGATCAGCTGGGGTGCGATCGGCGCCCGCACCACGGAATCGCAGGTGCACCGCGAGCTGGCTTCCGGCCTGTCGTGCCCGGTCGGCTTCAAGAACGGCACCGACGGCAACGTCAAGATCGCCGTCGAGGCGATCAAGGCGGCGTCGCAGCCGCACCACTTCCTGTCGGTGACCAAGGGCGGCCACTCGGCCATCGTCTCGACCAACGGCAACGAGGATTGCCACATCATCCTGCGCGGCGGCAAGACCCCGAACTACGACGCCGCCAGCGTCGATGAAGCGTGCAAGGCGATCGCGGCCCAGGGCCTGGCGGCGCGCCTGATGATCGACGCTTCGCACGCCAACAGTTCGAAGAAGCCGGAGAACCAGGTGCCGGTGTGCGCCGACATCGGCCGCCAGGTGGCGGGCGGCGACAACCGCATCGTCGGCGTGATGGTGGAATCGCATCTGGTGGCCGGCCGCCAGGACCTGGTGCCGGGCAAGGAACTGACCTACGGCCAGTCCGTCACCGACGGTTGCATCGACTGGGACAGCAGCGTGCAAGTGCTGCACGACCTGGCCGCCGCCGTGCGCCAGCGCCGTCTCGCTACCCAGGCTGCCGAGGCCGCCGCCAAGTAAAATAATGTAGCGCCGTTACACTCTTGATACAAAGGGCCCCAATGGCTATATGGGGCCCTTTGTTTTTGCGGATTGCTATCAAGAGTGTTGTAAGAACCCCGAATGCATCACGAGTTCGATTGACCTTACCTTCCTTGCATGTTTTTATACTAAGCATGGATGGTGTCTTCGAACACCCTTCTACGTTAATTCACCTGTCCTGTTTTCAGCGCGACCCGTTGCCACCCCGGCAGCGGGCGTTGGACCGGTGCATTCAAAAAATAATATCGGAGGTAAGTCATGATTCAAGAAAGAGTGTTGTCGCGTTCCTTGCGATTGATGTTTTCGGGCGGCGCCATCGCCGGCTTCGGTTTGCTGGCATTGCCGGCCATCGCGCAAGACGCCGCAACCGACAAGCAGCCCATCCAGCGGGTCGAGATCACCGGCTCGGCGATCAAGCGCATCGCCAAGGAGGGCGCGCTGCCGGTGCAGGTGCTGACCGCGGCCGACATCAAACAGAGCGGCGCCACCTCCGCGACCGACCTGATCCAGATGCTGCCGTCGATGCAGGGCTTCGTGCCGTCGTCCAGCTCGGTCAACGGCGGCGGCGCCGGCGTCACCACGGCGGCGCTGCACTCGCTGCCGTCGAAGTACACGCTGGTGCTGCTGGACGGCCAGCGCATGGCGCCCAGCCTGCTCGGCAACGGCCAGGGCGGCGGCTACGCCGTCAACATCGAGAGCATCCCGCTGGAGGCGGTGGAGCGGGTCGAGATCCTCGGCGACGGCGCTTCCGCGCTGTACGGCTCGGACGCGATCGCCGGCGTGGTCAACTTCATCCTGAAAAAGAACATGACCAAGGGCGAGGCTTACGCCACCTACGGCCAGCCGCGCGCCTCCGGCGGCAAGTGGAACAGCGCCGGCCTGACCAAGGGCTGGGGCGATCTCGACAACGACAAGTTCAACATCCTGTTCTCGTACAGCCACGACGAGCAGCAGCGCATCACGGCGCTGCAGCGCGGCTTCTCGGCGCAGGGCGCGTTCTTCAAGTTCAACAGCGGCGGCAAGCAGTACTGGTTCGACCAGCGCACCGCCAACACCGAACCGGCCAACGTCTCGTTCAACGTGCGTCCGCGCGGCTCGGCCGACAGCGTCGCCACGGTCGGCGTGGCGATCAATCCCTACCAGATCGCCAACGGCAATTGCGGCGGCCCGCTGGCCGGCCCGCTCGATACGCAGTGCGGCTTCAACTACGGCGCCACCGTCGAGGATGTGCCCGGCTCGCGGCGCGACAGCGGCCTGCTGAAGGGCACCTGGCAACTGAATGACGACACCCGCCTGTGGGGCGAACTGGTGCTGTCGAGTTATTCGATGACCGCGCAGTACGCGCCGTCCGCGCAGCCGATGGGCGTCAATTCCACCGACCGCTTCCCGCAGCTGTATGCGCGCTACATCCAGCCCTACCTGGACGCCAACAACCTGGAGAACCCGACCGGTGACGGCACGCTGGGTTACCGTTCGGTGCTGGTCGGCGGCCGCGCCGACGAATACATCACCGACGCCCGCCACTTCGCCGTCGGCGTCGACGGCAACGCCTGGGGCTGGGCCTACAACGCCAGCCTGATCCTTTCGGAAAGCAAGATCAAGGACAACGCTTACGGCGGCTACACGGACTTCGACAAGCTCAACGCGCTGGTGGCGTCCGGCGCCTACGATCCGGTGATGGGCAGCGGCGCCGACCAGCTGCGCGGCGCGCTGGTCAACGGCACCACGTTCTCGACCAACACCTCCAAGCTGAACACGCTGCACGCCGGCGCGCAGCACGACCTGTTCAGCCTGCCTGGCGGCACGTCCATCATCTCGCTGGGCGGCGATTATTCCAAGACCCGCTACCAGATCGCCTACCATCCGACCATCCTGTCCAACTCCGGCTATTCGACCCAGCCGGCATCGGGCAACTATCCGGTCGGCGGCAACTACGGCCAGGTGCCGTTCGACGCCCGCCGCGACAACTGGGGCATCTACAGCGAGGTGCTGCTGCCGCTGGCGAAGACCTTCGAGGCCACCGTCTCCGGCCGCTACGACAGCTACGACAAGACCCACAGCGAGTACATCTTCGCCAAGCTGGCCGACGCCAGCGGCCTGCGCCCGCTGCTGCCGTCCGGCGAGGTCGGCAACTCGTTCAGCGCCGGCACCTACAAGGTCAGCGCGCGCTGGACGCCGGTCGAGAGCCTGCTGTTGCGGGCGGCCTATGGCACCGGCTTCAAGACGCCCAACATCAGCGACATCGCCGGCGCGCCGACCTTCTACGGCAGCACCGCCGGCAGCTACCGCTGTCCGTTCCCGGGATCGCCGGGTTGCCAGGTGGCGACCCAGGCGCAGTACGACTTGCTGAACGGGCCGAACGGCGCCAGCGGCAGCGAAGGCCTGCAGCCGGAAAAATCCAAGCAATGGACCTTGGGCGGCCGCATCGAGGCGCTGCGCGGCCTGTCGCTGGGGCTGGATTTGTGGAACGTCCAGATCCGCAACCAGGTGCTGTCGGCCGGCATACCGGAGCAGGTGGGCTTCGCCAATCCGCAGCAGTACCAGCGCCTGTTCGTCAACCCGTATCCTGATCCTGCCGGCTACACCACGATCGCCTACATCCAGGCGCCGATCAACGGCGGCGTGGCGAACTACCGCGGCGTCGACTGGGACTTCAGCTACCGCAACAAGTCGCCGTTCGGCGACTGGAAGGCGGCCTGGACCGGCACGTATATGATCAAGCAGAACTACACCACCACTGCCGGCGGCGACATCAATTCCGACCTCGGCCGCTTCGGGCCGGACAACGCGGTGGTGTTCCGCGTGCAGAGCAACCTGGCGCTGAGCCTGACCAACGGCAAGCTGACCAACACGCTGACGGCGCACTACAAGTCCGGCTACCACGACCAGGCTTATCCGGCCGGCACGGCGATCTTCCCGGTCAATCCGGACGGCAGCCGCGGCAGCGATTCGGTGGACTTCGCCGGCTTGTGGACGCCGTCGTACACCACCTTTGACTGGCAGGGCAAGTATGACTTCGGCCGCTTCACGCTGACCGGTGGCATCAAGAACCTGTTCGACCGCAATCCGCCGCTGACCTTGCAGAACGCCGGCGGCGGCAACCAGCTCGGCTACGACGGACGCTACACCGATCCGGCCGGCCGCGCGTTCTACATCACGGGCAACTACAAGTTCTAAGCGCCCAAAAGAAAGTGGCGATGCGCCGGCCGGGGCCGGGGCATCGCCACTGGGGCAGGAGCTAAACTAGCTTAGAAGGTGTAGCTGGCGCGGGCGTACAGGGCGCGGCCGACCGGATCCGTGTAGCGTGGATCGTAACCCTTCTGGAACAGCGTACCCTGGTTCGAGAACGGTGGTTCCTTGTCCAGCAAGTTCTTCACGCCGGCGGTCAGGCTCAGGCCTGCGAAGCCGGTGTAAGTGCCCGACAGGTTCCACAGCGAGTACGACGGCACCGAGTTCTTGAACTCAGGCGCGAGGTCCAGGTTCTGGTCGGTGTAGCCGGACTTGTACGACTGGGCCAGCGTCGCGCTCCAGGTGCCCAGGCGCCAGTTCAGCGCGGCGTTGTGCTTCCAGCGGAACACTGGATTGTTGGCGGCGTAGCGGCCGACGTTCTGGATGAATGGACCGTCGCGCTCGTCCTGGTACTCATACTTGTGGACATAGGTGCCGTCCACGGTCAGCGTGAAGTTGCCGTAGCCGGTGGTGCCGGAGCGCAGCGTCAGGCTCATGTCGACGCCGTCGGTGTTGACCTTGCCCAGGTTTTCCTTCAAGTCCAGGATCGCGTACGGCGAGCCGTCCGGATTGCGCAGGAAGCGCGCCTGGTACTTGGCGTAGTCGCCGTAGATCGCTTCTTCCGGCAGCGCGTTGATCTTGTCCTTGAGGCGGATGTTCCAGTAGTCCAGGGCCAGCGTCGCTTGCGGGATAGGCTCGAGCACGATGCCCATCGAGAAGGTCTTCGATTTTTCCGGGCTCAGGTTGGCGTTACCGCCTTGCAGCTTGAACTGTTGCAGGTCGCAGTCGCGCAGCGGGTTGGCGATCGGGTTGCTCGACAGCTTGCCGCCCGGGCACAGGATAGGATCGTTGTACGAGTTGTTGGTATCGTTCTTCGAGCGCGGTGCATTTTTCTCGAACAGCGTCGGTGCGCGGAAGCCGGTCGAGGCCGAACCGCGCAGCAGCACTTGCTTGGTCGGCTGGTAGCGCACGCCCAGTTTCGGGTTGGTGGTGCTGCCGACGTCGCT
Source organism: Rugamonas aquatica (assembly GCF_009380215.1). GTDB lineage: Bacteria > Pseudomonadota > Gammaproteobacteria > Burkholderiales > Burkholderiaceae_D > Rugamonas > Rugamonas aquatica_B. The sequence goes on from NZ_WHUG01000002.1 coordinate 294,747, forward strand.
GTAGTCATCGTAGCGGGCGGCGAACTGCACTTCCAGGTCTTTCAGCAGCGGCATGTTCAGCTCGCCGAAGATGGCCTTGATGGTGCGGTCGCCTGCGGTCGATTGCGAACCCGACAGGCCGGAGCTGGCGGCCTGGCCGGCGATGTCGCGGTTGACGAAGAAGTCCGCCTCTTCGCGGCGCAGTTCGGCGCCGACGGCCACCGCCAGCTTGCCGCCGGCCAGGTCCATCAGCTCGCGGCTGGCTTTGGCGTCGATGCCGGTGTTGCGGGTCTTGCCGTTCTGCACCTGGCCGCGCAGCGCGGTGCTGTCCAGGTAGGTCTTGCCGGCCGCGTCCTGCAGGCCGAACGGATTGAGGATGCCGTTGGCGACGCCGGCGGCGAAGCTGTCGTCGCGCACATAGCCGCCGGTGAAGTATTCGGCCGAGCGGCTTTCGGACAGCGTGAAGCCGGCCTTGTAGTCCCAGTCCTTGTACAGGCCTTCGGCGGCGATGCTCAGGCGGTCAGCCGCACCCTTGGAATTGATGGTGCGCTGGCCGGCTTCGGTCGGACGCCAGTTGACCGACAGCGGATCGCCCGACAGGCCAGGCATGGCCGGCACGCCGCCCGAATTGCCCGGATAGTATTTGCTCGACTTCGGCAGGATCAGGCCGGTCTGCGGCGGCGGCGCGGTGTGCGACACCACATCGTTTTCCGCGTGCAGGTACTCGATCGAAGCCTGGTGGTCGTTGTTGATCTTGAAGGTGGCCTTGCCGAAGAAGGCGGTCTGCTTTTGCGCCGGCAGATCGTCGATCAGGCGGGTGTAGTCTTCGCGGCAGGTGCCGTTGCTGGCGCGCGGCACCGACAGCGGCGCGTCGCAGCCCTTGGCGAAGCCGGGGTTGCCGGTCGCGCCCGAGGTCGGGTCGAAGTAGTTGCCCGGATAGGTGGTGCCGGAGGTCAGGTTCAGGCCGCGCTCGGGGATCACGCCGGTCTTGGAGAACTCGCGCTGTTGCGAGGTCAGGATGTCGAGCTTGTGGTAGTCGAACACGCCGAACACGTTGAAGCCGTCGGCGTCCAGGTCGCCGTAACCGGTCGACAGGTTCAGGCGATGCTCGTCGGCGCCGACCTTGCGTGGGGCGACCGCTTCGGCCGTGATGGTGGTGGTCTTGACCGAACGCTTGGTGATGAAGTTGATTACGCCGCCGATGGCGTCGGTACCGTAGATCGCCGAGGCGCCGTCGCGCAGCACTTCGACGCGTTCCAGGGCCGACACCGGAATGATGTTCAGGTCGACGCTGGCGCCGTCATACGGGTGGTTGGCGATGCGGCGGCCGTTCAGCAGCACCAGGGTTTTGTCGCCGCCCAGGCCGCGCAAGTCGGCGCTGGCCTGGCCGCCGGTCGGCAGGCCGCTGCTGTTGCCGCCGACCACGTTGCCGGAGCTGAAGCTGGAGCTGTTCGACGGGATGCGGTCCAGCACTTCCTGGGCCGTGGTCAAGCCTTGCTTGACGAAGTCGTCCGATTTGAACACGGTCAAGGGGTTGGCCGTTTCCGACACCAGGCGCTTGATCGAGGAACCCGTCACTTCGACGCGCTGGATCGGCTGGTCGGTGGTTTGGGCTTGCGCCAATGGAGCGATCAGGCCCAGGCCCAGCAAGCCGCCGGTGCACACCAGGCGCACGGATCGCGCCAATACTGTTTCAACCATCATTATTTCTCTCTCCCATTTGAAAACAATGAACACCAAGTAATGCAGTCTTTTTTGAGTCTTATGTAAAGAACCCGATGTTCTTCACTTCTTCATAAGAGCATCCGCCCGTCTTTACTGTCAACGAACAAACGTTTATCAATGAACAAAATTGCCACAATCGGAGGAAAATCAAAGATGCATCAAATTGGTGCAAAAAGACGCTCTAATTCGGTGCGAAACGCTTCTCGGTGCATAAAACATTGTTTGAAAACTAAAAAGAAGGGAAAGTATTGTCACGGCGTCGTGGTCGTGCAACATGGTGGTGCAGGGGAGGGCGTGCGGGGGCGTGGGCGGCCGGAGGGCGGGACGTTACATTAATGCGACAGTTGATGTTGCATCAAAGGAAAAGACCCCGTCTTCCGAAAAAGACGGGGTCTTGCGGAAACCGGGATGAGCCGGTCACCAAAGGTTTAGAACTTGTACGAACCAACCAGGTAGAACTGGCGGCCCAGCGGGTCGGTGTAGCGACCGTCGTAGCCGGACTGGTTACCACCGCCGGCGTTGCGGATGGTGAACGGCGGAGCGATGTCGGCGATGTTCTTGATGCCGGCGGTCAGCGTGAACTGCTTGCTGAACGCGATCTTGCTCTGCCAGTCGAGGGTGGTGTACGAGGACACGCGACGCTTGAAGGCAACGTAGTCGCCCAGGCTGCCGTCGGCGTTGACCGTGCGGACCACGCTGTCGTCTTCGCTGTACACCTGGTCGGTGTAACCCGAGTGGTAGTTGGCCGTCAGCGCGTGGGTGAAGCGGTCGCTGGTGCGCAGCGAGGCGGTCACTTTCGAGATCCAGCGGAAGGTCACGTCCGAGTAGGAGTTGAAGCGGCCGATGTTCTTCTCGACGCCGCTTTCAGGGGTTTCCTGTTCAGCTTTGCTCATGAAGGTACCGGTCCACTGCACGTTCAGCTTGCCGTACGGGGTGGCGGTTTTGTAGCTGTGATCCCAGTCGATGCCCTGGAAGTGCGACGACGCCAGGTTGAACGGGGTCAGCGCGGCGGCCAGCACGTTCTGCTTCTGGATCGGGTCGAAGTAGGTGCGCAGCAGGCTGTCGTACAGCTTAGGATTGCCGAACACGGTGTCTTCCGACAGCGTCTGGATCTGGTTGTTCAGCTTGACGTCCCAGAAGTCGAAGCCGATCGACAGGCCGGCAGCCGGTTCCAGGCGGAAGCCCAGGGTCGCTTGCTTGGACTGTTCAGGCTTCAGCGCGCCGGCGCCGGTGGCGGCGTTACCGCCGGTCAGCAGGTTGTATTCCGACGAACCTGGGTTGCACAGCGGGAAGCGTGGATCGCTAGGCGCGGTGATCGGGCAGGCGTGGAACTGCGACGAACCGCCGTTTACCAGTGGCTTGACGATGTTGGTCAGGCTAGGCGCCTTGAAGCCGGTGCCGTAGGAACCGCGCAGCAGCAGCGTGTCGATCGGATTCCAGCGCAGCGCCAGCTTGTAGGTGGCTTTGCTGGCGGTCTCGCCCTGCGAACCGGAGGCGATCAGATTGCCGGCGGTGTCGAAGTTCTTGTCGTTGGTGACAGCGCTGAAATGATCGTAACGGGTCGACGCGGTCAGGTCCATCGACTTCATGATCGGCAGCAGCAGTTCGCCGTAGGCGCCCCAGTTCTTGCGGCTGGCGTCGATCGGCAGTGCGCCGGCGCCGCCGCCAACGATGGCGTCGGTGAAGTTAGGCTGTTGCTTGTTCTGGCCTTGCGAGTACGCATCCGGGGCTTCCGAATAGTGCTGCTTGGTGAAGTCGGCGCCGAGCGCCAGTTGGGCGGTGCCCGCTGGCATCTTGAACAGTTCGGTCGAAGCGCTGGCTTGCAGCACGTCGATCTTCGACTTGGTCTCGTTGAGCTGGTTGTGCAGCACGGCTGGCGCCAGCACGTCCTTCGAGCTGCCCGACGGTGCGAACGGATCGAACTTGCCGTTGTTGACCAGGGCGTCGAAGGCGTCCAGGCTCATGTAGCCGCCGGCGGCGGTGTCGGTCTGGCTGTTTTCCGAGTGGGTGTAGGCGGCGCGGTAGTCGAAGCCCTTGAACGAGCCGTCGAAGCCGAAGGCCAGGTGCTTGGCTTCGGTCTTGTACTGGTCGGCGCGGCCGCCGGCGTCCACCAGGCGCAGGTTCATCGATACGGTCGTGACCGAGTTCGGATCGATGCCCAGGCGCGACAGGTAAGGCAGGATGGATTTCTTGTACAGCGCGCTGCCGACCGGAATACCCAGCGGCTGTGCCGGTGCCGCGTACTGGGCGGTGTTGCTGAACGACGAACCCAGCGCTTCCAGGAAGAAGTTGGTGTTGTCGTTGACGCGGTAGTTCAGCGAGCCGAACACGCTGTCGCGCTTCAGGCCTGGCGTGTCTTGCACGGTGGCGGCGTAGTCGAACAGGCAGCGGTTGCCGACGTTGAACAGGTTCGGGCCGTTGCACTTGCCGGTTTCCAGGAAGTTCGGGCCGAAGGATTTGCTGGTGGCGGTGCCGGTGGCGTCTTTGTACTTGACGGTGGCGTTGCCTGGAATCGAGTTCGAGCTCAGCTGGTACAGCGAGTAGTTCTTGCCGTTGTCCTGGAAGGCGATCACGCCCGATTTCGAGAAGTCGCGCTCGGAAGCGTACATGGCCTTGCTCTCATCGTGAGCCGCCGACACCAGGATGTTGAAGCCATCCTTGTCGATGTCGCCCCAGCCTTTGGAAATCGACACGTTGGTGGTCTGGCCGCCACTGCTCTTCGGCGAGTTGAACGAACCTTCGATGATGGCGTCGGTCTGGTTCTTTTTCAGGATGAAGTTGACCACGCCGGCGATCGCGTCCGAGCCGTACAGGGTGTTGGCGCCGTCGGTCAGGATCTCGACGCGCTCGACTGCCGCCAGCGGGATGCTGGCCAGGTTGACGGTGGAGCCGGAGGTGGCTGGGGCCAGGCGGCGGCCGTTCAGCAGCACCAGGGTGTAGCCTTCGCCGATGGCGTGGATGGAGGCGGTCTGCAGACCACCGCCGCCGCCGTTGACGGACATCGAGGAGGTGGTGAAACCTTGCATCGAAGGCAGGGTAGCGATCAGGTCGGCAACGCTGCTGGCGCCGCTTTGCTCGATCTGCAGCTTGGACAGCGTCTGCACCGGCAGCGCGCCTTCGGACGTGATGCGTTTGATGCTGGAGCCGGTGATTTCCACGCGCTGGATCGTTGCATCCGGAGCGGTCTGAGCTACAGCCGCTTGCATGCCGAGCGCCAGGCCACTGGCGCAGATCAGGCGTACCGAGCGGGACAATACAGTTTCAACCATCATTATTTTTTGCTCCCAATTTAAAACGATGTAAACACAAGGGTGTGATTTATTTTTTTTATCGGCGATGCCTTGCCGTCTGAAAAAAACACCAACGTTCTTTTCGTCTTTTCATCAGATCACTCGCCGACATCGACTGTCAACGGACAAGCTTCCAAGCTGATAGCTAAAGGTTATTCTTTACGTGATTGCAACAATGATCCAAAAGTGGACGTAAAAACGCTCTAATTTGGTGCGTCCAGCAAAAAAACTGTCTGTAACATTGATTTAGTATCAAAAAAGAAGGGAAAATCTTGTGACTTCGTCGGTTGCATGCAACAAGTTGGTGCGGTGCAATTTCATGAACCTGCGTTCATGCTGCAACGTGGCGTTACATTTATGCGACAAGCGCTGGTGTGTCGGGCCCGCTGTGCTCGCGACGGCGTATTAGTCATTCGCTATCACCCAGGAGGCATTTCGGCCGCCGGCGATTTGTTGTATTGTTCAAGCACTTATCAGCGGCCAGAGGAAGTGTATGCAGTGCATCAAATTCGCCGCCGCCGTGAGCGCCGCCTGCTGGTCGCTGGCCGTGCTGGCGGCGCCGCCGGTCAAGACGCTGCGCTACATCCTGCCGGCGGCCGAAGCCAGTTTCGATCCGGCGCTGGGGCGCGATCTCTATACCGGCCACATCACCGAAGCGATCTTCGAAACCCTGTACACCTACGATTACCTGGCGCGCCCGGTCAAGCTGGCGTCCGAGACGGCGGCGGCCTTGCCCGAGGTGTCGGCCGACGGCAAGACCTATCTGATCCGCCTGAAGCCGGGCGTGCACTTCACGCCCGATCCGGCCTTCGGCGGCAAGCCGCGCGAGCTGACCGTGGCCGACTACGTGTATTCGTGGAAGCGGCTGTTCGACCCCCGGCTGGCCTCGCCGAACAGCTGGCTGCTGGAAGGCAAGGTGGTGGGCCTGGACGCGCTGGCCGAGCAGGCCAAACAGACCGGCCGCTTCGACTACGATGCGCCGGTGCCCGGCCTGGAGCAGATCGACCGCTACACGCTGCGCATCCATCTGACGCATAGCGACTTCAGCCTGGGCATGATCCTGGCCTACGAACCGATGGCGGCCGTGGCGCGCGAAGTGGTGGAGAAGTACGGCGACAGCAAGGGCGAGGTCGCCGGCCATCCGGTCGGCACCGGCGTCTACAAGCTGGGGCAGTGGATACGCGGCAGCCGCATCGTGCTGGAGGAGAACACCGGCCATCGCGCCGAGTCGTGGAACTTCGAACCCAGCGCCGAGGACCGCGCCGACGACGAGCGCATCATCCGCCAGATGCAGGGCAAGAAGATCCCGCAAATCGGCCGCATCGAGATCAGCATCCAGGTCGAGGACCAGTCGCGCTGGCTGTCCTTCACCAGCGGCGAGGCCGATCTGTTCTGGCTTGACGGCCCGCTGGCGCCCAAGGGCCTGGCCGACGGCAAGCTGCGGCCGGAGCTGGCGGCGCGCGGCATCCAGCTGTCGCGCATCGTCGACCCGGTGCTGACCTATTACTACTGGAATATGCGCGATCCGGTGGTGGGCGGCTTCGGCAAGGAGAAGATCGCCCTGCGCCGCGCGATCGCGATGGCGCACGATGTCGACGAGGAAATCCGCCTGGTGCTCAACGGCGAGGCGCGGCGGCTGGAGTTTCCCATCCCGCCCGGCGTGGAAGGGCACGATCCTGATTATCAGGGCCTGCTGCGCTACGATCCGGCGCTGGCCAACCAGCTGCTGGACCGCTACGGCTACAAGAAGGGCGCCGACGGCTGGCGCACCCTGCCGGACGGCAAGCCGCTGCTGATCCACTACACCTCGCGCAACGAGGCGGCCGGCGTGCTGATGGCCGAGCTGTGGCGCAAGACCTACACGCGGCTCGGCATCCGCATGGAAAACCAGCGCATGATCTTCAGCGACATCCAGCAGGCGGAACTGCTGTGCAAGCTGCAGACCCGCACCTACCAGTGGATGGCCGATTACCCCGACGGCGACAACTTCATGCAGCTGTTCTACGGCCGCAACATCAACCAGAACAACAACGGTTGTTACCAGGATCCGCAGTTCGACCAGTGGTACGAAGCCAGCCACGCCATGCCGCCGGGACCGCAGCGCGACGCGCTGTACCGCAAGATGGCACGGCTGCTGGAAGTGCAGGCGGCGGCGATGCCGGCCTATTCGCGCTACCGCAGCATGCTGGCGCAACCGGCCGTGCTGGGGTATAAGAAGCATCCCATCCTGCATCAGGAATGGAAGTACATCGATATCGAGCGCAAGGACTAGAAATGTTGGCTTATATTGTGCGGCGCCTGTGGCAGATGCTGCCGACCATGCTGGGCGTGGTGCTGCTGGTGTTCGTGCTGTTCAACTGGGTGGGCGGCGATCCGGCCTACATCCTGGCCGGCAAGATGGCCAATGCCGAGAGCATCGCCAACATCCGCCATCAGCTGGGTGTGGACCAGTCGTATCCGGTGCAGCTGTGGATCTTCATCAAGCAGATCGCCAGTTTCGACTTCGGCCTCAGCTGGGCGACCGGGGAGCCGGTGTCGCACATCATCGCCACGCGGCTGGGGCCGTCGATGACGGTGCTGCTGCCGTTGACGCTGCTGGAGACGCTGCTGGGCATCGCGCTGGCGCTGGCTGTCGCCTTCGTGCGCGGCTCGCTGACGGACCGGGCGGTGATGATCGCCTGCACCGTCGGCATGTCGGTCAGCATCCTGGTCTACATCATCGTGTTTCAGTACGGCCTGGCTTATCAGCTGGGCTGGTTCCCGGTGCAGGGTTGGGGCGAGAGCTTCTGGGAGAACCTGCTGCGCTACGCCACCTTGCCGATCCTGATCGGGCTGGCGGTGTCGATCGCGCCGACCTTGCGCCTGTACCGCAGCTTCGTGCTGGACGAGGTCGGGCAGGATTATGTGCGTACCGCGCGCGCCAAGGGTTTGAGCGAACGGCGCGTGATGTGGGTGCATGTGCTGCGCAACGCGGCCATCCCCATCATCACGCATGTGATGGCCAATCTGCCGGCCCTGCTGATCGGCGCCTTTTTGCTGGAGCGCTTCTTCGGCATCCCGGGTATAGGGCGCGAGGTGATACTGGCGGTCGAGCGCAGCGATTTCCCGGTGATTAAGGCGATCACCGTGTACGTGGCTGCGGCCACGATGGTGTTCAATCTGTTGACGGACCTGATGTACCAGGCGGTCGATCCGCGGGTGCAGCTGACATGACGGCCGTCGTGCACGCCGGGTCGCCCGGACTGTGGCTGCTGGCCTGGCGGCGCTTGCGCGCGGACCGCGTGGCCATGGTGTCGCTGGCGGTGGTGTCGGCTTTCCTGCTGATGCTGGTGTTGTCGGCCAGCGGACTGATCGTGGCGGATTGGGAGGCGGAGGTGGGCGTGAGTTATGCGCCGCCGGGCTTTGTGGGCGCCACCCCGGCGTCCAGCGAGACGGCTGTCCCTGCCGCGCCGGCGCAGGCCTTGCCAGAGAATCCATTCGATCCGCTGGCCGACGACATCCGCGCCTTGCGCGCGCAACTCGCGCCCGCTGCGGCAGGGGCGGTGGAGATGTACGGCGTCGCCGATCCGCTGGCCGACGACATGGCGCAATTGCGCGGTGCGACCGCGACGGCCGGCGCGGGCTCGCTGGCGACGGCGGCGGGCTCGGGCGCGGCGACCCATGCTGGCGCTGCTCGGCGGCCGACGCTGCCGTTCGGCGGCGACAAGTGGGGCCACGACGTCATCAAGAAAACCATCAAGGGCGGCGAGACCTCCATCGTGGTCGGGCTAGTGGCCGCCTTGCTGGCGGTCAGCCTGGGCACCTTGTTCGGCGCGCTGTCGGGCTACTGGGGCGGGGTGGTGGATGACTGCTTCAACTGGTTCTACAGCATCTTCACCGCGATTCCCTCGGTGCTGATGATACTGGCCGTGGCCGCCGTGCTGCAGCAGAAGGGCGTGCTGACCATCGTGCTGATCCTCGGCCTGACCGGCTGGACCGGCCCCTACCGCCTGATCCGCGCCGAATACATCAAGCACAAGTCGCGCGAATACGTGCTGGCCGCCGACGCCATCGGCGTCTCGCACTGGAGCAAGATGTTCACGCACATCTTCCCCAACGTCAGCCACGTCGCGCTGGTGCAGATGTCCATCCTGGTGGTGGGCTTCATCAAGGCCGAGGTCATCCTCAGCTTCCTCGGCTTCGGCGTGCCGGTGGGCGTGGTTTCGTGGGGCAGCATGCTCAACGAAGCGCAGAACGAATTGATACTCGGCCGCTGGTGGCAACTGAGTGCCGCCGCCATCGCCATGGCGCTGCTGGTGACGGCCTTCTCGCTGTTCACCGACGCCCTGCGCGACGCCCTCGATCCCAAGGTGAAATGATGAGCGCTCACCCTCTTGATAATCCACTGCTGGAAATCAACAATCTGCGTATCGCCTTTCGCAGCGGGCGCCGCGCCACGGTGGACGCCGTCAAAGGCGTGTCCTTCCAGGTACCGCGCAACGCCACCGTCGCGCTGGTGGGCGAATCGGGCAGCGGCAAGTCGGTCAGCTCGCTCGCGGTGATGGGCCTGCTGCCGGCCGACAGCGCCATCATCGATCCCGTCAGCCGCATCCTGTTCGACGGCCGCGACCTGCTGGCGCTGTCCGCCGCCGAACGCCGCGCCTTGTGCGGCAAGGAGATCGCGATGATCTTCCAGGAGCCGATGTCGTCGCTGAACCCGGTGTTCACGGTCGGCGCGCAGATCGCCGAAGTGCTGCGCCTGCACATGGGAATGAGCGCGGCCCAGGCCCGCCGCCGCACGCTGGAACTGCTGGACGAGGTCGGCATCCCCGATCCGGAGACCAGGATAGACGCCTATCCCAGCCAGATGTCCGGCGGCCAGCAGCAGCGGGTGATGATCGCCATGGCCATCGCTTGCGAGCCCAGATTGCTGATCGCCGACGAGCCGACCACCGCGCTCGATGTCACCATCCAGAAGCAAATTCTGGAGCTGATCGCGCGCCTGCAAAAGCGCCACGCGATGGCGGTGCTGTTCATCACCCATGACCTCGGTCTGGTGTCGGAAATCGCCGACCACGTGATCGTCATGCGCCATGGCGAGGTGCGCGAAGCCGGCCCCGCGCGCGCCGTGCTCGACCAGCCGCAGGATGGCTACACCAAGGCGCTGCTGCATTGCCGGCCGTCGCTCGATGCGCGGCCCTGGCATCTGCCGGTGATTGCCGACTACCTGGCTGGCGTCGAGCCGCAGCGCTACGCAGGCGGCGACATCGCCGAAGGGCAGGGCGTCACGCCGCTGCATCCGCTTGAGCGCCAGCGCGGCAGCGGCCCGGACGACGAGCCGCTGCTGGTGGTGAGCAATCTCAGCAAAAGTTTTTACCAGCGAGAAGGCTGGTTCGGCCGGCGCGAGTTCCAGGCGGTGAAGGATGTCTCGTTCACGCTGGCACGCGGCAAGACCCTGGGCGTGGTGGGTGAGTCGGGGTCCGGCAAGACCACCGTCGGCCTGACGCTGCTGCGGCTGCACCAGGCCAGTGGCGGCAGCGCGCTGTTCGATGGCCGCGACCTGCTGGCGATGTCGGCGCGCGAATTCCAGGCATACAAGCGGCGCATCCAGATCATCTTCCAGAATCCGTACGCCTCGCTGAACCCGCGCTTTACGGTCGGCCAGATCCTGATGGAGCCGATGCGCATCCACCGCATCGGCGCCGGCGAGCGCGAGCGCGTCGCGCTGGCGCATCAGCTGCTGGAAAAGGTCGGGCTGCCGGCATCGGCCTTCCAGCGCTATCCGCATGAGTTTTCCGGCGGCCAGCGGCAGCGCATCGCCATCGCGCGCTGCCTGGCGATGAAACCGGAGATTCTGGTGTGCGACGAGTCCGTCTCTGCGCTGGACGTGTCGGTGCAGGCTCAGGTGCTGAACCTGCTGCAGGATCTGCAGGATGAGTTCGGACTGTCGTACATCTTCATCTCGCACGACCTGTCGGTGGTGAAGTACATCGCCGACCAGGTGATGGTGATGCACCAGGGCGCGGTGGTGGAAATGGCCGATTCGGACCAGTTGTACCGCGATCCCCGGCACCCGTACACGCGGGCCTTGCTGGCCGCAATACCGCGTCACGGTTAAGCGCTTTTTAAGATAAGATATCCGTATGGCGAACTTAATCCTTCTATTGCAAGAATATGGCGTACTGATCGTGTTCGCGATCGTACTGGTTGAGCAGATCGGCCTGCCGATTCCTGCGTTCCCCTTGCTGATCGTGGCCGGCGCCTTGTCGGTCGATGGCGACAGCAGCTGGCTGGCCGTGCTGTCGGTCAGCGTGGTTGCCTGCCTGATCAGCGACTATTTCTGGTTCCGCGCCGGGCGCTACTACGGCAAGCGCATCCTGCGCCTGCTGTGCAAGATTTCCCTGTCGCCCGACTACTGCGTCAGCCAGACCGAAGACAATTTCAACCGCTGGGGCCCGAAGGCGCTGGTGGTGGCCAAGTTCATTCCCGGCTTCAACACCATCGCGCCGCCGCTGGCTGGCGCCATGGGCACCAGCAACGCCACCTTCCTCGGTTTCAGCATCGCCGGCGGCATCGTCTGGAGCGGCACCGGCATCGCCATCGGCGCCGGTTTCCACACCCAGATCGACCAGGTGCTGGAGATCCTGAGCACCATGGGCACCACCGCGCTGATCGTGCTGGGCGTGTTGCTGGTGTTGTTCGTCACCTTCAAATATATCGAGCGCAAGCGTTTCCGCCAGTCGGTGGAAATCGACCGCGTCACCATCGACGAGCTGAAAAAGTTGCTGGAGCAGGGAAAGGAGCCGGTGCTGATCGACGCCCGCAGCGTCACGGCGCAGATGCTGGAGCCGGCCGTACCGGGCGCGCTGCTGTTCAACGGCGGCGAACCGATACCGGAGCTGGCGGCGCTGGCCAAGGACCGTCACATCATCGTCTACTGCAGCTGCCCGAACGACGTCACCGCCGCCCACGTGGCGAAAGAGCTGATCGGTCACGGCTACAGCCGCGCCAAGCCCCTGCACGGCGGCCTGGACGCCTGGAACGCCGCCTTCGGCGTGCCCCGCGAAGTCGACGAGGGCAATACGGCCTCGGTGGGTTAATCGCTAGTCCGAGGCTGATCGCGAATCAGCCTTAGGTCGTCGTGATCGTATTGGTAATAGAACGTTCCATTTAGCCCCTGCTCATTGCGCATTCCCCGGATCACCAGCAAGGTGCTGTCGCGACGGAACTCGATGGGTTCCTTCGTTACGTCCTGGAAGCAGCAAACAGTGAATGGCAGCCAAGTCACGTTTCCGCTGCGGGCGTCCAGAATCACTCCCATTAAGCACTGCGTCCCGCAACCCCAGGTACTCAGCACATAACGGCCGGCGAAATTTACCGGCTGTTTTGCGGCCGTGTTCAGCCTGGTGCGAAACTCACGGTCGGCCGGAGTGCGAAATATGGGTTTTGCTACGGGGCCCGTGTAGTTTTCGCTGGTACGAAAGCGGGAGAATGGGGGAGCCTCCGCCCTCGCGTCCATGACGGTCAGAGCAAACGTAGTGATGGTCAACAAGTGAAATATGGGCGTCATGGCTAGTACCAGTGGTGTCTTTGCCAGAATTTCCGGGCCTTGGCCGCACTATGATAGCGCTGGCGAATGTATCGTATGCCTCCCTGGCATTCTTCCAGGTCGTTGCCGAACGAATCTGCTCCATTCGGGTTGAGCTCGTAGTTGTTTCTTAGTAGCTGGAACAAGCCCCGCGCCGTAGAGTGACTGTTGCGTGCGTCAACTTTGCCACTGGATTCCTGCGCCATAATCCACAACAGATCTTGAAACTGTGTGGTCGGAACTTTTTCTAGCCGCATTGCCTCCCGCAGTGCGGTTTTCGACGACTCGGGAACCACCGATGGATCCCGTTCAGACGTATCTCCGTGCGCAACTCTTTTCTTGCGTGTGGCATGCGTGGCCATTGGAGCTCTCCCGTTACGACTATGAAGACTCAAGACTGACTTCATTTATCCCTGCCGTTTTGAGACCGCTCAACCGTAGTTCAGTCCGCAATATTGCCCATAAAAATCGTAGTCATACTACGTAAAAAATATCCCACATTGTAATTTCATGTGGCAAAGCCGCTTCATGTGTACTAAAACTACAAACTTCGCTTGCTTCTCTGCGTGAAAATACCTTAAGCTTAGGCCTCAACTATTTTCGATCTATCATGACAGCTCAGTCCCTCCAAACGCCTCCCTCCCTGACCACTGCTTTCCCAGGTGGCCCGCGTCTGCTGGCGGACATCGGCGGCACCAACGCGCGCTTTGCGCTGGAAACCGCTCCGGGCCGGATTGAAGCGATCGAAGTATTGGCCTGTGCCGCATATCCAACCTTGGCCGCCGCCCTGGTTGCCTATCTGGCCTCGCCGACCGTCGCCCAGGCCGGCGTCACCGGCATCCGGAATGGCGCTATCGCTATCGCCAATCCTGTCACCGGCGACATGGTGCGCATGACCAACCACCACTGGGAATTCTCGATCGAGGCGCTGCGCCGCGAAGTTAACTTCGACACCCTGGTCGTCGTCAATGACTTCACCGCGCTGGCGAGCTCGCTGCCGCAGTTGTCGGCCGCCCAAAAACACCAGGTCGGCGGCGGCACCGCCATCGCCGGCACGCCGCTGGGCCTGATCGGCGCCGGCACCGGCCTCGGCGTCTCCGGCCTGATCCCGGGCAAGGACGGCTGGACCGCGCTGCTGAGCGAGGGCGGCCACGTCACCTTCGCGCCGGCCAACGCCACCGAAGTGGCCATCCTGCAATTTGCCTGGAAAGAATTCGAACACGTTTCCGCCGAACGCCTGATGTCCGGCGCCGGCATCGAACTGATTTACCGCGCGCTGGCCGACCATACCGACATGCCGGCCGAAAAGCTGAGCGCCGCCGACATCTCGCGCCGCGCGCTGGCCGGCGAGTGCACGCTGTGCGACGAAGTGATCGAGGCGTTCTGCTGCATGCTGGGCACCATCGCCGGCAATATCGCGGTCACGCTGGGCGCGCAGGGCGGCATTTATATAGGCGGTGGCATCGTGCCGCGCCTGGGCGCGCGTTTCGACCGCTCCGGCTTCCGCGCCCGCTTCGAAGCCAAAGGGCGCTTCAACAAATATCTGTCCGAAGTGCCGACCTGGGTCATCACCGCCGAATACCCGGCATTTGTGGGCGTTTCCGCAATCTTGTCAGAAAGACTTGCTGCCGCGTAAGGCTAGTTACATTTCGATGAAGGCGAAATGCGCGTTTTGCCGTTTTATCAGGTACAATTCGGCTTGTTGGATGAAACGTCTTTGATTGGTCTCGTATGTTTTCGCCCGAAAACTGCGCCTGCCGGCCGCGTTTCACGTAGAAAGTGATGGCCTAGGCCGTTGCTGGCATGTCCCTCTCTCCCGCCTGGCGCGCATCGGCCCGGGCGTCGGAAAAACAGCTTCAGCGAGTTATTCCAGCAGGCAGCATCATTGATGCCAGCCATTGCCTCACTGAATGTGATTGATTTCTTTCTTGCATGAAAATGCAACCACAAGATTGCTATGGATACAGCAGAGGCTAAAAGAGTCCTCGAAACCGCTTTGCTATGCGCTCGTGAGCCATTGTCGATCCACAGTCTGAAAAAGCTGTTTGTCGAAGTGGACGATCAAGACAGGCCGCGCGGTCCCGGAGTCGGTTCCGATACGATCAAGGAATTGCTCGAAGAATTAAGGCTGGACTGGGCCGGCAAGGGTGTTGAAGTCATCAGCCTGTCGACCGGTTGGCGCTTCCAGAGCCGCCCCGAGATGAAGCTGTATCTCGACCGGATGAACCCGGAAAAGCCACCCAGATACTCGCGGGCGACGCTGGAAACATTGGCCATCATTGCCTACCGCCAGCCTGTCACGCGGGGCGATATTGAAGAAATACGCGGCGTCGCCGTCAATTCGCAGACGATCAAGATGTTGGAAGACCGGGGCTGGGTAGACGCCATCGGTTATCGCGATGTCGTCGGCCGCCCGGCTTTGCTGGGCACCACCAAGCAGTTTTTGGATGATTTGGGCTTGAATTCGCTGTCCCAGCTGCCTCCTTTGCAGCAAATCAGCGATACGCAGGGCGGCGGTCCGGACATGGAAGCGCTGGAAGCAGCCCTGCAGGAAAACTTTGACAAAGCGGCACACCAAGCCGCGCAACAACCAGATGGTACGGATAGCGAGTTGCCAGTGGCCGAAGCAGAAGCCGCGACTAGCCCGGAAGCCGGCCAGCAAGCACAAACACAACCCGCGCCAGATGTAACGGTTGACGCTGAGCACAACCAAGAAACGAATAATGAACAATCCTAATTCCCCAGAGACAGTCAACGACGTAGCGCCGGCCGAAGTGGCCGCCAAGCCTAAGCGTCGCACCAAAGCCCAGATCGAAGCCGATGCGGCAGCCGCAGCGTCCGGCGATGCGCCAGTCGCCGCCAAGGCCAAGCGCAAGACCAAGGCTGATGCCGAAGTCGCCGCCGCCGATGCACCGGCCCCGGTGAAAAAGCCGCGCGCAAAACCGGCCGCCAAGTCCGCCGATGCAGCCGCTAGCGCTGAAGCCGCACCGCAGGCCGCCGCGCCAGTCGCAGCCGCCGCCGATGCGCCAGCCAAGGCGCCACGCGCCAAAAAGCCAGCCGTCGCACCAGCCGCCGATGCCGCACCTGCAGCCTCTGCCGCAGCTCCAGCCCCAGCAGTCGAAGCGCAAGCCGCTCCTGCCGAAGCCGGCGAGCGCGCAGAACGTGCCGAACGCGGCCCGCGTGGTCCACGTGGCCCGCGCCAGATGCGCGAACAGCGCGCTGCCCGCCAGGCCATGATGCCGCGTCCGGAACCGGTCGCTGCTGCCGATGGTGAAGCCGCTCCGGCAGCCGACGGCGCCGCTCCTGCCGAAGGCGGCAAGCCACGCCACGAGCGCGGTCCACGCGCCGATGGTCAGCGCAACGGCAAGAACGGCAAGGGTAAGAACGGCAAGCCACGCAACGGCCAGAACGCCGGCGGCAAGCCTAACGATGCTGATGCAGCGTTCTCCTACGTCACCTCGGACGCCTTCGACAGCGACGAACCGGCCAAGGGCCGTCACGCCGCACCGAAAGCCGTGCGCCGCGACCTGACCTCGGACGACGACGCGCCCAAGCTGCACAAGGTGCTGGCCGAAGCCGGCCTGGGTTCGCGCCGCGACATGGAAGAATTGATCGTTGCCGGCCGCGTGTCGGTCAACGGCGAGCCGGCCCACATCGGCCAGCGCATCCTGCCGACCGACGCTGTGCGCCTGAACGGCAAGCTGATCCAGCGCCGCGTCAGCAAGAAACCGCCGCGCGTGCTGGTGTACCACAAGCCAGCCGGTGAAATCGTCTCGATGGACGATCCGGAAGGCCGCCCATCGGTGTTCGACCGCCTGCCGACCATGAAGGCTGGCAAATGGCTGGCCGTCGGCCGTCTGGACTTCAACACCGAAGGCTTGCTGCTGTTCACGACCTCCGGCGATCTGGCCAACCGTCTGATGCACCCGCGCTATCACATCGACCGTGAATACGCGGTGCGTACGCTGGGCGTGCTGGAAGAGGGCATGCGCCAGAAGCTGCTGGCCGGCGTCGAGTTGGAAGACGGCCTGGCGCAGTTCTCCAAGATCGCCGACGGCGGCGGCGAGGGCATCAACAAGTGGTACCGCGTCATCATCGGCGAAGGCCGTAACCGCGAAGTGCGCCGCATGTTCGAAGCGATCGGCCTGACCGTGTCGCGCCTGATCCGTACCCGCTACGGCGCGATGACCCTGCCAAGCAGCCTGAAGCGCGGCCGCTGGGAAGAGCTGGAAGAAAACACCGTGCGCGACATGCTGGCCGCTTACGGCGTCGATAAAAAAGGCGGCGACGCGCCTGCCGCTCCGCGCGGCAAGGGCCCGCAGCAAGCCAAGCCGGCCCAGAACAAGGGGCCGGAAAAGCGCCCGCAGCGCGGCCGTGATGCCGAGCGCGACGATCGCGACTTCGACGATGACGACGAGGACGATCACGACGAACCAAACTTCAACCGCGCCGACGTCAGCAACGCCAACGCGATGCCGTTCGCCAAGGGCCCGCGCGGCAATGGCCGTGGCCAGGGCGGCTTCGGTGGCGGCCAGGGCCGTCCAGGCGGCGCCGGTGCTGGTGCCGGCAATGGCCGTGGCGGTCCGGGCAGCGGTCGTCCGGGTGGCGGCGCGCAGACGTCCGGCCGTCCAGGTGGTCGTCCGCAAGGCATCGGCGGTTACGCCGGCGGCCGTCCGCTGGGCGAAGGCCCGGCGCGTCCGCAAGGCCAGGGTGGCCGTCCGCAAGGTCAAGGCCAGGGCCGTGCCCAAGGTGGCGGCCAAGGTGGACAAGGTCAGGGCGGCGGCCAATCGGCCAAAGGCCCGAGCCGCGGTCCGCGTCAGCCGGATCCATTGCAAACCACTTTCGGTTTCGGTAATGCCGGCGCGCCGCGCCGCAACCAGCCGCCGCGTGGTGGTGCCATCGATCATGGCATGCCGCGCCGCCGCAAGGGTTAATGTAGTCAACTTGCAAAACGGGGCGCAAGCCCCTGTTTGTAAGGCTTCTGGCCTTCTATGAACTGTTGTAAGCCTGCTTTTCCGCCCCGTGCGGCATTGCAGCGGAAAGCATATAAGGTTATAATAACCAGCCTAGTAAAAGTTCTTCACAGGGTATATCCCTGAGAATGCTTTCATCTGGCTGAGTATTACAAGAAGATGGGCAGATGCCCATTTTTTTTTTGGTGAACCGTTTTGAACGGTCTGTTTTTGATAAGTTGGAAACAGGCCTTGATCTGGAGAATTTCTTGCAGCTGCCGGAATTAATTGAAAAGACCGTTGCCGGTCTGGGCTATGAGCTGGTTGATGTCGAACGGGCCGAGCGCGGACTGCTGCGCGTCTTTATCGATTTCAGCGCAGCCGACGCCGAAGAAAAAGGCCCGATTACCGTAGAAGATTGCGCTACGGTCAGCCACCAGCTGTCGCACGTGCTGACGGTCGAGAACGTGAACTACGAGCGTCTCGAAATCTCGTCGCCAGGGCTGGATCGCCCGGTGCGCAAGCTGGAAGACTTCGTGCGTTTTGCCGGTTGCGAAGCAATCGTCAAACTGCGCACCGCAATGCCGGGTACGAACAACCGGAAATCGTTCCAGGGGATTCTGCAAGAACCTCAGGGCGATAATTTGTCGTTGGAATTTGAAAGCAATGATGGTCCGGCGCTGTTGGAGTTTACGCTCGCCGATGTGGATAAGGCACGCTTGGTGCCACAGGTGGTTTTTAAGGGACGCAAAGCATGAGTCGCGAAGTTTTGTTATTGGTAGACGCGCTGGCGCGTGAGAAAAACGTCGATAAAGATGTGGTTTTCGGCGCGTTGGAGTTCGCGTTGGCGCAAGCCACGAAGAAACGCTATGAAGGTGAAGTCGATATCCGCGTTTCGATCGACCGCGAGTCGGGTGAGTTCGAATCCTTCCGCCGCTGGCACGTCGTGCCCGACGAGGCTGGCCTGCAACTGCCGGACCAGGAAATCCTGCACTTCGAAGCCAAGGAACAGATTCCGGACATCGAAGTGGACGACCACATCGAAGAGCCTATCGAATCCGTCGAATTCGGCCGCCGCTTTGCGCAAGACACCAAACAGGTCGTCCTGCAGCGCGTGCGTGACGCCGAGCGCGAACAGATCCTGGTGGACTTCCTGGAACGCGGCGACTCGCTCGTAACCGGCACCATCAAGCGCATGGAACGCGGCGATGCAATCGTCGAGTCGGGCAAGATCGAAGCCCGCCTGCCACGCGACCAGATGATCCCGAAAGAAAACCTGCGTATCGGTGACCGCGTCCGCGCCTTCATCCTGCGTATCGACCGCAATATGCGCGGCCCGCAAGTGATCCTGTCGCGTACCGCTCCAGACTTCATCATGAAGCTGTTCGAGCTGGAAGTGCCGGAAATCGAGCAAGGCATGCTGGAAATTAAATCGGCGGCACGCGATGCCGGCGTCCGCGCCAAGATCGCCGTCTACACGGCCGACAAGCGCATCGACCCTATCGGTACCTGCGTCGGCATGCGCGGTTCGCGCGTGCAGGCCGTGACCGGCGAGCTGGGCGGCGAACGCGTCGACATCGTGCTGTGGTCCGAAGACCCGGCGCAATTCGTCATCGGCGCGCTGGCTCCGGCCAACGTTTCGTCGATCATGGTCGATGAAGAGAAACACGCGATGGACGTCGTCGTCGACGAGGAAAACCTGGCGATCGCCATCGGCCGCTCCGGCCAGAACGTGCGCCTGGCTTCCGACCTGACCGGCTGGAAGATCAACATCATGACGGCCGAAGAATCGGCCGACAAGGCAGCCCAGGAAACCGCGGCAGTGCGTGCACTGTTCATGGAAAAACTGGACGTCGATCAGGAAGTCGCCGACATCCTGGTGGAAGAGGGCTTTGCCAGCCTGGAAGAAATCGCTTACGTGCCGATCTCCGAAATGCTGGAAATCGAATCGTTCGACGAAGATACCGTCAACGAACTGCGCACCCGCGCCCGTGACGCCCTGGTCACCGAAGCCATCGCTTCGGAAGAAGGCCTGGAAGGCATGGACGAGGCGCTGGTCGGTCTGGAAGGCATGGACCGCATCACCGCAGGCAAGCTCGGCCTGGCTGGTATCAAGACTGTAGAAGCATTTGCTGCACTGGCTTACGACGAATTTGGCGCCATCCTGGCCCTGTCCGCCGACCGTGCACGAGAACTGATTAAGAGTGAATTTGAAGATGTGACCGACGATGAGATGAAGTTGGTTGACTCAAAGTACGACGATCGTGCCAAAGGCTTGCAAGCCAAGGCATGGAGTCTTGCCGAATCCGCAAAGGCTTAATTTGAGTATCTTTATCATCTCCGCGACACATAGAAAAGAGGACTGAATGGCGAGTAACAACGTAGCCCAATTTGCCACCGAACTGAAGATGCCTGCAGATTTGCTGCTGACGCAGCTGCGTTCTGCCGGCGTCGAAAAAAGTTCGACGTCAGATCCATTGTCGAAAGATGATAAGGATAAGCTGCTTGATCACTTGCGCCGTACCCACGGTGCATCGGCTGATACCGAAAAGAAGAAGATCACGCTGACGCGCAAAGAAACCACTGAAATCAAACAGGCCGACGCCAATGGCAAGGCCCGCACGATTCAGGTCGCTGTGAAGAAGGTACGCACCTTCGTCCAGCGCGACGAGCCGGTAGCCGCCGCGCCGGTGGCGCCTGCCGCCCCGGTGGTCGATGCCGCTGAAGTCGCTCGCCGTGAAGAAGAAGCACGCAAGCAAGCGGAACTGATCGCACGTCAGGAAGCGGAACTGCGCGAGAAGCAAGAGCGCCTGGCTAAGCTGGAATCGGAGAAGGAAGCGCAGGCTAAAGCCACCGCCGCCGCCGAAGCCGAAGCCAAGAAGGAAGCCGACGCTGAAGCGAAGAAAGCCGCCGTCAAGGCCGCCGCCGCCGCGACCGCCGTAGCCGCTGGCGCCGCGCCAGCCGCGACCGACGCCGCTGCCGAAGAAAAGAAAAAAGCCGCTGCCGAAGAAGCCAAGAAAAAGGCTGCCGCCGCCGCCAAGGAAGCCGCCGACAAAGCGGCCGCCACCGAGCTGGCACGCAAAGCCGTGGCTGACGAAGTAGCGCAGATCAAGGCCATGATGAACGCGCCGCGCCGCGCCATCAAAGCCCCTGAGCCAGCGCCTGCGCCGGTCAAGGCCAAGGTTGCCGAAGGCACGCTGCACAAGCCAGCCACCGGCGCCGTCGCCAAACCTGGCGACAAGCCAGGCGACAAGAAGCCTGTCAGCGCGGACAAGAAATCGATCAAGTCGGCCAATGTCTCGTCGACCTGGCAGGACGACGCCAAGAAACGCGGCGCACCTGGCAACACCGCCAACAAGGGCCGTGGCAACACCGGTTCCGGTGGCCGTGACGGCTGGCGCAGTGGTGGCAAGGGCGGCCGTCGTGGCTCGCACTCGGATGACCGTGAAACCAATTTCCAGGCGCCGACCGAAGCCGTCGTCAAAGACGTCTACGTGCCGGAAACCATCACCGTGGCCGAACTGGCGCACAAGATGTCCGTCAAGGCTTCCGAAGTCATCAAGCAACTGATGAAGCTGGGCCAGATGTGCACCATCAACCAGGTGCTGGACCAGGAAACCGCGATGATTCTGGTCGAGGAAATGGGCCACAAGGCGTTCGCCGCCGAGATGGACGATCCGGAAGCACTGCTGGCCGACCAGGGTGAGCACGCTCACTTCGAGTCCGTGCCGCGCGCACCGGTGGTTACCGTCATGGGTCACGTCGACCACGGTAAAACCTCGCTGCTGGATTACATCCGCCGCGCCAAAGTGGCGTCGGGCGAAGCCGGCGGCATTACCCAGCACATCGGCGCGTACCACGTGGACACCCCACGCGGCACGATCACCTTCCTGGATACGCCGGGTCACGAAGCCTTTACGGCGATGCGTGCCCGCGGTGCGAAAGCAACCGACATCGTCATCCTGGTGGTGGCAGCCGACGACGGCGTGATGCCGCAAACGAAGGAAGCTATCGCTCACGCGAAGGCGGCCGGCGTGCCTCTGGTTGTGGCGATCAACAAGATCGACAAACCGGGCGGCAACGTGGACCGTGTGACGCAAGAGCTGGTCGCAGAACAAGTGGTGCCGGAAGAATACGGTGGCGAATCGCCATTCGTGCCGGTATCGGCCAAGACCGGCGAGGGCATCGACGCCCTGCTGGAACAGGTGCTGCTGCAAGCCGAGGTGCTGGAACTGAAAGCCCCGATCGATGCGCCTGCGCGCGGTCTGGTGGTTGAAGGCCGTCTGGACAAGGGCAAGGGCCCGGTCGCGACCGTGCTGGTTCAGTCCGGTACGCTGAAGCGCGGCGACGTGATCCTGGCTGGCTCCTCCTTCGGCCGCGTTCGCGCGATGCTGGACGAGAACGGCAAGCCGATCAACGAAGCCGGTCCTTCGATCCCGGTCGAAATCCAGGGCCTGACCGAAGTGCCGCAAGCCGGTGAAGAAGTCATGGTCATGGCGGACGAGCGTAAAGCCCGCGAAATCGGTCTGTTCCGTCAAGGTAAGTTCCGCGACGTGAAACTGGCCAAGCAGCAAGCCGCGAAGCTGGAAAACATGTTCGACCAGATGGCCGAAGGCGAAGTCAAAAACCTGCCGCTCATCATCAAGACCGACGTGCAGGGTTCGCAGGAAGCGCTGGTTGGCTCGCTGCAGAAACTGTCGACCTCCGAAGTGCGCGTACAAGTCGTGCACGCAGCGGTCGGCGGCATCACCGAATCGGACGTCAACCTGGCGGTCGCTTCGAAAGCGGTCATCATCGGCTTCAACGCCCGTGCCGATGCACAGGCGCGCAAGCTGGCCGAGTCGAACGGCGTGGATATCCGCTACTACAACATCATTTACGATGCGATCGACGAGATCAAATCGGCGTTGTCGGGCATGTTGGCGCCGGAGAAGCGCGAGACCGTTATCGGTCAGGTCGAGATTCGCCAGGTTATCCTGGTCTCGAAAGTCGGCGCGATTGCCGGTTGCCTGGTCACCGATGGCGTGGTCAAGCGTTCGTCCTCGGTACGCCTGCTGCGCAACAACATCGTGGTGTGGACCGGCGAGATCGACTCGCTCAAACGCTTCAAGGACGACGCGAAAGAAGTACGCGCCGGTCTGGAGTGCGGCTTGTCGCTGAAGAACTACAACGACATCCAGGTGGGCGACTCCCTGGAAGTGTTCGAAGTTCAGGAAATCGCCCGTACGCTGTAAGCCCAGGCGCACAGGCAGCAATAAGGTAAAGTGGACGGGGGCATCAGCTCCCGTCCACTTGCCGTTTATGGAATATCATGGCAAAACATAGCAAAAACATCCCGCAGCGCGGTCAGCGCGTGGCGGATCAGATCCAGCGCGATCTGTCTGAAATCATCGCTTTCGAGTTGAAAGACCCGCGCGTCGGCATGATTACCATCACCGAAGTACAGGTGACGCCGGACTACGCGCATGCGAAGATCTTCTTCACCATGCTCAAGGACAGCAAAGAGCAGGTCAAGCAAACCGTCGACGGCCTGTCCGCCGCGGCCGGCTATATGCGCGGCCAGCTGGGCAAGCGCCTGCACATCCACACGCTGCCGGCGCTGCACTTCGTGCACGACACCTCGACCGCGCGCGGCATGGAACTGTCGGCACTGATCGACCAGGCCAACAGCACCCGTTCGCTGGACGACGACCAGGCACCGGCCGAAGAGAAGAAGGACGTGGAGTAATCCTGCGTTCTATGGATTCCCGCCTGCGCGGGAATGACGCAGCGCGCGCCGTCGTTCCCGCGAACGCGGGAACCCATACTGAGCATCCTACCTATGAAGCAAAACCATCCTAAAAAAGTCCGCGACCTGGTCGACGGCGTGCTGTTGCTCGACAAGCCGGTCGGCTTTTCCAGCAACGACGCGCTGATCAAGGCCAAGCGCGTGCTCAACGCCAAGAAGGCCGGCCATACCGGCACCCTCGATCCCTTCGCCACCGGCTTGCTGCCGCTGTGCTTTGGCGAGGCCACCAAGTTCTCGCAGGACTTGCTGGAAGCCGACAAGACCTACGAGACCACCGTCCACCTGGGCCAGACCACGGACACCGGCGACACCGAAGGCGAAGTGGTGGACAGCCGCGACGTCAACGTCACGCTGGAGCAGATCCACGCCGTGCTGGAAAAATTCCGCGGCCCGATCGCCCAGGTGCCGCCCATGTATTCGGCGCTGAAGCGCGACGGCAAGCCGCTGTACGAGTACGCCCGCGCCGGCATCACGCTGGAGCGCGAAGCGCGCAACGTCGTCATCCACAAGCTGGAGCTGGTGTCCTACGAGGCGCCGTTCCTGAAGCTGGTCGTCACGTGCAGCAAGGGCACCTACATCCGCGTGCTGGGCCAGGACATCGGCGAAGCGCTCGGCTGCGGCGCCCACCTGAACGCGCTGCGCCGCACCCAGGTCGGCCCGCTGACCATGGACGGCATGCTGACGCTGGAACAGCTGACCGCGCACGCAGCGCCGCTCAGTCTGCTGGCGCCGGTCGATGCGCTGCTGGCCAGCTTCCCGGCTGTGCGCCTGAACGCCGAACTGGCCAAGCGCTTCCTCAATGGCCAGCGCCTGGCGCTGGGCAAGGAACCGGTCGAGGTGCCGGCCGGGCAGGGCAGGGTGCGCGTCTACCTGGACGCCAAACTGCTGGGCACCGCCATCCTCGGCGAATACAGCATCCTGGCGCCGGAGCGGCTGATCGCCTTCGCGCCCGAATAGCAACTCTTTGAAAATATTCAGGAAACCGGCGAGATAGTTGCAACGCAACATGCTATACTTGCCGGCTTCTCGTACAGTACGTACGTACCCGCAGTTTTTCAGCATATAAAATCATCATGTCTACTACAAAACGCGCAATTCGTAATATCGCCATCATCGCCCACGTTGACCACGGTAAAACTACCCTGGTGGATCAGCTGCTGCGTCAGTCCGGCACCTTCCGTGAAAACCAAGCGGTCGACACCCGTGTCATGGACTCGAACGACCTGGAAAAGGAGCGCGGCATTACGATTCTGTCGAAGAACTGCGCTGTTGAGTACGAAGGCACCCACATCAACATCGTCGACACCCCAGGCCACGCCGACTTCGGCGGCGAAGTGGAGCGTGTTCTGTCGATGGTTGACTCGGTTCTGCTGCTGGTCGATGCCCAGGAAGGCCCGATGCCACAGACCCGTTTCGTGACCCGCAAGGCACTGGCCCTGGGCCTGAAGCCTATCGTCGTGGTCAACAAGGTCGACCGTCCGGGCGCGCGCGCTGACTGGGCGATCAACCAGACCTTCGAACTGTTCGACAAGCTGGGCGCTACCGACGAACAACTGGACTTCCCTATCGTTTACGCTTCGGGCCTGAACGGCTACGCCGGCCTGACCGAAGACGTACGCTCGGGCGACATGAAGCCACTGTTCGACGCCATCCTGGAACACGTGCCAGTGCGCGATGACAATCCAGAAGGCCCGCTGCAGATGCAAATCACGTCGCTGGACTACTCGTCCTACGTCGGCAAGATCGGCATTGGCCGCGTCAACCGCGGCACCGTCAAGGTCGGCCAGGACGTTCTGGTCATCAATGGCCCAGGCGCCACCCCGATCAAAGGCCGCATCAACCAGGTGCTGAACTTCAAGGGCCTGGAGCGCGTGCTGGTGAACGAAGCTGTTGCCGGCGACATCTGCCTGATCAATGGTATCGACGAAATCGGCATCGGTTCGACGCTGTGCGCGGTCGACACCCCTGAGCCGCTGCCGATGCTGACCGTCGACGAGCCTACCCTGACCATGAACTTCATGGTCAACAACTCGCCGCTGGCCGGCCGCGAAGGCAAGTTCGTCACCTCGCGCCAGCTGCGCGACCGTCTGGACAAAGAACTGAAAGCCAACGTCGCTCTGCGCGTTGCCGCAACCGAAGACGACACCACGTTCGAAGTATCGGGCCGTGGCGAGCTGCACCTGACCATCCTGATCGAAAACATGCGTCGCGAAGGTTTCGAGATGGCTGTATCGCGTCCACGCGTGGTGTTCAAAATGGTGGATGGCGTGCGCCACGAGCCGTTCGAACAACTGTCGGTTGACGTTGAAGAAGCCAACCAGGGCGGCGTGATGGAAGAACTGGGCCGTCGTCGTGGCGACCTGCAGAACATGGAATCCGACGGCAAAGGCCGTGTGCGACTGGAATACAAGATCCCTGCGCGCGGCCTGATCGGCTTCCAGGGCGAATTCATGACCCTGACCCGCGGTACCGGCCTGATGTCGCACGTGTTCGACGAATACGCGCCAGTGGACAACACCAAAGGCGAACTGGGCGGCCGTCGCAACGGCGTGCTGATCTCGCAGGACGACGGCGCCGCTGTTGCCTACGCTATCTGGAAACTGCAAGATCGCGGCCGTATGTTCGTGGTCCACAACGACCCAGTGTACGAAGGCATGATTATCGGTATCCACTCGCGTGACAACGATCTGGTCGTCAACCCGATCAAGGGCAAGCAGCTGACCAACGTGCGTTCGTCGGGTACCGACGAAGCAGTGCGCCTGGTGCCGCCTATCCAGATGTCGCTGGAATACGCTGTCGAATTCATCGACGACGACGAACTGGTGGAAATCACCCCGAAATCGATCCGTCTGCGCAAACGCTTCCTGAAAGAGCACGAGCGTAAGAAGGCATCGCGCGAAGCGTAATACCTGCTTGGCGACATAAACCGCAGCTTAGGCTGCGGTTTTTTTTCGTCCGTCCATCCCGCGTTGAATTCGTTTGCGTTTTCCTTGTCGCCGGGTTATTTTGGTGCATGGCAGCATAACCCGCGTGGAGGAAGTTCCGTGAGCGACGACAAGACTAACCCGTGGCCGCAATGGCCCGGCAATCCCTTTGCACTGGCCCAGCAGGCGACCGATTACTGGGTCGACGCCTGCCAGCGCAGCGTGTTGTTCATGGATGTGCTGCGCCAGCGCGGCGACGAGCGCAACCACCGCGCCGAGCAGACCGCGCCGCACGTGCTGAGCTTTGCATTCGAAGTCATCCTCGACGGCCGCCACCTGGCGCGGCCGGTCAATTACGGCCTGCTGTACATCGTGCCGCCGGACGGCGTCGCGCCCGATCCCACCAAGCGTCCCTTCATCGTGTTCGACCCGCGCGCCGGCCACGGCCCCGGCATCGGCGGCATGAAGCACGACAGCGAAATCGGCGTGGTGCTCAAGGCCGGCCATCCCTGCTACTTCGTCGGCTTCCTGCCCCATCCGGTGCCGGGCCAGACCATCGAGGATGTGTGCCGCGCCGAAGCGCAGTTCATCGCCAAGGTGGCCGAGCTGCACCCCAAGGCCGACGGCAAGCCTGCGCTGATCGGCAACTGCCAGGCCGGCTGGCAGATCATGATGACCAGCGCCCTCAATCCCGACCTGGTCGGCCCGCTGGTGCTGGCCGGGGCGCCGCTGTCGTACTGGGCCGGCGTGCGCGGCAAGAATCCCTTGCGCTACCTGGGCGGCGTGCTCGGCGGCACCTGGCTGACGGCGCTGGCGGGCGACCTCGGCAACGGCATTTTCGACGGCGCGCAACTGGTCGCCAACTTCGAGAAAATGAATCCATCCAACACGCTGTGGAGTAAGAACTACAACGTCTATTCGAAGATCGACACCGAGGCGCACCGCTTCCTGGAATTCGAAAAATGGTGGGGCAATCCGGTGCTGCTGAACGCCGGCGAAATGCAGTACATCGCCGACTCGCTGTTTGTCGGCAACCGCCTGAGCGACGCCGCGCTGATGGACAGCAGCGGCCACCGCATCGACCTGCGCAACATTAAATCGCCGATCGTGGTGTTCTGCTCGTGGGGCGACGACATCACGCCGCCGCAGCAGGCGCTGGGCTGGGTGCTGGACTTGTACGAGGACGACGCCGCGCTGGTGGCGGGCGGCCAGACCATCATCTATTCCATGCACCAGAGCATAGGCCACCTGGGCATCTTCGTTTCCGCCTCGGTCGCCAACAAGGAGCACGAGGAATTCACGGCGGCGATGGACATGATCGACATCATGCCGCCCGGCCTGTACGAGGCGGTGTTCCTCGACAAGGACGAGGAAATGCTGCAGGCGGAAATCGCCTCCGGCGACATGGCGGCCGGCGATTACGTGATGCGCTTCGAGCGCCGCAACCTGGACGCGCTGCGCAAGCTGGGCGGCAACGATATCGAAGACGAACGCCGCTTCGCCACCGTGGCCCGCGTGTCGGAAATCAACACCGGCCTGTACCAGACTTTCGCCAGTCCGCTGGTCAAGGCCATGGTGACGGAGTCCGGCGCCGAGCAGCAGCGCGAAGCCCATCCGCTGCGGCTGCGCTACCGCATGTTCTCCAGTAAAAATCCGCTGCTCGACGGCATACCGGCGATGGCAGAGAAGGTGCGCGCCGAGCGCCGCCCGGTGGCGGAGGACAACATCTTCATGCAGATGCAGGAGGCGATGTCGCAACAGATCGTCGATGCGCTGGACCGTTACCGCGACCTGCGCGACCAGGCCACGGAAAACATCTTCCTCGGCGTGTACGGCTCGCCGGTGCTGCAGGCGCTGGTGGGCTTGCGCACCGACGGCGGCCGCCCGCGCCGCATCGGCCGCGACATCGCGCGCGAGGCGGCGCTGAACGCGCACCGCGCGGCGGCGGCGCTGAAGACGGCGGAGGGCGGCGTTACGGAGGCCATCATCCGCGGCCTGCTGTACATCTACCGCAGCCCGGAAATGAGCGCGGCCGACGAGCGCGCCTTCGCCACCATCCGCCAGCTGCGCCTGCGCACTTCGGATGACAAGGAGTTGAGCGTCACCCATTTCAAGACCATCCTGCGCGAGCAATATCTGATGCTGCAGGTGGACGAGGAAGCGGCGATCCGCGACCTGCCGCTGCTGCTGCCGGAAGCGCCGGAAGCGCGGGCGACGGCGCTGGCCATCGTCCGCCAGGTGGCGGGCGCGACCGGCACGGTCAGCGGCGACGGCGCGGTTCGGCTGGAGCGCGTCGCCGCCATGTTCGCACCGCTGTCGCCCAAGCTGGCCGTGGTGCGCAAGAAAACCAAGGCCTGATCAGCGCGCCAGCGGCTTCTGCATGAAGACGCTGAGCGGATCTTCCGGGTAGTCGCCGTAGGGTCCGCAGCGCTGGAAACCGTGGCGCTCGTACAGGCCCAGCGCTTCCGGCTGGGCGGGGCCGCTTTCCAGCGTCAGCTGCGGACAGCCGTGTTCACGTGCAGCCCCTTCCAGCAAGTCCAGTAGTCCGCGCGCCAGGCCTAGCCCGCGCGCGGCCGGCTGCACATACATGCGCTTGATCTCGCCGTATTCCGGCGTCAGCACCACGGCGGCGCAGCCGACGACGGCGCCACCATCGTCGCGCGCGACCGCGAAGCGCACGTGCGGCTGCGTCAGCGACGGCAAATCCAGCGCGTACACGGATTCCGGCGGGTACAGGCTCAGCTGGTAGGCGTCGAGGTCGGCGATGAGGGCGATGACTTCGGGCTGGTCGGGGGATTCGAAAGCGATCTGCATGGCGGCGATGGACAGTTTAGTGGATGAGAAAATCCAGTATAATGGATTCCATGGATATCAACAAATTAATTGCCAGCCGCCTGCTGGCCTTGCGCGAGCGCCGTGGGCTGTCGCTGACCGCGCTGTCCGAGCGCAGCGGCGTGAGCCGCTCCAACATTTCGCTGATCGAGCGCGGCGAAAGCAGCGCCACCGCCACCGTGCTCGACAAGCTGGCCGGCGCGCTGGGCGTCACCCTGGCCTCGCTGTTCGAAGCGGGGCAGGGCCAGCCGGCCCCGCCGTCGCCGCTGCAGCGCGCCGCCGACCAGCCGGTGTGGACCGATCCCGCCTCCGGCTACGTGCGGCGCCAGCTGTCGCCGGCCGTGCGCACGCCGCTGCAGCTGGTGGAAGTGGTGTTCCCGCCAGGCCAGCGGGTGACCTACGAGCAGGTCGTGCGCGAGGCCGACATCCACCAGCAGATCTGGCTGCTGGATGGCGTGATGGACGTCAGCGCCGGCGACCAGCAGTGGCGGCTGGAGGCGGGCGACTGCCTGGCCATCCGCGAAGACCAGCACATCAGCTACGCCAATCCCGGCAAGACGCCGGCGCGCTACCTGGTCGGGCTGGTGACGCTGCCATTTGCGATATAATGTCGACCCCCAAGCGATTCCCATAGTTGCCGCCATGACCATCATCACTTTGCCGACCACCGACAACGCGCCCGTGAAAGCGAGCCGCCGCCTGTCCGTCGCGCCGATGATGGACTGGACCGACCGCCATTGCCGCGTGTTCCACCGCCACATCAGCCAGCACACCTGGCTGTACACGGAGATGGTCACCACTGGCGCGCTGGTCTACGGCGACGTCGAACGCCACCTGCGCTTCAACGATGAAGAGCATCCGGTGGCGCTGCAACTGGGCGGCAGCGATCCTGCCGATCTCGCCACCAGCGCCAGGCTGGGCGAGAAGTGGGGCTACGATGAAATCAACCTCAACTGCGGTTGCCCGTCGGAACGCGTGCAGAAGGGCGCTTTCGGCGCCTGCCTGATGGCCGAGCCCCAGCTGGTGGCCGACTGCGTCAAAGCCATGCGCGACGCCGTCAGCATCGACGTCACCGTCAAGCACCGCGTCGGCATCGACCAGGCCGAGAGCTACGATTTCGTGCGCGACTTCGTCGGCACCGTGGCAGAGGCCGGCTGCACGACCTTCATCGTCCATGCCCGCAACGCCATCCTCAAGGGCCTGTCGCCGAAGGAAAACCGCGAAATCCCGCCGCTCAAGTACGAGTTCGCCTACCAGCTCAAGCGCGACTTCCCTGACTTCGAAATCATTATCAACGGCGGCATCAAGACTGAAGCCGAGATCGATGAGCACCTGAAGCACCTGGACGGCGTCATGCTGGGCCGCGAGGCCTACCACAATCCCTTCGTGATGGCCGGTTTCGACCAGCGCTACTACGGCGATACGCGCGCGCCCAAGAGCCGCGAAGAAGTGATCGAAGCGATGATCCCCTACATTCAAGCCCAGCTGGCCCAGCACGGCGCCCACGGCTTGAAACTCAACACCATCACCCGCCACATGTTGGGCCTGATGACGGGCCTGCCGGGTGCCCGCGCATTCCGTCAGGTTCTGTCCGACTCCAAAAAACTCGCCCTCGGCGATGCCCACCTGCTGCGCGAAGCCGCTGCCCGCCTACGTATTGCTGCGTAGCTCAGAGCACAATCTGACGTTTCTGGCAAACAATATATTGGACTGTTGGTATTTCCACGCAGAAAGTTCGTTTGCGTATTTTTTAGGCGGGTTTTGCTTGCTTTGAGGCAAAATTTGCATCTATAATTCCTGAATATACACACATATCCACCTTGTATTGACGTTTGTATATTGCGGTAAAACTACATGCAAGCAGCCGGTGGAGCCGCAAGTTTTGCATTCGCAGTCATTGTTTGCTACTGTCACAGATATTACCTAGCAGCAAGGGCCGGGTGGATTGTGTCGTGCACAAGACGAGACTATCCAGGGCACTCTTATCAACTGTGTCACTTAAGAAGAAGACGAAATGAATTTAGCAAAAATGAAAGTCGGAACGCGCCTGGGCCTCGGATTCGCCCTGGTACTGTTATTCCTGGTAGCCGTCACGACCGTGGGTATCTTCCGCATGGCACAGATTCAGGATCGTCTGGATCACGTGATTACGGTGAACAATGTCGTGTCGCGCCTGGTGGTCGACATGCGCGCCAACGTCGGCGATCGCGTCACCTCGCTGCGCATCCTGACCATGATGACCGATGCCGCCGACATGGAACCGGACATGAACCGCATCAAGGAACTGGCTGCCAAGTACGCCGATGCACAAAACAAACTGAGCGCACAGTTCGCCAACGAAGCCACTGCGGAAGAAAAAGCGCTGCTGGCAACGGTCAAGGAGCAGGAAGCGATCGCCATGCCGGCCATCGCCAAGGCGTCCGAACTGTGGCTGGCCAACAAGGCCGAAGAAGCGACCAAAGTCCTGATCAAGGAAATCCGTCCGGCCCAGAAAAAATGGATGGCCGCGCTGGATCAACTGGGCGCGCTGGAAGAAAAACTGAACGCGCAAGTGCAGACCGACGCCGCCGCCGGCTTCTCGTCCGCCCGCAGCTTCATGATTATCCTGGGCGTGCTGGCCGTGGCGATCTCGGTCGCCGCCGCCTACGTCATCACCCGCGGCCTGCTGAAACAGCTGGGCGGCGAACCTGACTACACCGCGTCGATCGCCGGCAGCATCGCCAACGGCGACCTGTCGATCTCGATCGACACCGACGGCAACGACAAGGACAGCCTGCTGTCCGAGATGAAGGAAATGCGCAACAGCCTGGTCGACATCGTGGGCCAGGTCCGCTCGGGCACCGAAACCATCGGCACCGCCTCGCGTGAAATCGCCGCCGGTAACATCGACCTGTCGTCGCGTACCGAAATGCAAGCGAGCTCGCTGGAAAAAACCGCTTCGGCGATGGAAGAGCTGACCTCGACCGTGAAACAGAATGCGGACAATGCCCGCGAAGCCAATCAACTGGCGTCGGCAGCATCGGACGTGGCGATCAAGGGCGGCAAAGTGGTGTCGGAAGTGGTCAACACCATGAGCTCGATCGACGCTTCGGCCAAGAAGATTGTGGACATCATCGGCGTGATCGATGGCATCGCCTTCCAGACCAACATCCTGGCGCTGAACGCGGCGGTGGAAGCAGCCCGTGCCGGCGAACAAGGCCGCGGCTTCGCGGTGGTGGCGTCGGAAGTGCGCAACCTGGCCCAGCGTTCCGCTGGCGCCGCCAAAGAAATCAAGATGCTGATCGACGACTCGGTGGAAAAAGTCGGCGCCGGCACCAAGCTGGTCGGCCAGGCCGGCGTGACGATGGACGAAGTGGTGGCCTCGGTGCGCCGCGTGACCGACATCATGAGCGAGATCGCCAACGCCAGCCAGGAGCAGAGCGCCGGCATCGAGCAGGTGAACCACTCCATCATCGAGATGGACAGCATGACCCAACAAAATGCCGCGCTGGTGGAAGAAGCCGCCGCCGCCGCACAAAGCTTGCAGGACCAGGCCGCAGAACTGTCGCGCGTGGTCAGCATCTTCAAACTGGTGGAAGGCGAGGAGCGCGTGTCGGCTCCGGTGTACCAGCCTGCCGCCGCCAAGGCTCCGGTCAAACCGATCGTGGCCCGTGCTCCTGTCAAGAAACTGGCCTCCGCGCCGGCGCCTGCCGCAGCAGCCAAACCGAAGAAAGTCGCCTCGGCAGCTAGCGCAGCCGGCAGCGATGAGTGGGAAGAGTTTTAAAACTTTGCCGCAGTCTGCCGTCGCGCTTTTGCGCGGCATGTAGGTCCGCTGTGGGATTCGATCAACCAGTTTTTAATAATAAGTTTGGAAATTGCAAAATGAATAAGTTTTCGACCAGTGTATTCGCCGCCGTCATCCTGTCCGCCGCTTCGACCGCCTTCGCCGGTGAAGTGCCAGCAACCCTGGATGCCAAGAACTGCAAGGCTGAATACCCTAAAGCATCGCTGCTGAACGAAGAGCAGGGCGATGTGACCATGTCCTTCCTGGTGGCTGCCGACGGCAACGTCGTCGAGTCCAAGGTCGACAAGTCGAGCGGCTACAAGAATCTGGACAAGGCTGCGATCAAGGCCTTGAGCGCTTGCAAGTTCAAGCCAGGCACCAAGGATGGCGCAGTTGCCCAGACCTGGACCAAAGTCGACTACAGCTGGAAGCTGTAATCAGCTAGTGTTAAACGGGGCCGTGCGGCGACGCGCGGCCTGAGTGCCGGATACAAACACTTGGGGAAATCATGTCTACAAATAAGCGTTGGTTGAGTGTGATCGCAGCAGTGCTCGTTTCGAGCGCACCGGTAGCGTTTGCTGCCGAAGTCCCGGCCAGTTTTGATGCCAAAAACTGCAAGGCGGAATACCCGAAAGCGTCGTTGATGAACGAAGAGCAGGGTACGGTTTCGATGTCCTTCCTGATCAAGGCCGACGGTACCGTGGCCGATTCCAAGGTCGACAAGAGCAGCGGCTTCAAGAACCTGGACAAGGCGGCGATCAAGTCCCTGAGCGCTTGCAAGTTCAAGCCGGGCACCAAGGACGGCGCTCCGGCCGAAACCTGGACCAAGGTCGATTACGCCTGGAAGCTGGACTGATATTCCCCAAGTCGTCAAAAAGGAACCGCGTGCGGTTCCTTTTTTTTCAGCTGTCACAAGCGTTGTAACAAGCTGTAATCGGGCTCTCGGGGCGGCGCGCTTCCTTATATAGTACACTTTGAAACTAGGAGGAGTGCCATGAAAACCATCATCGCCGTTGTCGCCGCAGTGGCGGCACTGTCCGGCTGTGCCGTCCAGCAGCCCGGCTATTACGCCACCACTACCCGCGTGGTCCAGGATCCGTACCAGTGGCACACCGTCTCGTCCGCGCCGTCGGATCGGGACGGCTACACGACCGAGCAAGCGCCGGCGTCGAGCTCGCGCGTGGTCTACACCACGGAACCGGTCTACACCACCACCTACGTCCAGCCTGCGCCCGTGTACTACGCGCCCGCGCCGGTGTATTACGCACCTGCGCCTGCCTATTACTATCCGCCGGTCAGCATCGGCCTGGACTTCTCGTTCGGCCACTGGTGCTGCGGCGGCCATTACCGGGGCCGCGGCTACCACCGCCGCTGATTCTCGCCTGACGCCCGCCGCCCCCGCGGCGGGCCGCTTCACCCCACATACTTGTGCGTCGCCACCCTGGCGTGGGCCGGCGCCATGCCGGCTTTCTTCTTGAGGTACAGCGTCAGTCCCTCCTTCAGCTTGTCCATGCCGCTCTTCTCGACGAACATGCCCTTGTTTTGCCGCACCGGATCGAGCACGTAGCGCGATTCCGAAATGAAGCGCGCGCACTCGGTCAGCAGCGGATCGAGGTGCTGACGCTTGTTCTGTTCCCACTGCGCCATCCAGCCATCCTCGATGATGTTGTTGCACAGGATGTTGAGCACGCTGCTGGTGCTGTTGTTGGCCAGGTAGTAGCAGCCCAGCAGCGGCGACACCAGGAAGATGTTCGAGCTCAGCGCTTCCATCGACGAGGTGCTCAGGACCAGGTTGACCTTCTTCATTTCCTTGTAGCGCGCACCCATAATCATGATCTTCTGGCAGGTGGTGGCGATGGCGCTGGCGGCCGCCGTGGCCGGGCCGGTCACGCCGCCCAGGTCGGCGAACAGGCCGGCCGTCGACACCGCCAGCTGCGTGGTCTGGATCGCCGCCAGCGCCGCGTGCTCGTTGCGGCTGGTGCGCAGCAGCGCGGCCACGGCGTCGCAGGCGTCGCGCGCGTCGCCCGGCAGCAGGAAGCCGCGCTGCACCGTGGTCTTGCGCGCCTTGTGCCAGTCCATCGCCGCCGTGCCCCAGTTGCTGGCCGCCTTGGCGCCGGCCTTGACCTGCTGCACCAGCGGCAGCGCCGAGCTGATGAAGTCGGCCATGAACTCCACGCCCAGTTCGGCCAGGATGACGTGGATGTCGATCGAATCGAACAGCTCGAACAGCAGCCGCAGCACCTTGTCGAAGCCCGGCACCTTGAGCATGGTCGGGAAGTCGAAGCCGGGGATGTGGATCTTGCTGAAATCGATCTCGCCCAGGTTGATGCTGGGCAGGTCCAGATTCGGCAGGTTGACGTTGGGCAGGCTGATGTCGGGGATGGCCAGGTGCGGCAGGCTGATGTTCAGGTCGATCTTGAAGAAGTCGGGGAACAGGTCGCGGATGCGGGGGAAGGCGATGTCGAAATCGACGTCCAGGATTTTGCTCAGGTCGAACAGCAGCGAAGGGATGTTCAGCTCGGGGAATTTCAGGCCGATATGGAACACCAGCGCGCGCAGCGAAATATCCGGCAGCAGGTCCTTGAACTTGATCAGGCCCTTCAGGTTCAGCCGCACCGTCGGCAGGCTGAAGCCGGGAATCGAGCCCAGCCGGATATCGGGGATCAGGTTGATGTCGAAGTTCGGCAGGCCGATGGCGGGGATGCGGAAGTCGACCAGCCCGCGCAGGTCGATGCCCTTGAACAGGTCGATGTTCAGCTGCGGCACGCTGAAGTGCGGCACCGCCACGCCGGGGATGGCGCCCAGCTTCTTCTTGCAATCCTTGGCGTCCTTGGCCAGCGTCTTGGCGTCCTCCACCCGGCTCTTGGGCCGCAGCTGCGTGCCGTTGAACATGGCTTGCAAGGATTCCCTGCGCTCACGCTTGATGTGCATGAAGGCGGCCTGCAGTGCGATCTCTTCGTTGAACGTGAGTGGCATGGCGGAAAACTCCTATGGATGGGGGCGGGCAGAGTCGGTCAGCTTTTGGGCGATGCGGGCCATGAAGGCCGAAGTCTTGAACTTGCCGATCAGCGCCGTGAACACCAGCGAGGTGACGACGAAATACAGGCTGCAATACAGGTAGACCGGCACCATGACGCTGGTGCCGGTGGCGGCGATCACCGTGTTGCAGCGGCTGACCAGTTCGCTCACGCCGACCAGCGACGAAGCGCTGGAGGCGATGAAGGAAATCAGGAACACATTGATCCAGGTGGGGATGAACAGCAGCGCCGCGCCGATGTCGCCGCGCCGCCACGCGCGGTGCGCCACCACCAGGCTTTCGGAGGTGAACGACAGCGGCGCCGCCGACAGCCCGATCACCGCCTTGATCCATTGCGGGATGTGCACGGTGGCGCCGCTGCCCGGCAGCACGAACTCGCTGGGCAGCACGAACACCGCGTAGAAAATCAGCGCCAGCGTCGGCACGCCGCGGAAGAAGGTCGAGATGCGTTCGGCGAGGGCGGCGGTGCGGCCGTGGCGCGTCACGCGCAGCCAGGCCAGGCCCGCGCCCATCAGCGAGCCCAGTCCCACCGCGCACACGGCGATGAAGACATTCCACAGGAAGCCCTGCAGCAGAAAGGGCGTCCACGTCAGCAGGAAGCTCAGGGTCTCGTTGTTCATGGCCGCTCCGCCGCCGGCAGCCAGGCCTTTTCCAGGTAGTCGAACAGCCGCGTCCACAGGCTGGTGATCAGGTAGAAGGTAATCAGCAGCACCGTCATGGTCAGGAAGATATTGCCCTTTTCGGCGATCAGCAGGCTGCTCGCGCTCAGCAGCTCGGGGATGGCGATGGCCGAGGCGATCATGGTCTGCTTGGTCAGGTTGATCAGCGCCTGCTTGACCGGCCAGTTGGCGTACTGCGCGGTGCGCGCCAGCTGCCTGAGCCGCAGCCGGTAGCCGGGCTCGCTGCTGCGCACGTGGTTGGCCGCCTCCAGGAAGGCGCGCATCACCATGCCCGCCGTGTAGTAGCCGGAGCAGAACGCCGCCACCGCGAACGCCGGCAGCTTGAGGCCGAACTCGCGCATGGTCCAGCTGCCGAAGCCGAAGAAGATCAGGTACATCATCAGCAGCGGCGGCGTCAGCCGGCCGTAGGCCATGATGGTGTGGATGGCGCGCGTGTCCAGGCCGCTGCGCCCGTCCACCGCGATGGCGACCGCGATGCCCAGCGTCAGGCTGATGGCGATGCTGCAGGTAATCAGCAGCATCGAGTAGGCGACGCCGGTCAGGAATTGCGTGCGGTCGTAAGGATCGTAGATGAAGTTCAGGTCCACGCCCAGCTGCTCCTTGACCCACAGGCCGACCGCCTGCATGCCGGTGACCTCGGTGCTGGACACATACTCGCCGCTGCGGCAGGCCGCCACCCACAGGCCGCTGCTGTTGCGCACGCATTTGTACTGGCCGTTCTTGTCCTGCTCGGACCAGATCGCCTTCTGCGCCGTCAGCCAGCCGGTCGAGGCGATGCCCCATTTGTTGTTGGCCTCCAGCAGCCAGCCGGTGCGGTGCAGCTCGGCCAGGATATTGCCCAGCGCCAGATCCAGTTCGCCGCCTTGCTCATTGCGCGCGATGAAGATCGCCATCGGCGTGATCAGCGCGTTCGGCAGCGGCATCGTGTAGCCGCGCCACTCGGGCAGCTTGCTGGTGTTGGCCAGCGCCGCCGTCGCGTATAGGAAGCCCGAGCACTGGCCGTCGCGCAGCGCCAGGTGGGCGTCGCGCACGGTCTTGTAGGTTTGCAGCTCCAGCAGATAGCGCTCGCTCATCGGCTTGTTGAAATAGCTGCCTTGCACCGCGCAGATGGTTTCGTGGCGTATCTTGGGCCAGGTGTCGACCGCCTCGCCCGGCTTGAACAGCACGTTGACGCTGGTCTCGTTGTAGCCGGGCTCGACGGCGGTGGCGATCTTGCGCCGCGCCGCCGTGTCGCCGACGGTGGAGATCAGGATGTCGACCTCGCCCAGCTCCAGTTTCTGAAACCGGTTCTCGGTGGTGATGCTGACTTTTTTCAGGGTGACGCCGAGGCGCCCGGCGATCAGCGCGGCGATATCGCTCTCGAAGCCGACCACCTCGCCCTGGGCGTTGAGCGAGTTGTAGGGGCTGAAGTCGGTCTTGACGCCGACCCGTATCACGCCCTTCCTGCGGATGTTGTCGAGCGATGCGCTGTCGCCCGCCGCCTGCGCCGCCAGTGGCAGGAACAGCAAGCCGATCAGACCCAACAGGTACAAAAAAGCTCGATTCCGCATGGTTGTTTTTCTCTGGGGCCCAGACCGATTTTCATGCTACCCCAATGCGGGCTCATCACGCAACGACGGCGGTTGGCACTGTGGCGTGGCCGTGCCGTGGAGTGGATTGCGTTATCAAGCTGCTCATGTTATTGTCAATCGACACCTGTCCTCCCGAGACATCCATGCTGCATCCACTGGCCAGCCTATGGCGCCATTCCAGCCGCGTCACCTTCTATGAATCTGGCGGCCAGGTCGGACAGGCCTTGCTGCAGGGCGGAGCGCACATGGCGGGCTCGCGCCGGCGCTTCGCGTCCGCCGACGACGCCTACAGCTACCTGCGCTACTGGCTGGGCGAACCGGCCGCGCGCGCCGAACTCAAATGGATCTTGCAACGTTCCGGCCCGTCGCTGGCGACCGCCCACGCGGGCGTGGACGGCTGGCTGCACGCGCTGGCCGGACGCCTGGTCAGCGGCGCCGTCGTCGTGCTGGAGGAACTGAGCCGCCAGGCCATGCCGGGGCGGCTGGTGGCGCCGCCGGCGGCCGCCATGTCGGCCGCGGCGCTGTCGGCCTTGCCGGCGCTGAGCGCGGTGCCGCAAATCCCCGTCGTGCCCAATCTGCTGCCGGTGCTGGAGGATATCCGCATCGAAGGCGCCGAAGTGCTGCCCGAGCTGAACGACGCGCTGGCCCAGGTCAAGGTGACGATCTCGACGGTGGGCTCGGCCTCGCTGTCGCTGGAGCCGGCGCCGACCAAGGTGGCGGCGATCAAGGCGGCGCTGAGCGCGGCCACCGAGCGCACCACCTCCACGCTGGGTTCGCTCTAGATGAAAGTCATCGACCACTCCATCGAGGTGTTGCCGCAATGTCCGGTCAACATCGCCAGCGCGGTGCAGAAGGCGGCCGACACCATCGTCGGGCAGGGCAAGACCTTCGCCACCGAAGTCACGACCACCGCCGCCTCGCTGAACCAGGACATGCAGAAGGTGGCGGAGCAGATGAAGGCGATTCCGGACCTGCTCAATCCGCAACCCATCCTGGACTGTTGCACGGGCGTGCTGGAGCAGGCGGCCAGCGACCTGCGCAAGCTGGCCAACGACGCCGCCGCGATCCCGCAGCGCCTACTGGCACAGACGGCCGGCGTGCAGACGGTGATCGCCTCGGCCAACCAGGCCGTCGAAGCGATGAGCACGCTGCTGCCCGAGCTGTCCGGGCTGGTGCCGGACTTCGGCGCGCAGATGACTTTCTTCAACAGCCTGCCGTCGCGCGGGCAGGCGCTGGCCGACCTGGCCAAACGCACCGGCGCCATGGTCGAGCAGTACGGCCGCGACCTGCTGCCGCTGTCGGCGCAGATGAAACAGCTGGCCACGATGCAGGGCGGTCCCGGCGCCGGCAACGACGCCGTGCAAGCCGTGCTGGCGCGCGCCGAGCAGTTGCAGGCGGACAGCCTGGCGCAGGTCAAGGCCTTGCGCGCTACGCTGGACGGCAACGTCACCGATCTCGACGCGGCGATGCAGGACGCCACCGCGCAGGCCACGCAAACCATCAGCGGCGTATCCGACCTGCTCAGCGAGAAAGGCAATGCGCTGCTGGCGCCGTTGCAGGCGCAGATCGATCTGGTCGACAACATCAACCGCGCGCTGGGTGACGAGGCGCGCAACTGCGATGCCTTGTTCGATGAAGCGTCGGCGCAGCTGGGCCGCCTGAGCGACATCCTGATCAAGCCGCTGGCCGCCGCGCGCGCGCAGGCCGACGTCGTCATCGACCAGCTGGCCGCAGCGGCGGCCACCGTGGATGGCATGGTGAAGAAGGCGATGGAACCGCTGGACGCGCTGGAGCGGAGCGTGGCAGCCATCGAGCAAGCCTTGCAGGAAGTGCTGGACACCATCCGCGCCGAGGTGGAGAAGGTGCTGCAACTGATGGTGGAACTGGATGAGGAAGCGGAAAACGCCAAGACCATCCTGCGCCAGCTGCCGGAGAATTTCGTCCCGGTGCGCACCATGATCGCCGACGCCATCGCCATGCTGGTGCAGGTGAAGGACAATATTCCGGTGTTCGTGGCCGAGGCCAACAGCGCGCTCGATGCGGCCTCCGGCGAGCTCGATCAGGCCGACGCGCTGTGCACCGGCGCGATCGAAATCTGCACCCGCTACATGATGAAAGCGCCGCCGTTGATGGCGGCGCGCACTTTGTTCGTCGGCATCAAGGCCATGATACCGGGCGTGAAGACTGCCATCGTCAGCGCGCGCGCGGCGGTGAAGGCGGCCGGCGACCAGGCCACCGGTTTGATGGAGCAGGCCATCACGCTGGTCGATGGACTCAACCCCCTGCTGGACCAGGCCATCGCGAAGGTGCAGGCGGCGATCGATGCGCTGATCGGCTTGCTGGAGCAGATGCAGGCGGCGTTGAAGCAGGTGTCGGCGGCGGCCGAGAAAATCCCGCCGCTGATGCAGGAGCAGATGGACAAGGCCAAGGCGGCCGTGCAGCAGATCCTGGACAAGGTGCGCGATGCCGCCGAGCAGTGCCTGGCCAAGCTGCAATGCGAGGCCTTGGTGCGGCGTTTGCAGCAGCAACTGTCGGACTTGCTCGACAAGACCTTCAAGCCGCTGGAGGCGCAGATACAGGCCGCCGGTGCGCCGTTGCAGAACGTTCTGCAGCAGGGCAAGGCGGAGGTCGGCAAGGCGGCGGCGATGGCGCAGGATGGCTTGGGCAAGCTCAGCGCGGCGCTGGCGTCGGTGAAGCAGCAGGCCATGCAGCCGCTGCAGAAGTTGACCGACACGCTGGCCACGGCGCGCGGGCAGGTGGACTCGGTGAGCGGAACGGCACGGCAGCAGGTGCGGCAGGCGGCGGACCAGGCCTTGTCGTATGTGGACCAGGCGTCGCAGGCGATTTCGGGGTTGAACATCCGCGCGGTGGGCGATCAGATCGCGCCGTATGCGCAGTTCTATGACGATGTGGCGGGGACGTTCAATCAGGTGCAATCGCAGGTGCAGAGCGCTGCCGCCGTGGCCGACAAGGTGAATAGCTGGAAGAGCGATGCGCAGCAGGCGGCCAATGATTTGCTGGACCGCGCGCGGCAGGCGGCGGACGAGGCGCAGCAAGGCGTCAGCGATGTGCAGACGGCGGCGGACAACACGGCGTCCGGCGCGCAGAGCGCGGGCGAGGCGATGGTCGATAGCCCTGTGGCGGAGCAGGTGCAGGCCTCGTTCGATGAGATGAAGCAGGACGCGGAGGGTGTGGCGGCGGAGTCGGATGGGGCGTTGGCGGATATGTCGGGCTCGCTGGAGGATGCGCAGACGGAGTCGGAGACGGCGATGGAGCCGTATGTGCCGGATAGCGATGCGATGCTGGCCGATGTGAAGTCGGAGGCGGACAAGGCGGAGCAGGCGGCCAACGCGGCCAAGGAGTCGGAGCAGGCCTTGGCGGCGCAGGTGGTCGCCGGCGAGCAGGATGTGGGCGCGGCGGCGGACGATGCGGCGTCGCAGACGACGGCCATGAAGGATGAGGCGCAGGCGGGGATTAACAAGACGGTGGCGCAGGTGGAGGCGGTGCAGGCGCAGGTCAACGTGGCGCGCGCTGAGGCGATCAAGGCGGAGGCGATTGTCGACGCGGAGGTGGTCAAGCATGGCGGCACATCCGCCAGCGCCGATGCCGCCGCAGCCGCAGCAGCCACCGAGGCCGCCGCCGCAACCGCTGCCGCAGCCGCAACCACCGATGCGACAGCAGCCGATGCCGCAGCCGCTACGGCAACCACCGACACTGCTGCAACCGATGCAGCGGCCGCCACGGCGACCACCGATGCAGCCGCCGCCGACGCGGCACCCGCAACTGAGGCCACAGGCGCTGCCAGCGCCGATGCAGCTGCGCCGGCAGCTGGTACGGACGCCGCAACCAGCACCACGGCCGACGGCGATGCTGCGGCAACGGCCACCACCACTGACGCAGCATCGGCAACCGCCACTCCCGATGCCGCAGCTGCGCCGGCAGGCGCCGCGACTGATGCGACGGCAACCGCAGCCGCCGATTCGCCAGCCGCTGCATCGACCGATGCGACGGCAACCGCAGCAGCCGATTCGCCAGCCGCTGCATCGACGGATGCGGGCTCTCCACCTGTCGAAGCATCGGCGCCCGCTGCGGATGCTGCGGCCAGCGACGCAACGCCCGCAGTCGCGCCCGATGGCGCCGCCGCCGATGCCGCCGCTCCAACCGCGACCGCGACCGCGACCGCGCCAGCTTCGAAGCAAGCCGATGCTCCCGCAGCCGACGCGCTCGCGGCAGCCAAGTCGACAGTCCCCAAGCCGATACCCGACGCTCCGGCGGCCGATGCACTCGCAGCGGCCAAGCCGAAAGCCGATATCCCAGCTGTCGACACGCTCGCAGCCGCCAAGCCCAAGCTCGACATCCCGTCCGCCGACAAACTCGCGGCCGCCGCACCGAAAGCCGACATCCCCGCAGCCGACATCCTCTCTGCTGCCAAACCCAAAGCCAGCATTCCACCGGCCGACGTCCTCGCCACTGCCAAGCCAAAAGTCGAGCTCCCATCGACCGACGCACTCTCGGCGCTCAAACCAAAAATCGACATTCCCGCCACACCACCCGCCGCCGATCCAGCCGCCGCCCAGGCATTGGCCGACAAACTCAAAGCCGCCAGGGAAGCCGCTGCCAAACTCCCTCCATCAGACCCAGCCGCGACCCTGCAAAGCTTCAAAGATGCAATCCCACCACCCGCCGGCCCGCCAGCCGCCAACTAAAAACACCGTCATCAATTTGTCATATTGATCCTGCTCAAATGCGTGGCGAA
This sequence comes from Rugamonas aquatica, assembly GCF_009380215.1. Taxonomy (GTDB): domain Bacteria; phylum Pseudomonadota; class Gammaproteobacteria; order Burkholderiales; family Burkholderiaceae_D; genus Rugamonas; species Rugamonas aquatica_B. Next base: position 337,611 of record NZ_WHUG01000002.1, read on the forward strand.
AATATGACGTGTGAAATTTTGAAATAGCTTGTTCGTAATAGAATTTACATTTAATATCAATTGAGTATCGGAAATCTTTGTACCTATCAATTACGTTGCGGCGCAGCGAATGGTGGTGTCATGAGAGGTAGCCTCGTGCTCAGTCCGCCTGTTTTTGCATGAAAAGTATCGTCGGCCGCTAGTCACCATAATGTGAGGATGTGAATGTCAGACAGCTTACAAAAATGGGTAGGACGTAACCGTCCCCCTCGTGTGCAAATCACGTACGACGTCGAAATCGGTGACGCCACTGAAAAAAAAGAGCTGCCCCTCGTGGTCGGCTTGCTGGCCGATCTTTCCGGCCAGCCCCTGGTGCCACCGCCCAAGCTCAAGGCGCGACGCCTGATCGAAATCGACCGCGACAACTTCAACGAAGTCATGGGCAAGATCGCCCCGCGTCTCGACATCTCCGTGCCCGACACCCTCAAGGGCGAAGGCAATCTCAAGGTGGAGCTGAACTTCTCCGAATTCGACCACTTCCATCCCGAAGCCATCGTGCAGCAAGTGCCGCGCCTGGCCAAGCTGCTGGAAGTGCGCCAACAACTGCGCGACCTGCTCGGCAAACTCGACGGTAACGATGAGCTCGATGCGCTGCTGGAAAACATCGTCCAGAACACGCAAGAGCTGAAGACACTCAAGGACCAGGAACCGGACGCCGACGCGGCCCCGGCGGCGGACGCAGAAGCGACCCCATCCTGATAGCACGCCGCGCGCGTGCTTCCCCTCATCGCTTACAGAGAAAGCTAAATCATGGCTACTAGTCAATCCGCCAAGGGCGGCGCCAAGTCGACGGAATCCGCCGGCGAGCTGAGCTTGCTGGACCGCATCGTCCAGGAAGGCAAGATGGCGGTCGAACCGTCGCAACACGCCTACGCCAAGAAACTGCTGGGCCAGTTCGCCACGCAGGTGCTGGACGAAGGCATGAAGACCGCCCCCGACAAGGGCGTGGTCGCCACCATCAACGAGCGCGTGGCCGAGATCGACCGCATCCTCAGCGACCAGCTCAACGCCATCATGCACCACGAGGAATTCCAGAAACTGGAAGGCTCCTGGCGCGGCCTGCACGACATGGTGTACGGCACCGAAACCGGCCCGACCCTCAAGCTGCGACTGCTGAACGTGTCGAAGAAAGAACTGCTGAAAGACCTGGAGAGCGCCGTCGACCACGACATGAGCGTGCTGTTCAAAAAGGTCTACGAAGAAGAGTACGGCACCTTCGGCGGCGCCCCGTATTCGCTGCTGATCGGCGACTACTATTTCGGCCGCCATCCGCAAGACGTGGCCCTGCTGCAGCGCCTGTCCAAGGTGGCCGCCGCCGCCCACGCGCCGTTCATCACCGCCGCCGCACCGTCGCTGTTCGACATGACCGAATTCACCGACCTGGGAGTGCCGCGCGACATGTCGAAGATCTTCGAAAGCGCCGAGCTGGCTTCGTGGCGCGGCTTCCGCGAATCGGAAGACTCGCGCTACATCGCCATGGTGCTGCCGCGCTACTCGGCGCGCCTGCCGTACGGCGCCAAGACCATTCCGGTGGAAAGCTTCAGCTTCGAGGAAGACGTCAACGGCCGCGACCACAGCAAATACCTGTGGGCCAACTCGGCCTACCAGCTGGGCCTGCGCATCACCGACGCCTACGCCAAGCACAGCTGGACCACCGCGATCCGCGGCGTCGAAGGCGGCGGCAAGATCGAGGGCATGACCGCCCACACCTTCAAGACCGACGAAGGCGATGTCGTGCTCAAGTGCCCGACCGAGGTGACGATCACCGACCGCCGCGAGAAAGAGCTCAACGACCTCGGCTTCATCGCCGTGGTCAATTCCAAGGGTTCGGACTTCGCCGCCTTCTTCGGCGGCCAGACCGTCAACAAGCCCAAGGTCTACAACCTCGACTCGGCCAACGCCAACGCGGCGCTGTCGTCGCGCCTGCCGTATGTGCTGGCGGCCTCGCGCTTCGCGCACTACATCAAGGTCATCATGCGCGACAAGGTCGGCAGCTTCCAGACCCGCCAGAGCGTGGAGAACTACCTGAACTCGTGGCTGAGCGGCTATGTGCTGCTGAGCCAGAACGCGACGCAGGGCGAGAAGGCCCGCTTCCCGCTGGCCGAAGGCCGGGTCGACGTGACCGAGAAGCCGGGCAAGCCCGGCGCCTATTCGGCCACCGTCTTCCTCAAGCCGCACTTCCAGATGGAAGAGCTGACCACGTCGATCCGCCTGGTGGCCGAACTGCCGGCCGCCCTGGGTTGATGCCCCGCTGCATACACTGATGTTCCCGCCCGCCCGGCAGCGCCGCCGGGCGGGCTCTCAAAAATTTGGAGCCAGCAATGTCTGACGTACTTATTCTGGATTTGGGCACCACCATCGTAGGCAACTGCATGGTCACCGGCTACACCGCCAAGATCATCGTGCTGTCGTACTCGCACAGCGCTTCGATGCCGCTGCAAATGGATGCATCGAACACCGAGCGCACTTCCGGGCGTCCGGTGTTTTCCGAGATCTCGTTCTCGAAAATGTCCGACCTGTCGACCACCGAGATGTACAAGGCCTGTACCCAGGGCACCAAGATCGGCAGCGCCAAGCTGCACGTGGGGCGGGTGGAAAACGGCAAGTACATGAACTTCTTCACGTACGAGATGACCAACGCCATGATCTCCAACATCAGCACCTCGGGCGGTGGCGGCATTCCGTCGGATTCGTTCTCGCTCAACTTCACCAAGATCAAGTGCGACTACACCCAGCAGCAGGCGGATTCCTCCGCGAAGGGTACCGGCACCTGGAACTGGAACCTGGAGACGATGAAAGCGGATTGATGCGGCGTTGCGGCGGGCGCCCCCGGGCGCGCCGCCGATCGCCCGTCTTGAGTGCTGCTCGTACAGAACCCTATGTCTAAAGCCATCACGGCGTCGCTCGTTCCCTTGTTTGATCGGTTGACCGGCGCGCACCATGCCTCGCCGGATGGCAGGCTGCTCGATGGCGGCGGCTTGCAGCACTCGCTGCAGCTGGACCTGATGCGGCTGTTCAACGTGCGCAATGCGCTGACCATCGACGCCTATCTGAACGGCGACCCCACCGTGCTCGACTACGGCCTGCCGGACATGCTGAGCCTGTCGCCGCAGACCGACCAGGATCTCGGCACCTGGGGCAGGGTGCTGGAGCGCGCGCTGGAACTGTACGAACCCCGGCTGTCGCACGTGAAGGTGGAGGTCAGCGCCGATCCGGCCAAGCCCTACGCCGCCCGCGCCGCCATCGCCGCCGTGGTGCTGCTGGGGCAGCAGCTGTGCCGGGTCAATTTCGACGTTGCGCTGGACGCCCGTTCGGCCGCGATGCAGGCGGCCGCATGATGGTCGGCCAGATGGAGGCCACGCGGTGAGCGACGACATCCTCGAATACTACCGGCGCGAACTGTCCTATCTGCGCACCCAGTCGGCCGACTTCGCGGCGCGCTATCCCAAGGTGGCGCAGCGGCTGGTGCTGAGCGGCGGCGAATCGGCCGATCCGCACACCGAACGCCTGATCGAATCGGTGGCCTTCCTGACGGCGCGCGTGCACCGCGACCTCGACCGCGATTTCCCCACCATCGCCGGCGCCATGCTGGACAACCTGTGCCCGAGCCTGACGCAGCCGGTGCCGGCCATGACGGTGGTGCGGATGACGCTGGACTCTTCGCAGGGCAAGGTCATGGCCGGCATGCCGGTGGCGCGCGGCGCCATGCTGTCGACCACCGCCGCCAGCGGCGAGAACTGCCGCTTCCAGGTCGCCTGGGACACCACGCTGTGGCCGCTGCAAGTGGCGGCCATCAAGATGGAAGACACGCGCACGCTGCGCCTCGACCTGCGCTGCGACACCGGCCTCGACGTCTCCGAGCTGGAGCTGGACCGCCTGCGCCTGCACCTGTCCGGCGACCTGCTGACGACGATGCCGCTGCACGAACTGCTGATTAGCGGCCTGGAGCGCATCGAACTGCTGTCCGGCGGCGGCGGGCTGCACCGCCTGTCGCCCGGCAGCCTGAGCGAGGTCGGCTTCGACGAAGGCCAGGCCATCCTGGCGCAGCCGGCGCACGCCCATCCGGCCTACGCGCTGTTGCAGGAATACTTTGCCTTCCCGCGCAAGTTCCAGTTCTTCGACCTGGCCGGCCTGCGCGGCCGGCTGGGCGCGGGCACCGGCTTCTCGCTGCGCTTCGTGTTCAACCGCAGCGCGCGCGTGCTGTCGCAGCTGAGCGCCGCCAATTTCCTGCTCGGCTGCGTGCCGGCCGTCAACCTGTTCCCCGTCACCAGCGAGCCGATCCGCCTGCACCGCCGCCACTACGAATACATGCTGGTGCCGGACTACCAGCGCGAGGCGGTGATGGAAGTGCACTCGGTGGTGTCGGTGACGGCGTCCGACCCGCGCGCCGAGCGCCCCGGCATCATCCCCAGCGTGTTTGCCGAATCGGCGGCCGACGCCGGCGACGCCACGGTGTTCTGGTCGCTGCGGCGCGAGATGAGCCTGCGCAAGGGCATCACCGGCACCGACGTCTACCTGAGCTTTGTCGACCGCAGCGATGTGCGCAGCATGCCGGACGAGCCTGTGGTGTACGCGCAACTGCTGTGCACCAATCGCGGCCTGGCCGAGCAGATCGCGCCCGGCACGCGCTTCTACGGCGAAGGCATCTCCACCTCGACCGATATCCGCGCGCTGTACCAGCCCAGCGCCCAGCGGCCGCCGGTGATGGAGGCCAAGGCCCTGTGGTCGCTGGTGGCGCTGCTGCGCCTGAACCACCGCTCGCTGGTCGACGGCACCACCGGCGTCCAGACCTTGCAGCAGATGTTGATGTTGTTCGCCGGCGACAGCGCGCGCGACCAGGCGCAGGTGCGCGGCGTCAAGAGCATGGCGGCGTCGGTGGCGACGGCGCGGCTGGGCGCCGATACCTGGCGCGGCCATTGCCGCGGCACCGACATCGTGCTGGAGTTCGACGCCGACGCCTTCGTCGGCACCTCGCCGCTGGTGCTGGCCGGCGTGCTGTCGCGGTTTTTCGCTTTGTACACCTCCGCCAATTCCTTCGTCCGCCTGGCCGTCACGCGCGGCGGCGAACCGTGGATGCAGTGGCCTGCCATGAGTGGACGCCAATGTCTGATCTGATGTCGCTGCTGCGGGACGACCCGCATGCCTTCGATCTGTTCCAGGCGATCAGCATACTGGAGCGCAGCGAACCTGCGCGCGCGCACGTCGGCACCTCGGTCGGCATGGACGAGGCGCTGCGGCTGTCGGCGCAGGTCGACCTGTCGTTCGCGCCCAGCGACGTCAGCGGCCTGCACGACAGCAAGCAGGCCGGCCCGCCGCTGACGCTGAAGACGCCGGTGCTGACGCTGGCCGGTTCGCAAGGCCCGCTGCCGATGCCGTTCACCGAGTTGCTGATGGAGCGCCGCCGCGCGCGCGACATGGCGGGGCTGGAGTTCCTGGACATCTTCAACCAGCGTCTGCTGGGCTTCCTGTACCGCAGCCGCCGCAAGCACCACCTGGCGCTGAGCACGGACAGCATCAACCACGCACCCATCGTGCGCAGCCTGGACGCCTTGTCCAGCCTGGGCCGCGCCGAAGGCGTGCGCGGGCCGGACGGCCAGCAAGCCTGGCTGCGGCACGCGGGTTTGCAGGGCGCGGCGCCGCGTTCGATGGTGTCGCTGCTGGCCGTGGTACGCGACCGCATGGGCGTGCGTTTCAGCGGCAAACAGTTTGTCGGCGGCTGGCATGCGCTGGCGCCGTGCGACCGCGCCACGCTGCACGATCCGGGCAAGCCGGCGCCGATGACGGCGCGGCTGGGCATGGGCGCCAGCCTCGGCGCGCGGGCCTGGGACCAGGGCGCCGGCCTGGCGCTGGATGCGCCGCCGCTGCAACCGAAGCAGTACGCGGCCCTGCTGCCGGGACAGAAGGACAATGCGCTGCTGGGCTGGCTGGTGGCGCGGCATCTGCAAAGCGACATCCAGGTGCGGCTGCGGCTGGACCTTGCGGTGCGGCCGCAAACGCGCTTGAGCGCCGCCATCGAACTGCCGCCGCGCCTGGGTCTGAGCACCTGGCTGTGCAGCCCGCGCCGCGCCGACGACGCCACGCCGGTGAGTTACCAGCCGGCGCAGTTCCTGCTGTCGACGGAAGAGGGCTGACGGCGATGGAAATCGATATCCGCACCCTGCTGTCCAAGCTCAACCCCGAATGCAAGCGGGCGATGGGGCATGCGGCCGAGCTGTGCGTGAAGCAGACGCAGTACAACGTCGAGCTGGAGCATTTGCTGTTCACCTTGCTGGAGGAGCGGGCGCCGGATCTGGCGCTGCTGTTGCAGCGCTTCGGCATCGACGACGGCGCGGTGGCGGCGCAACTGCAGCGCAGCATGGACGGCTTCAAGCGCGGCAACGGCCGCACGCCGGCGCTGTCGCCGCACTTCATCGCGCTGTTCCAGGAAGCGTGGATGCTGAGCTCGATGCTGCTGGGTAGCCAGCAAGTGCGCTCCGGCACGGTGCTGCTGGCGATGCTGGAAGTGGACAGCCTGCGCGGCCTGCTGATCGAAAGCGCGCCCGAGCTGCTGAAGATCCCGCGCGACCAGTTGAAGCAGGAATTGCCGTCGCTGCTGGCCGCCTCGTCGGAGGATGGCGGCGGACCGCTGGCCGGCGGCCCGCAAGCGGGCGGCGCTGGCCCTGTGGCCCGGCAAGGCGGCGCCGTGCCGGGCATGATGCCCACGCCGCAGGCGGCCGGCGGCGCCACGCCGTCGCTCGACCAGTACACGGTGGACATGACGGCGCTGGCGCGCGCCGGCCGCATCGACCCGATACGCGGCCGCGACGCCGAGATCCGCCAGATCATCGACATCCTGCTGCGCCGCCGCCAGAACAACCCCATCCTCACCGGCGAGGCCGGCGTCGGCAAGACCGCCGTGGTGGAAGGCTTCGCGCAGCGCATCGCCGCCGGCGCTGTGCCGCCGTCGCTGGCCAACGTGGTGGTGCGCACGCTGGACCTGGCGCTGCTGCAGGCCGGCGCCGGCATCAAGGGCGAATTCGAAAACCGCCTCAAATCGGTGATCGCCGAAGTGCGCGCCTCGGCCACGCCCATCGTGCTGTTCATCGACGAAGCCCATCAGCTGATCGGCGCCGGCGGCAGCGAAGGGCAGGGCGACGCCGCCAACCTGCTCAAGCCGGCGCTGGCGCGTGGCGAGTTGCGCACCATCGCCGCCACCACCTGGGCCGAGTACAAGAAATACGTCGAACGCGATCCGGCGCTGGCGCGCCGCTTCCAGGTGGTCAAGGTCGAAGAGCCGACCACGGACGCCGCCATCGGCATGTTGCGCGGCATGGTGGCGACGCTGGAGCAGCACCACGGCGTCGAGATCCTCGACGAAGCCGTCACCGACGCCGTGCGCCTGTCGCACCGCTACATCTCGGGCCGCCAGCTGCCGGACAAGGCCATCAGCGTGCTCGACACCGCCTGCGCCCGCGTCGCCATCGGCCAGGCCGGCGCGCCGCAGCAGCTGGAGGCGCTGGAGCACGACATCGTCCTCAACGGCGAGGAACTGCGTATCGCCCGCCAGCGGCATGCGCGCGGCGAGGACCAGGCCGCCGCCATCGCCAAGATGGAGATACAGCAGGCGCTGCTGCAAGGCCGCCTGTTGCGCTTGCAGGACAAGCTGGCCGAGGAGCGCCGCGCCGTCGAAGAAATCCTGGCGCTGCGGCGCGAAATCGCCGCCTCGGCCGACGACCACGCCGCCCTCGACGACGAGGAACGCATCTCGCGCGGCGACCAGTTGCAGCGCCTGCAAAAAGGCCTGGAGGCGATCCAGGACGACGAGCCGCTGGTGCCGGTCTGCGTCGATTCGAAAATCGTCGCCGGCGTGATTTCCGGCTGGACCGGCATCCCGGTCGGCAAGATGCTGGCCGATGAAATCCACACCGTGCTGCAACTGAAGGAGCGGCTGGAAGACCGCGTGGTCGGGCAGGAGCAGGCGCTGGACGCGATCGCCCGCCGCGTGCGCACCTTCCGCGCCGAGCTGGACGATCCGGGCAAGCCGGTCGGCGTGTTCATGCTGGTCGGCCCGAGCGGCGTCGGCAAGACCGAGACCGCGTTCGCGCTGGCGGACATGCTGTACGGCGGCGAACGCAATATGGTGACGATCAATATGTCGGAATTCCAGGAGGCGCATTCGATCTCCAGCCTGAAGGGGGCGCCGCCCGGCTATGTCGGCTACGGCAAGGGCGGCGTGCTGACCGAGGCGGTGCGCCGCCGGCCGTACTGCGTGGTGCTGCTCGATGAAATGGAAAAAGCCCATCCGGACGTGCTGGAACTGTTCTTCCAGGTGTTCGACAAGGGCACGATGGAGGACGGCGAAGGCATCACCATCGACTTCAAGAACACGCTGATCCTGCTGACCTCCAACGCGGCGCAGGACGTCATCACGCAAGCCTGCGCCAACGGCAAGCGGCCCGACCCGACCGAGCTGATCGAGCAACTGCGGCCGGCCCTGCTGCGACAGTTCAGCCCGGCCTTCCTGGGGCGGCTGGTGCTGGTGCCTTACTATCCGCTCGGTGACGAGCAGATCAGCAACATCGTCGATCTCAAGCTGGCCAAGCTGGCGGCGCGCTTCGCCCAGAACCACAACGCCCGCTTCACCTGGGACGACCGCGTGACCGAAGTCGTCACCGCCCGTTGCACCGAGGTCGACAGCGGCGCCCGCAACATCGATTTCATCCTGACGCAGACGGTGCTGCCGCTGCTGTCGTCGCTGGTGCTGGAACGCATGGCCATGCTCAAGCCCTTCACCGCCATCCACATGAGCGTGGGCGCGGACGAGCAGTTCGCCTACACCTTCCGCGAACATCCGCTGCGGGGGCAACCATGAGGACCGGCTTCGAACAGCCCGGCGGCCTGATGGCCCTGTCGTCGCCCTTCGGCGACAACGACCTGCTGCTCGACTCGGTCGAGGGCAGCGAAGGCATTTCGGAGATGTTCAAGTTCAACCTGCACATGCGTTCCGGCAGCACCAGCCTGAGCGCCGCCACGGCGGTCGGCAAGACCATGACGGTGACGCTGAGCGTGGAGGGCGGCAGCAAGCGCTACATCACCGGCATGGTGTCGCGCTTCATCCAGAGCGGCTTCGACCAGGACTTCGCCACCTACGAGGCCGAGGTGGTGCCGATGCTGTGGCTGCTGACCCTGTCGCGCGACCGCAAGATCTACCAGGCCAAGTCGGTGGCGGACATCATCAAGGCGGTGCTGGGCGACTTCAGCGTCACCTTCGACGACAAGCTGACCCAGACCTACGATCCGGTGGACTACATCGTGCAGTACGACGAAACCGCGTTCGACTTCATCAGCCGGCTGATGGAGCAGGCCGGCATTTTCTATTTCTTCACCTTCAGCAGCAGCGCGCATACGATGGTGCTGGGCGACGCCTCGTCCAACTTCGCCGATTGCGACGGCGCGGCGGCGGTGCGCTTTTTCCCGCGCACCGGCATGGGCAACGCCATCGACACGGTGTCGCGCTTCGCGCACGAGAACACCATCGCCGTGAAGAAGGCCACCGTCAACGATTACGACTTCACCAAGCCCAGCACGTCGCTGGAGGGCACGCATTCGGCCAGCGGCGGCAGCGGCGCGGTGTACGAGTTCGCCACCGGCCATCTGGCGGTGGCCGCCGCCACGGCGATCGCCAAGCTGCGCGTGGAGGCCAGCCAGGTCAACGCCGAGGTGCTGCGCGGCGACAGCTTCTGCTATCCGTTCTGCGCCGGCAGCAAGTTCACGCTGTCCGGGCATTTTGTGTCCGCGCTCAACGCGGCCTTCGTGCTGCGCCGCGTGCACCACACGGCGCGCGACGATCTGTACACCAATTCCTTCGAGGCGTTTCCGGTGACGGTGCCGTTCCGGCCGCCGGTGCAGACGGCGCGTCCGCGCGCGGTCGGTTGCGAGACGGCGCTGGTGGTGGGGCCGAGCGGCGAGGAAATCTGGACCGACAAGTATGGCCGCATCAAGGTGCAGTTCCCCTGGGACCGCGACGGCACCAAGGACGACAAGAGCTCGACCTGGATGCGCGTGGCGCAGTCGGTGGCGGGCAAGGGTTTCGGTTCGCTGTTCCTGCCGCGCGTGGGGCAGGAGGTGGTGGTGACCTATCTGAACGGCGACCCGGAGCGGCCGCTGGTGACGGGCTGCGTCTACAACGGCGAGAACGCCACACCGGCCGAGCTGCCGGCCAACCAGACGCAGACCATCATGCGCACCTGGTCGTCCAAGCAGGGCGCGGCGGGCAACGAGCTGCGCTTCGAGGACAAGAAAGACTCCGAGCAGCTCTACATGCATGCGCAGAAGGACATGCTGACCGAGATCGAGAACGCGCTGACCACGACGGTGAAGAAGGGCGCGGAAATCCACACGCTGCAGGAAGGCGACCGCACGGTGGATGTGCAGAAGGGCAAGGAGACGCACAACGTCAAAGCCACGCGCGAGGTGACGGTGACGGGCGACGAGACGCATACCAACGCCGCCAAGTTCACCCACAAGGTCACGGGCGATTATGCGCTGACCATCGACGGCAAGCTGACCATCACGGTGACGGGCGACATCAGCATCAAGTCCAGCGCATCGGTGAAGGAGGAATCCGGCACGACCTACGCCATCACGGCCGGCACGGCACTGACGGCCAAGGCGGGCACGGCGCTGACCAACGAGTCCGGCACCGACCTGACCAACAAGGCCGGCACCAAGATGGTCAACCAGGCGGCGGTGCAGATGGATAACAAGGCGCCTGTCATCAACAGCAAGGCCGACGCAACCCAGACCGTGGAGGCCGGCGCGATGCTGACCCTCAAGGGCGCCATGGCCAAGGTGAACTGATATGACGACCGAAACCGACCTCGCCGCCGTACCGCCCTCCGCGCCCGTGCCTGCCGAGCCGCTGCTGCTCGAAGAGCACAACGAGGGCGGCCAGCTGCTGCAGCGCGCCTGGCTGCGCGACGGCGTGCTGCACGGCCCGTTCGAACAGTTCAGCGCGCTGGGCCATACCTTGATGAAGGCGCACTTCGAATCGGGCAAGATGCACGGCCCCATGTCCGTGTTCGCCCCGGACGGCAAGCTGGTGCAGCAATCGCAGTTCCAGCACGGCGTGCCGCACGGCCAGATGGAAACCTACGTCAACGGCCGCTGCATCGCGCGCCAGACGATGGTCGACGGCGTGCCGGCCGGGCCGTCGCTGTCCTACGACGAAGCCGGCCACCTGACCTCGCGCCTGAACATGTTCGACGGCCAGATCCACGGCCCCGCCGAATTTTTCTTTGAAGGCTTGCGGGTGCGCAAATCGCACTACAAGGCCGGCCTGCTGGACGGCGAGTCGACCGACTTCGACGCCCAGGGCAGCGTGGTGCAGACCTGCACCTACCGCGCCAACCTGCTGCACGGCCCGATGCGCCGCTACTGGCCGGACGGCGAACTGATGGAAGAAGTGATCTACCGCGACGGCAAGCCGGTCGGCTCGCCGGCGCGCTTCGACCCCAAGGGCAAGCGCACCGACAACGCCGCCGCCACACCCGCAATTCTGGACCGGCTGCAAAAGCTGGTGAGGGGAAGCTGATGGGACAACAAACCTGCATGGGCGCGATGCTCAAATGTAGCTTCGGCGTGGCGCCGGGCACGCTGATGGTGTTGCCGGCCAACGCCGTGCTGACCGCCGTCCCCGACGCCAACATCATGGACAACAAGCCGATGGTCAACATCCTGCCGTTCGGCATGTGCCAGTCGATGGCCAACCCGATGGTGGCGGCGGCCACGGCGGCGGCGCTGGGCGTGCTGACGCCGATGCCGTGCATCCCGGCCACCGTCGCGCCGTGGGTGCCGGGTTCGCCCACTGTGTTGATCGGCAATATGCCGGCGTTGAACAATTCGTCCAAGCTGATGTGCATGTGGGGCGGCGTGATCGCGATCAACGCGCCCGGCCAGACCACCGTTTCCATTCCCTGAACACTTAACCGCGACCGCCACCATGGAATACCGATTCAGCCTGACTCCCCGTTTGATCGCCCTGGCCATCTTCTCCGGCGTGGCGATGATGGTGCTGCTGTTCGCCCTGGGCTACCAGATCGGGCAGAGCATGGCCGAGCGTCCCGCGCCGGCCGTGGTCGACAACGCCGCCAAGCGCGCCCGCCAGCAGTTGACGGGCAAGGTCAACAGCGAGGCCGCCACCATGGCCGCTCCCGTGACCGAGCGCGTGAACGCCGCGCAAAAGGCCGCCCAATGAGCCGCCCAATGAGCCGCCTGTCCAGCATCGCGCTGTTGCTGGCCGCGCTGTGCCTGTGCGCCGTAGCGTGGGCGCACGGCGCGCAGCAGAACGGCAAGCCAGGTGCGCAACCGGCCGCGCCCGCCGCGCCAGCGGAGCCGGACCGTACCGGGCTGGTCAAGGTCGCCGACGGCCGCATGCTGGCGCCGGATATCGCCCGCATCGTCAACCACGGCGAGCTGGTGGTCGCCATGCTGGCGACCGACAATCCGCCATTTTTCGCCAACAAGAACGGCGACCTGGTCGGCACCGACATCGACCTGGCCAAATTGATTTCCCGTGAACTCGGCGTATCGCTGCGCTTCGACCGCAGCTACAAGACCTTCGACAGCGTGGTCGAGGCGGTGGCGCTGGGCAAGGCCGATGTCGCCGTCAGCCGGCTGGGGCGCACGCTCAAGCGCGCGCAGATGGTGCACTTCTCGATCTCCTACATCAAGCTGGGCCATGCGCTGCTGATCAACCGCATCCGCTTTGCCGAGCTGGCCGGCGACCGCCCGCTGCCGCAGGTGGTGCGCGACTACAACGGCACCATGGGCGTGCTGGCCGGCTCGTCATGGGTCGAGTTTGGCCGCCGCAACTTCCCCAAGGCCAAGCTGGTCACCTATCCCACCTGGCCCGAACTGGTCGAGGCGGCCAAGAAGGGCGAGGTGACGGTGGTCTACCGCGATGAAATGGAAGTGGTGCAACTGCTGCGCGAAGATCCCGGCCTGGCGCTGACGCTGCGCACCGTCACCTTCAGCGATCTGGAAGCGCCGCTGAGCGTGATCGTCGGCATCCGCGATCTGACCTTGCTGTCCTTCATCAACGAGCTGATTGCGCAGCGGGCCGTGCAGCCCACGGCCGACAGCGTGCTCAGAGTCATCAAATAAGGAAACCACGTGGACGCTCCGACCAGCATGCAGCGCTTCCAGGATTGGGCCCTGAACCCGTGGACCGTGCTCGGCTGCGTGCTGGCCGGCGGGCTGCTGGGCTGGGCTTCGCCGCCGCTGTCGCGGCATCTGGGCGTGGTGGGCGTGGTGTATGTCGACCTGCTGAAGATGATCGTGCTGCCGTTCATGATCTCGGCGGTGATCTTCAGCCTGCAAAACCTGTACCGCGACGGCGGCGCGGCGCGCATCTTCAAGCGGGTGGTGGTGGTGTTCATCAGCTTCTCGCTGATCGTGGCGGTGCTGGCGACGGTGTGCTCGGTGCTGGTGCGGCCGGGCGGCAATCTGCCGCAGGAAACCCGCGCCGCACTGGGCAAGATCATCAGCGCCGACGGCGACAGCAGCAACACCGTCATGGCGCTGCGCGCGGAGGAGGCGGCGCCGCACCACACCGATCTCAAGGACGTGCTGCAATCGCTGATCCCGCAAAACATCTTCGCCTCGCTGGCCAACGGCGAAACGCTGAAGGCGCTGGTGTTCGCGCTGCTGTTCGGCTTTGCCGCCGGCCAGGTGCCGAGCCGCATCTCGGGCGGACTGCACCAGGCGCTGGAAACCATCTACCACGCCTGCCAGACGCTGACGCGCTGGGTCAATCTGCCGATACCGTTCGTGCTGGTGTGCATGGCGGCCAGCCAGGTGGCGCAGACCGGCCTGCAGCCGATCGCGGCGATGGCCGGCTTCGTGATCCTGTTCCTGCTGGTGTCCGGCCTGCTGATGGCGCTGGCGATGGCGCTGATCAGCCGCCGCGCCGGCGTGCCCTTCGGCGCGGTGATGGCGGCGATGCGCGAGCCGTTCGCGCTGGGCGTGGCCACCAACAACAGCGCCACCTGCATGCCGGCCATGGTCAGCGGCCTGGTCGAACAGTTGCAGTTTGCGCGCGCGCGGGTCGAGCTGCTGGTGCCGCTGAGTATTTCGCTGCTGCGGGTCGGGGCGATGGCGTATTTCGTCTGCAGCACGCTGTTCATCGCCGCCCTGTACGGCCGGCCGATGTCGGTGCTGGACCTGGGCGTGCTGGTGCTGGTGTCGGTGCTGTCCGGCTTCGCCTCGGCCGGCATGGCCGGCGTGGTCACGGTGTCGCTGGTCGGCACCATCTGCAGCTACATGACGCTGCCGTTCGAGGCCGCCTTCATCCTGCTGATGGCGGTCGATCCGATCTGCGCCATGGCGCGCACCGCCGTCACCGTGATCGGCAGCTGCGCCGCCGTGGCCAGCATCTGCGCCGCACCCGTCAAGCTCTAGGACCGGCCATGCAGACCCTCGTCAAACCCGCCATGTTCCAGATCAGGGATATCTTCCATCATCCGGCCACGCTGCTGGGCGCGATGCTGCTGGGCGGCTGGGTGGGCACGCTGTTTCCAGGCAGCGCGCCGCTGCTGGCGGCGGTGTCGATGCTGTACCTGTCGCTGATCCAGATGGCGGCGCTGCCGTTCGTGATTTTGGCGGTGTACTTCGGCCTGCAGCGCTTGCCGTCGGAACCGGGCTCGGGTGCGCGGCTGGCGCGGCTGGCGGCGATGTCGCTGCTGGCGATGCTGCTGTGCGCGGTGGTGGGCGTGCTGGTGGCCAGCGTGGGCGGCGCCGGTTCCGGCATGTCGGCCGGGCAGACGGCGGCGCTGGGCAAGCTGGCGCTGCGCTCGGAGTCGCAATTCATGATGGCCCTGCGCGACAGCAGCGACGCCGGTGCCGACGTGTGGGACATCGGCACGCTGGTGCCGGACAATTTCTTCGGCGTGCTGGCCTACGGTTCGCTGCCGTCGGTGCTGATCGGCGTGCTGTGCTTCGGCGCGGCGGTGTCGGTGCAGGATCCGCTGCGCTCGGCCCAGCTCAGCGGCATCTTCGAAGGCGCCTACCGCGCGCTGGAATCGCTGGTGAACCGTTTCAATACCCTGCTGCCGGCCGCCGCCTTCGTGCTGGCGGCGGCCGCCACCGCCACCGCCGGGGTCGAGGCCATCGTCCTGCTGGGCAGCTTCCTGGCGGCCTTCTTCGCGGCGGCGGCGGCGGTGTGCGCGGGCGCCATCGCCATCATCTGCTGGAAGCTGAAGAAGTCGCCGTGGCCGGTGCTGCTGGCGCTGCGCGAGCCGATCACGGTGTGCCTGTTCTCGCCGGTGGCGGTGGCGGCGGTGCCGGGCTTCATCCACGGCATGAGCGTGCGGCTGGGCTTCAGCCGCGGGCTGGTGGAGCTGGTGTCGCCGATCGCGCCGGTGTTCATCAAGGCCGGCGAGGCGATGTTCTTCGCGGTGCTGGCCATCTTCATCGCCAATCTGTACCACCATCCGCTGTCGGCCGCCGACATCGCCTGGATCTGCGCGCTGTCGTGGACCGCCGCGCTGTGGTCGGTGGGCATCGCCGGTGTCAAGTCGGTGATACTCGGCAGCTTCGTGATGGCCTCGATGGGACTGCCGCTGGAAGCCGTGTTGCCGGTGTTTATGCTGGTGGAAGTGTTGTGCGAAGGACCACGGAATTTACTTTCCTTTCTCATATCATCGGCTCTGATTGCCTTGGTAGCGGATGGTCTGTATATTAATAACGAGCAAGATTCCGAAGCGTGGCATCCGTCCACGCTCAAGCTCGTCTTCACCCGCAAGCAAGCGCTGTCCGTGCTGTTCCTGTTGTTGATTGCTTTGTCCACAGTGTTTTGCGCCGGCATAGGCTACGGCCTGCGCAGGGCTTTTTGAAGACTGACTTATGCAACTGATGATGACTTCGATGTTCGAATGGACGCCCGCATGACGCGCCGCGGCGTGCTGCTGTCCGTGGCGGCCATGCTGGCGCTGGCCGGCTGCGGCGCCACGCGCGCGCTGTTCGGCCCCAGCATGGCCGCGCCCGGCTGGAAGTCGCTGACGCTGCGCGCCGCCGACGACGCCAACAGCAACAGCGCGGTGGCGGTGGACGTGGTGCTGGTCAAGGACCAGGCCGTCCTCGATTCGCTGCTGACCATGCCGGCCTCGAAATGGTTCGCCACGCGCGCCGAACTGCAGCGCACCTTCCCGGAAGCGCTGACGGTCTACCCCTACGAGCTGGTGCCGGCGCAAACGATCAAGCTGAGCGATAAAAAATGGAGCGACCAGAAAGCCTGGGCCGCACTGGTGTTTGCCGGCTATGCAAACGCCGGCGAACACCGCGCGCGCCTGCTGCTGAACGCCTCGGGATATGTTGTGCAACTGAACGCGCAGGGCTTCGTGGCGAACGAGCCCAAAGCCGGCGCGGCCCAGTAAGCTTATGGAAGCCACTCAATGACCGTACCTGAACTCTCACACCGCATCCAGTGGCACGAAGGCATGATGCTGACGCCGCAGCACTTCCAGCAAGAGGGCGCGCGCATCGACGCGCTGCTGGCCTGGCAGTCGATGGCGACCAATCCCTACGGCTGGGGCGTGCGCGCGCTGCAGATCGACGAGGCGCTGCTGACCACCGGCCTGCTGCGCGTCGCGCAACTGGAAGCGATACTGCCCAACGGCATGGCCGTGACCTACGACAGCGCGCTGGCGCAGGGCCGGCCGCTGGAGCTGGACCTGGCGCCGTGGGCGGAAGCGATGGCGCAGCAGGATCTGGCGGTGTACCTGGTGGTGGGCAACACGCGCTCGCTGAACCAGCCGGGCCAGCCGGCCATGTTCCGCGGCATCGAAAGCCCGACGGTGGAGGACGAGGTGTCGCAGGCGCTGCCGGCCGACGTGCCGCGCATGGCGGTCAACCTGGCGCTGGCGGCCGGGCCGGTGCCGTCGGCCGCCTACACTTCGCTGCGGCTGATGACGGTCAACAAGGGCAACGAGATCGTCCGGCCCGGCGCCTATCTGCCGGCGCTGCTGGAGGTGCCGGCCGCGTCCGGCGTGCGCCAGCGCGCGCAGGTGCTGGCCACCCATATGCGCAACAAGGCGGTGTTCCTGGCGCGCCAGACCGCGCAGCCGTCGTCGCGCACCGAGGACCGCATCAACCTGCTGGAGCAGAAGGCCAGGCTGTCCAGCCTGATCCTCAACCTGCCGCTGCTGGAAGCCCTGCTGCGCAGCCCGTCCGTGCATCCGCTGCCGCTGTACCTGGCGCTGTGCGCGCAGCTGGGGCCGCTGGCGACGCTGCGCCCCGGCGCCGTGCCCATCATGCCGCCGGCCTACGACCATGCCGACGCCGGCCCGGCCTTCGACGCCGTGCTGAGCGCGCTGACCGACCTGGTGGGCGAGGTCAGCCAGGAATGGAAGACCTGCGTGTTCAACTACGATGGCCAGGCGTTCGCGCTGGCGATGCAGGCCGACTGGATCGGCGCGCGGCTGGTGGTCGGCCTGCGCGGGCAGCCGGAGCGCGAGGCCACGCAATGGATGGCGGGCGCGGTGATCGGCTCGCAGACGGTGTGGACTTCGCTGACCGACCGCCGCGTGCTGGGCGCGGCGCGCACCCGCATCGACGCCGCGCCGGAACTGGGCTTGCGCGCCAGCGCCGGCTACACGCTGTTCAGCGTCGAGGTCAGCGACGAGTTCATCGTGGCCGACCAGGCGCTGTTAATCAGCAACGCCAATGAAAGCCTGCTGGCGCAGCGGCCGCAGGAAGTGGTGTTGTTCATAAAGGGATGAGGCCGTGAGCATATTATCGAGCAAGGCGAACAACGCGCCGGCCGCGCCGGCCTGGAGCGGCGGCGTCAGCGAAGGCGTGGACCTGGCGTCGGTGCAGTTCCGCGATTTCTACGACATGCTGTCGCGCTCGGCGCAGGCGGCCACGCGGGTCGGCGAGGGCGAGGCCAGGTCGGCCGCCGAGGCGCTGAGCCGCCAGCTGTGCCAGCTGATCGAGCTGCAGTCGCTGGAGGCGCGCCGCATCGTCGGCAAGGCCGGCATGGAGGCCGAGGCGCAGGGCCGCTTCCTGAAGGCGGCGCTGGCCGACGAGGTGCTGCTCAACACCGAGTGGGCCGGGCGCAGCTACTGGCGCCATGTGCTGATCGAGACCACGCTGTTCAAGTCCAGCTATGCCGGCGAGCGCGTGTTCGACGACCTCGACCAGCTGCTGCGCGAGCGCGAGGCGTCGCGCCGCCATGTCGGCCGGCTGTACCTGTATCTGCTGTCGCTGGGCTTCCAGGGCCGCTACCGGGGCCAGAAGCAGGACAAGATCGCCGAGTACCGGCGCGAGCTGTTCCAGTTCGTGTATCTGCGGCCGGCCGACCTGCAGGGGCGCGACCGCACGCTGTCCGAGCAGGCGTATGCCAGCACGCTGTCGCATCTGGCGGCGCGGCGCCTGCCCAAGTTCAACCGCAGCGGGCTGATGTTCCTGCTGGCGCTGCTGATCTTGCTGGGCCTGTCTGAACTGCTGTGGTTGTGGCAATCGTGGCCGGTGCGCGCCGCGCTCGCCACAACCGTGTAACCTAACCATCATCGGGACGGGCGCATAGTGCTGAACTTCCTGTCAGATAACACGGCCATCGCCACCTTGCTGGTGCTGACGCTGCTCGTCATGCTGCTGTTCGCCATCGTCATCTGGGCGGCGATGAAGGGCGCGGAAAAAGCCGACCAGCCGGCCGAGCAGAAACCGCGCCTGATCAGCGCCGACTCGCTGAAGCAATCGTTCCGCGTGGCGGTGGAGCTGATCGAAAACAATATCGCCGCCCGCTCCGAGCGCTACAGCCTGGCGTGGACGCTGGTGCTCAACGAAGGCAGCGCCGGCCGCGAACTGCCGCTGCTGCAGTCCGGCCTGCAAAGCGCGCTCAGCACCGACAGCGCGCTGACCGCCGGCGCCCAGGGCATCAGCTGGAACTTCTTCGACCACGGCGTGGCGGTGCAGCTGCAATCGGACCTGCTGGGCTCGCCCGATCCCGAAGCCTCCGGCGCCAATGCCATGGCCAACAGCACCTGGGACGATTTCCTCGGCCTGTGCCGCAACTACCGTCCCGACCGGCCGTTCGATTCCATCGTGGTGGCGATCCCGGCCCGCGCCTTCCTCGACGCCGACGGCGCCGGCCAGCTGGACCTGGCCGCGCGCGCCAAGGCCATCCACCGCCGCCTGTGGCTGGCGCAGAACCGGCTGGCGCTGCGCTTCCCGATCTACCTGGCGATCAGCGATTGCGAAACCATCCCCGGCTTCGCCCGCTTCGCGGCGGCGCTGCCGGAACCGCTGCGCCGCTCGATGCTGGGCTGGTCGTCGCCGCACGAGCTGGCCGCGCCGTTCCAGGCGCAATGGATGGACACGGCGATGAACGAGATAGTCCGCACGCTGTCCGACAGCTGCGCCGAACTGTGCGCGCTGGAACCGTCGGATGCGGACAGCAGCGCCTACTTCCTGCTGCCCAACCAGGTCGAGCGCCTGCGCGCCGGCCTCAAGCTGTTCGCCGAAGAATTGATGCGGCCCAGCGCCTACCACGAACCGTTCCTGCTGCGCGGCGTCTACCTGACCGGCGATTGCAGCGACGAAGCGGCGCTGCTGGGCGCCGGCCTGGCGGCCGACGACGACGGCTTCATGACGGTCGACCAGGCCGCCACCGGGCCGGCCGCCGCCCTGCCTGAGCGGGCCGAGCCGTCCCTGTCGGCCGATGGCGCCGCGCAGGCCTCGGCGTATGCGGCCGGGCAGGGCAGCGCCGTGCCGGCCTTCCTGCGCGATATCTTCGAACGCAAGATCTTCGCCGAGGCGGGGCTGGTGCGCTCGTCGTCGGTGCACCGCATGCGGCGGCCGGCGATGAACCGCGCGGCGCGCTGGAGCGCCGTGGCGATCCCGGCGGTGTGGGTGCTGGGGCTGGTGTTCGCCACCTTCAATGTGCACCGCCTCAGCAACGACATCGTGCTCTATCTGTACAAGCTGGACCACGATTCGCGCGCCAGCCTGCAGGCCAGCAGCCGCAGCCTGGCCGATCCGGCGCAGAGCCGCCGGCGCGCGATCGAGGCGCTGCAGAATATCGAGCAGATGGGCAATGCCCGGCTCGGTTCCGTGTTCATGCCCGGCTCCTGGCCGTGGTTCGACGACCTGCACCAGCGGGTGCGGCGCCGCATGGAAAAAGGCTTTGCCGACAATGCCTTCGACCCGCTGCGGCGCTCGATGTACGGCCGCGTCAGCGAGCTGACCGGCGTGCCGGTCGATCCCGTTTCGGGCAGCCTGATCATCGGCGGCCGCTGCTCGCTGCCGGCGCGCTGGGCCGAGATGACCTCGATGCCGAACACCGCGCTGAACATGGAAAACCTGCCGGAATTTTCCGCGCTGCTGCAATACGTGGAGCGGATGGAGCAGCTGGACCAGGTGCAGCAGGCGATGATGCGGCTGAAGTCGGACGCATCGGGGCCGCCGTCCGGCGAGGATCTGGCGCTGGTGGTGCGGATACTGCTGGGCAGCGAACTGAGCGGCGACCCCACGCACACGGCGGCGCTGTTCCGGCGCGCGGCCAGGGATGTGACGTCGCTGACGGTCGAACCGCTGCAGGTGGCGGCGGCCTGTTCGTTCAGGCTGGCGGTGCGGGCCACGGCCAAGCGCCTGTACGTCAACAACGGCCTGCTGAAGGCCGAGCAGGCCATCGGCGAGGCGTCGGCCGCGCTGTACGAGGCCGATCCGAAGGCGGACGCCGCCACCAACATTGTCATCTGGCAGGCGCTGCGCGCCGCGCTGAAGACGCAGGAAGCGTATCTGACCAGCGGCAAGGGGGCGTGGATGCACCGCAGCACGCCGGACCTGGGCCCGGCCTGGGACAACCTGCTGCAAAAGGCCGAGAACGTCAGCATGCTGGGCAAGGCCACCGCCGACGAGGCGCGCAAGCAGATCGACGACGGCTTCAGCCAGTTCATCTCGCAGTGGGATGCGACGCTGGCGGCCGACAGCCACTCGCAGGGCCTGAGCTCGGGCCTGGAATGGGTGGAGGCGAACGGCGCCTGGGCCTTCGCGGCCGACCGCAAGGCGCTGATGGACGCGCTGAACGGCCTGCTGTCGCAACCGTTCATGAAGGTCAACCACCTGAGCCGCCTGCCCGAGGTGCCGCCGGGTTCCACCGTCAGCTGGGACGGTTCGCGGCTGGAGCAGGTGCAGGCGCTGACGGACGCGCGCAAGCGGGTGCAGACCGACTTCCTGCCCAAGTTCCCCAATATGCTGCAGGCGCCGGCCGCGCGCCTGGCCGACGGCGCGCTGGGCGAGACCGCGCGCGACCTGCTGTCGCAGGCCTACATCATCTCGGCGCGCGAAGTGCAGGCGCCGGCCTCCGAGGCCGACCGCGCCAAGGCGCTGCGCATCCGCTCGTGGCTGCAGGACCTCGGCGCGAACGGCGTGGCGGAGAACCTCACCGCCGTGCTCAGCCGCGATGCGCTGACGCGCCTGCAGCTGCTGGACGAAACGCTGACCCGGGCCGAGGTGTTCGTGCCGCGCGACCGCGCCTTCCGCTCGTGGAACGGCGAGAAGGCGCCGCTGCTGGACGCCTTCGGCGCCGCCGATGCCGGCGCGCTGGCGGCTTATGTGTCGCAGCAGCAATCGTTCATCGAAGCCACCGGCAAGGATGCCGAAACGCTGCTGCTGCAACTGGGCGGGGCCGGCGCCGGCAATCCGCTGGTGACGCGCTGGCAAGCCACGGTGGCCGACCTGAACCGCTACAAGCTGAAGAGCCCGACCAGCAGCCTGACCACGCTGGAGCAGTTCGTGCTGGCGGGCGCGGCCGATCTCGACCTCAACAACTGCCTGGACAAACTGTCGGCGCGCGCCGCCCAGCGCCGCGCCACCGACGTGTTCTCCGAGCGCATGCAGGGCTTGCAGGCCGGGCTGTACTCGCGCTGCCGCGAGCTGATGCAGACCGGCTACCAGGACGCCTGGACCCGCTTCGCCGACGCCTTCAACGCCAGCCTGGCCAACCGCGCGCCGTTCCGCGCGCTGGCGCCGGCCGACGCCGGCGGCGGCGCCAACGCCAAGGCCGCGCCGGGCGAGCGCGTGCCGGCCGACGTCGACGAAGTCGGCGCCGTGCTCAAGCTGTTCGACCGCGTGCATGTGCTGGCGGTCGCCTCCGACCGCGACCCGACGCGGCCGTCGCCGGCCAGCACGGTGCGCAAGGTGGACGAGCAGATGCAGAAGGTGCGCGAATTCCTGGCGCCGCTGTATCCGAGCGAGGAAGGGCAGGCCGCCGGCCTGGACGTGATGGCCGAGTTCCGCGCCAACAGCGCCGTCGAAAGCGAAGGCAACAAGATCATCGACTGGGCGCTGACCATCGGCAGCCACACCGTGCACCAGCGCGACCCGGCGCGCGCGCTGCGCTGGGAACCCGGCCTGCCGGTGGTGCTGACCTTGCGCCTGGCGCAGGACGGCCCGGTGCTACCGAAAGCCGAGGCCGGCCATCCCGGCATGGCGGTCGACGAGCGCACCGTCAGCTACCGTTTCGACGATCCGTGGGCGCTGTTCAGCCTGGTGTCGGCCTACCGCGAGGCCGATGCGGCGCCGGCGTCCGGCGCCCGTTCGCAGTTGCTGAAGCTGGAGTTCCCGATGGTGGCGGTCGGCGACGGCCGCATCGCCACCCGCGACAGCCGCGCCAGGGTGTATGTGCGGCTGACCGTCAGCGCGGCCGGCAAGCGCACGCCGCTGGTGTGGCCGCCGGTCTTCCCTGTCAAGGCGCCGGCCTGGTAGGCCGGGTTTAACGAGGTCTCGCCATGTCATCCCTGCCTCCTCTCATGCGCGTTGCCGTGTTCGGCAGCTTCCATCGCGGCTTCCACGTGCTCAGCGAGCTGCTCAAAGGGCCGCTGGCGCAGCGCGTGCGCGTGGTCGGCGTGGCCACCGACGATGTCGGCTCGGACCATGTCAGCCGCGCGCGCCGGGTCTGGGCCTATCCGCACAGCCCGGAGGAGGAAGTGATGGTGGAGCGGCTGGCGCTGTCGCACGGCCTGGCGCCGTACAAGGGCCGCGTCAAGACCGACGAGTTCTACCAGCTGTTCGAGCAGCAGTGGAAGCCGGACCTGTGCATCACCGCCACCTTCGGCCAGCGCATCGACGCCCGGCTGTTCGAGCTGCCGGCCAAGGGGTTCTACAACCTGCATCCGTGCATCGACGACGGCTGGCCCTCGCACTACGCCGGCCCCAATCCCTTCCAGGCCTTGCTGGACAACGGCTCCGACCACGTGGTGATCGCCATGCACCAGATCGACGAGGGCTTCGACACCGGCCGCCTGCTGGCGCTGTCGGAAAAAATCTATGTGCCGGCCGGCGCTTCGGTGGTGGACTTGCACAAGCTGACCTCGCCGGTGGCGGCCAAGTTTTTTGCGCGCGAACTCGGCAAGATGCTACCGTAGGCGGAATGGCGCATGGCGACCATCAAAAACAATCTACGCAACCTGGTCGACAAGGCGCGCCTGCTGATTTCCGATGACCGACCACCCCGTTTTGCTACCCCGACCGCCCCTATGAACGCACCGAGCCTGCCGATACCGCTGTCCCTGATGAACCTGGAGCACCAGCAGGAACTGGCATTGCTGCTGGCGCCGCTGTCCGGGCCGCAGCCCTGCGGGCCGGCGCTGCGCTACGATCCGATCTTCACCGAGATCCGGCTGGCGCGCGAGGAGGACGACCCCAGCCTGCCGATGGGGCAGTGGGAGCGGCCGCTGAAGAAGGCCGACTGGCCGCTGATCGAAAACCGCTGCAAGGCCATGCTGTCGAGCCGCTCCAAGGATTTGCAGATCGCCGTCTGGCTGCTGGAGGCGTGGACCATGCAGTACGGCATCGACGGCCTGTATCGCGGCCTGAGCCTGGTGGACCAGTTGCTGCGGCAATTCTGGGAGCCGCTGCATCCGGCCATCCAGGACGGCGACGCCGACGCCCGCATCGCGCCGCTGGAATGGCTGAACGCCTCGTTCTCGATGACGATGCGGGTGCAGATGCCTATCCTGAAGATCAACGGCCGCAAGCCGCCGGCGCAGAGCCTGTTCGACTGGGAGCGGATGACGGCGCGCGAGCTGGCCGGCCAGCCGGGCGAGCCGCACGCCGACGGCGAGGCGCCGCTGACCCGCATCGAAGTGATCGCTTACGCCCGGCAGCGGCTCGGCCGCGAGCTGTCCACCCGCCTGCAGGTGGTGCAGCGCTGCCTGAATTGCCTGGAAACCATGTTGGCCTTTGTCGACCTGCAACTGGGCGGGCAGGCGCCGAATCTGTCTAAACTGAAGGGAACGCTGGTGGCGGTGGAGCGCGTGCTGCAACAGCTGGTTCCCGAGGAAAGGGAAGAAGAAATGACGACGCCCGAAGAGCCGCAAGGCGGCGAGGAAGTGATCGGCCTGGCGGCCGGGCTGGCGCCGCCGGCGGCGGCCCTGTCCGGCTGGAAGAACCGCGACGAAGCCTACGCGGCGCTGGGCGCGATTGCCGATTATTTAAGTCTGGTGGAACCGCACAGCCCGACGCCTTACCTGCTGCGCCGCGCCGTCAACTGGGGGCGCATGCCGCTGCCCGAGCTGATGGCGGAGATTATCCGGGAGGAGGGGGATCTGAACCGTCTGGTGAATATGCTGGGGCTGCGCGAGTGACGCCGGCCTAGCGCAGCTGGTACAGCGAGGTGGTCTGGTCTTGCAGGACGTTTTCCGAGCACAACACGTAGGTCGATGCGCCAGCCAGGCTGAGCAGCAACGCGCCGAAGGCGAAATGGAGATAGCGTGTCATGACAAACTCCTGAGTGTGTGGGACTTCCGATGTAGCCAGAATAGCCCAGGAGATGTCGGACGGACATCAGCCGAATGTCCGGCGCTTTGTAGGACAAACGCCCGTCTCTATCTTTTTGCCAATATTTACTTGGTTTTCCAGACGATGATGGCGTCGGCCGGCGCGGTGTCGGTGGCGTTCGACACTTCCAGCCAGTGCTGCAGGCTTTCCGGCTGCTTGAGCTGGATGCCGGAGCCGTCGATGTAGCCGATCTGTTCGACCATCTTCGGGTCCATCTTGGCCTTGGACACGGTCGGCGCGCCGGCCACCATGCGGTCGTAGGCTTTGCGGGCCTTGTTTTCCCACTTGTGCAGACTGCTTTCGTCGAAGCGGTTGGCTTCGAAGTAGACCGTCAGCGAACCGTCCGGGTTGCCGTAGCCGACGATGCCGGCGCCTTTGCGGATCGTGGTGGAGGCGTTCACATCAAACATCGGGGTCGGCACGAACACGGCGGCGCGGCCGTTGATGTCGGGACAACCGACCGGCGTGTCCTTGCTGTAGGTGCTGACTTCGTGCAGGGGTGTTCTCTCTTGGGACATGGCTGGATGTATTCTTCGTGGGGTTGGGCTGGCGCTGCATGCGGATGCAGCGTCGATCATTGTAGCGCCAATCTAGTTCCATTAGGCAACAGCTACGCGAAAATTTTGTAACCGGTGATGCCGGAGGCAAACTGCGCTATAGTTTATCGGTGACGGTCTCGATCGGAGGAAGGCATGGCATCTCAGCAGCGATTGCGGGTGTTTATCGTCGATGACAATGAAATGACGCGCGACTTGTTGCGCGTCATCATACAGGGCGAGCAATTCGACGTGGTGGGCGATGCCGGGACGGCCGAATCGGCCAAGCTGCGGCTGCGTTCGCAAAAGGCGGACATCGTTTGCCTGGACGTGGTGATGCCGGACGGCGACGGCCTGAGCCTGCTGGAATGGATAGGCCAGAAGCAGCCGCAGGCGGCCGTGCTGATGGTCACCGCCAGCGCCGACCGCAGCACGGTCGAGCAATCGCTGCGCAACGGCGCCAAGGGCTATATCGTCAAGCCCTTCACGCCGGGCGCGGTGATGGATACGCTCAACCACGTCGTCGCCAAAATGCGCGCCGCCCGCGCGACCGCCGGTCCGGCCTGATGGATGAGGAGCCTGGATGCTGACGATAGATGGCCCGTGGATCAATCCATGGCATGCCGGTCTGGTTGCCGCCGTCCTCTTCTGCAGCGTGATGCAGCTGCTGCTGACCCGCTCCGATCCGGATAGTCCTCATCTGTTCCGCAACAATCTGCTGTTCGGCGGCTTGTGCCTGATACTCAGCCTCTCCAGCAAGCTCATGATTAACATGGAGCAGCGCCAGGCCGCCGGCCTGTTCGAAAGCGCGTCCATGCTCGGCTTCGGCCTGCTGCTGATACGCATCCTCGGCCTGACCGCGTTCCGCGTGCTGCTGCCGGCGCTGCGCATGCACCCGCCGCGCATCATGGAAGACATCCTGCTGGTGCTCACCTACATCGTCTGGGGCCTGGTGTGGCTGCGCGTGGCCGGCCTGGACCTGAGCGGCCTGGTGACCACCTCGGCGGTCATCACTGGCGTGGTCGCCTTTTCGATGCAGGAAACGCTGGGCAATATCCTGGGCGGACTCGCGCTACAGCTCGACAATTCGGTGCGCATCGGCGACTGGATCAAGGTCGACGACGTGCGCGGCAAAGTGGTGGAAGTCCATTGGCGCCATACGGCCGTGCGCACCAACAACGGCAGCCTGATCGTCATTCCCAACAGCGTGCTGATGAAATCGAAAGTGGATGTGTACAGCCGCGAGAGCAAGCCGGAGTTCCGGCGCTGGGTGAATTTCTGGATCGAGGATGGGGTGCCGCCGCAGCAAGTCATCGCCACCGTCCAGGCGGCGCTGCGCCAGACCCATATCGCGCATATCTCGTCGGAGAGGCCGCCCGAATGCATCGTCACCGATTACCGCGAAGGCTTGATACAGTATGCGGTGCGCTACTGGCTCACCAATCCGGCGCACGACGACGGCACCGATTCCGCGGTACGCATCCATTTCTACAGCGCCTTGCAGCGGCAGAGCATGTCGCTGGCCCATCCGTGCATGGACATCCGCCTGAACACGGATACCGAGCGGCGTTCAAGCGCCCGGCTGGCGGCGGAAATGGACGTGCGCAAGCAGGCCCTGGCCAAGGTGGCGCTGTTTTCCGGCCTCACCGAAGAGGAGCTGGCCAAGCTCGCCAAGGCGCTGCGCAACACGCCCTTCGTCAAGGACGACATCATCACCCGGCAAGGCGCGGTGGCGCATTGGCTGTATCTGCTGGTCGGCGGCGAGGCCGACGTGTGGTTCGAAGTCGAGGGGCAGGAGCGCGTCTACTGCGCGACGCTCAAGGCCGGCGATGTGTTCGGCGAGATCGGCCTGCTGACCGGCGCGCCGCGCGGCGCCACCGTCACCGCCAAGACCGATGTGCTGTGCTATCGGCTGGACAAGGAAAACTTTGCCTCCATCCTGCAGGAACGCCCCGAGCTGGCCGACCAATTCGCCCATGTGCTCAGCGACCGCAACCAGGTACTGAACGCCATCCGCACCGACCATGCCGAGCCTGAGCAGGCGCAGCAAGCCACCTATCTGGAAGGCATACGACGGTTCTTCAGGCTGCACTGAGGTGTGTGCAGGCCGGTTGGTTAGCCGACGCTGAACTGCACCGGGATGGACAGGTCGAGCGGGGCGGGGCGTTCTTCAGGCACGCGCGGCAGCGGCGCGGCGCGTTGCAGCGTCTCCAGCGCGGCCTGGTCCAGCGCCGGAACGCCGGAGCTGCGCTCGATGGCGGCCGACAGCACCTGGCCTTCGCGATTGACGCGGCAGCGCAAGGTCACCACGCCCTGATCGCCACGCGCGCGCGCGGCGGCCGGATAGCGGCGGAAGCGTTCCATGCGCGCCAGCACCTTGCCCTCCCAGCTCGATGCGCCGCTGAGTACTTCCTGCGGCGCGGGCGGCAGCGCGGGCGATGGCGGCGCTGCGGCCTGGGTCGCGGCGCTGGATGGCGCCACGCTGCGCGGCGTGCTGCTGACCGGCGCAGCGGCTGGCGGGGCCTCGGCAACCACGGGCACGGGCGTGGCGGCTTGTGCTGCGGGCGCTTGCGGCGACGGCGTTTCGCGCGGCGGCAGCTGGGGTTTTTCTTTCGGCGCGGAGTCCGGGCTGACGCGCTCGGCCTGGCGCTGCTCCACCGGCTTGGGCGGGGCGGCGGCAGGCAGGTAGAGCAGCATTACATTGCGCTCGGCCTGCGGCACGATGGTGGCGCGCTGCGGGGCTTGTGCGTGGCCGTACAGTATCCACGCCAGCAGCGCGCCGTGGACGGCGACGATGGCCGCCGCGGCGAGCGGCCGCGAGGTGGCGCGGGCGTCCGTGCGTGCGGCGGCGCCGGCCGGGATGGTCGGGATGGCCGGCTCGGCCAGAGCTGCGGGCGGCCCCTCGGGACGGCGCAGCAGGTACACCACCAGCATCAGCTCGGACAGCCCGACCAGCACCACCACCGCCAGCGGCGGACGGCCCAGGCACATCGCGACGAATCCGATCGCGATGCCCAGGCAGGCCATGCGCTTGCCGCGTCGCGACACGGCGCGGTGCTCGCGCCACTGGCGCAGTGATGCGCCGTAGCGCGGGTGCTGCAACAAGCGCTGCTCCAGCCGTGGCGAGGCGCGGCTGAAGCAGGCCAACGCCAGGATCAGGAAGATCGTGGTGGGCATCACCGGCAGCAGCGCACCGATCACGCCCAGGGCCACCATCAGCATGCCGAGCGCCATGTAGCCCCAGCGCAGCAGGCGCGCGGCCGGCTTGTCGGCGCCGCCGTCCGGCGCTTCCTGCGTTGCCGGCGGTTGCATCATCAGAGCGTGCGGCCGACGTGGCCGTGCATGCGCATGAATGCCGCCTCGGCGCCGGCGACCACGCGCGCCTCCTGTTCCGCATCGAGGCTGACGCTGTCGAGCGCGGCCGTGAACTGGCGCCAGTGCTGCGCCGCGCCGTCCGGATGGGCGGCCAGGTGGCGCGCGCCGAACCGGCCGTCCAGGCCCAGCTTGCCGGCCAGCTTGTACAGGATCGTGCCGCCCAGCTTGGAGCCCTCAGTCACGTACAACCAGCCCAGCGCCGTGGCCAGGTCGACGTTGATGTCCAGCGGCGCTTCCGGGCCGTCGGCCGGCAGCGCCGCGCCCAGGTCGTCCAGGTCGGCGGCGATGGCGGCGTAGCGGCGCCGCTCGTCGAGCTGCGGCAGCAGCGCGGCCAGGCCGGCGTGCTCGTACAGCGCGTCGACGTCGCGCAGGAAGCTATATTGCGCCTGCAGGAAGCGCGCGTAGTTTTCCTTGCTGGAGAAGGGCGCGCTGGCCATGATGCCGTCGTCCAGTTGTTGATGTGTCGCGGTGGTGCGCGCTTTCAGGCGCTGGCTGCGGCTCAGGGGAAGATCGTTAGGGTGCATGGGAATTCCTTTGATGGATGGCTTAGAATTTGACGCCCAGCGACAGGCGCACGGTGCGGCCTGGCCCCGGCATCAGGCTGAGGGTGAGCGGATCGAGGTAGTAGCGGTCGGTCGCGTTGTCGACGCCCAGGTCCAGCGTGGTGTTGTCAGCGAGCTTGTAGCTGGCGAACAGGTCGACCAGCGTGTAGGCGCGCGTCAGCACCTGGGTTGCCGTGCCGGCCGAACTTTGCCACTGCGCGTCCGGATCCTCGGTGGCCAGCGGCGAGCCGACGTGGCTCAGGCGCGTGCCGAAGGTCAGCTTGTTGTCCAGCAGGCGGGCGCCCAGCGTGACGTTCATGCTCAGCTTGGGCTGGATGTGGTTGCTCACATAGGAGGTGGTGAAGCCGATTGGCGAGCAGTCCGGCGTCTCCTTCATGCGCGGCAGGAAGCTGCCCTTGGTGCGCAGGTAGGCGGCGGTGGCGGCGTCGCAGATCAGCGTCTTGCGGTTGTAGGTGGCCGATAGTTCGCCGAACATCCGGCCCCGGTCGTAGCTCGATTGCAGCTCGAAGCCGGACACCTGGTAGCTGTCGGTGTTGGCCATCGAGAAGTTCTGCGCCCAGGCCGGCAGGCCGGCGATCTGGCGCCGCGTGATGTAGTCGCGCGTGATGTTGTCGAAGTAGGCCAGCTTGACGCGCAGCTTGTCGCTGTCGCTCCAGACGCCGTCGCGCACCAGGTTCAGGCCGATCTCGCGGTTGTCGCTGCGCTCGGGCTTGAGCGGCGAAAAATAGGTGGCCGAGAAGCCCAGCGTCGATTCGTACAGGCTGGGCATGCGCAGGCCGCGCGCGGCGCGCAGGTAGACGCTGACGCTGTCGGACAGCCGCGCCGTCAGGCCGAACGAGGGCGAGAAGCCGTGGTCCTTGCGCTGCAACGGTTCGCTGTATTTGAACGCGCCGGGAATGTCGTCGTGGTAGACGTAGTCGTTGGGTTGCGCGTAGTCGACCTGCGATACATCGATCGGCACCGGCGGCTTGCCGTAGTTCTCGACCATGCCCACGCCGGTCAGCATGGGATTGGTGGCGGCGCTGAACTTGCCGGCGTCGTCCTGGTACCACTTGACGCTGCCGATGTTGTCGCCGGCCTTGTCGTACAGGTTGACCCACTGCCAGCCGCGCGGATCATGCAGCTGCTCGGCCATGCGGTTGCGGTCGCGGGTGCCGTAGCGCTGGTAGCGTCCGCCCGCGTCGACGGTCAGCCAGTCGAGCGGCCGCCACTGCAAGGCGAGGAAGGCGCTTTCCTCGTGGCGCTTGCCGTTGCGCTGGGTGCGGTTGTGGTTGATATCGTCGTCGATGATCTTGACGTCCTTGCCGGGGCCGATGTTTTCGTTTTGCAGCGACAGGCCGTAGTTCAGCCGCAGCGGGCCGAAACGGGTGTCCAGCTGGCTGGTGTTGCTGAGGTCGGCGCCGACGCGGCGCGCCTGGGTCTTGGCCAGGTACAGGCTCTCGACGCAGTCCTGGCATTCATGGTCGCCGGGATTGGGCTTGCCTTCCAGCGGGTTGTGGAAGATGTCGCCGTTGCGGGCGGCGCTGTGCATATCGGTCAGCCACAGATTGGCCTTCAGGTCGAGCAGCGACTGGCCGGCAGGCTTCCAGCCGTAGCGCGCGGTCCAGGCGTCGGTGCGCACCTGGCTGGTGTTCCACTGCGGGATGTAGCCGGTGCTGTTGCGGTAGATTTGCGACGGCATTACTTCGCCGAAGGCGCTGTCGAAGTAGCGGTAGCCCAGTTCCAGCGTCTGCGCGCGCGGCAGGCGCAGCACGCCCTTCAGCAGCATCGAGGTGGTGGTGTTGGAAGTGTTGAGCACTTCGTCGCCGGCCTTGAAGAACTGGGTCACGCCGCTGTCGTCGCCCCATTCGTCGAGCATCTGGTAGCGGTTGTAACCCTTGGTGCCGGCGAAGTAGTTGCCGATGTGGCGGCGGCTGTAAGCGGCCACCAGATCGTAGTCGTCCTGGCTGGTAGCGGCGGCCACGCTGCCGTAGCCGCTGTGCGCGTCGAGCAGGCCGTTGCGGTCGCGCCGCGGCGTGGCCGAGAAATCGCCGGGAGCGCTGACGCTGTTGCTCTGCAGGCCGCCGCGCAGGCGCACGCCGCTGCGCGCGCCCGGCAGCAGCACGTCTTCCGGACGCAGGGTCTGCATGCTGACCATGCCGCCGATGGCGCCGGCGCCCTGGGCCGACAGGTTCGGTCCCTTGTCGATGCGCACGTCGCTGATCAGGTCAGGATCGATGTAGCTGCGGTCGGCGATGCCGGCGTAGCCCCGGTAGACGGTCGACGATTGCAGGCTGCCGTCGATCAGCACCGGCACGCGGCCCTGTCCCTGCAGGCCGCGTACGTTGATGTCGACGGCGCCGCTGTTGCGGCTGTCGCCAACCTGGACGCCTGCGGTGGCCTTGAACATGTCGGCCGGCGAGGTGCCGCGAAAGCGTTCGATCTGCTCGCGGCCGATGTGGGCGGCCGACGACGATAGCGTGTAGGGCAGGTCGGCCGGGTCGGTGTCGCCATCCGACGGCCAGGCGCTGCCACCGGCCTGGCCGTGCACACTGAGCGTGCCGATCTGCACCGCGCCGGCCGCCGCCTGCGGCGCCGCCGACAGGATGATGCTGCCGTCGCTGCGGATGTCGGCGCGCAGGCCGCTGCCGGCGAGCAGTTGGCGCAGCGCTTCGGCGACGCTGAAGCTGCCCTTCAGTTGCGGGCTGGTGCGGCCCTGGGTCAGCCTGGCGTCGGCCAGCAGCGACATGCCGGCCTGGCGCGCCAGTTCGTTGAGGGCGCGGCCCAGCGGCTGGGCGGCGATGTTGAATTCGGTGCCGGCGGCCGGCGCCGCCTGGGATGGGGAGGGCGCGGCGAAGGCCAGGGCTAGCAGCAGAAGCAGGGGAGAAGACTTGCGGCGTATCAATGAAGGCATCGTTGTTTCCTATGGTGATGAAGGTGTCGCTCATAGTTAAAACGAATGAGTCTCATTTACCCTGACGTCCGCAATGAAATAAAGTTGACCGGCCGGCGCGCCGGCTCAGCGCGCCACGATGCGGCGCACGCTGCCGTTGCCGACCACCCGCACCGGCAGGGCCAGCGGCAGCGCGGCGGCGAACTGGGCGGGGTTGCCGACGTCGAAGCTGCCGCTCAGGCGCAACTGGGCCACGGCGGGATCGACGATGCTCAGGCCGCTGTCGGCGTAGCGGTCGAACTCGGCCAGCGCATCGGCCAGCGTGGTGTCGTCGAAGTTGACGCGGCGCTGGCGCCAGCTGCCCACGGCGGCGGGCGCCACGCTGAGCGGCGTGGCCGCGCCGTTTTCCGCCAGGATCAGACCGTCGCCGGCCAGCAGCGCCGGCGCCGTTGTGCTGCGGCCTGGTCCCGCCACCGAGACTTTGCCTTGCTGCACGGCGACGTTGACCTGGCCGCCGGTGTGGCGCACGGAGAAATGCGTGCCCAGCACCGTGACGCGGGCTGGGCCTGCGTCGACGTGGAAGGGACGCTGTGCGTCGGGCTGGACGTGGAACATCGCCTGGCCGCGCAGCAGGTGGACTTCGCGGCGGTCGGCGTAGAGCGCCACTTGCAGCTCGGTCGACGTGTCCAGCTCGATGGTGCTGCCGTCGGGCAGGCGCTGCACGCTGATTTCGCCACGCGCCGTGCTGAAGGTCTGGGCGTAGTCGGGTTCCATCAGGTGGCGGTAGCCAAGCAGGCCGCACAGCAGCAGCACGCAGGCCGCGACCGCGCCGCGTGGCACGGCGTCGACGCAGCCGCGCAGCCAATGCGCCACGCCGGCCCAGCGTGAGGCGGCGGCGGCGGGCGCGGCGTCGTTGCGCCGTAGTTCCGCGACGCGGGCGGCCGGCAGGCTGGCCAGCAACTGGTCGGTGCGGCACATCTGCTGCCAGGCCAGCGCGTGGGCGGTGTCGCCGGCCAGCCATTGCTCCAGCTCGGTCTGTTCGGCCGGCGTCAGGCCGGCGTCGCGGCGCAGCAGCCACTGGGCTGCGGCGATGTCGATGTCCTCGCTGTTGGAGGTGCGGTGCAGGCTCATGCGCGCACCTCCGTCGCGATCGCCTGTTTGCAGGCGACCATCGCCCTGATGATGTGCTTTTCCACCATGTTGACCGAGATGCCCATCTGCGCGGCGATCTCGATATGGCTCAGGCCGTCGAATTTGTAGAGGGTGAAGGCTTGCCGGCAGCGTGGCGGCAGGTTTTCTATGATCGCAAGCAAATGTTCCATGTGCTGCCTGTCGGCCAGTCGTTGTTCGGGTTCGTCGGCGCGCGAGGCGAGCGGCTCGTGCAGGGCGATGTCCTCGTAGCGACGCGCCATGCTCTGGCGCTGCTGGTCGATGACGATGTTACGCGCCGTCACGTAGAGCAGGGCGCGCTCCCGGCTGCCAGGCTCGGCCGCATTGCCGGCGCGGCCGACGGCCAGCACGCGCGCATAGGCTTCCTGCACCACGTCCTGCGCCTTGTCGCGGCAGCCGGTGGCGCGCGCCATCAAGCGCAGCAGTTCCTGGTAATAGCGTTCGAGCACCGCGTCGCGTCCTGTCAAAAGGAGGCATGATAGCAATCCGTACGAATAATAACAAGAATCATTCGCATTTACGATGTTGACTTGAGGGAGGGGCTGAGATGGGCGATGCGGAAGGGGAGGGGAGGTGACTGAAGGTGCAGACGAAAAAAAAGCCGCTAGGGCGGCTATTTTTTCAACGTTCAAACAGTGGGGTGGCTGATGGGGCTCGAACCCACGACAACAGGAATCACAATCCTGGACTCTACCAACTGAGCTACAGCCACCACTGATTTACTTCGCTTTGTCTACTGTTTCGTAGACAGGTGCCGAATTATACAAGCCAGTTTTGAATCCTGCAAATCTAAATGCAAAGATTCTTCAAAAAATCCGAACTTGCTCAAACATCAACCTTTTCCACCGGCGGATGCAGGCCCAGCAGATTGGCGAAGGCCGGCGCCAGCGCGCTGACGTCCGCCGTCGTGTAGCCGCGCAGGGAGGCGGATGCCTCGCCGGCGGCCGGTGCCGGATGCAGCAGGCCGCCGGCGTCCAGCAGGCGCACCAGTTGCCGCGCTACGGCGTCGCCGGTGTCGATCAGCGTCACGTCCGGATGGCCGTGCTCGCGCAGCACATGTTCTATGCCCTTCTGGACGAAGGGGTAGTGGGTGCAGCCCAGCACCAGCGTGTCCGCGCCCTGTTCCAGCAGCGGCGCCACGTATTGCTCCAGCAGCGCGGCGATGGCCGGTGTTTCCAGGTCGCCCAGTTCGATCTGGTCGACCAGGCCGATGCAAGGCTGCAGCAGGAACTCGGCCCGCGTGGTGGCGCTGATCTGCTCGCGCAGTTGCAGGAATTTTTCGCCCTTGAGCGTGCGCGCCGTCGCCAGCACGCCGACCTTGCCGGAGCGGGTGATGGCGGCGGCCGGCTTCAGGCCGGGCTCGACGCCCACCACGGGCAGATCTGGATAGCGCGCCCGCACCGCCTTGATGGCGGCCACGGTCGCGGTGTTGCATGCGACCACCAGCGCCTTGATGCCGCGCTCCAGCAGGAAGGCGGCGACCAGCAGCGCGCGGTCGACCACGTACTGCTCGGTCTTCTCGCCGTAGGGCGCATGGCCCGAATCGGCGAAGTAGATCAAGTCCTCGGCCGGCAGCTGCGCGCGGATGTGACGCAGCACCGACAGCCCGCCCACGCCGGAATCGTAGACGCCGATAGGAGCACCGGGAGTGCGGGCGACTATCATCAGGCGGTAAGGACCGGAACGTTCAGCTGTTCGATTTTGGCTTTCCATTCCTTCGGACCGGTTTCATGCACCGAAGTACCGGCGGCATCGACTGCCACGGTGACAGGCATATCCACCACGTCGAACTCATAGATCGCTTCCATGCCCATATCGGCAAAGCCCAGTACCTTGGCGCCCTTGATTGCCTTCGACACCAGGTAGGCCGAGCCGCCGACCGCCATCAGGTAGGCCGACTTGTGCTTCTGGATCGACTCGATGGCGACAGGACCGCGCTCGGCCTTGCCGATCATCGCGATCAGGCCGGTTTTTTCCAGCATCATGTCGGTGAACTTGTCCATGCGGGTGGCGGTGGTCGGGCCGGCCGGGCCTACCACCTCATCGCGCACCGGATCGACCGGGCCGACGTAGTAGATCACGCGGTTCTTGAAGTCCACCGGCAGTTCCTCGCCCTTGGCCAGCATGTCCTGGATGCGCTTGTGCGCGGCGTCGCGGCCGGTCAGCATTTTGCCGTTCAGCAGCAGGGTCTGGCCCGGCTTCCACGAAGCGACTTCTTCCTTGGTCAGCGTGTTCAGGTCGACGCGCTTGGACTTCTCGGTGTCCGGCGCCCAGCTGACATCAGGCCAGGTCGACAGTGGAGGCGGGGTCATGTAGGCAGGACCGGAACCGTCCAGCACGAAGTGGCCGTGGCGGGTGGCGGCGCAGTTCGGGATCATCGCGACCGGCTTCGACGCGGCGTGGGTCGGGTAGGTCATGATCTTCACGTCCAGCACGGTGGTCAGGCCGCCCAGGCCTTGAGCGCCGATGCCCAGCGCATTGATGCGGTCGCACAGTTCGATACGCAGCTCTTCCAGCTTGTTCTGCGGGCCGCGCTGCTTGAGCTCGTACATGTCGATGTCTTCCATCAGCACTTCCTTCGCCATCAGCATCGCCTTCTCGGCGGTGCCGCCGATGCCGATGCCCAGCATGCCTGGCGGGCACCAGCCGGCGCCCATGGTTGGCACGGTTTTCAGTACCCAGTCGATCAGCGAATCGGAAGGATTCATCATGACCATTTTGGATTTGTTTTCCGAGCCGCCGCCTTTGGCTGCGACCTTGACGTCGACGGTGTTGCCTTCGACCAGTTCCATGTGGACCACGGCCGGCGTGTTGTCCTTGGTGTTCTTGCGATCGAAGTGCGGGTCGGCCACGATCGACGCGCGCAGCTTGTTGTCGTCGTAGTTGTAGGCGCGGCGCACGCCTTCGTTGACGGCGTCGGTGACGGTGCCGCTGAAGCCTTCAAAGCGCACGCCCATGCCGATCTTCAGGAAGACGTTGACGATGCCGGTGTCCTGGCAGATCGGACGCTTGCCTTCCGCGCACATGCGCGAGTTGGTCAGGATCTGCGCGATCGCGTCCTTGGCGGCCGGGCTTTGCTCGTGCTCGTAGGCGCGGGCCAGGTGCTCGATGTAGTCGGCAGGGTGGTAGTAGCTGATGTACTGGAGCGCGGCGGCAACGGATTCAATCAGGTCTTCTTGCTTTATGATGGTCATGATGTTCTCGCGTGGTGAATGGGATATTAATGGGATTCGTTGTGGGTCAGCGTGGTGATGCGGTCGGTGTACGAGATCGCCAGCGCCGACAGCAGGAAGACCACGTGGATGCCGGTTTGGGCGATCAGCGTCTTCTCATCGTAGACGCTGGCGTTGATAAAGGTTTTCAGCAAATGGATGGACGAGATGCCGATGATGGCCATCGCCAGCTTGGTCTTCAGCACGGAAGCGTTCACGTGCGACAGCCATTCCGGCTGGTCCGGATGCGTGTCGAGATTCATGCGCGAGATAAAGGTCTCGTAGCCGCCGATGATGACCATCACCAGCAGATTGGAAATCATGACCACGTCGATCAGGCCCAGCACGACCAGCATGATGGTGGTTTCGGTCAGCTTGGCCGGCGCCGCGTGGGCTGCTGCTGCGGCGGCCACCGCTTCGGGCGTAGGGGCGTGCACGGCCACGGCTGCGAGGATGTGCTGCAAGGAGGCTTCGTTGCCCATGATG
Organism: Rugamonas aquatica; assembly: GCF_009380215.1. Taxonomy (GTDB): domain Bacteria; phylum Pseudomonadota; class Gammaproteobacteria; order Burkholderiales; family Burkholderiaceae_D; genus Rugamonas; species Rugamonas aquatica_B. Next base: position 374,680 of record NZ_WHUG01000002.1, read on the forward strand.
GCGCCGATCAGGTCTTTCAGCTCGACCCAGAAATGGAACACGTAGACGCACTGTGCCAGGATCAAGCCCAGGTACAGCGGCAACTGCAGCCATCGCGTCATGAAGATAAAGGCGGGTAGCGGTCGCAGCTTCGGTTGTGGCTTGGTCATTAGGGCGGAACTCCTTGAATTGGTGCAGACTAACGGAATGCCGATATTTTACACGTGCCGTCCAGCAATCGCAGCCGACGGCTACTACATTCCTCCTACATCGCAGCCGTTGGCTACTACATATGGTTGATGAAATATTGGTAAAATTACATAGAGCGCCACATCCTCCGCCGGGGACTATCAATCTGTAAGGGCTCAGTAAGCGACGAAGTTTATGTTTATAGCAAACGATTACAACCTCTGGAGACACGCATGAGCAGCACAACTACCCAACAAGGTCCACAGGAATCCCGCGTCTTTACGCCACCGGCGGCGTTTGTAGCACAGGCCACCGTGGCCGGCATGGACGCCTACAACGCCCTGTGCGCCGAAGCGGCGGCCGACTATGAAGGTTTCTGGTCGCGTCTGGCGAAGGAAAACCTGGTGTGGCAAAAGCCGTTCACCAAAGTCCTCAACGAAGACAACGCGCCGTTCTACAAATGGTTCGAAGACGGCCACCTGAACGTCTCGTACAACTGCCTGGACCGCAATCTGCAGAACGGCAACGCCGACAAGACCGCCATCATCTTCGAAGCGGACGACGGCAAGTCCGTCAACGTCAGCTACAAGGAATTGCATGAGAAGGTCTGCAAATTCGCCAACGGCCTGAAATCGCGCGGCATCAAGAAGGGCGACCGCGTCATCATCTACATGTCGATGTCGGTGGAAGGCGTCGCCGCCATGCAGGCTTGCGCGCGCATCGGCGCCACGCACTCGGTGGTGTTCGGCGGCTTCTCCGCCAAATCGCTGCAGGAGCGCATCATCGACGCCGGCGCTGTGGCCGTCATCACCGCCGACGAGCAACTGCGCGGCGGCAAACAGCTGCCGCTGAAAGCCATCGTCGACGAAGCGCTGGCGCTGGGCGGCTGCGACACCATCAAGGACGTGATCGTCTACAAGCGTACCGGTGGCAACATCAACTTCCAGGAAGGCCGCGACCTGTGGCTGCACGAGCTGGTCGCCAACCAGTCGGCCGAGTGCGAGCCGGAGTGGGTGGATGCCGAGCATCCGCTGTTCATCCTGTACACCTCCGGCTCGACCGGCACGCCGAAGGGCGTGCAGCATTCCAGCGGCGGCTACCTGCTGTGGGCCGCGCTGACGATGAAGTGGTCTTTCGACATCAAGCCTGACGACGTGTACTGGTGCACGGCCGACATCGGCTGGGTGACGGGCCACAGCTACATCGCCTACGGCCCGACGGCGGTGGGTGCAACGCAAGTGGTATTCGAAGGCGTGCCAACTTTCCCGAACGCCGGCCGCTTCTGGGACACCATCGCCAAGCACAAGGTCAGCATCTTCTACACCGCGCCGACCGCGATCCGTTCGCTGATCAAAGCGTCGGATGTGGATGCGAAAGTGCATCCGAAAAATTACGACCTGACGTCGCTGCGTTTGCTGGGCACGGTGGGCGAGCCGATCAATCCGGAAGCATGGATGTGGTACTACACGCAGGTGGGCGGCGAGAAATGTCCTATCGTCGACACCTTCTGGCAGACCGAGACCGGCGGCCACATGATTACCCCGCTGCCGGGCGCGACGCCGATGGTGCCGGGTTCGTGCACCTTGCCGCTGCCGGGCATCATGGCCGCCATCGTGGACGAGGCTGGTGTGGATGTGCCGAACGGGCAGGGCGGCATCCTGGTCGTCAAGCGTCCGTGGCCTTCGATGATCCGCACCATCTGGAACAATCCGGACCGGTTCAAGTCGAGCTACTTCCCTGAGGAGTTGGGCGGCAAGATGTATCTGGCTGGCGATGGCGCGATTCGCAACAAGGATACGGGTTACTTCACCATCACCGGACGGATTGACGATGTGCTGAACGTGTCGGGGCACCGCATGGGCACGATGGAGATCGAATCGGCGCTGGTGGCCAATCCACTGGTGGCCGAGGCTGCGGTGGTGGGCAAGCCGGACGATACGACGGGTGAATCGATCTGTGCGTTCGTCGTGCTGAAGCAGGCGCGTCCGACTGGGGAAGAGGCCAAGAAGCTGGCGTTGGAGTTGCGCAATTGGGTGGCCAAGGAGATTGGGCCGATTGCCAAGCCGAAGGAGATTCGTTTTGGGGATAATTTGCCGAAGACGCGGTCGGGCAAGATCATGCGTCGCTTGCTGCGGGTATTGGCCAAAGGTGAGGTGATTACGCAGGATGTGTCCACGTTGGAGAATCCGGCGATTCTGGAGCAGTTGAAGGAAGCTTCCTAAGGGGCGGGAAATAAACTTTGTACTCTTGGGAATCTTTGCTATAATTCGCGGCTTCTCCGAAAGGGGAAGAAGTGATGCAGGAGAGGTGGATGAGTGGTTGAAGTCGCACGCCTGGAAAGCGTGTATAGGTTCATAGCCTATCGGGGGTTCGAATCCCCCTCTCTCCGCCAAGGATACAAAAACAAAAGGCCACCCTCGGGTGGCCTTTTTGTTTTTGCATCCTTAGCGGAGAGAAGCACGCCCCCTGCGGGGCGTGCGGGGGGGATTCGAAGGCATCGCCCCTACCGGGGCGAGCCTCTCCGAATCGTCCGATTGCCACCGCTGCGCGGTGGCGCGCCGAAGGCGCAGCGCACAGCCCACTATTCCCTCCAAGCACTTGGCACGATGCCGGAACCACCCCCACCTCGCGCTGACCCCACTTCGCGGCCGGAACTGACCCCACCTCGCGGCCGTCGATGGCCATCATGACGATGCCGCCGTTGACGATGGTGTCGCGGGTGCGTTCAGGCCTGCTGCGGCGTTCGATGCGTTCCATGAATGACTTCTCCTGACCGTCAACGATATCGTGATTTTTCGCGACCGTATTGCGGTGGATTGGCTTTCACTGCGAGTTAGGCGATCAAATTCTTGGGCGTAACTCTTGGCGTAGTTTCGACTATTTGAATTCTCGCCTCATAGGGAACAATCACCGAGCCATCATCAGTGTGATTTAGAATAAAATAAAGAATGACGGGAGTGGAAGGTTATTACCTATGTTGAAATATTTAAAGATGTTCTATTTTTAAGTTCTCACGGAGGGATAATGAATGTTGAAACAAGTTACACTGGATTTTGTATCTATTGTGGAGATGCAGGAACCACTGATGAACATCATATTTCCCAGTGGCTTGGGGGGATTTCTTACATAAAAAAATCCTGTTGTTATAAATGTCAAAAAATCATAAATGATGGGATAGAGAATCCCATGTCTAAAGGAATATTCTGGTCTCCCAGAAAATTTCTTGGTCTCAGGTCAAGTTCGAACAGTAAGGATCCGCTGCCACTAACCTTGATAAAATCAGACTCTGAGGAGGTGAAAGTAAAGGTGCCGTTGGAGCATAATCCCGGATTTTTAACATTAGTTGCTCTTCCAGAACCGTCAATATTATCGTGCGATCGCCCAACCTTAAGGACCGGCGAGATGAACTTGCAGTTCATTACTTCTGTTTTTGATCCAGAAAAACACGAAGAATTTAAGAGACGCTACCCTTCAGAATACGTCGCTACAGGGGAGCTTAAACTTGTTCCATTTATGAGGCTCTTAGCTAAAATAGCGCACGGATTTGCAATTCATAGTGGAATACCATTTCGACCTCTACTAAGAGAATTTATTTTATATGGGGATCGTGCTCAGGGAGAATTTTTTGTCGGTGGACAGTCTGGCTTTGGTCCCAAGTCTGAGCACTCAATTGTCTACGAGGCTGACTGGATAAATATAAGGGGAACAGATTTTCTGGAAGTGCGAATTCAGTTGTTTGCGCTGGCTAGTATGCCAGTTTATCGAATAATAGTGGGTGAAGCTCTCGATTACATTGATTGTGAAGTATTTGAGAAGATGTGGAATATTGATATTGAATTAAGGGATTTAACTACTAAGAAAGAAGGATATTTATATCAGATGCTTTTAAAGTATGGCGACGATGGATCATGACATGGTTGGATGAGGGGGGGCGGTTCGACTGAGAGGGGCTCCAAGTCTCGTAGATTTTTCTATGTGGGTAGAATTACTGCGCACTTGTTCATGGGGCTGCCTAGTAGCATCGCCCCTACCGGGGCGAGCCTCTCCGAATCGTCCGATTGCCACCGCTGCGCGGTGGCGCGCCGAAGGCGCAGCGCGCAGCGCAAAATCCCCTCCAAGCCTTGGCGCGATGCCGGAACCCCCCCCCACCTCGCGCGGCCGGCAACTCGCCTACAACCCTCGCGTCTAGCCAGACGGCAGAGCCTATGCCATCCTACTGCCCCTTAGCGATGGTGGACATCAGCGTCATCACCAACTTCATTTGCTGCTGCTCGGCTCCCGTGCCTTCACCGGCGTTGGCCACCACCAGCACGCCATCCTGACGGTCCGGCGCCAGCGCCACCAGCGCGTTCCAGTAGCCATTGGAGCCCGCGTGCATCAGCATGCGGATCGGCGCCTGCGCCGGCCAGTTGGTTTTAACGCCCCAGCCCAGCGCCGAATTGGAGTCGCCCTGCGGCGTGTGCAGATGGGTATAGCCGGCCTGCGACAGCAGCTTACCGTGCCCGCGTTCGCCGGCCATCTGATCGACCAGGAACTTTGACCAATCGGCCATCGACAGTCTGACCGTGGCGCCGGCTGGCGCGAAGAAGGGCGGGATGTCGGAACCTGGGCCGGCCAGCGGCTTGCCCTTTTTATGTCCCAGCAGCTGTCCCCGTTGCGCCTGCCCGGTATCGACCCGCATGCCGAGCGGCTCGAACACCTGTTCCTGCATCAGTTCCTCGAACGCCTTGCCGGTGGCATGCTCCGCGATCGCGGCGGCGATCATGAAGCCGCTGTTCGAATAACGCGCGTCGCTGCGGATCGCGCCTATCGGGGCTTCGGACAAGGCACGCTGGGCGTACTCCATGCGCAGCACAGGCAGCGGGCGTGCGTCCTTGCGGGTGGCCTCGATCAGTTTTTCGTCGCTGTTGGGCGGCAGGCCAGCGCGGTGCGACAGCAGGTCGGCCAGCGTGACGTCGGCATATTCGGCGCGCATGCCGAGCAGCGGCAGCATGTCCTTCAGCGGCGCGTCCCACGACAACTTGCCTTGTTCCACCAGCCGCGCCACCAGCGTGGCCGTCATGGCCTTGGCATCGGAGCCGATATGCCAGCTGTCCTGCAGGCTGGCGTGCTCCGCGCTGCCCTTGGCGCGGACGCCGTCGACGGCCTGCGCCTGCGGCTGCCCGTCGCGGATGACGAGTACGCCCATGGCCGGTACGCTGCGGTCCTTGAGTGCGCCGGACAGCATGCGCTGGAGTTCCGGGCTGGTGGCCTGGGCCTGGGCCAGCGCGCTGCTGAAGAAAAGTATGGATGCCGCGAGAACCTTGCGTTGCATATTGCCTCCTGTTGTAAGTCAGGCAAATGGTAAAGCCGGCCGTGCGGCGCTAGCGGGCAAAAGCGACAAACTGCCTGAAATCGCCCCTGGACTGCCGAAAAGCACAACTGGCACGTTGCCGATATCTGACCCTCGCGCCTTGCTCAGACAATGGATGCGCCACGTGTAGTAAGATTGAATAGCGATTTCCCCTGGTCCGCAAGCGACTAAAAGCGAACGTCGCGATGATCGAAGATGCAAGTGAGATGTCCGGCCTTTAGGTAAGGGCCAGGTACAAGGCCCCGAATCCCGGGAAGCTATCTTGTTTGGCACTGCTGGATGATCGACCTATGGAATTAACAGTTCAAAGTGACGAGTTCATCAGGTTAAATTTCCCCAGGTTGGCAGCTGCACTGGAATACATGCCGGTAGGTGTGACCATCGTAGACTGTGACCTGACCATCCGATTCTGGAACCCCGCCTTTTGCCAACTGCAAGGGTTTCAGGTCGAAGTGATGCACCCCGGCGTCACCATGGCCGACGTATTCCGTTGCATCGCCTTGCGCGGGGACTATGGGCCGGGCGACATCGACGAACTGGTAGCCGCCCGTGTAGCGCTGTGCCTGCAGTTCCAGCCCCACAATTTCACCCGAGCCCGGATGGACGGCGTGCTGCTGAACATCATAGGCCGCCCGATCTACGGCCTAGACGGCAAGGTGAGTGGTTTCGTCACCATCTACCACGACGTCACCTCCGAACGGCACTACGAAGAACAGCTGGAAGCCAAGAACAAAGAGCTGCAGCAGGCCAAGCAGCAAGCCGAGGCAGCGAGCATGGCCAAAGGCCAGTTCCTGTCCAATATGAGCCACGAAATCCGCACGCCGCTGAACTGCGTCATCGGCATGGCCTACCTGGCGTTGAAGACCGAACTGGACCCGCGCCAGCGCGACTACCTGGAAAAAATCCGTTTCGCCGGCGAACACGTGCTGGGCATCATCGACGACATACTCGACATTTCCAAGATCGAAGCTGGCAAGATGGAGATCCAGCACATCGATTTTTCGCTCGACCAGGTGGTGCAAACGCTGACCACGGTCGTAGCGCCGAAGGCGGCCACCCGCAACCTGGAACTGGTGTTCGACCTCGACCCCAGCCTGCCGCCGGTGCTGGTGGGCGATCCGCTGCGGCTGGGACAGGTGCTCATCAACTACGCCAACAACGCCATCAAATTCAGCGAGCAGGGCCGGATAGAGATCCGCGTGCGCAAGGTCCTCGGCGACGCCAACGATTGCCTGGTGCGTTTCGAAGTGAGCGACCAGGGCATAGGCCTGAGCCAAGCGGAGATGGACAAATTATTTGTCTCGTTCCAGCAGGCCGACACATCGACCACGCGGGAATACGGCGGCACCGGCCTCGGCCTGGCAATCTGCAAGGAGCTGACCCAGCTGATGGGCGGCGAGGTCGGCGTCGACAGCCAGCCCGGGGTCGGCAGCACGTTCTGGTTCACGGCCCAGCTGGGCGTATCGTACAAGACCATGTCCGCGCTCATCAACCAGATTGGCGACGCTGCCGGCGAGCTGCTGGCCAGCGCGCGCACGTCCGCCATGATGGCGGCGCTGAGTGCGGCCCGCATTTTGCTGGTCGAGGACAATCTGTTCAATCAACAAATTGCGCAGGAAATGCTGGAAGAGGTGGGCACCACGGTGTGCCTCGCCAATAATGGCGTCGACGCGCTGGAGTTGCTGCGCCAGCGCGATTTCGACTGCGTCTTGATGGACTTGCAAATGCCGCTCATGGATGGACTGGAAGCGACCCGCCGCATCCGCGCCGATCCGCAACTGACCCATATACCGGTGTTGGCGATGACGGCCACCGCCACCACCGAAGCCCGGATGCGCTGCATCGATGCCGGCATGAACGATTTCATTTCGAAGCCTGTGCATCCGGCCTTGATGTACCAGACCGTCGCCAATTGGCTGCCTCAGCGCGCGTCGCCGGCAGATGCGCGGCGGCCGCAGCTGCCGGAGCCAGCCGTCAAGTCCGGCATCGGCGGCGGCCCGGCCGTGATGGACTTGTCGGTGCTGGCCACGCTGCTCGGTGACGACCCGCAGAAGCTGCGCAAATTTGCCTATAAATTCCTGCTCAGTTCGCAGGAGGGTGTGCGCGACATGGACGCCGCGCTGGCGCGCGGCGAGGTGCAGACGGTGCGCGACCTGGGGCACCGCATCAAATCGGCGGCGCGTAGTGTCGGAGCTTTCCGCATGGCCGATTTGTGCGAGGATCTGGAGCGGCTTGCGCCGGGGGAGGCTGCCAGCGAGGTGGAGGGCGCGCTCTCCATGGTCGCACAGCTGAAAGATTTGTTGGAACAGGTGACGCAGCACGTCATGCAAACCACCGCCTGTTCCGCTGATGATTGAGCCGCTTGACGGCCCATCGGGCTGGTTACGGCTTCAACTGCTCGATAACGCTGGCCACCTTGGTGGTAATCATATCGACCGCCGGACCATTGGCGCCATGCGGAATAATGATATCGGCGTTGCGCTTGGTCGGCTCGATGAACTGTTTATGCATCGGACGCACCGTTTCCAGATACTGGCTGACGACGCTTTCCACCGAGCGGCCGCGTTCGGTAATATCGCGTTGCATCCGGCGGATGAAGCGGATATCCGAAGCCGTATCGACAAAAATCTTCAGCGACATCATGTCGCACAAGTCCGCGTCATACAGGGCAAACAGGCCTTCGATCACGATGACCGGGGCAGGCTTGACCGGAATGGTCCGGTTGGAGCGGTTGTGGATCGTGAAGTCGTACTCGGGCATCTCGATCGATTCGCCATTGCGCAAGGCCTGGACATGCTGCACCAGCAACGACCATTCGAAAGCCTGCGGATGGTCGTAATTCTGCTGGGGACGGACCTCAGGGGAGAGATGGGTTTGGTCGTGGTAGTAATCGTCCTGCATCACTACCGAGACCATATCTGCGCCAAACGCAGCTAGCACTTGCTGGGACACCGTGGACTTGCCACTGCCGCTACCGCCTGCGACGCCAATAATAAACGGTTGGAAGGAAATCGTATTCATGCCGAATGATACCGGAACCGCGGCCGAACTGACAGAGACTGGCTGATCCAAAATGAGGCATTCGGCGGTTCTGTGACGCTTGTTGAGCGGCTCCCCAGGGGAAGCCGCTTGTTGCACGCGAATTTGCGCTGTCGCTCAAGACTCTGATAGGCGTTGCAAGTTAGTTATTAATTCGAGACGTCAGTCTGCTTATCGAGCGACAGTATGCGGGATTTGCTTTCTTTGATAGTTTCGGTGTTCTTGTCCCGAATCACGCCAAGGAAGCGGCCCTTGTCATCTGCAACGCTTAACACGCCTGATGTGCGTCCGCTTGGTGTCGACAGCGTACCTAATACCAAGGTGTTGCCACCAGCATTACCAGATATTCCGTTCGATACAAATGCAGCTTCATAAAGTGCGGTGGTAATAATCGTGTTATTAATTGAATCTGCGCTGAACTTGAAACCGTTAAGCACACCTTCCGCTCCCATCACTCGCGGTGCTATGAATATGTTGCGCGAGAAGCCAGTCGCGTCGACAGCAGTGGTAATGCCTTCGAATCCTACATTGTAAAATTTGTTGCCATTAAACGGGTCCGCACCTGCGCCTGGCGCGGACAGAACACCAGTGACGCCGGTGATTTTTCCGCCAGTGAAGGTATTTTCGGTTACCCAGTTTTTCGGGACATCGCTCTCGGTCGTCAGCAATATTCCGACGTCATTTTGTCTCAACCCATCAAAGTCGATTTTATTGTATTGCGTGCCGTTTCTTCCTTTGGCCGTCAACTTGATCGCGTTTTGAAAACCGTCAATCCAGTTAACACTAACCTTCGCGAATTGCGCGTTCACCAAGGTTATGCCCGACCCCACATAGCCGTACGTTGGATGGTCTTCCCAAGGCCTGCCGAGCAGTCGCGTCAGTTCAACAACGTGTCCGAAACGACCTTCGACGATAATGCCATCCCGTGCACCAAAAGATAATGTTCCGCGCGCCGTCAGGTGGATGTAGGTTCCGTCACGCAAGGTGATGGAATTTAGAAAGCGATAAGTACCCTCCGGAATCAGTACTTCCTGGCCGTTTCGCGCCGCGTTGATGGCATTCTGTACGGCAGCGGAGTTGTCCGGCGCATCGACGGACAAGCCGAACCATCTGGCATTGATGGCATTGTCGTAGACCCGCTTGTACAAATAATTTGTTCCGTTGCACTGAAGCGTAGTGCCTCCGTTTAGTTGGTCAGAAGAATCCGAAGACTTGACGAACATGCCTTCTTTTCCGGAGTCGGTAATAAAAACGGGGGCTGAGCATGCCGTCGATTTCGCTAGTTGCTCGATGGTCATGGCATTTTGGCCATGGGCGACCGACGTCGCGGCAATCGCAGCGAAGAGTACTGTGTAACGGGAAATTTTCATTGGGTTTCCACTCGCAATAGAAGTTGATAAACATTGGTTAATGTGCAATTAACTGTTTGATGTTAACAGTTTTTTATGCTGGCAAACTCTCCAAATCCCACCGCCGCTTGCCAGGCCGTAGAAACAGCTGGTCCAGCATGGCAACCAAGGGCGTATTCCCGGGACTGATCCTCGCGCCGTCGCCATTTAATTGCTAGAATATAATTTCTTATACTAAACATTGAATGGATGACAGCATGAAAAAGATTTTGAAGTGGGTAGGCGGTGGATTTTTCGCACTGGTGGTCCTGGGTGTCGTTGTCAATGCAATGAAAGCGGAGAAGGCTGCTCAACAAGCTGCTCCGGAAAGTGATCAAGCCGCGAAAACTCCGGCTCAGGTAGCCGCGCTGCCATCAGTGACCGCGCACGACATGGCCGTCGCCTATGACGAGAACACCGTCGCAGCCGATCAGCAATTTAAAGACAAGGCATTCAAAGTGACCGGCACCGTTGCGGAGATCAATACCGATATCCTTGGCCGTCCGTACTTGACATTGCGCGGTGGCGTGAACGAATTCATGGAGCCGCAGTTTGCCTTCGATAAGGACGCCGGCCCTCAACTCGCCAAGCTCAAGCGGGGCGCCCAGGTCGAGATGACCTGCACTGGCAGAGGAGACATGGCCAAGATTCCGATGTCGGATTCCTGCTCGCTCATCTAATCGGTTATCACCCGGGAGTTGCGGATTCAATCGATCAACGCAGCTCTCTCAGAAATTGCCGCATGATTTTTCTCCTTATTGCGAATCGTCTTCGTGCGGCGCGGTACAGACCTTGGTTCGACAAAACGGTTCAACATTTTTTAGCTATTCTTGCTCCACCGAAGCACTGGGTCGAATCACGTTGCCTAGTGCTTGGACTTGTGTTTTCATGCTGGTGTTATCTACTTGGTAAGGGTGCCCATGAAACGCTCTTTGATGCTTCTTTTGTTCGCCCTGTCGCCGCTGGCTGTGCATGCAGCCGATGCCACCGATAACCAGCTGATCGAACGCGCAGTGCGCGACTACATCGAGTCGCAGCACAAGGCCGATCCGGCGCGCATGGAGCGCGGCATCGACCCCAAGCTGGCCAAGCGCACGTATTGGCAGGCGGCTGACGGATCGGAGTTCATCATGAACACCGACTTCGACACCATGGTCAAGGTAGCCCGCACCTACAACAAGGACGGCACGAAGTTCCCCGCTCAGCCACGTGTGGACATCAAGATCCTCGATGTCGACCAGCGTGTGGCCACCGTCAAGCTGACCGCCGACGAGTGGATCGACTATATGCACTTGTACAAGAACCAGCGCAGCGAGTGGAAGATCGTCAATGTGCTTTGGCAGTATCACGACACGGCACGCCAGGTCAGCAAAAAGTAATCAAGGCGCGCTACGGCCGGGAGGAAATCATGGTTGCACCACCGCTGGCAATACGACACATGAGCGAGGCTGAGCTTGGTCTCGCCCTGGACTGGGCGGCCGATGAAGGCTGGAATCCCGGCCTGCACGATGCGGCCTGTTTCTACGCCGCCGACCCCGAAGGGTTTCTGATCGGCGCATTGGACGGCGAGCCGGTCGCGAGTATTTTCGCGGTCAGGTATGGCGCCGGCTTCGGCTTCATCGGCGGCTACATCGTCAAGCCCGCCTGGCGCGGTCGCGGTTATGGTTGGACGCTGTGGCAGGCCGCGATGCAGCGGCTCTCCGGCCGTAACATCGGACTCGACGGCGTGCTGGCGCAACAAGCCAATTATGCGAAGTCGGGCTTTCATCTTGCACATCGCAATTTCCGATATGAGGGACGAGGCGGCGGACGCTCGACTGACGCGCGCGCAACGGTGCCGTTGTCGACGCTGAGCGATGCTGAAATCTGCCGCTATGACCGGCGCTTCTTCCCGGAAGCGCGTGCCCGCTTCCTGCAACGTTGGGTGCGACAGGAACAGCACATCGCGCTTGGCATTGCGGGCGCTGAAGGGCTGGCTGGGTATGTGGTGGCGCGGCCGTGTCGCACCGGCTACAAGGTCGGTCCCTTGTTCGCCGATACGCCTGCGGTGGCGGAGCAGTTGTTTGCCAGTGTGTTGGATCAGCTGACGCCGGAGCAGCCTGTGTTTCTCGATGTCCCTGAATTGAATCCCGCGGCCGTTGCGCTTGCCGAGCGCCATCAGATGCAACGCTGCTTTGAGACTGCGCGCATGTACACGCGGGAAGCGCCCGAGCTCAACATGGACAGGCAGTACGGCATCACGACCTTCGAGCTGGGCTAAATGGGAGAGGATGCGGGAGAGGCTTCTTGATACACTGAAGTTGTAGCCGATATGACGAACACCAACTTGAGCACATCCTTAGGAGATCGACATGGACTTGCAACTCAGTGGCAAAGTAGCTTTGGTAAGTGGCAGCACGGCCGGCATCGGCTACGCGATAGCGCAGACGCTGGCCAAGGAGGGCGCCAGCGTGATCGTCAACGGCCGGACGCAGGCCGGGGTCGACGAGGCGGTGGAACGCATCCGCTCGGAGACGCAGGGCACCGTCCACGGCTATGTCGCGGACCTGAGCCGCGCCGAGGCTGCGGCGGAAGTCGTACGGCTTCATCCGGACATCAACATCCTGGTCAACAACCTCGGCATCTTCGAGCCCAAGGCTTTCGAAGATATTCTCGATGAAGATTGGATGCGCTTCTTTGATGTCAATGTGCTGAGCGGCGTGCGCCTTGCGCGCCTGGTGCTGCCGGAGATGAAGCGCACCAACTGGGGACGGATCATCTTCATCTCCAGCGAAAGCGCGGTGCAGATTCCCACCGAGATGATCCACTACGGCATGACCAAGACCGCGCAACTCGCGGTGGCGCGCGGGTTGGCGGAATCGGTTGCCGGCACCGGCATCACCGTCAACAGCGTACTGCCCGGCCCGACGAAATCGCGTGGCGTTGGCGACTTCGTCGCAGACATGGCGCGAGCTAGCGACAAGAGTTTCGAGCAGGTCGAGGCGGAGTTCTTCGATCACGTGCGTCCGACTTCACTGATCAAGCGCTTCGGCACGCCGCAGGAGGTGGCTTCGCTCGTGGCCTACGTGGCAAGCCCGCTCGCATCGGCGACCACCGGCGCGGCGCTGCGCGTCGACGGTGGCGTCATCAAGAGCGCGTTCTGACGGTGGGACATGGTCGAAAAAAAAGCTCGCCGAGGCGAGCTTTTTTTCTGAGACCAAATCTTAGAACTGGTTCATCGTGTTGTCTTTACCAGCGGCCTTCAGCGCTGCTTCGCCGCTGAAGTAATCCTTGTGGTCGTCGCCGATGTCCGAGCCGGACATGTTCTGGTGCTTGACGCAGGCGATGCCTTGACGGATTTCCTTGCGCTGCACGCCAGCCACATAGCCCAGCATGCCCTGGTCGCCGAAGTATTCCTTGGCCAGGTTGTCGGTCGACAGCGCGGCGGTGTGGTAGGTCGGCAGCGTGATCAGGTGGTGGAAGATGCCGGCTTCGCGGGCTGCATCAGCCTGGAAGGTGCGGATCTTCTCATCAGCGGCGATCGCCAGTTCGGTCGTGTCGTATTCCACGCTCATCAGCTGGGTGCGCTCGTAGGCCGATACATCCTTGCCTTCTGCCTTCATCGCGTCATACACCTGCTGACGGAAGTTCAGCGTCCAGTTGAACGATGGGCTGTTGTTGTACACCAGCTTGGCGTTCGGGATCACTTTGCGGATTTCGCTGACCATGCCGCCGATCTGGGCGATATGCGGTTTTTCGGTTTCGATCCACAGCAGGTCGGCGCCGTTTTGCAGCGAGGTGATGCTGTCGAGTACGCAGCGCGCTTCGCCGCTGCCGGCGCGGAACTGGAACAGGTTGCTTGGCAGGCGCTTAGGACGCAGCAGCTTGCCTTCGCGTTTGATGATGACGTCGCCATTGCCCAGCGCGTCGGCCGACACTTCTTCGCAATCGAGGAAGGAGTTGTATTGGTCGCCCAGGTCGCCTGGTTCGTTGGTGACGGCGATCTGCTTGGTCAGGCCGGCGCCCAGCGAGTCGGTACGGGCGACGATGATGCCGTCGTCCACGCCCAGTTCCAGGAAGGCGTAGCGGATGGCGCGGATCTTAGCGAGGAAGTCTTCGTGCGGCACGGTGACTTTGCCGTCCTGGTGGCCGCATTGCTTTTCGTCCGACACCTGGTTCTCCACCTGGATGCAGCAGGCGCCTGCCTCGATGAACTGCTTGGCCAGCAGGTAGGTCGCTTCGGCGTTGCCGAAACCGGCGTCGATGTCGGCGATGATAGGCACGACGTGGGTCACGTGGTTGTCGATCTGCGACTGGATGGCGGCTTTGGCCGGGCCTTCGGCGGCGTCCAGCTGGCGGAACAGGCCGCCCAGTTCGCGGGCGTCGGCCTGGCGCAGGAAGGTGTACAGCTCTTTGATCAGCGCCGAGACGGCGGTTTTTTCGTGCATCGACTGGTCAGGCAGCGGGCCGAACTCGGAGCGCAGCGCGGCAACCATCCAGCCCGACAGGTAGAGGTAGCGGCGGTCGGTGCTGTTGAAGTGCTTCTTAATGGAGATCATCTTCTGCTGCCCGATGAAACCGTGCCAGCAACCCAGCGACTGGGTGTACTTGGATGGATCGGCGTCGTAGGCGGCCATGTCGGCGCGCATGATCTTGGCGGTGTACTTGGCGATGTCCAGACCGGTCTTGAACTTGTTCTGGGCGCGCATGCGGGCGGCGGACTCAGGATTGATGGCGTTCCAGGCGCTGCCTTGTTGCTCTTTCAAACCAGCAACTGCCTTGATGTCGTCTTGATATTGGGACATGTGTATCTCCTAAAGAATAAAGCAAGTTTGAGAAAATCTTGAGTGCGCCGCTACGTCTTGTCGAAGCAAACTGCATGACTAAATAGTAGGCCATTCTGGTGCACTGCATCAAGGTCTTATATAAGACATATAACTTAAATTTAGTCTTTGTATTTCAACGGCTTAGATGTTAAATTCCACTATGTAAAATGAATTTTCAAAAAGTGAGGTAGATCGGGCAGCCGATAATTGTGCGGAATTTCGCGATGTGAAACGATTTTTCAGCTCTTGAGGCGGGAGGGGCTTGTTGATGAAATTCGCAGGATCGTGATGTTTTATCCGCACTCTGCAACAACATTGTCATATTTGCTCGCTATGATTCTTGATTCCGCGCATTCCGAGAGACCGCCGATGTCCATCACCCGCCGCAAATTCCTCCGCTACGCCGCCGGCGCTGGCGTGACCGCCAGCTCGATGTTCCCGGACCTGATCCGGCAGGCGCTGGCAGTGCCCGCGAATAACGCCACCGGCACCCTGGCCGACGTCGAGCACGTGGTCATCTTCATGCAGGAGAACCGTTCCTTCGACCATTACTTCGGCACGCTGGCCGGCGTGCGCGGTTTCGACGATCCGCGCGCGATCGACCTGCCCGACGGCCACCCGGTCTGGTATCAGCCGGACGGCAGCGGCGGCTACGTGCTGCCCTTCCACTTCGACGCCAAGAACACCAGCGCGCTGTCGGTCGGCACCAACCACTCGTGGAAGGGCTCGCAGACCACCTGGCAGGGCTGGGATGCGTGGGTCAAGCAAAAGACGCCGCAGACCATGGGCTACTTCGACCGTGGCGACCTGCCGTTCTACTACGCGCTGGCGGACGCGTTCACCATTTGCGACGCGTATCACTGCTCGGTGTTCGGCGCCACCGATCCGAACCGGCTGTACTCGCTCACCGGCAGCAACCAGGGCTGGATGGGCGCCATGGGCAGCCTGTACAACATCAACGCGGCCGGCTACTACAACGGCGATCCCGCGCTGGACAATATCTCCGCCAGCGTCACCGCAGGCGCGCCCAACTGGCGCACCTATGCCGAAGTGCTGGAAGCGAACCAGGTCAGCTGGAAGGTCTACCAGGAGTGGGACAACTACGGCGACAACTACCTGGCCTACTTCAAGAACTTCCGCGTCAACGCCGACGGCAGCCGCCTCGACAGCAACTCGCCCTTGTATCGCAAGGGCCGCTTGCTGGCGCCCGGTTCCAACGCGGCCAACGCCAGCGGCACCAAGGGCGATTGGCTGGTCGAATCCTTCGCCGACGATGTGCGCAACAACCGCCTGCCGCAGGTGTCGTGGATCAGTTCGCCGAACGATTACACCGAGCATGCGCCGAACTCGCCCAACGCCGGCGAGCACATCACCGCGCGCCTGCTGGCCGCGCTGGTGGCCAATCCCGAGGTCTGGTCCAAGACCGTGTTCCTGTTGATGTACGATGAAAACGACGGCTTCTTTGACCACGTGCCGTCGGACCTGGCGCCGCTCAACGCGGGCATGGGCAAGACCACGCTGGCCGATGTCGGCACCCACGAAAACTACCAGGGCGTGCCGGTGGGACTGGGGCCGCGCGTGCCGATGCTGGTGATCTCGCCGTGGAGCAAAGGCGGACGCGTGTGCTCGCAGCTGTTCGACCACACGTCCAAGCTGCGCTTCCTGGAAGAGTGGCTGGTGGTGCGCGGCAAGGCCCGCGCCAATGTTCAGTGCGATCTGATCTCGCCGTGGCGCCGTGCCGTCTGCGGCGATCTGACCTCGGCCTTCGACTTCAGCACGCCCAACAGCATCTGGCCGGACAGCGTGCCGAAGACGGCGGCCTACCAGCGCGTCTCCGGCAAGCCGTATCCGATGCCGCCGACGGTGCAAGCCATGCCGAGGCAGGAGCCCGGCACCAGCGCGCCGGGGCCGCGCATCGCCTGCGCCTTGCCGTATGAGCTGTCGGTGCAGGGCAAGCTGGCCGGCGCCGGGCAGTACGCGCTGAGCTTTGCCAACAGCGGCCAGGCCGGTGCGGCCTTCATCGTCTACTCCGGCTTGCGTGCCGATGGACCGTGGTACTACACGGTCGAAGCGGGCAAGGAAATCGACAACGAAGTGTGGAACTGGAGCGGCGGCGCCTACGACCTCAGCGTACATGGCGCCAACGGCTTCCTGCGCCAGTACAAGGGCGCGTTCGCTGCGGCCACGGCAGGCGGCGCGCGGCCGGAAGTGCAAGTCCGCTACGAGCGCGGCAGCGGCAACATCAGCCTGGTGCTGTCGAACCTGGACGGCCAGCAGGCCTGCGGCTACACCGTTACCGACAATGCCTACGGCGCTGGCACCGCCACCTATCGCGTGGCCGCCGGCCAGACCTTGTCGGTGCCGTTCAATCTGACGGGCAGCTACGGCTGGTACGACCTCAGCGTCACCAGCGACGCCGATCCGCAATGGCTGCGCCGCGCGGCCGGCCACGTGGAAACCGGAATGCCTAGCCGTCCCGATCCGATGATAGGCACCAACCGCGTCAAGATTTTTCTCGGCACCAGCACGCCCAACGTCACGCGCGGCGGCGCGGCGGTGTTCAACTACGCAGCGCCACCCGGCAAGCTCAATGCGCAAAACTGGATAGGCCTGTTCGCGGCAGGCACTTCGCCGGGCAAGGGCAGTGCGGTGCAGTGGGCTTACGCGCCGAATGCGCGCGGCAGCGCATCGTTCAACACCGGCTCGATGGCGGTGGGCGATTACACGGCGTGGTATCTGTATCAGAACGCTTACGTGACGCTGGGCGGGCCGGTGGCGTTCAGCGTGACGCAGCTGGCCGCATCGGCCGCCAGCGTAAAGCAGGGGACGGCGATCGCCTTCAGCTATGCACTGCCTGCGTCCAAGGTCAACAGCACCAACTGGATCGGCATCTGGAAAGCCGGTGTCACGCCGGGCAGCGGCACCTACATCATCTGGCAGTACGTCACCGCCGCCAGCGGCAGCGCCAGCTTCGACACCAGCAAACTGGCGCCGGGCAACTACAGCGCCTGGTGCCTGTACAACGACGGCTACGGCGTGCTGGCCGGCCCGGCTGCGTTCACCGTTACCTGAGCGCGGCGGCAATCTCGCCAATTGTCACAAAGACAAATTTTCCTTGACGGGGCTTGATGCCCCGTGACACATTGCGCCTCCGCCGTGAAGCCGCCCGATGCCCCGGCTTCTGCGGGCGGCTATGTGGCGCATTTCACCGACGCGGACAGCACGCAGTTGTACTGGCCCAAGCCGCAGCTGACGGATTACTGCGCGGCCCACGGCGGCGTCATGCGCGTGGACAGGTATTTCGTCGGCAATGCGGTCTACCCCGCGCGGACAGAACACACGCCGGAGCGCAGTAAGCTGGAACATCCGTATCTCCTCGCGGCGGACGAAGGCGCTGCAAACACGGCAGCAGCAACAAGACCCTGTGGGGCGTGGAAATCCAGCCGGGAACATTTGCCATGGAAGCCGCCGGCGGCAAGCAGCAAATGAACATCCCGCTGCCCGATTAGTTTCAACCACACCTCGCGTTGAAGTGATTGACCCGGCCAATATGCTGGTGGACAATCTCTCTCTGCTTCAAGTAACTCGCTGAGAAAAACATCCATGGCAGGGCATCAAGTTTGACTTGGTGCCAGCTTTAATTTTTTGATCAGATTGTCGAGATGAGCGCGCACATTTCCTTCACCCCGTCCGCAAGCTTGCACCCGCCGGACCAGCCCTGATTCATCTCAATTCCGTGAGCAGCAAGACATAGCGTTTCTTCGAGGAGACATGATGTTTGCAAACATGAAGGTGGCGACCCGTCTGGGTCTGGGTTTTGGCGCTGTAGTGGTCCTGTTGCTGCTGCTGTCGGTGGTGAGCATAACGCGCCTTGCTGCGTTGAATGACGCGATCAATCGCATCACTGAAGACCGTTACCCCAAGGTGGTGCTGGCGAAGGACAACATCCGCTACACCATCGATAGCGGTCGCCAGTTGCGCAGCATGATGCTGGCGACCAGCGACGACGAGCGCGAGAAATTCCGCAAGCTGGCCGAGGCCGACCGCGCCAAGATCGCCGAGGCGATGGAAAAGATCGACAAGCTGCTCAGCAGCGAGAAGGGGCGGCAGTTGTTCAAGGATGTCGCCGGCAAAGCGGAGATGATGACCGGGAAATACGATCAGCTGTACGCGCTGGCCAAGAGCGACCAGAAAAAAGCGATCGAATTCCTGAAAGGGGATTTCGCGGAATCCAACAACGTCTATGCCGGCACGCTGGACACCTTCGCCAAGTTCCAGAGCGACTTGATGGACCAGGAAGCCCAGCAGGCCGAAGACAGCTATCTGGAGACGCGCAAGGTGGTGGTCACGCTGTCGATCGCGGCGGTGCTGGCGGCGATCGTGATTGCGTGGCTGATTACGCGCGACCTGGTCAAGCGGCTGGGCGGCGAGCCGACCTACGCGGCCGAGCTAATGGAGCGTATCGCCAAGGGCGACCTGAGCGGCGAGATCCGCCTCAAGCCCGATGACCGCAACAGCATGCTGTTTGCGATCAGCGAAATGATCGTCAAGCTGCGCAAGGTGGTCGACGGGCAGCGCGCGCTGGTGTCCGCAGCCAACCGCGGCAACTTCGATGCGCGCGTCGACCTGACCGGCATGGCGGGCTTTCAGCAAGAGATGGGCGAGAGCCTGAACCAGCTGGCCATCACCACCGGCACCAGCATTGCCGACGTGGTGCGCGTGATGGGCGCGATGTCGGAAGGCGACCTGACCAAGACCATCGACAAGCCCTACGAGGGCGCGTTCGGCGAGCTGAAGGAATACGCCAACAACACGGTCGCCAAGCTGGCCCAGGTGGTCAGCGAAGTCAACAACAGCGCCGAGGCTTTGGCCGCCGCCTCCGAAGAAGTCAGCGCGACGGCGCAGGCGCTGGCGCAGGCCGCCAGCGAGCAGGCGTCCAATGTGGAAGAGACGTCCGCGTCGGTCGAAGAGATGACGGCCTCGGTGGCCCAGAACACCGACAACGCCAAGGTGACGGACGCCATGGCCAGCCGCGCCGCCGTCGAGGCCAGCGAGGGCGGCGATGCGGTGCGCTCGACGGTGGCGGCGATGAAGCAGATCGCGGCCAAGGTGTTAATCATCGACGATATCGCTTACCAGACCAACCTGCTGGCGCTGAACGCGGCCATCGAAGCGGCGCGTGCCGGCGAGCACGGCAAGGGCTTTGCCGTCGTCGCGGCGGAGGTGCGCAAGCTGGCCGAGCGCAGCCAGGTGGCGGCGCAGGAAATCGGCCAGGTGGCCAGCGGCAGCGTCGATCTGGCCGAGCGGGCCGGGCAGATGCTGGGCGCGATGGTGCCCAACATCAAAAAGACTTCGGACCTGGTGCAGGAAATCACGGCCGCATCGGAAGAGCAATCGACCGGACTGGTGCAGATAAATTCCGCGATCAGCCAGTTAAGCCAGACCACGCAGCAAAACGCTTCCGGTTCGGAGGAGCTGGCGGCGACGGCGGAGCAGATGAGCACCCAGGCCGAAGAGCTGCAGCAGACCATGGGCTTCTTTGCGCTGAACGGTTCTGCCCCAAGGCACGGCGGACAGCGCCAACATGGTGTGGTGCTGCGCAGCCGTCTGGCGCCGGTGCGCGCGATCAGCGTCGAAGCGCCCGACGAGTCCCAGTTCGTGCGCTACTGAGCCGTCATGCCGGCGACTGCAGCAGCTGGTCGATGACGGCCACGCTGCCGTCGTCGATGCGCAGGAATTGCACGCCGGTCTTGTAGCCGAGTTCGGCGTCGGGATCGCTGTAGACCACCTGGCCCATGGCCAGCACCTTGTGGCTGGCGTCGCCCAGCTGCACCTGGAACGAGACGGCGCAGTACTGGGCCAGCCGGATCTGGCTGCCGGTTTGCAGGCTGACGCCGCCATGCGACAAGTCCAGCGTGCGGGCGGTGTGGCGGGTTTCGTCGATCATCGTCAGCGTGGCCGCATGACGGGTCGCGTGGCGGTGGGAGACTCTGGCTTTCTGATTCATCGCTGGTATCCCAATAGTAGCGTTGGGAAAAGAATATCAGCTGAGCGCCGCCCGTTGCAAGCGTTGAGCCCGCAAGTGTGGCGGCCTATCTACGTCCTGTCGGGCTCGCCTTGATCGAAGCGACAATATTGGGCGCCGCCGCTTCCGCCGCGGCGCAGGCGGAGGCGGCGTCGACGAAGCGCTGTGTCACCGCCACCCGGCGCTTGTGGCGGATGTTGATGCGGTGCATGGGCGTGGTGGACGGCGCGAACACCGCGACGTAGGCGCCCCACAGCGCGCAGCCTTCCAGCGGCTCCGCCGAAAATTCGATTTCGTAATCGTCGATGTACTTGGTCGGCACGGCTGCCTCCTTGATGGCTGGCTCTACGCCGCCAATGTACGCGCTCCGGCCCGGCTATGGCGCGCAGTACCGGGGAATCCATTACAATCCCTGCAATGAATGATACCAAGAATGTACGCCGCCGTTCGCTTATCGCTGCCTGCAGCGCCCATGCCATCCACGATGGCTTGACCGATGTGATCTATGTGCTGCTGCCGATCTGGCAGGCGCAGTTCGCCATCAGCCTGGCGATGGTGGGCCTGCTGCGCGGCGCCTACTCCGGCATGATGGCGGGATTCCAGTTGCTGGCCAGCCGCATGGCCAAACGCTGGGGCCGCGAGCGCACGCTGATCGGCGGCACCGCGCTGGCCGGCATCGCTTACCTGATCGCGGGCATGGCCGGCGGCCTGACGGTGCTGCTGTTCGCGCTGCTGCTGGGAGGCCTGGGCGCGAGCACCCAGCATCCGCTGGCCTCGTCCATCGTCACCGATACGCACGAGGCGGGCGGCGGCGTCAAGGAAGCGCTGGCGCAGTACAACTTCGCCGGCGACATCGGCAAGACGCTGGTGCCGGGCGCGGTCGGCCTGCTGCTGGTGGTGGTGAGCTGGCAGGCCAGCGTGGTGCTGATCGGCTGCCTGGGCCTGGCCGCGGCGGCGCTGCTGTGGTGGCTGCTGCCGGTGGCCGTGGTGGCGGAGCACGATGCCACGCCATCCGCCAGGACGGTCGTCGGCAAGGGCTCGGTCCGCGGCCTGCGCGCGCTCAATATGACGGGCATGCTCGACAGCGCGGTGCGCATGGGCTTTCTGACCTTCCTGCCTTTCCTGTTGCAGAACAAGGGCGCCGGCACGGCCGGCATCGGCGTGGCGCTGTCGCTGCTGTTTGTCGGCGGCGCTTTCGGCAAGCTGTTCTGCGGCTACCTGGGCGCGCGCATCGGCATGATGAAGACGGTGTGGATCACGGAGTCGGCCACGGCGATGCTGATACTGTTGTCGGTGTGGTTGCCGCTGACGGCGATGATGGCCATGCTGCCGCTGCTGGGGCTGGCCTTGAACGGCACCTCGTCGGTGTTGTACGGCACGGTGCCCGAATTGGCCGCGCCCGGCAAGCGCGAGCAAGCCTTCGCCCAGTTCTACACCGGCACGGTCGGCGGCGGCGCGCTGGCGCCGGTGCTGTTCGGCCGCCTGGGCGATGTGGTCGGCGTGCCGACTGCGTTGATGGCGCTGGCCGCCTTGTTGCTGTTGACGCTGCCGTTGTCGTATCGCGTGCAAACATCGTTGGCCGATTGAACCATACCATTTCACTCAGGGAGACACTTGCTATGAATCGTATCCGCTGCTCCGTGGCCGTATGCCTGGCCGTCCTGCAGCTTGCCTGCTGCGCCGCGCCGCTTGAGGCGTCCTTGTCGGTAACGCCGGCAACGCTGAACGAACCTTGGGCCGTCGACTGGTGGATGCCGCGCCACGAGAAGAAGCTGGCGGAAGCGCGGGCGCTGGGCAAGTCGGCCGAGGTCGTCTTCATCGGCGATTCGATTACGCATGGCTGGGAAGACCGTGGACCCGAGGTGTGGGAGCGCTACTACAAGCCCATGCACGCCCTGGGGCTGGGCTTCAGCGGCGACCGCACCGAGAACGTGCTGTGGCGCCTGCAGCACGGCGAGGTGGACGGCATCGCGCCCAAGGTCGCGGTGCTGATGATAGGCACCAACAACACCGGCCATCGCAAGGAAGATCCCAAGACCACCGCCGCCGGCATCCGGCGCGACATCGAGGAACTGCGCCAGCGTCTGCCGGCCGCGAAGATTTTGCTGCTGGCGATCTTCCCGCGCGGCGAAACGGCGGACGACCCGCTGCGCCGCATCAACGAGCAGGTCAACGGCATCATCGCCGGCTTTGCCGACAACCGGCAGGTCTACTTCCTCAACCTCAACCAGGAATTCCTGACGGCCGATGGCAGGCTGTCGACCGACATCATGCCCGACCTGCTGCATCCGAACCAGAAGGGCTATGAAATCTGGGCGCGGGCAATGGCGCCCGAGCTGAAACGGCTGATGGCGCCCGACTAGCGCTGCAGCCAGGCCCGGTAGCGCCTGGTCAGCAAGGCCATGCGCAGCTGGCCCATCACCATGGTCAGCAGCGGCGAGTAGTTGCCTGTGCGTTGCACGCCGCTGCCCAACGCGCGCAGACGGCGCTTGACCAGCGCCATGGCGGCGACCGATGCCATGGTCTTGTCTTTCCACGTCACGGGCGGCGGCAGCGCTGCCGGCGAGCGGCCTGCGCGCCATTCCTGCGGCAGGTTGGGCACCTCGGCCAGCGCGGTGGCGATGCCCGCCACGGCGATGCCGCTGGCCAGCACCTGTTCGGCCACCTGCTTGCGGGCGATGCCGCCGGTGGTCATGACGGGCATGCGGGCGACCGCCGCCAGTTCCTTGGCGAACTCCAGGAAGTAGGCTTCGCGCGCCAGCG
Organism: Rugamonas aquatica; assembly: GCF_009380215.1. Classification (GTDB taxonomy): domain Bacteria; phylum Pseudomonadota; class Gammaproteobacteria; order Burkholderiales; family Burkholderiaceae_D; genus Rugamonas; species Rugamonas aquatica_B. Next base: position 398,221 of record NZ_WHUG01000002.1, read on the forward strand.
TGCGGCCGTCGGCGGTGCGGCCCTGCATGGCCGGGCTTTCGTAGCTGCCGCCGGACAGTTCGATCAAATCCACCGGCAGCTCGTTGAGCAGCAACACCACCTGCCTGGCATCGTCCTCGGAAAAGCCGCCGCGCTGGAAGTCCGCCGAATTCAGTTTGACGGCCACGCTGAAGCCGGGCGACACGCGCGATCGCACCGCGCGCACCACCTCCAGCAGCAGGCGGGCGCGGTTGGCCAGGCTGCCACCCCAGTCGTCGCGGCGGCGGTTGGTCAGCGGCGACAGGAATTGCGAGATCAGGTAGCCGTGCGCGGCGTGGATCTGCACGCCGTTGAAGCCGGCCTTTTCCGCCGCATGCGCGGTGGCGGCGAAGCGGCTGATGACTTCCTCGATCTGCGCGGCGCCCATCTCGACGGGCTGCGCGAACAGCTTGCTGTGCTTGCCCATATCCAGCGCCACCGCCGACGGCGCCCAGGCGTTGCCGCCCATATTGGCCATCACCTGGCGGCCGGGGTGGTTGATCTGCATCCACACCTGCGCGCCCTGGCGGCGCGCCGCCTGCGACCACGTGCGGAACGCGTCCAGCGGCGTGCCCGCTTCCAGCACCACGCCGCCCGGTCCGGTCATCGCGCGGCCGTCGATCATGACGTTGCCGGTGATGATGAGGCCGACGCCGCCGTCAGCCCAGCTTTCGTATAAACGGTTTAACGCGGGGCCGGGCAGCTGGCCGGCGTCGGCCATGTTTTCTTCCATCGCGGCCTTGGCCAGGCGGTTGGGGAGGGTGCTGCCGTTCGGCAGCGTCAGAGCGGTGAACATCATGTCGATTCCGGATTCGGGTAAAGGAGATGATGTATCCTAAGGTTGAAGTTCACTTCAAGGTCAAGCGAAAAATGAAAATAGGCGAATTGGCGCAGCGCTCGGGCGTTGCGGCCTCGGCGATCCGGTACTACGAGAGGGAGGGCTTGCTGCCCAGGGCGGTGCGCGGCGCGAATGGCTACCGCGTGTATGCGGAGGCGGCGCTGGAGCGGCTGCTTCTGATCCAGATCGGCCAGAATCTGGGCTTCACGCTGGAGGCGATCCGCGCGGTGTCGATGCTGGAGGGGGCGGCGTTCCAGGACGGGCTGCTAGACAAGCTCGATGCGCGCCTGGGCGAGATCGAGCGCATGGTGCAGACTCTGGATGCACAGCGCGCCTCGCTGCTGGAGACGCGCGACAAGCTGACGCGCTCGTGGGCCAACAATCAGTGCCTGAGCAATGCCGAGTTTGCGGCGGAGGCGGCGCATGGATTCCCGCTTTCGCGGGAATGACGGTGCGTGTGCCGCTGGTGATGACTGTGCGCCAGCTAGCCTGTCCAGAGGTTTCATCCGATATTTAATTGAAAAGGCGATAATTGGATAGATTGTCTTAATTGAAAATGCATTATCATTAATCTATTCTTTTTTATAACTATCGGAGCGTAGGATGAATATGAAAGATGCGTTGTCCGGTTTTTTGCTCAGCAGTTTGTTTTTGGCTGGCTCTGCCGCCCACGCGGCAACGCAGCTTAGCACCAGCGGCTTCGACCTCGAGCTGACTGAGTCGGTGGATAGTTCTAGCTTCGGGATGAATGTCGTGTCCGATGAAAATGGAACCATTAAGATTGCGATGCGGGGGGCTGGCGCCCCGGACACCGCCCTGCAGGTAGACTATAGTTGGAGATCGGACGGCGACCAAGCGTTGACCCAACTGAGCGGCTCCGTTCGGCAGGGCTATCAGATTACGTCGCTGACCTTGAGCGGCACCCTCACCGGCTTGCTGGAAGTCGACACGAGCGGTGTTGGTTATAGCTACTGGAACGAGGGCAAAGCGACCAACTCGGCAAAGGTCCGGTGGAGTATCTGGCAGCCCGACCTCGCCCCACTGGCCGCCGATTGGAAAACCGAGAACTTGAACGGCGTCACAAATTTTAGTATGTCCTTGGCGCTACACAACACCGGCACTTTCGTTTCTAACATCCTCAGCTTGGTAGATGTGTTCGCATTGTGCGCCTCGGTCACCTATCCTCATGGCGAGATTCCGATACTATACCGAGGGCCATCGCGCTCTGAGATTCGCTTCGGCGACATGATGCTCACCGCCCAGGTGAGTGCCGTGCCTGAACCGGAGACCTATGTAATGTTGCTGGCCGGCCTGGGGCTGATGGCGTTGGGGCGTCGCGTTCCTGGTCGGTCGCGCAGGCATTGACGCGGCCTAGCTCGGAACACCATTGACAGCGTCGCCGGCGATGGCGACGCTGTTGTCTGCGTCCAGTTCCTTGTTGGGGGCCGCATCCTTGTCAATCGGCGGTGACTTCGGCGTCGGCCAGGAAGTTGACGATGGCGGAATTGACCACGGCACCGTGGGTGATCGGCCCCATGTGGCCGCCGCGCGTTTGCACTGCGGTGGCTTCGGGCAGGGCGGCGGCCAGCGCTTCGGCCAGCAGCCGCGTGGAGGCCGGGCTGTGCGCGCCCGACATCACCAGTGCCGGCATGGTCAGCGCCGACAGATCGTCCAGCGTGGCCGCTTCGCCCAGCAGCGCCTGGAAGTCCAGCCGCACCTTGGCGATCATGCCCACCATCTTGTTTTGCGCCGCCGGCGGCGCGGCGTCGAAGGCGCCGGCGCGGTTCCAGTAATCGATGAAGATGCGGGTGGCGTCGCGGTCCTGATGCGCCGCGCAGGCATTGATGCGGCCCACCACATCGACGATCTCGGCGCGCGCCGGATGCCGGGCCGGCAGCAGGTGGAAGGCCACCGGTTCGAACAGTGTCAGCGACAGCACGCGGCCGGGCATGCGGCGCGCCATGTGCAGCGCCGAGGCGCCGCCGTAGGAGTGGCCGATCAGGTGGAAAGCTTCGCCTGGCTCCAGGCGCGAGGCGATGGCGGCGTTGACGGCGTCGACTTCGTGCGCCAGCGTGTGAACGTAGCCGTCGCCGACATCGGCCGGGAAGGGCGAGGCGCCGTAGCCAAGCAGGTCGACGGCGATGCAGCGGAAACTGTCTTCGAGTTGCGACACCAGGTCGGCCCACTGGGCCTTGGAACTCATGGAACTATGCAGCAGTACAACAGCAGGTTTCATTATCAGCACGACACGAAAAAACGGAGCGCATATTATACCGGCACTTGTGAAACCGGCAGCGCGCCACGATGTGTGGCCTATATCACGCACGGCGTCATTTTTTCGTTCCGTGGAAGTGAGGGGCGGGAGTAAAGTAGAGGTATGAATAATTCTAAAAAAGTCGCGGGCTTGGCAGGCATAGTCAGCGTGCTGTGGATGGGACTGACGGCCGCGGTGGCAGCCAACCAGAAGCGATTGCTATTCAATCCGCTGGGCAGCAAGCGCGAGGTGCTCAAGCCTTACAGCAGCGGCCATCGCACGCGGCCCATCGTGGTGCGCTCCAAGGATGGCACGCGCTTGTCCGGCTGGCTGATGACGCCGCCCGTGGCAGGGCCGCATCCCGGCGTGATTTATTTCGGCGGCCGCTCGGAGGAAGTGTCCTGGGTGGCGCGCGACGCCGGCAAGCTGTTCCCAGGCATGGCGGTGCTGGCGGTGAACTATCGCGGCTACGGCGATTCGCACGGCGATCCGGCCGAGGAACATTTCGTCGACGACGGCCGCATGCTGTTCGACTGGCTCAGCGAACGCCATCATGTCGACCCCAAGCGCATCGCCGTGGTCGGCCGCAGCCTGGGTTCAGGCGTGGCGGTGCAGGTGGCGATGGAGCGCGACGCCAACTCCATCGTGCTGATTACGCCCTACGATTCCATCCTCGCCATTGCCAAGCGCAAGTTCAAGGCGATCCCGGTGGAGTATGTGCTGCGGCATAAATTCGAATCGGTCAAATACGCGCATCAGCTGAAGGCGCCGACCTATGTGCTGCGCGCCGCCTTCGACGATGTGGTGCCGCATTCGCACACCGATCTGCTGGTCGAAAAGCTGGGGCTGCTGCATGCGGACGAAATCGTGCCCGACTCCGACCACATGAACATCCCCTACCTGGATACGACGCAGCAGCGCATCGCCAGCTTCCTGGCGCACCGCTTCAGCCAGCCGCAATCCTGACGGGCTTGTCGGTCAGCTGGTGGTGCAGCCGGCGCAAGCCCAGCCACACGACGCCGATCACCAGCGGCACCGCGATGCCGGTCAGGATGTCGGGATTGACCGGCAGGTTGCTGGCCTTCATAGCCTTGCCGGCGTAGCCGATCAGGCCCAGCGCGTAATAGGAAATCGCCACCGCCGACAAACCTTCCACCGCCTGTTGCAGGCGCAGTTGCTGCGCCGCGCGCGCATCCAGCGATTGCAGGATCTTGCGGTTCTGCCGCTCCTGCTCGATGCCGACGCGGGTGCGCAGCAAGTCGTTGCTGCGGGCGATACGCTTGGCCAGCGTCTCCTGCCGCTGCGCCACCGAGGTGCAGGTGTGCATGGCCGGCGCCAGGCGGCGGCCCATGAACTCGGCCAGCGTCGGCATGCCGGCGATGCGCACTTCGCGCAACTCCTGGATGCGCGACTGCACCAGGCTGAAGTAGGCTTGCGAGGCGGCGAAACGGTAGCTGTTGTTGACCGACAGTTTTTCCAGGCGCGCCGCCAGGCTGGTGATACGGTGCAGCAGTGCCTGCTCCTCGCGCGCTTCGGTGGAGATGCCGTCCGGCTGGTCGGCCTGCACCAGCATGGCGGTCAGGTCGGCCAGTTCGTTCTCGATGCCGTTCAACATAGGCTGCGTGGCTTCGGCTTGCGGCAGGCCGAGCAGGGCCATCATGCGGTAGGTTTCGATTTCCAGCATGCGGCCGACCAGGCGGCCGGCCTGGAATTCGCGCAGGCTCAGGTCGCGCACGACGAAGCGGCTGAAGCCGTCCGGCTGTATCAGGAAATCGGTCCACACTTCGGCGCCGCTGCCGACGCTGCTGCCCACCAGCGACTTGCCCTGGAATAGTTCGCGGATCGCGTCGACCGCGCCGGCGTCGTCCGGTTCTCCCTTGCACAGCAGGACGTGGGCGGCGACGATGATCTTGCCGTGCAGGCTGGCCAGCCATTCCTGCGGCACGTGTTGCAGCGGCATGCGCTCGAAGGCTTCGCCGCAGCTGGCGTCCGCTTCGCTGCGTTCGACGAAGGTGTAGGTGGCGAACTCGGTATGGCATTCCCACTTCAGGCGGAAGCGGCCGAAGTCGTGGAAGAAGTAGCGCGCCTGCGGATGCGGCACGGCCACGCCGTAGTGCATGCACAGCTGTTCGAGCACCTGGTGCTGGGTGCTGCGGTGGAGTTTCTGGGACGGCTGGTCCTGCTGCACGTACAGCGCGAAATGGGTCAGGCTTTCCGGCGCTTGCAGCTGCAGGAAGGGGCGTGAGTGGATTTCCGCCGACAGCGGCACCCGCATCGGATGGTTCAACTTGGCGAAATCGGCATTGGCGCGGTAAGCGAGAGACATGACCTTCCCCGGGAAAAGTACTGCGATCGGACCTGCAAGAACGCGGATTGTTGCAGTGCAGTATAGCCAGCCTGCGGCCACGGCACAACCGCGCATTCCGCATACCAGTCATGCGGAACGCTGATGTTACCGGGGAACGCGGGTGTGAGCGATCACTTTTTGAACGGCGGCGATGCCGTTCAACGGGGCAGGGCGATAATCAGCTGCTGGCTGGCGTCCCAGCTGCGGGCCGCCGTGTCGAGGCGGAACACGGTGAACGGCACCTGGCCGACGATGTCGCCGACGCCATCCCAGTCGATGTCGGCATAGGCGCCGGCATAGTCGACTTCCTTGCCGGCCTTGACCAGCGCCAGCGCCGCGCCGATGTTTTCCGGCTTCACCTTCTCGCCCGGCGCGTTCATCACGAAGCGCAGGCTGTCGCGCACCATCAGGCCGGTGGGGCTCTTGCTGTTGTTGACCAGGCCGGCGCGTTCGATGGCCAGCGCCATCACCATGGCGATGTCGTAGGTGGGCGCGGTGAAGTCTTGCGGCTCGCTGCCGTACTGGGCGATGTAGCCGGTGCGGAAGCTCTGGTAGGAGCTGTTGCCATAGGCGCCGATGGTGGCGGCGGCGCCGCGCGCGCCGCCCGTCAGGCGTGACGGATCGGCGAGGTTGTCGAGGAAAGTCTGGTTGCCGGCGGCGGTGCCGGGCAGCAGCCACATGGCGCCGCTCTGGAATGGCAGCGATTCGTTCAGCACATTGGCCGAGATGTCGGCCGCCAGGATGCCGTTCAGGATCACGTCCGGCTTGGCGTCGTAGACTTTTTGCAGATAGCCGGCGAAGCCGTTCTTCAGGCCGAAGGGGATGGTGACGGTGGCCACCACTTGCCCGCCCAGCTTCTGGAAGGCCGGCGAGAACAGCTGGGCCAGGCCGGCGCCGAAAGCGTCGCCTTCGTTGATCAGCACCACGGCGCGGCGCTTGCCGGCGTCGAAGGCGACGTTGGCCAGCACCGGTGTGGCGTCGACATCGGAGACGCCGATGCGGAAGATCAGGTCGCCGTCGGCCACCGTGCTCAGCGCCGGCGACGAGCTCGATTCGGTCAGGATGGGCACGCCCTTGGCCAGCGCCTGCGGCAGCAGGTTCAGCACGCGGGTGGAGGTGGAGACGTTGAGCGCGACCACGCCCGCGTCGAGCAATTGCTGGCCCATGTCCTGGGCTTCGGCGTTGTCGCGGGCGACCAGGGCGATGGCGTTGAGGCGCTTGCCCAGCACGCCGCCGGCGTCGTTGATCTGCCTGGCCGCCAGCAGGAAGGCGTCGCGCGTCGAAGTGCGCCAGCCGACCGAGGCGATGTTGATGGCGTTGGGATCGATCATCGCCTTGATCGGATTGGCGGGCAGCGGCGTGGTGGCGTCGCCGGTGCCGCCGCCACCGCCGCCGCAGGACGCCAGCAGCGCCAGCGCAGCGGCCATGGCCATGGCCATGGCCAGCAGGCGCCTAGTAGCGGTATTCATATTGCACTCCATAACGGCGGCCCAGCGATGGGTAGTCGATGCCGCCGACGCCGGGATCGACGTAGCGGCTGTTCCACAGGTCGCGCACCTGCACGCGGATGGCGCTGCGGGCGCTGAGGTTCCAGCGCGCGCCCAGCGTGGTGTCGACGTAGCGCGACAGCTGGTAAGCCTGGTTGGCCAGCAGCACGTTGGCGGTGGCGGCCGGACGCGCGCCGACGTAGCGGTTGTCCACGCTGAGCAGCAGCTTCTGTCCCATCAGGCTGGCGCTTGCGCCGGCGTTGGCGCTGTTGGTGGGGAATAGCTCGCTGTCGCTGCGCTGGGCCAGCGGCGTCAGCGTGTAGCGGTTGAGGCTGCGGCTGCCGTTGGCGCGGCTCAGGTTGGCGTAGGCGTTGAACCAGTCGCGCTGGTAGCGCAGTTCCAGCTCCACGCCGTTGACCTTGCTGTCGCTGGTGTTGAGGGCCACCAGGTTGAAGAAGGCCTGCTCCAGCGTGACCAGTTCGCTGACCTTGGTGTGGTAGACGGTCAGCGCGCCGTTCCAGTGCGGCGCGGGCGGCGTGCTCAGTTGCAGTTCGATGGTGCGCGTTTTTTGCGGCGCCAGGTCGGGGTTGCCCTTGATGTCGCCCGGCTGCACGGCGGTGCGGTACAGCAGCTCGGCCGACGGCGCCTGGAAGGCGGTGCCGCTGAGGACTTTCAAACCCCAGTCGCCGGGCAGGGTGCCGACCACGCCGGCGCGCAGCGATTCCTGCGTGCCGTAGACCGAGTGCCGGTCCTGGCGGCCGCCGAGGATGGCCTGCCATTTGCCATACAGCGGGAATTGCCATTGCGCGTAGAAGCCGGTGTTGCGCAGCGTTTTTTCGCCGGGCTGGCTGAGCTGGAAATCGCTGCCGTCGGCGATGCTGCGGCGGCGGAACGATTCCAGCGTCTCGCGGTCGCGCAACACGTCGGCGCCCAGCAGCAAGCTCGATTGCGGTCCCATCTGCCACAGCCATTCGACGCTGCCGTCGATGGCCTTGTAGCCGAAGTCGCGCAGCAGATAGTAGTCGGCGGCGCCGGTGCGCACGCGGTCGGCGCTGCCCGGTTCGCCCTGGCCGTAGTTGAGGCTGGCCCGCAGCGTGTGGGCGTCGCTGAAGCGGTGGCTGGCGCCCAGGTGCAGATAACCTTGCTCCAGTTCGACGTGGCTGGGCGGGCGCAGCAGCGGATTGAGGCTGGCGAAGACATTGTCGCTGTCCTGCCGCTGCCAGAACACGCTGGCCTGCAGCTCGTCGCTGGCGCCGCGCCAGCCGCCGCGCAGGTAGAGGCTGCGCGGGTCGGCGTCGTCCACCGGCGCCGGGCTGAGCGCGGCATAGCGCTTGTAGTCGGGGGAGATGCGCGGCAGCGCCAGGCCGCTGCGGTCGGCGCCGGCCGCCTGTATGCCCCACGCCAGCCAGTACGGCGACGGCGTGTCGGCCTGGCCGGCCGCGCCGAACTGGGCGCTGCCGCTGGCCGACAGCAGGTTGACGCTGCGGCCGCCGCCCGACCATTCGTGGCTCAGGGCCACGCGCTGTTCGGTGCCGTCGTGCCGGGTGATGACGTTGACCGCGCCCAGCAGGGCATCGGCGCCGTACAGCACCGACACCGGCCCGCGCACGATCTCGATGCGCTCGACCATGTTGAGCGGGATGAACTCCAGCCCGATCAACTGCTGCTGCGTGCTGCGGAAGGCGATGGGCTGGCCGTCCAACAGGATCTTGATGGCGCGGCTGGCCGACTGCGCGCCGGCGTTGATGCCGCGCACGCCGAAGTTGTGATTGAGGCGGTCGTCGCTCTCGACAAAACCGGCCACGTGGGACAGCGCCTCGGCCAGGCTCTGGTAGCCGTAGCGGGCGATGTCGTCGGCCGTCACCAGCGTCACCACGGCGGGCGTGGCGTACAGCGGAGTGGCGGTCTTGGTGGCGGTGAGTACCTTGACGTTGCGCAGCTGGTCGAGACTGAGGTCGAACAGGTTGTCGTCCTCGGCGGTGGTGCTGGCGTGGGCGTTGGCCAGCGGCAGCAGCGGCAGCAAGAGCAGCAGCGCCGCCTGCATGCAGGTGCGGCACGGCCGCGCGGTGCCAGCCTGGGCGAAGGTATTACGATGCGGTGTGCGTTCGCCCACGAGTATGCTCCCATGCTGCGCGATTTAACAAAGTATTCACCAATTCCGACACGATCACAAGCTGCAAGTTGATCGCCTGCACAGGGCGTTGTGTTTCAAGAACAAGTCTTTGCCGCCATGCGAAAAAAGCGGGTGGGACGGGCGATTCGGATAGAATCAGTACGCACTGGAAACGTGGAAACATGCGGCTACGCTATCGGGAGGGGCGTGCGTGATGGGACGACTGGGCGCTGTAGGGAGGATGATGCTGGCCTTGACGGCCGCCGGTGCGCTGGCGGTACTGGCCGGTGCAGGCATCTCCGTGCGCGCCGAGCAAGCCATCCCGGAGCAGCAGGTCAAGGCCGCCTACATCCTGAACTTTACCCGCTACGCCAACTGGCCGGCGCCGGCGCTGGTCGAGCCGCACGCGCCGCTGGTGGTGTGCCTGGTGGGGCCCGGCGCGGCCGACATGGCGCGCCAGTTGCAGCACCGCGCGGCGGGCAGCCATCCGCTGGAACTGCGCATCGTCAGCCGCGTCGAAGAGACCGAGCCATGCCACGCGGTCTACCTGGCGCTGCCCGAACGCAGCCGCCAGAGCGCGTGGCTGACGCGCATGCGCGAGCAAGCCATCCTCACCATCGGCGACTCCGCCAACTTCCTGGCCGACGGCGGCATGATTAACATGATGCTGGTCGACGGCAGCATCCGTTTCGAAGTCAATCTGACGGCGGCCAAGCATTCCGGCGTCAGCCTCAATCCGCGCATGCTGGCGCTGGCTGAACGCGTGGTCGGCGGGGACGCCAAGTGAGCGGCCTGCCCAAACGCTGGAACGACCTGGCCTTGCAGCGCAAGCTGCTGATCGTCTCGCTGTTGACGGCATTGACGGCGATGCTGGTGGCGCTGATGGTGCTCATCACCTACGACTTCAGCGTGGTGCGGGTGCGGCTGGTGCAGGACCTGGCCAGCCGCATGGACCTGGTGTCGCTGAACCTCGATGTCGACATGAATTTCGGCGACCGCCGCGCCGCCACCCGCACGCTGTCTGCGTTGCGCGGCACGGCCGACATCCACAGCGCCTGCCTGTTCGACGTGCGGCAGCAGGTATTCGCCAGCTATGCGCGCAGCGGCGGCGCGAGCTGCGCCTGGCCGGAGGGGATGGCGCCATCCGGCCACCGCTTCCACGGCGACCACCTGACGATGGTGGCGCCGGTGCGCTTCCAGCACGAGGTGCTCGGCTACCTGCAAGTGGAGTATGCCTTGCAGCCGCTGGCCGAACGCCTCAGTAAGTATGGGCTGGTGCTGGCGGTGGTGCTGATGACGCTCCTGATCTGCGGCATGCTGCAGGCGGTTGGCCTGCGGCGGCTGGTGACGCAACCGCTGCTGGCCTTGTCCCGCGTGGCGGACCAGGTCACGCGCGAGGAGCGCTACGACCTGCGGGCGCCGCACTTCTCCAACGATGAAGTGGGCAAGCTGTCGCTGGCCTTCAACACCATGCTGGCGACCGTCGCCGCGCGCGATGCGGCGCTGCGCGTGAGCCAGTCGCTGCTGACCAATATCGCCGACAAGTCCTCGGCCGTCATCTACGTCAAGGATTTGGAGGGGCGCTACCTGATGGTCAACGAGCGCCTGCGGCAGGTGCTGCCGCCAGGTTCGCCCGATCCGATCGGCCACCGCGACGCCGACATGTTCGACGAGGACACCGTGAAGGTGATACGCGAGGGCGACCGCCGCGCGCTGCTGTCCGAACATTCGTACATCTACGAGGAGGGCGTGCCGGATGCGCTGGGCGTGATACGCACCTATATCTCGGAAAAATTCTGCCTGCGCGACGAGCATGGCAAGGTGTGGGCAATGGGCGGCATCTCGACCGACATCACCGACCGCAAGAAGAGCGAGGTCGAACTGATACAGTACCGCGACAAGCTGGAGGAGCTGGTGCAGCTGCGCACAGGCCAGATGGTCGAGGTGAACAAGGACCTGGCGGAATCGCTGGAGACGCTGCGGCGCGCGCAGGATGAACTGGTGCGCAGCGAGAAGCTGGCGGCGCTGGGATCGCTGGTGGCGGGCGTGGCGCATGAACTCAATACGCCGATCGGCAACAGCCTGCTGGCGGTCAGCACGATGATCGACCAGACCCGCGAATTCACCCGCCTGACCGCCGACGGCATGAAGCGCTCGACGCTGCAGGCCTTTGTCGACGACGTGGCCAGCGGCGGCGAGATCGTGCTGCGCAACCTGCATCGCGCGGTGGACCTGGTGGCCAGCTTCAAGCAGGTGGCCGTCGACCGCACCACCTCGCAGTGCCGCGAGTTCCTGCTGTGCGACCTGGCCAACGAGATCCTGCTGTTGCTGATGCCGACGTTTAAAAAGAGCGGCATCACGGTGCGCCAGGATATCCCGCCGACGATCATGATGAAGAGCTATCCGGGGCCGTTCGGACAGGTGCTGATTAACCTGGTCAACAACGGCCTGACGCACGCCTTCGAAGGCCGCGCAGAAGGGGAGATCCTGATCTCGGCCATCGCCATCGATGCCGAGCGGGTGCAGGTCATCATCCGCGACAACGGCTCCGGCATCGCGCCGGAGAACATGGGCCGCATCTACGATCCCTTCTTCACCACCAAGCTGGGTAAGGGCGGATCGGGACTGGGGCTGAACATCGTCTACAACATCGTCTACGGCGTCTTGCGCGGCAAGATCGATGTCGAGAGCGAGCTTGGCATCGGCACCCGCTTCGTCCTCACGCTGCCGCTTACGAGCTGACCGGCAGCAGGTTGGCGCACGGCGCGCCGTGCATGTGGCAGGCCAGGTTGGCGAAGGTGACGGCGGCGCTCTCGCGCATCGCTTCGATGGTGAAGAAGCCCTGGTGGCCCGTCACCAGCACGTTGGGGAAGGTCATCAGGCGCTGGAACACGTCGTCGGCGATGATGTCGCTGGAATGGTCGTGGAAGAACAGGCTGGCCTCCTGCTCGTAGACGTCGATCGCCAGTGCGCCCAGCTGGCGCGACTTGAGCGCTTCGATCACGGCGGCGGTGTCGATCAGCGCGCCGCGCGAGGTGTTGACCAGCATGGCGCCGGGCTTCATGCGCGCCAGGCTGGCGGCGTTAATCATGTGGCGCGTCGCGTCCATCAGCGGGCAATGCAGGGAGACGATGTCCGACGCCGCCAGCAGCTCGTCCAGGCTGACCCGCGTGGCCAGGCCGTCCAGCTGCGGCGCCGGCGCCGGATCGCTGACCAGCACCGTGCAACCCAGTCCCTTGAAGATGCGCGCCGCCGCCGTGCCGATCTGGCCGGCGCCGACGATGCCGACGGTTTTTCCGTGCAGCGTCATGCCCAGCAGGCCGTCCAGCGCGAAGTTGCCTTCGCGGACGCGCGCGTAGGCGCGGTGGGTGTGGCGGTTCAATGTCATCGCCAGCGCCAGCGCGTGTTCGGCCACCGCTTCCGGCGCGTAGGCCGGCACGCGCGCCATGAACAGGCCGAGACGCTGGCCCGCTTGCAAGTCGACGTTGTTGAAGCCAGCGCAGCGCAGCAGCACGGCGCGTACGCCCAGTGCGTGCAGCGCTTGCAGCACGACGGCGTCCAGCTGGTCGTTGACGAAGACGCAGACGGCGGCGCAGCCTTGCGCCAGCGGCACGGTGTCCAGCGTCAGCGGGTCGGAGAAGTAGAGCGCTTCGACAGCGCCCGCGCTCTGCTGAAGGCGCGCTTCGTCGAGGAAGCGGCGGTCGTAGGGCTGGGCGCTGTAGACGGCGATCTTCATTACACTTCGATTTCCGGCACCATCGCCAGCAGGTCGGTGACGCCGATGTCGATGCCGGCCTGCGACAGCAGCGTGCTGGCCTGGCCGCGATGGTGGGTCTGGTGGTTGAAGAAGTGCAGCACCACGCTGCCGAACTGCTTGCGATACCGGTCGCCTTTCATGCTTTGGTATTCGAAGGCGTGCACCAGGTCGGCCGCGCTGACTTGCGGCGCCCATTGCGTGATGATGGCGTCGAGCCGCTGGCGGTGGGCCAGCAGCGACGGCAGGTCGTCGCCGAAGCTTTGCGTCAGGCCGGACGGCATCGGCAGCTCCAGCAGCGGCGCCAGCGCGCGGAACCCGGCCGGATGCGTGGCGAAGCGGCGCAACCAGATGCTGTCTGCGGCCAGCAGGTGGTTCAGCGTGCCGAGGATGGAGCCGAAGAAGGCCTTGCGGTCGGCGGCCAGTTCGGCATGCGGCAATTGCGCGGCGGCGGCATACAGCTTCTGGTTCATCGATGCGTTGTAGGCCGCCATCAGGACGATGGATTCTGGTGTGCTCATTGCGGTATGTCGCCTGGTTCAGGCTTCAGGAAGATCTGCTGGTTGACGGTCTCCAGCGTCCTGCGGCGTTGATCTTCGTCGGGTTTTTTTCGTGGCGCCAGCGTGTCGAGCAGGTCGCGGATGTGCTGGGCGCTGGACGGGATGGTGGTGTCGTCGACCAGCTTGTCCATCAGGTACTTGAGAGTGCGCGTCGAGTGGCTGGCCGACTGTTCGAGCGTGGCCTTGGCCAGCGCGCCCTCGTCGTAGGCCAGCGCGGCGCTGCTGCTGGCGCTGTCGTCGATCAGCACGAAGTTGTAGTTCTGCGAGGCCGGATCCTCCGTCAGGTCCAGTTTTGCGCCCGGCCGGCTTGGTTCGTGATAGCTGGCCTTGAGCTGCGATTGCTGCTGCTGCGAGATGGCGCGGTCGAGCTGAGTGCGGCCTTGCACGCTGGTGCTTTGCGAGGTCTGGTAGGCGAAGGTGTCGTTCTCGCTGGTGCGCAGCGGGTTGGGCGATTTTTCGGCTTGCGTGATCGAGGCGCTGAAATCGGCCAGGCCGGTGAGGATGGCGTGGTCCTGGTCGGTCAGCTTGATCTGCTGCCATGGCGCGGGCGGCTGCGGGCCGTAGTCGCTGTGCATTTCGGTGAAGGCGTCCTTGAACAGGCCTGTTAGTTCGGCGTCGCCGTGGCCGCGCATGGCGGCCTGGTCGAACTGGCGCAGATAGGTGGTCAGCGCCTTGGCTTGCTGCTCCTTGCTGCCCCAGCTTGTGGGCTGGCTCAGGTCGACGGCGATCTTCGCTTCGCCGGCCGGGCCGCTGAAATGCACCGAGCGTTGTTTGGCGTCGGCGTGGAAGTCCAGCCGCTGCGTGTCGGTTTCGTTCAGCTTGAGCTCCGAGTGCAGATCCACCGACGACAGCACGCTGGCGTCGAATTTGATCAGACCGGAGAGGTCAACTTTCGGCGGCACGGCGGCGAGGCCGTCGATAGCCTTTTGAAAGGCGGCCGACAGTCCGGCCAGCGCTGCGCGTTCGTCGTCAGTGAGCTTGCCGCTGCTTTTCACCTGCACGCCGACGCCTTGCTCGGAGCTGTCTAGCGCGAGCGTGACCGTGGTGCCGCTTTTGGTCGTGATGGTCAGGCCGGTCTGGTTGTCGCCCAGGTGATGGAACGGCGCCAGCTGCGAGTACAGCAGCGTGTCGTAGGTGTTGGTGTCCGTATCCTCCGGCGCTTGCTGTAGCGATTGCGAGTAGTCCGAGCCGTCGGTCTTGAAGCGCTCCAGCAGGGCCGCGCCCAGATCCTTGAAGCGGTTAGCGGAGGGCAGGTAGTTGTAGTTGCGCGCGACCAGTGCGGACACGGCGTCCTTGCCGCTGCGTTCCCACACCAGCGGTGCGCGCGATGCGCCGTCCACGGCTCGCGTTCCGACGGCGCCGAGCTTCACCACCGAGGATGGCGAGGTGGCCGGCGCGCTGTCGATGACGGCACTGTTGACGGGTGAAATGCCGGCCGTCTCCATTGTTGCGGAAGGAGACGTTGCCGGGCTGTTTTTGCTCAACGAGGTTAAGGTTGTCATCGCCATATTATACGGCGATAAGCTCTCAATACAGCTTCACGGGCGGCACAATTTTCGCTCGCAGCCAGTCCACCAGCGCCTGCGTAATGACGCGTGCGGTGCCGTGCAGATTGAGCAGGTGCTTCTGGTATAGAAGCTGGTACAGCAGGCTCGCCGTCGCACCGCCCACGCGGATGCTCTTGCCTGTAACGGCGCCCGTCAGTACGCCCACCGCGGTCTGCGGCCCCAGTGAAACCAGCGAGCCGTAGTCGTGATAGCGGAAGTCCGGACGCGGCGTGCCGCTGCGGCGCGACAGCAGATCGGCCAGGAACATCGCCTGCTGATGCGCGACCTGTGCGCGTGGCGGCGCAGCGCCCTTGATCGGGCACACATAACTGGCGCAATCGCCGAGCGCGTAGATCTGGCTGTCGTTGGTCGAGCACAGGCTGGAGTCCACAACAATCTGGCGCAGATTGTTGACTGCGAGTCCAAACGTCGCGCACAGCTGCGGCGCTTCGACGCCGGCCGCCCACAAGGTCAGGTCGGCGCGGTGGGCGATGCCGGCGGCGTCGATCACGGCGTCCGCTGTCACCTGGGCGACGGCGGTACCGGTCAGCACGTCGATGCCGAGCGAGCGCAGTTGGCGCGCTGCGCGGTTGGCCTGCTGCGGATGCAGTTGCGGCAGCAGGTGCTGGCCGCGTTCGATGACGCTGATGCGGATGTCGGTTTCCGGGTTCAGCGTGTGCACGCGGTAGGCGGCCAATGCGCGGGCGCTGTTGCTCAACTCCGCCGCCAGCTCGACGCCGGTGGCGCCGCCGCCGACGATGACCACGTCCACTTGCGTTTTCTGTTCGCCGGCCTTGATGCAGGCGTCGATGAAGCGGCGGCGGAAGATTTCGGCGTCGTCCACGCTGTCGAGTGTGAGCGCGTGGTCGGCGGCGCCGGGAACGCTGTAGAAGTTGGTGACGGCGCCCAGTGCCAGCACCAGCTTGTCGTAGGCGATGGTGCGGCAGACGCCATCGATGCCGCTGCGGTTGCGCGGCGCCAGCGTGATGGTCTGGTGTGCGCGGTCCAGGCACAGTACTTCGCCCTGGATGAATTCGAAGTCGTGCTCCACGGCCTGCGCGGGGAAGGACAGCTCCTCCACGCGGGGATCGCATTTGCCGGATGCGACGGTGTGCAGCAGGGGCTTCCAGAAGTGTCCTGGGTAGCGGTCCACCAGCAGCACGCGGGCGCGCTTGCCGGCGCCGAGTGTGTCGCCAAGACGGGTTGCGAGTTCGAGTCCACCCGCACCGCCTCCTAAGATGACGATGGTTTCCATATTGCGCCTCCAGATAAGTAAAAAAATCTGTGTCCGTCATTCCCGCGCACGCGGGAATCCATGCTGAGTTTTCTCAGACGCGTTCTATGGAGGGAATCCAGGCAATGCATGGATTCCCGCTTTCGCGGGAATGACGGCGCCGGTTACGCCGCCAGCTCGTGCTTCGCGCGCTGGTCCGGCGTGTAGGGACTGGAATGCAGTTCGCGCAGTGCGTCGAAGGTGATGAACTGGCGTGGACGCACCACGTCGTTGCCATACGGGGCGACGGAGACGGTCCACAAGCCGGTATCGCCGGCGGCGCGCAGGCCTGGCACGGCGGTGTCGATGGCGATGGCGTCCTGCGGTGCGACGCCCATGGCGTTCAGTGCGCGGGCATAAGGGCCGGTGCCTGCAGGCCCGTCGAAATTGGCGCCGCCGGTGACGACGGTGAACAGGCTGTTGAAATCGGCGCCGAAGCAGCCGGACAGCAGCGCCGATGTGGCAGGCGCAGGCAGGTCGGTCAGCACGCAGATCTTGCAGCCGGCGTTGAGCGCGTCGTCGATCAGGGCCAGCGCGGCGGGCAGCGCTTTCGGTGGATGAGCGCTGATCGCCTGATGGAACTGGCGATGCTTGTCGGCGAACAGTTCGGCCACGCGGGCCTTGTCGCGTGAGAGCAGCTCGCAGGCGATGGCGGAACCGATGGCGCGTGCATATCCATGGGTGGCGGCTGCGGCGCGCAGCGCCGGCAGCGTCCAGCGCACCGACAGGCCGGCGTTGCAGAACGCTGCGTTGCAGGCTGCAAGGTGCAGTGCTTCGGTGTCGAACAGCACACCGTCCAGGCCCAGGAAGATCACGTCTATGCTCATGTCGGTCTCGCGAATAGATGTCAGATAATTATGAATATACGGGTACAATGAACAAAAGAAAAATTAAACATATTCGATAATCGATAAGGAATAACTTATGTATCACGCCAGCTTTCGCCAGCTACAGTCGCTGGTATTGGTAGCGCGCCATGAGAGCGTGTCGCGCGCGGCGGACGCGCTGCACGTGACGCAGCCTGCGGTGTCGTTGCAAATCCGCACACTGGAGGAAATCGCCGGCATTCCGTTGACTCGCAAGGTCGGCCGCAATATCCAGCTGACGGCGGCCGGCGAGGTGATGGTGGAATTCTCCGAGCGCATCCTGCGCCTGTGGGAGCAGGCAGGCGACGAGCTGGCGGCACTGCAGGGCGTCACCAGCGGTACCTTGCGCATCGGCGCGGTGACGACGGCGGAGCATTTGCTGCCGCCGTTGCTGGTGCCGTTCACGCTGGAGCGCCCGGACGTGCGGCTCAAGCTACAGGTGGGCAACCGGGCGGAGATCGTGCAGATGCTGGCGCGGCACGAGATCGAGCTGGCCATCATGGGCACGCCGCCGCGCGAGTTGCGCACCAATGCCGCCAAGTTTGCGCGGCACCCGATGGCGTTTGTCGCCAGTCCCGCGCATCCGCTGATGAAGAAGAAAAAGATCACGCTCAACGATGTGACGGCGGCCAACCTGATGGTGCGCGAACGCGGCTCGGGTACGCGCACGGCGGTGGAGCGCTTGCTGCGCGAGGCAGGGCATCCACTGGAATTCGGTTCCGAGGTATCGAGCAACGAGGCTATCAAGCGCATGGTGTCGGCGGGGCTGGGGCTGGGCTTTTTGTCGGTGCACGCCTGCGGACTGGAATTCGAATCCGGCCTGCTGGCCATTCTGCCGATGCAGGAAAATCCGGTCGAAGCGGACTGGCACATCATGCACCTGACCGGGCAGCCTATTCCGAAGGTGGCGGCGGCGTTCCAGGATTTCGTCATCGAGAACGGCCAGGATCTGATCGGGCGCGAGCTGGAAAGCTTCTACAAGCTGCTGGGCCGGCAGCGCAAGCGGGGCTGATTCGTATCGGCGACATGACCAGTACACTGATGCTCACTGTTTGGATAAGTGTACCGGTACAGTAAAGTACACTTTCCCTACAATGAGGGTTCATTCCTGCCACCGGATAAGCCCATGTCGCCCGATCTACTGTTCCCGCTTTGTACCTTTGCCGCCGTCACCACCATCACGCCCGGCCCCAACAACACCATGATGCTGGCCTCGGGCCTGAACTACGGCTTTGCGCGCTCGCTGCCGCATCTGTTCGGCATCTGCTGCGGCTTCACGTTCATGATCTTCGCCACCGGCCTCGGTTTGCATGCGGTGTTCGAGCAGGTGCCTATGCTGCAGATCATCCTCAAGTACGCGGGCGCCTTGTACCTGCTGTGGCTGGCGTGGAAGCTGGCGCATGCGGCGCCGATGAGCGCCGAGCAGGCCAGCGCTTCCAAGCCGATGGGTTTTATCGGCGCGGCGGGCTTCCAGTGGATCAATCCCAAGGCCTGGGTGATGGCGATCGGCGCGCTGACCACCTATCTGCCGCCGGGCTTCAAGGTGCTGGACGTGGCGGCGCTGGCCGGCGTGTTTGGCGTGATCGGCATATTCTGCGTTGGTTCGTGGGCGCTGTTCGGCGTGGCGATGCGGCGCGTGTTGCAGGATGCGCGCTCGGTGCGGATCTTCAACGTGGCGATGGCGCTGCTGCTGGTCGCCACGCTTTACCCTATCCTGATATCATGACGTTTTAGCAAACCATTAGGATTTACGATGTTGCGTCACATTACTTCTGCCTTGTTGCTGAGTGCCCCGTTGATGGCTGTTGCCGCCACCGTGCCGTCGGACCTGATGCATCCGGTGGTGGAGCAGGCGGTGCAAGGATATGCCGTCAACTGGCTGCTCAAGATCGAGCTGGAGTCGGACCAGATGAAGGATATCGAGCCTTGCCGCAAGATACTGGCGGAGCGCGGTTTTTCTCCGATGCTGTCCAAGACGGCCAGTTCGGCCTCGCCGTCGTTGCACTTCAAGATAGCCGGCACCAAGCAGTATGAGCAGGCCGATGTGGACGCCGATGAGGCGTTGGCAGCGGTAATGCATGCCAATTGCCCCGCCTCGCTGACCTGGACGGTGGAATCCAAATACCGTCCGCAGCAGGCGCGCTAACCCCAGTCGATTACGGCAGCCGCAGCGCGTGCAGCGTCGCGCGGATCGCGCCCAGATCGGGCGTGCGCGAGGTTTGCAGCGCTTGCAGATAGCCGCGCGCGAACTGGATGGTGGCCGTGGCGGCGTCGTGCTGCTGGCCCAGTTCCCGCAATAGCCGGTCGGCGACCACCAGGTCGTTGTGGCTGCCCAGTTGCTCCTGCGTGGAGGACAGGGTTTTCAAATAGGTGCGCAATGCCTTGCCGCCATACAGCGAATGGAAGAATTCCAATGCGTAGCGGGCCCGCTTGGCGGCGATGCGCGTGCGGTGGATGCTGGCCGGTTCGCTCTCGTCCATGCGCTGTGCGCGTTTCAGCAGCTTCTTGTGCAGGCGCTTCATGATGCGGTTGGCGAAGTCCTGCGCCGGTTCTTCCAAGCCTTCCGGCGCCGGCTGCTGCATCCAACAACCCATCGTCAGCAACAGGCGCGTGTAGCGCTGCGAGAGCAGGGCTTGCGCCGCCTCGCTCCGCTTGGCATGGGCTGCCTTCAACGCCAGCGCCTGCAAGTCCAGCACGCCGCTGCGGCCACCGGGCGTGGCCTGGATGTGGGACAGCGTCGACGCCAGCAGCACATCCCAGTCGCGCGCGGCGCCCAGTTCCGTTCCCAGCCAACTGATGTCTTCCAGCAGCGCGGGCGGGCAGGGCGCGGCCGCTTCGAACAGCTTCAGCGCCGAGCGCAGGCGGCGCACGCCCACGCGCATCTGGTGCAATGTCTCCGCGTCGTCGCCTTCGATGACGGCGGTTTCGTTGCGCTGGATGTGTTGCAGGCAGTTGTTGAGGATAGCCAGCCGCGCTTCGGCCGCTGTGGCGTCCGGCGCCAGTTGCAGGCTTTGCGCGCGGCAGGGGACGGTGCCGGTCTGGCGGCACAGCATGTAGCCGCGCTCGGCCTTGTTGGTGTTGCTGAGGCGTAGGGGAACTTGCTCCTGCAACCGCAGCGCGAAGGCGAACAGGCTGGCCGGGTCGCCGTCCTTCAATTCCAGTTCGATTTCGTTGACGGGCAAGTGGCGGCCATGGCGTTCGATGTGGCCGTGGTCCAGCACCAGTTCGATGTGGTTGCCGTCGACATCGAGATCCCAGGTGTGGCGTTCCACCGCCACCACGAACAGCGGCTCCAGCCGCGCCTTCAGGTCGTCGGCGGCCAGCACGTCCAGCCATTGCTGCTGGTCGCCGATCAGCTTGCGCAGCTTGCCCAAGCGCGGCCATGGACGGTCGACCGGGCCTTCCCATTCGTTGCGGCGGTGCAGGCCGCTCTGCACGCTGCCGCCGGCCTTCATGGTTTGCATCCAGGCGCCGTCGATCTTGCGCACGCGCAGGCCGGCGCCGTGGCGCAGCAGGTGCAGGTCCGGCGTATCGAAGTAGCGGGCCGACAGTTGCTGCGTACGCACCGGCGCGCGCGCATGGGCGGCGATCAGCGGGTGCTGGAGCAGCTTGTCGTTGTCGGCGGGCGAGAGCAGGAGTTTGAGTTCGACTTCCATGGATTCAGTGTAGAGGAAAAGCCGGGGCGCGCAGCGCACGCGATGGCCGGTGTTGATCGATGTCGAAGTTAGCCGGGATTCGGCAGATTCCGTAGAACTTGTTCCCACGCGGGCACGGCGACCTGCCAGAACGCGGCGATGCTGTCGGCGCGCACGTCCATGCCGAGGAAGCGGGCGGCCGGCTGCAAGGCGTCCTGCAACAACTGCTGCGGCTCGGCGCCGTGGTCGAAGGCTTGCGCGCCGGTCTGCTTGGACAGTTTCTCACCCAGTTCGTTGACCACCACCGGCACGTGCAGGTAGGCCGGGCGCGGCAGGTTTAATACCTGTTGCAGGTAGAGCTGGCGCGGCGTGGAGTCGAGCAGGTCGGCGCCGCGCACGATGTCGGTGATGCCCTGGTCGCCGTCGTCCACCACCACGGCCAGCTGGTAGGCCCAGAAGCCGTCGGCGCGCTTGACGACGAAGTCGCCGACGTCGTCGGTCAGATCCTGGCTGACGTGGCCGGCCCAGCGGTCGTCGAAGTGCAGCACGCAGTGGGGCGATTGCGGCACTTTGAGGCGCAGCGCGCGGGCGCTCTTGCCGGGCGCCAGGCCGTGGCGGCAGGTGCCGGGGTAGATCAGCGCCTGGGCCTGGCGGCCGGTCAGGCTCAGTTGCGAATCGGCGATTTCCTTGCGCGAGCAGCCGCAGGGATAGATCAGCTCGCCCAGTTGCTGCAAGGCTTGCTCATACAGGCCGGTGCGCCGGCTTTGCCAGGTGACCTCGCCATCCCAGTGCATGCCGCAGCGTTGCAGCGAGGCCAGGATGTGCTGATCCGCGCCGGCCACGTTGCGGTCGCCGTCGACGTCTTCGATGCGGACCAGCCACTGGCCGTGGTGGACTTTGGCGTCCAGGTAGCTGGCCATGGCGGCCACCAGCGAGCCGATGTGCAAGGGGCCGGTGGGCGAGGGGGCGAAACGGCCGATGTATTGAGTGCGCTGAGTCATCCCGCCATTTTAGCGTGACGATCGCATACAATGTACGCGCGGCAAATTCAATGGACCGCGACCATCTTTTACGTCTCCAGGAAATCATGCATAAAATGACCCCCTCCTTTGTTGCCTCCGCCCTGGCCATCAGCCTGGCGCTGGCATTCCCAGCCCATGCCGACAGCGCCAAAAACGCCGCCGTTGTGAAGGAAGCTCCGTTGCGCGCCCACCTGGCCTTTCTCGCCAGCGATGTGCTGGAAGGCCGCGGCACCGGCCAGCGCGGCGCCGATCTGACCGTTGCTTATCTGGAAACGCAAGCGCTGGC
Source organism: Rugamonas aquatica (assembly GCF_009380215.1). Taxonomy (GTDB): domain Bacteria; phylum Pseudomonadota; class Gammaproteobacteria; order Burkholderiales; family Burkholderiaceae_D; genus Rugamonas; species Rugamonas aquatica_B. Next base: position 420,221 of record NZ_WHUG01000002.1, read on the forward strand.
CTTGGGCCTGAAACCCGGCAATGGCGACAGCTATCGCCAGTCGGTGCAGATCGCCGGCGTGAAGACGCAGCCGGCCGAGAGCACGCTGAAACTGGAAGCGGGCGGCCAGGCGCTGCCGATCAGCTTTGGCAAGGACTGGGTGTTCGCGCCGGGCGATGCGACCGCGTCGCACAGCTTCAATGCGGACCTGGTGTTCGTCGGCTACGGCATCACCGCGCCGGACGAGCAGTGGAACGATTACAAGGGCGTGGATGTCAAAGGCAAGATCCTGGTCATGATGGTCAACGATCCGCAGCCGACCGCCGAGCAGCCTAACCGTTTCAACGGCAAGGGCCTGACCTACTACGGCCGCTGGACCTACAAATTTGAAGAAGCCCGCCGCCAGGGCGCGGCCGGCGTGCTGCTGATACACACCACGCCGACCGCTTCGTATGGCTGGAGCGTGATCCAGAACAGCTGGTCGGGCGTGGAGCGCTTCCAGCTGGCGGCAGGCACGCTGGGCACGCAGTTGCAAGGCTGGATGACCGACGACACGGCGCGTGCGCTGTTCAAGGCTGCGGGTCAGGATATCGATGCGCTGCGCACCGCTGCGGAAAGCAAGGACTTCAAGCCGGTGCCGCTGGCGGCCAAGCTGAACGGCGAGATGAAGGCGGCCGTGCGCAAGGTTGAACAATTCAACGTGTCGGCCGTGGTGCCGGGCACCGATCCCAAGCTGAAGGATGAAGTGGTGATCTACAGCGCGCACTGGGACCATCTGGGCAAGCAGGGCGATAGTGGCGACACCATCTTCAACGGCGCGGTAGACAATGCCTCCGGTTCGGCGGCCTTGCTGGCGATGGCGCAGGAAGCGGTGCGCGCACCGGCCAAGCGCAGCCAGATGTTCCTGTGGGTGGCTGCTGAAGAGCAGGGTCTGCTGGGCAGCGCTGCGTACGCCGCATCGCCGCTGTGGCCGCTGGCCAAGACCGCCGCCAACCTGAATCTGGACAGCCTGAACTTCGTCGGCGCCACGCGCGACATCGGCACCCAGGGCAGCGAGCGTACCGAGCTGGGCAAGCTGGCCGAGACGGCGGCCAAGGCCATGGGCATGCATATCGCGGAAGCCGAGCCTGACCTGGCCGGCGGCTATTTCCGCAGCGACCACTTCAACTTCGCCAAGAATGGCGTGCCGGCGTTCTCGATCGAATCGGGCCGCGAGTACATCAAGGATCCGGCTGGTGCGAAAGCCAAGGCGGATGCGTACGGCAAGCGCTACCATCAGGTGAGCGATGAGTACGATGCGAGCTGGGATTTGTCGGGCATGGTGCAGACGGCGCAATACACGCTGAACCTGGGCCGCCTGATCGCCAACGGCGCCAAGCTGCCGGAATGGAAAGCCGGCGACGCATTCGCCAAGCCGCGCAACGCCAAGTAATAGTGTTGTTTAGCGCCGGGTCAGCGACCCGGCGCTTGATGCTGCACACAATCGTATTGTCTGCTCCGAAAATTCATAGAGCCACCTCCATGACTATTTTCTCTCTTGCTATGACTTCAATGCTTGCCTTACTCAGTGGACTGGTGCATGCCAATGATATTGTTCCACGAGTAGGTGTCGGCGGGATCGTGCTGGCCCAGCCTAATGCGCTGCGTCTCGTAGGCGAGAAGCTCACGCTGTCTGTAACGCGCGTGGCCACACGCTACGTATTCCAAAACAACGGCGCCGCTCCAGTCGTAGCGGCCATGGCGTTTCCCATGCCGACGTTTCCTTGGAATCCAGAACAGACCGCAGAGTATTGGAACGTTGGACCCGTCAAGTCTTTAAGCATTACCGCGAACGGGCAGCCAGTGCTTTTAAACATAGAGAAAAAAGCGTTGCTGCGCGGCCGCGACATCACTCACCAACTTCGGCTGGCCAAGTTAAGCGATGATCAGATTTTTCGCAGTTTTGGCGATGCCAGAACGACTCTGGGTGTCGAGTTGCCTTCGGAGCAGGTTGGATCGCTACAGCGGCTGGGAGCGCTTTCAGACATGTTACCGCAATGGTCAGTCTACGAGCATGCCGAGTGGAGGCAAACCGTCCCCGCTACACGACAGAACATCATCGAACTTGCATACCAACCATTTCGGGGATTTGCTTACAATTACATCGCGATGGACGATAGTCTTGATTCTGAGCGCATACCAGTATCCTCGGTCGGGACCACAGACGAGGCGTGCTTGGACGAAGGGGGCCGTCAGGCTGTGTCCTCGCGCATACGGGGCTTGTTGAGGCAAGGAGCTAAAGAGGTGTTCGTGCAGTTGCAAGACATTGAATACCTTACCGGAGCAAAATCGCAGGCGCAGGCGCAGGCGCAGGCGCAGGCGCAGGCGCCGGTGGCGGATTTTGTATTGGATATCGTCAAGCAGACGCCAGAACAGATCGTTTCATTATGCTTTCCTGGTCAGCCTGTCCATATCGATGATAAGACGCTACGTTTCACCCGACGTAATTTCGTAATTCCAGAGCGCATAGTCGTTAATTTTTATTCTTTCAGGGCGGATCGTTGACGGGCACAGGTGCCTGATCTCTACTATCAACTGCATGGCCGGTGGGAACGATTTATACAGTTTTCAACTGAGAAGGAAGTGATGATGTTTGCGCTGCGGGCGGCGATGGCGCGTTGATGATATGTGGCCACCGAGTGGATACCCCGAAAGCCAATGGCGGCTTTCGGGATTTTTTTTATTGCCCTTGCGATGCCTTGCTGCGCCGGACGAACAGTCCCAGCAGCATCAGGCCCGTGCCCGCCAGCAGCAGCGTGTCGGGCGCCGGCATGGCGAAGGCTTCGCCGGCGTTGCCAAGCCGGCATCGACGTTCTCCAGTACGCCGGTCGAGTGCAGGCCGACGCCGGGCCGGCGAGGGCAAATCCTGCGGCGATGGCAAGTAGCCAGCATGGCCGCATCAATCGTATAGCTTTCATGGCAGTTTCCTTGCTGGAGGGAGAAGTGGTCAACGGTGCCGCCCCTGCTGCCGAGCGAATTCCATGCCCAAGTAATTTTTTGCGCCAGATCAGGCGCATGTCAAACCGCTCCGGGCTTGCCCAGGCCGGCTTGTAAGAATTGCCGACACCGCCCTCTAATTTTTCCTGTCATGATGGCATCTTTCATTTCTTTAGAGGCTGTGCGCATGATGCGTTTTCGATTGGTGGTGTTGTCAGTTGTTCTGGCGCTGGCGGGATGCAGCGGGCCGCAGATCGTCGCGGTGCAAGGCACGGGAGCGCAGTCCGCCATCGAGCAGCATTCGCTGCAGATTGTTTTCAGCGGCAAGACCAGCACCGGCTGGACCAAGCACGAACGCAGCGCCGTGCAGACCAAGCCGACCGCCACCGAGCAGGAACAGCAACTGGCCAGCGTGCGCTGCAAGGAAATCGGCAACGGCATCGTCCAGCATCTGCGGCCGATGACAAAGTCCCAGCTGGCGCCCTACCTGTCGGCCAGCGAGCGCGACTACCGCAACGTGCTGACGGTGGAAATCAACCGCATCATGGCCGATACCGACGGCTCGGCCGATATCGTCGTGACGCTGTCGTATGGCGCGCGCGGCAACGAGAAGCCGGGCTGGTCGCGTATCGTCCACATCCAGGCCAGCCGCTTCGCCACCGGCGAATCGGTGGCGCGCGAACTGGCCGACGCCACGCTGGCCCAGCTCAAGGCCAGCGCCCTGGTTCAGTGATGGAAGGCCAGCGTGATCGAGGTGCCCGTCAGGTCGATGCCCTTGATCGAGATGCTGCCGAAGCTCGATCCCTCGGTGCCGCGCACGCGGATGTTGTTGAAGTTGAGCTCGCCGATCGATGACGGCAGGCTCAGGGTCAGCGAGCCATCCTTGTTGATGGTCGCGGTGGCCTTGCTGGGGTCGTAGACCACGTTCTTCATGCTGGTGTCCGCTTCGAGGAAACCCAGCACCGGGTTGAGCAGCTTGGCCATGTCGCCCACCACTTCCAGGCCGTTGCCCTTGGCCGACTTGACGGCGTGGATCAGCTCGTCGCTGAGGCCTTGCGCCGAGGTCTCTCCCAGTTCCTCTTCGCTCAGCGCCTGCAGGCCGGCGCGTTCCTTGATCTGCATGCCGCGCTGGTCCTTGCTGAGCACCACCGGCGTGCCCACCGCCAATGACGGCAGGGCTTGCGCCGCATAGGTTTCCATCGGCGCCAGCAGCGAGGTGGCGATGGCCGCCGCCATCCGCAGACGGCGCTGTTTGCGCAGCGCTTCTTCGATGTGCTGCTGCGTAATCAGGTTCAGCTCGGCGAAAATATCACCGAGCCGCTGGCCCGTCGTGCGTTGCAGTTCGATGGCCGCGGCCAGCTGTTCTTCGGTAATCAGCTTCTGCTTGACCAGCAGCTGACCCAGCATCGACTTGCTTTGATTATTCGATAACCATCCCATCGCCCCGACTCCTTTTTGTTGTTGTTATGCCGTCTTGCGCGGCGTGCCGGCGTGCATCGATTCGGGCTCGGGGCCCGGCTGATGCGCCATGTGTACGATGTCCGACGGCGCCATGCCGAACCAGCGCTTGCAGGCCCGGTAGAACGCGCTCGGTTCGGAGAAGCCCAGCTGGAAGCTGAGCATCTTCAGCGACAGTTCGCCGCAACTGAGCGATTGCCGCGCCAGCTCGCGCCGGGTGTCGTCGACCAGGTTGGTGAAGCTGGTGCCTTCCTCGGCCAGCCGGCGCTGCAAGGTGCGCTCGCTCATCATCAGCTGGGCGGCGACGTCGTCGCGGTGCGGCGGCCCCTTGGGCAGCAGGCTGGCCAGCAGGCCCTGCACCTTGGCGCTGAAGGTCGGCGGCTCGGCGCGCGCCAGCGTGGCCAGCACGCGTTCGCCGCTGCCGGGCACCAGCGGCGGATTGGCCGGCAGCGCCATGACCAGGTCGGTGTCGGAAAATTCCATCACGTTGTGCGGCATCGAAAACTTGACCGGGCAGCCGAAGGTTTCCGCGTACACGTGGGCGTTGGCCGGTTCCGGGAAGGTGTATTCGACCACCACCGGCGCGATGTCGTCGCGGCCGGCGGCGCAGCGCAGCGAACGCAGCAGCACGCACCAGACAAAGTCGTAGCGTTGCTGCGGCACGTCGCGGCGCGCGCCGGGCAGCAGCAGGCCGACGCGGGTGTGGCCATGGCAGCGCTCGATCGAACTCTGCACCGTCGGCGACACCAGCATGATGTGGCCCATCACGCCCAGCCAGCCGAGCCGGTGCGGCGAGGAGATTTTCAGGCCGATCAGCGGATCGCCGGATTTTTCCACCACCAGTTCCCACAGGTGGCTGAGTTTGTCGGACAGCGTGAGGGCGTCGCAGGCGAGGCCGTCCCCTTCGTCCAGTCCGGCTTGCGCGAACAGCGCTTCCGCTTCCACGCCGGAATGGGTCAGGCGCGATTTGACGCCGCGCACCAGATGCAGGGCGGAGGAGTAAGTCATGGCGTGACCGCAGCGCGCAGACGCAGGCCGATTTTTTCCTTCAGGCCTTGCAGTTTGGGATCGATGACGGCGCGGGTGTCGGCGGCCACGCCTTCGCCCAGCGTCTTCTGCATTTCCGGCAGCATCGCTTCGAATTTTTTCTTGACCGGCGATTCGAGGATGGCGATCAGCTGCTTCAGTTCTTCCTCGGTGTAGCGTTCGGCCAGCAGCGGGGCGATGGTGGTCGGGATCAGCTTGTCGGCGCTGCCCTTGGTGATCGGCGTGGCGTCGGCCATGAACTGCTTGGCTTCGCCGACGATGTCGTTCATCGCCGCATCGCGCTTCTCCGGCACGGCGCGGCCCTGCAGCATGGCGCGCGCCTGCTGGACCGCGTCCGCCACCGGCGCCTGCAGCATTTGCTGGCCGATGTTGTCCGGGTTCCACAGCTTCAGCACCTTGTCGACCAGCGCCTGCTTGGCCGGCGGCACCGGGGCGGCGTGGACGGCGGCGCAGGCTGCGGCCATGGCCAGCAGCACCAGGCCGCGCTTGCATTGGGTAGGGATGGATGTCGTCATATTGTGCTCCTTAAAAAATCAGAAACGCTTGTTGATTTCAAAACCAAAATAGCGCACATGGATGTCGCCCTTGACGTTTTGTCCGGCGTAGGGGTTGTAGATGATGTTGAGGAAGTTGCTGCAGTTCAGATTGCAGTCGGTGTTGGCCGGCACGTCGAACTTGCCGGTCATGTAGGAACCGGTGACGCTGACCTCCATGTTGTTGCTGATCTTGTAGCTCAGGCCGGCGCTCAGCAGCTTGGTGTTGGGCAGCGGCGCCAGCAAGTCGATCTTGTTGTTCGGCACCGACGTCTTGCGCGGCTCGTAGCCGAAGCGCAGCGCCAGCTTTTCCATCGGGAACAGCTGCACGCCGTAGGCCAGGTTGACCACGCTCTTGTAGCCGCGCGGGATAATCAGCTTGCTCGAATCGGGGATGCCGTACAGCCGCGCCACCTCCAGCAGCTTGACGCTCTGGTCGAACTGGAAGCGCAGCGCATCCCACTCGCTCCAGCGGGCGTAGCTGGCGTCGACGTTGAGCTGGGCAAAGCGTATCGGCCGCAGCTTGATCCCCACCTGCAGGTGCGAAGGGAAGGGAATGATGGCGCTCATATTGCCCTTCTGCGTGGCCGGGATCGAGGTCGGGAAACCCAGCACGGCGCCGGCGATCGGACCCAGCAGCGAGGCGTTCATGCCGCGCACGAAGTTGCGCAGCATGGGCTCGGTGTCGAACACATAGGTGCCGGTGTAGTGGGTCTTGGAGCCGCCCTGGTAGACCGCGCCCAGCGCGATCCACGGCCTGGGCTCCCACAGCACGCCCAGGTTGATGGTGGGATCGAACGGCGCCGTCAGTTCCAGCCGCATATTCGCGGCCTTTTTGAACGGGCTGACCATGCCATCCTTGCCGCCGCCGCAGACGCCGAAGCCCAGCACGTCGATGATGTTGCCGCCGTCTTCAGGGCACCAGCCTTTTTGCAGCTGGCCGAACACGCCCAGCAGCTCGTTGGGGAAGCGCATATTGGTGTCGACCACGAAGGCGGCGTGGGCGATCGGAATCGAGACGCCGAAGCGCAGCGTGTCCGAATACTTGTAGCCGACCGACGGCGACAGGTAGACCAGGCGCTGGATCTGCTCCTGCCGGCCCTGGTACTGGCCGGGGTCGTTGGGATCGGTGGTGCGGTCCAGGCTCATCGCCTGCGACATATAGCTGTCGGTGGCGAAGGTCCATGGCGAGCCGGCCTTGTTCCAGTACATGCCGACGCCGGGCACGGCCACGGCCGGCAGACGCCAGCCGGGCATGCCGTAGCCGGGCACGTACATCACCTGGCGCACCGGGCCGGTGCGGGTGTTGGAGATCGGGTCATCCTTCCAGCCGCCGATGTCGAAGTTGGGGCCGGGCGTGAAGCTGGCCGCCGTGCGGATCGAGGCCACGAAGTTGTGGATGCTTTCGCCATCGCCGGTCAGCCGCGCCAGGCCGGCGGGGTTGAAGTGGATCGAGGCGACGCCGGGCGGGTCGGCCGTGACCGCGTTGCCGAGCGCCATCGCGACCACGCTGGTGGTCAGGTTCTCGGTCAGCGCCGCGTGCGCCGCCAGCGGGCAGAGCGCGAGCGCTGCGCACGCGCACGCGACGGCGGCGGCGATGGCGCGGCGGCGCGCCGGGACTGGGCTGTGCTGGCTCATGGATGGCTACGCATGTCAGAAGTTCAGCGGGATGTTCATGCCCAGCGTCAGGTTGGGCGAGTCCGGTGTCAAGCCGATGCCGACCGAGACGTTGACGGTGGTCTTGGGCGAGATGCGGTAGCCGATGCCCATGTTGAGGATGCTGGAAGTCTGCATATGGGTCTTGGCTTCCAGGCCGTCGGCAAAGCGCAGCTTCGAACCGGCCGAGATCGCTTCCTGGAAGGAGATGGTGGTGGAGATGCCGTACGACAGCGCCCACGCGAAGCCCATGCCGAAGCCGACCGTGCCGCCCGGCTGGACGCGGGTCAGGATGCGGGTGCCGTTGACCTGGTACAGATGCTTGGCCGGCAGGCTGGCCGTGTAGTTCAGCGAGCCGAACAGCGCGACCGGGTCGACGATCTTGTTGACGTTGATGCCGGCCGTGAAGGCGCCGACGCCGCTGCCGGTGGCTTCGCCGCTGCCGGCGATGATCTTGAACGGGCTGCGGCCGGTCGGCAGGCGGATGTTGCTGGTGACGGTCAGGTTGGGCGTGTCGCGGCGCGCTTCGAACGGCTGCCAGCGCGCGCCCAGCAACATGTCGCCCAGCGAGTTGGAGGCGCCGTTGGACAGGTTGTTGTCGGAGTAGCGCGAGATGAAGGGCAGGGTGACGTTGCCGGTCAGGTTGTCGAGCAGGCCGTAGTCGGCCGAGAAGGTGTTGGTGATGCTGTGCGAGCTGGTGTTCTCGATGTTGAACAGCGTGGTGCTGCCGTTGGCCAGGTCGGTGACGATGCGCTCTTCGCCGACGTAGGAGTAGTTGACGTCGTAGGTGACGGCCAGCTGGTTGCGGCGGATCAGGCTGTACTGCTTGTCGACCGCGGTCAGGGTTTGCTTCAGCAGGGCGCTCTGGTCGCCTTCGCCTTCCTTCTTGGCCAGCGCGTCGCGCGCGGCGTCGGCGCTGGCGGGGGCGGCGGTCTGTTGCGCCGAAGCGGGCAGCGCCAGCAGGGTGGCGGCAATGGCTGCGGCGATAGGCAGGGTACGGAAAATCATCTTGGTCATCCTTGAGAGAGTAGGCGCGAGAGTGGGAAAGGCGCGGGGGTTAATTGCGATGCATCCAGGTGCCTGCGGCGCCCGTGTTGACGGCGCGCAGCAACAGCTGGGCCGCATTGGAAAGGCCGTCCTGCCGGCCCTTGCCTGTGACGCGGTCCATGTCGGCCACGGCCAGCTCCTGGTCGTTCAGCGCCAGTTGCGCCACCGGGGTCTGGCCCTTGGCCGGGGAGATGATGAATAGGGTGTTCTTGTCCCACCAGCGCGCGAATTCTTCGACCGAGAAGGCGATGTTGCCGGCCGACGGGTCGGCGATGTAGACCACGCCGCCGCGGATGCCGCGCAACACCACGAAGTGCTTGGAACCGGCGTAGTCGATCGGCACGATGGCCGGTTCTTCCAGCGTCATCAAGTCCTTGATCTCGGCCTTGAAGCCGGCGCCCGACAGGCCCAGCGAGCCGACGTAGCGCTTCATGTCCAGCAGCGAGAAGCCGCGCCGCTCGATGATCTTTTCCTTTTCGCCCTTGTCCAGCATGCCTTCCATGGCTTGCTGTTCGTTGACCATCACGCCCAGGTGGTAGTTGAGGATGGTCACCAGCGCGGCCGAGCCGCAGCTGAAGTCGAAGGCCTGGCGCACGATGTGTTTGTACTTGAGCTCGGAGAACGGCTCCATCGTCACCGATTGCGTGTAGGCGCCGCCGCCCAGCAGGGTCTGCGGCATTTCGAACTGGCCCTTGGGACGGTCCAGCGGTTCGTGGCGGGACATGGCCCCGGCGCCGCCGATCGCGGCGGCGATGATGCCGAGCAGGATCATCAGCATGGCGTCATCCCTCGCGCGTCGCGCGTGAGGGCGCGCCTGGGCGCGCGCGATAAAAATGCCGGCGGGACTGCGGGCACAAACTGCGGGCGTAGGCTGCGCCCAGAGGCGTCGGGCGCCCCATCGTGATGGTCATCTTGTCTCCAGTATTCTTAATTAGAACGGTCGTGCTTTATTAAGGCGACAACACGTCTTTCTTTTCTTGTAATTAATTAACGCATGGTTTGGCAAAACCGAGCATCTGTTTTTTTAGAAATGTGACTCTAAATCTTTTTGGCGAACTTATGCTAATGGGACGGCGCTTTGGCGACGAATCGGCGCAACCTTTTGACAACATGCGTGACATAACTGCCACACGCCGCATCCCCACTCTGTATGGCTCCCAAGGCCACGTTGTTGGCTTTCCAAGTCAGCGCGCCGCGCTGGACCGGCGTCGGCGGCGACTCATATGATGGACTCAATTAATAGTCAAATATTAAGATTTTCACGGCACCGGACAGGGCGCCGCGGCTCCTACCCGGAGCCCAGGAGCAGCCTGCCGAACGTGAGCCCGGACAAAAAAATTCATACACAACTCGGAGATAAAAAATGCAAATCGTTAAAACCGCAATCGCAGCAGCCCTGGCAACCCTGGCCTTCTCGGCATCGGCCATGACCCCGATCCAGGACGCAGAACTGAGCACCGTCAGCGGCCAGGACGGCGTGTCGATCGCTGCCAATCTGAACATCAAGATTGACTCCTTCGTCTACACCGACACCGACGCACTGGATGCCAACGGCCTGGGTGGCGGTTCGGTCAGCTTCAACGGCATCAAAGTGAACGGCCTGATCGCCGCTAACATCGACATCCTGTCGAAAAACTCCTTCCTGGCCGCTGCCGGCGCCGCTGGCGTGACCAACCCAGGCACCTTCTACAACCCAGCTACCGGCGGCGACGTCGTACAGATCGCTATCCCAGCGAGCGTGGTTGCTGACGGCCACTACCTGAACGTGTCGGTCGACGCGATCAAGATGGGCAACAGCGCAGCTTCGTTCGGTTCGGTTGCCATGAACCAGATCGACATGCGCGGCACCACCGTCTGGATCTTCGCGCACTAATCCAGACCCGTCCGCGCTGGCTCGCAGGGTCTGTTGCTTGGCCTGAAAAGTCAGCGCGGCACGCTGGACGCTTGCAACAGCGTAGCCCTAAGATGGTTACGTAGCATTGAAAAAAACACAAATACCTAGACCAAAACCTCACGGAGACGATCACATGCAATTCATCAAAACCGCAGTAGCAGCAGCCCTGGCAACCCTGGCTTTCTCGGCATCGGCCATGACCCCAATCCAAGACGCAGAGCTGAGCACTGTCAGCGGCCAGGACGGCGTGTCGATCGCTGCCAATCTGAACATCAAGATCGCTTCGTTCACCTACACCGACACCGACGCACTGGATGCCAACGGCATGGGTGGCGGTTCGGTCAGCTTCAACGGCATCAAAGTGAACGGCCTGATCGCCGCTAACATCGACATCCTGTCGAAAAACTCCTTCCTGGCCGCTGCCGGCGCCGCTGGCGTGACCAACCCAGGCACCTTCTACAACCCAGCTACCGGCGGCGACGTCGTGCAGATCGCTATCCCAGCGAGCGTGGTTGCTGACGGCCACTACCTGAACGTGTCGGTCGACGCGATCAAGATGGGCAACAGCGCAGCATCGTTCGGTTCGGTTGCCATGAACCAGATCGACATGCGCGGCACCACCGTCTGGATCTTCGCTCACTAATCAGCTGAGCAACAACAGCCGCGCTCGCGGCTGTTGTTTCCCACATCATGAGCTCCTTCTATTCCCTGCGTTCGCTGTGGCTGTGCGCGGCTTTGGCCTGCTGCACGCTGACGGCTTCGGCGCAAATGCAACCGCTGAGTGAAGAGGAACTGTCCAACACGCGTGGACAAGGTCTGGTCGCGCTCACCAACACCAGCCTGGGCGGCTTCGATTTCAGCAAGGTCGCGCTGGACGCCGACATCACACTGAGCGCCAACCTGCGCAATGTGCGCCTGGGCGAATACAACTACGCCGCGCGCAACGGCACCGGCGCCGATCTCGACATCGGCCTGCTGCAATTCGGCCGCAGCGATGGCACCGAGGCGCAGCGCCTGGTCCACATCAGCAATCCCTATTTCGAATTCGTCTACAAGAACGCGGCCGATGGCGCCTCGCGCGAAGCGGTCGGCATGCGCTTCGGCTTCGAGGGCATCAGCGGCGATATCGGCATGAAGATCAACAGCCTGTCGGGCTCGATGCGGGTGACGGGCCAGGCGGCCGACGGCACCGCCGTGGTGCTCGACTCGCGCACCGACACGCTCGGCGGCAAGCGCTGGGATGGCGGCTGCACCGCGCCTTGCCTGTCGCTGGCGCAGCTGGGCGGCGTGACGGCCGGCGATGCCGCCGGGCCGAGCCGGGATTTCTGGATCTCCGTCTTGAAGACCGGCGTGCAGTTCCCGACGGCCGCCGGCGTGCCGGCTACCGATGCGGCGCAGGCCGGCATCTGGATGAACTGGCGCGACAAGCTGCAAGCCTTGAACACGTCCGGCCTGGTGCCGCCGAATCTGCCGAAGGGCCGTTGATGACGGTCGCGCGCGCTTCCTTGCTGATGCTGCTGGCCGCCGTGTGCGCGCCGGCGCCGGCGATGGAGCCCTTGAACGACGCGGCGCTGTCGACGGTGCGCGGGCGCGATGGCGTCAGCTTCGATCTGAACGGTTTCGCCATGAGCGGCGATGCGCGCGTCAGCTACACCACGCCGGTCGGCTCCAGTCTGTACGTGGAAAAATTCAGCGCCTCGCGCAGCGACAATCCTTTGCCGTTTTCCGATCCCTACAAGCTCGACATCGTGGCCGGCGCGCCCGGCCTGGCCGATGTCATCAACATCGCCTTTCCGCTGAACGTGAATGCCGACCAGCGCTGGCAGGCCGCCTACGATTGGGGCGTGACGGCCGACGGCGTCACGCGCGAGCAGGGCAGCGTGGTCATCAAGGACCTGGTGTTTTCCGGCGGCGGCTTGCAATTCTCCACGCCGCAGGTCAATGACGGCGTGGCCTTCGGGGCGGCGCTGCGCATGGATATCGGCAAGCTGTCGTTCCAGCCGCGCGGCCGCAACGACCCCACCGAGGCGATGGTGCTGAGTGGCGTGCACATCGGCGGCGTCGATGGCAATGGCGTGTTCAACAATACGCCGTGGATGCTGGCCAATGTGGCGTCGCAGCCGGCGGTGATCAATGCGCTGAACGACGAGACCGGGCCGCGCCTGCACATCGGCATCGACTGGCCGGATTCGCGTTACGGCAGCGGTGTGGCGCCGGCCGGCGGCGTGGTGGTCGACAATATTTCTTTCGTGAGCCCGGGGCAGCCGACGGTGGATCTTGGCTCCTCGCGCATAGGCTCGATCCAGATCCAGTATCTCGACATAAAGTTCAAGCACTGATGGCGCGCGCCCTGTTCCTGTGGATGATGCTGGCGGCGGGCGTGTCGCAGGCGGGGCCGTTGCAGGCGCTCGATGACGGCGAGCTGTCCAAGGTCAGCGGGCAGGACGGCATCAGCTTCGCGGCCCATATTTCGCTGAACGATCCGACGCTGGTGGGGGCGGTCAGCGACAGCCGTTTATCGCTGGGCTTCAAGGGCGACGGGCAGAGCCGCTACATCGTGTTCAAGAATGTGCGCGGCGCGGTGGACATGTTTGCCGTCAGCCTGGGCGTGCAGACGCGTACCGATGGCGGCGGCGACTACATCGCCATCGGCTTGCCGGGTTATGTGCGCTACACCAACTTCGGCTTCGAATCGCTGAGCGTGCAGAGCGATCCGAACGCGCCGGTCACCGGCAACCTGGGCAGCCTCAATATCAACGGCACCGTATCGCTGCAAGGCCAGGTCCGTCTCTGGTCGCACTAACAATCTGGGGTCAAGTCTGACATTTGGACACGGGCTCTGCCTTAACTGACGCTGCGGCAGAGTTCGTGTCCAAATGTCAGACTTGACCCCAAGGTTATTCGGTGGCGAACACGCACAAGGCGGTGACGGGGAAGGCCAGGCCTGCCCACAGCACGCCGTTCCAGCCGTGTGCGGCAAACATCCAGCCGCCCAGCGATGATCCCAGCGCTCCTCCCATGAAGAACAAGGCCATGTAGAGCCCGTTCAAGCGGCTGCGGATGTCCGCCGGCAGGGCGAAGATCGCCCGCTGTCCCGTGACCAGATTGGCCGAGACGCCCATGTCCAGCACGATGGAGGTCAGCACCAGCACGCCCAGGTCGACCAGGCGGCTGGAGTGGATCAGCAGCGGCAGGGCGAAGGCCAGCGCGCCCAGCGTCAGCGCGACGGCGGTGGTGGAGCGGCTCTTGCCATGGTCGGCGCGGCGGCCGGCGATGGGCGAGGCGATCGCGCCCGCCACGCCCACCAGCGCGAAGATGGCGACGCCGGTCTGGCTCAGCTGGAAACGCGGACCGGTCAGCTCCAGCGATACGCTGGTCCAGAACAGGCTGAAGGCGCCGAACATGCAAGCCTGGTAGGCGGCGCGGCGGCGCAGGATGGGCGTGGTCTTCAGCAGGTGCCACATCGATCCCAGCAACGCGAAATAGTGCAGGCCCGAATCCGGTTGCCGCTGCGGCAGGCGCGCGCGTAGCAGGAAGGCCAGCGCGGTGGTGCTGACTGCCGAGATGACGAAGATCGCATGCCAGCTCAGCGCGTCGGCCACCAGGCTGGCCACGGGACGCGCCAGCATGATGCCCATCAGCAGGCCGCTCATCACCTTGCCCACGGTCTGGCCGCGCGTTTCGGGACGCGACAGGTGGGCGGCGAACGGCACCACGATCTGCGCCGCCACCGAACCCAGTCCGATGCAGAAGGCCGCCAGCAGGAATAGCGCGGCGCTGCTGGTCAGCGAGGCCGCCAGCAAGGCCAGCGCCGTGGTCAGCAGGGCGATGAAGATCAGGCGGCGGTTTTCCAGCAGGTCGCCCAGCGGCACGATGAACAGCAGGCCGAGGCAGTAGCCGATCTGCGTCAGCGTGACGATCAGGCCGGCCGCGCCAGGGTCGAGGCCGGTGGCGCGGCTGATCGGACCGATCAGCGTTTGCGCGTAGTACAGGTTGGCGACGATCAGGCCGGTCGCGGTGGCGAACAGCCAGACCATGCCGGAGGAAATGTCGCGCTGGGCGTGCGACGGGCTCACGGGTTCACCAGCGTCTTTCGTGCTTCGGCGGCGATTTCGTAGGAGCGCAGCCGCTGGTCGTGGTCGAAGATCTGCGAGGTAATCATCAGCTCGTCGGCGCCGGTGCGGGCGATGAATTCCTGCAGCTGGCGGCTGACGGTGTCCGGCGCGCCGATAGCTGTGCAGGACAGCACGGCGTCCAGCATCGCCCGTTCCTGCGGCCCCAGCGATTGCAGATAGCCGGCCTTGGGCGGCGGTAGCTGCGACGGCTTGCCGGTGCGCAGGTTGACGAAGGCTTGCTGCATCGAGGTGGCGCGGTAGTGCGCTTCCTCATCGCTGTCGGCGGCGAACACATTAAAGCCGAGCATGACGTGCGGCCTGGCCAGCTGCGCCGACGGCTGGAAATTGCTGCGGTACAGGGCGATGGCCTGCTGCATCATCTGCGGCGCGAAGTGCGAGGCGAAGGCGAACGGCAGGCCCATGTGCGCGGCCAGCTGCGCGCCGAAGGTGCTGGAGCCCAAAATCCACAGCGGCACTTTGGCGCCTTTGCCGGGCACGGCCAGCACGCGCTGGCGCGGCGTGTCGGACAGATAGTCTTGCAGTTCCAGCACGTCTTGCGGGAAGGCGTCGGCGTCGCTGTCGAGGTTGCGGCGCAGGGCGCGCGCGGTGGTCTGGTCGGAACCGGGCGCGCGGCCCAGGCCGAGGTCGATGCGGCCGGGGTAGAGCGCTTCCAGCGTGCCGAACTGTTCGGCGATCACCAGCGGTGCGTGATTGGGTAGCATGATGCCGCCGGCGCCGACCCGGATGGTCGAGGTGCCGCCGGCCACGTGGGCCATGACGACGGCGGTGGCGGCGCTGGCGATGCCGGGCATGCCGTGGTGCTCGGCCAGCCAGTAGCGCTGGTAGCCCCAGCGTTCGCCGTGCTGCGCCAGGTCCAGCGTGTTGCGGAACGATGCGGAAGGGGTGCTGCCTTCTGCGATCGGGGAAAGATCGAGGATGGAAAATGGAATCATGGTGCTTGTCCTGCCTATATGGACCAGCAAGCATACACAGAATGGGCGAGTCGCGCTGGCGGCGCCTTAATTCGTGATAATCCGATAATTAATAACCATTTAAACAGTATTTTTATTATTGAGCTGCTATTTAACTGTGTTTATTTTGCCGATATTCACGGCGAATTTTAAAAAGATATTTCCCCAGGCGTGGTCCTGATTTACCATTGGAAACAGTAACGCGCCTCGCTTTACTCCTCCCATATTCCTTTTTTATTCGTTCGATGGCATGCCCTGCTATCGCGGGGAAACTCATGCCTAAGAAAATTGTTATTTTATTTATCGCGCTGATGTACTGCTGCCAGGCGGCGTTCGCGGCCGGGTTGGTCGAGCCTGCAGCGGCTGTGCATCGCGGCCAGTTGTATCGGATCACGCACGATGGCAAGACCGGTTATCTGTTCGGCACCATTCATGTCGGCAGGGATGGTGTCTATCCGCTGGATCCGGTGGTGTCGCGCGCGCTGCGTGACGCCCGGGCGCTGGTCATCGAGCTGGACATCCGCCAGGATGCGCCGTTCCAGCTGGCGCTGGCGCGCCATGGCCGCTATCCGGAGGGCGACATGGTCCAGCATCATCTGTCGCCTGCCGCGCTGGGCCTGATGGTGCAGGCGCTGGCGCGGGCCGGCATGTCGCTGCAATCGGTGCAGCAGTACAAGCCGTGGCTGATCGCCAATCTGCTGATCGGTGCGGAGATGGAGGTGCACGGTTTCCAGCGCAGCCAGGCGGTGGAGTATGCGCTGCTGGCGGCGGCCAAGAACCAGGACAAGACCGTGCGCGAACTGGAGAGTGCCGATTATCAGCTCAGCCTGTTCGATACGCTGGACGAGCGGCAGCAGGAGCAGTATCTGCTGGAGAATTTGGCCGACCTGGCCGATGGCGCCTCGCTGAAAAAATCCACCGCGCTGATCGACGCCTGGAGCGCCGCCGACGCGCCGGGTATCCATGCGGCGTGGCAGTCCGCCACCAGCGGCGATACGATCTCCGCCGGCTTCATGAACCGGGTGTTGCTGGGCAAGCGCAATCCCGAAATGGCCAGCAGTATCGAGCGCATCCTGCAGCAGGACCAGGTCGCTTTTGTGGGCGTCGGCCTGCTGCATCTGGTGGGCGAGGATGGCTTGCCGCAGCTGCTGAAGCGGCGCGGCTACCAGGTTGAACAGCTGTACTAGTAGCTGCTCACCATGCCGTTGTTGTAGCGCACGCGGTCGCCGATCTTGTAGCTGGGCAGGGAATCGGCCACCGCCATCTGCGTGGTGCCGTCGTCCAGGCGCACGGTGACGCGATAGACTTTGTCCGTCGGTAAGCCAACGCTGCCGCCTGCCGCCGCCGCGCCCGCGAGGCCGGCGCCCACGTCCTGCCGCTGCATCTGGTCGATGGCTTGCACGACGCCGTAGCTGGTCTGCGCCGTGGTGCTGGCGGATGCGCTGCCGGTCATGCCGCTGGTCATGGTGCCGGTGGTGCTGCTCTGGTTGCCGGTGCTGCTGGTCGTGCTGTTCGCGTTGGGCTCGCCGCTGCGCTCCGACGCGCAGCCGGCCAATACCAGGATGGTCAACGCGATCATGCTATTTCTGCTTGTGTTCATCTCATTCTCCCGTAGTCACTCATCAAAAAGGCTAGCCTTTTGATTCAGAGGACAAGCGCGCGGTTTTGTTCCCTTCACATCCCGGGGCAGTTGATATACATCAATTGCGGCGTGCTACTCGCACGCAATAATTGTTGGGTATCACTTTTAAGGATATCGATATGTTGACACGCGTGACAGACACTATTATCGAAGAATTAATTAACTCAACCTATGGAGAAGCGCCGGACCCGCGTAGCCGGCATTTATTGACACATTCATTGCACGAGTTGGTACGCGTGGCCAAAGCCGAGCAATTACAGCAAATGCGTCTGGATGTGGAGTTGGCAGTAGGCAGGCCCGGGGAGCGTGCCGGGAATGTCAGTTTGACGGCTGGATGCGATAACGGGTCCACAAGCAGTACATGAACAAGGCCGTCAGCACCGCAGCATTGCAGTCGACCAGCCAGTCGGACACGGCCCCATGGCGGTACGGAAAGAAGCTTTGCACGTATTCGTCAAGCGCGCCCATCAGGGCGATGGTCAGCACGGCCTTGCCGGCCCGTAGCCTCAGATTGCCGGTGCCGCCGGTGAAAATCAAAAACGTCAGTCCTGCATAAGCCAGCGAATGCAGTATCAGCCCCGAAGCGACCTGGCCGATGTCCTGGCGGGCGCCGGGCAGCGAGCCCAGTATCAATATCAGCAGGTACAGGACGATGGCGGTCCAGTAGCGTAGTCGGGCGTGGGAATTGGTCAGAAGGAATTGTTTGATCATGAACCAGACAATACCATGGAGTGCGGGAAGGGGGGGAGTGGTGCACCGGAGCCCCGGTGCACCTTTCTTCCGTCATGCCTATCGGTTGCATGTACTGAAGATGTAGCAAGTATGGGGAGCGAATATGACGCCGTCATGACGACGGGTAAAAAAAAAGCCCGCTGGTTAAAGCGGGCTTAAAACTATTTTCTTGGAGGAGAATAGTGGAGACAGGTGTAATTATGGGCGTGTCCGAGATATGTGTCTAATTGTTGTTTTAGATACCAGACATCAATAATGCGTATAACTCTTTATTTGACCGGCACCGTGTAGTTCAGGGCCAGGCGGCCGCCGTCCACGTACAGGGTCTGGCCGGTCATGTAGCTGGCGTCGTCGCTGGCCAGGAAGGCGGCGATGGAGGCCACTTCCTCCGGCTCGCCGCAGCGGCCCATCGGCGTGCGCGACAGGATGGTGTTGCGCGCTTCCGGACTGGCCATCACGGCTTGCTTGGCCAGTTCGGTCAGGATGGTGCCGGGGCCGATGCCGTTGACGCGGATGCCGTGCGTGACCAGGTTCAGCGACATCACCTTGGTCAGCTGGTTGATCGCGCCCTTGGACACCACGTAAGGCACCTGGTTGGGGATGGCCAACTCGGCGTTCACGCTGGACATGTTGATGATGCAGCCGCTCTGCTGCTTGACCATCTGGCGCGCCACGGCCTGGCCGCACAGGAACATGGACTTGAGGTTGATGCGCAGCACGCGGTCGAAATCGTCTTCCGTGAGGTCGAGGAAGTCGGCGGCGTGGGTGACGCCGGCGTTGTTGATCAGGATATCGATGCGGCCGAATTCGGCGAGGGTGGCGGCCACCAGCGCGTCGACATCGCATTTCTGGCTGACGTCGGCGGCGAAGAAGCGGGCCGCCTCGCCCAGCGTGGCGGCGGCGGCCGCGCCTTCCGGCTTGATGTCGACCAGCATGACCTTGGCGCCCTCGGCCACCAGGCGCTGCGCGCAGGCCAGGCCGATGCCCTGGGTGGCGCCGGTGACGATCGCGACTTTATTCGAGAGTTTCATGGGATGTGCTTTCTAAGGAGAGAGGGCAAATTTTAACAGCCCGATGCGGGCGCGTTACAATAGAGGGTTTGCAACAAAAGCTAAGGGTGCGTCGTGACTTTCATCAACAAATTATCTGCCGCCTGGACGGCCAACGACTCGCTGCTGTGCGTGGGCCTGGATCCGGACATGGACAAACTGCCGGCGCAGTTCCAGAACGACCCGCAAGGCATCTACCACTTCTGCCGCGAAATCATCGATGCGACCGCCGACCTGGCGTGTTCGTTCAAGCCGCAGATCGCTTACTTCGCGGCGCTGAGCGCGGAAGCCCAGCTGGAAAAAATCTGCCACTACGTGCGCGACAATTATCCGCATATTCCGCTGATCCTGGACGCCAAGCGCGGCGACATCGGCGCCACCGCGCGCCAGTATGCGCGTGAAGCGTACGACCGCTACGGCGCGGACGCCGTCACCGTCAACCCGTACATGGGCTCGGATTCGGTGGAGCCCTACATGGAGTGGAGCGAGCGCGGCGTCATCATCCTGTGCCGCACCTCGAACGCCGGCGGTTCGGATCTGCAGTTCCTGAATGTCGACGGCCAGCCGCTGTATCAGCACGTGGCGCGCCTGGTGGCGCAGAAGTGGAACGCCAACGGCCAGTGCGCGCTGGTGGTCGGTGCGACCTTCCCGGAAGAACTGGCGCAGGTACGGGCGATTGTCGGCGATATGCCGCTGCTGGTGCCTGGCATCGGCGCGCAGGGCGGCGATATCGCGGCCACCGTCAAGTCGGGCAAGACCGCCGCTGGCGCTGGCATGATGATTAACTCCTCGCGCGCGATCCTGTACGCGGCGCCGCAGGCCGGTGAAGACTTCGCCGCCGCCGCCCGCCGCGTGGCGCTGGAAACGCGCGACGCCATCAACCAGCATCGCGCTTAAATCCGCTTAGTGCGCTGGAGCGATGAGCTCCACGTACTCGTACAGCTCGGCCAGGATTTGTTCGGCACGCTCATCGGCATCCTGTTGCAGATGGTCGATCTCGCCGAAGAACTGGTCGATGCTGCGCGCACCGCCGGCGCCCTCGTAGAAGCGCGCTGCGCGGTGCTGCTCCCAATGCTCCAACTCGCCTTCCGATAAAGTCTCGGGGAAGTTGCGTGCGCGGTAGCGGAACAGCAGTTCCAGCAGGCGCGGATCGCTGAACGATGGCGACGCCGTCGCCAGACGGGCCGGGGTTTCCTTGCGCAGCGTGTCGAGCATGCGGCGGTCCTCCTTGCCGACGAAGCCGTTGTACAGATCCTCGTCCACATCCAGCTCGGCGCCCGCCGGGCGGTAAAACACCTGTTCCCACTCGATATCCATATTGCGGCCGGCCGCGGCCAGCGCGGCGTGAGCCTTGCCTTGCTCCAGGTCGATGCCCCATTTGGCCGCCATCGCCGGCGACAGCGTCTTCAGGTTGGACACCAGCATCGGCGATTTGTTCAGGTGGATGCTCTTGACCGGCAAGCGCGTCACGCCTTCCGGCAGCGCGTCGGCGCGGCTGAAGATGCGGGTGCGGATGGTGTCGGCATCCAGCGTGAACAGTTCGGTCGGATCGTAGGTGCAGTCCCAGACGATCACTTCATTCTTGTTGGTCGGATGCGTGGCCAGCGGCCACACCAGCGCGATGCAGCCGCGCTCGGCCGGGAACATGCCCGACACGTGCAGGAACGGCGCGCGCAGCGCCGGCGCCAGGTGCATGCCGATCTCGTCGGCCACGCGGTCTTTCTTGTGCAGCGCCAGGCAGAAGTCGAACAGCTTGGGCTGCTTAGCGCGGATCAGGCGGGCCAGCGCGATGGTGGCGCGCACGTCGGACAGCGCATCGTGCGCCGCCTCGTGCAGCAGGCCGTTGGCCTTGGCCAGGTGCTCCAGCTTGAAGCTGGGCTTGCCGTCCTCGCGCATCGGCCATTCAATCCCTTCCGGGCGCAGCGCATAGGTCATGCGCACCACGTCCAGCAAATCCCAGCGGCCGCACTGGTTTTGCCATTCGCGCGCGTACGGATCGATCAGGTTGCGCCAGAACATGAAGCGGGTGATCTCGTCGTCGAAGCGGATGGTGTTGTAGCCGACGCCGATGGTGCCCGGCTTGGAGAAGGCTTGCTCGATGGTGGCGGCGAACTGGTGTTCGGGCACGCCCCATTCCAGGCATTGCTGCGGCGTGATGCCGGTGATCAGGCAGGACTGCGGGTCCGGCAGGAAATCATTGGCCGGCTTGCAATACAGCATGATGGGCGTGCCGATCTCGTTCAGCTCGGCATCGGTGCGGATCGCGGCGAATTGCGCCGGGCGGTCGCGGCGCGCCTGGGCGCCAAAGGTTTCGTAGTCGTGCCAGAGAAAGGTCTGTGTGGTCATAGGGTGCGGTCAAGGGGGCTACAGTTATTCTTAATTCTGCCGATAATTACAGGATATTCCATCAGGAGCAACATCATGGCGACTCCAGTATCGGCAACATCGGGCAGTACGGCTGCCACGTCCAGCGCACCGGTCCAGGCCAAGGACGACAGCAATGTGTCGGTCGCCGCCAAGGCCAAGGCGCAGTTGAACGTGTCCATCGTACAAGCTTCCTTGACGGTATCGTTGAATTCTTCCAACGAACCGCTGTCGGTGCTGCTGAAAACGGCGCTCACCGGCATCAACGAGGCGCTCAAGGACGATTTCGGCGACAACGCCATCCAGAACGCCGTCTCGCAGGATAATACGCCGGAAGGCACGGCGAGCCGCATTGTATCGCTGTCGACGGCGTTTTACGAAGCCTATAAGCAGCAACATCCCGGCGAAGACGGCGATGCGGTGCTGAACAAGTTCATGGATACGCTGAAAAAAGGCGTGGACCAGGGCTTCAAGGAAGCGCGCGGCGTGCTCGACGGGTTGAAGGTGCTCAATGGCGATGTCGCCAGCAATATCGACAAGACCTATGAGCTGGTGCAGAAGGGCTACGCCGACTTCGCGGCCGCGCACAAGGCGCAGCCGGCCGCCGAGACGGATAGCGGCGCCGGCACGGCGCCGATCAAGGCTGGTCCGGGGCAGTAGGTTCGTGATGGGCCACGCGGTTGCGGCCCAGTTCCTTGGCGCGGTAGAGCGCGCCGTCGGCGGCGGCGATCAGCGCCGATTCATCCTGCTCCGCCTGCAGCGTCGCCACGCCGAACGAGGCTGTCACGTGCGGCAACGGCAGGCGCATGTCGCCAAACACCACCGCTTGCTGCATGCGCTCGCACAGGCGCTCGGCCACCGCCACCGCGACCTTGTCGCTGGTGTCGGGCAGCAGCACCATCATTTCCTCGCCGCCGTAGCGCACGGCAAAATCGGTGGGCCGCAGCGCGCTGCTGAGCACGTGGGCGGCCGCGCGCAAGGCCTGGTCGCCGGCCAGGTGGCCGTGGCTGTCGTTGAATTTCTTGAAGTGGTCGAGGTCGATCATGATCAGCGCCAGCGGCGCGTGCGAGCCCTGCGCGGTGGCCACCATGGTCGGCAGCAGGTCGTTGAGCCAGGCGCGGTTGTACAGGCCGGTGAGGCCGTCGATCATCGATAGCTGGCGGTAGAACTCGCCCAGTTTCTGGCGCCGGCGCAGCTGCGCGTTGGCGGCGCGGATGCGGAAGGACAGCAGCCGCAGCAGATTGCGCGCCAGCACATTCGATTCGTCGATCAGCTTCCACACCAGATCGGCTTCGATGACCAGCACTTCGCTCTGCTCCAGCGCGGTGATGCTGGACAGGTTGGCTTCCTCGTCCAGCACCGATTGCTCGCCCACGCTTTCGCCCGGCAGTATCTTGCTGACGGTGCCGTCGGCCATGCCGGTGCGGGTATCGGTCGCCACCGACAGCGCGCCGCGCAGCACGATGTAGAGCCGGGCGCGGTTCGATTCGGCCACCGCCTGGCCGCTTTCCAGCAGCATCACGGGACAGTGCGCCAACAGCTTGGCGAGCGCGGCGTCATCGTCCGAATTGCGCAACAGTTGCAAGTCGCTGATCTGGTAGCCGGAGCTGCCGAATGTGCTGATTTGTTTCAAAGTCGTCTTTCGAGGTGCTGATGGGCAAGCTGACTAATCATAGCTGAACTGCCCTGTACGCTGTGTAAATTTTGTCCCCGCAGTTGTTGCGCGATGTATCCGCAGATGCTTCAATACCGCCATTGCCCACACTGGATGAGAACATGGAATATACCGACGCGATCGGCAACAAGCACCTGGCCGATCCGCACGCGCGCATCGTGTCGCTGGTGCCGTCGATTACCGAGCTGCTGTGCGACCTGGGCCTGGCCGGGCAACTGGTGGGCCGCACCGGCTTCTGCATCCATCCGGCCGATGTGGTGCCGGCGATACCCAAGGTGGGCGGCACCAAGGATGTGAATATCGAGAAGATCCGCAAGCTGGCGCCCACCCATCTGGTGGTCAATATCGACGAGAACGAAAAGCCGACCGTCGAGCTGCTGGCGGAATTCATTCCGCACATTGTCGTCACGCATCCGCTGCGTCCGCGCGACAACCTGGAGCTGGCGCGCCTGATGGGCGGCGTGTTCTGCCGCGAGCAGGCTGCTGCCGACTGGTGTGCGGCGTTCGAGGCGGAGTATGCGCTGCTGCGCGCGCTGCCGCCGTCGCGGCCGCAGACCATGTTGTACTGCATCTGGCAAGACCCGTGGATGACGGTGTCGCGCGACACCTACATCGCGCGCATGCTGGAGGAAATCGGCTGGAGCGTGCCGGACCTGGGCGAGCAGCGTTATCCGCGCTTCGAATGGTCGGCCGAGTTGATGGATGGCGTGGATGGGGTGTTGCTGTCGAGCGAACCGTATCGCTTCACCGAGGCGCATGCCGATGCGCTGGAAAAGCAGCTGGGCAAGCCGGTGTTGCTGGTTGATGGGGAGATGATGTCGTGGTATGGCAGCCGGTCGCTGCAGGGCTTGACGTACTTGAGGGAGCTGGCACGGCGCTAGCTCCCTCCCCATGAAATTATTCGCTGTCGTCGATGTCGGCTTCGGCCGGCACGGCGCCGTTGGCGTGGCGCTTGTCCTTGTCATGCAGGCGGCCCAGGGCGCTGTCGATGGCGCGTTTGAGTTTTTCCGCCGAGCCGCCTATGGCCTGGTGCAGCGTGGCGGCGTGATCGCTGACGGCGATCGGTTGATACCCGGTGACGCGGGCTTCCATCAGGCAGCGGTTGTCGCCGTCGGCTGACTTCTGGCCCAGGTTGTCGCTCAAATGGACTTCGACGCGGGTGATCTGCTCGCCGAAGCGGTGGAGGGCATTGCTCACGACCGTTTGTACATGTTCATCCAGACCGGCGTGGCGGTCGATGGTTTTGTCGGCATTGATATTGATTTGCATACGCTTGCTCCTGTTTGTTGAACTGCAAAACAATATTACTCCTTTTCTCCTTAGGTTCGCGTTAAGTCGCTAACGTTGAGCTAGCCATTGATGAGCGAAGCGGCAATATTGATCGACAAACCGAGGATGGCCAGGTTGTAGAAGAAGCACAGCACCGATTGCCCCAGCACCACCTGGCGCATGGCGCGGCTGCGCACGGCCACGTCCGAGGTCTGCACGGCGACCGAGATCGTCAGCGCGAAATACAGGAAGTCCCAGTAGTTCGGCGTCAGGTCGTGGTCGGGGAACTGCAGCGGCTTCTCGCCGTCGTTCTTGATGTAGTACAGATGGGCGTAGTGCGAGCAGAACATGGTGCCTATCATGAACCACGAGCCGGTCAGCGTCAGCACCACGAAGCCGTAGTGCAGCGCCATGTCGGCCGTCTTCAGATCCTTCAGCGTCGACAGCTGCGAGATGATGGCGGCCAGGCTGATCATGATCGCCAGCGACAGCGTGGCCAGGATCACAGGCCCCTTTTCATCCTGGCGGCAGGCGGCGCGCTTGATGTCGTGCTGGTCGGCGCGCATCATCATCCAGCCCATCATCAGCAGATAGGACCAGACCACGATATTCCACGCCGTCAGCAGGCGGGCCAGCAGCGGCCAGGCTTGCGGCAGCAGCGGGCCGATCACGACGCCCAGCGCGACGGCCAGGCTCAGGTGGGGGCGGCTGTGGATGATGCCGGGCAGTCGTATGCGTAATGTCATTGCTTGTCCTCATGAGGGAAACGGTCCATGCGCGACAGTACAGGGAACAGCACGGCCCAGGCGCCGGTCACGGCCAGTGTGGCGGCGCCGCCGAACAGCACCGCGCGCGTCAGGCCCATCCAGCCGGCGGTCAGGCCGGATTCGAATTCGCCCAGTTCGTTGGAAGCGCCGATGAACACCGAGTTGACGGCGCTGACGCGGCCGCGTATCGCGTCCGGCGTTTCGTACTGCACCAGCAGGTGGCGCACGTAGACGCTGATCATGTCGCCTGCGCCCATCAGGAACAGCGCGACCAGCGCGACGATGAAGGTGGAGGTGGCGCCCAGCACCAGCGTGCCGACGCCGAACACGCCGACGCCGCCCAGCATCCACAGGCCGACCCGGCGCGTGATGGGGAAGAAGGCCAGCGCGATCGAACAGATGGCGGCGCCAGCGCCGGGCGCGGTGCGCAGCATGCCGAGGCCGGTCGGGCCGACGTGCAGCACGTCGTGCGCCAGCGCCGGCAGCAGCGCGGTGGCGCCGCCGAACAGCACGGCAAACAGGTCGAGCGAGATGGCGCCCAGTACCACCGGTTTGGACCAGACGAAGCGCAAGCCTTCGAGCACGGTGTGCCAGGTGGCGGGCTCGCGGTTGCTCGGCTGCTTGACCGATTTGACCAGACTCATCATCACCACCGAGGCCACCAGCAGCGCCGAGGAAATCATATAAACCGTTTTCGGCCCAGCCAGGTAGAACAGGCCGCCCAGCGTCGGGCCGAGGATGACGGCGACGTGGAAGCTCGACGAGCTGAGCGCGACGGCCTTGCTGAAGCTCTCAGGCGGCACCAGGTTGACCAGGATGGCTTGCGTGGCCGGCCCCATGAAGGCGCGCGCGCTGCCGAACAGCACCAGCACGGCAAACACCGGCCACACGGCGCTGAGCCCGGCGACGGTGAAGGCCAGCAGCATCAGGCCGCACAGCAGCTGCGCGCCCAGCGCCAGCGCGATCAGGTTGCGGCGGTCGTAGCGGTCGGCGGCGTGGCCGGCGATCAGGATCAGCAGCAGGAAGGGCGCGAACTGCGCCAGGCCGATCAGGCCGAGGTCGAACAGGTTGTGGGTCAGCGCATAGACTTGCCAGCCGATGGCGACGTTCTGCATCTGGACCGCCACGGTGGCGAGGGTGCGGGCGGAAAGGTAGAGGGTGAAGTTACGGTGGCGCAGGACGCTGAAACCGTTGGAGGAGGTCGGACTGTCGGACATTGGCGCTTTCAGGGAGCAGAGCCTGGGGACTCTGCATCCCTGTCTGCTCCCGGTGGGGATGGATGCTTATTTAAGGCTTGTTGATGTCGGCTTCGGTGGTGAAGGCATCGGCGTAGAACTCCTCCTCCGGCAGGCGGCATTGCGCGACAAAATCGCGCTTGGCGGAGTCGACGACGATAGGCGCGCCACAGGCATACACCTGGTGGCCGGACAGGTCGGGCAGGTCGGCCATGACGGCGGCGTGCACGAAGCCGGTGCGGCCGGTCCAGTGGTCTTCCGGCTGCGCGGCCGAGATCACCGGCACATACTTGAAGTTCGGCAGGATCGCTTCCCACTGGCGGCACAGGGCGTCCATGTACAAGTCCTGCGGGCGGCGGCCGCCCCAGTACAGCACCATC
Organism: Rugamonas aquatica; assembly: GCF_009380215.1. Taxonomy (GTDB): domain Bacteria; phylum Pseudomonadota; class Gammaproteobacteria; order Burkholderiales; family Burkholderiaceae_D; genus Rugamonas; species Rugamonas aquatica_B. The sequence goes on from NZ_WHUG01000002.1 coordinate 447,010, forward strand.
TGGCGCTGCGAATCCTGCGCGCGCAGGTGTTCGATGATGGCCTTGATCGGCGCGAAGCCGGTGCCGGAGGCCAGCAGCACCATCGGCTTGTCGCTGTCCTCGCGCACGAAGAAGGTGCCCATCGGGCCTTCGAAGCGCAGGATGTCGCGTTCCTTCATCGTGCTGAACACCTGGTCGGTGAACAGGCCGCCCGGCATGTGGCGGATGTGCAGGCTCAGAGGCTGGTCCTGGTCCGGCGGCGAGGCCAGGCTGTAGCTGCGGCGCTTGCCGTCGCGCAGCATGAATTCGATGTACTGGCCGGCGCGGAATTTCAGCGTTTCGTTGGCCGGCAGTTGCAGCGTCATGACGACCACGTCCGGCGCCATTTTTTCCATCGTCGCCACGCGGGACGGCATCTTGCGGATCGGATAGTCGTCGCTGCCGGCCACTTCGCGGGCTTCGATGGTCAGGTCCGAGTGGGCGGTGGCGCAGCAGAACAGCGCCTGGCCGGCCGCTTCCTCGTCCTTGCTCAGCGCGCGTTCCTGGTGCGCCTTGTGCGTGACCGAACCGGAGATCACTTTGCCTTTGCAGGAGCTGCATGCGCCATTCTTGCAGCCGTAGGGCAGGCCGACGCCTGCGCGCATGGCCGCGGCCAGTACGGTTTCGTCTTCCTCGCAGCTGAATTGATGGCCGCTGGGCTGTACAGTAATTTGGAAGGTCATGCGATATCAGGGGTAGTTAGGGCCGCCGCAGGGCAACCGGGGTGAATGGATGGAAACTTGATCAGCATTAGTTTCCGCGATTTTATCACCCCGGCCCGGTTGGGCGGGCGCCTGCCCCACGGCGCCGTGCTAGGCGGTGCGGTTTTTGGCGAAAAACAGCACGACGCAGGCGCCAAGCAGCGCGGCGGCGGCCGGCAGCAACATGGTGTGCGCCATGGCCCGGGCAAAACCGGCATGGAACAGGGCCAGGTTGGCCGGGTCGAGCGCGCCCGGGTGGAAGGCGCCCGCCGCATACTGGTCGGCGGGCAGCTGGCGCGCCAGTTGCGCCTGGACCAGCGCGGCAATCGAGGCGGCGCCCAGCACCGAGCCGATCTGGCGCGTGGTGTTGAAGATGCCGGAGCCGGCGCCGGCCCGCGCAGGGGGCAGGTTGCGCATCGTGCTGGCCGAGATCGGCGCCCAGATGCAGGCGTTGGCCACGCCGAGCAGGGCGGACGGCAGCAGCAACAGCCAGCGCGACTGTGCCGCGTCCGGCAGCCAGAGCGCGTACCACAGCAGGCCGCCGGCCAGGCAGGCCAGGCCGAAGCACGCCATGTAGCGCGGGTCGATCCTGTCGGCCAGCTTGCCGGTGAACGGGGCCAGCGCGGCCAGCACCAGCGCCATCGGCGCCAGCATCAGCGCGCAGGCCAGCGGGCTCAGTTGCATGACGATCTGGAAGTAGAAGATCAGCGGCAACAGCATGCCGGCCGTGGTGAAGCCGACTATCGAGATGGCCAGGTTGCCGACCGTGAAATTGCGGTCGCGGAACAGCTCCAGCGGCAGCAAGGGTTCGTGCTTGTTGCCGCGCTGCCAGAGCAGGAACAGCGCGAACAGCAGCACGCCGCCCACGATCAGCGCCCAGACCGGGATTTGCCAGGCGATCACGCCCCAGTGGTAGCGTTCGCCGTCCTGGATGCCGAGCGCGATCAGCAACAGGCCGGCGCCGCTGAGTATGGCGCCCGGAATGTCCAGGCGGTGCGGTTGCTGGCCGAATTCGGGCAGCAGCTTGCGGGCCAGCACGAAGGCGGTCAGGCCGACCGGCACGTTGACGAAGAAGATCCACTGCCAGCCCAGGGTGTTGACGATGGCGCCGCCGAGCATGGGACCGATCAGGGTGGAGATGCCGGCCACGGCGCCGAGCAGGCCCATGGCCTGGCCGCGCTGCGCGGCCGGGAAGATGCGGGTGATGACGGCCATGGTCTGCGGCACCATGCAGGCGGCGCCTATGCCCTGCACCACGCGCGCGGCGATCAACTGGCCGGCCGTCTGCGACAGGCCGCAGGCCAGCGAGGCCAGCGCGAAGACCGCCAGGCCGGTCAGGTAGATGGGCTTGGGACCGTAGCGGTCGCCCAGCCGGCCGGTCAGCAGCAGCGGCGCGGCGTAGGCCAGCAGGTAGGCGCTGGTCACCCACATCACGGCGCCGATGGAGGTGTCGAGGCCGGCCATGATGGCGGGATTGGCGACGGAGACGATGGTGGCGTCGATCAGCACCATGAAGGTGCCGATCACCAGTGTCCAGAACACTGGCCAGGGTTTTTGGTGAGGATGCATGTCAGGCCTTGGTTGAGTAGTCGGGCAGGGCGATGGCGTCGGCCTTGGGCTTGTTCAGTTTGCCGATCAGGGTGGAGACGGCGGGTTTGGCCAGCACGCCCAGCACGGCGTTGGACAGCCTGACCCCGGCGCGGCTGTGGGGCGAGGCGAAGCGCAGGGCGCCCGGCGCGATGCGCTGCGCATTGCGCACGTAGGGCCGCATCAGCGCCTGGTAGCGCTGGAAGGCTTGCGTATGGTCCTGCTGGCTGCCCAGTTCGCCTGCCAGGATGTAGGCGCCCACCAGCGCCAGGCTGGTGCCCATGCCGCTGATCGGCGACGCGCAGTAGGCGGCGTCGCCCACCAGCGCGACCCGGCCGTTCGACCATCGCGGCAGCTTGACCTGGCCGATGGCTTCGAAATAAAAGTCGGGTGACTGCGCCATGTCGCGCAAGACGCGCGCGGTGTCGAAGCCGGCGTCGGCAAAGACTTCGTGCAGCAGCGACTGCTGTTCGGCACGGCTGAGCTCTTCATGGCCGCGGCGGCTGCTGCGGAAGGACAGGAAGGCGCGGGTGGTGCCTTGATTGTCCGGACGCAGCAGCAGGGTGCGGCCGCGCCCGGCGTTGTACCAGCGCGCCCACTGGCCGTCGCCGGGCTGGTAGGGAATGGTGAAGTAGGCGGTGTACATGTCCAGGTAGTGGATGGCCGGCGTGTCGGGGCAGACCAGGCGGCGGGTGCGCGAGCGGATGCCGTCGGCGCCGATGACCAGGTCGAAACTGCGCTCGGCGCCGCTGGCAAAGACCACGCGCACCTGGTCGCCCAGGTCGGTGACGGTGAGCGGATGGTCGCCGAACAGGTACTCGGCGTCGTGGCGGCTGTGCTCGTAGAGCAGGTCGACCAGTTCGCCGCGCAGGATTTCGGTGTCGCAGACCAGGCCCTGGCCGCCGAAGCTGTCGGCGGTGAAGGAAGCCTTGGCATGGCCGGCGGCGTCGACAAAGGCCAGCCCGGCTTCGCGGGTGATGCGGCTGCGCACTTCGGCGTCGATGCCCATGCGCCGCGCCACTTCGCGCCCGGCGCCGCGCAGATCGATGGTTTGGCCGTAGCTGCGCAGCTGCGGCGCACGCTCGACGATGGTGACCTGGATGTTTTTACGATGGAGGAAATGCGCCAGCACCGGCCCGGCAATGCCGGAGCCGATAATCAGCACGGTACGAATTTTCATATGAGGCTCCTGTGAGCGGGTGTGGACTGCTCGGCAAGAATTTCCTAAGCAGGTATTTAGTAAAGTAAATTTATATCTAAGTAAATTAGCGATTATGGCGTGAAACTTCCTTCGGGTCAAGCACTGGTGGTTTTTTGACGTGCTCGGCGTCGCTAAGTTAGTATGTGGTTAAGAAAATTGCTTACTAAATGACTTAGCGGTAGAGGAAAAAACTATCATGACGCAGCAAGCTGTAGGGCAAGTGGCCGACGTGGCCGACGACCCGATTTGCCGGAACCTGCAAAATATCTCGATCCTGACGCGGGAAATCGAAAAACGGCTGGCGGAGACCTTGAAGGTCAATGCGACCGATCTGGCCGCGATGGAGCAGCTGGTGGGCAGCGGCGCGCTGACGCCGGGCGATCTGGCGGCGCGCCTGCAAGTGACGACGGCGGCGGCGACCCAGATCGTCGACCGTCTGGAGAAGGCCGGCCACGTCGGCCGGGTGCGGCATGAGACCGACCGCCGCAAGGTGATGGTGGTGCCGGCGGCCGAGTCGGTGGCGTTGACCATGCGCGAGCTGACGCCGATGCTGGCCAGCCTGCAGGCGCTGGTGTCCTCGCTGGCGGCGCCGGAGCGCGCCGTCGTTGGCGCCTTTCTTGAGCAGGTGGTTGGAATTTATCGCGGCACTATCGAACGTACCGGGGGCAAGCAATGAAGCGGCCACGTCTGTTAATTCTCGGCTGCGGCGACGTCGGCATGCGGCTGTTGCCCTTGCTGCGCAAGCAGTTCCGCATTTTTGCCGTCACCAGCCAGCCGTCGCGCTGCGCCGAGCTGCGCGCGCTGGGCGCGGTGCCGCTGGTGGCCGACCTGGATCAGCCTGCCACGCTGCGGCGCCTGGCCGGGTTGGCGACCTATGTCGTGCATCTGGCGCCGCCGCCCGCCGAGGGCGTGCTGGACAGTCGCACGCGTCATCTGACCGCCGTGTTGCCCGGGCATGCCCGTATGGTGTATGTCAGCACCACGGGCGTCTATGGAGATTGTGGTGGAGCGTTGTTTGACGAGAGCCGTCCGGTGGCGCCGCGCAATGCGCGGGCCTTGCGGCGGGTGGATGCCGAGCGGGTGCTGCGCGGCTGGGCGCGGCGCGCCGGCGCGCAGTTGTCCATCCTGCGGGTGCCGGGGATTTATGCCGGCGAGCGCCTGCCGCTCAAGCGCCTGCAGGCGGGGACGCCGGCGCTGATCGAGGCGGATGATGTCTACACCAACCACATCCATGCCGACGATCTGGCGGCCATCATCGTCAGGGCCCTGTTCCGGGGCGGAGCCAACCGGGTGTATCACGCGGTGGACGACAGCGATATGAAAATGGCGGCGTATTTCGATGCGGTGGCCGATGCGTTCGAGCTGCCGAGGCCGCCGCGCCTGCCTCGTGCGGAGTTGCAACAGGTGGTGACGCCGGCGCTGCTGTCCTTCATGTCCGAGTCGCGGCGGCTGAGCAACGGCCGCATCAAGCGCGAGCTGGGCGTGCGGCTGCGCTACGCCACCGTGGCGCAAATGCTGGCCAAGCGCTGATCAGGCGCGCGGCGGGCGCTTCTTCTGCTGCACGCGTTGCTGCTGCTTCTTCTGGGTCTGTACCTTGTTCTGCTTGGCTTCGTACAGGGCGACCGCGTCCGTGCGGGCCTGTTCCGGGGTGCGCAGCTCGGGCTGGTCGTCGTGCTTGACGAAATATTCGGCGTCCTGGGCGTCGACCACCAGCTTGATGGCGGCGGCGTCGTCCAGATCGTAGATTTCGTGGAGCAGGGTTGTTACTTCGTCGAGGAATTCTTCGTAGGTCATGGGAAATGTAAAAACAAGTAAAGAAGGGGCGGAAATTACACTAGTGCAAGCCGCTTTGGTGGGGTTTGTGCCAAAATGGCAACGCGTTTCGGCTGATCTATATCAATCAAGTCATCACATGATACGATATTGTTAGCTATCTTACGAAGGAGCCATGCGCATGACAGCCACTTCCCATCCTACCAAGGAACAGGTTCGTGCTTACATGCATCAGCGTGAGTGCGATCACCGCCCCCCGCCAACTCCCGACGAGATACGCCGCCAGCTAGGCTGGCACCAGTATCCAGACGGCGCAGATTTTCCCGCCGCATCCTCCTTGCTCTTCCCAGGCACTATCGCCCAACTGGCCGCCCTGATGGCCGTTGAATGGTGTTTTCGTGCCGCCGGCCTTAGCCGTTCCAACTGAATTTACAAAGATTTATACCTTTTCTTACAACAAATATCTTCCTAGCATAAGAAATAGGGGTAAAATCTCTCTAAATCTCACAGAAATGTCTGATGAGTTAGCCGTTCGTTAACGTAAACGTGTATTATCTCGGCTAAGCACTAAAAACCGGCATAAATGACTGTGTTTTGTAGTGCTTCATTGGTAATAGAGCTAAAAATTTTTTTTACCCATGTGTCGTTTTTTGTCTAAGACGGCCAGAAACCTACTTAAAAACATTATGTCTATCAAAGAAATCACCGCATCGCCGACCTACAACCCAAATCGCGTGTTGGACGCCATCATTGAAAAGCTGCAACTGAAAAATGATGCCGCCCTGTCGCGTGCACTGGAAGTAGCGCCACCGGTCATCAGCAAAATCCGTCACAACACGCTGCCTATCGGCGCAACCATCCTGATCCGCATGCACGAGATCAGCGATTTCAGCATTCGCGAACTGCGCGAATTGATGGCGGCCTGATGACGGCCTAGTCGCAAAGAAAACGGCGCGGACCTCTCGGTCACGCGCCGTTGTCTTATGTGGCGGGGGCGGCCAGGAATCAGGCCGACGTACTGATGGTGGTGCCGATGCGCTGGCCGCTGGTGTTGACGGTCGGCGCAGACGCCGCTTGCGGCGGCGCAGGTGGTGCCGGCGGCGCGACGCGTTCGGCGGGTTTGTCCACTGCCTTCACCGGCTCAGGCTGGCGTGGCGGTGTCGCTTGTACTGTGGCGGTACTGGAAGCTAGGGTATTGACAGCCATGATGCACTCCCGTCATCGATAAATATCCCCAGAGTATGCCACTTATTTGAGCAGCCTGCCTGTTCGCGTCGCCGTTTGTGGCGCAAACGCCAGTGCTCAGGCGGCCGGCGCGAGACGCGGACGGTCGCTGTAGAAGCTGGCCAGACGTGCTTTCTCGACGGCTGCACCGGCGTCGGCTGCGGTTTGCAGGCCTTCCGCCACTTGGCCGGGGGCCGCCGAGTAGGCGGTCACGCCTGGCGCTGCCGAATAGGCGGTCTTGGCGGTCTGGCCCGGGGCTGCCGAGTAGGCGGTCTTGGCCATCTGGCCTGGCGCGGCCGAGTAAGCCGTTTTCGCCGTCTGGCCCGGAGCGGCCGAATAGGCGGTCTTGGCCATCTGTCCAGGTGCGGCCGAGTAGGCGGTTTGCGCCATCTTGCCAGGGGCGGCCGAATAGGCGGTCGCGCCCGGCGCTGCCGAGTAGGCGGTCTTGGCGGCATTGCCCGGCGCTGCCGAATACGCGGTGGCGCTCTGGCCAGGGGCCGCCGAGTAGGCCACGTCCTGGTGCGCCGCGCCGCGCAGGTAGGATTCGCCGAAAGTCTCTTCATACAATTCCTGCATGCGATGGCCCAGGCGCTCGTGCGCTTCCAGGTCGTCCTCGCCACGCAGGCCGATGTATGGGAAGTGGTGCAGGAAATAGCCGAACACGGCGTCGCAGTCGACGGCGTATTTCATCGTGTCCAGGATATGGTAGTGCCAGAAAGTATCCACATCGACCAGCGGCGCGGTCTGCTCATTCGGGAACTGCTTCATCAGGAACAGGAAACGGCGGTACTCGGTTTCGATGGCGTTGGCGCGTTCCAGCGACCAGCCCTCGCCGGACTCTTTGTGCATCAGCTTGACTTTGATAGGTTCCAGGTCCAGTGCGTTGATGACGTTCATGGCATTTCCTTTGCTGTGATGATGCGGGTTGAAAAAAGTGGAACAAATGTAATTTTTGTCCGGCGAGAAAGCACACTTGTTGATTTTTCTCAATGTTTGTCAGGAATGTCCTAACATCGGCGGAAAATACTGAGTATTAGGTGGTTGCGTCGGCCGCCAACTGGGCGCCGGCGTTGAAATCGTCGGGTCCGTGCGGCGGCAGGTAGTCGACCGGCACCGAAATCGATACCGTGGTGCCGGCGTTGTGGCCGCCGGTGATGGCGCAATGGCCGCCGAGCAGGCTGACGCGCTCTTCGATGCCGACCAGGCCGAAGGAACCCACCTTGTTGCGGCTGCTCTCGCGCAGGCCGACGCCGTTATCGCTGATGGTCATGGTCAGCATGCCGCCGGCCTGCTTGAGCTCGACCCGCACCAGGCTGGCGCGCGCATGCTGGGCGATGTTGCTCAGCGATTCCTGCAGCACGCGGAAGAAGGCGGTGGCGCAGCGGTCGTCGATGCGGATGTCGCTCTGGTGCTCGATCAGTTCGCAGACCATGCCGGAGCGCTGGCGGAATTGCGCGATCTGCCATTCCACCGCCGCGTTCAAGCCCAGGTCCAGCACCGTCGGGCGCAGGTCGTTGATGATGTGGCGCACGCTCTTGATGGTGCTGTCGATCTGGATCAGCGTGCTGCGCGCGCGCGCGTGCAGGCGCGGATGGCGCTGGCGGGTGCGGCTGGCCAGCAGGTCGGCCTCGATGCGCAGCACCAGCAGGTTCTGGCCCAGGTCGTCGTGGATTTCGCGGGCGATGCGCTTGCGTTCCTGTTCCTTGATCTGGTCGGCATGGGCGGCCAGCTGGCGCAGCTTGTGGTGCGACTGCTGCAGCTTGGCCTGGCTGTCGCGCAATTCCTTGGTCATGGCCTTGGCCATCTTGATGGCGCGCAGGCGCGACGACGACAGCGTGTGGAACAGCAGGTAGAACAGCATGGAGCCGACGAAGCCGCAGGCCATCGCCAGCCACGGCAGGAAGGCGTCGAAGCGGCTGTACCAGACCGACTTGGGCGCGCTGAAATGCGCGGACCATTGCCGTCCGTTGAAATCCACCGGCAGCACGATGGCGAACTGGTCGGACATGCGGGCCGTGTGCGGCGTGCTGCCGCGGTTGTCGTACAGCAGGGTTTGCGGCGAGACGCTGCCGTCGGCGTTCTTGCCATCGTCGTACAGCATCAGGTGCACATCGCGCACCTGCATCTGCTCCATCGCCGCCTGCACCAGGCGCGGCACGCTGAAGCCTATGCCGACCGAGCCGATGTAGGCCGCGCGGCGCTGCGCCACGTCGGCCAGCGGCAAGTCCTTGCGGTACAGCGGCAGGCGCATCGCCAGCGCCCAGCCCTGGGCGTTGCGGGTGTTTTCGATCGGCATGCCGGAGGTGATCAGATGGCCGGTGTCGCGCGCCTGGGCGATCGCGCGCGCCGCCTGCTCGCGGGCGTTGATGTCGACCCCGAGCCGGTGGCGGAAAGGCGCGACCGGCTCGATCATGGTCAGCACCGAGTACTCGGCGCGGCGGCCGGGCGGCTTGATGGCGAAGTCCGGATAGCCGTCCGGCCGGCCGTCGCCGCTGTGGGCCGCCTCGCGCTCGAAGGCGTCGCGCCGGGCGTCGGTGACGTGCTGCGTGAAGTTGATGTTGTCGAGCGCGGGGAAATGGCGCTCCAGGTCCAGCCCGCCGACGTAGCGGTGGAAGCTGGCGCGGTCGACATGGTCGCTGGCGTCGAAGAAGCTGGCGGTGCCGCGCAGCACGTCGGTGTAGGCGTTGATGCGCGAGCTGATGTTGTACTGGGCGTTGCGGGCCTGCTGGTTGAAGCGGCCGGCGGCGTCGTATTCGATGGTCTTGAAAACAGTCACATAAAACAAGGCGCCCACGCCCAGCGATAACAGGACGCCAGCCCACCAGACGGGTTTAGTCGGCGAGAACAATTGTTTTTGCGCGAGGAACGTTGCCATATGAATTGCCTGAAGCACCTCCTGGTAGCGGGGACGTAGGCTGAATATAGGAAACTTTGGCAATGCTAGTCAAGTAAATTTGCAAATTTGATATTTGTCCTGGACGTTGTGGTGTATTTACCAATGAAAAAGGCCGGCGCCTCCCGTGGGGGAGAGCGCCGGCCTCTGGCGTGATCGCTGGCTGTCCGCCTGCGCTTACTTGGCGACCCAGCTGTCTTTCAGCGTGACGATGCGGTTGAACACCGGCTTGCCTGGCGTGGAATCGACGCGGTCGGCGACGAAGTAGCCGTGGCGCTCGAACTGGAAGCGCTGGTCCGGCTGGGCCGCGCTCATGCCCGGCTCCAGGTAGGCGGTGACGACTTCCTTGGCGTTCGGGTTCAGCAGCGAGATGAAGTCCTTGCCGCCGGCGTCAGGGTTGGCGTCGGTGAACAGGCGGTCGTACAGGCGCACTTCGGCTTCCAGCGCGGTGGCGGCGGAGACCCAGTGGATGTTGCCCTTGACCTTGTAATTGTCCGAACCCGGCGTGCCCGACTTGGAGTCGGCGAAGTAGTTGACGTGGACGGCGATGACTTTGCCGTTCTCGTCCTTGTCGTAGCCGGTGCATTCGGTCACATAGCCGTGGCGCAGGCGCACGCGGCTGCCCGGCTTGTCGTCGATCGGCGGGTAGTAGCGGAAATAGCCCTTGCTCGGCACTTCCATGAAGTCCTCTTCCTCGATCCACAGCTCGCGCGTGATCGGGAAGGTACGCACGCCCATTTCCGGGTGGTGCGGGTGGACCGGCGAGGTGCACTCTTCGGTCAGGCCTTCAGGATAGTTGTCGATGATCAGTTTCAGCGGGCGCAGCACGGCGGTGGCGCGTGGCGCTTTCGGATCCAGGTCTTCGCGGATGCAGCCTTCCAGCGTGCTCATGTCGATCCAGCCGTCGGCCTTGGTGACGCCGATGCGCTCGCAGAACAGGCGGATCGCTTCCGGCGTGTAGCCGCGGCGGCGCAGGCCGACGATGGTCGGCATGCGCGGGTCGTCCCAGCCGTCGACGATGTTTTCTTCGACCAGCTGGCGCAGCTTGCGCTTGGAGGTGACGACGTAGGTCAGGTTCAGGCGCGAGAACTCGTACTGGCGCGGCACCGGCAGCTTGAAGAAGCCGCCGGCCGACAGGGTTTCCAGCAGCCAGTCGTAGAACGGGCGGTGGTCCTGGAATTCCAGCGTGCAGATCGAGTGGGTGATGTTTTCCAGCGCGTCCGAGATCGGGTGCGTGTAGTCGTACATCGGGTAGATGCACCAGGCGTCGCCGGTGCGCACGTGGTGGGCGTGGCGGATGCGGTAGATGGCCGGGTCGCGCAGGTTCATGTTCGGCGAGGCCATGGCGTCGGCGCTGGTCTTGGCGCGCAGGATGTGCTCGCCGTCGGCGTATTTGCCGGCCTTCATGTCGCGGAAGATTTGCAGCGATTCGGCGGCCGGACGGTCGCGGAACGGCGAGTTCTTGCCGGGGGTGTTGAAATTGCCGCGGTTGGCCGCCATCTCGTCGGCTGACTGGCTGTCGACGTAGGCATAGCCTTGTTCGATCAGGTACTCGGCCATCGCGTACAGCTGGTCGAAGTAGTCCGATGCGTAGTGCAGATGGTGCTCGACGCCGCCGTCCGCTTGCGGATAGTCGTAGTCAAAGCCCAGCCATTTGACGCTGTCGATGATGGTGTCGACGTATTCCTGTTCTTCCTTGGCCGGGTTGGTGTCGTCGAAGCGCAGGTTGCAGCGGCCCTGGTAGTCGCGCGCCAGGCCGAAGTTCAGGCAGATCGATTTGGCGTGGCCCACGTGCAGATAGCCGTTCGGCTCTGGCGGGAAGCGGGTGATTACGCTCGGCATGCCCTCGCGGACGTGGGTGCCGGCCGCCAGGTCGGATTCGACGATGGCGCGCAGGAAGTTGGAGGTCAGGACGGGCGCTGGGCTGTTTTTGTCGTTGCTCATCTGAAAAGTTGGCTTTGCAAAAGTTCGAGTAAAGGGCATTTTACCGTATCCCCCCTATGGCGGCGGTGGAAATGCTGCGTTGCGGCGGCCTGAGGCGGAATCCATGCCGTCCACACGGGTATAATTCGTCTTTAATTGTTCGGCATCACGGCCCGGAGTTTCCAAAATGGAAAATTACTACAACACACTGGGTATCGCGCCTAACGCCACCGACGACGAGATCAAGAAGGTCTACCGCTCGCTGGCGATGCGTTTCCACCCGGACCGCAACCAGGCGCCCGGCGCGGAAGCGCGCTTCAAGGCCATCACCAAGGCTTATGAAATCCTGTCCGACCCGGTCAAGCGCGAGGAATACAACCAGAGCGTGAACCACCGCATCATCATCGATGCGGAGGCGGAAGCGTACCAGTTGTGGCGTTCGGTGTTCAACCTGCATGGCACCGTGCTGCCACCGGCCTGAGCCGGCCACACAACAGAAAAATAACGAAAGTTTGCAATGTCTAGAAAAGTACACCCTGAGTTCGCCTATCAATCGCGCGAGCTGGAAGGCCAGATCGAGGGCATCCTCGGCGATCCGCCCGACCGCAAGAACTACCAGCGCATGATCGACGCGCTGGTGTCCGAGTACGCCAGCGGCGGCGGCATCGAGGACGTCAACATGCTGGCCTTCGCGCTGGTCGACCACCTGGAGTTCAACAACCCGAAAGGCTTGCTGGCCGAGGCCGAAGACTACGAGTTCGGCGACGCCGCGCGCGTGTTCGCGATGGCCTCGTGCAAGGGCGAGGAAGCGGCGCGCATGTACGCGGCGCTGGAAGAGAACCTGCCGGACCTGGCGCGCCAGGCCATCATCACCGCTTTCCTGTACAAGAATCCGCGCAAGTGGGACGACGACGACCAGTCGCTGGACCAGCTGTCGGCCAACGACGACGGCGACGATGTCGACGACGAAGGCCAGGCGACCGACGACTTCGCCCAAATGTTCGATCAGGATGGAGACTAACCATGACCGAGAAAAGTAATCTGCCGGCGCTGAGCAAGCAAGTGACCGAGCTGGTGCTGGCCGGTTCGCTGAGCCACGCCGAGCAAGCCTTTGCCGAGGCGGCCGACCAGTTCGGCGACCTGGCGGTGGTGGAAGTGCTCAACAACATTCCACCGCAGGTGACGGCGCTGCACATGGCGGGTTTTGACGGCGGCAAGATGTCGCTGGCGACCTTGCTGGTGCCGCCCAAGGCCTGGGCCGACAGCCTGGCCTTCTTCGCCGCGACCTGGCCGGACGACCTGATCGAGGACGACCCGGAGCGCATCGCCGAATCGCTGTTCGCCCACATCCACGGCGTGGTGTTTTCCACCGACGACGAAGAGCGCCGCCACGAGTTGCTGGCCGCCGCCTCGGCGACCGACCATGGTTCGACCGCGTTCGCGATTCTGTTCTCGATGGCGCCGAAGGAAATCCTGGAAGTGGCCGGCGAGATCATCTCGAAAGGCCCTTACCTGACCGGCCAGACTTCGTCCGACAACGACGTGGTTCCGCTGGCGATCGCGCTGGCGCAGGCGTCGGAAGACGGCTGGGACCGCGCGCTGTTCGAGCTGTTCCCGGAGTTCCGCCACAGCGCCGACCTGGCCGACGCCGAATTCAGCGACGACCCGGACGATGAGCCGACCTTCCTGCAGCGCTCCACCAAGGAATTGCTGTACCGCTTGCGCAAGCAGGTGCCGTCCACGCGCAGCGCCGCCAAGCCTGGTTCGCGCCGCAGCCTGGGCACCGGCATTTTCTCGTGATGGGTGTCTGATACATGCTGCCAGCAATCGTCGTAGAAAATTTACCGCGCCTGACCCGCGCCATCCAGCAACTGGCGGCCCATCCGGACGATGACGCCGCCTACGCGCTGGCCGATGAACTGACCGGCATCACTGCCATGGTGGCCGAGAAGTTCACCAACGACCGCACCGCCGACGGCATCCAGAAAGCACTGCAGCTGACGGTGGGCGGCGTGTCGCTGGGCCTGGACCACGCGCTGATGCACGAGGGCGATCTGGCGGCGCTGGACTTCCTGATCGAGCACGGCGCCGAGCATGCGTTCCAGATCGGCTTCCGCCTGATCAAGGAGCTGTCGGCCTTGCCGGAGGATGCGCTGGTCGGCGAGTACGATACCGATCCGGTGTACTCGGCCCGCCGCCTGCGCGACCTGTTCATCGATTTGTGCCAGACCGATCCGAATGAAAACTGGAACGGCCTGGAGCGATACGAGGTCATGCTCAAGCAGCGCAAGGAAGTGCAGGCCGTGGTGCGCCTGGCCGGCTGGCTGCGCCGCCACAACAGCGAAGGCCCGGTCAGCGATACCGATCTGAACGCCGAGGGTGTGATTGCGCTGTCCATCATCTTCGCCATCGAAGGCGGTGGGCGCGTGGTGGCGCGCACCGGGCAGAAGGAGTTCGAGCGCTTCGTCAAGTCGGTGCGCAAGGCCAAGCCGGATTACGAGGAAGGCTGGGCGGCGCTGGTGGCCAAGGTGCCGGTGCAGCATCATCCGGTGCTGCTGGACCGTATCGCCAGCTATCGCAGCAGCTGCACGGTGATCCAGAATATCAAGGGCCGCACGGCGATGAAGACGCTGTTCGCGGAGCTGGAGAACTACGCCGGCTCCGAGCTGGACGCGGACTACTCTTGATACAATATTAAATTTAATGCAAAAACAATCTATGAAGTGGCCGCGCTCGTCGGCCGCGTGTGTGCTTGCAGGTCTGGCCCTCGTGCTGCAAGCTTGCGGTGGCGGTGGCGGCGGTGGTGGTGGGAATAGCCCTGCGGCGCAGACCGCGCCTGAGTTGACGATTACGTCGTTTTCTCCTACTTCCATCAATAAGAGCTACAAAGATGGCCAGGGCGTTGCCGAGACAGCACTTTCCTTCAACGTCGCCTACACAGCCACTGCAGGCTGGCCGAACCCCTATGTTGTGATTGATGATCCTGACCGGGTGGTTGACGTTGCCGAGCTCCCCGATCTGTCGAGCAGTACCGCCACGCTGAGGTTTTACCTCGCATCCGAGATGCGACCGGGTTCCTACACGAGCCCGATCACCGTCCATGTATGCAAGGACTCATCTTGCACTGTCGAGTATGGAGGTTCGCCGATACGGATCAACAAGTCGATTCAGATTGCCGGCCTGAAGCTCCCAAGTTCGGTGCTGCAGCTGAGCAGCGTATACCTTGAGCCTGCCGCGCCGGTTACGATGGCTATCCAGCCACCGGCTGGGGTCGTTTATGCTGCGGAGTTTGGCTTGGGGTTCGGCACCGACGGTTCGTCGCAGGATCGCTTGAGTCAATATGCGCTGCTTAGCCAAAGCGGCAGCAATGTGACGATCACCCCTACGGAGTATGCGAAGCGGCTGAAGCCTGGCAATTACAAAGGCTCGATCGAGTTTAGCGCAACTGGCTACAAGAAGCGGATCTTGCCGGTGGAGTGGAAGGTGGCCGTCCCCGCATCGGGAATGGTGCTGGAGACTTCCGATGTACGCATGGAGCACGTCGGATATTGCACGGAGGATAGCGCGATGATCGTTAAGTTTGCGCTCGATGCCGGGGTTCAGGTGGATAAGCTGGCAATTACATACGACGCTGGCATCAACCGTGACATACTTGGCAAGCCGTTGGACTGGTTGACGCCTTCGGTGGCGTCGGATTTGACAGCCGACGGACCGCTCAAATCGGTGACGCGCGACGCCGCCGGCGGCTATGTGCTGAACCTTAATGTCACGACAGGTAACGCTCCCAATGCGGCGTCGCCCAATTGCCTGCGCAATGGGACGTTCCGGGCCAATGTATTAATCGGTACAACCACCGCCGACAAGCAAAAGCACGTGACTAACGTGCCGGTCGTGTTGCACTTTTTCTGACCTGACTGTTGGCTTGGCCGGGGCGTCCCTCGCCGGCGGCCTCCGTTGCAATCGCGACGAAGGCCGCCACCAGCGGCGATACCTCATCCTTGCGCTGCGCCAGCAGCAGTGTGGTGTTGGCCTCCGGGTCCGCCAGCGGGCGGTAGCAGACGCCGCCCATGCGGATGATGTCGAAGGAGCTGGGCAGCACCGAAATGCCGCAACCCGCCGCCACCAGGCCGATGATGGTCGATGCTTCGTTCGCTTCCATGGCGATGGTCGGCAGGAAGCCGGCGGCGCGGCACAGCCGGAAAATCTGATAGTAAATCCCGGTGCCGGCCGTTTTCGGATACATGACGAATGCTTGTCCCTGAAGGTCGCTGATGGCGACCTTTTTCTTTTTGGCCAGCGGATGGTCCAGCGGCAGCACCAGCGTCAGCGGATCGTGGCGCAGCACCGTCATGCTGACGGCGTCGGACACGGCCACCTCGGGCGGGCGCACCAGGCCCAGGTCCAGCGTGCGGCCGGCGATGGCTTCGAATTGCGGCACGGTCGACATTTCCAGCAGCGTCAGCGTCACGCCCGGGTAGCGCTGGCGGTAGCGGTTGACGATGGTGGCGAACAGCGGCGTCAGCGGCGTGGAGAAGGTGAAGCCCACGCGCAGTTCGCCGGCCTCGCCGCGCTCGGCGCGGCGCGCGGTCTGCACCGCCTGCTCGGACAGCGACAGCACGCGGCGGGCGTCGTCGAGGAATAGCTTGCCCGCTTCCGTCAGCCGCACCCAGCGCTTGCTGCGCTCCAGCAGCAGCGCGCCCACTTCCGCTTCCAGCATCTGGATCTGGTGGCTCAGCGGCGGCTGGCCGATGTGCAGACGCTCGGCCGCGCGCGTGAAGCTGAGCTCCTCGGCGACGGCGACGAAGTAGCGCAGGTGGCGTAATTCCATCTTTGTTATCTTTTTAAAGTATGAGTAACGGCTTAAATATATATTGGACAGTGGTTCGGTGCAATCCTAAGATGCAGACATCGTACCTCTGAAGAGAGCTCCACCATGTCCCCGAGCGCCGCCGCACTGCCTGCTTCTTCCGCGCCATCTGCAACCCGAGCCGTGCCGCACATCACCGTGGGCAGCCCCGAATTCAAGCGCAGCAGCCGCGCGCTGTTCTTCGGCGGCTTTTCGGCGTTCGCCTTGCTGTACAGCGTGCAGCCGCTGATGCCGGTGCTGTCACATGAGTTTGCGCTGAGCGCGGCGCAGAGCAGCATGGTGCTGTCGGTGTCGACCGGGGCGCTGGCGGTGTCGCTGGTGGCGTCGAGCGCGGTGTCGGAACGGGTGGGCCGCAAGCCGCTGATGGTGGCGGCGATGGTGATCGCGGCGCTGCTGACGATCTTGTGCGCGTTTGCGCAGAGCTACTCGCAGCTGCTGGTGATGCGGGCGACGCTGGGCGTGGCGCTGGGCGGCATGCCGGCGATCGCCATGGCCTATCTGGGCGAGGAGATGGAGCCGGCTTCGCTGGGGGTGTCGATGGGGCTGTACATCAGCGGCAGCGCGTTCGGCGGCATGGCGGGACGGGTGATCTCGTCGGTGCTGAGCGACCATTTCTCATGGCGGCTGGCGCTGGCGGCGGTGGGTGTGGCCGGCCTGCTGGCGGCCTGGGAGTTCTGGCGGTCCTTGCCGGCGTCGCGGCATTTCGTGCCGGTGCTTAGTGGCTGGCGCGCATTGCCGAGCGGCTTCCGCTTGCATCTGTCCGATGCGGGACTGCCCTGGTTGTTTGTGCTGTCCTTCCTGTTGATGGGGAGTTTTATCAGCCTGTACAACTACATCGCCTATCGTTTGCTGGCCGCGCCGTTTCACTTTAGCCAGAGCCTGGTGGGGGCCGTGTCGTTCATGTATCTGCTGGGGATTTACGGTTCGGTGTGGGCGGGGCGGCTGGCGGATCGGTACGGACGCCGCCATGTGCTGTGGGCGGTGATGACCATCATGTTCACTGGCCTGCTGCTGACCTTGTCGAACTGGCTGCCGCTGATTGTGGTTGGCGTGGCGCTGTTCACTTACGGTTTCTTCGCTTCGCACTCGATCGCCAGCAGCTGGGTAGGGCGGCGGGCGACCAGCAACAAGGCGCTGGCGTCGGCCTTGTATCTGTTCTTTTACTATCTCGGGTCCAGCGTGGTCGGTTCGGCGACGGGCGTGATGTGGGGACGCGGCGGCTGGCCGGGCGTGGTGCTGGTGCTGGGCTGTACGCTGACGCTGGCGATGCTGGTGGCGCTGCGTCTGCGCCGGCTGGCGCCGCTGGGACAGGCCGAGCGCTGATCATTTTGGGCAGAGGGTGTAGCTCTTGCGGCCGTCCGGGTGGACATGGATGCAGTAGGCGCCGACGGCGGTGATGATCTTGTAGACGCGTGTTTTGTCCTCGCCGTCTGGTCTGGTCAGTTCGACGATCCTGGCGCCCTGGTACCACTTCGGCGGCACCGCGTCGTGCGCGGCGTTGATGCCGCGTTCCAGGCGGGCTTGCTTGCTGTCCGGCGGCGGCTCCGGCGGGCGCTGCCGATAGCTTGCGCGCAATTCCTTGTCGATTTTTCCCACGTCCAGTTTGGCCTGGTTCAGGATGTCGCTGGCGCTCTGCGGGCGCGGCGGGGCTGGCGCCTGGGCGAATGGATCGGCAGGCAAAGTGGTTGCCGGCGGCTGCGGATCCGGCTGTGCGGCCGGCGTGTCGGGGGCCTTTGGGGGCGGGATGGCTTGCAGTGCCGGCGTGGCGATGGGCTGCGGTGCGGGTTTGCTCTGCGGTTTGCTTTGCGGTTTGCTTTGCGGTTGGCGCGGCGGCTTGAGGACGGGGCGGGCCATCGGCAGCAGCCACTGGATCTCTTCTCGGTGCGCGCGCGGCGCATCGGCCATGTGCTGGCGCTGCATGAATGCATAGATGATCGCTATGTGCAGCAGTCCGGTGACAAGCAGTCCCGGCAGGTAGCTTCTTCGAGGTTTGATCATGCCGGGAGGATAGCTTGCAAAATAGATATTTGTCCATCTTTTAACATCTTCTTACAAAGGCTGTAAGGCCAGGGCCGGCGGCGCGACCAAGGTGGATCGTACTGAGACCTGGAGACGCCGTGAAGCATTTAATCCTGAGCCTGGCCGCTGCGGCCGCGCTGAACATTCCGCCTGCGCTGGCCGCCGGTTGCAGCGCGCAGAGTCCGGCCTACCGCATCGCGTTGCTGGAGTTGTACACGTCCGAGGGATGCAGCAGCTGTCCGCCGGCCGATCAGTATGTCAGCGGCTTGCGCGGCGAGGGCGTGGCGGCGCAGCAGGCGGTGCTGCTGTCCGAGCATGTCGACTACTGGAATTACATCGGCTGGAAAGATCCGTTCTCCAGCAAGACCTTTACCGAACGCCAGCGCTGGCTGAGCGATCTGGCCGGTTCGCGCACCATCTACACGCCCGAGATTTTTGTGGGCGGCAAGGAGCAGCGTGGTTGGCCGCGCGGCGTGGTGGATACGGTCAAGCGCATCAACGGTTTGGCGGCGCAGGCGGACATCGCCATCACACTGGGCGCGGCCGCTGCCGGTGGGCTGCCGGTTGCCGTCACGGCCAAGTCCGGGCGCGAGGGGAAGTTGTTTGTTGCGCTGGTCGAGAACGGTGTGGCCAGTCAGGTGAGGGCGGGCGAGAATCGCGGCCGTTTGCTGCGGCATGATTTCGTCGTGCGGGAGTGGCTGGCGCCGGTGCCGTTGTCGTCGGGCGGGGCCGTGGTCAGCCGGACTTTGCCGCTGCCGGCGGGCGCGGTGGCGGGCAGGCTGGGCATCGCGGCCTTTGTGCAGACGGACAAGGGCGAGGTGTTGCAGGCGTTGGCTCTGCCGGTTTGCGGCGGCTAAATTTGAGGACGCGCTGATCTGCATCAGTGCCGCCGCGATCGGCGTTCGGTGCGTCGAAACTGGCGGCAGCCTCCACTGTCGAATCTGCACGGGCACGCCTGTGCCTGAGCAAACAGAGGAGGAGTTCATCATGCTGCAAACGAACGACATCCAGCATCGGTTTCATTTATTGGAGCAAGCGATAGGGCAGGCGGCGCAAGCCTGTTCGGCCGAACCCTACATCCCGGGCGAACTGCGCGACAGCATACAGCGCCTGGACCGGCAGTCCGATACGGCCAGGGAGGTGTTGCTGTCGCAGGATCAGTTGCGCATCCATAAACTGGTGCGCGAAATGGAGCGGCTAGCGGAGCGGGCCCGGCAGGTGTGCATCAACGTGCCGCGACTGTCGGCCCACATGCGCAGCGCGGTCAATTACATGCACGGGCAGGTCATGGAGCTCAAGCGGGACTTGCGCATCAGTTCGTAACCACAAGGAGGCAGGCCGCCTTCGTGGCGGCCTGAACGGAAACGTTCAAGAGAACGAGTCTTTGGGAATCACGTGCCTGAAGGTCGGCTCGATGTTTTTCTCGTGCAGGTGCTGGATGATGTCTTCCAGCGTCGCGTCCTTCAGCAGCAGGCCGGCTGGCGCCGAATGCGGCGCTGGTGTTGGCGTCTTGTGCGTGCGTTCCTTGCCGTGCGGCGGGTGCATGACAGTGATGGCTTGCGTGAACTGCTTGTCGCTGATGCCTTGCAGTCCTTCCAGGAAGGCGGCCTGCGCCGCATACGGCGGCATCATCTCCAAGCCGGTGTCATCCGCAAACGATGCGCCCATGCCGGGATTGATGAACGCGGCCCAGGTGCCGCTGCCCATGTGCAGGCAGGGCGGCAGTTCGGCCGTGGTGCTGGTCAGCGTGTCGGGACGCAGGCCGATCTCTTCGTTCGGGATGTCGGGGAAGTAGGTCTTGCGCAGCAGGTGCAGGAAATGCTGCGCCTGGTTCAGCGGCACCGGCGTCTCCAGCGACAGCCACAGCGCATAGCCGTTGCCGCCGTTGATGCTGACCGCCGGCGCAGGCAAACCCAGCTGGTCTTGCAGCGCATTGGCCACGCCGCACAGGCGGTCCCAGTGCTGCAAGGCCGGCGCGTCGCCCATGCGGTTGAAGTCGACGATCATCGTCCGCACCAGGCCGTTGTCGGAGACCAGGTTGAGGGCGATGGTCTTGTCGCCGCTCAGGTGCTGCGCCAGCATCTCAGGCGTGAGCTCGCCCGCTGGGAAGCATTCCTGGTCTTCCAGCAGGTACAGCCGCTTTAATTCCGCGATCAGTTTTTCCATCATTACAGCACTCCCTGTGCGCGCAGGGCGGCGATGTCTTCGTCGCTCTGGCCCAGCATGTCGCGCAGGATTTCGTCGGTGTGCTGGCCCAGCAGCGGCGGCGCGACGGCGTTGTCGGTCGGCGTCAGCGACATCTTCATCGGACTGCGCACCAGCCTGGTGGTGCCGGCGGTTGGATGCGGCACGTTCATCACCAGCTCGCGCGCCAGCACTTGCGGGTTTTTGTAGACGTCGTCGAGGTTGTTGATCGGGCCGCATGGTACGCCGACCGCTTCCAATTGGTCGATCCAGAAATCACGCGGCTGCGCCAACACCATCTCGGCCAGCAGCGGCACCAGCTCGTCGCGGTGCTTCACGCGCAGCGGATTGGTGGCGTAGCGCTCGTGCGTGGCGAGGTCGCTGCGGCCGCCCACTTCGACGAACTTCTGATACTGGCCGTCGTTGCCGGTGGCGACGATGATGTAGCCGTCCGCGCACTGGAAGGTCTGGTAAGGCACGATGTTCGGATGTGCGTTGCCCCAGCGCTTGGGCGGCTTGCCGCTGTTGAGGTAGTTGCTGCCCATATTGGCCAGCATCGCCACCTGCACGTCCAGCAACGCCATGTCGATGTACTGGCCTTCGCCGCTGCGGTCGCGGTGGGTCAGCGCGGCGAGGATGGCGATGGTGGCGTACATGCCGGTCATCAGGTCGGTCAGCGCCACGCCGGCTTTCTGCGGGCCGCCGCCGGGCAGGTCGTCGCGCTCGCCGGTGACGGACATCAGGCCGCCCATGCCCTGGATCAGGAAGTCGTAGCCGGCGCGGTGCGCGTACGGGCCATCCTGGCCGAAGCCGGTCACGGAGCAGTAGACCAGATCGGGCTTGATGGCTTTCAGCGATTCATAATCGAGGCCGTAGCGCTTGAGCTGGCCGACCTTGAAGTTTTCCAGCACCACGTCGCAATGGCTGGCCAGCTCGCGTATCAGCGCCTGGCCGTCGGCGCTGGCGATGTCGATCGTGACGGAGCGCTTGCCGCGGTTGGCGGCCAGGTAGTAGGCCGCTTCGGTGGTGTCGTGGCCTTCGGCATCCTTGGCGTACGGCGGACCCCAGGCGCGGGTGTCGTCACCGCTGCCGGGACGCTCGATCTTGATGACGTCGGCGCCGAGGTCGGCCAGATTCTGCGAGCACCACGGTCCCGCCAACACCCGGCTCAGGTCGAGGACGCGGATATGGCCTAGCGCTTTTGGTACTGTCATGATGTGTGTAACCTTTTGAGTAATCCAATCAGGCCGCTAGTGTAGTGGCTCAGTCCGGCGCTTGCACCTGATTTTTTTGCAAGGCGGCGGCCAATGTGCGCGCGGCCTGCCAGCGCATCAGCGGTGATGGGTAGTCGGGCTTGCTGCGGCGCGGGGAGGCGCTCTCCCGGAACATCTTCCTGAAATAGCCGGCCAGCCGCTCCGGCGGCCAGCCGGCGCGCCAGGCCAGCTGCATGCCTTCGCGGTCGGCTTCGACTTCCTGCTCGTAGTTGGTGGCGGCCAGCTGGTCGATCAGGGCGTCGTCGTGGTCGACCGCGTGTTCCAGTTCGAGGAAGGGGCGCTCGGCCCAGCGCGGATCCAGCCGCAGCGCCTGCTGGTATTCCTTCAGGTTGTGGTGCAGGGCGGCGTGTTCGATCTCGTGCGCCAGCAGCATGGCCAGTTCGGCGTCGACCAGCTCCAGCCGCTGCACGTAGGCCTTGCTGACCAGGATTTTGCCGCCGGCCATGCAATCGGCGTTCTGGTCGGGATCGTCGGTGGTGTGGACTTCCCAGTTCCAGCCTGCTGTTTCCGGGTAGTCGCGCCTGGCGCGGGCGATCAGGCTCGCGGCGATGGTCGTCACGCGGGTGGTGAAGCGGGCGTCGGCGTCGAGCACGTGGTCGTTCAGGCGCTCGGCGTACAGCTTGGCGGCGCGGGCTTCCACCAGTTGCTGGGTCAGCTCGGCGGCCTGCGGTGAGGCGGCCAGCAGCGCGAGCGTCAGCAGACCGGCCCAGCGCAGCCTATTTGACGCCCGCCGCATTCGTGATAATGTTGACATCGTTTCCATCTTTCGAGGCATCCACCATGTGGCCTTACCCAAGAATCGTTGCACACCGCGGCGGCGGCACGCTGGCGCCGGAAAACACCATCGCCGGCCTGCGCGCCGGGCTGGCCTACGGCTTCCGCGCGGTCGAGTTCGACGTGATGCTGTCACGCGACGGCATCGGCATGGTGATGCACGATCCCGACTTCGGCCGCACGGTGGCGGGGCAGGGCAGCGTGGCCACCACCGACGCCATCGAGCTGTCGGGCATGGATGCCGGCAGCTGGCTGGGGCCGCAGTTCCGCGATGAGCCTGTGCCATTCTTCACCCAGTTTATCGATTATTGCAAGCAGCAGCGCATCTGGATGAATGTGGAAATCAAGCCGGCCGACGGCTTCGAGCGCGAGACCGGCAGCTGGGTTGCAAAAGTGACACGCGAGTCCTTTGCCGATGAAATCGCCGCCGGCGACCCGGCCGCCTTGCCGCTGCTGTCCTCGTTCAGCTTCGAGGCGCTGGCCGCCGCCCGCGACGCCGCGCCCGACCTGCCGCGCGGCTACCTGCTGGACCGCGTTCCCGCCGACTGGCAGGCGCAGGCGCGCGAGCTGGGCGCGGTGGCCATCCACACCAACCAGAAGCACCTGACGCCCGAGCTGGCGGCGCAGATCAAGGCGGCCGGCTACGGGCTGTTTTGCTACACGGTCAACGATCCCGAGCGGGGCAGGGCGATCCTGTCATGGGGCGTGGACGGCTTCTGTACCGACCGTATCGATTTGATCGGGCCAAGCTTCGCCTAAGACCCTATGGCTCTCACGGTCATATATAATCAACCCTTTGCATTTGCCAGCTACCACTGCTTACGACATGAAATCATCTGAAATCCGCGACAAATTCCTCAAGTTTTTTGAATCCAAGGGTCATTCGATTGTCCGTTCCAGCTCACTGGTGCCTGGCAACGACCCGACCCTGCTGCTGACCAACAGCGGCATGGTGCAGTTCAAGGACGTGTTCACCGGTACCGACAGCCGTCCGTACACCCGCGCCACCTCCGTGCAGCGCTGCGTGCGCGCCGGCGGCAAGCACAACGATCTGGAAAACGTCGGCTACACCGCGCGTCACCATACGTTCTTCGAGATGCTGGGTAACTTCAGCTTCGGCGACTACTTCAAGCGCGACGCCATCAACTACGCATGGGAACTGCTGACCAAGGTCTACGCCCTGCCGGTCGACAAGCTGACCGTGACCGTCTACATGGAAGACGACGAAGCCTACGATATCTGGGCCAACGAAGTGGGCGTGCCGAAAGAGCGCATCATCCGCATCGGCGACAACAAGGGCGCGCGCTACGCGTCGGACAACTTCTGGCAGATGGCCGACACCGGCCCATGCGGCCCGTGCACCGAGATCTTCTACGACCACGGCGCCGACATTCCAGGCGGCCCTCCAGGCTCGCCTGACGAAGACGGCGACCGCTTCATCGAAATCTGGAACCTGGTGTTCATGCAGTTCAACCGCGACGAAGCGGGCGTGATGCACAAGCTGCCGAAGCCGTGCGTCGACACCGGCATGGGCATGGAGCGCCTGGCCGCCGTGCTGCAGCACGTGCATTCGAACTACGAGATCGACCTGTTCCAGGCCCTGATCAAGGCCGCCGCGCGCGAAACCGGCGCCACCGACCTGGAAAACAAATCGCTGCGCGTGATCGCCGACCACATCCGCGCTTCGGCGTTCATGATCGTCGACGGCGTGATCCCTGGCAGCGAAGGCCGTGCCTACGTCCTGCGCCGCATCATCCGCCGCGCGCTGCGTCACGGCCACAAGCTGGGTCAGACCAAACCGTTCTTCTACAAGCTGGTGGCCGACCTGGCGATCGAGATGGGTGCCGCCTATCCTGAGCTGGAAGAAGCCAAGGACCGCGTGGCCCAGATGCTGAAGGCCGAGGAAGAGCGTTTCGGCGAGACGCTGGAAACCGGCATGAAAGTGCTGGAAGCCCAGCTGACCAAGGACGGCAAGGGCATCGACGGCGCCACCGCCTTCACGCTGTACGAAACCTACGGCTTCCCGCCGGACCTGACGGCCGACATCTGCCGCGAACGCGATATCGAGTTCGACCAGGCCGGCTACGACGCCGCGCTGAAGGAAAGCCAGGAGCTGTCGCGCAAGGGCGGCAAGTCGACCAAGGATGCCAAGGTCGAGTACACCGGCGAGAAAAACAAATTCGTCGGCTACGACAACCTGACCTACAACAGCAAGGTCGTGGCGCTGTACGCCGCCGGCACGCCGGTGCAGGAACTGAAGGCTGGCCAGGCCGGCATCGTGGTGCTGGACACCACGCCGTTCTACGCTGAATCGGGCGGCCAGGTCGGCGACCAGGGCGTGATCGCCACCGGCGCGGCGCAGTTCGCCGTCAGCGATACGCTGAAGATTCAAGCCGATGTGTTCGGCCACCACGGCGTGCTGGAATCCGGCTCGCTGAAAGTGGGCGACGCCGTCAGCGCCAACGTGGACGAAGCCAAGCGCGCGCGCACCATCCGCAACCACTCGGCCACCCACCTGATGCACAAAGCCCTGCGCGAAGTGCTGGGTTCGCACGTGGCACAGAAAGGTTCGCTGGTCGATCCCGACAAGGCCCGTTTCGACTTCAGCCACAACGCACCGATGACCGCCGAGCAGATCGCCCAGGTGGAAGCCATCGTCAACCGCGAAGTGCTGGCCAACACCGCAGTCCAACAGCACCACATGTCGTTCGACGACGCCGTCAAGCATGGCGCGATGGCGCTGTTCGGCGAGAAGTACGGCGATGAAGTGCGCGTGATGGACATCGGCAGCTCGAAAGAACTGTGCGGCGGCGTGCACGTGCACCGCACCGGCGACATCGGCCTGTTCAAGATCATTTCGGAAGGCGGCGTTGCGGCCGGCATCCGCCGCGTGGAAGCCGTGACCGGCGAAGGCGCCGTGGCACTGGTGCAGGCTATGAACCGTCGCCTGCTGGAAGCTTCGGCAGCGCTGAAGGCGACGCCGGAAGAACTGACCGCGCGTATCGGCCAGGTGCAGGACCACGTCAAGGCGCTGGAGAAGGAACTGGCCGCGCTGAAATCGAAACTGGCTTCGGGCCAGGGCGATGAGCTGGTCACGCAAGCGGTCGACGTCAACGGCATCAAGGTGCTGGCTGCCGTGCTGGACGGCGCCGACGTGGCCCGCCTGCGTGAAACCATGGACAAGCTGAAGGACAAGCTGAAGACCGCCGCCATCGTGCTGGCCAGCGTCGCCGACGGCAAAGTCAGCCTGATCGCTGGCGTGACGGCGGACGCTACGTCCAAGGTCAAGGCAGGCGAGCTGGTGAACTTCGTTGCACAACAAGTGGGCGGAAAAGGCGGCGGACGCCCCGATATGGCGCAAGCCGGCGGTACCGATCCTAGCGGTCTGCCTGCTGCTCTGGCGGCGGTTCCTGCATGGGTGGGCGAGCGCGCCTAAGTTGCTGAAAAGCCTTGTAATGCAGTAGCTATGCGGCCTGCGTATCTTACGCAGGCCGTTGTTGTCTGGAGCGAGCTGTTGTATACTTGCCAGTTCCCGTTGCAAACTTGCAACGCACTACGAACTATTTTGGTGCAGCGCGTCATTCGATCTGTTTTGGAGTAGTATGACGACAGTCCTAACAAAACATGCGGGTTCTTGATGAGCGACACGATACTTGAAAACGAAATCATGGAATTCCACAAAGAACTCGACGCGCGCGGTTTGAACTGTCCGCTGCCGATCCTCAAGGCCAAGAAAGCCTTGTCCGAGTTGCAAAGTGGGGAAGTCCTGCGCATCATGGCAACCGACCCGGGTTCCGTGCGCGACTTCCAGGCTTTCGCCAAACAGACGGGCAACGCCCTGTTGTCGCATGTCCAGACCGGCCGTGAATTCGTCTTTTTGATGCAGCGCAAATAATCCTGCTGCGTATTTTTCCTAGAAACATCGTCTGAGAGATTTATTTTTTAGACGATTTCTACTAGCTAAAAAACGCACGATCGTGCTTTATTTTCTTGTGCGGGCTGAATTTCTCATATAATCTAGCCCACATAATTTAGTCCCGAATTCTTTAATTTTTCCAAAGGCACAGCTATGAAAGTCTTGGTACCCGTCAAACGCGTGGTCGACTATAACGTCAAGGTGCGCGTCAAGTCCGACGGCACGGGCGTAGATATCGCCAACGTCAAAATGTCGATGAACCCATTCGATGAGATCGCTCTGGAAGAAGCGATGCGCCTCAAAGAAGCCGGTAAAGTCACCGAAGTGGTCGCCGTATCGTGCGGCGTGACCCAGTGCCAGGAAACCCTGCGCACCGGTATGGCCATCGGCGCCGACCGCGGCATCCTGGTGGAAACCGCCGTCGAACTGGAGCCGCTGGCTGTCGCCAAGCTGCTCAAGGCGCTGGCCGACAAGGAACAGCCACAGCTGATTATCCTGGGCAAGCAGGCGATCGACGACGACTCCAACCAGACCGGCCAGATGCTGGCTGCCCTGCTGGGTTGGCCGCAAGCGACCTTCGCGTCGAAAGTGGTGCTGGAAGACGGCAAAGTCACCGTGACCCGCGAAGTGGACGGCGGCCTGGAAACCCTGGCGCTGACGCTGCCTGCCATCGTCACCACCGACCTGCGCCTGAACGAGCCGCGCTATGTGACGCTGCCGAACATCATGAAGGCCAAGAAAAAACCGCTGGATGTGACCAAGCCAGAAGACCTGGGCGTCGATGTGACCCCGCGTCTGAAAACCCTGAAAGTCGTCGAGCCTGCAAAACGCTCGGCCGGCATCAAGGTTCCGGACGTCGCCACCCTGGTCGCAAAACTGCGCACCGAAGCTAAAGTCATCTAAAGGATAAATCATGGTCGCATTAGTTATCGCAGAACACGACAACGCTAGCCTGAAAGGCAGCACCCTCCACACCGTGACCGCCGCAGCACAATGCGGTGGCGACGTGCACGTCCTGGTCGCTGGCTCGAACGCCGGCGCTGCCGCTGCCGCTGCCGCGCAAATCGCCGGCGTGTCGAAAGTTATCGTGGCCGACGCCGCTTACTTCGCCGACGGCCTGGCCGAGAACATCGCCGAGCAAGTGCTGGCGCTGGCCGGTTCGTACAGCCACATCCTGGCTCCGGCTACCGCCTACGGCAAGAACATCCTGCCACGCGTAGCCGCCAAGCTGGACGTTGCGCAGATTTCGGAAATCACCAAAGTCGATTCGCCGGACACCTTCGAGCGTCCTATCTACGCCGGTAACGCGATCGCCTACGTGCAATCGTCGGACAAGATCAAGGTCATCACCGTGCGTTCGACCGGCTTCGACGCCGCTGCCGCCACCGGCGGTTCGGCTGCGACCGAAACCGTCGCCGCTGTTGCCGACAACGGCAAATCGGCCTTCGTCGGCCGCGAGCTGGCCAAGTCGGATCGTCCAGAACTGACCGCCGCCAAGATCATCGTTTCCGGTGGCCGCGGCATGGGTTCGGGCGAAGCGTTCAAGATCCTGGAACCGCTGGCAGACAAGCTGAACGCCGCCATGGGCGCATCGCGCGCAGCAGTCGACGCCGGCTACGTGCCGAACGATTGGCAAGTCGGCCAGACCGGCAAGATCGTTGCGCCTACGCTGTACATCGCCGTCGGTATCTCGGGCGCGATCCAGCACTTGGCCGGTATGAAGGATTCGAAAACCATCGTCGCGATCAACAAAGATCCTGAAGCGCCGATCTTCTCCGTTGCCGACTACGGCATCGTGGGCGATCTGTTCGACATCGTGCCGCAACTGGTTGCAGAACTGGGCTAAGCAAGCCAGTGTGAATACAGGGCCACGCTGATCCGGAACACCGGATTGCCGTGGCCTTTTTCTTGGAGAGATAAGATGCCATATCAAGCACCCCTGAAAGACATGCTGTTCGTGATGAACGAACTGGCCGACCTGGCCGGCGTCAATGCGCTGCCGGGCAATGAAGATGCAACCCCGGACACGGCCGAAGCCGTGCTGGAAGAGAACGCGAAATTTGTCGCCAATGTGGTGGCGCCGCTGAACAACCCGAGCGATAAAGAGCCGAGCTTCTGGCACGATGGCCAGGTGACGACTTCCAAGGGTTTCAAGGAAGCCTTCAAGGCTTTCGCTGAGGCTGGCTGGCAGGGCGTGCAGCATCCGGTGGAGTTCGGCGGCCAGGGCCTGCCTAAGCTGCTGGCGACGCCATGCATCGAAATGCTCAACGCGGGCAGCATCTCGTTCGCGCTGTGCGCGCTGCTGTCGGATGGTGCGATCGAAGCGCTGCTGACCGCA
The DNA here is from genome assembly GCF_009380215.1 of Rugamonas aquatica. Lineage (GTDB taxonomy): Bacteria > Pseudomonadota > Gammaproteobacteria > Burkholderiales > Burkholderiaceae_D > Rugamonas > Rugamonas aquatica_B. The sequence continues at coordinate 475,702 of NZ_WHUG01000002.1, forward strand.
GGCAGCGATGCGCAGAAAGCCACCTATCTGGAAAACCTGGTGTCGGGCAAATGGACCGGCACCATGAACCTGACCGAGCCGCAAGCCGGTTCCGACCTGGCCGCCGTGCGCACCCGCGCTGTGCCGCAGGACGACGGTACGTACAAGGTGTTCGGCACCAAGATCTTCATCACTTACGGCGAGCACGATTTCACCGAGAACATCGTGCACCTGGTGCTGGCGCGCACGCCGGACGCGCCTGCGGGCGTGAAGGGTATTTCGCTGTTCATCGTGCCCAAGTTCCTGGTCAATGCCGACGGCACGCTGGGCGCGCGCAACGATGCGCATTGCGTGTCGATCGAACACAAGCTGGGCATCAAGGCCAGCCCGACCGCGGTGCTGCAATTCGGCGACCACGGCGGCGCCATCGGCACGCTGGTGGGCGAAGAGAATCGCGGTCTGGAATACATGTTCATCATGATGAACGCGGCCCGCTTCGGCGTCGGCCTGCAGGGTATCGGCCTGGCCGAGCGCGCTTACCAGAAGGCCGTGGCCTTCGCCAAGGATCGCGTGCAGTCGCGTGACCTGGCTGGTTCGGCTGGTCCGGTGTCGATCATTCATCATCCGGATGTGCGCCGCATGCTGATGGCTATGCGTTCGCAGACCGAGGCGGCGCGTGCGCTGGCCTACGTTGGTGCCGGTATCAGCGATGTGGCGCATAGCCATGCCGATGCGGAAGTGCGCAAGGCCAACCTGGCTGTGTACGAGTATCTGGTGCCGGTGATTAAGGGCTGGTCGACCGAGATGTCGCAAGACGTTACCCGTGATGGCGTGCAGGTGCATGGCGGCATGGGCTTCATCGAAGAGACTGGCGCTGCCCAGCACTATCGCGATTCGAAGATCCTGACGATCTACGAAGGCACTACCGCGATCCAGGCCAATGACCTGGTTGGCCGCAAGACTGTGCGTGACGGTGGCGCCGTGGCGAAGAGCATCATCGCCCAGGTGCGCGCTACTGAGGCGCAGCTGGCTGCGGTCGACAGCGCCGACTTCAAGGCCATCCTGGCGCAGCTGTCGTCCGGCAGCAAGGATCTGGAAGCGGTGGTGGATTATGTGGTCGCCAACATGAAGAGCGATATCAAGGGTGTGTTCTCGGGTAGCGTGCTGTACCTGAAGCTGGCCGGCCTGGTGCTGGGCGGCTGGCAGATGGCGCGCGCGGCCCTGGTCGCGCAGCAGAAGCTGGACGCCAATGAAGGCGACGCCAGCTTCTACAAGGCCAAGATCGCCACCGCGCGCTTCTTCGCCGACCACATCCTGTCGCAAGCATCGAGCCTGCGCATCGCCATCATCGACGGCAGCGCCGGCGTGCTGGCCTTGAGCGAAGACCAGTTCTAAGCGGAGTTTGCGTCCTCAGCGAAAGCGGCCTTCGGGCCGCTTTTTTTATGCGCAGTCGTCGAGGTTGGATTTGACTTGTAGCAGCAGGCTGTGCAGGGTTTGCTGTTGCTCGGGGCTGAGGCCTTGTAGGGCTTGCGTGTTCAAGACTTCGGCCTGGCGTTTGATTTTTTGCTGGATGGCGCGGCCGGCGTCGGTCAGCGACAGGCGCGTGTTGCGGCGGTCGGCGGCGTCGGCTTCGCCTTGCAGCAGGCCGCGTTCGCGCAGCGCTGTGACCAGGCGCGTCAACTGCGCCTTGTCCTTGCCGGTGCGCTTGGCCAGGTCGCTCTGCGTGCTGCCCGGGTGGCGCGCGAAAAATCCCAATACTCTGCCTTCCATCGGCGTCATCTCATGCTGGCCTTCGCGCAAGGCCTGGAATTGCTGCGAACGGAACTGATGCATGATCGTATGCACGAGATCCAGCACGCCATCCAGGTTGGGATCGCGAGAATGGTTGACTTTGTCATTTGATTTCGGAATAATGGGTGACATTATCAATTATCTGGGTAGGCAAAGACATGAGTATAGACGCTCCAATCAGCCGTGTGCAGCGGGTTCGCCATGAACTCAAGATCCGTGAGGTGGAAGTGGCCGAGGTGCGCGACATCGGCACGCATTTCCGCCGCGTTACGTTCCGCGGGCCGGCCCTGCATGATTTTTATAGCGCTTCGTTCGACGATCACGTCAAGTTCATCCTGGGGCAGGGCGAGGATGCGGTCAAGCGCGACTACACGCCGCGCAGCTTCGATCCGGTCGCGGGCGAGCTGTGCCTGGAATTCGCGCTGCATGGCGATGGCCCCGCCGCGCGCTGGGCCGCGCAGGCGGCGCCGGGGCAGCGCGTGATCGTCGGCGGGCCGCGTGGCTCGTTCATCATTCCGGCCGATTACGACTGGCAGCTGCTGGTCGGCGACGAAAGCGCCTTGCCGGCGATCGCCCGCCGTCTCGAAGAATTGCCGGCCGGCGTGCGCGTGATCGTGATCGCCAAGGTGGGCGATGCGGCCGACCGCCGCGCGCTGGCCAGCAGCGCCCAGGTCGATCTGCGCTGGGTGGGCAGCGATGAAGAGATGATCGCGGCAGTGCGCGCATTCAATTTGCCGGGCGGCGACGGCTACGCCTGGAGCGCGGGCGAGGCGGCGACGATGGCGGCGGTGCGGCACGAACTGGTCGGCGTGAAAGGCCTGGGCAAGCATCAGATCCGCGCCGCCGCTTACTGGAAGCGCGGCGGCAGCGGCTTCCATGCGACGCTGGAAGATTGAACCAAGACCTCGAAAAGTTGAATCCACCGCTGTGCGCGCTGCGTACAAGGAGGATGTCAACCACGAGGTCCCGTATGAAATCTATCGTTCTTTTCCCTGTTGCCGCCGATGGCGATCGTAAAGCCTACGCCGTCAAGCGCATGAATATCGCCGCCCAGCGCCTGCTGCATGCCGAGACGCCCAGTGACGAAATCCGGGCCGGCCATTGGGTGCTGGCCTGGGCCGTGGCCGCCGGCGCCCGCCCATCCGACCGCGCGCTGCGCGAGGCTGAATCCAGCATGAGCTCGCTGGTGGAGTTGCGCCTGCATTGAACGCCCGCCAGGGCTTGCCATCCCCGTGTGAAAAGCCGTCGATGTCACACGATTAAGGTTGTAAATTGTGTATGATGCGCGTATCAATTGCGGCATACAAGGGATGGCATGAATATCAAACGCGTCTTGGGGCCGCTGCTGGCGTTGGCGCTGGCAGCAGGAATAGGCTCGGCGATTTATGTGTCGGCAGGACGGAAGGCAGAGCAGCGCAGCGCCGAAGCCGCAGCGGCAGCTGTGGTGGAAGTGCGGGGCATGATCGGTTCGGAGAAGGAATCGTTTTTCCTCGATCCGCAAGTGGCCGAGGTTTTGCTGAGCAAGTATGGCCTGCGCGTCAAGACCGAAAAAGTCGGCTCGCGCGAAATCGCCAGCCGCGACTTCAAGGGTTATGACTTCGGCTTCCCGGCCGGAGCGCCGGCCGCCATCGCCTTGCAGAAAAAAGCCAGGGCGCCGCAGACCTTTCCGACTTTCTTCACGCCGATGGCGGTCGCTTCGTGGAAGCAGCTGGTGCCGCTGCTGGAGCATGAAGGTATCGTCAAGAAGAATAACGACGCGTTCTACATCGTCGACATGAGGCGCCTGCTCGGCATGATCGAGAAGGGCGCGCGCTGGCGCGACCTCAAGGACAACACGGTCTACTCGACCGCCAAAAGCATCCTGATCAATTCCACCGATGTGCGCAAATCGAACTCGGCCGCGATGTACCTGGCGCTGGCCAGCTATGTGCTCAACGATAGCAATGTGGTCGACGATAACGCCCAAGCCAATAAGGTGTTGCCGCAGGTGACGGCGCTGTTCCAGCGTCAGGGCTTGCAGGAATCGAGCAGCGCCGGGCCGTTCGAGGATTACACGACGATGGGCGTCGGCAAGGCGCCGCTGGTGATGATCTACGAAAGCCAGTTCCTCGAATACCAGTCGCGGCGCGCGCAGCCGAACGCCGACATGGTGCTGCTGTATCCGCAGCCTACGCTGTACACCAAGCACATCCTGGTGCCGTTCACCGACGGCGGCCGCAAGCTGGGGCAAGCCCTGGCCTCCGATCCGGCCCTGCAAAAACTGGCCGCGCAATATGGCTACCGCACCTCGTCGCCCGAATACTTCACCGATTTCCTGAGCGCTAAAAAATTGCAGGCGCCGGCGGTGCTGGTCGATGTCATCGATCCGCCCAGCTATGAAATCCTGGAGCGCATGATTCAATCCATCGAGCAAAAATTCCAGTAATTCCTTCTGAAAGGTTGGCCATGTCGGACACTAGTACGCAAACCCTTACTCCACCGGAAGTGGTGGTGCCCGTGACTGAAGCCAAGGCGCCGGACATGGTGCCGCTGCCGCCGGAAACTGTGCAGCGCATCGATACCCAGGTGTATGACTTCGTGCAGTCGCTGCTGAGCGAGGATATCCACAGCGAGACCTTCCGTTCGCGGCTCGATTCGGCTTTCCGTCTGGGCCGCGAAGAAATCTCCAGCGCGGCGTCGATGATGAGCGGGCGCTTCATGGAGCGCAATTTCGTCGGCATCGAGGACAGCACGGCCTACAAATCGCTGAGCGCGATGCGCGGCATGCTGGACGAGCTCAATCCCGGCAAGCAGGGCGACCTGCTGGAATCGAATAAATTGTTTGGCCTTATCCCCTTCGGCAACAAGCTGCAGCAGTACTTCCGCAAGTTCCAGTCGGCGGCCAGCCAGTTGCAGACGGTGATGGCGCAAATCCACGCGGCCCGCGACGATATGCAGCGCGATGCCGCCGAGATCGAGCAGGTCAAAGCCAAGCTGTGGGATGCGATGCAAAAGCTGAAGGGGGCGATCCACTTCGCCTCCGAGCTGGACCGCCTGATCGCTGAGCGCGTGGCGGCGCTGAAGGACAGCGATCCGCTGCGCGCCAAGGCGCTGGAGCAGGAGGTGCTGTTCTATGCGCGCCAGAACCTGCAGGACATGCAGGTGCAGATGGCGGTGACGGTCAACGGCTATCTGTCGATGGATGTGTTGAAGAAGACTGCGCGGGAAATGGTCAACGGCTGCAACCGCGTGGCGACCACCGGCATGTCGGCGCTGGCGACGGCGCAGACGGTGGCGCGCGCCACCGGCAACCAGATCCAGGTGATGGAGATGCTCAGTGGCGTCAGCGGCACCATCGGCGAGCTGGTGGCGGAATCGTCGCGCCAGCTGGGCACGCATGTGGAGAAGACTGGCGAGTTCGCCTCCAATCCGCTGATCGGCATCCAGCAGATGCAGCAGATGTTCGACAACACCTTCAAGGCCATGGATGCGATGGACACCTTCCGCAGCAAGGCGATCGACAGCATGGGCAAGAACAATGAGCTGATGAAGCAGCAGATCGCCCGCTCCGAGCAGTACATCGACAAGGTCCGCTCGGCCGCCGCGCGCGAGGCGATACAGCCGGCCGCCGCCATCGCCGGTCCGGTCGCGCTGTGAACGGGGCGGTCATGAAGCGACTGTTCCTGATGCTGTTTTCGCTGCTGGCGCTGGCCGCTTGCAAGGATAAGGCTGATGACGCTGCGGTGGACCCGGCCAACAGTTTCACGGTGCTGGCCGGCTCCGAGCTGAAGGATATCGAGCCCTTGCTGCCGCAGGTGGAGCAGGCCACCGGCATCCACGTGGTGTTGCAGTATGCCGGCACGCTGGACGCGGTCGAGCGCCTGCAGGCGGGCGAGCAGTTCGATGCGGCATGGCTGGCCAGCAACCGCTATGCGATGCTGATCCCGGCGGTCAAGTCGCGCATCTCCGCTGCCGAGCGCACCATGCTGACGCCGGTGGTGCTGGGCCTCAAGGACAGCAAGGCCAGGGAACTGGGCTGGGCCGATAACGCCAATGTCACCTGGAAGGATATCGCCAAGGCGGCGCATCAGAAGAAGTTCACCTTCGGCATGACCAGTCCGGCGTCGTCGAATACGGGCTTCTCTGGATTGCTGGGCTTGGCTGCGGCGCTGTCCGGCAAGGGCGATGCGCTGGAAGAGAAGGATATCGATACGGCCAGGCTGGGCGAGTTCTTCCAGGCGCAGCGGCTGACGGCGGGCAGCTCGGGCTGGCTGGCCGATACCTATGTCAAGGAGCAGGACAAGGTCGATGGCATCATCAACTATGCATCGACGCTGCAATCGCTGAACCGGCAGGGCGGCTTGAAGGAAAAGCTGGTGCTGATCTATCCGAAGGATGGCATCGTCACGGCCGATTATCCGATCATGCTGACCAATCCGGCCAAGCGCGAGGCTTACGACAAGCTGGTGGCTTACCTGCGCGGCAAGGAGTTCCAGCAGGCGATGGCCACGGCGACGCTGCGTCGTCCGGTCAACCCTGATGTCCCGGCCGGCGATGTGCCGCCGCAGCCGCTGGTGGAGCTGGTGTTCCCGGCCAAGCTGGACGTGGTCGATGCGATTCTTAGCGCGTTCGATAACAAGCTGCGGCTGCCGACCGATTCGACCTTCGTGCTGGACCAGAGCGGCTCCATGAGCGGCGAGCGCATGGACAAGCTGAAGACGGCGATGCTGGGCCTGTCCGGCGCGGATACGTCGATCAGCGGCCGGCTGGCGCGCTTCCGTAATCGCGAGCGGATTTTCCTGCTGCCGTTTTCGGAGCAGCCGGGGACTATCGAGCGCTTTGATATGGGATCGGATGCGGGGTCCAACCAGCGCACTTTGGAGCAGGTACGGCAGCGCGTCGGTGCGCTCGATACCAACGGCGGTACGGCGATTTACGATTCCACGCGTCGGGCTTACGAAGAGGCGATGGTGCGGCGCCGGGCCGATCCTGCGCGTTTCTATTCGCTGGTGCTGATGACCGACGGCCAGAATACGTCGGGCAGCGATCTGAATGCGTTCATCAGCTGGTATGAGCAGTTGCCGGCGGCGGACAAGGGGATCAAGATTTTCGCCGTGGTGTTTGGCGAAGCCGATGCAGGCGAGTTGCAGCGCTTGGCGGAGTTGAGCGGCGGCCGGACTTTCGATAGCCGCAAGAGCAGTCTGCGCAGCATCTTCAAGGAAATCCGGGGCTATCAATAATGCAGGTGTCTTTCAAGATGAAGGTGCTGCTGTTCCTGTACGGTAGCAAGAACCTGGTGGGCTGCGCGCTGGCGCTGGCGGGCTTGGCGATGTTCTTTGCCGGCGTCATTGACGACTGGTGGCTGCCTATCGTGGCGGGGCTGTATGCGGTGGGCTGGCTGGCGGTGCCGGCGGACCGGGAGCTGGAGGTACAGGTGCGCAACGAGGCGACGCAGGCGGATTTGGTCGAGGGCATGGCGGTGCTGGTCAAGGACAGCCGCGCCAAGCTGCCGCGCGAGGCGGTCGAGCGTCTGGAGCGCATCCAATCCACGGTGGTTGAGCTGGCGCCCAAGCTGTTCGATGGCGGCATGGCGATGGATTATGCGATTTCGCTGATCAACGCGGTCACGCGCGATCTGCCTGAGACCGTACGCAACTACGTGCATCTGCCGACCGCGTTCGCCAACCTGCATGTGATCCAGGGCGGCAAGACGTGCAAGGAGCTGCTGGTCGAGCAACTCGATCTGCTGAACTCGCAGCTGGCGAAGATCGCCGAGAACGTCTACAAGGACGATGCCGATGCGCTGGTCGTCAACGGCAAGTTCCTGCAGGAGAAATTCCACTCGCTGTCGTTTGTGGGCTAGCTGCCCATCACATCGATGATCGCCTGGTAGACGCGCACCGGTTCTTCGGCGATGCGGTTCAGTACGTAGAGGAAGTGCTCGTCGCCGAAGACGGCGTATTCGCGGGTCGGGAAGCCGCGTGCTTGCAGCTCGGCGATCTGCTCGGTGCCGAGGCCGATCAGCGATTCGAATTCGAACCAGCGCGGGTCGATGCGCTCTTTCAGGATCAGCGCGCTGAGGTCGCCCTGGATGCTGCGGTCGTGCGTGGCGATCGAGCACTTGTGGCCGCTCAGCAGCAGTTCCTGCGCGTAGCGGCGGTAGGCGGCGGCCAGTTCGGGGCTGTTGCGGTGGTGGGAGATGTCTTCCGATTCGAGGAAGGCGCCTTTCACCAGGCGGATACGGCCGGGGATCTTCATCAGCGACGGCAAATCCTGCTCGGTGCGATGGCGCTTGGCCGGCATGGTGATGCCGACGTTGTGCAAGCCGTCTTCCCGGTGCAGGCGGGCGTAGATGGCGTAGATGTCGTCGGCGCGGTCGGCGGCTTCCATCGAGATCATCACTTCGCGGTTGATCTCGGCCGCGGCCAGCGCGATGCGGCGGGTGTTGCGGTAGCCCAGTTCGGCATCCACCGTCATCCCCACGTGCGACAGGTCGAGCGAGACCGAGCAGTTCAGGTTGCGCTGGCCGATGGCCTTGGTCAATTCCATGAAGACTTCAGTTTCAGCCATCGCGAAGGCTTCGTCGCGCACGCTCTCGCCCATGTATTCGGCCGAGGCCGCATGGCCCTGGGCGATGATGTGCTCGACCCGTTGCAGCGCGTCGGCCACGGTGCGTCCGGCAACGTAGCGCTGCGATACCTTGTGCATGTAGGGACGCAGCAGCGGATCGTTGCAGAATTTTTCCTTGGCGCTCTCGTCGAGCGCCAGTGCGCGCAGGGTGGTGGCGGCCTGGTCTACCAGCGGCTGCCATTGGACGGGGAAGGCGGGATGGTGCACGGGATCTCCTGTGGTGGTCGAATATGCAAGATGTGGTGATGCGGGCGAAAAAAAACAGCCCGGAGGCTGTCTTTTATTTTGCCTAGTTGCGGACCAGGTTGCCGTTGTCGTTTCGAACGCGATCGCCGCTCATCATGCGCGGGTCGTGGTCGAAGTTGAAGCTGACCTGTTTGCCGTCGTCGTACTGCACGTGCACGGTCCACTGTTTGGTGGACTTGGCTTTTTCTTCGATCTTCTTGCCGGCGTAGGCGCCGCCGGCCGCACCGGCCACGGTGGCGAGTTCACGGCCGTGGCCGCTGCCGACCTGGTTGCCCAGCAGGGCGCCCGCCACGCCGCCGGCGATCACGCCCAGCGCGCTGCCTTCACCGGCCTTGTCGCTGACCACGACCGAGGTCACTTTGCCGCATTCCATGCAGCTGGCGCCCGGCTTGGCAGGCGAGGCCTTGAGCTGGGCCTTGGCCAGCGCCATCGATTTGTCGTATTCGGATTTGGCGTCGCGCGTGCATTGCATGCGGGCGGCCGAGTTGCTTTCTTCCGCGCAGAGTTTTTTGTCTTCGGCGTAGCGGGTGGTGATGCGCTTGGATTCGGCGTTGTATTGTTCTTTGGGTGTTTGTGCCTGGGCGGCGGAGGCGAGGGCGGCCAGGGCCAGGGCCGCGAGGATAGAACGGTTCATGCTTTTCTCCTTATTAACCGTAGGAACCCCCAGTGTACAACAAGTCAAACAGGCGGGAGATGGTGGCGATCAGGCTCCCCGCGCCTACCATCATGCTGGCGACCAGCACCACGGCCAGCGGCCAGTGGGTGTTCGATTGCTTGCCGGAGCCGGGGTTGAAGCGGGCGTCCCATTTCTCGTCCGACATCAGGCCGAGCACCAGCGCTTCCAGGAAGCCGGCCAGGCCGGAGACCATGATGGGCAGCAGTTTATAGAAGCCGTCGGCGTCGGGCCAGATGGCGCTGACGGCGGCGCTGGCGGGCAGGCTAGCCAGGTGCGCCCACAGCCACGGGTCGCGCAGGCCGCGCAGGTAGAGGCGCTGCAGGCCCAGGCCGCCGGCCAGGAAGGCGAGCAGGGTGGCGAAGGTCTTGTTTTTGTGCGAAGTGTGGTGCAAAACAGTCATAGTTGTTGAGCAGTAGGCGGAAAACATGCAGTATCGGTCATAATACGGCCCCCGGCGGACCTTTTTTATGGACAAGGCTATTGCCCCGCACGCCGGATCGGGGGATAATCTTCGATTACCCCAATCTGCCCGATTATTTCATTAACGCTTGCTGCTTCGCGGCAAAGCGCGCTATAATTTGCGGCTTTTTCCGTCCTAGCACACTTTTTGGAAATATTATGGTCGTTATTCGTTTAGCTCGTGGAGGCGCCAAGAAGCGTCCGTTCTTCAACATCGTTGCAACCGACTCGCGCAATCGTCGCGATGGCCGTTTCATCGAGCGCATCGGTTTCTACAACCCGATGGCATCCGGTGGCGAAGTGCCACTGCGCATCACCGCTGACCGTCTGGCTCACTGGCAATCGGTTGGCGCACAACTGTCGCCTACCGTGGCTCGCCTGGTAGCTTCGAACAAAGCTGCTTAAGTCTGGCTGCTGGTTTGACCGATAAGAATGCATCCGGGGTGCAAGTCCCCGACGATCTGGCACAGGTAGGCTTTGTCTTTGGTGCCTATGGCGTCGCTGGCTGGGTGAGGGTACGCCCTTTCTCGGAAGATGCGGATGCACTCCTCTCGGTGAAAACCTGGTGGATCGACAAGCCAAGCTTGCACGAGGTCGAAGTCAAGCAGTGCAAACTGCATGGCGGCGACGTGGTCGCGCAGCTGGTGGGAGTGACCGATCGGAACGTCGCAGAAGCGCTGAAGGGCGCGGCTGTTTCGGTTCCGCGCAGTCGTTTCCCGGCCTTGTCCGATGATGAGTTTTACTGGGCCGAGTTGATCGGTCTGGATGTAGTGAATTTGCAAGGTGAGCACCTCGGTACGGTGACTGACATGATGAGCAATGGTCCACAGTCGATCTTGCGCATCCAGCCAGCCGCTCTGCCCGATGCTGATCCCGAGGTTGCGGCGCAGGAGCGCCTGATTCCATTTGTGGACGCGTTTGTCATCAAGGTAGACAAGGCCGCAAAGAAGATTACTGTCGACTGGGGCCTTGATTATTAAAGAACATAAGGGCGGCCCGCCATGCAATTCGATGTCGTGACCCTGTTCCCTGAAATGTTCGCCGCACTGACGCAGTCGGGTGTCACCCGGCGCGCGTTTGAACAGAATAAATGTGGCTTGTCGTTGTGGAATCCGCGCGATTTCACGACCGACAATCACCGTACTGTGGATGACCGCCCCTATGGCGGCGGCCCCGGCATGGTGATGCTGGCCAAACCCCTGGAAGCGACGCTCAACGCGGCGAAGCAACGCCAGACCGATGCCGGTCTGCCCGCGCCCCGCGTAGTGTTCATGTCGCCGCAGGGCAAGCAGTTGACGCATGAGCGCGTGATGCAGCTGAAGCAGGAGCCCGGTCTGGTGATCCTGTGCGGCCGCTACGAAGCGGTGGACCAGCGTTTGCTGGACCGTTGCATCGACGAGGAAATCAGCCTTGGCGATTTTGTGCTGTCCGGCGGCGAACTGCCGGCGATGGCCTTGATGGATGCTGTGATCCGCCAGATTCCTGGCGTGTTGAACACGGATGCCTCGGCGATCGAAGACAGCTTCGTCAACGGCTTGCTGGATTCGCCGCACTACACACGGCCGGAAACGTATGAAGGTGTGGGCGTGCCGCCGGTTCTGATGGGCGGCAACCATGCCGAGATCGAGAAATGGCGTCGTCAGCGCATGCTGGAGGCGACCGCGCGCAAGCGCCCGGATTTGCTGGTCAAGGCGCGTGAGGCAGGGCAGCTCACCAAGCTTGATGAAAAGTTTTTGGCAGGTTTGTAAACCTGTTGTCGTAGAAGCCGGCGGACATGTCGTCCGCATGGTTGTTTAACCCCATCCTCTACTGGGCATCGAGTTTCGACTCATAGCGCGCCAGCACGATGGTTTATGGAGTCATCTAAATGAATCTGATTCAACAACTCGAGCAAGAAGAAATCGCTCGCCTGGGCAAAAGCATTCCTGACTTTGCACCTGGCGATACCGTGATCGTCAACGTTAACGTAGTCGAAGGCACCCGCAAGCGCGCCCAGGCTTACGAAGGCGTCGTCATCTCCCGTCGTAACCGTGGCCTGAACTCGAACTTCATCGTTCGTAAGATCTCGTCCGGCGAAGGCGTAGAGCGTACCTTCCAGCTGTACTCCCCGCTGATCGCTTCGATCGAAGTGAAACGCCGCGGTGACGTACGTCGCGCTAAACTGTACTACCTGCGTGATCGTTCCGGTAAATCGGCACGTATCAAGGAAAAACTGCCAAACCGTCGCCCAGTGGCGAAAGCAACCGCCGCTTAATAGCTGCGTTTGTGTTTGGATAGAAGGGGCGCCATTGGTGCCCCTTTTTTGCATGTATGGAGGTAGTGTTTGGCCAAGCCGTTATTCGACCCGAAAGAACTGCCTGTGGATGCCATCGCCGGCGAGCCCGCTGTTGCGCCGGAGCGTTTGACGCCCGCGTGGCTGCGCGGCCGCTTCATCGAGCAGCCGTTGTGGACGCCCGAGGGCGCCGAGGAATCGCTGGGCAGCCTGTCGCAGCGGCCGACGCCAACGCCTGCTTCGGTGCTGATCCCGCTGGTGCAGCGCGAGGCCGGCCTGACCATCCTGCTGACCCAGCGCACCGCGCACCTGACCGATCACGGTGGCCAGATCAGTTTTCCCGGCGGCCGCGCCGAAGACTACGACAGCGATGCGGTCGATACCGCGCTGCGCGAGTCGGAGGAGGAGATCGGGCTGGCGCGCCGCCACGTGGACGTGCTGGGCACCTTACCCAAGTATCTGACCGGCACCGGTTATTGCGTCACCCCCGTGGTGGGCCTGATCGCGCCGCCGTTCGAGGTGACCGCCGATCCGTCCGAGGTGGCGGAGATTTTCGAAGTACCGCTGGCCTTCCTGATGGACGGTCTGAATCACCAGCGGCTGTCGGTGCAACTGCCGGGCGGCCGGCGCAGCTTCTACGCGATGCCGTACGGCGACTATTACATCTGGGGTGCAACTGCGGGCATGCTGCGCAATCTGTTCCATTTCTTGCGCGCATAGTCACACTACGCTATCGTAGCGGGCATCTGTAAGTTTGCTTAGAAAGGCGCGCAGCTTCGTTGCGGCTCCTCGCCGTACAATTTGTACTGTCTTCGTCGCCGCGCCTCGCTGCGCACCTTTCTAAGCAAACTTAGTCGACTCAAAGGACGTTTAATGACATTTCTTTCCATTCTATGTGCGCTGCTGATCGAGCAAATGAAGCCGCTGCGCGCGGACAATCCGATCTACGCTGAAATCAAGAGCCTGGCGTTGCGGATGGAGACCTGGTTCAATGCCGGTCACTCGACCCACGGCCGCATGGGCTGGTTCCTGATGATGGCCATCCTGATGGTGCCGACGGCACTGATTTACTGGGTGCTCAAGCACTACAACTGGTTCCTGGCCGCGTTCGCATGGAACGTGCTGATCGTCTACCTGACGCTGGGCTTCCGCCACTACAGCCATTACTTCACCTCGATCCAGCTGGCGCTCAACGCCGGCGACGACGCCACCGCGCGCGCCTTGCTGGCCGAGTGGACCAAGCAGGACACGGTGGGCATGGAAACCTCCGAGATCGCCCGCATCGCCGTCGAGAAGTCGCTGATTACCACGCACCGCAATGTGTTCGGTGTGTTCTTCTGGTTCCTGATGCCGCTGGGCCCTGCCTGCGCCGTGATGTACCGCGTGGCCGAGCATCTGGCGCGCGCCTGGAACGAACCTGAACACATGCGCAACGAGGCCTTCGGGCAGTTCGCCGCGCGCGCGTTCTACTGGATCGACTGGATACCTGTGCGGCTGACGGCGGTGGCCTTCGCCGTGGTCGGCAATTTCGAGGACGCTATCTACGCGTGGCGCAACTTCGCCCACCGCTGGGCGGACGAGGCGATCGGCATCATTCTGTCGGCCGGTGGCGGCGCGATGGGCGTGCGTCTGGGCTCGCCGGTGGAAAACGCCGCCAAGGTGTTGCCGGCCGATGCGGCCACGGTGGACCTCAGCGACGAGGAGCCGGACGTGCTGCCGGGCGAGGAGCCGAATGTGCGCGCGCTGCAAAGCACGGTGGGCCTGGTGTGGCGCGCCTTGTTGTTGTGGATGATGTTGTTATTGCTGCTGTCGGGCGCAGTCTGGCTCGGCGCGACGCCATAACGCAGCACATAAGCAGGTACAATAGCGGCATTGCTGTGGTGCAGAATGATGATTATTCTGCACCAAAGTGGTTAATCGCGCTGGAATCTGGATTGAAATCAATGACTTACGTATTTAGGTCTTCTATAAGATATAATACGTAAGATTCTTACAGAATGATATCCGCCCGTCCGACCAAGCCGGGATCTTCCACGCATTCTTGTTACCAACAAGTATCTACTCCTAAGCAGCCGCCTATGGCAGAGTCAGCTAACAAACCGTCAGAACAGCAGGATTCGTTCTTCATCCTCGGCCAGACCAGCAATGGCAGGCAGTTCCGTCCCAGCGACTGGGCCGAGCGCCTGTGCGGCGTGATGTCCTGCTTCAAGCCGGAAGGCTATGGCGGCGGACGCGACTCCCATTTGCAGTTCTCGCCATATGTCACGCCGACCGTCATCAATGGCGTCAAGTCGGTGGTGGTCAACGGCAAGCTGCGCCAGCTGGAACCGCTGGCCTATCACTTCGTCATCTCCTTCGCCAAGGACAACGACCTGCAGATGGTCGATGCCTGCATCCTGCCTGAAAAAGCCTGACCCTTCCCGTGTTTTAAAATTTGCTTAAGCGTCTACCCACGAGGGCGGGGTAGGGCGTATGCTGCCTGTTCTTCAGTTTTTTTCGCGAGAGACCATGAACACCAGCCGTTTGAAACACGTCGCCGCCGCCAGCCTGATGCTGTGCGGCCTGTCCTTTGCCGCCACCGGCAGCGCCTGGGCGCAGACCTTGCCGGCCGGCGTGGTCAAGGGACCGTCGGTCGAGGGCATCAGCGAGTACCGGCTGCCGAACGGCTTGAAGGTGCTGCTGTTCCCCGATGCGTCCAAGCCGACGGTGACGGTCAACGTCACTTATCTGGTCGGCTCGCGCCACGAGAATTACGGCGAGACGGGCATGGCCCACCTGCTGGAACACATGATGTTCAAGGGGGCGCCGAAGAACCGCAGCATTCCGCAGGAATTCGCCAACCGGGGCATGGAGTTCAACGGCACCACTTCCTACGACCGCACCAATTACTACGAGGTGTTCCAGGCCAGCCAGGATAATCTGAAGTGGGCGCTGGATATGGAGGCGGATCGCATGGTCCATTCCTTCATCGCCCGCAAGGATCTCGATTCCGAGATGACGGTGGTGCGCAACGAGTATGAGAGCGGCGAGAACGATCCGTTTTCGGTGCTGTTGAAGCGCATGCAGAGCGTGGCGTATGACTGGCATTCGTATGGCCGTTCGACCATCGGCAATCGCAGCGATATCGAGAACGTGCGTATCGAGAACTTGCAGGCTTTCTATCGCACCTACTATCAGCCGGACAACGCGGTGCTGCTGGTGGCCGGCAAGTTCGAGCCGTCGCAGACGCTGGCGTGGATCAGCAAATCGTTCGGCGCGATCCCGAAACCCAAGCGCAGCCTGCCGCCGTTCTGGACGGTCGAGCCGACGCAGGACGGTGAGCGCAGCTTCGTGGTGCGGCGCAAGGGCGATATGCAGGTGATCGCGCTGGGCTACAAGATTCCGTCGGCGCTGCAGCAGGATAGCGATGCGCTGAGTTTCATGTCCGAGATTCTGGGCGATACGCCGACCGGGCGTCTGCACAAGGCGCTGGTGGAGAGCGGCAAGGCGGCGCAGGTGTTCAGCTTCGGCCAGACCGGTTATGCGCCGGGCTTGCAGATCATCGGCGCGGTGGTGAAGGCGGGCGAGCCGCTGGAGCCGGTGCGCGATGCGTTGATCGCGACGGTGGAGGGCTTCGCCAGCACGCCGCCTACTGCGGAGGAGATGGAGCGCGCGCGGCGCAATTTCGCCAATGGCATCGAGAAGGCGCTCAATGATCCGCAGCGCGTGGGCGTGAGCCTGTCCGAGGAGATCGCGCTGGGCGATTGGCGCTTGCTGTTCGAGGGCCGCGACAAGCTGCCGGGTATCACGCCGGAGCAGGTGGCTGCGGCTGCGGGGCGTTATCTGAAGCGCGACAACCGTGTGGTCGGCAGCTTCGTGCCGGAGGACGCGCCGCTGCGCGCGGAGGTTCCGGCTGCGCCGACGGTGGCGGAGGTGATGAAGGATTTCAAGGGCAAGGATAGCGTGCTGACGTCGGAGGTGTTCGATCCGAGCCAGGCCAATATCAATGCGCGCAGCGAGATCAAGACTATCGGCGGCTTGAAGGTGGCGCTGCTGACCAAGAAGAACCGGGGCGAGTCGGTGTCGGTGGACTTGCAGCTGCATTGGGGCGATGAGAAGAATTTGTTCAACACGGCCATCGTGTCGAACGCCGCCAGCGAGATGCTGATGCGCGGTACCAGCAAGTACAGCCGCGAGCAGTTGGCCGATGCTTTCGCCAAGCTGAAGATATCCGGCAGCCTGTATCACTTCGACACCACCGGGCCGAATCTGGATGCGGCGCTGCGGCTGGTCGCGCATGTGCTGAAGGAGGCCAGCTTCCCGGCGGCGGAGTTCGAGCAGTTGCGCCAGCAGTGGCTGGTGGCGATTGAGGCGTCGCGCAATGAGCCGCAGTCGCTGGCGCGCACGGAGGTGGATCTGTATTTCAACCATTATCCGAAGGGCGATGTGCGGGCGCCGATGACGGTCGATGAGCAGCTGGCGGCAGTGAAGGCATTGAAGCTGGAGGACGTGGTGGCCTTCCATCGCGAGTACTACGGCGCCAATCATGGCGAGCTGGCGATTGTCGGCGATTTCGACAAGGCGGCGATCGGCAAGACCATAGCCGAGAGCTTCGGAGGCTGGGACAGCAAGGTGGCTTATGCGCCGATCACTTCGGCCAATGAGGACAAGGCGCCGCTGCACAAGGCGATCAATGCGCCGGACAAGGAGAACGGTTTCTACACCGCGCGCTTGAACCTGGACCTGAACGTCAACGATGCGGAGTATCCGCTGCTGGACCTGGCCAACTACATCTTCGGTGAGGGCGGCTTGAAGTCGCGGCTGATGGATCGCATTCGTCAGAAGGATGGCTTGTCTTATGGCGGCGGTTCGGGTTTGCAGCCTGGGGAGATCGACCGCGCCGGCAGCTTCGGTATCGATGCCATCGCAGCGCCGCAGAATCTGAAGAAGCTGGAAGCGGCGATCAGGCAGGAGCTGGAGCGGGCGGTGAAGGATGGCTTCACGGCGGCTGAACTGGCGGGCGCGAAATCGGGCCTGTTGCAGCAGCGCGTGCAGAACCGCTCGAAGGACAGCGTGCTGGCTGCTGGGTGGACGCGCAATCTGTATATGAACCGCACATACAGCTGGAGCAAGGAGTATGAGGACAAGCTGAAGGCGGCCACGCTGGTGCAGGTGAATGCGGCCTTCCGCAAGGCTATCGATCCGGCCAAGCTGACGGTGGTGACGGCGGGCGATGAGGCCAAGGCCAAAGGTGCGGCGCCTGCCGCGAGTGCGAAGTAATCGATAGGGAAAACATGGCTGCACTGTCGCTTGTTCTTACCGCCTTGTCGGTGCTGACCTTCTGGCTGGTGGTGCCGCTGTTCGTGCTGCCTCCTTTGGCTTTCTTCTTCGGATACAAGGCATACAAGGCGAGGCGGGCGAAGGGTGTGCCGGCGGGCCGCTTCGGACAGTTGCTGTCGGTTTTGCCGATGGTGCTGGCCGTGGCGGCATTCTGTCTGGAGTTGTATGTTATGAATGTGGGTTATCGGGCTTGAATGGGCAATATGAAGCAATTTTTTGGTTACGCAGTAGGTATTAACTTCTTTTCTTTTATCCTTGGCGCCATGTATTTTGGCGGCGATGCCTTGAATGGGAAAGAGAAGGATGGCCACTTTTTTCTCGCATCTCATGGAAAATTTACTCAGGTAAGTGAAAGTGTTTTCAGTTACAGCAAGCTTCATGCGATGTCGGTGTTGGTTTCCATAGGCTTGCTTGTGATATTTCATTATTTTGGTAAAACTGAATAAATCAATAAACGCTTTAAGGGTCGTGCAGTACTAATCCCACCCTGTATTCTTTCGGCAATTTGGGAGCGATCATGATTCGATTGATGGTGGAGGCCGCTGTCGATGGCGAGGCGCATGCCATCGAGGCCATTACCGCATGGGCCCGGCGCGGCCCGCCCGCAGCCCAGGTTTCCAAGGTGACGGTCGACGACGGCCCGGCGTTGGATGCGGTGGCCGGCGACTTCAGGATTCTGCCGACGCTGTAAAAAGCGCCACGGCCAGCACGCTTCCCGATTATGTACTATCATTAGTTACATGAGACGAGACAGCAAACTATCTTCCATCCTGCACGTGCTGCTGCACATGGCGCATGCCGAGCGGCCTTTTACCTCCGACGAACTGGCGGGCTTCCTCGGCACCAATCCGGTGCTGGTGCGGCGCGTGCTGGCCGGGCTGCGCGAGCGCGGCTACGTGGGCTCCGGCAAGGGCCACGGCGGCGGCTGGAGCATCACCTGCGACCTGCGCAAGGTGACGCTGCGCGACATCTACGAGGCGGTCGGTTCGCCCACGGTGTTCGCGATGGGGAATCGTGACGAGCATCCGCTATGCCTGGTGGAGCGCGCCGTCAACGACGCGCTGTCCAGCGCCTTCGATGAAGCCGAGGCTTTGCTGATCGAACGTTTCAAGGACGTGACGCTGGCCGACCTGTCGGCCCGCTTCAACGACGGATACGCCAATCACAAAGGAGCTTCCCATGCACATCCCCCATCCGACGACTGAATTCGACGTCATCGTCATCGGCGGCAGTTACGCCGGCCTGTCTGCCGCGATGCAGCTGGCGCGCGCCCGCCGCCGCGTGCTGGTGATCGACGCCGGCCAGCGCCGCAACCGATACGCCCAGCATTCACATGGCTTCCTTGGTCAGGACGGCCGCGAGGCTGCGGCCATCGCCGCCGACGGCCGCGCGCAGTTGATGAAGTATCCGACGGTGCGCTGGATCGAAGCTTCGGCCACGCAGGCGGCCCAGACGGCGCAAGGCTTCCGCGTGACGCTGACCGATGGCGGTTCGTTCAACGCAGCAAGGCTGCTGCTGGCGACCGGCGTGGTCGACGAGCTGCCACCGATCGCCGGCCTGGCCGAGCGTTGGGGCAGCAGCGCTTTCCACTGCCCGTATTGCCACGGCTATGAATTGATGGAAGGCGCAATCGGCGTGCTGGCGACCGGCCCGCTGTCCATCCACCATGCGATGATGCTGCCGGACTGGGGGCAGGTGACGTTCTTCCTCAATGGCGCGTTCGAGCCGGACGAGGCGCAGCTGGCGGCGTTGGCTGCGCGCGGCGTGGCGATCGAGCGTACGCCGGTGCAGGCCATAGCCGGCCATGCGGCCGTGCAGTTGCAGGATGGCCGCAGCCTGGAGATGGCGGGACTGTTCGTGCTGACCCGCACCCACAGCGGCAGTCCGCTGGCCGAGCAACTGGGATGCGAGATGGAGCAGGGGGCGACCGGTTCGCATGTGCGGGTCGATGGGATGAAGGCGTCCAGCGTGGCCGGCGTGTTTGTATGCGGCGACGCGGCGCGCCTGTTCGGCAATGTGGCGCTGGCCGTGGCCGACGGCGCGATGGCCGGC
Source organism: Rugamonas aquatica (assembly GCF_009380215.1). Lineage (GTDB taxonomy): Bacteria > Pseudomonadota > Gammaproteobacteria > Burkholderiales > Burkholderiaceae_D > Rugamonas > Rugamonas aquatica_B. Next base: position 495,105 of record NZ_WHUG01000002.1, read on the forward strand.
GCCGCCACGCATCAGTCGCTGATCTTCGGGCTGGCCACCGCCGCATAGGCAAAAAAAAAACCCGCCAGGGCCGGGACAGCCCATGGCGGGGAACAGACTACACAATGAACCGGTTGGCGATCCTCAGCCCATGCTCTCCAGCACGGTGCGGTGGTCGCGGAAATTGAGTGCGCAGCGGCGCATGAAATCGTCCATCGGCGCCAGCATGTCGGCGGCGCCGGCCGGCGCGGGGGCCACGTCCGGGAAGGTGCCCATGCCGGCCAGCAGCGCGTGCCACGACAGGATGGGGTAGTAGCGTTCGATGTCCTGGCGGCGCAGTTCCGCCACCAGGTCGCCGCCTTCGATCCAGGTCTGGAAGATGTGCTTGAGCGAGTCCGACACGCCGTTCAGATTGCCGGCGTTGGTGCGCCAGTATTCGGTGTCGGTGCGGGTGTTGGTCTTGTAGTGGGCCACGATGTAGTCGCGGTGGCCGTCGAAGTAGTCGTGGATCTGCTGGTTGTAGGCCTGCTGCGCCGCTTCGCTGAAGTCGCCCTTTTCCAGGAACAGCAGGAAGATCGCGGCCGTCATCTGGGTCAGGTATAGCGCGGTCGCCTCCAGCGGCTCCAGGAAGCCCTGCGACAATCCCACCGCCAGGCAGTTGCGGTTCCAGTGCTTGGCCACGCGGCCCAGCTTCATCTTCAGGTGGCGCGCCGGCGTGTCCGATTCCAGCGTGCCTATCTTGGCGCGCAGTTCGGTCTCGGCCTGGTCGGCCGAGACGAAGGCGGAGCTGTACACATAGCCGTTGCCGTAGCGGTTGGTGAGCGGGATCTGCCACGCCCAGCCGAACTTCATCGCGGCCGACACGGTCTTCGGTTCGATGCGCGCGCCGATCTCGGTCGGCATGGCGATGGCGGAATCGTTGAGCAGGTTGTCGGCGTAGCTGACGAAGGGCGTCTCCAGCGCCTTGCCGATCAACAGGGCGGAGAAGCCGGAGCAGTCGATGAAGAAGTCGGCCGCCAGCAGTTCGCCTTCCTCGGTGGCGACGGCGGCGATGTCGCCCTGCGCGTCGCGGGTGGCGTGGGTGACGTGGCAGACCTTGTGCTTGACGCCCAGCGCGGCGGCCTTCTTGTGCAGGAATTGTCCCAGCAGCGCGGCGTCGAAGTGGTAGCCGTAGGTGGTGAAGAACGGGAAGTTCTCGGACGCCTTGGGCGCCAGCGCGTCGTCGCTCAGGCGCGACGACAGGAAGTAGCGGTTGGGCCGCGCGTCGACGTGGGCGCCGCGCTGGCGCGCATGGATGTTCTCGATGAAGGTCGGCAGCGTCAGGTTGTCGACCATCGTGGCGAACGGATGGAAATAGCTTTCGTAACCGGGCTTGGTGGACCAGCCGTCGAAGGCGATGCCGGTTTTATAGGTGGCGTTACATTCGGCCATCCATTCGGATTCGGCGATGCCCAGCGCGTCGAAGTAGCGCTTGAGCGCCGGCGTCGAGCCTTCGCCCACGCCGATCACGCCGACCGTCGGCGATTCCAGCACGGTGATCTCGACCCCGGTCTTGATCAGCGATTCGCCATACATCAGCGCCGTCATCCAGCCGGCCGAACCGCCGCCGACGATGAGGATCTTTTTGGGTGGGGCGCTATTGGCGTTCATGGTGTGCTGTTCGTTTGTGCGGATAAAAAGACGGGGCGCTCGCGCGCCCCGTCGTTCACGACTTAGTATTTACCGTGCAGAGCGAAGTACACCTGACGGCCATTCTTGTACAGCGAGCCTGGCAGGTCCATCGCGCCCGGCGTGTGGGTAATCGAACGCACCAGCGGATTGTTCAAGTCCTTGCCGTCCAGCGTGAGGCTGTAGTTCTCGTTGATCTGATAGGCGATCGATGCCGACAGCGTGCCGATAGGCGCCTGGAAGGCGGCGCTGTTGCGGCTGGTGCCGTTCAGGAAGCCCGAGCGCCAGCTGTAGGTGATGCGGGCGCTGAACTTGTCCTGCTCGTAGAAGGCGCCGACGTTGTAGGCGTTCTTCGAGGTGCCGATCAGGGTGCAATCGGCGTAGGCCAGCGCGCCGCAGGCCGAACCTGGCGCCTTGCCGGTTTCCGAACCCAGCGTGTAGGTGTAGTTGGCGTTCACGCCGAAGCCCTTGGCCAGATCCTGCACGTAGGCGAACTCCAGACCTTTCACTTCCGCCGTGGTGTTCAGTGGGGTGCTGACCTGGTACACGGTGTTCTGCTTTTGCAGCTGGTTGTAGAAGGTGGCGGTGCCGGAACCGTAGGTCACGTAGCCATCGAGCGACGAGTAGAAGGCGTCGGCCGACAGCATCGATTTCGGCGCGAAGTACCACTCCAGGCCCAGGTCGAAGTTATTGGCGCGGATAGGACGCAGGTTCGGATTGCCGACGTTGCCGGTGCCCTGAACGTCGCGCAGATCGACGCCGGCCATCATGCCCAGCTCAGGACGGGCCATGGTGCGGCTGGTGCTGAAGCGGCCGACCAGATCCTTGTTGATATCGAGGCGGAAGTTCGCGCTCGGCAGGAAGTCGATATAGCTGTTCGAGTAGCGCTTAGGCTCGAAGCCGCCCGATGGGCCGATCTCGAAGCGGTTCACTTCTTCGGTGGTGTGCACCACGCGCACGCCGAAGTTACCCGACAGGCTCTCGGTGGAGAAGTTGGCCATCAGGTAGGCCGACTGGGTCGGTTCCTTGATGCTGAACTCGCTCTGCTTGAGGTCGCCCGAGTAGCTGCCATACTTGCTCAGCCAGCCGTTGACGGCGTCCTGCGAGAAGGTCCAGTAGCCGGCGCCGTTGGCGCCCAGGTCGTTGAAGTCGTTCGGGAAGGCGGTCAGGCCGGATATCGGCAGGTTGCCCACCGAATCGAGGCCGGGCAGGGCGTTGATGCCGATCGAGGTCAGGTCGCGCTTGTGTTCCGCAACGCGGCCGCCGAACTGCAGCGAGTGCACTGCGCCCCATTCGGTTTTCAGCGTGCCGTCCACCTGGCCGTAGGTTTCCTTGTCGGTCGCGGTGACGTGCGAGCCGTAGGTGTACGGGGTGGCCTGCTGGCCGCCGATCGAGAACTTGTCGGCGCCCGGCGTGTTGTAGATCACCGGCGAACCGGAACCGCTGATCGTGTAGCTGCCGCCGGTCCAAGGCATCCAGACGCCCAGCGCGCCGCTGACGGTGTTGCCCAGGCCCTTGGTGGTGCCGAGCTTGCCGTTCAGGGTCAGGTTTTCATTGACGCGCCATTTGGCGTCGACGTTGACGAACTGCGACTGGCTCTCGGCCACAGGGCGGCTGAACTCTTCCTGCACCGCGCTCGACATGGTGGCGCAGGCGGTGCAGTTGGCCGGCACGGTGCCGGTCAGCTGGGTGATCACGCCGTTGCTCAGGGTGCCGCTGACGGCGCCGGTCGGGAAGTTGGTGGTGGCCCACGACGGCGCCAGGAAGCGGCCCAGCGACTGCATGAAGTTGTGGTTGATGTTCGGTGCGTCCAGGTGCGAATGGAAGGCCGTCAGGTCCAGCGTCAGGTCGTTGCTGGCCTTGAGCTGCACGTCGATCAGGCCGCCGTTGCGGGTGCGCTTCTGTTCAAACCAGGCGGTGCCGCCCAGGAAGTTGGCCATGGCGCCGGCAGCCGGCGTGGTCTTGATGGCGGTGGCCGCGCCCGGGATGGCCTTGTCGATCGGGCTGCCCGCGTCGACGTGGTCGTACCAGACCTGGTTTTCCTGGCCGACGCGGCTCAGCGTGCGTTTTTCATGGAAGCCTTGCACCAGGATGCCGAGGGTGTTGCTGTCGTTCTTCCAGGCGATCAGGGCGTTGATCTGCGGATCGGTCTTGCCGGAGTTGGACGAGTTGACGCCGCCGAGGCTGAACTGGGCATTGAATTTCTTCTTGAAGTCCAGCGGCTTGCGGGTCTCGATATCGACCACGCCTTCGGCGCCGCCTTCGAGCAGGTCCGCCTGCGAGCCTTTGTGCACGGTGACACGGCCGATCAGTTCGGAAGGGAACAGCGAGAAGCTCACGCTGCGGCCGCCGCCGACGATGTTGTCGGCGAACCAGTCGCCGCTCGATACCGAGTGGCCGTTCAGGGTGGTCAGGGTCAGGCCGAACGGGGTGCCGCGCAGGGCGACGCGGTCGTTCTCGCCGAACGAGCCTTCGCCGCCGCCGGCTGCCGCCACGCTCACGCCTGGCAGGCGCTGCAGCGAGTCGGCGACGTTTTTGTCAGGCATCTTGCCGACGTCTTCGGCGGTGATCACTTCGACCAGGCTGTCGGAGTTGCGCTTCTGGTTCAGCGATTGCTGCAGCGAGGCGCGGATGCCGGTGACGATCACCTGTTCCGGCGCCGCCGCTTCCTGCGCTTGCGCCGTGATGCTGGCGCCGAGTATCAGCAGACCGACCGCGGTGGCGATAGGCGTGCGTTTGGACATTTTCGTGTTATTTGAATTGTGGTACATGTTCCCTCCCGTTGATGAAGGCTCCGCCGAGCCTACTGATTGTTGATGTGTCTCTTATTTACTTCTTTACAAACCACTTACAAAACCAATCCAACGCCAATATACCCGTCTTTGAATACCAGATCACTACCACTTTCAAATTCTTTTTTGTTATGTTGTATGCGGCATACAGACTGTTGCTTTGGTAACTATTAGCTACCGGCGATGCGGTGGTATGGAACCGGGATTTGTATCGCTACAACAGGCGCAAACCCAGTATCCATGCGGGTTTGCGGGGTGATGATTAAAATATTTGATGACGCGGGTGGGACCGCTTGCTGTGCGCTGGTCTTTTTTTGGTATTATCGATTGACAACTACAAGACAGGATGCGTGCAGCGTTATGGAAAGCAATCCAATCAGCCCACTGGTACACATCCGGGCGCACCTCAATGAGACCAGTCACCTTCCCCTTTACCAGCGCCTGCAGCGGGCGCTGCGCTCGGCGATCGAGCACCATCTGCTCAAGCCGGAGGACGCGCTGCCGGCCGAACGCCAGCTGGCGGCCGACCTGGCGATCTCGCGCATCACGGTGCGCAAGGCCATCGACGGCCTGGTCGGCGAGGGCGTGCTGGTGCGCCGGCCCGGCTCCGGCAACTTCATCAACACCCGCATCGAAAAGAACTTCGCCAAGCTGACCTCGTTTTCCGAGGACATGCGGGCGCGCGGGCGCACGCCGCGCAGCGTGTGGCTCAAGCGCTCGGAAGGCACGGTGACGCCGGACGAGGCGATGCGGCTGCGGCTCAGTCCCGGCGCCGCGGTCTACCGCTTCCACCGCATGCGCTACGCCGACGACGAGCCGATGTGCCTGGAGTACGCCACCATCGTCGCCTCGTGCCTGCCGTCGCTGGAGGCGGTCGACACCTCGATGTACGACGCGCTGGAGCGGGCCGGCAACCGGCCGGTGCGCGCGCTGCAACGGCTGTCGGCGCTGCTGCTCAATGCGGAGCAGGCCATGCTGCTGCAGGCGCGCGAGGGCGACGCCGGCCTCGCGGTGGAGCGGCTGGGCTTTCTGCGCGACGGCCGCGCGGTGGAGTTTTGCCGCTCCTATTTTCGCGGCGATATGTACGACTTCGTGGCGGAACTGAACGCCACCTGACCTTGCAAGGACTTATGAACTGCTACCGTTTGAAACGCCCGGCGCTGGCGCTGGCCGGTGCGCTGGTGTGCGCGCCATCGATGGCCGCGCCTGAAATCGTCGGTTACTACCCCGGCTGGAAGTCGGACGCCTTCGCCGTCAGCGCCGCCAACGTCGGCGCCGGCAAGCTGACGATGGCGCTGTACGCTTTCGTCGATGTCTGCTGGGACGGCAAGCATGGCAACGCCGATCCCTCGGTCAACGACGTGGCGCCGTGCCAGGACGCGGCCGGCGATGCGGCATCGGCCAACGGCGCGCTGGTGTTCCGCGACGCCGCCAGCGACGGCGCCAATCTGCGCGCGCTGGTGGCGCTGAAGCGGCGCCACCCGGGTTTCAAGGTGGTGGTGTCGGTGGGCGGCTGGAACTGGTCGAACCGCTTTTCCAACGTGGCCGATGCGCCGGCCGCGCGCGCCGCCTTCATCGCCTCCGCCGTGAAGACGATGCGGCGCCATGGCCTGGACGGCGTCGACATCGACTGGGAATATCCGGGCGAGGCCGGCGTGCCATGCGTGGCGGGCGAGGTGTGCGCGCGGCCGGCCGACAAGCGTAACTTCATCACGCTGGCGCGCGAGCTGCGCGCCGCCTTCGACGCGGCCGGGCGGGAAGACCGCAAGCATTACAGCATCACCATCGCCGCGGGCGGCAACGCCAACTACGTCAACGATGGCGGCGCGGCCAGCGGCTGGCTGCGCGAGCTGGCCTCCAGCCTGGACTGGATCAACATCATGGCCTACGACTACCACATGCCGTGGGAGCAGCGCAGCGGCCATCATGCGGCGCTGTACGGCGATGTCCGCGATCCGGTGACGGACGACGGCTTCTACGCGGCCGGTTCGGTGCGGCGCTATCTGCAGGCCGGCGTGGCGGCGCGGCAGCTGGTGCTGGGCGTGCCGTTCTACGGCTACGGCTGGAAAGGCTGTCCGCCGGGCGCCGATGGCGACGGCCAGTACCAGGCCTGCGACGGCGGCGCCACGGGCGGCGTGGATGGAGGCAATTCGTATGGCTACGGCCATCTGCTCAAGCAGGGCTATCTGACGCCGGCGCGCGATGGCAGCCAGGGCGGCGGTGGCTACCGGCGCTACTGGAACGCGGCGGCCAGGGCGCCGTATCTGTACAACGCGGCGCAGCAGGTCTGGATCACCTACGAAGATCCGGCGTCGCTGAAGGAGAAGGCGCGCTACATCAAGGCGCAGGGCCTGCGCGGGGCGATGTTCTGGGAGCTGAGCGCCGACGGCGGACATCAATTGCTGAACGCCTTGTCGTCGGCGATGCGGCGATAAAAAAGCCGGCGCTAGGCCGGCTTTCTCGATTACTTGGCTTCCGCCGGTGCTGCTTTCGGCGGGTTCTGGTACATGATCCAGTAGCGCGCCAGGTCGCCGCGGCCGTCGTTGCCGCTGATGGTTTCCAGCAGCTTGACCGAGTCATCCTTCTTGCCGGCGATCGCCAGCGCGTAGGCCAGGCGCAGCTTGGCGTCTTCAGGATTCTTCGACACGCCCTTGGCGATACCCTGTTTCATCAGGTCGATGCCCTTGTCGGCCTGACCCAGCGTCACATAGTTGTAGCCCAGGTTGACCAGGCCGACGCCGTCCTTGGATTTCAGCGCGGAGTCGATGCCCTTGTCGATGTTTTTCGCATCGTCGGCGGCGCCCTTGTTGGCGCTGTCGCGGATCTTCTGCAGAGCGGCCTTGTTCTTGTCGTTCGGGATGGCGCCTGGGTAGCCCTTGTCCATGGCGATCTTCGCTTCGGTGAAGAAGCCGCCCAGCACCGCCAGTTCGGCGATCTCGGCGTAGTCTTCCGGCTCCATCTTCGACGGTGCTGCCAGCGCTTTCAGGCGGGCGATGTCGAGGTCCAGGCGCGGCGCGTAGGCCTTCTTGCCGCGGGTGCGGTTCAGCAGGTCGAACCAGTAGTCTTCGGTCGGGTAGTAGCGGGTCAGCTCTTCCACCGCTTGCAGATACAGCTCGGTGTCCTTGGTCTTGATGCCGACGTTGCCCAGCAGGTTCAACTCGTCCTTGGGCGGCGTGGCGCCGGACTTCTTGGCGGCGGCGATGTCCTTCAGCGCTTCGGCCTTGGCGGTGGCGAAATCGTCCTTGAAGAAGTAGGAGCGCACGATGAACTGGCGCTGCTTGAGCGTGTCGCCCGACTCGGTGCCGTAGCGGGTGAACCAGGTGATGGCCTGGTCGTAGTCCTTGATGTTGCTGTAGTAGATGCCGGCGACGGCGTCGATGAAGCGCAGCTTGTCTTCAGGCTTCAGGCGGCCGGAGTCGATCATGGCGCTCAGCGCCTTGACGGTGCCTTGATGGTCGCCGTTGGCCTGGCCCAGTTGCACGCGCATCTGGTTCAGCACGAATTCTTCGTACGGCGTCACGTTCGGCATGGCGGCCGCGGTGTCGATGCGGTTCTTGAATTCGGCGTAGTTCTTCGCTGCCAGCAGATCTTTGGTCTGGGCCGGGTCGATCAGTTTGAAGATCTCGGGACGCACGGCATCCTTAGGCGGCTCGGCCGGCTTGGCGGCTTCGGCGGCGTAGACAGGGGACATGCCCAGCATGGCCGGTGCGGCATTCAGGCCGATGGCGGCCAGGATCAGGCTAATACGAGCGAGACGAGTGTGGGACATGAATTATCCTTCTATCAAACAATTTAGAGGGCCGGCGGGTACGCCATGCCATCGCGACAGTGTAAACCCGCGTATTGTTACATAAAACCGGGTCATATTACGAATTCAAGCGTGTGCCGGCGCGCGCGCCAGCGCCTGGCCTTCGGCGTTAAATAGCAGGCAACGCGACGGCGGCAGATGCACGCGGGTGCGGCTGCCGGCGTGCAGCGGCGGCGCCTCGGCGGTCTGCTTGACGGCGATCATTTCGCCCACGCCGGCCAGCGTGGTGTAGACGATGGACTGGTCGCCCAGGTATTCCACATGGCCGACGCCGACGTCGATGGCGTTGCCCTGCTGCGGCGCGGCGATGGACAGGTGCTCGGCGCGCACGCCCAGCGTGACGCGGTCGCCGCGCTGCGCGCCCGCGCCGCCATCCGCGCCGCCCGCCACCGCCACGTCGACGATGGCGCCGCCCGGCAGCAGCACGCTGGCATGGCCGGCCGACACCGCGATGATCTCGCCGGCGATGAAGTTCATCTTCGGCGTGCCGAGGAAGCCGGCCACGAACAGGTTGGCCGGATGGTTGTACAGCTCATGCGGCGTGCCGACCTGCTCGATGCGGCCGGCGTTGAACACCACGATGCGCTGGCCCAGCGTCATCGCCTCGACCTGGTCGTGGGTGACGTAGATCATGGTGGTCTTGAGTTCCTGGTGCAGGCGGCTGATCTCCACCCGCATCTGCACGCGCAGGCTGGCGTCCAGGTTGGACAGCGGCTCGTCGAACAGGAACACTTCCGGCGTGCGCACGATGGCGCGGCCGATGGCCACGCGCTGGCGCTGGCCGCCGGACAGCTCCTTGGGCCGGCGCTTGAGCAGCGGCGCGATCTGCAGAATCGCCGCCGCGCGCTCCACCGCCGCCGCCACCTCGGCCGGCTTGCGGCCGGCCAGCTTGAGCGCGAAGGCCATGTTCTCGTACACCGTCATGTGCGGGTACAGCGCGTAGGACTGGAACACCATGGCCAGCTTGCGCTGCGCCGGGGCGATGTCGTTGGCCAGCACGTCGCCGATGTGCAGCGTGCCGCCGCTGATCGGCTCCAGGCCGGCGATCATGCGCAGCAGGGTGGACTTGCCGCAGCCGGACGGGCCGACGAAGACCATGAATTCGCCGTCGGCGATATCGAGGTCGACGCCGTGGATCACGGCCGTCTGGTCGTAGCGCTTGACGATCTGTTGGAGGCTGACGCTGGCCATCCGCTTAGCCCGCGCGCACGGCGGCCTGCGGCGCCGGCTCTTCCTGCTCCTGCGGCCGCGCGGCCATCGGAATGATCTGCGACAGCACCGCCACCGGGATCGCGCACAGCATCACCCAGATGAAGAAGTGCTGGTAGCCCAGCGAGATCTGGATGTCGCCGCTGAACAGTTTGAACAGCACGAAGCCCAGCTGCATGATGCCGGTCGAGAAGGCGTAGTGCGCGGTCTGGAACTTGCCCGGCGCGACCACCTGCATCATGTACAGGATCAGGCCGACGAAGCCGAAGCCGTAGCCGAACATCTCGACGCTGAGCGCCACGCCGATCACCGACAGGTCGGTCGGCTGGAACACGGACAGCAGGTAGAACGCGACGTTGGGCAGGTTGACCGCGAGGATCAGCCACAGGATGGCGCGCTTGAGGCTGAGCCACGAGGTGAAGTAGCCGCCGGCGATGCTGCCGACCACGAAGGCCACGGTGCCGACGGTGCCGTAGACCGCGCCCACTTCGGCGGTGGTCAGGCCAAGGCCGCCGAGGTTGCGCGCCTCGCGCAGGAACAGGGGGCCGATCGACTGCACCTGCGCCTCGCCGGCGCGGAACAGAATGATAAATACGATCGAGATCCAGATGCCGGGCTTCTTGAAGAATTCGACGATCACTTCCCACAACGTGCGGGCGATGGCGCCGGCGTTGGTGTCGGCCGTGACCTCGTTCTTCGCCAGCGGCAGCGCCCAGCCGTTGTACAGGCCCAGGGCGACCATGATGGCGCCCAGGATGCAGAAGCAGATGGTCCATGCCGGCACCACGCCGATGGTCTTCTCGAAGTGGCCGGCCAGCAGCAGCAGGCCGCCGGTGGTGAAGAACTTGCCGGCGTTGAAGAAGGTGCCGGTCCAGCCGGCGTATTTGGCCTGGCCTTTTTCATCGAGACTGGTGATGTACAAGCCGTCGCAGGCGATATCGTGGGTGGCCGCCGAGATGCCGACCAGTGCGAGCATCGCCATGCAGCCCGCGAACCAGAACGGCGCATGCAGCGCCAGCGCCACGCCGCCCAGGCACAGGCCGCCGAAGACCTGGAAGCCGACCACCACCAGCTTCTTGCTGCTGGCCAGTTCCAGGAAGGGACTCCACAGCGGCTTGAAGACCCAGGCGAAGCCGATCAAGCCGGTCCAGTGATTGAGCTCGTCGTTGGGCACGCCCATGCTCTTCAACATCTGGTTGGCGACGATGGCCACCGCGAAGAACGGCAGGCCCTGCGCCAGATACAGGCTGGGTACCCAGAACTTCGGATTGCGTATTTTGTTGTTGTCCATATTGCCTCCTCCCCCTGATTGATTTGTTATGCGAAGCCGGGCACCGGTGCGTTGCCGGTGGCTTCCAGTTCGCCGCTTAGCCAGCCGTTGACCGCGTCCAGCGCCGGCTGGGCGAAGCCGTAGGTCATCAGCGATGGCGACTGGATGTCCAGCGCCTGATACGGATTCCACAGCGCCAGGTGCAGGTCGGGCTTCCACGTGCTGCGCGCGTGCTCGCCGTAGCGCAGGCGCGAGGTCGACGCCAGGATCGTGAAGCGGCCGTCCTGCGGTAAGGCGCTCCAGTCGAAGGTGTCGGCGTCGGCGAAGGTGGTCAGTTCGACGTCGTACAGGCGGCGCAGCGATGCGGCCACTACCTCGGCCGGCACGCCGGCTTCGGACACGCCGTCGCTGACCACGTCCTGGCGCACCACCAGGCGTACTTGCGCGCCGGCGGCCGGACGGGCCGGTGCGCCGTAGGCGGTCAGACTGCGGCGCCAGCCTTCGGCCATCACCACGCGGTCGGCGGCGTCTTCCTTGTACGAGCGCGGCTTGCATGGATAGGCCAGCGCCAGCGACGCCAGGCGGTCCAGGCGTTGCTGGACTTCGGTCATCGGCAGCTCGCCCGAGGCGATGGCGGCGGCGATGGAGTCCAGCGTTTCGTTCTGCGTTTCGGTGGTGCCCAGCGCCATGACCATGTCGGCGCCCGCGACCAGCGCGCGCACGGCGGCGTTGCCCACGCCGTAGCGGCCCGCGATGGCGTGCATGTCCATGCCGTCGGTGATGACGATGCCTTTGTACTGCCATTCCTCGCGCAGCAGGCCGGTGAGGATGCGGCGCGACATGGTGGCTGGATTGTCCGGGTCCAAGGTCGGGTAGACGATGTGCGCGGTCATCATGGCCGGGGCGGCGCCGGAGGCGATGCGGAACGGCGCCAGTTCCAGGCGGTCCAGTTCCTCGACCGGCTTGTTCACGGTCGGCAGGTCACGGTGCGAATCGACGTTGGTGTCGCCGTGGCCGGGGAAGTGCTTGACGCAGCAGGCCACGCCTTCCGCGTGGCTGCCGGCCATCCACGCCATCGCCAGTTCGGCGGCGCGTTGCGGCTCGGCGCCGAAGGAGCGTTCGGCGATCACCGGGTTGTGCGGGTTGTTGTTCAGGTCCAGCACAGGCGCGAAGTTCCAGTTGAAACCCAGCGACTTGACGGCGCGCGCGACGGCGGCGCCGGTGCGGTAGGACAGGTCGGTGTCGTTGGCGGCGCCCAGTCCCATGGCGGCCGGCGGCGCAGGCACCCAGGTGGAGCGCACCACGGCGCCGCCTTCCTGGTCGATGCCGATCAGCGACTCGGGGCCCATGACGGCGCGCAGGTCGGCGGTCAGTTTGCCCAGCTGCTCGGAGTCGGTCATGTTCCCGCGGAACAGGCAGACGGCGCGGATGCCGTTGGCCTTGATGAAATCGGCGGTGGCGGCATCGAGCACGGTGCCGGGGAAGCGGATCATGATCAGCTGGCCGGCGATTTTTCTAAGTTCGTTTTGATTTGGTGTCGTCATTTCACAGCTCCGTCCATGCCACGCATGAAGAATCGTTGAGTAAAGAGGAAGGCTGCCAGCGTGGGCAGGATGGTCAATATGGTGCCGGCGGCGATCACGCGCGTGCTGCTGCCGAAGGTGCCGCGCAAATACAGCACGCCCACCGACAGCGGGAATTCGTCAGGCTTGCTCATCACGATGGAGGGCCAGATGTATTCGTTCCAGGCTTCGACCGCCGTCAGGATGCCGACGGTGGCGAGCCACGGCGCGATCAGCGGCAGCATGATCTTGCTGAAGATGGTCCACTCGGAAGCGCCGTCGACGCGGGCGGCGTCGATCAGGTCCTGCGGCACTTCCTCGAAGGCCTGCTTGAGCAGCAGGATGGCGACCGCCGTCACCACGTTCGGCAGGATCACGCCGGTGTAGGTGTCGACCAAGCTCAGTTTCGTCACGGTGATGAAGTTGACCAGGAAGTTCACTTCCGACGGCAGTACCAGCGTGGCGAGGATCAGGCCGAACACCAGCTTGCGTCCCTTGAAGTGCATGCGCGCCAGCGGGTAGGCGGCGGCCGAGCACAGGGCCAGCTTCCAGAACACGGTGCAGGCGGCGATGAAGACGGAGTTGCGGAAGAAGGACCAGATCGGAATCGCCTTGAACACTTCGATGAAGTTGTCGAACGAGGGCTGGTTCGGCCAGAAGGTCGGCGGGAAGGCGAAGATGTTCCCTTCGGTGGAGATGGCCGTCACCAGCGTCCACCAGAACGGGAATACGCAGACCACCGCGATCGCGCAGAGCAGCAGGTAGTGGAGCAGGGGGCGGGCGATCGTCTTCATCGGTGTTTGGGCTTGATGTAGCGAAGGCAGAGCAGGGCGATGCCGATGCAGAAGATGGACATGACGAAGCTGGCGGCCAATGCGCGCGGCAGCTTCAGGTGCTTGAGGCCCTGGTCGTAGGCGTAGTACAAGCCGGTGAAGGTGGAGTTCATCGGGCCGCCCTGGGTCAGCACGTCCACTTCCTGGTAGGCCTTCAATGCGGCCAGCACGGAGAGGATGGTGCAGACCATGATGGTCGGGCGCAGCATCGGTACGGTGATCCGCCAGAAACGCTGCCAGCGGTTGGCGCCGTCGAGGATGGCGGCTTCCTGCATGTCGGCGGGGACGGCTTGCAGCGCGGCCAGGTACATCACCATGTACCAGCCAAGTCCGCGCCACAGCGTGACGAACATGATGGCGAACAGCGCCAGGCTGTCGTTGGAGAGCCAGCCGACCGGCGCGCCGACCAAGCGCAGCGTCGTCAGCACGTAATTGAGCGCGCCCTGTTCGTGGAACATGAAGCCCCACATGATGCCGACCACCGAGACGGTGGTGACGACCGGGACGTAGAAGGCGGCGCGGAAGTAGCGGATGCCGGGCAGCTGGTTGTTGACCAGTACCGCGAGGCCGAGCGCGCCGATCTGCACGAAGGGCACCATCAGCAGGAAGATCAGCGAGTTTTTCAGGCCGGTGACGAACATCTCGTTGTCGAAGATGTAGCGGAAGTTGTCCAGGCCTACCCAGTGGGTGTCGCGTATCAGGCTGTAGTCGGTGAAGGCGAGGAAGGAGCCGAAGGCCACCGGCCAGAAGGAGAACACGGCCAGCAGCGCCAGCGCAGGGGCGAGGAACAGCCAGGCGGAGAGGTTCACGCGGCTCATCTTAGTGGCTCCGCTGTGCGGCGAGTTTTTTGTTCCAGATCGCGACCGCCTGGTCCAGCGCCTGCTTGACGTCCTGCTTGCCGGTGACGCCGGCTTCGACGGCCTTCACCAGATAGCGGCGCAGTTCATCGTAGTCGGTGATGCCGGCCACGTACAGCGTGTGCGAGTGCGGCATCGAAACGGCGCCCGCAGATACAGCCTTCTCGGCCGCACCGGCGCCCGGCGGGGCGGTCATGAAGAAGGGATCGTTGGCCGCCTGCGCCATCGCCGGATACACGCTGGCCTGTTTGGCGAAGGCCAGCTGGTTGGCGTCGTTGGTCAGGTAGCGGGCGAACTTGCCGACCGCAGGCAGCAGCCTGGCGTCGACGTTTTTCGGCACGGCGAAGTGGATCAGCCAACCGCCGTCGGCGATGCCGGTGGGGCCCAGCGGCGCGGGGGCGACGTCGGTGATGGCGTAGATGTCTTTTGCGTCGCTCTGGATGCGCTTGACGGCCGTCGGTGGCGCCAGCAGCATGCCGAGGCGGCCGCCCTTGTAGGCGTCGATTGCGGCGGGGAAGTTATCTTCGGCGAACAGCGCGTCTTTCAACAGGCCGCCGGCCTTGTAGGTGTCGGCGAGTTTTTTGATCAGCGCGATGTGGGCGGGCGAGTTGAACACCGCCTTGCCGTCCTTGATGACGGCGAGGCCTTGCTGCATCATCAGGCCGTCGATCTTGGACAGCGCGGGACACAGGCCGGCCTTGCCGGTGCGGGCGGCGATCTGGCGCGCGAACAGCAGCTGTTCGTCGAGATCGCGCGGCGCGTGCGGAATGGCGGCGGCTTTGAATATCTGGGTGTTGTAGGCGATGACGGCGACGTTGCTGTACATCGGGAAGCCGTAGGTCTTGCCGCCGAAGGTCAGGTCTTCCAGTGTGCTGGGCAGGTAGCGCGGGCGGGCTTCGCCGAGCAGGGCGTCGACCGGCGCGAGCAGGCCGTCGCGGGCGAATTCGTCGGCCCAGGGCACGTTCAGGTTGACCAATGCGGGCGGGGTGCCGGCGACGATGCGCGTCACCAGTTTGGTCTGGATCACGTCCCATGGAAAATCGACCCACTCGACTTTCACATTC
The DNA here is from genome assembly GCF_009380215.1 of Rugamonas aquatica. Taxonomy (GTDB): domain Bacteria; phylum Pseudomonadota; class Gammaproteobacteria; order Burkholderiales; family Burkholderiaceae_D; genus Rugamonas; species Rugamonas aquatica_B. The sequence goes on from NZ_WHUG01000002.1 coordinate 510,147, forward strand.
GGATTGCCGGCTTCGTAGTTCTTCACCAGCGTCTCGAAGTAGGGAGTGAATTTGGGCTTCATGCTGAAGGTCCAGAATTCGATTTTTTCAGGCGCCGCGAGGGCAGCAGACATAACCAGCGCCGCCGCCGTCATCCCCGCGAAGGCGGGGATCCATGCTGAGCGTGAACGCTGCTTCAGTATGGATTCCCGCTTTCGCGGGAATGACGGGGTTACTGGCAGCATTGCTTAGTTGGTCTTGGTGACTTTGCTCAGGTGGCGCGGGGCGTCCGGGTCCATGCCGCGTGCCGCCGACAGCTGGGCCGCCATCACGTAGAAGGCCTGGATCGCCACGATAGGATCGAGATCCGGCGTCGCCGCTACCGGCAAGGTCAGGTCGCGGTCGGCCACGTCGGCCGGTGCAGCCAGCAGCACGCGCGCGCCACGGCCGCGCATCTCGGTCGCCAGTTGCAGCAGGCTCGCTTGCGTCGGGCCACGGGTGGCGAAGATCACCAGTGGGTAGCCTTCTTCGATCAGCGCCATCGGGCCGTGCTTGATCTCCGCGCCGCTGAAGGCTTCCGCCTGCAGTGCCGAGGTTTCCTTGAATTTCAACGACGCTTCCAACGCTACAGGGAAGCTGATGCCGCGGCCGACCACCATGATGTTGCGGGCCGGGGCCAGCACTTCCAGCGCCGGCGACCAGTCTTCCTTGGCCGCTGCGCGCAGCGAGTCGGGCAGGGCTTCCAGGCCGGCCAGCAGCTCAGGATCGTTCTGCCATGCGGCGACCAGGCGGGCACCGGCGACCAGGCTGGTGATGAAGCTCTTGGTCGCGGCTACGCTTTGCTCTTTACCGGCGCGCAGCGGAATCGACCACTCGGCGGCATGCGCAAGCGGCGAGTCGATATCGTTGACCAGCGCGATGGTGGTGGCGCCGCCGTCGCGGAAGTATTTGATCGGCTCGACCACGTCCGGGCTCTGGCCCGATTGCGAGATCGAGATCGCCAGCGTGTCGCGGGTGATCAGCGGCGATTTGTTCAGCGTGACCAGCGACATCGGCAGCGAAGCCACCACGCGGCCCAGGCGGGCCATGATCAGGTAGGCGGCGTAGGCGCAGGCGTGGTCGGAGCTGCCGCGCGCGATGGTCAGCGCGGTCGAGAAGGACGTGCTCCTCAATTTGCGGCCCAGCTCCGCGTAACGGTCACCATCGCTGGCCAGCTGGAGGGCTACGCAATCGGCTGCGGACAGGGCTTCTTTCAACATCATTGAGGTCACAACAATTCTCCTTCGATATAGACGGCTTTGAGATTCAGGTCACGGTCGAGCACTACAAAGTCGGCGTAGGCGCCGGGGGCCAGGCGGCCCCGCTCTTGCAGGCCGAGATAGTCGGCCGCATACGTTGAGACCCGTGCCGAGGCGTCCGCCAGATCGAGGCCGAGTCCGACCAGGTTGCGCAGCGCCTGGTCCATGGTGAGGGTGCTGCCGGCCAGCGTGCCGTCGGGCAGGCGCACGCCGCCCATGCACTTCATGACGGTGTGGCGGCCCAGCATGTACTCGCCGTCCGGCATGCCGGTGGCGGCGGTCGAATCGGTCACGCAGTACAGATGCGGGATGCAGCGCAGCGCGGTGCGGATGGCGCCGGGATGCACGTGCAGCAGGTCGGGTATGAATTCGGCATACTGCGCATGGGCCAGCGCGGCGCCGACCATGCCGGGCTCGCGGTGGTGCAGGCCGGTCATGGCGTTGAACAAATGGGTGAAGCCGTGCGCGCCGTGCTCCAGCGCGGCCACGCCGTCCTCGTAGGTGCCGAGGGTGTGGCCGATCTGCACGCGCATGCCGGCGTCCGACAGTTCGCGCACCAGCTCCAGGTGGCCGCCGATTTCCGGCGCCACGGTGATCAGTTTGATCGGCGCGATCGCTTCCAGGCGCTCGACATCGGCCAGCTTGGCGGTGCGCGCGTACGGCGGCTGCGCTCCCAGCTTGCCGGAGTTGATGAACGGGCCTTCCAGGTGCACGCCCAGCACGCGTGCTTCGCCTTTGCCGCGCTGGGCGGCGGCCTTGCCTATGCCTTGCAGCGCCAGGTCGATGTCTTCCGGCGGCGCGGTCATCGTCGTGGCCAGCATGCTGGTGGTGCCGTGCTTCGCGTGGATGGCGGCGATGGTGTGGACGGCGTCGCCGCCTTCCATCACATCCTTGCCGCCGCCGCCGTGCACGTGCAGGTCGATAAAGCCAGGCAGGATATAGACGTCTTCGTTTTTCGACGGGTCGGTGCTGCTGCCGTGGATGGCGGCGATGCGGTCGCTGAACGAGATCTCACCGCGGACCCAGCCCGCCGATGTCAGGATATTGCCTTGGATTGCACTGCTCATCTGCGCGACTCCGCTACGAATTCATAATAATCACTGCGGCAATACGAGTGGGTCAGTTCCACCGCTGCGCCGTTGTCGAGATAACTGACGCGGGTGATGTGTAGCATCGCCGCACCCGCAGGTATGTTGGCCAGGCGCGCTTGCTCGACGCTGGCGTTGACGGCGCGGATGTGCTGCAGCGCGCGCATCGGGATGGTGCCGTTGGCTTCCAGGTAGCCGTACAGCGAATCGGTCACGCTGTGAGGGTTGGGCATGTACTGGGCCGGGATGGTGGTGGTCTCGATCGCCATCACCACGTCGTCGGCGGTGCGCAGGCGCTTCAGGCGCGCCACCGGCATGTTGGGCGACAGGCCGAGCGACAGCAGCTCGACCGGCGAGGCGATGCCGATGTCGCGCTGCAGCCAGCGCGAGCCGGCGGTGAAGCCGCGTTCGCGCAGCTCTTCGGAAAAGCTGGTCAGGCGGGATAAGGGCTGCTCCAGTTTCGGCGTGATGTAGGTGCCGGAGCCGCGCTTGCGGGTCAGCATGCCGCGCTCGCACAGCATGTCGATCGCCTTGCGCGCGGTGACGCGCGAGATGTTGAGCATGTCCGACAGCACGCGCTCGGACGGCAGGGCCTCGTTGGCTCGCCAGTCGCCGGCGGCGATCCCGTCGGACAGCTTGTTCGCCAGCTGCATGTAGAGAGGGGTGTCGCTATCGGCGTCCGGCTTGAAATCGCTCAACTGGGCTAGCACAGGCTTACTCCTTCAGACGTTGTTGGATCAGCCGCAAGGCACCAGCTGCGGAATCGCCTTGCGGCGTGACGATCCGCTTCAACATCGAGACCGGCAGGTAGGGGCGCAACGGCGCCGCCAGTCCGCCGCACAGCGCGATCGGCAGCTTGCCGCCGGCGTCGAGCGCGTTGCCCATCAATTCCACCTGGCGGCCCGCTTCGAGCAGGATGGCGCGCGCGGTGTCGTTCGATTCGCCGTGCTGCAGCACGATGCGCGCCAGTTGCGCATATTGCGTTTGCGTGGCCTTGGCCAGCCAGTTCTGCAGCGCGTCGCGGCCACCGCCGCAGGCTTGCGCCAGGTCGGCGCTGAAGGGGGAGGCCGGCATGCGGCCGTCCAGCACCTGCTGCACGTGGTTGACGGCGCGCAGGCCGATCCAGGCGCCGCCGGCTTCGTCGCCGGCGGGGAAGCCCCAGCCGCCGACTTCGACGTGGACGCCGTCGGCGCGTTTGATTTCGCCGACGCTGCCGGTGCCGAGGGCGATGATGGAGCCCGGCTGGCCGCGATGGGCGCCGAGCACGGTGGTGTGGCCGTCGGTTTCCAGCGCCACGCGGGCGTAGCCGGGATTGGCGGCGACGAATTCGGCCGCCCAGGCGCGGTTGTGCACGCCCGCCAGGCCGAGGCCGATGGCGATCTTGTCCTTGCCGGGCAGTTCCAGGTCGGCGGCGCGGAAGGCCATGGCTGTGGCGTCCTCGACGGAGGCCCAGGCGTTGGCGATGCCGTGCATCAGGCCCGATGGGCCGCTGACGCCTTCGGCCAGTTCTACGCCGTCGGTGCGGGCCAGGCGTACTCGGGTGCCAGTGCCGCCGCCGTCAACGCCGATTAAAAATTCGATCATGATTATCTGAGAATTCCGTGCCGGGATACCCCGTGTTGAGGGGCACTATATGTTTGGCAAACCAGCTTGTCAACAGGTATTTAACTGGTATTATAAAATATTGAAGTGGACTGGCGTTGTCGACTTGGAATGTATTTGTAAGTTGTTGTTTTTATTGCTGATTGATGAATTTTGCGGGAAGTGGTCGGGTGTCGTATTTGCATGCCACTTTGGTCTGCATTTGGTAGGGAACGTGGTCGAGGGAGTACACTATGGCTTTAGTGCACTTTTGAAAGCAAGATGATGAACGATTACTGGGACGACTGGCAGAAGGAGGCGTTGGCTGCCGGCGTGAAGGCGCCGCTGGCCAAGCTGGGGATGGAAGTGATGAAGGCGAACCGCAAGAACCGCTGGCCCAAGCATTTCATCGGGCGGATGGAGGATGGTCCGATGATGCTGGCGATGTGTCTGGAAGAGCCGGATGAGACGGAATTGCTGTTTGTCGAAAACCTGCATCCGTACGACGAGAAACTGATCGCCGCCACCAAGAAGCGCCTCTGCTTCGATTAAACGTTGTCGTTCCCGCGCAGGCGGGAACCCATACCGAGCCGGTTACGGACGCGAAGTATGGATTCCCGCCTGCGCGGGAAGGACGCCGGCTTAGTTGCGCTGGTTCATGCCTTTGCGGTCGTAGGTGATGGCTTTGTTGGCGACGTTCACGGTGGCGTTGCCGGGGCCGCTCACCTTGACGTCGGCCTGGCTGGTCCACAGCTGGCGCGCGTTCAGGTTGCCGGATCCGCTCAGCTGTGCGACCAGGCTGTCAGTCTTGCCTTCGAGCTTGACCTCGCCAGGGCCGTGCATGTTCAGCTTGACGTTCTTGCACGCCGCCGTGGCGTTCAAATCGCCCGAGCCGCTGAGCTCGGCATCAAGCGCGTCGCTGATCTTGTTCAGGAAGATGTTGCCCGGCCCCCGGCTGCGCGTGACGGCACGCTCCACCTGCAGCGCTTGCCCTTCCAGGTCCCCCGAACCACTGACTTCCGCGCTGAGCACGCCCACGCTGCCGGACAGATTCATATTGCCCGGCCCGCTGAGCAGGGCGCGCGCGGTCGGCGCTTGCAGGCCGCGCACCGTCAGGTCGCCCGAGCCGTGCACTTCCGCATCGAATTTCTTGATGGCGCCGGCCAGGCAGGCTTCGCCCGGGCCGCGCAGCATGGCGCTGGCCGCTTCGGTGTTCAGCGAGCACGCTTCCAGGTCGCCCGAGCCCGATACTTCGGCGCGGATTTCCTTGCTGCTGCCGTGCAGCGACACCGAACCCGGCCCGCGCACGGCGGCGTTGATCTTGCCGGCGTGCAGGTCGTCGATGTCGAGGTCGCCCGAGCCGCTGACGGCCAGGTTCACATCCTGCGTCATGCCGCCGGCGTTGACGTCGCCGGGGCCGCTCATCACCAGGTTCAGGCTGGCTGCTTTCAATGTGCGCAGGTCGACGTCGCCGCTGCCGGAGGCGGTGACCGTCAGGTCGCGCACGCTGCCGCTGGCGTGCACGTCGCCCGGTCCTTCCGAGGTCAAGGACAGCTGCTGGCCCTGGAACTGTTGCAGATCAACATCACCGCTGCCGGAGTTGCGCAGGCTCTTCAGGCCGGCCGCGCTGATGCGGATGGTCATCGGCGGCTTGCTGTCCTTGCCCCAGTTGAAGACGAAGTTCCAGCCCTTGGTTTTGTTGCGCGGCTGGCGCACGGTGAGGGTGTCGCCGCTGACCGACGTCTCAATTTCGGCAAACTTGCGGCGCAGGCCGGACAGTTCGATGCTGTTGCCCGGCTGCGAAGTGACGATCACGCGGAACGGGCCGCTGATGGCGATGCTGCTGAAGGCCGCTACGGTGCGGGTTTCGGTGCCGATGGTGTCGTCCTGCTTGCTGTCGGCCCGGGCGGCGACGCTGGCCAGGGATGCCACCATCAGGGCGGAAACCAGCGCGGTATGTTTGATCGTCTGCTTCATTTTTATCTCGATTATGGGAAGTGGCGAGGATTGAACGATAGGGCAAATCCGGGCGGCGGGCGCGCGGAATGGGATGGACGCGCGGAACGGGGGGATCAACTGCAAAAAAACGGTGCTGAACCGTGATTCAACTTCGGTACGCGGCTACCGTTAATGTCATAATGAACGCAAATACGTATTGCCGGGGTCAAAGGAGCGCACATGATCAGGTATATGGGAACCAGAAATACAGGCGACGGCTCGGTGCTGTATATTTTTTTGATTAATGGCTTGCAGAAGGAAATTCGGGAAAGCGCCTTGAAACAATATCCTGGCTGTTACGAAGCCCTTCCGGCCACGGCCAAGGCGCGCATCAGCGCCAACCGGTCCTGGCTGCAAAAATTATAATGCCGTCCTTCCTGTGCATGCTGCGCGGCGCCCTGGCTGCCGCCGCGGCCGCCGCTTGCTGCGCCGCCGGCGCCCAGGCGGTGCCGACCACCTTTGGCACCATCATCGGCAACGGCCTGCTGTGCCGCGACCAGACCGACAACCTGTACTACTACGATTATCTGCTGAAGGCTTTCGGCCCGGCGTACAAGCATGACGGCGGCGCCTACTGGTTCAAGACCGATGGCGCCAACCTGTGGGGCACGGCGATTTCCGAGGTCATGGTCAGCGACGATACCAGCACCTACATCTTCGTCGGCGCCGTGGCCGAGGCCAAGCCGGAGGAACTGGAGCAGGCCATCATTCGCCAGGTTGGCTTGCATTATGCGAGAATCGATAGCTCGGCCTATCCGGTGCGCGAAGCCAAGCCGGCCAGCCGCATCGTGTATTTCGATACCAAATCCAAGATTTACTGCGCCAAGTTCAAGCCCTTGCCGCCGGTGCAGCCGCCGCCGGTACGCCAGCGCTTGAAGTAGCGCTTTGCCAGGGCCTTCATGTACACGCATTTCTTTAATCTGAAGCAGTCGCCGTTTTCCATCGCGCCCGATCCCCGTTACCTGTTCATGAGCGAACGCCATCGCGAGGCGCTGGCGCATCTGCTGTATGGCGTGGGCAGCGGCGGCGGCTTCGTGCTGCTGACCGGCGAGATCGGCGCGGGCAAGACTACCGTGTGCCGCTGTTTCATGGAGCAGATCCCCGAGAACTGCAAGCTGGCCTACATCTTCAATCCCAAGCTGTCGGTGGAGGAGCTGCTGCTGTCGATCTGCGACGAGTTCGGCATCGCGCTGGCGCCGCCGGGTGCGGGGGCGGTCAGCGTCAAGGGTTATGTGGATGCGATCAATGCCTATCTGCTGGCCAGTCACGCGCAGGGGCGCAACAATGTGCTGATTATCGATGAGGCGCAGAATTTGTCGGCGGAAGTGCTGGAGCAGCTGCGCCTGCTGACCAATCTGGAGACCAGCGAGCGCAAGCTGTTGCAGATCATCCTGATCGGCCAGCCGGAGCTGCGGGCGATGGTGGCGCGGCCGGAGCTGGAGCAGCTGGCGCAGCGGGTGATTGCGCGCTACCACCTGGGCTCGCTGAGCGAGGCGGAGACCGGGGCGTATATCGAGCATCGGCTGGCGGTGGCGGGCGCGGCGGCGATTGCGCCGTTTCCGCGTCGGTTGATGGGGCTGGTGCACAGTCTGGCCAAGGGCGTGCCGCGTCGCATCAATCTGCTGTGCGACCGGGCTTTGCTGGGCGCGTACGTGGAGAATCAGCCGCAGGTGACGCGCAACATCCTGCGCAAGGCGGCGGCGGAAGTGTTTGCCCGGCCGGATGCGGTGATCGGCGGGGAGCGCAAGATGGCCCTCGGCGGCGCGCGTTGGCCGCTGGTGGCGGCAGGCGTGCTGGCCGGGGTGGTGCTGAGTGCGGCGGCTTGGCAGTTGGCTGCGCCGGGCTTCAAGCCGGCTGCGCAGGCGGCTACGGCACCGGCGAAGCCGGTGGTCAGCGCGGTTGCTGCTGCGCCGTCGGTTGCAGCGGCGGCGCCTGTGCCTGCGCCTGCCACGGCGGCGGTTGGCGGCAGCGCGGCGGCCTTGCGTCAGTTGGCGGCGATCTGGGGTCTGGCGCTGCCGGACGGCGAGCCTTGTCCGACGGCGGCCCGCTTGAATCTGCGCTGCTTGCAGGTCAGGGGCGGTATCGCCGAATTGCGCCTGCTGGATCGCCCGGCGATGTTGACGCTGCACGACGATCCCATCGCCGCCAACTACGTGCTGCTGACGGCGATGGACGAGCGCAGCGCAACCATCGTCGCGCCCGGCGGCAAGCCGCAGAGTATTAGCCTGGATGCGCTGGCGGCGCGCTTCGGCGGCGAGTTCACGACCTTCTGGCGCGCGCCGCGCAGCTGGCGGGATGAAGTCTCGGGCGGCGATCACGGGCCGGACGTGGACTGGCTGGCGCGGCGGCTGGCGCAAATCTATGGCCTGAAGAAGCCGCAGGACGATCAGCCGCTGAGCGCAGGCCTGCGCGCGCGCCTGACCGATTTCCAGACCGAGCAGCATCTCAAGGCGGACGGCGTGGCCGGTCCGAAAACTTTCATCCGGCTGTATCAGCTGGGCGGCGTGCAGGAGCCGCGTCTGCTGGCCCGCGCGAACGCCGGCAGCATGGCGGGAGCAGGGGAATAATATGTCTTACATTTTGGAAGCGCTGAAGAAGGCGCAGGCGGAACGTCAACTGGGCAGCGCGCCGACGCTGCACGCACCCGCGTTGCACGGGACGGATCGCAAGGCGGCCGGCAGCGCTTTGAGCAGGCCGCTGGTGCTGGCGGCGCTGGCGATGGGCGTGGTGATCGTGGTGCTGCTGGCGCTGGTGTTGCGCCCGGCGCAGCAACAGCCGCCGGCTGTCGCCCGGCAGACGGTTGCCGTCGCTGCGGGCGGACCGGTGGCGCCCCCTGTTGCCGCAGCTGCGCCAGCTGCCGTGCCGGCGCAGGCCGGGGGCGCTCCGTTGGTCGCCGCCTTGCCGCCGCCGGTAGCCACCGTCACCCCCGAACCGCGTCCGCAGCCGGTGGCCGAAGAGGCGCCCGCACCTGCGCCGGCGGTGGCGGCCGACAAGCCGGTCAAACCGGTCGCCGCGCCGGAAGAGCCGGTCCAGAACCTGCGCGACCTGCCGGAGCCGATACAGCGTTCGATCCCGCACGTGACTGTCGGCGGCTACATTTATTCCAAGAATCCTGCCGACCGCCTGTTGTTGATCGACAAGATCCTGCGCCACGAAGGCGAGGAAGTCGCGCCCGGGCTGATGCTGGAAAAACTGCAGCCGCGCGAGGCGGTATTCAGTTTCAAGGGTTATCGCTACCGCGTTCCGTATTGAAAGCTGTCACAGGCCCGTCATGTGTGCATGATATTTTTCTATCATTGACATACATGCACGGGAAACACGATGAAATACCTGAAATTGCTGCCTCTGTTGATAGCCGCCGCCTTCGCCGTCCCCCGCGCCCATGCCGCCGAGCAGACGCCGTCGGCCCAGCAGGACACCGGCACTTATGTCGCCGCCGCCATCAGCCTCGGTTTGCTGTTGCTGGGCGCGCGCAGCTCGCGCGTCGAACCGTTCAAGGCCCTGAACGACGAGTAAGCCCCCGGCCTGCCACGATGTTGCTGCGTATAATGGCGGCAACAAGATGTCGTGGAGAGGTAGGCAATGCAGAGAGAAATTCCCGCGCGCAAGCGCACTGTCCTGGCGATCACCGGGACGTCGGGCAGCGGCAAGACGACGCTGCTGGAGTTTCTCATCGCCGGGCTGGCAGGGCAGGGCTTGAAGGTCAATGTCATCAAGCACAGCCACCACGACCTGGAACTGGAGCCGCCACGCAAGGACAGCGCCCGCCTGCGCATGGCCGGCGCCGCCGAGGTGATGGTGGCGTCGCCGTTCCGGATGGCGATCATCCGCGAACTGCGCGGCGCCCCCGAGCCGTCGCTGGACGAGCAACTGGACCGCCTGGCGCCCGCCGACCTGACCCTGCTGGAAGGCTTCAAGGCCTATCCGATCGCCAAGCTGGAGGTCTACCGGCCCGCCTCCGGCAAGCCGCCGCTGTATCCGCACGATCCGCTGGTGATCGCGGTCGCCTCCGACCAGCCGCTGCCGCCGGACTTGCCGCCGTCGGTGGCCTGGCTGGATTTGAACCAGCCGCAGGCGGTGCTGGCCTGGCTGGGCGATTATTTGAAAAAAGTTTCATCGAACGCCTAAAGTTACGCGCGTAACGTCCGTAAAAGAAGTGATACGCCTTACTGGAGAATCACATGGACGTTTCAGGTATTGCTCAAGCAGCAACCACGATCGCTGACACCGGCACCAAGCAGGCCGTTGGCATCGCTGTGTTGAAAAAAGCCCAGGATATCCAGGCGTCGAGCGCCGCTGCCCTGATCGAGGCGATTCCACCGGTGCCGTCGGCGCCGAATCTGCCTTCGCATCTCGGCAACACGATCAACACGACTGCCTGACCGGCATCGCTGCGGCCCGTTCGGCTCCGCATCTCCCCGCCTGCGCGCCGACCGGTGCGCAGCGTGTCGGCGCGTTGCTGCGCCCGATGAACTTCCTCATCTGAATCCAGTCAACAGAATGATGCGTATATCCGTTAATGCTGGTACGCTGCGTCTGCTTACGGGGTCTTGCGAAAATATTTTAAAAAAACCTGTAAGGCTGGACCCTTGTTGGCCGACTACCGTACAGTTGCAGACGATTGCGTTGCACATCAAACTTAACTTTCCACTGAGGAGACTTACCATGAACAAACGTCAAGCCCTGATCGCCGCCGCCCTGGCCACCGTATGCGCCGCTTCCGTCGGCACCGCTTCCGCCGCGACCGCGTCGGCCGCCGCTGAAAAAGAGAAATGCTTCGGCATCGCCAAAGCCGGCCAGAACGATTGCGCCTCGGCCAATGGCTCGCACTCCTGCGCCGGCCAGTCGAAGACCGACAACGGCGCCGCCGAGTGGAAATATGTCGCCAAGGGCACTTGCGAAAAAGCCGGCGGCAAAACCGCAGCGCCAGCCAAGTAATCAGCGCAGCCGGTCGCGGAGCCATGTCCTTGCCACGTCCAGCGCAGCAGTTGCCGGGCGTGGGCGTGGGGCTGAGGGCGCCGCACTACCGGCAGTTTGTCGAGCAGCGGCCGCGCGCCGCCTGGCTCGAAGTTCATACCGAAAATTATCTCGATCAAGCCGGCTGGGACTGGCACGTGCTGCAGCAATTGCGGCGCGATTACCCGATCAGCCTGCATGGTGTCGGCCTGGGACTGGGCTCGGCGCGCGGGTTCTCCGAACATCATCTTGAACGCGTGCGCAGTCTGGTCGAGCGCGCCGAACCGATGCTGGTGTCCGAACACCTGTGCTGGGGCGCCGTCGGCGACCGGCAGCTCAACGATTTATTGCCGCTGACGCTGGACCGGGCCGCGCTCGACCTGCTGTGCGCGCGCGTCGGCCGCGTGCAGGACACGCTGAAGCGCCAGCTGCTGCTGGAGAATGTGTCGACCTATGTGCGCTTCCATCGGGACTCGATGAGCGAGGCGGAGTTCATGGCCGAGCTGGCGGCGCGCAGCGGTTGCGGGCTGCTGTTGGACATCAATAATCTGTACGTCAATCAATGCAACCACGGCGAGGACGCGCTGGCTGCGCTGGCCGCGATCCGGCCCGACATGGTGGGCGAGATGCATCTGGCCGGCCATCTGGTGACGCCGCAAGCGGTGATCGACCACCATGGCGATACGGTGGCTGAGCCGGTATGGCGCCTGTACGAGGCGGCCTTGCAGCGCTTCGGCGCGGTGCCGACGCTGATCGAGTGGGATACCGATATTCCCGAGCTCGACGTGCTGCTGGGCGAGGCGGGCAAGGCTGAGGCATTGCAGCGTCGTCATGCGGCGGTTGTGCCGTGGCCTGCCTCGGCAGCAGAGTTGGCCACGGCATCGGCCACTGCGGTCGCCACGGCGGACGAACTGGAGGCCACGCTGACGCTGGCCACCGATCAGCAGGCGTTCGCCGCCGGCTTGTTCGATGCCGTGCTGGCGCCGGCGGCGCTGGCGCAATTCAAAGGCGAACACAGCGAGCATCGCTACGCCCTGTATCGCGGCAACCTGAGCGCGACCTGGGGCAAAACGCTGGGCGCGGCTTATCCGGTGATCCAGATGCTGGTGGGCGAGGAATTCTTCGGCGGCCTGGCGCAAGCCTACGGCCGCGCGCAGCCGTCGGACAGCGGCGACCTGAATCGCTTTGGCGCGCACTTCGCCGACTTCCTGCGCGCCTTCCCGCACGTGGCCGACTATCCGTATCTGCCCGATATGGCAACGCTGGAGTGGACCCTGCACCGCGCTCACTACGCGCCGTCGGCGGAAGGCGTGACGGCGCAGCAGATGGCGGCGCTGTCGCCGGAGCAGGTGGAGGCGGCGCGCTTGCAGTTGCATCCGGCATGCACGCTGCTGGCCTCGGCGTGGGCGGTGATCCCGCTGTGGCAGGCGCACCAGGCCGATGGTGAGGTGGCGTTTCCGCCCGAGCTGGCGCTGCCCAGCTATGGACTGGTGACGCGCCCGCACTGGAAAACCCAGGTCCTGCCGCTGAGCGCGGCCAGCCACGCGGCGCTGTCGGTGCTGGCGGCGGGAGGCGAGTTCGGCGCGGCGCTGGACGCTGCCTTCGAGCTTGACGAAGACTACGACTTCGCCGCCAATTTGCAGCAATGGATAGATTTCGCATTGATTGTCAGGATAGACGTCTAACGGCGACTAACTAATTTTGAAAGCGCAATGATGAAAACTATCCTCGGACTGCACCAACAATTATCCCGCTACGACGCGGCACTGACCGCGTGGGGCGGTTCCCTGATGAGCCTGGCGCTGCGTTGCTATGTGGGCTGGCAATTCTTCAAGGCTGGCATGGTCAAGGTCAGCGACTGGAGCGCGACGCTGGCGCTGTTCCGCGACGAGTACATGGTGCCGCTGTTGCCGCCCGAACTGGCGGCCTACGCGGGCGCGACCGGCGAGCTGGTGCTGCCGGTGCTGCTGTTCGTGGGGTTGGCGTCGCGGCCGGCGGCGCTGGCCTTGTTCCTGGTGAACGCGATGGCGGTGATTTCGTATCCGCAGCTGCTGAGCTTTGAATGCCCGGCCGCGATCAACGACCATTTCTACTGGGGTGCGATGCTGCTGGTGCTGGTGGCCTTCGGCCCGGGCAAGGTGTCGCTCGATGCGTGGCTGGCGCGACGCCGTTAAGTCGGCCTGAAGGCGCGCAGCAGCTTGGCCTCGCCGGTCAGGTCCTTGTGCAGGCGGTTGGCGGCGGCGGTCAGCTCGATCATGCGGTCGAGCTGGACGTTTTCGAAGCGCGCCAGTTCCTCGGTGGCGGTCAGCAGCGCCTGCGCCAGCTTGGCGCGGGCCGCCTGATAGAGCACGCCGTGGTACTGGCCGGTGTTCTTCAGCAGTTCTTCGGCGTTTTCAATCACCTGCCGAAGATCGTCGAGCAGGCGTTCCTGCGTTTGCATGTTATTGGCAGGATCGTCCATGACGTTCCCCTGGTCGTAAAAAGTTGAAAAAGCCGGCTGGCGGGCTATCCCAATATAGCGATGGTCAGGTCCGCCGGTTTGCGCTCGATCAAACGCGCAACCCCGCATGACCTCAGCTTAGGCTATTATTGCTCAAATGCAAGACTAAATCACACTCCGTCAACACTGATGCGGATGTCGCCCACGGTCACTTGCTGGCCGGCGCGGATCTTGGCGGTCTTGCGCAACTCTTGTTTGCCGTCCACTTTGACGGTGCCGCTGGCAACCATCATCTTGCCGGCGCCGCCGCTGTCGCACAGTCCCACCAGCTTCAACAACTGATTTAACTCAACAAATTCCCCGCTCAATTCAAAACTTACTCTCTGCATTTTATCCTCTGTTGCTATGATGTGAAATCGGCTCTGCTGCTTACTTTCAGTAGTGTAGCGGCATTCCGACAGGGCCGCAGTTTACTCGACGAATACCTCACGGTTCAGATTGCCGTTGAGAAAAAAAGTTGCTATCCTGAGTTAACTGCTGAATATTTGTGCAGCATGATTTGCCCTCAGCGAGTTGCATCATGAATAAGCTCATCTGGCCCCTGGCCGTCCTGCTTTGCCCGCTTTCCGGTTTGGTGAGCGCCGCTGCATCCGACCCTTTTTCCCCCCAACGATTGCCGACCGCGTTTGAAAAGCGGGCCAATTCATCGCTGTTGTTCGAGGCGGCGGACCGGCAGTCCGCGCTCAGCGAGCAGTTGCAGGGCGATAGCACGCCGCGCTACGGCGCCGGCTACAACGGCGGGCCGCACCTGCATTTCGGCGCCTTGCCGGGCAATCTGACCTTGCTCGATCCGCTGGGGCCGGTGCTTAACGAACACAGCAAGCGTTTCCTCACCAGCGCGGATTTTGAAAAGAAAATGGGGCGCGCGGTCGGCATCGTGACCATCGGTATTTTGCGCGAGACCGGTTCGGCGCTGGGTTCGCAGCAGTCGCCGGCGCTGGCCATGAACACCCGTCCCACCACCACCTTCACCTCGCTCTCGCTCGGCTATGCGCTCAGTTCGCGCAGCGCGCTGATGTTGATGGCGTCCTATGGCCGCACCGAAGGCATCGGCAATCCTGACAGCCTGATCGCGCAGGTATCGTCGGTGCGCACCGTGGCCTACAGCATGGGCTTGTCGACGCGCCAGGTGTTCAACAGTCACGACCGCCTGGCGATCACCCTGTCGGTGCCGGCCAAGGTGAGGACCGGCACGCTGCAATACAGCGGCGCGTCGCCGCAGAACGGCGACCCCGGCGCACCGGCCTTCGGCGCGCCGACGCTGAACCTGCGGCCGACCGCCACCGAGCGCGATCTGGAGATCGGCTACACCACCATGTTTGGCCGCGATGGCCGCATGGGCAAGCTGACCGGCGCCGTGATGTGGCGCGTCAATCCCGGCCACGACGCCAACGCGCGGCCGGACTGGCTGACCGGCGTCCGCTACTCGTACGGCTTCTAGCCTCAGGTGCCCGGACGGGTCATGTCCAGCGGCACAATCCACTGTTCAAACTGCTCGGCGCTGACGTAACCCAGCGCCAGCGCCGCTTGCTTGAGCGTTGTCCCTTCGTGCTGCGCCTGCTTGGCGATGGTGGCGGCCTTGTCGTAGCCGATGTGCGGCGCCAGCGCCGTCACCAGCATCAGCGAACGCTCCATCAGCTCGGCAATGCGGCCACGGTTGGGTTCGATGCCGTGCACGCAATGCTCTTCGAAGCTGCGCATGCCGTCGGCCAGCAGGCGCGCGCTTTGCAGGAAGTTGTGGGCGATCAGCGGCTTGTAGACGTTCAGTTCGAAGTTGCCGGAGGCGCCGCCCATGGTGATGGCGACGTCGTTGCCGAATACCTGGCAGCACAGCATGGTGACGGCTTCGCACTGGGTCGGGTTGACCTTGCCCGGCATGATGGAGCTGCCCGGCTCGTTTTCAGGGATGGTGATTTCGCCCAGGCCCGAACGCGGGCCGGACGCCATCCAGCGCACGTCGTTGGCGATTTTCATCAGCGCGGCGGCCAGGGTTTTCAGCGCGCCGTGGGCCAGCAGCAGGGCGTCGTGGCCGGCCAGCGCGGCGAATTTGTTGTCGGCGCTGCGGAAGGGCAGGGCCAGCGTGTGCTCCAGTTCGGCCGCGATGCGGTGGGCGTATTCGGGGTGCGCGTTGAGGCCGGTGCCGACGGCGGTGCCGCCGGCCGCCAGTTGCAGCACGCCGGGCAGGGCGGTGCTGATGGCGCGCTCGGCGAAGTCGAGGTGGGCGACGTAGCCGGAGAATTCCTGGCCCAGCGTCAGCGGCGTGGCGTCCTGCAGGTGGGTGCGGCCGATCTTGACGATGTCGGCGAAGGCGTCGGCCTTGGCGTGCAGGCTGTCGCGCAGTTGGCGCAGCGCCGGCAGCACGGTGTTGGCCAGCGCCTGCGCGGCGGCGACGTGGATGGCGGTGGGGAAGATGTCGTTCGACGACTGGCCTTTGTTGACGTCGTCGTTGGGGTGCAGCTTGCGGCTTTCGCCGCGCACGCCGCCCATCAGCTCGGAGCCGCGGTTGGCCAGCACTTCGTTCATGTTCATATTCGACTGGGTGCCGGAGCCGGTCTGCCACACGGCCAGCGGGAACTCGCTCGGGTGCTTGTCGGCCAGCACTTCGTCGGCGGCCTGGGTGATGGCGATGGCCTTGGCGCCTTCGAGCAGGCCCAGGTCCAGGTTGACGCGGGCGGCGGCGCGCTTGACGCTGGCCAGCGCGTGGATCAGCTCCAGCGGCATGCGTTCGGTGGAGATGTGGAAATGCTCCAGCGAGCGCTGGGTTTGCGCGCCCCACAACTGGTGGTCGGGGACGTCGATCGGGCCAAAACTGTCACGTTCACTTCTGGTGTTCATGGTTTTTCCTCTGCGCGGTTAGGCAATCATGTGCGTTTGCTAAGTGCTTTCTAGTGTAGCGCAGTCTGGAAAAATTAACCTAGGGCTACAAAACCGGGAAATTCAGCCGTTATAGCTGATACACTTTTAGAATTCGCGACCAAGCGACCACAACATGCAGCGCACACCATTCCTGACCTTGATCTTTGCTTGCGCCGGCGCGCTGTCGCTGGCGGCTGCCGCTTCGGCGGCGGAACTGGGGGAGGTGGCGGTGCGTTCGTTC
This sequence comes from Rugamonas aquatica, assembly GCF_009380215.1. Taxonomy (GTDB): domain Bacteria; phylum Pseudomonadota; class Gammaproteobacteria; order Burkholderiales; family Burkholderiaceae_D; genus Rugamonas; species Rugamonas aquatica_B. The sequence continues at coordinate 526,644 of NZ_WHUG01000002.1, forward strand.
ATCGGCCAGCCCTTGTCGGCGGATATCGAGCTGGTGCAGCTGGCGCCGGACGAGGTGTCGGCGCTGCAGGTGCGGCTGGCGCAGCCGGATGTGTTCCGCGGCGCCAGCATTACGATGAATCCGGCGCTGGCCAGCGTTCATATGTCGGTGGTGCGGCGCGACGGGCGCCAGTTCCTGCATCTGACGACGACCCGCAATATCGATGCGGAATATGTCCATTTGTTCCTGGAGCTGAGTGCTGCCGGGCGTCATGACGTGCGCGCGGCGACGGTGTGGTTGCAGCCGGATCCGAATCCGGCGCCGTTGCCGTTGGCGGCGCCGGTGTTGACGGCGGCGCAGATGGCAGCGCAGGCTCGGGCGGCCAAGGCGGCTGAGGTGGCGGCGTCTGCTCCGGTTGATCCGGCGCCGGCGCCTGTGCGCGACCGGACGCGGCCGGCGCCGATGCCGTCGGCGCATGAGTCGGAGGTGGGCGAGCCGGGCGGCTTGAGGACGGCGCCCGCGCCTGCGCCCGCGGCCACGCGGCGGCCGGCGGTGCGTTCCGTGCCGCCCAAGCCCGCGGCTAGTGGCGAGGCGGCGCAGGCTGATGGCGGTGTGCCGCTGGGAGTGGCGCAGGCTTTGTTGCCCTTGCCTCCGTTGCCGTTGCCTAAGGGCGTGAAGCGGCCGGCGGCTCCGGCGGCTTGTACACCGTCCGGCATGAGCGCGAAGGAATGCGCGGTGCTGGATACGCATAGTGTGGAGTTGTCCAGCAAGCTGGTTGAGCTGGAGGACAAGGTGAAAGTGCTGCAGGGCGCGCTGGCGGCGAAGGGCGGGGCGGCCAGTGGGGCTGCGCAGCCGGCGGCTTCGAGCGCGCATGGCGGAGCTGCAAGTGGTCCGGCTACCGGGCATGCCGTGGCGGCTTCTGCGGCGCACGCAGCATCAGTTGCTCCGGCTGCATCGGCTGCGTCGGAGGCATCGAGTGCGCCAGCGGCATCGGCGGCACATTCCGCGTCTGCGTCGGCTGAGCATGGCTCGGCGGCGGCCAAAGGCGCCGAGGGGCATGCCGATGAGCATGGCGCGTCGGCCTCGGCTGGCGAGGCGGCATCTGCGGCGTCGGCGGCTGAGGCGTCGGCGCCGGTCAAGAAGGTGCGCGTGTTGCCCAAGCTGAAGTACAAAAAGGAAAAGCCGCCGGAGCAGCCTTCCAGCAATCTGCCGCTGCTCGGCGCCGGCGCCGGGGTGCTGGCGCTGCTGCTCGGCGCCGGCGGCTACTTCTATCTGCGCAAGAAACGCGGCAGCGGGCCATTGAAAATCTGGCAAGGATTCCGCAAGAAAAAGCCCGCCGCCGAGGAAGCGCCCCCGGTGGAGGCGCCGCCACTGCACGAAGTCACGCCGGAATCAATGGTGGAACGGTAATAAGCATATAACTGCCGGCTCTTATCCAAGCGGGACGTTCTGGGGTATAGTATTCGACGCCTATATTCCCACCATCCCTGAAAGAGCCTTATGACCGCAGTAGATCTCCCGTCTCAGCATCACGAGCAATACCAAGCTTTCAAGCAACTCGGCCTGAAGCTGGACATGTCCCGTGGCAAGCCAGCCCCCGAGCAACTGGATCTGTCGAACGCCCTGATGGCGTCGCTGGACGGCTACAAAGCCGTCGACGGTACCGACGGCCGCAACTACGGCGGCACCATCGGCCTGCCGGAAGCGCGCGAGCTGTTCGGCAAGCTGCTGGACGTGCCGGCCGCCCAGGTGGTGGTCGACAGCAGCGCCAGCCTGTCGCTGATGCACGACGTGATTATCTACAGCCTGCTCAACGGCACGCCCGGCAATGCGCCGTGGGTGCGCGAGCCGGTGACTTTCCTGTGCCCGGTGCCGGGCTACGACCGCCACTTCGCCATCTGCGAGGCGCGCGGCATCAAGATGATTAACATCCCGATGACCGAAGCCGGCCCGGACATGGACCTGGTGGAAAAACTGGTGGCCGAGGACGCCAGCATCAAGGGCATGTGGTGCGTGCCGAAGTACAGCAATCCGGGCGGCGTGGTGTACTCCGACGCCGTGGTGGCCCGGCTGGCGGCGATGAAGACCGCCGCGCCGGACTTCCGCCTGATGTGGGACGACGCCTATCGCTTCCACCATCTGGGCGAGCAGAAGCTGGAAGTGGCGAACATCCTGGACGCCTGCGCCCAGGCCGGCAACCCGGACCGCGCGATCGTGTTCGCGTCGTCGTCGAAGGTGACGTGGGCCGGTTCGGGCATCGCGGCGCTGGCGGCGTCGCCGGCCAATATCGCGTGGTGGACCAAGCATGCGGGCATCCGCAGCATCGGCCCGGACAAGATCAACCAGCTGCGCCACGTGCGCCTGCTGAAGGATGTGGCGACGGTGGAGGCGCTGATGGAACAGCACCGCCTGCTGCTGAAGCCGAAGTTCGAAGCGGTGCTGGCGCAGTTCGAGCACTATCTGGGCGAGGTGCCGGGCGTGTCGTGGACCCGTCCGCAGGGCGGCTACTTCATCGATCTGGTCACGCCGCAAGGCTCGGCCAAGCGCACCGTGGCGCTGGCCAAGGAAGCCGGCATCACGCTGACGCCGGCCGGTGCGGCTTTCCCTTATGGTAACGATCCTAAGGACAGCCATATCCGCATCGCGCCTAGCTTCCCTTCGCTGGATGAGATCACCAAGGCGGCGCAGGGTATCGCGCTGTCGCTGCGGGTGGCGCTGGGCGCCTGATTCCGCGCCGCGGGGCGGCAGCGGTAAAACAGGGCCGGATCTCGTCAGGGATCCGGCCCTTGACGTTTGATGCGGACGAAAAAAAAGCGCCGGGGAGGCGCTTGGGGCAGTGGGGGTAATGCTTATTGGCGAGCCATGCCGGGAACGTTGTTCAGCCATGGCTCGGTGACGTCGCGGATTTCGCGGTCGTTGGCCAGGATTTGTTTCAGCAGGTCGATCTTGCGCAGGCGCGGGGCGCCGCTCAGTGCTGGCGTGCCGTTGCCGGCTGCGCGGGCTTCGGTGGCGCATTGTGCTTCCAGGCGGTTCAGGCCGTCCCAGTCTCCCAGACGTGCGGCGGCGGCCATCTGATTGGTCAAACCGGCAATGTTTTCGTACATCGAGAGGACTTCGGTGGAGGTCATGTTCTCACCCTGGCTAGTTAAACGGATTACCGCATGTCCTGATTAACGTCGCCTTCAATGGGAACTTTAGGGTGTTTTGAAAAAATATTTGAAAAAATCGAAAAAAAAAGCCGCGCGGTGCGTAACCTGCGGCTTTTCTTGTGGCTGTTCAGGCAAGCTGGCTTATTTGACCAGCTCCTCCAGGCCCGCGCTCAGCTCGTCCGGCGGCGGCATGTCGTCGATCAGGGCGTTGTCGTCCAGGCCCAGTTCCTCGGCCAGGTCGGCCGGGTAGCAGGCGGCGATTTCCTCGTCGCTCAGCTGGGCCTGCTCGACGCGGGCGCGCCAGGCGGCCAGTGAGACCACGGCGGCCAGGCGGTTCAGCTCGCCGTTGTGGTGCGGTTCCGGGAAGGCGATGATGGTTTCCGAGAAGGTGAGCGGGAATTTCCAGCGTTTGGCCAGTTCGGCGCCGACATCGGCGAAGGTGAAGCCGAACGAGGCTTGCTCGGCGTCCAGGCGGCGCGCGTCCATCGGGCCGGCCACTTTATCCAGCGCCATCGCCTGTTCGGCCATCGCCGAGTGGATCACCAGCTGACCGATGGCGTGCATCATGCCGATGGTGAAAGCGAGGTCGGTGTTTTCCTTGGTTTTCTTGGCGATCCACTTGGCGCAGACGGCGGTGTGCAGGCTGTAGCGCCAGAATTGCTTGAGGTCGAGACCGGGCACGGTCTTGAAGCCGCTGACCAGGCCGGAGCTGATGACCAGCGTGCGCACGGTGACGAAGCCGAGCATCAGCACCGCATCTTCCACCGTGCCGATGCTGCGCGAGACATGGTAGTAGGCCGAGTTGGCCAGTCGCAGCAGCTTGGCGCTCAGCACCGGGTCCGTCGACAATTTCTTCGCGATCTCTTCGGTGGAGACGCTGGCCTTGTCGAAACTGCTGATCAGCTCTTCCACGACTTTAGGCGCGGTGGGCAACGCAGTTGGATTCTGGAACAGGGCATCAAGTTTCATATTTATCTCCTGGGTGGTTAGCGCGTTGCTATAGGCTAACTATATAGCGATTTGTAAAATGAATGAAGCAATTTTGCTGGGGGAGCGTCTCTTTTCTGCCGTGTAGCGACCTTCTGTTCCGCGGAATCCGCCGTTCGTCGCAAACCGGCGGCGGCGTGCATGCGCAGACGATAGAGTGCAGGCTGGCGTATCACGCCTGTCATCCAACCAGATCCATTATCAAGGGACTTTTATGCACCCATCCGCTACCGCTTTACGCCTGGCCGTCTGCGCCACCCTGATGCTGGCCGCGCCGCTGCGCGCCGAGCCGGCCGTCGCCGCGCCGCCGGCCGCCGCCACCAAAACCGCCGTGCTGCCGGGCGACGATTTCTTCGACTACGTCAACGGCGACTGGCTCAACAGCGTCGAGATTCCGGCCGACCGCAGCGGCTGGGGCGTGGGCAACGCGCTGATCGAGGACACCAATCAGCGCCTCGTCAAATTGATCGAAGCGATGGCGGCGCAGCCGGCCGACGCCGAGGCGAAAAAAATCGCCGACTTCTACGCCAGCTTCATGGACGAAGCCGGCATCGAAGCCAAGGGCCTGGCGCCGCTGCAACCGCTGCTGCAACAGATCGCCGCCATCCGCGACAAGGGCGAGCTGGCCAAGGCGCTGGGCGGCACGCTGCGGGCCGATGTCGACCCGCTCAACGCCACCAACTTCTTCACCGAGAATCTGTTCGGCCTGTGGATCGCGCAGGGCCTGAAAGATTCGGAACACTACACGCCTTACCTGCTGCAAGGCGGGCTGGGCATGCCGGACCGCGCCTACTATCTGGACAACGCACCGGCTATGAAAAAGCTGCGCGGCCAGTACCAGGCGCACATCGCCGCCACCTTCAAGCTGGCCGGCATCGCCGACGCCGATGCGCGCGCCGCCCGCGTGTTCGAACTGGAACGCCGCATCGCCATGGCGCACGCCAGCCGCGAAGTGTCGTCCGACGTGCTGAAGGCGAACAACAACTGGAACGCCGACGATTTCGCGCGCAAGGCGCCGGGGCTGGACTGGAAGGCTTTCTTTGCCAGCGCCGGTCTGGGTGAGCAGAAAAAATTCATCGTCTGGCATCCGGGCGCGGTGGTGGGCGCGGCCAGGCTGGTGCAGTCGGTGCCGCTGGAAACGTGGAAGGATTTCCTCGCCTTCCACAGCGTGAACCGTGTGAGCAGCGCGCTGCCCAAGGCGCTGGCCGAGCAGCACTTCGATTTCTACGGCCGCACGCTGAACGGCACGCCGGAGCAATCGGTGCGCTGGAAACGCAGCCTGAACGCCGTCAACATGGCCATGCCCGATGCGCTGGGCAAGGTGTATGTCGCCAAGTATTTCCCGCCCGAGTCCAAGCAGCGCTTGCAGCAGATGGTGGGCAAGATCGTCGACGCCTTCCATGCCCGCATCGACCAGCTGGCGTGGATGGCCCCGGCCACGAAGCTGGAAGCGCACGCCAAGCTCAAGACCTTGTACGTGGGCATAGGCTATCCGGACAAGTGGGCCAGCTACGAGCAGCTGGAAGTGACGCCGGACGATGCGCTGGGCAATCTGCTGCGCTCGGAACGCGTGCACACGCAGCAGCAGTTGGCCAAGCTGAAGCAGCCGGTGGATCGTGGCGAGTGGTGCATGCCGGCGCAGCTGGTCAACGCGGTCAACATGCCGATGCAGAACGCCATCAACTTCCCGGCGGCGATCCTGCAGGCGCCGTACTTCGATCCGCAGGCCAGCGACGCGGTGAACTATGGCAGCATCGGCGCGACCATCGGCCACGAGATCAGCCACAGCTTCGACGACCAGGGGGCGCAGTTCGATTCCAAAGGCCGTCTGCGCGACTGGTGGACGGCGGCCGACGGCAAACATTTCAAGCGCGCTTCGGCGGCGCTGGCGGCGCAGTATTCGGCGTACAAGCCGTTCCCGGATCTGGCGATCAACGGTCAGCAGACTTTGAGCGAGAACCTGGCCGATCTGGCCGGTCTGGCGGCATCGCATGATGCTTACCGGGCCACGCTGTCCAAGCAGAGCGCGGCGGCGGAGGCGGACCAGCAGTTCTTCATCGGCTATGCGATGAGCTGGCGCGAGAAGTCGCGCGAAGCGGCGCTGCGCCGCGCGATCCTGACCGACGGCCATGCGCCGGACAAGTGGCGTACGGCCACCGTCCGCAATATGGATGCGTGGTATCAGGCCTTCAATGTACAGCCGGGGCAGACCTTGTACCTTGCACCGAAGGACCGCGTGCGGGTCTGGTAAGTTAGCTCACGGGTCTGTGCGGCATTCATGCTCGTTCTCCTTGCTCGTTGTGTCGTGTTTTGTCTCGTTCTGTCTCGTTAGATCTTGTGCGCTGCACAAAGTTCAAACGAGTCAAAACGAGACAGAACGAGACATCCAAACGAGCACGAATGCCGCACAGGCCGAATTTCGCACCCGCCGTATATACTGGCGGCATGGAACCCGACGACCCTATCGAGCAGATCACGCAGACCACGCTGCAGCATTACGAGCGCACCGCCGAGCAATTCTTCGCCGGCACCATCGACCATGATGTGAGCCAGAACATCGCCGCCTTGCTGGCGGCGATACACGGCCCGGCGCCGTACCGCCTGCTGGACCTGGGCTGCGGCCCCGGCCGCGATTTGAAGACTTTCAAGGACATGGGGCACGAAGCGATCGGCGTTGATGGCTCGGCGCGATTTGTCGAGATGGCGCGCGCCTACAGCGGCTGCGAGGCCTGGCAGCAGGACTTCGTCAAACTCGATCTGCCTGCCGGTTTTTTCGATGGCGTCTATGCCAACGCCTCGTTGTTCCACGTGCCGAGCGCCGCGCTGCCGCAAGTGCTGCGCGACTTGCATGCCGCGCTGAAAACCGGCGGCGTGCTGTTCAGCTCCAACCCGCGCGGCGACAACCGCGAAGGCTGGAACGGCCCGCGCTACGGCAGCTACTACGATTACGAAACCTGGGAGCGTTACTTGCTGGCAGCGGGTTTTATCGCAGTCCAACATTACTACCGCCCGGCGGGCCTGCCGCGCGAACAGCAGCCCTGGCTGGCCAGCGTCTGGCGTAAAAGCTGATTGCCGTGCAGGGTGCGTAAGCGCACAGAGCCTCGGCGGCCGATTGCCTATAGTGGAACCCATGCACACAGCACATCGCTGCGTGTCCTGTAGCTTCATCACCCACTAAGGAGTTCACCATGAACAAGGATCAAGTTAAAGGTACGGCTAAGGAAGTTGGCGGCAAAATCCAGGAAGAGGCTGGCAAACTGGTCGGCAGCTCGGAGCAGCAAGCCAAGGGCCTGAACAAGCAAGCTGAAGGCAAGCTGCAAAAAGGCCTGGGCGACGCCCAAGAAGCCGTCAAAGATATCGCTAAAGGCAACCGCAACTAAGCGTAAAAAACCACGTGCGCTTAAGACGGCCAAGGCCGTCCCAAGCCACGTGGTTTTTTTTACTTCGTTTCAGGCATCAGGTTCTTCTTGAAGAAGGCTTCGATGTTGCCGTACACATGGCGCTGCGGACCGCGTCCCGAGATGCCGTGCTTGGCGCCCGGATAGGTCATCAGCTCGAAGTGCACATTGCGCTTGACCAGCGCGTCGATCATGCGCGTGGTGTTGGTGAAGAGCACGTTGTCATCGGCCATGCCGTGCACCAGCAGCAGCGGCGACTTCAAGCCGTCCAGATGCGAGTACACGCCCGCCGATGCATAGCCCGCCGCGTTTTCCTTCGGCGTGCCCATGAACTGCTCGGTGTAGTGGGTGTCGTACAGCGACCAGTCGGTCACCGGCGCCACCGACACGCCCATCGCGATCTTGTCCGACGCTTCCGCCAGCAGGCGCAAGGTCATGAAGCCGCCGTAGCTCCAGCCGAACACGCCCACGCGCTTGGCGTCGACGAAGCTCTGCTTGCCCAGCCATTCGATGCCGGTGATCTGGTCTTCCACCTCGACCTTGCCCAGGTTGTGGTAGTTGGCGTCGGTGAACACGCGCTCGCGGCGCGACGAACCACGGTTGTCCAGACGCCAGACCACGAAGCCCTGCTGCGCCATGTACTGGTCGAAGAAGTTGCCCCATTTGCGCGCCACGTGCTGCGAGTGCGGGCCGCCGTAGGTCGACAGGTAGACCGGGTATTTTTTCGACGCATCGAAGCCGCTCGGCTTGATCATCGAGTAGTACAAGGTCTGGCCATCCTTGGCCTTCAGCGTGCCGTATTCGGTGTGCAGGTGGGCGTCCAGGTATTTGCCGTACGGGTGCGAAGCGTTCAGCTCATTGCGTTCCAGCCAGCTGATCATCGCGCCATCGGGGCGGCGGATGCTGACCTGCGGCGGCGTGTCCGGATCGGAGTAGGTGTCGACAAACACTTCGCCGTTGCGGGCGAACGAGGAATCGTGCCAGCCGTCGCCCTGGGTGATGCGCACCGGCTTGTTGGCGCTGCTGCCGTCCAGTTTCAGCATATAAGTCTGGCTGTCGACCACGGCGTCGCGGTTCGATTGCACGAACAGGCGGCCGCCTTTTTCGTCCAGCGCCAGCAGGCGGTCGATGCCCCATTCGCCGCTGGTGATGGCGTGCTGCAGCTTGCCGTTCATGTCGTACAGGTACAGGTGCTTGCGGCCGCTGCGCTCGGACGCCCAGACGAAGCCCTTGTCATTGCCCAGGAAGCGCAGGTCGTCGAAGATGCTGACCCAGGTCGGCGAGGTTTCGGTGATCAGCACTTTCTGCGCCAGCGTGGCGGCGTCGACCGACACCAGTTCCAGCGTCTTCTGGTCGCGGCTCTGGCGCTGGAACAGCAGCGCCTTGGCGCTGGAACTCCAGTCGGCGCGCACCAGGTAGATGTCCGGGTTGGCGCCCAGCTCGACGTTGCGGATCTCGCCGCTGGTCGGCGACACGATCTTCAGCTGCACCAGCACGTTCGGATCGCCGGCGGCAGGGTAGCGCTGCTCGACCACGTCGGTGCGGTCGGCGAAGATTTCAAAGCGGCGCACCACCGGCACCGGCGCTTCGTCGTAGCGCTTGTAGGCGATGGCGGAGTCGTCCGGCGCCCAGTAGTAGCCGCTGGTCTGGCCCATTTCTTCCTGCGCCACGAACTCGGCTTCGCCGTTGTGGATGGTGCCGGCGCCGTCGGTGGTCAGCTGCTTTTCCTTGCCGGTGCTCAGGTCGATGACGAACAGGTTCTGGTCGCGCACGAAGGACACGTAGCGGCCCTTAGGCGAAATCTTAGGATCGAGCACATTGCCCGAGGCCACCATGCGCGCGGCGTCCGGCTTGCTGGCGTCGATCAGGTACAGATTGCCGGCGATCGGCACCAGCAACTGCTTGCCGTCCGGCGACCAGCTGTAGCTGAGGATGCCCTTGAGGCTGGCGGTGCGCTCGCGTTCGCGGCGGGCCTTTTCGGCGTCCGACAGGTTCTCTTCCGGCACCAGGATCTTGGAATCGACCAGGCGGTGCGTGGTCTTGTCCTTCAGGTTGTATTCCCACAGATCGAGCTGGAACTGGTTGTCGTCGCGGCCGCGCAGGAAGGTGACGCGGGCGCCGTCCGGCGACACTTTCAGGCTGCGCACGCCGGGGCCGCTCAGCGACGGGTCGGAATGCAGGCGGTCCAGGGTCAGTTTTTCGGCCGAGGCTTGGGAGCCGGCCAGCAGGGCGAGGAAGCAGAGGATGAAGCGCATGGAGTGAGTGTCTCTTGGTTATCAGAACCCAAGACGATACCAGACCGGCCCGCCTGTGGCGAGACGGCAATGTTCTGAATCCGCGCAGGAAAACCGTTTTTCCTTCGGTAGCGCTTCGGCCGGCGGACCTCAACCGGTCCGCCCCTCAGCCGGTCCGCCCCTCGGCCACACGGGCCAGCGACAGCCGCTGCAGCGACCAGCTCAGCAGCACCGCCGCCACCGTCAGCCCGATCACCAGGCCGATCCAGAAGCCGGCCGCCGCCATCGGCTGCGCCGGCGACCACGGCAGCCATTGCGGCGCCAGCCCCAGCCAGCAGCCCAGCGGCAGCGCGAAGCCCCAGAACGCCAGCAGCTGGATCTGCATCGGCTGGCGCGTGACCTTGTAGCCGCGGATCGCGCACGAGGTGGCGACTTGGGTGGCGTCCGACAGCTGGAACAGGGCGGCGAACAGCAGCAGCTGCTCGCACAGCGCCTGCACCGCCGCGTCCGACGTGTAGGCGGCGGCGATCTGCCGGCGGCACAGCACGATGAACAGCGCCGACAGCACGGCAAACGCCAGCGACATCCACACGCCGACCCAGGCCACGAAGCGCGCCCGCACCGGATTGCCTTCACCGACGGCCTGGCCGACGCGGGTGATCAGGCCGATGCCAAAGCTCAGCGGCACCATGAACACCAGCGACGAAAAATTCAGCGCGATCTGGTGCGCCGACACTTGCACCACGCCGTAGCGCGCCACCAGCAGGCTGACCGCGCCAAACGCGCTGACTTCGGCGAAGTAAGTCACGCCGATCGGCAGGCCCAGCCGCAGCATCGAACGGATCTCGGGCCAGTGCGGCCATTCCCAGTGGGTGAACGGGTAGGTGGCGCGGTAGGCCGGCGCCAGGCGCATCCAGACCAGCATGGCGGCCAGCATCAGCCACATGCACAGGCCGGTCGCGACCGCGCAGCCGACCCCGCCCAGCCGCGGCAGGCCCCAGTGGCCGAACACCAGCAGCCAGTTGACGAAGACGTTGAACAGCAGGCCGAGGATGGCGATCAGCATCACCGGCTTGGTCTCATTGATGCTGGTGCTGTAGCCGTACAGCGCGCGGTAGGCGGCGAACGGCGGCAGGCCGATGCTGATAGCGTGCACGAACAGCGTGGCCTGGCGCTGCACATGGGGTGTCAGGTACAGGTGCTCGAACAGCAGCGTCGCCAGGTTGGCCAGCAGCATCGCCAGCACGCCTACGCCCAGCGCCTTCCACAGCGATTGCCGCACCGCGTGCGGGATGCGCGCCAGCTCGCCGGCGCCGACGTCGTGCGCCACCACGCTGTTAATCGCCATCATGGTGCCGCTGACCGTGACCAGGATGATGGACCAGATCGACGCGCCCAGCGACACGGCGGCCAGCTCGTCGGCGCTGGCGTGGCCGGTCATCGCCACGTCGGCCACGCCCATGCCCACCGTGGCCAGCTGGCCGATCAGCATGGGCCAGGCCAGGCGCCACAGGGCGGCGGCTTCGCGACGGAGGTTGGGCAGCGTGAACGAGTGGGGCATGCGCGGCGATCGGAAAAGGGCGGGCGATCATTTTACCCCGGCACTATTTTGCCTGCAGAGGCTATCATTACAATTTCTTGCAATTTAGCCATACTGGCGTGTCGTCTGAAACGTTAGCATGCGCGTTGTCGGTCCATGCACCGGCCGATTAACTTTTTTACCTTGGCGATCCCTATCATGAAACCATTCCTGCACCGTCTGACCCGCGCCGCCCTGCTGCTGGCCGCCCCCCTGCTGGCCCTGTCGGCCCACGCCGGAGAGTTGACGCTGTTCACCGACTCGAATTTCGAAGGCCAGCCGCTGACGCTGCGCGGCAGCGCGCCCGACCTCGACCCGCTCGGCTTCAACGACCGCGCTTCCAGCGTCATCGTGCGCTCCGGCACCTGGCAGCTGTGCGAACATTCCGAATACCGCGGCCGCTGCATGACCGTCGAGCGCGGCGAATATCGATCGCTGCCTGGCTTCAACGACGTCATCTCGTCGGTGCGCGAAGTCGGCGGCGGCGGCCGCGACGACCGTGGCGGCCGCTGGGACCGCGACGACAACCGTGGCGGCTACGACGACCGCGGCTACGGCCAACGCCGCGAAGCCATCATCCTGTTCTCCAAGTCGCGCTTCAACGGCGCCCGGCTGGAGCTGCACAACAATGAAGTGCGCACGCTGGACCGCTACGACTTCAACGACGTGGCCGGTTCCGTCATCGTCAACGAAGGCCGCTGGGAACTGTGCGAGCACGCCGACTTCGGCGGCCGCTGCATCGTGCTGGAGCCGGGCCGCTACGAATTCCTCGACGACATGAACAACCGCATCTCCTCGCTGCGCCGCATCCGTTGAGCGGCGTGCGCTATCATGCGGGACACCGCCACTTTTCGGAGTACCGTTCATGAAGCGAATTCTAGGCCTGGCGCTGCTGGGCGCCGCCGCGGCGGCGCCGGCCGGCGACATCACGCTGTACACGCGCACGCACTTCGGCGGCCCGGCGCTGCAGCTGCACGGCTCGGAGCCCGACCTGGACAAGCTGGGCTTCAACGACCGCACCTCCAGCGTGATCGTGCAGAACGGCACCTGGGAAGTGTGCGAGAACAAGCACTACAAGGGTAAATGCCTGATCCTGGAAAAGGGCGAATACGCCGAACTCAAGAACTTTAACGACATGATGTCGTCGGTGCGCGAAGTCGACGCCAGGCCGGCCGCCAAGGACAAGCCCGGGCACAAGTGAGGCGGCGGGCGCCGCCTTCGGCCATTTGGCGCTAGACTGTGGCTGACGCAATACAGGAGCGCGCAACGTGGAATACAAGGATTACTACCAGACCCTGGGCGTGCCGAAGACGGCCACCGAGGATGACATCAAGAAAGCCTACCGCAAGCTGGTCCGCAAATACCATCCGGACGTCAGCAAGGAGGCGGACGCGCAGGGCAAGACCCAGGAATTGAACGAAGCCTACGGCGTGCTGGGCGACGCCGAAAAGCGCGCCGCCTACGACGAGCTCGGGCGCGGCCAGCACTATCGCGCCGGCCAGGAATTCCGTCCGCCGCCGGACTGGGGCCGGGGCTTCGGTGGCAGCGGCGGGGCGGGCGGCCATGCCGGCGCCGGCGGCTTCGGCGGCGATCCCATGGGCAGCGACTTCTTTGCCGACCTGTTCGCCAACCTGGGCGGCGGCCGCCGGCGCCAGGCGCCGCCGCAGCGCGGCGAGGACAGCCACGCGTCCATCACCATCGACCTGGCCGACAGCTATCAAGGCGCGACCCGCACCATCACCCTGACCGTGGCCGAGCGCGACGCCCAGGACCGCATCGTCACGCGCGAGCGCAACCTCAGCGTCAACATCCCGGCCGGCGTGACGGCCGGCCAGCAATTGCGGCTGTCGGGCCAGGGCCAGCCGGGCGCCGCCGGGCCGGGCGACCTGTATCTGGAAATCCAGTTCCGGCCGCACGCGCGCTACCGCATCGACGGCCGCGACGTCTACGAAACGGTGCCGGTGGCGCCGTGGGAAATGGCGCTGGGCGGCGAGATCGAAGTGGCCACGCCGTCGGGCAAGGTCAACGTGACGGTGCCGGCCGGCTCGCAGAGCGGGCGCAAGCTGCGCCTGCGCGGGCGCGGCATTCCCGGCAAACAGGCCGGCGATTTATACCTGCTGCTGGAAGTGGTGCTGCCGCCGGCCAGCACCGACAAGGCACGCGAACTGTATCAAGCGATGGCGCGCGATCTGGCTTTCAACCCGCGCGCGGGAGGATGAACGATGGGACAGGCTATCTTGGATGCGGTGCTGGTCGACGACGCCGCGCTGACCGTGGAAGAACTGGCGCAAGCCTGCGCCGTCGAGCCGGACTGGGTGGTGCAGCGGGTGCGCACCGGCATCCTGCTCGACAGTACCGAGCCGGACTGCGCGGACGTGGTCGCCTGGCGCTTCACCAGCGCCGACCTGGTGCGCGCGCGCCGGCTGTGCCAGGTCGAGCGCGACTTTGACGCCAACGACGACGTCGCCGCGCTGGTGGTCGATCTGTCGGAAGAGATCCGCCGCCTGCGCCGCAAGCTCAGCGCCGCCGGAGTGAAATAGGGGCGGGCGCGCTCAGGCCGGCCGGGGCGTCGGCCCTCGGCGGCGGCGGGCCGGGCCTGGCCCTGGCGCCCGCCCTGGCTTTGGACTGGGCTTTGGCTTTGGCCGGCACCGGCGCCGGCTGGTCCGGCTCGGCCCCGTCGCGCAGCCGGTGATACATATGGCTCAGGCTGGCGTCGCCGGGCACCGGCACCGGCCGCATGTCGTGGTTGGGCAGCGGCTGGCCGGACTGCTCCAGCTCCAGGAATTGCTGCATCAGCCAGCGCGTGGCCGGGCCCGGCTCCTCGTCGCCGCGCCGTATCACGTACAGCGGGAAGCTGAACGCGCTGCCCTCGCTGATGTGCAGTTGCACCAGCCGTCCCGCATCCAGATCCCACTGCACGAACTCGACCGGCATATTGCCCCAGCCGATGCCGCTGCGCAGCAGCGCGTGCTTGGAGCTGAGGTCGCCCAGCCGCCAGTCGCGCAGGGCCAGCACGCCGAAGTCCTGGCCCTTGGTCAGCGTGCTGCGGTCGGTCAGCACCAGCTGGGTGTGCTCGCGCAGCACCGCGCTCGGGATCTTGCCCTCGATTTGCGCCAGCGGATGCTCGGGCGAAGCCACCGGCACCATGGTGACGAAGCCGCAGCTCTGGCGCTCGATGGTGTCCGGCGTGCCCGGCATCCAGCCGCTGATGCCGATGTGGCATTCGCGCTCCAGCACCAGCTCGGTGACCGCGCCCAGCGCCTCGGTGCGCAGCCGCATCGCCACGGTCGGGAATTCCTTCTGGAAGGCGTGCAGGATGCGCACCAGCTTGCAGGTCGAGAACATCACATCGACCACCACCGACACTTCCGCCTCCAGCCCGGCCGACAGCGCCTTGGCGCGCGCCCGCATGCCGTCCACCTTGAGCGACACCGCGCGGGCGTCGGCCAGCAGCGCCTTGCCGGCCTCGGTCAGCACCGGCTTGCGCTTGCTGCGGTCGAGCAGCTCGACGTTGAGCTGCTCCTCCAGGTTGGCGATGGTGTAGCTGATCACCGACTGCGTGCGGTGCAGCGCCCGCGCCGCGTGGGCGAAACCGCCATGGTCGATGACGGCGATAAACACCCGCAGCTGGTCGAGGGAAGGCAGGCCGGGATCGCGCATAAGTACACCTTGTTGGAGGTTTGATATCGAATATATCGATAGGTAGGATTTAAATTTATGGTATTTCGTCGATATTAAACCCGTTCTATGATGTAAGCAATCCCTCCCCACACGAAAGGTTTAGCATCATGGCAACCGTACTCCACATCAACAGCAGTGTTCGTCAAAACGGCTCCCTGTCGCGCCAGCTGGGCGGCGAGTTCGTCGCCAAATGGCAAGCGGCCAACCCGTCGGGCACGGTCGTCACGCGCGACCTGGCCAGCAGCCCGGTGCCGCACCTGACCGAGCAGATGATGGGCGCCTACTTCACCCCGGCCGAGCAGCGCAACGCCGACCAGGCCCACACCATCAAGACTTCCGACGCGCTGGTCGACGAACTGCTGGCCGCCGACACCATCGTCATCGGCGCGCCGATGTACAACTTCTCCGTCACCTCGGGCCTGAAAGCGTGGATCGACCACATCGCGCGCGCCGGCCGCACCTTCCAGTACGGCGCCAACGGCCCTGAAGGCCTGGTGCACGGCAAGAAAGTGATCGTGTTCGTCGCCAGCGGCGGCGTCTACAGCGAAGGCCCTGCCGCCGCCTACGACCACGTCACCACCTACCTGCGCTCGGTGCTGGGCTTCCTCGGCATGACCGACATCACCTTCGTCGTGGCCGAAGGCGTGGCCATGGGCGAAGAAGCGGTGGCCGCCGCCGTCGCCAAGGGCCGCTCGAAGATCGAAGCGATCGCCGCCTAATTGCCGGCCGCGCCATGCAAAACGCCCCGCCGGCTTGCGCCGGCAGGGCGTTTTTTTGCGTCCGGCGCGCTGCGGCGCGGCGCCTCAGCCGGCCACGTAGAAGCGGTACAGCGCCTTGTACGGCACGCGCGCCTGCTTGCCGAGGTCGGCGGCGGTGCAGCCGTCGGCCGGCGCCTTGCCGGCTTCGGTCGCCACGCGCTGCACGTAGCTGACGCGGCCCAACGCACCGTCGCCGCTGGCCGACTTGGCCGCCAGCAGCAGCCACGGGATGGCCTTGCCGGCCGGATCGTCCTGCTTGGCCTTGACCTCGCCGACCACCTTGCCGCCGTCATTGCCCTCCCAGGTCGGCCCCGCGTAGTGCTTGCCGATGACGGCGCCGGCGGCGTCGAACAGCGCCGCCTCGGGCGCCTTGAACACCCATTCGGCCTGCGCCGGACCGGCCTTGGCCGCGCTGCACACATAGATCTGCACGCCGGTGGCGTTGGCCTCCAGCGACAGCCGCTGCCCGGCCGGCGGCTGCAGCGCGTCCGGCACCGCCACCGGCGGGAAAGCGGCACTGGCGCAGCCGGACAGGGCCGCCGCAATGGCTGCGGCGTGGAAAATGCGAGCGTTCATAGGTTTCCCTTCATCTTATTGAAAAAGCATTTTACGCAAATTCCTGCGGCTTGACCGATAATCATCACTATCGGCCCGCGCTATCGGGCAAAATCACCTACAGTTAAGCAAGCCTCGGAGCCCACATGAAACGGAACCTGCATCTGCTGATTATCGATCCGCAAAACGATTTTTGCGATCTGCCGGCCAGCTACCTGCCCGACAACCCGGCCACCCGCGCGCGCCACGCGCCGGCGCTGCCGGTGCCGGGCGCCCACCAGGACATGCTGCGCCTGGCCGGCCTGATCAACCGCGGCCGCGCCGGCCTGACCGCCATCAGCATCACGCTCGACTCCCACCACCGCTTCGACATCGCCCACCCGACCTTCTGGATCGCCCGGGACGGCGCGCCGGTGGCGCCGTTCACCGAGATCAGCGCGGCCGACGTGCGGGCGGAAAAATTCCTGCCGCGCCATCCGGCCGCCTTGCCGCTGGCGCTGAACTACCTCGACAAGCTGGAAGCGGCCGGCCGCTACCGCCTGATGGTGTGGCCGGTGCACTGCGAAATCGGCACCTGGGGCAACAACGTCCACGACGACGTGCGCGCCGCCTACGGCGCCTGGGAAGAAGCGTCGCTGGGCATCGTCGCCAAGCTGGCCAAGGGTTCCAATCCGTGGACCGAACACTATTCCGCCGTCATGGCCGAAGTGCCGGACGCCGACGACCCGGACACCCAGCTCAACACCGGCTTCATCGCCACGCTGGCCGAGGCCGACCAGGTCTACATCGCCGGCGAGGCCGGCAGCCACTGCGTCAAGGCCACCGTCGAGCACATCGTCGAGCACCTGGGCCAGCCGCTGTCCAAGCTGGTGCTGCTGACCGACTGCATCAGCCCGGTCGCCGGCTTCGCGCCGCAATACCAGGCCTTCCTGCAGGCGATGCAGGCGCGCGGCGTGCAACTGATGCAGGCGGCCGACGTGCTGCCCGAACTGCTGGCCAACGCCAGCCGCGGGCTCGGAACGGATCCGGCATGAACCAGCCCATCATCCGCAGCCTGCTGGAAACCGATTTATACAAATTCACCATGTGGCAGGCGCTGTTCACCAGCGCCTACAACGACAACGAGGCGGAATACCGCTTCGTCTGCCGCAAGCCGCCCGCCATGCCGCTGGCGGAACTCAAGGACGCCCTGGTGCGCGAGGTGGAGCACCTGTGTTCGCTGAGCTTCCGCGAGGAAGAGCTCAACTACCTGCGCTCGCTACGCTACATCAAGTCCAGCTTTGTCGACTTCCTGTCCATCTTCCGCTTGCAGCAGCGCTTCATCCGTATCGAAGTGAACGGCGAGGGACTGGACATCGTCGCGCGCGGACCGCAGATGCATGTGATGTTCTTCGAGATTTTCATACTGGCCATCGTCGGCCAGCTGCACGCCCGCCGCTATCCGCAGCAGCCTGCGCTGGAAGAGGGCCGGCGCCGGCTGGCCGCCAAGATCGCGCGCTTGCGCGCCTTCGAAGCCGAGGCGGCCACGCTGGAGGATGTCCACCCGTTCGGCCTGGCCGACTATGGCCTGCGCCGCCGCTTCAGCAGCGACTGGCACGAGGAAGTCGTGCAGACGCTGGTGGCGCAGGTGCCCAGCTTGTTCAAGGGCACCAGCAACGTCTACCTGGCGATGAAGCTGGGGCTGACGCCGATCGGCACGGTCGCCCATGAATTCATGCAGACTTTTCAAGCCGTGCACGACGTGCCGCTGCGCAATTCGCAAAAGGCGGCGCTGGAGGCCTGGGTGCAGACGTACCGGGGCGATCTCGGCGTGGCGCTCACCGACGTGGTCGGCATGGATGCCTTCCTGCGCGACTTCGACCTGTACTTCGCCAAGCTGTTCGACGGCCTGCGCCACGACTCGGGCGATCCGGCCGAGTGGGGCGAGAAGGCGCTGGCCCACTATGCCAGGCTGCGCATCGATGCGCACACCAAGCTGCTGGTGTTTTCGGACAGTCTCAACGTCGAAAAATCCATCGAGCTGTGGCGCCGCTTCGCGCCGCGCACCCAGGTCGCGTTCGGCATCGGCACCAACCTGACCCACGACTTCGGCCCGCAGTTCCCGGCGCTGGAAATCGTCATGAAGCTGGTGCGCTGCAATGGCAAGCCGGTCGCCAAGCTGTCCGACTCGCCGGGCAAGACCATCTGCGACGACCAGACCTTCCTCGCCTATCTGCGCAGCGTGTTCGACGTCGGCGGCAGCCGCTAGCGGCCCCGGGGGCGGGGGCCCGCGGACTTTCGCTCCGCATGGCGCCCGCTACACGCCGGTTTGACCCGGCTTGGTCGCACCGGCCTTGTTGCCCCGGGGCGCATCCGGCACACTGTCGGGCGTTGCCCATCCAGACATCCATCCAGACATCCATCATGATCCCGCTTACCCCACCGTCCAGGTCGCGCTGGCGCCGCTTTGCCGACGACCTGCTTCTGACCATCCTGCTCAACACCTGCGCCGGCGTGCTGGTGGACCTGGTGTTCGGCCAGCGGCAAGAGCTGTATAGCCAGGTGGTGTACTCGCTGACGGTCGGCGTGGTCGCGGTGGCGATCATCGACGGCGCCCGGCTGCTGCTGGGGGACCATCCGGCGCAGCAGCGGCGCTGGCGCATGCCGCTGCTGGCGCTGGGCGTCGCCAGCGCGCTGGTCGGCCATTTCAGCGCGCTGCTGATCGGCGGGCTGGTCATGGGCGACAGCTGGCCGGCGCAGGCGCGCTATCCGGCCTGGAAATTCCATACCATCCTGTTCGC
Source organism: Rugamonas aquatica (assembly GCF_009380215.1). Lineage (GTDB taxonomy): Bacteria > Pseudomonadota > Gammaproteobacteria > Burkholderiales > Burkholderiaceae_D > Rugamonas > Rugamonas aquatica_B. Next base: position 545,744 of record NZ_WHUG01000002.1, read on the forward strand.
GCTGCTGTCGGTCGGCGCGACCATGTTGCTGATACTGAACCGCGAGCGGCTGGAGCGCATCAGCGCCGAGCGCGGCGAAGCGCGGGCCCGCGCCGACGCCGTCGAGCGCCAGGCCCTGCAGGCGCAGCTGCGCTTGCTGCAGGCGCAGATCGAACCGCATATGCTGTTCAACACCCTGGCCAATCTGCAGGGATTGATCGAGCGCGATCCGCGCCAGGCCACGCATATGCTCGGCCAGCTGATGCTGTACCTGCGCGCCAACCTGGCCGCGACGCGCCGCGAGCACATCGCGCTGGCGCAGGAGTTCGACGCGATCGCAGCCTATCTGGCGCTGATGAACATGCGCATGGGCGCGCGCCTGCGCTACCACTGCGTGTTGCCGGAGCCGCTGCGCGCCGCGCAAGTGCCGCCGATGCTGCTGCAACCGCTGGTCGAGAACGCCATCGTCCACGGCCTGGAACCGAAGATCGAAGGAGGCGAGATCGCCGTGGTCGCCGCCGAGCGCGACGGCGCGCTGCAGATCACCGTGATCGACACCGGCCTGGGTTTGCCCGACGATGACGCCGCCGCGCCCGGTGCCGACGACAGCCGCGGCGTCGGCGTCGGCACCACCCGCGAGCGCCTGCAGGTGCTGTACGGCGAACGCGCCAGCCTGGTGCTGGCGGCCCATCAACCACACGGCGTGCTGGCCCGCCTGACACTGCCATTGGAGTTTGCATGAACGCCACCAGCCCTGAACGGCAAGCGCGCACGGTCCGCGCGCTGATCGCCGAAGATGAACCGATCCTGGCGGATGTGCTCGCGCAAACGCTGCGGCAGTTGTGGCCGGAGCTTGCACTGTTGCCGATCGCGGCCAATGGCGTCGCCGCGGTGGAGACGGCGCTGTCACTGCGGCCCGACATCCTGTTCCTCGACATCAAGATGCCCGGCCAGACGGGACTGGAGGCCGCCCAGCAACTGGCCGAGCGCTGGGACGGCGGCGCCTTTCCTTTGATCGTTTTCGTCACCGCCTACGATGGCTACGCGGTGCAGGCGTTCGAGCAGGCGGCGCTGGATTATGTGCTGAAGCCGGTCGACGCCGCGCGCCTGGCGCGCACCGTCCATCGCTTGCAAGCCCGCTTGGCGGCCGACGCGGCGCCGGCAGCGCCGGCATGGCTCGGCGACGACGGCCTGGCGCGGCTGGCGGCGCAAATGCGCGCGCTGCTGCCTGCGCCGGCCACAGCGGCGAAGGCGCGGCTGAACGTGATCCGCGCGTCGGTGGGCAACAATATGGTGCGGCTGATACCGGTGGCGGACGTGCTGTATTTCCAGGCCCTGGACAAGTATGTCGAGGTCGTCACCGTCGAAGGCAATGCGCTGATCCGCGTCAGCCTGAAGGAATTGCTGGCACAACTCGACAGCGCGCAATTTGCCCAGATCAGCCGCAGCTGCATCGCCAACCTGCAGCACCTGACGGCGGCCAGCCGCGAAGACAACGGCCGGCTGACACTGCACGTGCGCGGGACGGCGGCCAGGTTGCCGGTCAGTCCGCTGTTCGCGCATCTGTTCCGCCAGATGTGAGTTCAGCAACAATGAGGCGCGAATCTGGCCATGCCGTCCCGCTGCATCGCCAGGCCATGGACATCCACGCCCGATTTACGGTTAGAATGACTTTATGCCAAGGATATTGACCGACTGCCGAATTCGCTACGCTGGCGGGCCACGCAGCCATGTCCATGGCGCGCGCGCCCAGCGCGCGCAGGGTATGGATTTCACCTGCCTGGCCGCCATGCGCCGGGCATGCCAGCATCGGGCGGCCTGACATGGACGGCATGCGCTACCTCTATCTGACCAACGCCGCCATGTTTGTCGTGATCGGGGTGGCGCTGCTGCTGGTGTGGCGCCGCCACCGCAGCCAGGGCTTCGCCCGCGACATGGGCTGCTCGACGCTGTTCGCCTCGCTGCTGGCGTTCGGCTACCTGGTGCACACCGAAGCGGCCGCGCCGTACGGCATGCTGGGGCTGCCGCTGATACTGGCCGGCGCCATCGGCAACCTGATCTTCCTCGCGTCCAGCGTGACCCAGCTGGCGGCCCGCCGCCTGCCGCGCAACGCCGCCATCGCCATCGGCGTGGGCGCCGCCGTCGCGCTGCTGGCGCCGGCGGCGGCCGACAAGCTGCTGTTCTGGCCATTGTTCAACATGGCCGTGCTGATGGGCACCGGCGTGCTGGCGGTGCGCTGGCTGTGGCGCACCCATGCGCTGGAACGGCTGGTCGGACCGCTGCTGATCCTGCTCGCGCTGAACCAGCTGCTGCTGGTGCTGTACGGCGAGCGGGGCGTGGCCGCCAACATCTTCTTCGCCACCTTGCTGCGCGCCGCCATCGGCACCGTCTCCGTGCTGTCGGCGCTGGAAGGCGCGCTGCGCGACGCCGGCAAGCTGGCGGCGCGCTTCCAGCTGCTGACCGAACACTCGGTGCAGGGCGTGGTCGTCACCGACGGCCTGCGCATCCTGTACGCCAACCCGGCGGTGCGCGGCATCTACGGCATGCCGCTGGGGCAGGGCAACTACGTGGTGTTTGCCGACCTGCCGCCGGAAAGCTTCAGCGACGAGCAGTTGCAGCGCCAGCACCGCCTGCTGCAGGAGGGCAAGCTCGACATCGCCAACTGGGAAGGCCGGCGCGAAGTGGCGGGCGGGCGCGAGCTGGAGTTGCGCTTCGAAGCGTGGCGGGTCGAATGGGACGGCGTGGCCGCCACGCAAATCCTGATCACCGACGACACCGAACGCAACGCCAGCGCCCGCGCGCTGGTGCACCAGGCCACGCACGACAAGCTGACCGGCCTGCCCAACCGCACCGTGCTGATGCAGCGCCTGCGCGAATACTGCTATCTGGCCGACGGCTCGCTGCACTGCACGCTGGTGGTGCTGAACATCGACCGCTTCAAGCTGTTCAACCAGAGCCAGGGCCATGTCACCGGCGACCACGTGCTGAAAGCCTTCGCCGCCAAGCTCAAGGAAGCGCTGGGCGCGCGCGCCGAACTGATACGGCTGGGCGGCGACGAATTTGCCATCGTCGACCCCGACGAAGGCAATGCGCGCGACATCGCCGAGCGCCTGCATAGCGCCTGCGTGCAGGCGATCAAGGTGCCGGCCGGCGAATACTTCATCGACGCCTCGATGGGCATGGCGGTCTTCCCCGAGAACGCCGGCAACGCCGAAGCGCTGCTGCGCGCCGCCAACGCCGCCATGTACCAGGCCAAGCGCACGCCGGGCACGGCGCTGGCGATGGCCGAGCAGCGCTTCGAGCAGATGTCGAGCAAGTCGCTGGACAACGAACAGGCGCTGCGCAAGGGCATCCGCAACCACGAAATCTACCTCGACTACCAGCCCAAGATCGACGCCGTCAGCGGCAGGCTGCTCGGCTTCGAGGCGCTGGCGCGCTGGATGCGGCCGGGCGTGGGCATGGTCAGCCCGGTGGAATTCATCGCCATCGCCGAGCGCACCGGCCTGATCCCGGAGCTGGGCGCCATGTTGCTGGAGCAAGCCTGCCGCCAGATCGCCGCCTGGTGCGCCGAGCTGGGCGACTGCATGCCGGTGGCGGTCAACGTCTCGCCGATGCAGCTGCTGAACCGGGGCTTTTTGCAACTGGTCGAACGCGTGCTGAGCGAGACCGGCATCCCGCCGCGCTGCCTGACGCTGGAGATCACCGAAAGCGCGGCGGTCGACAACCTCGACGACACGCAGCTGCAGTTGCAGCAGCTCAGCGCGCTGGGCATCGATGTGGCGATGGATGATTTCGGCACGGGGTTTTCGTCGCTGAGCATGTTGCGCCAGCTGCCGCTGAGCACAGTGAAAATCGACCGCGGCCTGATCGACCCGCTGCCGGCGCCGGACGCGGTGGCGGTGGTGATGGCGATCTGCCAGCTGGCGGCCGCGCTCGACCTGCAAGTGGTGGCCGAAGGCATCGAAACGCTGGAGCAAGCGGTGGCCGCGCGCGACGCCGGATGTCACGCGCTGCAAGGCTTCTTCTACGCGCGGCCGCTGACGGTGGCCGACGCCGGCGAATGGATGCGGCGCCAGCAGGCCGGCGCCGACAGCGGCGGAGTGGCCGGGCTGCTGGCCGGCTGACTACGCCGCCTGGGAGCCGAAGCCGCCCATGATGGCGTCGGCTTTCTGGCCCTCGTCTTCATCGTAGATATCGATGGTCAGCATGGCGCCGCTGCGCTGGCGGGCTTGCGCGGCGGCGGCCGGGCCGCCCGGCGTGAGGGAGTCGAGCAGGTTGCCGACCATGCTGGTCGACACGCTCGGCGGCAGCGTCGTATGCTTGGTCAGCTTGACGCAGGACGGCGGAAAGCCGCTGGCCAGCAGGGCGCTGCGGGCGCTCTCGGCGTCCGTCACCTGTTCGAAGTTGCGATGGATGGTGCGGGTCATGATGAGCCTCCTTCTTGAGACTGCACGGCCGTGGGCGGCTTAAAAGCCGGAGACCACGGTTTCGAAATGTTCCACTTTCGGTGGCAGGGCGAAATGGCTGCCCACCAGCCCGCGCCAGGCCAGGAAGCCCTGGCTGCCGCGAAAATCTGCCGTATGATGCTCGATCGTCTGCCAGCCCACCACCAGATGATAGGTATCGGGCACCTCGATATCGCGGTCCAGGCGCATCGACAGGCAGCCGGTGGCGTTCTTAAACACTGGCACCGCTTCGGCCACCGCCGCCTGGAAGGCTGCGTGCGATTCGGGTTTGATGTACAGCTCGGCGACTTCATAAATCATCAGGCATTCCTTTCAAGATATATGCCTCTATTGTGCCTCAAGCGCGGCCGGCGTGCGCAGGATGAACAACATCGCCTGTTGCGTCAGTTGCTGGATATCGGCGCCGCTGCCGGGCTTGTACCACTGGACCGTCCAGTTCAGCGCGCCGAAGATCAGCAGGCGGTCGAATTGCGAAGGCATGGCCCAGTCGCCGGAGCGGTGCAGGGCGGCGATGGCGTGGTCCCAGACGGCCTCGTAGCGGTCCTTGAGCGCGACGATGCGTTCGCGCGAGGCGGCGTCCAGCGAGCGCCATTCGTACAGCAGCACGGCGATGAAATGGTGGTCGGGCGCCAGCAGCGTGTGCAGGTGGGCTTCGACCAGCTTGCGCAGCAGTTCGCACGGCGGCAGCGGCTGGCGGGCGATGGCCTCGATCTCGGCCAGCGAATGGGCCAGGCCTTGCTCCATGATGGCGGCCAGGATGTCCTGCTTGGTCTTGAAATGGTAGAACCAGCTGCCGGCCTGGATGCCGGCGGCGGCCGCGATATCGCGCACGGTGGTGTTGTCGTAGCCCTTGGTGCGGAACAGCTGGGCCGATTTCTCGATCAATTCCGCGCGCAAGCCGCCGCCTTCCCCTTTCTGGGGCCGGCCGCGTTTCTTCGGGCTGGGGGCGGCATGGATGGCGGCATCGGGCATGGCGTAGGGCAGGCGCAGAGATGATAGCTGCCATTTTAATGCAGGGACTCGGGCAAGTTGCAGAATCTCGTCCGTGGCGCGAGATTTTGTGTTGCGCCGCAGCAAAATGGCAGATTGGGGGGAATTGGTGCCGGTATATTTCCCGACCGCCGGCGCCGGTAGTAGCCGCCTCAAGAGGCGCTAATTGGTCGTTCTGTGTGAGAACTGCGCCCACTATAACGGGCAAATATGACGGGCGTTTGACGTGCTGTTCAGAGGGAAGGTGCGTGGCCGGGCAAAGTGCGGTAGAATGGAGATCTGTGGGGACGACCTGGTTTCGACGTGGGTTGCAAAGCAGAACAGGGCATACCGAGGCCTGGCTACCTCGTAAATACACCCAGAAAAACTTAACTGCAAACGATAACTCGTACGCACTGGCAGCTTAATTGCTGTTAGCTCCTAAACGCTTCTTCCCTGGGGCGGACCGTTAAAAGTCATGGAGTCATTTACAGGGAATCGCACTGTGAGGGGTCACTTCAATCCGTGCTAAATCTAAGGTGAATCGCTAGTCCAAAACGTGCACGTCCGTGTTGTACTGGTTAAATTAAATGATAGTGCTAAGTATGTAGAACTGTCTGTAGAGTGCTTGCGGACGCGGGTTCGATTCCCGCCGTCTCCACCACCGAATCATCTAGTAGCATCTAACGCCGTCCAAGTGACGGCGTTTTCTTTTGTAAGTTCAAGCACTTACCCTCCAAGCAAGTCTTGCCAAGTCCAGCCCAGTCCAAGCACAATGGGGGTATTAGCGGGGGTATCCCCGGAAAACGAACCAAGGAGAATTGGATGGCTGGGGGTATCGGGTTATCGAAGCTGAGTGACAAGGCTGTGAAGGCGTTCGCAACCGCAGCAGAACCGGGCAAGAAGCTGGCAGACGGCGGTGGCCTGCACCTGTTCATTACGCCTGCTGGCAGCGCTACATGGCGCATCAAGTACCGGATTGAAGGCAAGGAAAAGCTGTTCTCGATTGGACCGTACCCGCAAGTGTCGCTTGCTGCTGCGCGTGTCGAACTGGGGGAGGTGAAGGCGCTGCTGCTGGAAGGCAAAGACCCCGTAAGCAATCGACAGGTCAACCGTGCTGCTAATGCTGCCAGTTCCGACAACACCTTCCAGATCGTTGCTGCCGAGTGGTTTGCGATGAAGAAGAAGGAGTGGAGCGATGTCCACTACGTCAAGTCGGTGCGGGCGTTTGAGCGCGATCTGTACCCCACGCTGGGCAAGCTGCCGATAAGCAGCCTGACGCCTGCGATAGTCGCTACTGCTGTCTTGGCGATCAACAAGCGCGATGTACTGGAAACCGCTACCCGCATCCTTCAGCACTTGAACGGGGTATTCAGGTACGCCCAAGCGAAGGGGCATGTTCGCGACAACCCGGCATTAGCTGCGCGTGAGGTGCTGCCCCGCAAGAAGGATAACGCACGTATGCCAGCACTGCTTGATTTCGTGTCACTGGGCGATCTGCTGCGCCGTGCTGAGTTGGCTCGAATATCGCATTCCGTCCGCATGGCGCATCGCCTGTGTGCCTTCACCGCCGCACGGATCGGTAACGTAATTGAGGCAGAGTGGCGTCAGTTTGATCTGGACAGCGTTCAGCCAGTCTGGACGATTCCGCGCCATAAGATGAAGTTCAAGAACCGGGAACTGGATCATCGCCTTCCGCTCTGCCCAGAGATTGCTGAAGAGTTGCGTCAATGGCGTAATTTGATCGGCGGTCGGGGCATCCTATTCCCGTCGCCCACTGACAACAGCAAGCACATCAGCTGTGAAGCCGTCGAAAAGTTGTATCGTGAAACGCTGCATCTGAGGAATAAGCACACTCCGCACGGTTGGCGCAGCGCCTTAACGACGCAGGCGCGTGATAACGGCTTTGAGCGTGATGTCGTGGACTTGGCGCTGGATCACGCCCATGACAACGAGGTAGTACGGGCCTACGACCGTGGGGAACGCTTTGAGCAGCGTATTGCGCTGTACAAGTGGTGGGGAGAGCAGTTGTCTGCCGCCCAGCGAGGCGGGAAGGTGGTCCCGATGCACAGGCCACCCGTAGCGGAAGCTGCGTAGAAAGCACAAAGCCGCTGCGATGTCGTAGCGGCTTTTTTGTTAGTGCATGGTGCTGCTTGCTTTCAGGTCGATGAAGGCTTCAACCGCTGACAGCTTCCAGCGTGTTTGATTTTCAGAGAGTTTGAATGGCTGGGGGAAGCCGGAATCTTGTTTGGCCTTGGCCCAGACGCCGGACTTGCTGATGCCGAGTAGTCCGGCAACCTGCTTGTCGGTGAGCAGTTGGATGTGGCGATGTTCTTGGAATTCGTGTTGCATTGTACCTCCTTGTTACGTGTTTATCGGCTCCTTAAGAGTGGTTGGGGTTGGTGCTGGTAGGCTGATGCCTGCCAAGCGGGTGCCATCATAACGAGGCGTTACAGGCCGCACAAGTGCATTCTGGACCCGTTTAGATTTGATACGACGCTGGGGCGCAACACCCCTATTGCTGTCAGGCGAGTTGGGAATGCGTACTTGCTGCCTTAGCTGGGTTAGCTTGGTCATGTTAGATTATGATTGGTCGCCCACTTAAAGGACATTGATGCAACCCACCGATCCCGCGCTTGCCTTCTGGCTACCTATCTGCTCCCTCATCGTCGCGGCGCTTGCCATCGTGGTTGCCCCGTTCGTAAGCTGGCAAGTGGCGAAACGGCAAGCTAAGACATCCCTGATAGTGGCGCAGAAGCAGGTAATAGCGCCGATGCGTCAGAAGTGGATCGACTCGTTGCGGGATCGGGTTGCGGAATTTCTGAGTACAGCGCACTGGTACTACGTCGCTGGCGGCGATCAGGTCATCCCATCGCCTGATGATGAGGATAAGTTTGAAGAACACGAGTCACTGCAAATACAGCAGGTGGATCGTAAGATGGTCTTTATGCTCAACCAAATAGATATGATGCTCAACCCGAAAGAGGCCGATCATATTGCGCTGATGGACGCCCTGAATCGCGTGCGCCGTGGCTGCTTTCAACAAAACGAGCCCGGTCGTCGGCATATATTCGTCCCTGATCTCGTGGATGAGGCCAGAGGCTTGTGTAAGACGGTGTTAAAGCGAGAATGGGACCGTCTCAAAAAAGAAACGTAAGTAGTTACTTCCTCGTCTTAATAATCACCGGCGTAACTTTCAATTGCTGAACCATCGTAAAAGATTCAAATGCAGGACGGGCCTTTATAATGGTAATTGACTGATCGACGCTTCCAAGTGGCTTATCGAAATCTATCGCAGAGTGTTTGCACCTCGCACCTATAATAATCTCTCGCAAGGTTAAGTGCTCCCCAAATGGAATGTAGTAGCATCCGTTAACTGGGTCAGGGTCTGTGAGTTTATACGATAATCGCCATTCTTCCTCGTATGACCATTGAGCGTATTTGGTCATTAACATTGTCTTGAGTATATCTTCGGTAATGCCGTTTAGTGGCAGCTTGGGGTTCAGCTTGAGTATCGGGCGCTCTGGGGCATACACTACCTGATGCGCAACTTTATCCGGCACGTCGAACCCTAGGCACACGCCACTATGACTGTTAGCGTAATGCGCCCACATTACCGGGCTTTTCCAATGCCTCCCGGTGCAGATAATGCCTATCTGGTTATGCCAATCTTTGATTATGTCCTTTAGTTCGGCGCGTCCTCTTTTTCCCTCTACTCGTACACTATGAAGCTCAAAGGGATCGTTCAATTTATCGAATCTTGATAATCTCATGCGATGCTCTGGGAGAATATACTGAGTAGCAGTTTCGTAAGAGGTCATGTAATAGACGCGCATCGCTTATCCTCAATAATGTATTAACTGCCATACTACAGCAAGTGGTGACAGAGTGAGTTTCCCGGTTGAAAAAATAATAAAAATTTTCAGAACTGGCACTCGATAGAGGGCCAGGAATCGAAGGGTTGGAAAAGTCGGGAGTTCCAGCGTTTCGTTAAACACCTTGCCAGCCGTACAGAAACCGTCGTCAAGCGCAGCAAGATATCTGTAGGGATTCGGGCGTGGTCTGGAAAGTCGGGAGGTCCACCGGGTTGCTTAATGCGTTGTGGACCGGGGAGAATGCGCCACACAGCTTTTTAAAATATCTGTGGGCGCTTTGCTGGCGCTGGTAGGCAGCGTTGCACTGCCCACCGACTAACGAGGCTCCTACGGCCTCTTATCGCGTCCTATGCTGCACAGTACCGCTTGACGGTTGCTACCGAGATGTCGAAGTGTTCGGCAGTGGTGGCTATGCTGGCCTTCTGTTCAGCGCGCCATGCCTTGACCGTAGCAGGGTCCAGCGTCTTAGCACGGCCCTTGTAGCGTCCGTCATCTGCTGCCTTGGCTACCTCGATACCACGCTTCTGCATCTCCTTGCGATTGATGTAGTCAGCCTCGCCCTGTGCAGCCATGAAGGCCAGCACCGCATCACGAGTAGCCTTCAGCATCGGTTCCGTAGCGGTGCCGTCAAACTCCATCCCGTTCAGGGTGCAGACCACCTTGACGCCCATCTTCATCAGGGTTTGCATGACCGTGTGCAGTTCGTCGTAGCGACGGCTGATGCGGTCCAACCAGCGGACGTACAGCACACCACCGTCAGACAGCTTGTCCATGACCCGCTTCCACTCTGCGCGGTCCATAGGCGCTACGTGGTAGCCGCTCACGCCTTCATCAATGTGTGTGTGCTTGGCTTGTACGCCGTGCTTGGTTGCGTCCTCGTACTGGCTGGCGCTGGTCTGTCCTTCGGTGGTGCTGATGCGTCCGTAGTAGATCGTTTTCATGGCTGGGTGGCTCAGTTGGGTAAGTGGCTCAATAATACACACTGGCTCACACACAGTCAACCCTATTGAGCTAGGTGGGTGGCTCATTTGACTAGGTGCGCTACGGTATACCCTGTTGAGCTACCCTGATGCACAGACTGACAGACAGCGCAAGCGCTCAGGTTCCGTCGATGGGTGGGGTACACAGGCTCGGGCCTGCGCTATTGCAGCGCTGGGTAGGTCGGTCATACATTCGGCCTGTCATCAATCCGGTGACGCCACAAGGGGCAATCATGAGTCTGGATGAACTATCGAAGCTGGCTGACCAAGTGCGGCCTATCCTGATAGTCGTGCTGCTGACAGTGCAGATCGTGCATACGATACGCTGGCCGTAGAAACGACAAAGGCCGGAGCCAACCTGTGAGGGTCAGTTCCGGCCTCGCTGGGCGCTACTGGGTTAGATCGCCACTACCGCGTCGTAGCGTGGCACAGGGAAGGCATGCAGATGCGTTAAAGCCTCGTCCAGATTCTTACGGCACTGGTGGAAGTCGTCGCGGGTCTGGTTCAGGTCGCCGTGCAAGTCGCGCAGTTCCTGCTTAGCGTGGGCAACGCACTGCTTTGCAACGCGAAGGTCAAAGAACTTCGGGCTGAAGGCGCGCTGTGCTACAAACTCTGCGAGGTCGCCCACGGCAATCAGTTCCATCGGGACATCACGGAAGTGGGTGATGTTCGCTGCTGACACGTCGTTATCAACAACAGCGATTGCGCGCAGCCCTTGCAGGTTCCCGTCATACATGCCGTCCACGACTTCCGAGGCGTAAGCAACGTAGGTGTCGATACCGGCGTGGTAGAAAATGGCTGGCATGTCAGCGTCGGCCAGTGGTTCCGCGTCGTTGAGGGACATTACCTCGCTTGCGTCTACTGGGGTGAAGCCCAGATTGCGGAAGGTAAAGGCGATAGCAGGGGTGATGTGTTTGGTCATGGTTTGATACTCCTAGTTTGGGTTGAAAGCGCCCCGTACAGACGTGCTTAGTCCCACAGTGGGCTGTGCAAGTTTCAGTTGTGTACGGGACGTGGGATAGGTACAGCGATGCCGGGAAGTTGGCAGAAGCAGGCAGGATGAAGCGGGGAGCAACAGAACTGGCAAGCGTCAATAAGCGGTGTTGCTGCACTGATGAAGTCATTCTAACTGGCAAGATTGTATACCGTCAAACATTTTTTTATGAAAGTATTGACGAATTCAATTTTCTGTGATCTTACTTACCTACTTACCTAGCTACTTACGGCCATATAGTGTTCTGAGGCGACAAAATAAGCTCTGAGGCACTATATCTAGTGTTTGCGCATCAATGATACGTTGGTCGGTTCAGTACGCCGCTGACCGTCGTTTGACGCCACAGCCCGTTCAGCAGTGTTGGCACACCCATCACGTTGAACTGGTCTGCAATCTCCTGCTGGGTCATGCCTGTCTGCTGCAATCGCACGATGATAGGGCGGAAGCGCTGCGCGAAGGCATCAGACTTGGCTTTGGTTGTCTCTCCACCCTTGATACCGGCTTCTTTCAGGTTGACGCGGTTGCCGATCACGACGCCCCGCTCCTTCGCCTTCTCAAGCCCTATCTTGGTCAGGTTGGAACGGCTGAACTCGTCGTCTAAGCTGTGAGCTACGTCATGGTGGCGCTCACACAGTGTAATCAGGTTGTCCGGGTCATCGGTCCCGCCCAGTGAGCGGGGTTTGACGTGGTGCCGGTGCAGGCCGGTGGTGGCATCGCACAGCATGCACTTTGAGGCGCGCTTTACCTTGCGCACTCGTTTGATCGTTGCTGTCATTACCGTCCACCTCCTTGCGCCTTGTCGGCTAAGTTGATGAGTGAGCCGATGATGTCGCTGCCGGTGCGCTGCTGGGCCTTACTAAGCCGGTTCAGAGCGCGCCATGTGGCAGGCGGTAGCATGATGATGCCCCGCTCAAGTGCGCCGGTATCGCCTTGAACAGTGCGGCGCTGCTGGTGTGGTTCGTGGAACGGGGTGTATTTCTCAAGCATTCGACGCCCCTTTCGTGTAGTGGGCGAAGTGCTTGCTCACGAAGGCATCAAACCGGGTCTGTGAAGGCGTGGTGGCCTTCGGTGCTGATGTCTGAACCTTCAGTGTCGCCAGCTTCTTGCGGATGTCCGCAAACCCGGTGCCGATCTGGGTAAGCTCGGTGCCGATTGCTTCAAATCCTTGTTTCACACTGTCAAGCTTAGCTGTGATTTCCTGCGCCATCGCTCGCATTTTGGCGAAGTCCGGGGCTTGGATTGCGGCTGGTGCTGTGGCTTTCGCTGCTGGTGCTGCTGTCTTGCGGTATTCGTTCTTCATGTTCAATCCTCTTGTGATGCGTGGAAGTGGTCGGCCTCAATCACGAGGCTTTCAATCACTTTGCTTACGCTGGTGTCGTAGGAGTTGCACAGGCGCTGCAACGCCTCCCATGCACTCGCTTTCATGTGTACCGCTCGTTGCGTGACTACTGGCGCGTTGGCAACACGGGCAGCGCGCTGCGCTCGTGGGTGCATGGAGAGGGCGCTTGTTTTCGCCCGTTGGTGAGTTACGTTCATTAGTGTTTTCCTTTGTTCTTGGCCTGCGCGCAGACGTGACGATCCAGCCGGATTGACGGGAACGACTGCGGCAGGGGTGTGATTGGTAGTACGGTGGGCAGGACGCCCAGGAATGCCCGAAGGCTGGGACGTGATGCTTAGGTGTTTGCGGCTTGCTCTTTGCGCTTCTTCGTTTCCTCGTCCTTCAGCTTGCGCATGACCTTCTCTTGCTCCGCGATCTGAGCCTTGATGCCAGCCATGTCATCGTCAAGTCGCATGGCGGTAGCCATCTGCTTAGCTGCTGCTTCGATTTCGCGCTGACGCGCTGCCTCCATCAATTGCGTAGTGATGCTGATGGTGGCAGCAGCGGCGGTAACGGCTTCCGGGGATGGGGAGCCAAGCACCAGCGTGATAGCGACTTGCCCGTTCGTGTCGAAGAACTGCGGGGCCATTGTTGGATCGAAGTGATAGCCGTTACGGACATGAACCGCAGATTGATCGAATGCGGCTGGGGCGTAGTCGTGAATCTGGATCAGGTAAGGGCGTGCTTGGACTGCTTGTGCGACTGGTTCGGTTTGGTTGGTCATGGTTGCTTTCCTATTAACGTTAGAGGGTTGTGTTGCGGATGAATGCTGCTACCCGGAGGCGGTTCCACGGCAACCCGGTAGGGGTCAGGAAACCGGCTGCGGTCAGGTGGTTGGCGATAGCGCGCAGCGATGAGGCTGGGCGTAGCGCGTTAATCGTGTTCATTACCGCTTCGTAGTAGCGGTCGTTGTTCAGTTTTCCGCCGAACGTAGGCGGTGCTTGTAGTGCGGGCATAGCTGTAGCTCCTATGGTTCAGGATTGATCGGATTGGCGTGGGAATGGGGTGCTGCAAGGAGGGCTGTTGATAGGTCTGTACACTCATCAACATATGTACACATTATACGACAAGTCGGCTACTTTGTCAAGTAAATAGATCACCAGTTATAGCATCTGTCAAGCGTTATTTTGAGGTTCTGAAAACGGTCAAAAACGGTCATTTTCAGGGTGTTTCGGAGGGGTGTAAATTTGGCAACTGCGACGACAGAATGCGGCTTCCGGCTGCATTTCAGTGGCAAAAGAAGCAACTTTCCAGTGAAAAAATGGGATTTCAGCTATATGTGGGAAAACAGGGGGTATTGTTAAACCAAGCGAGCGTTGATGCCAACCTACGAAAGTCGCTACCTTGCACGTCAACTGCCTACTGATTGAGCAACCGAAGCCGGAAAACTTCGATTGGCACGGTCCAAGGTCTTGCACGATCAGATTCCAGTGTGCTATGATGCTCAAGCAGATGAAGTTGCTTGTTTGACAGAGCTCAGTCGGCATGATACACTTCACCCCGGAACGAGCGCAGCGAGTGACTTATGTTATATAACTTATGTAATAAGTTGTACTACATAAGGTATAACTCTTAGTTATTTTATAGAGTGGTAGTGTGTAGTTGTATAGAGAACCTAGTTATATACCAAGGCTGTACAACATGAGTAGCTACAGTGGTCATACTACTCAAGAGCTATCCCGGCGTAGGTCGCTACCCACACTCCACCATCCCCGGCAGTCCTGCCAACCAACACCTTCCCATCAAGAACGATTTAGAGGCTCTGTAAGCGATTTTCGTGCCAAGGGTATACGAGGGTAGTCAGTGGGTGGAGAAGTCGTCGCCACGGGGCTATATTCAAGCCGCAGGCCCATCCTTGACTGCTGGCAAGTGTCGATAGGCGATGTCGAGGCCGGTTTGAGCGTCCGAAGTCTCGGAAGCGCAATATTCCCCGAACTTGGGGGAAATGCAAAACTGACAACGCCCTTGAGGTGAAGGGCATCTCGCCTTTGCTTCCCAAGACGGGGAAGCAAACGGGAGTGGATGAATTGCCAACGCCGTAATTTCTAACGGCGTCTACTTGATTTGCTGGGGAAGGTGCTGCGAGAAGCGTACAGGGCCGGATGGCCCCGTAGCTGTATGGCGGGGTTAGGCTGGCTGTGCTTCGGTGGTCAGGCTGGACCCGCAGTGCTTGCACTTGATAGCAGCAACCCGGATCGGTTCAGCGCAGAACGGGCAGTCTTTCAGGTCGTCAGAAGCGGCCCCCAAATTTTTGGGAACGGCTTTTTCAGGTGCAGCACCGTCCGTAGCTGCTTCCTCTGCCGCAGGCTGGGACGAGAACGCCCACACCAGAGCACCAACCCAGCCCAGCAAGGTCCAGCCCAGTAGCACGTTCAGGACGGCGATGGCCGTAGTGTTGGTGTGCTTCCTGTTCATGGCTACGATCAGGGGCAGCATGTAGAAGGCGATGAAGAATACGACGAGGAACGGTAACAGTGCTTCCATTTGGTTTCCAAAGTGAGGTTGTGCCGGGACTGCGTTATGGTTCGACCGCTGTGATTGTTGGTCTGTGGAAAAGTATACAGACCCGGTTGCGCGTTAGCAATCTTTCTTCTCTTTCTCTTAACTTCGTCGGTAGTCTGTTGGCGGTAAACAACGCGAGGCAAGGTAATTGCACTGTCGATAGATAGTCCAGACGAGTCCAGAGCAGACCAATCAATCTGGGGGTAACACTGGGGGTAACTATGAAAAATCGAACCCTGCTATAATCATGTAAGTACATGAAGTTAAAGAGAATTTCGTGGTTGAGTTTGAGTGACGCCGTCTCCACCACTGGATTCAAAACAAAGGCCCCCGTGCGAAAGCACGGGGGCCTTTGTTTTGAATCCTATCGCTGGCGCTGGCCGGGAATCGAATCCGCGTCCGGTACGGACTTTCCTCCAGGCAGCGATTCGACCGGCGGCATTCATCCGGCCGGCACCGGATTCCTCCCCGATTTGCGGGCATTCGTCGCATGGGCGAAAACACGCGCAGCCGAGCCGCTAGAATGGCGGGACTAGTTCAACTTGAGGGATTCAATGAGTTCTCCCGCATTTCTGCCGTTCAACGCTCCTCCCGTACCGGAAGTCAGGCACGACCGCCGCCTGGTGCGCCGCTACCTGCTGCAATCGGCGCTGCGCTTCAACGCCGGTTCGCTGCTGTTTCTGTCGCTGGCGATCGCGCTGATGCCGCTGTGGCTGAACTTCGGCACGGCTGCGCCGGGTGAGCTCGGGGCCCGCAAGCTGAATCCCTACATGATCGGCGGCGTCGTGCTGGCGGTGATGGCCTGGTTCGCGCTGATGTCGAGCGGGATCGCCCGCAGCTTTCTTGCCCGGCTGGTCGAGGAGGGCAAGCCGCTGTGTGCCGAGAGCATGGCGTCCTCGGTGACGCGCCGCATCGATGCGCCGTTCAATCCCTACACCACCTTTGACCTGTGCACCGAATCCTTGTCGGGACTCGCGCTCGGCACGGCGCTCGGCTACGCCGGCCCGCCGGCGTTCTTCCACGACCCATTCAAGGGCCGGATCGTGCTCGGCCGCTGGCGCCCGCTGGCGCTGGGGCGCCACGTCGAGGTGAGGGTATCGTCCGATTTGGGTCCCAGCTGCCACGTCGAGCTGCGCTGCCGCCCGGGCCTGGCCTGGTTCGCGATCCAGCGCGGCGAGTCGCTGAGGGCCGCCGAGATGGTCAGCGTCCAGCTGCGCCAGCACCTCACGCGGCATGCCAGCGCACTGGATGCGGCCCGGCGTGAACGCGAGCTGGAACGCACCTCGCTGCAGGCGCGCCTCTCGGCCTTGCAGGCCCAGGTCGAGCCGCACTTCCTGTTCAATACCCTGGCCAATCTGAAGTACCTGATCCGCACCAACCAGCAGGCCGCGCAGGACATGCTCGACCACCTGGTCGGCTACCTGCAGAACGCGCTGCCGGATATGCGCTCGGTGTCGTCGACCCTGGGACGAGAAATGGATCTGGTCAGCGACTACCTGGCGGTGATGCGTATCCGCATGGGCGAGCGCTTACGTTTCTCAGTCGACGTCGACGAGCAATTGCGCCGCCTGCCGTTCCCGCCGGCGATGCTGATCTCGCTGGTGGAAAACGCCGTCAAACACGGTTTGGAGCGGGCCAGCCGGCCGGGCCTGATCGCCATCAGCGCAAAAGGTGAGCGCAAGGCAGAAGGCGAGCTGCTGAGCGTGTATGTGGTCGACGACGGCGTCGGCTTGACCGAACAGGCCGGGCAGGGCACGGGGCTGGCCAATATCGTAGAACGCCTGCTGTTGCTGTACGGGCGCGAGGCCAGCCTGGTCGTGGAGCCCGGCGACGGACAAGGCGTGCGCGCCGTGCTGACGGTGCCTGTGGCAGGAAAGCAAGCCTGATGCCGAACGCCCTGATCGTTGAAGACGAGCCTCTGCTGCGGGCGGAGCTGACGGACCAGCTGCGCGTCCTGTGGCCCGAGCTGCATATCGCGGGCCAAGCCGAAAACGGCATCGACGCGGTGGCGTGCATCGATGCACTGAAACCGGACATCGTGTTCCTGGACATCCAGATGCCCGGCCTGAACGGCATGGAGGTGGCACGCCATATTCCCGAGTCCTGCCAGGTGGTGTTCGTCACGGCCTACGCGGACTACGCCCTGGCCGCTTTCGATGCCGGCGCGGCCGACTACCTGGTCAAGCCTGTGACGACCGCGCGCCTGCTGCAGACGATCCGCCGCCTGAAGTCGCGCGCGGCCGCCAGCCCGCCGCCGGCCGTGTGGGAAAAGCTGTTCGAGCAGGAGAGCGCGCCGGTCTACCTCAAGTGGATCAAGGCTTCGAGCGGCAATACGGTGAGGCTGGTGATGGTGAGCGAAGTGCTGTACTTCCAGTCGGACGAGAAGTACACACGGGTGGTGACGGAGCAAGGCGATGCGCTGATACGGCTGCCGATCAAGTCCCTGCTCGGGCAGCTGGACCCGCAGCTGTTCGCGCAAATCCATCGCAGCGCCATCATCAACCTCCAGGCTGTCGACCGGATCGAACGCAGCGAGCACGGAGGGCGCGGCGGCGCCGGCCTGGAGGTGATACTGAAAGGCCGGTCCGAGCGCCTGACTGTGAGTGAAGCCTTTACCAGGCAGTTCCGCCAGATGTAGCTGAGCAAGAGCAATACCGCGTTTTCGCCTTTTGATTGATTCATTTTTTATGGAGCCAAATCCTATTATGCGACACCTCCTTTCCGCAGCAGTCATGATCCTCTGCGTCATCGCTCTCCCCATCGCAGGCGCACAAGAACAGCGGCCTGCCGCAACCGAGCAACAGTCCCGGTCGTTGAGCGCAGCAGACAAGGCCGCTGCCGTAGACCTGTTAGCCCAACGCCTGTCCGACAAATATGTTTTCGCTGACGAAGGCAGCAAGATGGCCGCCGCCGTCCGCGATCATTTGCTCAAGGGCGACTACGAAAAGGCTGCGACGGGTGCTGAATTCGCCGGCTTGCTGACGACCCATATCCAGGCTGCCCACCCGGACAAACACTTGAGCATCCGCTATGCCCTCAACGCGCCACCTGATCGGCCTCGGCCCTCACTTAACCAAGGCATGCCTGCCGAAATGCGGCAGCGTATAACCGACATGGGGCAATACTTGAATTTCGCTTTTGAAAAGGTGGAGCGCCTACCTGGCAATATTATGTACCTCAAGCTCAACGGGTTCTTTGAAGCGGATATCGGCAAGGCAGCCGCTACAGCCGCAATGAATCTGGCAGCCAATGGCAACGCGATGATCATAGACCTGCGCGAAAACCGCGGCGGCGACCCGCGCATGGTGGCCCATGTGGCAAGTTACCTGCTTGGCGATCACAAGGTTCATCTGTCGGACATCTACTTCCGCGCCGAGAACGAAACCAATTCGTTCTGGAGTGATCCCGCCGTTCCAGGCGCGCGCTTTGGCGCGGACAAGCCGGTCTATGTGTTGACCAGCGGCGAAACTTTTTCCGCAGCCGAAGATTTCACGTACAACCTCCAGGCTATCAAGCGCATCACTGTCGTTGGTGAAACGACCGGAGGTGGTGCGCATCCGGTCCAGCCATTCCGTATCGATCCGAACCTGGTCGCCATGATACCGGTAGGACGCTCAATCAACCTGATCACAAAAGGCGATTGGGAAGGAAGCGGAGTTAAACCCGATGTTGCCGTCGCCGCAGACAAGGCCATGACTAAGGCAAATGCACTGGCCCTACGTCAGGTGCTGCCGAAAATCAGCAACCCGAGGGAGCGGACTATGCTTGAGAAAAAGCTCGCCGAGTTGGAAACGGCTTTGTAAATCTCTGCTGACCGGTTAGGCGAAAGGCGCGGATGCTTCCGTCCACAGGGCGGAAGTGGCAAGCCGCTGTTAGAATTGTCCCCCAATTCCTCCACAGCCCAAGCCCCGCCCCATGCTCAAATTCGCCCAGCCCCAACTCGATGAAGACACCATCCAGGCCGTCGCCGCCGTGCTGCGTTCCAACTGGATCGCCACCGGCCCCAACGTGGCTGAACTGGAACGCGCCTTGTCGGAAAGCTTCAGCGGCCGCCCAACGCGCGTGCTGACGTCGGCCACGGGGGCGATGGAAATCGCGCTGCAAGTATGCGGCATCGGCCCCGGCGACGAAGTGATCACCTCCGCGCAAAGCTTCTTCTCCGCGATGAACATGATCGTCAAGGTCGGCGCCACGCCGGTGTTCGTCGACTGCGAGCTGCACACCCGCGCCATCGACCTGGCGCAGGTGGCGGCGGCCATCACGCCGCGCACCAAGGCCATCATGCCGACCCACTTCCCCGGCGCGCTCGGCGACATCGACGTACTGTACGCGCTGGCCAGGCGCCATCAGCTGCGCGTGATCGAAGACGCCGCGCTGGTACAGGGCTCCTACTGGAAGGATCAGCCGATCGGCGGCTTCGGCGACATCGCCACCTTCAGCTTCCACCCGAATAAAAACATGACCACCATCGAAGGCGGCGCCATCGTCGTCGCCAGCGAGGACGAGGCCAAGCTGGTGGACCTGCTGCGCTTCCACGGCATCCAGCGCCTGCCCGACGACACGCGCGATGTCGCCGTCGCCGCCGGCAAATTCAATATGTCTGATGTCTCGGCGGTGATCGGCGTCCACCAGTTGAAGCAGCTGCCGCGCTTCCTGGCGCAGCGCGCCGCACTGGTGGAACGCTATTTCGAAAAATTCCCGCCAGTGCCAGGCGTAGTGCTGCCGCCGCAAGGCGTGCCGCGCCAGAGCTGGAATATGTTCAACGTACTGATCCCCTACGAACAGTTCGGCCACACCCGTAAGAGCTTCCGCGCCGCCCTGCAGGAGCAGGGCGTCGGCACCGGCATGTCGTACGAGGCCTGCCACCTGACCACCGTCGGCCGCAGCTACGGCTACACCGACGGCCAGTTCCCCAACGCCGAACGCATCGCGCGCGAAACCGTCACGCTGCCGCTGCACGCGTCGATGACGGCGCAGGATGTCGACCACGTGTGCGCCGTGGTCGCGCAAGTCCTCAAGGCCTGACCTTACATGCCGGGCGCCGGCACTTCAGGGATCTGGTTGCGCAGGCTGGCGTTGATGGTGTTCCAACCTTTGATGACGGCGATGGTGTAGCTGATTTCGGCGATCTCGTTGTCTGTGAAGTGCTGCTGCAGCAGCGCGAAATCGTCATCGCTCGGATGCTGGTGCGGCAGCGCGTTGACCACCTCGGCCCAGTTCAGCGCAGCGCGTTCGCGGTCGCTGAAGAAGGGCGCCTCGCGCCAGCCGGCGATGGCGTTCAGGTGGCGCGGATTGGCTTCCTGCTTGATCAGATCGCGCCAGTGCATATCGATGCACACTCCGCAGCCGTTGATCTGCGATACGCGCAGATTGATCAGCTCCACCAGGCGCGGGCCCAGCGAGCTTTTCTTGACGGTGCCGGACAGCGCGATCATCGCCTGCAGGTTGGCATGTGCGAGCTGGAAGAAGGGGATGCGTGCGGAGTGGTTCATGATGGTGCCTTTCGGTCGTTTGAGGGCACACCATTGCGCCCTCCATACCTGTTAGACGCCCCGGCTTTCCATGCTGTGACAGCTTTTCAGAAAAAATCTCAAATAAATTGCGGCACGCCGGTCAGCTTGTCCGGATTGCGCACGATGAATATCGACACGATGCGGCCATCCTCCACCAGGAAGGACTGCGCCGACTCCAGCTTGCCGCCCACGTAGCGCACCAGCCCCGGAGCGCCGTTGACGCGCGCCGCCCGGTAGGCGACCTTGTTCGGATTCTGGTGCTCCAGCGACCAGTACACGCCGGCCACGCGCCCCGCGCCATGCAGGATGTGCAGGAAGGAGTTGACCTTGCCGCCGCCGTCGGCCACGAGCTGCACGTCGCCCGCCATCATCGCCTTCATGGCCGCGCGGTCGCCGACCTTGGCCGCCTCGATGAATTTGCCCAGCAGGTCGCGGTGCCGGTCCTTCGGCACGTCGAAGCGCGGCTTCTGCTGCTGCACGCGCTCCTGCGCGCGGTGCACCATCTGCCGGCACGCCGCCTCGCTCTTGCCCAGTACATCGGCGATATCGGCGTAGTCGTGATCGAACACCTGCCGCATCAGGAAGGCCGCGCGCTCCTCCGGCGACAGGCGCTCCAGCACCCACAGGAAGGCCACCGACACCTCGCTCGCCATCTCCGCGCTGCTCTCGGGCGTGCGCTCGTCCAGCTCCACGATGGGTTCCGGCAGCCACCAGCCGACATAGGACTCGCGCTCCGCCATGCGCCCGCGCAGGCGGTCGATGGCGAGGCGGGTGGTGATCGTCACCAGCCAGGCCTCGGCCGATTGCACGGCCTCCTGCGCGCTGCCGTGCCAGCGCAGCCAGGCATCCTGCACCACGTCCTCGGCGTCGGCGCGCGTGCCGAGCATGCGGTAGGCGATGGAGAACAGTCGTGGACGCAGGGCGTCGAAGGCGATGGTGTCTGTCATGGCGGGTAAAAGTAGTCGTCGTCCAGCTTAGACGTGGCGGCATTCCATTTTGTGACAGTGTTGCACAACTGTTGATCCCGTGTTGGTTTTGCAGCACCCCGCAGTGCAGCAAATGAAATACAACACTGTCCGAAAAATCATTTTACGTTCCCGCCGCAAACCGCACCAATGCACAGCAGTGGTGATGCCTCTTTATCCAGAATGTGAATTTAGATGTACGTAATGATTCGTGTGCGGCGCAACAAATTTTCCCTACTCTGACATGACTACTCAACAATAACGGGAACCGCCGTGGACAAACTACTTACCTTCCCCGACCAGTCCGGGATGACCTTGTCGATCCGCGCCAAGGCCTTGCTATTCCATGATCCGCGCTCGTCGGAACTGCTGCAGCAGGTGGAGCGTATCGCCCGCAGCGACGCCACCACCCTGATCGTCGGCGAGACCGGCACCGGCAAGGAGCTGATCGCGCGCCACATCCACAACCAGAGCGGGCGGCGCGGTCCCTTCGTCGCGGTCAACTGCGGCGCCTTCAGCGAAACGCTGATTGATGCGGAGCTGTTCGGCCACGAAGCGGGCGCCTTCACCGGCGCCACGCAGGCGCGTTCCGGCTGGTTTGAAGCGGCCAACGGCGGCACCCTGTTCCTCGACGAGATCGGCGACCTGTCGCTGGCGCTGCAAGTGAAGCTGCTGCGCGTACTGCAGGAGCGGCAGGTGGTGCGCCTGGGCGCGCGCCAGCCGATACCGCTGAACGTGCGGCTGGTGGCCGCCACCAACGTCGACCTGCACAAGGCGATTGCGGCCGACCGCTTCCGCTCCGACCTGTACTACCGCCTCGGCGTGGCGACCGTGCACCTGCCGCCGCTGTGCGAACGCACCGGCGACATCCTGCCGCTGGCCCGCCACTTCATCGACGTCTACAGCGGCAAGCTGAAACTGGAGGATGTCACGCTGTCGTCGGACGCCAAGGTGGCGCTGCTGTCCTACGAATGGCCGGGGAATATCCGCGAGCTGGAAAACGTCATCCACTTCGCGCTGATCGTCTGCCGCGACAACCAGATCCAGGCCGAAGACCTGAAGCTGACCGGCATCTCGCACCGCCATCACACACACCTTGCGCGTCAGGCGCCGCCCGCGCTGCCGCCTCCGAGTGCGGACAGCTTGCAGCAGCAGCTGTCGGCGCTGGTCAACAGCATGATAGACAGCGACCAGCCGGACCTGTTCGACCGCTTCGAGGAAGCCGTGGTGCGCACCGCCTTCGACTCCTGCCACCGCAACCAGGTGCAGACGGCGCGGGTGCTGGGTATCAGCCGCAACATCCTGCGCACGCACCTGAAGCGCTTTGGCCTGATCGGCTTCGAAGCGGTGGGCGAGTTGGGTGCGGTGGGCGGCGCCGCCGGCCACGGCGAACTGCTGCAGCATTGATGGGGGCCGCAACCATGCGTCTACAGGCGCACCGGCTGGCCTGCGCGCGCGGCGAGCGGCAGCTGTTCAGCGATCTCAATTTCGAACTGCAAAGCGGCGAAGCCTTGTGGCTCAAGGGCGGCAACGGCAGCGGCAAAACCAGCCTGCTGCGATTGCTGTGCGGCCTGGGACGGCCGCTGGCGGGGGAGGTGCGCTGGAACGGCCGTCCTATCCAGCAACTGCGCGAGGACTACCACCGCCAGCTGATTTACTGCGGCCACGCCAGCGCCGTCAAGGACGACCTGTCAGCCTGGGAGAACGTCGCCACCGCCAGCACCTTGTCCGGTACCGCATGCAGCCGTGAGCAGGCCGTGGTGGCGTTGGTCAGCGTGGGACTGGGCAGCGCCGCCGACCTGCCTGCGCGCGCGCTGTCGCAAGGGCAGCGGCGCCGGGTCGCTCTGGCGCGGCTGGCGATCGATCCGCTGCCGCCGTTGCTGCTGCTGGATGAACCATTCGTCGCGCTGGACCAGACGGCGGTGCAGTCCCTGTGCCGCACGTTGAACCGGCACCTGGCGTCGGGCGGAATGCTGATCTACACCACGCACCAGGCGCAGGCCTTGCAGGCGCGGCGTCTGGAGCAGTTCGACCTGGACCGGCTACTGCCATGCTGACCGCGCTGGCGCATGTGATACGGCGCGACCTGTTGCTGGCCTTCCGCCGCCGCACCGACATTCTGAGCACGCTGACGTTTTTCGTCATCGTCTGCACCCTGTTCCCGCTGGGCGTGGGGCCGGAGCCGGAACTGCTGCGCACACTGGGCCCCGGCGTGCTGTGGGTCGCCGCGCTGCTGGCCAGCACGCTGGCGTTGAACCGCCTGTTCGGCCTCGATCACGCCGACGGCACGCTGGAGCAGATGCTGCTGTCGTCCGAACCGCTGGTGCTGATCGTGGCCGGCAAGGTGGCTGCGCATTGGCTCATCAGCGGCCTGCCGCTGGTGCTGTTGACGCCCTTGCTGGCCTTGCAGTTTGGCCTGGACGGGCAGGCGACAACGTCGCTGGCACTGAGCCTGCTGGTCGGCACGCCGGCACTGAGCCTGGTGGGCGCCATCGGCGCCGCGCTCACGCTGGATGTGCGGGGCGGCGGCGTGCTGGTGGCCTTGCTGGTGCTGCCGCTGTACGCGCCGGTGCTGATCTTCGGCGCCGGCGCCGCGGTCGCTGATGCGGGCAGCAGCACGGCCGAAGCCAACCTGCTGCTGCTGGCCGGCCTGCTGGCCGGCGCCGCCGCGCTGGCGCCATGGGCCACCGCATCCGCATTGCGTATTTCATTGGAATGACTGAAGAAGGAACATCATCGTGCTGAGTATCCGAACCACCTACACCGCCGACGCGGGAGCGCCGCGCACCGGCCGCTGGCTGCGCTACGCCGCGCCGCAGGCCTTCTTCCCGCTGGCCGGCCGTGCCATACCCTGGCTGCTGGCCGCCGCGCTGCTGCTGTCGGCGATTGGCCTGTATATCGGCCTGTTCGCCGCGCCGACCGATTTCCAGCAGGGCGACGCCTACCGCATCATCTTCGTCCACGTGCCTGCGGCCTGGCTGTCGATGCTGATCTACGTGGCGATGGCATTCTGGGCCGCCGTCGGCCTGGTGCTGAACACGCGGCTGTCGTCGATGATGGCCAGCGCGCTGGCGCCCACCGGCGCGCTATTCACGTTCCTGGCGCTGTGGACCGGCGCGCTGTGGGGCAAACCGACGTGGGGCGCGTGGTGGGTGTGGGATGCGCGGTTGACGTCGGAGCTGATACTGCTATTCCTCTACATCGGCTTCATGGCGCTGCAGGCGGCGATATCGGACCCGCGCCGCGCCGACCGCGCCGGCGCGGTACTGGCCCTGGTGGGCGTGGTCAACGTGCCGGTGATTTACTTCTCCGTCCAGTGGTGGAACACGCTGCATCAGGGTTCATCGATATCGCTGCGCAGCGCGCCGACGATGGCGACGCTGATGCTGCAAGGGATGCTGATTATGACGCTGGCGCTGTGGGCCTACGCCATTGCCGCCACGCTGCAAAGGCTGCGCGCCATCGTACTGGAGCGCGAGCGGCACACGGAATGGGTACAACGTTACGTCACGGAGCAACGATGATTTGGGATAGCTGGAGCGATTTGGTCGCGATGGGTGGATATGCGAAGTACGTATGGGGTTCATTCGCCGTCGTGGCGCTGGTGCTGGCAGGGGAGCAGGCCACATTGGCGCTGCGCCGCCGCGCCGCCTTGACGTCGGCACGCTCGGTGCCGGCATCGGGAACGCGCGCATGACGCGCCGTCAACAGCGTCTGGCCTTGCTGGCCGCCGCCTTGAGCGCGCTGCTGGTGGCGGCCTGGCTGATACTGTCCGCGTTCCAGAAAAACCTGGTGTTCTTCTTCACGCCCAGCCAGGTGCTGGCGGGCGAAGCGCCGCGCAACAAGAGCTTCCGCATGGGCGGCATGGTCGAGCCGAACAGCCTGAAACGCGAAGCCGACGGCATCACCGTCAGCTTCATCGTCACGGACACGGTGCAGCGCCTGCCGGTGCATTATCGCGGCATCCTGCCGGACCTGTTCAAGGAAGGCAAGGGCGTGGTCGCACAGGGAAAGCTGGGCAACGACCACCGTTTCGTGGCCGAGGAGGTGCTGGCCAAGCACGATGAAAACTACATGCCGCCGGATGCAGCATACGCGCTGAAGAAAGGCCGTCAATCCGCCAAGGTGGACAAATGATCGCCGAACTGGGTAACTTCGCATTGATGCTCGCATTGGCCCTGGCGCTGGTGCAGGCCAGCCTGCCGCTGCTCGGCGCGTGGCGCGGCAACCAGCGCTGGATCGCGCTGGCGCGGCCCGCTGCGGCCGGGCAGTTTGTCTTCGTCAGCGCCGCCTTCGGCTGCCTGCTGGCGGCGTTTGTGGACAACGACTTCTCGGTGGCGTACGTGGCGACCAACTCCAACTCCATGCTGCCGATTTACTATCGCGTGGCAGCGGTATGGGGCGGCCACGAAGGCTCGCTGCTGCTGTGGGTGCAGATACTGGCCGGGTGGACGGCGGCGGTGGCGGTGTTCAGCTGCCGCCTGCCACCGGCGATGACGGCGCGCGTGCTGGGCGTGATGGCGTGGATCAGCGTCGGCTTCCTGCTGTTCATGCTGTTCACGTCCAATCCATTCGACCGCCTGCTGCCGGCCGCGCGCGATGGCCGCGATCTCAATCCGCTGCTACAGGATTTCGGCATGATTATCCATCCGCCCTTGCTGTACATGGGCTACGTCGGCTTTTCGGTGGCCTTCGCGTTCGCCATCGCGGCGCTGCTGGGCGGCCAGCTGGATGCGGCATGGGCGCGCTGGTCGCGGCCGTGGACGCTGGTGGCGTGGGCCTTCCTCACGCTGGGCATCTTCATGGGCAGCTTCTGGGCCTACTATGAACTGGGCTGGGGCGGCTGGTGGTTCTGGGACGCGGTGGAAAACGCCTCTTTCATGCCCTGGCTGGTCGGCACGGCGCTGATACATTCGCTGGCGGTCACGGAGAAGCGCGGCAGCTTCAAGAACTGGACGGTGCTGCTGGCGATCGTCGCGTTCTCGCTGTCGCTGTTGGGAACCTTCCTGGTGCGCTCTGGCGTGCTGACATCGGTGCATGCCTTCGCCACCGACCCTCGCAGGGGTCTGTTCATCCTGGTGTTCCTGGCGATAGTCATCGGCGGCTCACTGGCGCTGTATGCGTGGCGCGCCCCGTCGGTAGGGTTGGGCGGCCGGTTCGCGCTGTTCTCGCGGGAGTCGCTGCTGTTGTTGAATAACGTGCTGCTGCTGACGGCGGCCGCCACGGTCCTGCTGGGGACTCTGTATCCCTTGCTGCTGGATGCGCTGGACCTCGGCAAGATATCGGTGGGCGCGCCGTACTTCGAGGCGGTGTTTGTGCCGCTGATGCTGCCGGTGCTGGCGTTGATGGCTGCCGCTCCCTTCGTCGAATGGAAAGCGGCGGAGCTGCGGCCGGTGCTGGCGCGCGTGTCGCGCATCGGCCAGGCCTCGTTGCTGTTTGGCCTGGCGGCCTGGCTGGGCTGGAAGCTGACGCCGGCCGTCGCGGGCGGCTTGATGCTGGCGGTGTGGATCGTACTCGGCACGGTGCTGCATCTGTTCCAGCGCGTGGCAACGGCGGGGGAGGGCGTGTCGCTTCGCCGCCATCTCGGCAAGCAGCCGTTGAGCTACTGGGGCATGTTGGCGGGCCATGCAGGCGTGGCGGTGTTCGTGGTCGGCGTCACGTTGGTCAAGGGCGGCGAGGTGTCCGAGGATGCGAGCCTGCGCGTCGGCGACAGCATCGTCAGCAACGGCTGGCGCTACAGCTTTACCGCGCTGGAGAAAGTCGACGGCCCGAACTACATCGCCGCCCGGGCCACCTTCGAAGTACAGGGAGCGGATGGCCGGGTGCTGGTGCTGCGGCCGGAAAAACGCTATTACACCGTGCAGCAGATGCCGATGACCGAAGCGGCCATCGATCGCGGCTTCACGCGGGACATATACCTGTCGCTGGGTGAGCCGGGCAAGGGTGGCGCGTGGGCGGTGCGCTTGCAGAACAAGCCATTCGTCGGCTGGATCTGGGCGGGGTGCCTGATTATCGCCAGTGGCGGCCTGCTTGCCGCATCCGACAAGCGCTACCGGTTGGCGCGGCAGGGAAGCGTCTCCCCGTCCGCCGCAGCAGTTCCGATTTAATCTGGAGAGAACATGAAACGATACATCGTGCCGCTGGGCGGCTTTGCGGTACTGCTGGTTTTCCTGGGCATAGGCTTGCGGCTCAAACCGCAGGAGATTCCGTCGCCGCTGATCGGCAAGCACGCGCCGGAATTCTCGCTGCCGCAGGTCGAGGATGCGGGGCGTACCTTCAATTCGAAGGACATGGTGGGCAAGGTGTGGGTGCTGAACGTGTGGGCCTCGTGGTGCGCGCCGTGCCGCGCCGAGCATCCCGTGCTGCTGGAGTTTTCACGGCTGGCGGCCGCGCCGGTGGTGGGGCTGAACTACAACGATGCGCGTGGCGATAGCCAGAAGTGGCTGCGGGAGTTCGGCAATCCTTACCAGGTGTCCGCGTTCGACGGCGATGGCAAGACCGGCATCGAGTTCGGCGTGTACGGCGTGCCGGAGACCTTCGTCATCGACAAGCAGGGGCAGATACGCCTGAAGCTCACCGGGCCGTTGACCTCCGAACTGATACGCGAAAAGCTGCTGCCGATCATACGAGAGCTGAATCATGCTTGAGCTGCGACGTAGTCTGGCGTGCCTGGCTGCGGCATGGTCTTTGCTGGCGCAGGCCGCGCCATCTGCGGCGGATGTGGCGGCCGATGCAGCGCTGGAGTTGCGCGTTCAGCACGTGGCCGAGCAACTGCGGTGCCTGGTCTGCCAGAACCAGACTATCGCCGACTCGCATGCCCAGCTGGCGCTGGATCTGAAGAAGGAAGCGCGTACCCAGTTGGCGCGTGGCCGTTCGGAGCAGGATGTGATTGATTTCATGGTGCAGCGCTACGGCGACTTCGTGTTGTACCGGCCGCCGTTCAAGGCCAATACCTGGCTGCTTTGGCTGGGACCATTCGCGCTGTTGGCGGCCGGCCTGCTGGCGCTCTTGTATCAATTGCGGCAACGCGGCCTCGCGGAAGGCGAGCTCGCAATGGAGGATTCGGAATGACGAGGTTTATCCTGATCGCGGGCGCCATGCTGGCCTGCAGTCTGCTGTTTGTGCTGCCACCGTTGTTGCGCCGCGAGGTCGGCGGCGACGCTCCCGTGAAGCTGCCGCGCCAGCGCTGGCCGGTGATACTGGTTGGACTGTTCGTCCCGCTGCTGGCGGCATCGCTGTATGCGGTGCTGGGCAACCCGGCAGCGCTGGTGCTGCCATCGGAGCCCGCGCTGGCCGCTGTATCGCCTGGTGCCGTTAGTGCAGCCGGTGCTGCCGTCGGTCCTGAACAGGTCGAAGCCATGGTCGCCCGCCTGGCCGCGCGTCTCGCCAGGGAGCCCAATGACGCCGGTGGCTGGCGCATGCTGGCGCGTTCCTACGAAACGCTACGCCGCTTCGACCAGGCAGCCGATGCGTACCGCCATGTGCTGACGCTGGAACCGGCCACGCCGGAGCTGCTGGTGGATTATGCGGTCGTACTGGGTATGACGCTCAATACCTCACTGGTCGGCGAACCCGAAGCCCTGATCGCCCGTGCGCTGGCAATCGACCCGAATCACGTCCAGGCCCTGGCGCTGTCGGGCAGTGCGGCGCTGGAACGCGGCGATTATGCAAGCGCCGTCAAACCATGGAAGAAAATACTGGCGCTGGTGCCGGCGGATTCGGATATCGGGAAATCGATCTCGGCGAATATCGCCCAAGCGGAGGCACAGGCGCAGCAACGATAAGGCCGCGCCTGTGCAGGCGGCCGTCAGGCCGCTTCCTCTAGATGATGGTGGTCGTCGTGAGCCTCGGGCGCAAAGGGGATGGTGTAGATGCCGGCATCGGTGGTCAGCAGCAGCCCCGCGATCGACGCCGCGTTTTGCAGCGCCGCCTTTGTCACCTCGGCCGGATCCAGCACACCCAGTTCAAACAGGTCGCCGTAGTTGCCATTGGCCGCGTCATAGCCGAAGTCTCCGCTACCCTCAAGCACCCTCGCCAGCACGGCGGCAGGCTGACCGCCTGCATTGGCGACGATCTGCCGCAAAGGTTCTTCGAGCGCGCGCAGCACGATGGCGATGCCCGCGTCCTCGTCCGCGCTGCCGCCGCGCAGATGCAGCGCGGTTTGCCTTGCGCGTAGTAGTGCCACGCCACCGCCTGGCACCACACCCTCGGCGATGGCCGCGCGCGTAGCGTGCAGCGCATCCTCCAGCCGCGCCTTCTTCTCGGACAGTTCGGCCTCGGTTGCTGCTCCCAACCGTATCACCGCCACGCCACCGGACAGGCCGGCCAGGCGTTTCTGCAGTTTGTCGCGGTCGTAGCCGGCGGAAGTGTCGGCTATCTGCGCCTTGATCTGCGACGAGCGTGCCGATATCCCCGCCGCAGGGCCGCCGCCGTCGATGACGATGGTGTGTTCCTTGCCCACCTCAACCCGCCGCGCCGTGCCCAGATCGGCCAACGTAACTGCTTGCAGCGTCAAACCACTATCCCCGGACAGCACACGCGCACC
Source organism: Rugamonas aquatica (assembly GCF_009380215.1). Classification (GTDB taxonomy): domain Bacteria; phylum Pseudomonadota; class Gammaproteobacteria; order Burkholderiales; family Burkholderiaceae_D; genus Rugamonas; species Rugamonas aquatica_B. The sequence continues at coordinate 575,910 of NZ_WHUG01000002.1, forward strand.
GGTCAGTGCCGCCAGATCTTCCAGACTCTCGCGGCGACGTTCGCCGAACCCCGGCGCCTTGACCGCCACCGACTTCAGCAAACCCCGCGCATGATTGACCACCAGGCCGGCCAGCGCCTCGCCCTCCACATCCTCGGCCACGATCAGCAGCGGCCGGGCAGTGGCGGCGACCAGTTCCAACAACGGCAGCAGCTCGCGCACGTTGGCGATTTTTTGGTCGGCCAGCAGTATCAGCGGCCGTTCAAGTTCCGCCACCTGCCGTTCCGCGTCGCTGATGAAATAGGGCGACAGGTAGCCGCGCTTGAACTGCAAGCCCTCGGCGACGGTCAAGTCGTCCTGCAACGACGGCCCGTCTTCAACCGTAATCACGCCGTCCCTGCCGACACGTTCGAAGGCGCGCGCGATCAAGTCGCCGATAGCCGCATCGGCATTGGCTGAAATGGCGGCCACCTGCGCGATCGCCTGGTTGGAGGCGACCGGACGGGCTACTGCGGCCAGCTCCGCCACGACGGCGGCCACCGCCTTGTCGATGCCGCGCTTCAGCCCTATCGGACTGAAACCGGCCGTGACGTACTTCAGGCCCTCGCGCACGATGGCTTGCGCGAGAACGGTGGCGGTGGTGGTGCCGTCGCCTGCATCGCTGCCGGTGCGCGCGGCGACTTCCTTGATCAGCTGCGCGCCCATGTTCTGCAATGGATCTGCAAAGTCGATCTCCCGCGCCACGGTGACGCCATCCTTGGTCAGTGCCGGCGTGGCGTGGCCGCGCTCCAGCACCACGTTGCGGCCCTTGGGGCCCAGCGTCAGCCTGACCGCATTGGCCAGGACATCGACGCCGGAAGCCAGGCGCCTGCGGGCGCCATCCCCAAATACGATACCTTTCGCCGTCATCAGTTGGCGGCGAAGCAGTACAGCAGGCCGGCGCCGCCGGTGGCAACCAGGTTCGCCTGGCCGCAACCACGGCTTGGATGTGCCGCGTTCCAGGACGTATTGCCGCCGCCCGTGCGGTCGAAGTGGCCCAACTGCGCGGAGCCGTCGGCGGCGCTGCTGGTGTAGTTTTTACACGTATGGTCGGCGGCATCGGCGTAGGCGCGGCCGTCCGGCTGCGACCCGGTGATGATGTCATGCTCGTTCGGCTTGTCGCCGGCTCCCTTCACCGGTTCGTTCTTCTCGGTGAAGACGGTGGTGCGCGTCAGGTTGTTTCCGAGGCGAGCAGCGTCCAGCGTGTCGCCATGCAGGTGCGCCACGTCGCGGGCCACCACTGCGCCACGCGTGTTGAACCAAGGCCCGTTGCCGATGCGGTCACGCGCATTGACAGCAGGCTTGCCGTCGGCCGCCTGGGTGCTGAGGTAGGCGCGCCAGGTCTGCTTGCCTGCGCCGGCCGATTCGGCCAGCTTCTGGCAGTGCGCATCGGCGCCGGCCAGGCCGCCGAGGTCCGCGCCTTTGCCCAGGCCTTCGCTGGTGACGAAGAAGCTCAATGGCTTGGACGGATCGGTAGAGCGCGCGGTGTTCGGCTGCGCAGGCGCGGCTGGTGCTGCTGGTGCGGCCGGCGTCTGCGCAGACGCTGCATAGGAGAGGCACAGCGCCGTGACGGCGCCGCAGATCAGGGCTGCTTTATGTATGGTCGTGGTCATGTTTAGTCTTTGGATTTGAAATCGTCGTGGCAGGATTTGCAGGTGCGCTGCAGTTTGCCGAATTGGGCCTTGATCGCCGCCACATCGCCGCCGCCCGCCACGGCTGCCAGTTCGGTGGCCTCCTTGCCGAAGCTGGCGTTGAGTTCAGCGAAGTGTTTGCCGTCTTTGAACAGCTCCGGCTTGGCGCTGGTGTCGTGCCAGCCCTTGCCTTGCTCGGTGCCGGCCGCGAACAGGCCGCCCAGGCCGGAGTTGGCGATGGCGGCGATGGTGTTGGCCGCGCGCTGTACTTCGTCCTTGTTGTACTGGCCTTCGACCGAAGCCTTGATACGGCCGGTATTCCACGCCACCAGCTGGAAGGCCGACTGGCGCCACTTGATGAGGTTCTCCGGCTTGGGCGCCTGCTGCGCCAGCACGCCGGCGGAACCGGCGAGGAGGGTGATCGCCAGCGTTGAGATCAGTACTTTCTTGAGTCCTTGTTTCATCGGTTTTCCGTCGTAGAGTTGAAAAAAGCGTTACTTGGCGCGTCCGCCATAGCCCTCTGCCAGCAAGGCTATCTTGTAGGCCGCGCCGCGTCCGACTACATAGAGAGTCTTCTTGTCCGGCCCCGCGAAGGCCAGGTTCTGCGGCGCCTTCGGCAGCGCCACCACACCCAGCGCCTCGCCCTTGCTGGAGAAGATCTGGATGCCGGCGGTGGAGGCCACATACAGCCTGCCGCTGTTGTCGACGGCCAGGCCATCGGCGCCGCTGCTGTTGCCGGTGTCCGTCTTGCGCCAGCCTTCCAGGCGCGCGAAGTTGCGGCGCGGGCCGATGCTGCCGTCGGCGGCGATGTCGTAGGCCAGCACATGTTCACCGGCGGTGTTGGCGACGTACAGCACCTTCTCGTCTGGGCTTAGCTGAATGCCGTTGGGTCGTTCGATATCGGCAGCGATGCGTTGCAGCTCACCCGATGGCGTGATGTGGTACACGGCGGGTTTGGCCACCACCGGCTGATCCGCCGGCGCGGGCGTGCCCGCCGGACGTGGCGGCGCGCCGGAGTCGGTGAAGTAGACGCCGCCCTTGCGGTCCACCACCAGATCGTTCGGACGGCCGAACGGTTTGCCCTCGAACTGGTCGGCCAGCGTGCGCGCATGCGACGGCGGGTAGACGATGCCTACGCGCGGCTTCAGTACCTGCACCGCATACAGGTCGCCGCTGGCGTTGAAACCGAGGCCATTCGAACCGTTGCTGTTGTCGAGGAAGGTGGACGTGCTGCCGTCGGCGGCGATGCGCGTAATGCGGTTGGCGGTCGTCTCGGTGAAGATCAGGCTACCGTCGGGCAGCACCACTGGGCCTTCGGTGCCGGTAAAGCCATCGCGTATCAGCTCGATCGGCGTGCCGGCAGCCACCACGCCCGCAATGGCCGGTGTGGTGGTGGGGCCTGCCGCAGTCTGCGCGTTGGCGGTGATGTCGGCCGCCACCAGCGCCAGGCCGGTCGCGACCAGCGCGGCGAGGTGAGGCCGCCAGGTGGTATAGCGTTGGATCATCGTCGTGCTCCTCAAGATTTCTTGGCTGGACGCTGGGCCAGTTGCTGCACGGCCGCCAGCGCCTTCTCGACATTGGCCTCCGGCGTCAGGCCGCCCACGGCGGCGGCGATCCTGCCATCCGGGGTGATGACGAAGGTGGTGCGCTCGGTCGCCGCGTGGTCGATCTCGACGCCACGCGTATCCTTCTTGCCGGCGGCGATTTCGCGGATCGCCAGCTCGTAGGACTTGGCGATATCGCCGTTGACATCGGCAGCGACCGGGAATTTTCCGGCGCAGTAGTTAGGATCGGCCGAGAACTCGTTGAGCCGTGCGATGCTGTCCAGCGAAACGCCGACCACCGTGGCGCCGGCGGCGCTGAACTTGTCGTGGTTGACGGCGAAGGTATGTGCCTGGATGTTGCAGCCGCCGGTGAAGGCGGACGGGTAGAAGTACACCACCACCGGTCCTTTCTTCAGCGCGTCCTTGAGCGAGAAGGCGAAGGCCTTGCCGGCCTGCGACGCCTGCACCTTGAATGCGGGAGCGGCGTCGCCTTCCTTCAGCGCGGCGGTGGCGGGCAGGGCGACTGCGGCCGCCAGCAGCGTAGCGATTAACATGCGTTTCATTGGTACTCCTGTTCTGATTAGTGGTCTACATCTCGGATACATAGCGGGCCAGTGCTTCGATCTCGGCGTCGCTGAGCGGCGCCGCAAACTGGTTCATCACGCCGCCTGCGCTGTTGTTGCGGCTTCCGCTGCGCCAGTCGTGCAGCTGCTGCTCCAGGTAGCGCTGCCCTTGGCCGCCGATGACCGGGCCGACGCCCGCCGTGCCTTTGCCTCCCTCGCCGTGGCAACTGGTGCAGGCCGGCAGCTTGCGCGCCGGATCGCCTTGTGCGTACAGCTGCTGCGCATGCGACAGCGGAGCGGCTGCCTGCTGCGGCGCCTGCGCCGATTTTGCGGCGGCCGGCATCGGCGGCAGCGTGGCGAAGTAGGCGGCGATGTCGGCCAGGTCGGCGTCGCTGATCCCGGTGGCCATCATCTTCATGAATTCATGCTTGCGTTTACCGCTGCGAAAATCCTGTATCTGCTTGATGATGTACTCCGGGTACTGGCCGCCCAACTTGGCGAATTTGCCGTCCGTGCCCACGCTGAAACCCTGGCCTTCGCCGCTGCCGCCGTGGCATTCCAGGCAGCGCTCGGAGTCCGCCTTTTCCCTGCCGGCCACCGGATCGCCCCTTGGCGCGGCGGAGGCGGGGAGCTGCGCCAGCAGCATCCACGCCAGCGCGGCCGTCTGTAAAACTCTGCGAATACGCTACTCCTTCTTGTAAAAAGTGTGGCAGGTGCGGCAGGTGCGCGACAAGGTGGTGGCGGCCGTGGTGGCCGATTCAAAATTATTCACCGCCACGAAGCCGACGATTTCCGTCGACAGCTCCTTGCTTTGCCTTGCCAGATCCACCGCGTTCTTTGCGTCGCCCTTGTGGTCGAAGAAGGTCTCGACCTGCGCGAACATCTGCGTCAGTTCCTTCGCATCCGCCGTGGCGGCCTGCTTGTTGCTCAGCGCGATATTCGACGACAGGCTTTTGTTGGTATCCTCGATGGACTGCATCAGGTCCACACTCAGCTCCTCCGCCGACCGGACTCCGGCCGACAGCGCCATCGAGACTGCAAACAGCAAAATGACTTTACGCATGGAGGCCTGTTCTTAAGGACGCAGCTGGCCGCGAATCTCGCCCGACCGATGGTCGGCGCTGTGGACGTTGATGTACAAGTTGCCGGCCAGGTAGCTGGCGTACTGCTCGTCGTTGAGCGTGGAGCCGGCCGGCACGGACCAGGTGTTGTCGCCGGTTTTAGCCAACGTGATAACCGGTGGCCCACTTTTGCCGGCCGCAGCCTGGTGGATGTGGGCGGCGGTGGCCTGGACCTCCTTGGTGGTGATGCTGCCGCTGACCGCGTGCTCGGCGCCGCTGCCCACGGTGATGGTGCCTGCGCCGCTGGCGTTGGTCGTAACGGCTGGCGTTTCCTCAGCGCCGGTAAGGGTTACTTTGGTGTCGCCTGCGTAGGCCGCAGCGGCGGCCATGGTCAGGAGGAGGGCGATGCTGTATTTTTTCATGTTCGGTTCCTTAATCAGGCAATCAGTTCTTTAATGACTTTTCCATATACGACGGTCGGGCGTTCCGAACGGCCGTTGTTGAGGAAGGTGGTTTTCAGGTGGTCGAGGCCCAGCAGTTGCAGCACCGTCGCGTGCAGGTCGTAGGTGTCGACAGCCTTGTCCTTGTCCGCCACTTGCAGACCGATTTCGTCGGTCGCGCCGTAGGTACTGCCTGCCTTGATGCCGCCGCCCGCCACCCACTGCGTGTAGCCCCATGGGTTGTGATCGCGGCCGTTGCCGCTTTGGCCGTAGGAGGTGCGGCCGAATTCCGAAGTCCACACCACCAGCGTCGAATCCAGCAGGCCGCGCGATTCCAGGTCGGCCAGCAGGCCGGCGATAGGCTTGTCGATCATGCGGGCGTTGACGCTGTGGTTCTTTTCCAGCTCGCTGTGTGCGTCCCAGCTGGTGATCTCGGTCTGGCCATCAGGCGCGCCGGATACCACCTGGATGAAGCGCACGCCGCGCTCCACCAGGCGGCGCGCGCGCAGCAGCGTGGTGCCGTAGCTTGCGCTGGTTTCGTCGTTCAGGCCATACAGCTCTTTGGTCGCATCGCTTTCCTTGCCCAGGTCCACGGCTTCCGGCGCGGCGACCTGCATGCGGTCGGCCAGCTCGTAGGAACGCACGCGGGCTTTCAATTCGGTGTCCGCCGAGTAGCGCGCCGCGCCTTCGTTGTTGAGGCGTTTGAGCAGGTCCAGGGAGGCGCGTTGCTGCGACGCGGTGCGCAGTTCCGGGCGTTCCAGGTACAGGATGGGCGAAGGGCCGGGACGGAAGGCCGTGCCCTGGTACACCGCCGGCAGGAAGCCGGAGTTCCAGTTGACCGAACCGGCGCTAGGCTCGCTCTTGCCGTTGTAGAGCACCACGTACGGCGGCAAGTCGGGATTGGCCGAACCCAGTGCGTAGCTGACCCACGCGCCCAGCGAAGGGCGGCCGGGACTCAGGTCGCCGGTATTCAGCTTCAGGATCGAGATGTCGTGGGTGGCGCCGACGGTCACGCTGGATTTGATGAAGGCGATCTTGTCGGATTGCGTGGCGATGTTGGGCACCAGGTCCGAGAACCACGAACCGCTGTCGCCATGCTGCTTCCATGTGCGCTTGGATGCATACAGTTTGCCGACGCCGCCCTGGGTACTGGTCTTGATCCCTTTCAGGAAGGACGCTGGTACGTCCTGGCCCGCCAGCTTGATGAGGTCCGGCTTGTAGTCGAACAGGTCCAGGGTGCTCGGGGCGCCGTTCATGTGCAGCCAGATCACGGATTTGACCTTGGCCGGGAAGTTCGGCTGCTTGGGCGCCAGTGGATCGGCCAGCTCGGCGGCGGTGGCCGCGTGCAGCAGGCCGCCGCCGGGCAGCAGGCCGGTGAGCGCACCGGCGCTCAGGCCAAGGCCGGATTTAAGCAGGAAGTCGCGACGTGTATTGATACTCATGGTGCTGTCCTTTTAGATAGTGTTAGAAGCGGTAGGCAAAGTCGTTGGAGTTGGAGACCGCGTGCACCAGGTCGACGAACGCCGCCGCCCGCACCGGATTCACTTGCTGGTTTTCTTTCAGGCCGAGCGGCACGGCGATTTCAAATTTGCCGTCCGCGTTTTTGGCCAGGATGATTTTTTCCTCCTTGTCGAGGAAGTCCTTCAACGCCGCCTTCTCGGACTTGTTCGGAGCGCGGGCAAACAGGATCTCGTACAGACGGTTCAGCTGCGCCGTTTCATCCTTGCCTGCTTCGCGGATCACTCGGCCTGCCAGCGCCTGCGACCAGCCGAACACCACATCGCTGTTGAACAGCGTCAGCGCCTGCAAAGGCGTGGTGGTGACATCGCGCTTGTGGTGGGCATGCGATGGATCGGCCAGGTCGAAACTCTGCATCAGCGGATACGGCACGCTGCGCCGCACGAACACATAGACGCTTCGGCGGTTCTGCTCCGCTGGATCGGTGGACGGCGTCCACAGGTTGCCGGCGTTGAAGTTGGCCGGAACAGGTGGGAACACGGCAGGGCCGCCGATCTTGTCTTCCAGCTTGCCGGAAGCGGCCAGCAGCGAATCGCGGATCTCTTCGGCTTCCAGGCGTTTGCGCGGGTAGACCGCCAGCAGCTTGTTGTCCGGATCAACCTTCAACACATCGTCGCGCTGACTGGATGACTGGCGGTAGACGCTGGACAGCAGGATCTGGCGGTGCAGCTTCTTGACGCTCCAACCCTGCTTGACGAAGTCGGTCGCCAGATAGTCCAGCAGTTCAGGGTGCGTAGGCTTCTGGCCTGCGCGGCCGAAGTCCGCCACGGAGGCGACGATGCCGTTGGCGAAGTACTGGCTCCACACGCGGTTGACGAACACGCGCGCCGTCAGCGGGTTGTCGGCGCTGGCAAGCCAGTTGGCCAGCGCGGTGCGGCGGCCGGACGACGTTGCGGTAGGCTTGATATCCAGCTTGGCGTTGGCGCCGGCCCACAGCACAGGCAGCGCCGGTTGCACTTCGTCGGTCGGACGTTCATGCACGCCGCCAAAGCGGACGAAGGTCGGCGGCGAGTCGGCGTGACCCAGCTCGGTGGCGGCGGTCAGCGTCAGGCTGCCTTTCTCCGGCTTCAGCTTGTCGAACTTCTTCATGTCGGCGGTCAGCTTCTGATACTGCTTCCATTTGTCGACGTTGGCCGGGGTGTAGTCCGCGCTGTCCTTGTCTTCGGCGGTCAGCTTCAGGTAGGCCACCACGTCCTGGTCGGTGCTGACGGTTTTCAGGCGGAAGTTCACCCAGCGGTCCATCGCCGTCCATTCGGCTTCAGGCTTGAAGATCGCCTCGCGGCTGTCGGTCAGGTAGCGCTCCTTGTGGTACTTGACTGCCACCGTGCGGATGGTGTCGAGGATGGCTTTCTGCTGCGCGCGGATATCCTTGGTCGCTTCGCGGTAGGCGGTCTGCTGCTTCTCGTATGCCAGTTCGGCTTCGCCCTTGATGGCGGGAGCTTTTTCGTCGAAGCTGGTGTTGGCGAAGAAGGCCTGCAGCTGGAAGTATTCCTTCTGACTGACCTTGTCCGCCTTGTGGTTGTGGCAGCGCGCGCAGCCCACGGTGGCGGCCAGGAAGGTTTCGCCGACCAGGTCCGTCATGTCGGTGGCGATCTGGTATTTGCGCTGCACCAGGTCGCGCGAGTTCGAGTTGTCCGGATAGCCGGCCAGGAAACCGGTGGCGATCTTGGCTTCCTGGCTGTCGGGCCACAGCTCGTCGCCGGCCAACTGCTCCTTGATGAAGCGGTCGAACGGCTTATCGGCGTTGAAGCCGGTGATGACGTAGTCGCGATAACGGTAGTTGTTCGGACGGGTGGTGTCGTTCTGGAAGCCGGCGCTGTCTGCGTAGCGGGCCAGATCGAGCCAGCGGCGCGCCTGGCGCTCGCCGTAGTGCGGCGACGACAGCAGGCGGTCGGCCAGCTTCTCGTAGGCGTCCGGCGACTTGTCGTTGACGAAGGCGCGTACTTCTTCAGGCGTCGGGATCAGGCCCCAGGTGTCGAGCGTGGCGCGGCGGATGAAGGTGGCGCGATCGGCGTCCGGCGACGGCTTCAGGCCTTTCTCTTCCAGCTTGGCCAGAACGAAAGCGTCAACCGGTGTGCGTACCCAGTTTTTTTGTTTGACGATGGGGGCGGCCGGCTGCTGCGGCGTGGTGTACGCCCAGGCCTTGTTGTTTGCAGGCGCTGCGGCCTTGGGTGCGTCGTCGGGCGCCGCCGACAGCACTGCGGAAAAGCTTAGCAGCACGGCGATCGATAGCGTCTTTATTGCGGGCTTGTTCACTGACTTGCTCCTTCTGTATGCGTGGACGAGATAAGGCATCACTGCTTTAGATAGCAACTATCGGACCAGCAGTCGCCTGACGCTCATGTACTTGATTTGACTGGGAATTCTTCTGCGGGCAGCAGGAGCGCCTGCTGCCGCGCGGTCAGTTGCGGCGGCCTGCTGTTGAATATCCAGCAGGCCGCTGCTGCGATTACAGCTTGCCGCTGAAGCTCAGGCCAAACCAGCGCGGATACGGATTCGGCGAATAGCTGGTCCATGCCGGTTCGTGCTTGCGGTTGTCGGTGGCGTTCTTCACGATCAGGCTGACGTCGAAACCGGCCTTGGTGGTGAGGCCGATGGCGATGTCGGTGATGGCGTTCCCCGGCACGTAGCCATAGTCGGACAGGGTGTCCGTGTTGTTATAGCGGCTGGTGAAGGCCGTATTGAAGCTGGCGTGGAACTGCTTGTTGGCCCATACAGGGATGCGGTACTCGGCGCCGACGTTGCCGGTCCACTTGGCCACGCCCGGAAGCGTCAGGCCGCTCTGGTCTACGTAGGGCGCCGTCAGGTAAGCCTGTTCGTCCGGCTTTGCCGCCAGCGGGAAGCTGATGTAGCGCGCGTCCGTATAGGCGCCGGCCACGCGGATGCTGAGGTTCTGGATGCCGGAGTAGACCGCATCCAATTCCAACCCGCGCGCCCGCACCTTGGGCACGTTGCCCTGCGCCGTCACGTAGGCGGTCGGATTGGCCTGACCGTTGGCGATATTGGTCTGTGTGGTGAAGTCGTCCACCACCCGTACCGTCGACTGGTAGTCGCGGATATTCATCTGGAACAGGTCGGCGTTGAGTATCAGCGTGTTGTTCAGCAGGCTGGATTTCAGGCCCACTTCAAACGCGCTGGTTTTCTCCGGCCGCACGTTGGCGGACAGGCCGTTGACGTTGAGCGCGGAGCCGGACTTCTCGCCGTACTGCCACGAGGTGTAGCCGGTGATGTTGTCGTTGAAGCGGTAGCTCGGTCCCAGTGTGGCCGTCACCAGGTTGTCGTCGTAGTGGCTGGTGATGCCGCTGATGAGTTGACCGATCTGGCCCGCGCGCAGCGCCTTGGCGGCGGCCACCTGCGCCTGCTGTGCTGTGGTCAGCGCGGCATACGAAGCGGCGCCGAAGTAGCGGTTGGCCACCGCGTCCGCCAGCGCGGCCTGCGCCGCGCTGTTGCCGGCGGCGAGCGCGCCGGTGGCGGTGGAGTTGAAGCCGCCCAGCGCTACGCCGCGCACGGCGACCGGATTGAGTGCGGCGCCGGCGCCGTTTGCCGTCAGCAGCTTCACGTCGGTGGTGGTGCGGTTCTCATGCGTCAGCCGCAGGCCGCCGTTAAGGCTGATGGCATCGGTCGCGCGCCAGGTGGCGTTGCCGTAGATGGCGGTGCTCTTGGTGTTGACGATGGTGTCGCCCTTGGTGATCGCGTCGTCCAGCGTATCCTTCAGCAGCGCCAGGCCCGCGCCGCGGTTGGCGCCGGCCAGACGGTCCAGCGTGTTGTACTGCGCTGTGGTGGCGAACCATGCGCCGGCGTCCGAACCCCAGCCGGTTTTGGATGCGATGTCGTCTTCAGTCTTCAGGTAGAACAGGCCAGCCACATAGTCGAACGATCCGCCCGGCTTGGACTTCAGCTTGAGCTCCTGGCTGAATTGCTGGTAGTCGACTCCGCCGCCGCCGTTGCGGTTGATGTCGAACGGCGTGCCTTCGTCGTTGTGCGCGTCGAAGGTGTACTTGCGGGTGGCGGTGATGGAGCTCAGCGTGTGGTTGGCCAGGTTCCAGGTCAGGTCGATCTGGCCGCCCTTGTTGTGGACTGTCTGGCCCTGGTTCTCGTTGAAGTTCAGGTTGTTGTCGCCGATGTAGTTCTTGTCGTAGGTGTAGGGCGAGCCGTTGAAATCGCGGCCGGCAAACCATGCGCGGCCGGGCGTGAAGGCGCCGGTGGCGGAGGTGTATCCGGCCAGCTTGGCGCGTGTCGTGGTGCCGCTTGGGTCGGTGAGCGAGCCGTCGGCAAAGCGGTCCGGCTGGTTCTTGTAGAAGGTCAGGCCGTTCTGTACTTGCGGTGCATGCGGTTCGAGGTCGAAGCTGACGCGCGCGTTGAAGTCCGCGCTGGGCGTGAACAGGAACTGCGTGCGGCCGCTGACGCGGTTCTTGTTATACAGGCTGTAGTTGCTGTCGAAGTTGTTGACGTAGTAGCCCCGGCTGCGGTCGACCAGGAAGGAGCTGCGCCATGCCAGCAGGTCTTCGATAATCGGGCCGCCCAGATTGGCTTTGGCGATCAGCGTGTCGCGCTGGCCGTAGGTGATCTGGTAGTCGGCGCTCGGGTAGAACGATGGCCGCTTGGTGTTGATGCTGACGACGCCGGAGCTGGCGCCTTTGCCACCCAGCGTGCCTTGCGGGCCGCGCGTGACATCGACCGAATCGATGTCGTAGAAATCGAAGTTGGCCAGCTGCGAAAGGCCGTAGCTGACGCCATCGACCACCATGCCGACGCTGGGGTCTTGCGTTTCGGTGAAGGAGCGCTTGCCCAGGCCGCGTATCGACAACGAGGCGCCGCGCGTATTGTTCTGGTTGAACTGGATGCCTGCGCCGCGTTTGGTGATGGCGCTCAGATCCTGAGCCAGTTCGCGGTCCAGCTCCGCGCCGCTGACGACGGAAACCGACAGCGGCACATCTTTCAGCAGTTCGATTTTTCTCTTGGCGCGCACGGTGACGGCGCCTAGTGCCTGCGGTTCCTCTTCGGCTGGTGTGCTGGCGGCGACCGGCTCCGGCTGAGGGGAGGGAGTGATGGTTCCGTCTTTTGCGGCCAATGCCTGCTTGAGCCTAGCGATTTCGGCTTGCAGCTCGGCGATGGTTGGCGTATCGGCGGCGTGCAGGGTTCCTGACGACAGCAGCCCAAGCGCGGCAACGACTGCGGCCGCCAGCGGCGCCGCTCGGAAGTGGTTGGGTAAGACGTTATGCGCTTTGCTCATTACTATGCTCTCCTGATGGTGACTGATGTTGACGGTGGTATTGACCGCTATTTCGCAAGTAGCGTGCCATCACGGAGAAAACGTTTATACAATTAATGCATATGTTTAAGCATGAGTATCCGGCTGCGTGTGCGCCTTTTCGTCCAGCTGTGATGGAGCAGGGCGCTGCTGGACAGGGCTGTTGATTTTGCAGCAGCCCTGTTCCGGCGTGTGCTGGTCTGACAGCACATGCGCGACAGCGGAAAAACCAACAAAGCCCATGAATACAGGCTTAGCGCGCCATCGGCAGGTTTGGCACGATAGTTGCAGGAGTGACGAGTGAGGAATCCCACTCATCCACTTTGAAGGCAACGACACCATGAAGACATTCCGTATCGCCGCACTGGCCCTGGCGCTGACCGCCACCGTATCCGCATGGGCGCAGCAAGCGCCGCAGCCGTGGACCTACAAGACCAAACAGCTGGAACGCGTCGAAGTCGACGCGCTGCTGGCCAAGCCGGAAAAGCTGGTGGTGCTCGACGTGCGCCGCCCGGACGAAGTCACCGCCAAGGGCAGCTTCCCTGTGTTCCTGAACATCCAGGCCAAGGACGTTGAAAGCCAGCTGGCCTATATACCGAAGGACCGCGTCATCGTCACCGTCTCCAACCACGCGCATCGCGCAGGCGCCGTGGGCGATCTGCTGACCGCCAAAGGCTACAAGGTGGCCGGCGCCACCGGCTCGGAAGACTATGAGTCGCAGGGCGGCAAGATCGTCCGCATCGCTCCGCCGGCCAAGCAGGTCGCCGCCGCAGCGCCTAACTAAGCAAGCCGCATCATGAACCAGCGCGCTACCTATGAGGAGTTGCAGCCTGCGGCGGCAGCAGTGCAAACGCGCCGCCGCATCCTGGTATGGGATCTGCCTACGCGCGTGTTCCACTGGTCGCTGGTGCTGGCGGTGACGGTCGCCATCGTCAGCGGCGAGATTGGCGGCGACTGGATGGAAGTGCACGGCAAGGCCGGGCTGGTGATACTTGGCCTGGTGGCGTTCCGGCTGGCGTGGGGTTTTGCCGGATCGACGCACGCGCGCTTCCTCAACTTCCTGCCGACGGCCGCCAGCCTGCGTGCCTATCTGCGTGGCCGCTGGAAGGGGCAGGGCCACAACCCGCTGGGCGCGCTTTCGGTGTTTGCGCTGCTTGGGTTGCTGGCGGTGCAGGCGACGACAGGCTTGTTCGGCAACGACGAGATCTCTTTCACCGGGCCGTTGTTCGCGCTGGTGGAGGAGGGGCTGGCCAATCGCCTCACTGGTCTGCACAAGCAGCTGGCCTACGTGCTGCTCGCGGTGCTGGCCTTGCATATCGTGGCGATCCTGGTCTACCTGTTCCTCAAGAAGGACAACCTGGTCAAGCCGATGGTCACAGGATGGAAGGAAGTACGCGCCGGTACCTCGGCGGCCAAGGGCAGCTGGACGGCGCTGTTGCTGTCGATCGCTTTCGCCGCCGTGGTGGTGGCTTTCGCCAGCGGGACTGTTCGCTGGTGAACAGCGTTTTGTATGAAATCAGTTACACAATCGAGAGGGCTACACCATGACCGCACTGACTTTTGAGAGTATCAACTATTCGCCGCGCCGCGCCGCCGTGCGGCGGCAGACACGGCCCGCGCCGGTGGTGCAGGCTGCGTTGCCGGTCAGCGTGGCGATCCCGCAGGCCGGCACCATCGCCGGCAAGGGCAATAAGCGTGGCCTGGCTGCCGTGGTTGGGTTGGCGGTGGTGCTGCATGCCGGCGTGATCGTCGCCTTCCAGCAGGGCGGCCAGATCGATCCGCTGCCGCCGAAAGCGGCCGAGCCGCTGGCGATCGAGTTCGCGCCGCCACCTCCGCCGCCACCGGAGCCGCCCAAGGTGCAGCCGCAGGTGGCCAAGGTGGTTCCGGCTCCGGCGAAAGCTCCGCCGCAAATGCCAGTGGTGGCGCAGGCGCCCGTGGACGATGGCCCGCCGAGCGCCAACACCGTGCAGGTGGCGACGCCGGCACCGCCGGCGCCAGTCGCCGCCGCACCCGCACCGCCGCCGCCACCGGAACCTGTGACGGAGCCGCGCGGCTACGCAGGCTACCGCAGCAACCCGGCGCCCGATTATCCGGCCCTGGCGCAGGACCGTGGCTTGCAAGGGAACGTGGTGCTGAAGGTGCACGTACTCGCATCCGGCAAGCCGGATAACGTCGCCGTCGACAAGTCCAGCGGCCACAAGATCCTCGACGATGCCGCCGTCAAAGCGGTGCTGGCCTGGTCCTTCGATCCGGCCAAACGGGGCCAGACGCCGATAGACGGCTGGGTCAAGGTTCCACTGAATTTCAAACTTTCTTAATCCTTTTTATACTGAGAGCGCTATCCATGTCTTCCTACTACTTAGATCTTATCGTTCAAGGCGCCCTTTACGCACTGGTGCTGTTCTCCGTGATTACCTGGGTGCTGATACTGGCCAAGGGCGTGCAGCACTACCGGCTCGGCAAACGGGATAAACAATTTACCAAACAGTTCTGGAGCGCCAGCACGCTGGATGCGGCCAGCGCATTGGCCAGCGACGCCAGTCCGAAATCGCGTCTGGCGAATGTCGGCTTCGCGGCGCTGCATGTCAGCGAATCGGGCGACGCCAGCAGCGATCTGGAACACAGCTGGGATAGACAGGAACTGCTGGAGCGTCACCTGCGCCAGCAAATCCAGAAGGAGTATCAATCGCTGGAGAGCGGCCTCGCGGTGTTGGCGTCGATCGGCAGCACGGCGCCGTTCGTCGGCTTGTTCGGCACCGTGTTCGGCATCATTCACGCGCTGGGGGCGATCGGCAAGAGCGGCTCCGCCAGCATCGACGTGGTGGCCGGCCCGATCGGCGAAGCGCTGATCGCCACCGGCGTCGGCATCGCGGTGGCGGTGCCTGCGGTCCTGGCGTTCAACTTCTATGTGCGCCGCCTGAAGGTGACGGCCGCCGAGCTGGATAACTACGCCACCGACTTCGTCAATCTGGCCCAGAAGAACGGCTTCCGCGTGACGCGCCCCGCAACCAAGGCCGCACCGCAGACCGCTCGTCCGGCCAGCGCGCCGCAGCAGGGAGCATACGCATAATGGCCTTCTCGACTGGTAGAGACAGCAGCGACGTGGTCAGCGAGATCAACATCACGCCCCTGGTGGATGTGATGCTGGTGCTGCTGGTGACATTCATCCTGACCGCGCCGCTGCTGAACAACGCGGTGCGTATCAACCTGCCCAAGACGTCCACCACCACGCCGGCCAATCCGTCGAAGACGGTCACGGTCAGCATCGATGGCAGCAACAAGATCTTCATCGACAAGCGGGAAGTGGAACCGGCCGCGCTGGAGCCCGAGCTGAAGGAACTGGTGGTCAAGGATCCCGAGCTGGCACTGAGCCTGCAAGCCGACCAGGGCGTGCCATACCGCGCCGTGGCCAAGGTGATCGCCAACATCCAGCGTTCCGGCGTTACCAAGCTGTCGGTGCTGACGGAGCCGGGAGGTTGAAGACGAAGCCTGCACGCATGGCGGCGGCGCTGGCCGCGTTGGCGTCGGTGACGGCGATAGGCTACGTGGCGCTCGGCCGGCCGCAGCTCGCGCTGGCCGACACCGCCGTGGGCGGCGCGTCGGCGACGCCGGCATCCGCATCGGCAGCGGGCAAGCCGGCTTCGACGCCGGCCGGCCAGGCGCGCGGTGGCACGCCGCTGGTGCGCCTGGCGGCGGCCCAGCGGCGCGACGTGCCGATTGAACTCGAAGCCAATGGCACCGTGGTGCCGTTGAACACAGTCGATATCCGTCCACGCGTCACGCGGCAGCTGACGCAGGTGCATGTGAAGGAGGGACAGTTCGTCGCCGCCGGCGCCTTGCTGTTCACGCTGGATGACCGCAGCGAGCGCGCCGCGTTGGAACGCGCGCAAGCACAGCTGCTGCGCGACCACGCTACGCTGGCCGACCTGGAACGCCAGTTCCGCCGCAGCCAGGAGCTGTCGGCACAGCACTTCATCTCCGCCAGCGCGACGGACAGCCTGCAAACCCAGGTTGAAAGCCAGCGCGCACTGGTGCAGGCCGACCAGGCCGCGCTGCGCTCCGCACAGGTGGACCTGAGCTACACCAGCATCCGCGCACCGTCTGCGGGCCGGGTCGGTGCGGTGAATGTGTTTGTGGGCAGCCTGGTGCAAGCCAATGCCGCGCTGGCCAGCGTCACGCAGATCAATCCCATCGGCGTCAGCTTCACGGTGCCGGAGAGCGGCCTGGCCGGCCTGCTGAACGGCCAGAAGACCGGCGCGGCCGCCGTCACCGCTCAACTGGCCGATGCCACGCTGAAGGGCAAGCTCAGTTTCATCGACAGCGCCGTCGATCCGGTCGCCGGCACCATCCGGGTCAAGGCGCAGTTCGACAACGGCAACACGCGACTGTGGCCTGGCCAGTACGTCCACGCCCGCATCACGCTGGAGACCATGCACGGCGCCATCGTCGTGCCGCTGGCGGCCATCGTCACGCGGCCCGACGGCGCGTTGGTGTTCGCGGTCAACGCGGACCAGCTGGCGCAGCCGCGCAAGGTGCGCGTGCTGCACGCCTTCGGCAACCTGGCCGCCGTGTCGGGACTGGAGGGCGGTGAGCAGATCATCATCGAAGGCAAGCAGAATCTGAAACCCGGCGCCAGGGTCCGCGTCAGCAAGGACAAGGACAGCCTGGTGGCCGACGCCGGCGGGAGCGTGCAATGAACATCTCCGAACTATGCATACGCCGCCCGGCGCTGGTGATCGTGCTGTCGCTGGCGCTGATCGCTGCGGGCGTGCTGGCCTGGTTGCAGCTGCCGGTCGCCGCGCTGCCCAGCTATAACACGCCCGTCATCAACGTCAACGCCGACCTGCCGGGCGCCAGTCCGGAGACCATGGCGTCGTCGGTGGCGCTGCCGCTGGAGAAGCAGTTCTCCACCATCGGAGGGCTGAACCTTATCACCTCCAGCAGCGCGCCCGGCACCACCACGCTGACGCTGGAATTCGATCCCAGCATCGACATCAATGTCGCCGCGCTGGATGTGCAGGCGGCGCTGCTGCGCGCCCAGCGCGCGCTGCCGCCCGAAGTAACGGAGCTGCCGTCCTACCGCAAGACCAATCCGGCCGATGGCCCGACGCTGTTCATCGTCCTGAACTCGCCGTCGCTCGGCCTGACGGAGTTGAACGACTACGCCGAGAACCTGATCGCGCCCAGCCTGGCCACCCTGACCGGCGTGGCGCAGGTCAACGTCAACGGTCAGAAGCGCTTCGCAGTGCGGGTGCACGCCAACCTTGAACGCCTCAACGCCCGCAACATCACGCTGGACGAACTGGCCGGCGCCGTTAAAGCCGCCAACTCGAATTCCCCGCTGGGCATCATCGAAGGCCCGGACCAGACGCTGACCATCCAGGCCGACGCCCGCCTGATGAAGGCCGCGCAGTTCGGCGAACTGATTATCGCCAACCGCAACGGCCTGCCGATACGTTTGAAGGAAGTGGCGACGCTGGAGGACAGCTATCAATCCGTACGCACCAGCGCCACCTACAACGGCGCCAGCTCGGTGGTGCTGCAGGTGCAGCGCCAGCCCAACGCCAACACCGTGAAGGTGGTGGACGCGGTGCGCAAGCTGATGCCGCAGTTGCAGGCGCAGTTGCCGGCGTCGATCAGCGTCACGCTCAGCGGCGACAGTTCGCTGTCGATCCGCGACGCCATCCACGACGTCAACCTGACGCTGGCGCTGACCGTGGTGCTGGTGGTGCTGGTGATCTTCCTGTTCCTGCGCCGGTTGTCGGCCACGCTGATCCCGGCCGTCACGCTGCCGATATCGCTGCTGGGCGCGATGGTGCTGTTCTACTGGGCCGGCTATAGCCTGGACAACGTCTCGCTGCTCGGCATCACGCTGGCGGTGGGGCTGGTGGTGGATGACGCCATCGTGGTGCTGGAGAACATCGTGCGCCACATCGAACAGGGCGAGCCGCCGTTGCAGGCCGCGCTCAATGGCTCGAAGGAGATGGGCTTCACCATCATCTCGATTTCGGTGTCGCTGGTGGCGGTGTTCATCCCGATCTTCTTCATGCCCGGCGTGATCGGCCTGCTGTTCCACGAGTTCGCGGTGGTGGTGTCGCTGGCGGTGCTGGTGTCCGCGCTGGTGTCGCTGACGCTGGTGCCGATGCTGGCCAGCCGCCTGCTGACCCACGAGGACGCGGCTCACGCCCATGGCAACGCCGTCACCAAAGCCTTCGAAGCCGGCTTCGCGCGTCTGAGCCGGGGCTATGAGTCGTCGCTGGACTGGGGCCTGCGTCATCGCGGCGTGGTGCTGTGGACGGCGCTGGCCAGCCTGGTGCTGACGGCGGTGCTGTACCAGACCATACCCAAGGGCTTCTTTCCCGAGGAAGACCTGGGCCGCATCCGCGTCATCACCGAGGCGTCGGAAGACGTGTCGATGCCGGCGCTGATGGCCTTGCAGGCCAAAGTGGCGGCGGCCTTGCAGGCCGACCCCAATGTGCAGGGCGTGCTGTCCTTCACCGGCGCGGGCGGGCCGGGCGGCGGCACCAGCAGCTCCAGCGGGCGCCTGATCCTGACGCTCAAGCCCAAGGGCGAACGCGCCGGCATGGCCGAGACGCTGGACTCGCTGCGGCGGGCGGCGCGCACCGTGGCCGGCATCGCCGTTTACATGAGCCCCATGCAGAACTTGCAGCTGGGCGGCCGCACCAGCAAGAGCCGCTACCAGTACACGCTGCAAAGCGTGGCGCCGGATGCGCTGGAGGGCTGGGCCGACAAGGTGATGCTGGCGATGCGCGCCGATCCGCTGTTCCGCGATGTCACCAGCGACACGCAGAACAAGGGCTTGCAGGCCAGCCTGAATATCGACCGCGACAAGGCCAATGGCCTGGGCGTGCAGCTGGCGGATCTGCGCAGCGCGCTGTACCTCGGCTTTGGCGACCGTCAGATCTCCACCATCTACGCGCCCAGCGCCAGCTACCAGGTCATCATGGACGCGGCCGACCGCCAGTTCGACGCCTCGCTCGACAAGATCAGCGTGCGCGGCACCGGCGGCGCGCTGGTGCAGCTGTCCAGCTTTGCCAATGTGGTGCGCACCGTCGGGCCGACCGCCGTCAACCACCAGGGCCAGTTGCAGGCGGTGACGCTGTCGTTCAACCTGGCGCCCGGCGTCGCGCTGGGCGACGCCACCAGCCGCATCGACGCCATCGGCAGGGAAGTGCAGCTGCCGTCGTCCATCGTCGCCAGGTATGGCGGCGAGGCGGCCGTGTTCCAGGACACGCAATCGAGCCAGCTGGTGCTGATCGCCATCGCCGTGCTGGTGATCTACGTGCTGCTGGTGGTGCTGTACGAAAGTTATATCCATCCGCTGACCATCCTGGCCGGGCTGCCGTCGGCGGCGGTGGGCGCGCTGATTACGCTGCGGCTGTTCGACATGGACCTGACGCTGATCGCCACCATCGGCATCCTGATGCTGATCGGGATCGTCAAGAAGAACGCCATCATGATGATCGACTTCGCGCTGGACGCCCAGCGCGCGCAAGGGCTGGCGGCGGCCGAGGCGATCCGCGCCGCCTGCATCGAACGCTTCCGGCCGATCATGATGACGACGCTGGCGGCGCTGATGGGCGCCTTGCCGCTGGCCTTCGGCTGGGGCGCGGGCGCGGAGCTGCGCCAGCCGCTAGGCCTGGCTGTTGTTGGAGGTCTGCTGTTCTCGCAGGTGATTACGCTGTACATCACGCCGGTGATCTTCCTGGTGCTGGACCGCTACAGCGGCACCGGCCCAATGACCGACCAGCAGCTGGCCGAACGCAGCGCCAGCGTGACGCTGGTGCGGCCGCTGGAAGCAAGGGAGGGCGGATTCCGCATATTCAAGCGCGATTAAATTCTTTGGACCCTCCGCGATTTTGTCCTATTCTTAAAGATGGTTTTTACATAACATCATCGCGGAGACCGTATGAAACTCGAAACCATTGCCGTCCACGGCGGCTACAAGCCCGATCCCACCACGCGCGCCGTGGCGGTGCCGATCTACCAGACCGTCGCCTATGCTTTCGACGACACCCAGCATGGCGCGGACCTGTTCGACCTCAAGGTACCCGGCAACATCTACACCCGCATCATGAACCCGACCCAGGACGTGCTGGAGCAGCGCGTGGCCGCACTGGAAGGCGGCGTGGCGGCGCTGGCGCTGGCTTCGGGCCAGGCCGCCGTCACCTACGCGATCCAGACCATCGCCGAAGCGGGCGACAATATCGTCTCCGCCTCGGCGCTGTATGGCGGCACCTACAACCTGTTCGCGCACACGCTGCCGCAGTTCGGCATCACCACCCGCTTTGCCGACGCGCGCGATCCGTCGTCGTTCGAGGCGCTGATCGATGAGCGCACCAAGGCGGTGTTCATCGAATCGATCGGCAACCCGCTCGGCAATATCACCGACATCGAAGCCATCGCCGCCATCGCCCACAAGCACGGCGTGCCGCTGATCGTCGATAACACCGTCGCCACGCCCTACCTGCTGCGTCCCTTCGAGCATGGCGCCGACATCGTGGTGCACTCGCTGACCAAGTACCTGGGCGGCCATGGCAATTCCATCGGCGGCGCCATCGTCGATTCCGGCAAGTTCCCCTGGGCTGAGCACAAGCAGCGCTTCAAGCGCCTGAACGAGCCGGATGTGTCCTACCACGGCGTGGTCTACACCGAGGCGCTGGGGCCGGCGGCTTACATCGGCCGCGCGCGCGTGGTCCCGCTGCGTAACACCGGCGCGGCGATCTCGCCGTTCAACGCCTTCCTGATCCTGCAGGGCATCGAGACGCTGGCGCTGCGCATGGAGCGCATCACCGAGAACGCGCGCAAGGTGGCGCAGTTCCTCAGCACGCACGCCAAGGTCAAGTGGGTCAACTACGCGGGGCTGGAAGACCATCGCGATCACGCGCTGGCGAAGAAGTACCTGGGCGGCCGTCCGTCCGGCGTGCTGACCTTCGGCGTGGAGGGCGGCGTCGAGGGCGGGGCGCGCTTCCAGGATGCGCTGCAGTTGTTCACGCGGCTGGTCAATATCGGCGATGCGAAATCGCTGGCCTGCCATCCGGCGTCGACCACGCACCGTCAGCTCAACGAGGAGGAGCTGGCCAAGGCCGGCGTGACGGTGGATACGGTGCGGCTGTCGATAGGCATCGAGCACAGCGACGACCTGCTGGCCGATCTGGCGCAGGCGCTGGCCGCCGTGTGAGAGGACGCGCCGTCATTCCCGCGCAAGCGGGAATCCATACGTCACCTGATTAGCCGATTCAGCATGGGTTCCCGCCTGCGCGGGAACGACCGGGTCAGGGCTTGGTTTTTTCCGGCACGCGGGTGACGAGCACTTCGCCATCGACGATGGTGCAGTCGATGATGTGGTTGCGCGACACCGGCGCGTGCTGGGAGTACAGGTCGTGGTACTGGCCCGGGTCTTCCAGGCGCAGGTCGATGCGGAAGCTCTCCAGCTTGTTGGCTGCCTGGGCTTCGCGCAGGCGCTGCTTGCGGACCTCGGCTTCCTTGTCGCTGCGGCCGTGCATCATCGGGCCTTCGAAGTAGCGTATCAACGCGCATTCGATGATGTCGATGCGGTCCTTCAGCAGCACGTCGGCGGCCACCGGGTTGTCGTTGGCGGGCAGCTCGGCCGGGTCGCCGTCGTCGGAGATCACTTCCACGTTCATGCGCTGGATCAGCAGCAGCATGTCGTTGTCCTCGCTATTGTTCTGGTGGACCTTCTGCACCGCCGCCAGGCGCGCGCGGGCCAGGCGGCCCATCGGATCCTTGGTCTGGCCGACGTACTGCACCTTGCTCTGGTAAGTCAGCGAATTTTCGTACTGCTGCAGCACATCGTGAATCGACAGCGCCTCGATCAAGCCGCCCCAGTTCAGCGTGATGAAGCGGTCGGTGACGACCACGCTCGGCTTCTTCAGCGTGGCGGCGAACGGCACTTCCAGTTCGATGGTGATGCTGTCGCGTTTTTCCTCGGGGCCGACCAGCATGGGCACCGTCAGCTTCAGCGAGAAGAAGCCCCAGCTGGTGCTGCGGGTGGTGTCGAAGCGCACGCGCGGACGGTTGACGGCGAAATAGATCAGCCGTTTTTCCGTGGTCGCCTCCAGGTCGAACTGCATGCGGCGCAGGTGGCGGCCGACCGGGTCGCGGATGTCGGGAATTTCAGGGAAGCCGGCCACCAGGTCGTACCAGTGGAACTTGGCGTCGGCCACGGTGACGACCCAGGTCTGCGGCGCGACGGTGCGCTGCGGCATCAGCGGCAGCAGCTCGTCGATATGTTCGGCCGTCGTGGCCAGCAGGTCGTGAAATGGTTCCGGTGCTTCGGCAAACAGCGCCCCTACGCCCAACTCCTCGGGTGAGGGATCGGGATAGTCGTCGTCAGCGATTAGTTCAGGGTAATCGCTCGGCATGGCGTGCGCTCCAGGATCTCAGGTAGTTGTTTGCAATAGTATAGTACGTCCCCGAAGATATTTCCATAAGGCAATCTGACGGCGGCGACAATTCTTCACGCAATGTAACACCGCTGGCGCTTCGTTGTCAGCCCTTTGCTGTCTTGGTCTGCGGCGGCAGCGGCATGGGCGCTACCTTGGCCTGGCCGTCGGCGATGTAGCAGCTCAGCAGGTGGCGCCTGGCGCTGTCCACCTGTCCGGAGCACAGGTAGTTGTAGCGGCCGAGTTCCGGGTATTGCAGGTCGATGGTGAATTGCGCCAGGTTTTGCCCGGCCTGCACCGCGCCCAGGCGGGCGGCGCGCAGCGTGCGCTGTTCGTGGTTGCGCGTGGCGGCGCCTTCGAAGTAATGGATCAAGGCCGCTTCCACCACGTCCATGCGCTCGCCCTGCAGGGCGTCGGCCGCCAGCGGATCGGCGTACTGCGGCGCCTCGGCCGGATCGCCGTCGGCGCAGCTGACCTGCACGTCCAGCTGCTGCACCAGCAGCAGCGTGTCGAAATGTTCGCTGTGCTGCGCGTGCAGCTTCTGCAGCGCCGGCAGACGGCCCTTGCTCAGGCGGGCGTCGTCGTCGCGGGTCTGGCCGACGTAGACCACCTTGCTCGGGATCTTCAGCGCGTGGGCGTAGTTTTGCAGGATGTCGTGGATCGAGAACGCCTCGATCAGGCCGCCCCAGTTCAGGGTGACGAAGTTCGGCGTCAGCATCACGGTCGGCTTTTTCATGGTGGCCGCGAACGGCACCTTGAGCTCGATGGTGATGCTTTCCCTGGCCTCGTCGGCGCCCAGCAGCAGCGGCAGCGTCAGCTTGAGCGAGAAGAAGCCCCACTGGATCGCGCCCTTGATGTCGAAGCGCACGCGTGGCCGGATCACGGCGAAGAACAGGTGGTGCTTGGTCGCCAGCGCTTCCAGCTCGAACTGCATGCGGCGCTGGTAGCGGCCGATCGGGTCGCGGATGTCCGGTGTCTCAGGGAAGCCCGCCACCAGGTCGTACCAGTGGTATTTGGCGTCGGCAACGCTGACCATCCAGCTTTGCGGTGCGCCGGGGTCTAGCGGAGGAAGGGGAAGGACGTGGTATTGCTCGGAGTGAGGCTGCGAGGTTGGGGCAGCCAGCTCAGGAAAAGTCATGATGCGCCTGGATGGAAAGTTGAGATAGTGGTGACTGTCTCTCTTTCCATTCAGCGAGGTTGTGGCTTGCAGGAAGTAAGTGATACTACGCAGTCGACGCCGATTATACGGAGTTCAACTTGTTGAACAACCAATTAGTGTGCCTATTCAAATGGCAGCGATACCATTGACTCGTCTATACAACGGTTAGCGTTATCAAATGCAAAAACGCTAATCTTACGCGGCAAGTTCGGATCTTCCCGGCAACGATTCTTGCATCAGAGCCAGTAATTCCGATGGATGGCCGAACAGGTAGTCGGCCTGCCAACCTTGCGGTTCGACCGGGCCGCAGTAGCCCCAGCCGCAGGCGATGGTCGGCATGCCGGCGGCCTTGCCGGCCTGGATGTCGCGCAGGTCGTCGCCCACGTACCAGCATTGCTCCGGCGCCAGGCCGAGGCGGGCGGCCGCTTCGAACAGCGGGGCGGGGTGCGGCTTGGCGTGCGCCGTGGTGTCGCCCGACACCGCGCAGCCCGCGTGACCCAGGCCGATCTGCGGCAGCAGCGGATCGGTGAAGCGCGCCGGCTTGT
The DNA here is from genome assembly GCF_009380215.1 of Rugamonas aquatica. Classification (GTDB taxonomy): domain Bacteria; phylum Pseudomonadota; class Gammaproteobacteria; order Burkholderiales; family Burkholderiaceae_D; genus Rugamonas; species Rugamonas aquatica_B. The sequence goes on from NZ_WHUG01000002.1 coordinate 600,067, forward strand.
TGGTGACGATGCCCCACTGCAGCCCGGCCTGCTCGATGCCGGCCAGCAGCTCGACGATGCCGGGGAACAGCGTGCTGTGCACCGCCATCGCCGCCTGGTAGTTGGCGAAGAAGCCGTCGCGCAGCGTCAGGAAGCCTTCATCCTCCGGCTTCAGGCCGAAAGCCGCGCCTATCATGCCGCGCGCGCCGGCCGAGGCGGTCGGGCGCAGCAGTTCGTAGGCGGTCGGCTCCAGGCCGCGCTCGGTGCGCAGCAGGTTGACGGCGGCCGCCAAATCGGGGGCGGTGTCGGCCAGGGTGCCGTCGAGGTCGAACAGGATGGCGCGCGGAGGATTGATCTGGGTCATAAACGGTTTCTTTACAGCGGACGGGTGGTGGCCACCAGGTAGTTGACGCTGGTGTCGTCGTTGAGGGAGTAGATCTTGGTCAGCGGGTTGTAGCCCATGCCCTTGAAGCCCTGCACGTCGAGGCCGGCGCTGCGGATGAACTGCGACAGTTCGGACGGCGTGATGAACTTGTCGTAGTCGTGGGTGCCCTTGGGCAGCATGCGCAGCAGGTACTCGGCGCCGAGGATGGCGAACAGGTAAGCCTTGGGATTGCGGTTCAGCGTCGAGAAGAACACATGGCCGCCCGGCTTGACCAGCGTGGCGGCGGCGCGCACGATGGCGCCCGGGTCCGGCACGTGCTCCAGCATTTCCATGCAGGTGACGACGTCGTACTGGCCCGCCTCCTGGGCCGCCATCTCTTCGGCGGCGATCAGCTTGTAGCGCACGGCCACGCCCGATTCCAGGCTGTGCAGGTCGGCCACCTTCAGCGCTTTTTCCGACAGGTCGATGCCGGTGACGGTGGCGCCCTTGCGCGCCATCGATTCGCTCAGGATGCCGCCGCCGCAACCGATGTCGATCACCTTCTTGCCGGCCAGCGGCGCGCGCGCGTTGATCCACTCCAGGCGCAGCGGGTTAATCTCGTGCAGCGGACGGAACTCGGAAGTCGGGTCCCACCAGCGATGGGCGAGGTCGGAAAATTTTTGCAGTTCTAATGGATCGGCGTTCATGAGTGCAATCGTGTTGGGGATGCCCGCTATTTTAACTCGCGGGGCGAAAAAAAACCCCACCTGCACTGGGCGCGATCTTGAGCGCGTCCAGGCTGGTGGGGTTTTGCGGCTAAGCTTGAATTACTTGCTGGTGCCGACTACTTCGATTTCTACGCGACGGTTCTTGGCGCGGCCTTCTGCAGTTTTGTTGTCTGCAACTGGCTGTTTCTCGCCTTTGCCTTCGGTGTACACGCGGTTAGCTTCAACGCCTTTGGAGATGATGTAGGCTTTGACGGCTTCAGCGCGGCGTACCGACAGCTTCTGGTTGTATTCATCGCTACCAACGGAGTCGGTGTGGCCGACGGCGATGATGACTTCCAGGTTGATCGAACCCAGTTTCGAGGTGACGTCGTCCAGTTTCGCTTTGCCTTCTGGTTTCAGAACGGCTTTGTCGAAGTCGAAGAACGCGTCGGCTGCGAAGCTGACTTTTTGTGCGGTTGGCACTGGAGCGACTGGCTTAGGTGCTGGAGCCGGTGCTGGTGCGACTGGCGCAGGAGCGGCTACAGGAGCTGGAGCGACGCATTTGCCGTCAACCAGTTTCTCTGGCTCGTTGCAGATCGGCAGATCGCAACCTGGAACCGCATCAGCCGGGGTCCAGTAGCCGGTGCGCCAGCACAGACCGAATGGATCGCGGGCGATCACGCCGCGTGCATCTTGCACGTAGGCGCTTTTCGGGGTAGCTGCCTTGATGTCCTGGGTGACAGGTGCGTAAGGAGGGGCGGTTGGCGCGGTTTGTGCAATGGCCGAGCCGGCGAATGCAGCCGATACGGCCAACATCGAAATCAGTTTTTTCATATTTTTCTTCCTTTCGGGGGTGATATCCGCAGAAAAACTGCGCGACGTAGTGATACGTGGGGCGAATTCTACCACGCAGGGGCGTCACGCCTGTCTCCCGATTGCGAAACGAGCAATTAACTTCTAATCCATTTTGCCACAAGCTATGTTTGGGCGTGAAAAGGGTCCAACACGAGCCCTTTTTGATTCCGACCAAAATGTTGTTTTGTTGCAACGTGATTATCGATAATAATTGAGTAATGTGTCATGAATATTACATGGCGTTACAACGTGCGCAGCCCGCAGTGGCGGGGCCGGCGCTGGAATTGTGCTGGTTGCCGTGCGCGCATGCTAAAATCGCACGCTTGCCTGTCCGTAGTGAGGGGTGACGTTAGAAATGCAGTAAGTGCGGCATACATTGCTTAAAAGATAAACCACAGTCAAAGATCAGTCGACCCGCCAATGGATCAATTCGCAAAAGAAACAATCCCTATTTCCCTCGAAGAAGAGATGCGCAAGAGCTACCTCGATTACGCCATGAGCGTGATCGTAGGCCGCGCCTTGCCGGACGTGCGCGACGGCCTCAAGCCTGTGCACCGCCGGGTCCTCTTCGCGATGCACGAAATGAACAACGTGTGGAACCGCCCTTACGTCAAATGCGCCCGTGTGGTGGGCGAGACCATGGGTAAGTACCACCCGCACGGCGACGCGTCGATTTACGACACGCTGGTCCGTATGGCGCAGGATTTCTCGCTGCGTTACATGCTGGTCGACGGCCAGGGTAACTTCGGTTCGGTCGACGGCGACGGCGCCGCGGCGATGCGTTACACCGAGTGCCGCCTGGACAAGATCTCCGCCGAGCTGCTGGCCGATATCGACAAGGAAACGGTCGACTTCCAGCCCAACTACGACGGCAAGGAAAAAGAGCCGACGGTACTGCCTACCCGCATCCCCAACCTGCTGATCAACGGCTCGTCGGGTATCGCGGTCGGCATGGCGACCAACATCCCGCCGCACAACCTGCATGAAGTGATCGCCGGCGCGCTGCACGTGCTGCGCAATCCGCAATGCTCGATCGACGAGCTGATCGAACTGATCCCGGCGCCGGACTTCCCGACCGGCGGCACGATCTACGGCGTCTCGGGCGTGCGCGACGGTTATCGCACCGGCCGCGGCCGCGTGGTGATGCGCGCCAAGACCCACTACGAAGAATACGGCAAGGACGGCGGCCGCACGGCCATCATCGTTGACGAGCTGCCGTACCAGGTCAACAAGAAATCGCTGCTGGAACGCATCGCCGAAAACGTGCGCGACAAGAAGCTCGAAGGCATTTCCGACATCCGCGACGAGTCCGACAAGTCGGGCATGCGCGTGGTCATCGAGCTGAAGCGCGGCGAAGTGCCGGAAGTGGTGCTGAACAATCTGTACAAGCAAACCCAGCTGCAAGACACCTTCGGCATGAACATGGTGGCCCTGGTCGACGGCCAGCCGCGCCTGCTGAACCTGAAGGAAATGCTGCAATGCTTCCTGTCGCACCGCCGCGAAGTGGTCACGCGCCGCACCGTGTTCGAGCTGCGCAAGGCGCGCGAGCGCGGCCACGTGCTGGAAGGCCTGGCCGTGGCGCTGGCCAATATCGACGACTTCATCGCCCTGATCAAGACGGCGCCGACGCCGCCGGTGGCGAAAACCGCCCTGATGGACCGTTCCTGGGATTCGTCGCTGGTGCGCGAGATGCTGGCCCGTACCAGCGAAGGCAGCACCGTCGGCGGCATCGAGGCTTTCCGTCCGGAGCACCTGCCTAAGCATTACGGCATCCAGCCTGACGGCATGTACCGTCTGTCCGACGACCAGGCGCAGGAGATTCTGCAGATGCGTCTGCAACGCCTGACCGGCCTGGAACAGGACAAGATCGTCAACGAGTACAAGGACGTGATGGCGGAAATCGCCGACCTGCTGGACATCCTGGCCAAGCCGGAACGCGTGACCACCATCATCACCGACGAGATGACCCACGTGGTCAACGAATTCGGCGACCCGCAGAAGGATCCGCGCCGCTCCAACATCGAGCACAACGCGACCGACCTGGGCACCGAAGACCTGATCACGCCGCAGGACATGGTCGTGACCTTGTCGCACACCGGCTACATGAAGGCGCAGCCGATCAGCGAATACCGTTCGCAGAAGCGCGGCGGCCGCGGCAAGCAGGCCATGGCGACCAAAGAGGAAGACTGGATCGACCAGCTGTTCATCGCCAACACGCACGATTACATCCTGTGCTTCTCCAACCGCGGCCGCATGTACTGGCTCAAGGTATGGGAAGTGCCGCAAGGTTCGCGCAACTCGCGCGGCAAGCCTATCGTCAACATGTTCCCGCTGGCGGACAATGAGAAGATCACCGTTATCCTGCCGCTGTCCGGCGATAACCGCACCTTCCCTGAAGACCACTACGTGTTCATGTCGACCAGCCTGGGCACCGTGAAGAAGACGCCGCTGAAAGACTTCAGCAATCCACGCAAGGCCGGCATCATCGCGGTCGACCTGGACGAGGGCGACTTCCTGATCGGCGCTGCGCTGACCGACGGCGAGCACGACGTGATGCTGTTCTCCGACGCCGGCAAGGCCGTGCGCTTCGACGAGAACGACGTGCGTCCGATGGGCCGCAACGCCCGCGGCGTGCGCGGCATGAACCTGGACGAAGGCCAGCGCGTGATCGCGCTGCTGGTGGCGGAAAACGAGCAGCAGTCCGTGCTGACGGCAACCGAGAACGGCTTCGGCAAACGTACGCCGATCACCGAGTACACCCGCCATGGCCGCGGCACCAAGGGCATGATCGCGATCCAGACCTCCGAGCGTAACGGCAAGGTGGTGGCGGCGACGCTGGTCGATTCGACCGACGAAATCATGCTGATCACCACCGGCGGCGTGCTGATCCGCACCCGCGTGGCCGAGATCCGCGAGATGGGCCGCGCCACCCAGGGCGTGACCCTGATTGCAGTCGAAGACGGCACCAAGCTGTCCGGCCTGCAGCGCGTGGTGGAGACCGATATCGACGAAGTCGAGCTGGAACCGGGTCCCGACGCCAAGCCAGACGACGCTCAAGCTGAGTAAGTCCTAGCAAACACGCCCCCGGATGCGAGTCCGGGGCCAGCGGGGTCAGGTTTATTTCGCGGATAAATGCGACAATAAGACTGATCCCGTTTTTTATTTTCGAGGCCAATATGAAAAAGATTGTAGCCAGCATCGTTGCCGCATTTGCCCTGGCCGGCGCCGCCCCCGCGTTTGCACAAGCCGACGCCGCGTCCGAATTCGCCGCGCGCGACCTGTTCGATGCGATGAACTATCGCACGCTGATGGCCGGCGTGATGAAGCAGATGTCGCAGGGCATCGGCACGGCGATGCGCTCGGCCGCCATGGAGGCGATCAACTCCGACCCCAAAATGACGCCGGAACAAAAGCAGAAGGCCGTCGAGAAAATGGAAGCGGAGCTGCCTCCGGCCATCAGCGCGATGCAGGAAGCGCTCAGCGACCCCGGCCTGGCCGAAGACATCATGGTGGAGACGATTCCGCTTTACGCCCGCACCTACACCGGCGATGAACTGAAGCAGATCGCCGCCTTCTACCGCTCGCCGGTGGGTACCAAGATGCTCGCTTCGATGCCTGGCCTGATGGCCGAGGGCATGCAGATCGGCCAGCGGGTGGCGATGCGCCGCCTCGGCCCGATGATGCAAAAGCTGCAGGAAAAACAAACCGCCAAATAAGGACCGCAACGTGACTCATATCTACAACTTCTCCGCCGGCCCTGCCGTACTGCCGAAGGAAGTGCTGGCGCAAGCCGCTGCCGAAATGCTGGACTGGCATGGCAGCGGCATGTCCGTCATGGAGATGAGCCACCGCGGGCCGGAGTTTATTTCGATTTACAAGGCAGCCGAGCGCGATCTGCGCGAGCTGCTGGTAGTACCGGACAATTACAAGATCTTGTTCATGCAGGGCGGCGGACTGTCGCAGAACGCCCTGATCCCGCTGAACCTCGTCGGCCACAAGCCGCAGCCAGCGACCATCGATTTCATCCATACCGGCTCGTGGTCGGCCAAGTCCATCAAGGAAGCCGCCAAGTACGCCAACGTGAACGTCGCCGCATCGTCGGCGACGTCGGTGCCGCCGCAATCGGAGTGGAAGCTCACGCCCGGCGCCGCCTACCTGCACATGTGCACCAACGAGACCATCGACGGCATCGAGTTCGATTTCGACGCCGGCGTGCCGGCATCGAAAGATGGCGTGCTGCTGGTGGCCGACATGTCCTCGCACATCCTGTCGCGCCGCATCGACGTGTCGAAGTACGGCCTGATTTTCGCCGGGGCGCAGAAGAACATCGGTCCGGCCGGCGTCACCATCGTCATCGTGCGCGAAGACCTGCTGGGCAAGGCGCTGCCGGCCTGCCCGTCGGCGTTCGACTTCAAGCTGGTGGCCGACAACGAGTCGATGTACAACACGCCGCCCACCTACGGCATCTACATCGCCGGCCTGGTGTTCCAGTGGCTGAAGCAGCAGGGCGGCGTGGCCGAGATGGAGCGCCGCGCCATCGCCAAGGCCAAGCTGCTGTACGACGCGCTCGACGCCAGCGATTTTTATGAAACCCGCGTAGCGAAATCCAACCGCTCGCGCATGAACGTTCCCTTCTACCTGAAGGATGAAAGCAAGAACGAAGCATTCCTGGCCGGCGCCAAAGCGCGCGGCCTGCTGCAACTGAAGGGCCACAAGTCCGTCGGCGGTATGCGCGCATCGATCTACAACGCGATGCCTATCGAGGGCGTGCAAGCGCTCGTAGACTACTTGAACGAATTCGCCTCCAGTGCAGGCGCCGGAAAATAGACCCATCATGAACGACAAACTGACACCCCTGCGCGAGCAGATCGACGCCATCGATGCGCAGATCCTCGACCTGTTGAACCAGCGCGCCAAAGTGGCGCAGCAAGTCGGCCACGTCAAGGCCGAGACCAACGCGCCGGTGTTCCGTCCCGAACGCGAGGCGCAGGTGCTGCGCGGCGTGGCCGACCGCAATCCCGGCCCGATGGGCAACGTCGAGCTGCAAACCATCTGGCGCGAGATCATGTCCGCCTGCCGTTCGCTGGAGAAGCGCGTCACCATCGCCTTCCTCGGCCCGGCCGGCACCTACAGCGAGCAGGCCGTGTACCAGCAGTTCGGCACCGCCGTCGACGTGCTGCCTTGCTCGTCGATCGATGAAGTGTTCCGCGCCACCGAGGCCGGCACCGCCGAATTCGGCGTGGTGCCGGTCGAGAACTCGACCGAAGGCGCCATCGGCCGCACGCTGGACCTGCTGCTGCATACGCCGCTGACCATCAGCGGCGAGGTGTCCATCGCCGTGCGTCACAGCCTGCTGACCGGCACCGGCAATATGGACGGCGTCACCGCCATCTGCGCGCACGCGCAGGCGCTGGCGCAGTGCCAGATCTGGTTGAACAACAACTACCCTGAGATCGAACGCCGCGCCGTGTCGTCCAACGCCGAAGCGGCCCGCATGGCGCGCGACGACCACAGCATCGCCGCGATTGCCGGCGAGCGCGCGGGCGTGCGCTACAGCCTGGGCACGGTCAAGGCCAATATCCAGGACGATCCGCACAACCGCACGCGCTTCGCCGTGATCGGCCACCTGCAGGCCGGCCCGTCGGGCAAGGACCGCACGTCGCTGGCGCTGGCCGCGCCGCACAAGGCGGGCTCCATCTACCGCCTGCTTGGTTCGCTGGCCCGCCACAATGTGTCGATGACGCGCTTCGAATCGCGTCCGGCCCGTACCGGCACCTGGGAATACTACTTCTACGTCGACGTCGAAGGTCATGTGCATGACGAATCCGTGACCAAGGCGCTCGATGAACTGCAAGGCAATGCAGCCTTCTTCAAGGTGCTGGGTTCCTACCCGGTCAGCCTGACTTAATTCGTAACTTCAATAGAGAGAGACCATGTCCAAGAACTACGGCCCGGAATACGTCCGCGCTATCGCTCCTTACCAAGCCGGCAAACCGATTGCGGAAGTCGCGCGCGAATTCGGCCTCGATGAAGAGGCTATCGTCAAACTGGCGTCGAACGAGAACCCGTTCGGCGTGCCGCCGTCGGCAGTGCAGGCGATGACCGCCGCCGCCGCGGACCTGGGCCGCTACCCGGACGCCAATGGTTTCGATCTGAAGGGCGCGCTGTCCAAGCGCTACGACGTGCCGGCCGAGTGGATCACGCTGGGCAACGGCAGCAACGACATCCTGGAGATCGCCGCCCACGCCTTCGTCGAGCGCGGCCAGTCGGTGGTGTACTCGCAGTACTCGTTCGCCGTGTACGCGCTGGCGACCCAGGGCGTCGGCGCGCGCCACATCGTGGTGCCTGCCAAGGACTACGGCCATGATCTGCCGGCCATGCTGGCCGCGATCCAGGAAGATACCCGCCTGGTCTTCATCGCCAACCCGAACAACCCGACCGGCACCTTCATCCCGGCCGCCGACATCCAGGCCTTCCTGGACAAAGTGCCTGCTACTGTAGTCGTGGTGCTGGACGAGGCCTACAACGAATTCCTGGCTGAAGAAAACCAGTTCGAATCGGCGGAGTGGGTCAAGAAGTACCCGAACCTGCTGGTCTCGCGCACCTTCTCCAAGGCTTACGGCCTGGCCGGCCTGCGCGTGGGCTTCGGCATCGCCCAGCCGGCGCTGACGGACCTGATGAACCGTATCCGCCAGCCGTTCAACGTCAACTCGATGGCGCAGGCTGCGGCCATCGCTGCGCTGAACGACAAGGCTTTCCTGAAGCAGAGCGCCACCAACAACGCGGCCGGCTACCAGCAGTTCACCGAAGCGTTCGACAAGCTGGGCCTTCAGTACGTGCCGTCTTACGGTAACTTCGTGCTGGTCAAGGTCGGCAACGATCTGGCGGCCGGCGCGCGCGTCAACCTGTCGCTGTTGAAGCAGGGCGTGATCGTGCGTCCGGTCGGTAACTACGGCCTGCCTGAGTGGCTGCGCATCTCTATCGGCCTGCCGCAGGAGAACGCGGTGCTGATCGCGGCGCTGACCAAGGCACTGGCGGAGTAATGCTGAACAAGGTCGTCATCTTTGGCGTGGGCCTGATCGGCGGATCGTTCGCGCGGTCGCTGAAGAAGGCCGGCGCCGTCGGCAGCGTGGTCGGCATGGGGCGCTCCGCCGCCTCGCTGCAGCGCGCGCAGGAGCTGGGCATCATCGACGTGATCGGCAGCGACATGGGCGAGGCGCTGGACGGCGCCGACCTGGTGCTGCTGGCCGCGCCGGTGGCGCAGACCGAGGCTATCCTGGCGGCGATAGCGCCGCACCTGCAGCCGGGCACCGTCGTCACCGATGCGGGCAGCACCAAGTCCGACGTGGTGGCGTCGGCGCGGCGCGCGCTGGGCGGCAAGCTTGCCCAGTTCGTGCCGGGCCATCCGATTGCCGGCCGCGAGACCAATGGTCCCGAGGCGGCCATCGATGATCTGTACGTCGGCAAGAAGGTGGTGCTGACGGCATTGGATGAAAACGCGGAGGCCGACGTGGAACGCGTGGCCGCCGCCTGGCGTGCCTGCGATGCGATCATCCATCGTTTGACGCCGCAAGAACATGACAAGGTGTTTGCCGCCGTGAGCCATCTGCCGCATTTGCTGGCGTATGCTCTGGTGGATGACATCGCGAACAAACCGCATGCAGATTTACTGTTCCAGTATGCGGCCAGTGGCTTCCGCGATTTCACAAGGATCGCCGGATCGTCGCCCGAAATGTGGCGCGACATCAGCCTGGCCAACCAGTCGGCATTGTTGACGGAGCTGGATTCCTATCTGGCACAATTGACGGGCTTGCGCGCCCGTCTCGCCGCCGGCGACGGGGCAGGGCTGGAGAGCGTGTACAACAACGCCCAGCGCGCCCGTCACCAGTGGATTACAGCGATCGAGGCGGCCGAGGCGCCGCCGTCGCAAGACAAGGCAGATTAACAGGAGGCCCAAAGCGCCGTCATTCCCGCGAAGGCGGGAATCCATGCTGAGCAAGCGTTGTATGGGCCCCCGCTTTCGCGAGGGCGACGGTCTTGGGGCCGCCGCATAAGGAAACAGTATGAATCACGAATATATCGATCTTCCGACAGTTGCCCACGTAGAGGGCGCCGTGCGCCTGCCCGGCTCGAAATCCATCTCCAACCGCATCCTGCTGCTGTCCGCGCTGTCGCAGGGCGACGTCGCCATCGTCGACCTGCTGGCCTCGGACGACACCGCCGTGATGCTGGCCGCGCTGCGCTCGCTGGGCGTGCAGTGGACCGAAGAGAAAACCGCCACCGGCACCATCCACCACGTCAAGGGCGTGGCCGGCGTGCTGCCGAACAAATCGGCCGACCTCTTCATGGGCAACGCCGGCACCGCGATCCGTCCGCTGACCGCCGCGCTGGCCGTCATCGGCGGCGACTACACGCTGCACGGCGTGCCGCGCATGCACGAACGTCCGATCGGCGACCTGGTCGACGCGCTCAACGCCGCCGGCACCAACGTCGAATACACCGGCAACCCGGGCTTCCCGCCGCTGCACATCAAGCAGGGCAAGATCCACGCGCAGCGCCTGTCGGTGCGCGGCGATGTGTCCAGCCAGTTCCTGACCGCGCTGCTGATGGTGGCGCCGCTGATGGCGCGCGAGCACGCGATCACCATCGACGTCATCGGCGAACTGATCTCCAAGCCCTACATCGAAATCACGCTGAACCTCATCCGCCGCTTCGGCGTCACGGTCGAACAAAACGGCTGGGAATCCTTCACCATCGAACCCGGCCAGGTCTACCAGTCGCCGGGCACCATCCACGTCGAAGGCGACGCTTCGTCGGCGTCCTACTTCCTGGCGGCCGGCGCGATTGCCGGCGGCCCGGTGCGCGTTGAAGGCGTGGGCAAGGACAGCATCCAGGGCGACGTGCGTTTCGCCGCCGCGCTGGAGCAGATGGGCGTGCAGATCACCATGGGCGACAACTGGATCGAAGCCAAGTCGAACGGCGTGCTGAAAGCCATCGACGCCGACTTCAACCACATTCCCGACGCCGCCATGACCATCGCCGTGGCCGCGCTGTATGCCGACGGCACCAGCACGCTGCGCAACATCGCCAGCTGGCGCGTCAAGGAAACCGACCGCATCGCCGCCATGGCGACCGAGCTGCGCAAGGTCGGCGCCATCGTGGAGGAGGGCAGCGACTACATCAAGGTTACGCCGCCGGCCGTCATCACGCCTGCTACCATCGACACTTATGACGACCACCGCATGGCGATGTGCTTCTCGCTGGTGTCGCTGGACGGCGCGGCCCGCAAGGGCAACGTCATGCGCATCAACGATCCCAAGTGCGTGGGCAAGACCTTCCCCGAGTACTTCGCTGCGTTTGCAGCGATAGCAAAATAAGCAAAGTAAAACAAATGGCAACTTCCGCAATTCCAGTCATCACCATCGACGGCCCTACCGCATCCGGCAAGGGCACGGTCGCACATCGCGTTGCCGATAAGCTCGGCTTCCATTACCTGGATTCCGGCGCCCTGTACCGCTTGACGGCGCTGTCGGCCCTGCGCCGCGGCACCGACCTGGCCGACGAGCACGCGCTGGCCAAGCTGGCCGAGCACCTCCAATGCAGCTTCCAGGGCGGCGACGTCATCCTGTCGCATGAAAACGTCACCGACGCCATCCGCGCGGAAGAGGTCGGCAACACCGCTTCAAAAATTGCAACATTTCCCTCCGTGCGCCACGCGCTGGTGGGGCTGCAACTGGGTTTCCGCAAGGCTCCGGGCGTGGTCGCCGACGGCCGCGACATGGGCTCGGTGATCTTCCCGCATGCGGCTTTGAAGGTGTTTTTGACCGCCAGTGTGGCGGCCCGTGCGGACCGACGATATAAGCAATTGATTGGCAAGGGATTTTCTGCTAGTATGGAAGACCTACTGATGGATTTGCAGGCGCGTGACGACCGGGATACAAACCGGGCCATCGCGCCGCTGGTCCCCGCAGAGGGGGCGCATGTGCTCGATACCTCGGAAATGACGGCTGATGAAGCGGTCGACCAGGTGTTGCAGTGGTATGCGGCCATCGGTAAATAGCACGTGTCGCGGTCGCTCTGAGGACTGCGGCGTTTATTAACCTCAACCCAACTGAAGTCGCATATCGCGAGCCTTGTTGGTAACCTGGAAGTTACAATGTCTAATATGGAAAGTTTTGCAGCCCTCTTCGAAGAGTCCCTGTCGCGTCAAGACATGCGTTCGGGCGAAGTGATCTCGGCTGAAGTCGTTCGTCTGGATCACAACTTCGTGATCGTCAACGCCGGCCTGAAATCGGAAGCATTCATCCCTGTTGAAGAATTCAAGAACGACCACGGCGAACTGGAAGTCAAAGTAGGCGACTTCGTTTCCGTGGCGATCGAATCGCTGGAAAACGGTTTCGGCGACACCATCCTGTCGCGCGACAAAGCCAAGCGTCTGGCTTCGTGGCTGGCACTGGAAAAAGCCATGGAATCGGGCGAAATCGTCGTCGGTACCGTCAATGGTAAAGTCAAGGGCGGCCTGACCGTTCTGACCAACGGCATCCGCGCGTTCCTGCCAGGCTCCCTGGTTGACACCCGTCCAGTGAAAGACACCACCCCATTCGAAGGCAAAACCCTCGAATTCAAAGTGATCAAACTGGACCGCAAGCGTAACAACGTCGTTCTGTCCCGCCGCGCTGTCATCGAAGCTTCGATGGGCGAAGAGCGTCAGAAACTGATGGAAACGCTGAAAGAAGGCACGGTAGTGACCGGCGTCGTCAAAAACATCACCGACTACGGCGCGTTCGTGGATCTGGGCGGTATCGACGGCCTGCTGCACATCACCGACCTGGCATGGCGTCGTGTGCGTCACCCATCGGAAGTGCTGACCGTTGGTCAAGAGATCACCGCGAAAGTACTGAAGTACGATCAAGAGAAGAACCGTGTGTCCCTGGGCGTCAAGCAACTGGGCGACGATCCTTGGACCGGTCTGTCCCGTCGTTACCCACAAGGCACCCGCCTGTTCGGTAAAGTCACGAACCTGACCGACTACGGCGCGTTCGTTGAAGTTGAACAAGGCATCGAAGGCCTGGTTCACGTTTCCGAAATGGACTGGACCAACAAAAACGTCGCTCCAAACAAAGTTGTCCAGCTGGGCGACGAAGTTGAAGTGATGGTTCTGGAAATCGACGAAGAGCGTCGCCGTATTTCGCTGGGCATGAAACAGTGCAAAGCAAATCCATGGGATGACTTCGGCGTGACCCACAAGAAGGGCGATAAAGTCCGTGGCGCGATCAAATCGATCACCGACTTCGGCGTGTTCATCGGCCTGGCCGGCAACATCGACGGCCTGGTACACCTGTCCGACCTGTCCTGGACCGAAACCGGCGAAGAAGCCGTGCGTCGCTTCAAGAAAGGTGACGAACTGGAAGCCATCGTTCTGGCCATCGACGTTGAGCGCGAGCGCGTTTCCCTGGGCGTTAAGCAACTGGAAGGCGACCCATTCAACAACTTCGCAGCCATGAACGACAAAGGCGCACTGGTAACCGGCACCGTTAAATCGGTTGAGCCTAAAGGCGCCGTGATCCAACTGTCCGAAGAAGTTGAAGGCTACCTGCGCGCGTCGGAAATCTCGCGTGACCGCGTGGAAGATGCTGGCACCCACCTGAAAGTCGGCGATTCCGTCGAAGCTCTGGTGATCAACATCGACCGCAAAGCACGTTCGATCCAACTGTCGATCAAAGCTAAAGATAGCGCTGAAACTGCAGAAGCCATGCAGAAGATGGCAGCGACCGACAACAACGCAGCTTCGGGCACCACCAGCCTGGGCGCGCTGTTGAAAGCTAAGTTCGATAACAAGAACTAAGAACTAGTCGATGACTAAGTCCGAGTTGATCAACCGCCTGGCTGAGCGTTATTCTCAGCTGGTGGCCAAAGATGCGGAGTATGCCGTCAAGACCATTCTGGATGCGATGACCAACGCCCTGGCGACCGGTCAGCGCATCGAGATCCGCGGTTTTGGCAGCTTTGCTCTGAATAGCCGGCCGCCGCGTATCGGACGTAATCCGAAGTCGGGCGACAAAGTGATGGTGCCCGAAAAACGGGTGCCTCACTTCAAGCCGGGCAAGCAATTGCGCGAGCGGGTTGACGCGATGGTCGGGCAACCGATCATTGAGGACTGAAGCGTCTGATGAGTTAAAATAAAAGCGGCGTCTACGGATGCCGCTTTTTTTTAGAAATACTGAACAGGAAACCTGGCTAATGAAATTCATATCCACGATTATTGGATTCGTTCTTTTCGTCCTGTTTTTTGGCTTTGCCCTGAAGAACACGCAGGAAGTCGATCTGCATTTCTTCCTTCACTATGATCTGCACGGACCCTTGGTCCTGATGCTGCTGGGCTTCTTCGTCGCCGGCGCCTTCCTGGGCGTACTGGCACTGACGCCGACCGTGTTCCGCCACCGCCGCGAAACGAACCAGCACAAAACCACGATCACCACGCTGCAATCGACCGCGCTGCAGGCCAACGCCCAGCCGCAGCCGGACAGCGTCAACACACAATAAAAAATACAAAGCATGGAATTCGAACTTTGGTGGTTATTGGGTATCCCGGTCTTCTTCGGACTGGGGTGGGTCGCCGCGCGCGTCGACATACGTCAACTGGTGTCGGAATCGCGCACGCTGCCGCGCGGTTACTTCAAGGGCTTGAACTTCCTGCTCAATGAGCAGCCGGACAAGGCCATCGACGCCTTCATCGAGATCGTCCGCATGGACCCGGAAACGGCCGACATGCACTTCGCGCTGGGCAATCTGTTCCGCCGCCGGGGCGAGACCGAGCGCGCCATCCGCGTGCACCAGAACCTGCTGTCGCGCCCCGACCTGCCGCAGGAGCAGAAGGAACACGCGCAATACGAGCTGGGCATGGACTACCTGAAGGCCGGCCTGCTGGACCGCGCCGAGGAAACCTTCAATGCCATGGTCAGCGGCCAGTACGCCGTGCAGGCGCGCCGCGCGCTGCTGGAGATCTTCCAGCGCGAGAAGGAGTGGCCGCGCGCCATCGAGGCGGCGATCGGCCTGCAGGAATCGGGCGCCGGTTCGCGCCAGAAGGAAATCGCGCAGTTCTACTGCGAGCTGGCGCAGGATGCCCTGGTGCACATGCATCCGGAGCAGGCGCTGCCGCTGCTGGACAAGTCGCTGCACGCCGACCGCGTCAACGTGCGCGCCACCATGCTGAGCGGCGACGCCCAGCTGGCGCAGGGCGATGTCGAAGGCGCGCTGCTGACCTGGCGCCGCGTCGAGCAGATCAGCGTGCCGCATACGGCGCTGGTGGCGCAGCGCATGATGGATGCCTACCGCAAGGTCGGCCGTCCGCAGGAAGGCGTCAACCTGCTGAAATCCTATCTGGAACAGGCTTCGTCGATCGACCTGATCGAGGTGGTGTACAAGGCGGTGCTGGAGCTGGACGGCGTGGACGCCGCCAAGCAGCTGGTCAGCAATGAGCTGCGTCGCACGCCGACCCTGCTGGGCCTGGACAAATTGCTGGAGGCGCGGCTGATGGACGCGCCGGCCAACCTGGTGCCGGAACTGTCGATGGTCAAGAATCTGGTCCACGGTTATACGCAGAAACTGGCACGCTATCAATGCAGCCATTGTGGTTTCAAGGCCCGTCAGTTCTACTGGCAGTGCCCGGGATGCAGCCGCTGGGAGACTTACCCGCCGCGCCGCACCGAAGAACTCAACGTCATGAATTAAAAGAGCACCAACATGAAAATCACCATCATCGGCACCGGCTATGTAGGCCTCGTCACCGGCGCTTGCCTCGCCGAACTGGGCAACGACGTTTTCTGCCTCGACGTCGACCAGAAGAAAATCGATCTGCTCAACAACGGCGGCATTCCGATCCACGAGCCGGGCCTGGAAGAAGTGGTTGCGCGCAACCGTGCCGCCGGCCGTCTGCAATTCTCCACCGATGTCGCGGCTTCGGTCGCGCACGGCTGCCTGCAATTCATCGCCGTCGGCACACCGCCGGACGAGGACGGTTCGGCCGACCTGCAATACGTGCTGGCCGCCGCCAGGAACATCGGCAAGTACATGACCGAGTTCAAGGTCATCGTCGACAAGTCGACCGTGCCTGTCGGTACCGCCGACCGCGTCACGGCTGCGGTGCAGGCCGAGCTGGCCGCGCGCGGCGATGCGTCGAAATTCTCCGTGGTCTCCAATCCCGAGTTCCTGAAAGAGGGCGCGGCGGTGGAAGACTTCATGCGTCCCGACCGTATCGTCATCGGCTGCGACAGCACGCCGGAAGGCGAGAAGGCCCACGGCCTGATGAAGAAGCTGTACACGCCGTTCAACCGCAACCACGAGCGCACCTTCTGGATGGACGTGCGTTCGGCCGAGTTCACCAAGTACGCGGCCAATGCCATGCTGGCGACCCGCATCTCGTTCATGAACGAGCTGGCCAACCTGGCCGACCAGGTGGGCGCGGACATTGAGGCCGTGCGTCACGGCATCGGCTCCGATCCGCGCATCGGCCACAGCTTCCTGTACGCCGGCGCGGGCTACGGCGGTTCCTGCTTCCCGAAAGACGTGCAGGCGCTGGAACGCACGGCGCGCCAGTACGACCAGGACTTGCTGATCCTGCGCGCCGTGGAAGCGGTCAACGACAAGCAGAAGCTGGTGCTGGGCCAGAAAGTGGTCAAGCGCTTTGGCGAAGACTTGAGCGGCAAGCATTTCGCGGTCTGGGGCCTGGCCTTCAAGCCGAACACCGACGACATGCGCGAAGCCCCGGCCCGCGTGCTGATCAAGCAGCTGCTGGACGGCGGCGCGACGGTGGCGGTGTACGATCCGGTCGCGATGACGGAAGCCAAGCGCGTGCTGGAGCTGGACCTGAACGCCGAAGAAATGGCGCGCATCCGCTTCGCCACCAGCCCGATGGATACGCTGACCGGCGCCGAGGCGCTGGTGATCGTCACCGAATGGAAGGCCTTCCGCAGCCCGGACTTCGACCGCATCAAGTCTTCGCTGAAGCAAGCCATCATCTTCGACGGCCGCAATCTGTTCGAGCCGGCGGTGATGGCCGAAGCAGGCTTCGAATACCACGGCATCGGCCGTTCCATCCTGACCCGCGTTTAAGAGGTTTCTGTGAGTACTAACGTCACGACTTATCAAGCACCTGCACTGGATCAAGTGCGTATCCTGGTGGTGGGCGATGTGATGCTGGACCGTTACTGGTTCGGCGACGTCAGCCGCATTTCGCCGGAAGCGCCGGTGCCCATCGTTCGCATCGAGAAGCGCGAAGCGCGGCTGGGCGGCGCGGCCAACGTGGCGCGCAATGCTGCGGCCTTGGGCGCGCGCGCCGGTCTGCTGGGCGTGGTCGGCGCCGACGAGGCGGGCAATGAGGTGGAGCAGATGCTGCAAAGCGGCGGCATCCACAGCTATCTGAAGCGCGACGAGGCCATCTCCACCATCATCAAGCTGCGCGTGATTGGCCGTCAGCAGCAGATGGTGCGCATCGATTTCGAGGAAGCCCCGACCGATACCGTGCTGCGCGACAAGCTGCTGCAATTCAAGGCGCTGCTGGCCGATTACGACGTGATCGTGCTGTCGGACTATGCCAAGGGTTCGCTGGTCAACGTGGCCGACATGATCGCGTCGGCGCGCGCCGCCGGCAAGGTGGTGATGGTCGATCCTAAGGGGGATGACTTCTCGCGCTACGCCGGTGCGACCGTGCTGACGCCGAATAAATCGGAAATGAAGCGCATCGTCGGCAGCTGGAACAGCGAAGAGCAGCTGACCGCCAAGGCGCAGGCGCTGCGCACGGAGCTGAAGCTGGACGCGCTGCTGCTGACCCGCTCCGAAGAGGGCATGACGCTGTACACCGACGGCGAGCAATTCCACATGCCGGCACAGGCGCGTGAAGTGTTCGACGTTTCCGGCGCTGGCGACACGGTGATCGCCACCATGGCCGCCATGCTGGGCGCCGGTGTCGGCTGGAACGAAGCGGTGCAGACGGCCAATCGCGCCGGCGGCATCGTGGTCGGCAAGCTGGGTACGGCGACGGTCACGCGCGAGGAATTGTTCGACGCTTGATGGCCGGCTTCTGACGCATGTCATAAAAGCTTCATGAATGATCTGTCAACCGACGCTGAGGTTGGCCGTTAAGGGTGTTCAAGGCGCGGTTGTCGCCCTTGCTTTCACCCACCATGGAGATTGAGACATGTTCAAGAAAATTTTGCTGGCTGTTGCGACCCTGATTGCAACGATGGGCTTCGCTTTTGCGCAGGTCGACGTCAACAAGGCTGACGCCGCCGCGCTGGACTCGGTCAAGGGCATCGGCCCGGTCAAATCGAAAGCCATCCTGGAAGAGCGCAAAAAAGGCGATTTCAAGGATTGGGCTGATTTCGAGAAGCGCGTGAAGGGTATCGGCGAGAAAAGCGCCGTCAAGCTGTCGCAGGCCGGCTTGGTTGTGAACGGCAAGCCGCTCGACGGCGCGCCAGCCGCTGCGGCAGCACCGGCCGCCAAGGCCGACAAGGCAGCCGACAAAGCTGCCGCCAAGGCTGACAAAGCCGCTGCGAAGGCTGCGGCCAAAGCCGACAAGGCCGCCGCCGCATCGACTCCGGCTGCCGCGCCAGCCAAGTAAGCTTCGTCGCTTCCCCAAACCCGCAGCCGGCCGCTGCGGGTTTTTTGTTTGTGTTTTGTTTCCAAATCAAAAATGATCGCTGATCCGTGCGAAGATGTTGAGATCTTTTCACCGGAGACAGACGATGCATTGCAAGCCACTCATCTTGACCGCCCTCAGCGTGCTGGCCGTCGCGCCAGCCCTTGCGGCCGGCCCTGACACCACGCGTCACCAGGCCCAGATCGACCAGATCGTCAAGGAAATCTCTCCGCTTCGCATCGAAGGCTACATCAACAAGCTGGTCGGCTTCCGCACGCGCCACACGATGTCGGACACGGTCTCCGAAACCGAAGGCATAGGCGCGGCCCGGCGCTGGATCAAGAGCGAGCTGGAGCGCTGCGGCGCGGCCCAGGGCGGCCGCCTGCAAGTGGCGTTCGACAGCCATGTCGCACCGGTCTCCGCGCGCATCAGCCGGCCGACCGAAATCGTCAACGTGGTGGCCACCCTGCCGGGCACGCAGGCCGCGTCCGTGGACCGCATGTACGTGGTCAGCGGCCACTACGACTCGCGCAACACCGACGTCATGGATGCCAAGGGCGACGCGCCCGGCGCCAACGACGACGCTTCCGGCACCGCCGCCGTGATGGAAATGGCGTGCGTCATGGCCAAGTACAAATTCGACGCCACGCTGGTCTTCATGACCGTGGCGGCGGAAGAGCAGGGCTTGCTGGGCGCGGCGCACTGGGCCGAGCTGGCGAAGCAGAAGAATCTGAACATCGCCGGCATGTTCACCAACGACATCATCGGCAGCTCGCGCGACGAGCACGGCAAGGTCGACAACACGCAAGTGCGTTTGTTCGCCGAAGGCTTGCCGGTGCAAAAGGAAAACAGCGACACCGTGCGGACGCTGATCCAGACCGGCGGCGAGAACGATTCGCTGTCGCGCCAGCTGGCGCGGGCGGTGAAGGAGGCGGGCGAGCGTTACGTGCCCAAGTTCAAAGTCAACGTCATCCAGCGCCGCGACCGTTACCTGCGCGGCGGCGACCACATGCCGTTCCTGGAGCGCGGCTACGCGGCCTTGCGCTTCACCGAGCCGGCCGAAGACTTCAACCACCAGCACCAGAACATCCGCACCGAGAATGGCGTGCTGATCGGCGACCTGCCGCAGTACGACGATTTCAACTACATCGCCCAGGTGGCGCGGGTGAACGCGGCGGCCTTGTCGTCGCTGTCGCTGGCGCCGGCCGCGCCGGCCAAGGTGCAGGTGCGTACCGCCAAATTGCAGAACGATACCGAGCTGGTATGGCAAGCCAATGCCGAGCCGGACCTGGCGGGCTACCGCATCGTCTGGCGCGACACCTCGGCCGCCGAATGGCAGGGCAGCCAGTTCGTCGGCAAGGCCACCGAGTTCACGCTGCCGCTGTCGAAGGACAACTACTACTTCGGCGTCCAAGCCATCGACACGGAAGGCAACGCCAGCCCCGCCAGCTACCCGACGCCGCTGCGCTAAACCCATCCGGGGTCAGGTCCCCCATTTCTACACGGTCTCGGCTGTAGTCCTCGCTACAGCCGAGACCGTGTAGAAATGGGGGACCTGACCCCGGGTTATAATTGCGCTTCTTCAACGGGGGAGCGCACATGACGCTGAGAATTTCCCGCATCCTGCATGCCGGCTATGTGTTCGAATGCGATGGAACGCGCATCGTGTTCGATCCGATTTTCGAGAACCCGTTCAGCAGGAATTGCCACGCCTTCCCTGATGTGCGTTTCGACCTCGCGCAGATACGCGGGATGAAGCCGGATGCGGTGTTCATCTCGCACTTCCATGACGACCACTGCTCGATGGAGAGCCTGGATCTGCTCGATCGCGATACGCCGATTTACCTCTACTGCCTGTTCGATGAACTGTTCGCGATGATACGCGCGCTGGGCTTCGTCAACGTGCGGCCGCTGAAGGTGGATGCGCCGGTGCAGGTCGGCGCCATCGAAGTCATTCCGCGCAAGGCGCTCGATTCCGACGTCGATTCGATGTTCCACATCCGCGCCGCCGGACTGAATGTGCTGAACGTCGTCGATTCGTGGATGGACCCGGAAACGCTGGAGCAGCTCAAACCCTACGCGCCGTGGGATATGGTGCTGTGGCCTTTCCAGACCATGCGCGAGATCGATGTCATCGCGCCGTCGCGCGCGGAGGGCGGCACTCCGCTACTGCCGGAGGAATGGCCCGAACAGCTGCAGGCGCTGGCGCCGCGCTATGTGGTACCGAGTTCCTGCCAGTTCGTGCAGGAGCCGTGGTCTTGGTACAACCACTCGCTGTTCCCGATCACCTATCGCCAGTTCGCGCAGGAAGTCAGTGCGTGGTTGCCGGGCGCCGGCATTGTGCGCCTGAACCCGTCGGTGTCGGTGGAGCTGACGCCGCATGCGCTGACGCCATCGGCGCCGCTGGCGTGGGTGCTACCGGTCGGCGAGCAGGATGTTGACTATGCATACGATGCCGCCATCACGCCGCCGCCGACATCGGAGATCGCCCGCCATCTCGCGCCGCTCAGCGCCGAGCAAACCTTGCTGGCGCTGGACTACTGCCGCAACGGCCTGCTCGAAAAATACCGCGACATGGAGCTGACACCGGACAGCTATTTCGAAACGCCCTGCGTCTGGCAGCTGTCGGTCTACGATCATGAGGGCGTGGCGCAGCAGTTCCGCTACCGCATACACGGCGACGACATCGCGCTCACCGGCGACCAGGAGGCGCCGACGTGGACGACCGAAATCCCCGTCGCCAAACTGTACGCCGGGCTGGCGATGGGTGAGTCGCTGACGTCGATGTACATGCGCATCAACGGCGCGCCGCCCGATGCCGACATCGTCGACGATCCGCTGATACGCTGCCTGTTCAACGACGCCTTCGGCGCCTACCAGTCGGCCCAACTGAAACGCATCAAGGAGCGCAACGCACAATGACGTCATGGAGACCGGCTCTGCGCCGCGCAGTGATTCTCGCCACGATGGCCTACGCCCCGGCTGCGCACGCGCAGTCCGTGGCCTTCACCTTCGATGACGGCCCGCGGCTGGAGACGACGCCGCTGATGTCGCCGCAGCAGCGCAACCAGGCGCTGCTCGATGCGCTGGCCGCGCATCGTGTGCAGGCGGCCTTGTTCGTCACCTGCGGCTTCGGCGCGGACAAGCCGGAAGGCTATGCGCTGGCCAAGGCCTGGGGCCAGGCGGGCCATGCGCTCGGCAATCACACGATGACCCATCCCGACCTGAACGACGCCAAGCTCAGTCTCGCGCAGTATCGCCAGGAGGTGCAGGACTGCGACCGCATCACGGCCAGCCTACCGGGTTATCAGAAATGGTTCCGCTTCACTTATCTGCGTGAAGGGAACACGCCGGAAAAGCGCGACGGCATGCGCGCCTTCCTCAGGCAGAGCGGCTATCGCAACGGCTACGTCAGCCTCGATACCAGCGACTGGCGGCTGGATGAAAAACTGAACGAAGTCCTGCGCGCCGATCCCAAGGCGGACATCGCGCCGATCAAGCAGGCCTACCTTGCGCACTTGCGCCAGCGCGCCACGGCCTATCGCGATCTGTCGCGCAAGCTGGAGGGACGCGATATCCCGCAGGTCATGCTGATGCACCATAACCTGATCAACGCGCTGTGGCTCAAGGACGCGATCCAGCAGTTCGTCGACATGGGCTGGACCATCACCACGCCGGCGCAGGCGTTTGCCGATCCTGTCTACCAGTTGCAGCCGGAGCGACCGGCGCCAGGGCAAAGCCTGCTGCTGTCGATTGCGCGCACGCGCGGCATGGGCAAGTTCGAGGGCTGGGAGCGGCTGGTCGATGACGGCGACTTCGAGATCAATGCGTTGGCCGCGGGCGCCGGCGCTCGCCAGCAGGAATAGGTTTCGATAATCAAGCAATATCGCTTGGAAGCAATAGTGTTGCCTGCCGTTCCATGCCATGCGCCGGATTGATGCGCTTGGGTCTACAATGATTCGAGAACCGATCATTGGGGGCCTTCATGAAAAGCAAATTCTCCATCAAGAATATTTTCATCGCGTTCTTTCTGGTCAGCCTCGCGCTGTCCAGTCTGACTTTGTGGGCGCTGGTCCGCATCTCGACCAAGGAGGCCGAGCTGAACCGTGCGAATGAAGCGCGCTACCACTCCTATCTGCTGGCCGACGAGTTGCGGCAAAGCTCGGACGACCTGACCCGGCTGGCCCGCACCTACGTCGTCAGCGGCGACCCCAAGTACGAAAAAGAGTATCTGGACATCCTCGATATCCGCAACGGCAAGAAGTCGCGGCCGCAGCATTACGAGCGCATCTACTGGGACTTCGTGGCGGCCGGCGTCGACAAGCCGACTCCCGACGGCGAAGCGATCGCGCTAAGCGAGCTGATGCGTCAAGCCGGCTTCACCGACGAGGAATTCGGCAAGCTGAAAGAGGCGCAGGCCAATTCGGATGCGCTGGTCAAAACCGAGGTCATCGCCATGAACGCCGTCAAGGGGCTGTTCGACGATGGCAGCGGCAAGTTCACCAAGACCGGCCCGCCCGATCCCGAGATGGCGCGCAAGATCATGCATGACGAGCAGTATCACAAGAACAAAGCCAGGATCATGCAGCCGGTGAACGAATTCCTGGCGCTGCTGGACCAGCGCACCGGCGCGGCGGTGGCGCGCTCGGAGCACAGCACCAGCATGGCGTTCTGGACGGCGATCGCCTTGCTGGCGCTGCTGGTCGGCGTGTCGTTGGTGTGCCTGTTCGTGATTTACCGGCACATCAAACTCAGCTTCGACCACGCGATCGATACCGCGCGCAATATCGCCGACGGCGACCTGAGCCACGACATCCGTGTCGAACGCGACGACGAGGTCGGCCACCTGATGGATGCGATGAACACCATCAACACCAACCTGACCGGCATGATAGGCCGCATCCGCTCCAGCACCGACGAGATGATGGTGGCCACCGACGAGATCGCGCGCGGCAACGCCGACCTGTCGTCGCG
The DNA here is from genome assembly GCF_009380215.1 of Rugamonas aquatica. GTDB lineage: Bacteria > Pseudomonadota > Gammaproteobacteria > Burkholderiales > Burkholderiaceae_D > Rugamonas > Rugamonas aquatica_B. Next base: position 623,582 of record NZ_WHUG01000002.1, read on the forward strand.
CACCGAGGCGCAAGCCAGTTCGCTGGAGCAGACCGCCAGTTCGATGGAGCAGCTGACCGGCACCGTCGAGCAGAACGCCGCCAGCGCGCGCTCGGCCAATCAGTTCGCGGCCGAGGCCTCGACCGTGGCGGTGCAGGGCGGGGCGATGGTGGCGCAGGTGGTCGATACGATGGGTTCGATCAAGGCCAGTTCCAGCCGCATCGTCGACATCATCGGCGTGATCGATGGCATCGCTTTCCAGACCAATATCCTGGCGCTCAACGCCGCCGTGGAAGCGGCGCGCGCCGGCGAGCAGGGGCGCGGCTTTGCGGTGGTGGCGTCGGAGGTGCGCAACCTGGCGCAGCGCAGCGCGGCGGCGGCCAAGGAAATCAAGGAGCTGATCGGCGCTTCGGTGGAGACGGTCGATGCCGGCAGCAAGCTGGTGGACGACGCCGGCCGCACCATGACGCTGCTGGTGGCCTCGGTGCAAAAGGTGGCCGACATCATGGCGCAGATCACGGTTGCCAGCCAGGAGCAAAGCACGGGCATCGGCGAGGTCAATCGCGCGGTGACGCAGATGGATGACATCACGCAGCAGAACGCCGCGCTGGTGGAGCAGGCCGCCGCCGCGGCGGAAAGCCTGCAGGAGCAGGCGCAGGCGCTGGCGCAGTCCGTCAAGGTGTTCCACCTCAAGGGCGAGGCGGGGCATTCTTCGCAGCGGCGGCCGGCATTCGCGCCGGCGCCGCCGCGTAAGCTGCTTAGCTGAACACCTTGTCGGCAGGCAGGTTGGCCAGGAAGGCGTGGATCTGCGACACCACCGCCGCGCCTTCGCCGACCGCCGCCGCGACCCGTTTGGTCGAGCTGGCGCGCACGTCGCCGATGGCGAACACGCCCGGCACGCTGGTCTCCAGCGCGGCGCGCGATGGCAGGTCGCGCGGGTACACGCCGTCGCGGAAGTTGGCCTTGCACTGCGACTTGGTGACGTCGAAACCGGTGCGGATAAAGCCGTTGGCGTCGACGTCCACGCCGCAGTCGCTCAGCCAGTCCGTGTTCGGATCGGCGCCGATGAACAGGAATACGCGGCAGACGTCGTAGTCGCATTCCTCGCCGCTCTTCATGCCGCGGATGCGCACCTGCTTCAAGCCGTCGTCATCGCCTTCCAGCGCGACGATCTCGGTCTGCGTGTGCAGTTCGATGTTGGGCGTGGCTTCGATGCGTTCGATCAGATAGCTCGACATGGTCGACGCCAGGCTGTCCTTGCGGATCAGCATATGCACCTTGGCCGCGTGGCCCGACAGGAACACCGCCGCCTGGCCGGCCGAGTTGCCGCCGCCGACCAGCACGATCTCTTCGGTCTTGCACAGTTTGGCCTCGATGGGCGAGGCCCAGTAGTACACGCCCTTGCCTTCGAACTGGCGCAGGTTGGCCAGCGATGGACGGCGGTAGCGCGCGCCGCACGACAGCACGACGGTGCGCGCCTTCAGCCGCTGCAGGCTGCCGCACATTTCCACTTGCAGCGGATAGGTGTCGCAGATCAGGCGGCCGGCCGGCGCGGGAATGGCCACTTCGACGCCGAACTTCTGCGCCTGCACGTAAGCGCGGCCCGCCAGCGCGCGGCCGGAGACGCCGGTGGGGAAGCCCAGGTAGTTCTCGATGCGCGCGCTGGCGGCGGCCTGGCCGCCGTAGGCGCGCGTTTCCAGCGCCAGCACCGACAAGCCTTCCGACGCGGCGTACACCGCCGTCGCCAGGCCGGCGGGGCCGGCGCCGACCACGATCACGTCCCAGATTTTTTCGCCGTCGATCTCGGGCAGCATGCCGAGGCAGCGGCCGATGTCGACCACGGTCGGATTCTTTTTCACCACGCCGTCCGGGCAGACCACCAGCGGCAGTTCTTCCGGTTTCGGCTGGTAGTGCGCCATCAGGTCGGCGGCTTGCTGGTCCAGCTCGGGATCGAGCACGCTGTACGGATGGCCGTTGGCCGACAGGAAGCTTTGCAGCGTGTGGATGCGGCCGTGGCCGCGCGGGCCGACGATCACCGGGCCGCCGGAATTGGTTTCGATCAGGCCGACGCGGCGCAGGATCAGCGCGCGCACGATGCGCTCGCCCAGCTCGGCGTGCGCGACCAGCAGCGCGCGCAGCGATTCGGACGGCACCACCAGCACTTCCACCGCGCCCACCGCCTTGCCGTTGCCCAGCGAAGGACGGCCCGACAGCTGCGCCACTTCGCCGCTGAATTGTCCCTGCGTGTGGGTGGTGATGTGGGAGGTGTTGCCCAGGCCGTCATAGCGGCTGACTTCTATGCCGCCCTGCAGCACCAGCATCAGGCCGAAGCTGGTCTTGCCGGCTTCGAAGATCATGTCGCCGTCCTGGAAATGACGCACGTGGCCGAAGCGGCGCATGTGCTTGATGTCGATCTCGCTCAGCACGGGGAACAGCTGGTGGTTGCGGTTCTCCAGACTGGTGTTGGGCAGCGGAGTCGGCTCGTCCGGCGTGTCTTCGGGGAGCAGTTCCATAGGGGTTGTAGCCATGACGATTCCGGAAAATGTAGGAGGGGATGGAAATGTTGCAAGTCTATCCCATGGCGGCGCGCAGTCCAAGCACTTCGCCCGGGCATCTCCCGTACGCGGGATCCCAACTCGGATTAAAATGCATGTTTTGGCGAAATAACTGAAGATAGAACACGATGGCTTACAAGACTCTGGAAGATACGATAGGCAACACGCCGCTGGTGCAGCTGACGCGCTTGCCCGGCGCCGAGGCGCTGGCCCGTAACAACGTCATACTCGGCAAGCTCGAAGGCAATAATCCGGCCGGTTCTGTCAAGGACCGCGCCGCCATGTCCATGCTCAAGCGCGCCGAGGAACGCGGCGACATCAAGCCGGGCGATACGCTGATCGAAGCCACCAGCGGCAACACCGGCATCGCGCTGGCGATGGCGGCCGCGCTGCGCGGCTACAAGATGCTGTTGCTGATGCCGGAGAACCTGAGTGTGGAGCGCCGCCAGAGCATGGCCGCCTACGGCGCGCAGATCATGCTCACGCCCAAGACCGGCGGCATGGAATACGCGCGCGACATGGCCGAGCAATTGCAGAAGGATGGCAAGGGCATCATCCTCGACCAGTTCGGCAACTTCGACAACGCCCGCGCGCACTACGAGGGCACGGGCCCGGAGATCTGGCGCGACACCGAAGGCCGCGTGACGCACTTCGTCAGCGCCATGGGCACCACCGGCACCATCATGGGCGTGTCGCGGTATTTGAAGGAACAGAATCCGGGCGTGCAGATCATCGGCGCCGAGCCGGAAGAGGGTTCGTCGATACCCGGCATCCGCAAATGGCCGGAAGCGTATCTGCCGAAGATATACGAGCGCGCGCGGGTGGATCAGGTGGAGTCGGTGTCGCAGGCCGCGGCCGAACGCATGGCGCGCCGCATGGCTGCCGAGGAAGGCATCTTCTGTGGTATTTCGGCGGCGGGCGCCTGCGAGATCGCGCTGCGCATTGCGCAAACGGTGGAGAACGCAACCATCGTGTTCATCGTTTGCGATCGCGGCGACCGCTACTTATCGACCGGGGTATTCCCGGCGTAAGGTATTGCATCCCTCGCCCCTGGGTAAGGGGGGAGGGAGTCGCTGCAGGACGACGGCTAGTATCAGCCTTGGCCGCCTGGTTCGCCTTCTTTAGGCTTGAACTGCTTGTCGCTGATGCGGAACTTGTTGCGGCGATCGCCCATCAAGTAACGCAGGTCGCGGATGCTCAGGTCGCTTACTTCGTGCATGCGGATCAGCAGCGAAGCGCCAACCGGCAAGCGGTGGTGGCGGATTTTGCTGATGACCGGCGGTGCGACTTCCAACGCGCGCGACAGGGCTGCATCGTTTTTCAGACGCAGGTTCTCGATCAGGGTATCGAGCAGGCGGTTGGGATTGTATTGCAGCAGATCATCGCCATCCGCATCGTTGTTCATATCTATGCCGACTTGGTTTGTCATGATTTCGTCTTTTCCTTCTGTAAAGTTGTCCTGCAAAGTACAACACTCGGAGCTCGCTTTGCTGCGTTAATGTTCATCCTTACCAAGGAACGAATTCACACACGGACGGGATTCCGGGATAACAAGTTTCATAATATATACACAATTGTACAACAACATGCCATGTAATACTCATAAGCAATAAAAAAACCTCATTGCTCACGGGGTATTGTTGTCCGGTTGCAACATTGTGTGAGAATTATACACCCACTGATATGCTAAGCTGCTTGTGCACACACTTAATGAACACACAAAGTTAATTTTAAGTTAATTTTGTTGTAGAACAGTTTATGTTTGCACCACAGATACCGCAAGTTTGTACAAATACTTGCCAAGTGTCAACTAAACAATACAGTCGGCAAGTCTGTGGAGCAAGGCACTTTACGCTTCCTTACAAACCTCCGCGCGCCAGGCGCACCGCGCGCCCCAACTCCACCACCGACATCGCATAGAAATAGCTGCGGTTGTATTGCGTGATCGCGAAGAAATTATTATTGGCCAGCCAGTACTCGGTGGGCTCGGCGCCGTTCTGCAAATCCACCAGACCGTAGTTCTGCTGTTCCGGCACCGGCACGGTGGTGGTGACGCCGGCCGCCGTCAATTCCGGCGCGCGGTACTTGGCGCTCAGGCCCTGGTTGATCATGGCTTCCCACGCGCGGTTGGGCGAGACGGCGGCCGCGTACACCAGCGGGCCGCCGAGGTCGCGCTGCCAGCCGTGCGCGGCCAGGAAGGCCGCCACGCTGCCGATGGCGTCGCCGCTGGAGTTGAGCAGGTCGATCTTGCCGCTGCCGTCGAAGTCGACCGCGTATTTCATCACGCTGCTGGGCATGAACTGCGGCATGCCGATGGCGCCGGCAAAGGAACCGCGCAGCGACAGCGGATCGATGCCGTTCTGGCGCGCGAACAGCAGCGCCGCCTCCAGCTCGCCGCGGAAGAAGGCCATGCGCTCGGTGCGCTGCGGCGCTTCCGGGTAGGAGAAGGCCAGCGTGGTCAGCGCGTCGATCACGCGGAAGCGGCCGGTGTTGCGGCCGTACACGGTTTCCACGCCGATGATGCCGACCAGGATTTCCGCCGGAATGCCATACAGCGCCTCGGCCCGTTCCAGCGCGTCGCGGTTCTCGTTCCAGAACTTGACGCCGTTGTCGATGCGTACCGGATCGACGATCAGGCGGCTGTAGGCTTGCCAGTTCTTCGGCTTGCCCGGCGGCGCGGGCTTGACCAGTTGCACCGCCGAATCGACGTAGCGCACCTGGTTCATCAGCGTGTTCAGTTCGGCGCGCTCGAAGCCGTCGCGGGTGGCGACTTCGTCGAGGAAGCTGCGCACTTCCTTCCAGTCGCCGAAGTTGACGAACTCGCCGACGTAGTCGACCGGCGGCGGGCCTTTTTTCTTGGCTGCGGTTGCGGCTTTTTTCTTCGGCTGCATGCTGGGCGGCAGCTTGTAGCCGTAGGGGTCGACCGGGGCGGCCTGGCTCAAGGTGGCGGTGCCCAGCAGCAGGGCGGTCATCAAAGTCTTCATCGGCATATGCGTAGCAATGTTTTCAGCGTCGTCAGCGACGCCGAGCGTGGTTCGGAACCGGCGGCGCCGTACTTCAGCGCGCCGTACAGTGTTAAAAATTTCTCCATCGCGGCCAGCTGGTCCGGGCTGGCCTGCACGGTGCGCAGGCGGGCGGCGTAGCTGGACGGGCCTTCGTCCGGGCGGCGCGCGCAACCCCGGCGCGCCTGCTGCCGGCAGAAGGCCTGGTACAGCGCGTCCAGCGGCGCCAATGGCCGCCGCTGCCGCCGCCAGTACAGCAGGTACAGCAGGCCGCACACCAGCGCCGCACCGAGTGCGCTGCGCCAGTTGGCGAAGGCTGAGCTTAGTTCTTCAAGGAAACTCCGCTGCCTCTCTGGATTGTAATCCAGGACCCATTGATTCCAAGCATTATTCAACGCGGCGTAGTTGAATCTGAGCTTGCCCAGCCACGAATTGGGGTCGTTTTGCAGATTCAACAGGGGGCCGAGGCCGAAAGTGCCGGCTTGCGGCAGCGCCTGCGCCAGGCTGTAGGCGATGCGTTCGGGGGCGACGGCGGCGGTCGGGTCGATGCGGCGCCAGCCGACGCCGGGCGCCCAGAATTCGGCCCAGGCGTGGGCGTCGGACTGGCGCACGGTCAGGTAGCCGTCCACCGGGTTCAGTTCGCCGCCCTGGTAGCCGGTGACGACGCGCGCCGGCACGCCCATGGCGCGCATCAGCACGACGAAGGCGCCGGCGTAGTGCTCGCAAAAGCCGGCCTTGCTGCCGAACAGGAAGTCGTCGACGGCGTCGCGGCCCAGCAATGGCGGTTGCAGCGTGTAGGTGTAGCCGTTGTCGTGGAAGCGTTGCAGCAGGCGCAGCGCCAGGCCGGCGGCTTCGCGCGCGTCGGGCGGGGCGAATGCGGCGGGCGAGGCGGCGGGCGCGTGCAGCGCTTTTGCCAGCGCCAGCGTGCGCGGGTTGAAGCCGGCCGGCAGCTCGGTCCAGCGCGCCATGCGTTGCGGCTGTTCGTCGGCTTGCACGCGGAAGTCGGTCCAGGCGCTGGCTTCGTAGCGCACGCGCTGGGTGACGGGATCGCTGGTGAAGAACTCCAGTTCGTCGGAGTCGCGCACGCGGTGGCCGGGCAGGGACAGCGTCGGCCCGCTCAGTTCCAGCGCGGCCAGCCAGAGGCTGTTGGTGGGCTCCATCGTGATCTCGTGGCGCAGCGGCTGGCCGCGCGTGGCGACGCTGATGTCCAGCCGCTGCAGGCCGCGCCGGCGCGGCACGCGGGTCCAGGTGCGGCCGTCGTAGTCGCCCAGCACGATGCTGCGCCAGTACAGCTGGCTCTGGGCCGGCATGGGCCCGAAGAAGCGCACGCGGAAGGCCACGGCGTCGGACTGCGCCAGCGACGACAGGGTGCCGGGCGCCATGCTGTCGGAGATGCCGGTGTGGCCGCTGTGGGCGTCGCCGGGCAGGCCCCACAGCGGGCCCTGGATGCGCGGGAAGCCAACAAACATCAGGATCGCCAGCGGCGCCGCCAGCAGCGCGGTGGTGGCGGCGGTGCGCAGGCGGCGCGCCAGCGGCGGCACGGCGCCGGTGTACTGGAACGATTGCTGGGCCGTCAGCAGCACGATCAGCGTGGCGCCCATCCACAGCGCGGTGGGCATGCTTTGCGAGTAGAAGAAATTCGTCAGCAGCACGAAGAAGCTGAGGAAGATGACGACGAACAGGTCGCGTTTGGCGCGCATCTCCAGCAGCTTGAAGGCCAGCAGCAGCGCCAGCATGGCGACGCCGGCGTCGCGGCCCAGCAGTGTGTGGAAGCTGCGGTAGACGCCGGCCATGGCGGCGACCGAGACCGGCAGCAGCAGCCACAGCGAGGGCATGCGCTTGCCGCGCCAGGTGATGGCGGCGCGCCACAGCAGCGTGCCGCACACCACGGCGCTGATCCACAGCGGCAGGTGCTCGAAGTGCGGCGCCAGCACCATCAGGGCGGCGGCCAGCAGCAGCAGGGTGTCGGACTTGTCGCGCGTCAGGCGCAGCGCCAGGCGCGCGCGCTGGCCGGCGGACGAAGGCGGCGAGGAGAGCTGCGAGGACGGCGGCGGTGGCGGGCGCACGGCGCTCATGCGCTGCCCTCCACGCCGAACAGCGCCAGCGCGCGCAGGCAGGCGGCCTGGTGGGCGTCGCCCAGCGCCGGGCCGTATTCATGCTGCGCCAGACGGAAGGTGTAGGGCAGGGCGCGCTGCTCGGCCTCCAGCACCCAGCGCGTCATGCGCGACAGCTTCAGTTCCAGCTCCAGCTGCACCGGCAGCGCGGCGAAGTCGAGGCACAGCTCGGCCACGGCGCCGCCGTCGAAATGCTTGGTCACCAGCTGCCCGCCCAGCGCCGGATCGTGGCGGGCGATCTGGCGCCAGGCCAGGTGGCGCATCGGGTCGCCCGGATGGTAGCTGCGGATGCCGGCGAAATTGTCCAGCCCCACGGTGCCGTGGCCGTCCTCGCTGGCGGCGCCGCTCGACGGCAGCGGCTGCGCCGGCAGTTCGGGCGCGGGATAGACCAGCACCTTGAGCGCGGGCCGCCAGTAGCTCCACGCGCGGAACAGGCCGAGCGGGAAGCGCGTGACGAGGCGGATGCGCGGCGCGTCCAGCCAGCCGCGCGCGGACGTGGCGGCCGACAGCCGCACCGTGCTGACGCCGCCGGCCGCGACGTCCGTGACCTGGCGCGGCTCGCCGTCGGCCTGGAAGCCCAGCCAGACGGCGTAGCGCGCCAGCTTGCCGCGGTTGTGCAGATGCAGTTCGAACTGCGCCTCTTCGCCTGCGAACACCGGCGCGGCGCGGCCCGGCGTCAATTCAAGGCGGGCCAGGTTGCTGGCGGTCTGGTACATATCGGCCACGGCGCAGGCGCCGGCAAAGAAGGTCAGCGCGAAGCCGAGGCCGAGGTTGTAGTTGAGGGCGCCGATCAGCATCAACAGCAGCAGGCCGGCGAAGGCCAGGCCGGGCCGGGTCGGCACGATGAACACGCGGCGCATGGTCAGCGTGACCACGCCCGCCTCGCTGGGGCCGAGCTGGAACAGCCACTGGTCGCGGGCGCGCCGGTACAGGCCGTGCAGCGGGGATGGCGGAGACTGCGAAGGCTGCGGGGGCGGCGGGCCGGCCATGGCAGCCTAGACGGGCACCGATGTTTGCAGTTGCAGCACCAGGTCGCGGCTGGCCAGCGCGACGCCGTGCGCCGCCTTCAGCGGCCGCAGCCGGTGCGCGCACACCGGCACCAGCACCGCCTGCACGTCTTCCGGCAGCACGTGGTCGCGGCCCTCCAGCGCGGCCCAGGCGCGCGCGGCCTGCAGCAGCGCGATGGCGGCGCGCGGGCTCATGCCCTCGGCGAACAGGCCGTTCTGGCGCGAGGCGGCGGCCAGCGCCTGCACGTAGTCGATCAGCGCCGGCGCGGCGTGGATGCGCTTGAGCGCCTGCTGCGCCTCGGCCAGTTCGGCCGGCACCATGGCCGGCGTCAGCGCCTTGAGCAGCACGCGGCGGTCTTCGCCCATCAGCAGCGCGCGTTCGGCGGCGGCGTCGGGATAGCCCAGCGACAGGCACATCAGGAAGCGGTCCAGCTGCGATTCCGGCAGCGGGAAGGTGCCGATCTGGTGGGTGGGGTTTTGCGTGGCGATGACGAAGAACGGTTCCGGCAGCGGACGCGTGACGCCGTCGGCGCTGACCTGGCGCTCTTCCATCGCTTCGAGCAGGCCGGACTGGGTCTTGGGCGTGGCGCGGTTGATCTCGTCGGCCAGCAGCACTTGCGTGAAGATGGGGCCGGGGTGGAACACGAAGCCGTTCTGTTCGCGCTCGTAGATGGAGATGCCGTTGACGTCGGCCGGCAGCAGGTCGCTGGTGAACTGGATGCGGTTGAAGCGCAGCCCCAGCGAGATCGCCAGCGCATGCGCCAGCGTGGTCTTGCCCACGCCCGGCACGTCCTCGACCAGCAGGTGGCCGCCGGCCAGCAAGCAGGTCAGCGCCTGGCGGATCTGCAGCTCCTTGCCGACGATGATGTCGCCGACCTGCCGGGCCACGGCATGCAATTTTGTGTACATGGTATCGATGGGAGTTGTGCGCTGTACAGATTCTATGCGAGAAACTGCCCAGGCGATACCATGCGGGTGTTGCGGCTTACTGCGCCTGTTTCAGGTTGCGGTCGAGGAAGGTCTCGACCTGGGTCCAGAAGGCGATGCTGTTTTCCGGGTGGCGCCAGCCGTGGCCTTCATTGTCGTAGATGATGGAGGTCACGTTGGGGTTGCCGGCCTTGACGGCGGCGCTGAATTTCTGCGCGTGTTCGATCGGCACGCGGAGGTCCTTCAAGCCATGCGCCATCAGCAGCGGTTGCTTGAGCTCGGCCGCGCGCAGCAGCGGCGAATTGCGGTCCATCATCGCGGCGTCGGCCGGGTTGTCGGGATCGCCGACCAGCAGGCGCAGGCTGTAGCCCAGGGTCTCGCGCGACGCGTCCGACTCGGTGGACGTGAAGCGCAGCTTGATGTCGGTGACGCCGGCCCATTCGACGCCGCAGCGGAACACGGCCGGATCCTTGATCAGGCCCATCAGCGTGGCGTAGCCGCCGTAGCTGGCGCCCATGATGGCGACGCGCTTGGGATCGGCCCAGCCCTGCCTGGCGGCCCAGCGCGCGGCGTCGGCCAGGTCGTCCTGCATGGTGCCGCCCCATTGCTTCCAGCCGGCCTGGAAGTGCTCCGCGCCGAAGCCGGTGCCGCCGCGGAATTCCGGCTGGATCACGACGTAGCCGCGCGTGGCCAGGAAGGCCGCTTCGGCTTCCCATTCCCACGAACTGCCGCGCGCCATCGGGCCGCCGTGCACCAGCACCACGGCCGGTTGCGGGCCGCTCGGCTTACCGGGCGGCAGCGTCACGTAGGCGGGAATCGAACGGCCGTCGCGCGCCGTGTAGCGGTGGAAGCTGCGCGCGCCCATCTGCGCCGGCTGGATGTCGGGGTGCACGCCGCCCAGGCCGGTGATGGCGCCGCTGGCGCGGGTGTACAGCAGGAAGCGCCGCGGCTGGCGGTCGGAGTTCGCGGTGACCAGCAGCACCGGGCTGGCGGCGCAGTCCTGCGCGCAGCGCACGGTGTTGATGGTGTTGGGCAGCGCGGCGTCGATCTTGGCCTGTTCGGCCTTTAGCACCGGGTCCAGCCAGACGGTGGTGCCGGCGTCGGTGTACACATGCAGGCCCAGCAGCTTGCGGCTGACGCGGTCGATCTCGGCGCTGCCGATGAAGTCGTAGCCGGGCGTTTCGACGAAGGGTTCCGCGTCCATCTTCATCGTCTTCAGGTTGTAGCGGAACAGCGCGCCGTTGTCCTTGTAGTGGGCGTAGACGTACAGCGTATCGGTGCCGTCGAAGAACAGCGGGGTGAAGCGCTGGTCCTGGTAGCAGGCGCTGTTGCCGATCTCGCTCCAGCTGGTGTCGTCGGGATAGCGGTGCGAGGTGATGCAGCGGCCCTTGACCTGCGCGGTGACGACGCGCGGCACGTCGTTGCTGTCGGTGAGCCAGGACTTGACCGCTTCCGGCTGGTTGCCGTCGAAGGCGCTGCGCAGCGCCTGGGTGCGGGTGTTCAGGCGCATCAGGCGGGTTTGCTCGGGCGCGCGGTCGATGTTGTTCCAGGTGCTCTTCTCGACCAGGATGTCGTCCGAGCCGTCGTGGGTCACGCCATGAAAGCTGTAGGCGGCGGTCAGCGTGCGGTTGACCATATTGGTGCCGAGCTGCTTTTGCTGGTGCTTCCAGTTGCCGGAGATCAGGTGTACGCGGTTCTCGCCGTTGCGGTCGATGGCGAACTCGTCGAGGTTGCCCTCGAACTCCTTGTCCAGGTTCTTGACCGTGAAGCCGACGCGGTTTTCATTGATCCAGTGGACGCTGGTGATGAGGGCGCGGTCAGCGTCGGAGCGCGCCAGCAGCGTCACCTTGGACAGGTTGGTGCTGTCGCGCACGACCAGCGCCTGTATGCCGTCGGGCAGCATGGTGGTGAGGGCGACATAGCCGCCCTTGGGCGACAGCGTCGCCTGGCTGAGCTGCGGCGCGGCGAAGAAGCTGGCGACCGGCGGTGGCGCGGCGTCGGCGGCATGGGCGCCGTGGCTCAGGAGTGCTGCGCCGGCCAGTGCGAGCGAGCGGAAGAGGGGAGAACCTGCCATGCATGACTTTCATTGTTAAGTAATCAGCAATGATATGCGGCAATTGTTTTTTTGTCTATCCCCGCAGGGGCGGCGAGCCGGCGGCGCCGCTATCTATGGTAGATTAGCGCCTACAGCAGCAGATACCCGTCACATGACTACAGCCATATACAGCCACCCCGATTGCGCCCGCCACGACATGGGCGACTGGCACCCCGAATCCCCCGCGCGCCTGCAAGCGATTGCCGACCAGCTGATCGGATCGCACATCAGCGACCTGCTGGAGCACCGCGAGGCGCCGCTGGTGGCGCTTGCCGATCTCGAACGCAACCACAGCAAGAACGCCATCGCCATCGTGCGCGACAACGTGCCCGAGCCGGGCGAGTGCTATCCGATCGACGGCGACACCTCGCTCAACCACTACAGCTGGCGCGCCGCCCAGCGCGCCGCCGGCGCCGCCGTGGCCGCGACCGACGCCGTCATCGACGGCGAGATCGACAACGCCTTCTGCTCGGTGCGTCCGCCCGGCCACCATGCGCGGCCGATCGAGCCGATGGGCTTCTGCCTGTTCAACAACGTCGCGGTGGCGGCCAAGCACGCGCTCGATGCGCGCGGGCTGGCGCGGGTGGCGGTGGTGGACTTCGATGTCCATCACGGCAACGGCACCGAGGAGGCGCTGCTCAACGAGCCGCGCGCGCTGATGGTCAGCTTCTACCAGCATCCGTTTTATCCGTACACCGAGCCGGAGCCGATCAGCGCCAACATGGTCAACGTGCCGGTGCCGGCCCACACGCGCGGCGACGCGGTGCGCCAGATCGTGCTGGAGCAATGGCTGCCGGCGCTGCACGCCTTCAAGCCGGAGATGATCTTCATCTCGGCCGGCTTCGACGCCCACCGCGAGGACGATGTCGGCGGCATGGGACTAGTCGAGGCGGACTACGCGTGGATGACGCAGCAGGTGATGGAGGTGGCCCGGCTGTACGCCAAGGGCCGCATCGTCAGCTGCCTCGAAGGCGGCTACAACCTGTCGGCGCTGGGCCGCAGCGTAGTGGCGCATGTGAGGGCGCTGGCCGACCTTTAGAACTTGCATGGGGTGCCGGCGACGGTGCCGCAGCAAGTCTTAGATTAGCAAGTATTGCGGCGTGAGCGTACCGGAGTGCGCGGCGGGTGGGCGTGCACCGGGCCTTGCGGCATTTGTACTCGTTTGCCTTGCGCATTCTGTCTCGTTTTGTCTCGTTCTGTCTCATTCGGTTTTGTGCATGGCACAAAGACAAAACGAGTCAAAACGAGACAGAACGAGACATCCAAACGAGCACGAATGCCGCACGGGCCGAATTTCGCACCCGCTGCCTATACTGGCGGCATGAATCGACTGCGGCGGCCTCTACGGTCTTGGGCGGTAAGCGTCGACGCCGAATTCCATCGGCGGCGCGTTGCGCTGGTGTGCGCCGGCGTCGATGCCGGTGTCGGTACGCGTGCCCGCAGCCGGCTCGTTGAAGTTGGGCAGGTAGACGCCGTCGCCATAGCCCAGCGATCCCGCTTGCAGCTGGTAGTTGCCGGCGTTGGCGGGCGCCTGGGTGGTCAGGAAGACCTTGCCCGTCTTGTATTGCGCGGCGGGATAGTCGCCGTATTCGACCAGGGCGATGGTCGGCCAGACCAGGCTGCCGGCGTTGAACACGATGGCTTTGGCGCTGTTGGTCTTGCCGCTGCCGGGCGCCGGATGCGCCTCCGAGGTGGAAGTCGTGCCGTCGAACGAAATGCCGCCGCGATAGGCATCGTAGTCGATGTCGTTCTTGCCGCACACTTCATTCACCCTCACGGCGCTTTGCCAGATTTTGCTGCTCGTCATCAGGTTGTTGCGGCTGACGATGTTGCAGGTGTCGCCGCCGCCCTTGGTGATGAATCCGTTCGAGCCCAGGCCATAGAGCATGCCGGCCAGCGGCGGCGGTTGCAGATTGGTGTTGTGGAAGAAGTAGGCCCGTCCACCGTTGACGATGGGTTCCAGGCTGCCCAGCTTGAAGAATACGCCGTGGCCCTCGTCATCCTGGATGGCGCCGTTGGGATTGGTCATGCCCGCCGTGTCGGCCAGGATATTGCGGAAGGCATACACCGGCCCCTGCGACACCGTGGCCAGCCCGACGCCGCTGACCACGTGGTGCAGGTAGTTGCCCCAGATGCGCACGTTGCGGTTGGCGCCTTCCGATTCGATGGCGTCGTCGTAGACGCCGGAGATGTCGTTGCCGTAGATGTCGGAGTCGGCGTTCGGGAAACCTTCGAACGAGAAGTTGGAGCCGCCGCCGATGCCGTCGCCGAAGTAGTGGCCGGGCGTGGCGGAGACCGTGTTGTAGCGGATCACGTGGTTGCTGCCGCAATGGCTGAACGTGACAGCCTGCGCCGAGTTGGGATGGTCATAGCCCCAGTGGATGGAGCCGTAGCGCGGATCATGTATGCGGTTGCGCTGGATGACGACGCGCTGCACGCGCTTGTCGGGATCGCTCCTCGAATTCTCGCAATAGATGCCCGCCTCCATGTAGTTGCCGGGAACGATCTTGTTGGTCGGCACATTGCCGGCGGTCGCCGGGCTTTCGGTGGTGACCGGCGCCGAGCCGAAACCGCTGATGTCGTTGTCCTCGATGATGACATCGTGCGAGGGGGCCATGATGGCGATGCCCTGGCGCTGGCAGTTCTTCAACTGCAGCTTGCTGACGATGACGTAGGAAGCGTTGATTACGACGCAGCTGTTGCCGGACGTCAGATGCGCGTCCGCCGCGCCCATGTCGATGGTGCTGCGCTGGCTGGGGTCGGCGTCGAACGGCGCCGATACATAGCGCACGTAGGCGTCCGGCGTGCCCGACACGTTGACCTGGTAGGGACGGGAGGTGCTTTCGCCCGGCAGCTTCTGCACGCCCGGCGCCAGCGTGATGGTGCGGCCGACCGGGAACTGTTCGCTCCAGGTGGTCTGGGTGGTGGCGGCGGTCAGGTCAGGCTGGTCGGCCAGCGACAGTTCGATGTCGTAGCTGGTGCCGGCGTCCAGCATCACCAGGCTGCCGCGATACTCCTTGTTGCGCGGATCGAACCACAGCGGCAGGCCGTTCTTCCACAGCGCATCGCCGTGCTTGCGGTATTTGACGCGGGAGCGGCGGTCGACGCCGGCGCCGGGCGGCGCCCAATAAATGCCGATCGACTGGAAGGTCGGCACGGTGGTCAGCTCGGCCTGGTACGACGGCAGGCCCTTGCGGAAGCGCATATTGCTCTCGTCGGAATAGATGTCGGGCGCGCCGGGGTAGCCGTAGGAGGGCGCGGGCGGCCCCAGGGTGCCGGGGTCGGAAGCGTTGGCGTTGTTCGCCGTGAAGTCGGGGATCTGCTGCTGGGCTAGGGCGGGGGACGACCAGGCCAGCGCGGCCAGCACGTGCAACCATAAAACGGATTTTTTCATGGATTTCCTCGGGACGGTGGAAGAAGGCAGTCCCGACATGATATTGAAATTCCAATGTTAAATTATCGCTAATTGTCACAGCGCCCGGCCCCGGGCGCCCGCCTTACTTGGCCTGCCGCAGGTTGCGCTCCAGGAAGGCCTCGGTCTTTTTCCAGAAGTCGATGCGATTGTCCTCGTGGCGCCAGCCGTGGCCTTCGTTGTTGTAGACGATGTAGCTGACGTTGTCGTTGTGCTGCTTGACCGCGCTGCGGAAGCGGTCGGCGTGCTCCAGCGGTACGCGACGGTCTTCCAGGCCGTGCGCCATCAGCAGCGGCTGCTTGAGTTCCGCCGCGCGCAGCAGCGGCGAGTTGGTGCGGAACAGCGCCGCATCCTGCTGCGGGTCGCCGACCAGCGTGCGCATGCTGTAGTTCAGGCTTTCCTCCGACACGTCCGATTGCGACGAGGTGAACATCAGATTGATGTCGGTCACGCCGGCCCATTCGACGCCGCAGCGGTAGATTTCGGGATGCTTGATCAGCCCCATCAGCGTGGCGTAGCCGCCGTAGCTGGCGCCCATGATGGCGATGCGCTTGGGATCGGCCCAGCCCTGTTTGGTCGCCCACAAGGCCGCGTCGGCCAGGTCGTCCTGCATGCTGGCGCCCCATTGCTTCCAGCCGGCCTTGAAGTGGTCGTAGCCGTAGCCGGTGCTGCCGCGATAGTCGGGCTGGATCACCACGTAGCCGCGCGAGGCCAGGAATTGCGCCTCGGCGTCCCAGTCCCAGTAGCCGCCCCGCACATAGGGGCCGCCGTGCGTCAGCACGATGGCCGGCCGCGGGCCGTCGGCCTTGCCGGGCGGCAGGGTGACGTAGGCGGGGATCTCGCGGCCGTCGCGCGCCTTGTAGCGGTGCAGGTCGCGCATGCCCATCTGCTGCGGATCGATGTCGGGATGCTGGCTGCCCAGCCCCGCCAGCTTGCCGCTGGCGCGGGTGTACAGGATGTACTGGTCCGGCTGGCGGTCCGACGACGAGACCACCAGCAGCACCGGCGAGCTCAGGCAGCTTTGCGGGCAGTGGATGGTGTTGGTGGTGGCCGGCAAGGCGGCGTCGATCCTGGCCTGGTCGGCCTTGAGCACGGGATCGAGCCAGTAGGTGGTGCCGGCGTCGGTCTGCATGTGGATGCCCAGCAGCTTGCCGCTCGGCCCGTCGATCTCCGGCGAGCCGGAGAAATCAAAGCCCGGCACCGCGATGAAGGGCTGGCTGGCCAGCTTCATTTTTCTCAGGTCGTAGCGGAACAGCGCGCCGTAGCCCTTGTGGCTGGCCTGCACGTACAGGGTTTCGTCGCCATCGAGGAACAGCGGCGCGAAGCGTTCGTCCTGCAGGCAGTTGTTGTTGGACAGCTCGGCCCAGCTGGTGTCGCTGTCCTTGCGGTAGGAGATGATGCAGCGCCCCTGCCGCACCGAAGTCGCCACGCGCGGCACGTCGCGGGCGTCGGTCAGCCAGCCGCGCACCGCATCCGGCTGCTTGCCTTCGAAGGTGCTGCTCAGCTGATAGTTGCGGGTATTGAGCCGCTGCAGCCGCGAGTGGTCGGGCGTCTTGTCGACGCCGTTCCAGACGTAGTGCTCGACCAGGATATCGTCCGAGCCGTCGTGGGTGGCGCCGTAGTAGGCGTAGTCCGCCGACAGCCTGCGGCTTTTGATGAAGCTGCCGGTCACTTCCTGATGGTGCTGCCAGCTGCCGGAGATCAGGTGGATCAGGTTGCTGCCGTCGCGATCCGCGGCCATCTCGTCCAGGTTGCCCTCGAATTCCTTGCGCAGGTTCTTGACGGTGAAGCCGATGCGCTGCTCGTTGACCCAGTGGACGGAGGTGATGTTTTCGTTGACCGAGGTCTTGATGACGATGCTGAACTTGCTGGGGTCGGCGGTCTCGTAGACCACCAGGCCGGCAGTGCCGCCGGGCAGCGCCGTGAGCACGGCGACGTAGCCGCCCTTGGGCGACAGTTCGACATGGTCTATGTGGGGCGTCTGGAAGAAAGCCGCCGCATCGGGGACGGCGGTGGCGGTGCAGGGCAGCAGGGCGGCCAGCAGCAATGGAAGGAAACGGGACAGCGGGGAAGGGGGCATATGGGCCTCTATGGTTGCATTTTTCGCATCATAGAGGCCTATTGCGTTTTTGTCTATCAGGCGGCGACGCTGCGGCCGCTCTTGGCCGACCAGCGGTACAAGCCCCACACCATGGCGATGCCGAAGATCAGCGCCACCACCATGGTCTGCGCCTCGCTCAGCGAGTTGGCGATGGCCAGCGGCTCGCCCTTGCCGGAGACGACGATCAGGCCGGCCAGCGCGACGTTGAACAAGCTCTCGCCGACGATGAAGCCCGACATCACCAGCACGCCCAGGCGCTTGGCGGTGTCGCCGCCGACCTTGTGCTCCATGGCGCGGTCGAACAGGTAGCCGGCCACGGCGCCGATGCACACCGGCGTGATCACCGCGCTCGGCAGGTAGATCGCCAGGCCCACGCCCAGCGGCGGCAGGCTGTACTTATTGTTGCTGGACTTCTTCAGCGCGAAGTTGATCAGCACCAGCACCAGGCCGACGATCGCGCCGTAGCCCAGCAGATCCCAGCGCAGCTGGCCGCCGATGACGCCCTTGGCCAGGGTCGAGATCAGCAGCGCCTGCGGCGCGGCCAGCGGCTGGTCCGAGATCGAGTTGAGGTTGGGCGCGCCGACGAAGCCGTTGGCGTGATTGAGCAGCTCCAGCACCGGCGGCACCACGCAGGAACCGGCGACCACGCCGATCAGCAGGCCGACCTGCTGTTTCCACGGCGTTGCGTCGACCAGCTGGCCGGTTTTCAAGTCTTGCAGATTGTCGTTGCCGATCACGGCCACGGCCAGCACCACGGTGGTGACGAACAGCGCATAGGCGATCAGCGCCTGCGCCACTTCCGGGCCCATGATGCTGCGGCCGACCATGCCCACGCTCAGAGCGGCGCCGAGAATGGTCAGGATGGCGATGCCGGACACCGGCGAATTCGACGAGCCGATCAGGCCGGCCATGTAGCCGCAGACGGCGGCGGCGAAGATGCCGGCCACCAGGATGTAGCCGATGCCGACCACCACCAGCGGGACGGCCAGCGAGCCCAGCGGGCCGCCTTGCAGGAAGCTCGACAGCAGCCAGCCGGCCGGCACCATCGACAGCAGCGTGACCAGGCCGACCACGAAGATCGGCAAATCCTGCTCGGTGCGGTCCAGCACGCCGCCATTGAGTTTGGCCTTGCGGGCCGATTCCATCGCCGACTTCAGGCCGCCGAAGATAGGCTTGGCCAGGCCGGCCAGCGTGATGATCGCGGCCATGCCGATCACGCCGGCGCCCATCATGCGCACTTCCTTGGACCAGATGCCCAGCGCGTGGGCGGAGGCGTCGACGCCGGCGGCGGCCGGGCTCAGCGACGTCATCAGCGGCACCATGATGCCCCAGGCGATGACCAGGCCGGCCAGCATGGCGATGCCGACCGTGATGCCCATCAGGTGGCCGGCGCCGATCAGGGCCAGCGAGCTGGAGGCGCCGATGCCGGTCGCGCCGGCGCTGGGACCAAACCCTGTGCGGAAGTAGATCGCCACTTCGCCGGCCATCAGCTTGACGGCGGCGCCTGCGGCGAACACGGCCGAAGCCACGCTGCCCCAGATCACGGCCCACAGGCCGGCCTTGCCTTCGGCGGCGCCGGCGCGCGAGGCCATGCCGACCTTGAGCACTTCAGCGGCGGCCACGCCTTCCGGGTAGGGCAGGTCGGACTGCGACACCAGCGCGCGGCGCAGCGGCATCGTGTACATCACACCCAGCACGCCGCCGATGGCGCAGGCGCCGAAGGTCGGCCAGAACGGCACCTTGGCCCACCAGCCTATCATCAGCAGGCCGGGCAGCACGAAGATCACCGACGCCAGCGTGCCGGCGGCCGAGGCGATGGTCTGGACGATGTTGTTTTCCTGGATGGTGGCATCCTTGAAGGCGCTGAGCAGCGCCATCGAGATCACCGCGGCCGGGATCGAGGTGGCGAACGTCAGGCCGACTTTCAGCCCCAGGTAGACCTGAGCCGCCGTGAAGACCAGCGTGATCAGTATGCCCAGGATAATGCCGCGAACGGTGATTTCCTTGGGGTTGGACGGTGCAGCTATGCTCATCTTCAGCACTCCGGTGGAGAAATAATATTGTTTATATGGTCAGAAAAACGGAAAAGCGCCTCATGATATCCGAAGTCCAGTCGGGCCAGCGGGTAAAATAGCGGATTGTCAGAACGATTTTGAAGGTCAGAGCATGTCGATACAATGGTACCCAGGGCACATGAACGCCGCCAAGAAGAAGGCGGCCGAGCAGATGGAGAACACCGATCTGGTGATCGAGGTGGTCGACGCGCGCCTGCCCGAGGCCAGCACCAACCCGATGGTGGAGGAGCTGCGCAAGTTCCGCCAGCGTCCGTGCCTGAAGATCCTCAACAAGGTCGACCTGGCCGATCCGGCCGCCACGGCGGCCTGGGTGGCCTACTACAACGCGCAGGAAGGCGTGACCGCGTTCGCGATGACGACCAAGAAGCCGGCCGACGTGGCGCGCGTGCCGGAACTGGCCAAGCAGCTGGCGCCGCACCGCGGCGTGCCGACCAAGCCGCTGCGCATCATGATCATGGGCATCCCCAACGTCGGCAAGTCGACGCTGATGAACGCGCTGTTGAAGCGCAAGGTGGCCAAGGTCGGCGACGAGCCGGCCGTCACCAAGCAGCAGCAGAAGCTGTACCTGGACAAGAACACCATCCTGGTCGACACTCCGGGCATGTTGTGGCCGAAGATCGCGCTGCCGAGCGATGGCTTGATGCTGGCCGCCAGCCATGCGATCGGCTCGAACGCGCTGATCGAAGAGGAAGTGGCGGTGTTCCTGGCCGACGAGATGCTGAAGTACTATCCGCAACTGCTGGTGGCGCGCTACGGCTTCAAGGAGATTGAAACCTTCGACGGCATCGCGGTGGTGGAGGGCGTGGCGGCCAAGCGCGGCTTCCGCCAGAAGGGCGGCGACCTCGATTTCGAAAAAGCCTCGCACACCTTCCTGGGCGACTACCGCAGCGGCATCCTGGGCCGCATCTCGCTGGAGACGCCGAACAACCGCAAGGAGCGGCTGGACGTGCATGACGCCGAGATGGCTGTGAAGGAGGCCGAAAAAGCCGCCATCGCCGCCGCCAAGGCCGAAGCCTACGCCAACGGAAAGCGCGGTACGTAACTAAACCGCCGTCATTCCCGCGAAAGCGGGAATCCATACACAGCGTCTTGGGATGCTCAGCATGGATTCCCGCTTTCGCGGGAACGACGAAGTTTAGCCGAAGCGGAAGCTGCTCACCGCCAGCGATCCCACGAACGCGTCCTCGTGATAGGGGACGCTGGCCGCTTCGTTCTCCGCCGCGCCCAACACCACCATCAGCGGCAGCAGATGCTCCTCGCGTGGATGCGCCATGCGCGCTGCCGGCGCCTTTTCCCATTCCATCAACTGCGCGGCACGCTGCTGCGGCGGCAGCGCCATGGTTGCGCGCAGCCAGTCGTCGAAGGCGTGCGAGGCCGCCGCGCCCTGGGCGTTGAAGGCGCGCAGGTTGTGGTAACTGAGCCCGCTGCCGACGATCAGCACACCCTGCTCGCGCAAGGGCGCCAGCAAACGGCCCGTTTCCAAGTATTGCCTTCGCAGGTAAGGATTCTTCGTCTTTCCTCACTGGCTACTTTGGCGTTTGGGCGATCCTGACATCAACCGTTTGACTTCGCATGTAATGTATATGTTTTAGGCAACTGGTGATTGACAATATCAAAAACGCATTGATTGGTGGATCTTTCATCCAGCCTAGCATCTACCTGAGGCGTGAGGGTTGCACCATGTAGTGTTACATGTTGTTACATGTATATTGTTGCATGAAAGCATTGAAAAAAATATAATCTTTTCTTTTTTGAAAGGATATTATGCGTATCAGATTAAATTTACTTGGTTTGGCATTGTTGGCGTTGCTCACCGCCTGCGGTGGTGGGGATGCCTCATTTAACGATGGTGCACAAAACCGTTCCGCAGGTATTAAATCGCAGGGCGGAGTTGAAAGTGATGTTTCTTTTAAGAACGAGCCAGAAAAGCAAGCAGAATTAAACCCATCCGAAGTTAATTATACAAACTCGGAAACCACGTCAGAAAAAACTTTATCCAGCGATGCGCCGAGATCAACTAAAACTCTTCGGTTAGGATCCTATAGTTCCTACGTTCCAACGGGCTGGATAGATGATGAATTCAATAGGGCATACGTATTTACGTTTACTGGCGGACTTGGGGCTAGTGCGTATCAGCCGCCGAAAAAACCTGATCCACTTCCTCCTCGTCCTTCTTCGAATGTGGGCGGCTTGGAGGCCTATGAAATTCCTGCTCTGCCGATATTCCACCCAATTCCATATGCGAATACCTGGAAAGGACAGGAAGAGCCAGACTCGATTCCTATGACGGCCGCCTGGAATTCTTTTTTATACAATTCGATGGCCTGCGCACCCGCATGCACCATGGTTATTGCTGATATTTTAGCGACAGCTCCGGCAGCCTCCACTTCTTTAGGAGCTCGACCTGGCAGCAATCAAATTTCTTTAGGTGATCCTAGCCTTGATAGTTTGTATTGGGGGCAAAACCCTCAAAGTTTTGGGTTTCAATTTCTTCACGCTAAGCGCCTCGAAGTCTTGGCAAACGCGATAGATCGAAGAGCGGACAGAATTTTGGCGGCGTGGGAAGCGCTTACACTTTTAGTCGCGAAATCTGAGGCGACAACAGGTAAGACTGAATATCAGTACGCCTTGGTCGTGGATCGAGATGGTGGCTACCCGGACGTGCGCTATGGTTATGTTAAAATGAAGGCGCTGGACGTATGGAAATATGGCACCTCTCTTGATCCAGATTCGCGCTATCCTTTGTCTGTGCTTAAGAACTTAGGCTTGTCGATGGTAAAAGAGTCTGAAGGAACAAAATATCAGGTACTTACCCAAGAGAAAATGCAGTTAATGAAATATTACATAGAACATGGTGAATTACCGCCTGGAAATAAAATATTTAAATAACTAAAAATGAAAATTAAAATTTCATCAGTGGCGAGCGAAGAAACAATCATTCCACTCAATAGATTTTATACAAAACTGGAAGACTCGCTTAATAATTATTTTTCGAAAAATCCGTCTGAATTAGTTTTTATGTTTGTTATCGTTTCGGTTTATGATGATAAAGATGAGAACTATAAATCTTGCAAGGGGCACAATAAATCCGGAAAGGTTACTGATCCGTTCTCTAAAGAAAAATTTGAATATTTTAGTATCGCCGTTCCATATGAGCCCAGGAAGGTTTTAGCTTTAACTGAAGCAGAGCTACGAGAAGATTTGTGTGGTGAAATGATCTGTAGTCTTTCGAATACTTCGGTTAAAACCCCTAAAGGGTTTGATTTTGATCACTTTGTTAGTGAAGTGAGACTAGCCTTGGAAATTTATAAGCGAGCTAAAATCTAGATATCTAAATTGATTTGTCCTTGTTGCCACTATGGTGGCGAGGCAAATTTTTAGTTTTTGGAGATCAGGCGCCGGAGGCTAAGAAAGCTTAACTTAGACTTAGTGCACCTTGGTATCGGCTTTCGTATTTAACCAAAGCGGAAGCTGCTCACCGCCAGCGATCCCATGAACGCGTCCTCGTGATAGGGGACGCTGGCCGCTTCGTTCTCCGCCGCGCCCAGCACCACCATCAGCGGCAGCAGATGCTCCTCGCGTGGATGCGCCATGCGCGCATCCGGCGCCTTCTCCCACTCCATCAACTGCGCGGCCCGCTGCTGCGGCGGCAGCGCCATGGTGGCGCGCAGCCACTCGTCGAAGGCGTGCGAGGCCGCCGCGCCCTGGGCGTTGAAGGCGCGCAGGTTGTGGTAACTCAGCCCGCTGCCAACAATCAGCACACCCTGCTCGCGCAAGGGCGCCAGCAGACGGCCCGCCTCCAGATGCGTCAGAGGATCGAGGCCGTGCTTGAGCGACAGCTGCACGATGGGCACGTCCGCATCCGGATACACCGGATACATCGCGCTGAAGGTGCCGTGGTCGAAGCCGCGCTGCGGATCCAGCTGCGCCGGCAAACCGCCCGCATCCAGCAGCTGCTTGACCTGCGCCGCCAGCTCCGGCGCACCGGGCGCCTGATACTGCACCTCATAGGTGTGCGGCGGGAAGCCGCCGTAATCGTAGATCATCGGCGGCCGCGCCGACGACGACACCGTGAAATCGCGGCCCTCCCAATGCGCCGTAATCACCAGCACCGCCTTCGGCCTCACGCCGAGCTGGCGCGGGATGTCGCGCAGCGACGCGTCCAGCTGGCCGTACAGATGGCCCACCTGGTCCATCATGAACGGCCAGGGGCCGCCGCCGTGGGAAAGGAAATAGCTAGGCAATGCATTCATGGTAAAGCTCCGGTTTGAGGATGAACTCACTATAAGGACGGAAGCTGTTGTAATCAATGCGCGAAATGTAGATAGGTCATATCTAAATTGTTAATGATACGGAGCACGGGCGTATAATGCCGGGGTTCTGGTGCTTGCCCATGTGCTCACATGGGCAGTTAAACGGGAAACACAGGCCGCCCACGCTCGCAGCGTGACGGCCAAGGTGTGCTGCCCCCGCAACGGTAACGCAAGGCCGCTTGAGCGCCTTGCCAGCCCGGATACCGGCCAGATATGGGGGAAGCGCGCGTGATGCGATCCGCGCGACTTCCGTACACTTCCGGCTTGCGGGGACGCAGGCGGATGTCTCTTTTGAAAATGATCTGACATGCACTCCACCGCTTTCCAACCGCGCCTGCTGGCCGCCGCCGTTTCCCTGTGCTTCACCGCCGCCGTTCCCGTCACCGCCATGGCGCAAGATGCCGCCGCTGCCGGCGCCACCGCCGGCGCGCAAGTCGCCCAGGTGCTGGCGCCTATCGTCATCACCGGCTCGCGCTTCGACGCCGACCCGGCGCTGGCCCCGATCGGCGCCACCATCATCAGTGCTGAAGACATCCAGCGCGCCGGCGCCAACGACGTCAACGCCGCGATCCGCAAAGTGGGCGGCGTCTACGGCCGCCAAAGCCTGGACGGCAGCCCGGATTTCGGCCTGGACCTGCGCGGCTTCGGCACCAACAGCAGCCAGAACATGGTGATCGTGCTGGACGGCGTGCGCCTGTCGGAAAATGAGCTGAGCAACGCCATCCTGTCGACCATCCCGATCGACACCGTGGACCACATCGAAATCACGCGCGGCGGCGCCAGCGTGTTGTACGGCGACGGCGCCACCGGCGGCGTCATCAACATCGTCACCAAGCGTCCGGTCAAGAACAGCCGCCGCGGCAGCGTGTTCGTCGAGGGCGGCCAGTTCCGCGCCGGCGAAGCGCGCGCCTCCGGCTTCCAGGCCTGGGACGGCTTCGCCGCCGACGCCACGCTGGACACCCAGCGCACCGACAACTACCGCGACAACAACGAATTCAAGCAGACCCACTTCAGCGGTGGCGCGCAATGGTTCGACAACGCCGGCCGCGCAGGCTTCCGCTACGAAGGCGCACGCCAGGACATGCGCCTTTCGGGTTCCTTGAGCCAGGCGGAGTACAACGCCAATCCGCGCATGGCCAAGACGCCCAATGACTACGCCAATCTCGACAGCGACCGCTTCACGGCCTTCGCCCAGCGCCGCATCCGCGGCTACGAGCTGGCGGCCGATCTGTCCTACCGCAAGAAGACGGTGGAATCGGTGTATAGCGGATCGTCGCCGAGCGTCAACGAAAGCAAGCAAACCCAGTTCTCGCCGCGTGTGCGCCGCCTGGGCGAGATCGGTGGGCTGCTCAATGAAATGGTAGCGGGCGTTGATTGGACCGTATGGAACCGCACCTCCGTCGGCGACTATTCCGCCGCCGACGCCAGCCAGCATTCGAAGGCGCTGTATGTGCGCGATGAGCTGCGTTTCGACAGCGCGCATGAGGGCCGTGTCTCGGCCGGCGTGCGCCGCGAGATTTTCAATAAAGACTTCAGCGATCCGAAGAACAGCTTTGGCAGCACCGCCTACAAAGCGTCGCAAGGCCTGAACGCCTGGGAGCTGCAGACGAGCTACATGCCGGTTGCGAACCTGACGGTGTACGGCAAGGCCGGCCAGAGCTACCGCGTCGCCAACTCCGAAGAGAATGCCTACACGCCTTTCGCCAACAAGCCGCTGGCGCCGCAGCAGTCGCACGACCTGGAGCTGGGCGTGAGCTATGGCGCCGCCGCGCAGAAGATCACCGGCCGCGTATTCCGCCACAACCTGAGCAACGAAATCTTCTACGATCCGACGATCTACGCCAACACCAACCTGGCGCCGACCCGCCGCCAAGGCTTCGAGCTCGATGCCGAACAGCGCATCAACGCCAACTGGAGCGTCAACGCGCACTACCAGCATGTCGACGCCAAGTTCACCGAAGGCGCCTACAACGGCAAGGAAATGATGCTGGTGCCGAAGAACACGCTGACAGCGCGCCTGAGCTGGACCCTGGCTACCGGCCACACCGCCGACGTCGGGGCGCAGTGGGTGGACAGCCAGCGCAACGGCGCGGACTTCGACAACAAGTGCCCGGCGCAGATTCCCGCCTACACCACGCTGGACGCGCGCTACGCCCGCAAGCTGGGCCAGTGGGAGTTCGCGGTGTCGGGCCAGAACCTGGCCGACAAACGCTACTTCTCGCAAGCGTTCAGCTGCAAGGATGGCATCCAGGGCGGCATCTACACCGCCGACGGCCGCCAGCTGAAACTGTCGGCCCGCTACGAGTTCTGATGCGCGCCCTGACCAGCAACGTTCGCCGCGCCTTGCCGTTGCTGGCGCTGGCGCTGGCGTGCGCGCCGCTGTGCGCTCACGCCGCCGTCACGGTGAAGGACGACGCCGGCAACAGCGTCACCGTCGCCAAGCCGGCGCGGCGCATCATCTCGATGGCGCCGCACATCACCGAGCTGCTGTTTGCGGCCGGCGGCGGCGAACGCGTGGTCGGCGTCATGAACTACAGCGACTATCCGGAAGCGGCCAAGCGCATCCCGCTGGTGGGCAGCAACGCCACCATCGACATGGAGCACGTGCTGGCGCTGCGCCCGGACCTGCTGGTGGTGTGGAAGAGCGGGAACACCGCCGGCCAGCTGGAACAGCTGAAAAGCCTGGGCATCCCCATCTTCTACAGCGACCCGCAAAAGCTGGACGCCGTGGCCACCAGCCTGACCCGCCTGGGCCAGCTGATGGACACGGGACCGGCCGCGCAAAAGGCCGCGCAGGACTACCGCCAGCGCATCGCCAAACTGTCGGCCACCTACGCGCAGCGGTCCACGGTGCGGGTGTTCTACCAGATCTGGGAAAAGCCGCTGTTCACGCTGAGCGGCGAGCATATCGTCAGCGACGCGCTCCGCGTGTGCGGCGGCCAGAACGTGTTCGCCGCGCTCAAGGTGGCGGCGCCCACGGTCAGCACCGAGGCCGTGTTGCAGGAAAATCCGGAAGCCATCATCGGCGGCGAGAAGCACGACGCCGAAGCCGGCATCAATATCTGGAAGCCGTACAAGGGCATGCAGGCGGTCCAGCGCGGCAACCTGTTCATGATCGACAGCGAAACGCTGGTGCGCGCCACGCCGCGCATCGCCGACGGCATCGCCGTGCTGTGCGAGCGGCTGGAAGCGGCGCGCCAGCACCGGCCTTGATGGGTTTAATGCGGCCATAATTTGCACATCGTGGAAAAGGTGGTAATCTCGCGGCGTTTGCCACTTCCCCTCGATGAAGGACTGTTATGCGTTTCCTGAGCTTCCTGCGTCCGCTGGTCGTTACCGCGGCTTTCATGGCCGCTGCCGCCGGCGCCCAAGCCGCCGATTTCAAGAACGGCGTGGACTACAACACGCTGGACCTGCCCAACCGTCCCGACCCAGGCAAGAAGGTCGAAGTGCTGGAAGTGTTCATGTACCACTGCCCGTACTGCAACCAGCTGGAAGCGCCGCTGGCGGAATGGGTCAAGAAACAGGGCGACAAGATCGTGTTCCGCCGCATGCACCTGGGCGAGGATGCGCAAGCCAAGGCCTTCTTCACGCTGGAAGCGATGAACGCGCTGGGCAACGGCATGCACGAAAAGCTGTTCCACGCCGTCCACGTCGAACACAACCGCCTCAATACCGACCAGGCCATCCTCGACTTCGTCGTCAGGAACGGCGTCGACAAGGCCAAATACCTGGAATTTTTCAACTCGTTTGGTGTCCAAGCGAAGATGAAGCGTGGCGCGCAGGTGGCAAACCAGTATAAACTCGACAGTGCTCCGACGCTGGTGATCGACGGTCACTACACGACATCGCCGTCGGTGGCGGGCCACGGCCTGACGTCCACCCCCGAGGTGCACGCAGCCGTGTTTGCAGTGGCGGACAGCCTGGTAGCCAAGTCGGCCCAGGAACGCGCCGGTAAGAAGTAAGGATAGCCCCATGAAAGAAATCAGCGATGAACAAAAAGCGGCCGAGGGCGAGGTCATGAAGATCTACAAGGAGTCTTCGCCTGTCATCGAGACCCTGTTCGAATGGGCTTACATCAACCACGTCGCCTGGAGCCTGGCGGTGCTGGCGCTGGGCTTCATCGTCTGGCTGTTGATCGCGTTGAGCAATGCCGAGAACCAGCGCAACGCGCTGATGACCAAGCAGTGCTTCGACCCCGTCTTCAAGGGCGAAATCGACAAGAAGTGCCTGCGCACCGTGCACTCGCGCGAGCACTGGTGGGAGCATGTGAGCTACGCGCTGACCCACGTCAGCCCGGAAAAATAAGCATGACCCAAGCCCGCAGCAGCGGGCTTTTTCTTTGATAAGGTACCTTATGAAACAAGTGATACTCGTCACCGGCAGCAGCCGGGGCATAGGTGCGGCGACCGCGCTGATGGCCAGCCGGCGCGGTTACGCCGTCTGCATCAACTACCTGAACGACGCGCAGGCGGCCGACAGGCTGCGCGCGCAGATCGTCGCCGAGGGCGGCGAGGCCATCGCCGTGCAGGCCGACGTCAGCGTGGAGGCGGACGTGCAGCGCCTGTTCGCCACCGTCGACGAGGAACTGGGGCCGTTGACGGCGCTGGTCAACAACGTCGGCGTGCTGGAACAGCAGTGCCGCTTGACGGAGATGTCGGTGGAGCGGCTGCAGCGGGTGTTCACCACCAACGTCATCAGCTACTTCTTGTGCAGCAAGGAGGCGGTCAAGCGCATGTCGACCGCCAGCGGCGGGCAGGGTGGCGGCATCGTCAACCTGTCGTCCGGCGCGGCGAAGCATGGGGCGCCGAATGTCTACATCGACTATGCGTCGTCCAAGGGCGCAATCGATGTGATGACGCTGGGTTTGTCGAAGGAAGTGGCGGCCGAGGGGATACGGGTGAACTGCGTCCGGCCGGGCATGATTTATACCGATATCCACGCCAGCGGCGGCGATCCCGGGCGCGTGGCGCGGCTGGAGTCCAACGTGCCGATGCTGCGCGGCGGCCAGCCGGAGGAGATCGCGGAAACGATATTGTGGCTGCTCAGCCCACAATCGTCCTACGTCAGCGGCGCCATCATCGACGCCGCCGGGGCGCGCTAGACGGCTGCCGTCCGCTGCGCGCTCGCCGCGCGGCATTTTCAACCGCCGCAAGCAGCTGCTTCAAGCGCCAGGCCAATTCCCGCGAGGCGGCGGGCGGCGCACAATCTGGGCATCCAATCAACGAAAGGACTGCCCATGAAACGCTCCCTCCTGCTTGCCGCCTTGCTGCTGGCCGGCGCCGCCCACGCCGACAACACCACCGACCTCACCATCCAGGCAGCCCGCCGCTACGCCGCCTTCTGGAACACCGGCGACCCGGCGCTGGCCGCGCAGGCGCTGGCGCCAGACTTCATGGACCGCACCTTGCCCGCAGGCCGCGAGCAGGGCGTCAACGGACCGCTGCAAGCATCAAAAGGCTTCCGCGCCGCCGTGCCGGACCTGAAAGCAGAAATCACCGACATGGTCGTCAACGGCGACCGCGTGGCCGTGTACCTGCACTTCAGCGGCCACTTCACCGGCCGGTTCGGCGCGACCGCCGGCAAGGGCCAGGTGATCGACTTCCAGGCCTTCGACCTGTATCGTGTGGCCGACGGCCGCATCGCCGAGAACTGGCACCTTGAAGACAACCTGACCCTGTTGCAGCAAATGGGCGTCATGCCAGGTCTGCAAAGCGCTCCAGCAAAAACTCAATAAGCAGCGTAATGCGCGGCGGCTGATAGCGGTTGCGGTGATACAGCAGGTTGAGCGGCGCGCTCTCGGTGAAGTACTCGTCCAGCACCGTCGCCAGCCTGCCGCTGCGCAGATCGCCCGCGATATCGAGGATGGACTTGTACGCATAGCCCTGGCCCGCGATGGCCCACTTGCGTATCACCTCGCCGTCGTTGCTCTGCTGCGTGCGGCGCACGCGCACCGCGCGCTTCTCGTCCGCCTCGTCGTTGCTGCAATAGCGCCACTCCTGCATCGGCCCCAGCGCCGTCACCAGCACCAGCGTCGGCAACTGCGCCAGTTCATCCGGCGTGGCCGGGCCGCCCGTCTGCGCGATCAGCGCCGGCGATGCGCACACCACGCGCCGGCTTGGCGCCAGCACGCGCCGCACCATCTCGCTGTCGGCCAGTTGGCCATAGCGGATCGCCAGGTCGATATCGTCCTGCACCATGTTGGCGGTGGTGTCGCTCAAGGTCAGCGCGTACTGCAGCTCCGGGTGCAGCGCGCGGAACTCGTCCAGCATCGGCATCAGCACATTGCGCCCCAGGTCCGACGGCGCCGAAATCTTCACCATTCCGCGCACGCCGTCGCCGCCCGCATGCAGGCCGGCTTCCGCCTCCGCCATCAGCGCCATCGCCTGCTCGCTGAAGTGGCGGTACATTTGGCCCTCCTCGGTCAGCCGCAACTGGCGCGTGGTGCGCTCGAACAGCTTGACCTTGAGCGAAGCCTCCAGCCGCTGGATGCAGGCGCTGGCCGCCGCCGGCGACATGCCTTGCTTGCGGCCGGCGGCGGAAAAGCTGCCCAGCTGCGCCGCGTCCAGGAACAGACGGATGGTGCTGAAGCGATCGGCGCCGTTATCCATGGATCACCACCGTGCAGGTCGTGCCGGCCACCAGGTCCAGGCCCTTGGGCTGCTGGTCGATGTGGATGCGCACCGGCACGCGTTGCGCCAGCCGGACCCAGTTGAAGGTGGGGTTGACGTCGGCCAGCAGCTCGCGGCCGGTGTTGGCGTCGCGGTCGGTGATGCCGTGGGCGATGCTTTCGATATGGCCCTTCAGCTGCGCCGAGCCGCTCATCAGGTGCACCTCGACGGCGTCGTTCACCTTCAGCAGCGGCAGCTTGGTCTCTTCGAAGTAGCCGACCACGTAGAACGAGGCGCTGTTAATCATCGCCAGCTTGGCCGCGCCGACTGCGGCGAAGTCGCCCGCATGCACGTTCAGGTTGGTGACGTAGCCGGTGACGGGCGCGCGCACCACCGTGCGCTCCAGATTGAGCTGCGCCAGGTTGCGCGCCGCCAGCGCGGCCTGGTACTGCGCCGTCGCCGTGCCGACCGCGAATTCCGCCGTCTCCTTGTTCTCCGCCGAGACGATGGAACTGTCCAGCCCCGCGCGGCGGCTGGCTTCCTTGCTGCGCCGGCCTTTCTCCACCTGCTGCGACGCCAGCACGGCGTTGGCCTGCGCCAGCGCGCTCTGGTAGCGCGCCGCGTCGACCACGAACAGCACGTCGCCCTGCTTGACCAGCTGGTTATCGTGCACCTTCACCTCGGTGACGGTGCCGGCGACATCGGCGCTGATGGTGACGACATCGGCCTTGACGCGGCCGTCGCGGGTCCAGGCGGACTCCATGTAGTGGTCCCAGGCCGAACGCCCCATCCACAGGGCGGCGGCCAACAGCAGCATGGTCAGGAAAAAACGGAAGATTTTGGATGCACTCACGGCAGGCTTTCTGATTGAGATAAATTATTTATGTTATTTGCGATTATTTGTAGAGCGTCACCAGCAGTGCGCTGAAGATGCAGGCGAACAGGCACAGACGCACCAGCGCCGGATGCCAGCTGCGGCGGTAGGCGCCGAGGTGGCTCAAGGCGCTGTCGAGCGCCACTTGCAGCACCAGGCTGACGAGGAACAGCGGCAGCACGCCGGGCAGCAGTACGCCGAAAAAGTCTATCTCACGCGGCATGGTCGGTTTCTCCTGTAGCTATCTGGTCCAGCAGGGACGTGTAAATGGAATGCAGGTCGGTCAGCGCCGTTTGCAGGCGCAGCCTGCGTTCCGGCGTGGCCGAGGGCAGGGCCGCGCGCACGCTGGCGCCGGCGTCGAGTATCGATTGCAGCGCCGCGCCGCCGCTGACACGCGATGGCGCCCGCAGGTAGACGGCCAGTTCGCGCACCACCAGCTTCAGCGCCGTCGGCACCGGACCTGGTTGCGAGCCGGCGATCAGCTGGCGCAGTTCGATCACGGCATGGCCCAGCTCCAGCAGGGTCAGGCCCTGGCGCACCACGGCGCGTGCGGCTTCGCCCGGCGCCGGGCCGGAGGCGGCGTTCAGTTGGCTGAGCAGGTCGCGCACGCGGTTGTCGAAGCGCCGTTTCAGGCGGTACATCGACGCGGTGCAAGCGCCTTGCGCCTCGCGCCACAGGGCGGCGGCAACGTGGTCCTTCTGGCCCATGGTGTGCTCGGGCAGCACCACCTTGAACATCAGGTAGGCCACCGCCACGCCCATGGTCAGCGACAGCTCGCTGCTCATGAAGCTCTCCACGTCGTAGTGCATCAGATTGGTCGGCACCAGCAGCGTGGCGCAGAACATGCAGATGCCGATGCCCACGCCGGCCCAGCGCGGGCTGGTCATCAGGTAGCTGCCGAAGACGAAGATCGGCAGCGCCGCCACGACCAGCGTCGGGAAGTCGTTGGCGCGGGCGACCAGGAAGAATTCGCTGACGAAGGCCAGCGGCGTGGCGAGCAGGAAGCCGATCAGCACCTGCTGCACCAGCACCGTGGGCCGCGGCGACGACGAGGCCAGCGCGCAGAAAATAGTGGCCATCAAAATGGCGTTGCCGACGAAGGGCCAGGCCAGCCAGTACCAGGCCGACGCCGTCAGCAGCAGCGTGACGCCGGCGCGGAAGCCGCTGGCGGCGACGATGGCCGGCGGCGTCTTCGGCGTGTAGGAGCCGGGATCGCTGACCTGCTGGCGCTTCTCCTGCGCCAGGCCGTGATACAGGCCCGTGAAGGCTTCCATGTCGCGGGCGTAGCGCTCCAGCAGCTCCACCGCCGTGTCGAAGTCGATCTGCTGCGCACGCGTGACCGGTGTGGCGGCCTCCATGGCTTCCGCCTCGGCCAGCCGGCTGCGGGCGGCGGCGATGTCGGCGGCCAGCACGGTACGCATGCTGGCCATGTGCTGCGGCGTCAGCTCGTCGCGCAGGGCCAGCGCCAGATGCGCGTGCATCGGCTCGACCAGCTCCAGCACCGGCTGCGCATGCCGTGGCGCGGCGCCGCGCAGGCGGTGGATCAGCCGGTGCAGCGTGTAGAAGGTGGTCAGCACCGTCATGAAGGCGGCGTTGAAGGCGTGCAGCTGGCGCGTGTGCGAACGCGCATGGTCGGCTTCGAAAAAGGCGGCGGCACGGCCCGATTCCAGCGCGGCGATGTCGGCGGCGAACTTCAGGTGGCTCAGTTCCGTCTCGGCCGGCGTCAGGCGCTGTTCCAG
The DNA here is from genome assembly GCF_009380215.1 of Rugamonas aquatica. Classification (GTDB taxonomy): domain Bacteria; phylum Pseudomonadota; class Gammaproteobacteria; order Burkholderiales; family Burkholderiaceae_D; genus Rugamonas; species Rugamonas aquatica_B. The sequence continues at coordinate 656,386 of NZ_WHUG01000002.1, forward strand.
CACCTGCGTGCAGAAGGTGACGAAGCTCGCGTAGCGCGCCTGCACGGTACGCATCACGGTGCGCGAATGGCGGCGCGGGAAGACCACGTCGTGCACCACGGCGGCGCAGATGATGCCCAGCCCGACCTCAGTGACGCGGGTGACGGCCAGCGTGAACACGCGGTCCGGCGAATCGATGGCGGGCACCGCGATCATGCAGGCGGTGTAGCCGGCCAGGACGAAGCTGTACGACTGCTGGTTGCGGTGCATGGCGGCGCCGCCGGTGCACAGGGCGATCCAGACCGCCACACCGATGAACAGCAGCGGCGGCGATTGCGGGAACAGCGCCACCAGCAGCAGCGAGGCCGCGCAGCCGACCAGCGTGCCGAGAAAACGGTAGAAGGCTTTTTCCAGCACCATGCCGCTGCTGGGCAGGGCTAGGATCACGGTGGTGGCGAGGGCAGTGTAGGGGGCGTCCAGGCCGAGGCGGAAGGCCAGCCACAGCGCGGAGAAGGAGGCCAGCATGGTCTTGGCGACAAAGACCCAGCGCTCGCCCTCGGTGTTAAACCAGCCTTTGGCTTCCGCCGCCAGCCAGCGCATGGCTCCCCTGGCCGCGCTGGTGTCCGGGGTGGGAGTGGCGGCTTGGGGAGGGTTCATGGCGTCGATTCAGGCTATGTGAGTGCTTCTAAATTATCCAGCTGCCTTTTCAGCAGTCCTTCAAGTACTTTAACTTCTTCCGCGCTGTAGCCGTCGTAGGCGTGGGTGGTGGCCGACCATACTTCCGGCAGCACCTTGGCGGCCAGCTCGCGGCCGGCGTCCGTCAGCGAGATCATCACGCAGCGGCGGTCGCCGGGGCGGTTGCCGCGCGTGATCAAGCCCTGGGATTCCAGGTCATTGCAGACGCGCGTCAGGTTGGCCGGCTTTTCCATGCAGGCCTCGCCCAGCGTGGAGGCGGTGGATGTCTCGTCGTCCGAGCCGTACAGCACGGCCAACACCATGTAGCTGGCGTCGACCAGATCGTATTTGCGCAGCGCCGCGTTGCTCAGGTCTTTCATCCGTTTCTGGATGTGGTAGGTCATGCGCAGCACGCGCATCAAATCCTCGGGGAAGTCCGGCATTCGGGCATGGATGTTTTTCAGGCGTTTTTTAGTCGCTTCAAAACTGCTCATTGCCTGCTCCTCATACGTTTTTCAAAGGCTTTGATTGTACTATCTAAGCATCACGGCAATTCCAGTTTTATGCCGCCACCGAGCGCGGTCATCAACAATGTGTAGTTATCTAGTTGTTTGCTAGCCACTTGCGCCATCTGCTGTTCTTCGTTCAATAACACCAGCTGGGCGTTGATCACGTTCAGCGCGTCGGTCATACCGGCGCGGTAGGCGCGTTCCGCCAGCTCCTGCTGGCGCCGGGCCGAGGCCAGTGCGCGCTGCGCCAGCTTGTCCTGCTGCTTCACCGAATCGATGCGGACCACCGCGTTGGCCACATCGGCCATCGCCTGCACCACGGCCGCGTTGTACTGTTCGACCGCACCGTCGTAGAGCGCGGTCTGGTTGCCCAATTGACTGCGCAGTCGTCCGCCTTCGAAGATCGGCAGGCTGATGGCCGGCGTCACGCCGCGCATGGCGGAGTTAGCGTCCAGGAAGTGCGTGAAGCCCAGCGACTGGAAGCCGACAAAGGCCGCCAGGTTGATGTTCGGGTAAAAATCGGCCTTGGCGCCGGCGATGCGGGCGCTAGCCGCTTCCACGCGCCAGCGCTGCGCCGCGATGTCGGGCCGGTGGCCGACCAGCTCCGCCGGCAGCGAGGCGGGCACCGCGTCGCCATGGCCGGCGTCGAGGGCCAGCATCGGCCGGGCGATCGCATCGCCGTCGCCCGGTCCTTTGCCGATCAGTGCCGCCAGCTGGTTGCGCAGCAGGGCGATCGATTCTCCGATCTGCTCATGCTCGCGCCGTCCCGCCGGCAGCGTGGTTTCTATGCTCGCGACTTCGATCTCGCTGGCCAGCCCTGCGGCCTGGCGCTTGCGCGTGATCTCCAGGATGCGCTGGCGCTGCGCCAGGTTCTGCGCCACGCTGTCCTGCTGCGCGTACTCCAGCGACAGCTGGATGTAGCTGCGCACGATGGCCGATTCCAGCGTCAGCCGCGCCATCTGCGATTCCGCCGACGCCATGTGGACCTCGTCCAGCGCGGCGGCCAGCGCATCGCGGTTGCGGCCCCACAGATCCAGGTCGTAGGAGCCGGACAGCGTGGCGGTGTTCTTCCACGCGTAGTTGCCGGCCAATGGAGCGGGTACGGTACTGTGCGCGGAATACAGTTCGCGGTCGGCGCTGGCGGAGGCGTTCACCTGCGGCAGCGTGCCGGCCTTGGCGACGCCGGCCAGTGCTTCGGCCTGTCGCACGCGGGCCTGGGTGACGCGCAGCGACGGATTGTCGGCCAGCGCGGCGGCCACCAGTTTGTTCAGCTGCGCGTCATGCAGCGCTTCCCACCATTGCTGCTCGGGCCAAGCGACGTTTGCGCTGGCGGCGGCGATGGCTTTGCCGGCATTGAGTTCGGCCGGTTTCAGCGCGACTGCCTGCGGCTTGACCTTGCCCATGTCGGCGCAGCCGGCCAGCACCGCCAGCACGCATGCGGCGAGGGCGGTAGTCTGGAGGGCGCGTGGCGTTTGCATGGACTGGGCTTCCGATTACTTGGCGTAGTGCTTTTTGGTCTGGGCGACATCCATGTCGGCTTCGTTCTCGATCAGCGTGCCGTTCTTGCGCGCTTCGAGGAATTCCGCCTGCACCTGGGCGCGGGTCAGGCCGGCCGGTTGGGCTTTGGTGGTCGACGCCAGCGCGCCGTTGGCGACCGCGGTTTGCGCGGCGCTGGTGGTTGCGGCGGTTGCCGTGGCGGCGGCCGGCGCGGTGCTCTGCGCGAAGGCGCTGGTGACGGTGGTGGCAGTGGCGGCGATGGCGAATGCTGCGGTGGCTGCGGCGCGGATCAGATTTTTGGTCGTGGTGCTCATGGCGTTACTCCTTGGTTGGCTGCGGTATGGAGTAACTATAGAGATGAATATTACATTTGTAAAGTAAAAAATACCTATCGGCACGATAGCCTTTATGCGCGCATCCGCACGGAAGGGCGGCGGCGGCGGTGGTTCAATCGGGTTTTCACTGGAAGGAGCAGATCATGGCTGACAGCACCCTGGACCCGGACAATATTCCGGTAGGTACCGACCGCACACTGGGACGCGGCCACGGCACGCGCGCGCTGGGCCCCAGCGACAACTCCGACAGTGGCAGCGACGTCGCCGGTGAGCCGGACGTGGGCCTCGATAGCGACACCGATGCGGAAGGCACGGGCGAGCGCGCCGGTGTGGAGGTCGAAACGCTGCCGTCGGATGCGGACATCGGCTTCGATCACATTGAAACCATCCCGGTGGTGGATGGCGAATTCCGCGAGGTTGCGGAGGCCGGGGATGCCGCGTCGGACGAGCGGGGAGAGCGGCGCGACTGGTCGCGTACTAGCTCGCCGCCGACATCGCGTCCGTAATCCAGTCGACGAACACGCGCACGCGCGGCGACAGCTGGCGCGCGTGCGGATACAGCACCGATACCGGCATCGGCTTGGGCCGCCACGCGCCCAGCACTTCGCGCAAAGCGCCGCTCTCCAGCAGGCCGGCGACGTGATAGCGCGGCAGCTGCACCAGGCCCAGATGGCTGGCGCAGCAGGCCGCGTAGGCGTCTGCATTGCTGACCGTGACAATGCCGGGCAGCGTGATGCTGCGCCCCTCGCCATCGACCATGAAGTCGAACGGGAACATCTTGCCGCTGCTGGCGGAGTAGAAGTTGACCGCGCGGTGGCCGGCCAGATCGTCCAGCGTGGCGGGCGTGCCGTATTTGTCGAGATAAGCGGCGCTGGCGCAGGTGACCTGCTGTAGCGTAGCCACGCGCCGGGCCACCATGTTGGAGTCCCGCAGCTCGCCCACGCGCAGCACGCAGTCTATGCCGTCGCGCACCAGGTCGACCAGGCGGTCGCCCATGCCGATCTCCAGCTCCAGGTCCGGATAGCGTTCGAAGAATTCCGCCAGCCGTGGCAGCACGTAATGCTGCGCCAGGGTGCCCTGCAAGTCCACTCGCAGCTTGCCGCGTGGCGCCACGCCGCTGTTGCCAAAGCCCGCTTCGGTTTCCTCGACATCGGCCAGGATACGCACGCAGCGATGATAGTAGGCCTGGCCGTCCAGCGTGGCGCTGACGTGGCGCGTGGTCCTTTGCAGCAGGCGCACGCCCAGCCGCGCCTCCAGCTGCTTGATGGTGTAGGTGGCGGTGGCCGCCGGAATCTGCAAGTCGTCCGCCGCCTTGCTGAAGCTCTTCAGCTCGACGATGCGGGTGAAAATCCGCATCGCGTTAAAACGGTCCATGGTGCGCCCGGATTGTTGGTTGATATTGCATAGTACCGGCAATATTAACGCCTTTATTCGCCTGCGGTCACGCGGCCGGGATGTCGACCACGAAGCGGCAGCCGCGCGGCTGCACGGCTTCCAGGCGCGCCGCGCCACGCAGGCCCTGGGCCGCGCGCTGCACGATGGACAGCCCCAGTCCGGAGCCGGAGACGTTCTGGCCCGCGCAGCGGTAGAAGCGCTCGAACACCAGTGCCTGTTCGGCGGCGGGGATGCCGGGGCCGTTGTCGCTGACGGCCAGGCGCAGCGCGCCGTCGACGCGGGCCAGTTCCACCGTCACCTGTCCGCCGTCGTCGATGTAGCGCACCGCGTTGTGCAGCAGGTTGTGCAGGATGGAGAGGAAGGCGTGGTGGTCCAGCGCATGCGGCAGCGCGTCCGGCGCCTCCAGCGACAGTTCGATGTCGCGTTCCATCGCCGCCGGCGCCAGATCGACGATGGCTTGCCGCGCCATCTGCGCCGCATCCAGCGTTTGCAACGACAGGCCTTGTTCGTTGCCGCGCTCCAGCTGCGCCATCTCCATCAGCTGCTGCACCAGGTGGGAGGCGCGGGCGATGGCGTGGTCCATGCGCTGCTCGGCCTCGTCGCGCTGCGCCTGGTCCTGCGCCTTCAGCAGCACGTGGGCCTGCACCGAGATCACCGCCATCGGTGTGCGCAGTTCGTGGGCGGCGTCGTGCACGAAACTGGTCTCGCGCGCCACGCGGCGGCGCAGCTGGTCCAGCAGGTTATCGAGCGCCGTCGCCAGCGGTTTGAGCTCCTGGTACTTCGGCACGATGTTCAGCGGCGTCAAATCATGGCCGCCCTTGCCGACGATGTGGGCCGACAGTTCCTGCAAAGGCTTCAATCCGCGCCGCACCGCGAACCACAGCGGCAGCACCACCAGCGGCAGCGCGATCAGCATGTTGACGCCCAGTTCCGCGCCCATGCGGCGCAATATCCACCAGTTGGAGATCTTCTGCGCCGCCACGGTCACGGTCCATGCGCCCACGCGGCGCTGGTGGATGCGGAACGGCTGGCCGGCGATCTCGGTGCTGCCGATGTCCACGCCGAGATTCGGCAACGGCGTGCCTTTCGTCTCGGGCGACAGGTAGATGCGCGTGCCGTCCGCGCGCGACAGTTGGAGCGCCAGGATGCCAGGCACGCTTTGGTCGCGATAGCTCTGGTTGATCAGATTGGAGGTGGCGGCCAGCGCGGTGCGCGCCGCCTCTTCGCTCTGCACGCCGTTCAGCGTCACCTGCACATTGTCGCCAAGGGCGCGCACGCGGCGGTCGAAGTCTTCGTGGTCGATGGCGACGGAAAGCTCCCGTCCCATCAGCACCAGCCACACCAGGCAGAACGCCGCCAGCAGGGACAGCATCACGCGCCGCACCAGCGTCGGCTGGCCCAGGTTCAGTTTCAATTTTTGCATGCGGGGAGTATAACCGCAGCTATCTTAAGGTGAGCCAAAGGTTGTCTCGCCTACAATCCAGCATCAACCGAACTGCCGAGGAGCAGACGATGAGATGGAGTGCGATGTTATGTGCGGCCATGGCCGCCGGAGGCGCCATGGCGCAGCAGGCGCCGGAGCCGGTGCAGCAAGTGGAAGTGAGCGGCATGGTCGATGCGGACGAGGTGTCGTATCGCCGGCTGTTGAAAGGGCTGGACGCCTTCGAAAAATATCGCGCGCTGGCGCCGCAAGGCAGGCTGCGTTACAAGCTGTTCCCGCTGGCGCCGGAACCGACGCGACCCTTGACCGTGCAACTGCGCGGCGACCAGGGCAGCGCTCCGCTGGCGCTGGACGCCGACTACAGCTTTGCCCTGCCGCGCGATGAGGTGGCGGCAGCGGCGAAAGCCGTGGTACGCACCAACCGCAAGAGCGGCAGCCTGGCCTGGCGCGTCGATGTCCGCACGCCGGGGCTGGCGGTCAACCAGCGCCGGCTCGGTGATCTGCGGCTGGAATGCCAGGTCAACCGCGAAGTCGATCTGCTCAACGGCGCCAAGCCGCCAGCCTACCTGCTGGTCAACGCCACCTTCGACGTTTGCACGCAGCTGGGCGGCGGCTGGTTGGACGTGGCGCCGCGCGCCATCTTCGGCATCACGATGATCGACGGCGCGCGCCGCAAGCAGTTCTTCTCGGACCAGCTGTACCTGAACCGCATACCGGCGGTGTACCGCATGTTCTACGATACCTACTTGACTGACCGCAGCTACTGGCTGCAGATCAGCGACGCCAGCTGGCCGGACGACACGCTGCTGGAATTCGAATTTATGGAAGATGAGCCGGCGATGGCGATGAACAGCGAGGTGCATCCATGAGCCGCGGATTGACCATGGCCTGCCTGGCTTGCGTCGCCGGGCTGCTGTCCGCCTGCGCCGTCGTGGCGCCGAACATTCCGGCCGCCGCCAGCACCAGCGAGGGTTTGCGGGAACAGCTGCGGCCCGGCGTTACCACCAAGGCGGATGTGGCGCGCACCCTGGGCAAGGGCAGCGCCACCCGTTTCGACAACGGTTACGAAGTCTGGATCTACGACGACAAGCACGCCATACCGGAGCTGCTGCATTGGCTGCCGGTGGTCGGCAACGTGGTCTCAGTGGCGGAGGCCACGCGCAGCGTGCACGAACTGGCCATCCTGTTCGACAAGGACGGCGTCGTTCGCAAGTACCAGCTGCGCGAGCAGGCCTCCACGGCCGCGCAGCTGGCGGGCAAGTAGAGCTTATTTGTGGCTGGACGATCCTGCCCACAGATTGATGGCGCCTTCTTTGGCCAGCGCATCGATGTCCGCCAGTTCCCTGGCGCTGAAGCTCAGGTTCTGCAAAGCCGCCACGTTCTCGCGGATCTGCGCGCTGCTGCTGGCGCCGATCAGCGTGGACGTGATGCGTGGATCGCGCAGCACCCAGGCCAGCGCCATCTGCGCCAGCGTCTGGCCGCGCGCCTTGGCGATCTCGTTCAGGCCGCGCACGCGTTCGAGGTTTTCGTCGCTCAGGTGGGCCTTTTGCAGCGAGCCGCCGCCCGGGCGGTTGATGCGCGAGTCTTCCGGAACGCCGTTCAGGTATTTGTCGCTCAGGATGCCCTGCGCCAGGGCGGTAAAGGTGATGCAGCCCATGCCCTGGCTGGCCAGCGTGTCGAGCAGGTCTTCCTCGATCCAGCGGTTCAGCATATTGTAGGACGGCTGATGGATCAGGCACGGCACCTTCCACTCGGCCAGCAGGCGCGCCGCTTCGGCGGTCTTCTCGGCGGAATAGGACGACACACCCACGTACAGGGCCTTGCCCTGCTGGACCGCATGCGCCAGTGCGCCTATGGTTTCCTCCAGTGGCGTGTCCGGGTCGAAGCGGTGCGAGTAGAAGATGTCGACGTAGTCGAGGCCCATGCGTTGCAGGCTTTGATCCAGGCTGGCCAGCACGTATTTGCGCGAACCGCCGCCCTGGCCGTAGGGGCCGGGCCACATGTCCCAGCCGGCCTTGGTGGAGATAATCAGCTCATCGCGGTAAGGCTTGAAGTCTTCCTTGTACAGATGGCCGAAGTTGGTTTCGGCGGCGCCGTAGGGCGGCCCGTAGTTGTTGGCTAGGTCGAAGTGGGTGATGCCCAGGTCGAAGGCGGTGCGCAGCATGTCGCGCTGCGAGGCGAGGGTGTTGGTGTCGCCGAAGTTATGCCACAGTCCGAGGGACATCAGTGGCAGTTTCAGGCCGCTGCGGCCGCAGGTGCGGTACTGCATGGCTTCATAGCGTCGCGGCGATGCGAGATAGGTCATGTCGATTGCTCCAGGATTGAGAGGGCGTCCGCGATTATAGGCATGTCGGCGGAATCCCGCCGCATACGGCCCAGACGTTCATTTTTGCAAACCATCGCGGCAGATGTCGATTCGTCGCATTTCCGCAGCTTGCCGGCCCGGGTTTAGGCATGCTGCTATCTTTGAGGCAGGGACCAGATCAGATGTTCAGACTATCGTTTTCCATGATGCTGCGCGACTGGCGCGCGGGCGAGCTGCGCTTCCTGCTGGCGGCGCTGATGCTGTCAGTGGCTGCGCTGTCGTCGGTGAACTTCTTCACCGCGCGCATGGGTGCCAGCATTGCGCGCAACGCCGGCCAGGTGCTGGCGGCCGATCTGGTGCTGGCCTCCGATCAGCCGCTGCCGGCCGACGTGTATGCCGAGGCGCAACGGCGCGGCCTGCGCAGCGCCGACACGGTCGCCATGCTGAACATGGCCGTCGCCGGCAAGGATGAAGACGGGCTGTCCATGCTGGTCGCGCTGAAGAGCGTAAGCGATGCCTATCCCTTGCGCGGCCATATGAAGCTGCGCCACGACGGCCAGCCGGACGTTATCGCCGCCGGCGCCCCCAAGCCTGGAACGGTGTGGGTGGACCAGACGTTGACGGCGGCGCTGAACCTGCACATCGGCTCCACCTTGCGCATCGGCGATCGCAGTCTGACGGTGGCGGAGGTGATCGCATCGGAGCCGGATGCCGCCGCATCCTTCATCACGCTGGCGCCACGCGCCATGATGTCCGCCGCCGACCTGATGTCCGCCAATCTGTTGCAGCAGCATGCGATCGCCACCCACCGCCTGCTGCTGGCCGGCGAGCCGACACAGGTCGCGGGGTTTGAACAATGGATCAAAGCCCGCGTCGCGGCCGCGCCCAAGCTGGGCATCCAAATCAATTCGATCGCCTCCATGGGCAAGGACAGTCAGTCCATGCAGGAGCAGGTGCACCAGTTCCTGTCGCTGGTCAGCCTGTTGTCCGCGCTGCTGGCGGGGATAGCGGTGGCGATGGCTGCACGCCGCTTCATGCAGCGCCACCTCGACGCTTGCGCCGTGATGCGCTGCCTGGGCCAGACGCAGTCGCAGCAAATGCGGATGTATCTGCTGGAGTTCCTGATGCTCGGCGCGGCCGGCAGCGTGGGCGGCGTGTTGCTCGGTTTTGGCAGCCACTTCGTGTTGCTGGAGTGGCTGGGCAAGCTGGTGGCCGCCGACCTGCCACCGCCAGGCTGGCAACCGGCGTTGCAGGGGCTGGCGGCAGGAATGGTGCTGCTGCTTGGCTTCGCGCTGCCGCCGCTGCTCCAGTTGCGCAATGTGTCGCAGGTGCGCCTGCTGCGCCGCGAACAGGAAGCGCCGCAGGCGCGCACGGTCGCCAGCTATGTGCTGGGCGCCGCCATGTTCGCCGCGCTGCTGGTGTGGCAGACCGGCGATGTCATGCTCGGCCTGATCGCGGCCGCCGGCTTCGCGGTGTGCGGTGCGGTATTCGGCCTGGTGGCCTGGCTGGGCATCGGCTCGCTGCAACGGATGCGCGGCCTGTTCGACCACCCCGCATGGCGCTTCGCCGTCACCGACATGCGTCGTCGCCCCGCCGCCAACGTCACGCAGATCGTCGCGCTGGCGCTGGGTCTCACCGCCCTGCTGCTGTTGACGGTGGTGCGCGGCGACCTGCTGGCGACATGGCGGCAGGCCACGCCGGAAGGAGCACCGAACCACTACATCATCAACATCCAGCCGGACCAGCAGCAGGAGCTGGCCGCGCGTCTGAGAAGCTACGGCCGCCCGGAGATGCACGTCCTGAGCCGGGGGAGGCTAATCGCCATCAACGGCAAGCGCGCCAGGTCGGACGATCCGCGCGCCAAGGAGATGGTCGAACGTGAAATCGAAATCGAGCAGGCCAGCCAGCTGCGGACGCCCAATACCATCACGGCCGGCCGATGGTACGACGGCAGCGCGGCGGAAACCTCTGTAGACAAGGGCATCGCCGAAATCCTCGGCATCAAGCTGGGCGACCGTGTGACCTTCGATGTGGCCGGCGAAACGCTCAACGTCAAAGTCACCAGCCTGCGCAAGGTGGACTGGCGCGCGCACCAGGTAGGCGCCGCATTCGAGGTGTCGCCCAAGCTGATGGCCGGCATGCCCATGACGCTGGCGACCACGGTGCATGTGCCCCAGGACGACCGGCGCTTCTCCTACCTGCTGGCGCGCGACTATCCGAACCTGAGCGTGTTCGATATCAGCGCCTTCCTCCAGCGGATGCAGGAAACGCTGGCGCAGGTCAGTGCGGCGGTGGAGTTCCTGTTCGCGTTCACGCTGGCGTCCGGGTTGCTGGTGCTGTACGCTGCGATGGCCGGATCGCTGGATGCGCGCAAGCGCCAGGCAGCCTTGCTGCGCGCCTTGGGCGCCACGCGCGGGCAGCTGTCGCAGGCGCAGTGGATAGAGCATCTGCTGACCGGCGCTCTGGCGGGCTTGCTGGCGGCCGGTGGCGCCACTGCCGCCAGCTGGGCGCTGGCGCGCTTCAGCTTTCATCTGGAATGGCATTGGTCGCCGTTGTTGTGGACCGCCGGCCTGGTAGCCGGTGCTGTGTGCGCCTTGTTCGGCGGATGGGCGGGTTTACGCAATGTGCTGAACCAGCCGCCATTACTCAGTCTTCGGGAAAATTAGGAGTAGTTATGACGAATATGAATCTCGCCGCCAGCCTGCTGCGGCCTGCCATCGCGGTCAGGAACCTGGGCAAGCGGGTGGCCGACGCCACCGGCGAGCTGACCATCCTGCACGATATCGACCTGACGGTGCAGAGCGGGGAAACGCTGGCCATCGTCGGCGCTTCCGGCTCGGGCAAGTCCACGCTGCTGGGCATACTGGCGGGGCTGGACCTGCCGACCAGCGGCACGGTCGTGTTGGAGAACACGGATATCTTCCAGCTCAGCGAAGACGGCCGCGCCGTGTTCCGCCAGCAGAACGTGGGCTTTGTGTTCCAGTCCTTCCATCTGCTGCCGCACCTGACCGCGCTGGAGAACGTGATGCTGCCGCTGGAACTGCGCGGCGACGACGAGGCCAGGGAGAAGGCTGCGGCGATGCTGGAGCGGGTGGGGTTGTCGGCCCGTCTGCGGCACTATCCGAAGTATATGTCCGGCGGCGAGCAGCAGCGGGTGGCGCTGGCCCGCGCCTTCGTATGCGAGCCGCCGTTGCTGCTGGCCGACGAACCGACCGGCGCGCTCGACGCGGCCACCGGCGCAGCGGTGATAGAACTGATGTTCGCACTGAATCGCGAACGGGGTTCGACGCTGGTCATGGTGACGCACGACCTGTCCATCGCCGCGCGCTGCGGCAGAACCGTTATCATGAATGCGGGCCGTCTGGAACAAGCTGAAAAAGAGGATTGAATGCGTTTTTCACACCTGATGTTGATACCCGCGCTGGCGCTGGCCGGCACCGCCGCCCGCGCCGACGGCCTGGCCGATCTGAAGGCGGCCCTGGAACGCTTGCAGGAACCTGCGCCGTTGAAGGTGTCGCTGGATTCGAGCGTATGGCGCCGCAACGGCGAGGGCAAGGACGCCGACGAGACCAATGGCCAGGCAGCAGTCGCCATCGAGGATGGACCGCGCGGCATGCAGCTCAGCTACAGCCGCGAGATGCTGGCCAAGCTGGATGCCGAGGCCACGGCCGTCGCCCGCAATCCCAACGCCAAGACGCCGACGCTGAACGCCGCCCGCGAATTCAGTCCAACCGACCTGCGGCCCATGATCTCCGCCGCGAGCAGCCTGTCGCACATGCTGGAGAAGAGCAGCCTTTTGACCGAGAAGGCCGACGTCTATCAGGGCAAGCCCGCGCGCGTGTTGACCTTCGCGCAGAGTATCGACGCGGTGAGCGACCGCGATCGCAAATACGTCAAGGAGTTCGAGGGGCGGGTGCACGTATGGATCGCGGCCGACGGCACGCCGCTCGCCAGCCGCATCACGCAGAGTTTCTACGGCCGCGCCTTCATCGTCGTCACCTTCGAAGCGAAGAACGAAGAGTCCAGCGTCTATGCGTTGGCTGGCACCCGCCTGGTCGCCGTCCGCAAGGAGAGCCGTAACACCGCCTCCGGCGCGGGCGAGAAGAGCGACCAGAAGATCGTCAAAACCCTGCAAATCCTGTAATCGGTCGGCGTGGCTTCCCGGCCACGCCGATACTCGAAATTTCCCAATTTATCAGAATTTGTGGTAACGTTATCTTATTGGATTCAAGGAGAGATGCGTGCCAGAGGCTAAATTGGGGAGTGCGGACGCCGCACCCGTAACACTGCAGAACGTTGCGGAGCAAGCCGGGGTATCGGTAATGACGGTGTCGCGCGCGCTGAGCGGGGAGGGCTATGTCGCCGAGAAGACCCGTGCCCGGGTACTGGCCGCCGCCAGCGAACTGGGATACTCGCCGAACATCTCGGCCAAGATGATGCGCGGCAGCCGCACCAATGTGATCGGCGTGCTGGTGAACGACCTGCAGTCGACGGTGATTAACGAAATCATCGGCGCCGTCAGCGTCGCCGTTCGCGCCCACAATATGGACCTCATCATCTACAACTCCATCGAGGAGCTGGGATCGTCCACGCGCAGCGGCATCAACCAGATCATGCGCGGCCTTTGCGACGGACTGCTGTTCATCCTGCCGCGCCTCAAGGACGGCTATATCGACATGCTGGAGCAGAGCAGCCTGCCCATGGTGCTCATCAACTACTGCCGCACTGAGACCACGCTGCCGGTGGTACGCGGCGATAACCGCATGGGTGGCCGCGAAGCCGTCAACCACCTGCTGCAACTGGGGCACCGCCGCATCGCCTTCATCGGCGGCTCCGCCCACACCGGCCAAAGCCAGGAGCGCCAGCGCGGCTACGCGGACGCGCTCAAGGCGGCGGGCATCTCCGTCGACAAGCAGCTTGTCGCTGCGGGCGATTTCGGCCAGCTCTCTGGTTTTCAGGCCACCGGCAAGCTGCTGGCGCTGGCCGAACCGCCGACCGCCATCTTCGCCGCCAACGACGAAATGGCCTTCGGCGCGATGGATGCGGTGAGGGCTCACGGCCTGCGTGTGCCGCAGGACGTGTCGGTGATCGGCTTCGATGATATTCCCGCCGCCAGCCACGTACATCCGAAACTGAGCACGCTGCGCCAGCCGCTGACCGCGATCAGCGAAGCGGCGGTTCAGGAGCTGCTGCGCCGCATCACCGGCGCCGACGCGCAGCAGCGCGCCGAGTTCCCGAGCCAGCTGGTGGTGCGCGAATCGACCGGCCCCGCACCTGTAGCCGGCAAGGCGCCGCGCGGCAAACGCGCCGCCGCCAAGCACTGAAAGGGACGCCGACATGCCCGCATCCAAAGCAGCACCAACGTATATGCAGCGCCTGCGCCGCGACCTGGTCAACAACAAGTGGGCTTATGCCATGCTGCTGCCGGTGCTGGCTTACTTCGTGGTGTTCCACTACGTGCCGGTCTACGGCGCGCTGATCGCTTTCAAGGACTTCAACCCCGCATCCGGCATGGCCGGCAGCGAGTGGGTGGGCCTGGACTGGTTCAGGCAGTTCTTCAACGGCCTGTATTTCAACCGACTGATGCTCAACACGCTGATGCTGAACGTGTACGACGTGCTGCTCGGCTTCCCGGCGCCCATCGTGCTGGCGCTGCTGATGAACGAGTTGACCAGCCTGCGCTTCAAGCAGTTCGTGCAGACCGTGACCTATCTGCCGCACTTCATCTCGGTGGTGGTGGTGTCGGGCATGGTGCTGGACTTTCTGGCCCGTGACGGCGTGTTGACCAATATGCTGGTGGCGTTGGGCGCCACGCCGGATGCGGTGATGAACAACCCGGACTGGTTCCGCCGCATCTACGTCGGTTCGGAGATCTGGCAGAGCATAGGCTGGGGTTCGATCATCTACCTTGCTTCGCTGGCGGGCATCAACCCTTCGCTGTACGAAGCGGCCCGCATCGACGGCGCCAACCGCTGGCAGCAACTGCTGCACATTACGCTGCCTGGCCTGCTGCCGATCACGATGACGCTGCTGATCCTGCGCCTGGGGCAGTTGATGAGCGTGGGCTTCGAGAAGATCATCCTGCTCTACAACCCAAGCACCTACGAGACGGCCGACGTGATCTCCACCTACGTCTACCGCCACGGCATCCTCGATGCCAACTACAGCTACGCCGCCGCCGTTGGCCTGTTCAATTCCGCCATCGCGCTGGTGCTGCTGGTGGCCGCGAATGCGCTGAGCCGCCGCTGGTCCGGCAACAGCATCTGGTAAGGGAAGGGCAGACATGAGTAACGCTATGCAGACGATCAAACCAGCGGCCGCACCAGGCGCGCTGCCGATGCTGCGCCGCCTGAAGCCGCGCAACGGCTGGGCCGGCGCCATCTTCGACACGTTCAACGTGGCGCTGTTGCTGGCGCTGTGCTTCATCACCTTCTATCCGTTCTACTACGTGGTGATCGCCTCGCTCAGCGATCCGCTGGAGCTGATGTCCTATCGCGGCCTGATGCTGCTGCCGCGCGGTCTGTCGCTGGAAGCTTTCCACCGCGTGTGGGACAACCCCATGGTGCGCAGCGGCTTCTTTAACACCATGCTGATCGTGGTCGGCGGCACGGCGCTCAACCTGGTGCTGACCAGCTTTGGCGCCTACGCCCTGTCGCGCAAGCGGCTGATGCTGGAAAAGCCGGTTATGCTGCTGATTATCTTCACCATGTTCTTCAGCGGTGGCCTGGTGCCGCAGTACCTGCTGGTGCGCGACCTGGGCTTGCTGGACAGCCGCTGGGCCATCGTTTTGCCGTTCGCCGTCAGCGCCTGGAACCTGATCCTGCTGCGTTCCGCCTTCAACGCCGTGCCCAAGGACTACGAGGAAGCCGCGCGCATGGACGGCGCCGGCGACTTCACGATACTGATGCAGGTCTATGTCCCGCTATGCATGCCGACGCTGGCGGTGGTGGGGCTGTTCTACGCGGTTAGCCATTGGAACGGCTACTTCTATTCGATGATCTACCTGTCCGACCGCCACATGTTCCCGATCCAGCTGGTGCTGCGCGAGATCCTCGTTTCCGGCAGCACGGATTCGATGATGACCGGCCAGGCCGCCGGCCGCGAGGCGCTGAGCACCACGATCAAGTACGCCACCGTGGTGGTGGCGACGCTGCCGGTGCTGGCGCTCTATCCTTTCCTGCAGCGTTACTTCGTCAAAGGCGTCCTGGTTGGAGGTATCAAAGAATGAGCATCAAGCGCCTGTTTTTTGTGTTGTGTATGGTAACGATAACATCTTCTGCTACCGAACCCACGCTGCCTATCGTCACGCAACCGCTGCATCTGAGCTGGTTCGCCAACTTCAACGGCAAGGCCGCCGTCTCGATCAACAGCTACGCGGAGCAGAGCGCCTATCAGGTACTGGCCGCGCGCACCGGCATCGTGGTCGACTTCAATCACCCGCCGCTGGGCGCGGAGCGTGAGCGCTTCAACCTGCTGGCCGTCTCCGGCAAATATCCGGACGTGATCGAGGCCGACTGGTTCTCTTATCCCGGCGGCTCGGCCAAGGCATTGAGCGATGGCGTCATCATCCCGCTCAATGACCTGATCCGCCGCCACGCCCCCAACCTGCAGGCGCTGTTGGACGCCAACCCGGAAGTGTTCCGCCAGATCTCCACCGACGACGGCGTGATCTACGCCTTCCCCATGCTGCGCATCGATCCGCAGGTGCGCAGCATCTGGGGCCCGCAGATTCGCGCCGACTGGCTGGAGCGCCTCAACTTGGCCAAGCCGGAAACCATCGCCGACTGGTACCAGGTGCTGAAAGCCTTCAAGACCCGCGACCCCAATGGCAACGGCCGCGCCGACGAGATTCCGTTTTCCGCCCTGACCATCCCGGGCGAGAAGCAGGTACCGGGTCTGCCGCCGCCGCTGTGGGTCTTCCTGGGGGGCTTCGGCCTGGCGCCGGAGTTCTACCAGAAGGATGGCAAGGTCCATTACAGCGCGGCTGATCCGGCCTACCGCGACTTCCTGGCCACCATGTGCCAGTGGTATAGCGAAGGCCTGCTCGATCCCGATTATCTGTCGCAGACCGAACGCCAGTTCGACGCCAAGATGACCAACAACCAGGTCGGCGCCTATGCCGGCTACAACGGAAGTGGCCTGGCGCGCTTCACCGCGATGAATCAGGCGCGCTTTCCCGGCTTCCATCTGACGCCTGTGGCGTATCCAACGGCCGCCGACGGCAAGCGTTACCTGACCTGGCCGGAAGCAGGGCAGATCTACCCTGGCGTGGGCGCGGCCATCAGCACGCAGAACCGCCACGTGATCGAAACCGTCAAGTATCTCGACTACGGCTACAGCCGCGAGGGCGGCCTGGCGCTCAGCTTCGGCAAGGAAGGCCTGAGCTATCGCATGGTGGACAGCGAGCCGCGCTACACCGACCTGATACTAAAAAATCCCAAGTTGTCGGTGGCGGAGGCGATCTTCGCTCACGCCCGTCCGCAGAGCGGCCCGCTGGTGCAGGACGTGCGCTACCTGAAGCAGTTCTACTCTCTGCCGGAACAGGCGGAGGCTGTACGCATCTGGTCCGGCGCATCGGACGAACTGCTGATGCCCGCCGTGGAAGTGGGTGCGGCCGACGCGCGCAAGTTCAACGCCATCATGAGCGACCTGAAAATCTACGTCGCCGAAATGACGACCCGTTTCATCCTCGGCCGCGAGCCGCTGGAGAACTTCGACAACTATCGCAAGAAACTCGACCAGGCCGGCATCCAGCGCGCCATCGGCTATATGCAGAAAGCGCTGGACCGCAGCCGCGCCAAGAAGCTGCCGGACGCCGGCCAACCTAAACGCTGATCGCATCACCCTTACTGAAACAGGAGCAAACATGAATAAGCATTTTCACCAACTGACGCAGGAACCGGGCCTCTCGGCGCTGCAAGGCCACAGCTGCAAGCTGCTGGAATTTTCGCGTCTGGTGCTGGCCGCTGGGGATACCTACGTCGGCAGCATCGAGGACGACCGCGAATGCCTGCTGGTCGCCATCGGCGGCAGCGCGCGCATCACCGTCAACGGCAAGGTGTTCGCATCGGTGGGCGGCCGCGCCAACGTCTTCGCCGGCAATCCGCACAGCGTCTACCTGCCGCGTGGCGCCAGTTACAAGGTCGAGGCGCTGACCATGTTCGATGCCGCCATGCCGTCGGCGCCGTCGTCGCTGGACATCGAGCCCTACGAGATCGTGCCTGCACAAGTGAAGACCGGCACCTGGGGCACGCTGAACTACACGCGCCACTTCCGCGAAATCCTGACCGCGCCGGATGGCCGTCCAGCCGCCAGCCTGATCGTCGGCGAAACGCTGACCCCATCGGGCAACTGGAGCACCTACCCGCCGCACAAGCACGAGAAGGTAGATGGCGCGGAAGTCTTCCACGAAGAGATGTACTACTTCCGCATCTCCGCTCCGGAGGGCTTCGGCTTCCTGCGCCACTACGGCAGCGAGGGAGAATTCGACGACACCCACGTCGTGCGCGACAACAGCCTGATCTCCATGCCGCACGGTTATCACACCTACGCCGGCGCGCCGGGCGCGCAGAGCTACTACCTGTGGTTCCTCGCGGGCGACAGCCGCAAGCAGGGCGTGAAGGCCGATCCCGCGCTGGCGTGGACGCAAAAACTGGTCGGCATGGTGTAAGCATGGCAGCCGAACTCTTTTCCCTCGCCGGCAAGACTGCGCTGGTGACAGGCGGTGCAAGCGGTATAGGCCAGGCGATCGCCGTCGCCCTGGCGCAGGCTGGCGCAGATGTCGCGATCACCGTGCACTCCGCTGCGGCCGATGAAACGCATACGCTGGTTGCAGCCACGGGCCGCCGCTATCACGAGGTGCAGTGCGATCTTGGGGCACAGGCCGACGTGCAGGCGCTGCTCGACGCGGTGGCTGAAGAATTGGGGCCGGTCGATATCCTGGTCAACAACGCCGGCACCATCCGCCGCGCCGATCTGACTGAGTTTGGAGAGCAGGATTGGAGCGATGTCCTCGCCGTCAACCTGGATGCGGTGTGGCGCTTGTCGCAGGCGGCTGCGCGCGGCATGGTGCAGCGGGGCGGCGGCAAGATCATCAACATCGCATCGCTGTTGAGTTTCCAGGGCGGCATCCGCGTGCCTTCGTACACCGCCAGCAAACACGCCGTGGTGGGATTGACGAAAGCGTTCGCAAACGAATTGTCGTCTAAATGTGTTAACGTTAACTGCATTGCGCCCGGCTATATCGAGACGGCCAATACCGCAGCATTGCGGCAGGACGAGCAGCGCAGCCGGCAGATCATGGAGCGCATCCCGGCCGGCCGCTGGGGGCGTCCATCGGACCTCGGCGGCGCTGCCGTGTTCCTGGCATCGTCGGCGGCCGACTATGTGCACGGGCATACGCTGGTGGTCGACGGCGGCTGGATGGCGCGATGAACGGACGCCGTTTCGATCTGGTCGCGCTGGGCGAGTGCATGGTGGAGCTGCATGCAGGTGAGCCGCTGGGCGAGGCCGCACAGCTCACCCGTGCCTTCGGCGGCGACGTGCTGAACGCGTTGGCGTCAGCGGTCCGGCAGGGCGGCCGTACCGGCTTCATCACCCGCGTCGGCGACGATCCGTTTGGCCCGTCCTTGCTGCGCCAGTGGCGGCAGCTGGGCATCGATACGGAACAAGCGCCGCTGGCGGCCGGCGACAACGGCGTCTACTTCATCTCGCTGCTGGAAGGTGGCGAGCGCGAATTCACCTATCGCCGCAAAGACTCCGCTGCATCGCGCATCGCAGCGGCCGACCTGGATGCGGCGTACATCGCATCCGCAAGCTGCATCCTGCTGTCCGGGATCACCCAGGCGATTTCGGACAGCGCAATGCAGGCCACGCTGGCGGCCGCGCGGATCGCCCGCGCATACGGCGTCAAAGTGGCGTACGACCCGAACTACCGGCCGCGCCTGTGGGCCGAACGCGGCGGCCTCGATGCGGCCAAGCGGGCTTTCGACGCCTTGCTGCCGCTGGTCGACATCCTGCTGCCCAGCCACCCAACCGATTTCGAACTGTTCGCCGCCGCCCCTGTGCTGGCGGCCCATCCCGGCCTCGAACTGGCGATCAAGTGCGGGGCAGAAGGCAGCCTGCTGATGCTATCCAGCGGCCCGCTGTGCATCGCCCCGGCGAAAGCCACCGTGGTCGACACCACCGGCGCCGGCGACGCCTGGAACGGCGCCTATCTGCTGCACCGCATGCGCGGAGCAGACGCCGAACGCGCCGCCACGCTGGCCAACCAGGCCGCCGCCGCAAAGCTGCCCCACCGCGGCGCGATTCCGCCATACGTATCGCCATCGGCAACCATCAATTGAACAAGGAAACCATGATCGCAACTTCTCCATCGCCGACCACTATCGACAAGCCGCAGGCCATGGATCTGGAGGCCGCACTGCAAACCGCGCTGGCGCAGCTGTCGGCCAATCTGCCGCGCTACGCCACGCTGTTCCCGGACGATACCAGCCGCACCAATCACTACGAGCCGCGCCGCTTCGAACATTACGCCGACGGCGCCAACACCGGCTGGACCACCGGCTTCTGGACCGGCATGCTGTGGATGGCCCATGAGCTGAGCGGCAAGACGGAATTCCGCGACGCCGCGCTGGCGCAGCTACCCGGCTACGGTGAGCGGCTGGCCAAGCGCATCAACATCGATCATCACGATCTCGGCTTCCTCTACATGCCGTCGTGCGTGGCCGCGTACCGCATCACCGGCGACGAAGGCGCGCGCAAGATGGCGCTGGACGCCGCCGACCACTTGATGCAGCGCTACCTGCCCAAGGCCGGCATCATCCAGGCCTGGGGCGACTTGAGCGACCCGCAACAGCGTGGCCGCATCATCATCGACTGCCTGATGAATCTACCGCTGCTGCATTGGGCCGGCGGTAATGAGCGCCGTTCGAGCTACAAAGCGGCCGCGATGACGCACGCGCTGCGTTCGCGCGACTACCTGGTGCGCAGCGACGATTCCAGTTTCCACACCTTTCATTTCGATCCTCAGACCGGCGCGCCGTTGCGCGGCAGCACCGCGCAAGGCTGGTCTGACGATTCGTGCTGGGCGCGTGGCCAGGCCTGGGGCATCTACGGTTTCGCGCTGAATCACCGCTATGCGCCGCATCTGGGACTGCTGCAAGTGGCGATGCGCCAGGCCGACTACTTCCTGCGCCGCCTGCCCGCCGACGGCATCGCCTACTGGGATCTGGCGTTCGATGAGCGCAGCGGCGAACCTTGGGACAGCTCGGCCAGCGCCATCGCCGCCTGCGGCCTGCTGGAGCTGTCGGACCAGCTGGAGGAGGGCGAGCAGCGCCGCCGCTACCGCGCCGCCGCGCTGCACATCCTCGATGGCCTGGTGCGGCTGTGCGCCGCGCAGCCTGGCGACAGCAATGCGCTGCTGCTGCACGGCGTGTACAGCAAACCGCACGGCCACGGCGTCGACGAGGCGAATCTGTGGGGCGATTTCTTCTACCTTGAAGCGCTGAGCCGCGTCGCGCGCGGCACGGCGGGCTACTGGTAGATCAATTAATTCGAAGAATAGAAGGGGACAGGATGGACAGAGATTAGGAGACGTCTCGCAAGGGACCGGTGTTGTTTTCACATTCCAGGTCAGGCATGTCTTGACCAATTATAAAAGTATTGATGTACTTAACAAAAGGGAGTCGGAGATGAATGACAGCTACAACAGCAGCAAGGTGCAATTGCGTTTCCATCCGATGGCGCTGGCGGTGGCATTGACCATCGTGGGGACGGCGGCCTCGCATGCGGCTGAACTGGCAACGACACCGGCGGCCGACGCTCCGGTTCAACAGATCGAAGTGACGGGTATCCGCGCCTCCAAGCAGAAATCGCTGGAGAAGAAGCGCCACGCCGACGGCGTGACCGAAGTAATCAGCGCCGAAGATGTCGGCAAAATGCCGGACAAGAACGTGGCCGACGCGCTGCAAAAGCTGCCCGGCGTCGTCACCACCGCCGGCAGCGGCGGCGGCAACGGCTACGACGAGAACGACCGTGTCAGCATGCGCGGCACCAGCCCTAGCCTGGCGCTGACCACCATCAACGGACACTCGGTGGCGACCGCCGACTGGGATCCTTCCGACATGCTGTCCAACGGCGGCGCTTCGCGTTCCGTCAGCTTCCTGCTGCTGCCGTCGGAGATCGTCTCGCAGGTGATCGTGCACAAGAGCGCGCAGGCCGACCAGCTGGAAGGCGGCGTCTCCGGCGCGATCGATATCCTCACCCGCCGTCCGCTGGAGTTCAAGAAGCCGTTCACCGCCGAAATCGGCCTGCAGGGCGTGTACTCCGATTTGTCCGGCAAGACCAATCCGCAATTGAATGCGCTGTTCAACTGGAAGAACGAAACCGGCGACGCGGGCGTGATGCTGCAGGTGTTCGATCAGAAGCGCCAGATCCGCCGCGACAGCCAGCAAATGACCTGGGGCGTCATCAGCCCGACCAGCGCTGCGGGCAAGGCCAATGGCGGCCAGCTGGCCGGCGCCTACTACGCGTCCGGCATCACGCAGCAGCTGTTCCAGCAGGAGCGCCACCGCAGCGGCGCCGTGGTCGATGCGGAGTTCAAGGTCAACAACGATTTGACGCTGAACCTGAACGGCTTCCACTCCAAGCTGAAGGCCGAGTACCTGATGAACAACTTCGTTGTCCGTCCCGGTAACAGCATCGCCGGCGGCGTCGTTCCGACCAATGTCACCCTCGCCAACGGCGTGCTGACCAACGCCCGCTTCGACAACACCGGCAACGCCACCGGCGCGCAGATCGAAACCTATTCGAATCCGAGCGCCGCGTCGCAGACCAACTTCCTCAACGGCGACTTCAAATACCGCGCCTCGGAAAACCTGCGCTTCACCGGCCAGGTCGGCAAGACCAAGGCAGACAGCGACGCCTACCTGTACGCCAACTACGCCTTCCTGCCGAACACCTCGACCGGCTACGCCTACAGCGGCGCCGGATCGCCGTTGCAGCTGTCGCTGCCGAATGGCGTCAACGCCGCCAGCCTCACGGCCAACCCTGGCAACAGCGGCGCCGACGACTCCTACGCGCTGCAACACAGCGCCGACAAGGAAAGCTACGGCAACGTGGATGGCGAGTACCGCTTCGAAGACAGCTGGCTGTCCGCCATCAAGGCCGGCGTGCGCCACTCTGATCACGAGCGTGCTGGTACGCGTCCGCTCAAAGGCGGCCCCGCGGTCAACGCGGCCAATAACGGCGCCACCGCCATCACCACGCTGCCAGGCTACGGCGGCACCGTCTATCCCGGCGACTTTGGCAATAACCTCGGCGGCCTCGGTACCGGCGGCCTGCCGCTGCTGACGTCCGACCAGGTGGTGTCGTGGTCCAATGCCAACCTGCCGACCAACCCTTCGTACAACCTGCCGGTATCGGGCGTGTTCAAGGTCAAGGAGAAGGTCGATTCGGGCTACCTGATGGCGCGCTTCGAGGGTGAACACTGGCGCGGCGACGTCGGCCTGCGCCTGGTTCGCACCAAGGTCAGCGTGACTACCAACACCGGCGTGCCATGCGGCGTGCCTTCGGCCACCAACGGCATCACCTACGGCAGCCCGGCCCAGGCCAGCGCCTGCGCTACCTTCGTGCCGGCCGGCGCAACGCTGACTACCGGCTCGCGCTTCGGTAACTTCTACACCATGACCACCGACAGCAGCTACACCAACAAGCTGCCAAGCGCGAACCTGGCGCTGGACGTGCGCGAAGACGTGGTGGTGCGACTGAGCGCGGCCAAGGTCATGTCCCGTCCCGACTACAGCGCCCTTGGCGCCACCTTCAGCGGCTTCGCCTACAACGTGGCCAATCCTGTACCGTCCACCGCAACCGGCGGCAATCCGAAACTGGCGCCGGTGGTGGCGAAGAACTACAACGCGGGCGTGGAGTGGTACTTCAAACCGCGCTCGCTGCTGTCGGCACAGTTGTTCTACATCGACTTCGAATCGCTGATCGGCTCCGGCACCAGCACTCAGGTGCTGCTGAATACCGCCATCCCTGCATCGCTGGGCGGTCCTGCGCTGGTGCCTACGGTGGTGAACTCGCCGGTGTCGACGAAGGGTGTTTCGAAAGGCATCGAGCTCGGATACGAGCAGCCGGTGTGGGGTAGCTTCGGTATACAGGCCAACTACAGCTATGTCGACGCCAAGGAGGCCAACGGCCTGCCGATGCTGGGTTCCTCGAAGAACGCCTATACCGCCGGCACTTACTTCGAGAACGACCAGTTCAGCGCACGCCTGGTGTATTCCTACCGCTCGGCTTCGCGTAACGGCTTGTTCGGACTGTCGCAGAGCTATAGCGCCGCTACTGGCACGCTGGCTGCATCGGTCAACTACATCGTCAACGACAAGCTGACGCTGACCTTCGAAGGCCTGAACCTGAACAATCCCAAGCTGCGCGTCTACAACGCCGCCAGTGCCACGATCCCGTTCGAGAACAGCAGCGCGTTCTATAGCTCCGGGCGTCAGTTCTACCTTGGCCTGCGTTATAAATTCTAATTCACTCATTCGCAGAACATGAATCAAACGATAGGCAGTTTCGATATCGTCGGAGACCAGTTCCACCTGAACGGTCAGCCGTTCAGGGTGCTCTCCGGCGCCTTGCATTATTTTCGCGTCCTCCCCGAGTTGTGGGAGGACCGCCTGCTCAAGCTCAAAGCCATGGGCTTGAACACGGTAGAAACCTATGTAGCCTGGAATCTGCACGAGCCCGCCGCAGGGCAGTTCCGCTACGAAGGTGGACTCGATCTGGCGGCGTTCATCCGCCTGGCCGAGTCGTTGGGTTTGTATGTGATCGTCCGGCCCGGCCCATTCATCTGTGCCGAATGGGAGTTCGGCGGCTTGCCCGCCTGGCTGCTGGCCGACCCTTACATGGAAGTGCGCTGCTGCTACCAGCCTTACCTGGAAGCTGTACGCCGTTTTTATGACGACCTTTTACCGCGCCTGCTCCCTCTCCAGATCCAGCGCGGCGGCCCGATATTGGCCATGCAGGTTGAAAATGAATACGGCAGTTACGGCAGCGATCAGCTTTACCTGACGTGGCTACGCCGTCTGATGCTGGACAGCGGGGTAGAAACCCTGCTGTTCACATCGGACGGCGCAACCGATCATATGCTCACGCACGGCACGCTGGCGCAGGTCTGGAAGAGCGCCAACTTCGGCTCGCGCGCCGAGGAGGAATTCGCCAAGCTGCGCGAGTACCAGCCGGATGGTCCGCTGATGTGCATGGAGTTCTGGAACGGCTGGTTCGACCACTGGGGCGAGCCGCACCACACCCGCGACGCCGCCGATGCCGCCGATGCGCTGGACCGCATCATGGCTTGCGGCGCGCATGTCAACGTCTACATGTTCCATGGCGGGACCAACTTCGGCTTCATGAATGGCGCTAATACAGACCTGCTGACGCGTGACTATCAACCCACCGTCAACAGCTATGACTACGACGCGCCGCTCGATGAAACCGGCCAGCCGACCGCCAAGTTCCACGCCTTCCGCGCCGTGCTGGAGAAGCATGTGGCGCTGCCGCCGATGCAGCTGCCCGCACCCGCGCCGCGCATAGCCATCGACGCGGTGGCGTTCGACGCCAGCATCGGCCTGTGGGACGCCTTGCCGCTGCTGAGCGAGGCGTATCGCGACATTGTCCCGCGCGCGATGGAGACGCTGGGACAAAACTATGGTTTCATCCTGTACCGCACCGAGACCGCTCATCCGCCGGGCAAGGCGGTGCTGTCGCTGGAGCGCTTGCACGACCGTGCGCAGGTCTTCATCAACGGCCGGCCGGTTGGCGTCATCGAACGTAACGGCCCCTTGCAGCTGGAAGTGGATATTCCTGCCGGCGGCTTGACTACGCTGGAGCTGTTGGTCGAGAATCAGGGGCGCGTCAATTACGGCCCCGATCTGCAGGACCGCAAGGGCATACTGGGTTGGGTAAGGCTGGGCATCAACAAGCTGTATCACTGGCAGATGTACCCGCTGCCGCTGGAGGATGTCGGCGACCTGCCGTTCAGGTCCGGCGTGGTGGCCGATGGCCGTCCCGCTTTCCATCGGGCGCGTTTCAACGTGGCTGCACCGGGCGACACCTTCCTCGACATGGCGGGATGGCGCAAGGGTGTGGCCTGGCTTAACGGTTTCAATCTGGGCCGCTACTGGGAGTGCGGTCCGCAGACGGCGCTGTATGTGCCGGCGCCTTTGCTGCGTGAAGGCGAGAACGAGTTGATTGTGCTGGAACTGCACGGTACCGATACGCATATCGCCCGTTTGTCGGCGCAGCGTCCGTAACAGGAGAGAGAATAGATGAAGCTGAAAACTGGTCGCCGCGGGTTCCTGCGGTCCGCGATAGCAGGCAGCGTGTATGCCAGCCTGCCGCTGTCGATACGCGAGGCGCTGGCTGTGCCGGCGCACAGCGTCAAGGGCAGCATCGAGGACGTGCAGCACGTGGTGATACTGATGCAGGAGAACCGCTCCTTCGACCACTATTTCGGCACGATGAACGGCGTGCGCGGCTTCGGCGACCGGTTCACGATACCGGTGCAGGGCAACCGCAACATCTGGCAGCAGTTCAACGGCCGCCGCACCGTGCTGCCGTACCGCCTGGACCAGCAGGCCGGCAACGCCCAGTGCGCGCTGGACTTGCCGCACACCTGGCCGGACGCGCAGGAAGCCTGGGACGGCGGCCGCATGCGCTTCTGGCCGCGCGCCAAGACCGATGCTTCGATGGCTTACTACGGCGAGCAGGAGCTGCCGTTCCAGTTCGCGCTGGCGCAGGCCTTCACGGTGTGCGACGCTTATCACTGCTCGCTTCAGGGCGGCACCAATCCTAACCGCCTGTTCCTGTTCAGCGGCACCAACGATCCGGCGTCGCTGTGCGGCGGCCCCGCCATTGACAACACCAAGGACGGCCTGGGTCCGGCGGAGGATGGCTTCACCTGGGTCACGTACGCGGAGCGGCTGGAGGAGGCGGGCGTCAGCTGGAAGGTCTATCAGGACATGGCCGACAACTACGACAACAACCCGCTCGTGCTGTTTCGCCAATATCGGCAGCAGTACACGGATGGCCGTGGCGTGCTGCTGGAGAAGGGGCTGAGTTCCACGCTCAAAGGCGTGTCCGTGCAGGGCCTGAAGGACGACGTGCAGGCGGGTCGTCTGCCGCAGGTATCGTGGATCGTCGCACCGCGCATGTACTGCGAACATCCGGGACCATCGACGCCGATTCAGGGCGGCTGGTACACGCAGCAGGTGCTGGAGGCGCTGACTTCGAATCCCGAAGTCTGGAGCAAGACCGTATTCCTCCATATGTACGACGAAAACGACGCCTTCTTCGACCACGCTCCTCCGCCGGCCGCGCCTGCGCTGAACCGCGACGGCACGCGGGCCGGCAAGTCCACGCTGCCGTTCAACGACGAATGCCACACCGATGGCCGCATTTACGGCCTGGGTCCACGCGTGCCGATGTTGGTGATTTCGCCGTGGAGCAAAGGTGGCTGGGTCAACTCGCAGGTGTTCGACCATACCTCCGTGCTGCAGTTCCTGGAGCGCCGCTTCGGTGTGCGTGACACCAATATCGCCCCATGGCGCCGCGCCGTCTGCGGCGACTTGACCAGCTGTTTCGATTTCGCCTCGCCCGATGCGCGGCCGCCGGTGCTGGACCCGCGTAGCAAGGAGTGGGCCGACGATCTGCGCGCCGAGCAGCGCCGCCAGCGCGGCATCGAAGTGCCGGCCGCCGATGCGCAGTCACTGCCGGTGCAGGCGGGCGGCACGCGGCCGTCGCGCGCACTGCCGTACAAGCTGAATGTGCGCGCCGAAGTGCGGCTGGCCGCCGGTGGCGTGGCTGGGCGCGATGTGGTGGCGCTGAGCTTCGTCAACAGCGGCAGCGCCGGTGCGGTGTTCCACGTCTACGATCAACTGCATCTGGACCGCCTGCCGCGCCGCTACACCGTCGAAGCGGGCAAGCAGCTGGACGATGTCTGGCAATCGGACGCCAAGGACCAGGGACGCTACGACCTGTGGATACTGGGACCGAACGGCTTCCATCGCCGCCTGTCCGGCAACCTGTCCACGGCCACCGCAGGCCTGTCGGCGGAGGCGGATAGCCGCGAAGGCAATATGTGGCTGGCGTTGCGCAACGATGGCGCTGCGCCATGCAGCGTCACGCTGGAGCTCAATGCTTACCGTATGCTGCCGCCCAAGACCATCATCTTGCAGGCGAACGGCGGTTCCTATCTGTGGCGGCAGGAGATCGCCAACCAGCACTATTGGTACGACTTCAGCGCCACCTGCGGCGATTTTGTACGGCGCTACGCCGGACGGCTGGAAACAGGCGCTCATGGCGTCAGCGATCCCGCCATGGGCGGCGTCTGACCAGCACACAAGGAAAACATCATGGCAGCAATCAGTTTGCAGCATGTACGTAAATTCTATGACAACGGCTTCCATGCCGTGAAGGACTTCAACCTGCACATCGAGGATGGAGAGTTCGTCGTGTTTGTTGGCCCGTCGGGTTGCGGAAAATCGACCACGCTGCGCATGATCGCGGGCCTGGAGGATATCTCCGATGGCAACCTGCAAATCGGCGGCCGCGTCGTCAACGACTTGCAGCCCAAGGAGCGCGACATCGCGATGGTATTCCAGAGCTATGCGCTGTATCCGCACATGACGGTGCGGCAGAACATGGGCTTCGCGCTCAAGCTGGACGGCGTGCCGAAGGCGCAGATCAACGAGCGCGTCGACGAGGCGGCGAAGATGCTGCATCTGGAGCCGTTGCTGGAGCGCCGGCCGAAGGAGTTGTCCGGCGGCCAGCGGCAGCGCGTGGCGCTGGGCCGCGCCATCGTGCGCAAGCCGCAGGCATTCCTGATGGACGAGCCGCTGTCCAACCTCGACGCCAAGCTGCGCGTGGAGATGCGGGCGTCGATCGCGCGGCTGCACCGCAAGCTGGGCGTCACCACTGTCTACGTCACGCACGACCAGGTCGAGGCGATGACGATGGGCGACCGCATTGTGGTGATGAAGGGCGGAGAGATCCAGCAGGTCGCCAGTCCGATGGCGCTGTATGAGCGGCCGGCCAATAAATTCGTCGGCAGCTTTATCGGCTCGCCTGCGATGAGCTTCCTGGATGGCCATGTGCTCGGCGGCGTGGTGGGCGGTGAGGGCTATGCCTTGACGCTGCCGACTGATATGGCGCAGCGCGTGTCCGGCCACGAAGGGCGGCCTGTCAGCCTGGGGCTGCGGCCGGAGATACTCAGCCTGTTGCAGCCTGGCGCGGTGGCGGACAACGGCGCGGTGCTGCGCGGCGTGGCGGAGGTGGTGGAGCCGCTCGGCGCCGAGACCATCGTCACCGTGCAGGTGGGGGCGCAGAACATCGTCGCTCGCCTGGCCGGCAATGTGGACATCCGCGCCGGCCAGGCGTTGGCGCTGGTGGTGGATTGCTCCCGCATCCATTTGTTCGATGCGGAGAGCGAAGCCAATATCAGTTTGGACTAATGCGTTGTAATCACCAGCGCGGGCCGATAGGCTGCGTTGGTGTTTTCGCGCGATCCGTAGTTGACCCAACCATCCGCGCCGTAGTTGGTCGGCGACGACACCAGCAGTGACAGCAGCTTGTCCCCGGCCAGCGCGCTGTTGACCTGCGCGGTGATGTCCAGCCACACCGGCGTGCCGGCCGCGCCCAGCGTCCAGCTGCCCAGCAGGGTGGTGGCGGCAGGCTGGTTGTTCCAGTTGAGCGTACTCTCACCCCACGTATTGGCCTGCACCAGCTGGACCTGATTCGCCATGCCGGCCACCGCGCCAAGGCTGGTCGGCGTCATCATCACGCGGGCGTTCGACACCGCACCCGTGATCGACGACAGGTCGAAGCGCAGATACGATTGCCGGAAGTAGCCGACGCCGTCGTTCTTCGTCACCAGCACATTGGCGGCACCGTAGTTGTTGCCGGCGGATGCGCCGTTGATGACGTAGGCGTCGGCCGCCGTAGTCAGCGTCTGGGTCTGCGCCAGTGCCAACCGGACCGCAAAGCTTTTTCCTGCCGCGCCATTGACGTTGATGGAGAGCTTGATGGTAGGGCTCATTTGCGTCACGGTGACGTTGGCATCCGCCGAAATCACCTGCCACGCGGCGCGCTGGATCTCCAGGTTGATGGTGCCGGTGTTCTTCTGCGTAGGATCGGAGACGCCGATATGCAGCTCGTTCTGCGCTTCGATCGCGGTGACGGAAGCCTTGCGGTTGCTGGTGATGTAGGCCGCCGCACCGTCGGACACCGTCTTGCTCGCGTCATTCCAGAAGTTGACGCCGACCACGCCGTAAGCGCTGTCCTTGACCGCGTGGGCGTCGGTTGAATTCTCCAGCACCGTCACGGTGGCGGCGGCGGCATAGCTGGCCGTCTGCGCCGCTGTCAGGTTGGGCAGCAGCACGTAGGCGTACGACGCATTGGTCGGCCCGGCCCCGTGCGACAGCGCGAGGCTGAGGAAGCGGTTGCTGACCTGGGCGTTGGATTGGCCGGTGTTGATCGCCTGCCAGCTGCCGGTGCGGGTCTCGCGCAGGCCGTTGACGCTGGCGGCGGTGGGGAAGTAGTAGCCGATATCGCTGCCGCTGACCGATCCCGCCAGATGCGCCCACTGCACGCCGCTGGTGGTGGCGGACCAGCCCATCGTCGTTGGCATCGCCGAGCCGTTAATGGTCAGCGCATTGCTGCCGGCCGCGTTCAGCTTGCGGTTTTCGACGATGGTTTCGACCGTGCGGCCATCGGTGTTCGAAATGCCCGAGCCCAGCGCGATGATCTTATTCCCGAACATGAACCACGACTTCTTACCGGCCAGCGTGCTGCCCGTGACTTTGGACAGCGAGAACTGCATGCCGGCCGACGCGTGCAGGTTGTCGACCTCCGAGCCGCCCACCCAGGTCTGCGTGTTCGGGAAGCTGCCGAAGTTGGCCGGTGTGCCGGAGCCTGAGCCGTCTGTGGTGATGCCGGGCAGGCGGCGCGTGTTCACCGTGGGCCAGTAGTTGCCGCCGAACTGAGTCAGGTCGTTGTTGTACAACCAGGTCGCGCCGGTGCCGGTGAACCAGCCGGTGAGGTTTTCGCCGTTGCCGTATTCGAAGGAGGAGATCCGGTTCGAGAACATGCTCAGGTTGAAGCTGTAGCCCGCGTAGCTGTGCAGCGCACGGTCCATGCTGGCGAAGATGTGGGTCTGGATTTGCTCCGGCTCCGGCGTCACGCTGCTGTCGGCGGCGATGGCCTTGAGGTTGGCGATGTCGTACAGGCCCAGGCCCGCATAGTAGTTGGCGTAGCTGGTGTCGCGCTGCATCCAGTGCTTGATGGTGCTCTTCAGTGACGCCGACTGCGCCGCCGGCAGGCCTTGCGCCAGCCGCGCCAGTGTGGCCGTCAGCGAGCGGCCGGCATCGTGGTCGCTATTGGGCGAGAGCGCGGTCGGCTCGCGCGAGATGGCGCGGCCGCGCACCGAGTCCATCATCGCGCCCTGGTAGACGAAGGGTTTGTAGGCTTGCGTGGCCCAGGTGTAGACGTTGCCGGCGTTGGCGTCGGTGACGGCCCAGGTGGAGCCGTTGAGCAGGTAGAACAGCCGCGCCATGTCGCCTATCATCACCAGGCCGTAGCTGCCGGTGTAGGCGACGTTGGTGTGCTGGATGAAGGAACCGTCGGCGTAGAAGCCGTCGCCGCTGGTCACGTAGGGGAAGGTCTGGCTGATGGCGTCGCGGCCCTGCGCCAGCTTGGCGCTGGACTTGCCGACCGCACCGCGCACTGCGACGACGGAGGCTTTGTCCAAACGGTTGGCGCCTGTTTCGACCAGCGTGCTGCCGGTGCGCTTGGCGGGATCGGGGACGAACTTGTCGATGGCGGCGGTGTAGGTGGCGATCTGCGCAGGGCTGAGTTGGTCGTACATCAGCACCATCAGGTCGTTGAGTGCTTGTGGCGAGCCGATCT
Source organism: Rugamonas aquatica (assembly GCF_009380215.1). Lineage (GTDB taxonomy): Bacteria > Pseudomonadota > Gammaproteobacteria > Burkholderiales > Burkholderiaceae_D > Rugamonas > Rugamonas aquatica_B. The sequence continues at coordinate 687,487 of NZ_WHUG01000002.1, forward strand.
CCCAGTCCCACCAGTTGCCGGCTGCGGTGTTGGCGGTGCCGTAGCGGTTGGCGGCCATCCAGTCCAGTGCGGCGACGATGTCGGCGGCCAGGCTTGCATTGCCTTGCAGTGTGGAGCCGCTGGTGGCGTAGGCGGTGGCCATGACGCGCAGGCGCCCGTAGCTGGCGGTGATGGTGGAGGAGGCGCTCCAGTCAGCGAGGTCGCTCCACAGTGCGGTGCGGCCGGCGGCGGGCGTCATCGAGTTCCAGTTCGATTGCGCGGTGGCGGTCAGCGTGGCGATCTGCGCGGCCATGTCGGCATCGGCGGTGTTGATGGCGCTGCCGCCGGTGATCTGCGTTAGCCACTTCAGGCGCAGCGTGTCGTATTCGTCGGCGGGGGCGCTTGCCCCCATGCGCAGCGCCGCCGTGCGTGGCGCGGATTGCGCCTCCGCGCTGCCGCTACCGCCACAACCGGCCAACAACAGGGCCGAACCGCATAGAACACCGAACCGGTAAAACAGGACTTTTCTCATTCTCCATCTCCACTGTGACGATATAGGTTAACGTTAACATGTGACCGTGAAAAAAAAGCACCCTGGGGGTCAAGTCTGACATTCGGACACGGCCTCTGCCGTAACGGCTGTTACGGCAGAGGCCGTGTCCGAATGTCAGACTTGACCCCCAGGGTTTACATCATGCGAAGTTCGCGGCAGCGAAGTCCCAGTTTGCCAGCTTGAAGAAGGTCTCTACATACTTAGGACGTACGTTGCGGTAGTCGATGTAGTAGGCGTGCTCCCACAGGTCGCAGGTCAGCAGCGCTTTGGCGTCGGTGGTCAGCGGGGTGGCGGCGTTGGAGGTGTTGACGATGTCCAGGGAACCGTCGGCTTTTTTCACCAGCCAGGTCCAGCTCGAACCGAAGTTGCCCACGCACGACTTGGTGAACTCTTCCTTGAATTTGTCGAACGAACCCCACTTGGCGTTGATCGCGTCGGCCAGCGCGCCGTCTGGTGCGCCTTTGCCGTTCGGGGTCAGGCCGTTCCAGTAGAAGGTGTGGTTCCATACCTGGGCGGAGTTGTTGAAGATGCCGCCGGACGATTTCTTGACGATCTCTTCCAGGGACAGGTTTTCGAACTCGGTACCCTTGATCAGGTTGTTCAGGTTGGTAACGTAGGTCTGGTGGTGCTTACCGTAGTGGTATTCCAGCGTTTCTTGCGAGATGTGCGGCGCCAGGGCGTCGATTGCATACGGCAGTGGTGGCAGAGTATGTTCCATTGTTCTTCCTTTTGTTGGTTTGACGATGTGAAAAAGATCGAGGGTGATTTTTGCCGAAACGTCCGCCATTGTAAAGCGGATAGGGCTTCGGTGCAGAAAAGGCAGCTTTTCCGTGTGGCTACTATGTTCAGCGCACGCGCCGCGTGGTTTCGCGCACAATCAGCTCCAGCGGCGGCACTTCGCCCCGCGCTTCCTCGCCGTTGATGATGCGCAGCAGCGCCTGGGTGGCGATGCGGCCGATGTCATATAAGGGCTGGCGTATGGTGGTCAGAGGCGGCGTGGTATAGGAGGAACCGGGCAAATCGTCGAAGCCGACCAGCGAGATGTCGTCCGGCACGCGGATGCCCTTGCGGTACAGCGCCAGCCGCGCACCGTAGGCGCTCAGGTCGTTGGCCGCGAACACGGCGGTGAATTGCTGGTGCGTGTCGAACAGCCGGTTCATCGCCAGCATGCCGCTGGCCTCGTGGTAATTGCCCTCGACGATCAGATTGGCGTCCAGTTCGATGTGCGCCTCGTTCAGCGCGCGCGTGTAGCCGGCCAGGCGCTCGGCGGCGTCGATGTTGTTGGCAGGGCCGGAGATGAAGGCGATGCGGCGGTGGCCCAGTTCGATCAGGTGGTGCACCGCCATGTAGGCGCCCGATTCGTTGTCCAGCTTGAAGCCCAGGGCGCTGCGGGTCTGCAATGCGCGGCCGGTGGAGACGATGGGGCGCTGGCTGGAAAAACCCAGCACGGTCTGGTCCGACATGCGGCCCGACAGCAGGATGATGCCGTCGACCTTGCGCGCCAGCAGCAGGCGGATGCGGTCCGCTTCCTCTTCCGCGTTCCAGTGGCCGCTGACGATCACCGAGGCGTAGCCGGTGCCTTTCAAGCCGTCGTCGACGCCGCGCAGCGTTTCGTCGAAGAAGGGGGAGGAGATGTCCTGCACCACGATGCCGATGGTCATCGAGCGGCCTTTTTTCAGGCCCTGCGCCATCTGGTTGGGCGCGAACTTCATCTTGTCGATGGCGGCCAGCACGGCCAGGCGCTTGTCTTCCGACACCTTGGCGGTGCCGTTGAGGATGCGCGAGACGGTACTGGGCGACACTCCCGCCTGGCGTGCAACATCCATCAGGGTCGATGGGCCGGAGGAGTAGGGGGTGTCTGCCAAGGTGTGTCCTATTTTTATCTGAAAACCTTTTCGCCGGAAGATTACCATAAATTTTGCGGCTTTCCGCCAAATCAGCCCGTGATCCCGCATTGACTTTCATTGGCATACGTTATTTAATGAAAACAGTGCTTGAAAACGTTTTCATAAGCGACGTGACATATAATCAGGCCGCTGGTCATAACAAGGAAGAGACAATGAAACGCGAAGCTTTTTCGCACCTCGCAAGCGGTCCGCGCCTGCTGGCCGACATCGGCGGCACCAGCGCCAGCTTCGGCCTGGAGACCGCCCCCAATCAGATCGAGGCGATCTGGGTGACGGAGTGCGCGGCCTATCCGACACTGGGCGCGGCGCTGGTGGCCTACCTGTCGCAGCCGTCCACGGTGGCGGCCGGCGGCTACCAGGCGCGCTTCGCCGGCATCGCCATCGCCAACCCCATCGACGGCGACTGGGTGACGATGACCAATCACCACTGGTCGTTCTCGATCGAGGCGGTGTGTTCGCAATTCAGTTTGAAATCGCTGGTGGTGGTGAACGACTTCACCGCGCTGGCCAGCGCCTTGCCCTATCTGGCGCCGGACCACAAGCGCCAGATCGGCGGCGGCGTGGCGCGCAGCGGCGCCACCATCGGCCTGGTGGGCGCGGACGCGGGGCTGGGCGTGTCCGGCCTGGTGCCGGCCGGCGAGCGCTGGATCGCCATCGACAGCGAAGGAGGGCACAGCACCTTCGCGCCGATGAACGAACGCGAGATCGATATCCTGCGCTATGCGCGGCGCTATCACGAGCATGTGTCGAGCGAGCGGCTGGTGTCGGGCATCGGCATCGTGCTGGTGTACCGCGCGCTGGCCGAACGCGCGCGCATCGAGCCGCAGAACCTGAGCACGTCGCAGATCATGGAGCGCGGCCTGCATCGCCTGTGCCCCGTGTGTGAAGAGACGCTGGACGCCTTCTGCGACATGCTGGGCACCGTGGCCGGCAACGTCGCGCTGACCTTGGGCGCCAAGGGCGGCATCTACATCGGCGGCCGCATCGTGCCGCAGATGAGCGAGTTCTTCGAACGCTCGGGCTTCCGCGCCCGCTTCGAGCAGAAGGGCCGCTTCTCGGACTACCTGTCGCACATTCCCACCTTCGTCATCACCGAACAATATCCCACGCTGATCGGCATGTCGGCCATGTTGTCGGCCGGCTGATTACAAGGCCATCTGCGGCTCCAGCGGCAGGCACAACTCGCAATCCTGGGCCTCAATGCAGGCCAGGCGCTGGTCCGGCGGATAGCGCTCGAAGCAGGGCCGCGCCGCCACCTTGTAGCGGCCATACAGCACGCCGTCGCGCAGCAGCCGATGCCACGCATCCTTGCTCAACACGCGCGGGCCGATAAACCTCAGCACCGCATGCATGCCGCCGGCGATGGTCTTGACCGGCATGCCGGCCGGCGCCACGAAACTCTCCGGCAGTTCCACGCAGACGTCGTAGCGGCACTTCTCCGGCGCCGTGATATCGGGATCGTCCAGGCCCATGCCGAAGCGCGCCGACGGCGGCAGATCGTGCTGGCAGCACCAGATATCGAGCTGCCGCCATTGCGCGGCGCTGTCCACATCGTAGGGGCCGAAGTGGCGCGTGTAGGCCACCCGCGCGGTCGGCAGCTGGATCACCCGCACCGGCCCATGCTGGCCCGCCACCGGTCCCGCGCTGCTGGCGGCCGCCATGACGCGCTGCTCGTCGCGCCAGCGCGACGGCGACAGGCCGAAATACTGGCGGAAGGCGCGGGCGAAGCCGTCGGCGGTGTCGAAGCCGCAGTTCTGCGCGACGGCGGCGATGGAATCGGACGAGTACAGCAGCTGCGAGGCGCCCGTCTCCAGCCGGCGCCGGCGCACGTAGGCATGCGGCGCCTCGGCGCTCCATTGCTGGAAACGGCGCAGGAAATGGTAGCGCGATAAATGGGCGAGTGCGGCCAGGCAGTCGAGATTGAGGTTCTGGCCCAGATGCGCATCGATGTAGTCCAGGACGTGATTGAGCCGGTACTCCAGCGGCCGGGACGTGGGGGATGGCATATGCATGACGTGCTCCGTACTGCTTGTTAACAAATAATAAAAGATGCTAATATAAAAAGACAAGTGAAACGTTTCCATCATAAAGCATATATTTCATGCAAGACCACTGCCGTTACATCTGCTGTGGCTGAAAAGATACTGAAGGGACGTGAATGCTGAGCAATTTTGGCCGGGCCGCTGCGCAAGTTTGAACGGGCGGACGGCTTTCAATCTGACTATGCTTTACCTACGTGCAATGTTGTTGTTTGGCACTGCACGCAGGGAGATCTCTTACAAAACCAATACGGAGACTAAGCAATGACAACAACCACAGCACCCAAACTGGCATTGGCCGCCGCCATCCTGCTGGCTTACAGCGCACCCGGCCTGGCCGCATCCACCTGTGATCGCTACGCGTCCTACCCGGTGAAGGGCGGGACCTACACCGTCATCACCAACTTCTGGAACGACAAGGCCAGCGGTTCGCAATGCGTCAACGTCAACCAGGACAACGGCGAGTGGAGCGTGAGCAGCGCGCCGTCGTCGCCGGACAGCACGCCGGCCGCCTATCCGGCCATCTACAAGGGCTGCCACTGGGCCTCGTGCACCAAGGACAGCGGCCTGCCATTGCAGGCCAAGGCCATCACCTACGCGCCGTCGCGCTGGCGCGTCACGCCCGGCGCCGGCGGCGACTGGGACATCGCCTACGACATCTGGTTCTCGTCCGGCCCGGTCGCGCCGCCCAGCGGCCAGCCAGACGGCGCCGAGATCATGATCTGGATTAACCACAGCGGCTCGGTGCAACCGGCCGGCACCAAGACCGCCAACGTCAACATCAACGGCATGAACTGGGATGTGTGGACCGCGTGGAACAACCCGTCAGGCTGGCCGCGCTGGAACATCGTCTCCTACGTCGCCACCTCGCCGGTCAACGCCGTCAACTTCGACCTGGTGCCGTTCTTCCGCGACTCGGTCGGCCGCAAGGCGGTCGACAACAACTGGTACCTGCTCGATGTGGAAGCGGGCACCGAAATCTGGCGCAACGGCGCCGGCTTCGTCAGCGGCGATTTCGACGTGCAGTTCCACACCGATCCGGTGGTCGGGATCGACCCGAACAAGTGGTACAGCGTCGTCAACAAGAACAGCGGCTCCTGCGTCGACGACGCCGATTTCTCGACCAGTAACGGCGCCGTGGTCCATCAATGGGCGTGCGACAGCCGGGGCGCCGCCAACCAGCAGTGGAAGTTCACGCCTACCGACAGCGGCAACTACCGCGTCAGCACCCAGCAGGCGCCGGGGCTGGCCTGGGATGTCGCGGGCTGGGGCACCGCCAACGGCTCGCAGGTCCAGCTGTGGACCTACGGCGGCGGCAGCAACCAGCAATGGCAGGCGGTGGACCAGGGCGACGGCTACTACAAGTTCGTCGGCCGCGGCAGCGGCAAGTGCCTCGACGTGCCGGCCGCTTCCACCTCCAACGGCGTGCAGCTGCAGATCTATGACTGCAACGGCACGCCGGCCCAATCCTTCAAATTGATCCCGCAGTAGCACAGGTTCATCGCTTCGCCCGCCGCGAAGTTGCCGGCCTCGATGCAGGGGCCGGTTTTTTTACACCCATAAAAACAGGAGACATATTTTGCACGCGATGACCAAGAAAACCATAATGAGCCTGGCCATAGCCAGCGCCTTCAACCTGGCGGCATCCCACGCCTGGGCAGCGGCGGAGGACGGCGCCGAGGCCGCACCTAAAGTGGTCGGCACCGATGTCGACAAGGACGGCATCCCGGAAGTGAAGGTTACAGCCACCCGCTACGCCACCTCGCTGCTGAAAACCCCGCTGGCCGTGACGGCCTTCACGCAGGACAAGCTGACCCGCCAGGGCATCACCACCCTCAAGGGCATCTCCGGCGAACTGCCCAACGTGCAGATGACCGAGGCGAACGACTCGGCGGTGCAGATCACCATCCGCGGCATCAGCGCCACCAACTTCACCGAGATCGGCGACCCGTCGGCCGGCCTGCACGTGGCGGGCCTGTACTCGCCGCGTCCGCAGGGCGCGCAGGCGCTGATGTTCGATCTGGAGCAGGTGGAAGTGCTGCGCGGCCCGCAAGGCACGCTGTTCGGCCGTAACTCCACGGCAGGCAGCATCAACATCATTCCCGCCAAGCCGGAATTCGGCAGCACCTATGGCAGCAGCTCGTACGAGATGGGCAGCCTGCACATGAAGCAGCTGAACATGATCCAGAATATCGCCGTCAACGATGCGCTGGCCCTGCGCGCCACCTTCATGAAGGTCAAGAAGGACAGCCGCCTGAACCAGCTGCAGGACTTCACCGGCTACAGCGACAAGGGCTTCGGCAGCGTGTTCCCGCCAGGGACGCCGTTGGTCGACCAGCGCTACAACAGCAAGGTCGATGCGGCGCACGCCTACAACAACCAGGACGAATGGGCCGGCCGGCTGGCCGCGCGCATGAAGTTCGGCCGCGACGTGGAATGGCTGCTGACGGCGGAAAAATTCCAGAACAACGGCGCCGGCTACGTCAACGTGCGCGATTGCGACCAGGGCGCGGGCACCCGCTACGCCTGCACGCGCGGCCAGTGGGATGTGCTGATTAACGTGCCGGGGCAGACCGACATGACAATCAACACCGTGCGTTCGCAAGCCACCTGGAACGTCAACAGCAACACCACGCTGGACTACGGCTTCGCCTGGGCCGACCAGCAGCGCAGCCAGGTGCACGACGACGACAACGGCTTCCATCCGCTGCCGTTCCAGACCGAAGTAAGCCTGCCGCTGGGCTCCGGCGGCAACTGGGGCACCTGGCCGGTCAAGGACAGCGCCACCCGCACGCATGACTCGCGCTACAAGTCCACCGTCAACGAGCTGCAATTGAAGCAGAGCTTCGGCGCCTTCAAATACGTCGCAGGCCTGTTCTGGATGCACGAGAAAAACCAGATCAACTTCTCGCAGGAGAACCTGGTCTACGGTCCTTACGGCGCGCCGATCGCGCAGTACTACGCGCAGCCGGATCGCGAGATTGACGCCAAGGCCGCTTTCGCGCAAGCCGATTGGACCTTCGCGCCGACGTGGACCGGCACGGTCGGCGGCCGCTTCAGCCGCGACAGCAAGTCCGACCAGGGCGGCTTGAACTACGGCGGCGGCAGCTGGGGCGGCGGCTTCCCCAACGCCTACTATCTGGGGCTGTACAAGCCGGGCGAGCCAGGCTCGCCCGGCTGGCGTCCGCACAACGGCAACGACCTGACCACGGCGATGGGACCGAACAACGGCCCGCAAGCCTTGCTCGGCTTCGGCGATCCGACTCCGAACGACCACGCCGACAGCTGGCGCAAATTCACCTGGCGCCTGGGCTTGAACAAGCAGATCAACGCGCAGGAGATGGCCTACGGCTCGGTATCGACCGGCTATAAGTCCGGAGGCTTCGGCGACAAGCACGATCTGTGCGGCGGCATGCAGTGCGTGAACGGACCGTCGCCGAATATCTCGTACACGCCGTATGGTCCGGAGACCGTCATCAACTTCGAACTGGGCTACAAGGCCAAGCTGCTGCAGAACCGTCTGGGCCTGTCGGTGGTGGCGTTCTTCCAGCGCTACAAGGACATGCAGATCACCGGCGATAACTTCTTCGCCCAGGTGATACCTAAGAGCCCATGCACCACCGATCCGGCCTGCGATATCCAGCACGGCTGGCAGACGGTCAACGTGGCCAAGGTCAACATCCCCGGTCTGGAAATCGAGTGGGACTACAAGCCGTGGAGCGGCGCGAAGGTGGGCGGCTTCGCCAGCTACATCAAGCCGACCATCCACGACTACGACTCCTACAACGACAGCTATCTGTGTGCCGAGCGGGTGGAGTTCAACTCGGTGTCGAAATGCCCCGAGGTGTACAGCGGACCGGAAGCGCGCCTGCGCGGCCGCCGCGCGCGCAACCTCGAAGGCAACACGCTGCCGAACGCGCCGAAGTACACCTTCGGTTTGAACATGTCGCAGGATTTCGCGCTCGACAGCGGCTACAAGGTCGTGGCCTGGGGCGGCATGCGCTATCAGAGCAAAATCTACTTCGACTTGTTGAACTTCGACGATCCGCATATCGGCCTGTCGCAGAAGGGCTATGCCAAGGGTGACGTCTCGCTCAAACTGACCAGCCCTGAAGAAAAGTGGTACGTGGAAGGCTATGTGCGCAACGTGACCGATACCTGGGCCAAAACCTGGGGCGGTGCGGCGACGGGCGGCCAGATGCAGGCCGGCTATATCGAACCGCGCACCGTCGGCATGCGGGCAGGTATCAACTACTAAAATAGCGGTGCACGGCGGCGTCTGCGGATGCCGCCGTTCGCATGCTGCATAAGGAGACACTTTGAATTCTGCATCGACTCTTCGTCCGCTGGCGATCGCGCTGGCGGTGGCTGCGGCGCTGGCCGGCGCCACTGTGCTGGTCGCCGTCACCGCCTTGCCTGCCCACGCGCAGGAGGCGGCCGCTCGTCCGTGGATGGATACTTCGCTGAGCGCCGACCAGCGTGCCCGGCTCGCGCTGCAAGCCATGACGCAGCAGGAAAAGCTGGGTTGGGTCATGGGCTGGTTCGGCTCCGACTTCGGCGACAAGAAACGCAACCCGGCCGCGCTGCCTTTATCTGCGGGCTATATCGCCGGTGTGCCGCGACTGGGGCTGCCCGCGCTGTTCGAAACCGACGCCGGCCTGGGCGTCGCCAGCCAGCCCGGCAAGACGCCGCGTGAACGCACTTCGCTGCCGTCCGGCCTGGCCACGGCCGCCACGTGGGATCGTGCGCTGGCCTACAGCGGCGGTGCGATGATAGGCGCGGAGGCGCGCGCTTCCGGCTTCAACGTCATGCTGGCCGGTGGCGTGAACCTGCTGCGCGAACCGCGCAACGGCCGCAATTTCGAGTATGCCGGTGAAGACCCTCTGCTGGCGGGAACCATGGTGGCGCAGCAGGTGCGGGGCATCCAGGCCAATCATGTGATCGCGACGATGAAGCACTTCGCCGTCAACAACCAGGAGACTGGCCGCTTTGTGCTCGACAGCCGCATCGACGATGCCGCCAATCGCATGTCCGACTTGCTGGCCTTCCAGCTGGTGCTGGAGCAGGCCGATCCCGGCTCCGTCATGTGCTCCTACAACCGCGTGAACGGCGCCTATGCCTGCGAGAGCGGCTATCTGCTCAACGAGGTGCTGAAGCGGGACTGGGGCTACAAGGGTTACGTGATGTCCGACTGGGGCGCGGTGCACAGCACCGTGGCTGCCGCCAACAGCGGGCTGGATCAGGAGTCCGCGTGGGAGTTCGACAAGAGCCAGTACTTCGGCCCCGCGCTGGAGGAGGCGGTAGCCAACGGCCACGTGCCACAGGCGCGCCTGGACAATATGGTGTTCCGCATCCTGCGCACGATGTTTGAAAAAGGCGTGGTCGATCATCCGGTGGCCGAGGGCGGCGTTATCGACTACGCGGCGCATGGCCTGGTCAGCCGCACCGATGCCGAGGAGGGCATGGTGCTGCTGAAGAACGCGGGCGGCGTGCTGCCGCTGAAATCCGGCGTGAAGAAGATCGTCGTCATCGGCGCGCATGCGGATGTGGGTGTGCTGGCTGGTGGCGGTTCGTCGGTGGTGTATCCGGTCGGCGGCAGCGCCGTGACGGGTATCGCGCCTACCACCTGGCCTGGCCCCGTGGTCTATCACGCGTCGTCGCCGCTGAAGGCGATCCAGGCGCGCGCGCCGGGCGCCAGCGTGGTCTATCACGACGGCCGCGATGCCGCCGCTGCGGCCCGTGCGGCGGCCGATGCCGATGTGGTGCTGCTGTTTGCGCAGCAGTGGGTCGGCGAGGCGCTGGATGCGGTCTCGCTGTCGCTGCCGGACAATCAGGATGGTTTGATCGCCGCCGTCGCCAAGGCCAATCCACGCACGGTGGTGGTGCTGGAGACTTCCGGCCCGGTGCTGATGCCGTGGCTGGGGCAGAGTGCCGCCGTGCTGCAGGCCTGGTACGCGGGCAGCAGCGGCGGCGAGGCCATCGCCCGCGTGCTGTTCGGCCAAGTCAATCCGTCCGGACGTTTGCCCGCGACCTTCCCGGCGTCGGAATCGCAGTTGCCACGGCCGGTGCTGGATGGCGATCCTAAGAACGAGGGCAAGCGCTTCACCGTCGACTATCACGAAGGCTCGGCGGTCGGCTACAAGTGGTTCGACTTGAAGGGACTGAAGCCCTTGTTCCCGTTCGGTCACGGCCTGTCGTACACGCAGTTCGCGTACTCCGGCCTGGCCGCGAGCCAGAAGGATGGCAAGCTGCACATGCGCTTCAAGGTGACCAACACCGGCGCGGTCAAGGGCAAGGACGTGCCGCAGTTGTACGTGGCGCCGCAGGGTGTGAAGTGGGAAGCGCCCAAGCGCCTGGCCGGCTGGGACAAGGTGGATCTGGCGCCGGGCGAAAGCCGCGAAGTCAGTGTGACGGTCGATCCACGCCTGCTGGCGATGTACGACAGCCGCTCACGCAGCTGGCGCGTCGCCAAGGGCCGCTACAAGGTGATGCTGGCGCACAGCGCGGCCGATGCCGATGCAGCAAGCATCACCGTATCGCTGGACGCCCGGACGTTGGGCGTCGGCGAAAAACCCTAGCCCGCGTGCGCGGCGATTGCTTTGGCGATGGCGCCGGGAGCTTCCAGCTCTCGCGTCGCCAGCGCGCGCATCTCGTCGGAGTCCAAGCCCGCCAGCGCGGCGGCACGCAGGGACTGCGCTGCCTCCGCTTGCCCAAGCCCCACCAGTATCGATGTGCGCAACCGCACTTCGGTCGTGAAGCTCGACAGTTCACCGGCCAGGCGCGGCGGGGCGTCGTGTGGTGGCAGCAGCGGCAGATGGCTGGCCAATTGATTCAACTCCCCCAGCCGTTGCATCGGGTCTTGCAGATAACGGTCGGCCAGGATGAAATCGCCGACGTCTACGATTGCGGGCAAGGCCAGGAATGCCCGCTGTTCGGCCAGCTCCGGCAGTCGCGCTTCCAGTTGAACGAACAGCTCATAGGTTGAACGGCTGTCCTTGAGCGTGTCGTTGATACTGACGATCATGGCGAAGCGCGATCTTCTCCGTGGCGTGCCGTCGACGCGGAAGTCATCGCCGTCTTCCAGCAGCCTGCGTATATGCCCGTCGCGTGCGAGGACCAAGGCTGCGCGGGATGGCTCGTGGCGTGCTGCCAGCTGGTGCCAGACGAACATCGGCATGAATTCGCTGGAGACGGTCTCCGCACTGCCAAGGCTCAGCAACAGGCGCAGCGCATCGTCATCGCGCCCTTCGTGCGCGGCGGCGATGGCGTCCTTCAGGACTGGGTTTTGCATGCTATTCCTCTAATGGTGTACAGGCCGACGATGTCCGTCAGCGCATGGATAAGCATCGCCGCGACCAGCCCAATGTACTCGGCGACGAAGCCGAATACGACGCTGACCACAAAGATTCCCGCCGCCTGGATGGCCACGCGTTTGTTCAGCCCATTGAAGCGATAAGCCTTGGTATGGGCGACCACAAAAAGGACGGAGGTGATCCAGATGCCGATCAACGGTTGCAGCGCGCCGCGGAACAGCAGCTCTTCGCCGAAACCGGCCGCCAGCGAGATCCAGAGCGGATTCCAGCCGTCGAGATTCAACCGGCTGTAGCTTTCCATGGTGCTTTTTGCCGACTCCGAATTGGCCGCGAACCGGTAGCCGATCTGTGAAGCGGCCCAATAACAGCAGCCGAATCCCAGCCCTATGCCCACCTGGTAATGCAGCGGCAGGCCCGTTAGCAGCGAGGCAGCGTAGGGCGGCTTATGCAGGAAGAAAATGACAATCAGCGCCAGGCACGACATCGCCACACAAACGGCGAGCTGCCTGCCTGCGCCGATCTTCTTCATTGCGTGCCTTGTTCGCGCAGCAGCTGGGCCAGCGTTTTCTCGATGTCGACTGAGTAGAACGCTTCGCGCATCGCGTACGGTTCCTGGCAGGGGATGACAAGTTTGCCGCCATCCTTCAGACCAAGCGTCACCTCGTGCCGCGCCAGGCAGGCGGCCTTCATCGCCGGCCCGGTGGCGGCGTCGCCGAAGACCGGGTGGCCTTCGATACTGGTCGCGTAGCTGTCCTTGTGGATGGACTTACAGACCTTCATGCCGTCGAGGATGATGCCTTCCGGCGTCTCGGTGGTGCCGCTGCTGCCGGCGCAGTCGTCGACCATCAGCTTGACCACGGCCCGCAGCACCATCCGGTCCCGCAAGGCCTGGCTGGGGGGGCGCAGCGTCGCCAGGCCGGTCTTGGGCAACAACTCGTCCCATTGCTGTTCCATCGTCGGGCCGGAAGACAGAAGCGCCGGCAGCACCTGCGGCTTGCATGCCTTCGTGTCGCCGCATTCCAGCGCCTGCGCGAAGTCGGGCACCTGCCCCTGGCGCAGTTGGTGGTAGAAGCGGTCGAAGCGGCTCATGGCGGTGCCGCGTCCCTGGCGCGCGGCCAGGCTGTAGACATAGGTCGGCAGGCCGCACAGATATTCGAGCCGTTGGCCGCCGATCTCACGCGGCGTCAGCGCGCGCCAGCTTTTCCCTTCGGCATAAAGCGTGCACTCGGCCAGGGCCTTGTCCAGCTGCGCCGCCGCTTTCTGGCGGCTAAGCCATCCCTTCTGGATCGACGTCAGCCAGCGCAGAAATTCGGCGCCGCCCTCGTTGATCAGGCGTGAATCGGGATAGACGTCGACCGCATCGCGCAGCTGGAAGCGGTGGCTGAATTCGTGCGAGACCAACACTGTCAACTTGGCTTCTTCTTCGGGCCCCATCACTTGCGGCCAGTTGAACAAAGTCAGACGCAGGATATTGCTGGCATCGCCGCCGACATTGGGGCCTCCAGGTTCGGTGGCGGCGATGGCCGCAATCACCGGGCGCGTAAAGACTGCCAGCGGCAGCTCCTTGCTCAGGAAGGAGACGGTGCCGTCGGCCACTTCGTTGATCCGCGCGATGCTCGCTGCCGACAGGCGTGGATCGAAGTAGTTCAGTGTGGTGCTGGTCTGCGGCGTCAGCATCAGCATCGCCGGCGTATCGCCGCCGGTGGCTGCGGGCGGCGTGGCCGTGTCGTGGTAGCGCTGGCCGTTCATGACGATATCGGCTGCCTGGAAGCGGTAGCTTACCGGCCCGCAGCTGTCGGCCAGCGCGTAGTTGGAGCTGTGGACGTACATACCGCCGGGGGCGGGGAAGGAGCCCGGATAGCCGCTGATCTTCTGCATTGTCGCCGGTACGCGGAAGCGCGCAGTGCAGGCGCCGGCGCTTTTCAGCAGATCGCCTTCGGCGGTGGCGCAATTGTTTTGCTTCTGCCATGCGCCGCGGATCTCCTGGCCGCCGCGCCCGTCCTTGAGGAAGGCGAGGGCGGTGCAATGCTCGGGCAGCGCGAAGCTGATTTCGAGGTTGTTAGCGTCGGCCAGTTTGATGTCGACATTGACGCTGGCGGCATGTGCGGCGAATGGCAGCAGCGCGATACCGAGCAGCTGCAAACAGCGTAGCGATTTTTTCATATCAACAGGGTTTGTGGCGGTTGCAAAAAATATCACGAATGCAAACGGCGCACAAGCTGTTGTCGTGTCAGTCCAACGCCGGCTGCACCGATTCGATACCCACCGTTGCGCTGCCTTCCGCCAGCCGCACGGTCAGCGTGCTGCGCGGCTTCAGCTGCGCCGGTGAGCGGACGATGGCGCCCTGTTCGTCGGTGACGATGGCATAGCCGCGTTCCAGCGTGCGCTGTGGATTCAGCAGCTCCAGCTGCGAGGACAGGGCCGCCAGCGCATCGCGCCGCTGCGCCAGTTGCGTGGACACGCTCATCGCCGCGCGGTGCTGGAAGTCCGACAGCCTGGAACGCGCCGCCGTCACATCCGGCTTGCGCGCGCCGAGGCGGCCGGTCAAGCGGTCCAATTGAAAGCGCGCCTGTGACAGCGGGGCGCGGTTCGCGTGCGTCATCGCGGTCGACAGCGCCAGCAGCTTGAGGCGCTGCTGCTTGATCTGCGCGCCGGGGCTGAGCAGGCGGCGCGTGTAGTTATCCAATGTCTGCGACGCTTCGCCTACGCTGCGCCGCATCGCGCGCCGCAGGTCGATCACGTCGGCGCGCAGGGACGCCATCCAGTCCGCGCGCGGCGTGACGGCCAGTTCGGCGGCGGCGGTCGGCGTGGCGGCGCGCAGGTCGGCGGCGAAGTCGCAGATGGTGAAGTCGGTCTCGTGGCCGACGCCGGAGATCACCGGCATGCGGCAGTTGGCCACCGCATAGGCCACGTCCTCGTCGTTGAACGACCACAGGTCTTCGATGCTGCCGCCGCCCCGGCAGACGATCAGCACATCGCAGTCGTTGCGCAGCGAGGCCGTATCGATGGCGGCGGCGATCTTCTCGCCCGCGCCCTGGCCCTGCACCGGCGTCGGATACAGCACGATGTGCACATGCGGCGCTCGGCGTTTGAGCGCTGTGAGCACGTCGCGCAGCGCCGCCGCCTGCGGGCTGGTGACGATGCCCACGGTGCGCGGGAACAGCGGCAAGGCGCGCTTGCGCTCCGGGTGGAACAGGCCGGCCGCGTCGAGCTTTTCTTTCAGGCGCTGGAAGGCTTCGAACAGCGAGCCGACGCCGGCCCGGCGTATCGCCTCCACATTGATCTGGTAGTCGCCGCGCGCGCCGTACAGCGTCACCAGCGCTCGCACTTCGACCCGGTCGCCCTCGCGCGGCACGAAGCCGGCGTATTGGGCGCGGCCACGGAACATCACGGCGCGCACCTGGGCCGCGTCGTCCTTCAGCGTGAAATACCAGTGGCCGGAGCTGGCCCGCGTGAAGTTGGAGATTTCGCCGGAGATCCACGTGAGCGGGAAGCTGCGCTCCAGCAGCCGCGCCACCGCCTGGTTGAGCGCGCTGACAGTGATGACGGGGGCTGGTTCGTTGGGTTCGTCGAAGTTCATAAATTTCAAAAATGGAAACTATCCACACTCTGTTATTTCGGTAACACAGCGGTCACAGAGCATCTAAAGCGGTAAGTATTATAGGTAGGTATATGATTTTAAAGGGTAAACATTTCTGCCGTATTTGCGTGCAACGAGGAAAAACCCTTATGGATCAAGTACTTTGCCTTAGCCACCGGCAGTTACGCACAAAGTTATCCACAAAAGATGTGTGAAACTTTTGTGAGCGATAGCTATTTTCTTCTTGTTGATTTTATCATGCTCAAAATTTACGCAGAGAAAGTATATTGTGACAAATCAATGACTTAAGTATTGATCCAGGGTATTACGCACACTTTTATCCACAGAAGATGTGCAAAACTTTGGACTTGCCCCCAGGTGGCGCTTTGCGGTGAATGAGGGTGTCGAGGTCGTCCTCGCCCTCGGCCGCCGGGGCTGGGGATAAAAAACCGCTTGCTTCATTTTTGCGCAGGGCAATAAAAACGATATAAATCAATGACTTTGATAACGTCGGACGGCCTTGCTAACAATCTTATCCACACAAAATGTGCAGAACTGCCTGCTTTTCCACGATAGGCGGATCTTATCGGTAGCGAACTCGGCTGTGTCGGTGGAAAACCCTGTTTTCGCTGGGAAAAGTGGTCAAATGAGCCGGTCTGCACGGTTTTTACTCACGGCAAAAAATCCCTTATAAATCAACGATCTTTTGCTATGTGGGAGGCGTTGCTAACAATCTTATCCACATTAAGTGTGCAGAAGTCCACACCCATACCAGTGCCAGGCGAGGGCGATTTTGGCCGGTTTTCCCTGCGTTTTTTTTACGCATGGAAAAAATATCCTTATAAATCAAGGACTTTGTATGCAGTGGATACCCTTGCTAACAATCTTATCCACATTTTTTGTGCAGAACTCCACATGGCCCGCGACTTGGCCACTTTTGGTGGCTGAAATTATTGGAAAGACAAGGCTTGTGGCGTGGATAAGCTCATATGCCAGATTTTTACGCAGGGAAACAATATCTATTGAAATCAATGACTTGGGTTGTCATCGTATGCCTTGCTCACAATCTTATCAACAGAATATGGGCATAACTGGGCACAACTTTTGCTGGGCAAAAAGCGGGCCCGGCTGTTCAAACTGCGTCATTTTTGAGCTTTGAAATTATCTTCTTTAAAATCAAAGACTTGAGTTGGGTAGGTGGGCATTGCACACACAATTGTCCACAGAAAATGTGCAGAACTCCACATGGTCGTACGATGACTGCTGTGCGGCAGCGCTCTGGCTGCCATCCACCACTTGCCGTGGACGGCCCAACAAGATACATTGCGCCTTCGGGTGTTTATCTAGACAGGAGTTCCTTTTGCTCGCCATATTACAAGCCGCTGGTTGGCCTATCTGGTTGTTGCTGGTTGCATCGATCGTCGCGACCGCGCTGATTATCGAGCGCTTGCTGTATCTGCGCCGCAGCAAGATCCTGCCTAAAAAATTGCTGGACGAAGTGGTGCAGGTCTACCGCAGCGGCAATATCACGCCCGATGTGATCGACAAGCTGGAGAAGAGTTCGCCGCTGGGCGTGGTGCTGTCGGCCGCGCTGCGCAATATCGACTCGCCGCGCGAGGTGATGAAGGAATCCATCGAAGAGGCCGGCAGTGGCGTGGCCCACATGCTGGAACGCTTCCTGACCACGCTGGGCACGATCGCCGAGCTGGCTACCTTGATGGGCCTGTTCGGCACCGTGGTCGGCATGATCGAGATTTTCGGTTCGCAGACCGGCACCGGCGCCAATCCTACCCAGCTGGCGCACGGCATTTCGGTGGCGCTGTACAACACCGGCTTCGGTATCGCCATCGCGATGCCGACCATGGTGTTCTACCGCCACTTCCGCGCGCTGGTCAACAGCTTCGTCATCGAGATGGAGCAGCAGGCGGTGAAGTTTGTCGACCTGGTCCACTGCAAGCGCAAGTAAGGACGGGCCATGAATTTCCGCAAGGGACAAAGCCGCGAAGATCCGCACATCAACCTGATCCCGTTCATCGACGTGCTGCTGGTGATCCTGATCTTCCTGATGGTGACGACCACTTACAGCAAGTTCACCGAGCTGCAGATCACGCTGCCGACCGCCGACGCGCAGAAGGCGGCCGACAAGCCGTTCGAGCTGAACGTGACGGTGGATGCCAAGGGCAACTACACGATCAATGGCGAGCCGGTGTCGTTCCATGATGTCGCCGGTTTTGCGCAGGCCATGAAGGCTGCGGCCGACAAGGGCGGCATGGCCGGCAAGTCGCCGGTGGTGATCGTCAACGCCGACCAGTTCGCGATGCATCAGATGGTGATCAACGTGATGGAAGCGGCGCGCATCGCCGGCTACGACAAGCTGACCTTCGCCGCGCAGACCAGTGGCGCAAAATAATACATGACCGCTTGTCATTCCCGCGAAAGCGGGAATCCATGCTGAACGTCCGGAGTCGACGTTCTATGGATTCCCGCCTGCGCGGGAATGACGACGGTCGGCTAAGGTTCTGAATTGCCAAATCAATCTCCCTCCAAATCGTCGGCGCTGGAAACCACGCTGACGCGTAACTGGCTGCGGCGCGGGCCGCTGGCCTGCGCCTTGTGGCCGGTGTCGCTGCTGTTCCGTGGGCTTAGCGGCGTGCGGGCGGCGCTGTTCCGCGCCGGCGTGCTGAAGTCCTCGCGGCTGCCGGTGCCGGTGGTCGTGGTGGGCAATATCTACATCGGCGGCACCGGCAAGACGCCGCTGACCATCTGGCTGGTGCAGGCGCTGCAAGCGGCGGGCATGAAGCCGGGCGTGATCTCGCGCGGCCACGGCAGCGACGGTGTGCACGGGCGCGAGGTGATAGCCGCCTCCACGCCGGAGCAGGTCGGCGACGAGCCGCTGCTAATCAAGCAAAGAACCGGCTGCCCGGTGATGGTGGGGCGCGACCGTGCCGCCACCGGCCGCGCACTGCTTGCCGCGCATCCCGATGTGGACATCCTGCTGACCGACGACGGCCTGCAGCACTACGCCTTGCAGCGCGACGTGGAAATCATCCTGTTCGACGGCCGTGGCGCCGGCAATGGCTGGCTGCTGCCGGCCGGCCCGCTGCGGGAGCCGGTCTCGCGCCGGCGCGACTTCACCGTCATCAACGCGCCGCTGCTGACCGAGGAGCTGGTGCGCAACGTCGGCGGCCGGGCTATCCAGATGACGCTCGAAGGCCAATACGCCGAACAACTGATCGACCGCACGCAGCGCCGCTCGCTGGCCAGCCTGGCCGGCACCGACCTGCGCCTGGCGGCTGCGGCCGGTATCGGCAACCCGTCGCGCTTTTTTGGCATGCTCAAGGCCGCCGGCCTGGGCATCGCCGAGCTGCCTTTGCCCGATCATCACGACTTCCAGGACCGCCCGTTTGCCGCGCTCGATGCGGACCTGATCTTGATGACCGAGAAGGATGCAGTAAAATGTGCGCAAATTGAAGAACTCAGAGACGACCCGCGACTATGGGTCGTCCCGGTGACGGCGCGCATCGATGGCGCGCTGGCCGACCAAATTGTGGAGAAATGTCGTGGACGCTCGTTTGCTTGATATCCTGGTATGCCCGGTCTGCAAAGGCCCCCTGGAGTACGATAAAAAAGCCCAGGAAATGATTTGCAAGGGCGATCGCCTGGCTTATCCTATCCGCGACGGCATCCCCATCATGTGGGCCGACGAGGCGCGCACGCTGCAGGACAAGGCGGAATAAGCAGTGTCCTTCATCGCCATCATCCCGGCCCGCCTGGCCTCGACCCGGCTGCCGAACAAGCCCCTGGCCGACCTGGGGGGCAAGCCCATGGTGGTGCGCGTGGCCGAGCGCGCGCAGCTGGCCGGCGCCGCCCGCGTCATCGTCGCCACCGACCATGACGACATCCGCGCCGCCTGCGAACAGCATGGCGTGGAAGTGTGCATGACCCGCGCCGACCATCCGTCCGGCACCGACCGCATCGCCGAAGTGGCGCGCGCGCTGAACCTGCCGGCCGACGCCGTCGTTGTCAATCTGCAGGGCGACGAGCCGCTGATCGACCCCGAACTGTTGCAGGCGGCCGCCTCGCGCATCAGCGCCGAGGTGCCGATGTCCACCTGCGCCCACCCGCTGCACGACGCCGCCGACGCCTTCAATCCGAATGTGGTCAAGGTGGTGCTGGACAAGACCGGCCGGGCCCTCTATTTTTCGCGCGCGACCATACCCTGGCATCGCGACGCCTTTGCGCAGTCCAAGGACGCGCTGCCTGCCGGTTACGTGCCGCTCCGTCACATCGGACTGTACGCCTACCGCAATGACTTCCTGCAAGCCTACCCGGCACTGGAAGTGTCGCCGCTGGAAGCCATCGAGGCACTGGAACAGCTGCGCGTGCTGTGGCACGGCTATCCCATCGCGGTCCACGTGACCGACTCGGCCCCTGCGGCCGGGGTGGATACGCCGGAAGACCTGGCCCGCGTTCGGCAGTTCTATTGATTTGTGTCAAAGGATGCGTCAGCCAGCAGTCAGTTACAACTGATATAACGAAGACAACGGTGCGATATTCATACGGAATATCGGGCCGTACCCCGGTTTCGCCAGCTAAGAACGGTTCAAACCGTCACAAATTGGCGTTGAGACGAAGTTTTGTGGTAAGTTTCGTACGATCCAATACTAACTAACCCACATCCATATCTGTTTTAGGAATTTTTCATGCGTCTTATTCTTTTAGGAGCACCAGGTGCAGGCAAGGGCACCCAGGCTAATTTCATCAAAGAAAAATATAACATCCCGCAAATTTCCACCGGCGACATGCTGCGCGCGGCGATCAAGGCGGGTTCGGAATTAGGCCTGGCCGCCAAGAAAGTGATGGATGAGGGTGGTTTGGTATCGGATGACATCATCATCGGCCTGGTCAAGGATCGTCTGACCCAGCCGGATTGCGCCAACGGCTACCTGTTCGACGGCTTCCCGCGCACCGTGGCCCAGGCCGACGCGATGAAGGATAGCGGCGTCAAGGTCGACTACGTGCTGGAAATCGCCGTGCCGGACGAATCGATTATCGAGCGCATGGATGGCCGCCGTTGCCACCCGGGTTCGGGCCGCGTGTACCACGTCAAGTTCAATCCGCCTAAAGTCGAAGGCAAGGACGATGTCACCGGCGAAGACCTGGTGCAGCGCGACGACGACAAGGCAGCGACCGTCAAGAAGCGCCTGGACGTTTATCACAACCAGACCGAAGTGCTGCTGGGTTACTACAATACCTGGGCACAATCGGGCCAGGCCGGTGCGCCGAAATACCGCCGCATCGAAGGCGTCGGCCCCGTCGAGCAAATTCGCGACAGCGCGTTTGCCGCGCTGGCGGAATAAGCGTTAAAGTAGAGCGGACCGAGTGTCCGCTTTTTTTGCGCCCAAAATCGGCTGGATGCCATCCCGTTTTATGAAGTTTTGCAGTTCGCAGGTTTAGTTGGCTGCGCTTGCCTACCCGGCGGGCGTTGGTTTTCTGAAGTGTGGGTTTGTAGGCTCGATCAATAAAAATAAGGGGACACTATGGCAGCTAGTCTTTGGTTTGCAGTTGCGTGCGGCGTGATCGCCGTGATTTATGGTTTATGGTCTCGTAGCTGGATTTTGCGACAGGACGCGGGTAACGCCCGCATGCAGGAAATCGCACTGGCCATCCAGCAGGGCGCCGCCGCCTACCTGGCGCGCCAGTATCGCACCATCGGCATCGTCGGCGTGGTGCTGCTCATCCTCATCGCTGTCTTACTCGATATGCACACCGCGGTCGGCTTCCTGATCGGCGCGGTGCTGTCCGGCGCCTGCGGCTTCATCGGCATGAACGTCTCCGTGCGCGCCAATGTGCGCACCGCGCAGGCGGCCACCAAGGGCATGAACGAGGCGCTCGACGTCGCGTTCAAGGGCGGCGCGATCACCGGCATGCTGGTGGTCGGCCTGGGCCTGCTGGGCGTGGTGCTGTTCTATCTGTTCCTGGTCGCGATGGCGCCGGGTGCGCCGAATCCGCCGCTTAATCCGCACGATGTGATCAAGCCGCTGATCGGCCTGGCCTTCGGCGCGTCGCTGATTTCGATCTTCGCCCGTCTGGGCGGGGGCATCTTCACCAAGGGCGCGGACGTGGGCGCCGACCTGGTGGGCAAGGTGGAGGCGGGCATCCCCGAGGACGACCCGCGCAACCCGGCGGTGATCGCCGATAACGTCGGCGACAACGTCGGCGATTGCGCCGGCATGGCGGCCGACCTGTTCGAAACCTATGTGGTGACGCTGATCGCCACCATGCTGCTGGGCGCCTTGCTGATTACCTCGGCGCCGACTTCGGCCATCATTTATCCGCTGCTGCTGGGCGCGGTGTCCATCATCGCTTCCATCATCGGCTGCTCGATGGTCAAGGCCAAGCCGGGCAAGAAGATCATGTCGGCGCTATACACCGGCCTGTGGTGGGCGGCCGGCCTGTCGCTGATCGGCTTCGCCGTGGTGACGTGGCAGATCTGGCCGGATGAAGCCATGCGCATGAAGATGATGGGCTGCACCGTGGTCGGCATCGTGCTGACCGGGCTGATGGTCTATATCACCGAGTACTACACCGGCACCGATTTCGCGCCGGTCAAGCATATCGCCGAAGCATCGACCACCGGCCACGGCACCAACATCATCGCCGGCCTGGGCGTGTCGATGAAGTCCACCGCCTATCCGGTGCTGGCGGTGTGCGCGGCGATCCTGGTGTCGTACCAGCTGGGCCAGTTGTACGGCGTGGCGATCGCTGCGACCGCGATGCTGTCGATGGCCGGCATCGTCGTGGCGCTGGACGCCTACGGCCCGATCACCGACAACGCCGGCGGCATCGCCGAAATGTCGGGCATGCCGGAATCGGTGCGCGCGATTACCGATCCGCTCGATGCGGTGGGCAACACCACCAAGGCCGTCACCAAGGGTTATGCGATCGGTTCGGCCGGCCTGGCTGCGCTGGTGCTGTTCGCCGACTACACGCACGCGCTGGAATCGACCGGCAAGAGCATCACCTTCGACCTGTCGAATCCGATGGTGATCGTCGGTCTGATTATCGGCGGCCTGATACCCTACCTGTTCGGCGCGATGGCGATGGAGGCCGTGGGCCGCGCCGCCGGCGCCGTGGTGGTGGAGGTGCGCCGCCAGTTCCGCGACATCAAGGGCATCATGGACGGCACCGGCAAGCCGGAGTACGACAAGGCGGTCGACATGCTGACCGCGTCGGCGATCAAGGAAATGATCATTCCTTCGCTGCTGCCGGTGGTGGTGCCGATTGTGGTCGGCATGCTGCTGGGGGCGGCCGCGCTGGGCGGCATGCTGATGGGCACCATCGTCACCGGCCTGTTCGTGGCGATCTCGATGACCACCGGCGGCGGCGCCTGGGACAACGCCAAGAAATACATCGAAGACGGCCACTTCGGCGGCAAGGGTTCGGACGCGCACAAGGCGGCCGTGACCGGCGACACCGTGGGCGATCCGTACAAGGATACGGCCGGGCCGGCGGTCAATCCGCTGATCAAGATCATCAACATCGTGGCCTTGCTGCTGGTGCCGCTGCTGCCTGCCTCGGGCTGGCTGGCGGTGACGCCTCAGGCCCCGGTCAGCGCGATCACAGCACCGGCGCCGACGATGATGATGATGGCGCCTGCGGCGGCCCCGATGGCGCCGGCCGACGCGCCGCCTCCACCGGCGGCCGCTGCGCCGCTGACCGAAGGCGCGCAGCCGGGGCAGGGGGGTCCGGCGGACCAACCGCCTGCCGCGGCGCCGGCCACACCGGCTGAAACGCCACCGCCAGGCAAGTAAGCGTTACGAATTGTTTCATTCGCTTCCCTCCGGTGCTACACCTGCTATTAATGAAAGGTGTAGCACTACGCGAGGTGATGCCATGAACATGTTGAAACCGGCGCTGACGCTGGCCTTCCTGCTGGGGGCGCTCGCCAGTCCCGATGCCTGGACGCAGTCGCCCGTGGCGGCGCCGGGCATCAGCCGGGATGTCACCTCCGCCGAGCTGCGGGATTACGCCCGGTTGCCGGTCTGCACGCTTAGCGCGGACGGCAAGCGCCTGGCTGTCGAGCCTTGCCGCACCGCACCTGCGCGCGTGCCGATGCCGCGTCGCCCGGTGCCGTTGACGATACAGCGCATGCCCATCGTCAAGCAGGCGCCGCAAGTGGCGATGCCGGCCACGCCGCCGTCACCGTCGCTGCAAACCTTGCTCAATCCACCCCATGCCCCACAGTTCCTGAACGGCTGCGGCCCCAGCGGCTGCTACGACGCCAACGGCACCCTCATCAACAACATCGGCCCCGGCACCGCAGTCCTCCCGTCGGGCAAGGTCTGTAGCCGCAACGGCAACCTGTTGCAATGCTGAGGTGCTGAGGGGTTTGCAGCCTTTGTTTGATCGAATCGACGTCAGTCCCTTCCGCGAATGCCATAGTGGTTGGGCTGTCTGTCGTGCCCCGTCTTTTTCGATCAAACAATGTGATGAAAAGCCACTTGAGTGATGTGCAAAACAATCCGGCGGCCGGTTGGCCCATGGTTGTCGATCTCGATGGGACATTGACGCCGACCGATACGCTGCTTGAATCGGTGATCCAGCTCATCAAGCAAGCGCCGCTCAATTTACTGCGACTGCCGTTCTGGCTTTTGAAAGGTAGTGCAGCTTTCAAGGAAACGGTCTGTTCCCGTACAACCTTCTCGGCGGCCCGCTTGCCTTACCGCGAGGCGTTCCTGGCTTATCTCCGCAGTGAAAAGAGCAAGGGCCGCCAGATCATCCTGGCCACGGCGGCGCACATATCCATCGCCCAGCGCGTATCCGATCACCTTGCCTTGTTCGATGATGTGCTTGCTTCCGATACCGGCCGCAATCTCAAGGGGCAGACCAAGCTTGAGGCCATACAAGAAAAGGTGGGAGCAGGGTTCGTGTACGCCGGTGATAGCCGCGCAGACACGCCGATATGGAGCGCAGCGCAAGCGGTGATTTTGGTCGGGGCCTCAGCCGGCCTGGCCAAGACCATCCGGCAACGCAGCACGATTGAGCGAGAGTTTCCGAAAGAAGCAATCCGCTGGTCCACCTGGGCGAGGGCGTTGCGGGTACACCAGTGGCTGAAGAACCTGCTGTTGCTAGTGCCCTTGCTGACAGCCTTTTCGTTCATGGATCTTGGGAAGCTTGCGACCATGGCGCTGGCCTTCCTGTCCTTCTCGTTTGCCGCATCGGCGACTTATCTGGTCAACGACTTGTGGGATCTGGACAGCGACCGTGCTCATCCCCGAAAAAAGAGCCGCCCATTCGCCAGCGGCAGGATACCGATTCTTGTCGGGCTTGCTGTTGCCGGCTGCTTGCTGATGCTGGCGTTCGTGCTGGCGCTGGCTGTCTCCCAAGCTTTCTCTCTGATGCTGCTTCTGTACGTCATTCTGACCAGCACCTACAGCTGGATGTTCAAGGAGTACGTGCTGATCGACGTGATTATGCTGTCGCTGCTCTACACCCTGCGCATCCTTGCCGGCTCGGTGGCTATCGCGGTAGTCACCAGCGCGTGGCTGTTGGCGTTTTCGGTGTTCATGTTCCTGAGCCTGGCATTGGTGAAACGCTGTGCCGAATTAATCTCGCTGGAGCAGAACGGAAAGGCCGCCGCACGTGGCCGCGATTACCGCGTGACGGATTTGGCCGTGCTATGTCCGCTGGGTGTGGCGTCCGCCATGTCCGCAGTGGTTGTCTTCGGGCTGTTCATCAATTCCCCCGATACCCAGTCCCGCTACGCAACGCCCGGCTTGTTATGGCTGGTAGCCATAGGACTGATTTATTGGCTGGCCCGGCTTTGGATCAAGACCTCGCGCGGAGAAATGCACGACGACCCGGTGATCTATGCGATTAGGGACCGTGGCAGTCGCAGCACCGTCATCGTCATGGGCATCGTGATGCTGGTTGCGCATTTTTTTATCCTCGGAGCGGACATATGAGTCTCAGTGAAAAGCAGTGCCTGGCCTTGATTTTGGTGTTCGCATTTGTTGTCCGGGCCGCGACCGCGTTCGCCTTTCAATTCCAGCCTGTCAGCGACTATGCCGGATACGAACACATGGCCGTGAACCTGCTGGCGGGCAAGGGCTTGCTTGAAGGGGGCAACTCGGCATACTTGAACGCCGGTTATCCGCTGTTTGTTTTAGCTCCGGTCTTTGCCATCTTCGGACACCATTTGCTGGCGGCGCTGTTTGCCAACGCATTGCTGTGCACCGTCAGCGCATGGCTGGTCTACCTCATCGCGAAGGAAGCCGGTGCCGGCAAGCTTGGGCGGCTGCTCAGCGTGAGCCTCTACGCGATCTATCTGCCGTCATGGATTTATGCCGCCTACCTTTCCAAGGAAAACCTCATGACGCCGCTGATGCTCGCGGTCGTCCTGCTTTCCTTGCGATGCACATACCATCCATCGGCGCGGATGGCGATCTTGGCTGGGGCAGTGCTTGGCTTGCTCGCCATCACAGGAAATTCCGGCCTGGCGCTTGGCCCGGTTCTGGTGACCGCACTCATGATTTCACCTTTGTCGTTTCCCCGGAAGCTGGCAAGGCTGAGCCTGGCCGGATTGGTCGCCATGCTGGTCGTTGCACCCTGGCTGATCCGAAACTATCAAGTCCTGGGCGCCCCCGTTTTAAACACCAACGGGGGCTTCAATCTCTACCTGGCGAACAATCCCTCCGCCAACGGCATGTTCATCTCCATTGCCGACACGCCAAGAGGCGCCAGCTGGCACCAGTTGCGCAAGCAGGGAGAGGTGGCGGCAAACAACACATTGAAAGATGAAGCGCTTGCCTGGATCAGACAAAATCCTGCGCGGTTCCTCACGCTGACCTTTAAAAAAGCCGCGCTGTTCTGGATGCCGCCGGTACACGAGGGGGAGGGGCCACCGTCCAAAGGGGAGGCGTTGACGAGATTGGCCTGGCTCGCCGAATATCTGCTGATCTGCGGCCTGGCGCTGGCTGGCCTTGCCTATCGGCGGCTGCGAACCTCTAGTGCCCGCCTGCTGTGGCTGGCCGTACTGTGCTACACCGCAGTGCACATGATTTTCTTCGTCATCTACCGCTACAGGGAGCCGATCATGCCCTTGCTGATGGTTCTTGCCGCAATCACGATTGAATTTCTCATCTCTGATAAAAAATTCGCTACAATTGCGAGGTGACGTTAACGTAAACGTCAAATAAAAACGAGATAGGGACGCACATGCAAATTCAGGACAATGTATTCATCGTAACCGGCGGCGCCTCGGGTCTGGGCGCCGCTACCGCCCGCATGATTACCGCCAATGGCGGCAAAGTCGTGCTGGCCGACGTGCAGGTGGAACCGGGCGAGGCGCTGGCCGCCGAGCTCAAAGCCGTATTCGTCAAATGCGACGTCACCTCGGAAGCCGACGGCAAGGCCGTGGTCGACGCCGCCGTCGCGCTGGGCACGCTGCGCGGCCTGATCAACTGCGCCGGCGTGGCGCCAGCCATCAAGACCGTCGGCAAGGACGGCCCGCACCCGCTGGACGTATTCCAGCGCACCGTCAACATCAATCTGGTCGGCACCTTCAACATGGCCCGCCTGGCGGCTGACGCGATGGGCAAGACCACCGCCACCGACAGCGGCGAGCGCGGCGTCATCATCAACACCGCCTCGGTCGCAGCCTTCGACGGCCAGATCGGTCAGGCCGCCTATGCCGCCTCCAAGGCCGCCGTCGCCGGCCTGACGCTGCCGATGGCACGCGACCTGTCGCGCAGCGCCATCCGCGTGATGACCATCGCCCCAGGCATCTTCGAAACGCCTATGCTGATGGGCATGCCGGAAGAGGTACGCACCGCGCTGGGCAATATGGTGCCGTTCCCGCCGCGCCTCGGCCGTCCTGACGAGTACGCTCACCTGGCCAAGGCCATTATCGAAAACACCATGATGAACGGCGAAACCATCCGTCTGGACGGCGCCATCCGCATGCAGCCGAAGTAAGCAGCGCGAAAACGATTTACTCGATTTCGTGTAGGATGCCAGAGTGATCGGGCGCGCGGCCCTGGCCGCGCGCCTCTTATTTTGGAGAGTCCATGTCCCGTTTGAAGCCTTTGGCGCTCAGCTTCGCGCTGTCCCTTCCTCTGCTGGCCGCACTGCACGCGCCGGCTTACGCACAACGCACCGGCGCCGAAGTCGCGCCTGAAATCGCCACCGGCTACGCCGAGAAGGCCGGCAAGTCCGCGCAAAAATTCATGGTGGCGGCAGCCAATCCGCTCGCCACCCAGGCCGGCTACCAGATGCTCAAGCAGGGCGGCAGCGCCATCGACGCCGCCATCGCCACCCAACTGGTGCTGACGCTGGTGGAGCCGCAATCGTCCGGCATCGGCGGCGGCTCCTTCCTGCTGTACTCCGACGGCAAGCGCGTGCAATCCTACGACGGCCGCGAAACCGCGCCCGCCACAGCGGACGAACATCTGTTCCAGGACAAGGACGGCAAGGCCGTCTCGCGCGAAGTCGGCGTGATCGGCGGCCGTTCGGTCGGCGCCCCCGGCGTGCTGCGCATGCTGGAGCTGGCGCACAAGGAGCACGGCAAGCTGCCATGGAAAACCCTGTTCGCGCCAGCGATCAAGCTGGCCGAAGACGGCTTCAATGTCAGCCCGCGCCTGAACGCGCTGCTCAACTACGACCGCTATCTGTCGCGCGACCCGGTCGCCAAGGCCTACTTCTTCGGCGAGGACGGCAAACCGCGCCCGGTCGGCTACCTGCTGAAGAATCCCGAACTGGCGCGCACGCTGCGCGAGATCGCCGACGGCGGCGCCGACGCTTTCTACAAAGGCCGCATCGCCCGCGACATCGCCGCCAAGGTGGCCTCGCATCCGACCAACCCCGGCAAGCTGACCGTCGCCGATATCGCCGGCTACCAGGCCA
Source organism: Rugamonas aquatica (assembly GCF_009380215.1). Classification (GTDB taxonomy): domain Bacteria; phylum Pseudomonadota; class Gammaproteobacteria; order Burkholderiales; family Burkholderiaceae_D; genus Rugamonas; species Rugamonas aquatica_B. The sequence goes on from NZ_WHUG01000002.1 coordinate 715,764, forward strand.
AGGAGCGCACGCCCATCTGCAGCGATTACAAGGCATGGACCGTGTGCGGCGCACCGCCGCCATCCTCGGGCGGCATCGCCATCGCGCAGATGCTGGGCATCCTGGAAGTGAAGGACATCGCTCCCTACAAGCCGGTCAACGGCCAGCTGACGGCCGAAGGTATCCACCTGTTCACCGAGGCGGGCCGCCTGGCCTACGCGGACCGCAACCGCTACACCGCCGACACCGATTTCGTGCCGCTGCCCGGCAAGGGCGTTGATGCCTTGCTGGACAAGGGCTACCTGAAGCAGCGCGCATCGCTGATCGGCGAGAAGTCCATGGGCCGCGCCAACTACGGCGTGCCGGCCACGATGCAGGTGGCGTGGGGCGCCGACACCGCCATCGACAAACCATCCACCTCGCACCTGGTGGCGGTGGACGCCTTCGGCGGCGGCCTGTCGATGACCACTTCGGTGGAAGACGCCTTCGGCGCGCGCCAGATGGTCGACGGCTTCATGCTGAATAATCAACTGACCGACTTCTCCTTCGATTCGCAGGACGAAAACGGCCCGATCGCCAACCGCGTGCAGGCCGGCAAACGCCCGCGCAGCGCCATGTCGCCGACGCTGGTGTTCGACAAGGGCACGCACAAGCTGGTGCTGGCCACCGGCTCGCCGGGCGGTTCGACCATCATCAACTACGTGGCCAAGGTGCTGGTCGGCACGCTGGACTGGAAGCTCGATGTGCAGCAGGCCATCAGCCTGCCCAACTTCGGCAGCCGCAACGGCCCGACCGAGCTGGAAGCAGGGCGCGTGACGCCGGCCGTCATCGAACAGCTGAAGGCGCGCGGCCACCAGGTGCGCGAGTTCGAGCTCAATTCCGGCCTGCAGGGCATACAACGGCGCACCGTCAACGGCAAGCCTGAATGGTTCGGCGGCGCCGATCCCCGTCGCGAAGGTGTCGTATTAGGCGATTAATGGCGCCAAACTGCCGCCAAACGCTGCCCAAATCCGGCAGACCCTGCTAATCTTGTCGTATGGGAACTCAAAAGAAAACAGGATTGATCCTGACGGGCGGCGGCGCCCGCGCCGCCTACCAGGTGGGCGTGCTGCAGGCGATCTCGGAGATATTGTGGGAGGCGGGCTGGCCGCCGGCGCGCAACCCGTTCGACATCATTTGCGGCACCTCGGCCGGCGCCATCAACGCCACCGCGCTGGCCTGCCGCGCCGATAACTTCGGCGAGGGCGTGCAGAAGCTGCTCGACGTCTGGCAGAACATCGAGGTCGAACAGGTCTACCGCGCCGATTCGCTGGGTGTGATCCGCTCCGGCGCGCGCTGGCTGTCGTTGCTGTCGTTTGGCTGGCTGCTGCGCAAATGGCGCGCCGCGCCGCCCGCGTCCCTGCTCGACAACACCCCGCTGGTCGGCCTGCTGCACCGCATGCTCGACCTGCCGCGCCTGGACGCGGTGCTGTCCGAAGGCCTGCTGCATGCGCTGGCCGTCACCGCCTCGTCCTACACCGCCGGCAATCACCTGACCTTCTACCAGACCGCCGCCGACATCGCCCCGTGGATACGCATGCAGCGCGTGGCGCTGCAGGACCAGATCGGCGTCGAGCACCTGCTGGCGTCGTCGGCGATCCCCTTCATCTTCCCGGCGACGCCGCTGTACATGGGCGGCCACCGCGAATACTGCGGCGACGGTTCGATGCGCCAGCTGGCGCCGATCTCGCCGGCCATCCACCTCGGCGCCAGCAAGGTGCTGGTGGTGGGGGCCGGTCGCCTGACCGAACCGGCCCGCAGCGCCGCCGAAAAGAGCGCCGCCCGTTATCCCAGCCTGGCGCAGATCGCAGGCCACGCGATGTCGTCGATCTTCCTCGACAGCCTGGCGGTCGACATCGAGCGGCTGGAGCGGGTCAACAAGACCTTGTCCATGCTGCCGCCGGAGCTGCTGGAGCAGACGCCGCTCAAGCCGGTCAAGCTGCTGGTGATCGCGCCGTCCGAACGGCTCGACGATATCGCCAGCCGCCACATCGCCAGTTTGCCGGCGCCGATACGCACCATGCTGTCGGGGATAGGGGCCACCGAAACACGCGGCGCGGCACTCGCGTCGTACCTCTTGTTCGAATCAACGTATACTTGCGAGTTGATCCGCCTCGGACAGCGCGACACGCAAGCGCGCAAGGACGATGTGCTGGCCTTCTTCGAATCCTGAAAACGGGGCTTTCCTTGTTGTTTTGTCTACGCCTATGTAGCCGTCTGCTGCTGCCCGTCCTGCTGTTGTGGGGCATGGGCACGGCTGCCGCATGGGCGGGGGCGCCGCCGCGCACACTGCGCTTCGAGCAGCTCAGCGTCGAACACGGGCTGGCGCAGGAATCGGTGCTGGCCATCGCCCAGGACAAGCAGGGCTTCATCTGGCTGGGCACCCAGGCCGGCCTGACCCGCTTCGACGGCTACCGCACCGTCACCTACAAGAGCGCCGTCTCCGACCCGCGCAGCCTGGCCGACAACTGGGTGCGCGTGCTGCACCTGGACCGCTCCGGCCAGCTGTGGGTGGGCACCGACGGCGGCCTGGATCGCTACGACGCCGCCACCAAGACCTTCACCCACTTCCTGCCGCACGAATCGGCGCAGCGCGGCAACGGCAACCGCCACGTGCGCGCCATCGCCGACGATGGCCTGGGCGGCCTGTGGCTGGCCAGCGCCGACGGCCTGCATCACTTCGACCCGGTCAGCAAACGCTTCACCAGCTGGCACCACGATCCGGCCGATGCCGGCAGCCTGGCCAACGACCAGGTCAACGCACTGGCGCGCGACGCCGCCGGCCGCCTGTGGGTGGCCACCGCCACCGGCCTCGATATGCTGGCGCCGGGAGAATCGCGCTTCCAGCACTTCACGATAGACGCCAGCGGCGACAGCAAATACAACGCCGTGCTGGCGCTGCAGGTCGACAGCGCGCAGACGCTGTGGGTCGGCACGCTGGGCGGGCTGGAACAATGGCGCCTGCTGGGCAAGGAGCCGCAGCGCCGCCGCCTCGGCGTGCGCGAGGGCATGAAGCCGGGCATGAGCGTCACCACGCTGTACGTCGACGCCGAGACCAACGTCTGGGTCGGCACCCAGGCCGACGGCCTGCTGCGCTGGCTGCCGGCCGAGAACCGCCTGGTGCAGTATCTGCATCAATTCAGCGACAGCCACAGCGTCGCGGACAACCAGATCTCGGCGCTGTTCCGCGACCGCGTCGGCACTTTCTGGGTCGGCACCTGGAACGACGGCGCCAGCCGCGTCGACCTGGGCAGCGGCGGTTTCGCCCGCATCGTGCGCCAGGCCGATATTCCGAACACGCTGTCCGACAACAAGGTGCGCGCCATCGTCGCCGAGGCGCGCGGCCAGCTGTGGCTGGGCAGCAGCGGCGGCCTCAATCTGTACGACCCGGTCATCGGCGAGGGCAAGGTGTGGCGCCACGATCCGCTGCGCGCCAACAGCTTGAGCGACGACCAGGTGACGGCGCTGTGGCGCGAGAAGAACGGCAATATGTGGATAGGCGGGCGCGCCGGCGTCAACCACCTGAACGTGGAGAGCGGCGCGATCAAGGCGCTGTCCTTCGTGCGCGGCGACCCGGCCAGCGACACCATCCGCAACATCGTCGGCGACCGCAGCGGCATCCTGTGGATCGCCTCGCGCGGCGGCTTGCACCGGCTCGATCCGCAGAGCATGGACGTGCGTACCTTCCGCCACGATCCGTCCGACGTGAACAGCCTGGCCGACAACGTGGTGCGGCCGATCCTGGAGGACCGCAAGGGCCAGCTGTGGGTAGGCACCTTCAACGGCCTCGATCTGCTGGACCGCAAGACCGGCAAGTTCCGCCACTTCCGGCGCGACCCGGCCGACCCGTTCAGCCTCAGTCACGACGAGGTGCACTACCTGTACGAGGATGGACGCGGCATCATCTGGGTCGGCACGGCGGCGGGCCTGAACAAGATGGAAGTGGCGGCCGACGGCGGCATCCGCTTCCGCCGCTACCTGCGCAAGGACGGCATCGCCGACGACGCCATCGCCTCGATCCTGCCCGACGACGCCGGCAATCTCTGGCTGAGCACCAACAGCGGCCTGTCGCGCCTCAACACCGAGACTGGCCTGGTGCGCAACTACAGCGGCGCCGACGGCACCATCGAAGGCGCCTACTTCGACGGCGCCGCGCTGCGCACGCCGGACGGCACGCTGTACTTCGGCGGCTTCAACGGCATCACCGCGTTCGCGCCGCCGGAGGTGCGCGAGAACAGCGTGGCGCCGACCGTGGCCATCACCGATTTCCAGATCTTTAACAAGTCGCTCAAGCCGGGGCAGGGCGAGCATCCCGACGTGCTGAAGGTGGCGATCGAACACACCAACGCGCTCACGCTGCTGGAGGGCGATTCCGTCTTCTCGCTGGAGTTCGCGGCGCTGCACTACGCGGCGCCGCAGCGCAACCGCTTCGCCTACCAGCTGCAGGGCTTCGACGAGGACTGGGTGGTGACGGATTCCACCAAGCGCTTCGCCACCTACACCAATCTCGATCCCGGCAAGTACACCTTCCGCGTCAAGGCCGCCAACAAGGACGGCATCTGGAACGACAACGCCGCCACGCTGGACATCACCATCCTGCCGCCGTTCTGGAAGACCTGGTGGTTCCGCGGGCTGTTTGGCGTGGCCCTGGCGGGCGCCGCCTACGCCGCCTACCACGCGCGCGTGCGCAGCCTGCACCACCAGCAGCAGCGGCTGGAGGAACTGGTCGGCGCGCGCACGGCGGAGGTGGAGCACAAGAACCAGCTGCTGCAACAGCAGAAGCAGGAACTGGAGCAGCGCCGCCTGGAGGCGGAAGCGCAGCGCGCCGAGGCCGAGCAGCGCCGCGTCGACACCGAGCGGCAGAAGGAAGAAGTCGAACGCCAGAAGGAAAACGTCGAACAGGCGCACCGCAACATCTCGGTGCTCAGTGAACTGGGCCGCGAGATGAGCGCCACGCTGGACATGGAAACCACCATGCGCACGCTGTACCGCCACGTGCACCACCTGATGAACGCGCAGATCTTCGGCATCGGTTTCGTGCGCGAGGAGGATGGCGTGATCGACTTCCCGTTCGCCATCGAGGCCGGCGTGCGCACCTTGCCCTACCAGCGCCGCCTGGACCAGCCCAACCAGCTGGCCGTGTGGTGCCTGACGCAGCGCAAGCCGGTGTTCATCAACGACTTCGAGGCCGAGTACCGCGACTACATGGACGAATCGGGCCTGGACACGCTGGTGCCGTGCGTGCGAGAGGACGGCGTGCCGGCCGCCGTGGCCAGTTCGATGATGTATGCGCCGCTGGTCATCAGCGACAAGGTGGTCGGCCTGCTGTGCGTACAGAGCCTGGAGAAGAACTCCTACCAGCAGGTGCACATGGACATGCTGCAGACGCTGGCCTCGCACGCCGCCGCCGGCCTGGAAAACGCCCGCGCCTACCAGCAGCTGGAAGAGGCGCTGCAAACCCTGCGCCAGACGCAGGAACAGCTGATGCTGCAGGAGCGCCAGGTGCGCCTGCACACCGAGGAGCTGGCGCTGGCCAACCGCGCCTTGCAGGAGAACGACGAGCGCCTGCGCCTGGCCAAGCAGAAGGCGGAAGACGCCACCCGCCAGAAATCCGAATTCCTGGCCAATATGAGCCACGAGATGCGTACCCCGCTGGCCGGCGTGATCGGCATGCTGGGCTTCGCATTGCGCGACAGCCGGCTGGCGGTCAGCACCCGCGAGCAGATCCTGCGCGGCCAGGCCAATGCGCAGTCGCTGCTGTCGATCATCAACGACCTGCTGGACTTTTCGAAGATCGAAGCCGGCAAGCTGACCATCGAGAATATCGATTTCTCGCTGTCGTCGGCGGTGGAGAACGTGGTCAGCCTGTTCGAAGAGCAGGCGGCGGCGCACAGCGTGGGCTTCAGCCTGGAGTTCGGCGAGGGGCTGCCGCAGTTCGTCGTCGGCGATCCGACGCGCCTGCGCCAGGTGCTGGTCAACCTGGTCGGCAACGCCTTCAAGTTCACCGAAAAAGGCGCGGTGCGGATGCGCGTCGAACGCGTGCCGCAGGAGGACGACGAGCGCGCCCGCGCCGGCTTCAAGGGCGCCTTGAACCGCATCCGCTTCAGCGTCAGCGACACCGGCATCGGCATCGAGGCCGACGCCATTCCGCGCCTGTTCCAGCAGTTCGAGCAGGCCGACGCCTCCACCACGCGCCGCTACGGCGGCACCGGGCTGGGACTGGCGATCTGCCGCCAACTGGTTGAACTGATGGGCGGCAGCATCAACGCCGTCAGTACGCCGGGTGAGGGCAGCATCTTCTCGTTCGAGCTGCCGCTGGCGAACGGCGTGCCGCCGCCGATGGTGCCGCACGTGCCGCGCGAGCCGCACAGCCATCAGCTCAAGGTGCTGTGCGCGGAAGACTTCCCGACCAACCAGATCATCATCCGCATGATGCTGGAAGACCTGGGCCACAAGGTCGACATCGCCGCCAACGGCGCGCTGGCCGTCAAGGCCTGCTCGCTGACGCGCTACGACTTGATCCTGATGGACGGCCGCATGCCGGAAATGGACGGCGCCAGCGCCACCCGCCTGATACGGTCGGGCGGCACCGAGGCGGCGCCGGTGCGCGACCAGGAGCTGATGATTATCGCGCTGACCGCCAACGCCAGCGAGGAAGACCGCAGCCGCTACCTGGCCTCCGGCATGGACGACTTCCTGACCAAGCCTATCGACGAAGACAAGCTGCACTTCCAGCTGAGCCGCGCGATCGAACGCCAGCTGCAGCGCGGCTTCAAGCTGCCGCTGATGGAGCCGCGCCACAATCCGGCAATCGGCACGCCGGAACTCGATACGTTGTTTGGCGTTGCGCCGGCGGCCGAGGAGCCGGCCCGGCTGGCGCAGCACAGCGGTGGCAGCGATCTGAAACTGCGGCTGCGCAGCGCCTTCAACCAGGACGCGCCGCTGCGGCTGGCGGAACTGGAACGCGCCGTCGAGCAGCGCGATGCCGACACCGCCAGCCGTCTGCTGCATGGCATGAAGGGCAGTGCGGGTTATCTGGAGGAGCAGGAACTGCAGGCGCTATGCGGAGAGCTGGAACTGGATGCGGACCACGGCAACTGGCAGCGCATCGTCGAGGTCATGCCGCAGCTGCGTGAACTGCTGCTGCGCGCTGGAGCGGCTAGCGCTTTGTAAGCTGCGGCTATTCGTCATCACCTGGGGGTGTCCAGGACATATAAGCAGCGTTTTTCATGTAATATCGTTGGAAAGTGCCGTACTAAGGTAACGCAAAATTAGTTGTTAAGGGCACAGGGAGTCTCATGAAAGTTCTGGTAGTCGACGACGATGTCGTCTCGCGCATGGTGTTGATGCACCTGATCGACAGCTGCGGCAAGTTCGACATCGTTGAAGCGGAAGACGGCGCCGACGCCTGGCAGCAGCTGGAAGACGGTTTGCGTCCGGCGATCTGCTTCTGCGACCTGCGCATGCCGCGCCTGTCCGGCATGGAGCTGCTGCAGCGCGTGAAGGGCCACGCCGAAATCAACACCATGCCTTTCGTGCTGGTGACATCGGCCAACGACAAGGACACGGTGCAGGAGGCTACCCAGGCCGGTGCTGCGGGCTACATCGTCAAACCCTTCCAGGCGGAGCAGGTGCGGGTGCACCTGGTGAATTTCCTCGACCAGGCGGCCAGCGGCTACGACCATCACGCCGAAGAACCGGCCACCACCTTGCGCCGGCTGGGCATCAACGCCGAGCGCCTGCTGGTCTACCTCAGCGGATTCCAGAATCAACTCACAGCCGCCAGCGGCGACATCGACGCCTTGCTGGCCAAGGGCCTGCAGCAGGAAGCGCACGCGCGCATCGACCGCCTGCATGCCGGCTGCATCACGCTGGGCCTGGACGGCGCGGCCGCCGTGCTGAAGAGTCTCGACCCCGGCACGCTGTCCAGCGACACCGTGCAATCGGTGCTGGCCGACGTGGTGCGCGCCGTGATCCACCAATCCGGCCTGGTGCGGCAGGGCGGCGCCGCCTGAGCGATAGCACTTGATGTCGCGATAGTTTAGGTTTAAAGTATCTGTTGCGTGAGCAGCGGACACCGAACGACCTACAACTACAGGGCGACCATGACTAGACCGACAGCCAGTTCTGCCAGCACTTCCGTCACCAGCTACGACAGCGCGCACACCGACCACTTCGCGCGCGAGCATTTGCCGCCGCAGGCGCTGTGGCCCGAGCTGCGTTTCGACCTGCCCGAGCTTCACTACCCGCCGCGCCTGAACTGCGTGGCGGAGCTGTTCGACGGCGCACTGGCCGGCGGCGCGGCCGAACGCATCGCGATACGCGGCGAGAAGCTGAGCTGGACCTACGCGCAGCTGCTGGAACAGATCGACCGCATCGCCCATGTGCTGCGCGGCCCGATGGGGCTGGAGGCGGGCAACCGCGTGCTGCTGCGCGGCGCGAACCATCCGATGATGGCGGCTTGCATCCTGGCGGTACTGAAGGCCGGCTGCATCGCGGTGCCGACCATGCCGCTGCTGCGCGCGCGCGAACTTGGCGCCATCGCCGGCAAGGCCGAGATCAATGCCGTGCTGTGCGCCGACGGCCTGCGCGCCGAAATGGAGGCGGTGAATTTGCCGGCCGCGGTGCGCGAGCGGACGCTGTGGTTCGGCGGCGCCGGCGCCGAGGGCTCGCTTGAAGCGTTGATGGAAGCGCAGCCGTCCAGCTACGATGCGGTGGACACGGCGGCCGACGACGTCTGCCTGATCAGCTTCACATCCGGCACCACTGGCATTCCGAAAGGGACGATGCATTTCCATCGCGACGTGATGGCGATCTGCGACTGCTTCCCGCGCTCGGTGCTGGAATCGCAGCGCAGCGACACTTTCATCGGCACGCCGCCGCTGGCCTTTACCTTCGGCCTTGGTGGCTTGCTGCTGTTCCCGTTGCGGGTGGGCGCGACCGCCGTGCTGCTGGAAAAGCTGACGCCGGAAACCCTGCTCCAGGCGATCGAACAATACCAGGCCAGCGTGTGCTTTACTGCGCCGACCTTCTACCGGCAGATGGCGCCGCTGGCCGACAGGTACGAGCTGGGTAGCCTGAAAAAAACCGTCTCCGCCGGCGAAGCGCTGCCGCTGGCGACGCGCGAAAGCTGGCGCCAGGCCACCGGCCTGTCGATGATAGACGGCATAGGCGCGACCGAACTGCTGCACATCTTCATCTCGGCGTCGGGCGACCAGATACGGCCGGGCGCCACCGGCAAGCCGGTGCCGGGCTACCAGGCCTGCATCCTCGACCACGACGGCAATCCGGTCGGGCCGGGCGTGATCGGCCGGCTGGCCGTGAAGGGGCCGACCGGCTGCCGCTATCTGGCGGACGAACGCCAGCGCGACTATGTGCTCAACGGCTGGAACCTGACCGGCGACGCCTACGAGATGGACGCCGACGGTTATTTCTACTACCGCTCGCGCACCGACGACATGATTATCTCGGCCGGCTACAACATCGCCGGGCCGGAGGTGGAGGATGCGCTGCTGCGTCATCCGGCGGTGGCCGAATGCGGCGTGATCGGCCGGGCGGACGAGGAGCGCGGACAGATCGTCGAGGCCCACGTGGTGCTCAAGCCGGGCCACGAGGCCTCGCCGGAACTGACGGCGCAGTTGCAGGAGTTCGTCAAGGGCCAGATCGCGCCGTACAAGTATCCGCGCGCGATCCGCTTCCTGACGGCGCTGCCGCGTACGGAAACGGGAAAACTACAGCGCTTCAAGCTGCGTACCGAATAAAGAGAGTCACATGAATATTGTTTGCATAGGCGGCGGCCCCGCCGGCCTGTATTTCAGCCTGTTGATGAAGAAGCAGAACCCGGCCCACCAGATCACGGTGGTGGAGCGCAACCGTCCCTACGATACCTTCGGCTGGGGCGTGGTGTTCTCCGACCAGACGCTGGGCAATCTGATGAACGCCGACGAGGCGACCGCGCGCGCGATCCAGGAGTCGTTCAATCACTGGGACGATATCGACGTCTACTTCAAGGGCGCAAAGGTCACGTCCGGCGGCCACGGTTTCTGCGGCATCGGCCGCAAGCGCGTGCTCAACATCCTGCAGCAGCGCTGCGAGGAGCTGGGCGTGTCGCTGGTGTTCGAGACCGAAGTGCTGGACGACCAGGAAGTCGCCGCCCGCTATGGCGCGGATCTGGTGATCGCCTCCGACGGTTTGAACAGCCGCATCCGCACCCGCTACGCCGCCAGCTACCTGCCGCAGATCGAAGCGCGCCAGTGCCGCTTTGTGTGGCTGGGCACGCGCAAGAAGTTCGACGCCTTCACCTTCTCCTTCAAACAGACGGAGCACGGCTGGTTCCAGGCGCACATCTACCAGTATGACGGCGATACTTCGACCTTCATCGTCGAGACGCCGGAATCGGTATGGCGCGCGGCTGGGCTGGAGGAGATGAGCCAGGAAGAGTCGGTCACGTATTGCGAGCGGCTGTTTGCCGACCTGCTGGACGGTCATGGCCTGATGTCCAATTCCGCGCACCTGCGCGGCTCCGCCATGTGGATCAAGTTCCCGCGCATCGTATGCGACAAGTGGGTGCACTGGAACGGCGAAGTGCCGGTGGTGCTGATGGGCGACGCCGCGCATTCGGCGCATTACTCGATCGGCTCCGGCACCAAACTGGCGCTGGAGGATGCAATCGAACTGGCGCGCTGTTTCGGCGAGCATGACGATGCGGCGACGGCGCTGGCGGCATATCAGTCGGTGCGCGCGGTGGAGGTCATCAAGCTGCAAAGCGCGGCGCGCAATTCGATGGAGTGGTTCGAGAACGTCGAACGCTATACGGCGATGGAAGCGCCGCAGTTTGCCTATTCGATGCTGACCCGCAGCCAGCGGCTGTCGCACGAGAACCTGCGCCTGCGCGACGCCGGCTACGTGGCGGACTATGAACGCTGGTTCGCGGCTCGTTCGTTCGCGCAGGCGGGCTTGCCGGCGCAGCCGTCCGGCCAGGCCGCAGCACCGGTGCCGCCGATGTTCACGCCTTTCAAGGTGCGCGATGTAGTGCTGAAAAACCGCATTGTCGTCTCGCCGATGGCGCAGTACAGCGCGGTGGATGGCGTGGTCGGCGACTATCACCTGGCCCACCTGGGCGCGCGCGCGATGGGCGGCGCGGCGATGGTGTTCGCCGAAATGACTTGCGTGTCGGCCGATGCGCGCATCACGCCGGCCTGTCCCGGCATGTACGCGCCGGAGCACACGCAGGCCTGGAAGCGCATCGTCGATTTCGTCCACCGGCACAGCGATGCGAAGATCGCGCTGCAGCTGGGCCATGCCGGCGCCAAGGGTTCGACCCGCGCCATGTGGGACGGCATCGACCAGCCGCTGGACAAGGACAACTGGCCGCTGGTCTCGGCCTCGCCGCAGCAGTACTTGGCCGGCGTTTCGCAAACCGCACGCGCCATGACCGTGGCCGACATGGACCGCATCGAAGCCGATTTCGTGCGCGCCACACAGGCGGCCGACGCGGCGGGCTTCGACTGGGTGGAGCTGCACTGCGCGCACGGCTACCTGCTGTCGTCCTTCATCTCGCCGCTGACCAACGAGCGCGGCGACGAATACGGCGGCAGCCTGGAAAACCGCTGCCGCTATCCGCTGCGCGTGTTTGCGGCGATGCGCGCGGCCTGGCCGCAGCACAAGCCGATGAGCGTACGGATCTCGGCGCACGACTGGGTCGAGGGCGGCATCACGCCGGACGATGCGGTGCAGATTGCGCGCCTGTTCAAAGCGGCCGGCGCCGACATGATCGATTGTTCGTCGGGGCAGGTCAGCAAGCTGGAAAAGCCTGTCTATGGCCGCATGTTCCAGACGCCGTTCGCGGACCGCATCCGCAACGAGGCGGACATCGGCGCGATTGCGGTCGGTTCGATCTTCGAGGCCGATCACGCCAACGGCATCATCGCCGCCGGCCGCGCGGACCTGTGCGCGGTCGGCCGTCCGCATCTGGCCAATCCGGCGTGGACGCTGGCGGAAGCTGCAAGGATAGGTTATTCCGCCGTCGCCTGGCCGAAGCAGTACCTGCCGGCCAAGCAGCAGCTGGAACGCAACCTGGAGCGCGAGCGCCAACTGGCGGCGGCCAATACCGGCCTCACGCCGCAGCAGGTCGCGGCCAAGCTGCTGGAGGGATGAGGGCATGAGCGAGACAGTCCAACTGCCGCTGGCCGGCAAGCACGCGCTGGTGACGGGCGGCGCGCGCGGCATCGGCGCCGCCTGCGCGCAGGCCTTGCTGCTGCGAGGTGCACGCGTTACGCTGGCGGGCCGCGATGCGCAGGCGCTGCTGGCCGCTGTCGAAGCGATGAGCGCCATCGCCGCGCCCCTGGGCGGCGCGGTGGCCATGCAGGTGCTGGACGTGACCGATGAAGCGTCGGTGCGCAGCGGCTTTGCCGGCGCCGTCGAACGCTTCGGCCGCATCGACATCCTGGTCAACAACGCCGGCCAGGCCGCCCCCGCGCCGTTCGGCAAGACCGACGCCGCGCTGTGGCGGCGCATGCTGGATGTGAACCTGACCGGCACCTTCCACTGCACCCAGGCCGCGCTGCCTGGCATGCTGGACGCGAAGTGGGGTCGCATCGTCAACGTTGCTTCCACGGCGGGGCTGATCGGTTATCGTTACGTGTCGGCCTACGTCGCCGCCAAGCACGGCGTGATCGGCCTGACGCGCGCCTTGGCGCTGGAGGTCGCGGCCAAGGGCGTGACGGTCAACGCCGTCTGCCCCGGCTACACCGAAACCGATATCGTGCGCGAGGCGGTCGCCAACATCGTCGCCAAGACCGGCCGCAGCGAGGACGAAGCGCGCGCCGAACTGGCCGCCGCCAATCCGCAGAAGCGGCTGGTGCAGAGTGAGGAAGTCGCCAGCGCCGTGGCCTGGCTTTGCCTGCCCGAAGCGGGCGCCATGAATGGACAATCCGTCGCCGTCGCCGGCGGCGAAGTAATGTGAAGCACGAGGAAGCTATGCCACCATTTTCAGACAACGAGAATCAACCGAATCCCATCGGGGATGAGGACGAGGGCGCGCCGGTGCTCGACCTGGCCAGCCGCCTGACGCAGGACCATCATCAATCGCTCAAGCTGTGGCTGCGCATGCTGTCCTGCACGGTCAGGATCGAGAACGAAATCCGCAGCCGGCTGCGCACCAGCTTCGGCATCACGCTGCCGCGCTTCGATCTGATGGCGCAGCTGGAGCGCTACCCGCAAGGCCTGCGCATGGGCGAGCTGTCGAAGCGGATGATGGTCACCGGCGGGAATATCACCGGCATCACCGACCAGCTGGAGCAGGAGAAGCTGGTGGTGCGCGTGCCCGATCCCAAGGACGGCCGCGCCTACAGCGTCAAGCTGACGGCGGCCGGCCGCAAGGCCTTTGCCACCATGGCCGCCGTGCACGAAGGCTGGATCGCCGAACTGCTGCAGGACATGTCCGGCGCCGACAAGAGCCAGCTGATCGACCTGCTGTCGCAGATGAAGCTGCACCTGAACGCCTCGGACGAAAAATAAGGAACCACACCATGCGATATCTTCCCGGCGAAGCGCAGCAACTGCCCGGCAACCGCGCCGCGCTGGCCGATTACCAGGCCAGCCACTTTCTGTTTGCAGTCAGCGCCGGCGTCGCCACGCTGACGCTCAACCGCCCCGAACGCAAAAATCCGCTGACCTTCGATTCCTACGCCGAGCTGCGCGACCTGTTCCGCGCACTGGCCTATGCGGACGACGTTAAGGCCGTCGTCATCACCGGCGCCGGCGAGAACTTCTGCTCCGGCGGCGACGTGCACGACATCATCGGCCCGCTGACCAAGCTGGATATGCCAGGCCTGCTGGCGTTCACGCGCATGACGGGCGATCTGGTGAAAGCCATCCGCGCCTGCCCGCAGCCTGTCGTGGCGGCGGTCGACGGCATCTGCGCCGGCGCCGGCGCGATCCTGGCGCTGGCCTCGGACATCCGCCTCGGCACGGCCCGCAGCAAGACCGCCTTCCTGTTCACGCGGGTGGGCCTGGCCGGCTGCGACATGGGCGCCTGCGCCTTGCTGCCGCGCGTGATCGGCCAGGGCCGCGCCGCCGAGCTGCTGTACACCGGCCGTTCGATGTCCGGTGCGGAGGCCGAGCGCTGGGGCTTCTTCAACAGCCTGCAGGAACCGGAAGCGCTGCTGGACGCGGCGTACGCCTTCGCCCGCGGCCTTGCCGACGGCCCGACCTTCGCCCACGGCATGACCAAGAAGATGCTGCAGCAGGAGTGGAACATGGGCGTCGACGAAGCCATCGAGGCGGAAGCGCAGGCGCAGGCGATCTGCATGGCGACCAACGACTTCCATCGTGCCTACCACGCCTTCGTGGCCAAGCAAAAACCTGAATTCGAAGGCGACTAATGGGCGACAAGACTTATCTGGAATGGCCGTTCTTCGACCCGCGCCACGCGGTGCTGGAGCGCGAGCTCGATGCCTGGGCCACGCAGCACATCGCGCAGCAGCATGAGGCCGACGTCGATGCGGCCTGCCGCCACCTGGTACGCCAGTTGGGCGACGGCGGCTGGCTTAAACACGCCATCGCCGGCGCCGCGTATGGCGCGGCGGGCGAGGGCATCGATACCCGCGCCATCTGCCTGATCCGCGAGACGCTGGCGCGGCACAACGGCCTGGCCGATTTCGCCTTCGCCATGCAGGGACTGGGCTCCGGCGCTATCAGCTTGCACGGCACTCCCGCCCAGCGCGAGGCATACCTGCCGCGCGTGGCGCGTGGCGACGCCATCGCGGCCTTCGCGCTGTCCGAGCCGCAGGCCGGTTCCGACGTCGCCGCCATGCAGTGCGCGGCGGTCCGCGATGGCGAGCACTATGTGCTCAACGGCGAGAAGACCTGGATCTCCAACGGCGGCATCGCCGACTTTTACGTGGTGTTCGCCCGCACCGGCGAACAGCCCGGCGCGCGTGGCATCAGCGCCTTCATCGTCGATGCCGGCACGCCGGGCTTTGACATCGCCGAACGCATACAAGTGATCGCGCCGCATCCGCTGGCGCGCCTGACGTTCAACGATTGCCGTATCCCGGCCACGCAGCGCATCGGCGAGGCGGGGCAGGGCTTCAAGGTGGCGATGTCCACGCTGGACGTGTTCCGCACCTCGGTGGCGGCGGCGGCGCTGGGCTTCGCCCGGCGCGCGCTGGACGAGGCGCTGGCGCATGCCACGCAGCGCAAGATGTTCGGCCAGGCGCTGTCGGACTTCCAGATGACGCAGGCGAAGCTGGCGCAGATGGCGACCGGCATCGACGCCGCCGCGCTGCTGACCTATCGCGCCGCCTGGCAGCGCGACCAGGGACGCAACGTCACCAAGGAGGCCGCGATGGCCAAGATGACGGCCACCGAAACGGCGCAGCAGGTGATCGACGCCGCGCTGCAGATGTTCGGCGGCCTGGGCGTGGTCAGCGAGCAGCCGGTCGAGCGGTTGTACCGCGAGATCCGCGCCTTGCGCATCTACGAGGGCGCCACCGAAGTACAGCAATTGATCATCGCGCGCGAACTGCTGCGCGCGGCCAACAACACTAAGGAACAATGATGGAATTTCTTCAACCGCCGGGCTGGGTCCGGCCGCGTGGCTATTCGAACGGCGTGGCCGCCAGCGGACGCACGGTGTGCGTCAGCGGCATGATAGGGTGGGACGGGCAGGGCGTGTTCCACACCGACGACTTCGCCGGCCAGGTGCGCCAGGCGCTGCAGAATGCGGTCGAGGTGCTGGCCGAGGCGGGCGCGCGGCCCGAGCACATCGTACGCATGACCTGGTATGTACTGGACAAGAAGGAGTACGTGGGCGCCTACAAGGAAGTCGGCGCGGCCTATCGCGACATCATCGGCAAGCACTTCCCGGCGATGACGGCGGTGCAGGTGGCCGGCCTCGTCGAGGACCGGGCGCGGGTGGAGATCGAAGTGACGGCGGTGGTGCCATAGTGTATTAAAAAATGCACAATATAAATTAAATGGCACCGAAAATCAGGCGCTCAGGTGTTTTGTGCTATATTTAACAATCATCTCGTTGGATGATTTTTTTATACACCTGTCGAGGAAATCATGGGTAAATACGTCAATCGCAGTGTCCTCGCCCTGTTGGCGCTGGTATCGTTTGGGTATGGTACGTCGGCCAGCGCCGCGACCTCCTTGCTCAGTGCCGCAGATCAATCCCAGCTGGCGGCATGGCTGGGGGAAGGTCCGATCAAGCTGGCCAACATTTATACCAAGTCCGCCGGTGACACGTCGGCGGATTTCCATGCTGCGGTCGACGGTAAGGGCCGTACCTTCGCGGTGATGGAAGCTACCAATGGCGCGGGCCAGACCTGGCTGGTGGGCGGCTACGATCCGCAGAGCTGGTCCACCAAGGGCGGCTTCAATATTACGACGGACCAGGCTGACCGTACCGCGTTCCTGTTTAACCTGACCAAAGGCTCCAAGCATCTGCAAACGCCGAAGACCTACGCCCTGGATACGCTGGGCTCCTACCAAACCTTCAACCACATCGATTACGGCCCTACTTTCGGCGTTGGTAACGATTTGTTTGTCGGTAAGGATCTGACGCATGGTCTGTCGCTGATGTATTCGTATATCGATGAGAGCGGCACCAATATCTACACCAGTCTGCTCGACGGCGCACCTTATGTCGGTCCTAATGTGACCTATGGCGCGATTCAAGTGTTCAGTATCTCTGCCGTGCCGGAGCCTGCAACGGCCGCCATGCTGCTGGCCGGTCTGGGCATGCTGGCTGTAGCGCGTCGCCGGCGCGCTTAAGCCGGCCTGTCCTCCACTGCCGCCCCCCTGTTCGGGAGGGCGGCCTGCCTGTACAATTGCGCTGCTGTTAGCGTGTCGCCATAGTTCAACGGATAGAACAGGTTCCTCCTAAGAATCAGATACAGGTTCGATTCCTGTTGGCGACACCAGCGCCGCTGTCGCGGAAATTGCTCCGCCAGTCGCAACAGCCGGTACAATACCGGCTTCATTCATCCTTCGGCTGTCTTTCGGCACTCCGCCTGAAACACCGGCTCAGCATACTCACTATGGCAGTCATCTCTCTTTCCTCGGCCCAACTGGCGTTTGGTCACGTCGCGCTTCTCGATCACGCGGAATTTTCGCTGGAAATGGGGGAGCGCGTCGGCCTGATCGGCCGTAACGGCACCGGCAAATCGTCCTTGCTCAAGATTATCTCCGGCCGCTTCAAGCTGGACGACGGCTTGCTGGTCATGCAGCAGGGCCTCAAGATCGCTTACGTCGAGCAGGAACCGGTGTTCGATCCCGAGATGACGGTGTTCGACGCCGTCGCCTCCGGCATGGGCGAGCTGCCGGCGCTGCTGAAGGAATACGATGCGCTGACCGGCCAGTTCGGCCAGGGCAACGACGACGCCGTCATGGAGCGCATGCACGATGTCCAGGTGCTGCTGGACGCGGCCGACGCCTGGAGCCTGCCGAACAAGGTGGAAACCGTGCTCAACCGCCTGAACCTGACCGGCGACATGCTGATGAAGACGCTGTCGGGCGGGATGCAGAAGCGCGTGGCGCTGGCGCGCGCGCTGGTGTCGGCGCCCGACGTGCTGCTGCTCGATGAGCCGACCAATCACCTGGACTTCACGTCCATCATGTGGCTGGAAGGCTTGTTGCGCGATTTCAAGGGCAGCGTGCTGTTCATCACCCACGATCGCTCCTTCCTCGACAACGTCGCCACCCGCATCATCGAGCTTGACCGTGGCCGCCTGCTGTCCTTCCCCGGCAATTTCACCACCTACCAGGCCCGCAAGGCCGAGCTGCTGGAGAACGAGGAAGTGGAGAACGCCAAGTTCGACAAGGTGCTGGCGCAGGAGGAAATCTGGATACGCAAGGGCGTCAAGGCCCGCCGCGTGCGCGACGAAGGCCGTGTGCGCCGCCTGGAAGCGCTGCGCCTGCAACGCGCCGCGCGCCGCGACCAGCAGGGACAGGTCAAGCTGGAAGTGGCTTCGGGCGAGCGTTCCGGCAAGATCGTGGCGGAACTGGAAAACATCAGCAAGAGTTTCGGCGAGCGCGTCATTGTCAGCAATTTCACCGGCACCATCCTGCGCGGCGACAAGGTCGGCCTGATCGGCGCCAACGGCGCCGGCAAGACCACGCTGCTGAAAATGATCCTGGGCGAGCTGGAGCCGGACAACGGCGTGGCCCGCCTGGGCACCAAGCTGCAGGTGGCGTACTTCGACCAGATGCGCACCCAGCTCAACGAGGAAGCCAACCTGATGGAAACCATCGCTCCGGGCAGCGACTGGGTCGAAGTCAATGGCGCCCGCAAGCACGTGATGAGCTACCTGAACGATTTCCTGTTCGCGCCGGAACGCGCGCGTTCGCCGGTCAAATCGCTGTCCGGCGGTGAGCGCAACCGCCTGCTGCTGGCCCGCCTGTTCGCCAAGCCGGCCAACTGCCTGGTGCTGGACGAACCCACCAACGACCTCGACATCGATACCCTGGAGTTGCTCGAAGAGCTGCTGGAGGATTACACGGGCACCGTGTTCCTGGTCAGCCACGACCGTACCTTCCTCGACAATGTGGTGACGCAGGTGGTGGTGGCCGAGGGCGAGGGCAAATGGCGCGAGTTCGTCGGCGGCTACAGCGACTGGGAGCGGGTGCGCGACACGACGCCGGCGGCGCCGGTGCGGGCAGCCGTCAAGGCCGAACCGGCCGCAGTGGCGGCGGCAGCGGCGCCGGCTGCCTCCCGGCAGAAAAAACTCAGCTTCAAGGAGCAGCGCGAGCTGGAGGAGCTGCCGCGACTGATCGCCGCGCTGGAGGACGAGCAAACCGCGCTGAACCTGCAATTGTCCGACCCGGACTTGTACAAGAAAAACGCGGCAGAAGGCAAGCGCCTCAGCGCCCGCATCGCCGCCATCGAGGACGAACTGCTGGCCGCGCTGGAACGCTGGGAAATCATCGAGTCCGGCAAAGCCGGCTGAGCGGTGCGCGGCGCGGCGAGCGTCGCGCAGTAGGTTGCAAGCACGACTACAACTCTGCCTCCATTTGTTGTAGTATATGCATGGTTTCGGACGCCGTTACCATTTCTGGCCCTCTCGCACCGACTGGATGATGCATGACAGCAATTGCTTTGAATTCACTCCCGGCCCGCCGCCACCGCCGAGGTGCACGTGTTTAGCGGGGCAGCGTGGCCCCGCATCGCTCCCTTCGCCCTCTATATCGCCTGCATTGCCATCGCCGACCTGCTGGGCCGCCTGGGCTGGGATGCGCAGGAACTCCGCTGGTTTTACGCGGTCAAAATCGCTGCGGTCGCGGCGGTCTTGCTGGCATATCGCCGCCGCTATACCGAGCTGACCTGGGACGGCGCCAACGCCCGCAGCATCGCCATCGCGGTGGCCAGCGGTGTGCTGGTGCTGGTGTTGTGGATTAACCTCAATGCCGACTGGATGCAGATCGGAAGTTCAGCCGGATTCAATCCCCTCAATCATGGCGCTATAGACTGGGCGCTGGTGACGGTGCGTATCGTCGGCGCCGCATTGGTGGTGCCGGTGATGGAGGAACTGTTCTGGCGCTCCTTCCTGATGCGCTGGATCGATGCGCCGGACTTCCTGACACATGCACCGGCGCGCTGCAGTGCCAAGGCTTTCATTGTCTCAGTGATATTATTTGGCGTTGAGCATAATTTATGGCTGGCCGGCGTGGTTGCCGGCGCTGTGTACAGCCTGTTATACATGCGCGGCGGCCGCTTGTGGTCGCCTATCCTGGCGCACGGCGTGACCAATGGCTTGTTGGGGATCTGGATTATTTCCACTGGTAGCTGGACTTACTGGTAATATTGATTAATGGCTGTTTGATATCTTTCCAAGACAAATAACAATGTTGAGTTCCTCTAGAAAACATCTTTTCCCTTCCCGGCTGACGCTGGCCGCCATGGCGCCGCGCCAGCGCCGGGCGCATGGCCTGGCCATGCTGATCGGCAGCCTGTTTTGCGCGACCGCCAGCGCCGCGCTGAGCGACACGATACATCCGTTCGCCTCGGTGACGTACACCCACGAGGATAACCTGCTGCGCCTGCCGGACGACGCGGCGTTGAGCCCCGGGCAGCAGCGCGACGACAATCTGCGCCAGGCGGTGGCCGGCGTGCAGCTGGAGCGGCCGATCGGGCGCCAGGTGCTGACCGCCCAGGCCAAGGTGTCGCGCGTCACTTTCAGCCATTACGATCAGCTCAACTATAACGGCCAGGATTTCAGCGCGGCGCTGCAATGGCATCTGTTGGAGCACTTCGACGGCCACGTCGGCGGCAGTTATGCGCAGACGCTGACGCCATTCACCGACTTCCATAGCAGCGAACGCAATCTGCGCGTCCAGCGCCATGAATATGTGGACGGCGCCTGGCGTTTCCTGCCGAGCTGGCAGGTGCGCGCCGGCTTCATCCGCGACAAGTTCACCTACGACTTGCTGGCGCAGCGCCTCAACGACCGTACCGAAGACCTCGCCGAGGTCGGCTTCGACTATCTGGCCAGCAGCGGCAGCCGGATCGGTCTGGTCAGCCGCGAACTGCGCGGACGCTATCCGAACCAGCGCAGTTTCGGCAGCGTTGCGATCGACGAGGGCTACAAGCAGAAGGAACTCAAGCTCAATATCTACTGGTTCCTTGGTAGCACGACCCAGGTCCAGCTGCTGGCCGGCCGCGCCCGGCGCGAGCATAATTTCTATACCGTGCGCGACACCAGCGGCGTGGATGGCCGCGTCACGGCCAGCTGGAATCCGACCGGCAAGCTGCGCTTCACGGCGGCGACCTGGCGCGAGTTCTCGGCGGTGGAAAGCTCCATCGTCAGCAGCAGCCTGAACAAAGGTGCCAGCCTGAACGCGGTCTGGAACACCACCGCCAAGATCGCCGTCAACGGCGCACTGCGGAGCGACAAGCGCGACTTCAGCGCGGCCAGCGGCATCGCCTTGCCGATCGACCTGACGGATACCATCCGTAGCGCGTCGGTGGGGCTGACCTATAACCCGGCGAGTGTGATGCAATTCGGCGTTAACGTCTTCACGGAAAAGCGCAGTGGCAGTCCGTTCCTTGGCAGCGGTACTTATAAAGCAAATGGCATGTCGCTGACCGCGACCGCTCAGTTTTAAGAAATGACATGACGGTTAACGATATTCCCTTGATTTCCTTCTTTCAACGCGTACTCGACCCCCTGATCATCATGGGGGCTCTGTACCTGTGTTCGATGATCTACGCCGAACCATTCAGCGGCTATGCACTGGTGTTGATGGTGCTGGCCTTCTTCATTTCATCGTCGGTGTACCAGCACGTCGATCCTTACCGCACCTGGCGCAGCGGCCGCATGCTGGCCTACTCGCGCGACATCATCGTGGGCTGGGCGCTGACGGCCGGCATCCTGGTGTTCATCGGCTCGGTCAGCGGCCTGGCGCTGCATTTCAACCATGTGGTGGTGCTGACGTGGTTTGTCGCCACGCCTTTCCTGCTGCTGGTCAGCCATCTGGCGGCACGCAAGCTCGGTTCGGATCCGGCCAACCCCAACGAAGTGCGTTCGGTCATCATCGTCGGCGCCAATGACGTCGGCCTCAAGTTCGCCCGCGCCATCGAGCGCCATCCCAACCTGTTCATGAACATGCACGGCTTCTTCGACGACCGCACCGAAGACCGCTGGCCGGCCCAGATGCAGCATCCGATGCTGGGCAATATGAGCGACATCGCCAGCCATGTGCGCGAACACCATATCAAGATGATCTTCATCAGCCAGCCGATCTCGGCCCAGCCGCGGATCCGCAAGCTGCTCGACGAGTTGCAGGACACCACCGCCTCGGTGTATTTCCTGCCCGATATCTATGTGTTCGACCTGATGCAGGCGCGCTTCGACAACGTCGGCGGCATGCCCGTCATCGCCATCTGCGAGACGCCGTTCACCGGATTTAACAGCATGATCAAGCGCGCCAGCGACATCCTGCTGGGCCTGGTGATCCAGATCGGCCTGATGCCCATCATGCTGGCCATCGCGCTGGCGGTGAAATTCACGTCGCCGGGACCGGTGATCTTCCGCCAGCGCCGCTATGGCCTGTATGGCGAGGAAATCATCGTCTACAAATTCCGCTCGATGACGGTGGCCGAAGACGGCGCCACGGTGGTGCAAGCCACCAAGAACGACCAGCGCGTCACCCGGGTCGGCGCCTTCCTGCGCCGCAGCTCGCTCGATGAGCTGCCGCAGTTCATCAATGTGCTGCAGGGCCGCATGAGCATCGTCGGGCCGCGGCCGCACGCGGTGGCGCATAATGAGCAATACCGCAAGCTGATCAAGGGTTATATGCTGCGCCACAAGGTTAAGCCCGGCATCACCGGCTGGGCCCAGGTCAATGGCTTGCGTGGCGAAACCGAGACGCTCGACAAGATGGAAGCGCGCATCCGCTACGATCTGGACTACCTGCGCAGCTGGTCGCTGTGGCTGGACCTGTGGATTATTCTGCGCACCGTCAAGGTGGTGCTGAAGCGGGACAACGCGCACTGAGGCTGTCACGGGCGCGCACGATTCGTTTAGTTCGTGACGAATCTGGAAAGTTGCTCTAGAATCCAGATCGTGGATTTTTTTGCAAAGTTTTACTTGCATCGGGAGTTATGAATATTGCCCCATTTACAATATTTACAATATTGACAATTGCAGGGGTGGGGTTGCATACTCTGGCGGTGAAGTCTAGTCTGAACCGAGCGCGATACGCGGCAAGGCGGACCAGGCGGAAAAATGCCGGCGATCGCTTGCGCTGGGCGATGGCAGCGGGCGCTTCAGGCAGGCCGTGTTTAACCTGCCCACGATTGACTTTCGAGGAATCCATTTTGAACCAATTTGATATCGCAGACTTGATGAAAATCAACAAGAAAATTGCCGCTCAGCGGGTGGTCTGTTCCAGTCTGGTCCTGCTGGCGGCGTTGGGACTGTCCGCCTGCGGCGACAAGGCGAAGAAGCCGGGCCAGGCGCTCGCCAGCGTCAACGGCGAGGAAATCACCGTGCTGCAGCTGAATGAAGAAATGCAGCGTTCCGGCGTCCAGCCGGCCCAGCAGGAAGCGGCGCGCAAGCAGTTGCTGGAATCGCTGATCGACCGCCAGCTGCTGCAAAACGAGGCTAACAAGGAAAAAACCGACCGCGACCCGAAAGTGGTGCAGGCGATCGAACGCGCCAAGTCGCTGATCGTGGCCCAGGCCTATCTGCAGAAACGCATCGGCACCGTGGCCCGCCCGACCAAGCCCGAAGTCGAAGAGTATTACAATCAGCATCCGGAATTCTTTGCCAAGCGCAAGCAGTTCGACATGCGCGAGCTGGTCATCGCCAGCCGCGACATGAACGATCCGTTGAAGGCCGCCATGGATGGCGCCAAGTCGCTGGAAGAAGTGGCCGCATGGCTGGAAACCCACCAGGTCAAGTTTGCGCGCACCCAGCTGGTACGCACCAGCGCCGACCTGCCGCCTGAACTGAGCAGCAAGCTGCTGGCCATGCCGAAGGGGCAGTTGTTCATCATCCGCGAAGGCGAGCGCAGCTTGCTGATCTCGATCGCCGAGATCAAGGACAGCCCGGTCGCGCTGGACGCGGCGGGCGCACAGATCGAGCAGTTCCTGTTCAATAAAAAGAACAAGGACGCGGCTGACGCCGAACTCAAGCGCCTGCGCGCCGCCGCCAAGATCGATTACCTGAACAAGGATGTGGCGCCGGGCGCGCCGGATGCCAAGGCCGCCGCACCGGCCGCCGCCGCACCCGAGGCCAGCGCCAAGCCGGCCGAAGCGGCCGCCGCAGCCAACGAGCGCGGCGTCGCGGGTCTGAAGTAATGGCACACGCTTTTTTTAAGAATAGTAACTTTGACATGGGGTTGGGCAAATCATGAAACGACTGGCGAAATGGATGGCCGCAGCGCTGCTGGGCTTGGTAATGGCAACGCCGTTTGCCGCGGATGTCAACCTGGGGCCGGGCGACGTGCTGCGGATTTCCGTCTACGGCAGCCCCGATCTGGGCGTCGAGACGCGCGTCAGCGAAGCCGGCACGATCACCTTCCCGCTGCTGGGTTCGGTCCCGGTCAGCGGCCTGTCGGTGCCGGCGGCTGAGCGCAAGCTGGGCGGACTGCTGGAAAGCGGCGGTTTCCTGCGCAAGGCCCAGGTCAACATCCTGGTCACCGCGCTGCAAAGCCAGCAGGTGTCGGTGCTGGGCCAGGTTAACCGCCCGGGCCGCTATCCGCTGGAAGGCAAGCGCAGCGTCATGGACCTGCTGGCCCAGGCCGGCGGCATGGGGCCTGAAGGCAGCGACACGATCAGCCTGATCCGCAAGCGCGACGGCACCACCGTCAAGGAAACCATCGATATCGTCGAAATGGTGCGCAATGGCGATCTGAACCGCGATCTGGAATTGATGCCGAACGACGTCATCTACGTCGAGCGCGCGCAGCGCTTCTACATCTACGGCGAAGTGCAGCGTCCAGGCACCTTCCGCCTGGAACGCGGCATGACCGTGCTGCAGGCACTGGCGATGGGCGGCGGCCTGACCCCGCGCGGCACCGAGCGCAGCATGCTGATCAAGCGTCGCGACGCCAGCGGCAAGCTGCAGGTGCTGACCGCCAAGCATGACGATTTGCTGCAGACGGACGACGTCGTCTTCGTCAAGGAAAGCTGGTTCTGATGTTGCGACGGGCGCCGGCCGGCGCCCGCCGTGATTTCTTCAAATAATGTTCTGAGAGTCCCGCCATGAGTTTTTCACAGTTCCTATTAATACTGCGCGCCCGCCGCTGGATCTTCCTCATCACGATCCTGCTGACGGTCAGCGTCACGCTGGTGGTCAGCCTGCTGCTGCCCAAAACCTACAAGGCCACCAGTTCGCTGCTGCTCAATTATAAGGGCGTCGATCCGGTGACCGGACTGACCATGCCGGGACAACTGCTGCCAGGTTATATGGCGACCCAGGTCGACATCATCACCAGCAAGAACGTCGCGCTGCATGTGGTGGACCGGCTGCGCCTGGCCGAAAGCCCGGCGGTGGTGGAACAGTTCCGCGAAGCGACCGACGGCAAAGGCACGGTGCGCGACTGGCTGGCCGAACTGCTGTTGTCCAAGCTCGACATCGTGCCGGCGCGCGAGAGCAGCGTGGTCGACATCAACTTCAAGGGCAGCGACCCGGATTTCGTGGCGGCCGTGGCCAACGCCTTCGCCGACGAATACCAGAAAATCAATATCCAGCTCAAGGTCGAGCCGATGAAAAAGGCTTCGGCCTATTTCAATGAACAGACCAAGCTGCTGCGCGACAACGTCGAGGTTGCACAAAGCCGCCTGTCGAAATATCAGCAGGAGCATGGCATCGTCAGCGTCGACAACCGTCTGGACGTCGAATCGAACCGCCTCAACGACCTGTCGGCGCAGCTGGTGGGCGCCCAGGGGCAGTTGATGGAAGCGGCGTCGCGCCAGCGCATGGCGCAAGGCGGCAGCAGCGCGGAATCGCCGGACGTGGCCTCGAACCCGCTGATCCAGAACTTGAAGATCAACCTGGGTAACGCCGAATCGAAGCTGGCCGAAGCGGCGCAGCGCCTGAGCCCTAACCACCCGCAATACCAGAGCGCCAAGGCCGAAGTGGACAAGCTGCGCAGCGATTTGCAGGCGCAGATGGCCGTCACCTCCAACAGCGTCGGCAATAATGCCCACATCCTGCAGCAGCGCGAGAGCGCGGTGCGTGCCGCCTTGCTGGAGCAAAAGAACAAGGTGCTGGAACTGAACCGCACCCGCGACGAGATGAACGTGCTGAGCAAGGACGTTGAAAGCGCCCAGCGCGCCTTCGATGTGGCCTCGCAGCGCTTCGCCCAGACCAAGATCGAGGGTCAGTCCGACCAGTCCGACATCTCGGTGCTCAATCCTGCCGTGGCGCCGATCAAGCCGTCCGGTCCCAAGGTGCTGCTGAACACGGCGCTGGCGCTGGTGCTGGGCACCATGCTGGGCCTGGGCTTCAGCGTGCTGGCCGAGATGCTGAACCGCCGCGTGCGCTCCGAGAGCGATGTGCTGGACGTGATGCAGATTCCGGTGCTGGGCGTGGTCAACTGGAGCGCCACCAGCGCCGGTCCGCAGCGCCGCACCAGCTTCATGAACACTCTTTCCCTGCGCCGCTTACGCGCCAATTAAGATATGGATACTAGTATGAACCAAGCCGCGCTCGCCAATTCCGCCGTTCCCACCCCCGCACGCGCGGATTCGAGCATCGGCGGCCTGCTGCTGGAATCGGGCAAGATCACGCCGGAAAGCGCCGAACGCGTGCTGCGCATGCAAAAGGAACTGGGCATACGCTTCGGCGAGGCGGCCCAGCGCCTCGGCCTGGTGACCGAGGCCGATATCCAGCAAGTGCTGGCCCGCCAGTTCGACTATCCGTATTTGCAGGTCGGCCAGGGCAATTACTCGCCGCGTCTGCTGGCCGCGTACCAGCCGTTCAGCCCGCAAGTGGAGGCGCTGCGCGCCGTGCGCAGCCAGCTGATGCTGCGCTGGTTCGCCCGCGGCCGCAAGTCGCTGGTGGTGCTGGGCGTGGACGCCGGCGACGGCGCCAGCCTGTTCGCGGCCAACCTGGCGGTGGTGTTTTCCCAGCTGGGCGAGCACACGCTGCTGGTGGACGCCAATTTGCGCAAGCCCAGCCAGCACGAGATCTTCGACCTGAAAGCCCGCCAGGGCTTGTCCGACGTGCTGGCCGGCCGCGCCGACGCCAGCATCGTCAGCAAGGTCGACGCCTTCGTCGACCTGTCGGTGCTGGCCGCCGGCACGCTGCCGCCGAATCCGCAGGAACTGCTCAGCCGTAACGCCTTCACCGATCTCAACGCGCAACTGGCCGCGCACTACGACGTGGTGCTGTACGATGTGCCGGCGTCGGCCTCGGGTTCGGATGCGATGGCGGTGGCCGCGCGCGCCGGCGGCGTGCTGCTGCTGACGCGCCGCAACCACACGATGCTGTCCGACCTCCACGCCATCAGCCAGCAGTTGAAGCAGAGCGGTACCGAAGTAGTGGGCTCGGTGATGGTGGAGTTTTGATGGAAGGTATGGTTAAGCCCTTGCCATCGCGCCGCACGCCGTATCAGCTGGCCCTGTCGGCTGAAAGCTGGCCTTTGCTGCTTGGCATGCTGGCGCTGTTCCTGCCGATGTTCTATGACCTGTTCCTCGGCGTCTGGAGCACCGAGGAGCAGGCGCACGGCCCGATCATCCTGGGCCTGTCGCTGTGGCTGGTGGTGCGCAGCTGGGATCAGCTGGTGGCGTTGCCGGGGCCGCGCGGCGGAGCGGTGGTGGCCGGCTGGTGCCTGTTCTTGCTGGCCATGATCCTGTACGTGCTGGGCCGAACCCAGCAGATCATTTCCTTCGACATCAGCTCCCTGATCATGGTGCTGGCCGCGCTGGTGCTGTTCAAGCGCGGCAGCGCCGGCATGCGGCTGCTGTGGTTCCCCTTCTTCTTCATGCTGTTCATGATCCCGCTGCCGGGCACGGTGGTCAGCGCCTTGACCTTGCCGATGAAGACTGCGGTCTCCTTCGTGACCGAGCACGTGCTGTTCTGGGCCGGCTTCCCGATCGCCCGTACCGGCGTGATCCTGCAGATCGGCCAATATCAGCTGCTGGTGGCCGACGCCTGCGCCGGCCTGCAGACGCTGCTCACGCTGGAGTCGCTGGGCCTGTTCTACCTGAACGTCGTGCGCCACACCTCGGCGTTCCGCAATATCAGCCTGGCGCTGCTGATCATCCCGATTTCGTTTACCGCCAATGTGATCCGGGTTTGCACGCTGACGCTGATCACCTATTATTTCGGCGACGCCGCCGGCCAGGGATTCCTGCACGGTTTCGCCGGCATGGTGTTGTTCATCAGCGCGCTGGTGCTGATTATCGGGGTCGATACGCTGCTGCAGCTGGTCGCCCGCAAGCGTAGTGGCGCAAGCAAGGGAGCAGGGCATGAATAAGGCTGTACTGACGAGCGCGCTGCTCGGCCTGATGATGGTGGGCACGGCGGGTACCGCCAAGCTGATGGTGCCGACCCACTACCTGGCCGACACCCGTTCGGCATCCAAGCTGGAGGTCATCGTGCCGGCCAGCTTTGGCGAGTGGGTCGAGGAAAAGGCCATGGTGTCGGCGGTGGTCAACCCCAGCGTCGAGCGCGCGCTCAAGGAAATCTACACGCAGACGCTGTCGCGCACCTACGTCAACAAGGAAGGCTACCGCGTCATGCTGTCGGTGGCCTACGGTGCCAACCAGAGCG
The DNA here is from genome assembly GCF_009380215.1 of Rugamonas aquatica. Lineage (GTDB taxonomy): Bacteria > Pseudomonadota > Gammaproteobacteria > Burkholderiales > Burkholderiaceae_D > Rugamonas > Rugamonas aquatica_B. The sequence continues at coordinate 744,014 of NZ_WHUG01000002.1, forward strand.
ACGGCCTGCAGGTGCACTATCCTGAAATCTGCTACCCGGCCCAGGGCTTCGAGTTATTGTCCAAGCAACGGGGTACGCTGGACACGACGCACGGAGCGATCCAGGTCAAGCGCCTGGAAACCAGTTTGTCCGGCGACCGCTTCGAACCGGTGACCTACTGGACCACGGTCGGCAACAAGATCGCCATGGGTAATATCGACAAGAAGCTGGCCGAGATGAGTTACCGCCTGGCCGGCGATATTCCCGACGGCTTGCTGTTCCGGGTCTCGTCCATCGATCGCGATACGCCGCATGCGTTCGTGAAGCACCAGCAGTTCGCCAACCAGCTGCTCGACGCGCTGACGCCGACCGACCGGCTGCGCCTTGCGGGACTGGTGCGCTAGGCGCATCGCCGCCGCGTTGGCCGGGCAGGCGCCGCGCGCCGCAGTTTTTTTTCATCACGCGTACGCGCAAGCAGGGAGATTGTTTTGTTTATGTTGGCTAAGAAGGTATGGTCGCGTTGTCGTGAACCGATACGGTCGTTACGGGATCTCGGTTGGCGCGCGCGCGCCGATTTCCGCGCTGCGCGCCGTGGTAGCGATTACCAGGCCGCGTATGAGTTGCCGGAACCGCTGGTGACCGTCTGTGTCGCCACTTACAACCGCGGCGAATTGCTCACGAGTCGCTGCCTGAAGTCGCTGCTGGCGCAGGACTATCGCAATCTGCAGATCGTCGTCGTGGGCGATTGCTGCACCGACGACACCGCAGAACGGGTGGCCGCACTGGCTGACCCGCGCATCGAGTTCGTCAATCTGACCGAACGCGGGCAGTACCCGACCGAACCGAGGAAGCGCTGGATGGTCGCCGGCACGGTCGCCGTCAACCATGCGCTGTCGCTGGCGCGCGGTCAATTCATCACCCACCTCGACGACGACGATGAACACACGCCGGACCGCGTCAGCAAGCTCGTCGCGCTGATGAAGGCCAGCCGCGCCGACATCATCTGGCATCCATTCGATTTCGAGCGGGTGCCGGACGACTGGCAGGTCAACGAGGCGCCGCATTTCGCCGTCAACAACGTTTCGACCTCGTCGGTCTTCTATCACCGCTGGCTCAGGACTGTGCCCTGGGATATCAATGCCTGGCGTTACGATGAACCGGGGGACTGGAATCGTTTTCGCAAGATCCGTTTTCTTGGCGCGCGCACGGTGCGCGCGCCTGAGCGCCTACTCAAACATTATCGTGAGCGCAACCAGAAGGCTTGAACTGGTTGGCCTTTATCGGAGTTTTCACCAATGAAAAAAATCTTTGTCACCGAGCCGGCGATGCCGCCGCTGGACGAATTCATGCCTTATCTGGAGAAGATCTGGCAGAGCAAGTGGCTGACCAATGGCGGCCCGTTTCACCAGCAGCTGGAGCATGAGCTGGCGGAATACCTGGGCGTCAAGCACCTGGCCCTGTTCACCAACGCCACCATCGCGCTGGTCACGGCGCTGCAGGCGCTGCGCATTTCCGGCGAAGTCATCACGACGCCGTATTCGTTCGTCGCCACCGCCCATTCGCTGCTGTGGAACGGCATCAAGCCGGTGTTTGTCGATATCGACCCGCACACGTTCAACCTCGATCCGAAGAAGATCGAAGCGGCCATCACGCCTCAGACCACGGCCATCTTCCCGGTGCACGTCTATGGAACGCCCTGCAATGTCGAAGAGATTCAGCGCATCGCCGACGTCTATGGATTGAAAGTGATCTATGATGCGGCCCATGCGTTCGGCGTCAAGCACAACGGCGGCAGCGTGCTCAATTTCGGCGATTTGTCGGTGCTGAGTTTCCACGCCACCAAGGTCTTCAATACCTTCGAGGGCGGCGCCATCATTTGTCCGGACGCCAAGACCAAGCAGCGCATCGATCACCTGAAAAACTTCGGCATCGCCGATGAGGTCACCGTCGTCGCGCCCGGCATCAACGGCAAGATGAATGAAGTGCAGGCGGCGTTCGGCCTGCTGCAGCTCAAGCATGTCGACTCCAGCCTCGCCAAGCGCGCCGTGATCGCCAGCCGCTATCGGACCCAGCTTGCCGGCATCGCCGGCATCACGGTGCCCGAGGTGGCCGACCCGAGTTTGCAGAACAATTCCTACTTCCCGGTGTTTGTCGAGGCGGAGTATCCGATGAGCCGCGATGCGCTCTACACGGCGCTGCAAACCGAGAACATCATGACGCGCCGGTATTTCTATCCGCTCATCAGCGATTTCCCGATGTACCGCGGCCTGCCGTCGGCCCGCATCGACAACCTGCCGGTGGCGCGCCGCGTCGCCGACCGCGTGCTGTGCCTGCCGATCTACCCTGACTTGCCGCTGGACGATGTCGACCGTATCTGCGGCATCATGCGCTCGTGGGCGCAAGCCCGTTAAGGAGGTCGCCATGTCTTTTTTGAGCGATGAGGAAGTGGCCGCCCTGGGTCTGGGGCACGTCGGCAAGCAGGTGAGAATTTCCCGGCTGGCCTCCCTGCACAACCCGGCCAATATCCGTATCGGCGATCACTCGCGGATCGACGACTTCTGCGTGCTGTCGGCAGGGGGGGGCGGCATCGAGATCGGCCGCAACGTCCATATCGCCGTCTTCTGCAGCCTGATCGGCAAAGGGCGGATCAGCCTGGGCGACTTCGCCGGCCTGTCTTCGCGCGTGGCCGTGTATTCCAGCAATGACGACTACAGCGGCGCCTGCCTGACGGGGCCGACTGTCCCCGCCGCCTATTCGAACATCACCAGTGCGCCGGTCGTGCTGGGCCGGCACGTGATCATCGGCAGCGGCAGCGTGGTGCTGCCCGGGGTGACGGTGGGGGAGGGGGCCGCGATCGGCGCCCTGTCCCTGCTGCGCGCCGATTGCGACGCGTTTGGCATTTATGTGGGGGCGCCTGCGCGCAAGGTCAGGGAACGCGCGCGCGATCTGCTCGACAAGGAACAAGCGTATTTGCAAGATGAGCTCGCGTCGGCGGCATCGTCGCCATGACCGCTGTTTTGTTAAGCCGGCCGCCGAACAACTACAATCTCATACGTCTGGTCGCGGCATGGCTGGTGTTGTTTTCGCATAGTTACCATCTGCTGGGGCAGGGCGCAAGCGAGCCTTTGATGTGGCTGAGCGGCGGCCGCATGACCTTGGGCACGGTCGCGGTCGGCGTCTTCTTCACGATCAGCGGCTATCTGATCACGGCCAGCGCATATGCCCGCCCGCATTTTGGCGGCTTCCTGCTGGCGCGGTTGCGGCGCATCTTCCCGGCCCTGATCCTGGTGGTGCTGATCTGTGCCTTCCTCATCGGGCCGTGGTACAGCAGCCTGAGCCCGATAGCTTATTTTTCATCCGATGCCACCTATACCTATGTGATCCGCAACCTGACGCTCAAGCATCTGCAATTTGATTTGCCCGGGGTGTTCACCGCTAATCCCTATGGCACGGCGGTGAATGGTTCCTTGTGGACGCTGCCGATCGAGTTTGCCTTGTATTTGGCGACCGGTGGCGGCATTCTGGTGCTGAGGTTGATGCGCCAGGCCGACAAGATCATGTTGCCGCTGCTTTCGGTGGCCGTCGTGTGCTGCCTTGCCTGGATCCTGACTTTGCAGGGCAATCAGGCTGCCGCTTTGTTGCTGGTGCCCTACTTCCTGTTGGGGGCGATGTACCGGATAGCCCGTCAGCGCCTGCCTTTGCGGGGCGACTGGGTTGCTGTCCTGTTGCTGGTTTGCGCGCTGAGCCTGTGGCTGGGGTCGGCCTTGTTCCCCTTGTTCGCCTGCCTGTTCATCAGCTACGCCACCTTGTGGTTGGCGCGCCACCCGCGCTGGATCGCGGCGCTGAATACCGATGCCGTCGGCGATCTGTCATATGGTATTTACCTGTTTGCGTTTCCCATCCAGCAGTGCCTGGTGGCCAGCGGGCTCGCTGCCCAGCCGCTGTGGCTGTGCGCGCAGGCGACCATGCTGGTGCTGCCGGTCGCCTGGCTGAGTTGGCATCTGGTGGAACGGCGCTTCGCCGCCACGGCGAGCGCCGCCGTCAACGTGGCTGACTTGTCGGGGGCGCGGACATGAGCATGGTGCGGCGCATTTTGGGCATGAGCGTGGCGCGGGGATATGGCGTGATGCTGTCGCTGGCGACCTTGTTCGTTTCGGCGCGTATCCTGGGGCCGACGGGGCGGGGTGAATTCGCGGCGGCGATGGCTTGGGCCGCCCTGTTCGCGACACTCAGCAACCTGAGCCTTGGCCAAGCGTTGCAGCATCGTCTGCAGAGTTCGGAAAAGAAGATGGACCTGGGGGAGCAACTGGGAACCCTCGGTGGGCTGACGGTGTTGCTGTCCGTGGTGGCCCTCGGGAGCGCTGCTGCCCTGTACTGGTACACCGGCGGCTCGCTGTTCAAGGGCTTGGATGGCACGCTGCTGTTGTTGGCGATGGCCAGCGTGCCCTTGCTGACCTGGGAACAATTCGCTTCCAACATCCTCGCTGCCGCAGCCCGCACCGAACTGCTCAATCGAGCACAGTATGGCGGGCGCACGGCGGGGTTTCTGATATTTTTCCTGCTGGTCGTGTATTGGCGCTTCGGCGTCAACGGCGCGCTGGCCTCGCAATTGCTGGGTCAATTGCTGGTGGCGTTGATGGTGGGCTGGCCGTTGTGGAAGCTGGCTGGACGCTCGGTGCGTTGGGCGCAGCGGGAAGTGACGCCGTTATTGCGGTCCGGGACGCTGATTCACCTGACCACGGTGAGCGCTTTCCTGTTGGACCAGGTAAGTATCTTGTTGATTAATAATTATCTGGGAAAGCAAGATGTGGGCTACTACCAGTTGGCTCAGCAAATGGTGGGCTTGTTGTTGATCGTCCCGCAGAGCGCTCTGATGGTGATCTATGGCGGCTTGGCGGGCAGCAATCCTGACCAGTTCTGGCCTACCCAGCGCAGTGTGGCGAAAAAAGTGTTAGCGGCGCTTGCCGTCGTGGCATTGCTGGCTTATCTGCTGGCGCCGTTTGCGATCGGCTTGGTGGCCGGCCCCGCTTTTGCCCCCAGCGCGAAGATGTTCCAGGCCTTGTTGCCAACGGTGTTGGGTATCAGCCTGGCGCTGCTGATGACGCCGCAATGGATCAGCCGTGGCATGTTGAAAATGAATACTATATTAACTATTGTTGTCAGTGGGGTCGTGGTGCTGAGCAGCTCCTGGGTGATTCCACGCTACGGCGTGGATGGCGCGATCGGCGTCCGTCTGGCGGTGTATGCGGTTTGGGTGCCGCTGGCCCAGATGCTATTCTGGTGGTGGTGTAACAAGCGCGCCGATGCGGCGCACCTCAATGCGATGAGTAAAGGAGTGGAAGAATGAGGGCGCAGACTGTTTTACGGACCCGGCCGAACTATCTGGTCATCGGCCTGTTAGGCTTGATGGGGTTGTTGTTATGCCTGTTCAGCGGCCTGATGGCTGCGGTGATGCCACCTGGCACAGTGGTACGCTTGCTGTTCGTTCCGTTTGCGGTCATGGGATTGATCTTGCTGTGGATGATGCCGAAACGCGCCACCGCCCCCGATAATTTTCAGAATTTGCTGTTGGCGGGCTTGATAGTCCTGATCAATATTTGGCCCACGTACATTGTGTATCGGTTCGGCGGGCTGCCTTCGGTCAGTCCGACCAAATTAATGTGGCTGCTGTTGTTGGGGGTGGCCGGGATCAATCTGTTTTCCAGCACGGTGCCGATTGCCCGGCTTTCGCGCCGCTGCAAAGCCCATCCCTGGCTGATTTTCTGCGTGGTGTTCTTGCTTGCCTGGCGTGTCATCAGCTCCGCGACCGGTACGCAACCCGTGCCTCAGGTGTTGTCGCTGGCGTCCGAGATGATTACCTGCTACGCCATTTTCTTTGTGGCCCTGGCGACGCTGCGCGACGAGAAGGATGTGTTCCGTTTGTTGGCCCTGTTGCTGGCGACGGCCATCCTGCAAGGGGGGCTCGCGTCCTACGAATCGCTGGTCAAGCACACGCTGTTCGACAAATTCATTTCAGTCGGTTCGGAAGACTCGGCGACGATGATCGACATGCTCCGGGAAAAGTTTCGCGACGGACGTTATCGGGCCCAAGGCACGTTTGAACACCCGATGGTGCTGGCCGAGTTCATGGCCATGACGATTCCGCTGGCCGCGGTACTGTTCTTCAGCAGGAAGACCGGCCTGTGGCGATGGGCTTGCGCGGGCTTCATTCCGCTGGCCTTTGGCGTCATCGTTTTTTCGCGCAGCCGAGTGGGCATCGCGGTGCTGCTGGCGGCGCTGCTGATGGTGGGGGGCTTGTTGCTGTTGCCTCGGGGAAAAAATGGCGGGCGCAATGGCAGCAGTCTGACTTTGGTGATGGCGATGTTTATGTTGCCGGTCTTGTTGGTGGCCGCGTATTTCGCGCTGCACGAGGTGTCGTCGCTGGTGGCGGGGCGCAGCGCCGGCGAAGCGAGCAGCACAATGTCGCGCGTGCTGATGTTGACGCGCGGCGTGCCGTTGTTGGAGGCTAGCCCGTTCTTCGGCTATGGTAATGGCATGGGGGCTGTCAAACTGGGCTTCTTCGACGGCGTACGCTTCAATATCGACAACTATTTACTTGGTGTCGCGCTCGATTCCGGTGTGCCGGGCCTGTTGGCCTTTATTTTCATCTTTGCCGCCGGGGCTTGGCTTGGGTTGCGTCTGTATATGCAGCGTGCCGACCAAGCAGGGTTGGCCGCCGGGTTTATCGCCGTCTCCCTGGTGATATTGCTCGGGTGTAAAACGGTGCTGTCGATCTCTTCCGGTTTTACCCTGGCCTATGTATTGATTGCTGCCGTGATCGTTCTTTGTGAAACGCCGCCACCGGCGGACGTCGTCAAGAGCGCTGTCGGTTCGCCAGCGGCGGCGCTGCCATGAGCGCGCAAATCCGCCCTAAAGTCTGGATCGTTCTGGTCAATTGGAATGGCTGGCGGGACTCGATCGAGTGCCTGGAGAGCGTGTTTCGTCAAGACTATTCCAATTTTGGTGTCATCCTTTGCGACAATGATTCATCTGACGGGTCGCTGGCGGCCATTTGTGACTGGGCGCGCGGCGACGTTGCATATAGCCCGCCCACCGGGCCGTTGGCCCGGCTGACGACGCCGTCGCTGCCCAAGCCACTGCCTTACAGGTTGCTGGAGTCCGCCGCGCAGGCTCGGCTGGGTAAGGACAGCGCCGCGCTGCAGCTCGTGCCAACGGGGGGCAACCTTGGTTTCGCGGGAGGCAATAACGTTGGCATACGACTGGCGCTGACCGATCCGGACTGCGCTTATGTATGGTTGCTGAACAACGATACGGTTGTTGAACCCGATTGTTTAGGCCATATGGTCGACCGCGCCACAACGGCGCCGCGCGCCGGCATCACCGGATCGATTAACTATTTTTACAGCGACTCGGATCGCGTTCAAGCCTTGGGCGGCGGAACTTTTTCCCGCTACCGTGTTCGCTCGAGCCTGCACGCCTTCGGTCTGCAATCGGCGCAGTTGACGCCGGATGTGCGCGCCGCGGCGGAACAACGGCTGGACTGGGTCAGTGGCGCCTCGATGCTGGTGTCGCGCGCCTTCATCGAGCGCGTGGGGGAAATGGAGGAGCGCTATTTCCTATATTATGAGGAAATCGACTGGGCGCTGCGCGGGCATGCCGAATTCCGCAACGCCGTGGCGCTGGACGCCCGCCTGTACCACAAGGCCGGCAGTGCAACCGGTGAACATAGCGATAGCGCCTTTGCGGTCTATACCATGTGTCGCTCCCGTTTCAAGTTGTACCGGAAATTCATGCCCGTCTGGTTGCCCGCCTGTTATATGCGCACCGGGCGCGACATATTGGCGGCCGTCGTCAAAGGGCGCCGTGTCAATGCGCGCGCCATGTGGCGCGCCAGTGTCGACGATCTCCTGATGCGCAACTGATTTTTAACTTACTAAATTGTAGAAATATGCATTCTGGTCACCCTTCCACCGCACGCGACGGCGTAACCGTGAGTATTATCGTTAAAGCGCTCAACGAAGAAAAGCACATTGCCGCCTGCCTGGAATCGGCGTTGCAGGAGGTCCAGGGGGTGGACGCCGAAGTGATACTGGTGGACTCGCTGTCGACCGACCGCACCGTCGAAATCGCACGGGGCCTGCCGGTCAGGGTGGTGCAGTTTGTCTCCAGCTCGGACAGGAACTGTGGCGCGGCGCTGCAACTTGGATACCAGTATGCGCGGGGCGACTATATTTATGTGCTCGATGGCGATATGACGCTGGTGCCCGGCTTTATCCGTGCCGCCATGGATTACCTGGACGGACATCCGGACGTGGCGGGGGTGGGCGGCAAGCTGGTGGACAGCCAGGTGCTGAACCTGGCGGACAAATTACGCGTGGCCTACTACGACACGCTGTCGGAGGAGCAAGATGTTGCGGTCCTCGGCGGCGGCGGCTTGTATCGCCGGGTGGCTATTGAACAGGTCGGTTATCTGGCCAATCGCTGGTTGCCGGCGTTCGAAGAAGCGGAGCTCGGTGCGCGACTGTTGGCCAAACGCTGGCGTCTGGTGCGCTTGCCGCGTCCGGCTGTGACGCACTCGGGCCACAATGAAAATTCCTATCAGTTGCTCATGCGCCTGTGGCGTATCGGGCGGATTGAAGCCAGCGGAACGTTGCTGCGTGCGGCGTTCGGGCGGGACTGGTCGCGCCAGGCGCTGCGGGCGTGCTGGTTTGTGTTTGCTGCGCCGGTGATCTATCTGGCTGTCTTGCTATTGACGGGAATCGGCGTGCGCCTGGGCGCGCCGCCGGTGCCGACGCTGTTGGCTTCGCTCTTGGCGACCTGGGGCGGGGCCTGGGCCCTGCTGGCGTGGCGTAAGAAGGAGGGGCGGGAAGCGCTGCTTTCCCTGCTGGCCTGGCACTTGTACACGGCCGGTGCGTTGAGGGGCTTTGTCCGGCGGGTGCGCGATCCGGGCGAACCGATCGCCGCGCGGGTATTGAAATAGTTCCCGCCCTGGCGCCGCCGACGGGTGATGAAATTGTCTGTGCGGTAATGTTTTGATGTCGTTCAACGACAACGGTAATTTCCTGCTGGACATTTTCTGCCAGTCAGATAGAATTCTCGGTACTCCTTGCAATTGTATGCCAACACTTTCACGGTGATTGCGCGTAGAAAATTATCCATCCGACTGAAACAGGTGTAGCATCAGCTGACATGCCCGTCGCGCGCTATTGCGCAGCTATTCATGCCGTTCTTCCGTTGCTCGACTTGCTGCTCCCGAACTGGTTTTTTTTACGAGACCGTGTAATTCATCCTTAGAGGTATCTTATGAAACTCGGAACAGTTCCTTTGCTGCGTACCTTGCTGTTGCTGGCCTGCGCCGTCAGTGCGCCGAGTCGCGCCGACTGGGCGGCGTCGACCACCGCCTACGTCGTGCGGGCACAGCCAACCAATTCGCAAATCCAGGCGCAGAATCCGCCCGGCTTTACCTGGGCCATGCACTCGACCAAGCCAGCGAACTATGTCATCGAGATCACGCAAGCAGGCATGGCGCCGCAGACCTATACGGTGGGCCGCAATTGGTATTTGCCGAGCGCCACTCTGGCGGTCGGCAGTTATTCGTGGCGGGTGCGTCCTGCCTTGACGCAGGAATGGTCGACGCCGCGCACCTTCGTCATCGACGCCACCTCCAAGCCGTTCGTCGTACCCGATAATGCCGCCCTCAAAGCGCGCATCCTGGCCAAAGGGCACCCGCGGGCATTGCCACCGAGCGTGATGCCACGCAACAGCTGGAGCGCTGCCATGGTGGCGGATCGGGGTACCGGCCTGACGGACTTGATGGGAGGGGTTCAGCGCCGCATGACGGCCGTTCCCGTGTATAAGGATTCGGATTGGCCACTGATTACCAGCGGCGCTGCTACTGCGGCTGGCAATGTCCAGGTTTCCAATATTCGATGGGCAATGATGGATGTGACGCGCCAGGTCGAGGCATCTTCTTTGCTGTGGCGCATTACCGGGGATCGCGTCTATTTGAACGAGGCGATCAAGCGTGGCAATGAGCTCGCTGCGCTCAGCCCCTATGGTCCGACCAGCTATGAGAATGACGATCAGGAAGCGCGTCTGATTCCGCTGGCGTTGATGAAGTGCATCGATTTCCTGGGCAATGACTTGCCTGTGGCTACCAAGACGGCGTGGCTGAAGGTGGTGGAGCAGCGCATGGACGTCATGTATAAAGCCTTCAACACGCCGGACGGCGGTTTGGACCAGTTTCCTTTCGATTCCCATGGTGCGGTCGCCCAGGGTTATCTGGCATTGATCTCCACCCTGGCGTTGGGCGATATCCCGGCGGCGTCCACCTGGTTCGACTTTACGTTCCGCGCTTACATCAACAGCATCTCGCCATGGAGCGGGCCTGAAGGAGGTTTCGCCAACGGCACCTCGTACGCCCAGCACACTGCGCTGGCGTCGCTGACGTTGTGGCAGCCGCTGGCCGTGGCAACCGGCGTCAATCTGTTCGATAAGCCATGGTCGGCCGGCTTCCTGCAGTCGTTCATGCACTTCCAGCCGCCTGGTTCGGTCAATCACACGTTTGGCGACGAGCAGGAAACGGCGCCGGTGGCGACTGAATTGAAGGGCTACGCCTCGCGTTTTGCTACGCCGGAGGCGGCATGGTATGTCAAGAACCTGGTCGGGGATGAAGATCCGCTGACGGTGTTGCAGGCGCCTTACCCGTTGCCGGTCGCGTCGGTATCGAAAACCGCCGTGCCTTCCAATGGCGCGCTTTACCCGAGTATCGGCTGGGTGGCCATGCACAGCGATATTTCAGATCGCGCCCGCACCTCCGCTTACTTCAAGTCCAGTCCCTATGGTTCCTATAACCACAGCCATGGCGACCAGAACAGTTTGGTCATCAGCAGCGGCGGCCGCCGCCTGTTGATTGAGTCCGGGTGGTACGACTGGTATGGGTCGCCGCTGTGGAATGACTGGTATCGTCAAACCAAGGCCCACAATGCGATCACCTTTGATGGCGGTAAAGGACAGGCGCTGGATTCTTACAATGTTCAACTGACGCGCAATGGCAAGATCACGTCGTTTGCTTCCACGCCCGGGCTCGATTATGCGGAAGGCGATGCCACCGCCGCATACGATGGTGCGTTGACCACCGCGCGGCGGCAAATCTGGTACCTGCGGGCGCAGGACGCTTTCGTCGTGCTGGATAAGCTGGAAGCGCCGTTGCCGCACGTGTTTGAATGGAATATGCATGCGCCGGCAGTGATGGCGGTTGATGCCGCCACCAAGGTGGTAAAAATCACTAACGTTGATCGTTCGCTGTGTATCCGGCCGGTCACCACGGACATCACCTATGCTCCGAGGGTGGGCGCACCGCCCAAGCCTGGTACTGTCGAAGACCACGGCGCCTATGTCAGAGCGTCGGCCAAGACCGGCGAGTTCTTGATCGTGCTCGATGTCGGATGTAAGAATCCCAAACTGACGTTGACCGTAAATCCGACCGGGCGTGTATTGACGGTGGGGGCGATGTCGGTGACGTTGCCGAAATAAGGCGCAATGCTAGTGAAACGGCTCCCGAACCGCCAGGTTCCGGGAGCCGTTTTTGCGATGGCCCGGCGTTTGCGTCACCAGTTGTATGGCGTATGCAGGCCGCTGCGCATTGCCGCTTTGCGCAACAGCGACTTCGCCCGAAGAAATGCGAATTTAAGTCCGGAATCTATCCGGCCCCAGCCGCGGTAGCTCCAGAAAACCGGGCCGGCGCGCTTGACCGCGGCGCGCTTTTGTTGCGCGGCGAACCATGCGCGGTATGCGCTGTCGCTGAAGCCGGCAAATGGGGTCCGGCGCTGCAGTTCGGCGTCGTCGGCAGCCGCGCAACTGCGCACCAGGCGCACCTTTCCTTGAGCGATGTCGTACTGCAGCCAATGGGCGATCAAGCTGTCGCCTTGCTGTTCGAGCATGAGCTGCTCGCATACCGCCGGGGTTTTGTAGTGCAGGCGGCGGCCCCGGTATTCCACTTGGGGCAGTAAAAGATTGCCCAGCGAGTAAGCGATGACGCCGCTGCCGTAGGCTTCCACGCCCTGCACCACATGCGGATGATGGCCGATGACCAGGTCGACGCCTGCGTCGATCGCCTGGCGTGCCCATTCACGGTCCGCTGGCTGGGGCAGCGTCGCCAATTCATAACCCCAGTGCATGAATGCGATCAATGTCGCCTGGGGAAAGTCTTTGCGCAGAACGGCCAGCAGCTGCAGCGCTGCCGGCGCATCGAACAGCATCGCTTGGTCGCCGGCACCGCCGGTCCGCGGTTCCGGCAATGGCGAACAGGCACCAAAGACTACATAATGCCGGGATCCGGCATGGAATTGGCACCAGGGCTGCACACGGGTGCCAAATAGCGCGATATTGCGTTCGGCGAGCATCTGCTTGCTGGTGTCAATCCCGCCGACATAGTCCGAGATATGGTTGTTGGCCAAGCCGCAAGCCACGACATTGAGCCGCTCGAGCGTGTCCAGCACCGACGGGTGGGAATACAGGTTGAATTTATAGCGGTTATGCACGGCTTGCTGCTCGGCCGGGCCGGCCACGACACCGCCTTCCAGGTTGGCGACCAGGCGCCCGCGGGCGCACAGGTCCTTGAGCGCGTCATAGTCGATGCTGTCAGTTTCCGGCCAGGCCAGGTCGCCTGCAAATAATATGGTCATACGGGAGCTTTCATGAGGTCGACATAGGCCGTATGCAGCCGTGCAATCGCCTGTTCGGTAGAGTAGAGTTCTTTGGTGCGCGCTGCCGCCCGCTGCGACAGCGTGCTCCAGCTGCCTGCGTTCCACGCGGCCTCGATGGCATCCGCATATTGCGCGGCCTCCGCAGCGAGCGGCAGCACCAGGCCGGCGTCACCGATGACGGACCGGTTAAAACCATTGTCAGTGGCGACGGGAACGCAACCCATGGCCATCGCTTCGGTCAGCGCGTTGGAATGCCCCTCGCCGCTGTGCCGGGTCGGGAACAGGAACCATTGGCTGCGCCCGAGTTGTGTCAAGACGGCGTCGGACTGGAGTGAACCCAGCCACTCGGCTTGCGGATAGGCGGCGCGCAAGCGCTGCATCAACGCCGCCGGACCGTTGCCGGCGATGGCGATCTGGCAGGCGAGGCCACGTTGTTGCAGCAGTTGCGCGGTTTGCAAAGCTGTCTCCACGCCTTTCTCCACCGTGATGCGGCCTACGTAGATCATCCGCAAGGTTGCGTCGGCCTGGTCGGCTTGACGCGCCGGCATGCCAGTCGCCTTGATGTGGTTGGGCAGATAGAAGGCGGGACGGCCGGTGACCTGTTGTACGAAGGGCTGGTAGTCGACCCCCTCGACCATCACCTGGTCCGCGCTGAGCAATACTTTCCGGAACAGCCAGCGATATAGCGGTCCCAGCCGGGCATAGTGGCGGTGCATGGAGCCGGCGCGGATATCGTAGATGGTGCGCAGGCCGCGCCGGCGGGCCAGCCGCAGCAACAGCAGCTCAGGCAGGGCGAAATGTTTATAGAGTCCCGTCAGGTGAAAAATCTCCCCCGGCGTCCGGTTGAGTTGGCGCGACAAGCGAAGAAAGCCGCGCAGGTAGCCGCTCAGCTTGGCCCATGCGCCCCCTTGCGGCTGCGGAAAGCGCAACTCGTGGACGGTCAGGCCGCGCAGGCGCAGCGCTTCGATGGTGCGGCTGTTGCAGGCTTCATAGCCGCCGGCCGCTGCCACGCCCGGTAACGCAATCGGGCCACATAGCAAGACGACCGGGCTCATCGGAAAGCCTTGGCGCCGGACCACTCTTGCGCCACCCACTTGAATTTGCCGCTGGCCTGAAGGGGGATCTGCTCCATCCGACGTACCGCCACATCGACCCGGGGGCTGACGGAGTCGCGGAAGTTTTGCAGCAATCGTTGCTCGTCGGCCATGCCGAAGCCGGCCTCTGGCACCACGCGCACTTCCCATTGCCCCGGCCCCACTTGCGCGACCTGGGTGCGCTTGATATTGCTCAGGGATTTGAGCGCGAAGGTAATAATGGACGCGCTGACGGCTACATTGTCGAGGTCATACAGCTGGTCCTCGACTTTCCCGGACGAGAGCTCGATACGCGGATAGCTGCGGCCACAAGGGCAGTCGCCGGGCACCCAGCGGGCGCGATCGGCGATGCGGTAACGCAGCAGCGGCATGACGTGGTTGTGCAAGGTTGTGCCCACAACAAAGCCGAAATCGTCGGTGGGCTGGTCTTGTTCATCCAGGATTTCGACCCATGAATATTCCGGATTGACGTGGTAAGCGCCATGTTCGCACTGGGCGGCAAAGGCGATGCGCTCTGCCATGCCGTAAAAGTCGAATACGCGGCAGCCGAAACTGCGTTCAATCTGCTCGCGCTGGGAGGCGTAGACAGGTTCAGACCCGGTAACGACTGCACGCAGGCGCAGCGGGTGGTTCAACTGTTCGGCGGCGCGCGCCAGTTCGTAAGCCGATGACGGATAGGCGCGTAGCAGGGCGACGTCGCAGGAGCCGATCTGATCGAGCATGGCGCGGGCGTTCTGCTGGTTTAAATGGCGCGTGGACAAAAAGAGTTGCCGGCCGAAACGGTCCCAGCGCCAGAACGGCGGTCGCTGCTGGCGAATATCGGCGACTTCGTCGCCGCGCAGCACGGCCTGGCGATGGCCCGGACGAAAACCAGCCCAGGACCAGAATTGTATTTGAAATGCTTCCTCCCAGATGACGGAGGCGATGCTGCGGAAGACTTCGAGCGGCGAGCCGGAGGTGCCGCTGGTCTTGCCCGATGGCCACCATGGGCGGCGCTGCCCGCCATGCGGATAATAAGCGGCGCGCTCGGCCAATAAGTCCGGCTTGCTGATCACCGGATAGTGCTGGCGCACCCAGGCAAAGACATCGGCCTCGGCTGGCGGCAGCGGCAAGGCGGCGTAGCGCGGCAACCGGGCGGCACTTGCCAGGGTGGCGCGCAGCAGTCGCGCCTGGCGCGCACGCAATTGTGCTGAGGGCATGCGCTCACGACTAATCAGACCACGCGCCTGCTGCAGCGCATAAGGATTGCGCCGGACTAGTTGCCGGAAAAGAAATAAGGCGTGTTTCGATGCGGGAATGAGCATACGGGGTGTTCTCGGAAAAGGCGGTGTGCAGGTGGGGTGGCGAATGGAGCGATCAGCTGTCCAACGTTGACGGATATGAAATATCGACCCGCAGGAACTATAGCCGCATCTTTGCTGATCCGTCAATTGCGCACGGTAGCGCAGCTTCAACCGGACTTCGCTCCTACGCTGCAATGCGGTATCATCATGGAGTTGTACCCTTGTTAATTAAACCCTGCGTGCCCGCGACGGCGCGCGCGATACAGGAATGGAATCGTAAGACATGACATCGCTGGCTTGGAAAGTGAACCGCCTGAGACTCATGGGCTTGGCGGAGATCGCCTGGCGCGTCAAGCAGGCGGTCAGCATGAAGGCCGGCGGCTTGGGTTTCGGGTTGGCGCTACGTCCGCCGGCGCCTGATCTGGATCGTTCCGGCGCCCGCTTCGTTGCGCAGCCGCCGGCAATGATCGACAGTGCTACCGTGTGCACCGCAGCCGAGCGCATTCTGGCGGGACAGTGGGACGTGTTTGCTCTGCGCGGCGCCCCGCTGGGTTTTCCGCCGCAATGGAACCGCGATCCGAAGACCGGCACCGTCGCGCCTATGATCTCCGGAAAGCTGATCAATTACCGTAGTGAACAGCAAGTAGGCAACATCAAATATTTGTGGGAGCCGAATCGCCATCTGGAGTTGGTCACGCTCGCCCAGGCCTGGCGCCTGAGCGGCGATGAGCGTTATCGCGATGGCGTGCGCACCTTGTTGCAGTCCTGGTTCGATCAGTGCCCCTATCCGCAAGGCGTACATTGGAGCAGTGCTTTGGAACTGGCGGTGCGCCTGCTGAACTGGGCGTTCGCCTGGGACTTATTGGGCGGGATGTCGTCGGCCTTGTTCGATGGCGTCGACGGCCAGCGTTTCCTGCGCCAGTGGCTCGATGTGATTTACCAGCATTGTGACTTCATCCAAGGGTACTTTTCCCGTCATTCGTCGGCCAATAACCACCTGTTTGGCGAGTATGCGGGTTTGTTCGTCGCCAGCGTGACCTGGCCGCAGTGGCCGCAGAGTGCGCGCTGGCAGGCAATGGCGCTGCGCGGGCTGGAGCGCGAGGCCCAGCTGCAAAACTGTCCGGATGGGGTCAACCGTGAGCAGGCCGTCTATTATCAACACGAAGTGATGGACATGATGTTGCTGTGCTTGCTCGTAGGGCGCGCAAACGGCATCAAGTTCAGTCCGGCCTATACGCAGCAGCTGGAGCGGCTGGCGGAGTTCCTGGCGGCGTTGCTCGACGCTGGGGGGCATATGCCGATGATCGGTGACGGCGACGACGCCTTGATGGTGCGTCTGGCGCATCAGCCTGGATGGTCGCCGTTTTGCTCTTTGCTGGCCAGTTGCGCATTGTTGTTTGAACGCGCCGATTTCAAGCGCCAAGCCGGCCGGTTCGATGAGAAGACTGCGTGGCTGTTCGGCGCCGCAGGGGCTGCCCTCTGGGAAGACTTGCCGGTCGTCGATGCTGCGCCGCCGAGGCTGGCGTTTCCTGACGGCGGCTATTTTTTGCTGGGCCATCGCTTCGGCCGGGCGGATGAAGTCCGGCTGGTGATGGACTGTGCACCGCTGGGCTATTTGTCGATTGCCGCCCACGGCCATGCCGATGCGCTGGCGATCTTGCTGTCGTTGGGTGGCGAGGAATTCCTGATCGACCCGGGGACCTATACCTACCGCGCCGAATCGGGATGGCGCGACTATTTCCGCAGTACGGCGGCGCACAATACCCTGTCCATCGATGACTGCGACCAGTCTGTCATAGGCGGTAATTTCATGTGGCTGAAGAAAGCGCGGGCGCGACTGTTGGCGCACAGCGCGGAGGGCGCGCTCCAGGTCGTGGAAGGGGAGCATGACGGGTATGCCCGCCTCGCCGATCCGGTTATGCACAGGCGAAAGGTTGAGCTGGATACACAAGCCAATTGTATCGTCGTGACCGATACCGTGAGTTGTGCTGCTCGGCATCGGGTGCGGCTGCACTGGCATTTCTCCGAGCATTGTCAGGTGGCCCTGCATGACGGGCGGGCCGAGGCGTTGGGGCAGCGTTCCAGCCTGCGCCTGCATTGCGAGGGGGCCGAGATGGCGGTGCTGCGCGGCGGCGCCGAGCCCGGACCCGGTTGGATATCGCGCCGCTATGACCGGAAGGTCCCGACCGCGACAGTCGCGTGCAGCGTTGCGGTGCATGGTACGACGACAATACGTACCGTCATCACGTTTCAACCGCTGCCCGGCTAGCACGGCGAAGCGAAGGGGATGTCGCGCGCGGCACTCTCAGGGTAAAATAGATGTATTTATGTAAATTTCATATCACGAAGGTTTGATCCATGCCGACACTTTATCTGGTTGCAGGTGCCCGTCCCAATTTCATGAAAATTGCGCCTATTGTGCGTGCCCTGCAAGCGCATGGGAGCATTGAATTCCGTATTATCCACACCGGTCAGCATTACGACCGCGACATGAATGACGTTTTTTTTGAAGAACTCGGCATTCCCGCCCCGGATGTTTTCATGGCGGCGGGCGGCGGCAGCCACGCACAACAGACCGCCAAGATCATGCTGGCGTTCGAGGAATTGTGCCTGGCCCAGCGTCCGGACGCGGTGCTGGTGGTCGGTGACGTCAATTCCACCTTGGCGTGTTCCATTGTCGCCAAGAAGTTGAATATTCCGGTGGCCCACGTGGAGGCTGGCTTGCGCAGCGGCGACATGAGCATGCCGGAAGAGATCAACCGTCTGGTCACCGACAGCATTTCCGATTGGTTCTTTGTTACCGAACCGAGCGCGGTGACCCATCTTCAGCGCGAGGGGAAAGCGGCGTCCGCCATCCATTATGTCGGCCACGTGATGGTCGATAACGTCCTTTACCAGGCTGAAAAGCTGCGTCATGCGGAGTCCGGCAGCTACGACACCAATGCCTTCAAGACCGCGCACAGCGGTGCCGGGCAGCGCTACGGTGTCGTCACGCTGCACCGCCCGAGCAACGTCGATGACCAGCCTATGATGATGCAGCTGGCGCAGGCGTTGCGGACGATCGCCGTTGACCTGCCGCTGATTTTCCCGGTGCACCCGCGCACCCGCGCCAACCTGGAGAAGTTCGGCATCGATCTTGGCGAGCGCATTACCCTGGTCGGGCCGCAAGGCTATATGGCCTTCCTCAACCTGTGGAAGGACGCGGCGCTGGTGCTGACCGACAGTGGCGGCCTGCAGGAAGAAACCACTGCGCTGGGCGTGCCCTGCCTGACGTTGCGCGAAAATACCGAGCGGCCCGTGACCGTGGATGAAGGTTCCAATGTCCTCACGGGTACCGATCCCGATACCATCATCGCCGAAGCGCGCAAAATTCTGCGCGGCGAGGGCAAGCAGGGACGGCGACCGCATCTTTGGGATGGCCGCGCGGCCGAGCGTATCGTCGCCATCCTGGCCGGGGAGATGGCATGAGCGAACGGATTACCATGATGGGTTGTCAAATTGATAATTTGACGATGGAGGACACCCTGCAGCGCGTCGAGGGCTTTATTCAAACCGGCTTGCCGCATCAGCATGTGGTGGTCAACGTGGACAAGTTGGTCAAGGCGGATCGCGATCCGGAGTTGCGCCGTATTATTAACGAGTGCGCGTTGATCAATGTCGACGGCATGCCCGTGGTCTGGGCCTCGCGCCTGCTGGGCAAGCCGCTCAAGGAGCGCGTTGCCGGCGTTGATTTGTTTGAAGCCTTGATGGAGCGTTCCGCGCAAAAGGGGTGGCGAGTCTATTTGTTGGGCGCGCGCGAGGAGGTGGTCTCGGCGGTCAAGCAAACCTACGAGCGCAAATACCCCGGCCTGGTGGTGGCGGGATACCGCAATGGCTATTGGCGTCCGGAGGAGGAGGCCGGCGTGGTGCAACACATCCAGGAGGCCCGGGCCGACTTGCTGTTTGTCGCGATCAGCTCGCCGAAAAAGGAACAGTTCCTCGGTCAGTACCAGGCGCAGATGAAGGTGCCGTTTGCCATGGGCGTGGGCGGCACGTTTGATGTCGCTGTGGGACGCGTCAAGCGCGCACCCGTATGGATGCAGAAATCTGGTCTGGAATGGTTCTACCGTTTTTTGCAGGAACCGCGCCGCATGTTTCGCCGCTATTTTATTGAAGACATGGCATTTATCAAATTGCTGCTGAAAGAAGCCAGTCGTCGTTAAGGCGGCGGTATTATTCATTTTTTGACGAGGGTGGTATGACGATTATTGCTGTGATTGGTCTGGGTTATGTGGGTTTGCCCCTGGTCGTGGAGTTTGGGAGGCGTGCGCGCACTATTGGTTTTGACATCGTGACGGCCAAGGTCGACAGTTGCCGCCGCGGCGTGGATCCGTCGCGGGAGCTCAGCGACGCGCAAATGGCGGCGGCGACATTTGCGGAATATTCGGATGATCCGGCTATTTTGGCCGAAGCCGATATCATTATCGTGGCCGTGCCGACGCCGGTCGATTTTGCCCATAATCCAGATTTCACACCGCTGATCGGCGCCAGCAACAGCGTTGGCAAGCATATGAAAAAGGGCGCGACCGTAGTCTACGAATCGACCGTTTACCCGGGCGCGACCGAAGAAATCTGCATTCCCGTTCTGGAGCGGGCCTCGGGCATGAAATGGAAGCAGGACTTTTACGTGGGCTACTCGCCGGAGCGCATCAATCCCGGCGATCGCCAGCACATGTTGACGAATGTGATCAAGGTGGTGTCGGGCGACACCCCGCAGACCCTGGAACGGGTGGCGGCGATGTATGAGCAGATCGTCGAGCCAGGCGTGCATCGTTGTTCCAGCATTAAAGCGGCTGAGGCGTGCAAAGTCATCGAGAATACCCAGCGCGACCTGAACATTGCGTTGATGAACGAGCTTGCGATTATTTTCGACAAGATCGGCATCGATACGTCGGAAGTGCTGAAGGCGGCGGGGACCAAATGGAATTTCCTGCGGTTCAGCCCGGGTTTGGTCGGCGGACACTGTATCGGTGTCGATCCCTACTATCTGACCCACAAGGCCGAGACGCTGGGTTACCACCCGCAGGTGATTCTGGCCGGCCGCCGCATCAATGACGGCATGGGCAAATATATTGCCGAGCAGACGATCAAGAATATGATCGCCGCCGGTAGCTATATCAAAGGCGCGCGCGTCAATGTGCTGGGCCTGACGTTTAAGGAGGACTGCGCCGACTTGCGTAATTCCAAGGTGGGCGACGTGATCAACGAATTGAAGACGTATGGCGTCGAGGTGTTTGTGCACGATCCTTACGCCGACCCGGAAGAGGCAATGCATGAGTACGGCGTCCGTCTGTTCGCGTGGGACGAACTGCCGCGGGCGGATGCCATCGTGGCGGCGGTTTCGCATCAGGCACTGTTGAGCTTGCCTGTCGAGGACTTGCAGAAGAAACTGATCAAGGGCGGCTGCTTCGTGGATGTCAAAGCCGCCTTCCCGCAGGACGCGCTGACGGCTGCGGGCATCAAAGTCTGGCGACTGTAATCCGTGACGATGCAATCAGAACAAGTCAACCTATGACGAAAATTCTAGTTACAGGCGGCATGGGCTACATCGGTTCGCATACCGTGCTGGAGTTGCTGGTGGCCGGCTTTGACGTAGTGGTGATCGATAATTTATCGAACGCCAAGACGTCGGTCCAGCCTCGCGTCCAGCGGCTCGCCGGCCGGACGTTCGACTTTGTTGAAGCCGACGTGCGCGACCGTTCGGCGGTCGAGGCCGTGTTCGCCGCCCACCGGATCGAGGCGGTCATTCACTTCGCCGGCCTGAAGGCGGTCGGCGAATCGGTCGAGCAGCCGCTGCGCTACTACGACAACAACGTCGTCGGCAGCCTGGTGCTGTTCGAGACCATGGCCAAGTTCGACGTCAAGACGCTGGTGTTCAGTTCGTCGGCTACCGTGTACGGCGACCCGGCCTCGGTGCCGATCTTCGAACACTTCCCGCTGTCGGCCACCAACCCCTACGGCCGCAGCAAGCTGATGATTGAAGACATGCTGCGCGACCTGCACAAGGCCGATCCCCGCTGGCGCATCGCCTTGCTGCGCTACTTCAACCCGGTGGGCGCACACGAAAGCGGTCTGATCGGCGAGGAGCCCAATGGCATCCCCAACAACCTGCTGCCGTATGTGGCGCAGGTCGCCGAGGGACAGCGCGCATTCCTGTCGGTCTACGGCAGCGACTATCCGACCCCGGACGGCACCGGCCTGCGCGACTACATCCACGTGGTCGACCTGGCGCTGGGCCATCTGGCCACGCTGTCCAAGCTGGCGACCGATGCCGGCATCTTCACCTACAATCTGGGCACCGGCCGCGGCAATAGCGTGCTGGAAATGGTGCGCGCGTTCGAAGCGGCCAGCGGTCGTCCCGTGCCTTACCAGGTGGTGGCGCGCCGCGCCGGCGACATCGCCGCCTGTTACGCTGACGCCAGTCTGGCCGAGCGTGAACTGGGCTGGAGGGCGCAGCGCAACGTTGAGCAGATGTGCGCCGATTCGTGGCGCTGGCAGACCACGGCAACTGAATAGGAATATCCCATGAAAGCAATGATATTGGCCGCTGGTAAGGGCACCCGCGTGCGCCCATTGACCTACGATTTGCCCAAGCCGATGATCCCCATCCTCGGCAAGCCGGTGATGGCCTACCTGATCGAGCACTTGCACAAGTACGGCGTCACCGAGATCATGGTCAATGTCAGCTACCTGCATGAGAAGATCGAGGAGTATTTCGGCGAGGGCCACCAGTACGACGTCCAGATCGGCTACTCCTTCGAGGGCTACACCACCGACGACGGCGAAGTCGTGCCGCAGCCGCTGGGCTCGGCAGGCGGCATGAAAAAGATCCAGGAGTTCGGCGGCTTCTTCGACGACACCACCATCGTGCTGTGCGGCGACGCGCTGATCGACCTCGACATCAAGTCGGCGCTGTTCGAGCATCGCCGCAAGGGCGCGCTGGCCTCGGTCATCACCAAGGAAGTGCCGTGGGAGAAGGTGTCCAGCTATGGCGTGGTGGTCACCGACAGCAATGGCCGCATCACCGAGTTCCAGGAAAAGCCCAGCCAGCAGGAAGCCAAGTCCAACTTCGTCAGCACCGGCATTTATATTTTCGAACCGGAAGTGATCGACCTGATCCCGTCGGACCGGCCGTTCGACATCGGCTCCGACCTGTTCCCGCTGCTGGCCGAGAAGGGCATGCCCTTCTATGCGCAAACGCGCGGCTTCAACTGGATCGACATCGGCAGCGTGACCGACTACTGGGAAACCTGCCAGAGCGTGCTGATGGGCGAAGTGGCGCACCTGCACATGCCCGGCATCCAGATCAACGACGGCCTGTGGGTCGGCCTGAACACCAGCATCGAATGGGAAGGCACGACCATCGAGGGACCGGTCTACATCGGTTCCGGCACCCGCGTCGAAGCCGGCGTGCACATCGTCGGCCCGACCTGGATCGGCCACGGCAGCCATATCTGCGCCGGCGCCAAGGTAGTGCGCAGCGTACTGTTCGAATATACTCGGGTGTTACCGAATGTTTCTTTGGACGAAATGATCGTGTTTAAGGATTATAGTGTCGACCGCGCCGGCGAGATGAAGCACGTCTCCGAATCCGACCCCGATTCGTGGGCCAATGCCCGCGACCGCCGCAGCAAGCGTCGTACCGAACTAAGCAATGAATCAACAGATAAGATAGATAAGCGAATCAGAGCATGAAAATTTACCCAGTGATCCTGTCGGGCGGTTCCGGCACCCGTTTATGGCCGTTGTCGCGCGCGGTGCTGCCCAAGCAGCTGCTGCCGCTGGTCTCGGACCGCACCATGCTGCAGGACACTGTGCTGCGCCTCCACGGCCGGCCGCAGATGATGGCGCCGCTGGTCGTGTGCGGCAACGAGCACCGCTTCCTGGTCGCCGAGCAGATGCGCGAGATCGGCGTCAGCCCGCTGGGCATCCTGCTGGAACCGGTCGGCCGCAACACCGCGCCGGCGGTGGCCGCCGCCGCCCACTATCTGCGCGCCATCGACGCCGACGCCGTCATGCTGGTGCTGCCGGCCGACCACGTGATTGAAAACACCGACGCCTTCTACGGCGCCATCGAACACGCCGCCGCCATGGTGGACGGCGGCGCGCTGGCCACCTTCGGCATCGTGCCGACCGCGCCGGAAACCGGCTACGGCTATATCCGCAGCGGCCAGCCGGCCGCCGCCGCGCAATGCTACAGCGTCGACCGCTTCGTCGAGAAGCCGGACCGCGCCACGGCCGAGGGCTTCCTGGCCGCCGGCAATTACTACTGGAACAGCGGCATGTTCCTGTTCCGCGCCGACAGCTATCTGAAGGAATTGCAGGAATACGCGCCGGCCATCGCCAGCGCCACCGAGGCGGCCGTCAGCAAGGATTACCGCGACCTCGACTTCTGCCGCCTGGACGAAGCCTCGTTCACCGCCTGCCCGTCCGACTCGATCGACTACGCGGTGATGGAGCACACGCGCCACGCCATCGTGGTGCCGGCCGACATAGGCTGGAGCGATGTCGGCTCGTGGTCGGCGCTGTGGGAAGTGCAGCAGCAGGACGCCCAGGGCAACGCCACCCGCGGCGACGTCTATCTGGACGACGTCAGCGGTTCGCTGGTGCGCGCCGAGAGCCGCATCGTGGCCGTGGTCGGCGTCAAGGACGTGGTCGTGGTGGAAACCAACGACGCCGTGCTGGTCTGCCACAAGGACCAGGTGCAGCGCGTCAAGAACATCGTCGAGCACCTGAAGACCAAGCAGCGCACCGAACACCTGCACCACACCAAGGTCTACCGTCCATGGGGCTGCTACGAGGGCATCGACATCGGCGAACGTTTCCAGGTCAAGCGCATCACGGTCAACCCGGGCGGCAAGCTGTCGCTGCAGATGCACCACCACCGCGCCGAACACTGGATCGTCGTCAGCGGCACCGCCCGCGTGACCTGCGGCGACAAGGTGACGCTGCTGACCGAGAATGAATCGACCTACATCCCGATCGGCACCACGCACCGCCTGGAAAATCCGGGCAAGCTGCCGCTGCACCTGATTGAAGTCCAGTCCGGCAGCTACCTGGGCGAGGACGACATCGTCCGCCTGGAAGACGTCTACCAGCGCGCCTGATGCGCTACCGCGGCGGCCCCTGCTGACAAAGCGCGGCCGCCGTTTTCCCGTCTTGGCGTAGGCAGCATCCTACGCGCTCTGCCTCCCCCTGATTTTCCCTCTCGGCGCCCGCGCCGTGGCTGCGCGCGTGCCTGGCGGGCGCGGCCACGCGCGATTGACCGATGCTCAATGCTGTCATTTCAGCCATGCTAGGATCGATTGGCAGTGTGGAGCAACCGGCGGCAGCGCAAGCCGCAGCAGCCTTTTCAAGGGAGGTGATCTATGAAACGTACACAAACCGTCACGGCCGCGCTGATACTGGCGGCCGCCGCCGGCCTGCCATGGGCGCAGGCCACCGACATCAGCCAGGGCGTGCAAACCCTGGACCTGAGCAGCGGCAGCGCCGTGCTCAAGCATGAGTTCGGCGCCGGCAACGCCGGCAACACATTCCACGACCGCTACGACTTCACGGCCAGCGCGGGCCAGTCGCTGGGGGCGTTCGTCGCCAGCCTGAGCATGGTCGACATGGGCCTGGGCGGCGCCGCGTTCGACAGTTTCAGGGTCTTTAACTCGGCCGGTTTCTCGTTCGACGGCACCAGGCAGTCGGCGCCGGACGCGGTGGTTGAAGTGTGGGCGCTGAGCATCCCGCACCTGGCCGCCGACCACTACTACCTGCTGGTCGACGGCACCGTGCGCAACGACGCCGCCGGCAATTACGTCGGCTCGGTGGCGGTCAGTTCGGTGCCGGAGCCATCGCCGGTCGCCATGCTGTTCGGCGGCGTTGGCGTACTGGGCTGGCTGGCGCGGCGTCGCAAAGCCTGACAATGGCGCTATAATTCAAACGGAAGCTGCCGCTTCCGTTTTTTTTAATCCTTGCGATCGAACCACTTGCGACACTTCTTCCTTTTGCTGGCCGCCGTGCTGGTGTTTTCCGGCGCCGCCCAGGCACAAACCGCGCGTCAGGCCGGCCTCAGCGCCGCCCAGCTGGCGGTGGTCATCAACGACGACGAGTCCAACAGCGTCGAACTCGGCGAGTACTACCGCAAGGCGCGCAACATCCCGGCCGCCAACATGGTGCACGTGCATATCCCGCACCGGCCGCACAAGCTCGACGCCGCGCAGTTCGAGGCGCTGAAGGCGCAGATCGACGCCAAGCTGGGCCCCGAGATCCAGGCGGTGCTGATGGTCTGGACCGCGCCCTATGCGGTCGAGTGCAATTCGCTGACCTCGGCCTACACGCTGGGCCTGGACAGCGGCCTGTGCGTCAAGACCTGCGCCCCGAGCAAGCCCAGCACTTATTTCAATGCGCCGACGGGCAAGCCCTACACCGACTACCAGATGCGCATCTCCATGCTGCTGCCGACCGACTCGGTGGAGGCGTCGAAGGCGCTGATCGACCGTGGCGTGCTGGCCGGCTTCACCACGCCCACCGCCACCGCCTACTTCCTCAACACCAGCGATGCCGCGCGCAGCAGCCGCGCGCGCTTCTTCCCCCGTTCCGGCGGCGTGGCGTCGAAGAAGCTGACCATCAAGACCTTGCAGGCCGACAGCATCGAGGACGTCAACGACATCATCGTCTATGAAACCGGCCTGACGCACGTGCCCAAGCTGCAGACGCTGAAGTTTGCGCCGGGCGCGCTGGCCGACCACCTGACCTCGGTTGGCGGCGACCTGTTGGCGGAAGGCGGGCAGATGAGCAGCCTGCGCTGGCTGGAGGCGGGCGCCACGGCCAGCTACGGCACCGTCAGCGAGCCGTGCAACCATTGGCAGAAATTCCCCAACTCGACGGTGCTGCTGTCGCAATACCTGCGCGGCTATAGCGCGATCGAGGCTTACTGGAAAAGCGTGGCCTGGCCGGCCCAGGGCGTGTTCATCGGCGAGCCGCTGGCCACGCCTTACCGCCACTGAGCCCGGCGGCGCGCGGCCACGGCCAGCAGCGCCAGGCCCGCCAGCCATAGTCCATACGCGGACGGCTCCGGCACGGCGGGCAGGGACTGTCCCTGTTCCAGCAATAACTGTCTTTCGCCGCGGCCGAACGGCGGCGCTGGCGCCGCAGCGGACGCCAACCGGCCGCTGGAGTTCATGCTGCCGCCATCGCCGTAGCGCGTTCCCGAGGGCGGCGCGATCGGCCACCACAGTTCCGGCTGGTCCGTGCCGGTCCGGTGACGATTCCATTCCATCGCATCCTCATACAGCACCAGTCTTTGCGTGGCCGACATGCCGTCGTTGCGCGCTTCCTCGTCCTGGCGCTCGGCGTCCACCAGATTGCAGGGATCGGAAATCCAGTTGATGTCGATCTTGTTGCGCGGCTTGCGCGGCGCGGCGGGCGGCTGGCCGGGTTTCTTGCGGGGCTTGGCGTCTTGCAGTGGCGGGGCCGTCAGCGCGCAGCTGCCGTATTGCGACGCTGGCGACGGCAGCAGGTCGACAGCCAGGGCCGCCCACGGCGGCGACAAGGCGTAAATGATGACAGCGATACGTAGGATCTTCATGATGCTCGCTCCATGCGCCACGGCTTGGGAAGGAGGGCGGCGGTACCGGCCGGGTCAGGCCATCAACTTACCATTATGCAATTTCAATTGCATATAAGTAATCCTAGCACGCGTTGCGCGGATATGCGAGAAAAACCTGGGCACGCGATCGAACCTTTCCTTAGTCCGAACGGACTAAGGGCATGTCATCAAGGCGTCAAGCCGGCGGCTTAATATGCAAAATGCAATGTTTGAAATCATTTTGTTAAGAATGCCGCGCCGACCTTTTTCCACCCAGGACCCACTCATGAAAAAAACTACCCACTCGCCTCAAGCCCAGGCTGCCGCTACGCCGGGCCGGCGCACCATCATCGCCGCCGCCCTGATGGCGGGCCTGTCGGCGCCGGCCTTAGGCGCATCGCCGGTTGTGATCAGCCAGGTGTACGGCGGCGGCGGCAACTCCGGCGCCACCATCAAGAACGACTTCATCGAACTGTTCAACCGCAGCGATGCGCCGGTCAGCCTGAGCGGCTGGAGCGTGCAGTACGCCAGCGCCGCCGGCTCGTCGTGGCAAGTGACCAAGATCACCGGCAATCCGGTGCTGCAGCCGGGCCAGTACTACCTGGTGCAGGAAGCGGCCGGCACCGGCTCCGGCAGCGCGCTGAGCCCGGACAGCATCGGCACCATACCGATGAGCGGCACGGCCGGCAAGGTCGCGCTGGTCAACGATGGCAATGCGCTGGCCGGCGCCGCGCCGAGCGGCGCCACGCTGGTCGACCTGCTGGGCTTTAACGCCGGCTACTTCGAAGGCACGAACGGCCCCGGCCTGACCAACACCACGGCCGCGCTGCGCGCCAACGGCGGCTGCACCGACACCGACAACAACGGCAGCGACTTCGCCACCGGCGCGCCTAACCCGCGCAACACCTCCACGCCGGTGCACCTGTGCAGCGTGCCGAGCGCGCCGCCTATCGTCGCCAGCTGCCCGGCCACCCTGGCGATGGCGGTCGGCTCCGCCGGCAGCGCCGAGCTGAGCGCCACCGACGCCGACGGCACCGTCAACAACGCCGTGATCACCTCGACCCCGGTGCCAGGCATCAGCCTGGTCAATTTCCTGGCGGCGACTGCCGCCGGCGGCACCGCCACCGCCAGCCTGAACGTGGCGGCCAGCGTGCCGCAGGGCAGCTACCCGGTCGCCGTGCGCTTCGATAACGACCAGTCGCAGCAAGCCAGCTGCAGCATCAGCGTCACCGTGGCCGCGCCGGCCGGCGTCACCCACAGCATTCCGCAAATCCAGGGCCCGGGCGAGACCAGCCCTTACGCAGGCACCGTGCAAACCACCGAAGGCGTGGTGACGGCCAAGGTCGGCTCCGGCTTCTTCATCCAGGACGCGCTCGGCGACGGCAATCCGCAAACCTCGGACGGCATCTTCGTCTACACCACCGCCGCCAACACCGGCACCGTCAAGGTGGGCGACCAGGTGCGCATCACCGGCAGCGTGACCGACTACGCGCCGGTCGCCGGCGGCCACGCCTACACCGAGCTGCAGAACATCACCGCCATCGTCAAGACCGGCAGCGGCATCGCCATCACGCCGACCAACATCCAGCTGCCATACGCCAACCTGGGCCAGGTCGAAGGCATGCTGGTGCGCTTCACCAATGCGCTGACCGTGTCGCAGCTGGAGTTCCTGGGCGACCGCGGCGAAGTGACGCTGTCCGCCGGCCGCCTGGAAGCGCCGACCAACCACTACGCCGCCGGCTCGAATGAAGCCAAGGCGCTGGCCGCCGCCAACGCGCAGAGCCAGATCGTGCTGGACGACGGCGTCTTCGTCACCCCGACCACGATTCCCTACCTGGGCGCGGACGGCTCGCTGCGCGCCGGCGACACCGTGTCCGACCTGACCGGCGTGGTCGACTTCGGCGCCAAGGGCGGCGGCGGTGCCGGCTTCAAGCTGCAGCCGACCGTGGCGCCGGTGTTCTCGCAGGACAATCCGCGCACCGCGCCGCCAGCGCTGGCGGCCGGCAACGTCAAGGTCGCCAGCGCCAACGTGCTGAACTACTTCACCACCTTCACCAACGGCGAAGATGTCGAAGGCCGCACCGGCCAGGGTTGCTCGCTGGGCGCGAGCATCAGCAAGTCCAACTGCCGTGGCGCCGACAACCTGAACGAGTTCAAGCGCCAGAACGCCAAGATCGTCGGCGAGCTGAAAGCCATCGACGCCGACGTGTTCGGCCTGATGGAAATCCAGAACAGCGGCGAGTACACGGTGGGCTACCTGGTCAAGGCGCTGAATGAAGCGATCTCGCCGGGCACCGGCTTCCAGACCTACGCGGTCGTGCCGAAGCCGGCCGCCACCGGCACCGACGCCATCCGCGTGGCGATGATCTACAAGCCGGCCAAGCTGACCATGGTGGGCAGCGCGCTGTCCGACGCCGACAGCGTCAACAACCGTCCGCCGATGGCGCAGACCTTCGTCGCCGCCAACGGCGCCAAGTTCTCGCTGATCGTCAACCACCTGAAGTCGAAGGGCAGCTGCCCCGGCGGTTCCGGCGCCGATGCCGACAAGGGCGACGGCCAGAGCTGCTGGAACGCTACCCGCATCCTGCAGGCCAACCGCCTGGTCAACACCTTCGCGCCGCAAGTGGCTGCCGCCGCCGGCGACGCCCGCGTGCTGATGATCGGCGACTTCAACTCCTACGGCATGGAAGACCCGATCAAGGTCATCACCGACAAGGGTTATGTCAACCAGCTGGAGCGCTTCGTGCGCGGCAGCGGCGCCATGCCTTACTCCTTCGTCTTCAACGGCGAAGCGGGTTATCTGGACCACGCGCTGGCCAGCCCGGCACTGACTGCCTCGGTGGCCGACGCCGCCGAATGGCATAACAACGCCGACGAGCCGACCGTGATCGACTACAACACCGACGGCAAGCCGGAAGACAAGTACACCGCCGCACCGTACCGCGCTTCCGACCACGATCCGGTGGTCATCAGCCTGAACCTGGCCGCGCCGTACAGCGATGTCAGCGCCAGCATCAAGTCGGCCGCCACCGGCCTGGTGTTCAACCGCGGCACCGGCAAGTACAGCTCGACGTTCTCGATCACCAACACCGGCGCCGCCGCGCTGACCGGTCCGCTTCAGGTCGAGTTCGATGGCCTGCCTGCCGGCGTCACGCTGAGCAACGCCAGCGGCAGCCATGCCGGCGCGCCTTACATCACGGTCAACGCCGCCACGCTGGCGCCGGGCGCCACCGTCTCCTTCGCGCTGAGCTTCAGCAAGACGGGCACGGCCAACATCAGCTACACCACCAAAGTCTTCAGCGGCAATTTCTAAGGATATGACCATGTTCAAACCAAACTTCTCCCTGACCCTGCGCAACGCGGCCCTGGTGCTGGCGCTGAGCGCCTGCGGCCTGGCGTCGGCCCAGACGCTGCACGTGGAACTCAACACCGCGTCGCTGCTCAACACCGGCTTCATCGACCTGCAATTCAATGCGGGCAACTCGCCGGTTGTGTTCGCCAGCGCCGCCATCAGCCATCTGAACGGCTTCGGCGACCTGAGCGGTGTGGAGCTGCAGGGTGACGTGCAGAAGCAGGGCGGTGGCTTTGTATTCGGCAATACCACGAGCTACAACGACTTGTTCCAGGCCATCTCCTTCGGCGGCAAGGTCAGCTTCGACGTCACCTTCGGCGGCTTGCCCGACCCGGCGGCGTCGGGCATCGAGAGCAAGTTCGCCGTGTCGCTGTACGGCGCGGACCGCACCACGGCGCTGGGCAACTACAACCAGCTGGACGGCAGCCTGATGTCGTTCAGCTGGGTGCCGACCGCCGGCGCCGGCGTCGTGACGTCGGACATCACCGACAGCACGATCGCCAGCATCAGCGCAGTACCGGAGCCGTCGAGCTGGGCCATGCTGGGCGCCGGCCTGGTGCTGGTCGGCGTGGCCCGCCGCCGCAAGCTCGCCGCCTGAGCTTAATCGCTGCCAATTAATGGCTGCAAAAAAACGACACCTGCGGGTGTCGTTTTTTGCGTTTAGACCGCCGCTTCTAAATCGCCGCTAACGCAGGCGGGCACGGGATATATATCGCGAAACTATAAATCCGCGATGGAAATCATATTAGTAATGCCAGATTGCTTGTTGCATAGTGCTTCCTTTACACGGATTTGCCATGCGACCCGCCCATATCCTTGTCATTGAAAACGAGCCTGCGATCCAGGAACTCATTGCCCTGAACCTGAGCATGGCGGGGCACACCGTCAGCCGCGCGCGCGACGCCGAAAGCGCGCTGCTGATGCTGGAAGACAGCCTGCCGACGATGCTGATGACCGACTGGAACCTGCCCGGCCAGTCCGGCCTGTCGCTGATCCGCCGCCTGCGCGGACACCTCAGCACGCGCGACCTGCCCATCATCATGGTGACGGCCCGCTGCGGCGAGCCGGACAAGATCATGGCGCTGGAAAGCGGCGCCGACGACTACATGACCAAGCCCTTCAGCCCGCGCGAGATGGTGGCCCGCGTGCACGCGCTGCTGCGCCGCCTGCAAGCCCCGGCCGCGCCGCAAGCGGCCGACGCCGTGCAGATGGCCGGCCTGCGGCTCGATCCGCACACGCTGCGCGTGACCGCCGGCGCGCGCGAGCTGGCCATGGGCCGGGTCGAATTCAAGCTGCTCAACTTCCTGATGAACCATCCGGAGCGGGTCCACAGCCGCGCCCATCTGCTCGACCAGGTGTGGGGCAACGCCGTCTACCTCGACGAGCGCACCGTGGACGCCCACGTCGGCCGCCTGCGCAGCGCGCTGCAGCCCAGCGGCCACCAGGAGCACATCGAAACCGTGCGCGGCAGCGGCTACCGCTTCGTCGCCTGGGAGCAGGGCGGTCGGGCGGTCCATGAGGCGGCGCGGGCCTGACGATGGAGCCATTGATCATCCTCAGCAAGACGGAGCAGGAATACCTGCTGCACGCGATCGAAGCGGTGCTGCCGCTGCGCCAGGCCCGCCAGTTCTGCCTGTGGACCCAGGGCCAGTTCCAGGCGCTGCTGCCACATCGCATCATGGTGTGCCTGCAGTTCGGCGCGCAGGACGAGGTGCAGCACGTCGAATGCATGCACAGCACGGTGCTCGACGCCGGCCTGCTGTCCCGCCTGGGCGACAAGTCCGACGGCCTGGCGCTGCGGCTGGCCCGCCACTGCCGCGATGGCCAGCGCCTGCCGGCCATGCTGGACGCCACCGGCGCCGGACAGGACGGCGGCGCGCGCCAGCCACTGGCGCCTTTCCTCGACGAGCTGCGCGAGCTGGGCCTGGACAATCTGCTGATCCACGGCACCGAGCGCCTGCCGGGCGGCGCAACCTTCTTCGTGCTGTTCGGCCTGCCGCATCGCCCGCGTCCGCGCCACGCCTACTTCCTCGAACTGCTGCTGCCGTATCTGCACCTGACGCTGCAACGCGTCGGCCAGCAGCAGCGCCAGGCCCGCGCCGGCGCGCTGGCGCGGCCGGTCAGCGCGCGCGAACTGGAAATCCTGCACTGGGTGCGCGAGGGCAAGAGCAACGAGGAAATCGGCCTGATCCTCGGCATCAGCGGCCTGACGGTGAAAAACCATCTGCAGCGGCTGTACCGCCTGCTGGGCGTGTCCAACCGTGCCCACGCCATCGCGCGCGGCATGGCGCTGCACCTGTTCGACCAGCCGTGGACGCCGCTGGCCAGGGCCGCTTGAATTGAAACCGTCGCACTCTCCCGGCACGCTTGCAAGAAAAGGTTGTCTGCTATGCAAACCGCATGGTAGCCTCTGACTTCTTGCCAGTAGGCGTGTTGCGCATTAAGGAGTCGTTCGGATGGAAGTTGCAAAGAATCACCGTCAGACCGCAGCTCACAAGGCTGGCGGCTTTACCCTGCTGGAATTGCTGGTCGTTATCGTGATCATCGGTTTGCTGGCGGCGTATGTCGGTCCCAAGTACTTCGCCCAGCTGGGCAAGTCGGAAGTGACCATCGCCAAGGCGCAGATCGAGGCGTTTGAAAAATCGCTGGACACCTACCGCCTGGATGTGGGCCGCTACCCGACCACCGACGAAGGCCTGGGCGCATTGCTGGTCGCGCCGGCCACGGCGGGCGCCAAGTGGAACGGCCCCTACCTGAAGAAGGGCGTGCCGCCGGACCCGTGGGGCCACCCGTATGTGTACAAGGCGCCGGGCGCCAAGGCTGAGTTCGACATTACTTCGCTGGGCCGTGACGGCAAGCCCGGCGGTACCGGCGAAGACGCCGACATCACTTCACAATAAGTCTCGCCGTCCAGGAAAGCAGTCCATGCAGTTCGATGTCCGCACCCTGTCGGCCGATATGGCCATCTCGCATCTGGTGATCGACGGCCGGGACGAGGCCGATGCGCGCCGGCAGGTGGAGGCGCGCGGCCTGTACGTCAGCGCCATCGCGCCTGTGCGCGGCAGCCTCGGCCTGCGCGGCGGCAAGGCGCGCGGCAAGGGCCTGTCGCTGGTGCTGTTCAGCCAGGAACTGCTGGCGCTGCTGACCGCCGGCCTCGGCATCGTCGAAGGCCTGGAGGCGCTGCTGGAAAAGGAAACCAGCCCCGTCACGCGCAGCGTGCTGGAGCGCCTGCTGGCCGGCCTGCGCGAAGGCCAGCGCTTTTCCGCCGTGCTGGCCGAGCAACCCGAACTGTTCCCGCCGCTGTACATCGGCATCGTCAAGGCGGCCGAGGGCACGTCGGACCTGCCGCGCTCCCTGTCCCGCTTCATCGACTACCAGCAGCGCATCGACCTGGTGCGCGGCAAGCTGGTGTCGGCCGCGATCTATCCCTGTATTTTGCTGCTGGTCGGCGGCGGCGTCAGCCTGTTCCTGATCGGCTACGTCGTGCCGCGCTTTGCCGAGGTCTACCAGGGCGCCGGCCGCAACCTGCCGTGGCTGTCGCAGCAGATGCTGAACTGGGGCCAGTTCGCCGGCGCCCACACCACGCTGCTGCTGGGCGGCATCGCCGCCGTGCTGGCCGCGCTGGCGCTGGGCGTGCGCCATTTGATGGGCAGCGGCGGCTTCGCCCGCCTGCTGGGGCGCTTGCCCGGCATCGGCGAGCGGGTACGCATCTACGAATTGTCGCGGCTGTACCTGACGCTGGGCATGCTCAGCGAAGGCGGCATCACCATCGTGCACGCGATCGAGACCGTGCAGGGCATGGTGTCGGCCGGCATCCGCCAGAACCTGCAGACGGCGCGCGCCGATATCGAATCGGGCCTGCCGCTGTCGACCGCTTTCGAGGCCAGCCAGCTGACCACGCCGATCTCGCTGCGCATGCTGCGCGTGGGCGAGCGCACCGGCGACATGGGGCCGATGCTGACCCAGTCCGCCGCCTTCTACGACGGCGAAATCAGCCGCTGGATAGAACGCTTCACACGAACCTTTGAACCGCTGCTGATGGCCGCGATCGGCCTGGTGGTCGGCGCCATCGTGGTGCTGCTGTATATGCCGATTTTCGATCTGGCCGGAGACATGTCATGACGGCCCAGGCCACCCCGCACCTCGTTGCCGCATTGCCGGCGTTGGATACTGCGCTGGTTGCGCGCGCGCGCCACCTGCGCCAGCAATCGAAACGCACGCTGGTCGAAGAACTGGTCGCGCTGAGCGGCATGGAAGCGCGCCTGGTGGTGCAGGCGCTGGCGCAGCCGTTCGGCATGGCGGTGCTGGAGACCATCGACATGCTGGCCTACACGCCGGCCTTCGATCTGCTGCCGCTGTCGCAAGCCTTGGCGCGCCACTGCGTGCTGCTGCGCGCGCATGACGGTACGGTGGTCGGCGTGATCGCCGATCCCTTTGACCTCGATCTGCAAACCTGGCTGGGCACGCAGGCGCGCGCCACGCCGCACGCGCCGCTGCAAACGCGGCTGGCGTTGCAAGCCGATATCCAGGCCTACCTGTCGAAGCAGGAAGAATCCGCGCGCGCCACCGACTCGCTGCTGCCCGGCGCCAGCGAAGGCCGGCGCGATGGCAAGACCGCCGCCGTGCTGTCGTTCGCATCGGTGTCGGAAGCGGCCAGCCCCGCCGTTCGCCTGGTCAACTCGACGCTGTACGATGCGCTGAAAGCCGGCGCCTCCGACATCCACCTGGAAAGCACGGCCGGCGGCCTGGCGGTCAAGTACCGCGTCGACGGCGTGCTCGATCACGCCACTTCCGTCAACGGCATCGACGTCGCCGAGCAGATCATCTCGCGCCTGAAGGTGCTGGCGGAGCTGGACATCGCCGAACGCCGCGTGCCACAGGACGGCAGCTTCCGCGTCGAAGCCAACTCGCGCGAGATCGACCTGCGCGTCTCCATCATGCCGAGCATACACGGCGAGGACGCGGTGATCCGTATTCTCGACAAGCGCGCCATGATCGAAGCCTACGGCTCGCTGACCTTGGAAGCGCTGGGCTTCGATGCGCCGTCGCTGGCCACGCTGCGCGTGCTGGCGCAGGAAGCCTACGGCATGCTGCTGGTGACCGGGCCTACCGGTTCCGGCAAGACCACCACGCTGTACGCGGCGCTGACCGAGATCCACAACGGCCGCGAGAAGATCATCACCATCGAAGACCCGGTCGAGTACCAGCTGCCGGGCATTCTGCAAATCCCGGTCAACGAGAAGAAGGGCCTGACCTTCGCCAAGGGCCTGCGCTCCATCCTGCGCCACGACCCGGACAAGATCATGGTCGGCGAGATCCGCGACCGCGAGACGGCGGAAATCGCCGTGCAGTCCGCGCTGACGGGCCACCTGGTGCTGACCACGGTCCACGCCAACAACGTGTTCGACGTGTTCGGCCGCTTCACGCACATGGGCATCGATCCGTATGCGTTTGTGTCGGCCTTGAACGGCATCTGGGCGCAGCGCCTGGTGCGTATCAACTGCCCGCACTGCGCGGCGCAGTACACGCCGGACGACCACGAACTGGCCAGCGTCGGCCTGGCGCGCGCCGATGTCTACGACTACCGCTTCATGCAGGGCAAAGGCTGCGGCGATTGCCGCGGCACCGGCTACAAGGGCCGCCGCTCGATCGCCGAGATCCTGACGCTGAACGACGAGATCCGCGAACTGATCGTCGACAAGCGGCCGATCCGCCAGATCAAGCAGGCGGCTTACGAGAACGGCACGCGCAGCCTGCGGCAGGCCGCGCTGGAGCTGGTCAAACGGGGCGGCACCACGCTGTCCGAAATCAAACGAGTTACCTTGCATGCGTAGAGCTATTGGACAATCACTGCGCATCGGCGTCTCCGCCCATGCGGTCAGCCTGCTGCGCATCAGCCGCTGGCGCGGCGAGCCGGTCACGGTGCTGGCCGAGCATGCGTTCGCACCGTCGGGCGAGCATCCGTTCGACGCCATCGCCAATGCGCTGCGCGCGCTGCTGGGCGAACAGCTCGGCGACAAAAGCGTGGCCGGCTGGCCGGTCAGCATCGTGCTGGCCGACGACCTGACGCGGATGTGGCGCGTCGTGCCGCCGCCTGGCGCGGCGCGGCTGGCTGACATCGAAGCGGCGGCCGGCTTCCGTTTCCAGGCGCTGTATGGCGAAGCGCCTGCGGCCTGGCAGATCGCGGGCGACTGGGATGCCGCGCAGCCGTTCTTCGCCGCCGCCGTGCCGCGCGCCTTGCTGGCCGTGCTGCAGCTGGTGGCGCAGGAATTCAAGCTGCACGTCGTCGGCATCGAGCCGCACTTCATCACGGCCTACAACCGCTGGCGGCGCGGCGTGAAGCCGGGCGCGTGGTTCGGCCTGGTGCATGACAACCTGCTGACGCTGGCCGCCATCGAAGCGGACGGCAAAGGCATACGCGCCATCCGCGCGCTGCCCATGCCGACCGGGCAGGGCGCAGACCAGTACTGGCTGGGCCAGACATTGAAACGTGAAGCGCTGCTGCTTGACATGGACGCGCCGGAGCTGCTGCAGGTATGCGGTTCGGCGCCGGCCGCATGGAGCAAGGCGACCGAGCATCCCGCGCACATCCCTTGCGCGGTGCTGGACCTGGCGCAGCAGGCGTCCGGCGGCGGGCTGTCGACGATGGCGCTGCTGGCGCGTGGCGGGAGCAGGGCATGAGACAGATGAATATCGACTTCGCACCGCGCGGCCTGCGCCGCAGCTTGTTCCACACCCATCCTGCGTTGCTGGCGCTGGGCGGCGCGGGATTGCTGCTGTGCGCGGCCGCAGGTTTCGGCGGCTGGAAGCTGGTCGAGCAGCAGCGTTTGCGCGAGCACCAGCTGCGTCACATCCAGGAACGCGCTGCGGCCATCTCGGCGCGGCCGGTGGAGGTGGCGCGGGTGGCGATACCGGAAGGGCAGGCGGCCTTCGTCAACGGCGCCATCCTGCAACTGAACCTGCCGTGGCGCGATCTGCAGGATGCGGTGGCCGCGGCCACGCCGCGCAGCGTGGCGCTGGTGGCGATGGAGCCGGACTCGCGCAAGCAGGTGCTGAAGATTACCGCCGAAACCAAAACCAGCGACGACATGGTGGCCTATGTGGCGGAGCTGAAGCAGCAGGAGCTGTTCAGTGGCGTGACGCTGACCCGTCATGAAATCAACGAGCAGGATCCCAACCGGCCCTTGCGCTTCCAGTTGGAGGCCGCATGGGTAAGCCGATGAGCACTGCGGACATCAAGGTGAACGTCGCCACGTTCGTGCTGCGCGCGCGGCTGGCGCTGGTGCGTCTGGGCGCGCCGGCGTGCATCGCGCTGGCGTTGTGCTTTGCCGCAGCCGCAGCGTGGGGCTGGCTGCTGCCGCAACGCGCGGCGCAGGAGCGCTTGATGGCGCAGCCTTTGCCTACGCCGACGTCGCTGGTGACGGCGCCGCCGCCACCATCGGCCAACCAGAACCTGGCCGGCTTCTACGAGGTGCTGGGCGAGAACCGCTACGCCGAGCAGCAGGTCAAGGTGCTGTTCGACCTGGCGGCCAAGAACAATCTGACGCTCAGCCTGGGCGAGTACAAGGCCGGCTACGACAAGGCCAGTCGCGTCAGCACCTACCAGATCATCCTGCCGGTGAAGGGGCCGTACCAGTCGATCTGGCAGTTCGCCATGCAGGGTCTGCGCGAGATGCCGTTTGCGTCGCTGGACGAAATCGGCTTCCGCCGCGAGACCATCGCCGAATCCACGGTGGAAGCGCGCCTGCGCTTTACCCTGTACCTGAAGGATGGCGAGCCATGAAGCCCTACCAAATCGTGATGGGCGTGGCGCTGGCTGCGACGGCCTGGCTGGCGCTGTTCGGCGATAACTCGCCGTCGGGCGATATCGCCGAGCCGGTGGCGCGCAGCGCCTCCGCATCGACCGCCGCATCAACTGCGCCTGCGGCAGCAGCGCCCGCGCCGCGCGCCGGCAAGGACGGCAAGCCGCAAGCCGATGTGGCGATCCTGCGCCTGACGCCGCGCGCCATGCTGGTGGGCGAATCCGGTGACGCCACGTTCGAATCGGGCGAGGGCGTCTTCCTGGGACAGAACTGGAACCCGCCACCGCCGCCACCACCACCACCATCGAAGGAACCGCCGCCCGCACCGGTGGCGCCGCCGATGCCGTTCACAGTGCTGGGCAAGGGCGTCGCCGACGGCGCCTGGGAAGTCTATCTTGCGCGTGGCGACAAGACTTATGTGGTGCGCAATCAAACCGTCATTGACGGCACCTACCGCGTCGAGAAGATCGCGCCGCCGCTGATGTCCGTAACTTATCTGCCTTTGAATCAGGTACAACAGATCAATATTGGAGTCCTCGACTGATGGCTAGTCATCTGAAGAATTTGGGCCGCCGCGCCGCGCTGCCTGCCTTGTTGGCCGTCGCCCTGGGCGGCTGTGCCGGACAAATGGCCTATCGCGATGGCCGCGACCTGATCGCCAAGGACCAGATCGAAGCTGGCCTGCTCAAATACCAGGAGGCCGTGAAGGCGGAACCGGGCAACGCCCAGTACCGCTCGGCCTTCCTGCTGGAGCGCGACCGCGCCGCGCTGCGCTTCCTCGACCAGGCCGAGCGCCTGCAGGACGAGGGCAAGCAGGATCAGGCGGCGCAGCTGTTCCGCCGCGTGCTGGCGCTGGACCCGCTCAACGAACGCGCCCGCGCCGGCATGCGCGCGCTGGAGCGCGACGACCGCCAGGCCAAGCTGCTGGCGGCCGCCGGCGCACACGCCAACAAGGGCGAGTACGAGCTGGCCAAGCAGAAGCTGAATGCGATGCTGATCGAGAACCCGACCAACGACAAGGCGCGCCAGATGCTGCGCGAAGTGACGGAGAAGCTGGCGCCTGCGGCGGCGGAACCCGGCCTGGCGAAAACCTACAAGCAGCCGATCTCGATCGAGTTCCGCGACGCGCCGCTGAAGCAGGTGTTCGAAGTGATCTCGCGCCGCTCCGGCCTGAACTTCGTGTTCGACAAGGACGTCAAGACCGACCAGCGCACCACCGTGCTGCTGAAGAACAGCACTGTCGAATCGGCGATCTACTATCTGCTGCTGACCAATCAGCTGGAGCAGCAGGTGATGGATGCGAACACCATCCTGATCTACCCGAACGTGGCGGCCAAGCTGAAGGAATACCAGGAGATGACGGTCAAGACCTTCTTCCTGGCGAACGCCGAGGCCAAGCTGGTGGCCAATACGCTCAAGACCATCCTGAAGTCGCGCGATGTGGTGGTCGATGAAAAGCTCAACCTGCTGATCGTGCGCGACAGCCCGGAAGCGATCCGCCTGGCCGAGAAGCTGGTGGCGCTGCAGGACGCGCCGGAAGCGGAAGTGATGCTGGAGGTGGAGATCCTGGAGGTCAAGAAGGGCAGCGTGATGGACCTGGGTGTCGTGTGGCCGACCGGTGTCGGCCTGACGCCGCTGTCGACCTCGGGCGGCACCGGCATCACCATCCGCGACTTGAACAACCTGAACCAGCGCACCATCGGCGTGACCGGCATTGCGCTCGGCGTCAACGCCAACAAGAACGATACGGATTCCAACCTGCTGGCCAATCCGCGCATCCGCGTGCGCAACAAGGAAAAGGCCAAGATCGTCATCGGCGACAAGCTGCCGGTGATTACCACCACCGTGTCTTCGGGCATAGGCGGCTTCGCCAGCGACAACGTCACCTACGTCGATGTCGGCCTGACGCTGAACGTCGAGCCCACCGTCTACCTGAACGACGAGGTGGCGATCCGCGTGCAGCTGGAGGTCAGCAACCTGACCGGCACCATCACCACCAAGAGCGGCGGCACGGCTTACCAGATCGGCACGCGCCAGGCCACCACCATGCTGCAGCTGAAGGATGGCGAGAACCAGGTGCTGGCCGGCCTGATCAACAACGAGGAACGCGGCACCGCCAACCACGTGCCGGGCGCGGGCGACCTGCCCATCGTCGGCCGCCTGTTCGGCAGCAAGCGTGACGACAACCAGAAGACCGAGATCGTGCTGTCGATCACGCCGCACCTGATCCGCAATGTGCAGCGTCCGGAAGCGTCGGCGTCGGAGTTCTCGGCCGGTACCGAGGCCAGCTTCCGCCGCCGTCCCGACATGACTGCGCGTCCTGCCGTGGCGATGCCGCCGCCGCCGGGCGCCTTGCCGCCGCCTGCGGGCGTGCAGACGGCGCCGGTGCACCAGTCGCCGGTGCAGGCGATGCCGCTGTCGCAGGGCCAGCCGGCGCCGTTGCCGCCGTCGCAGGGACAACAGCCGCAGCCGGTGCTGCTGCCGCCGCCGGAAATTGAGCCTGCGACGATCCCGCCGGTGCAGCAGTAAGCACATGATGAAGCGCGTCCGCGGGTTCACGCTGATCGAGCTGCTGGTGACGCTGGCCATCCTCGGCCTGCTCAGCGCGCTCGTGGTGCCGACCGCCCATGTGGTGGTGCAGCGCCGCCAGGAGCAGGAGCTGCGCGAGGGGTTGCATCAGATCCGCCACGCGCTGGACGCGTACAAGCTGGCCTACGACCAGGGCCGCATCGCCAAGTCGCTGGCGTCCACCGGCTACCCGAAGACGCTGGATCTGCTGGTGGAGGGCGTGCCGGATTTGCAGAATCCCAAGCACATCAAGATGTACTTCCTGCGCCGGGTGCCGCGCGATCCGTTCAACCCGGATGCGTCGCTGGGCGAATCGCAGACCTGGGGCAAGCGCAGCTACGCCAGCGATGCCGACCAGCCCAGGGAGGGCGAGGATGTCTACGATGTCTACAGCCTGAGCGACAAGACCGGCCTGAACGGTGTGCCGTATAGAAAATGGTGAAGATGAAAACCAAGGGATTCACGCTGATCGAGCTGCTGGTGGTGCTGGGCATCATCGCCTTGCTGTTGACGCTGGCCGTGCCGCGCTATTTTCCCAGCGTCGACAAGTCCAAGGAGATCGTGCTGGCCGATAATCTGCGCAATGTGCGGCAGGTGCTGGATCAATACTATGGCGATACCGGCCGCTATCCGGACACGCTGGAGCAGCTGGTGGATAAGAAGTATCTGCGCGCGATGCCGGTCGATCCGATCACCGAGAGCGATAGCACGTGGATCATCGTGCCGCCGGAGGATGTCGCCAAGGGCGGGGTCTACAACATCAAGAGCGGCGCTCCCGGCACCGACCGCAGCGGCAAACCTTATTCCGACTGGTGATGCGTGCTTCGCGCCCTGGCCGCAGCGGCGGCTTTACCTATCTGAGCCTGATTATCCTGCTGGCGATCGTCGGGCTGGTGACGGCCTCGGCATTGAAGCTGGGCTCGGTGGTGCAGCGCAGCCGGGCGGAGATGGAATTGCTCGATATCGGCGCCGCCTTCAGCGACGCCTTGAAGAGCTATGCCGACGCCACGCCGGCCGGCCAGCCGCCGCAACCGCCGTCGTTGAAGGAATTGCTGAAAGATCCGCGCTTTCCCGGCACCCGCCGCCACCTGCGCAAGATTTTTGTCGATCCGATGACCGGCAAGGCGGAGTGGGGCATCCAGTATCTGAGCGAGAAGGTCGGGGTGCTGGCGGTGTACAGCCTGTCCGACGCCAAGCCGGTGAAAGTAGGAAACTTTCCCTCCCGCTTTACGGGATTTGAAGGCAAGAATCATATTTCAGACTGGAAGTTTTCGATGACTCTGGCGGGGGCGGCGCCGTCTGAAATGACCGGACCGGCTCCGCGTGTCACCGCGCCTGTACCTGGAGTACAGCAACCCCCACCACCGCCATCTCCGGCAGCGCCTAACCCGCCGGTGGAGGCTCCGGTGAGTCCGCCGCAGGAGCCGGAGGCGCCGCCGACTCCTGATGAGCCCGCACACTCCGAACCGCCCCCA
This sequence comes from Rugamonas aquatica, assembly GCF_009380215.1. Classification (GTDB taxonomy): domain Bacteria; phylum Pseudomonadota; class Gammaproteobacteria; order Burkholderiales; family Burkholderiaceae_D; genus Rugamonas; species Rugamonas aquatica_B. Next base: position 785,888 of record NZ_WHUG01000002.1, read on the forward strand.
ATCCCGCAAGAATAGCGGCTTGGAAGCCACACTTTTGAATTTCTTTCTCTCAAATTGTCACTTTTTTTGTTCAAAAGCGCGGCAATTTCCCCGTTATTTTCACAGGGTGAAAAAGATTGCATAATAGAAATGAAAAGTGGAAAAATTACAATGCGGATTGATATTCTTATGTTATTATTCTTCCCGAAGTACTCCTATTAACTACACGGTGGTTGGCGAAAGCGCAGCCACAATTCGTTTGATTAAGGAAAATCACATGAAATTGAAATCTTTCGTTGCTGGCGCTCTGCTGGCCGCCGCTTCGGTTAGCGCATTTGCAGCTGATCAGCTGAACATTCCGGTGACCCTGGGCGTTGCTACGGGCTTCTCGGGTCTGTCGCTGCCAGGCGATGGCCTGCTGTCCGGCGGTTCGGATGTTCTGTCGTTCACCGGTCTGGCTGCTGGCCTGTACAACGTTCAGCTGAACTACAGCGCAACCAACGTGAACATCCAAACCGCTAGCCTGAATGGCCAAGCACCAGTGTTCATCTGGGGCAGCCCTTTCGCCAGCCTGGGTTCGTTCCAAGTCAGCGCTAACTCGCCATTCACCCTGACCCTGGGTGGCACGCCAACCAGCGCTTCGTCGGCGTTCTACAACGGTTCGATCACCGTGACCGCCGTACCAGAACCAGAAACCTACGGCATGCTGCTGGGCGGCCTGGCACTGCTGGGTGTTGTTGCTCGTCGCAAAGCAAAAAAAGCAGCCTAAGTTTTAGCTGTGACGTAAAAAAACCCGCCTTGGCGGGTTTTTTTACGTCTGATGTTTTGGCTCAGCGCGCCGTGCGCTTGATGTCGCGCAGGCGGAAGCCCATGGCGAACAGCGCGGCGAAGTAGACCGCGCCGCAGACGCCGATCAACAGCATCAGCGCACCCACCCGCAGCAGCGTGTGGTGTTGCAGGCCCAGCCAGTCCACCTGCTGCGCGCCGTACCAGGCGGCGCCGCCCATCAGCACGCACGCCACCACCAGCTTGACGCAGAACAGCGGCCAGCCCGGCTTGGGCTGGTAAATGCCGCGCTTGCGCAGGCCGGTGTACAGGAAGGCTGCGTTGATGCAGGCGCCCATGCCGATCGACAGCGCCAGGCCGGCCACCTGGATGTAAGGCACGAAAATCCAGTTCATCAATTGCGTGGCCACCAGCACGCCGATGGCGATCTTGACCGGGGTGCGGATGTCCTGGCGCGCGTAGAACGCCGGGGCCAGCGTCTTGACCAGGATAATGCCCAGCAGGCCGGCGCTGTAAGCGATCAGCGGACGGGCGGACTGGGTGGCCGCCTCGTCGGTGAATTTACCGTAGTGGAAGAGGGTGGCGATCAGGGGCTCGGCCAGCGCGGCCATGCCCACCGCCGCCGGCAGCGCCAGCAGGAAGGTCAGGCGCAGGCCCCAGTCCAGCAAGTCGGAATATTCCTGCGGGTCGCCGTCGGCCTGGGCCTTTGACAGGCTGGGCAGCAAGATCGTGCCCAGCGCCACGCCCAGCAGCGCGGTCGGGAATTCCATCAGACGGTCGGCGTAGGATAGCCAGGAAATGCTGCCCTCGGCCAGGCGCGAGGCGATGCTGGTGTTGATCATCAGGCTGATTTGCGCGGCCGACACGGCAAACACGGCCGGGCCCATCTTCTTCAGCACGCGGCGCACGCCCGGATCGCCGAGGCCGGCCGCCGGGTTCCACGACAGCGTCGGCAGCATGCCGATCTTGATCAGCGCCGGGATCTGTATCGCCACCTGCAGGATGCCGCCGACGAACACGGCGATCGCCATGGCGTAGATGGGCTGCGCCATGTGCGCTTGCAGGAACACCGAGGCGGCGATGAAGGACAGGTTCAGCAGCACCGGCGTGAAGGCCGGGATCTTGAACTGGCGCCAGGTGTTGAGCACGCCGCCGGCCAGCGCGACGAAGGCCATGAAGCTAATATAAGGGAACATCAGCCGGGTCATCCAGACGGCGGCGTCGAAGGCGCCGGGCTGTTTGTCCAGGCCGGTGGCGATGAGGTAAACAAACAACGGTGCGCCGATGATGCCGAGCGCGCTGACGAACAGCGTGGACCATACCAGCGTGTTGGCGACATGGTCGGTCAGCGTCTTGCTGGCCTCCTGGCCGTGCTGGTTTTTATATTCCGACAATATCGGCACGAAGGCCTGGGAAAATGCGCCTTCGGCGAACAGGCGGCGCAGCAGGTTGGGGATGCGGAACGCGACGATGAAAGCGTCCGTGTAGGCGCCGGCGCCGAAGGCCCGGGCAAACAAGGTTTCACGCAATAATCCGGTAACGCGGGACAGCATGGTCATGCTGGAGATGGCGGCTAGAGTTTTAAGCAAGTTCATGGGGCATGATTATAGTTGCTCCTGACAGAAAACATCGCTATAATCGCAGGCTGTACAGAATTCTGTTACGCAGACACTAATGTTTGGCAGGCAGTAGTTTGACTCACATGGTTCGGCAGACGCACTGAACGCACCTGTTTGGCAAACAATAATGTTTGCAAACGCACCTTTACCCTGTTTTAGGAAATTCCATGGCAAATACCGCACAAGCGCGTAAGCGCGCTCGTCAAGCAGTTAAGCAAAACGCTCACAACTCGTCCCAGCGTTCGACCCTGCGCACCGCTATCAAAGCAGTTCGCAAAGCGATCCAGGGCGGCGACAAAGCTGCTGCGACCGCAATCTTCCAATCGTCCGTGTCGACCATCGACAGCATCGCCGACAAGAAGATCATTCACAAAAACAAGGCAGCTCGCCATAAGAGCCGTCTGGCAGCTGCTCTGAAAGCACTGTCCGCTTAATTCCCTTCCGGGATTTAAAGCAAGAACCCGCCTGGCCTCTGGTCAGCGCGGGTTTTTTCGCATGCGTAGACGTAAAAAAAGCCGGCGCATGGCCGGCTTGCCTGGAGTGCGGCGATTACTTGGCTGGCATCGAAGCCGAGGCCGAAGCTTCAGCCGAGGCGGCTTTCTTGGCTTTTTTGGCTTTCTTGGCTTTAGGAGCGGAAGCGTCGGCCGAAGCGGACGCCGATGCCATCGGGGCAGAAGCCATGGCCGAAGCGGAGGCCGAGGCCGATGGTGCTGCGGCGAAAGCGGAGGCGGCAAACAGGGAAGCAACCAGGGCAGCGATGATCTTGGACATGATGATTTCCTTTGGCAGAGATTTAACCAGCTAAAAAAAACGAAGATTCATATGAATCTAGCTCATTAACGCCGCCCGAAAATTTCCAGTTGACACAAAACGCGCAATTTTCCGGAATTTTATTTGCTGCAACGCATCATTGGCCGGCCACATCCTTGGCCGACACTTCCATCCATTCCCCCGGCATCAGCGGATGCGTGGCCAGCGAGATCGCGCCGATGGCGCTGCGCACCAGCCGCAGCGTCGGCAGGCCGACGGCCGCCGTCATGCGCCGCACCTGGCGGTTCTTGCCTTCCTGAAGTGTGATCGCCAGCCAGCTGGTCGGCTGCTCGGCGCGGCTGCGGATGGGCGGATTGCGCGGCCACAGCCATTCCGGTTCGGCGATCCGTACCGCCTTGCACGGCTTGGTGACGAAGTCGCCCAGGTCCAGCGGCGCCTGCAGCCGGGCCAGACTGTCGGCGTCCGGCACGCCGTCCACCTGCACCAGGTAGACCTTGGCTTCCTTGTGGTCGGGGTGGGCGATGGTGTGCTGCAACTTGCCGTCGTCGGTCAGCAGCATCAAGCCTTCGCTGTCGGCGTCGAGGCGGCCGGCAGGGTAGATGTTCGGGATCTTCAGATGGTCGGCCAGCGTGGCGCGGCCGTCCTGCGGGGAGAACTGGCACAGCACCTGGAAAGGTTTATTAAATAGAATGAGGGACATACTTCACTTAAGTTGATTTTGGTGTAGGCTTGTCAGCCTGCCATGGAAAACCGTGGCGCCTACTAAAATACTGGTGCATAATGGGAAACGCCTGTCTTATGTCTTATAGAAGACCTAAGATTCATGTGTTAAACTGGCAACAAATTCATGCTCCGTGAGCAGCCAGCTGCTTGCCGAGCGCCCACTTCGGAGAACACGATGTATCAGCATATCAAAGTACCTGCCGACGGCCAAAAAATCACCGTCAACGCCGATTTTTCCCTGAATGTACCAGATAACCCTATCGTTCCCTACATCGAGGGCGATGGCACCGGTGTCGATATCAGCCCGGTCATGATCAAGGTGATCGACGCGGCGGTTGCCAAGGCCTACGCCGGCAAGCGCGCGATCCGCTGGATGGAAATCTTCGCCGGCGAAAAATCGACCACCGTGTACGGCCCGGACGTGTGGCTGCCGGAAGAAACCCTGACCGTGCTGAAGGATTACGTGGTGTCGATCAAGGGCCCGCTGACCACGCCGGTCGGCGGCGGCATCCGCTCGCTGAACGTGGCGCTGCGCCAGCAGCTGGACCTGTACGTCTGCCTGCGCCCGGTGCGCTACTTCACCGGCGTGCCATCGCCGGTCAAAGAGCCGGAGAAGACCGACATGGTGATCTTCCGCGAGAACTCGGAAGACATCTACGCCGGCATCGAATACCAGCAGGGTTCGGAAGGCGCGAAGAAACTGATCGACTTCCTGGTCAAGGAAATGGGCGTCACCAAGATCCGCTTCCCGGAAACCTCGGGCCTGGGCATCAAGCCGGTGTCGATCGAAGGCACGCAGCGCCTGGTGCGCAAGGCGATCCAGTACGCGATCGACAATGACAAGCCATCCGTGACCATTGTCCACAAGGGCAATATCATGAAGTACACCGAAGGCGGTTTCCGCGACTGGGCCTACGAACTGGCGCAGAAGGAATTCGGCGCGCAGCTGATCGACGGCGGACCATGGTGCAAGTTCAAGAATCCCAAGACCGGCCGCGACATCACGATCAAGGATTCGATCGCTGACGCCTTCCTGCAACAGATCCTGCTGCGTCCGGCCGAGTACAGCGTGATCGCCACCCTGAACCTGAACGGCGACTACATCTCGGACGCGCTGGCGGCCCAGGTGGGCGGCATCGGCATCGCGCCGGGCGCCAACCTGTCGGACTCGGTCGCGATGTTCGAAGCCACACACGGCACCGCGCCCAAGTACGCCGGCAAGGATTACGTCAACCCGGGCTCGTTGATCCTGTCCGCTGAAATGATGCTGCGCCACATGGGCTGGATCGAAGCGGCCGACCTGATCATCAAGGCGATGGAGAAGGCCATCGATTCGAAGCGCGTGACCTACGACTTCGCCCGCCTGATGGAAGGCGCGACCCAGGTGTCGTGCTCCGGCTTCGGCGACGTGATGATCGAACAGATGTAAGCCATGCGCGCCGGCCGTCGCCAGCGCACACCAGCCCCGCTCCCGCGATGGAGCGGGGCTTTTTTTTGATGGAGCGATGATGACGTCTTCTTCGGCGCCGGCGGCACCTACGCTGTGGCAAGCCTTCCGCTTCTGGCTCAAGCTGGGTTGCATCAGCTTTGGCGGACCGGCGGGGCAGATCGCCATCATGCACCAGGAGCTGGTCGAGCGCCGGCGCTGGATTTCCGAGCGCCGTTTCCTGCACGCGCTGAACTACTGCATGCTGCTGCCCGGCCCCGAGGCGCAGCAGCTGGCCACCTACATCGGCTGGCTGCTGCATCGCACGCGCGGCGGCATCATCGCCGGCGCGCTGTTCGTGCTGCCGTCTCTGTTGTTGCTGGTGCTGCTGTCGTGGCTGTACATCGCCTATGGCCAGCAGCCGCTGCTGGCCGGGCTGTTCTACGGCATCAAGCCGGCCGTCACGGCCATCGTCCTGCAGGCCGCGCACCGCATCGGCACGCGCGCCTTGCGCAACGGCTGGCTGTGGGCCATTGCCGGCGCCGCTTTCGTGGCGGTGTTCGCCTTGCAGCTGCCGTTCCCGCTGATCGTCGCAGGCGCCGCGCTGGCCGGCTACCTCGGCGGCCGATACCTGCCGCACGCCTTCAAGATCGGCGGCGGCCATGGCGCCGCCAAGGCCTCGTACGGCGCCGCCGTGATCGACGATGAGACGCCGCCGCCACCGCATGCGCGCTTCCGTTGGCGCGGTCTGGTGCTGGTGTCTGCCTGCGGCGCACTGCTGTGGCTGGCGCCGATGGCGCTGCTGATGTGGGCGGTGGGCTGGCAGCACACCTACACGCAGATGGCCTGGTTCTTCACCAAGGCCGCCTTGCTGACCTTCGGCGGCGCCTATGCGGTGCTGCCCTATGTGTACCAGGGCGCGGTGGCGCACTACGGCTGGCTGACGCCGCTTCAGATGATGGATGGCCTGGCGCTGGGCGAAACCACGCCCGGCCCGCTAATCATGGTGGTGGCGTTTGTGGGCTTTGTCGGCGGCTACGGGCTGGCGCCGTCGGATGCGCTGGCGGCGCCGCTGTCGGGCGCCGTGGCGGCCACGCTGGTGACGTGGTTCACCTTCCTGCCATCGTTCGTATTCATCCTGGCCGGCGGTCCGCTGGTCGAAGCCACGCGCGACGATCTCAACTTCACCGCGCCGCTGACCGGCATCACGGCGGCCGTGGTGGGCGTCATCCTCAACCTGGCGCTGTTCTTCGCCTGGCACGTGATCTGGCCAACCGGCTTCGATGGCGCACCCGACTGGGCGGCGGCGGCGATCGCGCTGGCGGCAGCGGTGGCCTTGCTGCGCTATCGGCAGAAGGTGCCGCATGTGATCGCGGCCTGCGCCGTGGTTGGCCTGGTGCTCAGGCAATTGGCGCCCTGATTGACGGGCAGCGCCTCCGGCGTTTGCCCGTCAATGTCTGCCATGCCTAGTTGCCGCAGCTGTCTTGGCAGGAGATCAGCGCCTCCTGGCAGCTTTCGGCTGGCTGGCCGGACTTCATGCAAGCTCTGTATTCTATGATGCAAGAATGGTAGCAGGTGGTGGCCAGAGTTGGCGCGGATGCCGCGCCGATGCCGATTGCAAACAAGAACAATTTCAGTTTCTTATTCATGCGAACTCCTCCAATGGATAAGGGGCATCGAACGCTGCAAGAAGCCATGCCGCCCCGATACACGGCCTCCATTTGGAACGGATTCAGCGGGCAGGCGGACGCGGTAGCTGTTCGAGCGCGGCCTCGATGACGGACTGCTTGAACCCGGTGATGCGGCGGTTGCCGATCAGGATCACCGGCACGGCGGTCTCGCCGAAGCTGCGGTAGTCCTGCAGGCCCTTGCCGGCGTGGCTGATGTCGACATCGGCGTACGGGATGTTGCGCTCGCTCAGGTAGTCGCGGGTCTGCTGGCAGTAAGGGCAGGTCTTGGTGCCGTACAGCACCACCTTGGTGGAAGCGTCGGGATAGTAGGATTGGAAGTTGCCTTCGACGTAGGCCGGCGTCAGCCACTGCGGCACTTTGGTGGCGATCCGGCCGACGCCCAGGCCCAATCCCAGTATCGCGGCGTAGATCAGGATGTTCTTGATGTGCGTGCTATTCATATGGCTCCTGGTAAGAGACGAACGGCGGCTCCGATGATGCCTTGTAGTCATCATTGATTTAATGCATAAAATTATGCATTTTTCAATTTTTGCGATTCTATTGAATTGTCACGGCGATACGTGGTTGTCGGAGTTCTACAACACTTGCCGGCAGGGTAGGGACGAAAAAAAACCTCGCGGTGCGAGGTTTTTCACATCTGCTGCTTAAAAAATTAAGCGGATTGGATGTTGGAAGCTTGCTTGCCTTTAGGGCCTTGCGTGACTTCGAATTGAACTTTTTGACCTTCTTTGAGGGTCTTGAAACCGTTCATGTTGATTGCGGAGAAGTGAGCGAACAAATCCTCGCCGCCGTCATCTGGAGTGATGAAGCCAAAACCTTTGGAATCATTGAACCACTTAACTGTACCTGTTGCCATAAAAAGAACTTTCAAAATTAAAACGGATCACACGAGCCATAAAAGCAAGAAGCTTCTTGCCCCCTCCTCACGCCTCACTTCTTATCAACATGTACATTTCTGCACGCAGCCGATAACGCATTGTTAGCGGATCAAATTCCAAAGTCAAGCAGATTTGTATGCATTTTGCTACTTTTAACTCAATTGGCGAAAAAGCAACTCTTGATTTTGGCGGATGGGTCGCCATCTGCGTCAAGTTCAGAAAACGCGTAAGATGGAAAACAATTGGATGTGCATAGTGAAATGCACATTGCATCAACCCCGAAAGCATTAGAATATAAGCGTATGGCAACCAAGCATGATACCGAAACCCTCTTGGAGCGGCAAACGCTGAAGCCGCCACCTCTGTACCAGGTGGCGTTGCTCAATGATGACTATACCCCGATGGAATTCGTGGTCGCCATCATTCAGGAGTATTTCAACAAAGACCGTGAAACCGCCACGCAGATAATGCTCAGTGTTCACCGCTACGGCAAGGGAGTGTGCGGCGTGTTTTCAAAAGACATCGCCTGTACCAAAGTGGAGTTCGTTTTAACGCATGCGCGCAAGGCGGGGCATCCCCTGCAGTGCGTGATGGAGGAAGTATGATTGCGCAGGAATTAGAAGTAAGTTTGCACATGGCGTTTGTCGAAGCTCGGCAGGCACGGCACGAATTCATCACGGTGGAGCACTTGCTGCTGGCCTTGCTTGACAATCCTTCGGCTGCCGAAGTGTTGCGTGCTTGCGCCGTCAACATTGAAGACTTGCGCAAGACGCTGACCAACTTCATCGGCGACAACACGCCGACCGTGCCTGGCACGGGCGAAGTGGACACCCAGCCTACGCTCGGCTTCCAGCGCGTGATCCAGCGCGCGATCATGCACGTGCAGTCGGCCTCCAACGGCAAGAAGGAAGTCACCGGCGCCAACGTGCTGGTGGCGATCTTCGGCGAGAAGGACTCGCACGCGGTCTACTACCTGCACCAGCAGGGCGTGACCCGCCTGGACGTGGTCAACTTCATCTCGCACGGCGTGCGCAAGGACCAGCAGGCCGATGCCGCCAAGGCGTCGGAAGGCGTGGAAGAGGGCGCACCGGGCGGCGAAGGCCAGACCAAGGAATCGCCGCTCGACCAGTTCACGCAAAACCTGAACAAGGCCGCCGCCGAAGGCAAGATCGATCCGCTGATCGGCCGCGAGGACGAAGTCGACCGCGTGATCCAGATCCTGTGCCGCCGCCGCAAGAACAATCCGCTGCTGGTGGGCGAGGCAGGCGTGGGCAAGACCGCCATCGCCGAAGGCCTGGCCTACCGCATCACCCAGAACGACGTGCCGGAAATCCTGTCGAATGCCGTCGTGTATTCGCTGGACATGGGCGCGCTGCTGGCCGGCACCAAGTATCGCGGCGACTTTGAGCAGCGCCTCAAGGCCGTCCTCAAGCAGTTGAAGGACAACCCGAACGGCATCCTGTTCATCGACGAGATCCACACCATCATCGGCGCCGGCTCGGCCTCGGGCGGCACGCTGGACGCGTCCAACCTGCTGAAACCGGCCCTGGCAAACGGCCAGCTGAAGTGCGTCGGCGCGACCACGTACACGGAATTCCGCGGCGTGTTTGAAAAAGACCACGCGCTGAGCCGCCGCTTCCAGAAGGTCGACGTCAACGAACCTACCGTTGAGCAGACCGTGCAGATCCTGCGCGGCCTGAAGTCGCGCTTCGAAGAGCACCATGGCGTCAAGTACTCGTCGTCGGCGCTGTCGACGGCGGCCGAGCTGGCGGCCCGCTTCATCAACGACCGCCACCTGCCGGACAAGGCCATCGACGTCATCGACGAAGCCGGTGCGGCGCAGCGCATCCTGCCGAAATCGAAGCAGAAGAAAACCATCGGCAAGACCGAGATCGAGGACATCATCGCCAAGATCGCGCGCATCCCGCCGCAGACCGTCAACCAGGACGACCGCAGCAAGCTGCAAACCATCGACCGCGACCTGCGCAACGTGGTGTTCGGCCAGGATCCTGCGATCGAAGCGCTGGCTTCGGCGATCAAGATGGCGCGCGCCGGCCTGGGCAAGACCGACAAGCCGATCGGCTCCTTCCTGTTCTCCGGTCCTACCGGCGTCGGCAAGACCGAGGTGGCCAAGCAGCTGGCCTTCATCCTGGGCATCGAACTGATCCGCTTCGACATGTCGGAGTACATGGAGCGTCACGCCGTGTCGCGCCTGATCGGCGCGCCGCCGGGCTACGTTGGTTTCGACCAGGGCGGCCTGCTGACCGAAGCCATCACCAAGAAACCGCATGCGGTGCTGCTGCTGGACGAGATTGAAAAAGCCCATCCGGACATTTTCAACATCCTGCTGCAGGTGATGGACCACGGCACGCTGACCGACAACAACGGACGCAAGGCCGACTTCCGCAACGTGATCATCATCATGACCACCAACGCGGGCGCCGAGAGCTTGCAGAAGGCCACGATCGGCTTCACGAATTCCAAGCAGGCGGGCGACGAGATGGCCGACATCAAGCGCATGTTCACGCCGGAGTTCCGCAACCGTATCGACGCCACCATCAGCTTCCGCGCGCTGGACGAGGAAATCATCCTGCGCGTGGTCGACAAGTTCCTGATGCAGCTGGAAGAGCAGCTGCACGAGAAGAAAGTCGAAGCGATCTTCAGCGAGAAACTGCGCAAGTTCCTGGCGAAGAAAGGTTTCGATCCACTGATGGGCGCGCGTCCGATGGCGCGTCTGATCCAGGACATGATCCGTAAGGCGCTGGCCGACGAACTGCTGTTCGGCCGTCTGGTCACCGGCGGCCGCGTGACGGTCGACCTGGACGAGAAAGACCAGGTCAAGCTGGAGTTCCCGGAACCGCCGGACGCCGCGCCGACGATTCCACCGGAAACCGTCGAAGTCGAATAAGCCGTTCAGGCCTCATAAGGAGCCCGCCCACGAAAGTGGAGCGGGTTTTTTTCTTTTAGACCTAAAGCTGTGCCAGAATTGTCGTTCCATTTGACAAACATTGAAACTGTCCCATGACCCTGACTTCTCTGCGCCTCCGTCCTCTCGTCCTGATGTTCCTGTCCGCCGGCCTGCTGTCCGGCACCGCCTCCGCCGCCGACGCCTATTACCGTTTCCCCGCCATCCGTGCTGACGCCGTGGTCTTCACCGCCGAGGGCGACCTGTGGAAGACCGGCGTCCACGGCGGCCCGGCACAACGCCTGACCACACACCCGGCCGCCGAAACCAACGCCGCCATCTCGCACGACGGCAAATGGATCGCCTTCTCGGCCTCCTACGAGGGCGGCCAGGAAGCCTACGTGATGCCGCTGGCCGGCGGCCTGCCGAAGCGCATCACCTTCGAGAACGGCGCCGTCTCCGTGCTGGGCTGGACCGCGCAAGGTGAAGTGCTGGTGACGACGCTGGACAGCAAGGGACCGTCGCGCAACAACGTCATCGCGGCCGTCAAGCCGGGCGACCTGCAGCGCCGCGTGTTCCCCGTGGCTGAAGCCAACGATGCCGTGCTCGACGACGCCGGCAAGACGCTGTACTTCACCCGCAACGGTCTGGCGCTGACCAACGACAACGTCAAACGCTATCGCGGCGGCGCCCATGCGCAGCTGTGGCGCTACGACCTGGCCGGCAGCGCCGAAGCCGCGCCACTGCTGCCCGCCGACGCCGGCAACAACAAGCGGCCGATGTGGTGGCAGGGTCGCGTCTACTTCATCAGCGACCGTGGCGGCTCAGATAATCTGTGGTCGATGGCGGCCGACGGCAGCGATCCGCGCCAGCTGACCAACCACGCCGACTGGGACGTGCGCAACGCCGCACTGGGCGACGGCCGCATCGTCTACCAGCTGGGCGCCGACCTGCACGTGCTGGACCTGGCCGCCGCCAAGGATGAACAGCTGGCCATCAGCCTGGTCTCCGACTTCGACCAGCAGCGCGCGCGCCAGATCCGTTCGCCGCTGGACAACCTGACCAACGTCCAACTCTCCGGCAAGGACGAGCGCCTGGTGCTGACCGCGCGCGGCCGCGTCAGCGTGGCCGGCACCGGCTCGCAGCGTCGCGTGGAGATCGCCGTGCCGGAAGGCGCCCGCGCCCGCGAGGCGGTGTTCAGCCACGACGACCGCTGGGTCTACGCCATCGTCGACAGCACCGGCGAAAACGAAATCTGGAAATTCGCCGCCGACGGTTCCGGCAAGGGCGAACAACTGACCAAGGATGGCAACCACCACCGCTGGCAGCTGTACCCGTCGCCGGACGGCCGCTGGCTGGCCCACACCGACAAGAAAGGCCGCCTGTGGTTGCTGGACCAGGCTACCAAGGCCAATACCGTCATCGACGACGGCAGCAAGGTGGGCTCGGACCGGCACGATGAAATCCTGTGGTCCGGCGACAGCAAGAACCTGGCGCTGGTGCGCGCCGCCAGCACCGAGCAGCGCGAGCAGATCGGCCTGTACAACCTCGAATCGAAACAGCTGGCCTTCGTCACCGGCGACCGCTACAACTCGCGCTCGCCGGCGTTTTCGCCGGATGGCAAATGGCTGTACTTCCTCTCGGCCCGCAACTTCCAGCTGGCTAACGGCTCGCCGTGGGGTGACCGCAACATGGGACCGGTGTTCGACAAGCGCACCGGCGTCTACGCGCTGGCGCTCCAGCCGGGCAACCGCTTCCCGTTCAAGCCGGACGATGAGCTGAACAAGCCGGGCGACAAGCCGGCCGAAGGCGCGGCCGAAAAAGCCGCCGAGCAGGCAGCCGAGAAGGCCGTCGAAAAAGCCGTCGCCAAGACCACGCCGGAGAAGAAAGCCGGCAAGTCGCTGCCGGCCATCGTCTACGCCGGTCTGGCGGATCGCCTGTACGAAGTGCCGCTCGCAGCCGGCAACTACCGCAACCTGCAAATCGACGACAAGCGCCTGTACTTCCTCGATGCCGACGGCAACGAGGGCAAGGCCAATCTGAAAACGCTGGCGATCGCCGCCAATGGCCCGCAGCCGGAAGTCTTCGTCAGCGGCGTGCGCGAATACGACCTGGCCACCGACAAGAAGCACCTGTACTACCGCATCCACGCCGCCAACGGGCCGGGCGACATGCTGGTGGTGGAGGCGGGCGCCAAGGCGCCGTCGGATGTCTCCAAGGCCAAGGTCAAGGTGGACGACTGGAGCTTCACTTCCAACCCGCGCCTGGAATGGACGCAGATGTTCAACGACGCCTGGCGCATGCACCGCGACTTCCTGTACGACGCCAAGATGCGCGGCGTGAACTGGACCGGCGTGCGCGCCAAGTACGCGCCGCTGGTGGAACGCGTGACCGACCGCGCGGAGCTGAACGACGTGCTGGGCATGATGGTCAGCGAAGTGGGCGCGCTGCACTCGCAGATCGCGCCGGGCGAACTGCGCCGCTCGACGCCGGAAGGCGCCCCGGCCGGTCTGGGTGCGCTGCTGACGCGCAGCGCCGACGGCTACCGCGTGGACCACATCTACCGCAGCGAACCGGAGCTGCCGTCCGAACGCGGCCCGCTGCTGCAACCGGACGTGGACGTGAAGGAGGGCGACGTCATCACCGCCGTCAACGGCAAGCCGGTGCTGGATGCACGTGACATCGCCGACCTGCTGCTGAACCAGGCGGACAAGCAGATGCTGCTGCAAGTGAAGCGCAAGGAGGGCGGCATCCGTTCCGTGATCGTCACGCCGGTCAACATGGCCAAGCAGGCCGGCCTGCGCTACGGCGACTGGGAGCAAAGCCGCGCGCGACAAGTGGACGCCGCGTCCAAGGGCCGCATCGGCTACCTGCACCTGCGCGCCATGGGCCCGCGCGACATCGCCTCGTTCGCACGCGACTTCTACGCCAACGTCAACCGCGACGGCCTGATTATCGACGTACGCCGCAACAACGGCGGCAACATCGACAGCTGGGTGATCGAGAAGCTGCTGCGCAAGGCCTGGGCCTTCTGGTCGTCGCCGGGCGCGCTGCCTGCGCCGAACATGCAGAAGACCTTCCGTGGCCATCTGGTGGTGCTGATCGACGAATACACCTACTCGGACGGCGAGACCTTCGCCGCCGGCATCAAGGCCTTGGGCCTGGCGCCGCTGGTCGGCAAGCGCACGGCGGGCGCCGGCGTCTGGCTCAGCGATAACAACCGCTTGAGCGACAACGGCATGGCGCGCGTGGCGGAGAACGGCCAGTTCAACACCGCCGACGGCCAGTGGCTGATCGAAGGCGTGGGCGTATCGCCGGACGTGGAAGTGGACAACCTGCCGCACGCAACGTATCAAGGCCAGGACCGCCAGCTGGAAGTGGCGCTGGACCTGCTGGACAAGAAGCTGAAGGCGCAGCCGATCAAGGCCTATCAGCCGCAAGCCATCCCCGCGCTTAAATAACCCCCCTGCGCGTCATTCCCGCGAAAGCGGGAATCCATGCTGAGCCAATACGCACGCGGCCTATGGATTCCCGCCTGCGCGGGAATGACCGAGCACCTAAGGAGAGACTATGAAGCATCTGTTATCCGCAGCCGTTGCCGCTGCGTTGCTGTCGATGAGCCACGGCGCGCTGGCGCTGCCCAACACCAGCGACACGCGCATGCTGACCGAGCCTGCGCTGTCGGCGCAGCACCTGGCCTTCATCTACGCTGGCGATCTGTGGCTGGCGAATCGTGACGGTTCGTCGCCGCGCCGCCTGACCTCCGACCTTGGCGATAAATCGAACCCGGTGTTTTCACCCGACGGCAAATCGATCGCCTACAGCGCACAGGTGGACGGCAATACCGACGTCTACCTGCTGCCCATCGAAGGCGGCATACCTAAGCGGCTGACCTACCATCCCGGCGCCGATGTGGTGCAGGCCTTCACGCCCGATGGCAAGTCGGTGATGTTCACGTCCCCGCGTGCGGCCTTCAACAACCGCTATCGCAAGCTGTTCACCGTGCCGGTGAGCGGCGGCGTGGAGACCGAGCTGGAAGTGCCGAACGCCGCCCGCGCCGGCTGGTCGCCGGACGGCAAGCAGATCGCCTACAACCCGTTCTCGCCGGCCTTCATGCAGTGGAAGCACTATCGCGGCGGTACCAACTCCATCCTGTGGCTGTTCAACCGCGCCGACAAATCGGTGCAGAAGATCCCGCAGCCCGCCACGCATTCGAACGATGTCGATCCGGTGTGGATAGGCGACACGGTCTACTTCCGCTCCGACCGCGACGGCGAATTCAATCTGTACGCCTACGACGTCAAGAGCAAGGCGGTGCGCGCATTGACGCGGCATACCGACTTCCCGGTGCTGAATATCGCAGCCGACGGCGGCGGCATCGTCTACGAGCAGGCCGGCTATCTGCATGCGCTGGACCTGGCCAGCGGCCAGTCGCGCAAGCTCACCATCGGCGTCAATAGCGACCTGGGGGCATCGCGTCCGCGCTGGGTCAGTGGCGCCAAGTATATCCGCAACGCCTCGATCTCGCCGTCCGGCGCGCGCGTGGCGTACGAGTTCCGCGGCGAGATCGTCACCATCCCCGCAGATAAAGGCGATGTGCGCAACCTGACGCATACGCCGGCCGCGAATGAACGCACGCCGGCCTGGTCGCCGGATGGCCGCTCCGTCGCCTACTTCTCGGACGAATCGGGCGAGTACGCGCTGCACATCCGCGCCCAGGACGGAAAGGGCGAGCCGCGCAAGTTCAAGCTCACCGGTGCAGGCTTCTACGACTATCCGGTCTGGTCGCCCGACAGCAAGAAGATCGCCTACACCGACAACGCGTGGACGCTGTACGTGCTGGACGTGGCGACGGGTGCGATCAAGAAGATCGCCAGCGAGCCGCTGTATGGTGTGAGCAAAACGCTGCACGCCACATGGGCGCCGGATTCGCGCTGGATCGCCTACGCGCTGAACTCGATGACCTACACCCGCAGCGCCTATATCTACTCGCTGGAGCAGAATAAATCGTGGCCGGTGACGGACGGCTTGTCCGACGTGGTCGATCCGGTGTTCGACAAGAGCGGCAAGTACCTGTACTTCTTCGCCTCGACCAACGCGGGACCAAGCAATAACTGGTTCTCGCAGCAGAACGAGGACAATCGCGTCACCCGCACGATCTGGATGGCGGTGCTGCGGCGCGACCTGCCGTCGCCGCTGATCAAGGAAAGCGACGAGGAGAAGAGCGCATCGTCGGCCACGCCGCCGGCCCAGGCATCGGCCAAGGAGCCAGCCAAGGCGGAGCCGCCCAAGGTCGATCCGAAGACAGGCCGCGACGATCCCAAGGTAACGGTGGCGCCGGTGGCGCCGATCTCCATCGACTTCGAAGGCATCGAGAACCGCATCGTCGATCTGCCCGTACCTGCGGCCGCGCTGTCCGATCTGAACGCAGGTGAAGCAGGGCAGATCTTCTTCCTGCGCGAGAACGACGGCAAGAAAGCCATCCAGCGCTTCGACCTGAAGGACCGCAAGGCCGAAACGCTGCTGGCCGAAGCCGACGAATACGAAGTCTCCGCCGACGGCAAGAAGATCCTGTACCGCCTGAAGGAAGCCTGGGCCATGGGCAGCGCCACCGCCAAGACACTGTCGCCGGGCGAAGGCAAGATCAAGGTCGAAGCGATCGAAGTGCGCGCCGAACCGCGCGCCGAGTGGGAGCAGATCTTCAACGAAGCCTGGCGCATCAACCGCGACTTCTTCTACGACCCCGGCATGCACGGCGCCGACTGGAACAAGATGCGCACCAAGTACGCGCAGTTCCTGCCTGAGCTGTCCAGCCGCGCCGATTTGAATCGCCTGATCCAGTGGCTGTGCAGCGAGTTGGGCGTGGGCCACCATCGCGGCGGCGGCGGCGACTTCTTCACCGATGCCAAGCCGGTGCCGGGCGGCCTGCTGGGCGCCGACTACGAAGTGAGCGACGGCCACTATCGCTTCAAGAAGGTGTACGGCGGCTTGAACTGGAACCCGGCGCTGCGCGCGCCGCTGACCGAGCCTGGCCTGAACGTCAAGGCTGGCGAGTATCTGCTGGCGGTCGATGGCCGTCCGCTGCTGGCGCCGACGAATCTGTACAGCGCCTTCGAGAACACCGCCAACAAGGCCATTGACATCACCGTCGGCCCGAACGCGGACGGCAGCAAATCGCGCACCATCACCGTGGTGCCAGTGGCGACCGAGGACGCGCTGCGCAACCGCGACTGGATCGAAGGGAATATCCGCAAGGTGAACGCGGCCACTGGCGGCAAGGTCGCCTACGTCTACGTGCCGAACACCGCGACGCTGGGCCACACCTACTTCAAGCGCTACTTCTTCCCGCAGGCCGACAAGGACGCCGTCATCATCGACGAGCGCTTCAACGGTGGCGGCAGCGTGGCCGACTACTACCTGGAGATTTTGCAGAAGAAGGAAATCGCCTGGTGGACCATGCGCTATGGCGCGGACATGAAAACGCCGTCGGCCTCGATTCAGGGACCGCGCGCGATGCTGATCGATGAAACGGCCGGCTCGGGCGGCGACCTGCTGCCGTGGATGTTCCGCAAAAATCAAATGGGTCCGCTGATCGGCAAGCGCACCTGGGGTGGCCTGGTGGGCATCCTTGGCTTCCCGACGCTGATGGATGGCGGCGGCATCACCGCGCCCAACCTGGCCTTCTGGACCCGCGACGGCGGCTGGGGCGTGGAGAACGAAGGCGTGGCGCCGGATATCGAAGTCGACCAGAATCCGGCCGACGTCATCGCCGGCCGCGATCCGCAACTGGAAAAAGCGATTGAGGTCATCAAGGCCGAACTGGCGAAGAACCCGCCGGTGCGCCCTGTGCGCCCGGCCTTCCCGATCAAGGCGAAGTAAAGTGTTCGGAAGTGAACAGCGATAGCGTTCACTTCCGAACATTGCGCGCTGATTTTGTCCGTCCTGGCGTCCAAAAGCCCGTGGCATGGATGTTGCAACACTGGGGTATTTCCCTCAACGGACCAAACACATGAAGCTCGGAGACTTTCGTATCGGCTGGCGCACCCTGATCCAGGAGCCGGCGTACACATTGGCGGTGGTGCTTGGCCTGGGTGTTGGTTTGGCGGCGGGCCTGCTGCTGCTTGGCTTCGTGCGGTATTCGATGGAGTACAACGCGCACATCCCGGATGTCGACAGCATCTATGTCGTCAAGCAGTACTACAACGTCGATCCGAGCGAGCCGCTGCACGAGGTGGCGCCCATGTTCCTGCGCGAAGCTGCGCTGAAGGTGCCTGGCGTGACCGACGCCACCAGCTACATTCCGGCGCGGCCGGAGAGCGATCCGCTCACCGTGCGGATCGGCAGCAAGATACTGCGGGTGGGCGGCCTGACCGTGCTGCCGGGCTTCCCGTTGACGCTGGGACTGAAGGCGGTGCAGGGTGACCTGTCGGCGCTGGACAAGCCCAATCTGTTCGTCATCACCGAAGACGCCGCGCTGCGCCTGTTCGGCACTCGCGATGCGCTGGGCCGCACCATGCTCAATGAGGGCAATACCTTGCAGGTGGGCGCCGTCGTACGCACGCCGCCGTCGAATACGACGATCCCGTTCGAGGTGCTGTTCGGCGTGAACTCCGTCGTGGCGGGCAAGGACATCCGGCACGAGATGCTGACCGGCGAACGTGGCTGGATGGGCAAGCTGCTGATACGCGTACGGCCCGGCGCCTCGCTGACGGCGATACGCGACCGTCTGCAACAGGTGGTCGACACCACGCCGAGCGTGCAGCGATTCCCGCCGGAGACGCGCGAGCGCCTGGGCAAGCGGCGCGCCATCGAGCTGGTTCTGTCGCCGCTGCGCGATTCCTATTTCGATTACAAACTCGCGGACAGCCCCATGTCGAAGACGCATGAACGGGGCAACCCGGTCGTCGTGGCCGGTATCGCGGCTGTGGCGGTGCTGATTCTGGCGCTGGCGGCGATCAACTACCTGAACCTGACCACGGTGCGCGTGCTGCGTCGCCAGCGCGAGGTGGCGATGCGCAAGGTGCTGGGCGCAGGCGTCGGGCAGCTGATGCGGCAGTTCCTGGTCGAGTCGCTGATGGTGTCGACGGCGGCGACGCTGCTTGGGTTGCTGCTGGCGTGGCTGGCGCTGCCGATGTTCTCGCAACTGGTCAACCGCCATCTGGAAAGTCTGTTCTCGCTGTCGAACATCCTGGCGGCGTTCGGCATCGGCGCGCTACTGGGCGTGGTGACGGCGATTTATCCGGCCTGGGTGGCGCTGCGCGTGCATCCGACGCAGGTGCTGGCAGGGCGTCCGGACACCGAGTCGCGCGGCAGCATGCAATGGCGCCGCGTGCTCACCGTGGTGCAGGTTGCCACCGCGATGGCGTTCGCCAGCGTGACGATCGCCGTGGCCTGGCAGACCGACTATGCGATGCATGCGTCGCCGGGCTTCGATCCGGCGCCGCTGGTGATCGTCGATATGCCGGGCCGGGTGAGGGACCAGCCGCAGGCGCGTGGCTTGTACACGGCCTTGTCGGCGCAGCCTGGCGTGGAGAGCGTGGCCATTTCCGAGGATCCTGTGGGGCGGCTCGATTGGGCGTGGTCGCGCGAGTTGAAACGTCCTGGCGGTGCGGTGGCGATGATGGAGATGAAATCGGTCAGCGCCAATTTCTTTGAAACGTATCACATCAATGCGGTGGCGGGACGGCTGTTCCAGGCTGGCCTGGACAAGGAAGACGACAACGTGCCGGTGCTGTTGAACGCCGTCGCCGTGCGCGAGCTGGGTTTCGCCAGCAACGAGGCGGCCATCGGCGAGACGGTGCTGTTCACCGGCTTCGACGACAAGGTCATCGCCAAGCGCATCGTCGGCGTCGTGCCGGAACTGCGCTTCCACTCGCTGCGGGAAGCGCCGCGTGCGACCGCGTATGAACTGTGGACTGCGGGCAGTGTGCTGAGCGTGCGTACCAAAGGTTCTCCGGCCGATGTGGAGCTCGCCGTGCAGCGCCTGTGGCCGAGCTACTTCCCGGATGCGGTATCGAAGACCCACCGCGCCAGCGATGTCCTGGCCGTCAACTACGCGGAAGACGCGCGCGTGGCCAAGCTGCTGGCGATTGCCACCGTCATCGCGCTGGTGATCGCGGCGTTCGGAACGTACGTGTTGGCGGCCAACACGGTACAGCGGCGTGCGAAGGAGATCGTGCTGCGCAAGCTGCATGGCGCAAAGCGGGGCGATATCGGCTTGCTGGTGGTGCGCGAGATCGGCGCCCTGACGCTGATCGCCGCCGCCATCGCCTTGCCGCTGGCGGGGCTGGCGATCAACCGCTACCTGGCCTCCTTCACCGAGCACGCGCCGATAGGTTACTGGACGATGTTGTTCGCGCTGGCGTTGACGCTGATCGTCGCACTGATCGCCATCACCCGCCACACCTGGATCGCCATGCGCATGGTGCCGGCCGAGGCGTTGCGCACGTAGCGGACGTCATCGCCAGCCGCTACCTGCAACTGGAAAAAGCCATTGAAGTGATCCGGCCTTTCCGGCCAAGGCAAAGTAAAGCCGGAAATAATAAATAATTACCTGGTCGGATTTTTTTACAGTGCGCTTTAATAATATTTATTATTTTTCGTAAGTGGTTGATTTGTATGGAATAAAATACTGGATCGATTCGTGCTAATTCTCTGTTTGAAGGAGAGGTTTCTGCTTGCCTTTTTCTTCATTATAAATTTTTATTTCGGAAATTTTAAATAAGAGAGACCATCATGAATGCGAAAATATTGAAGAAAAAAACGATAGCCGCCGCCATCGGTATAACGGTTGCGGGATTCGGGGCTGCCGGCAGTGCGCAAGCGACCGCCATAGCGTTTGCTGAAAACAGGCTGACAAATTTTGCAATAACGTCGAGCCCGGGATCCACCATTACCGTGACAGGCACGCCGCAACGCAATACCAGCAACTTTGCGACCTTCACCGGATTCCCGGGGGCGGTCTTTCAAGACCCTGTGCCGCTGGGGAACGCTTCGGATGCGCTGGAAGCTTTTTCGGGTACGGGGACCGTGCCCGGCCAGAATAACTACGTTTTTTTGGCGGGATCCACTGGCGGTATGGTTGGCTCGCGCGGCGATAGCGATACAGCGGCCGGCAACCCGTTCTCTGCCGGCGGAGTTCCCCAAGTGAATAATGTCGCCGAGGCGCGGGTCACCACTGGCGGCGGTAAAGCGGGATCGTCGGGAGGGATGAATACCGCGAACGCCGCCATCGCGTTTTCTTTTGTGCTGGCGGGCCCGGGCACCATCACCTTCAATTTCAGTGATGTATACAGGTATTACGCGTCCACCACCACCAATGGCGAAGGCGCGCAAGGCACGATTGCGAACATCTTCACGATTAACGATGCTGCCGGCAACACGGTCTTCAACGACAGTCAGGCTGTGCTCAACGTGAATTGCGCTTCCAACAGCGGTGTGCCCAGCGTTTGCGATTCGGGCCTGCTCAGCGGAACGTTCTCGGACACGTCGGGACTGCTGAGCGCCGGGAATTACACCGTCAGCCTGCTGAGCAGCAGCGCGGCGACCGTCACATCGCTGGCGGCCGTGCCTGAACCGGCCACTCTGCTCTTGGTCGGCGGCGGCTTGGGCGTGATGGGGTTCATGCGGCGCCGTAGAGCAGCTCATTGCTAGCCGAATTGCTTGCCTCACTACTGGCATATCCGGCAAAAAATCCGGGAAATCCCGGATTTTTTGCCGGTGCGGGATACCGTGGCGTTTCCGCGCTTATCGCATCTGTCGGTCATCCTGCCCGAGGGCGAACTTCATCGCACGCAGCTTGAGTTCCGTTTCCGCGAATTCGCTTTCCGGTTCCGAATCGCCAACGATGCCGCAGCCAGCGAATAAGGATGCTTCGTTATTTGTCATCAGTACAGAACGTAGCGCTACAGCAAATTCTCCTTGTCCTTGCGCGTCCATCCATCCCACCGGCGCCGCAAACCAGCCGCGATCGAGCTGCTCGTGGCTGCGCAAATACGCCAGCGCCGCCGAGCGTGGGAGTCCACCGACGGCAGGGGTGGGATGCAGCGCGGCGACCAGGTCGAGCACATGAGCGTCGCTACGCAAGCACCCGGCGATCGGGGTATACAAATGCTGTACGTTTTGGAGTTTAAGCAGGACCGGTTGTGAGGGGATGTCCAGATTCTCGCAGTAGGCATCCAGCGCGTTGCGCAACATATCCACCACCAGCGCGTGCTCGTGTCTGTCCTTGTTACTGTTCAGCAGTTGCTCGCCCAGCAGATGATCTTCCCGGGTAAAACGGCCCCGGCGACAAGTACCGGCGAGCGCGGTGACTTCCACCGTTTTCGCGTGCAGCCGCACCAGCCTTTCGGGCGTGGCGCCCAAGAAGCAGCTGTCTCCCCGCGAAATAGCGAACAGGTAGGCCTGCGGGTAAATGTCTTGCAGCCTTTGCAAGGCGTGCCTGACGGTGAATGGCAGCGTGCCGACCGCTTGAACTTCCCGCGCCAGTACCACTTTCTGGATGGCGCCGCCGCGTATGGTGGCCGCTGCATCCCGCACCAGCTGTTCCCATTGCGCGGGAGGCAGGACGTTGCGGTAATGTAGCAGATCCGGTGTGCTTGCCACTTCCGCATCCGGTTCCGTGTGGCCAAGTATATGCAGCCAGAGCTGTTCCAGCCGCGCGGCTTCCGTCTCCGGCTGCTGGTCCGCCTCGACGATGATATTCGCCGTCAAATAGCTGGCGTCCATCGCTTTCGTCAGTTGCAATTTCGGAAGTATCAACGAGGCATCCGCGAACCCGTGCCAACGAGGCGTCCTGGTCTGTTCTGGATCGAAAGAAAATCCGCCGCTGAGCATGGGGCCGACGTTCTGTGCGCCTGCCGGCTTGTCGATCAAGGCCCCGTCCAGCAAGGCGCGCCAGGCGGCAAGGACTTGCGCAAACCTGTCCTGGCCCTGGCCTTCGAACACCCGGGCGGCATCGACACCGACCATCGCGAAGTTGGCTGTTCCCTGCGTCCATAAAAACGCCGGGCTTGCCGAAATGCGGGCGGCGTCGAACACCTTGATCGGATCGAAAGCGTCGATGCGCTGGGTGACGCTGACCAACATGGGGCGGCCCGCGGCTTTTGCCCGCTCATGCCCCGCGTCCAGCGCCCGCCTTAAGTTGCCGCGATCAAGGGGTAAGCCGTGCGCTGTCGATCGATAGTAGAGTATCTGTTCATTGATAAACCAAGCTATCAGTTCGCGAAATATTCTTTCGATAAAGTCCGGCTCAAGTCCGGCTTTCACGGCCCACATGCGTCTTCGCGGTATCATCGCCGCCACCCGCTCAGGCGCTGGTATACTTTTTTCGTCGGCCTTGAATGCCGATGCGGCTTTGACGTAATCGAGGCGGCTGCCAAGCGCGGCAATAATCTGCGAATCCAGCCGGTCAATCTCCGTGCGTACATCGTCCAAACTCTGACATTCTTTTGGAAGTTTCATGTTGACTATTCCAAATCTAGATGAATTGACATAATTAGTACCGCATAACTGTTATCGGCACCGTATTCCTTCGTGAATAATGGGATGGATGGGGCCGGGTACTTGCGGCCATCGACGCATGCCCCAAGGGGTTAGATGGGCCCTGTCGAAGAAAGTTCCGATCGAAAGTCGTGATTACTTAGTCGGTATGTACTCAGCGTTGCCCTACAAGCTGGCCAGACTTTTGAATTGCGCGGCGCGGCGGCGCGAGACTTCTACTTCGAGGTCGTCGCGCAGCAGCAGGTCCAGGCCTCCCGCGTCGTTGGGCGTGACTTGCTCGACATAGTCCAGGTTGACGATGTGGCGGCGGCTGGCGCGGAAGAAGCGTTGCGGATCCAGCCTGTCCTCCAGCTGGTTCAGGGACCGTAGCATCAGCGGCTTGTGATGGTCGAAGTAGACCCGCGTGTAATTGCCGTCCGATTCGAACAAGCGCACGTCCTGCAAGCCGACGAACCAGCATCGCTCCCCATCCTTGATGAACAGCTTCCTGGCCGCCGTCGGCGCCACGGCCGGTACGCCGGCCGCCGCATACGCCAGCGCGCGGCTGTGGCGCAAGGCGCAGCGCTGCAAGGCCGCGGCCATGCGCGCCGCCTGGATCGGTTTTTGCAGATAGTCCAGCGCATTCACTTCGAAGGCCTGCAACGCGTACTGGTCGAACGCGGTGGTGAAGATCACCTCCGGCGCTTCCTCCAGCGCGGCCAGCATGTCGAAGCCGCTACCGCCCGGCATCTGCACGTCGAGGAATACCAGGTCCGGTTTGAGCGCGGTGATCTGCTGGATGCCATCGGCCGCGTTGACGGCCTCGCCGACGATTTCTACTTCAGGGTGGGCCGCCAGCAAACGGCGCAGCTCTGCGCGCGCCAGGCGTTCGTCGTCGATCAGCAGTGCGCGCATTACGCGGCCTCCGGTAAAGTCAGCGTGGCGCGTACCCAGCCACTGTTTTCAGTCAGATCCAGGCTGGCGTTGGAACCCAGCGCCAGCGCCAAACGCTTGCGGGTGTTGACCAGGCCAACCTTGGTGGAGTTTGCGAACGGCAGAATCGCGCCGAGGTTGGCGATCTCGATATGGATTTTGCCATCGTCCATGCGCTGCGCACGGATGCGGATCTCGCTGCCCGTGGGGCTGGTCTCGACGCCGTACTTGACGGCGTTTTCCACCAGCGTCTGCAAGGCCATCGGCGGAATGCGCACCTGATCCAGGCCCAGGCCGATCTCCACGCTGACCCGCATGCGCTCCTCGAAGCGGATCTTCTCGATCGCCAGATAGGCCTGCACGGCTTCGATCTCCGCCGCCAGCGGCACCGTATCGTTCTGGCCCGATTGCAGCGCGTAGCGCATCACGCTGGCCAGTTGATCGATCATCTGCGCGGCGGCGTTCTGGTCTTCATAAATCAGCGCGCGCACGCTGTTCATGCTGTTGAAGAAAAAATGCGGATTGACCTGCGCCTGCAAGGCGCGCAGCTCGGCGTCCTTGGCGCTGATCTCCAGCCGCAGCGCCTCCTGCTCGAAGCGGTTGGCGCGGCGCAGCGACAGCACCGCCATGTAGAAGGTGTTCCACACCAGATAAACTCCCCACCAGAACATCAGCGCGCCCGGCACCCAGTACACGCCGTGCACTTCGCCGAAAGGCTTGATGACCATGTAGCCGACCGTCTGCACGGCGGTATGGATGACGCCCAATACCAGGATCGCCACCATGATGGCCTTCCAGCCCACCCGCACGCCGTTGCGGATCTGGCGCTTGAGCAGCCGGTGCCAGGTGTCCGAGATGATCAGGCCCGCCACCACACCCCAGAACGAAATGCCGAGCATGCGCGGGGTGTGGCTGTCGCCTGGCGTCATGGCGATCAGCAGCAGCGGCAGGAACAGCCAGCCGGCCAGCTGGAACAGCCAGTACCAGTTCAGGCGGGCGAGCAGTGGACGGTCGTTGGTCATGATGGATTATTTTAAAAAGTTATCGATGCGATCATACATCCAGGCCGGATCGTCGTACATGATGAAGTGGCGGGCGGTGTCCGCAAGCTCCACCTTCACGTTGGGCAGCTGCTGGTACTGGCTCTTGTACATCTGTTCGAACATCGGCTTGGTGCCATAGTCCTTGTAGGCGTACCAGGCGCCCAGCACCAGTGTCGGCGACTTGATGCGGCTTACTTCCGTGCGCAGGTCTTCGCTCATCATTTCGGTCATGGCGTTGATGACGGTGGCGTGGTCGGACAGCTTGCCCCAGCCGGCGGCGCGGTCGATGTCTTCCTGTTTTGTAATCATGGTGCGCAGCGTCTTGAGCTGGTTGGCGCGGTAGGATTCTGGGTCCATGGATTCCATGCGGGCGCGCATGCTTGCGGCCATTTCCTTCATCTGCGGAGCGGTAATGCTGGGCATCTGAATCGCCGCCAGTGCCGGCAGCGTGTCGACGATAATCAAACGACCCACCTGGTCTGGATGGTCGGCGGCCAGCTTCATGCCGAGGAAGCCGCCCAGGCTGTGGCCGATGACGATGGGGTGGTCGAATTTGTTGACGGCGATGTAGTCGCTCAGCTGCTGCTCAACAGCCGGCAGCAGCGGGCCTTCGATGGCGGGCACGCCAGCGAATCCGGCCAGGGTGACGACGTGGCACTGGCGGTTGCCGCAGTAATGGGCGACGGTGCCGTCCCATACTTCGCCGGACGAGGCCAGGCCTGGGATCAGGATCACGGGTGCTCCCTTGCCGGTGACTTCCACCTTGAAGGCAGGATGGGCGGAGGCTGCGGCGCTGCCGGCGGCAACGGCCGGTGCGGCGGCGTAAGCCAGGGCCAGGCTGGCGGTGATGGTGGCGATACGTTGGACGAGCGAGCGTTGCATGTTGACCTCCGTTGTTGTCAGTAAGTGAGGCCATGCTATCGCCGCGGAACGACGCCGGCGACGACTACTGGATGAACGGTTTTTTGGCAGGGATGAGCGGTAGCCGCGCAGTACCGGTGCACCCCCGCAGGCTTATTCGCCGGTTTCGGCGCGCAGCTTGCGCCAGAGTGTGGTGCGGCTGATGCCGAGATAGTCAGCGGCGGCGTCGCGGCGGCCGCCGAAGCGGGCCAGCACGGAGCTGATGCTTTCGGCGGATGGACGGACGGCGGGCAGTGCGGACGCGGTGGCACCGGAGGCGCTAGCCGTGGCGAGGCCGGAGCCACCGGGTAGCGGCGCTGCGCGCGCCGCCAGCTCCGGCGCCACGCTGAGCACGAAGGCCGGCGTCAAAGCCTGCAGTGGCTCGGCGGCGAGGAACAGCGCCAGGCGCTCGGCCAGGTTGCGCAGCTCGCGCACATTGCCGGGCCAGTCGTAGCGCTGCAGCAGCGGCGCGCAGGCCGCCATCTCGGCGTGCAAATTGGGATGCGGCCGCGCACCCAGCGACGCCAGCGCATTCTTCAGCGACCATTCGGCCAGCGTCATCACGTCCTCCTGCCGAGCGCGCAGCGGCGGCAGCGACAAGCGCAGCACCGCCAGCCGGTAGAACAGGTCGGCGCGGAAGCGGCCCTCGCGCACGCGCTGCTCCAGATCGCAGTGGGTGGCGCTGATGATGCGCACGTTGACCGCGATAGGCCGCGTGCCGCCCACGCGCACCACCTCGCGCTCTTCCAGCACGCGCAGCAAGCGGGTTTGCAGCGTCAACGGCATCTCGCCTATCTCGTCGAGGAACAGC
Source organism: Rugamonas aquatica (assembly GCF_009380215.1). GTDB lineage: Bacteria > Pseudomonadota > Gammaproteobacteria > Burkholderiales > Burkholderiaceae_D > Rugamonas > Rugamonas aquatica_B. Next base: position 812,833 of record NZ_WHUG01000002.1, read on the forward strand.
GTGCCGCGATTGGCCGCTTCGAACAAGCCCGCATGGCCGCCGCGCCGCGCACCGGTGAAAGCGCCTTCCTCGTGGCCGAACAGTTCGGACTCCAGCAGCGATTCCGCGATCGCGCCGCAATTGACGGCGACGAAGGGGCGGTTCTGGCCCAGCGTGCGCGGGCTCTCGCGGTGGATAGCCTGCGCCACCAGCTCCTTGCCGCAGCCGGTCTCGCCCTGTATCAGCACCGTGGCGGGGGACTTCGCGTACAGCAGCACGGACTGGCGCAACGACTCCATCGCTTCCGAATCGCCGCGCAGGTCGTTGATGCCGTGCTTGGCGCGCAGCGTGTCCGCCACCACGGCGCCGCGCGTGCGGCTGCGGTTCGATTCCAGCTGCGCCAGCCGCGCCATCTCCAGCGCGTCGTCGAAGGCGTGGCGGATCGAGGCGGCCGAGTAGACAAACACGCCGGTCAATCCCGCTTCCTCGGCCAGGTCGGTAATCAGGCCGGCGCCGACGATGGCCTTGATGCCCGACGCTTTCAGGTCGTTGATCTGGGCGCGCGCATCTTCTTCGGTGGCGTAGGTGCGCTGTTCGACATCGAAGCCGAAGGTGCCTGCGAATTCGGCCAGCTCCGGCAAGCGCTCCTGATAAGTGACGATGCCGATGCGGTCCGACACGCGCCGCGCACGCGCCAGTGCCTGCATCACATCGAAGCCGCTGAACTTGGCGATCACCACCGGCACCGACAGACGCCCCTTCAGATACGCCGCGTTGGAACCGGCGGCGATAACGGCGTCGCAACGCTCGGTGGCCATGCGCTCGCGGATGTGGCGGGCCGCTTCGTCGAAACCGAGGTTGATCGGTTCGATGGTGGCCAGGTCGTCGTATTCCAGCGTGATGTCGCGGAACAGGTCGTACAGGCGCGAGACGGAAACCGTCCAGATCACCGGTTTGTCGTTGACGTCGAAGGGCAGGGGAGTGGAATGGCGCATGTTTCAATTGTAGTTCATATGTTTCGATGTTTCAAAATGAAACACCTGTGAAACGTCTAATTGCCGTAAGTTGTTGATTTGTATAGGGTGCTTATCTGGCACGCCCCTTGCAATAACTCCCGCAACTTCATCGCAACATTGAAAGGTAACCCCATGACTCAATACTCCGCAGGCGCCGCGTTCCGCAAAGCCGTCCAGGAAGAATCCCCGTTGCAGGTAGTCGGCGCGATCAACGCCAACCACGCCTTGCTGGCCAAGCGCGCCGGCTTCAAGGCGATCTACCTGTCGGGCGGCGGCGTGGCGGCGGGCTCGCTCGGCCTGCCGGACCTGGGCATTTCCAACCTGGACGACGTGCTGACCGACGTGCGCCGCATCACCGACGTGTGCGACCTGCCGCTGCTGGTCGATGTCGATACCGGCTTCGGCGCCTCCGCCTTCAACGTGGCGCGCACCGTCAAGTCCATGATTAAGTTCGGCGCCGCCGCCATGCACATCGAAGACCAGGTCGGCGCCAAGCGCTGCGGCCACCGCCCGGGCAAGGAGATCGTCACCAAGCAGGAGATGGTCGACCGCATCAGCGCCGCCGTCGATGCGCGCACCGATGAGAACTTCGTCATCATGGCCCGCACCGACGCGCTGGCCGTCGAAGGCCTGGACGCCGCCATCGAACGCGCCGTCGCTTGCGTGGAAGCGGGCGCCGACATGATCTTCCCGGAAGCGATGATCAGCCTCGATATGTATAAAAAATTCGCCGCCGCCGTCAAGGTGCCGGTACTGGCCAACATCACCGAATTCGGCTCAACGCCGCTGTTCACCGTGGATGAACTGCGCAGCGCCGATGTGGGCCTGGTGCTGTATCCGCTGTCGGCCTTCCGCGCCATGAACAAGGCTGCGGAAAACGTCTACGGCGCGATCCGCCGCGACGGCACGCAGCAGAATGTACTCGACACCATGCAGACCCGCGCCGAACTGTATGAACGCATCAACTACCACAGCTTCGAGCAGAAGCTGGACGCACTGTTCGCCGCACAGAAGAAATAATCAGGAGACCCATAAAATGACCGAAGCCACCTTCAAACCAAAAAAATCCGTCGCCCTGTCCGGCGTCACCGCCGGTAACACCGCACTGTGCTCCGTCGGCAAAACCGGCAACGACCTGCACTACCGTGGCTACGACATCCTCGATGTCGCCAACACCTGCGAGTTCGAAGAAATCGCCTACCTGCTGGTGCACGGCAAGCTGCCGAATGCCGCCGAGCTGAAAGGCTACAAAGCCAAACTGCGCTCGCTGCGCGGCCTACCGCAAGCGCTGAAGTCCGCGCTGGAAGCACTGCCCGCATCGGCACACCCGATGGACGTGATGCGCACCGGCGTCTCGGTCCTCGGCTGCACGCTGCCGGAAAAGGACGACCACAACGTACCGGGCGCGCGCGACATCGCCGACCGTCTGATGGCTTCCTTCGGCTCGATGCTGCTGTACTGGTACCACTTCAGCCATAACGGCAAACGCATCGACGTGGAAACCGACGACGACTCTATCGGCGGCCACTTCCTGCACCTGCTGCACGGCGAGAAGCCGTCCGAGAGCTGGGTGCAGGCGATGCACACCTCGCTGATCCTGTACGCGGAACACGAGTTCAACGCCTCCACCTTCACCAGCCGCGTCATCGCCGGCACGGGTTCGGACATCCACTCCGCCATCACCGGCGCGATCGGCGCGCTGCGCGGCCCTAAACACGGCGGCGCCAATGAATTCGCCTTCGAGATCCAGAAGCGCTACGAAAACGCCGACGAAGCCGAAGCGGACATCCGCAACCGCGTCGCCAACAAGGAAGTCGTGATCGGCTTCGGCCATCCGGTGTACACCATCTCCGATCCGCGCAACGTCGTCATCAAGGAAGTGGCGCGCAAGCTGTCGCAGGAAGCCGGCTCGATGAAGATGTTCGACATCGCCGAACGCCTGGAAACCGTCATGTGGGACATCAAGAAGATGTTCCCGAACCTGGACTGGTTCTCGGCCGTCTCGTACCACATGATGGGTGTGCCGACCGCGATGTTCACGCCGCTGTTCGTCATCTCGCGCACCTCCGGCTGGGCCGCGCACATCATCGAACAGCGCATCGACAACAAGATCATTCGTCCAAGCGCGAACTACGTCGGACCTGAAGACCTGAAGTTCGTCCCGATCAAGGACCGCAAATAATGAACACCCAATTCCGTAAATCCCTGCCGGGCACCAAGCTCGATTACTTCGACGCGCGCGCCGCTGTCGACGCGATCCAGCCAGGCGCCTGGGCCAAACTGCCGTACACCTCGCGCGTACTGGCTGAGAATCTGGTGCGCCGCTGCGATCCTGCGACGCTGAATGCTTCGCTGTCGCAGCTGATCGAGCGCAAGCGCGACCTGGACTTCCCATGGTTCCCGGCCCGCGTGGTCTGCCACGACATCCTGGGCCAGACCGCGCTGGTCGACCTGGCCGGCCTGCGCGACGCCATCGCGCTGCAAGGCGGCGATCCTGCGCTGGTCAACCCGGTAGTGCCTACCCAGCTGGTGGTCGACCACTCGCTGGCCGTGGAATGCGGCGGCTTCGATCCGGATGCCTTCGACAAGAACCGCGCCATCGAAGACCGCCGCAACGAAGACCGCTTCGATTTCATCAACTGGACCAAGAAGGCGTTCAAGAACGTCGACGTGATCCCGCCGGGTAACGGCATCCTGCACCAGATCAATCTGGAACGCATGTCGCCGGTGATTCAGGCTGTGGACGGCGTGGCCTTCCCGGATACGCTGGTCGGCACCGATTCGCACACGCCGATGGTCGATGCGCTGGGCGTGATCGCCATCGGCGTCGGCGGCCTGGAAGCGGAGAGCGTGATGCTGGGCCGCGCATCGTGGATGCGCCTGCCGGACATCATTGGCGTTGAACTGACGGGCAAGCCGCAAGCCGGCATCACCGCCACCGACACCGTGCTGGCGCTGACCGAATTCCTGCGCAAGCAGAAGGTTGTTTCGTCCTACCTGGAGTTCTTCGGCGAGGGCGCTTCGCACCTGACGCTGGGCGACCGCGCGACCATTTCCAACATGGCGCCGGAGTACGGCTCCACCGCCGCGATGTTCTACATCGACGAGCAAACCATCAAGTACCTGAAGCTGACCGGCCGCGATGATGAACTGGTCAAGCTGGTGGAGACCTACGCGAAAGAAACCGGCCTGTGGGGCGAAGCCCTGAAGACCGCCGAGTACGAGCGCGTGTTGAAGTTCGACCTGTCGTCGGTGGTCCGCACGATCGCCGGTCCGTCGAATCCGCACAACCGCGTACCGACTTCCGAGCTGGCCGCGCGCGGCATCAGCGGCGTGGTGGAAAACGAACCTGGCCTGATGCCTGACGGCGCCGTCATCATCGCCGCCATCACCAGCTGCACCAACACCAACAACCCGCGCAACATGGTCGCGGCAGGCCTGCTGGCGCGTAACGCCAACGCGCGCGGCCTGACCCGCAAGCCTTGGGTGAAAAGCTCGCTGGCGCCCGGCTCCAAGACCGTGACGCTGTATCTGGAAGAAGCGGGTCTGATGCCTGAGCTGGAGCAGCTGGGTTTTGGCGTGGTCGCTTACGCGTGCACCACCTGCAACGGCATGTCCGGCGCGCTCGATCCGGTGATCCAGAAAGAAGTGATCGACCGCGATCTGTACGCCACCGCTGTGTTGTCGGGTAACCGCAACTTCGACGGCCGTATCCACCCGTACGCCAAGCAGGCCTTCCTGGCTTCGCCACCGCTGGTGGTGGCCTACGCCATCGCCGGTACGATCCGCTTCGATATCGAGAAGGACGTGCTGGGCATCGACAGCAACGGCCAGCCGGTCACGCTGAAGGATATCTGGCCGACCGACGAAGAGATCGACGCGCTGGTCGCGTCCAGCGTCAAGCCGGCTCAGTACAACAAGGTCTACATCCCGATGTTCGCCAAGCAGGAAGACGACGGCGTCAAAGTGAAACCGCTGTACGACTGGCGTCCGCAGACCACCTACATCCGCCGTCCGCCGTACTGGGAAGGCGCGCTGGCTGGCGCTCGTCCGCTGAAAGGCATGCTGCCGCTGGCGGTCCTGGGCGATAACATCACCACCGACCACCTGTCGCCGTCCAACGCCATCATGTTGAACAGTGCTGCCGGCGAATACCTGGCGAAAATGGGCTTGCCGGAAGAGGACTTCAACTCCTACGCCACCCACCGCGGCGACCACCTGACCGCGCAACGCGCCACCTTCGCCAATCCGACGCTGAAGAACGAGATGGTGCGCGATGCGGACGGCAAGGTCAAAGCCGGTTCGCTGGCGCGCGTTGAGCCGGAAGGCAAAGTCACCCGCATGTGGGAAGCCATCGAGACCTACATGGAACGCAAACAGTCGCTGATCGTGATCGCCGGCGCCGACTACGGCCAGGGCTCGTCGCGTGACTGGGCGGCCAAGGGCGTGCGTCTGGCCGGTGTGGAGGCGATTGTGGCCGAGGGCTTCGAACGTATCCACCGCACCAATCTGGTCGGCATGGGCGTGCTGCCGCTGGAGTTCCAGCCGGGCGTGAACCGCTTGACGCTGGCGCTGGACGGCACCGAAAGCTATGACGTGATCGGCGAGCGCACGCCGCGTTCGACGCTGACGCTGGTAGTCAACCGCCGCAACGGCGAGCGCGTGGAAGTGCCGGTGATCTGTCGCCTGGATACGGCGGAAGAAGTATCGATCTATGAAGCGGGCGGCGTGTTGCAGCGCTTCGCGCAGGACTTCCTTGAATCCGCCAAAGCGGCTTAACCCATGTCATTCCCGCGCAGGCGGGAATCCATACTCAGCATGGACTCCCGCTTTCGCGGGAGTGACGGCAACGGATGAATGTCATGGTACATAAACCTCAAATCAAGATCCCCGCCACGTACATGCGTGGCGGCACCAGCAAGGGCGTGTTCTTCCGGTTGCAGGACTTGCCGGAAGCCGCACAACAGCCGGGCGCCGCGCGCGACGCCTTGCTGCTGCGCGTGATCGGCAGCCCCGACCCGTACGGCAAGCAGATCGACGGCATGGGTGGCGCAACCTCCAGCACCAGCAAGTCGGTCATCCTGGCCAAGAGCAGCAAGCCTGACCACGATGTCGACTATCTGTTCGGCCAGGTCTCCATCGACAAGGCCTTCGTCGACTGGAGCGGCAACTGCGGCAACCTGTCCGCCGCCGTCGGCGCGTTCGCCATCAGCGGTGGCCTGGTGGACCCGGCCCGTATCCCGCAAGACGGAGTGGCCGTGGTGCGCGTGTGGCAGGCCAATATCGGCAAGACCATCATCGCCCACGTACCGATGACCAACGGCGAAGTCCAGGAAACCGGCGACTTTGAACTCGACGGCGTCACCTTCCCGGCGGCCGAAGTGCAACTGGAGTTCATGGACCCGGCGGCGCAAGAGGAGGGCGCAGGCGGTTCGATGTTCCCGACCGGCCAACTGGTCGACGACCTCGAAGTGCCGGGCGTCGGCACGATGAAGGCGACCATGATAAACGCCGGTATTCCGACCATCTTCGTCAACGCCGAAGACATCGGCTACCTCGGCACCGAACTGCAGGACGCGATCAACAGCGATCCGAAAGCGCTGGCACGCTTCGAACTGATACGCGCACACGGCGCGCTGCGCATGGGCCTCATCAAGCATATCGACGATGCGGCCACGCGTCAGCATACGCCCAAGGTGGCCTTCGTCGCCAAGCCTGCACCATACGTCTCATCCAGCGGCAAGCAGGTCGCCGCTACCGATGTGGACCTGCTGGTGCGCGCCATGTCCATGGGTAAGCTGCACCACGCGATGATGGGGACTGCGGCCGTTGCCATCGGCACGGCGGCGGCGATACCTGGCACGCTGGTCAACCTGGCGGCCGGCGGTGGCGCCCGCGATGCGGTGCGCTTCGGCCATCCATCCGGCACGCTGCGGGTGGGCGCGGAGGCGACGCAGCAGAACGGCGAGTGGAGCGTAACAAAAGCGGTCATGAGCCGCAGCGCTCGCGTGCTGATGGAAGGTTGGGTACGGGTTCCCGGCGATACGTTCTAAGCTGCACACACCATAACGGAGGAGACATGAATTACGCTGATTTCTATCAGCGCTCTATCGTCACGCCTGAACAATTCTGGCAGGACGAGGCAGCGCTCATCGATTGGAACGCCCCATGTACGCAGGTGCTGGATTATTCCCATCCTCCGTTCGCCAAGTGGTTCGTCGGCGGACAGACGAACCTGTGCCACAACGCCGTGGACCGCTGGTGCGCCACGCAGGGCGATCAGCCCGCGCTGATCGCCATCTCCACCGAAACCAACACGGAGCGCAGCTACAGCTTCAACGAGCTCCAGGCCGAGGTGGAGCGCTGCGCCGCTGTGATGCTGGCGCTGGGCGTCGGCCGTGGCGACCGTGTGCTGATCTACATGCCGATGATCGCCGAGGCGGCGTTCGCGATGCTGGCCTGCGCCCGCATCGGCGCGGTGCACTCGGTGGTGTTCGGCGGCTTTGCCGCCAACAGCCTGGCCAGCCGTATCGACGACGCCAAGCCAGTGCTGGTCGTCTCCGCCGATGCTGGTTCGCGCAACGGCAAGGCCATCCCGTACAAGCACCTGCTGGACGAAGCGATCGAACTGTCCGTGGCCAAGCCGGCCAAGGTGCTGCTGGTGGATCGCGGCCTGGCGCCCATGAATCTGGTGGCCGGCCGTGACGAAGACTACGCCAGCCTGCGCGCCGCGCACATCGATGCGCGCGTGCCGGTAACTTGGATGGAATCGAACGAACCATCCTACATCCTGTACACCTCCGGCACCACCGGCAAACCGAAGGGCGTGCAGCGCGATGTCGGTGGTTATGCGGTGGCGCTGGCGTCGTCGATGAAGTACAACTTCTGCAGCAAGGCCGGAGAGACCTTCTTCGCCACGTCGGATATCGGCTGGGTGGTCGGCCATTCCTACATCGTCTACGGCCCGCTGATCGCGGGCATGGCGACCATCATGTACGAAGGCACGCCGATCTGCCCGGACCCGGGCATCTGGTGGAGCATCGTCGAGAAGTACAAGGTCACACGCATGTTCTCGGCGCCGACGGCGATCCGCGTGCTGCGCAAGCAGCCGCCTGAGTTCATGCGCAAGTACGATCTGTCGTCGCTGCGCGCGCTGTACCTGGCCGGCGAGCCGTTGGACGAAACCACGTCGCAATGGATCTCCGGCGAACTGGGCGTACCCATCATCGACAACTACTGGCAGACCGAAACCGGCTGGCCCATCCTCTCCATCGCCAAGGGCGTCGAAGACCTGCCGACGCGGCTGGGCAGTCCTGGCGTGGCGATGTACGGCTACAAGGTCAAGCTGGTCAACGAATCGACCGGCGAGGAATGCGGCGCCAACGAGAAGGGCGTGGTGATGATCGAAGGCCCGCTGCCGCCGGGCTGCATGCAGACCGTGTACGGCGATGACCAGCGCTTCGTCGATACCTACTGGACCGCCTGCGGCGAGCAGCAGCTGTATTCGACCTTCGACTGGGGCGTGCGCGACGCCGATGGCTACTACTTCATCCTTGGCCGCACCGACGACGTCATCAACGTCGCCGGCCATCGTCTTGGTACGCGTGAGATCGAGGAGTCCATCTCCAGCCACGCCAATGTTTCGGAGGTGGCGGTGGTGGGCGTGGAGGATAAGCTCAAAGGCCAGGTGGCGGTAGCCTTCGTCATCGTCAAGGATGCGTCGCGCATTGTCGGCGACGAGGCTTGCGCATTGCTGGAGCGCGAGATCCTGGGCGTTGTCGATCGCCAGCTGGGCGCGGTGGCGCGGCCATCGCGCGTGTACTTCGTGCCGCAACTTCCGAAGACGCGTTCGGGCAAGCTGCTGCGCCGTTCGATACAGGCGATCTGCGAGGGGCGCAATCCCGGCGACCTGACTTCCATCGAAGATCCAGCGTCGCTGCAGCAGATACAACGGGTGCTGCAGGAAGGTGTGGCGAAATAGTGTGCGCGTAAGGGGCCGGTAAGTCTCGCTGTTTATTGTTGTGACAAACAACAAAGGAGACACACCATGCATGACGATCTGGTTCAAAAAATAAAGCGCGACCCCGGCTATCACAGGCTGGTCAAGACGCGCTCCCGTTTCGGCTGGACGCTGACGGCGGTGATGATGCTGGTCTATTACGGCTACATCCTGCTGATCGCCTTCGACAAGGAACTGCTGGCGTCGAAGACTGGCGCCGGCGTGATGACCTGGGGGATGCCGCTTGGCCTGTTCGTGATCGTGTTCACGGTGCTGGTGACGGGCCTTTATGTACGCCGCGCCAACAAGCAGTTCGATGACCTGACCCAGGCCATCCACGACCGGGTGCAATCATGAACGCGGCCAAGCGCAGCCTGGGCTGGTTTGCGGCGCTGACCTTGCTGGGCGCCAGCGGCGCGGCCCTCGCGGCCGGCGCCGACCTGGGGCAGGCGACCAAGCAGCCCATCAACTGGACCGCGATCATCATGTTTGGCGCCTTCGTGGTGTTCACGCTGTTCGTCACCAAGTGGGCGGCGGCCAAGACCAAATCGGCGGCCGACTTCTACACCGCCGGCGGCGGCATCACCGGCTTCCAGAACGGCCTGGCCATCGCCGGCGACTACATGTCGGCGGCTTCCTTCCTCGGCATCTCCGCCGCCGTGTTCCTCAATGGTTACGATGGCCTGATCTACGCCATCGGCTTCCTGGTCGGCTGGCCGGTGATTACCTTCCTGATGGCGGAGCGCCTGCGCAACCTGGGCCGCTTCACCTTCGCCGACGTTGCGGCCTACCGCTTCAAGCAGGCGCCTATCCGCATCTTCTCCGCTTCCGGCACGCTGGTGGTGGTGGCCTTCTACCTGATCGCGCAGATGGTCGGCGCGGGGCAACTGATCAAGCTGCTGTTTGGCCTTGAGTACTGGATCGCGGTGGTGCTGGTCGGTTCGCTGATGATGATCTACGTGCTGTTCGGCGGCATGACGGCCACCACCTGGGTGCAGATCATCAAGGCCGTGATGCTGCTCGGCGGCGCCACCTTCATGGCGGTCGTGGTGCTGGCACAGTTCAATTTCAGCCCGGAGGCGCTGTTCGCCAAGTCGGTCGAAGTGCACGCCAAGAAGGACGCCATCATGGGCCCCGGCACCTTCATCAAAGACCCTGTGTCGGCGATCTCGTTCGGCATGGCGCTGATGTTCGGCACCGCCGGCCTGCCGCACATCCTGATGCGCTTCTTCACCGTGCCGAGCGCGAAGGAAGCGCGCAAGTCGGTGTTCTGGGCCACCAGCTGGATCGCCTACTTCTACGTGCTGACCTTCATCATCGGCTTCGGCGCCATCGTTTTGGTGAGCACCAATCCCGAGTTCAAGGACGCCGCCGGCAAACTGCTGGGCGGGAACAACATGGCGGCGATCCACCTGGCCAAGGCGGTGGGCGGCAATGTCTTCCTCGGCTTTATTTCGGCCGTGGCCTTCGCGACCATCCTGGCCGTGGTGGCCGGGCTGACGCTGTCCGGCGCTTCGGCCGTGTCGCACGACCTGTATGCCACCGTTATCAAGAGGGGCAAGGCCAGCAGCGCCAAGGAGCTGTACGTGTCGCGCCTGACCACCATCGCGCTGGGCATCGTCGCCGTGGTGCTGGGCATCGTGTTCGAGAAGCAGAACATCGCCTTCATGGTGTCGCTGGCCTTCGCCATCGCCGCCTCGGCCAACTTCCCGGTGCTGTTCATGTCCGTGCTGTGGAAGGATTGCACCACGCGTGGCGCCACCATTGGCGGCTTCGTCGGCCTGATCACGGCCGTGGTGCTGACCGTGGTGTCGAAATCGGTGTGGGTCGATGTGCTGGGCCATGCGGACGCGCTGTTCCCTTATGCGTCGCCGGCCATCTTCTCGATGCCGGCCGCTTTCGCCAGCATCTGGTTGTTCTCGATGCTGGACCGCAGCGCGCGGGCGCGCATCGACCGCGCCGGCTATGAGGCGCAGGAGATGCGTTCCGAGACCGGCATCGGCGCCGCCGGAGCCACCGCTCACTGATAGAATTGACAAGTGGTCCGATGACAGCAATGCCCGGTTCGCCGGGCATTGTCGTTTTTAGGGGTATCGCTCGGCGTGTGCGATGGCTAATGAGCCCAATGTGGTTTATGATCTGCCAACTATGCTGCCGTGAAGTAACGGGCGAGGTGGCATCTTTTTTCGGGTGCCTTTTGGTGTACATGAATCGAGCTTCGACTAATCCTGACTTTGTGGCGGACGCGCTGGCGCTGATCGGCGTCCCTGCGTGCGCCTACAGCGATGACGGCGTGGTGGTGGCCGCCAATTGGGAGTTGATCGATTTGCTGGGCGCCGATCCGTGCGGTCGTCCGGCGGCCGAGCTGTTTGCGCGCCACGTGCGCGCGGCCAGCGCCGAGCATCTCGACACGGCCATGCTGTCGGGGACTTTTGGCGTGCGCTGGGACAGCTGCCTGACCTGCGCCAACGGACAATACCTGTCGGTGCAGGCCAAGGCCAAGGCGCTGCCGGCCGGCGCATCGGGCGGCACCATCGTCTTCCACGACATCAGCGCGGTCGAGCGCGACCAGCGCTCGCTGCGCAAGACGCTGCTGGAGCAGCAGGCCATCCTGGAGAATGCCGCCGTCGGCATCCTGTTCAGCAAGGACGGCATCATCCAGGAGTGCAATATCCGCTGCGCCGAAATGCTGGGCTACAGCCGCCAGGAGCTGGAGGGCGTGGCTTCGGTGATCGTGTATCCGAGCGAAGCGGACTTCGTCGACATGGGCCGCAAGGCCGGGCCGCCGCTGTCGCAGGGCCTGTCCTTCATGCAGGAGGCGCAGCTGCGCCGCAAGGACGGCTCGCTGTTCTGGGCGCGCGTGTTCGGCCGCGCCATCGATCCGATCAACACCGCCGAAGGCACGGTGTGGATCATGGAAGACATCAACGAGCACCGCATCGACGAAGAGAAGCTGCGCCGCGCGCTGCTGGAGATGCAGGCCATCATGGACAGCGCGCCGCTGGCGATCGGCTTCCAGCGCGACAACCGCATCCTGCGCTACAACCACCGCTTCGCCGAGTTCTTCGGCTTCAGCGACGACGACGGCGTCGGCCAGCTGACATCGACGCTGTACCCGTCGCAGCAGGCGTTCGACGCGGTGGTGAAGAAAGCGCGGCCGCTGCTGGCGCGCGGCAAACCATACCAGGCCGAGATGGAAATGCGGCGCCAGGATGGTTCGACCTTCTGGGCCCACGCCTTCGGCTACGTGATCAATCCGGGCCGCACGCAGCAGGACACGATCTGGATCTTCGACGACCGCAGCGCGCAGAAGCAGCACGAGGAAGCGACCCGCCAGCTGCTGCTGGAGCAGAAGGCCATCCTGGACAACGCCTCGGTCGGCATCCTGTTCAGCAAGGCGCAGATCATGTTGAGCTGTAATCCGCGCATGGCGGAGATGTTCGGCTACAGCATCGACGAGATGATAGGCCATCCGTCGGCGATGGTGTTCCCGTCGCAGGCCCAGTACGAGGAATTCGGCCGCGAGGCCGCGCCGCTGCTGGGCACCGGCCAGCCGTTCGAGAAAAAAGAATACGAATTCAAGCGCCGCGACGGCAGCCTGTTCTGGTGCCGCGTGCGCGCCAATGCGGTCGACGATGCGCACAGCGAAGGCGGCACCATCTGGATCCTGGAAGACGTGACCGCCACGCGCCAGACGCAGATGGAAGTCGAAGCGATCATGACCAACGCTTCGATGAGCATCCTGTTCACCAAGAACCGCGTCATCACGCGCTACAACCGCGGCTTCGCCGAGATGTTCCGCTACGATGGCGATGCAGGCCTCGGTCTGCCCGGCCTGGCCTTGTATCCGTCGCAGGACGCCTACGACCGCCTGGGCGCGCAAGCCTATCCTTTCCTCTCGATCGGCAAGCCGTTCCAGACCGAGATCGAAATGCGCCGCGCCGACGACACGCTGATGTGGGCGCAGCTGATCGGCTACGTCGTCAATCCGGACGATCCGACCCAAGGCACGATCTGGGTGATCGAAGACCGCACCGAACAAAAACGCGCCGAGGAATCGCTGCGCAACGCGCTGCTGGAAAACCAGGCCATCCTGGACAGCGCGGTGCTGGGCATCTCGGTGGTTGAGCAGGGCCGCAACCTGCGCTGCAACACCAAGATGGAAGAGCTGTTCGGCTACGCGCCGGGCGAGATGAACCAGCTGAGCGTGCAGGCCTTCTACGCCGACAAGGATGCATGGGAAGCGGCGCGCGCCGCCACGGCCGAGGATTTCCACGCCGGCCGCGTGCACGCCTCCGAGTACCAGCTGGTGCGCAAGGATGGCAGCACGTTCTGGGGCCGCCTGTCGGGCCGGCCGTTTGACCTGGCCATGGCGACCGGCCGTTCGGTGTGGCTGGTGGACGACATCACGGAGCGGCGCGAGGCGGCGGAAGCGGTCAGCCGCGCGCGCGACGAGCTGGAAGTGCGGGTGCTGGAACGCACCGCCGAACTGGCCGGCGCCAATGCGCTGCTGCAGGGCGAGATCGTCGAGCGTCGCCAGGCCGAGGCGCGTGTGCATCACATGGCCTATCACGACAGCCTGACCGGCCTGCCGAATCGCGCGCTGCTGTCGGACCGGCTGGACCGCGCCATGCTGGCGGCCCAGCGTTCCGAGCGCCGCCTGGCGGTGATGTTCATCGACCTCGATCGCTTCAAGACCATCAACGATTCGCTGGGCCACATGACCGGCGACCAGCTGCTGAAGGAAGTGGCGGCGCGTCTGTGCCGCGCGGTGCGCGCCAGCGATACCGTGGCCCGCCTCGGCGGCGACGAGTTCGTGGTGCTGGTGCCGGGCATCCGCAGCGCCGATGAGGCCAGCCACGTGGCCGAGAAAATCATCGAGGCGCTGTCGGAGAGCTTCCCGCTGGAAGGGCGCAACCTGCACATCACGCCGTCGATCGGCATCTGCGTGTATCCGGACGATGGCGGCGATGTCGAAACGCTGATGCGCCACGCGGACGCCGCCATGTACCACGCCAAGGCCAGCGGCAGGAACAATTACCAGTACTTCAAAGAGGCGATGAACCAGACGGCGGCGCAGCACTTCGAACTGGAGTCCAGCCTGCGCAGCGCGCTGGTGCAGGACGAGTTCGAGCTGCACTTCCAGCCCATCATGGATATCGGCACGCGCCGCCTGCATACGATGGAAGTGCTGCTGCGCTGGCGGCGCGGCGGCACGCTGGTGCTGCCGGACCACTTCATCCCCATCATCGAAGAGAATGGCCTGATCGTGCCGGTCGGCGAGTGGGTGATACGCCAGGCCTGCCAGCAAAGCATGGCGTGGCAGCGCGCCGGCCTGGCGCCGGTGCCGCTGGCGGTCAACCTGTCGCCGCGCCAGTTCATGCACCGGGGACTGATCGCGTCGATCCGCGACATCCTCGACGAAACCGGCATCGATCCTTCGCTGATTGAATTCGAGATCACCGAGACGGCGCTGATGCAGCACGGCGAGCAGACGCTGGACATCCTGGGCCAGATCAACGCCATGGGCATCCGCCTGTCGATCGACGATTTCGGCACGGGCTATTCGAGCCTGGCCTACCTGAAGCGCTTCCCGGTCAAGAAGATCAAGATCGACCGCGCCTTCATCAAGGACCTGGAGGACAGCGCCGAGGACCGCGCGATCGTGGCGGCCATCATCGCGCTGTCGGACAGCCTGCAGCTGTCGGTGGTGGCGGAGGGCGTGGAGACGGAGGGGCAGTACGCGCTACTGCAGCGCAACGGCTGCCAGTATGCGCAGGGCTATCTGTTCTCGCAGCCGGTGCCGCACGCGACGGCCCAGCTGCTGCTGCCGCGACTCTAGTTAGTCGAGCGTGGCGATCACGGGAGCGTGGTCGGACGGCTGCTCCCATTTGCGCGGCGCGCGGTCGATCACGCAGGCGCTGCATCGGGCCACCAGCGCCTTCGACAGCAGAATGTGATCGATGCGCAGGCCTTTGTTGAGGCGGAAGCCCAGCGCGCGGTAGTCCCACCAGCTGAACGATTTTTCCGGCTGTTCGAACAGCCGGTAGGAATCGGTCAGGCCGATGTCGAGCAGGCGGGTGAGGGCGGCGCGCTCCTTGTCGGACACCAGCACCTGGCCTTCCCACGCGGCAGGATCGTGCACGTCGCGGTCTTCCGGCGCGATGTTGTAATCGCCCAGCACCGCCAGCTGCGGATGGACGGCGGCTTCTTCCTTGATCCAGTCGTGGAAGGCGGACAACCATCCCAGTTTGTACTCGTACTTGTCGGAGTCGACGCTCTGGCCGTTCGGCACATAGGCGCACACGATGCGCACGCCGTCGATGGTGGCGGCCAGGATGCGCTGCTGCGGATCT
This sequence comes from Rugamonas aquatica, assembly GCF_009380215.1. GTDB lineage: Bacteria > Pseudomonadota > Gammaproteobacteria > Burkholderiales > Burkholderiaceae_D > Rugamonas > Rugamonas aquatica_B. Next base: position 828,183 of record NZ_WHUG01000002.1, read on the forward strand.
TCGTAGCGCGGATTGTTCTTGACCACGTCTGCCAGCGGCAGTTTGGACAGGATGGCGACGCCGTTGTACGTCTTCTGGCCGCTGAAGGCCACGTGGTAGCCAGCGGCCTCGATGGCGGCGACTGGAAACTTGTCGTCAGTTAATTTTGTTTCTTGAATACAGAGGACATCGATGGGATTCTCCTCTAGCCATTTCAAGACGTGCGTCAGGCGAACGTTGAGTGAGTTAACATTCCAAGTGGCTATTTTCATCTGAGTCTGTGTCCATGCGGGTTAGCGGGGGCGGTTAGCCTACAGGGATCAATCTTACAGCATCTTGATTTAACACATGAGATTGTTAATTTGACGATTTTTATAAAAAAACATGAAAAAGCCTTTCGTGCGCGCACTACGAGGCTCTAAAATGTTGCAAAATGTGTGAAATCAAAAAAAAATTGCTAGGAGTGTCTCGTTGTTGTCAAAATAGAACGGTAAATAAAGACAAAATAAGCAAAAGAGAAATATACTGGTACAAATTAAGTGGAAAACTTGTGTTTCCGTTGGGCAATCAAAAATAGCAGGGTACCGGGTACATTTTTATGTTGTGGCTTAACAATAAATGGTACTATACGGAAATTACTTGTGGTTTTAACAGTGAATTGCGCGTAGCGCATTTACAAAGGAATGAAAATGCGAGCTGCATTTGAGACGTGGGCGCAAAAAGACGGTCATATCGTCCGACGCCGGGAAGACAAGCCAGAAGAGTATCTGGTTTTTGAAACGCAACGCCGCTGGGTCATCTGGCAGGCAGCGTTAGAGCACGGCAAAACGCCGGGCGGCCGCAAGACCGCCGCGCAAAAGGAAGCCGCCGCGCTGGAAAAGGCCAAGGCTGCCGTTCAACGCCCGCCGGTCATCAACTCCGACGAGGCTGCCGTGCGCAACCAGGTGCTGAACGAAGTGCTGGATGCATTCTCCACCCTGGGTGGCGAACGCGGCATGGACGACATCCTGAAAGTGGTGCAGGGCTTGAAGAAGAAGCAGCAGGAGCAGGCGGAAGAGCGCGCTGTGGCTGCGGAACCGGTGCGGCATAACGCCTGATCCGGTATGCGCTTCAAGCACTACAAAGGGGGGCTCTACGAGCTGGTATGTGAGGCCACCCTGGAATCCGATCTCAGCACCATGATCGTTTATCGTGCCGCCAACGGGTCCATCTGGGCCCGGCCGAAAGACGTTTTTTTTGAAATTATCGAAGTCGATGGCGTAAAAGTGCAACGCTTTACGCCGCTTGATTGAGCATATGGAATAGCCCCCGGGCTGCTACACTGGTCTGACCCACTAACCCTGAGGCAGACCATGTATTTCCGCCCCATTGCAGCTGCGCTGAAAATCGCATTCGCTGCTGCGGCGTTGCCGGCATTGATAACCGGCTGCGCCTCCCTGACAGAATCCACCCAACAAAACGTGCTGGTGCAAACCGTGCTCGATCATCGCGAGATCGCGGGCGTCGGCTGTGTGCTGTACAACGATGTCGGCAAATGGTTCGTCACCACGCCGGAACGCGTCACGCTGCGCAAGAGCGCGGGCCCGCTGCGCATCGACTGCCGCAAGGACGGCGCTGGCTGGGCCTATGAGAAGGTCGACTCCAAGGCGGATGGCAATCTGTGGGGGAATCTGGCGCTGACGGCCGGTGTCGGCTATTTCATCGACAAGAATACGGGCGCGGGCTATGACTATCCAGCCACGCTGACGGTGGTGATGCACCCGGCGGTGGAGCGCGATGCGCTGCCGCCGCCGGCTGCGGGTGTTACCTTGTACTGATTAAGCGCGCGCTTATGCCCGATTAATCAGGAAGTTCGACAGCAGCGGTACCGGACGGCCGGTAGCGCCTTTCGCGCCGCCCGATTTCCATGCGGTGCCGGCAATGTCCAGGTGGGCCCAGGTGTACTTGCGGGTGAAGTTCTCCAGGAACGCCGCCGCCGTGCACGACGCGCCGCCAGGGGTGCCGATGTTGGCCAGGTCGGCGAAGTTGGACTTCAGCTGCTCGTTGTATTCCTCGCCGATCGGCAGGCGCCATGCGGTGTCGCCGGCGGCTTTACCCGCTGCCATGATCTCGTCGGCCAGCTTGTTGTGCACTTCGTCGTCGCGCGTGAACAGGCCGCTCTTGTGGTGGCCCAGGGCGACGATGCAGGCGCCGGTCAGCGTGGCGATGTCGATCACGGCGGCCGGGTTGAAGCGCTCGGCGTAGGCCAGCGCGTCGCACAGCACCAGACGGCCTTCGGCGTCGGTGTTCAGGATCTCGATGGTCAGGCCGTTCATCGAGGTGACGATGTCGCCCGGCTTGGTGGCGCGGCCGGAAGGCATGTTCTCGCAGGCGGCGATCACGCCGATCACGTTCAGCTTCAGGTTCATCTCGCCGATGGCGCGGAAGGTGCCCAGTACCGAAGCGGCGCCGCCCATGTCGTACTTCATCTCGTCCATGCCAGGACCGGCTTTCAGCGAAATGCCGCCGGTGTCGAAGGTGATGCCTTTACCGACCAGCACCACCGGCGCATCCTTAGGCTTGCCGCCCATGTGCTTGAGGATGATGAACTTCGGCGGCTGCTCGCTGCCGTTGGTCACGGACAGGAAGCTGTTCATCTTCAGCGCTTCCAGTTGTTTGCGGTCCAGTACTTCGATGTCGAACTTGTAGTCCTTGCCCAGCTTCTTGGCGGTGTTGGCCAGGTAGGTCGGGGTGCAGACGTTGGCCGACAGGTTGCCCAGTTCCTTGGTCAGGTCCATGCCGTTGGCGATCGCCTCGGCTTGGGCCAGCGCCAGCTTGGTGGCGGCGGTGTTAGGCACGGCCAGCGCGATTTTCTTCACGCCGGTCGGCGCCGGGTCCTTCTTGCTCTTCTGGCCGTCGGTGCGGAACACGCTTTCGTGCGCGCTTTGCACCACACAGCGGATCGCCCAATTGAGGTCGCGCTCTTTCACTTCAGCCATCGGCAGTGCGATAATAGCGTCGCTCGTACCCAGCGAGGAGAATGCCTTCAGCGCTGCGGACACGCCGCTGGCGAAGCTCTTCTCGCTGACGGCATCGTCGCTACCCAGGCCGACCAGCAGTACGCGTTCGGCGCTCGCGCCTTTCACGCCGCGCAGCAGCAGGGTGGTGCCGGCCTTGCCGGAGATGTCGCCGGACTTCAGCGCAGCCGTGATTTCACCGGAGCCGTCCAACGCCTTGGCGGCTTGCGACAGCTTCTTGTTCTCAAAGACCGCGACGGCGACAACGCCGGCCTTGGCCGATGCGATGGTGTTTTTTGTGTCGAATGCTTTTATGCTAAAGTCCATTTGATTCTCCGTGTCGTGTACGAATTGCCAGCCTGTTTATCAGGCTGTTATTTAAACTTGTGGCCCTGTGAGGCCCTTAACTACCGAATTATAACTTTCGAATGATCTTTCAACGCGCCCTACGACGTGAAATGGCAAGTACCGCCGGGGCCACCTTCACTGTGCTGTTCAGCATCTGCGTTACCTGGACCCTGATTACGGTTCTTGGCATGGCCGCCGGCGGCAAGGTCGCCTCCGGCGATGTCGTCGCGCTGATCGCCTTCGCAGCCTTGAATTATCTGCCAACTATTGTGATCCTCACCAGCTTTATTTCAGTGCTGATGGTCGTTACCCGCACCTATCGCGATTCCGAGATGGTGGTGTGGTTCGCTTCCGGCCTGAGTCTGACCCGCTGGATCGCGCCGGTGCTGGTGTTTGGCCTGCCGCTGATCCTGGTGACGGCGGGCCTGAGCTTCGTCGCCACGCCGTGGGCCAAGCTGAAAAGCCTGGAATACGTGGAGCGCTTCCAGAAGCGCGAGGATTTGCAGAAGGTGTCGCCGGGCCAGTTCAAGGAATCCACGTCGACCAACCGCATATTCTTCGTCGAGGGCGTGGAGGGCAAGACTTCGGTAGTGCAGAACGTGTTCGTCAACACGGTCGATGAACACGGCACCGCCGTCATCGTCGCGCGCGAAGGCGTGGTCAGTACCGGGCCCAAAGGCGAGCGCTATCTGGTGCTGAAGAACGGCCGCCGTTACCAGGGCATGCCGGGCCAGTCGGACTTCCAGACCATGGAGTTCGAAAGCTACAGCATGCGCGTGACCAACCACAATCAGGATCTGGAGACGGAGCGTAATATCGCCGCCGTGCCGATCATGGATCTGCTGTACGACACCACGCCGGTCGGCCGCGCGGAGCTGCTGTGGCGGATCTCGTCGCCCATCACCTGCCTGCTGCTGATATTGCTGGCGATTCCGCTGGGCTTCGTCAATCCGCGCGCCGGCAGCTCGGCCAACCTGATTATCTCGCTGCTGATCTTCTTCAGCTACAGCAATCTGGTCAAGCTGGTGGAGGCCAACGTCAAGCAGGGCAAGTCGATGTTCGCGCTGTCTTGGTGGCCGCTGCACCTGGCCGTGGCGCTGCTGGTGTTCGGGCTGTTCGCCTGGCGTTTGAACCTGAACCACCGTTACCATCCGCTGGCATTGCTGGCGGCGCTGAAGCGCTCGCGCGCCGCTGACAAGAAAGCCGTATCGCCATGAAGATCCTGCAACGCTATTTTGCCGTCACCATTTTGCAGGCGGTGGCATTCCTGCTGGTCGCCTTGCTGGCGCTGCAGGCCTTCATGGATTTGACGGGCGAGCTGCCGTCGGTCGGCCAGAACGGCTACACCATCCAGTATGCCTTCCTGTATGTGCTGGTGCGGCTGCCGGCCCACGTGTATGAAGTGATGCCGCTGGCGGCGCTGATCGGCACCATCTACACGATGGCGCAGTTCGCGGCCACCTCCGAGTTCACCATCATGCGCGCGGCCAGCATGTCGACCGGCATGGTGGCGGGGATGCTGGCCAAGGTCGGCCTGGTGCTGGTGGTGATCACCTTCATCTTCGGCGAACTGGTGGCGCCGCGCACCGCGCCGCTGGCCGAGAAGATCAAGCTGAGCGCCCGTGGCGCCGCGATCTCGTCGGAGTTCCGCTCCGGCCTGTGGACCAAGGATATCGTCAAGTCCGAAGGCATGCGCGGCATGGTCATCGGCACGCGCTTCTTCAATGCGCGCCAGGTCAGCCCGGACGGCACGCTGGTCGACGTCAAGCTGTATGAATTCGACACCAGCTTCCGTCTGCGTTCGATCACGCTGGCCAAGACCGGTACCTTCAAGGGCGACAACAACTGGCAGCTGTCGGATGTGACGGAAAATCTCTTCACCAATCCGGCGCTGCTGAAACCGGGCAGCCAGGCCAACCTGGCCAACAACTTCGCCCAGGACACGAGCCTGATCGAAACCCGACACAGCGTCACCAAGAATTTGCTGTCCGAGGTGACGCCTAAGATCCTGTCGGTGGCAGGTTCCGATCCCGAGCGCATGTCGGCCAACGAGCTGGCCGTCTACACCCGCCACCTGCAGGAGAACAAGCAGGAGACCGAGCGCTTCAAGATCGCGTTCTGGAAGAAGCTGTTCGACCCGCTGGCGATCTTCGTGCTGATGGCGCTGGCGCTGCCGTTCGGCTATCTGCACACCCGCAGCGGCGGCGTGAGTCTGAAGATCTTTGTTGGTATCATGATCGGTGTGAGCTTCCAGCTGGTGAACTCGCTGTTCTCGCATCTAGGCATGCTGAGCGCCTTCCCTGCGTTCGTCACGGCGCTCGCGCCCAGCATGCTGTTCCTGGCGCTGGCGTTGGGAGCCCTGTGGTGGGTGGAGAGGCATTAGTCATGAGTAAGCAGGCATTGGTTTTATTTGCGCACGGCGCGCGCGCCGCATCGTGGGCTGCGCCGTTCGAACGGTTGCGCGAGCTGACGCAGGCGCGCACGCCGGACGTGAGCGTGTCGCTGGCCTTTCTGGAATTGATGACACCGAGCCTGCCCGAGCTGGTGGCCGAACTGGTCGCCGGCGGCACCGCGCACATCACCGTGGTGCCGGTGTTCCTGGGGCAGGGCGGCCACGTGCTGCGCGACCTGCCGCTGATGGTCGAGCAGCTGCGCATCGATCATCCGCAGGCATCGATCACGGTGGTCGATGCGGCCGGCGAGAACGCGGCCGTGCTTAATGCGCTGTCCGACTACTGCGTGGCCTCGCTGTCAGCGCGCGCGACGCCAGACTGACAGCGGTATATGCCCGTCCGGCCTGGCCGGCACGCGGTAGCTCAGTTCATCCCCGTTCAATTCATAGGCGCGCTTCTGCTGCGTACCCTCCCAGTTTGAAAAAGCCGCGTTGGCGATGCTGAAGGTTAGCGTGCGCGCCTCGCTGTCGATGGCGACGGTGCCGAAGTGCGTGCTCGATCCGAAGACGGCGGCCTCGAACTCGGCCGGCGTGCCGTTCTTCTTGTCGCCGCCGGCAAAGTGCGGACGCCCGGTGCGGTAGATCTGCACGCTGTAGCGGCCTTGTTTGTCGATCATCATCAGGCCGGCGGGCGCTTCGCCGTAGTCGTGGATGCGCGTGCCGTCCGGCAGCAGCTGGTCGGCGGCGACCAGCGTCCAGGTGCCGGCCAGCGGGAAGTCTGGCGCTGCGGGCGCTCCGGCCGCCTGCGTGGCGGGCACCCACATGACGAGGCAAAATAATCGGTTCAGCAGTTTCATGGCGTTCTCCGTGATGGTGATGGAGCCACGATAGCGCTAAACCGATCTGAACGAAATTAGCGAAATCCGCCCGATATATGTGCATAATTGCACAATGAGCCAACCAGACTGGGATCACCTCCGATACTTCCTGGCCCTGCACGATGCCGGCACGCTGAGCGGTGCCGCGCGGGCGGCCGGGGTCGAGCACACCACCGTGGCGCGGCGCATCGATGCGCTGGAGACGGCGCTGGCGGTGAAGCTGTTCGACCGCTTTCCGAGAGGCTGGTCGCTGACGGCGGCCGGCAAGGCGCTGGTGCCGCATGCGCGCAAGATGGAAGAGAACTTGCATGGCCTGATGCGGGCGGCCAGCGGCAGCGCTGCGCTGAGCGGGAAGGTGAGGGTGTCGGCGCCGCCTGCGCTGTCGGCCTATCTGCTGGCGCCGCGCCTGAAGACCGCGCTGCTCCGGCTACCCGGCATCGAGCTGGATCTGCGCGGCGAGGCACGCGAGACGGATCTGATGCGGCGCGAGTCGGATATCGCGTTGCGCTTCAAGCGCCCCGATGCGCCGGGGCTGGCGGTGCGGGCGTTGACGACGATCGCCTACGGCCTGTACGCCAGCCCGGACTACCTGGCGGCGCGCGCGCCGGAGCAGTGGGAGTTTGTCGGCTACGATGAGCTGATGCAGGAGACGCCGCAGCAGCAATGGCTGGAGAAGGTGCGAGACGGGCGCCGCTACTGCCTGCGTTCCAATGACCTGGGCGCTTTGTACCAGGCGGCGCTGGGCGGCTGCGGCGTTGCGGTGCTGCCGGAGTACCTGTTCGATTTGCGGCGCGGCGGCCTGGCGCCCATCGACACGCCGGCCTGCCCGGTCAAGCGCAAGCTGTGGATCGTCATGCACGAGGATGTGCGGCGCGCCGCGCAGGTGCGCGCGGTGGCCGATGAGCTGATTGCGTTGTTTACTTCCGCGGGACGATCTTGATTTCGTAAAGTTTGGGCCACAGCTTGCCGGTCACGAACAGGCGCTTCTTCTCGGCGTCGTAAGCGATGCCGTTCATGACGTTCTCGCCGTTGAGGCCCTTGCCGGCGTCGGGATACAGTTTGCCCAGGTCGATCCAGCCGGTGATCTTGCCGTTGGCCGGATCGATGCGGGCGATGGTGTTGGTGTGCCACAGATTGGCGAAGATTTCGTCGCCCACCACTTCCAGCTCGTTGACCTGGTCGACCGGGATGCCGTCCGCCGTCACCTTCACGCGGCGCACTTCGAGGAAGGTCTTGGGATCGAGGAAGCGCAGGTTGGCCGTGCCGTCGCTCATGATCAGCTCCTTGCCGTTCTGCGCCAGGCCCCAGCCTTCGCCGGGATAGGCGAACTGGTTGCGCATTTCGAAGGTGGCCAGGTCGAACACGAAGCCGGTGTGGGTCTGCCAGGTCAGGCCGACCAGCGTGTCCTGCCATGCCGTCAGTCCTTCGCCGAAGTACTGCGGCGGAATGTCCTTGCTCTTGACGACTTTACCGGTCTCCAGCTCCACCTTGCGGATCGACGATTTGCCATTCAGGCCGGTGCTCTCGTACAGGAAGCCGTCGCGGTACAGCAGCCCTTCGGTGAAGGCCTGCGGATCGTGCGGGTAGGCGCGGACGACCTTGAAATCGTAGGTGGGGATGGCGGCGGGAGCATGGGCGGCTACCGGCAGCAGTGCGAGGAGAAGGAGGGCTTGGGCGTAGTTCGTTTTCACTATTCGGTCACTGAAGAGTTTTGCAGTTCGATCATGGCGTCCAGCGTTGTGCCGGGGGCGTCGAGTTCCGCCTGCACGCAGGCGCGCGCTTCCGGCGACTGCACCAGCGTTACCGCCTGCTCGCGCGCCGCTTCCGCCGCAGCAGTATCGCCGCAGCCGTCCAGCAAGTCCAGTACCAGCGCCAGTTCGACGATGTAGTTGTACACCTCGGCCAGCAGATCGGCCACGCCGGCGGTGGTCAGCACGTTCATGCCGGCGCGGCGCTCGTTGAACACTGCCGCCGCCTGCGCCAGATGCTGCAAGGGTTGCGGCAGGTGCTGGCGGGCCAGCGCGTAGTCGCCACAGGCCATCAGCGAAGGCAGCGCCGAGCGGGCGCACTGCCGCGCCAGCGCTTCGGGCAGCTGCTGGAACAGGTGGTAGGTGTTTTGCAAGTCGCCCAGCTTGTCGTTGATTGCGCGGATGTCGTTGAACAGGGCGGCGGCGGTTTCGCTGTCGCCGTCGGCACTGGCCAGCAGGCGTTTGCTGTCGCGATCGCGCACTTCGACCAGCGCATGGCGGGCCGGCAGGTATTCTTCCGCAAGCTTGGCCCAGGCGCTCAGCACGTAGGACAGGCGCAGCGGCGCGGTTTCCTCATCGGCGGCGCTGGCGTCGAACAGCCAGATGTAGTCCTTGAGCGCGTTATCGAAACCGCCCGCCGAGTGGGCGGTCCATGCGCGTTCCAGCACTTCTTGTACAGTGTCCATTGCTACCTCGTTTGGTATGAATGGACATTCTATTACGGATCAGGCGCGCAGTTGCTGTACTGCTGAAGGGAGTGGCGTCGCGTCGCTGGCCTGGTGGGGGCGGGTTTGCATCGCGTCGCCCAGCATCACCAGCACCGGGCCGTGGGCCGCGCCCAGGCCTTGCGCCAGCGAGGCGATGGTCAGGCGGCGGATTTGCTGGTCCGGCCGGCTGCAATTTTCGATGACCACCACCGGCGTGTCCGGAAGGCGGCCTTGCGCCAGCAGGCGTTCGGCCGTGGCGACGGCTTCGCGGCCGCCCATGTACTGCACCAGCGTGTCGGTGTCGGGCATGGCGTCGTGGGCCGAGTGCTCGGGCGCGGTGGAGGAGGTGAAGAAGGCGACGCTGCGCGCCACGCCGCGCTTGGTCAGCGGCTGCTTGCTGGCGGCGGCTGCGGCCAGCGCGGTGGTGATGCCGGGGACGACTTCGACGTCGACGCCGGCTTCTTCCAGCGCGCGCAGTTCTTCGTCGGCGCGGCCGAACATCATCGGGTCGCCGCCTTTGAGGCGCACCACCAGCGGGAACTTCTTGGCGTTGTCGACCATCTGCTTGTTGATAAACTGCTGCGCGGTCGACAGCTGGCCATAGCGTTTGCCGACCAGGATCTTCTCGGCTTGAGGGCACAGCTCCAGCATCTCGGCCGTCACCAGCGCGTCGTGCAGCACCACGTCGGCTTGCGCCAGCAGGCGCGCGCCGCGCAGGGTGATCAAGTCCTGGGCGCCGGGACCGGCGCCGATAAGGTAGACTTTTCCGAGGATGACCATCGTGATTCCTTTGTTGGCTCGTCGCTCCCGCGCAAGCGGGAGTCCATGCTGAGTATGGATTCCCGCCTGCGCGGGAATGACGTATTGGCTACTCGCCCAAGCGGATCATGCCTGCAGCGACGGTCTGGTGCGTGACTTCGTCGATCAGGATGAAGGCGCCGGTCGCGCGGATATCGGCATAGGCGTCGGCCGCCAGCGGCTGCTGCACGGTCAGGCCAATGCGGGCGATGTCGTTCAGCTTCAAGCCTTCGGCGCTGTGGCGCTGCTGGGTGTTGATGTCCAACAGCGACTCGATGCCGGTGATCTTGGCCGAAGTCTGCTTGGTGCCGTGCTTGATCCAGTATTTGCGGCGCTGGTCCAGCGGCTCGTCGGACATCCAGCATACATCGGCCTTCAGCTGCTTGAGCAGGGTCGCAGGCTGGTCGGCGCCGGCCAGCAGGTCGCCGCGCGAGATGTCCAGGTATTCGTTCAGCAGCAGCGTGACCGATTGGCCGACCACCGCCGATTGATGCGAACCTTCCAGCGTGACGATATCCTTGACCGTAGCGGCTTGGCCGGACGGCTGCACCACCAGCTTGTCGCCAACCGAGACCTTGCCCGCTTCGATGCGGCCCATGTAGCCGCGGAAGTCGTTGGCTTCGTGGCCGTTGTGGCGTGCCACCAGCTGTACTGGGAAGCGGAACGGCGCGTTGTGCGATTCGTCGTACACCGACAGCGATTCCAGCAGCTCGATCAGCGTCGGGCCCTTGTACCAGCTCAGTTTCTCGCTGGCGTCGACGACGTTGTCGCCGGTCAGGGCGGACAGCGGAATCGGCGTGATGTCCTTCAAGCCCAGCGTTTCGGCGAACTCGCGGTAGGCTTTGACGATGCGGTCGTAGATCGCCTGATCGTAGTTCACCAGGTCCATCTTGTTGACCGCGACCACCACGTGCTCGATCTGCAGCAGGTGGGCGATGGTCGAGTGGCGCTTGGTCTGGATCAGCAGGTCGACGCTGCCGTCGTCATGCAGCTTCACCTTCGAGACGTCGATCAGGATGATGACGGCATCGGCGGTCGAGGCGCCTGTGACCATGTTGCGGGTGTACTGCTCGTGGCCCGGCGTGTCGGCGATGATGAACTTGCGCTTCGGCGTGGCGAAGTAACGGTAGGCCACGTCGATGGTGATGCCTTGTTCGCGTTCGGCTTCCAGGCCGTCGGTCAGCAGCGACAGGTCTACGGCGTCGCCGACGGTGCGCTTGTGCTTGGAGCGTGACATGGCGTCCAGCTGGTCGGCGAAAATGCCTTTGCTGTCGAACAGCAGGCGGCCGATCAGGGTGGACTTGCCGTCGTCGACGGAGCCGGCGGTGATGAAGCGCAGCAGTCCGCGCTCGGTCAGGTTTTCATTCAGTGCGTTCATCAGAAGTATCCTGCTTTCTTACGTTTTTCCATCGAGGCTTCGGAGGTCTGATCGTCCATCCGGGTGGCGCCGCGTTCGGTGATCTGCGTGACTGCGGTTTCGGCGATGATCTGTTCCACCGTGGCCGCATCCGACGACACCGGGCAGGTGCAGGAGATGTCGCCGACGGTGCGGAAGCGCACCACTTGCGTTTCGACGGTTTCGCCTTCGCGGGCCGGGGTCAGGTCGGTCAGCGGCACCAGCAGGCCGTTGCGCGGAATGACCTGGCGCTCGTGGGCGAAGTAGATCGGCGGCAGTTCCAGCTTTTCGCGGGCGATGTACTGCCACACATCGAGTTCGGTCCAGTTCGAGATCGGGAACACGCGCATGTTTTCGCCTGGATGAACGCGGGTGTTATACAAGTCCCACAGTTCCGGGCGCTGCGACTTCGGATCCCACTGGCCGAATTCGTCGCGGAAGGAGAAGATGCGCTCTTTGGCGCGGGCCTTCTCTTCGTCGCGGCGCGCGCCGCCGATGCAGGCGTCGAAGCCGTGTTCGGCGATGGTCTCCAGCAGCGTGACCGCCTGCGCGGCGTTGCGCGAATCGGTCAGCGGATTACGCAGGCGCACCGTGCCTTTTTTGATCGACTCTTCGACCGAGCCGACGATCAGGCGCTCGCCCAGTTCGGCCACGCGTTTGTCGCGGAAGGTAATCACTTCGGCGAAGTTATGGCCGGTATCGACGTGCACCAGCGGGAACGGGAATTTGCCGGGGCGGAAAGCCTTCTCCGCGATCCGCAGCAGGACCACCGAGTCTTTACCGCCTGAGAACAGCAGGGCAGGGTTGCTGCACTCGGCCGCCACTTCGCGCATGATGTGGATCGCTTCGGATTCCAGGGCGTCGAGGTGGCGTGCATTGACATGCGCGGCGTGGTTTTCAACTATAGCGTTCATGGGACTATGCCTATTCTTTTGGTGTGGCGGGATTACGCCGCCACGGATTTAATGCGTATCAGTTTGCCGTCGACCATGTGCAGGCCGCATTCCTTCGATTCCGGATTCTCCCACCACCAGCGGCCGGCGCGGACGTCTTCACCCGGTTCGATGGCGCGCGTGCATGGTGCGCAGCCTATCGATGGATAACCCTGATCGTGCAGCGCGTTGTACGGCACGCCGTTGTCGCGGATGTAGTTCCAGACGTCTTCCTCCGACCAGTCGGCCAGCGGATTGAACTTGGTCATGAAATGCGCCGGATCGTCTTCTTCCACCATCAGCGAGGTGCGGGTGGCCGACTGCGCGCGGCGCTGGCCCGTGACCCAGGCCTTGTTGCCGGCCAGGGCGCGGCCCAGCGGCTCCACCTTGCGGATGCGGCAGCATTCGCGGCGCATCTCGACGCTGTCGTAGAAGGCGTTCAGGCCGTTCTGCGCGACGTAGGCGTCGATCGCTTCGGTCTCAGGCTTGTACAGGGCGATCTCGTAGCCGTCGTAGTGTTCCTTCACGCGGTCCAGCATGGCCAGCGTTTCGGGATGCAGGCGGCCGGTCTCCAGCGAGAAGATGCCGATATTCAGCTTGGCCTTCAGGATCAAATCGGTCAGCACCATGTCTTCGGCCGCCAGGCTGGAGGCGAAGACCGCCGGGCTATGTTCGCTGGCGATGCGGTTCAGCGTGGCGCTGGTGTCCGCAATCAGCTTGCTCAGGTCACTCATGTTCGCTCCGTTCAGATACCGTAGCCGGCATCGCCGTCTTTGACGCCGACGTTGCGCGCATGGCGGCGGAACAGCGGCACTTTCTGGTCCACCGACGCCTGGTAGGTCTCCGAGAAATCGGACAGGCCTTTGAGCGCATCGTGGATGCTGCGGTCGGGACGCGTGGCGTAGGCGTCGAAGCCGACGCGCTGCATCGAGAACAGCTGGTCGCGCAGCACGTCGCCGATGGCGCGCAGTTCGCCGGTCCAGCCCAGGCGGGTGCGCAGGTTGTAGGCGATCGAGTAGCCGCGGCCATCGGTGAATTTAGGGAAGTCGACGGCGATCACGGCGAATTTCGACAGGTCGTCCTTCAGTGCTTCAGGGCGTTCGTCGCTGGCGATCCAGACGCCGATTTCGCCGGCTTCGGCGCGCGCCAGCAGCGATTCGCGCTGGGCGTTCCAGACGGCGACCGGCACGATCACTTTGCCCGCCGGGACGGGCAGGGCGGCGATGGCGTCGGCTTCGGGGGCGACGCCGCCGTCGGCCGCTTCCGGCGCGCGCAGCACGTGCCAGCTGTCTTCGACAACTTCGCGGCCCTTGATGATCAGGTTTTTAACGTCAGACATATTCATCCTCTCCAACCAGGCGACCGGCTTCGGCGATCGGCGTGGCGTACACAAATTCCTTGAACGGTGCGATGCCGAGGCGCTGCGCACAGTCGGCGAACGATTCGTCCTCGTAGCGATCGCGCACATAGACCTGCAGCAGGCGGCCGATCACTTCCGGCATTTGCAGCGCGGAGAACGATGGTCCGATGATCTTGCCGATGGCGGCGTTGTTGCCCTGCGAGCCGCCGATCGACACCTGATACCATTCGCTGCCGTCCTTGTCGACGCCCAGCACGCCGATGCTGCCGACATGGTGGTGGCCGCAGGCGTTGATGCAGCCGGAGATATTCAGTTCGATCTCGCCGATGTCGTGCTGGAAGTCGATATTGTCGAAGCGCTCCGCGATGGCGGCGGCGATCGGCAGCGATTTGGCGTTGGCCAGCGAGCAGAAGTCGCCGCCAGGGCAGCAGATCATGTCGGTCAGCAGGCCGATGTTCGGCGTCGCCAGGCCCTTGGCCTTGACCTGTTCCCACAGCGTGTACAACTGCGACTGTTCGACGTCGGCCAGCACGATGTTCTGTTCGTGCGTGACGCGCAGTTCGCCGAAGCTGTAGCGGTCGGCCAGGTCGGCCATGAAGTCCATCTGTTCGGCGGTGGCGTCGCCCGGCGGCACGCCGGTCTTCTTCAGCGACAGCACCACGGCGGCATAGCCAGGCTGTTTGTGCGGCTTGACGTTGCGGTTGACCCAGTTGGCGAAGGCCTTGTTGGCGCTTGCGCCAGGAAGAGCAGCGACGTCGCTGTCGTCCAGCTGTTTATATGCGGGCGGCTGGAAGTAGTCGATCACGCGCTGCATCTCTTCGACGGTCAGCGTTTCCGGGCCGTCTTTGAGGTCGGTCCATTCGGCTTCGACCTGACGGGTAAATTCCTCGACGCCGATGGCTTTCAGCAGGATCTTGATGCGGGCCTTGTACTTGTTGTCGCGGCGGCCGTACTGGTTATATACGCGCATCACGGCTTCGGTGTAGGTCAGCAGGTGCTGCCATGGCAGGAAGTCGCGGATCACGCTGCCCAGGATGGGCGTGCGGCCCATGCCGCCGCCGGCCATGAACTTGAAGCCGATCTCGCCGGCGTCGTTGCGCACCACGGTCAGGCCGATGTCGTGTACGGCGATGGCGGCGCGGTCTTCGACGGCGCCGTTGATGGCTACCTTGAATTTGCGCGGCAGGGCGATGAACTCAGGGTGGAAGGTGGACCACTGGCGCAGCACCTCGGCGTACGGACGCGGATCGATGATCTCGTCGGCGGCGACGCCGGCGTACGGATCGGAGGTGGTGTTGCGGATGCAGTTGCCCGAGGTCTGGATGGCGTGCATCTCCACCGAGGCCAGGTCGCTCAGGATGTCCGGGGTCTGTTCCAGCTCGATCCAGTTGAACTGGATGTTCTGGCGGGTGGTGAAGTGGCCGTAGCCGCGATCGTACTTGCGGGCGATCTGGGCAAACATGCGCATTTGCCTGGACGCCAGCAGGCCGTAAGGCACGGCGATGCGCAGCATGTAGGCGTGACGCTGCATATACAGGCCGTTTTGCAGGCGCAGCGGCAGGAATTCGGCTTCGGTCAGCTCATCGGACAGGCGGCGGCGCACCTGATCGCGGTACTGGGCGATGCGTTCACGCACGATAAGATGGTCATATTGGTCGTATTGATACATATTCTTCCTAGATAGTCGCTTGCTAGAACCCCCAAACTAGCGCTAATAGTAATAAACTTCGTCTTTATTCCATACGACTTAGTCTTTATTTGCTTATATACGTATTGGGTATAAGCATGGACGTTCAATTTATGATGGGCCTGGATCTGCAATGAACCTTCACCAACTGCGCTTTGTGCGCGAAGCTGTACGCCAGAATTACAACCTGACCGACGCCGCCAAGGCGCTGTTTACGTCGCAGCCGGGCGTGTCCAAGGCGATTATCGAGCTGGAGGAGGAGTTGGGCGTCGATATCTTCACCCGGCACGGCAAGCGTATCCGCGGCCTGACCGAACCGGGGCGGCTGGTGCTGGAATCGGTGGAGTTAATTATGCAGGAGATCGACAGCCTGAAGCGCATCGGTAAGGAATATGCGGCCCAGGATAGTGGCAGTTTTACCATCGCCACCACACACACGCAGGCGCGCTACACGCTGCCGAAAGTGGTGCAGGCTTTCATGCTGAAGTTTCCCAAGGTGAGGTTGTCTTTGTTGCAAGGTAATCCGCAACAGATCGCCGAAATGGTCCAGCGCGACCAGGCCGACCTGGCCATCGCCACCGAGTCCATCGCCGGCGTGACTGGATTGATAACATTGCCGTGTTACCAATGGGAACACGTGGTGGTGGTGGCGCCGGACCATCCTTTGCTTAAATCCAAGCAGGTTACGCTGGAAGAAATTGCCGCTTTCCCGATTATCACTTACGATGGCGCCTTTGCCGGCCGCAGCAAGATCGACCATGCCTTCTCCCTGCGCGGGCTGAAGCTGGACGTGCTGCTGGAAGCCATCGACGCCGACGTGATCAAGACTTA
This sequence comes from Rugamonas aquatica, assembly GCF_009380215.1. GTDB lineage: Bacteria > Pseudomonadota > Gammaproteobacteria > Burkholderiales > Burkholderiaceae_D > Rugamonas > Rugamonas aquatica_B. The sequence continues at coordinate 844,235 of NZ_WHUG01000002.1, forward strand.
TGTGGAGTTGGGCATGGGGATTGGTATCATAGCGGGCATGGCCTTCGACGCCGAGCGCGACAAGAACCTGCGCGCCATCCCCGTGGGCCACCTGTTCGGCATGAATGTGTCGCGGGTGGCGGTCAAGCAGGGGGCTTATCTGCGCAGCTATATCTACACCTTTATTGAACTGCTGGCGCCTACGCTCAACCGCAAGTTGATCGAGCAAGCCATGAGCGGTGAAAAAGAGCACTACGAACTGTAAATTAGAAAGTAAGACATGATTACCAATCAGTTGGCACAATTTTATGCCGTCAACGCCGATAACTATGACCAGGTCTACGCGCAGGAAGAGCGCTTCGACGATCTGGATGACCTGCAGGAAATGGTTGCCGAGCTGTTCCAGGGCCACAAGGTGCTGGAACTGGCCTGCGGCACCGCTTACTGGACCGACCTGATCGCCGAAGTGGCGGAATCGGTGCACGCCACCGACCTGCTGCCGGAAATGATCGCGTTGGCCGAAACCCGCGGCCTGGACGAGGATGTCGTCAGCTTCGGCGTGATGGACGCCTTCAACCTGCCGGATGGCCTGGAAGGCAAGTACACGGCGGTGTTCGCTGCCGGCCTGTGGGCCCACGTCAAGCGTGAAGACCAGGAAAAATACCTGAAGACGCTGCGCACCAAGCTGGGCAAGGATGTGCTGCTGGTGTTGCTCGATGAAACTTATGTCGATGGCAACAGCATGGTATTCGCCCGCACCGACCTGGAAGGCAATACCTTCCAGATCCTGACGGCCGACGACGGCCAGCGCTACGAAGTGATGAAGAATTACCTGACCGATAGTACGCTGCGCAAGCGCTTCGCGACGTCGGCGCGGCAGGTCCGCATCGAACGCATGGAGTACTACTACCTGCTCAGCTGCCGCTTGAAATAAGCCCGTTCAGCCCCGAAAAGCCGCTTTTAGCGGCTTTTTTTTATTGATGTCGAATTACAACAAATGGTCAATGTCACATTGTTGAAGTAATTGATAGGCATGATTCGCCCCGTAGATTCATTACATGCAGTTACTTCTTTCAACCTTCAGTAGAGAACATCAAGTGAAAAAACTTACTCTGGTAGCAATGATCATCGGCGGTTTCGCAGCCCAAGTACAAGCGCAATCGAATGTCACGATCTATGGCCTGGTCGATGCCGGCCTGGTCGGCGAGCGCGGCGGCGCTGCTGGCAGCGTGACCAAAGTCACCAGCGGTATCGGCGGCCAGTCGCGTCTGGGCTTCCGCGGTACGGAAGATCTGGGCGGCGGTCTGTCGGCTATCTTCACCCTGGAAACCGGCGTGAAAGTGGATGATGGCGCGCTGGACAACGCCAACAGCGCCCTGTTCAACCGTCAATCGTTCGTCGGCCTGAAAAGCAAGGAAGCCGGCACCCTGACCATCGGTCGTCAATACACCATGCTGTACAACGCCATGAGCCAGGTCGCTGACCCGTTCGGCGCCGGCTACGCAGGCAGCATCAAGAACTTGTTCCCAGCTGCTGGCGCCAACACCCGCACCAGCAACGCCCTGGTCTACGCATCGCCTAGCGTTGAAGGCTTCAGCGCCGAAGGTCTGTACTCGCTGGGCGAGCAGGCTGGCAGCTCGACCGCCGGCCGTCAGTTCGGCTTCGGCCTGAACTACGCCAACGGCCCGCTGAACGCGCGTCTGGTGTACAACAACCGCAACAACGACACCGCCGCCGTCGGCGCCACCCCGGCCAAGCTGCAAGACAGCGGCCGCAACACCCTGTTCGCGATCAACTACGACTTCCAGGTTGTTAAAGCCTACTTCGCCTACGGCGCAGACAAAGGCGTGAACAGCGCAGCCCTGCCAGTGGCCAACGCCTACGGCTACGCCGTGGCTCCGAAAGCCAGCGTTGACAGCAACGACCTGCTGATCGGCGTGCAAGTGCCAGTCGCTCCTAGCGGCACCATCATGGCTTCGTACATCCGCAAGAACGACAAGACCGTCAACAACCAGGACGCCGACCAGTGGGCTCTGGGCTACCTGCACTCGCTGTCGAAGCGTACCGGCATCTACGTCGCCTACGCCAAGATCAAGAACAAGAACGGCGCTGGCTACACCGTTGGTAACAACAACGAAGCTGGTAGCGGCGACAAGGCCTTCAACGTCGGCATCCGTCACGCCTTCTAAGCAATACTGGCGGGATTTTCCTGAGGAGGCAGCGGCAGCCGGATCATGATCCGGGTGCCGCCGTCGCTGACGATGGAAATGTCGCCATGCAGTGCCCAGACGCGTTCGCGCATCCCGATCAGGCCGAAGGACGACGCTTTGTCCATGTCCTTTTCGGCGATGCCGCGGCCGTCGTCGTGTATCGTGATTTGCAGCAGTGAATCGGTGCGGTACAGCGACAGCATGACCTTGCGCGCCTCGGCGTGGCGGGTGATGTTGGTCAGCGCTTCCTGCGCGATGCGGAAGATGGCTGTGCTGTAGGCGTCATCGAGTATCAAATCCTCTTCATTCGCGTCCAGCGTGCAGGCGATGCCGTAGCGGGCCACGAATTCCTGACGCAAGCTCTCCAGCGCAAAATACAAACCGCCCTCATCGAGCGCGCGCGGCCGCAGATTGCTGGCGATGCGCCGCAGCGACGTGATCGCCGACATCAGCAGCTCGTCCATGCCGGCCTGCAGCTTGCGGGCCACGGCGTCGTTGCTGTGCTGCTGTTGCAGCAGCGCCAGGTCCACCCGCAGCGTCGCCAGCAGCTGGCCGAGGTCGTCGTGCAGTTCGCGGGCGATGTGCTTGCGCTCTTCCTCGCGTATCGTCTGCAGCGCTGCAGACAGCTCGCGCAGCTGCGAGTACGACTGTTCCAGCTGCTCCTGCACCTGCTTGCGCTCGGTGATGTCGCGCAGGATGATGGTGTAGATGCGGTGGCCGTTTTCCGCCAGCGACGAGATCGACCCCTCCAGCGGGAAGTGCTGGCCACCGGCCTTGAGCCCTGTCACCGCGTAATCGCTGGCGCGGCGGCCCTTCATGCGCAGGCGGATGCCGGTGTCGCCGAAATAGCGGGTGGTCGTGGGTTCGTTGTTCTGGCGCTGGTCGCGCGGGATGAAGCGGTGCAAGGGCGAGCCTTCCATCGCCTGCACCGTGGTGCCGAACATGGCGGCGGCGGAGGGATTGGCTTGCAGGATGTGCTGGCGCTCGTCGGTGGAGATGATGGCGTCGCTGGCGTGCTGGATGATGCCCCGGCTGCGCTTGTGGGCGGCGGCTGTCCTGGCGCATTGCCAGCCCATGCGCCAGGACAGCCGGCTGGCCAGCGCGACCGCGCCCGCAAGCAGTAGCAATGATCGGGTGCGACCCATGCGCGTCTCCATGCGGCCGGCGGCCGCGTGGGTACACACTAATGCAAGTGCAGGGCAGGGGATTGATTTGACGCAGACGCGCTCGGCGTCTGCGGGAATTACATTTGCTTGAACAGGTGCAGGAAGCTGCGGCTGACTTCCAGCTTGTCCGGCTTGCCCTTGATCATGACCAGATGGCGGCCACGGATGTCGCGCGTCACGCCTTCGATGGCGTTGACGTTGACCAGCGTCGCGCGGTGGATCTGCCAGAACAGTGCAGGGTCGAGTTCTTCCGCCAGGTCGCGCACCGGCTTGCGGATCAGCGCTTCATAGCGCTCGGTCTGCACGCAGGTGTATTTTTCGTCGGAGCGGAAGAACAGGATTTCCTCGACCGGGATCATGCGCAAGTCCTGGCCGATGCTGGCCTGTATCCACTGCAGATAGGCCGGTTTCGGCGTGGCGATCTTTTCCGCCAGTTGCGACAGCATCGCCGTCACGCTGGCGTTGACGTCGGCGGCTGGCTTGTTCATGCGGGTCTTGAGGCGGTCGACGGTGATCTGCAGGCGCTCCTGCTCGGGCGGTTTCAGCACGTAATCGACCGCGCCGCGCTCGAAGGCTTCGACCGCGTAGGCGTCGTAGGCGGTCACGAACACGATGTTGCTCTTGTTGCCGATGACCGTGGCCGCTTCCATGCCGGTCTTGCCGGGCATACGGATGTCGAGGAAGGTGAAGTCCGGCTTTAGCTGGTCGACCAGTTCGATCGCTTCGTCGCCATTCTTGGCTTCGCCGATGATTTCCAGTTCGGGCCAGACCTGGCCCAGGCGCATGCGCAGTTGGTCGCGCATCAAACGTTCGTCGTCGGCAATGATTGCTGTAGGCATGTGGGTGTGTTCTGCAATGTTAATTATTTAAACAATTAATTATTCAACGAATCGCCGTAATAATCAATCGATCTTATTTGGACAACTGGTACGGCACTTCGATCGTGGCGATGACGCCGCTTGGGCTGTTGGCGGCGATCAGCAGCTGGCCCTGGTCGCCATGCAGCAGTTTCAGGCGCTCGCGGATGGTCATCAGGCCCAGGCCGGTGCCGTCGCTAGGCACGGCGCCGAAGCCGAGGCCGTCGTCGGTGACGATCACGCGCAGCTTGTTGTGGGCGACATCGGCGCGCACTTTCAGCGTGCCGCCCTCGGGCTTGGCTTCGAGGCCGTGCTTGATGGCGTTTTCCACCATCGATTGCAGCATCATTGGCGGGAAGGCGGCGGTGCGCAGGCCGTCGGGGATGTCGAAGTCCACGGTCAGGCGCTCTTCCATACGCATTTTCAGCAGGTTCAGGTAGGCCACCACCATGTCGGCTTCACGGCCGAGGTTGGTAATCAGGGCGTTGTCGCGCATTTGCGGCAGCACCGCGCGCAGGTATTTGATCAGGCTGCGCTGCATGGCGGAGGCGCGCGGCGGGTCGGTTTCGATCAGATGTTCGACCGAGGCAAGCGTGTTGAACAGGAAGTGCGGCTCGACTTGCGCTTGCATCATCTGCATTTTGGCTTCGCTGAGCTGGCGCTGCATGGATTCACGTTCGACGGCGGCGTTGGCGGTCAGGGTTTCGGCTTCGGCGCGTTTTTTGCCGCCCATCAGCGCCTTGGTGCCGAACAGAGCCAGCACCAGCAGCGAGACGAAGCTCTTGAACCAGGTCGAGGCCTGACGGTGGTAGCGGGTGACTTTTTGCTCGGCGGCGTCGTCGACGGCTTCTTCAATCGCGTTCGACAACTCTTCACCGATCTGCGGCGGCAGGTCGATGTGGACTTCTTCGCCTGGCAGGGTGGGCAGGGCGGGGACGGAGGCGACTCCCGGCTTGGCGGGTTTGCCGGCCTTGCCTGCGGGGGCAGCCGGCTCGGCTGGTTCGGCGGGCTGTGCCGGGTTGGCCGGCTCGGCTGGCGGGGCCGGTGGTGCGACAGGAACGCCCTTGCTGTCGTCGCTGCTGGAATCGGATGAATCGCTCTTGTCGGTTTTATCGACATCCTTGTTGCGGATCTTGCCGCGCGGGTTGAAGTGGATGCCGCTGTCGTCAATCAGGATGTTGGTGTCGCCGTTCTTGCGTTTCGAATGCTTGTCGTTTTTGATGACGACTTCTTCGTCCGGACTGGACGAGAACAGCTCGTCTTGCAGGATGGAGCCGGCAATCAGCGTCAACACTGCGAACACCAGGAACTTCCACCACGACAGCTGCGTTACCCAGGTGGCGGTCGCATCGAAGCCGCGGTGCAGCCAGGCGCCGGCGGTTTTCAGGGTGTCTTGCGTTTTAGGCATCGGAAACATGTGAGGCTTTCGTTCTGTATTGTCATGCAAGCGGCAAGTGTAGCTTAACGATCAACTGTTGAGAGCTTCCATATTGCCCGGAATGACAATGCTATTGGGACGATGCAACTGTAAGGGATGGCTGGCATGGAAACCATGGGCATGCGACAGGCTGCAGAAAGACGGGAATGGGAGGCGAGGAGAGCGGAAGAGGAGGATGGCGCGAAAAATATTAAACGTCGTAGCGCACTTGCGGAATCCATTCTCGTTTGCTATAGTTCGCCCCCTCGCAGAACGACGCATGAAAATGCTGAGTGAAGCGGAAAAAAGAAGGGGTTGACGAAACGATCTAAACGCTTCATACTCTTTCTTCTTCGCTGACGGACACAACGCTCCGCAGCAAGCAAGCAGTACCGAATAAGTTCTTTAAAAATTAACAGTCGATAAGTGTGGACGTTTGATGAAAGTGCACAGCAGGCTAGTCCTGCTGATACTTAAAATATCAAATGTTCACAAGAAGTAATGAAATAGGCGCTTCGCAAGAAGTGGCCTGTCAGTATTTTGAGTGAGCGACCCGTCAGCAATGACGGTGCTAGAAATAGCAAATAAACAGAGATTAAACTGAAGAGTTTGATCCTGGCTCAGATTGAACGCTGGCGGCATGCCTTACACATGCAAGTCGAACGGCAGCGCGGGGCAACCTGGCGGCGAGTGGCGAACGGGTGAGTA
>NZ_WHUG01000030.1 GCF_009380215.1 Rugamonas aquatica
CCGGCGGTCCCGGCGGCTGGCGGCGTGGACTGCGGCGCGGTGGCGGCGGCGCGCGCGCCGCCGCCCGCCAGCCGCACCAGCACGGCGAGCATTTCCTCGACATCGATGGGCTTGGCCACGTGGGCGTTCATGCCGGCGTCGTCGGCGCGGCGGCGGTCGTCGTCCATCACGTTGGCGGTCATGGCGACGATGGGCAGGGTGGCCAGCGCGCCGCCGCCGGCGCGGACCGCGCGCGTGGCGTCGTAACCGTTCAGCACCGGCATCTGCACGTCCATCAGCACCAGGTCGCAGCGTTGCGGATCGGCCAGCAGCAGGTCGACCGCCAGCTGGCCGTTGGCCACCGTCTCGACCGTGGCGCCGGCGTGCAGCAGGATGTATTGCGCCACTTCCTGGTTGATTTCATTGTCCTCGACCAGCAGGATGCGCATGCCGTCCAGCCGCCCTTGCAGCGGCGTGTGGGCATGCTGCGGCGCGCTGCCGGCCTCGCCGTCGGCGCCCGAGCGCAGCGCGGCCACGCGTTCCCGCAGCCGCGCCGGGCTGACCGGCTTGGACAGGATGCCGGCCACGCCCAGGCCGCCCGACAGCTGGGCCTGGGCGGCCGCCACGTGCTCGGACACCATCATCAGCACCGGCGGCAGCGGCAGCGCCAGGTCGGCCTGGATATGGCCCAGCATGGCGGGGCCGTCCATGTCCGGCATGTCGCGGTCCAGCAGCAGCAGTTCGTAGGGCTGGCCGATGCGCTGGCTGTCCTGCAGCAGCGCCAGCGCCGCGGCGGCGTCGGCCGCGCCGGCGGCGACCCAGCCCAGCTGGTCGCAGGCGTCCAGCAGCGCGCCGCGCACGGTGGCGCTGTCGTCGACGATCAGCACCCGCAGGCCGGCCGCCACCGGCGGCACGGCGGCGGCCGGCGCCAGGCGCTCGAACGGGCAGGTGAACAGGAATTCCGAACCCACGCCCGGCGTGCTGCGCACTTCGATCGCGCCGCCCATCATGTCGGCCAGCTGGCGGCAGATCGCCAGGCCCAGGCCGGCGCCGCCGAACTTGCGGCTGGTGCTGCTGTCGGCCTGCGAGAAGGCGTCGAAGATGTGGGCCTGCTGCTCGGGCGGGATGCCGATGCCGGTGTCGCGCACGCGGAACTCCAGCAGGATGGCGCGCTGCTCCGGCCGGTCCGCGCCCGGCGCCTGGCGCAGTTGCAGCACCACTTCGCCGCGCTCGGTGAACTTGATGGCGTTGCTGATCAGGTTGAGCAGCACCTGTTGCAGCCGCATCGGGTCGCCCGCCAGCTCGGCCGGCAGCTGCGGGTCGATGTCGTAGACCAGTTCGATGCCCTTGTCGTGCGCGCTGCCGCCGACCAGCACGCTGATGCTGCCGAGGATGTGCTCCAGGCTGAAGGCCGCATGGTCGAGCACCAGCTGGCCGGCCTCCACCCGCGAAAAGTCCAGCACATCGTTGACCAGGCCCAGCAGCGACTGCGTGGCCAGCTGGATCTTGTCCAGGTAGCCGCGCTCGCGCGCCGCCAGCGGCGCCTCTTCCAGCAGCCGCGCCAGGCCGATGATGGCGTTCATCGGCGTGCGGATTTCGTGGCTCATATTGGCCAGGAATTCGCTCTTGGCGCGGTTGGCGGCCTCGGCGCGGTCGCGCGCCAGCACCAGCTCATCGTTCAGCTCCTGCAGGTGCAATTCGGTTTCCTTCAGCTCGGTGACATCGGACACTAACACGAAAAAGCCGCGCACCTGGCCGCGCTCGTCGACATCGGGGATGTAGTTGACCCAGGTGTGGCTGTCGTCGCCCGACGGCCAGCGCAGCCGGCCGGCAAAGCCCTGCGGCTCGCCGCCCAGCGCGCGCTGCACATAGGGCGCGCTGAGCGCGTACTGCTCCTCCCCCAGCACCTCGGGCATCAGCGCGCCCAGCATCTGGTCGGCATGGCGGCCGTGCCATTCGAGGAAGTAGCGGTTGGCGAAGCGGCAGTGCAGGCTGGCGTCCCAGTAGGCCACCATGCCGGGCAGGTTGTCGGTCACGGTGCGGACGAAATGCTCGCTCTGCGCCAGCTGCGCCACGGTGGCGCGCAGCGCTTCCTTGGCCTGCTTGCGCTCGGTGATGTCGAGCGAGATGCCCAGCACGTGGGTGGCCACGCCGCTGTCGTCGCGCAGCGCCACCTTGCGGGTGGTCAGGTAGCGCGTGACACCGTTGGTGGTGATCGGTTCCTCGGCGACCTCGGTGACGACGCCGGCCGGCGCGGCCAGCACGCGGCGGTCGGCGGCGGTGAAGAAGTCGGCCTCGGCGGCCGGGACGAAATCGTAGTCGCTCTTGCCGATCAATTCTTCGCCGCGCGTCAGGCCGTACAGCTGGGCGCCGTAGCGGTTGAACATTTCGTAGCGCAGGTCGGCGGCGCGCTTCAGGAATATCATCGCCGGCATGTTTTCCACCATCGAGCTCATCAGCTGACGCGATTGCCGCAGCTCCGCCTCCGCCCGTTTGAGTTCGGTCACGTCCATCAGCAGGCCGGTGATGCCGATGATGCGGCCGTCGGTGCCGAACTGCGGGTAGTAGCTGACCACCCAGTAGCACAGCTGGTCCGGCGAGGCGGCCGGGTGGCCGGAGCGCTGCAGGCCGGTCAGCGGGCGGCCGCTGTCGAGCACGGCGCGGTAGTCGGCCAGCACGCTGCGCCGCACTTCGGCGTCGGGGATCATCTCGGCCACGTGGCGGCCCAGGTGGGCGATGGCCGGCTGGCGGTTCAGCGCAGCCAGGTAATCGTTGATGCGGACGAAGCGCAATTCCTGGTCCACATAGCTGAGGCCGACCGGCGCGGTGGCGTACAGCGTTTCCAGCTGGGCGCGGTTCTTTTCCAGCTGCGCGGTGCGGTCGGCCACCAGTTGCTCCAGTTCGGCCTGGTTGCGGCGCAGGTCGCCTTCGAGCGCGCGGAAGGCCAGGCCGACGGCGTCGGCTTCGCGGAAGGTCATCGCGCCCAGCGTGAACGGGCTGCCGCTGGCCAGCGCCTGGGCCGGTCCGACCAGGTCGCCCACCGAGCGGGCGATGCGGCCGCCGACCCACCAGGCCAGCGAAAAGCCGGCCAGCAGCACCATCGCCATGGCCAGCGAGATCGTGGTCACCGCGCTCAGCAGTTCGCGCAGCGCCAGGTCTTGCGGGGTGCTGATGGCCACCGTGGCGCGGCTGACCGGCGAGCGGCTGAAGCCGAAATACACCGGCGTGCCGTCGGCCGACTCGGTGCTCAGCAGCGCCTCGCTGCGCTCGCGCAGCTGGGCCCGCAGCGCCGGCTCGGCCGGCTGGCCCAGCAGCAAACGCGGGCCGCCGGCCTGCGCCACGACCACGCCTTCCGGGTCGTACAGCGTCATCACCTGGCCGCGGCTGATCTTTTCGTCGCGCAGGATGTTGGACAGCCGCTCGGGCTTGAGCAGCGCGGTCAGCGCGTAGGCCAGGCGGCCGTCGACAAACACCGGCACGTCGACCGCCAGCAGGGCGCTGCCTTCGACATACACCACCGACAGCTGGGCGCGGGCCTGGGTGTGCAGCGGCGCCAGCCGGCGCAGATTGTTGGCCGGGTTGAGCGTGTCCGGCAGCGGCGCGCCGACGTTCAGCAGCGTCTTGCCGGTGAGGTCGCTGAGGATGAACTGGGAGGCGGGGAACTGCGGTCCCAGCAGGGCGCCGGCTTGCAGCCGCAAGGCCGCCAGGTCGTCGCCGCGCAGGCTGGGCGAGGCGCCCAGCGCGCGCGCGGCGCTGTCGGCCTGCAGCAGGTCGCGGTCGATGGCGGCGGCCACCATGCGGGCCGATTGCTGGGTATCCTCCATCAGCGACTCGCGCTCGCGCTGGTAGAACTGGCGGACCACGGAGCCGAAGCCTATCACCGTCGGCAACGCGCACGCCAGCACCAGCAGCGCGATCTGCGAGCGGATGGAGGGCAGGCGTTGGCGTTTCGTTTGTGGCACGTGAAGAACCCCGGCGGCGATGGTGCGCAATGCTGCAGTATCAGGCTGGCAGCACGATAGTAGCCGAGGCCGGACTTTTCAGAAAGTGATTTTGTCCGGCCGCGTTCAGATAGTCTTGCCGCAGGCGTAGGCCCACGCCAGTTCGGCCATCGGCCGCGCCATGCGGCCCGATTCCAGCGCCTGCGCGCTGGCGGCGGTGCCGTCCGCATAGCGCTTCATGATGCCTTGCATGATGCTCGCCAGGCGGAACATATTGAAGGCCAGGTAGAAGTTGAAATCCTCCAGCCGTATGGTCTTGCCGGTGCGTTCGGCGTAGCGGGCGATGTACTCCTGCTGCGAGGGGATGCCCAGCGCCTGCAGGTCCAGTCCGGCGATGCCGCGGAACTGGCCGGGCGCGATGTGCCAGCTCATGCAGTGGTAAGAGAAGTCGGCGAACGGATGGCCCAGCGTCGACAGTTCCCAGTCCAGCACGGCGAGGATGCGCGGCTCGGTCGGGTGGAACAGCATGTTATCGAGGCGGAAGTCGCCGTGCACGATGGAGGTGTCTTCGCCCGGTGGAATGTGGGCCGGCAGCCAGGCGATCAGCTCATCCATCGCGGCGATGGACTCGGTCTGCGCGGCCAGGTATTGCTTGCTCCAGCGCTCGATCTGGCGCGCGAAGTAATTGCCCGGCTTGCCGTAGTCGGCCAGGCCGATGGCGGCGTAGTCCACCGTGTGCAGCTGCGCGATCACGCGGTTGAGTTCATCGTAGATGGCGCCGCGCTCGGCCGGCGTCATGCCGGGCAGGGCCTGGTCCCACAGCACGCGGCCTTCGACGAATTCCATCACGTAGAAGGCGCGGCCGATCACGTCCTCGTCGGTGCACAGCGCGACCTGGCGCGGCGCCGGGAAGCCGTGCCGGTTGAGCGCATCCATGACGCGGTACTCGCGCTCGATCGCGTGGGCCGACGGCAGCAGCCTGGCGGCCGGCGCCGGCTTGGTGCGCAGCACATAGTGCTGGCCGGCGATGCTGAGCTTGTACGTGGGGTTGGACTGGCCGCCCTTGAACTGCGCCACGACGAGCACGCCGTCCGGATAGCCGGCGACGTGCCGGCGCAGCCAGGCGTCGAGCGCCGCCACGTCGAACTGGTGGCGCGCCGACACTTCCTTGGTGCCGATGAATTCTTCGAACATGCTGTCTCCCGCGGTTGTGAGTGTCAGCTATTCTAGTCGAATAAAAGTACGTGCGTGCTTTTAATTTGACGGCAGATCAGAAGAACAGGGCGGTGCGCTGGATGATGGTGCCGTTGTTGGTGTAGACGGCGGTGGCGCGCACCGAGCCGGTGTTGTATTTGCCGTCGTCGAGCTTGCTATCGACCTGTTCGGCGAACGAGTCCGGCAGGTTGTCGATGCGGATGCCGTTGCCGGCGCGGCCGCCCACCGCGTCGTTGTAGATGTAGACCGCGCCGCCCTGGGCGCTGGTCATGAAGTCGGTGGTGCCGTTGAACGAGCCGGTGATGAAGCCGGCCAGCGCCAGGTGCTGCGGCGCCAGCTGGTATTCGGCGATCTGGCCGTCGCCGTTGCCGTTGCCGGTGGCGCCGGGCGCGTGGGTGGTGGCTTGCGGATCGTCGCCGGGCAGGGCGTGGAACTTGTCCTGATACGAGTTGACCGCCGCCGACAGCGCGTTCGATTGCTGGATGATGTTCTTCACCTTGGCGCTGTCGATCAGTCCTTGTCCCTTGAGCACGCCGCCCAGCAGCAGGCCGATGATGACCAGGACAATCGCAATTTCAACCAGGGTGAAGCCGCTTTGGGCTCGGCGCATGGGGGCATCCTTTCGTAACGTCTTGCAAGTGATATGTTGTGGGCGCATCAGATTGCGCTGCATAAACGCCATGATAGTCCGAAACCGCCGGTCCGCCTAGGGCGGCGGCGCCATGCTTTGCAGCCGTTGTTCCAGGAAGCGCAGTTCGTTGGGATCGGTGATCTGGCCGCTGGCCAGCAGCGCGCCGATTAGCGCCCGCGCCGCCTCGGCCTGGTTCATATCTTCAAGCACGAACAGCTCCAGCTCGCGCGCCCAGGCCGGCACTTGCGGGCCGGTCGCCTGCAAGCGTATCGCCTGGGCGTAGCGGCGCGCCAGCGGCAGGTCGTGCAGGCGGTGGCGCGCCACCACCGCCGCGTGCGCCAGCCACGGCCAGCGCCGGTTCGGGTCTTCGCCGAAGCGCTGGTAGACCAGGTCCAGCATCAGCCGCACGCGCGCCGGATCGCCGACCGCGCCATACACTTCGCTGGCGGCCAGCAGCGGATACTGGCTGCGCGGATCGAGCTCCAGCGCGCGCTCCAGCCACTGCCGCAGCTTGCCGTAGTCGAGGTCGCGCCAGGCGATGCGGACGCCGGCCTGTTCGTCGAAACCCTGCACATACAGCATCAGCAGGCGCGACAGCGCGGCCGGATCGCCCAGCGCCGCCAGTTGCAGCGCGGCCGGCGCGGGCGCCGGCGGCAGCGCCTCGGCCCGCGCCTGCGCCGGCGGCACCGACGACAGCGGACGCAGCCCGGCGTTCACAGATTCTTCCGGTACAGGTCGAACAGCGCGGCCGCCGTCAGCAGGCCGACCGACAGCGCGGTCTGCAGCGCCACATTGCCGAGGTCGGCCAGGCTGCCGCTGTGGTAGAGCAGCCAGTCGCTGCGGGCGAAACCGTCGAGATGGGGCAGCAGCAGGGCCAGCGCGTCCAGGCCGTGAGTCAGCCAGCGCTGGCCGAGGCCGGCCTGGGCCGTGCCGCTGTGGCCCAGCAGTTGCAGCGTGGTCAGCACGCGCGCCAGCAGGTAGAAGGCGCAGACGGCCGACAATGCCGGCAGCGTCTGGTTCAAGGCCAGCGCGCACAGCAGGCTGAAGGCGGCCACGATCCACAGTTCGCCCAGCAGCGAGGCCGCCCACAGCGCGGCCTGGCCGGCCGGCGCGTAGGCCAGCGCGGCGGCGCCGAACAGCAGTGCCGGCAGCAGCGCCAGCGCGGCGTAGCCGGCCAGCTTGCCCAGCAGGTAGACCGCGCGCGGCAGGGCCAGCGACAGCAGCAGTTCGCCGCCCTTGTCGGCCGCCTCGCGCGCCATGCTGCCGATGACGAAGGTGGCGATCAGGAACACCGCCGCCAGCCGCAGCACGGCCGCGACCAGCGCCGCCTGCAATTGCCGGCTCTCGGTCAGCGCCAGCTGGCCGAGGAAGGCGCCGGCGCACAAGGCCGCCGCCAGCGCCAGCAACAGCAGCCACGGCAGCCGGTTGCGCAGCGCTTCCAGCAGCGTGTAGCGGGCGATGATGAGCACCGCCTGCGGCCGGCGCATGGGCGGCGCGGACCTCATTGGATTTTCTGCACCGCGACCATGCGGTTGAACAGGATGTTGGGCGACAGCCAGACCACGATATCGTCATACGGCCCGCCCGGCGCGGTGGCGCTGTCGCTGGCATAGCGGCTGATGAACTGGGTCTCCGAGCGGGCGTTGAGCTGCTCGTCGGCGTTGTTGTTGGGGGCGTTGGCGATCAGGCCGCCGAGCTCGTTGCTGCCGCCGTAGCCGTTCTTGCCGTGCGAGAGTATCACCGCCGGGATGTCGTTGACGGCGGTGGCCGCCACCAGCTGGCCGCTGCCGTCGCGGGTGGCGACGGTGATGTCGCGCGGCGTGCTCAGGTTGAACAGCGCGGCGCTGTCGCTGAAAGCCGGCGTGACGCTGTAGCGGAACAAATGGTTCCAGCTGTCGAGCTTGGCCAGGCCCAGCGTCGCCCACGGCAGGTAGCCGCTGCGGCGGCCGCCGAGGCAATGGTTGCCGTCGCGCGCCTCCAGGCCGTTGCCGGCCGAGATGGCCGGGCAGGGCAGGTAGCCGTTGCGCAGCGCGTAGCCGGTCAGCGCCTCGCGCGCCTCTTCCAGCGCCTTCTGGGTTTCCGAGGTCTTGCGCTGCTCCAGCTGCATGCTCAGCGGCGCCAGCAGGCCGCCCACCATCAGGCCGACGATGATCAGCACGATCGCGATTTCCACCAGGGTAAAGCCGGATTGTCTGTGTTTCTTCATGGTGTCAGGTCAAGGCAGGCGGTGGGCCGCCGCCATTTGTTTGTAGAGGTAGGACAGCGGCACGGCCAGCACCAGGTCGTCGAACTCGCCGCCGGGCGTGGCCGGGTCGGCGCTGGCGGCGCGGCTGATGAAATGCAGGTCGGCCTCGGCGTTCTGCCGCTCGTCGAGATTGCCCTGGCCGGTATTGGCCTGCGCCACGCCCAGCGCCGAAGTGCCGAAATTGCCGCGTCCATGCGACAGCAGCACCAGCGGCGCGCACTGGGCGCCGGGATCGCAGGCGGACTGGCCGGCCAGGTAATAGTACTCGCCGTTGGCGCTGCGGCCCCGCACGGTCTTGGTGGCGATGGCGGAAATGCGCAGCACCGGCGCGCGCGTGTAGACCGGCGTGACGCTGTAGCGCAGCAGCTTGCCCCAGGCGTCGGCGCCGTCCACGCCCAGCGTGACCCAGGGCAGGAAGCCGGTGCAATCCTGCTCGGTGGCGCACGGCGTCGGGGATTCGTTGCCGTCGGTGGCCGACACCGCCGGACGCGGCAGGCGGCCATTGGTGGCGGCGTAGCCGACCAGCGCCTCGCGCGCCAGCGCCATGCGCTCCAGCGTCAGCAACTGGAGCCGCCGTTGCTGCTGCGCGCTGTCGTGGCTGAGCGCGCTGATCAGCACCGCCGCCGCGCCGACGCTGGTCATCGCCAGCAACAGCAGCAGCGCCGCGCCGCGCTGGCGGCGCCGGCTAGCGGCCCAGTTCCTGGACGTTGCCATTGGCGGGGTCGAAGCTTTGGCCGGGTTTCATGATCAACTTGCGGCCGGACGACAGCCGCAGCGCGACGCCCTGGCCGGGGATGGCCTGGGCGCCGTTTTCCTGCGGCACCTGGTTGAGCCAGACGGTAGTGCGGCCGCTGCTGCCGCGCAGCACGCCGCTCAGCTGCACCGCCGACGATGGCGGCGGCGCGGCGGCCGCGCCGGGCGGCTGCATGCCTGGCGGCGGCGCGTTCGGATCGGGCATGCCGGGCGGCTGCGCCATCGGCGCCGCGCCGGTGGCACCGGGCATGGCTTGTGGCTGCGCCATCGGCGCAGCGCCGCCGGCATCGCGCTGGCGGTCCATCGCGCTGCGTTCGTCCGCCGTCGCGAACAGCCGGCCCAGCGTCACCTGCTGTGCCGACGCCGATGCGGCGGCTGCGGCCAGCAGGACCAGCAATATCGTCCGCGATGCGAGGGAAGATCGCTGCATCATGTCCCCTTCTTGCGCGCGGCGGGGTTGAGCGCGCCGGCCGGCGCCAGCGTCAACCAGTTGAGCTTGCAGTCGGCGCCCATGGTCGGCGTGTTCGGCACGTTTTGCGGGCCGCCGATGCGCTTGAGCGTGCATTCCTGCACCGCGTAATAGCTACGCTGGCGCAAGTCTTCGAGGAAGTTGAACAGGTCGCCCTCGTGCAGCAATTCCATGCGCAGGCTCATGCGGCTGCCGCGCAGCGCGTAATCGCCCAGCGGCACCGGCGCGTCGAGCTTGACTGCCTGCTGCGGTTCGATGTCATAGCTCAGCGGCGGCAGCTTGCGGCGCTCCTGGATCTGGCGGATCTGCTCGACCCAGTCGAGGCGGTTTTCATCGCCGATCAGGCCGCGCTGGCGCAGCATGACGAACTGCGGCTGGTAGCTGCGGATCTCGCGTTTTTCGGTTTCGACCTGGGCGAAGCGCTGGCGGGCGGCGTCGCGCGTCTGCTGCGCCTGGGTGCGCTCGTCCTGCGCGTGGTTGACATACCAGCTGCTGGCGAACACCGTCGCCACGCCGATGCTGAGGGCGCCGGCGGCGGTCACCACCGCCAGCCGTATCAGCGCGAATTCGCGCATCCAGTAGGGCAGCGGCGCGGCGGCGCGGGCCGGTTTTTTGCTGAAGGGAGCGGGGGAAGCGTTCATGGCTGCCACACAAGATTGAGGATGAAGCGGGCCTTGCTCTCGACGCCGCCGCTGGCGCCGCCGGCCTTGCCGCTGAGTTTGACGCTGGAGCGGGTGTCGACCGGCTGCTGCACGATCTCCACCACCATGCGCGGCTGGCGCGCCAGTTCCTGGGTGAAGGCGTTCATGCTGTTGACCACTTCGCGGTAATTCTCCGGCGGCACCATGATCTCCGCCTCCAGCCGCAGCACCTGCGGCACGGCGACGGGCAAGCCCAGCATCAGCGACGAGATCGGTTCCAGCGGCGTGCCGCTGGCGGTGCTGAGGAAGTTGCCGGCCACCGCTTCAGTGGGCGCGGCCGGCGGCGTGATTTTCCAGTCCAGCTGGATCAGGCGGATTTGCGGCACCTTGTCGAGCGCCGTGCTCAGCTGCGCCATGAAGGGCAGCGGCTGCGGCCCCTGGCGCACCAGCAGCTGGGCCACGGTGACGGCGGCCTTCATATTGGCGGTCTTGTCGATGGCCGGCGTCATGGTCGACAGCGCGGCGCGGTAGCGCTTGTCGAACTGGTCGGCCTCGGCGTACATGGTGGCGGTGGCCGAGGTGGCGTCGGTATAGCGCCAGATATTGATGCCCAGCCAGACCAGCGTCGCCGTGGCCAGCACCGCGCTGGCGCTGAACAGGCCCAGCCGCGCGCGCCACAGCTGGAAGTAGCGGCGCGCCTCGCCCAGCGCGTACTGGGTGGCCGGACGCTGCTGTCCAAGCAGGGTCAGCAGTACGGTATCGGCCAGCGCCGGCGCGTCGTCCAGGCCGGTGCGGCGGGCGGCCTCGTCCATCGGGATGAAGTGGTAGGCGGTCTCGGCGCCGTCCTGGCATTGCGGTTCGAGGCGGTCCAGCGTCGCTTCCGGCGCCACGATGACGGTGTGCAGCACCTCGCCGCGGCCGATCAGGCGGGTGCTGGTCAGGAACTGCTGGGTCTTGGCGGTTTCGCGGGCGACGTCGACCGGGGCGCCGTCGCGGTCCACCGCCAGCGTCAGCCGCGAGAATTTCAATTGGCCGTCGAGGAAGTAGCTCTGGCGCAGGCCGGCCGATTGCTGCGTCACCAGCAGCAGGCGCTCGTCGGCCAGGCCCAGCTTGCGCACCAGGGACGGGCTCATCAGCGTGGTCGAGTACAGCCCCGCCAGCGGCGCGCGCAGCAGTTCCAGCGCCTCGATCCACGGTTGCACCAGCGCCGGATTGGTCAGCGCGCTGAGCAGGGCGATATCGTCCTGGCGGCCCTCGGCCTCGCGGCCCTGCACGCGCACGTAGCGGTACGGCGTTTCGCGGTATTGCTGCAGCAGCCGGCGCGCCAGCAGGCGGCGGCCGGAGCGGCCGGTCACGTGCGGCAGCGTGATGCGCTGGAAGTCTTCCTCGATCAGGTCGACCATCAGGTAGACCGGGCCGTAGGGCTGGGTGTCCAGGTAGTCCATGAAGGCGTCGACGCCGGCGCGGTCGTTGGCGAAACGCACGGCCTCGCCGAGCCCGCCCTTGTGCCACGGGTAGGCCCACACATATTCGCTGCTGAGATAAAGTAAATGGCTATGCAACACGGCGGCCTCAGGGTCGGATCTTGCTGATGGTGTCGTAAATCGGCCCCAGCACGGACAGCATGATCCAGCCCAGCAGCAGGCCCAGCACCACGGTCATCGCCGGCTCTATCATCGCCTGCACCTTCTCGATCATTTCCTTGACTTCACGGTTGTAGAAATAGCTGACGTTGCGCAGCGCGCCGTCCAGCGCGCCGGTGGCCTCGCCGACCTTGAGCATGCGGATCACCAGCGGCGGGAAGATGCCGGTGTTCTGGAACGCCGCCGTCACGCTCTGGCCTTCGGAGATCAGCTGGGCCGCGCGGCGCAGCCCGGCCGCCACCATGCGGTTGCCGACGATGCCTTCGGACAGCCGTATGCATTCGAGGATGGTGATGCCGGCGCCATACATCAGCGCGAAGAAGGTGGCGAAGCGGGCCAGGATGATCTTGTGCTGCACCGGGCCTATCATCCAGATGCGCAGCTTGAAGGCGTCGAAGCGGTAGCGCGCGTCCTCGCTGCGCGCCAGCCAGGCGCGGCCGCCGAAGAAGGCCGCCACCGGCAGCGCCAGCAGCACGTACCAGTAGTTGATGAAGATGTCCGACACGAAGATCAGCGCCTTGGTGTGGAAGGGCAGCTCGTTGCCCATGTTCTTGATGAAGGCGGTCAGCTGCGGCACCAGGTAGATCATCAGGAAGGCCACCACGCCCAGGATGACGACGCCGACGAACAGCGGCTTCATGACGATCTTGCGCGATTGCGAGGCCAGCTCGTCCTGCCACTTCAGGCTGTCCGACAGATTCAGGAACACTTCGGCGATCTTGCCGGTGCGCTCGCCGGCCGTGATCAGGCTGGTGAAGGTCTTGTCGAACACGTCCGGGTAGGCGTCCAGCGCGGCCGACAGTTGCAGGCCGCCTTCGATGTTCTCGATCAGGTCGGTGATGATTTCGCGGAAGCGCGGATGGTCCATGCTGTCGCGCAAGTCGTTCAGGCCGTCGAGGATGGGCACGCCGGCGCCGGTCAGCTGCTCCATCTGGAAGCAGAAGTTGATCAAGTCCTTGCGCGTGATGTCGCGCCGGCCGATGGCGGCCAGCTTCTGGCGCGACACCTGGCAATCGATCAGGTCCAGCTCCATGCGGTGCAGGCGCAACTCCAGGTCCGGCTCG
Organism: Rugamonas aquatica; assembly: GCF_009380215.1. Classification (GTDB taxonomy): domain Bacteria; phylum Pseudomonadota; class Gammaproteobacteria; order Burkholderiales; family Burkholderiaceae_D; genus Rugamonas; species Rugamonas aquatica_B. Next base: position 12,582 of record NZ_WHUG01000030.1, read on the forward strand.
TTGAGCGCGTCCATATTCCCCAGCGTCAGCTGGCCGCCGGCATCCATGGCGCGGTAGAGGTATTGGGGCATCAGCTCAGCCTGTCGGTAAGGTCGACCACGCGCGCCACTTCCTCCAGCGTGGTCACGCCTTCGAGCACGCGGCGCAGGCCGTCGTCCACCAGCGAGCGCACGCCGGCCGCGGCGGTGGCGTTCTTCAGCTCGCGCGAGGAGGCGCGGCGCGCCACCATTTCATCGAGCTGCGGCGTCATCTTCAGCAACTCCATGATGGCCAGCCGGCCCTTGTAGCCCTGGTGGCCGCAGCGCTCGCAGCCGCAGGCGCGGTACAGCGTGTACGGTTCGGCGTCCTCGCCCTGCGGCAGGCCCAGCAGGCGGCGCTCCAGCGCCTCGGCCGGATACGCTTCGCGGCAGTGCGGGCACAGGCGGCGGATCAGGCGCTGGGCGATGATGCCGATGATGTTGCCGGCCATGATGTCGGCCACCACGCCGATGTCGAGCAGGCGCGAGATCGAGCCGATCGCCGAGTTGGTGTGCAGCGTCGAATACACCTGGTGGCCGGTCATCGCCGCCGAGAACGCCATCTCGGCGGTCTCGCGGTCGCGGATCTCGCCGACCAGGATGATGTCCGGATCCTGCCGCATCATCGAGCGGATGCCGTCGGCAAAGCCCATCTTGGCCGCTTCGTTGACGGCGGTCTGCCGTATCATATTCATCGGGTACTCGACCGGGTCTTCCAGCGTCATGATGTTGACGCTCTCGGTGTTGATGTGGTTGAGGATGGAATACAGCGTGGTGGTCTTGCCCGAGCCGGTCGGCCCGGTCACCAGGATCACGCCGTCGGGACGGGCGATCATCAGCTTCAGCAGATTGAGTTCGTTTTCCTCCAGGCCCAGGCCGTCGAGCGGGACGATGCCTTTCTGCCGGTCCAGCACGCGCAGCACGAAGTTCTCGCCGTGGGTGGTCGCTTGCGCCGAGGCGCGGAAATCGATCTGGCGGCCGGAGAACTTGATCGAGATGCGGCCGTCCTGCGGCGCGCGGGTCTCGGCGATGTTCATGCCGCTCATCACCTTCAGACGCACGGCCATGGCCGGCCAGTAGGATTTGTGCAGGCTGCGGATCTGGCGCAGGATGCCGTCGATGCGGTAGCGGATGCGCAGGAACGATTGCTCCGGTTCGAAGTGCAGATCGGAAGCGCCGTTCTGCACGGCGTCGGCCAGGATGGCGTCGATCAGCCGCACCACCGGCTGGCTGTACTCGTCCGAGGTGCTGCCCAGGCTGGCGTAATTGACTTCGCCCGTCTCGATCTCGTGCAGGATGCCGTCGATCGACAGCTCGAAGCCGTAGTACTGGTCGATGGCGCGCTGGATGTCGGAATCGTTGACCAGCAGCGGGCTGATGGTGATGCCCTTGACCAGCATGGCGCTGATCTGGTCCAGCGCGACGATATTGCTGGTGTCCGACATGGCCAGGATCAGGTTGTCCGTGGCGCGCTCGTACACGATGGGGAACACGTGGTAGCGCTTGGCCACATCCTTGGGGATGAGCTTGAGCGCGATGGCGTCCACCACCAGACTGGTCAGGTCGGCGCTCTGCTGGTTGAGGTTTTCCGACAGCGCCATGCGCACCGTGGCCTCGGTGACGAAGCCCAGCGTAATCAACAGTTTTCCCAGCGGCTCGCTGCTGCGCTTTTGCTCGATCAGGGCGATGCGCAGCTGGTCTTCGCTGATGACGCCTTTCTGGATCAGCAGCTTGCCGAGCGGGAGTTTGACTTGTTCTGCCATGGATCTCTTACGGTTACTTTGACGTTTAGCGCGCGGACACGTTCAGCTCGTGCAGGCGCAGGCGCAGCGCGTTGCGGTCGAAGGCGGCGGCGTGGTCCTGCGCCAGCGCCAGCGCGCGCTGGTAATACTTCAGCGCCAGCTTCGGCTGGTTCAGGCGGTCCAGGCCGACGGCCAGGTTGTAGGCGTAGTCGGCGTTGTCGGGCATGGCGGTGTAGGCGCGGAAATAGGATTGCTGCGCTTCCGACCAGCGGCCCTGCTGCGATTGCAGGTTGCCGAGCGCGAACAGCACCGGCGCGGCTTCCGGGTTGGTGTTGAGGATGTTACGCAGTTTGGCTTCGCTCTGGCCGCTGTCGCCCTGGCGCACGCCGACCAGGCCGGCGACGGCGGTGCTGTCGTTGGGATCGAGTTCGAGCAGGCGCAGGTAGTAGGCCGCCGCCTGGTCCGCCTGGCCCTTGCGCGCGGCCAGCGTGGCCAGGCCGAGCAGGGCGTCGCGGCTGGTCGGGGTCTCGCGCAGCGCGGTCTCGTATTGTTGCTGGGCCTGGGCGAGGTCGCCGCTGTTCAGGGCCTGGTAGCCGCTTTCCAGCGCGGGCGCCAGCACCGGCTGCTGGCTGGCGCGGGCCACGCGGATATCGCTGTTGTCCGGCGCGGCGATCGGCGGCAGCTGGTCGGGACGCGGCTGGCTCATCTGCGCCATCTGCTGTTGTATCGATTGCTGGGTCGAGGCCAGCGCCTGTTCGGTGGCGATCAGGCGGCGTTCCAGTTCCTCGTTGGCGGCGCGGGCCGGGGCCGGCGGCGCGATCGGTGCGCTGTCGGTCAGTGGTTCGACGCTGCCCGGGGCGACGGCGACCTTGACGGCGGTGGCGCCGGTGGCGCCCATCGGCGGCATCGGCACCGGCGGCAGGCGTGAGCCGGCGCCGGGCGCGAGCACGGCTTGCCAGTAGTAGTAGCCCATGCCGGCCGCCACCAGCACCAGCAGCGCAATCCAGCCGATCAGGCGCAGGCGGTCGCGGTCCAGTCCGGCAGATTCGGTGGGGGCGGTGGCTGCCGCTGCGGCGCGTGCGCGGGCGGCGCCGCGTGGCGCTTCGGCGGAAGCGGAGGCGGCCTTGTCGGC
>NZ_WHUG01000031.1 GCF_009380215.1 Rugamonas aquatica
CGCCGGCCAGCGCGCGGCCGCTGCGCGGCAACGGCTCGGCCATGACGCTGACGCCGGCCGTGGACGCCACCAGCCCGCCGCCGGGCGCGGTCATGCGGATGCGGTAGGGCTCGGGCAGGCCGGCGTCGCGCGCCTCGTCGTTCGCGCTGGCGAACACCTGCGCCGGGCCGGTGGCGTCCAGCAGCACGAAGCCGGGGTAGATCAGCAGCCAGATGTCGATGGGTTTCATGTGGCAGATATTCAACCATCAATGTCATTTGTGTCAACCGCCGCGCGCGCATGATGGATGCTTCTATTCAAGGGAGATCCCATGACACGCACCATCGGCATCTATGTCTACGACGACGTTGAAGTGCTCGACTTCGCCGGGCCGTACGAAGTATTCACCTGCGCCAGCCGCGTGGCGGCCAGGCTGGCGCCGGCGGCGGCCGCGCCGTTCCGCGTGCGCACCATCGGCCAGCGCAGCGCCATGCTGCGCGCGCGCGCCGGCCTGAGCGTGTTCCCGGAGGCGGACTTCGCCGGCGCCGGCCCGCTCGACGTGCTGATCGTGCCGGGCGGCGTGGTCGCGGCCGAGCAGGACAAGCAGGAAGTGATACGCTGGATCGCGGCGACCGCGCCGGCCTGCGAGCTGGTGGCGTCGGTGTGCACCGGCGCCTTCCTGCTGGCGCAGGCCGGGCTGCTGGACGGGCAGCAGGTGACCACCCACTGGGAAGACATCGCCGACCTGCGCGCCGCCTTCCCGCGCGTGACGGTGGCCGGCGAGCGGCGCTGGATCGACAACGGCCGCATCGTCACCAGCGGCGGCATCTCGGCCGGTATGGACATGTCGCTGCACCTGGTGGCGCGGCTGGCCGGCCGCGAACTGGCCGCCCGCACCGCGCTGCAGATGGAATACGACTGGAACGAGGCCTGACGCCCCGGCCCGGGGGCGGGCCTAGCTGCGCGCCACGAACACCAGCAGCAGCCAGCCGCAGATGAACACCGCCGGCAGACCGTTCAGGAACAGGCCCAGCCAGCCGTACCACGAGCGCCAGCGCGCCAGCACCAGGCCCATGACGGCGGTGACGAAGCCGGCCAGCGTGCCCAGCACCAGCACGATGAGGGCGTTGCCCAGGCAGGTGAAGCCAAAGTCGCCGCACTGCGACGCCCCGCCCGACAGGCTGCCCGACATCGCCAGCGCCGCCAGCACGAAGGTGACGATGGCGATCGCGATGCTGATCACGTCCAGGTCGGCCTTGGATTTTTTCATGGCGGACTCATAGTTTCTTCAGCTGCTCTTTCGCGTAGCCGGCGTTGGCGTGGTTGGGCGCCAGCTCCAGGAAGCTGGCGTAGGCTTTTTTCGCCTTCTCGCCATCGCCCAGGTGCATGCGGGCGTCGCCCAGGTTCAGGTAGGCGATCGCGCGCGAAGTGTCGATCTGCAGCGTGTTCTCGAACCAGCGCGCGGCCTCGGCGTACTTCTCCTGCTTGTAGTAGACGAAGCCCAGGTTGTTGGCGGCCAGGCCGAAATCGGGACGGTACTTCAACGCTTCGGTGAACGCCGCTTCCGCCTGCGCGTACTGCTTCTCCTTGTACAGCTGCAAGCCCTTGTCGTTGGCGCGCTGCGCCAGCTGGCGGCTCGACGCATCCACCGGCTTGGGTGCGGCGATCTTTTGCTCCTCGCCCTGCAGGTTCTTGACCACCACCGTGTTGCCGTCGGCCTTCTGGTCACGGCCCTTGTCGAGCTTGCTATTCAGGGCGATCGCGTCCGGCGACAGCTGCGCCGACTGCGCGCTGAGGAACTCGGCCTCGGCCGGCAGCTGGAACACGAACTCGCCGCCCTCGGAACCGGGCAGGCTGCCGAACGCCGGCGTCTGCTGCGATACGCTGGCCACCGCCGGCGCCACATAGGCCGCCAGCTCGGTGGCGGTGATCAGGCCGTCGCCGTTCAGATCGGCCTTGCCGTTCAAGGCTTGCAGCAGGGTCCAGGTGAACACCGAGTGGCCGTTCGGGCCGCCGTCGGCCACCATCTGGTCGGCGCCGCCGGCGGTCAGCATCTGCCGCCCCAGGCGGCGCGCGTTGTCGCGCAGGAAGGCGCTGTTGCCGCCGCCGCGCGTCAGCCCCAGGCCGCTGTAGCAGGCGTCCATGACGAACAGCACGTGCTTGGCGTTCAGGCTCTCGGCGATGTTCTGCAAGTCCGTCATCGGGATGGCGTCGAAGCTGACCTGCTGCGGGTCGGAGTCGACCGGGATGATGTAGCCCAGGTTGCGCCCGGAACTGAGCTGGCGCGTGGCGCCGTGGCCGGCGAAGAACACGAAGATGCGGTCGTCCTTCTTCAGCTGGGCGTCGGCCAGCTTGTCGTGGAACAGCGCCAGGATGTTGTTGCGCGTGGCCTCGCCGTTCGACAGCGTGAACACCCGCTCGCCGGCGAAGCCGAAGCGGTTGACCAGCGTGTCGCGGATCGCCTTGGCGTCCTGCACCGCGTACTGCAGCTTGGGCCACTTCTGGTAATCGTTGATGCCGATGACCACGGCGTAGCTGTTGGCGTAGCCAGTGCTGACGGCGATCTTTTCCGGCTCCGGCCGGCCGCCGCGCGCGACCTTGAACTCGTGGCCGTCCCAGGCGGCGAAGCTGTAGCCGTCGGCGATCAGCTTATCGAGCACCATCGGCAGCGCCTTGACGCTGCGCTCGTGGATGTCGTGGAACAGGATGATGCCGCGCTGCTCCTTGCTCAGGGTGGTCAGCACGCGGTTGGCGATCGAGCTCGGCACCGGGTCGGCCCAGTCCAGCGAATCGATATTCCACATCACCGAGCGCAGGCCCAGCTTGGACAGGATGCTCAAGCCCTCGGCGTTGTGGGCGCCGTACGGGAAGCGGAACAGGTCGGAGCGGCGCGCGTCGGTGGCCTTCAACAGCTGGTCGGCGTTGGCGATCTCGCCGTATAGCTGCTGGCCCTGCTGCTTGGACAGCAGCGCGTGGCTGAAGCTGTGGTTGCCCACGGTGTGGCCGGCGTCGATCAGGCGCCGGCTCTCGGCGGCGTTGGCGCTCAAGGTCTGCTTGCCCTGCGCGTCGAGCTTGCCCAGGTTCTGGCCGACCTGGAAGAACACGCCCGGCACGTTGTACTGCTTGAGGATGGCCGCCACTTCCTCGGTGTAGCTCTTGTGCGGGCCATCGTCGAAGGTCAGCACCACGGTCTTGGGCGGCAGCGCGTTGCCGAAGATTTCCTTGGCCTGCACTTCCTGCTCCACCGATGTCGGCGGCTCCGGATAGGGCACGATGACGCCGTAATCCTTCATGATCTGCTCGCGCGCGTACAGCTTGCGCAGGTGGGCCACGTAATCGTCCCAGCGTTCGCGCTTGGGCGTGATGGCGCGCGTGTCGAAGCGCGAAAAGATATCGTTGATTTCCTTGTCGTACTGCTTCTCGATGTCTTCCAGCGCCGCCAGGTCTTCGCTGACGCGCTTGTGCAGCTTGATCGCGGGCAGCGTCTGGTCGGCGGCCGCCAGCTTTTGCAGCGCCAGCAGCACTTCGCGGAAGGCCAGGCGGTCGGCGTCGTACAGGTCGGCCGCCGATTCGATGTACGACAGCAGCGCGTCGGCGGCGGCGTCGCGCTGCGCCGGCGGCAGCGTCTGGGTGCGCGCCAGCATCGCCTGCACCTTGCTCAGGCGTTCGAGGTTTTCGTGGAACAGCGATTGTCCGACCTGGCCGGCGGCCTTGCGCTCGGATGCGGACAGCGTCTTTTCGTCGGCCAGCAGCACGATGATCTTGCGATAGGCGGCCAGCATGTCGTGCAGCGCCGGCATCAGTTCGGGCGTGGCGCCGGCCACCGTGGCGGCGGCGGGCGCGGCGGCCGGCGGCGTGCCGCGCAGCGCGACGAAGGCGCCGCCGCCGGCGATGGCCAGCACCACGGCCGCGATGCTCAACTGCTTGGAATATTTCATGTACGGGTTTCTGTAAAAAACGGATCCCGCATTCTATGACACTTTTACTAAGGTTTGTAACCGTCCGTCAGTGTCTTCAGGAATGCGACCACGTCGGCGATCTCGCGCTCGTTCAGCGCCGGCCGGCCGCCGGGCTTGCCGCCGAACGGCGCTTCCATATTGACGTTGCCGTCCAGGCCGGCCGGCTGGTCGTCGAATTTGCGGACGCCGCCGTCGGCGCCGCGCGGATACCATTTCTGCGGCGCGGTGTCGCGCTGCGCGTAAAAGCGCACCACCTGCTCCAGGCTGTCGAAGCTGCCGTTGTGGAAATACACCTGGCGCAGCGCGACATTGCGCAGCGACGGCGTGCGGAAGCGGCCGCAGTATTCGCGGTGCTCGCGCAGGTCGCTGCGGTCCGGGCCGCACAGGCCGAGGTCGAAATATTTGGGGTCGGCGTTGACCGCCAGCTTGCCGTTGCGCGGCACGCCCAGGTTGATCAGGCCGTAGTCGGTGAACTGCGGGAAGCCGCCGCCCTGGGCGATGCGGCTGATATGGCAGGACGCGCAATTGCCCTTGCCCTCGTCGTTGAACAGCGCCAGGCCGCGCGCTTCCTGCGGCGTCAGCGCGGCCTGCTTGCGCAGGTAGGCGTCGTACTTGCTGGTGTACGGATAAAACTCGGCCGGGCTTTCCTGGAACACTTCCAGCGCCATCAGCGCGGCGCGCATGGCGGCGTCGTCATGGTCGAAGATGTCGTCGCCGAAGGTGGTGCGGAACTGCGGCGCCAGCGGGCCGGCGCGCAGCTTGGCCACCACGGCGGCGTCGTCGCGGTTGCCCATCTCGCGCGCCGACAGCAGCGGCCCGCGCGCCTGCTCGTGCGCCGAGCGCGCCCGCCCGTCCCAGTTGTAGCCGCCGGTGGGGCCGGCGTCGACGCTGTCGTCGCCATCGTCGTCGTGGTAATGCTCGCTGAACGGCGGCACCGTCTGCAGATACTTCAGCGACGGCGCGGCGCGCGTGCCCGGCGTGGCGCCGTCGCCGCCGCCCAGCTGCACCGCCAGCCGGTTGGGCGGGCTGTAGGCGTGCTCGGGGCTGTGGCAGCTGGCGCAGCTGAGGCGGCCGCTGGCCGACAGGCTGGGCTCGTGGAACATGGCGCGCCCCAGCGCCGTCAGCGCCGCCACGCCGGGCTGGCGCTTCAGGCTGGGGGCGTAGGCGGCGGGGACGGCAGCGGCGGCGGCTGGTGCGGGGACGGCGGGCGCGGCGGGCGGCGTTTTCTGGCAGGCCGCCAGCAGCGCGGCGGCGACAACTATATATATCGTTTTCATGTCGCCAGCCTAGCAGCATGACGTGACCACTGCGTGACCGCTACATGACCGATAGGAAAGGATACAAAGCGAAACATGAAAATTCATCATCCTGAAATATTTCAAACCTAGCATGAGGCGCTTTGATCCCACCCTCAAGGCAAGATGATGAAACTGAACCCGATGCGCCCGCTGCCCCTGATGCTGATGTCGATCGGCCTGACCGCCGGCCTCGTCGCCTGCGGCAGTTCCTCCGACAGCGTGCCCACCCTCAAAGGCCAGGTGGTCGGCAGCTATTATGAAAACGCCGTGGTCTGCCTGGAAAGCGCCACCGTCAAACTGAGCTGCGACAGCGGCTCGTCGTCGGTGCGCACCGGCGCCGACGGCAGCTTCGCGCTGACCGGCACCGACAAGGGCGCGCTGCTGGTGACGGTCGGCACCGACGCCATCCGCCACGACGCCGTCGGCGACGCCGGCAGCAAGGTCGCGCAAAAACTGATCTTCCGCGCGCCGGACGGCCACACCGCCATCGTCAGCGCCATCACCACCGAACTGGTCAGCATCATGGATGGCAACGGCGGCGACTTCGCGGCCGCCAGCAGCAAGCTGGCCGCCAAACTGGGCGTGGCCGAGGCCAGCCTGCTGGCCGACGTCAACAAGCTGTCCGGCGACGACCAGGCCAAGCTGAAGGCCGAGAGCGCCGGCGTCACCGACGTCATCGCCGCCGCCAGCACGCAGGCCGCGCCGGCCGACATCGCCGCCACGCTGGCCTCGGGCCTGGCGCTCAACAACATCAAGAACATCGTCGTCATCTACGCGGAAAACCGCGGCTTCGACAATCTGTACGGCCTGTTCCCCGGCGCCAACGGCGTGCCGGGCGTGAACCCGACCGCCACCAGCGCCTACGTGGCGCAGAAGGACTACGACAACAGCACGCTGCCGGCGCTGCCGCCGACCTGGAGCGGCATGACGGCCGCCGGCCAGAGCGTGGTCATCACGCAGGCGCAGACGGTGGGCATGGCCAACAAGCCGTTCCAGATCGACGACGTCAACAGCCCGCTGTACATGGCGCAATCGGTCATCACGCGCGACCTGGTGCACCGCTTCTACAACAACCAGATGCAGATCAACGGCGGCGCCAACGACAAGTTCGCGGCCTATTCCGACGCCGGCGGCCTGACCATGGGCTATTACGACGGCAGCAAGATGAAGATGTGGGACATCGCCAAGCAGTACGCGCTGGCCGACAACCTGTTCATCGGCGCCTTCGGCGGTTCCTTCCTGACCCACCAGTACCTGATCTGCGCCTGCGCGCCGCAGTACCCGAACGCCGACACCTCGGTGGCCAAGGGCGCGATCGCCAAGATCGATGTCGACGCCAAGGGCAACTTCGTGCGCCTGACGCCGTCGGCCACGGCGCCGTCCAGCGTGTTGAACGGCGCGCCGGCCTACGCCAACGACGGCGCCATCACGCCGGCCGACGCCACCGGCATGTTCTACGCGGTCAACACCATGCAGCCGCCGTACCAGCCGAGCAGCAACAGCTACGCCGCCGACGACAGCACCCATCTGTATGCCGACACGGCCAAGGCCACCACGCTGCCGCCGCAGACGCAAAAGAACATCGGCGATCTGCTGACCGGCAAAAGCATCGACTGGGCCTGGTACGCCGGCGCCTGGAAGGACACCACGGCCGCCACCACCGGCGCCACCCGCGGCACCATCGGCAATCCGCCCAACTTCCAGTTCCACCACCAGCCGTTCAATTACTTCGCCAATATGGACCCGGTCAAGTTCCCGGCCTACCGCGCGGCGCACCTGAAGGACTATGACAGCCAGTTCGTCGCCGACGCCGCCAACGGCACGCTGCCGCCGGTGGCCTTCTACAAGCCGCAGGGCAATCTGAACCAGCACGCCGGCTACGCCAGCGTGGCCGACGGCGACGCCCACATCGCCGACGTCATCGCCAAGCTGAAGAAGAGCCCGCAGTGGAAGAACATGCTGGTCATCGTCACCTACGACGAAAACGGCGGCTTCTACGACCACGCCAGCCCGCCCAAGGGCGACCGCTGGGGTCCGGGCACGCGCGTGCCGGCCATCATCGTCTCGCCTTACGTGAAGAAGGGTACGGTCGATCATACGCAGTACGATTCGGCCTCCATCCTGCGCGCCATCACCCGCCGCTTCAACCTGCCGCTGCTCGATGGCCTGAGCACCCGCGACAAGGCGCTGGCCGCCAACGGCGCCAAGCCGATGGGCGACTTCAGCGCGGCACTGGCGCTGACGCCGCAGGAGTAAGCGCCGCTCAGGCCTGCGCTTCCGTCCAGACCAGGTTCCACAGATGGCCATCGAGGTCTTCGAAGCCCTGGTCGTACATGAAGCCGTGGTCTTCGGGCGGGTGCGGGATGCGCGCGCCGGCGGCGCTGGCCCTGGCGATCAGGCTGTCCAGTTCTTCCCGGCTCTCGCAGCTCAGGCAGATGATTACCTCGTTGCCGTCGGTCGCCCGGATCACGGGCTTGTCGATGAAGGAGGCGAAGAAGGGCTCGGTCATCAGCATGGCGTGGATGCTGCCATCGACGATGTTCATATACGCCGCGTTCTCGCCGCTGTATTGGGCGTTGAAGCTGAAACCTAGCGCGGCAAAAAAGGCCTTGGATTTGTCCAGGTCCTTGACCGGCAAGCTGAAGATGATTTGTTTGTTCATGACATCGCCTCGTTGAAAAATGAATGGGGACTCCATGCTGACGACGAACGATGCCACAGGAAATCGACGTGCGCTCAAAAATTCTCTACGGCCGGCATTTGCGCGCCAGCTGCCATGTCGCATCACCGGGAAATTTTAGCCAGACGTTGTGCCAGGCATTGCGCGTGCCGCAGCCGCGCGCATTGGCCAGCCGCGATGGCGTGGTCGGCTCTCCGTCGCAGAGGATGGCTTCGTCCTGCACTCTGGCGTAGCGGCTCTTGCCGCCAAAGGTGGCGCGCAGTTCGGTGCCGTTGGGCAGGAAAAGCTGCTTCCATTGATAACCTTTGCTGGCATCCTGCGGCAGGCTTGGCGTGGGGTCGGGCTGGTCGGGCTGGTCGGGTTCGCCATCCAGCATCCACGGGGCGGCGGCTGTGTGGCGGATCCAGTTGCGGATCAGCTCGCTGAGCGCGGCCTCCGTCTTCAGACCATACCAGCCTTCGCCGGTGTGCCGCGTCAGGCCGTGGAAGACATCGTCCGGCAGGTGGACGGGTATGTGGTAGCTCATTTTTTTCTCCCACTCTAAAAGCTCTAAATCGTATAGATCGTTCTAATTCATTAGATTTCGCTCTAATTTTTCTAATTTCAGCTCTAAAAAATCTAAAAATCAGCGCGGCGAGCTCTAATTCCTCTATTTTTTCTACGCCGCGCCTCATTTTTAGAGCGATTTCTAACGATTTAGTTCGATCTCTACCGATTTAGAGCTTTTAGAGCTTTTAGAGCCCCTGAAAAATCTGGCACCCCATACATGGCGTGAGGATTGGCGCATTTTGAGCCAGCGTTGAAATGATATGCTCTGCGGCAATTAAGCAACTTTCAAGATTGTGCCGCCGACACCATGCGCCTCCCGACTTACGCCCTAGCAGCCAGCCTCATCCTTGCCGGCGCAAACGCCTGCGCCGCCGACATCAGCCTGGTGGGCGTCATACGCGACCGCGCGCTGCTGACGGTGGACGGCGGCGAACCCACCGTCTACGCCGTCGGCAACACCATCGCGCCGGGCTATCGGCTGCTGGCGATTAACAGCGACGGCGCCACCATCGCCGAACATGGCAAGCCGGTGACGATCGCCGTGGGCCGCTATCCGGCGCCGAATGGCGCGAACCAGACGCTGGTGTTGCACGCCGATGCCGTCGGCCAGTTCTACACCAATGGCAGCATCAACGGCATGAGCGCACGGATGCTGGTCGACACCGGCGCCACCACCATCGCCATGCCGGCGGCAGACGCCACCCGCTTCGGCATCGACTACCGCAAAGGCCGGCCCGGCACCGCGTCTACCGCCAACGGCGTATCCAGCGTCTTTGTAGTACATGTGGAGAGGATACGCATCGGCGAAGTAGAGCTGCGGAATCTGGGAGCCGTCGTCCAGGAGAGCGGCTTGCCGATCATCCTACTGGGCAGCAACTTCCTGGACCGCTTCAGCATGCGGCGCGAACGGCAGCAAATGATCTTGACGCCCAAATAAAAAAGAGGCAAACGATTTAGTCTGTTTCTCGTTTGCCTCTCGATGCCTTAAGCCGTTTCAGGCTGTCCGCGCAAGTACACCAGCCGGTACAGCAGCGGCAGCACCAGCAGCGTCAGCGCGGTGGACGACAGGATGCCGCCGATGACCACCGTCGCCAGCGGGCGCTGGACTTCGGCGCCGGTGCCGGTGGCGATCGCCATCGGGATAAAGCCCAGCGACGCCACCAGCGCAGTCATCAGCACCGGCCGCAGACGGCCCAGCGCACCTTCGCGTATCGCCTGCTCCACCGTGCGGCCCTCGTCGCGCAGGCTGCGGATGAAGGAGATCAGCACCAGACCGTTCAACACCGCCACGCCCGACAGGGCGATGAAGCCCACCGCCGCCGAAATCGACAACGGTATGCCGCGCAAGGCCAGCGCCGCGATGCCGCCGGTCAGCGCGAACGGTATGCCGCTGAACACCAGCAAGCCATCCTTCAGATTGCCGAACATCGCGAACAGCAGCACGATCACCAGCAGCAGCGCCACCGGCACCACGATCTGCAGGCGCCGCGAGGCCGACTGCAGCTGCTCGAACTGCCCGCCCCAGCTGGTCCAGTAGCCGGCCGGTATCGCCACCTGCCGCAGGCTCTGCTCGGCCTCCGCCACGAAGGAACCGATGTCGCGCCCGCGCACATTGGCGCTGACCACCACCCGCCGCTTGCCGTTCTCGCGGCTGATCTGATTCGGCCCCGGCGCGATGCTGAACGTCGCCACCTCGCCCAGCGGGATGAAGTTGGCCGCGCCGCCCGCGCCAGCAGCAGCACCGGCGCGCGGCAGCGGCACCGGCAGGCGCCGCATCACATCGAGGTCGCTGCGCAGCGCGTCGGGCAGCCGCACGACGATGCCGAAGCGGCGGTCGCCTTCGAACATGGTGCCGGCCTCCCTGCCGCCGATGGCGGTGGCGATGGTCTCCTGCACGTCGCCCACATTCAGGCCGTAGCGCGCGGTCTTGCCGCGGTCGATCTCCACGGTCAGCACCGGCAGGCCGCTGGTCTGCTCGATCTTGACTTCGGCCGCGCCCTCGACCTTGCCCAGCGCGGCGGCGATGCGCCCCGCCGTCTCGCCCAGCACCGCCATGTCGTCGCCGAACAGCTTGACGGCGACATCGCTGCGCACGCCCGAGATCAGCTCATTGAAGCGCAGCTGGATCGGTTGCGAAAACTCGAAGGCATTGCCCGGCAAACGCTCGGCCGCCGCCTGGATCGCCGCGCGCAATTCGTCGCGGGTCTTCTTCGGCGCCGGCCACTGCGACTCCGGCTTGAGCATGATGTAGCCGTCCGAGACATTGGGCGGCATCGGGTCCGAGGCGATTTCCGCCGTGCCGGTGCGGGCGAAGATGCGTTCGATCTCGGGGAACTGCCGCGTCAGCGCCAGCTCCACCTGCTTCTGCATCTCGACCGACTGCGTCAGGCTGGTGCCGGGGATGCGCAGCGCCTGGATGGCGATGTCGCCCTCGTTCAGGCTGGGCACGAACTCGCTGCCCAGCCGCGTGGCCAGCAGCACCGACAGCGCCACCGCGATGCCGGCGAAGGCCAGCACCACCGGCGTATTCGCCAACACGCGCTCCAGCAGCGCCGCATACCAGCTGCCGATGCGGCGCTGCTCCTTCTCCACCACATGGTCGCCGATGAACAGCGCCACGGCGGCGGGAATGAAGGTGACCGACAACAGCATCGCGCCCGCCAGCGCCATCACCACCGTCAGCGCCATCGGATGGAACATGCGGCCTTCGACGCCGGTCAGCGCGAAGATCGGCAGATAGACCACCATGATGATGAGCTGCCCGAACAGCAGCGGCCTGCGGGCTTCGCGCGCGGCGGCAAACACTTCCTCGTAGCGCTCGGCGCGCGTCAGCACGCGGCCGTGGCGGGCTTGCGCGTGCGCCAGCCGCCGCACGCAGTTCTCGACGATGACCACGGCGCCGTCGACGATGATGCCGAAGTCCAGCGCGCCGAGGCTGAGCAGGTTGGCGCTGACCTGGTAGGTCACCATGCCGGTGAAGGTGAACAGCATCGCCAGCGGGATCACCATGGCGGTGATCAGCGCCGCGCGGATATTCCCCAGGAAGAGGAACAGCACCACGATCACCAGCACCGCGCCTTCCAGCAGATTTTTCTTGACGGTGGCGATGGCCTTGTCGACCAGCGTGGTGCGGTCGTACACGGTGACGGCCTGCACGCCGGGCGGCAGGCTGCGGTTGATGTCGACCATCTTGCGGTCGACCGCCTGCGACACCGCGCGGCTGTTCTGGCCGATCAGCATGAACACCGTGCCGAGCACCACCTCGCGGCCGTTCTCGGTGGCGGCGCCGGTGCGCAGCTCGCGGCCGATGCCCACTTCCGCCACGTCGCGCACCCGCACCGGCACGCCGTCCACATTGCCGAGGATGACGTTGCGGATATCCTCGGGCGACTGCACCTGCCCCGGCGCGCGCACCAGCAGCTGCTCGCCACGCTTCTCGATGTAGCCGGCGCTGGCGTTGCCGTTGTTGCGGTCGAGCGCCGTCACCACGTCCTGCAAGGTCAGGCCGTAGGAGGCCAGGCGCTGCGGATTGGGCGCCACCTGATACTCCTTGGCGTAGCCGCCGATGGCGTTAATCTCGGTCACGCCGGGCACGTTGCGCAGCTGCGGCTTGATGATCCAGTCCTCGATCTCGCGCAGGTCGGTCGGCGTGTAGGGCGTGCCGTCGGCCTTCTTCGCGCCGGGCCTGGCCTCCACCGTCCACAGATAGATTTCGCCCAGCCCGGTCGACACCGGCCCCATGGCCGGCGTGACGCCGGCCGGCAGCTGCGCGCGCGCCTCCTGTATCCGCTCGCTGACCATCTGGCGGGCAAAGAAGATATCGGTGCCGTCCTTGAAGATGACGGTGATCTGCGACAGCCCGTAGCGCGACAGCGAGCGTGTCTGCTCCAGCTTGGGCAGGCCGGACATCAGCGTCTCGATCGGGAAGGTGACGCGCTGCTCGGTCTCCAGCGGCGAGTAGCCGGGCGCCGTGGTGTTGATCTGCACCTGCACATTGGTGATGTCGGGCACGGCGTCGATCGGCAGCTTCTGGTAGTTGTACACGCCGAGGGCGGCCATGGCGGCCACCAGCAGCAGCACCAGCCAGCGCTGGGCGATGGCCTGTCGGATGATGCGTTCAAACATGGTGTCCCCCGTCTCAGTGCGCATGCTCGGCGCCGTCCTTGCCCAGTTCCGCCTTGAGCACGAAGCTGCCGGCGGCCGCGTACTGCGCGCCGGCCTGCAGGCCCTTGACGATCTCGGTCAGACGGCCGTCGCTGCGGCCGGCCACCACCGGCTGCGCGCGGAAGCCGCCCGCCACCCTGACGAACACCACCGGCTTGTCGTCGACCGTCTGGATGGCGTCGGCCGCCACCGCCACCGCGGCGGCGGCGCGGCCGGACAGCACGTCGACGCTGACGAACAGGCCGGGGCGCCAGGCGCGCTCGGGATTGGCCAGCGCCACGCGGGCCTTGGCGGTGCGGGTCTGCTCGCCGAGCAGCGAGCCGACGTAGGTGATCTTGCCGCTGGCCTGGGCGTCGAAGGCGGAGGCCTTGACCACCACCGTCTCGCCCACGCGCACCAGCGCCAGATCCTTGGGCGGCACGGCGATTTCAGCCCAGACGTTGGACAGGTCGGAGATGGTGAACACGGCGGCATCTTCCTTGACCGCCTCGCCCAGCGCCAGATGCTTCTCCATCACCACGCCGTCGAACGGCGCCCGCAGTTCCAGGCGGTTGAGCTGCGCGCCCGCCGCCGCACCTGCTCCCGCTCCCGCTCCCGCACCTGCACCTGCACCTGCGCCTGCGCCGGCGCCGATCGCGCTGAGCTTCTGGCGCGCGTTGCGCACCGCGATCTCGGCTTCGCTCAGGGCCTGCCTGGCTTGCAGGTAGTCCTGCTCGGCGGAGATCTTGTCCTGCCATAGCCGCTGTTCGCGCTGGTAGGTGGTGCTGGCCAGCGCCAGCCGGCGCTCGGCCGACAGCAGCTCGCTACGCTGCTCGGACAGGCCGCTGCTGGCGATCACCGCCAGCACCTGTCCCTGTTTGACGTTCTGCCCCAGCTCCGCCAGCACGCTGGTGACGACGCCGGCCAGCTTGGGCACGACGTGGGCGGTGCGGTCTTCGTTGAAGCGTATCTCGCCGGGCAGGGTGATGGCGACGCCGATGTCGGCCGGCGCGGCCACGGCCAGCGTCACGCCGGCGGCCTTGATCTGGGCGTCGTCCAGCATGACCTGTTCCGGCTGCGCCTCGCGGTGCTCGCCGTGCTCCGCTTCCGCCGACGCCGATGCCGACGCCGGCGCCGCAGCCGGCGCCGCGCCACGTTTCGGCAGCAGCATCCAGGCCGCCAGCAGTAGTCCGATGAGCGCCATGACGGCGATGATGATTTTCTGTTGCTTATTCATGCGTAGCTCCGAGTATGCGGTCGATGGCGGCCTGCGCGCGGTGCGCATCCGCCAGGGCGTTCAGATAGAGGGTTTGGGCCTGCAGCAAGGTGCGCTGGGCGTCGAGCACGTCGAGGAAGCCGAACTTGCCGTAATCGAAGCCGGTGCTGGCGGCGTCATAGGCGCTTTGCGCGCCGGGCAGGATGTCGGCGCGCAGGGCTTGCGCCTGCTGGCGCGCCAGCTCGAAATCGGCGCCGGCCTGGGCCAGCTCGGACTCCAGCCGCAGCGTGGCGGCCGCCAGCTCGTCGCGCGCCTTGTCGACGCGGCGCGCCGATTCCAGCACGCCGCCCTGGTTGCGGTCGAACAGCGGCAAGGGCAGCGACAGGCCGAACACCGCCTGCGTGCGCCCCAGCTCCTCCGAGCGCTTGCCGCCGACATTGAAGCTGACGTCCGGCGTGCGCTTGCTCAGCTCCAGCTGCGCCAGCGCCTGGCGCCGCGCCAGTTCCGCGCGCGCCAGCGCCAGCGCCGGCGATTGCTGCAAGCGGGCGCGCAGCACGCCGGCCGGCGGCAGCTCCGGCAGTTGCGACAGCGTCGCGATGGCGCCGTCCACGCGCTCGAAGCGCGGCGCCGGATTGCCCCACATGACGGCCAGCCGCTGGCGCGCGCCGGCCAGCGCGCTGCGCGCCCGCAGCAGGTCCAGCTGCACGGTCGACGCGGCCACGCGGGCGCGGGTCTCCTCCACCGGCGACACCTTGCCGGCCACCACG
>NZ_WHUG01000032.1 GCF_009380215.1 Rugamonas aquatica
CCGAACAGGACCGTGAAACAACTCTGCGCCGATGATAGTGCTGCAACCAGTGTGAAAGTAGGTTATCGTCAGGCTAGTTATACTAAAAAGCCCACCAGGTGATCCTGGTGGGCTTTTTTTCGTCTATAGAAATTGCCCCAAACGCTTGCCCAGGCACAGCAAGGTCAGCGTAGGTGGCAGACCCCATGGCTGTGGAATGACTGATGCATCGCAGACATACAGGTTTGCAGTGCCGGTTTGCAGCGTGCTGTCCACTCCTTCGCCGAGACGTACGCTGCCGCCGGGATGCGCGGCAAAGTGCCAGCTCTTGAATATCCTCCTTGCGCCGGCGGCGCGCAAAATGCCTCGCGCCATATCAATGCCGGTTGCCAGCTTGCGCCGATCGGCTGCGGTCAGTGTCTTGTCGACCCAGCGCGGCCCGATGCTGCCGCCGATATCGTCGCGTATCTTGACCATCAAAGTCAGCGTTTGTGCATGCGCCATCAACCGGTCCACGCGTCCCACTTGCGCGGCGAAGGCCTGGTACATCGGCTTCGGCAGCGTCATGTCCGCCAATGCGATACCTTCCTGTGGCAGATAGAGGCCGCACGCCATCGGTACTTCGGCGCCGCCATCGATATCGTCCACCTGCCCTATCACGGCCACCACGGGATCGCTGAAAAAGGTACTGCGGGCCGTATGCAAACCTGAACGATGCAGCAAGCGCGGCGTACCGATACCGCCGCCGGCCAGCACCACCTTTGCTGCGAATGCCTGCCACATCGCGCCCTCATGACGGTAACGCACTCCGGTGGCGCGGCCGTTTTCCACAATCACCTGCTCTACCTTGGCTTGCGCGGTCAGTGTCACACCAAGTTGCACCGCCTCGTCGAGGAAATCGCGCGCCGTCCATTTTGCGCCGAAGGGGCAGCCGTAGACGCAGCGCCAGCACCCGGTGCGGCAGATTTGCGGGCGTATCATCTTGTCGAGTTTTTGCCAGCCCAGCTGCTGTGCTTCGGCGCCTTGCCGGATGCGTTGCGCCATCGGGCCGATCAGCGTATCGGGCAGCGGCCCCATTGGCAGCTCAGCGCGCAGCGATTCCAGCGCCGGCCCGAGGTCAATGCCGTGCGCCGCGAACATCGCCAACGGAGGCGGTGCGGCAGTAGCAAAATTGATCGTCGATGTGCCGCCGGCCGCGATTCCACTCACCAGCAGCGAAGCATCGCGATGCAGGAACGCGCTCTTGCCCGGCACGGCTGCGATACCGGCCATCTGCGTCAGCGTTCCTTCCAGCGGAGCAGCGCTGCCTTGCTCCAGTACCAGCACACGCAACTGCCGCCGCGCCAGTTCGCGCGCCACGCTGGCACCGCCCGGCCCACTGCCGACGACGATGACGTCATATGTTGGTGAAGGATGCATGTCAGCCACTGCGCTGTAGATTGAGTATGAAGCATACGCCGTTCGGCTGATTCTGCGCGATGATCGTGCCGCCCATTTTGGCCATATAAGTCCTGGCGACAAACAAGCCTTGGCCGCGATTGCCCTCCGCGCCGGATTCCGGCTGGTCTGAAACCCCGTATTCAAAAATTTTGCCGATCATATCGGCAGTGATCTGCGGCCCTTGATTGTGGATAGCGATAGTCGCTCCCGTATCGCTACCTTCCAGCGTAATGGTGATCGGACTGCCAGGTTGGCGATAACGTTCTGCGTTGCGCAGCACATGGGTGACGACATCTTCCAGTGAATACTCATCGGCGCGCGCGGCCAATGGCGAGGCCGGCCCGAGGAAGACCACACCTTCGATGCCGACACACGATGCATTCTCTGCGACGTTTTGCAGGAAGGCCGTCAAATCAACCTCCGTGACCTGAAGCTCGGAAGATTGAAACGCCTCGCTTGGCGACGCGCGGCCATATAGCACGCGGATCGCCTGCTGCATGCGGTTGATGTAGCGGTGGCTGTCGTCCTTCGGGCTGCCGTGCAAAACCATCAGCGACTGCAGCGGCGACATGATCTCGTGGCCTACCGCATGCCACATGTCGCGCTCCTGCGCGGCGCGGATATTTTCGCGTTCGACGTCTTCCCGCACGCGGCGCAGCAGATCGTGCAGGCCGGTGGCCAGCACGCCTAGTTCATCCGCTCCGCGCAGATCGGCCAGATCGGTTTCCGAAAAACCGCGCGCGGCCTTCACTCGCTCGCCCACATCGTCCGCGCGTTTGATCAGCACCTTGATGCGCCGGATGATGCCGATCTCGATCACCAGCCAGGCCAGCATCAAGGCCGCCAGCATCGCGCCGACAAACCACACCAGCCGGCTGGCCACCACGCTCAGGCTTTTGCTGACGCTGCGGACATCCCCCTTGAGCAGCACCTCATAACTACCAGCAGGCGTGGCGATGACTTCTTTCGCTTCCAGCGGCACATCGTAGGCATCCACCGGAAGATGACGGATCAGCGTCGTCACGAAATGCCAGGACTGATCCTCAGGATCGACCGGCCCGACCAACAACGGCAGCGCGACGCCATCGGCCAGGCGGCGGATCTGCAGGCTCTCGCCAGGCAGCAGCATGGGCTTCAGGTCCGCCAGCGAAAACGCCGGTGCGATCGGGCCGGTGCCGCTGTCGAGCAGCGGAGCGCCATCGCCCGGCGGCAGCACCGCGATGCTGACGTCGATGCGGTCCAGGTCTGCGGGCGGCCAGACGGGGCGACGCTTTTCGAACAATGCATCCTGCAGCACGCCGACCGGCAAACGCAGCGAGAAGAATGCGCTGCGCGTGCAGCTGCTGTCGTCGTCGTCGGCGACGGTGCGGTCGGTGCAGCTCGGGTTCTGCCAGATCCAGCCGCGAAAATCCCTGACCGCCGGCGCCTTCGCGCGCTCCACGTCGGCCGCCGCGAAGCCGGTCAGGCGTCCGCGCATGCCGCCGACACGGTGGCCGGGTGTTTGCGGTTCGGTGCTTTCCTCGAACGGCGCAATCCATTCATAGCTCTGGCCGCGCAGACTGACTTTGACCCGGACGCGGTGCGCCTGATCCACCACTTGGTCGCCGCGTGTGTGCGGGACCAGCTGCGCGCCGTCGAAAGTCCCGGCGACGTAGATGAATCCTCCCGCCCACGGATTGTTACCGATGCCGACGCATAGCGAGCCGTTATTGCTGTACTGCGCCAGGCAACCGGACATCGCCACCGCCTGCTGTACTTTTTGCAGATCGTCGAAATCTAGCGCGGCGAAAGGCAACAGCAGCGGGTGCAGCGCTGCGCGCGCGGCCCCCGGCTGGGGATTCAGCAAAGCCAGTTGTCCGGTCGGATGGCGCAGCGTCGCCGCCACCTGCACGCGGGTCTTCTGAAAACTGCCTTGATAGTTCTTGTAGCTGAGCTGTTTTTCCTGCTGCACCACGGACAGCGCCAGGCCCACCGTGGCCGCCATCAGGAAGACGAAGGCCGCCCGCAGCAGCAGCCGCAGGCGGTAGGGAACGAGACTGAGCCGGCGCCAGTTCACGGTCGTCGGCTTTCTGTGTCGGCCCAGCGGAAGCCGCGCATCGGGATGTTCTCTATGCTGGCGAAGTCCGGATCGATTTCGCGGAAAGCGTCGCGGATAGTGCTGACGTGTTTGCGGATGTTGTCGCGATTACGGCCGCTCTTCACGACTTCGAACAGTTCATCGTATGACACCACTTGACCGCGTCGCGCAAACAGCGCCGCCAGGATGCGCTGCGCCGTCAGCGGCAGATTGATGCGGTGGCCTCGCCAGGTCGGCGTGCGCTGGCGCAGCGGGTCCATGCTCAATTCGTCGTTGGCGGCGGTGGGGGCCGGCTCCTGCTTCTCTTTCACCGAGCGTAGGATTTCCAGGAAGGTTTCGATAAAGTCGGCTTCTTCGAAAGTGGCTTTCTGCAGATAGTCCCAGGCGTCGAGCGCCTTCATGATGCTGCGGTAGATGGTGGCCGGCATGGCCGACACCACCAGCACCGGCGTGGCATGGCGCTTGTTGATGGCGTTGATGATGGCGACGCCCGCATGGCGCTCACGACCAAGCTCGATATCGAGCACCACCAGGTCGTAGCGCTCGCGCGCGATGGCCGCCTCGGCGTCGTCGCGGCTGAACCATTGATCGACGACGATGCCGGGCCGCGCCGACTCTATCCACGCCCGCAGCTGATTACTGGTCGGCAGATCATCCTCGATGACGGCGACTCTGGCCATGCTGTACTCCACTGACTGTCAATGCCAAGAGTATCCACGCTTTTATGGAAAAAGTCATAAACCCGCTGTGAGGATTTCTTCACGCAGACGGAGCATAGCTGGACGGCGGCAGCGTTGATACTTCCGCAGCATCCGGCGCACCATGCGTCTCAGGGATAGGCCCTGAAATCAAACAACCAGGAGAAGGTGAATATCATGGCAGAACGGATCAAGCGGATGGTGCAGGCGGTGCGCGCGACGTTGAGCGGCGGCGCAGGTGCTGCGGTGAACGGCATGCGCCGCAACGGCGCGATGCTGGTGGCGCTGGGTCTGGCCGGCGCCGCCGCCTACGGTCTGGCCACGCATCCACCGATGGCCAAGCTGTCGCCCGGCAGCCTGGGGATCCGCACCAACCAGTTGACCGGTTCCGCCGTCACGGTGCGCGATGGCGCCGTGTTCATGGTGCCCGGCGTGCACGTGCTGCGCCAGGTGTCGCTGCGCGACCAGGTGTACCGCCCGAGCGGCGAGGACAAGGCTCCATTCCAGTCGGTCGAAGGCCTGGCGCTGGGTGTGGACATGTCGGTGCGCTATGCGCTGGATGTGAACCGTGTCGCAGCCATGGCGCAGTCGCTGCCGCCAGATATCAACGGCTCCATCGTCGAACCGGCGGTGCAGGGCGTGATCTACAAGGTGTTCACCCGCTATACGGTGCGCGAGATCTTCTCGACCAAGCGGAGCGAGATCCAGCAGGCGATCGAAGCTGAGCTCAAGCCCAAGCTCGCGGCAGACGGCATCACGCTGCGCGGCATCACCATCGGCAAGATCACGCTGCCGGAGGAGTACCAGGCGGGCATGGAGAAGCTGCTGGCCGAGGAGTTGGAAACGGAGAAGATGCGCTACACGCTGGAGCTGAAGGAGAAGCAGGTCAAACAGACCTCGCTGGAAGCCGATGCGGAAAAGATCCGCCGCGAGAAGGCCGCCGAAGCGGCCGGCAATGAGCAGATCATCGCGGCCAGGGCGCAGGAGCAGGCGATGGCGCATGTGCTGCCGTTTAAGCAGAAGCAGATCGAGCAACGCAAGTTGGAAGCGGAGGCGGAGAAAATGGCGCGTATCAAAACCTCCGAGGGCAATGCGCAGGCACGCGTTATCGAGGCCGCCGGCGAAGCCGATTCGCGCCGCAAGCTGGCGGATGCGGAGGCCTATCGCCAGGAGTTGGTCGGCAAGGTGGCTGCGGCGCAGATGGAGCGCGAGGGCGATCTGATTACCCGTAATCCGCTGCTGATCCAGAAGACCATGGCGGATAAATTGTCGGACAAGGTGTCGGTTATCATAGCGCCGTCGCCGACTGACGGAGGCTTCATCGGTTCGGCGCTGTTGGGCAGCCAGCATGGCAAGCAGCCGCGCATGGCGACGGTCAGTGGCGAAGCTGCGGACAGCGTAAAGGAAGGACAATAATCATGGCGATGATTGCAGCCGCCGTCGTACTGGCGATCGTTACGCAGGACCAGGCCGCGCTGCGGGCGGCGCCCAAGGATTCGGCTCAACAGCAGGCCGTCCTGTGGCAGGGCAACAGCCTGGAGATACGCGGCGAGAAGCAGGACTTCCTGCAGGTCTACGACTACCGTCGCGAGCGCGCCGGCTACATCCGCGCCTCGCAGGTGCGCAAGGTGTCGCTGGCGCCGGCCGATGCGCCGGAACTGCTGTCGGTGGTGCGCTTCCTGCGCGATACGCCGGGAGCGGAGTCGCTGGGCATCAGCTATGCGGCCGCCTATCTGAAGGCGGCGCCTGCGGCGGCGATCACGGCGGAACCGTTCGATGCGCTGGGCACGATGGCCGACCGGCTGGCGCGTCGCGCATCCTCCAAGCAGAGCAAGCAGGGCGATGTCGTCATCGCCGCGCATCTGGAGGCGGCGGCTAACTATGGCGTCGGCATCCGCAGCTTCGAGCGCGAAGGCCGCATGCAGCTGTGCTACGACGGCGAAGCCTTCCGCCGCGTGCTGGCGATGCTGTCCGCGCCGCAGCAGCGCGCGGCCGCCGTGCTGGGGCTGACGCGGCAGGAGTGCGTGGATCCAGCGCTGCGACCCGGCGCGCGCGTGGCACTGGACGAGTGGCGTGCGGAAGTGCTGGAGCGTGTGGATTTGAAAGAGCTGGCGCCGCATCTGCGCAATCGCATCCACATGCGGCGCGCGGCGGTGTGGTCGTCGGTGGCGTTCGCGCGGGCGCGCAAGGGCGAGCCGGCCACGCAGCCTGCCCAGCGCGCGCTGGATGAATTGGGCATGGTTGAACCGGCGGAACTGACCGACGATGACGCGAGTGCCTTCGCCGAGGCGGGCGTACGCGTGGGCAGTGTGCGCTGGGCGGCTGAGACGCCGGCGCTCCCAGGCGCAGGCCTGCGCGTGCTGGCCATCGCCGGACAGCCGGGAGAAACCTGCGTGCTGCTGGTTGACGCCAAACACGACCAGCAGCATGCGCTGGCCCGTCGTTGCAGCTACGGCGTGGTGTGGTCCGCATCGGCGCGCGCGAACACGCAGGGCACGGCGCTGTCGCTGGCGGTGCAGCCGATGGATGGCTGGCGCGAGATGTGGCTGTTCCATCAGACCAGCGCGGGATGGCTGGTCGATGTGCTACCGCCGGCCGCCGCCGATCCCGATATCGGCTATGCCGAATTCGCCGGCTGGGTGCCGGGATCGCTGAATATGCTGGTAGCCCGTGAAGCGCGCGTTGACGGAAAATTCAAACGCAGCTTCGAGCTGGTGGAGATCAATACGCTGGCGACGCTCAAGACCGCCGACAAGCCTTCATCGCTCAGCATGTTCTACCGCTGGCAAGACCCGGCTTGGAAACGCCAGACCGTCAGCCTGCGTTAAAACCGGTACTGCGCGCTGGCGCCCAGCAGCCAGTTGCGCCCCGGCGCGGCTTCGTAGTAACGCTTGTTGGTGTCGCCGACGATTAGCGAGCCGACGTACTGTTTGTCCAGCAGGTTGTTCAGCCGAGCGAACTGCTTGAAGCGCCAGCCACGCCACTGCTGGCTGGCGTTGACGCGTGCATTGAGCACGCTGTAGCCGGGCGCCGGCTGGTCGGCATTGGCGTCTTCCGCATAGATCCTGCTGCTGGCGATTGCTTCGAGCGCGGCGCCATAGCGGCCGTCCCGGTCCTGCCATGCCAGCTCGCCGTAGGCATAGGCGTTGGGGACGCCGGGCAGCCGACTGCCTTCCTGTACCAGGCCAAAGCCCTTGTCGTATACCGCCCGCAAGGTGGTCAGCGCCACGCGGGTGCTCAAGCCTGTGCTCCACGATGAATCGAGTGACAACTCCAGACCCTGGCGCAGCGTGCTACCGGCATTGCGATAGCTGGTGCGCCCGCCGCTGCTGCTGTCGACAACCAGTTCGTCGCTGGTGCGAACCTGAAAAATGGCGGCGTTGACGCGCGTGCGTTCGTTCAGGCGAGTCTTCACACCTGCTTCCAGATGCGTGCTGCGCGCAGCTTGCAGGCCGAAATTGAAACCGCCGCCCACGCCCGAGTAAAACAGTTCATTCAGCGTCGGCGTTTCGAAGCCGCGCGCTGCGCTGGCATACAGATTGAGTTCCGGCGACCAGCGGTATAGCAGTCCCAGTGCCGGTGTGGTGTGGCTGTAATCCAGGCCGCCACTGTCGTTGCCGTTGGCGAGGAAGCGATCATCTACCGAGATCCTGACGCTGCTATTTCGCAGCCCTGCGCTCAGCATCCATGCGCCGGATTGCCACTCGGTCTGGACGTAGGGATCGAAGCTGGACACATTGTCGCTCTCATCGCGCCGCAGCGCACCTTTGACGCCGAACTGCGCGCCGACGAAATTCTCGTATCCCTTGCGGCCGTCGGTGGAGTGGCCGTACTCGATACCCACGGTGGTACTCAGCTTGCCGCCCGCAAGCTGAGTGACGCGCAGCCAGTTCGCGTCCGCACCGTAGAAGTCGCGGTCGAAGTCGACCACGCCGCCGGAATGCGTCGCGGGCGCCTGGAATGCCTTGGAAAACGCTTGGTACTGAACCACCTGGCGATTGCCGCCGTAAGCGGTCAGGCGCAGGCGGTCATCGCCCAGGCGCTGCTCCCAGCTTGCGCCAATCTGCTGGTGGTCTATGCTTTTGCGCGTGTTGTAACGGTCGGCCAGCGTGCGCTTCGGAGACTGGGTATCGGTGGCGTCGATCTCGCCCGCACGCGGATCGCGCTGATAGCTGGACCAGGTCACGCCCAGCGGATCCTGGGTATCGTCCTGGCGCAGCGCGTTGGCGACGATGGAGAGCTTCGCGTCATCTCTTGGCGCCAGCGTCAGTTTGGCATATGCCTGGTCGCGGGTGGCTGCGCTGTGTGCGCGGTAGCCGTCGGTTTCGAAGCGCGACGCATCCAGCACGTAGCCGATGCCAGCCTGCTTGCCCTGCGCGTTGACGTCGGCCTTGCGGCTGCCGTAGCTTCCGGCGGTCAGCGTGGTTTCCAGCGCAGGGGTTCCGTCGCCATCGCGCGTGAACAGTTGGATGACGCCACCGGAGTGGTTGCCATAGATGGCGGAGAACGGCCCGCGCAGTACTTCGATGCGCTCGGCGATATCGAGATTGAAAGTGGCGGCCTGCCCCTGGCCGTCCGGCATGCTGGCGGGGATGCCGTCGGCGATCAGCCGCACACCGCGTACGCCGAACGTGGAACGGGCGCCGAATCCTCGCGATGAAATCTGCAAGTCTTGCGCATAGTTCTGGCGGTTCTGCGCCACCAACCCTGGCACCGCCGCCAGCGCTTCGGATGCGTTGACGCGGGCCTGGCTTGCATGAATGCGGTCGGCATCGACGATATCGATTGCGGCGGGCATGTCGAATACCGTGTGGCCGACGCGGGTGGCGCTGACCACCACGACTTCGGCCGGCTCCCCTGCAGCGGCGGCGAAGCCGGTCACGCACAGCACAGCGGCGGCATGCAAATGAGAAGGGTGAAGCTTCATGTGATCTCCGGTTGAGCAGACACCAATATCAGGAATGGACAACTGTGTCAAAAGTGAACAGTTGTCACAGTCTGGTAGCCCACAAAACCCGGGTTTGCCCGGCATTTCCGCTGGCACGATGTTTGCGAAAAGAGCATGGCGTACTACTCCGCCGCATCGCGGCTCATAACCACAGCAGAAAGAGGATGACATGAATCTTGCAGACATCAGCAAACTGGGCGTCGCCAATCCCTTCAAACAACGCTACGACAATTACATCGGTGGCAAATTCGTCGCGCCGGTGAAGGGTGAGTACTTCGGCAACGTCACGCCGATCACCGGCCAGGTATTTTGCGAAGTGGCGCGCTCCACTGCGGAGGACATCGAGCTGGCGCTGGACGCCGCCCACGCCGCCAAGGACGCATGGGGCAAGACCTCGCCGGCCGAACGCGCCACCATCCTGAACAAGATCGCCGACCGCATGGAGGCCAACCTGGCGCTGATCGCCACGGCCGAGACCATCGACAACGGCAAGCCTATCCGCGAAACCACCGCCGCCGACATCCCGCTGGCGATCGATCACTTCCGCTATTTCGCCGGCTGCATCCGCGCGCAGGAAGGTTCGGTCGCGCAGATCGATTCCGAAACCTATGCCTACCACTTCCATGAGCCGCTGGGCGTGGTCGGCCAGATCATCCCTTGGAACTTCCCTATCCTGATGGCGGTGTGGAAGCTGGCGCCGGCGCTGGCCGCCGGTAACTGCGTGGTGCTGAAACCTGCCGAGCAAACGCCGGCGTCGATCATGGTGCTGCTGGAGCTGATCGCCGACCTGCTGCCTGCCGGTGTACTGAACGTGGTGAACGGCTTTGGCCTGGAAGCAGGCAAGCCGCTAGCCTCCAGCAAGCGTATCGCGAAGATTGCCTTCACCGGCGAGACGGGTACCGGCCGCCTTATTATGCAGTACGCGGCGCAGAACCTGATTCCGGTCACGCTGGAACTGGGCGGCAAATCGCCGAACATCTTCTTCGCCGACGTGATGGATGCGGACGATGCCTTCTTCGACAAGTGCCTGGAAGGCTTTGCGATGTTCGCGTTGAACCAGGGCGAGGTGTGTACCTGCCCATCGCGTGTGCTGATCCAGGAATCGATCTACGAAAAATTCATCGAGCGCGCGCTGGCCCGCGTGGCCGCGATCAAGCAGGGCAATCCACTGGACTCCAGCACCATGCTGGGCGCGCAGGCTTCGCAGGAGCAGCTGGAAAAAATCCTGTCGTATATCGACATCGGCAAACAGGAGGGCGCGGAGCTGCTGGCCGGCGGCGGACGCAATGTGCAGGCGGGCGACATGAAGGACGGCTACTACGTGCGTCCGACCGTGTTCAAGGGCGATAACAAGATGCGCATCTTCCAGGAAGAGATCTTCGGGCCGGTGGTGTCGGTCACGACTTTCAAGGACGAAGCGGATGCGCTGCGCATCGCCAACGATACGCTGTATGGCCTGGGCGCAGGTCTCTGGACGCGTGACGGTTCGCGCGCCTTCCGTGTCGGCCGCGCGATCCAGGCTGGCCGCGTTTGGACCAATTGCTACCACCTGTATCCAGCGCATGCGGCGTTCGGCGGCTACAAGCAGTCCGGCATCGGCCGCGAGAACCACAAGATGATGTTGGACCACTATCAGCAGACCAAGAACCTGTTGGTCAGCTATAGCCCCAACGCCCTGGGCTTCTTCTAGCCATGGGCCACGTCATCGCCCGTGTCACGGCCACGCCGGCGACGCTTGAACTGATCGCCATCCTGCGTGGCCGTCACGGGCCGTTGATGTTCTTCCAGTCCGGCGGCTGCTGCGACGGCAGTGCGCCGATGTGTTATCCGGCGGGAGAGTTCAACATCAGCGATACCGATGTCTATCTCGGTAATCTGGACGGGACGCCGTTCTACATGGGCTGCGAACAGTTCGAGTACTGGGAGCATACGCAGTTGATCATCGATGTCGTCGACGGCAACGGCGGCATGTTCTCGCTCGATAACGGCACGGGCAGGCGCTTCCTGACCCGCTCGCGCCTGTTCACCGACGAAGAGCTGGCCGTGTTGAAGCAATCGGCCTGACTATTTCAGGTTGGGTACTTTGCGGTAGATGGTATTGCGCGATACCCCGAGGGCGCGTGCGGTGGCGGAGACATTGCCACCGTGCGCCGCCAGCGCTTTCAATATCGCCGACTGCTCCATCTCCTCCAGATTGGCGCCGCTGGCGACTGGTTCTTCTTTTGCTGGCGCTTGTTCCATATCGTCGAGGAAGTCGTCCGGCATGTGGCGCAGGCAGATTTCGTGTTCGTCGCCCGCCATCACGGTGGCCGTGCGCAGCAGGTTGGTCAGCTGGCGGAAATTGCCGGGCCAGCGGTGGCGCCGGAACAGCTCCAGCAGCTCGTCCGAGACGCGATAGCGGCCGTTGTTCGATTCGGTCGCCAGGATCTTCTTGACGACGGTCTCCAGGTCGGTACGCTCGCGCAGCGGCGGCAGCTTCACCACCAAGCCATTCAGGCGATAGTACAAGTCCTCGCGGAACAGCCCCTGCGCGATGCGGTTGCGCAGATTGTGATTGGTCGCGCAGATCAGCTCCACGTTCACCGGGATGGATTTGTCGCTGCCCAGTGGCGTTACCGTGCGTTCCTGCAGCACGCGCAGCAGGCGCGCTTGCAGGCTGAATGGCATGTCGCCGATCTCGTCGAGGAACAGCGTGCCGCCGTTCGCCTGCAGGATCTTGCCGACCGCGCCTTTCTTGCGGGCGCCGGTGAACGCACCGTCTTCATAGCCGAATAGTTCGGACTCGATCAGCGTCTCCGGAATCGAGGCGCAGTTGACCGCGACGAAGGGACTCATGGCGCGCGGCGAATCGTTGTGGATCGCTTGCGCCAGCAGCTCCTTGCCGGTGCCGGTTTCGCCCATAATCATGATCGGGATGTCGTGGCCCAGCACACGCGTGACTTTGTCGATCACCAGTTCCAGTTGCGGATCGCCGGTGCGCAGGTAGCGCAGGCCGGACAGGCGCCGCTTGGCCGCAGCCGCCTGGTTGGCGGCGACGGCGCTGGGAGGCTCGGGCGTCAGCGATTGTTGGAACACGGTGTTGGAGAGCCGCAGTTGCGCGCGGCCGGCCACGCGTACGCCGCTGTGCATGCAGAGGTTCAGCAGGCCGGGTGAGGCCGTGCGATAGTGTTCGTACAGCGCCGAGACGGGCAATCCAAACAGGGAGCTGAAGGTGTGCGATTGCAGCTCCCTGAACGACAGGCCCAGTTGGAACAGTCCATTGCGATTGGCGGCGAGGAAGCGGCCACCCGGCGAGAACGAGGCGATACCTTCCATCAGCGTGCCGATAAACTCGGGGCGCGCGTGGAAGTGCAGAGTGATCGCGTCTTCAAAGGTGGATGAGAACAGCTGGTTCTCTATCATCAGCGCCGACATGCGCACCAGTGCCATGGTGTGCTTGTGGAAGCTGCGCTGATCGCCCGAGACATCCAGTACGCCGATGACGTTGCCGAGATGGTCGGTGATCGGCGCGGCGGAGCAGGTGAGGAAGTGGTTGGCCGTCAGGTAGTGCTGGTCGGCGTGGACCAGCACTGCGGCTTGTTCTGCAATCGCTGTGCCGATTGCGTTGGTGCCTTTGCTTTGCTCGGACCAGGCGGCGCCGGGTTGCAGTGCGACGCGGCTGGCTTTCTCAAGGAAGTCATCATCGCCGAGCGAGTGAACGATGACGCCGTTCGCATCGGTGAGGATCACCATGTTGTGGGTGTTGACGATTTGCTGGTACAGCGTCTCCATCGCCGGCACCGCATGTGTATGCAGCAGACGGTTCTTCTCGAACAGCAGCGACAGCTCGGTCTTCGGTGCTGGGCCGAAGTCTACGCAAGAGTCAGGGCGCAAGCCGTACTTCTGCGATCGTTGGTGCGAGGTCTCGATAATCAGCGGCATGCTGTCTTCCCATGCCGTGTTGCGATGTGGCGCGGTCTGGCGTTCCATGTTGTCTCGTCTCCGGGTGGCCGTGTCCGGCTCTGTCAGCTAATGTAGCGCAAACGGAGCGCGAGCGGAAAATAAACCTTGGCAGTTTCACCTTGGCTTTGCTATAGTTCGCCTCCCGCAAAACGACGCATGTAAATGCTGAGTTAGGTGAGAAAAAGAAGAGCTTGACGAGATAAAAGAAACAGTTCATAATCTTGCCTCTTCGCTGATGAACACAACGCTTCTTCAGCAAGCAGTACCGAATAAGTTCTTTAAAAATTAACAGTCGATAAGTGTGGGCGTTTGATGAAAGTGCACAGCAGGCTAGTCCTGCTGATACTTAAAATATCAAATGTTCACAAGAAGTAATTGAAATAGGCGCTACGAAAGTAGTGGCCTGTCAGTATTTTGAGTGAGCGACCCGTCAGCAATGACGGTGGCAGAAATGCCAAATAAACAGAGATTAAACTGAAGAGTTTGATCCTGGCTCAGATTGA
>NZ_WHUG01000033.1 GCF_009380215.1 Rugamonas aquatica
CCAGCGTCAGCGCCAGCATGGCGGCCGCGCGCAGCATGGGCGGCCAGGCAGCAGGCCGATGCCGGCCCGCCGCCGGTGCCGATGACGGTGCGGTCGCTGACGCGGAGGCGGAGGCGGACACGGAGGCGGCGATGGCGGGCGGCACGGGCTGGGCCAGCAGCGGATCGAACAGCGCGTGCAGCGCCGCGTTCTGGCTGCGGTAGGCCTGCAGCCGCGCCATGTCGGCCGGGTGCTGCGCCAGATGGGCGTCGACCGCGTCGCGCCGTGCGGGCGGCAGGCGGCCGTCGACCCAGGCTTGCAGTTCGGCTTCGGTAACGGGGGGATTCATTTGACCACCTTCAGCGGGGCGGGCACCGGCTGGCCCAGCATGATCTGGCGCAGCCTTTCCCTGGCGCGGGACAGGCGCGACATCACCGTGCCCAGCGGAATATCGAGGGCGGCCGCCACGTCCTCGTAACGCATGTCTTCCAGCGCCACCAGCAGCAGCACTGCGCGCTGCTCCGGCGGCAACTGTTGCAGCGCGCGGTCGAGGTCGCGCAGGGCCAGGCCGCTGGCGCTGGTGTCGGCGCCGGCCAGCGGCAGCGCATCGTCGAGCGGCTCGGTGGCCAGCGCCGGACGGCGCAGCTGGTCCACGTGCAGATTGTGCATGATGCCGAACAGCCAGGCGCGCATGTCGCTGCCGGGCCGCCAGCTCGACAGCCTGTCCCAGCCGCGTTCGACGGTGTCCTGCACCAGGTCGTCGGCGTCGGCGCGGCCGCCCAGCAGCGCCCGCGCGTAGCGGCGCAGGCGCGGGATGCAGGCGACCAGGCGCTCGTGCGCGTCGTGCATGCAGGCGCTTAGTTCTTGACCACGTGCCAGATGTCCTTGAAGTTGTCGCCGTTGCGATCGCCCGGCTTAGTGTCCTTCTTGAACAGATAGAGCGGCTTGCCCTGGTAGGCCAGCTGCCTGGCGCCGTCCTCGCGGGTGATTACCGAGTATGGCGCGGTCACGCTGGCCGATGGCGCGACGGCCGGCCAGTTGTCGCTGCACGGGCCGTTGCAGGCGCTGGCGCCGCTGCCGGCGGTGTCCTTGTCGAAGGTGTAGACGGTCATGCCGGCGGCATTGACGAGGATGCCGTCTTTTTTCATGACCTCGTCGGCACGGGCGGCGCCGGCCGGCAGCAGGGCGGCGCTCAGGCTGGAAATCAGGCAGAAAGTCAGGCGGGTTGCAGTGTTCATGGCGTTGCTCCTTTACGGGTGGGGGATACACTGGGTATACGCAAGGCAGGGCCGGATTATTCCGCCGTCCGGCAAATATTTTCAATATCTTACGCCTGCGGCGGTGCGCCCGCGTGTTTCTTTGAGTTAAATAAATTTCCACGTGGAACTAAAAACGCTTTGATTTCAGGGACTTAGCCAGGGCTGGCGGAGTACCCTCTAAACTGTGGAATAATGCTGAATCAGCGCATACATGCGCTAAGGCAATGGCGCCTGCCGCTTCGACCGGGAGCGGGTAGCACACGGTAAAAAGGGAAGTTATTTGGTGAACATGTTTGCGCTCGATGAAGAGCTGGTGCGCTGGCAGGCGGAGTTGTCTGAAGCGCAAGGCTGGTCGCGCCTGCCGCTGCTGACGGCGCTTGCCTGGCATCTGCGCCAGCGCGAGCCGCTGCGTGCGCAAACCCTGTGCGCCGACATCGCCGCGCTGCTGGACCAGCTGCCGCCATCCGAGGCCGCCGTGCAGCGCGCCCGCCTGCTGCTGATCGCCGCCGAAGCGCAATGGCTCAACGGTGAGCTCGATCATGCCGAATACCAGGCCGGGCTGGCCTTGCAACAGCTGGAACTGGCGGCCGATCTGCCGGCCGAGGCCAGCCTGGTGCACGCCGACGCCTGCTGGGTGCTGGCCTGGATCGCCAACGACCGCGGCGCCAGCAGCACCGGCGACCACTGGCTGGCGCAGGCCGCGCTGGCCGCCCGCGCCGGCGGCGACCCGGTGCGCATCGACGTGATCGACGCCGCTTCCGGCATCTGCGACACCTTCAGCGACTGGAAAGTCGCGCAGCAGCGCTGGAGCAGCCGCTTCGGCGCCGACCTGAGCGGCGTGGCGCCGATCGCGGCCGGCTGGATCAGCGACTTCTTCGGCACCTGCGCCTTCCAGCGCAGCGACTACGGCCGCGCCATCGGCCATCTGATGCTCAGCTACGAAACCGCGCTGGCCACGGGGCAGATACGGCGCGCCATCATCGTCGCCACCAACATCGGCAACGGCTTCACCAGCCTGAACGCGCACGAAGCGGCGCTGGACTGGATGCAGCGCGGCCTCGACCTCGCGCGCCCGACCGGCTGGCCGCTGAGCATCGGCATGTGCCTGATGCAGACGGCGGAAACCCTGCGCCAGCTGGGCCAGCGCGAAGCGGCGCAAACGCTGCTGCGCGAAGCATTGAATACATTGGCGCCGCTGTCCGGCTCGCGCGCCTACGCGGTGGCGCTGGAATATCAGGGCGACCTGGCGCTGGACCTGGGCAACCACGCGGCGGCGCTGGACAGCTTCACCCGCCTGGCCTCGCGTGGCGACGCGCTGGGCCAGACCGATTTCCAGAGCAGCGCGCGGCGCGGCCAGGCGCACGCGCTGTCGCACCTGGCGCGGCCCGAGGATGCGCTGGCGGCGGCGCAGGGCGCGCTGGCGCTGGCGCGCGAACATGCCGACGCGTCGAGCTGCATCGCCGCGCTCAATGTGCTGGCCGATATCCACGCCCGTCACCGCTTGCCGCCGCCGGCCGAGATGCAGGCCGCCAATCCGGTGCTGCACTACCTGCAGCTGGCGCTGAAGACCGCCGCCACCATCGAAGGCTACACCGTGCCCGGCGCGCTGCTCGACGCCACCGCGCGCGAGTACGCGGCCATCGGCGACCACGCGCGCGCGTATGCGATCTCGCTGCAGGCCAGCGCCGCGCGCGACCAGACGCACAGCCAGCAAGCCACCAACCGCGCCATCGCGATGCAGGTGCAGTATCAGACCGAGCGCGCGCAGACCGAGGGCGAGCATCACCGCCAGCTGGCCGCCGCCGAAGCGCAGCGCGCCGAGGTGCTGCAACAGACCAGCGCCACGCTGGAACACCTGAGCGCCATCGGCCAGGAGATCACCGCCCATCTGGATGCGGCGGCGGTGTTCCGCGCGCTGGACCGCCACGTGCACGGCCTGCTCGACGCCACGCACTTCTCGGTGTTCCTGCTGGAGCCGAACGAGGAATGGCTGACCTGCGCCTTCGGCGTGGAGGCGGGCAGCCCGCTGCCTGCGGTGCGCGTGCCGCTGTCGGACCCGAACGCCAATTCGGCGCGCTGCATGCGCGAGCGGCGCGAGATCATGATCGAACTGGGCGAGGCCGATGTCACGCCCAACCTGATCCCCGGCACCTTGCCGACTTTGAGCCTGCTGTTTGCGCCGCTGCGCGTGGGCGAGCGCGTGCTGGGCGTGATGACGGTGCAGTCGCTGCTGGCGAGCGCGTACGGCGAGCGCGAACGGCTGATCTTCCGCACGCTGTGTGCTTATGGCGCCATCGCGCTCGATAACGCCAGCGCCTACCGCCAGGTGGCGGCGACGCTGAAGACGCTGAGCGCCACGCAGGAGCAGCTGCTGGAAAAGAATCTGGAACTGGAACGCGCCTACAAGGCGCTGGAAGAAGTCAGCCTGACCGACCAGCTGACCGGCCTGCGCAACCGCCGCTTCTTCCTGCAGAACGTCGACGCCGATGTCGCCATGAGCCTGCGCGGCTACGACGCCGGCCAGCACCGCCAGCTGACCGAGTGCGATATGTTGGCGCCCAACGACCTGGTGTTCTTCATGGTCGATCTGGATCACTTCAAGGAAGTCAACGACCGTTACGGCCACGCGGCCGGCGATTCGATCCTGGTGCAGATGCAGGAGCGCCTGCGCGAAGTATTCCGCGAATCGGATTATGTGATCCGCTGGGGTGGCGAGGAATTCCTGGTGCTGGCGCGCGCCACGCATCGCGACGAGGCGCGGGTGGTGGCCGAGCGCATGCGCCGCGCCGTGGCCGACCGCGATTTCGAACTGCCGGACGGCGTGCTGCTGTCGAAGACCTGTTCGATCGGCTTTGCCTGTTTCCCCTTCCTGCCGGAGCAACCGCGTTTGCTGTCATGGTCGCAGGTGGTGGAACTGGCCGACCAGGGCCTGTACATCGCCAAGCGCTCCGGCCGCAATGCGTGGGCGGCCTTGTACAGCACGGCGGCCACGCGCCCGGACGGCATCTTCCCGCGCCTGATGCAGCATCTGGATCAGGCGGTGGCGGATGGCGAAGTGCGCCTGGTCAGCAATCTGACCGGGCCGCTGGTGCTGGGCGGCGAGCGCCGCCGCGTCGGCCTGTCCAGCGATCTGGAAACCTGAGGCCTTCGGGGGAGTATGTACATGGGGTAGGGCATCCCGCTCCTTGTGGTAAAAGCCCGATTTTCACCCCTGCTTTCCCCTATTTTTCCATCGATTGAACTATCTTTTTTTCTCCCGGTCTAAATTGGGGAAAGTAGAAGAAAATAGGGGAGGAAACAGGATGAATACCACAATGACCGTGCAGCTGCCCACCGACACCCTGCTCAAGCTGATCGAAAAATTGCGTCATCGTGGCGGCTCGCAAGACATTTCGGAAGCCATGACGAAGGCCATCGAATGCTGGCTGGAAGACCCAGCCAGATTCGCGCCGGGCGCGGACCCCGAGGGCCTGCATGGCTATCAATGGAAAACGCTGTTCCTGCCCGAAGGAACGATCCTGAAATCGTGGAGCTACGGCGAAAACAACTACGCACGCGTTGAAGGCGACCAGATCATCCACAATGGCCGCGCCGTCTCGCCGAACCAGTTCGCGCAATCGTTCGCGCGCTCGACGCGCAATGCATGGCAGGATTTATTCATCCGCCGCCCTGGCGACAAGACGTTCAAGATTGCGTGCCGGCTGCGCGAGGAACTAATCGCTGCCTCGAAGGCGCCTGCTGCCACGGCCATGCCGGTCCCTGCCGCCGTCCCGCCGTTGCCCGCGGCAGCAGCGCCGGTGTTGCCCGCGCCGCCGGCTCCGCAGCGCGCTGGCGCACCTCTGTGCAACACCGACTTTGAACCCGGTTGGGATTTACCTGAACGCAGAAAATTCCGCTACCGGCTGGAAGACGTCGCCTACTAGTTCAGCAATGATTCCGGCTACGGGGCCTCAACCACCACATCGCAATTGAGCGTATTGGCGATGTAGCACTTGTCGTGGGCTTCGTGGTGGATGGCTTCCAATTCCTCGGCGCCCGGCGGCGCGGTGCCGGCGAACGCGATCACCGGCCGCAGCGCGATGCGCGTCATCGCCATTTTCCCCGCAGCGTTCTTGCCCAATTCACCGACGGCGTGATCCCGATAACTGTCGACCGTGTGACCGCGTTTGGCGGCGATCGACAGGAAGAACAGCATATGGCAGCTGGATGCAGCGGCCACCAGCGCTTCTTCAGGATCGACGGCGGCGGCGTCCGACATCGGCAACGGCACCGACAGCGGCGACGAAGAAGCCGGCACGGTGGCGCCGCCGTCGAAACTCCATGCGTGGGCGCGGCTGTAGCGCTGTCCCAGAAAATCCTGCCCGTTGCGCGTCCATTCAATCTTTGCTTCGAATTGCATGCGATGCTCCGTCGATGAGAGGGGCCTATATGATACCCCGCTGCTTGCTATACTACCGGCTTCTCCCTCATCCCTCCGAGCCATGACCAAGACGCGCTGCAGCTGGGCCAATCCGGCCAATCCCCTGTACCTTGAATATCACGACAAGGAATGGGGCGTGCCTTGCCACGACGAGCGCCGTCTGTTCGAGATGCTGAACCTGGAAGGCGCGCAGGCAGGCCTGAGCTGGGAGACGATCCTCAACAAGCGCGAGAACTATCGCGCCGCCTTTGACCAATGGGATGCGGAGAAGATCGCCGCCTATGATGCGGACAAGGTGGCGTCGCTTCTGGCCGACGCCGGCATCGTGCGCAACCGCCTGAAGGTGGCGGCCGCGATCACCAACGCGCAAGCCTACCTGCGCCTGCGCGCCAGCGGCAGCACGCTGGATCAATGGCTGTGGGCTTACGTCGGCGGCAAGCCGCTGGTCGCGGGCAAGGGGCCGCGTCCGGCCAAGACGGAACTGTCGGACCGTATCTCCAAGGACCTGGCCAAGCTGGGCTTCAAGTTTGTCGGCTCGACCATCATCTACGCTTACATGCAAGGCATCGGCATGGTCAACGACCACGCGCCGGATTGCTTCTGCCGGGCGCGCAAGTGATGACGCGGCAGGTGGTAATCGACACGGACTTCGGCCACGGCGAACGGTTCATGGATGCGTGGCGCGCGCTGCCGCCGCAAGGCGGTCTGCATTACCTTGCAGTGACGCCGCAGGTGCCGTCGGCCGACATGGTCGCCGATGCGCAGCTGCGCGCCCTGTGGCCGTTGAATGTGCCGGGCTTCCACCGCATCCTGCTCGACGACGGCCGCGTCACGCTGGACCTGCTGGTGGGCGCGCTGGATGCGGTACTGCCGCAGATCGCCGCACGAATCGACGCATTCCATGTCGCCGTCTCGTTCCCTGCGCCGCTGGCGCGTGGCCTTGCCAAGCTGGCGGTGCTGGGCGCGACACTGCACGTACATGCGTCGGATAATGCGCCGGACGAAGCGCTGCTGTGGGCGTTGACCGCCGCAGGTTTCTCCTGCAAGGCCGTCGAAGGCACGCATGACGTCAGCGCGGTCTACCAAAGCCGCAAGCCGCAGCCGGAAGCGCCGCCCGCGCCTGTGCGCCGCGCGATTGTGATCGGCGCCGGCCTGGCCGGTTCCTCGGCCTGCCATCGCCTGTGCGCCAACGGCTGGCAGGTGACGCTGATCGAACGCCATGCATTGCCGGCGCAGGAAGCGTCCGGTAATTTGGCCGGCATCTTCATGCCGCTGCTGTCCAAGGACGACAACATCCCCACGCGCCTGAGCCGCGCCGCCTACACCTTCGCGCTGCGCGAGTGGCGCCGGCTTGGCGGCGTTGGACAGGCGTTCGATGGCGCCAGCTGCGGCGTGCTGCAACTGGCGCGCGATGCCGACCATGCGAAGGTGCAGCAGGACGTGGTGGCCGCATGGGATTATCCGCAGCAGTACGTGCGCTGGCTGGAAGCCGACGCCGCCAGCGAACTGCTGGGCGGCCCCACGCCGCATGGCGGCTGGCTGTTCGAGCAAGGCGGGTGGGCGCGACCCGCGTCGCTGTGCGCGGCCATGCTGGATGCCTGCGGCGAGCGTTTGCAGCGCGTGTTCGCCGCCGAGGCGCTGGACCTGCAACGCGTGGGCGATGAATGGCAAGTGCGCGGCCCCGATGGCGCCGTGATCGCGCAAGCGCCGACGGTGGTGCTGGCCAACGGCACCGGCGCCGTCAACATCGCGCAGGCGGCCGAGCTGCCGCTGTCCCGGCTGCGCGGCCAGGTCACGCACCTGCCGGTGTCCGGGAATACGCCATCGCCGCCGGTGCTGCCGCTGGTGGTCTGCCGCGAAGCCTACGTCACGCCGCCGTCCCAAGGCATGGTCTGCGCCGGCGCCACCTACGACAACGACGACGATCCGCAACTGCGCACCGACAGCCAGCTGGAAAACCTGACCCGCCTCGCCGAGATCGTGCCGGGCGACGACGTCGCCGCGCTGGCCGCCACCGCGCCGCTGGCGGGCCGCGTGGGCTTCCGCTGCGCCGCGCCGGACCGCCTGCCGCTGGCGGGCGCGCTGCCCGACTACCCGTCCGCCGGCCGCCTCGAACGCCTGCGCGACGTGCCGCGCCATCCCGGCCTGCATGGCCTGCTGGGCTACGCCTCGCGAGGCCTGATCTGGGCGCCGCTGATGGCCGAGTTGCTGGTCTCCCAGCTGGAAAACACCCCGCCGCCGCTGGAAGCGATGCTGGTCGACGCGCTCGACCCCGGCCGCTTCCTGCTCAAGCAGCGGCGTCGCAGCCAGTAGACAGTCGCACCGCCCGCCGTTGGCGCTGCCATATTCAACAGGATATAATGCGCCACTGACAACAATCCCATTCGCGCCAGGCGCCGTCCATGGAGAACCGAACGATGGATGAAGAAGATGCGCAGCACCACCAAGGATCGCCGGAGCTGTTCATGTTCCTGGCGTCGACCGTGCATGACATGAAGAATTCGATCGGCGTCCTCAATGGCACGCTGGAGAATCTGCTGGCCGCCGCACCCGCCTCGCCGGATCAGCCGGATCAGCCGGATCAGCCCAGGCACGCCGACTACGCCCCGCTGGCGCAAATGCTGTACCAGACCAAACGCCTCAACGACAACCTGATCCAGCTGCTCGCCCTGTACAAGGACGTCGGCAAGCCAGGCTATCCCTTCGACCCCGCCGCCTGCCGCGTCAGCGAATTGGTCGAGCAGGTGGCGGGGCAGGCGCGCACGTTGCTGCACTCGCGCGGCATCGCGCTCGATCTCGACTTCCCGCAGGACGCCATCTGGACGCTGGATGAAGACCTGATCATCGGTGTGCTGGTCCACGCCATCAACAACGCCATCCGCTACACGCGCGACCGACTGCGGCTGGCGATACGCGTGGACGGCGACTACCTCGAACTGCGCGTCGAAGACAACGGCGACGGCTTCCCGCCGGCCATGCTGGACGCGGGCGCCAGCGCCATGGACGGCCGGCGCAGCGGCGTCAACTTCCTCAACAACAGCAGCGGCCTCGGTCTCTACTTCTCCAGCGAAGTGGCGAAGATGCACAAGCACCGCCAGCGCGGCGGCAGCATCGCGCTGGAGAACGGCGGCGTGTTGGGCGGCGGCTGTTTCATACTGCGCCTGCCATGAGCGGCGTCGAAGCAATCGCCTCCGCGGCGGCCGGCGATGTCGACTGGGCCGAGAAGCACTACCTGCTGGTCGACGATTTCGTCGGCATCCGCCAGCTGCTGCGCGAATCGCTGCGCAACCTCGGCGCCAAGCACATCGACCAGGCGGCCAGCGGCGGCGAAGCCATGGTGCTGCTGTCGAAGACCCGCTACGACGTGGTGCTGTGCGATTACAACCTCGGCGACGGCAAGAACGGCCAGCAGGTGCTGGAGGAAGCGCGCATCCGCAACCTGATGCTGCCCAGCAGCGTGTGGCTGATGGTCTCCGCCGAAAAAAGCGTGGAGTCGGTGATGGGCGCGGCCGAGCACCAGCCGGACGCCTACATCATCAAGCCGATCACCGAAGGCGTGCTGCTGACGCGCCTGAACCGCGTGTGGAACAAGAAGCAGATCTTCCGCGAAATCGACCAGGCCTTTGCCGACAAGGACTACCTGCGCGCGGCCCGCCTGTGCGACGAGCAGATCGCCCACAACCCGCTGCACGAGATCGACCTGCAGCGCATGAAGGCCACGCTGATGCTCAAGAGCGGCGAACCGGAACTGGCGCGCAAGGTGTACGAGCATGTGCTGGAAGAGCGCGACTACAACTGGGCGCGCTGCGGCCTGGCCAAGATCCTGATGAACAACGGCGAACTCAATGCGGCGCTGACCATGTTCCAGGCGGTGATCACCGACAACCGCTTCTACATCGACGCCTTCGACCAGCTGGCCAAGACCTTCCAGTTGCAGGGCAAGACCGAGGAAGCCTTCGGCGTGCTGGAAAAGGCCGCCAAGCTGTCGCCCAATTCGGTGCCGCGCCAGCGCGCGCTGGGCCAGACCGCGCTCAAGCTGGGCAACATCCCCGTGGCGGAGAAGGCCTTCCGCAAATGCATAGAGATCGGCGAGTACTCGGTGATGAAGACGGTCGACGCCTTCTTCGGCCTGGCGCGCGTGTGCGCGCAGAAGAACGACACCAAGGAAGCCATACGCCTGTTGAACGCGGCGGTCCACCAGTTCGGCGGCGACCAGGTCGAGCTGCGCGCCAAGATCACCGAGGGCCTGGTCTACCACGAGACCGGCGACTACCGGCGCGCGCGCAAATCCGGCGACGAGCTGGAGGCGATGCTGGCCGACGAAACCAAGCAGCGGCCGGACACCGAGACCTGTCTCGACATGGCGACGCTGCTGTTCGCGGTCGGCGTCAAGGAAGCGCCGGTGGGCCTGCTGTGCTACGTCACCCGCAACAACCACGACAACGTGCCGCTGCTGGAGGACGTGCAGAAGATCTTCGACAAGGCGCGCATGACCGACGAAGGCATGGAACTCATCAAGGCCTCGCGCAAGGAAGCGGCGGACATGATGAACAAGGGCGTGCTGCTGTGGAAGACCGGTAAGCTGATCGAGGCGGTCGAGTGGATGCGGGTGGCGCGCAAGGCGCTGCCGCACAATATGCGCATCCTGTTCAATTCAGCGCAGATCCTGATCTCGCAATTGCAGCAGACCGGCTATGTGCGCGAGCTTGCTGAAGAGGCGATCACGGTGCTGATGCATGTCGACGCCATCGCGCCGGGACAGCAGCGCTTCGCCCAGCTGATGGAGCAGCTGGCGATGCTGGCGCCAATGTCGGGCGTGGTGGCCGCTGCCGCCGCCACCGAGTACGAGGCGGCCAACGGCGCCGTCCACGATCCGCGCGAGTGACGGATCAGCGCAACAGCAGGGCCGGTGACGGCCTTGTTTCCGGGACGGCAAATGATTACACTGAATTTTCGGCGCGGCCCAGGCTGCGCCTTGATTCGCTGTCAATATTGAGGGCAAATAAAGGGCACTAAAATATGCGCGATATCGCAAAAGAAGTTTATACAAAAATGAAAGTCGGCAGCGTGGCGTGGATACGTCCGGTCGCTGCCAAGGGAGACACCCTGGATAGTTTTCAGTCCGCACACGACAGCGCCAGGCAGCTCGAAGAAGAAGGCTTGATCGATATCGAGAAAGTGCAGCGTCAGGCCGACGGCCTGATTGACGCCATCCGCATTCAGCGGCGGGCGTAGCAATCGTGATGGCAGGTGCAGGCTAGCTGACGGCCGGCTTGGCCTTGGCGGGAGCGGCGCGTTTTTTGGCGGGCGCTTTCTTCGGGGCCGCGGCCGGCGTGGCAGCTGGCGCAGGCGCTGACGCAGGCTTGGCCTTGGCGGCCGGCGGCGTGGCGGCTGCCGCGAACTTGGCCGCCGTATCGCTGGCGCGCGCGGCGGCGCTGGCCATCATCGACTCGGACGCCATCGCCGTCGACACGGCCTGTTTGAATTGATCCTGCAGCATATTCCACCAGATCGCCGGATTGGCCATTTGCGCGGCTGCCGTATCGGCGGCCGGCTTGGCCGATGCCGCCGCTTCCGGCTTGGCCGCAGCCGCTGCGGCCGGAGCGGGGGCCGGCGCAGGTGCCGGCGTTGCGGCTTTGTCCTTGTCCGCCTCGCGCGCGTGGTGGAAGAAGGCCGACGCGTACGGGTTGGCGTCGAAGATGGATTTGTGGTCGCTGCTGTGCGGCTGGTTGACGGCGGCCGCCAGGCTGGCGCCGACCGACTTGAGCGTGGCGATGGTCCCGCGCTGCACTTCCAGCGCCTGGATGCTACCGCGCAGCATGCTCATGTTGAGGTTCAGCCAGGTCTCGACGGCTTTCAGGTCGTTGATCTTCTTGTCCAGCTCTTCCACCGACAGCGTGGGCGCCGTCAGCCCGGGCACGCTCATGCTGCCCCACAGGCTTTTGACGAAATCCAGCGTATCCGTCATCACTGCTGCACCTGGTATGTTTGGCATTTGCGTGTGGGCCATGGAAGTCTCCTATAGGAATATCGACCAGCGTAGCAGATAAAGGCGCGTGCTTCAAAAGATTTTGACAACATTGCGCCGCCGGCGCGGACTCTGGCCGAACACGTTAAACTAGCGCCATGAGCTTAAGCACCCATCTATTCCAACGCCGCCGCCTGCTGCTATTGTGCGCGGCCACGCTGGCGCTGCATTACCTGGCGATCGATTGGGTGGGCGGCCGGCTCGCGGCGCAGACGCACCGGCCGTCGCCGCTGCCGCCGTCGCTGATGACTGCCCAGTTGCGGCTGGCGCTGCCCAAGCACGTGGACACGCCGCCTGCGGCCGAGGTACAGCCCTTGCCGCCAGCCGCGAAACCAGCGCCCAAGCCCCGGCCCAAGCCTGCGCAGGCGCCGGAGCCTGCGGCCGAACCGGCGCCGCCAGCGGCAGAGCCGCCCGCCGCGACCGACAGCGCAGCCGCATCGACATCCGACGCC
>NZ_WHUG01000034.1 GCF_009380215.1 Rugamonas aquatica
CGTCGGCCGGGCTGGCGACCGGGGCGCTGGCTGGCGCTGCCGGCTGGTTGAAGGCGGCCACCAGGGCCAGCATGTCGGCGACCGGATCGGCCTGCGCTGCGGCCTGGGCGTCGCTGGCCGCGCTATCGGCGGCCTGGTCGGCGCTGGCGCTGCGGTCCTGGTCGGCGCTCTGGGCCGGCGCAGGGGCGGCTGGCGCGGCCTGGGTATCGTTCCTGGCGACAGTCTGGTTGTTGTCCGCAGCGTCGGCCTGCTGGTTTTTCGCCTGGGCCGGCTTGGCTTGTTCGGTTTGCTTGGGCGCGGATGGGCGCGACGCGGCAGGGCGCTCGGGAGCCTTGGCACCGATATTGCTGCCGGCGTTGCCGGCGGCCGGGCCGGCCTGGCGCTGGTCCATCTCGCGCGACAGGGCGCGCTGGAAGGCATTGTTATCGCCGCCGGCGTTCAGATTCAGGTTGACCTTGGGTGCCGCCGCTGCGTTGGCGGTCAGGGTGGGAATTTGAAGATTCTGGGTTTGCATGATCGCGCCGTGTCGGTTGGTTGCATCTCAATAGGTCAGCGTTTGTAATACGCCTGCCGTGCTGCGTGTTCGTCCATCTGCTTCTGGTCGCGCTTGTTTTCCAGCTTCAGCGCTTCGGCCGCCGCCCTGTCGTTCAGGGTGGAGTAGGACATGCGCTTGCGCTCGCTGGCCTGCCAGGCGGTCTTTTCCTGGCCGCTGCGGTACTCGGCGTGCTTGATCATGTCCAGCTGGCCCTTGACCGCCACTTCCAGCTTTTCCATGAAAGCCTGGAAATTGCGGTAAGCCATGGGCGTGATGCCGGCCGCCTGCGCCGCTTCGAAGCGTTTCGCATACTCGTCGCGATAGCCGACCAGCATCTGGTGCTTTTGCTTGGCGTCGTCGACCGCCTTCAGCGCGGCGCCCAGCCGCTTGGCGGCATCGTCGGTTTCCCGGCGCGCCAGGTCCATCAGTGTTTCAAGTTGCGCTTTGGAAGCCATGATGGGTCAATTATAGGTGGCCGATGCCGGCGGCAATCAGTCGAATAGAGAGGTAAGTTGGCCTAAGCTCTCGCCCATGGTCAC
This sequence comes from Rugamonas aquatica, assembly GCF_009380215.1. Taxonomy (GTDB): domain Bacteria; phylum Pseudomonadota; class Gammaproteobacteria; order Burkholderiales; family Burkholderiaceae_D; genus Rugamonas; species Rugamonas aquatica_B. The sequence continues at coordinate 1,075 of NZ_WHUG01000034.1, forward strand.
GCGTTCGGTGATTTGCTGCTGCAGGAAATTCTCTATCCGGTCATGCAACTGGATGGCCTGGTCGAGCACCGGATCGCTGCCCGGCGCATAGGCGCCGACGCTGATCAGGTCGCGGCTGCGCTCGTAGCGCGAGAACAATTGCTTCAAATGGCGGGATTTGGTCTGGTGCTCGTGCGAGGTGATCGAGTGCATGGCCCGGCTGATCGACTGTTCAATGTCGATGGCGGGGTAGTGGCCGGCCTCGGCAAGGCGGCGGTTCAGCACGATGTGGCCGTCGAGGATGGCGCGCGCGGAGTCGGCGATCGGGTCTTGTTGATCGTCGCCCTCGGTCAGCACGGTGTAGAAGGCGGTGATCGAGCCGCCGCCCATTTCGCCGTTGCCGGCGCGTTCGACCAGGATCGGCAGCTTGGCGAACACCGACGGCGGATAACCCTTGGTGGCCGGCGGTTCGCCGATGGCCAGCGCGATCTCGCGTTGCGCCATGGCGTAGCGGGTCAGCGAATCCATAATCAGCAACACGTTCTGGCCCTTGTCGCGGAAGTGCTCGGCGATGGCGGTGGCGTAGGCCGCGCCCTGCAGGCGCATCAGCGGCGGCGTATCGGCCGGGGCCGCCACGACGACGGAACGGGCCAGGCCTTCCTCGCCGAGAATCTGTTCGATGAATTCCTTGACCTCGCGGCCCCGTTCGCCGATCAGGCCGACGACGATGATGTCGGCCTCGGTGTAGCGCGCCATCATGCCCAGCAGCACGGACTTGCCGACGCCCGAGCCTGCGAACAGGCCCATGCGCTGGCCGCGGCCGACGGTCAGCATGGCGTTGATCGAACGCACGCCGACATCCAGCGTTTCGGTGATCGGCGCGCGGCCCAGCGGGTTGGCGGGGCGGGTGTTGATCGGCGCGCTGTCGGAGGCGTGCAGCGGGCCCAGGCTGTCGAGCGGGCGGCCGGCGCCGTCCAGCACGCGGCCCAGCAGTTCGGGGCCGACCGGCAGGTGGCGCGCGCGGTCGCTGGGGCGGCGGCGCGGGTGGGCCACGCTGCCGGGGCGGGGGATGGTCGGTTCGACCGGGAACACGCGGGTGCCGGGCACCACGCCTTCGACGTCGCTTTGCGGCATCAGGAACAGTTTGTCGCCTTCGAAGCCGACCACTTCGGCCTCGATCTTGCCGCCGGACGGCAGCGGCACGGTGCAGGCGGCGCCGACGGCCAGGCGCAGGCCGACCGCCTCCATCACCAGCCCGGCCACGCGCGTGACGCGGCCCGATACTTGCATCGGTTCGACAAAGCCGACCAGCGCGGAGCAGTCGTGCAGATAGGATTTCCAGCGGCCGGCGTGCGGGCTGGCGGGCGCCGGCGAGGCGGCAGGGGCGGGGGCGGGGACGGCGTCCATGTCAGGCCAGCCAGTCCACTTCTTTGCCGAGCGCGTGGCTCAGGCGCTGCCAGCGCGCGGCGGCGGTGGCGTCGATCTGGTTGCTGGCGGTGTCGACCTTGCAGCCGCCACGGCCGACCTGCGGATCTTCGACCACGCGCCAGCCGCCCTTGTCCAGCTCCTCGCCGATGCCGGCGCGCACCACGGCGGCGTCATCGGGATGCAGCACCAGCAACGCCGGCTGTTGCAGCACCGGCAGGTATTCGATGGCGTCGCGCACGATGGGCAGGATCAGCTCGGGCTTGACCTGCAGCGCGTTTTTCAGCATGCCCTTGGCCAGTTGCAGGGCCAGTTCCAGCACGTCGTTGGCGATCAGCTGGTCGGCGTCGTGCAGCGAGCTGGTGAAGTTGGCGGCGATGGCGCGCACATGCTCCAGCTCTTCGGCCGTGACCAGCTTGCCGGCTTCGATGGCGTCGGCATGGCCGGCCGCGTGGCCTTCCTGGTAGCCGTCCTGGCGCGCTTCCTCGCGGATCGCTTCCAGTTCTTCCACGGTCGGATATTCCATCGGCGGCGGCAGGGGCGGGCCCATTTCCAGCGCTTCCTGTTGCTCCAGCAATGCATCCTGTAGGCGCTGCTCGGCGTCCAGGCGAGCCTGTTCGGCGTCGCGCTCGCGCTGTTCGGCTTCGCGTTGGGCGATCACGCGCGGACGCTCGTCGCCAAACGAGGTCATCTCCCAGCGCTGGAACGCCGACTGCTGTTCTTTGGGTAGCAGAGACATTAGACGAAGGAATCCTCACCTTTGCCGCCAAGCACGATCTGGCCTTCGTCGGCCAGGCGGCGGACGATTTGCAGGATCTGCTTCTGCTGGGTTTCCACTTCGGACAGGCGCACCGGGCCTTTCGATTCCAGGTCTTCGCGCATCATTTCCGAAGCACGGGCCGACATATTCTTGAAGATCTTGTCGCGCAACTCCTGCGACGCGCCTTTCAGCGCGATGATCAGCATTTCCGACTGCACTTCGCGCAGCAGCAGCTGGATGCCGCGGTCGTCGATGTCGATCAGGTTGTCGAACACGAACATCTCGTCCATGATCTTTTGCGCCATGTCGTTGTCGTAGTTCTTGATGTTGTCCATCACCGAACCTTCCTGCTCGCCCGACATGAAGTTGAGGATCTCGGCCGCCGCGCGCACGCCGCCCAGCGACGATTTCTTGATGTTCTCGTTGCCCGACAGCAGCTTGGTCAGCACGTCGTTCAGCTCGCGCAGCGCGGCCGGCTGCACGCCGTCCAGCGTGGCGATACGCAGCACCACGTCGTTGCGCAGGCGGTCGGTGAAGTGGCCGAGGATTTCGCAAGCCTGGTCGCGCTCCAGGTGGACCAGGATGGTGGCGATGATCTGCGGGTGTTCGTTGCGGATCAGCTCGGCCACGGATTGCGAATCCATCCACTTCAGCGATTCGATGCCGGAGGCGTCCTTGCCGCCCAGGATGCGCGACAGCAGCACCGAGGCCTTGTCGTCGCCCAGCGCCTTGGTCAGCACCTGGCGGATGTACTCGTCCGAATCCAGGCCCACGGTGGAGGCGGCCGCGACCATGTCGCGGAAGTTGTCCAAGGTGCCCACCACTTCCTCGTGGGGAACGTTCTTCATGGTCGCCATGGCGGCGCCCAGCTTGAGCACTTCGCGCGGGCCGAGGAACTTCATCACCTCGGCGGCCTCGCTCTCGCCCATGGCCAGCATCAGGATGGCGGCCTTTTGCAGTCCGGTATTCTCAGTCATTTGCGCCTATCCATTCTTTGATCACGTTGGCAACGATGCGCGGATCTTCGGTGGCCAGTTTCTTGGCCATGGCCAGATTTTCGCGGTAAGAGCGCACGGTGTTTTCTTCCATCTTGCGCAATTCTTCTTCGGCGATGAGGGCCTCGTCCGGGCCTTCCTCGATGATTTCCTCCGGCTCTTCCGGTTCCGGCTCCGGCGCGTTGATCTCGTCGATCTTCTTGAACACCGGACGCATCATCGGCTTGACGATGCGCAGCACGATGTACAGCAGGATCAGCGCGGTGATCAGGAATTTCGCCAGATCCTTGGCCATCGGCAAATTGGCCGGATCGCGCCACCATTCCGGCGGCGGTTCGAACGGCTTGTCGACGCCGTCGAACGGCGAATTGGCCACGCTGACGGCGTCGCCGCGGTCTTGGTTGTAGCCCATGGCCTGCTTGACCAGGTCGTTAATCTTGGCCATCTCTTCTGGAGTATAGGCCTTGATGGTGACTTTGCCATCCTTGCCGACGATGCGTTTGTAATTGACCACCACCGCTACCGTCATGCGGCGCAGGCCGCCCATGCCGCGCTGCTCGTAGCGCACGGTCTTGTCGACTTCGTAGTTGGTGGTCGATTCCTTGTGGCTGGGGCCGGCTGCGGTGCTGCCGGCGGCGGCCGCGCCCGGCGGCGTGCCCGGGGCCGGCGCGGTGCCGGTCGGCGAGCCGGCGGTCTGGGTCAGCGGCGCGGTGGCCGTGCCGGGCGGCTGGTTCGACAGCGCGCCAGGGATGCCGCCCGGATTGGCGGCGCCGTTGTTGCCGTTGGTTTCGCTGCTCTGCTGGCTGCGGATGGCCGAGGCGGCCGGCGGCGAGTTCGGCTTGTAGGTTTCGGCGGCTTGCTCGATCTGGGCGAAGTCGACGTCGGCCGTGGCCTCGGCGCGCACATTGCCTTCGCCGACGATGGGGATGATGATCGATTCGACCTGCTTGATGACTTGCAGCTGCATGTCCTTGACATACTTGAGCTGGGTCTCGTCCATGTTCTTGGCGTTGAGGCCGGCGCTGCCGTTCTTGGTCTGGTCGGAAATCAGGTTGCCGGCCTGGTCGAGCACGGTGACGTTGGCCGGCAGCAGTTCCGGCACGCTGGAGGCGACCAGGTGGACGATGGCGGCGGTCTGGCCGGGGTCGAGCATGCGGTTGGGGTGCAGCGTGACGATCACCGAGGCGGTCGGCTTTTGCTGGTCGCGCACGAACACGGACGGCTTCGGCAGCGCCAGGTGGACGCGGGCGTTCTCGATCGCGGCCAGCGACTGGATCGAGCGCGCCAGTTCGCCTTCCAGCGCGCGCTGGTAGTTGACCTGTTCGAGGAACTGGGACACGCCCAGCTTCTGGTTTTCCATCAGTTCGAAGCCGACGTTGCCGCCCTTGGGCAAGCCCTGGGCCGCCAGTTTCAGGCGGATGTCGTGCACCTGGTCGGTCGGCACCAGGATGGCGGTGCCGTTGTCGGAAAACTTGTGCTTGACGTTGAGCTTGTCCAGCTCGGCCGTGATGGCGCCGCCGTCGCGGTCGGTGAAGTTGGAGAACAGCACGCCGTATTCAGGCGGCTTGTTCCACAGCCACAGGCCGAGCAGGATGGCGACGATGGCCGCCGCGCCGGCCGCGCGCAGGAAATTGCGGCCCATCGGCGTCTGGATGAAGGGTAGCTTCTCCGCACCGTCATCGTCGGCGGCTGCGGTGTCGTTGTCGATTTGTTCGGCTACGGCCATGATGATTGGTTTCCGGTGCGAGGTTCTAGAGAGGATGAGCCATTATCGCTTGTTAGTGGGCAATTCAATCGGCCAAACAGAGCGCCGTTTACGGTTCTGCTCGGCCATGGGGACTGGCCTTGCTCTTGGTATTCTGGCAGCTCTGATAGAGCCGTGCCGTATTGTAACGCCGCGCTCGGCCATGTCGTGGGAATTTGTTTCGCGACAGCAACAAGATGGAGAGTGAGATGAAGACAGGTGGAATCGACGGAAGCCAGATCCAGGCCATGATCGCGCAGTTGAAGGCGCACGCCACGCGTCCGGGGCTGACGCCGCCGGTGATCAAGACCGAACCGGCGCCGGCCGCCAAGGTGGAGTTTTCCGACGCGCTGAAGAACGCGCTGGACGGCGTCAACACCAGCCAGGTGCAGGCCGACGACATGAGCAAGAAATTCGCGATGGGCGACGACAGCGTCAGCCTGTCGGACATGATGATCTCGATGCAGAAGGCCAGCATCAACTTCCAGGCCACCATCCAGGTGCGCAACAAGCTGGTGTCAGCCTATCACGACATCATGAACATGCAGGTTTAACCCAGGCCGGCGATGCGGGCGTTGCGTTCGCGTTCCAGCTTGGTGATGTAGCGCTGCACGTACGACAGCATGCCGCGCGAGATGTTGACGAACTCGCAGCCGAGGCGGCGGTTGGTTTTGTTGTTGAGCAGCGTCAGGTCCAGCGAGTTGCGGATCTGCAGCGAGGTCGCCACCTGGCCGATTTCCGGCAGATCGATCTTGCAGTCCAGGTAGTTGCGGCCGATGGCGTCGCCCAGGATCATCTTGTTGTCGAGGATGGCGATGCCGCCGCAGCTGATGTCGGCCAGCGGGAAGGTGGTGCTGCCGCCCAGTTCCTCCGGCAGCGGGATCAGCACCCGCACCGGGTTGGTCACGGGCGTCGAGATGCGGTAGTACTCGCGCCGCTGCAGCCGGATCAGCGTCGGCGGCACGGCGATCTTGAACGCCGGATTGCCTTCGAAGGTCGCCGCTTCGATGTGGTCGGCGGCAAACAGGATGCGCACCTTGTCCAGCGTGGTCTCGAACGACAGCCGGCGCGAGGCCAGGATGCGCTTGTTCTGCTCGCGGTCGATCGAGCAATCCAGGTACACGGTGTTGAGCTGGTCGTCCACTTCCAGGATCGAGGTCACGCACACGTCCGACTCGCCCTGGATCAGCATGCGGATCAGCTGATTCTTGCCGCCGATGCCGCGCAGCAGGGAGAGAATCTCCTTCCGTGATTCAACCTCAAAATCGTGCCAGTTTTCCAATTCCGCATCCTGAAAGTGTGGGTACATCGCTGCTGTTCGCGTCAAATCTCTGTAAGGGGGATGCTGGTGTCCGGCGCCGCTGGAAGTGGCAGGCCAGACTTTTGCGCTGATTCAATATGATATAGCCACGCTAATAGTTCCGCAATCGTCCGATACAGCGTAGGGGGAATCTGTTGATCTAGATCTATGTCCATGAGCAGAGAGACAAGTTCTTTGGACTCGTGGATGAACACGCCGGCCTCCAGCGCGACGCCGATGATCTGCTCGGCCACCAGCCCGCGGCCCTTGGCCACGACCTTGGGCGCCGGGGCGCCGTTCTCGTAGGTCAGCGCCACCGCCTGTTGCAGCGGACGGCGCGGCAGCTCGTCGGTCATGGCGACTCCTGGGCGATGGTCAGCGAGGACAGCGGGGCGCCGGCCGCCTCCATCGCCTGCTCCAGCTGGCCGGCGTAGGCGCGCAGCGTGTCGGCCGTGTCGCCGTCGTCGGCTTGCACCTGGATATGCACCTGGCCGCCGATCAGCGTCACCGCCGCCGACACCGCGCCCAGCATCGGGAAGCGGAAGCGCACGCCGCTGCGCCAGATCTGTTCCGGTTCGCCGTCGGCGCCATCCTGGCCCTCGTTCTGGCGGCCGTCGCGCTGCTCGCGGCGGATTTCCCATTGCATGGCCTGGCCCGGCCAGGCTTCGCCATTCCATTGCACCCGGCCTTGCTCGTGGGTGTGCAGTTGCTGGTTGATCAGCTGCGCCGCGCTCAGGTCGGGGCCGTTGGCGGCGGCGCGGGCGGCGGTTTCGCCGCTCTGCAGCATGCGCTGCATCTGCGGTTCGCGCATCAGCTCGGTCAGGGGGCGTTCGCCCTTGGCCCATTCGGTGACATGGGATTCGTAGAACAGGCCGCTTTGCGAGATGGTGTCCTGCAGCTTTTGCGCCAGTTGCTCGGCGGCCGGCGCGGCGTTGCCGAACAGCGCGCTCTTGCCGATCAGGGCCAGTTGCGCGGCGTTGCCGCCCTGGGCGGTGCTGAGCACGCTGGTCAGCACGCGCGCGGTGTTGCTCAGCGTGGCTTGGGGCGTGCTGGGGTCGAGGTCGGGCAATTCGTTGGCGGGCGTCAGCGGCGCCTTGCCGAGCAGGGTGGCGGCCAGGCTTTGCGGCCTGACCGCTTCGGCCGGCAATGCGCCGCCGGAGGCCTGCGCGGCTGCGGCGGCTCCGGCTTGAGCTGCTGCGCTGGCGGCGGCCTGGGCTCCGGCGTTGGCGGCGGCGGGAGGCTGCGCAGTGCCGGGCGTGACGGCGCTGCCGGGTGTGGCGACAGC
>NZ_WHUG01000035.1 GCF_009380215.1 Rugamonas aquatica
TGACGGGTCGCTCACTCAAAATACTGACAGGCCACTACTTTCGTAGCGCCTATTTCAATTACTTCTTGTGAACATTTGATATTTTAAGTATCAGCAGGACTAGCCTGCTGTGCACTTTCATCAAACGTCCACACTTATCGACTGTTAATTTTTAAAGAACTTTATTCGGTACTGCTTGCTGCGGAGCGTTGTGTCCGTCAGCGAAGAAGAAAGAGTATGAAGCGTTTAGATCGTTTCGTCAACCCCTTCTTTTTCTCACCTAACTCAGCATTTACATGCGTCGTTCTGCGAGGGGGCGAACTATAGCAAAGCCTCACCAATATCTGCAAGGCCTTTTTTCGAACTGCTACAATCGCGCCCTTTAGAACATGGCGAGAAAGCACGCAATGACCAACAACACTATCAAGCGCGGCGGCTTTAGCTCCAGCTTCGGCGTACTGGCGGCGACGCTGGGTTCCGCTGTCGGCCTCGGCAATATATGGAAGTTCCCTTATCTGACGGGCGCCAATGGCGGCGCCGGTTTCCTGCTCATCTATCTGCTCGCCACGCTCGTCATCGGCCTGCCCGTGATGATCGCGGAGATCACCATGGGCCGCGCGGCGAAAGCCAATCCCATCACAGCGCTGCAAAATCTCAGCCCGAAAAAAGGCATGCCATGGTGGCTGGTCGGCGTGGCAGGCATGGCCGCCGCATTCCTGATCCTGTCCTTCTATTCCGAGGTCGTGGCCTGGGTGTTCGCCTATGTATTCAAAGCCATCGGCGGCTCGATACTCAGCAGCGATCGCCACGTTACTGAAGGCGCATTTGGCGCGCTGATCGCCGACCCGGTGCAATCGCTGTTGTGGCAATGGGCTGTACTCGTCTTCATTGGCGGCATCTTGCTGATGGGTGTCACCAAAGGCATCGAAGGCATCGCCAAGAAACTGATGCCTATCTTGTTCCTGCTGTTGCTGCTGCTGTGCGCGGTCAGCCTGTCGCTGGACAAGGCGGCCGATGGCCTGGCCTTCCTGTTCCGTCCCGACTTCAGCAAGATCACTGCGGGCGTCATCCTGACTGCGATGGGCCTGGCTTTCTTCAAGCTGTCGCTGGGCATGGGCACGATGATGACCTATGGCTCCTACTTCCGCGACGACCAGAATATCCCGCAGACCACGTTGCGTGTGATGGCCGCCGACCTGTGCGTGTCCATGTTGGCGGGTATCGCCATCTTCCCTGCGGTATTCACGTTCGGCTTTGAACCGGCGGCCGGGCCGGCGCTGGTGTTCATCACCATCCCCGCCGTGTTCTCGCAGATCCCCGGCGGCCAGCTGCTGATGATCGCCTTCTTCGTGCTGGCCTCGGTGGCCGCCACCGGCGCCATGCTGTCGCTGATGGAAGTGCCGGTCGTCATCCTGCACGAACGCTTCGGCCTCAGCCGCGCGAAAGCCACGCTGCTGACCATCGCGGGCTTGATGCTGCTGGGTTCCACCTGCGCGCTGACCAATAATGTGCTGGCCGATTTCAAACTGTTCGGCATGAATATGTTCGACCTGTTCGACTTCGTCTCGTCCAACGTGCTGCTGCCGCTGGGTGGCATTTTGCTAGCCATCTTCGTCGGCTGGGTATGGGGCGCGGACAGGTTCAGCCTGGCCTTGTCCAACCAGGGCGCGCTGCGTAACCAGGGCACGATACGCGTCGTGTTCTTCCTGCTGCGCTATGTCTCGCCGGTGCTGATTCTTTTGGTAATGTTGAAAGGTTTGAATTTGCTATAGGCGCAACGGCCTCGCTCTTTTTTCACCTTCGCCGGGGCAGTATGCATATACTGTCTCCACCGTGAATTCCTCAGGCTTCAAAATGAACCAGAGCGAGATCCCCGTAGTGCCGATGCCGACGATACTCATCGTCGACGACTCCCTTTCCTATCTGGCGGCACTGCTGGACCGGCTCGAACGGCACGGCTTCATGATCGTGCTGGCGCAGACCGCAGCCGAAGGTTTGATGCGCGCGGAATTCGCCGAGCCGGACCTGATCCTGCTCGATGTCGTCATGCCTGGCATCGACGGTTTCGAAGCCTGCCGCCGCCTCAAGGCCGGCAAGGCCACCAAGGATATTCCGGTCATCTTCATGACCGGCCTCACCGATCCCAAGCAAAAAGTGACAGGCTTCGATGCCGGTGGCGTGGACTACATCACCAAGCCGTTCCAGATCGAAGAGGTGCTCGCGCGCATCAACACCCACCTGGCGCTGCGCAGAGCCAACCGCGAATTGCAGGACATGGTCGCCACGCTGGACAAGGCGCGCGCAGACCTGGTGCGCAACGAGCGGCTGGCCGGACTGGGCGCCATGGTGGCCGGCATCGCGCATGAGCTGAACACGCCGATCGGCAACAGCCTGATGGCGTCCACCACGTTTGAAATGCAGACCGATGAAATCGGCAGACACCTTGAACTGGAAGGCGGTATCACGCGCAAGGAGTTTGAGCACTACATCAAGAATGCCCAACTGTCGGTGGATATCCTGAGCCGCAACCTGCATCGCGCGGCGGACATCGTCACCAATTTCAAGCAGGTGGCAGTTGACCAGACCAGCTCGCAACGTCGCAGTTTTTTATTGGCGGAAGTGGTGGCCGGGAATGTGCTGACCTTGCAGCCGACCATCAAACGCACGCCCTTCGTGATCCAGCAGCGCATCCCTGCGGACCTGATGATGGAGAGCTATCCCGGACCGATCGGACAGGTCATCACCAATCTGATCAATAACGCCATCCTGCACGGCTACGAAAGCCGCACGGCGGGCCTGATCGATATCTCGGCCAGCCTGTCCGGACATGGCCTGGTATCGCTGTCGGTGGAGGATCACGGCGCCGGCATCAAGAAGGAAGATCTGTCGCGGATCTTCGATCCCTTCTTCACCACCAAGCTGGGGGTGGGTGGATCCGGACTGGGCCTGAACATCGTCCACAACATCGTCACCGAGATTCTGGGCGGCGCCATCGATGTTGTGAGCGAGCTCGGCGGCGGCACGCGGTTTACGCTGACGCTGCCGATGCTCGCACCGACCCGCTAGTACCTACTCCTGCGACCAGAGCGACAATGCGCCAGCCGGCGCAGGCGGCATGCCGACCACCAGCGGCGTAGGGATCACATTGCTCACTATCGCATACTTGAACGAACCATCCGCCTTCGTATAGCGATAGGCACGCCACGACGTTCTGGTCAGCGTGTCGAGACTGTACAGGTCGGCTTTCAGGGCCTTGTTTACCGAAGCGGCGGGATAGACATTGCTGCCGGCGGATGTCGTCACGGTCGCATTGCCGGCGGCATCAAAGGCGATCGAGGATCCGCTTTGCGTGGCGCAATCCTCGCGCTGCGTGGACAGCGTTTGCCCTGCCAGGTCGGCGGCAGTGAGCAGTACCTTGGAACTGTTATTGACCAGCACATCGGTAGACTTGAAGGGCTTGGCGGAACCGGACGGCGACTGGCACAACATCAGCAATGTCGGCACACGGCCATCGCCGCTTGCCGATACGCTGGCCGAAGCCGTAATCGAGCCGCCGTAGGCAATGGCGCTGCCCGGTCCGGCGGACTCGCCAAAACCGATCTCACGTTCGCCCAGGCCGAAGATCAACTTGCCGCCAAAGGAAGTCACAATGCCGGAGCCGTACGTGTAGCGGTACTGCACCGACGAGCCGACATCCGAATAGAAATCCTTGAATCCGGTGTACACAGCGCGGTAGCCCGGCTTCGTATTCTTTTGCTCCAGGACCGCTGCGTCGATGGTCGCCTGGAAGGCAGCCAGATCGGTATCCTTGCTCACCTTGGCCAGCAGGTCGCGTCCAACGTCGGTCAGCGGCGCTTCGTTCTGGACGTTCGCTGTTACCAGGGCCCCCAGATAGCGAGTGGTGACTTCGGTTTTCTTGCTCATTGCCAGTTGATCGTCCGCCTGCGCGCCGGCCATGATGGCCAGTGCCAGCAACGGACGTGTGATCGACTTGCTTTCGAGCTGCCCAACCCAGTATTGGCGGCCGCCGGTATCGGCATCGCGACCGAAGACATTGAGATAAATAGTATTAACGAATTCGGCATCGGTGCCTGCGCTGATGTTTTGCGCCTCGGGACCGGAGACAAATCCATCCACGATCATCTTGCCCAAACTATTGTTGGTGTATGCCGCGAACAGCCCTGCAGGAGTGGTCGGCAAATTGAGTTTGTCGAATGCGACGTTCCAGAAGACGAAGCCAGCAGTGTCCGGGGGACGGCCGAAATAGGCCAGATATAAACTCTGCACCACGGCGGTATGCGAAACGGCGGTAGGCGGCGCGGTGGGGCCGCCTGCCCCCAGGCGCAGACCCGCAGTGTGCGTTTCGGCGCTTCCTCCGTCCGAGCCACCGCATGCAGCTAATGTGGAAGCCAGCAAGCTGATAGATACAAGCTGCAATGTGCGTGACATGTCCATCTCCCTTTATATAGTTATCAAATAATATATGACAGTCGACGGAGTTGCAAAATAAACAATGTAACAGACGAAAAAAAGCCCCGACCAGATCACTGGAAGGGGCTTTTTTAATATAACTAGCCTGACGATAACCTACTTTCACACTGGTTGCAGCACTATCATCGGCGCAGAGTTGTTTCACGGTCCTGTT
>NZ_WHUG01000036.1 GCF_009380215.1 Rugamonas aquatica
CCGCATCCGCCGCAGCCGGCGCCGCCGCGACCGACGATGCCGCCACCGCCGTCGACGCCAAGGCCAGCGCCGCCCCGCAAGCCGCCGCCACGCCCGATGCCGCCACCCTGAAAACCGCCCAGGCCGGCGACGACGCCAACGCCGCCGCCGACTTCAAGGCCGCCCTGAACCAGGCCGGCACGGCCGCGCAAACCGCCGCCGATGCGGCCGCCGCAGCCGCCAAGGCCGCCGCCTCGGCCAGCACCACGGCCCATTCCACCGGCGCCGCCATCACCGCAGCGGGCGGCAAGCAAGCCCCGATCGAAACCAAGCCGGTCAGCGCCGTGCCGGAAGGCCCGGTCATCGACCCCCTGTCCGACACCACCGACGCCGCCCCGGCCGCGCCGACGCAACCGGCGGCGCCGATCAAGGCCGGCCCCGGCATGGAAAACCACGACCAGGTCGCCCGCACCCAGCGCCAGTCCGATCCATTGCAAGCGGTGTTCACGCCGAAATCCACCCAGCCGACCGAAGCGGCGCCGGTGCTGAAGGAAGCCGCGCCGGCCATCACCATCGCGCCGGCCGCGCAATCGGCGCTGGAAGCGGCCAAGGCGGCCGTCACCGCCGTGCCGACGGACAAGCTCAGCAGCCGCGTCGGCACCCAGGCCTGGGACCAGCAACTGGGTCAAAAAATCATTTTCATGGCCGCCGGCGGCGAGCAAAGCGCCACGATGGAACTGAATCCGCCCGACCTCGGCCCGCTGCAGGTCGTGCTGAGCGTGAACAAGGACCAGGCCACCGCCGCCTTCAGCTCGGCCACGCCGGAAGTGCGCCAGGCGCTGGAGGCGGCCATGCCCAAGCTGCGCGAAATGATGAGCGAGGCCGGCATCCAGCTGGGCAACGCCACCGTCTCGGCCGGCATGTCGGACCAGAACAACGGCTTTAACCAGCAGGCCGCCGCGTCGGCGCAGAGCGGCGGCGGCCAGCGCGGCGGCAGCCGTTCGGGCGAGCGTTTCGGCGGCGACAGCGGCAGTACCGAGGTGGTGCGCAGCGCCCCGCCGGCGCGCCGCGTGCCGGCCGGCGCGGTCGACACCTTCGCCTGATCCCGGCCTTGAAGCGGCCAAAACCGGGAGCGGCGACAGCGCCTTCCCGGTTTTGTTGTTTGTTCCACCATGGAAACGTCGAGCAGCCACAGGATCGCCCTTCTTTTCGGCGTATGCTATGTCGCAGTCGCAACCGATAATGACATAATGGCGTCATGATCCACTTCCGCATCATGCAAGGGCTACTTTGAAAGCGAATCCAAAAATGAAAGCCGATCAGAAAGTTGAAGCAGCGCCCAGCGGTGGCGGCAGCAAAAAACTGATCATCATCATCCTCGCGGTGGTTTTGCTGCTGGGCGGGATCGGTGGCGGCGCGGCCTGGTTCTTCCTGCATGGCAAAGGCGACGCCGCCGAGGAAGAGGCGCCGGCCAAGAACAAGCACAAGAACGCCAAGAAGGCCAAAGCCGGCCCGCCGGAATATGTGCCGGTCGATCCGTTCACGGTCAACCTGCAACCGGGCGACAATGGCGGCGACCAGTACCTGCAACTGGCGTTCACGCTGGAAGTGGGCGGCCTGGAAGAAAAGGAAAACGTCAAAAACAATATGGCCAAGGTGCGCAGCCGCATGTTGCTGCTGCTGTCGAGCAAGCGCGCGATGGACATCAATACGCCGGACGGCAAGATCCAGCTGGCCAAGGAAATCATCGCCCAGCTCAAAGAACCCTTCGAGGACCGCGGCGCGCCGCAGGACATCGAAGATGTGCTGTTCACTTCGTTTATCATTCAGTAAGTAGATCGTCATGGCTGATAATTTTCTCTCCCAGGAAGAAGTCGATGCCCTTCTGAAGGGCGTCAACGGCGACCAGGACGATGTCCAGGCGCAGGAAGATGTCGCGGGAGTACGAACGTATAACCTGGCCACCCAGGAACGTATCGTCCGTGGGCGTATGCCGACGCTGGAAATTATCAACGAGCGCTTCGCCCGGCTGTTGCGCGTCGGCCTGTTCAACTTCCTGCGCCGCAGCGCCGAGGTGTCGGTCGGTTCGGTGCGGGTGTCCAAGTATTCCGAGTTCATCCGCAACCTGGTGGTGCCGACCAACCTGAACCTGGTGCACATGAAGCCGCTGCGCGGCACCGCGCTGATGGTGTTCGATCCGGGCCTGGTGTTCCTGCTGGTGGACAATCTGTTCGGCGGCGACGGCCGCTTCCACACCCGCGTCGAAGGCCGCGACTTTACCCAGACCGAGCAGCGCATCATCCTGCGCATCCTGGACATCGTGTTCGAGGCTTACACCAAGTCGTGGGAACCGGTGTATCCGGTCGAGTTCGAATACATCCGCTCGGAAATGAATACGCAGTTCGCCAACATCGCCACCCCGAACGAGGTGGTGGTGGCGTCGACCTTCACGGTGGAGCTGGGCTCGGTATCGGGCCAGATCCACTTCTGCATGCCGTACTCGATGATCGAGCCGATCCGCGATTCGCTGACCTCCAGCCTGCAGGGCGAGGCGCTGGAAGTGGACAAGCGCTGGATCCGCCTGATGACGCAGCAGATCCAGATCGCCGAGGTGGAAATCGTCGCCTCGCTGGGCACGGCCAAGGTCAATTTCGACGAGATCCTCAATATGCGCGTCGGCGACATCATCCCGCTGAGCATCCCGGAACTGCTGTCGGCCACGGTCGACGGCGTGCCGGTCATGGATTGCACCTACGGCGTGATGAACGGACAATACGCGCTGAAGGTGGAGAAACTGCTCGCCAATGCCGATAACATCAAATAACGCCGGCGCAACCGCTGCCGGCGACCGCAATACAGGAGAGAAGCATGTCGGATAATCAAGACGATACGATGGACGACGACCCATGGGGCGCGGCGATCGCCGAGCAAGCCCAGGCCGAAGCGGCCGCGCTGGAAAAACAGCAGGCCCAGACGGCCAGCGCCGCCGTGTTCACGGATTTTTCCAGCACGCCGAGCAAGTCTGAAACCCATAACGATATCGATTTCATCCTCGATATCCCGGTACAGCTGACGGTCGAACTGGGCCGTACCAAGATCGCCATCAAGAACCTGCTGCAATTGGCGCAGGGCTCGGTGGTGGAGCTCGACGGCCTGGCCGGCGAGCCGATGGACGTGCTGGTCAACGGCTGCCTGATCGCCCAGGGCGAGGTGGTGGTGGTGAACGACAAGTTCGGTATCCGCCTGACCGACATCATCACGCCTTCCGAACGTATCAGAAAACTGAATAAATGAAGCACGGACTGAGCTCAACCCTGATCCTCGCGGCGGCCTTGGCCGCCGCGCCTGCAATGGCCCAGCGCAGCGTGTCGGGCACCATCGGCGGCCCGCATGCGGCCAGCGCCAGCGCAGCGCCGGCGCCGGCCGCA
>NZ_WHUG01000037.1 GCF_009380215.1 Rugamonas aquatica
AGGACTAGCCTGCTGTGCACTTTCATCAAACGTCCACACTTATCGACTGTTAATTTTTAAAGAACTTTATTCGGTACTGCTTGCTGAAGAAGCGTTGTGTTCATCAGCGAAGAGGCAAGATTATGAACTGTTTCTTTTATCTCGTCAAGCTCTTCTTTTTCTCACCTAACTCAGCATTTACATGCGTCGTTCTGCGAGGGGGCGAACTATAGCAAGCCGCCGATGATTCTGTCAAACATTATTAATCAGAATATCTACACGCTTATGCACGTCTTCGGCGAATGCCAGGAATTCACGCATTTCCTCTGGGTGCGACACATCCATTGCATACCATTCAGCCGAACCGCCTGCCGCGCGGATTTCCGTTACCAGCGCCTGCAGCTTGTTCGATCGGCGCGCGCCCAGGACCACATGATGCCCTTCGTCCGCCAACTTGCGAGCTGTCGCCGGGCCACAGCCCCGGCTGGCGCCGGCAATCAGAATAACCTTGCGATGTGCTTGTGTAATAGCTGTCATGATGCGGTCCTTTCAATGGCATTAACACCAGACTGCATCTTACGGATCAAAGCCCATGCTGCGAATGCACATGCCTATGCACTTCTTGCCTAATCCTATAGAACCTCTACAAGAAACTGGCAGCGGCACTTGGAATCATGGATCATTCCTATTCAAGACAAACAAAGAGGACACGAACGTGGAACGCATGATCGCACTGCATCAACAGCTGGCGCCAAACGAGGGCTACACCCTGTCGGCGCTGGACGACGTCCGCTTGACCCGCTCGAATTGCAGTTCGGCCAAAACACCGGCTATGTCTGACCCTTGCATCGCCATCGTGCTCCAAGGACGCAAGCGGGCCTACTTCGGTAACGACGTGCTGCAGTTCGATGCCGAACACTATCTGGTAGTTGCTGTGCCCATGCCATTCACCAGCACTACAGATGCAACGCCGGAAGAGCCATTCCTGGGACTCCTGGTACGCATTGATCGCACCACCCTGGCCGACCTGATGTTCGCTATCGACCAGACCGACAACGAAGTCCCTGCCATGCCAAAAGGCATGATGACCACCCATATGGACGAGCGCCTGAGTGACACCGTGCTACGCCTGCTCGAAGCGCTGAGTTCGCCGCTTGAGGCGCGAGTGCTCGGCCCCGCCATCGTGCGAGAGATTTGCTATCGGGTACTCATGGGAGAACAAGGCGCCGCCATGCGCGCGGCGTTGACCAACCAGGGGCAGTTCGGACGGATAGCCAGGGCGCTGCGCCGCATACATGCCGACTACGCTGCTGACATTGACGTCGGCATTCTGGCCGCAGAAGCAAACATGAGCGTACCGGCTTTTCACGTCCATTTCAAATCAGTCACTCATTGTTCGCCGATTCAATATCTGAAGTCCGCACGCCTGCACCAGGCGCGTCTGCTAATGGCACGCAGCGATATGACGGCGCAATCCGCTTCGGCACAGGTGGGCTATGAAAGCCCTTCACAATTTAGTCGCGAATTCAAACGTTTCTTCGGCCGCAGTCCCGGTGAGGAAGCGCACGCAATGCGACGCCTGCTGGCAGTGAGCCAGCCGAATCGATGAAGTTGCTTTAAAAATAATGTTGCGATACTATGCGCTAATTGGCGATATTAGAAATTAAATAATATCGTCGCCTGTAGTACCACGTCTATATTTAGGAGCACTATGCGAAACACATACCTCAGCGCTGCGGCGCTGGCACTGATGGCTGCATCCGCACCATCGATGGCCGCCCCCGGTTTTGAACCCGGCATGTATATCGACATCGATTTAGGCCGTGCATCGGTCTCATCCAATAAGTACTTCGATAACAGCAACGAGCTTTCTCTCGGTGGCAATGTGGGCTACCAATTCACACCGAATTTCGGCTTCGAAGTCTACAGCCGCAGCTTGCATTTCAATCCGTTCCGCAGTCTCGGGGCTCCCCTTGGCTACTATCCCGAACGGCACGATGGCATCGCGGCGCTGGGCACCGTGCCACTCGACGCACACTTCAGCTTGTTCGGTCGGGCCGGCATTGGCCGCACAGTGATTAAATCCACCCGTACATCCATACCCGACCGCACCGATACCGATCCTGTCGTCGGCCTCGGTGTGCGTTACGCCTTCAATCGGAGCTTCTCGCTGAGCCTGGAAGGCACTTACCTCAGCAAGAGCGAGGTGTCGTTGATTTCATTTGGCGCACGCTATCAGTTCTGATCAGCTATGGGTGCAGCCGCGCTGGTACGGCTGCATTAATAGAAAGTAATGACAGACGAAAAAAAGCCCCGACCAGATCACTGGAAGGGGCTTTTTTAATATAACTAGCCTGACGATAACCTACTTTCACACTGGTTGCAGCACTATCATCGGCGCAGAGTTGTTTCACGGT
>NZ_WHUG01000038.1 GCF_009380215.1 Rugamonas aquatica
CGCCACCGGCGCCGGCGCCGCGCCGGCCGCCGGCGCCGCCGGCTTGCCCAGCGTCAGCGGCCGGCTGCGCACCTCGTTCTCGGTGCCGGACCAGAATTCGGCCTGGTTGACGTCCGGCCGGCGCAGATTGCGCACGATGCGCGGCGTCACCGACAGCACGATCTCGGTGCGCTGGTGGTCGTCGCGCTGCGAGGAAAACAGCCGCCCCAGCACCGGCAGGTCGCCGACGCCGGGCACGCGCAGTGAGCTCATGCGCTCCTCATTGCTGATCAGGCCGGCCAGCAACTGGGTCTCGCCATCCTTCAGGCGCAGCACCGTGCTGGCCGTGCGGGTGCCGATCTGGTAGACCAGCGAACCGGCGCCGGTCTTGATCTCGCGTACCAGCGAACTGACTTCCAGGCCGACCTTGATCGCCACCTCGTCGTCCAGCGAGATGTTGGGCTCGACGTCGAGCTTGAGGCCGACGTCGACATATTGCACCGACTCGGAAATGAAATTGCTGTTGCCGGCGTTGCCGGTGGTCGTCACCACCGGCAGCTTGTCGCCGATCATGATCTTGGCCTTTTCGCGGTTGCGGGCGCGGATCTTCGGATTGGCCAGGATGTTGACATCGCCGACGTCGCGGTGCAGGTTCAGCGTCACCGGCGGCACGTTGACGCCGATGGTGTCGCCGTTGAGTTTATGGACATTGCCCAGCGTGAAACCGCCGGCCGGCGCGATCGGCGTCAGCGTGAAGCCGTCCGGGTATTTGATGCCCAGCTCGGTCAGGCTGGCGCGCTTGATCTCCAACACCTCCACCTCCATCATCACCTCCGGTTCGGCCAGGTCGTGCAGCGCGATCAGGCGCTCGGCCAGCCGGATGGTCTGGGGCGTCTCGCGGATGACGATCAGGTTGATCTTCTCGTCGATGAAGGGATCGCGGATTTTCAGCATGTTCTTCAGCAGCAGCGCGGTCTGCCGCACGTCGGCGCTGGACAGATAGAAGGCCCGTATCATCAGATCCTGGTATTCGCGGACTTTTTCCGGCGTCTTCGGGTAGATCAGCACGGTAGTCGGGTCGATCACCTTGTACGCCAGCTGGCTGGTGGCGGTCAGCAGCTCGAGCGCATCGTCCAGCCGGCTCTGGCGCAGGAACACGGTGGTGCGCACATCCTGGCGCACATCCTTGTCGAGCACGAAGTTGATGCCGCTGTTACGGGTCAACACTTCCAGCACCATGCGCAGATTGGCGTCGCGAAAATCCAGCGACACCGGGCGGCCCTCGGACAGGCGCGCGCCGCCCAGTTCCGCCTGGCGCGCCTCCAGTTCCAGCTGCCGCTGCAGCGCCAGCAATGGCTCGCTGCGCGGGCTGTCCTTCAAGGCGTTCTCGATCACCAGCAGCGCGCGTTCGCTGAAACCCTTGGCCAGCAAGTCGCGGGCGCTGGCCAGCGCGGCGGCCTGGCGCCGGTCGCGCGCCAGCTCCAGCAGCATGGCCTTGGCGCGCTCATCGCCGGGATGGATGGCCAGCGCGCGCTGCGCCATCTGTTCGGCCTCGCCATCGCGGCCGGTGACGCGCAATTCGGCCGCCGACTTGAGCAGGCGGCCGACCAGCGTTTCCTGGGCGCTGATCAGGCCGGAACGCAGTTCGACGCTGTCCGGATAGCGCTGCAGGCCGGCCTCATAAGTTTGCAGCGCCTGCTCGAACTTGCCTTTGTTGATCAGCGTCTCGGCCTCGGTGCGCACCGACTGCGCACCGCAGGCGGCCAGCAGCAGGCCCACCATCAGGGCCGGGACATGCTTCAGAATGATACGGCGATGCAGCAAAGTCGGACTCCAGTTCAGCGATGGCTAGTTGTCGGCGGAGCGCAGCGGAATGCGCACCCGCTCGTCGAGGGGCAGATAGGTAATCACCAGCTCGCTGTCGTTCAGCGTGTCGACCCGGTAGTCTTGGTCCAGCACCTGGTGCAGCCGGACCGGCACGATGGCGTCGCCGCGCGCCAGATAGGTCAGCAACTGGCCGTCGACGCTGAGCATGCGGCCCAGATAGTGGTAGGGAAAGGCTGGCGCGACCGGCGCCGGCGGCGGCGGTGGCGCTGCCACCACCGCCGGCTGCGCTTGGGGCGGCGGCAAAAAGCTGAGCGCCCTGAACGGATCGACCGCGGCCGCGGCCAGCGGCTCGCGCGGGGACGCCGTCCGCCCC
>NZ_WHUG01000039.1 GCF_009380215.1 Rugamonas aquatica
CTCGGCCTCGCGCAGCGCCAGGTCGGCCGCCGCGCCGTCGCGGCCCCGTTCGGCCGCCTGCACGCGGGCCGCGCGCTTGCCGCCCAGCTCCAGCGGCTGGCTCAGTTGCAGCGTGGTTTCGCGGCGGTCGCCATCCGCACGGCGGGTGTCGACCCGTTCGACCGACAGCGTCGGATTGGGCAGCAGGCCGGCCTGGCGCACCGCGCCATCGAGCGCGCCCAGTTCATGGCGGGCGGCCGACAGCCCGGCGTTGGCGCCGCCGGCCAGGGCCAGCGCGGCCTTGAGCGTCAGCGGCGCGGACGGCTCGATTTCGGCCTGCGCAAGGGCAGGCCATGCCGCTACGACGAGCGGCAGCAAATACTTGAACATCGAATTCTCCAGACAATAGGAAAAGGAATTCGACGAGACTCAGGCGTCTAGAAAGAGAGGGGCGAGGGCCTCGTCGCGCTAGGCGACGAGCAGCCAGTTGGGCCGGGCGGGCCCATCGGAGATGTAGGACAGGTATTGGGAAAGCAGCGGCGGCGCGTGGCCGCCCGGCGCGACGGCCAGCGCCAGCGCGGCGCCGCCGGGCAGCGAGGCCTGCACCGCGTGGTGGCACACCTCGCAGTCGCTGTGGACCTTGACCGGCTTGCTTTTATCGGCGCCGTCGTCGGACTGCGCCTGGTGGTGATGGCCATGGTGGCCGAAATGCGTGGCCGGGGCCGGCTCATGCTGGCAATAGACGGCCGCCATCGACCAGGCGTACTGGATAGGCAAGATTGTCAGCAGCAAAATGAGCAGTATTTTTTTCACGCCGCTATTGTAGCTTGAATTTACAATAAGGCTACCCTGACACCGGATAGGCGCATCGCATGAACCAAGACGAGCAAGGCGATTTCTTCAACACGCTCAACGACAAGGTCGACGCCCATGGCGCGCTGGTCGACCGCTTCCACGCCGAGCTGCAAAACTTTTCCAAGCAAATCGCCGGCTGCGACAAGCTGGTGCGCATGGCCCATATCAGCCTCAACCAGATCGACGCCCGCATCGCCGAGGCGGTGCGCATCGAGGCCGGCGCGGCGGCCGAGCGCGAAGCGGCCGGCCGCGAGGCCGCGCGCGCCGCCACCGAGGCGGCCGAAGCCGCCGTGGCCGGCCTGGTCGGCCAGCTGCAGGCCGCCACCCGCGAGGCCGAACTGGTGTGCCAGGCCGTGCACCGCAGCCGCGGCCAGACCGGCTTGTGGATAGTCGCCTACGTGGTCGTCACCCTGTTGATGTGCCTGCTGACGGCCTACACCACCCACAAGCTGCACCCCGACACGCCGCTGCCGCCCGAGGTCGCCGACTACGCCGAGCTGGGGCGCAAGCACGCAGCGCTGCTGCAAAAAGCCAGCGACAAGGAACGCAAGCTGATCGCCGAGATCCAGGCGCGCCGCGCCAGGCCGAAGTAGGCGCGGCCGCGGCCGCCGCTCAGTTGCCGCTCAGTTGCCGGCCAGGCCGTACTTGCGCAGGATGCGCGCCAGCGTGCCGTCGGCGCGCGCGGCCTCCAGCGCCGCCCGCCACTTGCGGCTGTCTTCCTCGCTGAAGTCCAGCGAACCGGCCAGCCAGATGTCGCCGCTGCGGAAGACCGGGCTGAAATCGAACTCGGTCTCGCGGTTGCCGTCGGTGCCGGCGGCGTTGCGGTGGACATCCTCGCCGCCGTAGGTGACATCGGCGATGCCCTTCTTCAGCATGCGCATGCATTCGCGGACGGTCGAGCACTCGGCCACATCGACAAAGTTCAGCTCCTGCAACACGCGCTTGTGCGGCGAGCCGCGCAGTACCACCAGCCGCAGCCGCCGCAACGCCGCCAGGTCGCGCAGATCGGCGCCGCCGTGCAGCGCGACAAACACGAAATTCTGCTGATGCAGCCGGACCAGC
This sequence comes from Rugamonas aquatica, assembly GCF_009380215.1. Taxonomy (GTDB): domain Bacteria; phylum Pseudomonadota; class Gammaproteobacteria; order Burkholderiales; family Burkholderiaceae_D; genus Rugamonas; species Rugamonas aquatica_B. The sequence goes on from NZ_WHUG01000039.1 coordinate 1,897, forward strand.
CAGCGGAACAGCGCCTCGCGCTCGGGCGTGCGGGTGACCGGCATGACGGCGATGTGGGGCAGCACGGTGGCCATCGTCAGCGCCCGCTGCCACGGATAAAACTCCACCGTCACCGGCGTGCCCAGGCGGCGCGACAGGTCCTGCACCACTTCCACCAGCAGGCCGGGGCTGGCGCCGCCCTGCGCCACCGCGTACGGCGGCAGGTCGGCCGCCACCACCCGCAGCGCATCGGCCGGCGCGACCGGCGCGGCGCGCGCGC
>NZ_WHUG01000003.1 GCF_009380215.1 Rugamonas aquatica
GGCGCGGCGCGCGCGCTGGCCGGCAGCACGGCCGGCCACAGCGCGGCCGGCAGCATCGCCAGCAAGCGGCGACGCCGGTTCATGACGCCTCGCCGTAGGGCAGGCTCAGCGACACGCGCGTGCCGTGCTGCGGCACGCTGTCCAGCGTGACTTGCCCCTTCATCAGCCCGACCACCATGCTGTGCACGCTGGCCAGGCCGAGGCCGGTGCCGGTCCGGCCCAGCTGGGTGGTGTAGAACGGTTCGAACACCTGCGACAGGTGCTCGGGCGCGATGCCGGCGCCATCGTCGATCCAGTCGATGACCACCGCGTCGACGCCGGCGCGCGCCTCGACCACGATGGCGCCGCCGTCGTGGCGGGCGAAGGCGTGCAGCAGGCAGTTGTCCATCAGGTGCTGGAACACCACCTGGCAAGTGCCCGGATAGCCGTGCAGCCACAGCTGCTCCGGCATCTTCAGCGTCAGCGTGATGCCGCGCGCCTGCAGGCCGCGGCGCCAGTTGCCGGCGCAAAAGCGCAGGCGGTCGGCCAGGTCGAACAGGGTGGCCGGCTCCTGGGTCGTCTGGCCGGACAAGCCCTTGAAGCGCTCGACCAGCTGGCCGATCTGGCGCAGCGCGCGGTCGACCAGTTCGCCGCCCTGGGTGACGTTGTCGAGCAAGCCTTCGAGCTGGCTGCGGCGCAGCGCGCCGGCGTCCAGGCCGCGCCGCAATTCCTCGGCCTGGGCCGTGATGGCGCTGGCCGCGACCCGCGCGTTGCCCAGCGGCGTATTGAGTTCGTGCGCCATGCCGACCACCATGCGCGACAGGCCCAGCTGCTTCTCCTGCTGCATCAGCGAGCGCATCGCCTCGCCCAGGTCGGCGGTGCGCTCGCGCACCTGCTGCTCCAGGCGGTCGTGCGCCAGCTGCAGCGCTTCCTCGGTGGCCTGGCGCACCGCGACTTCCTGGCGCAGCGTCGCCAGCGCGCTGTTGAGTTCCTGGTTGCGCTGCACCAGCGAGTTTTCCAGCACCGTGCCGTGCTGCGCCAGCAGGGCGTTCTGGTACAGCAGCTGCGGGCGCTCCATCACCGCGCTCAGCGTCTCGCCCAGCGAGGTGGCCAGCTCGCGCTTGTGGCGGCGCTCCATCGCCACCTGGCGGATGGTCGCCTGCAAGGCTTGCTCCAGATAGCCCCAGCGGCGGCCGTAGCGGCGGATCGCCTGCAGGGTGATCTCGCGCAGGCGCGCGCTGCTCAGCGTGTCGCCGGCCAGGCCGGCGTCGTAGGCCAGCAGCGCCTGCCAGGCGGGCTCGCGCGCGCCGGCCTCAACGTTCGCGTCCGCGTCCGCGCAGTCCGCCAGCAGCGTGCACAGCACCAGCCACGGTTCCCAGTAGCCGTCGCGGCCGAACTTGGCGCGCAGCTGCCGCATGTAGTCGCGGCAGTCGGCGGCGCGCTCGCAGGTGGCCGTCACCATGGACAGGTTCAGCAGCGCCAGGCATTCCTGCGAATCGAGGCCGTGCTCGCGCGCGCGCTGCAACACCAGCTCGCGCCGCGCCAGACAGTCGCGCCACAGCGCGGCGGCGCCGTCGTCGTCGCCCTCTTCCAGCGCCAGGTAGTAGGCGGCCGAGGCCGCGTAATCGAGCAGCATCACGTGGATGGGCGGCGTCAGCTCGGCGGGCTGGGCCAGCATCTGCGTGCAGAACTGCTGCAGCTCCAGATGCATCTCCGCGCTCAGCATGACGCGGCAGCGGGCCGCGCGCATCTGCGTGACCAGGCGCGGCAATGCGCAGCGTTCGTACAGCTCGGCGGCCTTGGCCAGGCTGTCGAGCGCCGCGTGGTGCAGGCGCATGCGCATCTGCACCCAGTGCAGCGCGCGCAGCGCGGCGGCCTGGGCCAGCGGATGCTGTTCGGTCTGGGCCTGCAGCTGCAGGCTCTTGGCCGGCATCAGCAGCTCGTCGGGCACCAGCGTGACATCGGCCGCGCGCGCCAGCAGCTGGAACGCTTCGAGCTCCAGCGCCTGCGAGGCGTTGAGCCGGGCCGACGCCAGCTGTTGCAGGATGGAGGAAAAGTGCGCCATTTCGTGCGCCATCAGGCACTCGCGCAGCGTTTGCAGCTGCTGCTCGGCCCCGGCCACTTCGCCGGCGGTCACGGCATATGAACGTGTTTCAGATGCAGACATCACCCTGCCCCCATAGCGAACTCGCGCGTCGGACCAGTATTACACGAAGTCGCTTTCAGCTGAACAGCCGGCCGGTGAGTGTTGCAAATAGGTAGCGCGGCGGCGAATGATCGAAATTTTCGAAAATACGCCGCAAAGTTTTCCGTTTTAATTTTTGGCGCGGCTGATGGATACTTGATTCCAGCAGCAAGAAACACCGAGATTCGCGCACACAACCCCATCGAAATTATTGAACATCAAGGATGATTACCATGCCAACCGCGATCGCCCAACCAGGCCCTACCCTGCTGGACCCCAGCAACCACACGCTGATCATGATTGACCATCAGTCGCAGATGGCGTTCGCCACCAAGTCGATCGACCCGGTGCAGCTGCGCAACAACGCCGCGCTGGTGGCCAGGGCGGCCAAGGGGTTCCAGGTGCCGACCATCCTGACCACGGTGGCGGAGAAATCGTTCTCCGGCCCGATCTTCGATGAAATCCAGTCGGTCTTCCCCGGCCAGGCCGCCATCGACCGCAGCACCATGAACACCTGGGAAGACCCGCGCATCGCCGCGCGCGTCAACGCCATCGGCAGGGGCAAGATCGTGCTGGCCGGCCTGTGGACGTCGGTGTGCATCGTCGGCCCGGCGCTGTCGGCGCTGGACCAGGGCTTCGAGGTCTACGTCATCACCGACGCCAGCGGCGACGTCTCCGACGAAGCCCACGAGCGCGCCGTGGAACGCATGGTGCAGCTGGGCGCCCGCCCGATGACCTCGCTGCAATATTTACTGGAACTGCAGCGCGACTGGGCGCGCGCCGACAGCTACAACGAGACGGTGGCCACCGCCATCGCCCACGGCGGCGGCTACGGCCTCGGCCTGGTCTACGCCAAGACCATGTTCGGCGCCGCCGAAGGGCATTGATCCGCCATCGGCCCGCCTTATCTGGCGGGCTGGCGTTCGCGCAGCCACGGCGTCGCCGCGCGGCGTCTGCATCTGCGCCGCGCCGCCTACTTGTCGCGCACCTGGTATTTCTTGACGAAGCCGGACGGATCGAACAGCACCGACACTTCGCGTGCATTGTCGCTGCTGCTCATCACCAGACTGAGCCACGGCAGCGAATCGACGATCTTGGGCACGCCCACTTCGTACAGCCACAGCTCGTAGCCATTGTCGAAGCGGGTGATGTGGGCGTCGCCGAGCGCGGCGCGGACGTCGGCCCGGGTCGCCTTGCCGATCACCAGCGTGTGCGCCGCTTCCTCCGTGGTCAGCGACCTGGCCTTGCCGTTGCCGGTGGTGGCGCAGGCCGTCAGCGCCAGCGCGCACCAGGCCGCCATGCCGTAACGCCGCAGCGGCGCCATCACAGCGCCGCTCCCGGCGGGTCGTCGTCCATGTAGTCGAACTGCAGCAGCGTGTCGTCCTGCCAGCCTTGTTCGTACAGGGGCTTGAACTGCATCATGAAGGCCTTGTCGCGCAAAAAATACCAGTCCTGCAAGTCGGTCAGCATGGGCGCGTCCGGCCCGTGCAACTGGGCGGCGGGCAGTATCACGCGCCGCGCGCCTTGCATGAGGGCGATGCTGAACAGGGGGCGCTCCGTAAAATAGAACATATTGATCGACAGCGTGCGGCACGGGTCGGGCAGCTTGGTGATCAGGAGATTGACCGGCGAGGGCACGTAAGCCACCAGGTCCGCCACCATGCCGACCTTACATTCCAGCAGCAGGTCGCCGAGGCGCCGCGTCTTGGCCGGCGTGCCGGGGCTGCGGATCTCGGCCCGCCAGGTCAGGCTGCCGGCCTTGCGGTTGCTCGTCACCATGGCGTCGTCCTGCGCGGCGGCGGCGTCCCTGGGCAGCTCGAAGCTCAGGTCCGCGTCCAGCGGAATGGCGATCCTGGTGTGCGCGCCGCGCAGCTGCATGGTCAAGCCCTGCAGGCTGACGCCGGCCCGGCGCGGCAGCACCTTGAAGCGCAGCGTCGCGCCGGGCGCCAGCGGGCGGTTCCGCTCGAAGACTTCCATGCCTTCGAAGATCTTGCGATAGGATTTTTCATCGCGGTCGCCGCGCGCGCCCGGCACTTCCACGACCGCGGCGGCGGCCTGGCCGTGGTCCTGGCCCGCCGCCGCCACGGGCGGGAATGGACACAGCAGCAGCGCCACCAGCACGGCGCGGGGAATGAAGTGGTTCATCTTGCCCTTAGGTCATACGGAGGCTTGATTGTATGACGCTCAACCTTCTGCCCAGCTTAATATGCGGCCGGGTATCAGCGCCGGCGCGCGGCCGCGTGCAACCGGGGCGCGCTGCGGGCGGCGGCGCCCGGCAGGCAGGCCATCAACAGCAAGTGTCCGCGCATCGTCATCACAATCACAGGCCCGGCAAGGAAGGGGTTCGATATTACGACAGGAGAAAATGATCGATTCGGCGAGCCAAAAAAAAATCCCTGCAACGTCCATGAAGTGCAGGGATTTTTTTACTCACATCGGCGACGTGGCGGATGCTTAGAACGGAATGTCGTCATCCATGTCCGAGAAGTTCGGCGCCGGGCGCGGGGCCGGGCGCGGCGCTGGGGCCGGTGGCGCCATCTGCGGACGCGGCGCCGGTGCCTGGCGCTGCTGCTGTGGCGGGGCGTCGTAGCCGCCGCCGTCGTCCATGCCGGCGTCGCCGCCCATGCCTTGACGGCCGCCCAGCATTTGCATCTGCTCGGCGATGATGTCGGTCGCGTACTTCTCGACGCCATCCTTATCGGTGTACTTGCGGGTTTGCAGGCGGCCTTCGACGTAGACCGACGAACCTTTTTTCAGGTATTGACCAACGATCTCGGCCAGACGGCCGAAGAAGGAAATACGGTGCCATTCGGTGAGCTCTTTCTGCTCGCCGGTGTTGCGGTCCTTCGATTTGTACGATGTCGCCACAGCAATGTTGGCGATCGCGTCACCGCTAGGCATGTAGCGAATTTCCGGATCGCGACCCAGATTGCCGACGATGATGACTTTGTTGACTGATGCCATGTATGAAACTCCTGAGTAACGGCGGCCGCCTCAAGCGGGCTGTTTATGTGATGCGCAAACAGCGATTATAGTCGAACGGGCCAGCCACCCGCCAAAATTTCCATTGCGGCCCTTCAAGAAAATACTGGTATTATATACAGTGCCGCGACGCCCAAGTTCGATCTGGCGCAAGGTCGGCGCATATATTCAAACCCAGCTATAGTAGCGGGTTGACCCGAAAGGCAAAAATCCATGGAACAGATCCGCATCCGCGGCGCACGCACGCACAACCTCAAAAACATCAACCTCGACCTGCCGCGCAACAAGCTCATCGTGATTACCGGCCTGTCCGGCTCCGGTAAGTCCTCGCTGGCTTTCGATACGCTGTACGCCGAGGGCCAGCGCCGCTATGTGGAATCGCTGTCGGCCTACGCCCGCCAGTTCCTGCAGCTGATGGAAAAACCCGACGTCGACCTGATCGAAGGCCTGTCGCCGGCCATCTCGATCGAGCAGAAAGCCACCTCGCACAATCCGCGCTCGACGGTCGGCACCGTCACCGAGATCCACGACTACCTGCGCCTGTTGTACGCGCGCGTCGGCACGCCCTACTGCATCAACCACCCGGACCACGCGCTGGCCGCGCAGACCGTGTCGCAGATGGTCGACGCCGTGCTGGCCATGCCGGAAGCGACCAAGCTGATGATCCTGGCGCCGGTGGTGGCCAACCGCAAGGGCGAGCACTCCGACCTGTTCGAGCAGATGCAGGCCCAGGGCTTCGTGCGCTTCCGCGTGCAGAGCGGCACCCACGACGCCAAGATCTATGAAGTGGACGACCTGCCCAAGCTGAAGAAAACCGAGAAGCACACCATCGACGTGGTGATCGACCGCGTCAAGGTCAGCGCCGACATCAAGCAGCGTCTGGCCGAGAGCTTCGAGACCGCGCTGCGCCTGGCCGACGGCCGCGCCGTGGCCTTGGAAATGGATAGCGGCACCGAGCACGTCTACTCCAGCAAGTTCGCCTGCAACGAGTGCGGCTATTCGCTGCAGGAGCTGGAACCGCGCCTGTTCTCGTTCAACAACCCGATGGGCGCCTGCCCGGAATGCGACGGCCTCGGCCACATCGAATTCTTCGATCCCAAGCGCATCGTCGCCTTCCCGAATCTGTCGCTGGCCTCCGGCGCCGTCAAGGGCTGGGATCGCCGCAACCAGTTCTACTTCCAGATGCTGTCCAACCTGGCGGCCTACTACGAGTTCGACCTCGACCTGCCGTACGAGCAGCTGCCGAAGACCGCGCAGGAAGTGATCCTGCACGGCTCGGGCAAGACCAACATCCCGTTCACCTACGTCAATGAACGCGGCCGCACCGTCATCAAGGAGCATGCGTTCGAAGGCGTGGTCACCAACCTGGCGCGCCGCTACCGCGAAACCGATTCGATGGCGGTCAAGGAGGAGCTGGCCAAGTTCATCAACGAGAAGCAGTGCCCGTCCTGCCACGGCGCGCGCCTGCGGGTGGAAGCGCGCTTCGTCAAGGTCGGCACCGGCAAGCAGGAGAAGGCCATCTACGAGATCGCCGAAAAGCCTTTGCGCGACACGCTGTCGTTCTTCGAGCAGCTCAAATTGAAAGGCGCGAAGAAAGAGATCGCCGACCGCGTGGTCAAGGAAATCATCTCGCGCCTGCAGTTCCTCAACAACGTCGGCCTCGACTACCTGTCGCTGGACCGCAGCGCCGACACGCTGTCCGGCGGCGAAGCGCAGCGCATCCGCCTGGCCTCGCAGATCGGCTCCGGCCTGACCGGCGTGATGTACGTGCTCGATGAACCGTCGATCGGCCTGCACCAGCGCGACAACGACCGCCTGATCGAAACGCTGAAGCACCTGCGCGACATCGGCAACAGCGTGCTGGTGGTCGAGCACGACGAAGACGCGATCCGCACCGCCGACTACATCGTCGACATGGGCAAGGGCGCCGGCGTGCACGGCGGCGACGTCATCGCCCAAGGCACCTTGCAGGACATCCTGAAGAACAAGAATTCGCTGACGGCCCAGTACCTGAAAGGCACGCTGAAGATCGCCGTGCCGAAGCAGCGCCACGTGGCCAACGAAGACAAGCAGCTGGTCATCACCGGCGCCACCGGCAACAACCTGAAGAAGGTCAATCTGCACCTGCCGGTCGGCCTGATGACGTGCGTGACCGGCGTCTCCGGTTCCGGCAAGTCCTCGCTGATCAACGACACGCTGTACCCGGCGCTGTCGCGCCACCTGTACGGCTCGCAGACCGAACCGTCGCCGCACGACAGCATCAGCGGCCTGGAGCACTTCGACAAGGTGATCGCCGTCGACCAGGCGCCGATCGGCCGCACGCCGCGCTCGAATCCCGCCACCTACACCGGTTTGTTCACGCCGATCCGCGACCTGTTCGCGACCGTGCCGACCGCCAAGGAACGCGGCTACAGCGCCGGGCGCTTCTCGTTCAACGTCAAGGGCGGCCGCTGCGAAGCCTGCCAGGGCGACGGCGTCATCAAGGTCGAGATGCACTTCCTGCCGGACGTGTACGTGCCGTGCGACGTCTGCCACGGCAAGCGCTACAACCGCGAAACGCTGGAAGTGCAGTACAAGGGCAAGAACATCACCGAAATCCTCGACATGACCGTCGAAGACGCGCACGAGTTCTTCAAGCCGGTGCCGCTGATCGCGCGCAAGCTGCACACGCTGCTGGACGTGGGCCTGGGCTACATCAAGCTGGGCCAGAGCGCCACCACGCTGTCGGGCGGCGAGGCGCAGCGCGTCAAGCTGTCGCTGGAACTGTCCAAGCGCGACACCGGACGCACGCTGTACATCCTGGACGAGCCGACCACCGGCCTGCATTTCCACGACATCGACCTGCTGCTGAAAGTGATCCACCGCCTGCGCGACCAGGGCAACACGCTGGTCATCATCGAGCACAACCTGGACGTGATCAAGACGGCCGACTGGATCGTCGACCTGGGACCGGAAGGCGGCGCGGGCGGCGGCAAGATCATCGCCGCCGGCACGCCGGAAGACGTGGCGGCCAACCCCGCCAGCGTCACCGGCAAGTACCTGGTGCCGTTGCTGAAGTAAGCCCTCCGTTCATTGCCCCTTGATCAGGGGCAAGTCCTCTCCCCGCAGCCTCAAGGACAATGCAGCGATGCATAGTCCTTGGAGCCTGCCATGGGTATCAATACAAAGTATGTTTGGCCGCTCGCTGCGCTGCTGGGCGCCACCTCGATCGGGACGGCGTCGCTGCTGGCCTACAAGGCCCAGTCCGAGCGGCAGCAGGTCGACTTCATCACGCGGTTTTACCAGGGCTATCTGGCCGATGCGCGGCGCACGCCGCCGCCGGCCGGATCGTTCTATTCGGCGGAACTCGAAGCGCTGCTGGCCGCCAACCACGCGCTGTGCGGCAGGCTGGCGCATGACGACGAAATCTGCGGCTACGACGCCGATGGCGATGTGCTGCTGGACGCGCAGGAAACCGCGCCCGGCCTGGACTTCCAGCAGGCCGGCTTCAAGGCGGTGCACGCCGGCCGGGCGCGCGTCGACGCCTCCTTCAGCATCTTCCCCGGCGCGGGCAACAACTACCAGCGCCAGATACGCTTCGTGCTGAAACGGGAAGACGGCGGCTGGCGCGTCGACAACATGCTGTTCGGCGCCAACGGCGTCTTCACCGAGACGAATGCGATGCGGCCGGACATCCTGCACGAGAACCAGGCGCTGCTGGCCCGCGCACGGACCGGCAGCGGCTCCACGCTCAAGGCCGGCGCGCCGCCTTGAATTAAGCGCTTGCTGCGAGCGCTTACTGCACCGCGGTGACGCGGGTCTGCTTCAGCTTCTCGGCGCCGACCCAGTCCTTGATGTGCGATTCCAGCACATCCATCGGCAACGCGCCCGCGCCCAGCACCTGGTCGTGGAAGCTGCGGATGTCGAAGCCGCTGCCCAGCTCCTTGCGGGCGTAGTCGCGCAGCTCAAGGATCTTCAGCTGGCCGATCTTGTAGCCCAGCGCCTGGCCCGGCCACACGATGTAGCGGTCGGTCTCGCTCTGCACTTCCACTTCCTCGATGCCCGAGTGGTCGTGGAAGAAGTCCACCACCTGCTGGCGGCTCCACTTCTTGTAGTGCAGGCCGGTGTCCACCACCAGGCGGATCGCGCGCAGCATCTCGTCCTGCAGGTGGCCGTAGTAGCTGTACGGGTCTTTGTAGAAGCCCAGCTCCTCGCCCAGACGCTCCGAATACAGCGCCCAGCCTTCGGCATACGCCGTGTAGTTGCCCTGCTGGCGGAAGGTCGGCAAGCCTTCGATCTCCTGCGCGATGGTCAGCTGCATGTGGTGGCCCGGCACGCCTTCGTGCAGCGCGGTGGTCTCGATGTCGATGGTCGAGCGGTGCGCGAAATCGCCGGTGTTGACCATCACGCGGCCCGGACGCTTGCCGTCCGGCGAACCGGTCATGTAGGCCGCGGCCGACGCGCCCTTCTCGCGGAATTCCTCGACCGGCTTGATTTCCACTTTACCCTTGGGCAGCACGCCGAACTGCTGCGACAGCTGGGTGTACATCTGGTCCGTATATTTCTGGTACAGGTCGATGATTTCCTGGCGCGATTTCGGATGCAGCTCCGGCTTGGCGGCCACCGCCTTGTTGAAGCTCTTCAGATCCTTGTAGCCCAGCTTTTGCGCCGTCGCCAGCATCTGCGATTCGATGCGCCTGACTTCGGACAGGCCCAGCTGATGGATCTCTTCCGGCGACATCTCGGTGGTGGTCGAGGACTTGGCCTTGTACGAGTAGCGCGCCACGCCGTCCGGCAGCGACCACATGCCGACGTCCTTGCGGCCGTATGGCGCGTACCTGGTCTTGGTGTAGACGGCCAGCTTCCTGTAGGCCGGGATCACGTCCTTCTGCACCGCCGCCAGCACTTCCTTGCTCAGGCGCGCCTTGTCGGCGTCCGAAAACTCTTTCGGGAATTTTTTCAGCGGCTCGGCGAACGGCGAGTCGGCCGGCTTCATGGCCGCCACGTCCTCGCACTGCTTGACGATTTTCGGGATCAGGAATTTCGGCGGCATCAGCTTGTCCTGCACGCCTTTTTCCATCTGCACGCGGGTCTCGTCGAACAGCTTGGGCAGCGTGTGCAGGCGGGCGATGTAGTCCTCGTAATCCTTGACGGTGTCGAACGGCAGCGCCGACACCAGCTGCGGCGCATCGATGTGGATGCCGGAGTTTTGCGCCAGCGGCATCTCCCAATCCTTGAAGCGGCCGCCTTCCACGCTCTGGCGCAGCTGGCGCACCATCAGTTCGCGGTTCAGCTGTTCCTGCAGCGGGAAGCCGGCGGTGTCCACCGCTTCGAAGCGCTTGAGGAAGTCGGCCGTGACTTTCAGGTCGGCCTCGATGCCGGCCTGCGAGAAGTCGGACCATTTGTCGTTGTAGCGCTTGTCGCCCAGCAGCGACGCCCATTCCGGGCTGGAGCGCATGGTGTATTCCCACTGTTCCTTGATCAGGCTGTTCAACGCTTCGCGGCGGGCGGCCAGGTCGGGCGCGGCGCCGCCGGACTGGGCGTGGGCGCCGCCCAGGATCAGGGAAAACAACAGGGCGCTGGCGACGCCGATACGGGTGGTTGCGGTTGTCATGTTCTAGGCCTATCAGGAAAAAATGGTGAGCATGCACTGTAGGCCGGCGCCCGCCCCGGCGCGCGCGAATTGCGCTGGAATGTTGAAACAAGGGCATGAAATGCATTTTCCAGCGACGGACGAAATCAGTGCTCCAGCAAATCTCCGGCGGCGTGGAACACCCGGCTGGGGTTTTCCGCCATCAGCGCATCGAGCGTGTTGAAGCCCCAGGCCACGGCGCCGAAATCCACGCCGGCTTCGGCCGAGACCCTGGCGTCGCGGATTTCGTCGCCGACCAGCAGCGTGTGCTCGCGCGCGACGCCGGTGGCGGCCAGCACCTTGCGTATCTTCGGCAGCTTGCCGAACAGCGAGGCGCCGCATTCGACATGGCTGAACAGGCCGGCCAGCTCCGGGCCCAGCACGTTAACCACATTGCTGCGCGAGTTGGAGCTGACCACGGCCAGGATCGCGCCGCGCGCCTTGAGCGCATGCAGCACCTCGGCCATGCCGTCGAACAGCCGGATGCGGCCGACGCTGCGCCCCATGGTCGCGCGCATGAAGGTGGCGATGGCCGGCACCTTCCACAACGGGATCTGGTGCACCGCCATGATCTGCCGCGCGTCGAGCCGGCGCAGCGCCTGCGTGCGGCTGCGGTCCATGCGGCGGAAGCCGTATTTGTCGGCGGCCTGGTCGAACACGTCGGCGAACACCGGCAGGGTGTCGGCCAGCGTGCCGTCGAAATCGAAGATGATCAGTTTGCGGTTCAAGCGGTCCTCAGAACAGTACGAAATCCTCGTTGCAGCTGGGTAGCGCACGCAGCACGCACCACAGCGGGCTGCGGTAGGCGAAGTATAGTCCGATCGGGATCAGCATCAGCAAGGCGGCCATCGTAGTTCCTTTTCGCACATGTGTGCGAAACTGGTTGAAAGAAAACCGCAGGCGGGCTGCGGCCGGGTTTATTCCATGTCGTTGAAGCTTTTGTAGGTCGAGATCAGCCGGCTGAAGGCGCGCTGCATGTGGCGCCTGGCCTGCCCGTCGCGCAGGAAACGGGTGTCGTGCATCAGGCCCACGATCAGGCTGTAGATTTCGTAGACCAGTTGGCCGGCGTCGGTGTCGGGCCGCAGGTGGCCCAGCTCCATGGCTTGCAGGATGGTCTTGCGCAGCGATGCGCGCCAGGCCATCACGCCCTGCTGCAAACGGTCGCGCAGCGGGCCGGCCTGGTCGTCGAACTCGAAGGCGCCGGCGCTGTACAGGCAGGCGTTGTTCAAGCCTTCGTTGCAGGCGCGCCGCGACCAGGCGCTGACCATGGCCATCAGGCGCGGCAAGCCCTTGGGCTGCTGCAATGAGGGCAGGAAGATGTCCTGCGAAAAGCGGCGGTCGTACTCGTCCAGCACGGCGGCCTGCAAGGTCTCCAGCGAGCCGACGCGGGAAAACACGCCGCTCTTGCTGATGCCGGTGCGCTTGGCCAGTTCGCCCAGCGACAGCTTGCCGATGCCATCGGCCGCCGCCATGTCCAGCGCGGCGTCGATGATGGTGGCGAAAGTCGCTTCGCTCTTTGCGGTCAGGGTGTCCATGCATCGAACTTTAGCACACCCGTGCGAAATAGCCAGCGTTATTTTTCCTTCTTGCCGTCCAGCGTGGCGATGGTGGCGGTGCTGGCCGGGCGTTCCCGCTGCAGGCGCCCGGCGACCCGCTCGGCCTGGCCGAAAGTGCGCAGCATGTTTTCGCCGGCCAGCTTCTTCAGGTCGGCGTCGCTCCAGCCACGGCGTATCAGTTCGGCGAACAGTGCGGGATATTTGGACACGTCTTCCAGCCCGACCGGCGTGGTGCCGCCATAGAAATCGCTGGCGATGCCGACGTGGTCGTGGCCGGCTGTCCTGGCCACGTAATCGATATGGTCGGCCACATCCTTGAGCGTGGCCTTGGGTGACGGGCCATGTTCCCTGATGTAGGCCTCTTCTATGCGCTTGAGCTCGGCTTCGCCGGCGATGCCCTTGCTCAGTTTCTCCAGCCCGGCGTCCCAGGCCATGGCGTCGCGGTTGACGAATGGCGGCACGAAAGTGACCATCGCCACGCCGCCGTTGGCGGCCATGCGCTTGAGGATGGCGTCCGGCACGTTGCGCGGGTGGGGGACCAGCGCGTAGGCCGAGCTGTGCGAAAAAATCACCGGCGCGGCGCTGGTGTCGAGCACATCGCGCATGACGTCGGGCGACACGTGGCTGATGTCGACCATCATGCCGAGCCGGTTCATTTCACGCACCACTTCCTTGCCGAACGGAGTCAGGCCATGGTGGCGCGGTTCGTCCAGCGCGGCGTCGACCCAGTCCAGCGTGACGTTGTGGGTCAGCGTCAGGTAGCGCGCGCCGAGGCTGTAGTAGATGCGCAGGGCGCCCAGCGAATTCTCCAGCACGTGGCCGCCCTCCATGCCCAGCAGCGACGCCAGCTTGCCCCGGGCGGCGATGCGGCGCACGTCGGCCACCGACAGCGCCAGCTCCATCGCCTCCGGATATCTGGCGATCATGCGGCGGGCGATGTCGAACTGTTCCAGCTGCACTTTGGCATAGCCCTCCTTCGTCTCGCCCGGTACGTAGATCGACCAGAACTGCGCGCGCAGCTGGCCTTGCCTGAGCCGCGCCACATCGGTTTCGCCGCTGGTGGTCTTGCGCAGGTCGTAGGCGTCGACATCCATCGGCGCCTGCGGGTCTTCGCGTATGGTCCACGGCAGGTCGTTGTGGCCGTCCAGCAGGATGGTGGTTTTCAGCAGCGCCCGCGCGTGCCGCAGCGCGGCATCGTCGACGGCGCTGGCGGTGGCGCTGGCAAAAGGCAGGATCAGGAACAGCAGCAGGGCTGGCAGACGCGACATGAATATCCGATCAGGAGGAGAGGTCGGCCGATACTAGCATGCTGGTCCGGCGCGCAAAAAAAACGGCGCGCATGGGATCACCCACGCGCGCCGCTTTCGGTCTCCTCCAGGCCGGCTTATCGTGCCAGGCGCTTCTCCAACTCAGCCTTGACGGCGGTCAGTTCGGTAGGCAGATGGTAGGCCAGCTTGGCGAACAGTTCATCGTGCAGTTTCAGCTCTTCGCGCCAGGCGTCCTTGTCGATCGAGGTGATCGTTTCGAACTCTTCCGGCGAAAACGGGATGCCGTCCCACTTCAGGTCGCCGAAGCGCGGGGTGGTGCCGAAGATGTTCTCGACGCCGCCGGCCGTGCCTTCGATGCGTTCCAGCATCCACTTCAGCACGCGCATATTGTCGCCGAAGCCAGGCCAGACGAAGTGGCCCTGCTCGTCGGTGCGGAACCAGTTGACGCAGTAGATCTTCGGCAGCGTGGCGGCGTTGACCTTGCCCAGCTTCTCGCCCAGGTTCAGCCAGTGCTGGAAGTAGTCGCTCATGTTGTAGCCGATGAAAGGCAGCATCGCGAACGGATCGCGGCGCACGATGCCCATCTGGCCGGCAGCGGCGGCGGTGGTTTCCGAACCCATGGTCGCGGCCATGTAGACGCCTTCCACCCAGTTGCGCGCTTCAGTGACCAGCGGCACGGTGGTCGAACGGCGGCCGCCGAAGATGAAGGCCGAGATCGGCACGCCGGCTGGATCGTCCCAGGCCGGATCGATCACCGGGTTCTGGGTCGCGGCCACGGTGAAGCGGGCGTTCGGGTGGGCGGCCTTGGTGCCGGAGGCCGGCGTCCAGTCCTTGCCCTGCCAGTCGATCAGGTGCGCAGGCGCTTCCTTGGTCAAGCCTTCCCACCAGATGTCGCCATCGTCGGTCAGCGCGACGTTGGTGAAGATGGTGTCCGAACCCAGCGACGCCATGCAGTTCGAGTTGGTGCGGGTGTTGGTGCCCGGCGCCACGCCGAAGTAGCCGGCTTCCGGATTGATCGCATACAGGCGGCCGTCGGCGCCCGGCTTGATCCAGGCGATGTCGTCGCCGATGGTGGTGACTTTCCAGCCGTCGAAGCTCGCCGGCGGGATCAGCATGGCGAAGTTGGTCTTGCCGCAGGCCGAAGGGAAGGCCGCCGCGACGTAGTGCTTCTTGCCCTCTGGCGATTCGACGCCCAGGATCAGCATGTGTTCAGCCAGCCAGCCGGTGCCGCCAGCCTGGGCATCTTGATGGCCCATGTTGGAAGCGATGCGCAGCGCGAAGCACTTCTTGCCCAGCAGCGCGTTGCCGCCGTAGCCCGAACCGTAGGACCAGATTTCGCGGGTCTCAGGGAAGTGCACGATGTATTTGGTGGCGTTGCACGGCCAGGCCACATCCTGCTGGCCGGCGGCCAGCGGTGCGCCGACGGTGTGCACGCATGGCACGAACTCGCCATCGGTGCCCAGCACGTCGTACACGGCCTTGCCCATGCGGGTCATGATGCGCATGTTGACGGCCACGTATGGCGAGTCCGACAGTTCCACGCCGATGTGGGCGATCGGCGAACCCAGCGGGCCCATCGAGAACGGCACCACGTACATCGTGCGGCCGGCCATGCAGCCGTCGAACAGCGGGTTCAGCGTGGCGCGCATTTCCGACGGCGCCATCCAGTTGTTGGTCGGGCCGGCTTCTTCCTTGGTGTTGGAGCAGATGAAGGTGCGGTCTTCGACGCGCGCGACGTCGGTCGGATCGGAGCAGGCGAGGTAGGAGTTCGGACGCAGTTCCTGGTTCAGCTTTTTCATGGTGCCGGCGGCAACCATTTCGCCGCACAGGCGGTCGTACTCTTCCTGGGAACCGTCGCACCAGTAAATGCGCGCCGGCTTGGTCAGGGCCGCGATTTCCGCTACCCAGTTGATCAACTTTTGCTGCTTGATGTAAGCTGGGACGTTGAGCAGTGCTGCAACGCCACCCATGACGGGTTGATTCATACTACCTCCAATGCTAATTAAAATTCTGCTCTGCATGCGGCAGGATCGTCGTCAGCTTTTGGCTTGCGCTCAGATGCCCATTCGAAATGGGTCGGCGGTATCACGGCGGTCTTGCGCGGCCCGGATTCATGATCGACAGGCCTGTTTTTTGAGGCGATTGTACACCCGTCAATAGCTGTTCCAGTCAAAAATGTAGGAGAATTAGTTGAGTAAAGTAGTAAGCTATTCAGGTTCTTTTGCAAGCCGTTATTTCCCTACGAAATTCCTCATAAAATCGGTTATCTTCCATGAAAATTGCGATTCTCGACGATTATCAGAATGCCACGACCACACTCGCCTGCTTAGCTTTATTGCGCGGACACGACGTTAAAGTGTTCAACAATTCGACGCGGGGGCTGGGCCAGCTGGCGATCCGGCTGGCGCCTTTCGACGCCCTGGTGCTGATCCGCGAACGCACCGCGCTGAACCGGGCGCTGCTGTCCAAGCTGCCCAATCTGAAGCTGATTTCGCAGACCGGCAAGCTTGCCGGCCACGTCGATGTCGACGCCGCGACCGAGCTGGGCATCGCGATCGCCGAGGGCGTCGGCTCGCCGACCGCGCCGGCCGAGCTGACCTGGGCGCTGATCATGGCGGCGGCGCGCAAGATCGTGCCCTACGCGTCCAACCTGAAGGATGGCTTGTGGCAGACCGCGTCCATCAATCCGCAATTGAACGGGCTGGGCGTGGTGCTCAAGGGGCGCACGCTGGGCATCTGGGGTTACGGCAAGATCGGCCAGATCGTCGCCGGCTACGGCCGCGCCTTCGGCATGCAGGTGGTGGTGTGGGGCAGCCAGTCCAGCCGCGACAAGGCGGTGGCCGACGGCCATGCGGCGGCGGCATCGCGCGAGGCACTGTTCGAGCAATCAGATGTGCTGAGCCTGCACCTGCGGCTGCATCCGGACACGCGCGGCATCGTCAGCGCCGACGACCTGGCGCGCATGAAGCCAAGCGCGCTGTTCGTCAACACCAGCCGCGCCGAGCTGGTGCAGCCCGGCGCGCTGGAACAGGCGCTGCCGCAAGGCCGGCCCGGCTACGCGGCGCTGGACGTGTTCGAATCCGAACCGCTGGCGGCCGACAATCCGCTGCTGCGCATGCCGACCGTGCTGGCCACGCCGCACCTCGGCTATGTGGAGCAGGATAGCTACGAGCTGTATTTCCGCCACGCGTTCCAGAACATCGTCGATTTCGCCGCGGGCGGCTGCGACAAGATCAACAACCCGGGCTATGTCCGTCATTCCCCCCACCGGGGGAAATGACTTCCCGCGAAAGCGGGAATCCATAGGACGCTAGCCGGCCCGCTCAGCATGGATTCCCGCTTTTGCGGGAATGACCTGCCGGCGCTAATCCGCCTGCTCGGGGATTTCCGGCAGGCCGGTCAGGTTGATGCGCGGCGCGGGCATGGCGTGCACCTTGCTCCACAAGCCGGCCCAGCCGGGCGGCCAGGCGATGTCCGGCCCGGCGTACGGCGGCAGCGAGGCGCGCACCGGCACCACCGGCACCGGCGGCATGTCGACCAGCGGGCCGCCGTCCGGACGCTGCATGTCCAGGCTGTACATATACCCGGGCAGCAGGGCGTCGCACACGCCGGCGAACCAGGCCGTGTGGTCTTCGTCGCGCCCCAGCGCCTGCGCCAACCCCTGCGGGTCGAAGCGCGCCAGCGCGTGGATCAGCTCCTCGGTGCTGGCGCCCGGCGTGTCGCCCCAGCCCATCACCGGATTGACGTTGTAGTCGGCGCCCGAGCCGTACCAGCCCTCGCGCCACGAGCGCTGCATCCAGTCGCGCCGGCCGGTGAACAGATGCCAGCGCCAGTGCAGGCCGGACGGCTTGGGCCAGGAATACAGGTAGAGCCGCTGATAGCCGGCCTGGTGCAGCGCGCGCACCACCGCCATCAGGCGCGCGTGCGGCATGCGGTCCGGTGGGGCGCGGCGGAACAGGATCGCTTCGCCGTCGGCGAACTGCACCTCGTCGATGGACAGGTTCAAGTCCAGCGTCCGCGCCTCGCTGCCGAAACGGGCCGAGATCCAGCCGGTCAGCAGATTGACCGACGTGATGACGCCGTAGCCGCGATGGCGGTGGAAAATGACGGTTCCGGGGGCGAGCGCTTTCATGGTATCGAAACGAACAAAGAAACCAGTGTAGCCATAGTATGCCCAAGTTTCCAGCCCGCCGACGGACTGTTTTCGCGTTCTTGGGCGGCTGCGGTTTGGGTTATGATGCAGATCATTTTAATCTGCCTGAGCTTTCATCATGACCCTGCGCATCCTCGCCACCGGCGGCACCTTCGACAAACACTACAACGAACTGAACGGCACCCTGGGCTTCGCCGACAGCCACCTGCCGGCCGTGCTGGCGCGTTGCCGCCTGACGGTGGACGTGGCGCTGGAACAGTTGCCGCTGATGGATTCGCTGGACATGGTGGACGCCGACCGCGAGCGCATCCTGGCCTCGTGCCGCGCCGCCGGCGAAAAGGCGATCGTCATCATCCACGGCACCGACACCATGCCGCAGACCGCCGCCGTGCTGGGCCCTGCCGGCCTGGGCCAGACCATCGTGCTGACCGGCGCCATGATCCCCTACGAGATCGCCAATTCCGACGCGCTGTTCAACCTGGGCTTTGCCGCCGGCGTGGCGCAAACCCTGCCGCCTGGCGTGTACGTGGCCATGAACGGCAAGATTTTCGCGTGGGATAACGTGCAGAAAAACAAAGCGGCCGGAGTGTTCCAGCCGCTGTAACGCCAGCCCTTACCTGCGCGGAGGCGCCAGCAAGTCTTTCGCCTCCGGCAACAGGGTAGTCAAACGCAAGCTGTCCGGCGCTGCCAGCATGCCGGCCGCCTCCTTCAGCCCGCCCGGCATCGTCAGCGACGACGCCCCCGCGGCAGCCGGCTGCCCGTCCGCATTGAAGGCCGCCAGCGCCTCGACCATGCCGCCCACCTTGATACGCAACGACGATGGCGCGCCCTGCGCCACCAGATGCGGCAGCTTGGCCGCCGCCAGCGCCGCCAGCTGCGCCGTGTTCAGGCCGGCCGTCTGCGCCGTCGTGAACACCACCGCCTGCGCCGTCGTCAGCGCGCTGATCTGCGCGGTCGACAGCACCGCCAGCTGCGCGCTGCCCAAGGCCAGCAGGTCGCGCGTCTCGATCGCCGCCAGGTCATCCGAACCCAGCGCCGCCAGCAGCGGCTTGCTCAAGGCCCCCACCTGGCTGGACGTCAGCGCCACCATTTGATCGGTGGTCAGCACGTCGTAGCCGGCCAGGTGCGCCGTCGGCAGCGCGCTGATCTGGCGCAGCGTCAGCGCGGCGATCTGCGCCGTGCCGAGCGCCTGCAATTGTCCCGGCAGCAGCTGGGCGATGACGCCGGTGCCCAGGCCGCCGACCGCCGACGTGTTCAGCGCCGCCAGCGCCTCGTTGCCCAGGCCGCGCACCTGCGCCGCCGCCAGCGCGGCGGTCTGCGCCGCGCTCAGGGCGCCGACCTGCGTGGTCGACCAGGCCGCCAGTTGCGCCGTGTTCAGGCTGGCGATCACCTGCGACGACAGCGCCACCAGCTGGCCGGTGCCGACCGCCGCCACTTCGTCCGCGGTCAGCGCCTGGTACTGGCGCGCGCTGAGCGCGCCGAACTGCAGCGGGGTCAGGCCGAGGAATTGCTCGATGCTCAGGCCGGCCAGCGCGGCGGTGGTCAGCGCCGCCACCTGGCGCCCGGCCAGCGCGCCGATCTGGCGCGTGGTCAGCGCCGCCAGCGTGGCCGCCGACAGGCCGGCGATCACCGAGGTGTTCAACGCCGCCAGGTCGCTCAGTTGCAGGTTGGCCACCACGTCGGCCGACAGCGCGGCGAACTGCGCGCTGCTCAGCATGGAGACCTGGACGCCGGTCATCGCGTTGATCTGGTCGCTGTTCATCGCTTGCAGCTGGTCGGTGCGCAAGCCGTAGATGGCCATCGGCCGCAGCGCGGCGATTTCCGCCGTCTGCATGTGGCCCAGCACGTCGGCCGACAGGGCGGCGATGTGCTGGCTGCCCAGGCCGGAAGCCTGGGTGGTGGTCAGGCCGAGGATCTGGTCGTTGCCCAGCACCGCCAGCTGCTCGGTGCGCAGGCCGTAGATCGCCGCCGCGCTCAGCGCCGCGAAGTCCTGCGACTCCAGCGCCGCCACCGCCTGCAAGGACAGCGCCGCGATCTGCGCGCCGCTCAGCGTGGCCGCCTGCAGCGTGGTCAGGGCGACCGCCTGCTCCACCGTCATGCCGGCCAGCGCGGCCGCCTTCAGCTGGACGATCTGCGCCGTGCTCAAGGTGCCGATCTGGTGTTCCGCCCCGCCCAGCACGGCGAACTGCGCCGAGTTGAACGCGCCGAACACCGTGGCCGGCAGGGCCGCCAGCGCGGCCGGCGTCAGCGCCGCCAGGTTGTTGGTCGACAGGCCGCCGGCCGCGATCGGGTTGAGCTTGGCGATCTGCGCCGTGCTCAGCGCCTGGAACTGGTCCATGCTCAGCGCGTTCAGGCTGGCCGAGCTCAGCGCCGCGATCTGGCGCGGCGCCAGCGCGGCGATGCGCTCCGGATCCAGCACCGCCAGCAGGCGGGTCGACAGGCCGGCGATGGCGTTCAGGCTCAGCGCGGCCAGGTCGGTGGTCTCGATGACGGCAAAGGTGTCGTTGCTCAGCGCATTGATCTGGCTGCTGTTGAAGGTCGCCACCTGCGCCGTGCTCAGCGCGGCAAACTGTTCGCCGCTCAGCGCCGCGATCTGGCGCGTCTTCAGCGCCGCCACCGTGGCCGGCTTGAGCGCCGCCAGGTCGCCGCCGTCGAGCTGGGCGATCGTCTGGGTCGACAGCGCGCCCACCTGCAGCGCGCTCAGCGCGGCGGCCTGGGCGCTCGTCAGTTGCGACGCCTGCTGCGCCGTCAGGCCGGTCAGCGCGGCGCTGCTGAGCGCCGCCACCTGCGCCGTCGTAAACTTGCCGAAATCGCCGTCGCCGCCGGCGCCCAGCGCCGCCAGCTGGGCCGAGTTCAGGGCCGCCATCACCGCCACCCGCAGCGCCGTCAGGTTGGCGCCGTCCAGCGCCTTGATGTCATCGAGCGACAACACGCCGAACTGGCGCGCGCTCAGCGCGCTGAGCTGGGCGCTGCTCAGCGCGTGCAGCTGCTCGGCCTTGAGCGCGTGGATCTGCGCCGTGCTCAGGCCGGCGATGACGCCGGTGCGCAGCACTTGCAGGCGCTCCGCATCGAGCGCCTGGATCTGGGCGCTGCCCAGCGCCGTGATCTGGCGGCTCTGCAGCGCGTGCAGCTGGTCCAGGCTCAGCGCCAGCAGCTGCGCCACGCTCAGCACGCCCATCTGGCGCGAGCTCAGCGCCGCGATGTCGGCCGTTTCGATGGCGCCCAGTTCGGCCACGCTCAGTTGCTTGATCAGCGCCGTGCTCAGCGACGCCATCTGTCCGGTGGTGAAGGCCGCGATCTGCCCGGCGCTGAACATGTCTTCCCCGGGCCGGCGCGTCAGCGGCAGCGCCGCCACCTGGCCGGCCTTGAGCGCGGCGATCTGCGCGGCGCTCAGGCTGTGCACCTGGTCAGGCGACAGGCTGCCGATCACCGTCACCGCCAGCCGGCTGACCTGCTGCGTGCGCAGCGCCGCCAGCGCCTCGGGCGCCAGCCCGCGGATGCCGTTGGCGCTCAGCATGGCGGCCTGCGCCGGCGTCATCGCCGCCAGCTGTTCCGGCGACAGCGCCGCCATGAAACCGGTCGACTTCGATACCTGGTTGAGCGCGTATGCCTGCAGCGCCGCGAAGTCCTGCGTCTGCAGCGCGGCGACGCTGGCGGCCGGCAGCGCCGACAGCTGGGCGCCGGTCAGCGCCTGGGCCTGGGCGGTGGTCATCGCCGCGATGTATTCGACGCCGAGGCGGGCGATGTCGGTGGTCGTCAGTCGGGTGATCAGGCGGGTGCCGCCGGCGGCAAACTGCGCCGGGGTCAGGCTGCTGTCGAAGGTCATGATGTTTCCTTTTCGATGAAGTGGTCACGCATACGAGTTGAGGGTAAAGGAAATATTGAGGAAATGCTATCTGGCGGCAGCAAAAAAAGCCCGCACACAGCGGGCTTTGCTGGCGCGATGGCCGGGCCTATTTGGGCACCGCCAGCACGGCGTGGCCGCCGGTCGCCTGCAAGGCCTTCAGACGCAGGGTGTCGCCATCGGCCTGGCCGGCGGCCGCCGGCCGGCCCGGCTCATGGAACTGCTGCAGCACATCGGCCATGCGCGCGGCGTTGGCCGCCAGCGGGCTGGCCGGCGGCTGGCCGCCGAGGTCCGCACCGGGGCGCGGCGCCGGCTGCTGCTGCGTCGCGTCGAACGCGGACAGCGCCTGCGCCAGGCCGCTGACCTGCGCGCTCAAGCCCTGCTTGAACCAGACGTCGGCCGCCGCATGCTGGCTGCCGTCGGTGCTGGTGTAGCTCGATGTCAGGCCGATGAGGTTGCCGTGGTCGATGGTGCTGGCCTGCTGCACATCCAGGTTCAGGCTGGCGATATGCAATTCGGCCAGCGTCTTGAGCTCGCCGGCCTGGCTGACGCCGTCGGCATTCGCGTCGACCCACACGCGCAGATCGCCAAAGCCGGCGTCGAGCGCGCTGACCATGCCGTCGTGGTTGCTGTCGAGTTCCGCCAGCGCCTGGTAGCCATTGTCGGCGGTGCCGCCGCCGGCCAGCCTGGTGGACGAGCCGAACAGTTCGCTGCCGTCGTTGATGACGCCGTCGTGGTTGCGGTCCAGCGCCAGCAAGCCGTCGCCCGAACCGACCCAGCCGGTGGCGCGCTTCTGACCGCTGGCCGCCAGGTCGAACTGCACGCCGGCCTCCAGCCCCAGCGTGCGGATGCCGTTGTCGTCGAGGTCCAGCACCAGCGGCGTGTCGAACGGCATGGCGTGCAGCTGGGCCGAGCTGAACGCGGCCTTCTGCTCCTGGCTCATGCCGTTGTACTGGGCCGTCGACATCGCATGCGTCTGCGTGGTGGTCAGCGCCGACAGCTGGGCCGGCAGCATGGCCTGCATCTGCTCCGGCGTCAGCGCGACGATCTGGCGCGTGCTCAGGCCGGGGATGTCGCGGGTTTCGATGGCGGCCAGGTTGGCCGCCGTCAGGCCCTTGATCAGCGGCGTGCTCAGCGCCCCCACCTGGGCCGACGACAGCGCCACCATCTGCGCCGTCGTGAACTGGTCGATGCCGGAAACGCTCGGCCGCAAGGCCGCCACCTGCGCCAGCGTCAGCGCGGCGATCTGGCCGGTGCCCAGCGCATGCACCTGGTCATCCTGCAGCGCGCTGATGGTGGCGGTGGACAGCGCGGCGATATCGGCCGTTTCCAGCAGGCCGATCAGCGAGGCCTGGATCTGCACCATCGACGCCGAGTTCAGCGCCGCATACTGCGCCGTCGTCAGCGCGCGCAGCTGGGCCGAGTTCATCGCCGCCAGCAGATTGCCTTCGCGCGCGGCGGCGTTCAGCAGCAGCGGATTGATCGCGGCCAGGTCGGCCGTGCTCAGCGCCGCCACCTGGCTGGCGCCGAGGATGCTCAACTGGTTGCTGCTGAACGCGGCCATCTGGCCGGTGCTCAGCGCCGCCAGCTGGCCGCCCGTCAGGGCCAGCACTTGCTGGGTCTTGAGGCCGGCGATGGCCGAGGTTTTCAGCGCCGCCACGTCGGCCGTCTCCAGCGCCGCCACCACCGTCAGCTGCAGCGCGCCCAGCTGGGCGCTGCTCAGCGTTGCGGCCTGGGCCGTAGTCAGCGCCACCGCCTGCGCCGCGCTCAAGCCCTGCAGCGCGGCGGTGCGCAAGGCCGCGATCTGCGCCGTGCTCAGCAAGGAAATCAGTTGCGCGCCGCTGCCCAGCGGGTCGGCGCCGAGCGCCGTCATCTGGTCCGACGTCAGGCCGGCCAGCGCGGCCGTGCTCAGCGCGCTGAGGTTGGCGGTGCGGATGGCGCCGATATCGGCCGCCGACAGGCGCACCAATTGCTGCGAGGTCAGCGCGTGGATCTGCAGCGAGCTGAAGCCGTTAATCTGTTGCGTGACCAGCGCGTCGATCTGGGCGCTGCGCAGCGACGCCACCTGGGCCGAGGTCAGGCCGGCCAGCTGCATCGACGTCAGGGCGCCGATATCGTCGCCCGACAAACCGCCCAGCGCAGTGGTGCTCAGCGCGCCGAGGTCGGCGCTTTCCAGGCCGGCCAGCGCCGCGGCGCTGAGCGCCGCCACCTGGGCGCTGTTCAGTACAGCGGCCTGGGCCGTGGTCAGCGCGGCCAGCTGGGCGCTGCTCAATACCGCGGCCTGGGCCGTCTTGAGGCCGGCGACGGCGGCCGTGCGCAACGCCGCCACATCCGCCGCCGACAAGCTCGTCAGCAGCGCCGGCGACAAGGACGCCAGTTGCGCGCTGCTCAGCGCGCCCGCCTGCTGGGTGGCCAGCATCATCACCTGGGCCGTGGACAAGCCCTGCAGCGTGCTGGTGCCCAGCGCCGCGATCTGCGCCGTGGTCAGCGCGGCAAAGCGCGACGGGAAGCCGAAGATGTCCATGCCCAGCGACGGCAGCTGGTCCGAGCTCAGGCTGGCGATCGCCGCCGTGTTGAAGGCGCTGACGCGGGCCGGGTCGAAGGCGCCGAAGTCGGTCGCCGACAGGCCGGCCATCTGGCGCGAACCGAAGGCGCCGATCTGCGCCACCGTCAGGCCGCCCAGCTGGTCGCTGCCGAGGGCGGCGATCTGCAGGCTCGACAGGGCCGCCACCTGGCGCGTGCTCAGGCTGTTGAGCTGAACCTGGGTCAGGTGGGACAGCAGCGTTTCGTCGAGACCGGCAATCGCCTGCGGACTCAGCGCGGCCAGGTTGGCGGTGGTCAGGCCGGCCACGGTCTGGCTGCTGAGGACGGCGATTTGCCGGCTGCTCAGCGCGGCGAACTGGGCCGTCGTCAGCGCTGCGAACTGGGCGCTGGTCAGCGCGGCGATCTGGTCGGTGCCGAGGCCGGCGATGGCGGCGGGCTTCAGCGCGGCCAGGTCGGCCGTCTCGATGGCGGCGATATTCTGCGTCGACAGCGCGGCCACCTGCTGGCTGGCCAGCGCGGCCGCCTGCATGGTGCTCAGCGCGGCCACCTGGCGCGTGCTCAGGCCGGCCAGCGCGGCGCTGCGCAGCGCGGTGATCTGCGCCGTCGTCAACACATCGATATGGCTGGCGCCGGCGGCGTCGTTGCCCAGCGCGGCCAACTGGTCGGAGCTGAGCGCGGCGATGACGGCGGTGCGCAGCGCGACCAGGTCTTCCCCTTCCAGCGCGGCGATCTGCGCGCTGCTGAACGCCGCCACCTGGCGGCTGCTCAATGCGGCGGCCTGGGCGGTGGTCAAGGCGATCACTTGCGGACGGGTCAGGCCCTGCAGGGCGTCGGTGCTCAGCGCGGCGATCTGCGCGGTGCGCAATGAGGCGAACTGGGCGCTGGCCAGGCCGCCGCCGATGGCGGCCAGCTGGGCCGCCGTCAGCGCGGCGACGAAGGCCGTGCTCAAGCCCGGCAAGCCGCGGCTGTCGAGCGCGGCCAGGTCGGTGGTCGACAGGCCGGCGATGTGTCTGGAACCGAGCGCGGACAGCTGCGTCGAACTGAGGGCGACCAGCTGCTGGGTGCTCAGCGCGACCAGCTGGTCGCTGCTCAGGGCCGCCACCTGCTGCGATTTCAGCGCCGCCAGTTGCGACGGCGTCAGCTGCGAGATCACGCGCGTGCTCAGGCCGGCGATCGCGGCCGTGGTCAGCGCCGACAGGTTGGCGGTCGACAGCCCCGCCAGCGTATCGCTGGACAGCGCGCCCAGCTGCTGGCTGTTGAGGGCGGCCAATTGCTGGGTGGTCAGCGCGGTCAGCTGCGCGGCGGTCAGCGCCCGCATCTGGTCGGTCGACAGGCCGGTCAGCGCGGCCGTGCGCAGCGCCGTCACATCGGCGCCTTCGAGCGCGGCGATATCGGCGGTGCCGAGCGCGGCGATCTGCGCGCTGCTCAGCGCGGCCGCCTGGGCCGTGCTGAGGGCGACGATCTGACGCGTGCTCAGGCCAGCGAAGGCGGCGGCGCGCAGGGCGGCGATCTGCTGCGTGGACAGCAGGTCGATATGGCTGGCGCCGCTGGCGTCGTTGGCCAGCTGCGCCAGCTGGGCGGCGCTCAGCGCGGCCAGCGCGGCGGTTTTCAGGCCGGCCACGGCGGCCGCGTCGAGCGCGTCGATGCCGGACGGCGACAGCGCGAGGATCTGGCGCGAGCCGAAGGCGCCCAGTTGCGCCGACCCCAGCGCGGCCAATTGCTGCGCGCTCAGGCCGGTCAACTGGTCGGTGCTCAGCGTGGCGATCTGGCGCGTGCTCAGCGCCGCCACCTGCGCGGTGCTCAGGCCGGCCAGCACGCCGGCCGGCATGGCGGCGATCACCGCCGTGCTCAGCGCGCCGATGTCGTTGGTCTGCAGGCCGGCGATGGCCGACGATTGCAGCGCCAGGATCTGGCTGCTGTTCAGCGCGGCGACCTGGGCGCTGGTGAGCGCCGTCACCTGGTCGCTATTGAGCGCGGCCACTTGCTGGTTGCTCAAGCCGGTCAAGGCATTGGTCTTGAGCGCGGCCAGGTCGGCCGTTTCCAGCGCGGCGATATCGTTGGTGGACAGCGCGGCCAGCTGGCTGCTGCTCAGCACGGACGCCTGCGCGGTGGTCAGCGCCACCGTCTGGCTGCTGGTCAGGCCGGCCAGGCTGGCCGGACGCAGCGCGGCGATCTGCGCCGTGCCCAGGCTGCCGAAGGCGCTGCCGGCCGGATCGTTGGCCAGCGCGGCCAGCTGGTCGGCGCGCAGCGCGGCCAGCGCCGACGTGCTCAGCGAGCGCAGCGTGGCCGAGTTCAGCACGGCCAGGTCGGCGCTCGACAGGCCGGCGATGTTGCGCGAGCTCAGGCCCAGCACCTGCTGCGCGGCCAGGCCGGCGACCTGCACCGTGCGCAGCGCCGCCAGCTGGTCGCTCGACAGTACGGCGAACTGTTGCGAAGTCAGGCTGGACAATTGCAGCACGCTGAGGTTGCCGACCGCGGCCGGGCTCAGCGCGGCGATATAGGCGGTGCCGAAGGCGGCCATATTGGCGCTGGAGAAGCCGGCGATGGTGTCGGACGACAGCGCGCCCAGCTGCGCGGCATTCATCGCCAGGAACTGGCTCATCGTCAGCGCGGCCAGCTGGCTGCTCGACAGCGCGGCCACCTGGGCCGAGCTGAGGCCGGGGATGGCGGCGGTGCGGATCGCGGCCAGGTCCAGCGGTTCCATGGCGGCGATGGCCTGCGTGCTCAGCGCGCGCAACTGGCTGCTGCTCAGGGCGGCGACCTGGCCGGCGGTCAGCGCCACCGTTTCGGCGGTGCTCAGGCCGGTCAGCGCGGCGCTGCGCAGCGCGGCGATCTGCGCGGTGGTCAGCAGTTGCACCATGCCGACGCCGCCGTCGGCGGCGCCCAGCACGGCCAGCTGGTCGGAATTGAGCGCGGCAATCGCGGCCGTGCGCAGCGACGACAGCGTGGCCGACGCCAGGCCGGCGATGTCATCGGTCGTCAGGCTGCCCACTTGCAGCGAACTCAGCGCGCCGATCTGGGCGGAAGTCAGGCTGTGGATTTGCGTGCTGCTGAGCGCGTTCAACTGGGCGGTGCTCAGCGCGGCGATCTGGCGCGTGCCCAGGCCCGACAGCTGGGCCGTGGTCAGGCCGGCGAAGCTGGCGGTATCGAGCACGGCGATCGCGCCGGCGCCCAGCGCGCCGAAGTCGGCCGATTCCAGGCCGGCCAGGCCGGCGCTGGTGAGGGCGTCGAACTGGCGGCTGCTCAGCGCGGCGATCTGGGAGGTCGTCATGGCGCGCACTTGCGCGCTGCTCAGCACGGCGACCTGCTGGGTGCTCAGCGCGGCGATGGCGGCGGTTTTCAGCGCCGGCACGTCGTCCGTCGCCAGCCATGAGATCTGGTCGGTGGACAGGCTGCCCAGCTGGGCGGCGCTCAGCGCCGATGCCTGCGCCGTGGTCAGTGCCTGCAACTGTCCGCTGCTCAGGCCGGCCAGCGCGGCAGTGCGCAAGGCGGCGATCTGGCCGGTGGTCAGCGCCGCGATGTCGCTGCCGGAATGTCCGGAGATCGCGGCCAGCTGCGCCGACGACAGCGTGGCGATCACAGCCGTGCTCAGCGCCCGGCTGTGCAGCGGGTAGGCGAACAGCGCGCCCACGTCGTCGGTCGACAGCGCGGCGAACTGGGCCGTGGAGAGCACGCCCAGTTGATTGGTCGTCAGTCCGACCACCTGGTCGCTCGACAGCACGGCGATCTGGGCCGTGGTCAGGCTGGCGAACTGGCGGGTGCTCAAACTGCTCAGCTGTGCCGTGGTCAGCAAGGCCACCACGGCCGGGTTCAGCCCGGCGATGGTGCCGGCGCTCAGGGCCAGCAGATCGGCCGCCGGCAGGGCGGCAATCGCATCGCTGGTCAGCACGCTGATCTGGCGGCTGCTCAATGCGGCGAACTGTGCGGTGGTCAGCGCGCCCAGCTGGGCGGTGTCGAGCGCCGCCATCTGCTGCGTCGTCAGGCCGGCGATGGCGGCGGTCTTGATCGCCTTCAGATCGGCCGTGCTCAGCGCCGCGATCAGCGCCGTCGACAGGCTCGCCAGCTGCGCGCTGCTCAGCGCGGCGGCCTGCGCGGTCGACAGATGCGCCAGCTGCGCCGCGTTCATGCCCGCCAGCGTGGCGGTGCGCAGCGCGGCGATCTGCGCCGTGCCCAGGTCGGAAAACACCTGGTCGACATTCTGGACGGCGCCGGTGCCCAGCGCGGCGAACTGGTCCGACGACAGTGCCGCCATGAAAGCGGTGCTCAGGCCGGCCAGCGCGGAATAGTTGAGGTCGGCGATATCCTGGGCCGACAGGCCGGCCACCTGGCGCGAGCCGAAGCCGGCGATGCGGGCCGCGCTCAGCGAGTGGATCTGGTCGGACGTCAGCGCCGCCACCTGGTTGCTGCTCAACACGCCCAACTGGCCCGAGCCGAAGCCGGCCAGTTGCGCGGTGCTCAGCGCAGACAACAGGCCGGTGCCCAGCGCCGGCAGCGCGTTCAGGCTCAGCGCGGCCAGGTCGCGGCTCTCCAGCCCGGCGATGCCGGCCGCCGACAGCGCGCCCAGCTGGGCGCTGTTCAGGGCGGCGAAATCGGCGGTGGTGAAGGCGGTCAGCTGGGCCTGGCCCAGCGCGGCCACCTGGCGCGTCGACAGCGCGGCGATGGCGGCGGTTTTCAGGGCGGCGATATCGGCCGTCTCCAATGCCGCGATGGCGTCGGTGGAAAAGGCGTTCAATTGCGCGCCGCTCAATGCGGCGGCCTGGGCCGTGCTCAGCGCCACGGCCTGGTCGGAACTCAGCGCGGCCAGCTGCGCCGTGGCCAGCGCGGCCACGCCACGCGTGCCCAGCGCCGCGATGCCGCGCGTGCCGATCGCCAGGATTTCATCGGCCGAGAAGGTCGCCAGCTGGCGCGTGCTGAGCGCGCCCAATTGCGCCGTGCTCATCAGGGCCACCTGGTCGGACGACAGGCTGGCGATGTTGCTGATGCTCAGGACGGCCAGGTCGGCCGTTTCAAACGCGGCGATGGCCTGCGTGCTCAGACTGCTGAAAGCCTTGGTGCCCAATGCGGCGACCTGGGCGGTGGTCAGCGCGGCGATCTGGGCGCTGTTGAGCGCGCCCATGAAGCCGGACGGCAGCGCGCCGACAGCGTTCAGCACGGTCGCCTTGATCGCGGCCAGGTCTTGCGTGGTCAATACCGCGACATTGCTGGCGGCCAGGTAGGCCAGCTGCTGGCTGGTCATGACGGAAACGTGATCGGTACGCAGGGCGGGAACTTGGAGCGAACTCAACGCCGCGATATCCTCGCTGGTCCAGCTCAAGACATCCTGCGTGGTCAGGATGGTGGCGATCTGGTCAGTGGAAAGAATGGGGACGAAGGTGCTCATTGCGAGTTCCTAATTTGATAACATCTTTCACTATAGCAGAAATCGCGCTAATTTCTACAAAGCAACGAAACTATTTTCCCTGCTTTTTATCAAAAATTACATGAAAAAAGCCGCAAAATCAAAGACTTTGCGGCATCTTTAACCAACAGGCAACGGCTTTGTTGTAGTCCGATCAAGCCTTCGCTTCGCCGCCCAGGGCCTCGACCACATCGGTCATCAGCTTGGCCAGTTCGCCGGTCATCAGCATGAAGTCGCCGTCGAAACGCTCGTCGTCGTTCTTGGTGCTCGATTCCTTTTCAGCGATGACATCCAGCGGCTTGATGCCCTTGATCGCCAGCGACTCGGTCAGCACGAAGGAAATCTTGCTGTCCCAGGTCATCGCCAGGCGCGTGCACTGCTTGCCGGCCGCGATGTGGCGGCGCACTTCGTCCGCTTCCAGCGTGTGGCGCACGTAGCGCACGGCCGCCTTGCTCTCGCCGGTGGCGCGCAGTTCGGTGTCCATGTCGACCGTGAAGCCGGCCGGCGCATCGTCGGCCTGCAGCCATTCGGTCATCACGCCCACCGGCGAGCGCTGCACGCGCAGGCTTTCCAGCGGCAGCTTGTCGACCGCCTTGAGCAGCAGCTTGATGACTTCGTCGGCCTTGGCCGGGCTGGCGGCATCGACCACCAGCCAGCCGTTGACCGGATCGATCCAGGTCCAGACATTGCTGCGGATCGAGAAGGCGCGCGGCAGCAGTTCGTCGGCGACGCGCTCCTTCAGCTCCTTCATCGCCTTCTTGCCGGGGGCGAAGCCTTGCGCCTCTTCCATCTCGGCGGCGCGGGCCTTGGCGACCTGGTTGATGACGGTGTTCGGCAGCAGTTTTTTCTCGGTGCCCAGCAGGATCAGCATTTGCTTGTTGACCACGTGCACCAGGCCGCCGTTCGGGCGCGGCGTGTCCCAACCCTGGCGCAGCAGCTCATTGCTGCTTGCCGGGACGAAGGCGTGAGGGGCCAGCGCTGCTTCCAGTTGTTCGGGGGTGAAGGCCCAAGGGGCCGGCAGACGGTAAATCTGTAGATTCTTGAACCACATGTATTGAGCCTTGTTTCAGTAATGCCAGGGGAGCGCCATTTTACACGGTGATGGCGGCGCCGGACCGAATCTGTTGCTGACCTAGGCGAACAATTCGCCTTGCCGCGGCAAGCTGACCTGCTGGCCGGAGCCGGGCGGCTCCAGCGTGCTGGCGCGCACGCCCAGCAGGCGCAGCCGGCGTTGCAGCGGCACCCGCTTCAGGCACTCGCGCGCGGCGTGCAGGATGCCGGTGGCGTCGGCCACCGGCTGCGGCAGCGTGACGTTGCGGCTGACGATCTGGAAATCGTCGTAGCGCAGCTTGATGCTGATGGTGCGGCTGACGTAGCCCTTGCGTTTGAGATCGTCCGCCAGCCGCGCGCACAGCTGGGTCAGGATGCCGGACAGCGTGTCGCGGTCCTGACGCGCATGCAGGTCGCGCTCGAAGGTGGTTTCGCGGCTGATCGACTTGCTCTCCGAGCTGGTGGAGATTTCGCGCCGGTCGATGCCGCGCGCGGC
Source organism: Rugamonas aquatica (assembly GCF_009380215.1). Lineage (GTDB taxonomy): Bacteria > Pseudomonadota > Gammaproteobacteria > Burkholderiales > Burkholderiaceae_D > Rugamonas > Rugamonas aquatica_B. Next base: position 31,067 of record NZ_WHUG01000003.1, read on the forward strand.
CTCGGCCAGCCAGGCCGAGTAGTGCGCGCCGAAATGGTCCTGCAACAGGCCGGCGTCGGCCGCCGCCAGCTGGCCTATGGTCTCTATGCCCAGCGCCGCCAGTTTCTCGGTGGCCTTGGGGCCGATGCCGTTGATCTTGCGTACGCCCAGCGGCCAGATGCGCGCCGGGATATCGTCATAACCGAGGATGGTCAGGCCATTGGGTTTTTCCAGGTCCGAGCTGATCTTCGACAGCAGCTTGTTGGGCGTGATGCCGATCGAGCACGACAAGCCGGTGGCGTCGCGCACGGCCTGCTTGATGCGCTGCGCCAGCTCGCGCGTCTCGCCTTCCACATGGGTCAGGTCGATATAGATTTCATCGATGCCGCGGTCTTCGAAATCCGGCGCGATGGCGGCCACGGCATTCTTAAACAGCCGCGAATAATGGCGGTAGGAGTCGAAATTGACCGGCAGCAGGATGGCGTCCGGCGCCAGCTTGGCCGCCTTCATCATGCCCATGGCCGAACCCACGCCCAGCGCGCGCGCCTCGTAGGTGGCGGTGGTGATGACGCCCCGGCCGACATAATCGCGCAGCCGGGCGAAGCTGTGGCTGCCGTCCGCCTGCACCACCGGCTGGGCGTCGCGGCCGCCGCCGATGACCACCGGCAGGCCGCGCAATTCCGGGTAGCGCAGCAGCTCGACCGACGCGTAGAACGCGTCCATGTCGAGGTGGGCGATGCGGCGCAGGTCTTCAGCCATGGTGCGGGAACGATTACTGTGAATACATACAGTATCTACGGAAATCCCGCAGTCTGCAAGCATGCACTTTTCCGCGTGACCAAGTGTTACACTGAGACAACTACACCGACACCGCATCGCCGCCATGACCGAAAGACTGAGCACCGTTTTGCTGGCCATCCTGCTGCTGGCCGCGCCTGCGGCCCGGGCGGCGGCCGCGCCGTGCGCGCCGGCGCGGGCCGGGCTCAGCGACCTGGGCTACTCGGCCTACCGCGAGGGCGGCGTCATCCACGGCAGCACGGTCGATGTGCTGGAAGAGATGCACCAGCGCAGCGGCTGCGCCTTCCAGCTGGCGTGGTATCCGCACGGCCGGCTGTACGCGCAGTTCTTCAACGGCAGCCTGGACATCACCGGCGCCTCGCTGCGCACGCCCGAGCGCGACCGCCATGGCCTGTGGCTGCCCTACACCTACACCCACTTCGAACTGCTGCTGCTCAACAAAGACGCCGGCAAGTTCCGCAGCCTGGCCGATTTCGTCGACCACAGCAGCGCGCGCCTGAACGTCACGCGCGGCATCTCGTATTCCGCCGCGACAATGGTGCAGATGGAGCGCCTGCAAAAGCTGGGGCGGCTGGAATACGTCAACGACTACGGCGTGGTGTTCCGCAAGATCCTGGCCGGGCGCGCCGAGGGCACGCTGGCGCCGCCCGCCATCCACGTGCTGCACCAGCGCCAGTTCCACATGCTGGGCAAGATGACCGGCACGCCGTTCGCGGAATCGCCGCGCGCGATGGTGGGCATGTATGTGTCCAAGCAGGTGCCGGCGGCGGCGCGGCGCCGCTACATCGACGCGCTGCGCGCCATCGTCGGCGACGGCACGGTGCAGAAAATCTACGAGCGCTACCTGGGCGAGGAAATCACCCGCCGCATCTTCAGCGGCGGCGTGCGCGACATCCTCGACGCGATGCCGGACAGCTAGCAATGGCGGGCGCGGAACCACGCCGCGCTGGCCTCGTCGGCCGGGAAAAACGATTCGACCCGCAACTCGTGCACGGTCACGTCATGCGGCGTGCCCAGCGTGGCGATGGTGGTGAACAGATTCAGTTCCACGCCATCCTTGCGTATCGTCACCGGCAGGAAAGGCAAGGCGCGGCGGTCCAGATTGGGCGCCAGATGGCCGACGCCCTGCATGCCGGCGACGCCGGGCAGCGCCAGCAGTTCGCCCAGCAGCACGGTGGCGGCGCTGCCGGGACCGTCGCTCATCGCTTCGCGCTGTATCCAGTGCAGCAGGTCGGCGCCGACTGCCTCCCAGTTGTGCAGGTACTGGCGCGCGCCGTGCGGATCCAGCATCAGCTTGAGCACGTTGACGGAGCCGTCGGTGGGCAGGGCCGCATCGTCGGGCAGGCCCAGCAGCCAGCGCATCATGCCGGCCGCCGGCGCGTTGGCCATCGCCAGGTTCCACAGGCGGTCCACCACCAGCGCGGGATACGGCGCCTGCTGCGCCAGCATGAAGTCCAGCGCCTGCCGCACCGCGCCCAGCTCGGGATCGGACAGCTTGCGCTCCTGGTAGGCCGGCGCGAAGCCGGCCGACAGCAGCATGACGTTGCGCTGCCGCAGAGGGATTTCCAGCACCATGCCCAGCTTCAGTATCAAGTCCTTGCTCGGCTGCGAGCGGCCGCTTTCCAGGAAGCTGATGTGGCGCTGCGAAATCTCGCTCTCGGTCGACAAACGCAGCTGGCTGTAGCCGCGCTTGCCGCGCCAGTACTTCAGCGCGGCGGCGAAGTCGCTGAAGTAATCGGCCGCGCCGCTCATGGGCATTCCGCCAGGCCGAGGCCATTGTTGCTTGTGCTGGGTGCAGGCATGATGATCTCCTTGAACGGCAATGATAGCCCGACTGCAATCAGGGCGCGTTCAGGAAGCCGGTGACGCGGGTCAGGCGGCCGTCGGCGCCGAGTTCGGCGACATCGGTGCCGTGCGCCACCGGCGCGCTGCCGGGCACGGCCAGCGTCCACGAGAAACGCACCACGTCGTTGTGGCCGTCCGGCGTGCCGTCCAGTTCGAAACGGTAGCCGGGGAACTGGCCTTGCGCGCCGGCGATCATGGCGTCGATGCCGTCGTGGCCGGCGCCGCGCATCATCGGATCGAGGTAGCTGGCGTCCAGCGCGAAGGCACGGGCCACCAGCGCGCGGCGGGCGGCGGCGTCGCGTTCGTTCCAGACGGCCAGGTATTGGGTAGCGATGTGGGATGGGGTGGTCATGGCGATCTCCTTGAGTGGGTTATGTCGTAGCGACAGAAACCATTCTCCGGAAATCGCTGCGCGGCGGCGATTACGTCCCAGGTAATCGCCGCGTGACCACCAGCACCGCGCCGGCCACCAGGCTGGCGGCCAGCAGGTAGATGCCGTTGGCGGTGCTGCCGCTGGCGTCCTTGATCGCGCCCACCAGATACGGGCTGGCGAAGCCGGCCAGGTTGCCGACCGAGTTAATCAGCGCGATGCCGGCCGCCGCCGCCGTGCCGCCCAGCAGCGCGGTCGGCAGGCTCCAGAAGATCGGGAAGGTGGTGAGGATGCCGGCCGTGGCCACGCTCAGCGCGGCCATCGCCAGCACCGTGCTGTCGCTGTAGATGGTGGCGGCCACCAGGCCCAGCGCGCCGGCCACGGCGGCCGCCGCCGCATGCCAGCGCCGCTCGCCGCTGCGGTCGGAATGGCGCGCGGCCAGCACCATCACCACCGCCGCCACCGAGTACGGAATCGCCGTCAGCAGGCCGATGTCGAGCACGTCCTTCACGCCGCTGTTCCTGATCAGCTGCGGCAGCCAGAAGCTCACGCCATACAAGCCCATCACGAACAGGAAGTACACCAGCGCCAGCAGCCACACCGTGCCGCTGAGGAACACCTGCGCCAGCGGCAGGCGCTGCTGGTGCTGGCCGTCTTCGGCGATGGCGCGTTCCAGTTGCAGCTTGTCGTCCTCGCTGAGCCACTTGGCGGCGCGGATGCCGTCATCCAGGTAGAACAGCGTCCAGACGCCGATCAGCACCGACGGCAAGCCTTCCAGCAGGAACAGCCACTGCCATCCGCTCAGGCCATAGCGTCCGCCAAAGGCTTGCATGATCCAGCCCGACAGCGGCCCGCCCACCACGCCGGCCACCGCCACCCCGCTCATGAATAGCGCCACCATGCGCGCGCGGCGCCGCGCCGGATACCAGTAGGTCAGATACAGGATGATGCCGGGGAAGAAGCCGGCCTCCGCCGCGCCGAGCAGGAAGCGCAGCAGGTAGAAGCTCGCCACGCTGTCAACGAACATCAGCGCCGACGAGATCAAACCCCAGCTGATCATGATGCGGGCGATCCAGATGCGGGCGCCGGTGCGCGTCATCAGCAGGTTGGACGGCACCTCGAACAAAAAATAGCCGATGAAGAAGATGCCGGCGCCGAGGCCGTACACGGTATCGCTGAAGCGCAACTCGGCCAGCATCTGCAATTTGGCGAAGCCGACGTTGACGCGGTCCAGGTAGGCGGCCACGTAACACAGGAACAGAAACGGCATCAACCGCCAGCTGACGCGGCGGTACAAGGGGGCGAGCATGGCGTCGGAAATAGTTGTTTTCATTTGCTTAATTTGCAATACAATTTGCGGCTGACGATCAGCCCGGATTACCCATGATACGCATCCTGCCCGCTTTGCTTGTCCTGCCCGCCGTTCTGGCGCTGGCCAACCCCGCCGTGCCGCCGGTCGCGGCACAAAAGCCGTGGAGCGATCGCTACCACGGGCAAGCGCTGGCGGACGAATACCACTGGCTGCAAAACCGCAACGATCCGGCCGTGCTCAGCTATCTGAAAGCGGAGAACGCCTACACCGAGGCCGCCACCGCCGCCATCGCGCCGCTGGCGAAAAGCCTGGCGGCCGAGATCACCGGCCGCACCACGGCCAGCGACCTGACGGTGCCGTGGCGCCAGGGCGACTTCTACTACTACGCGCGCATCGACGCCGGCCAGCAATACCCGCTCAACTGCCGCCGCCGCGCGGCCGTCGACGGCAGCTACGACGACAGCGCGCCGGAACACATCCTGCTGGACCAGAACCGCCTGGCGCAAGGCAAGAAATTCTTCGCGCTGGAAGGCATGATGCCCAGCCCCGACGGCCAGCTGCTGGCCTACCGTGCCGACACCAACGGCAATCACCAGTTCCAGCTGCACGTCAAGGACTTGCGCAGCGGCCGCGAGCTGCCCCTCAGCGTAGCGCGCGTGACATCGATGGAATGGGCCGCCGACAACCGCACCATCCTGCTGACGCAAGCCCATCCATCCACGCTGCGCCCCGACCGCCTGCTGCGCGTGTCGACGGCGGGCGGCAAGCCGGTGGAAGTGTACCGCGAGCGCGACGGCAATTTCCTGCTCGGCATAGGCCGCACGCACGACGGCCGCTTTCTGCAGCTGATGGCCCTCAGCTCCGACACCAGCGACACCTGGCTGCTGCCGCGCGACCAGCCCACCGGCGCGCTGCGCCTGCTGATGCCGCGCACGACCGGCCACCGCTACGACGCCGATACGCACGGCGATCAGCTCTACCTGCGCACCAACAGGGACGCGCCCAACTTCCGCGTGGTCCGCGCCCCGCTGGCCGCGCCGCAGGATTGGAGCGAGGTGATGCGCCCCGAGGCCGGTACGCTGATTGAATCGCTGGACGTGTTCCGCGATTTCCTCGTGCTCAGCGAACGCGCCAGCGCGCTCAGCCGCCCGCGCATCCTCGACTTCGCCACCGGACAGTGGCGCAGCGTGCAGTTCGACGACGAGGTCTACCTGCTCCAGCAGACCGGCAACGCCGGCTACGACGACCGCAGCTACCGGCTGCAATACCAGTCGCCGGTGGCGCCGCCGATGGTGCTGGAAATCGACATGGCCAGCGGCGCGCGCAAGGTGCTCAAGCGCCAGCCGCTGGCCGGCGTCGACCTGCAGCGCTTTGTCACGCGCCGCATCTGGATCACCGCGCGCGACGGCGTCAAGGTGCCGGTGTGGCTGGCCTACCGCAAGGACGTCAAGCTCGACGGCAGCGCGCCGCTGCTGCTGTACGGCTACGGCGGCTGGGGCTTCCCCAGCGAAGCCGACTTCAGCCTGCGCCGCCTGAGCCTGATGGAGCGCGGCGTCATCTACGCCGAAGCGCAGATCCGCGGCGGCAACGACCTGGGCGAACAATGGCACGACGACGGCAAGCTGATGAAGCGGAAGAATGTGTTCAACGATTTCATCGACAGCGCCGAGCACCTGGTGCGCGAAGGTTACACGCGGCCGGAGCGGCTCATCGCCGAGGGCGGCAGTTTCGGCGGCATGGTGATGGGCGTGGTGGCCAACGAGCGGCCCGAGCTGTTCCACGCGGTGCTGGCGTCCGTGCCGCAGGCCGACCTGGTGCACGAGATCACCGATCCGACGCTGCCGATGGTGACCTACGAATATCTGGAGTCGGGCGATCCGAAGCAGAAAGCCGCCTTCGAATACATGAAGAGCTACTCGCCGTATGACAACATCAAGCGCCAGGCCTACCCGGCGATGCTGGTGACGGCCGGCTTCAAGGACACCCAGGCGCAGTACTGGCCGGCCGCCAAGTACGTGGCGCGGCTGCGCGCGCACAAGACCGACAGCCGGCCGCTGCTGCTCAAGACCGACTTCACTTCGGGCCATTACGGCGCTTCCGGGCGGTATGACGCCATCGGCGGCACGGCGTTTGAGCTGGCCTGGATGCTGTCGCAATGGGGCATCAACGAATAATTTTCTAAATTATTTTCAAAAACCCTTGCGGAACGGATAAACCACCTTGTAGAATACGGCCTCGTTCAGCAGTTGTGACAAAGTAGTGAAGCAAAGCTGATATGTTTTCTGGGTGCTTAGCTCAGTTGGTAGAGCGGCGCCCTTACAAGGCGTAGGTCGGGAGTTCGACCCTCTCAGCACCCACCAAGAAAACAGAGAAAACGAAATTTGGAGCGGTAGTTCAGTTGGTTAGAATACCGGCCTGTCACGCCGGGGGTCGCGGGTTCGAGTCCCGTCCGCTCCGCCAAATTCCTTTAAGGGCCCGATTCGTCGGGCCCTTAATCATTTCTGCGCCGCTTAGTGCCACTAGTGCCAGTATTAATGCCAGGTTAAGCTTAGGCCCACGCCGCGAGTGTTATTCTCCCGGCATGATTCTCTCCGCAAATTCTTTATCCCCCTATCTGCGTTTCCGCGTTCGCATGGCGCACCAGGCGATGGTGCAGTTCGTGGCTAGTTTCGCTTCTTCGCTGGGATACATCATGCTCGGCTTCGGCCAGGTGCTGGTCGGCCTGATCGCCTGCCTGGCCTTGCCGGGATTGTTCGCGGCGACGCGGCCGTGGCCGCAGGCGCTGGGCCTGTTCGCCGGCCAGGCGCTGCTGGCCAGCGCGCCGGTCTGGCTGCTGCGCAAACGGCTGCTGCCGGAACAGGTGCTGCTGTGGTGCCGCCCATTGCCGATACCCGCGCGCGGACAGTGGATCGCCAGCATCGCCGTGGCCGGCATCATCATCGTCCCGCTCAGCATGGCCTACGCCCTGTCCACCGCGATCTGGCTGTATCAATGGCCGGACTGGCTGCGGCCGGTCGCGCCGCAAGCCGTGCTGCTGACCGCCGGCTCGCTGCTGCTGGGCTGGATCGTCTCGACGCTGGTGCTGGCCCGACGCTGCCGCATGCCGGCCGCCGCCAGACTCCATGCCCACCGTCCGCCTCCCGCTCCGTACGTGCCGCGCGTGCCCAGCCTGCAGCGCATGGCCGCCGCCAGCCTGCCGCGCCGCGCCTGGACCGCGCTGCATCACTGGCGCCAGCTGTTCTGGCTGCCGTTCTGGCGGGCCGAGAACGTGGTCGGCATCCAGCAGACCGTGCTGCTGCTGGGCGCGCTGCTGAGCATCGCCGTGTGGCTGTGGCGCCCACCCTCAGTACCGCCGACGCTGTGGGCCGCCAACGCCGCGCTGCTGTTGATGCTGCTGACCGACCGCGGCGACAAGGCCGTGACCGAACAGATCGCCCTGCTGCGCCCCGTCGCTGCGGCGTGGCCGGTGCCCATCGAAAACCTGTTCCGCTTTGCCCGCATCTCCGCGCTGCTGCCCGGCCTGGCCGTGATGGCGTGGTTCGCCTTGCTGACGCTGGGCCACCTGGGCCGCGCCAGCAGCGCCGGCTACAGCACCACCGTCGCCACCGTCTGGCTGTGCTTTGCCGGCGTCGCCCAGGTCGCCGTGATCTCGCTGCGCCGCCTGAGCGTGAACGGCCGCGTGGGGCTGGTCATCAGCTCCATCATCATCCTGATTGCCATTGGAAGTGAACTATGGAATTGAACCCCGTGCTGCGCATCGACCAGCTGACCTTTGAATTCGCCAGCCATCCGCTGTTCCGCCGCTTCGACCTGCACCTGGGCGCCGGCATCACCTGGCTGCGCGGCGAAAACGGCGCCGGCAAGACCACGCTGCTGAAGCTGGCCGGCGGCGCGCTGACGCCGCATGGCGGCAGCATCACACTGGACGGCGTCGATCTGCAAGCCCAGCCGCTGGCCTACCGCCTGCGATGCTGCTACTGCGGCGGCGACACGCCGCAACTGCCGTGGCTGACCGTGCGCGAAATCCTCGACCTGCATCTGTCGCTGTATCCCCACACCGACCCGGCGCTGCTCAACGCCGAGCTGGAAGCCTTCCACCTGCTGCACACGCTGGACCAGCCCGTCACCACGCTGTCGCTGGGCCAGCACAAGAAGATGCAGCTGTCGCTGGCACTGGCGCTGCCGGTGCGGCTGCTGCTGATCGACGAACCCTTCAACGGCCTCGACGCCGAAGCCATGGCCTATCTGCGCCGGCGGCTGTCGGCGCCGGAGCGGCTGGCGCGCCAGTGCATCCTGCTCACCAGTCACCTCGACCCGGCCTTGCCGCTGGCCGGTACCGTGCAACTTTAAGTTATCATTGGAACGATAAGCCGAGCCGGCCCGGCCGGCCTGCCCAGTCCTGCACGGAGTTCCCTTGATCTTTGGTTTCCTCAAATCGCCCGCATTGTCGCCGCGCCTGCTGCGCCTGAAGGAATCGGCGCTGTTCGCCACGCTGACCCCGCTAGAACTGAAGATCGTCGACGGCCTGATGCACGAACGCCGCTACCTGGCCGATGAAATCATCTTCGACGAAGGCGAGGAAGGCCAGGCGCTGTACCTGGTGATGTCGGGCCGCGTCATCATCAGCCGCAAGCTGGGCGCCACGCGCGAGGTGGTGGCCGAGCTGTCGGCCGGCTCCTTCTTCGGCGACCTGGCGCTGCTGGACAACACACCCCGCAACGCGCAGACGCGCGCGCTGGACAACTGCGAACTGGCGGTATTCTTCCGCGCCGACTTCATGGGCCTGATGGAGACCGACGCCGTGATCGGCTACAAGATCTCGCTGGCCCTGGCGCGCCACATCGGCAGCCGCCTGCGCGACTGGATGACCGGCAAGCCGCAAGTCGAGGCCTTATGAACCTGCTGCCTACCCAGCAGCGCGCCGGGCCGGTGGTGTGGAGCGGCATCATCGCCGCCACCTGCGTGCTGTTGTTCCTGTTGCAGCAGATGCTGTTCCTGGCCATCCCCTTCCTGCTGGGGATCGTGCTGTACTACATCCTGCAGCCGCCGATGCAGCGCCTGATACGCATGGGCGTGAGCCACAACGCCGCCACGCTGATCGTCGGCGGCGTGTTCCTGATGCTGCTGGTGGCGGCTTGCCTGGTCTTCATCTACTGGGACGCCGGCCCGTCCGATTCATGGCAGGACATGCTGGGCAAATACCTCAGCGGCGGCCTGGAGTTCGTGCGCCACACGATGCTGTCGCTGGAGCAGCAGTTCCCCATCCTCAAGCAGATCAAGCTGGCGCGCACGGTCAACAGCCGCGTCAGCGCCTTCACCGGCACCTTCGTGCAGAAGCACCTGACCGACATCCTGGTGTCGGTGGCGGCGTGGCTGCCGTCGCTGCTGCTGGCGCCCTTCCTGACCTTCTTCTTCCTGCGCGACGGCCTGCGCTTCAAGAAGTTTTTGGCGCGCGCCGTGCCGAACGCTTTCTTCGAACGCACGCTATACCTGCTGCACGAAGTCGACCAGACCGCGCACCGCTACTTCCAGGGCCTGATCAAGCTGACCGTGCTCGACACGGCGGTGCTGGCCTTCGGGCTGTGGGCGATCGGCGTGTCGTCGCCGCTGGTGCTGGGGCTGATCGCGGCGATGCTGGCGTGGGTGCCGTACGTAGGCTCCATCGTCGGTTGCGTGCTGGTGGTGATGGTGGCCTCGACCGACGCGCCGGCCGATCCATCCGTGGCCTACATGGCGATCGGCGTGTTCATCACGGTGCGGCTGCTGGACGACTTCGTCTTCATGCCGCTGACCTTGGGGCGCAGTCTGCACATCCATCCGCTGATTACGGTGCTGATGATTTTCATCGGCGGCTCGGTGGCCGGCGTGGCGGGGCTGATGCTGGTGCTGCCGCTGCTGGGCGTGGTGATGGTGATCGGCGAAACGCTGGGCCGCCTGATCACCGACCCGCGCCTGCGCGCGCGCCACCGCAACGCCATGGAGCTGCGCAGCAGGCAGGCCAGCACCGATCTGGTAGCCTGAATCAGGTCGCGACTTGCGTCAAAAGTGCGCTATCGACAGCGCAGGGAAGCCGTCGGATAATTGGGCAAGGAGGGCTAGATCATGTTCAACGATATCAGCTCGGAAGAACTGCGAGAAATCTGCCAGCGCGTCAGCGACCGTATGAGGGCGGAGCTTTCCGTATCGCCCCCGAAGAGAGAGAAATATTTCTTTCATGACTGGCCATGCGCGAAATTCACCAGTGAGGAAATTCGGGCAGCGCTTAACGCCGCTTGGAAAAAGACGTTCGAGCATAGTTGAGCATACTATGTCCGGCATGTACCCACTTCTGGCCCAGGATTGCAGCGACGCGCTGGCCGTGTTTGCATATGCCGTCTATAAGCAGCATAAAGCAGAGACGCTGAGAGCCATCTTGGCGGCGAAGGGGAGTCCGGCAACCGCAGCCGATCTGGAAGCTTTTTATCTGACCGCCAATACCTCAGCAATGAGAGCGATGTATATCCAGCGCGCTGAGTTTATGATGCAGAATTTTATAGGCGAGACGCTTGAGTTTCGCAAGCGCGAGTTGGAGCATAAATTCCTAACGACAAAAATCGGCGAGCAATTACAGTCCATTCAAAGCGACCAGCATCAGAAACGAAGCTGGAAAGGCTGGGCTGCCGATGTCAGCGGCAATCTCGCGGTCAACTTTGTCACGATCCTGGTCATCGCCGCGCTGCTGTTCGGCTTCCGCGGGCTGGACCAGATGCTGAACGAATTCGGACGCAACTCCGGCGTGCTCAGCAAATAAAAAACCGGGAGACACGCTCCCGGTTTTCATTTGACGCTACCTCAGCTTACGCAGTCATCGCCTGCTTGCCGGCGGACTCGGTGACGACTTCCTCGTCGTCGGAGCGGATCAGGTGATCGAAGGCCGACAGTGCCGCCTTCGCGCCGTCGCCGGTGGCGATGATGATCTGCTTGAACGGCACCGTGGTGACGTCGCCGGCCGCGAACACGCCGGGAATCGAGGTCTGGCCACGCGCATCGACTTCGATCTCGCCGTGACGCGACAGCGCCACCGTGCCCTTGAGCCACTCGGTGTTCGGCACCAGGCCGATCTGCACGAACACGCCCTCCAGCTCAACCTTCTTCGCCTCGCCCGACACGCGGTCGTTGTAGCTCAGGCCGTTGACGATCTTGCCGTCGCCGTGAATCTCGGTAGTCTGCGCCGAAACAATCACGGTCACGTTGGCCAAGCTGCGCAGCTTACGCTGCAACACCGCGTCGGCACGCAGCTCGGCGCCGAACTCGATCAGCGTCACATGCTTGACCAGGCCGGCCAGGTCGATCGCCGCTTCGACGCCGGAGTTGCCGCCACCGATCACCGCCACTCGCTTACCCTTGAACAGCGGACCGTCGCAGTGCGGGCAGTAGGCCACGCCGTGGTTGCGGTATTCCTTCTCGCCCGGCACGTTGATCTCGCGCCAGCGGGCGCCGGTCGCCAGAATCACGGATTTGGCTTTCAGGGTCGCGCCGGTGGCGGTCTGCACTTCGATCAGCTTGCCCGGCACCAGCTTGGCGGCGCGCTGGGTGTTCATGATGTCGACTTCGTATTCCTTGACGTGCTGCTCCAGCGCCACGGCGAATTTAGGACCGTCGGTGGCCGTGACCGAGATGAAGTTCTCGATCGCCAGGGTGTCGAGCACCTGGCCGCCGAAACGCTCGGCCAGCACGCCGGTCTTGATGCCCTTGCGGGCGGCGTAGATGGCCGCCGCCGCGCCGGCAGGACCGCCGCCGACGATCAGCACGTCGAACACGTCTTTCTTGCTCAGCTCGGCTGCCTGGCGGGCGCCGGCGTTCTTGTCCAGCTTGGACAGGATCTCTTCGACGTTGGTGCGGCCCTGGCCGAAGTGCTCGCCGTTCAGGAACATCATCGGCACCGCCATGATCTGGCGCGCCTCGACTTCTTGCGGGAACACGCCGCCATCGATGGTGGTCACTTTGATGCGCGGGTTAATCACCGACATCGCGTTCAGCGCCTGCACCACTTCCGGGCAGTTGTGGCAGCTCAGCGAGATGAAGGTTTCGAATTCGTAATCGCCATCCAGGTTGCGGATCTGCTCGATCACGGCGTCGTCGAACTTGATGGTGTGGCCGCCCACTTGCAGCAGCGCCAGCACCAGCGAGGTGAATTCATGGCCCATCGGCACGCCGGCGAAACGCACGCCGATATCGGTGCCCGGGCGGTTGATGCTGAACGACGGTTTGCGTTCGGCATCGTCGGTGCGCTTGACCAGCGTGATCTTGTCGCTCAACAGGACGATTTCCTGGAGCAGTTCCTCCATCTCGCGGGCCTTGGCGCTGTCATCGAGAGAAGCGACGATCTCAATCGGTTGCACCACTTTTTCCAAGTAGGCTTTCAACTGGGTTTTGAGAGTTGCATCTAACATGATTTTTCTTCCTTTTTACAAATATTTAGGCGTATGCCGGGCCGGACGCCCGGACCGGCATCGCGGTATTACTTGTGTGCTGCGGTCTCTTTCAAGACGTGCTCAGACTTAGATCTTGCCGACCAGGTCCAGCGATGGGGTCAGGGTCGCTGCGCCTTCGGTCCATTTAGCTGGGCAAACTTCGCCTGGGTGCGATGCCACGTACAGAGCGGCTTTCACTTTGCGCAGCAGTTCGGAAGCGTCGCGGCCGATGCCGTTGTCGTGCACTTCCAGCACTTTGATGAAGCCTTCCGGATTGATGACGAAGGTACCGCGCAGTGCCAGGCCTTCTTCTTCGATCATGACTTCGAAGTTGCGCGACAGGGTGCCGGTTGGGTCGCCGATCAGCGGGTAGTTAACTTTTTTGATTGCATCCGAGGTGTCGTGCCATGCTTTGTGCGCGAAGTGGGTGTCGGTCGACACGCCGTACACATCCACGCCCAGCTTGGCGAATTCTGGCTGGTGGTCGGCCAGGTCTTCCAGTTCGGTAGGGCACACGAAGGTGAAGTCGGCTGGGTAGAACATCAGAACGGACCACTTGCCTTTCAGGGATTCGTTGCTGACGTCGATGAATTTGCCGTTAGCGTAAGCGGTTGCCTTGAATGGTTTGATTTGGGTATTGATCAGGGACATTGTGGTTTCCTCGTTGGGTTGTGAATCATTGAGACGCCAGTTTAAGGGCTTTCGCCTCATTTGCAAAATTGATTGTTCCAATAGTTTCAATAGCTACTAGCTATAGAACAAGCAAAGCGAATAGCTATTATCCCCGTTTCGGGCAGCCTGGCGCAGCAGTGCACACTGTGGAAACGTTACCACACTCCTTTATTCCGATTGCACCATGGCTGGAGAGTTGGATAACATTGCCGGAATAACAGCAGGAGACCTTCCCATGAACACCACAGAAATCTTCCTGATCGCGATGCTGCTGATCTTTACGGTGCCCTACCTGGTATGGCGGATCTTCAAGACCGATTATTACGCGCCGCTGGTCATCATCCAGATCATCGGCGGCATCTTGCTGGGGCCCGGCGTGCTGGGCGCGGCCTTCCCCGAGTACCACAAATTTGTCTTCGCGCCCGACGTGGTGAAGGCCCTGAACGGCATCGCCTGGTGGGGCGTGATGCTGTTCGTGATGATCGCCGGCATCGAGCTGGACCTGAAAAAAGTCTGGCAATACCGCCGCGAGAGCGCGACCACGGCCAGCTTCGCGCTCGGCATGCCGCTGGTGTTCGGCTGCGCCGCCGCCGTGCTGCTGCTGGGCTACCAGGGCTGGAAGGGCGCCAAGGGCCTGGACTGGCAATTCACGCTGGGCGTGGGCATGGCCTGCGCCGTGACCGCGCTGCCGGTGCTGGTGCTGCTGCTGGAAAAACTCGACATCCTGCGCCAGCCCATGGGCCAGCGCATCCTGCGTTACGCCAGCCTCGACGACGTGGCGATCTGGGGCGTGCTGGCGCTGATCCTGCTCGACTGGGAACGCGTAGGCCGCCAGCTCAGCTTCATCCTGGCGTTCGGCGTGCTGACCTTTGTGTTCCGCCGCATCATGGCGCGTCTGCAAGAGAACGACCGCTGGTACGCGGCGCTGATCTGGCTGGTGATCTGCAGCTTCGGTTCCGACTGGGCCGGCCTGCACTTCATGGTGGGTGCCTTCCTGGCCGGCGTGGTGATGGACGCGGAGTGGTTCGACCGCGCCACGCTCGACACGCTGTTCAAGCATGTACTGCTGATCCTGATGCCGGTGTTCTTCCTCAGCACCGGCCTGCGCACCAAGTGGGAGCTGGGCGGCTATTCGGTGTTCTTCGTCGGCGGCTTATTGCTGCTGGCTTCGGTTGGCGGCAAGCTGGTCGGTGTTCACATCGCCGGCAGGATGCTGAAGTGGAAATCGGGCGAAGCATCGATCATCGGCTGGCTGTTGCAGACCAAGGGCCTGATTGAAATCATCTTCGCCAACATCCTGCTCGACAAGCAGATCATCACCAACGAAACCTTCACAGCCCTGCTGCTGATGGCGGCCACCAGCACCATGCTGACTATTCCGGTCGTGCATCCCAAGCTGAACCGCTCGGCGCATGCGGGGCTGGTGCAGCAGGCCAGTTCCTGAGCCGGCTTCAACTACATCGCAACGCCAGGGCGGCCGTTCATCGTCGCGTCCTGGCGCTGGCCATGCGTTCGCCGGCGGGGTCGCCTTCGATGGCATGCGGATCGCCCGGTTCAAGGACACTGCCGACCTCAACTTCCTGAGGCCATTGCGGAATCTTGCTGGTACGCATAGCCACGAAACGGAACAGGCTGACAACAAGGCAAACCGGGAAGAGCAAACAATACAGCACCACGTTGGCAGACGCGATATTGGCGAATACCCGTTCCGCACCGACCCTGAAACTCTCGCGCCGCTCGGCGATCGGCATGCAAAACTGCACTTGCCCGGCAACCGCCTGCGGGCCGTCCTCCATGTAGCGGCGGATGAATTCCCAGTGTCCCCGGACGTAATCCTCCACCGAAGAGTACGCGCGGGCGGGATTGATGTCATTGGCGTTCAGCGAGCCGACATAGCTCAACGCAAAAGACTCCTGCACCGTTTCCTGGTCCGGCGCCAGCACATGTCCACGCACTTCCCACTCGTCCCATTGCGCCATATGCCCTAGCGTGAAAAACAGCTTATCCCACGGCACAGTCAACACCGTGCCATCGGGGCGGAAGACATGCACCATGCGCGTCTTGCGGTTGAAACGCATCGGATAGTGGGTATAGGCAAACGATTCCTTGAGCAGCAACCATCCGGCCGCAGCCAGCAGCGGCAACATGATCACCCCTACAATCGTCAACAGCGTCGCATCATCGGTTTCACCGTGAAAATCAGGCGGCCGCGTCAACGCCAGATGCACCATCGCGAAAAAGAGCGCGGCACACATGCCGATAATGACCAGCGTGATCGCCGTGATCATGCCTTTCCAGGCGAACCATTTGTCCACCGACTCCAGATAAGTGGAATTCATCTTGATGACGCTGAGCTGATAATGCGGCTCGACATTTGCGCGCACCTGTTGCTTGAGCTGATGCGCCCGCTCCTGATCAGTCAGCGCCCGATGCGCCCGGTATTTCGTAATGAGACCTGAAAATTCCATGAGCAACCCTACTTGAATCCACACCCAATACCGGCCTGCGCAGCAAGCGGGAAGTACAGGCGCTCTTCTGCCGGTATCGTGCCATCCCGGTAGCGGCGGTCTTCCCAAATCAAACGCCAGTTGACGCTGAGTGCATTGCCGGTACTTCCCGCGCCGTCGGTTTCCCATAATGTCGGCGCAGGGGTGCCGCCCAGCAGATAGTTCATGCAGCCATCCTGGATGTGCGGCTCATAGATCCCGAACACAGGTACCTCGGTGCCGCTGCGTACCACCGTCTCGCCGGCAGGCAGCGGCACATCGTCCAGCTGTGCGGGCAGCGGCAACTGCGCATACAACGCAGGCCAGAAGCTGTCCCATGCCTCGGGTGCCGGGGTGTCCGCCATGCGCGGCTGCAAATAGCCGCGATCGGCGACCGCCAAAACAAATTCACGCATCAGATCTTCCATCGCCGGCACGTACTTGCCGGAGTAAGTATGGTCGCCCCGTGGGCCGTTGTTGATCAATTCGACGTACCAATGTTCCGACAAGATCGTCGCATCAACCATCGCGCCTCGGCTGTTCTGCAGAAAAACGGTGCGGTCGCCCTGCCGCAGACGGTCCAGCGCTTGCTCATACGAGGCCTGAGCCTTGACCACCATGCTCAAAAAAGGCGTCCAGTTCGCCTCAAACATCGAGCCCGCAACGATGGGTTGCTCACGCACCTGCTTAGCGAATACATCGGCAAAGCGGTCGAAAATTTCCGCCTCGCGCGACCATGCCGTATAACTGGTCTTGCGTTTGAGGTACCAGAAGATCTTGCGGCGGTCATCATCTGTCATACCGGTACTCAGCGTCGTCTTACTTTGCTGGTCGGAGTATCGATAGCTCCAGGGCGTGACCAAGGGAGGCAATGTATTCGTCGACGCAGCCAACGCCTTCTGCGCCTGCTTATGCAGCTGCCACAAATCGACCATCTCGGGGTGCTCATAACCAAAAGCCCGCAGGACTTCGGTTGTCTGACGCGCAAAGCCCTTGAAGCGCAGGCGTATCATCACCGTAATCGCCAGCGTCACGAAAAAGACCAGGGAATAGAAGAGGAGCTCGGCAGAGAAAGCATGCGTTCCAAAGTCTGGATCGACAAAGAACTCGGAGATGCCCACCAGGACTACCGCCGTTGCGGGGTACAAGAAACTCCATCGGATGTCGCATAGCTTCTGTGCGGCATGGCCACGAACCTGATGCGGTGGCATCCAGAGCATGCGTGTGCCGGGATTTCTTGCGGCGTGGACTGTGGAAAATTCTCCCTCCGGCTCCACGATAAATTCCATGTAGTCGCCGTCGTGGAATTCCACTTTATGAAAGGCGCCGCGCAGCTCCACCCCATCGACCGAGCAAGCAAAGAAATCCATTCTGATCTCAGCGCCAGCGCTGGCATATTCAATGCGCAAATTTTCGACGACACCGTCAACCCTCTTCAACGGGCGTTCGAAATTTTTCATGCTATTTTTTTGAGGCCGGGTCATAAAGTTCCCCGGTAATTTTTGGCGTGAAATTCAACTTTACGGCGGGCGGATAAACATCGTCCGGATCATCAAACTGCAAGTTGAAGTTCGCCTCTTGCTTGAACGGACGAATGCCGCCGGGCTTGCTGAAGGATAGACCTATGCCAATTTCATAGGTGGTCGCATTGCGGCAGCTTGCCGCGACTTTCTTCAATTGAACGCACATATTGCATTCGACTGAGCTGGCCACGATTTTGCGGGGGATCAGCAGCAATCTGTAAGGCGTTGCAGCGATCTCATAGTCGCTAACGCGATCGGGAGGCGCAGCGTAACGTCCGAAACTGACCGGGCCATTGACCAGTTCACCTTTTTGATCGACAAGGAAAGCCGCCGGACCTTTTTCTTTAGCGAGCTTCGCACATACCTGCCCCATCCCGCTCGCCTGCGCACCAGCAGCGGCCAGTACAGCAGCCGCCATCACGCATGACAAAAATCGATTCAAATTCACCTTGGTTTCCAATCAGTTCTTTAAGAAACTCGTTGTACCTGAATCCGAACTCAAGCCTGCAGAATTCGACGGGAAACGAAATAAACAATATAAAACAATAGGCCAGCGTCAGCGCTGCTACCAATTTTTGAGGTATCGTCCAGGACCAGGCCGAAACATCAATCGCCCATGTACCTCCACACGGTTATTCCGTAGCTGGCATCCTCAGCTTGCATAATTTCTCCAACAGCAAACTTGCGCTGTTGCAGAGGGATATCCAGTGTCTCCCAGGTTCCGCTCTTCGGACACGTCTGCCCGGATTTCATGCGCAGTTCCTGATCTTCAGGCTTTGCTCCGCTGGAGCGAGGAGCATCAATACTGCGGGCAAAGGCGACAAGGTCAGCAGGGTAGAATTCGGCGTCTCGATAGGAGCTATCATCAATATCGAGCAAATAGGTAATAGCGGCCGCCTCCCACGCCCAATAGCCCTTAAATTGATCACCTCTTTTATGACTGTCATAATAAGGTTCACGCTTGCTCGCATGGTACCAATCGCCCAAGTATTCCTTCATGAGTTGAGCTCGCGCTTCACTTGGAGCCGAGAATATTTTTAACGTTTTAAAGTATGGCAAATGACGGGGACAGTCATCAGGTAACTCTCCTCGATTGTCTAAGTACGGTGCAAGCAAACGTTCCAGCATGCCATCTTTGCGAGGATTGTTAAAGTCGACAATAGGAGAAACTCGCTTAAGTAGCTTACCCCACCCAAATAATATTGCAAAACAGATCAACTGATTTGCGAATATGAAATGCGTGTCAAGCAAAGGCAACGCTGCAACCGTGCCTGAAGAGCTTTGGCCTGATTCCTGAAAGATTCGCCATTCTTCGGCATAGCCTTCCCAATACTCCAAAATTGTCGGATAAATTTTTGCCAAGTCTTCAATGGCATGTCCACCGCTATAACAATTAGCGAGATAAACTAATGAGTCCCAAGCCCTCTGCTCAAGTTGAGCCGCTGAATCATAAAAAATTATAGACTGCCCTTCGGGCATCGACACAGACCTAGATTCACGTACGACACTAAAGCCTTCGATCATTTCATCAAAATTATATTTATATACCTTATAATTTAACAAAGGATCACGCTTCTTTAATAGAAAAGCGTCTAAAGTAAATTTATTCATTTCATCAATGAAAAGCCAGCAGGTCGACGGAAAGTGCATGTTTTGCAATTGGCCTTAAGTGCTTAGATATCTCCAGACAGTTAAACCATAAGCTGCATCTGTGGCCTGCATGATTTCCCCCTGCTCAAACCTTCGATGCTGAAGCGGGATATCAAGCGTTTCCCACATGCCAGCCTTGGGGCACGCAGTGCCAGACTTGGCTCGAAGTCCAAAATTTTCAGGAGCTGGTTGAGCTGCCAGAGGAGCATTGATGCTCCTGGCAAAATCCACTAAATCAGCGGGGTAGAACTTTGCATTACGATAACTTGTGTCATCAATCTCAAGAATATAGGTAATTGCAGCAGCTTCCCATGCCCAGTATCCGGTGAATTGGTCCCCTCTTTTATGGCTATCATAATAAGGTTCACGTCTACTCGCATGATACCAGTCGTCTAAATATTCAGCCATCAGTTGAGAACGCATTTCGGCAGGTGCGGAAAATATTTTTAACGTCTTATAATAGGGGAGATGACGCATACACTCATCCGGCAATTCGCAGCGATTATCGACATAGGATTTCAGCATGCGTTCCAGCATTCCATCTTTACCTGGATTATTGAAATCGATAATAGACGAAATCTCTTTTAACTCATTTGAAAATCCGAATAATATCGAAAAGCAGACAAGCTGATTTGCACAGGGAAAATCAGTACCTAACAAAGCGACGGTCGCAACCTTGTTAACAGAACCTTCTTCTGACTCTTGGAATATAATCCAAGATTTAGAAAATTCTTTCCAATATTCTAAAATTGTTGGATAAATCTCAGCTAAATCTTCAACAACATGCCCTGCACTGTAACAGTTTGTCAAAAATACTAACGAATCCCATGCCCTTTGCTTCAATTGAACAGCCGCACCATAAAATGATATCGGCTTTCCCGCTGGAATTGGTTTCGCTAGAGATTTTCGAACTATATCAAATCCCTCAAGCATTTCATCATAGTTATATTCGTATGCTTTATAACTCAAAAGAAAATCACGTTTTCTTAAGGAAAAATCGTGTGAAGTAAATTTATCCATTCTAAATTTTAGTGACTTCCAATTGAGCAATTTTACATCGTGATTGCTTGTTTATTATTTTAATAACCATCCATTCATCATCTCACACCCAATATGGCGGCGCTGATGATGTGTGAAGGTGAACTGTCGGAACTTGTGGTTAATCGCTTGCACATTGTCAATCGCCGATGTATCTCCACACCGTTATGCCGTAGCTGGCATTCTCGGCTTGCATAATTTCTCCGGCGGCAAACTTGCGCTGTTGCAGAGGAATATCCAGTGTCTCCCAAGTTCCGCTCTTCGGACACTCTTGCCCGGATTTAACGCGCAGCTCTTGCTTCTCGGGCTTCGCCTCACTAAAACGGGGAGCCTGAATACTACGAGCGAAATCCACAAGATCGACAGGGTAAAACTTTGCATTCCGATAAGAACTATCGTCAATATCCAGCAAATATGTGATAGCGGCAGCCTCCCACGACCAATATCCTGTAAAAGCATCATCGCGTTTATGACTGTCGTAATATGGTTCGCGACGGCTAGCGCGATACCACTCCTCCAAGTATTCACGCATTAGCATTGATCGATCTTGAGATTCTGCATCAAATATCTTTAATGTTTTGAAATATGGTAAGTGCCGCGTACATTCGGTAGGAAGAGGGATTGAACCACTAACGTAAGGGGCTAAAAGTCGCTCCAACATTCCATCTTGTGTGAAATTATTTAAATCGATAATTTTACGCAATCGATGTAATTCTTTCCCCCATCCAAATAGTATTCCGAACGAAGCTAGTTGATTTGCATAAACGAAGTCTGTATCGAGCAACGCAAGTGCTGCTACTGGATTTTCTGAACTTGTATCCCACTTTAAGAAATTTACTAAATATTCAAGATAAATTTCCCAATATCGTAAGATGCTCGGGTAGATTTCTTTTAATTCGCTTATAGAATGGCCACCACTAAAACAATTTAGCAAGAAATCTAATGAATCCCAAGCACGCTGCTGCGTGGAGGCCATCAACTTATACGGATTAATTTTTGAGATTTTCTCATCAGATTTTGAAAACCCTTCACGCACTATATCGAATCCATCCATTCGATCTTCAAATATCATGTCGTAGATTGAATAATCGAGAAGTATTTCTCTTTTCTTCGAAATAAACTCAGATTTTGTGAATTTTTTCATTTGCAAATAAACTGTCTAACAGCGCATGGCGCCGCGCCGAGGATGCCGGTGATGATGGCATCCGAGACGAGCTGCCGGATTCGGAGGCGTCGCCAACCAAGCCCTCAATCCCCGATATATCTCCAAACCGTTATACCGTAGCTGGCATTCTCAGCTTGCATAATTTCTCCGACGGCAAACTTGCGCTGTTGCAGAGGGATATCCAGTGTCTCCCAGGTTCCGCTCTTCGGACACGCCTGCCCGGATTTAATGCGCAGTTCCTGATCTTCAAGCTTTGCTTCACTGGAACGAGGAGCATCAATACTGCGAGCAAAGGCGACAAGATCAGCGGGATAGAACTCGGCGTCTCGATAGAAACTGTCATCAATATCGAGCAAATAGGTAATAGCAGCCGCCTCCCACGCCCAATAGCCCTTGAAGCTAGTTCCCTTCTTATGACTGTTGTGATAACGCTCACGTCTGCTGGCGTGATACCAGTCCTTTAGATAATCTTTCATCATCTCTGCTCGTAATTCTGGTGGCGCAGAGAATATTTTTAAAGTTTTAAAATATGGAAGATGTCGAGTACTTTCATTGGGCGGTTCTTCCCTGCCAGGAATATATGGTGCCAGTAGCCGTTCAAGCATACCATCGCGACGAGTGTTATTGAAATCAATAATAGGTGGAATATGACGTAACTCCGCTCCCCAACCTAGCAATATTCCAAAACAGATCAATTGGTTTGCATTAACAAAATCTGTATCCAACAATGGTATTGCCGCGACAGTATTATTGGAACATTGATCTGATTTTTGATAATCTACCCATTTCTCCACATAAGAAATCCAATATGATATTACAGTCGGATAGATTGCTTTGATTTCAACAATGTTATGCCCTCCGCTATAGCAATTTAACAGAAAACTCAAAGAATCAAATGCCCTTTGCTCTAAAGGCATAATTAAGTTATACAAGGGGATAGAATTGAGTTCGGCGAGCGGAACAGACAGCGTTTGGCGAACGATATCAAACCCTTCGATCATTTCATCGAAATTATACTCATATACTTTATAACTTAACAAAGGCTCTCGCCTCTTTAATAAAAAAGCATCTAAAGTAAACTTATTCATTCCACTAATGAAAAAATTAAGCCTCGGCGGGGAAATTCGCTGTTCACAATTTTCTTAAGCGCTTAAATATCTCCAAACAGTTAAACCATAAGCGGCATCGGTAGCTTGCATGATCTCCCCCTGCTCAAACCTTCGATGCTGAAGCGGGATATCAAGCGTTTCCCACACGCCAGTCTTAGGACATGCGGTGCCAGACTTGGCTCGAAGTCCAACATTTTCCGGAACTGGTTGAGCAGCCAGAGGGGCATTGATGCTCCTGGCAAAATCCACTAAATCTGCGGGATAGAATTTGGCACTACGATAACTTGCATCATCAATCTCAAGAATATAGGTAATTGCAGCAGCTTCCCATGCCCAGTATCCTGTGAATTGATCCCCTTTTTTATGACTATCATAATAAGGCTCACGTCTACTGGCATGATACCAATCGTCTAAATATTCAGCCATTAATTGGGAGCGCGTTTCGGTTGGCGCAGAAAATATCTTCAGCGTCTTAAAGTAGGGCAAATGACGCATGCACTCATCCGGCGGTTTGCCGCGATTATCGACATAGGACTTAAGCAATCGCTCCAGCATTCCATCTCTACCTGGATTGTTAAAGTCAATAATCGACGAAATTTTCCCTAATTCATTTGAAAAGCCAAGCAATATCGAAAAACAAATAAGTTGATTAGCATATATAAAATCTTCACCTAACAAAGGCACGATCGCAACCGGATTTGAAGAACCTTCTTCTGACTCTTCCAAAGCAACCCAAGCTTTAGCGTAGGCCGCCCAGTACTCCAGAATTGTTGGGTAAATTTCAGCTAAATCGCTAACGGGGTGTCCAGCACTGTAACAGTTAGTGAAGAAAACTAAAGAATCCCAAGCTCTTTGCTCTAGTTGAACTGCTCCATTATAGAGTGACTTAGGTTGCCCAGACGGAATTGACTTCGATAAGGATTTTCTGACTATTTCAAATCCCTCAAGCATTTCATCAAAATTATATTTGTATATCTCATATCCAAGCAAAGGATCTCGTTTTTTTAAAGAAAATTCTTTTAAGTTAAATTTGTTCATTTTATTTGTTAAGTATTTTTTCTGGTAAATCGATAATTATTTGAACTTCATGATTTGCGCCATTGGACTTCCTATGTTTTTCGAGCTGGCGACCTGTAACGAGAGAAATCCAACGGTTATACGGATAAGACACAGAATCATCCTCACCAGTAGACAGTCTCAGTCGCCGCAGCTTTGACTTCAATTCAAGGCCAGCCAAAGTGAGATCTTCAGTTTTAATTTTTGAAAATATCCATTTATGGCTCATTTGCGTGGCCAACCCTGTCGGCTTACCGTCTTTATCTTTACCAGCGGGATTCACTCCACGTCGAACATTCTGATCATCTTGCTCGGTACCGCCAATCGGCACTCTTTTTCCTGCCAGCGCATCCCGATCAGCATTCTGGAACGTGTTCGGCTGCCCGCTGGGTGTCGGATTGCTGGCTTCTGAAGCTCGCAGTACAGCGAATTGCTCCTTAAACTCTCCAGGCAATGCGGCAATCAAAGTCAGTGAATCAAAAATGCTGGATTTTGTTTCGCCCACAACAAACGGATGAACTGGATTTGTCTTGTTAGACCATAAATGGTCCAACCCATTATGCGGCAGCGTATGTTCCTCAACCAGCTTGCCGCCGAAATTGGCTTTTTTGAAGTTCACATGCTTGCGTTTGACGAAGTAATCCGTGATGTGCTCGGCGGGGATGCCGCTGCGCCAGCTTTGCTTTTTCTTCTGGCCTTTTTTCTTGGTCGACGTGGTCGTTGAATTGGTCTTGGCGCGCGCGGCCTTCATATCGCGGCTCTTGCGTTCGATGAGTTTTCGCTCCGCCCTGGCCGTTGCGACCGCCTTCTTCGATGCCGCTTGCGCCGCCTCTTCCGCCGCATGCACGGTCGCGCGGCTGCTGGTGCCGGCCACCGCCGCAGTATTGCCCGGCAAGGCGTGGCCCATCATCTTGCCATGCAGCTGCTTCAACTCCGCAAACGCGTCGTCGATCATCTTCGGCGCCGATTTCTGGATGCCCTTCAGTTCGGCAATGATCTGCTTGACCTCGGAACGCCCGGCGACCGCCTTGACGACCCAGCTATCGATGCCGTCGACGAAGGCTTCAATGGTCTTGTTGAACAAGCTCTTGCTTTCGCTCCCAAGCATGCCCCAGTCGATCTTGCGCATGAACTTCTCGACGTTGCCACGCAAGGCCGGCGATACAGCCTCCAGCACCCGGCCGAAATTGTGGCCCTGCTTCATCAGCTTGAATCCGACCTTGAGCGCATCGCCCACCGCCGGCACGCAGCCCACCAGCGTGATCGACAGTTCGACCCAGCCGCCTATCGCGGCGGGCGACTTCGAGATCGCGATGACGCCGATGACCAGATCGCGCGCATCCATCGCCTGGCCCACGCCGGGCACCACGCCCAAGATGCCGGTGATGATGATGTGCGACGGGGAGCTGCCGGATCCGGTAACCAGATCGGTCAGCCAGGTGGTGATGCTGTCGTCCGCCTTCCTGATTGCGTGCGCGGCGGGCGTCGCGCCGGGAATTCCTCTGGAGACTGCGGTGTTCATGCCTCGTTCTCGCTTTCATGTTTGTCGCGATAGGACTGCTCCGCCTCGCGATCCGCCTGCTGCTCCTCGTCCACATACTTGTAGTCGTCGTAGTGGAAGTCGTATTCCAGCTGGCTTTCGCCGCCGTCGGCCATGGCCGCCGTCATATCGTCCAGCTCATCCGGGAAGAAGTTGTCCTTGTAGTAGGCCTCTTCCTGAGCGAGATATGCCGCCAGCACCTGCGCGGCTTCTTCGTGGGTCTTGGGTTTCGCGCCTTGCACCGCGTTCGGCTTGAGCGGCTTGCGCAGCACCGCATCCCGTTCGTCTTCTCCGTAAGTCACTATGCCGCCACCCGCCGGCACATTGTCGAGACGGGCGAATCCATTTGCGTCGAGTTTGCCTTGAATGCTGGTGCCGTTATCGAACAGCACTTTATAGGGCGCGCCGACCATGGGTTGCAAGTCATCCCAGCGGTAGTTCAGTTCCATGAAATTGTTGACGTCGCCGGTTTTCGGCAAGGCCGGCAAGGCCACGTCCGCGCTCGCGGGACCGGTCAAATCCTTCATCGAGGCCTTGAACGTCATCGTCCCCGGCCCGTGGATCATGATGTTGCCGCCTTCCAGTTTGAGGAAGGCGCCCTGCGCCGTCAGCATCACGTGCTCCTTGGCGCCAACCGTGACGCTCTTGCCGACGCTGTCCACGGTGACCAGCTTGTCGGCCGTGAGCTTGCTCGCGTCCGACTGGCTCTGCACGCTGATCTTGCCGCTGGCCGCGTGCAGCTTGATGCCGGTTTCCTGGTTGGGCTTGTCGGTGCTGCTGGCTTTGCCGTAGGTGAACAGGCTGATGCCGTCCTTGACCACGCTGAAGGCATTGCCCTGCGCGGCGAAATTGATGTCCTGCCCGGCGCTCAGGCTGCTCGTGCTGCCCGCCGCCAGGATCGCGCTGGCCGGCGTGACGGCCGCGATGCCGGCCGGGCTCGACAATTGCAGATGCGGCTCGCTGTAAGCTGTCGCATTGCCGCCGTCGCCGGCAGTGGTGGCCTGCACCACCTTGCCGCTGTTCTCCATCTGCGCCAGCGCGCCCAGCTTGGCCGGTTCCGCCTCATCCTTGAGCTTGGCGTTGTGCTTTTGCGCGGTCTCGGCCAGCGACAGCTGCAACTCCCAGCTCTGGTCGATCTGCGCCTGCGCCTCGCGCGAGTCGAGCTGGCCGCCGTTGCCGCCGTTGCGGACATCGGCCGACAGCAGCAAGCCCTGGCCGGCGCGCAGCGCGGCGCTGTGCGCGGTCTTCAGCTCGGCGCCGAAGCCGGCCGTCTGCAAACGCTGGTTGTCGCTCTGGTGGCGCAGATGGCCCAGGTTCAGCTCGTCCGTGCCGGCATGCGGCGACGCGTGCCGCTGCAAGGCCACGCGCGGCTCGCCCGGATGGTCGTCGAACACCAGCTGGCTGTAGGCGCCGGCACCGCTCTGGCTGGCGTTCATGGCCTGCGACTTGATGCCCGACAGCGCGGCCGGATGCGCGTGCGCACCGCCCTCGCCGGGGAACCAGGCCGGGGCGTTGCCGGTCGCCACGCCGGCGCCCTGGCCGACCTGGTTGCTCTGCGCATCGCGCGCGCCGCTGCCGTTGTAGACGCTGCCGATCACCACCGGCCGGTCGATGTCTCCGTCGATGAAGTCGATCAACACTTCGCTGCCCACGCGCGGCACCGCCACCGCGCCCCAGTTGGCGCCGGCCACCGCCGCCATCGAGGTGGCGATGCGTACCCAGGTGCCGGCCTGGTCGTCGGCCGGCGCGCCGCTGTGGCCGTCCGGGGCCGGATGCGTCAGGCGGCTGTGGCTCTGCTCGCCGCGCTGCCAGTGGAACTGCACCTTGATGCGATGGTCGCGGTCGGTGTGGATCACCGCCCCGGCCGGGCCGACCACGATGGCGGTCTGCTGGCCGCGCACGGTCGGCTTGGGATGCAGCAGCAAGCCGTGGCCGTCGGCGTCGCTGCTGCGGTAGGGCAGCTTGCTGCGGATGGCGTCGATGCGGTTGCGGTACAGCGGCCGCTCGCCCTTGCCGGCGCCGACCGCGTGCAGGCTGCCGCCCTGCTCCCTCGCGATCGCCTCGGCCAGCGCGCTGACGCCCAGCGCCTGCGTCGCCGCATGCCGGATGTCGGTGCTGAGGTTGTTGTGCGCCAGGTGCAGCACGCGGGTGATGGCGAAGCTGCGCTCGCCAGCCTCGTCGGCGTCCAGCACGGCCTGGCCTTCCAGCGTGAAGGTGGTGCCGGGGCTGAGCGTGCGCACGGTGCCGGCGCCAGTGTAGATTTCCCGGCCGGCCTCCAGCGCCTCGACCTGGCGCTGGGCGATGCGCTGGCCGTGTTCGCGCGAAGTGTAGGCGTAGGCCCCCGGCGCGTCGCGGCTGACCGGCGCGGCCGGATCGGCGCCGACGCTGGCGGCCGACACCGGCCGCGTGCCATGGCTGCGGTAATCCCAGCTGGCCATGTCGGCGCCGCCGGCGGTCCAGCGCAGCTCGCAGCGCCAGCGGTCGATGCCGTCTTCCTTCATCACCGCGCCCGACTGCGTGTAGCGCACCGTGGCCTGGGCGTTGGGCTGGAAGCTGCCGTTGTGGTCGGCGATCACCATGGTGTGGCTGCCCAGGCCGGGGCTGGCGGCGTCGCCGCTGTGCTCGAAGTAGTAGAACAAGCCTTCCTCGCGCATCAGCCGCTCGGCGAAGGCCAGGTTGGATTCCTGGTACTGGCAGGTCAGCGAACGCTTAGCATAGATGGCGCGGTCGGCGATATCGTAGCGCCACTGCGGCACCAGCTTGTCGGCGTCCTGCCAGCCATTGAACACGGCGTCGAGGATGTCGAACACGGTCTGGTCCTGGAACACCCGGCTGTCGCGCCCGGCGGCCAGGAAGGCGTACCAGGGGCCGATGCTCAGCTCGTAGCGCGCCAGGCCGCCGTCGGCGCCCAGCATGCGCAGCGCCGTCACGTGGCCGTGGAAAGGCCGCAGCTGGTCGCGGCTGGCGGCCGTCATCAGTTCCAGCAGCACCGGCTGGCCCAGCAGCGATTTCAAGGGGATCGCCGCGTCGGACGACAGCGCCGTCACCGTCAGCTGGTAGGGCTGGCTGAGCGCCTCCTCGCCGCGCAGGCATTCGGCCACCAGGGTGTCCGCGCCCAGCGGCGTGGTCAGCCGGAGAATACGGTTGTCCTGAGTCAAACTGTCTAGCAGCGCAAGCATGGATCGCACCCCTCAAATGTGATGCCGGAATTAGTAAATTACTATGATTTATCCGGCATTACACCTGAGTTAGCCCGGTTGGGCAAGAGTGATACGATTGAAATCAGACGGCTTGCTGGCGCAGCAACTGGTCGAACTGCTCGGCCGGCATGGGGCGGGCGAACAGATAGCCCTGGCCGTAGTCGCAGCCGGCGGCGGCCAGCAGGTCGCGCTGTTCCGGCGTCTCCACGCCCTCGGCGATCACCCGCAGCCCCAGCTTGTGGGCCATGACGATGATCGCGTCCGACAGCGCCATGTCGCTGGAATCGGGCGCCAGGTTGCGGGTGAAGGAGCGGTCGATCTTCAGGTAATCGATGTCGAACTTCTTCAGGTAGGACAGCGACGAGTAGCCGGTGCCGAAATCGTCCAGCGCCACCTGGATGCCGGCGTCGCGCAGCTGCAGCAGCTTGTTGCTGACCGTGGCATTGGCGTCGAGCAACAATCCCTCGGTGATTTCCACCACCACCGACTGTCCCGGCAGGTTCAGCGACTGCAGATAGCGCAGCCAGGCGTCGTAGGCGCCGTCCTCGCGCTGGAATTCCAGCGGCGACTGGTTGACGCTGACCTGGAATTCCGGATGGTGCTGCTGGCGCCAGCGCTGCACGCAGCGCGCCGATTCGCGGAACACCCATTCGCCGATGTCGACGATCAGGCCGCTGGCCTCGGCCAGCGGGATGAATTCCAGCGGGCTGACCACGCCGCGCTGCGGGTGGTTCCAGCGTATCAGTGCCTCGGCCTTGTGGATGCGGCCGCTTTTCAGGTGGACGATGGGCTGGAAGTACAGCTCGAACTGTTCGGCCTTGAGCGCGCCGCGCAAGTCGTTGGTCAGGCGCATGCGGTTGAGCGCGGCCACCTGCAGCGTCGGCGTGAAATAGCTGTAGCGGTTGCGGCCGGCGCCCTTGGCGGCGTACATGGCCTGGTCGGCGTGCTTGAGCAGGTCGTCGATGTCGAGCGCGTCGTCCGGGTACAGCGTGATGCCGATGCTGGCCGACACGAACGCTTGCTCCTGGCCCAGCGGGAAAGGCAGGCGCAGGCTGTCGATGATGTGCTGGGCGATATGCTCGACCCGCTCGGTGCCCTCCAGTTCGGACAGGATGACGGTGAACTCGTCGCCGCCCAGCCGCGCCACCGTGTCCGACTTGCGCACGCAGGCGCTGATGCGGCGCGCCGCGTCGATCAGCAGGATGTCGCCCTGGTGGTGGCCCAGCGTGTCGTTGACTTCCTTGAAGTGGTCGAGGTCGATGAACAGGATGGCGATGTGCGAACGGTCGCGCTGGCTCTTGAGCATGTCGTGCGCCAGGCGGTCGTGGAACATGCGGCGGTTCGGCAGCTGCGTCAGCGGGTCGAAGTTGGCCTGCTGCCAGATCAGCGCCTCGCTCTGCTTCTTGTCGGTCACGTCCTCGATCATGCACAGGTGGTGCGGATGGCTGCCGGCCTCGGTCTCGATGGCGGTCACCGACACTTCGATCCACACCAGCTCGCCGTCCGGCCGGAACAGGCGGTTGGTGACCTTGAAGCTGCCGATCTCGTGCATGGTGAGGCGGCCCATCTGCTGCTTGACCTGGGCCACGTCCTCCGGATGGCCGGCCTCCAGCCAGCGCATGGCGTTCAGCTCGACCTGCGAGCGGCCGACGATTTCCTGGTAGCGCGGGTTGATGTCGCGGTATTCATAGGTGATCGAATCGACCAGCGCGATGCCCAGCGGCGAGGCTTCGAACATGGTGCGGAAGCGCTGCTCGCCGGTGCGGATGGCCACGCTGGCGCGGCGGCGCTCGCGCGCCAGCAGGCTGAAGTGGATGGCCGCGCCCAGCACCAGCGCCAGCGCCGCCCCGCCCAGCACGCGGTACAGCCACAGCAGGCTGGTGCCGCTGGACTCGACGCGGTACATGAAACCGTCGAAATTGGCGTGCTTGGGCACCATGCCCAGGCCGGCATAGACGTCGGCGATGTGGCGCCAGCGCTCCGGGTTCTGGTAGCCGATCTCGACCAGCACCGGCTGCACCAGCGGCACCATCTGGCGCGCCTCGTACAGCAGGTGGGCGCGGTCGCTGCGGCGCGAATACTTGTTGAGGATGATGTCGGCCATCTCCTCCTGGTGGCTCATCGCCCATTGCCAGCCGCGCATGCTGGCGGCGCGGAAGGCTTGCACCCGGGCCGGATGGTTGGCGATCTCGCGCTCGCTGGTGAACAGGTTGTCGCCGTAAAAGTCGATGCCGACCGCGCGCGGGCTGTAGATATCGTAGGGGAAGCCGAGGCGGTCGAAGGTGTCCGGCTCGTTGGTGGTGTAGACCGCGATGGCGTCCACCTTGCCGCTGATCAGATCGGCCGTGTTGAAGGTCGGCTCGACCCGCTCGAAGCTGCTGGCGGGGATGCCTTCCTTGATCAGGTAGGCCAGCAGCTCGTCGGCGCTGCCCAGTTCGTCGGTCAGCGAACCGATCATCGCGCGCTTGCCGATGATGCGGCGGATATCGGGTTCGGCGCTGGTCTGGCGCATCGCCAGCGCGTACGGCGAATGCTGGAACACCACGCCCAGCACCACCACCGGCTTGCCGGCCAGGCGCGCCAGCAGCAGGCTGCTGGCGCCGACGCCGTACTCGGCCTTGCCGGACACGACATCGCGCTCCGGCTCGTTGCCGTCCGAACCTTCGAGGATGCGCACATCCAGCCCCGCCTCGCGGTAATAGCCCTGCTCGACGGCGGCGTAGTAGCCGGCGAACTGGAACTGGTGGCTGTGCTTGAGCTGCAGCGTGATCGGATCCTGGGCGGCGGCGGGCGCCATCCAGCATGCCGGCAATACGGCCAGCACGGCGCAGCACCGGCGCAGCAGGCGAACGGAAGGAAAGGCGGGGGCGCTTGAGGGCACTAGGGATTCCAGGGGAAACGGACTAGTTCAAATTGTATCCGCTTCGGGCGCGGATATCGTCGCAATCTGACAATATTCAAGCACAAAAAGCAACGGACGGCCAGGCTTGCGCCCGCCGTCCGTCGAGGTCGCCGCGAACGGCGCTCAGTTCAACGCTTAGTTCGGCACGTTGACCGGGATCGGCGCGTAGGCCGCGGTCTGGCCGTTGCCCAGCTGGCCTTCCTGGTTGCGGCCCCAGCCCCACAGCGTATCGTCGGTCTTCAGGGCGAAGCTGTGCGCCTTGCCTGCCGCCACGAATTTCCAGTTCTTGTCGTTGCCCACCTGCTGCGGGATGACGACATCGGTGCCGCCCGTGCCCAGCTGGCCTTCGGTATTGGCGCCCCAGCTCCACAGCGTGCCGTCGTTGCGCACGCCGATGGTGTGCTGGGTGCCGGCCGCGACCTGCGACCAGTTGCTGTCGGTGCCGATCTGCGCCGGCGAGGTCAGGTCGAGCGAACCGTTGTTGCCCAGTTGGCCGTAGGTGTTCTGGCCCCAGGCGTACAGCGTGCCCGAGTTGGTGATGGCCATGGTGTGGAAGGCGCCGGCCGACAGCGACGTCCATTTCAGCGTGCCGATCTTGACCGGCGCCGGCACATCGACCTTGAGCAGGTTGCCGACCTGGCCGTAGGCATTGCCGCCCCAGCCGTACAAGTCATTGGTGTCGCGCTGGATCGCCATGGTATGGGTTTCGCCGGCCGAGATGGCCGACCACAACAGCAGGCCAATCTTCAGCGGCGCGGTGCGGTTGATCGTCGTGCCGTCGCCCAGCTGGCCGCGGTCGTTGCGGCCCCAGGCGTAAAGCACGCCGCTGGTCTTGATGGCCAGCGCGTGCGCCTTGCCGGCCGCGACCAGGTTCCAATCCTTGTCCTTGCCGATCTGCGTTGGCGCCGTGTGGTTGATCTGGGTGCCGTCGCCCAGCTGGCCGTCCTGGTTGTAGCCCCAGGCCCACAGCGTGCCATCGTTGCGGACCGCCACCGCGAACTGGTCGCCAACCGCCACCTGCTTCCAGCTGGTGCCGCCGCCGGAGACCAGCACCGGCGCGTTGCGGTTGACGGTGGTGCTGTCGCCCAGCTGGCCCTTGATGTTCTCGCCCCAGCTGTACAGATTGCCGTCGGCCTTGCGGGCGATGGTCTGGTAGCCACCGGCCGCCACGCCGCCTGCCACCACGCCGCCCCACGGCGCCGTGACGGTGATGGCCAGCTTGCCGGTCACGCCGTCCTGCGTGGCGGTGATGGTGTCGGTGCCGACCAGCTTGCCGGTCACCGTGCCGTTGGTGGCGATCTGCAGCACCGTGGAATTCGACGGTCCCCACACCAGGCCGCCGGTCGAGGCCAGCGCCTTGCTGCTGCCGTCCGAATAGCGGCCGGTGGCGGTCAGCTGCTTGGCGGCTGCGCCGATGGCGATGGTGGTGGCGTTGTCGGAGCTGCTGATGGTGATGCTCTGCAGCGTAGCCGTGGCGGTGGACGAACCACCGCCACCGCCGCCGCAGGCCGCCAGCACGGCCAGCACGGGGATCATCAACAGGGTCGAGAATTTAAAATTTTTCATGATCTTCCAGTTCACAGAATGAGGTCTGCGGAGCAATCAGTGTAGCCGCAAGCGGACTGCGCACATCGCCGGAGCAGGACTGAATTATCCATGTAATTGCACCGATAGGGGTATTTAACAACATTTCTTTGGAGGAATTGGCAAAAAAAAAGCAGCGCCGGTGAGGGTCGCTGCTTTTTTAGGCAGGGCGGACGGCTTATTTGCCGCTGCGTGTAGGCCTGCCGGCCTTGGCCTTGACCGCCGGCGCCATCGCGGCCGGCTTCTTGATCTTGATGGTGTCAAGGATGGACGCGCGCGGCTTGGTGTCGAGCGAGGCCCGCGCCGTCAACGAGCCGGTCAGCGCATTGGCCTTGCCGCGGCCGGCGCCGGCCGGCGGCGCCAGCTTGCCGCCGCGCTTGTCAGCGCCCGGGGCCAGCATCGGCATCGCGCGCTTGCCCTGCGAGGACTTGAAGTTTTCCTCGCCCACCACGTACGGCGGGATCAGGTGGCGCTCGCCGGTGCCGATCAGGTCGCCGCGTCCCATGCGGCGCAGCGTTTCGCGCAGGATGGGCCAGTTCTTCGGATCGTAATAGCGCAGGAAGGCCTTGTGCGACTGGCGCTGCTTCAGGCTGCGCGGGGTTTCCACCGCTTCCGAATCCTCGGTCACTTTCTTCAGCGGGTTCTTGCGCGAGTGGTACATGGCGCTGGCCATGGCCATCGGCGTCGGCATGAAGGTCTGCACCTGGTCGAGGCGGAAGTTGTTTTTCTTCAGCCACAGCGCCAGGTTCAGCATGTCCTCGTCGGTGGTGCCCGGGTGGGCCGCGATGAAGTAGGGAATCAGGTACTGCTTCTTGCCCGCTTCCAGCGAATACTTCTCGAACATCGCCTTGAACTCGTCGTAGGCGCCGATGCCCGGCTTCATCATCTTGCTCAGCACATCGGGTTCGGTGTGCTCGGGCGCGATCTTCAGCAGGCCGCCGACGTGGTGCGTGACCAGTTCCTTGACATACTCGGGCGAACGCACGGCCAGGTCGTAGCGCAGGCCGGACTGGATCAGGATCTTCTTCACGCCGGGGATCGAGCGCGCCTTGCGGTACAGCTTGATCAGCGGATTGTGGTTGGTGCCCAGGTTGACGCAGATCGACGGGTAGACGCACGACAGGCGGCGGCAGGTGGTCTCGATTTCCTTGTCCTTGCAGGACAGGCGGTACATATTCGCGGTCGGGCCGCCGAGGTCGGAGATGATGCCGGTGAAGCCCTTGGTCTTGTCGCGGATGTGCTCGATCTCGCGCAGGATCGACGGCTCCGAGCGGCTCTGGATGATGCGGCCTTCGTGCTCGGTGATCGAGCAGAAGGTGCAGCCGCCGAAGCAGCCGCGCATGATGTTGACCGAGAACCGTATCATTTCCCACGCCGGGATGTTGGCGCCGCCGTAGCTCGGGTGCGGGGCGCGCGCGTAGTTCATGTCGTAGACGTTGTCCATCTCGTCCATCTGCAGCGGCAGCGGCGGCGGGTTCATCCAGACGTCGCGGTCGCCATGGCCCTGCACCAGCGCGCGCGCGTTGCCGGGATTGGACTCCAGGTGGAACACGCGCGAGGCGTGCGCGTACATCACCGGATCGGCGCTGACGGTTTCGAACGATGGCAGGCGCACCACGGTCTTGTGGTGCTTTTCCAGCTCCATCGCGCGGCGTTCTTCGCGGCTCATGATGCGGATCGGCTTGTACACCTCGGCCGGCGCAGGCGCCGGCTCGGCCATGAGGGCGGCCTTGGTCGGCTCGACCATGGCCGGATTCACATCGTCGGCCGGCTTGTTACCGGTCGCGCAGGTCGTCGGCGAGCTCTTGTCGACCATCAGGTAGGGATCGATATGCTTGTCGATCTTGCCCGGCATGTCGACGCGGGTGCTGTTGTGCACGCCCCACTCTTCGCTCGGCATCCAGCCGGCCGGCACCAGGAAGGAGGTGCCGCGCAGGTCGCGGATGGTCTTGATGCTCTCGCCGTCGGCCATGCGGCGGGTCAGGTCGACCAGCGCGCGCTCGGCGTTACCGAAGATCAGCATGTCGGCCTTGGATTCGAACAGCACCGAACGGCGCACCTTGTCCGACCAGTAATCGTAGTGGGCGATGCGGCGCAGCGACGCTTCGATCGAGCCGATCACCACCGGGATGCCGGGGAAGGCTTCGCGGCAGCGCTGAGCGTAGACCGACACGGCGCGGTCGGGGCGCTTGTTCGGTTCGCCGTTCGGCGTGTAGGCGTCGTCGGAACGCGGCTTGCGGTCGGCCGTGTAGCGGTTGACCATGGAATCCATATTGCCGGCGGTGACGCCGTAGTACAGGCGCGGCTTGCCGAGCGTGCGGAAGGCGTCGGCCGAGTGCCAGTCAGGCTGGGCGATGATGCCGACGCGGAAGCCTTGCGCCTCCAGCAGGCGGCCGACCAGGGCCATGCCGAAACTCGGATGGTCGATGTAGGCGTCGCCGGTGATCAGGATGACGTCGCACTGATCCCAGCCCAGCACGTCCATCTCGGCGCGGGACATGGGAAGGAAAGGCGCTGTGGCAGCGCGGGCAGACCGCTTGGGGACGGCCGCAAATAAATTGGTAGGGGTGTTCATATCGGACAGCATTGTACCGGAAATGCCCCCGCTCCGCTCATGATGGAAAGAAAAATTCTTTTAGTATTCAAACACTTGTGTGTAAATGATGACGGATTTACATTGCTTTGCCCGGCAGCTTTGCTATAACGGAGAGATACCTATCGCCGGGAGACCATCATGCGACGTCGACTGTATTTCATGCTGCCGGACGTACCGAGCGCCCGCTCCATGCTGGATGAGCTGCTGCTGGCCCGTATCGAAATCGGCCACATGCGCTTCATGGCCAGGGATGCGCTGCCATCGGACATGCCGGATGTCAGCTTCATGCAGAAAACCGATCTGGTGCACGGCGCCCAGCTGGGCGTGGTCATCGGCGCCATCGTCGGCCTCGGGGCCGGTGTCTTCCTGACCATGTTTCCGGTGGACGGCATGACCTTGCGCACCGCCGCCATCCTGCTGGTGACGCTGGGCGGGGCGATCTTCGGCGGCTGGGCCTCGGGCATGAACGCGGCGGCCGTGCCGAACACGCGGCTCAAACCGTTCGCCGAACGCATCGAGCAGGGCCAGGTTTTATTGATCGTCGACGTGCCGGTGGGGCGCGTCGAGGAAATCGAAGAGATGATCGCCAAGCGTCATCCCGAAATCAGCTTTGGCGGTATGGAACCGCCGATGCTGGCGTTTCCGTAACGCCGGCTGCCCGGGGACTTAGGTTCCCCGGGTTCTCGTACACTTCCTGCGCAGCATGGCGGCTTCAGATGCCCATGCTGGACAGGATATTGCCCAATTCGCGCAAGGCCGGTTCCAGCTGCGGATGCTGGGCCGCGAACTTGGCGGAGATTTCCTGGGTGCGCTCGGCCAGGCCGTAGGTAGTGCTCTCGCCGGGCGCGGTCTCGGCGGCGCGGCGTTCCAGCAGTTGCTTGATATCGCCGTCGAGTTGCGTCAGCAGATCCTGCAGCTCATCGTCGATCGGCCCGGCGCTGGCCAGGTTGGAGCGCAGAGAACTCAGTGATGCCTTCAGGTTGCTGTCCATAATAGTCCCCTAGTCGGTAAATTTCGTGGCGACGTAAAGTTCTTCGACTTTAGCGCGGGCCCACGGCGTCTTGCGCAAAAATTTCAGGCTGGACTTGACGCTCGGATCGCTGATGAAGCAGTTGATGTCGATCCGTTGGCCCAGCTGTTCCCAGCCGTAATGCGCGTGCAAACGGGTCACGATGGCTTCCAGCGTCACGCCGTGCAGTTCGTTGCTCATAGTTCTATCTTACTCATAAATGAAAGGGCCGGACTCGATTCTTACACAAATCGAGCCCGGCCCCGTGTTCCTTGCTGAACGGCAGCTTACTTTTCAGTCAGGCCACGGCGCTCCAGCAATGGCTCGATCTGCGCATCGCGGCCGCGGAAGTTGCGGAACATCTGCATCGCATCCATGGTGCCGCCGCGCGACAGCAGCATCTTGCGGAACCAGTCGCCGTTCTTGCGCAGCATGCCGCCGTTTTCGGTGAACCAGTTGACGGTGTCGGCGTCCAGCTTCTCCGACCACAGGTAGCCGTAGTAGCCGGCCGAGTAGCCGCCCGCGAACACGTGCGAGAAGTAGGTGGTGCGGTAGCGCGGCGGCACCGGCGCGTAATCGACGCCGGCGGCCTTCAGCGATGCCGCCTCGAAGCCCAGCACATCGGCCGGGATTTGCTTCGCGCCCAGTTGGTGCCATTTCTGGTCCAGGATGGAGGCGGCCAGGTACTCGGTGGTGCGGTAGCCCTCGTTGAATTTCTTCGACGCGATCACCTTGTCCAGCAATTCCTGCGGCATCGGCGCGCCGGTCTGGTAGTGCTTGGCGTAGTTGGCGAGAACCTCGGGCCATACCGACCACATCTCATTGACCTGCGACGGGAACTCGACGAAGTCGCGCGGCACGCGGGTGCCGGCGAAGCGCGGATAGTTCACGTCGGAGAACATGCCGTGCAGCGCATGGCCGAACTCGTGGAAGGCGGTGCGCAGCTCGTCGTAGGTCAGCAGCGTCGGCTCGCCGGCGTTCGGCTTCGGAATGTTGAGGTGGTTGGCGATCACCGGCTGCGTGCCCATCAGCTTGGACTGGGACACGTAGGCATTCATCCAGGCACCACCGCGCTTGTTGCTGCGCGCGTAGTAATCGCCGATGAAGATGGCCAGCTGCTTGCCGTCGGCATCGAACACATCCCACACGCGCACGTCCGGATCGTAGACCGGCAAGTCCTTGCGCTCCTTGAACGTCAGGCCGTAGACCTTGTTGGCCGCGAAGAACACGCCGTTGACCAGCACATTGTTCAGCTCGAAGTAAGGCTTGAGCTGGTTCTGGTCGAAGTTGAAGCGCTCGGCGCGCACCTTGTCGCTGTAGAACGACCAGTCCTGCGCGGCCAATTGGAAGCCGCCTTTTTCCTTGTCGATCACCGCCTGGATCTCGGCGCCTTCCTTCTTGGCGTTGGCGACGGCCGGACGGGCGAACTCGGACAGCATCTTGTTGACCGCTTCCGGCGTATGCGCGGTCTGGTCTTCCAGCGAGTAGGCGGCGAAGTTGGCATAACCCAGCAGCGCGGCCTTGTCGGCGCGCAGCTTGGCCGTCTTCAGCACGACTTGCGTGTTGTCGAACTTACCGCCGTGGCTGCCACGCGCCATCGAAGCGGCCATCAACCGTTCGCGTACGGCGCGGTTGGTCAGCACCGCCAGGTTGGCCTGGCCGGTGGTGTTGACGACCGGGATGGCGAACTTGCCTTCCAGCCCGCGCGCCTTGGCGGCGACGGCGGCGGCGTCGATCGCCTTGTCCGACATGCCGGCCAGTTCTTCGCGGGTGTCGACGATCAGCGCCGAGGCGTTGGCTTCTTCCAGCACGTTCTGGGCGAAGCTGGTGGACAGCTGGGCCAGCTCGCTGTTGAGCGCCTTCAGTTTTTCCTTGTTGGCGTTCGACAGCTTGGCGCCGGCGCGCACGAAGTCGGTGTTGTAGCGCTCCAGCAGGTACAGCGACTCGGCGTCCAGGTGCAGCTTGGCGCGCTTGTCGTACAGCGACTTGATGCGCGCATACAGCTTGGCGTTCAGGCGGATCGCATCACTGTGGGCCGCCAGCTTGGGCGACAGATCGCGCTCCAGCGCCTTGAAGCTGTCGTTGGTGTTGGCGCCCGACAGGTTGCCGAACACGCTGGACACGCGCGACAGCAACTGGCCGGATTTCTCCATCGCGACGATGGTGTTCTCGAACGTGGCCGGCTGCTTGTTGTTGGCGATGGCTTCGATTTCAGCGGCGTTGATACGCATGCCTTCGGCGAAGGCCGGGCCGTAGTCTTCGTTCTTGATCTGGTCGAACGGCGGGTAGCCGAACGGCAGCGTGCTGGCCTTGGCGAAGGCGTTACTGGCCGGCAGCATGGAAGCCGGCTCGGCCGCGTGCGCGACGCTGCAAATGGCCGCCACGCCGGCGGCGATAATCATATTGGTGTTCATCTGTTTTCTTATAAACGGTTTATCTTATTTCAGGCCACGACGGTCCAGCAGCGGCTCGATGATAGGATCGCGGCCGCGGAAGTTGCGGAACAAATTCATCGCATCGTCGGTGCCGCCGCGCGACAGCAGCTTGGCGCGGAACCAGTCGCCGTTTTCGCGTTTCAGGCCGCCTTTTTCCTTGAACCATTCGACGGTGTCGGCGTCCAGTTTCTCGGACCACAGGTAGGCGTAGTAGCCGGCCGAGTAGCCGCCGGAGAAGCTGTGCGAGAAGTAGGTGGTGCGGTAGCGCGGCGGCACCGGCGCGAAGTCCACGCCCATGTCCTTCAGCGATTGCGCTTCAAAGCCCAGCACATCGGTCGGGATTTGCGACGGGGTCAGCTGGTGCCAGCGCTGGTCCAGCAGCGAAGCCGACAGGTACTCGGTGGTCAGGAAGCCCTGGTTGAATTTCTTCGAGGCGATGACCTTGTCCAGCAGTTCCTTCGGCATAGGCGCGCCGGTCTTGTAGTGCCTGGCGTAGTTGGAAAGAACCTCAGGCCACACGGCCCACATCTCGTTCACTTGCGACGGGTACTCGACGAAATCGCGCGGCACGCTGGTGCCGGAGAAGCGCGGGTACTTCACGTTGGAGAACATGCCGTGCAGCGCGTGGCCGAACTCGTGGAAGGCGGTCTTCACTTCATCGTAGGTCAGCAGCGTCGGCTCGCCTGCCGGCGGCTTAGGAATGTTGAGGTGGTTGGCCACCACCGAGTGCGTGCCCAGCAGCGTCGACTGCGAGCTGTACTCGTTCATCCAGGCGCCGCCCTGCTTGTTGCTGCGGGCGTACATGTCGGCCAGGAAGATGGCCAGCTGCTTGCCGTCGGCGTCGAACACGTCGAACACGCGCACGTCCGGGTTGTACACCGGCAGATCCTTGCGCTCCTTGAACGACAGGCCGTACAGCTTGCCGGCGGCGTAGAACACGCCGTTGACCAGCACGTTGTCCAGTTCGAAGTAAGGCTTGAGCTGGTTCTCGTCGAAGGCGAAGCGCTGGGCGCGCACCTTGTCGGTGTAGTAGGCCCAGTCGGAAGCGTCGATCTGGAAGCCGCCCTTGTCGGCGTCGACCACGGCTTGCAGGTCGGCCGCTTCCTTCTTGGCGTTGTTGACGGCCGGCTTGGCCAGCTCGCCCAGCAGCTTGTTGACGGCGCTGGTGTCGTGCGCGGTCTGGTCTTCCAGCGAGTAGGCGGCGAAGTTGGCGTAACCCAGCAGCGTGGCTTTCTCGGCGCGGGCCTTGGCGATTTTCAGCACGGTTTCACGGCTGTCGAACTCGCCGCCGTGGCTGCCGCGCGTCAGCGACGCGGCCATCAGGCGTTCGCGCACGGCGCGGTTGGTCAGCACGGCCAGCGGCGGCTGGCCGCTGGTGTTGACGATGGCGACCAGGAACTTGCCATCCAGGCCCTTGGCCTTGGCGGCCGCTGCGGCGGCGTCGATGGCGCCGTCGGTCATGCCGGCCAGTTCTTCGCGGGTGTCGACCACCAGCGCCGAGGCGTTGGTTTCCTTCAGCACGTTCTGGGTGAAGGTGGTTTGCAGCGTGGCGATGACGCCGTTGATGGCCTTCAGTTTTTCCTTGTCGGCGGCGGACAGCTTGGCGCCGGCGCGGACGAAATCGGTGTGATAGCGTTCCAGCAGATGCTTGGACTCGGCGTCCAGCTTGAGCTTGTCGCGCTTGTCGTACAGCGACTTGACGCGGGCGTACAGCTTGGCGTTCAGGTAGATGGCGTCGCCGTGGGCCGCCAGCTTCGGCGACATTTCGCTGTCGATCGCGTCCAGCTTGTCGTTGGTGTTGGCGCCCTGCAGGTTGCCGAAGGTGGTCTGCACGCGGGTCAGCAGCTCGCCGGATTTTTCCATCGCGACGACGGTGTTTTCGAAGGTGGCAGGCTGCTTGTTGTTGGCGATCGCCTCGATTTCCTTCAGCTGGATGCGCATGCCTTCGACGAAGGCCGGCTGGAAGTGCTCGTCCTTGATCTGGTCGAATGCCGGGTAGTGGAACGGCAGCTTGCTGACGACGGCCAGCGGATTGCCGGCCAGCGCCGCAGCAGGAGCAACGGGAGCAGCCAGCACGGTCTGGGTGAAGGCCAGGCCGAGGGCGGCCGCGATAACGAGCATCTGAGGACGGGACATGATCACATCTTTCATTTAAACGACGAAGGAAAATGCTGACGCAGCGAAGCGCAGCATGGAAGCGCAAGATCATATCAGGGTGACATGGCGGCAGTCACTGGCAAAAAATGCTGCACTGCACTTGATTGGAAAGCGGGGGTATTTCCCGAAGAAAGCTTTGTCGAATTGTTATTTTTGCAGCTACACTGACGTTTCGATGCAACGCGGCCATACACATGAATACAGAAGAGCTGAAACGGCATTGCCGGCAATACCCCGGCGCGGTGGAAACCCTGCACGGCGAGCCGTCGAACATCCTGGTCTACAAGGTCGGGGACAAGACCTTCGCGTACTTCAAGACCAGCGAGCCGGAGCAATGGCGCTTCAGCCTGCGCGTGACGCCGGACCGCTTCCTGGAACTGACCGACAGGCCGGGCGTGAAGCCGGCCCGCTACATGGGCCGCTTTCACTGGGTGACGATCGTCGACGTGGGCCGGTTCCCGGCCGATTACCTGACCGAACTGGTGGCGGCTTCGTACCGCCGCGCGGTGGAGTCGCTCAGCAAGGCCAGGCAAAAAGCGCTGGCAACGCACAATGAGCACGATGAATAAGGAGAGCCCTATGATCCGCCTGCTTCCCCTGGCCAGCCTGCTGGCCGCCGGCTGCTGCGCCGCCGCCGTTTCCGTCGCCACCTTCAAGCAGGCGATGCCGCCGCCGGGCCTGTACCAGATCGATACCGACGGCACCATACGCATGCGCGACACCGGCACCAGCGCCCGCCAGCAGACGGATGGCGCCAGCGGCGACGTCACCGCCACCGTCGCCGGTCCCGGCGGAAAAGCCCGGCAGGACTTCAAGGGCGACGGCCCGGTCCGCTTTTGCGTGCCGGCGCATCCGGCCGGCACGCCGGTGCTGCCGCCGAACCTGGGAGCGGCGGCCTGCAAGACGCTGTCGACCACCGGCGGCGCCGACGGCATCGTCCACATCGCCCAGTGCGCCGGCGGGCGCTACAAGCTGACGGTGCGCCGTCTGAGCGAAAACACCTGGGAGTTCATCGACCATGCCGACCTGGCGCCCACGCCCGGCGCACCGAGCGTGGAAGCGCTGCGGCCGATGATGGAGCAGATGGCGAAGCACGGCACGCCGGAAGAGCGCGCCAAAGCCCAGCAGGCGCTGGCGGCGCTGCCTCAGCAGCAGGCGGCTATGGACGCCGGACGCGCGCAGGCGATGGCGGCCCTGGCCAAAGCGCAAGCCGACGCCAAGACACCGCAAGAGGCGGCGGCTGTGGCCAAGGCCATGCAGGCGATGGGGCAAACGGGCATCCACATGCAGACCGATTCGCGCCGCGTATGGACGCGCATCGCCGAGCACTGCGGCAGCTAGATCAGCGGCGTTCGAAGCGGCGGTCGGGGATGAACCAGATCATCGCCACCACCACGTAGATGGCGAAGCCGGCCATCGGCACGAGCAGGGACATACCGATGCCGATCAAGTACAGCAGAGTGGACAGCTTGCCCTTGCGGTCCTTGCCCAGGGCGACGCGCAAGGCTTCGTTGTTGGCGGCCAGGCACTTGGCCAGCACGAAGTAAGCGATGCTGGACATGAACAGGATGAAGCCATAGCAGGCCAGCGGCAATGCGGCGAAATGGTTCTCGCCGACCCAGCTGGTGACGAACGGCACCAGCGACAGCCAGAACAGCAAATGCAGATTGCCCCACAGCGCGCCGCCGGTGACGTGGCTGACGGTGTGGATCAGGTGATGGTGGTTGTTCCAGTAAATGCCGACGTAGATAAAGCTCAGCACATAGCTGAGGAACACCGGCCACAAAGGCTGCAACGCCGCCCAGTCCGCGCCATGCGGCACCTTCAGTTCCAGCACCATGATGGTGATGATGATGGCGATGACGCCATCGCTGAATGCCTCCAACCTACTCTTGCCCATCTATTCTCCTATGTTGTGCCTACGCTTGCCGGTGGATTAGACCGTCAGCGCAAGGGGCTTGATCTGCTTGGCGATGGTCTTGCCGGCCAGGGTCTCGGCGACACGTAAGTCATACGCACTTTGCAGATTCAGCCAGCCTTGAGCCTCGCTACCAAAATAGCGCTCCAGGCGCAGGGCTGTATCAGCCGTCACGCCGCGTTCGCCTTTGGTGATTTCGCTGAGGCGCGAGTAAGGAACACATAAGGCCAAAGCCACAGCGCGTACGCTCACGCCCATGGGCTTGATGTAGTCCTCTAACAGGATCTCGCCCGGGTGGACAGGACGCATGCCGTTCTTAAACATAGTGCACTCCGAGTTCAATGTGGGTCTTCGATCAGCACATCATACGGGCCGTTCTCGCCCCACTTGAAGGTCAGACGCCACTGATCGTTGATACGGACATGCCAAGCGCCGTTGTACTCCTTCAGATCGTTACCCGGCGGAACTGTCATGAAGTTCAACGAGGGAGCCGCATCGAGTTGGGCCAGCTTGCGCTCAGCTGCACTCTTGATGTTGACGAACCTACGGCTCTTGCCCGTGGTAAAAAGAGCCTCGGTGTCGAGGCATCCAAAGGATTGGATAGGCATCTGAAAATTTTATCCGTTATCCGGATAACGGTCAATCAGGCGGGACTTTTCCCGCGTCTGGCCGATGATCATCGTGAGCTACAAACCATGACAGTCTG
Organism: Rugamonas aquatica; assembly: GCF_009380215.1. Taxonomy (GTDB): domain Bacteria; phylum Pseudomonadota; class Gammaproteobacteria; order Burkholderiales; family Burkholderiaceae_D; genus Rugamonas; species Rugamonas aquatica_B. Next base: position 74,570 of record NZ_WHUG01000003.1, read on the forward strand.
TTAGCTGCGCAAAAGCTGGCATCGAAGGCCGAAATGCGAGGCAGCCTTCGACATGGTTTGATCGAAGGTCCACCGTTCGGCCTGATATGCTTGGACCATCGCCAAATGCAGTGCGTCGCCTGCGCGAAGGCCGGTCTGCCATCCATCCAGCATATATGCCGCCATGCGATGGTCGTTGTCATCGACCGCAAGCCGGACTAGCGCTGGCGCAACGAGGTTTGCAAAGGCATCGACGACCTTCCGTGCTCCACGTCGCGTGATGGCCTTGCGCCGAACCTGTATGCCCAGTGCAGACAGCAACTCCACTTCCGTCCAACTGCTAAATGCCAAGGCGTCGCCAGGACTGGTCATCAGACGTTCCGCGAGTTGACTGCCGGATTCTGGAAGCAGGAAAGCCATCAACACACTGGTGTCGATATACCGCATCAGAAGCGATCCGAGTCGCGCATTTTGCGTATGAATTCGGCTGCCGGCTCGCCCAGATAACGAATGCCCGCCCGATGTTCGGTCAAGCTTGGGACTTGCTGGCGGGGCGGGTCGCTTTTCTGGATGGTCACTAGATCATAGCACCCCATGGACTCGCCGTCCCGGCCGCAGGCGGGCCTTGGATCAAGGCCCGCCTCACTTTTATTGCAACGCCGATTGGATTTGCGCGCACTCGGCAACAGCTTTTTTACCGACTTCTTCCGCCACAAGTTGCAGCTTCGAACCGCCCGACATCAGGCCCATTTTCACTTCCTGCCACACATAGTAGAGCTTGCCAACTTCGGTGTTGACGGTCAGTTCGGACCCGGTACCCTGGGAAGTGATTGTATGCGCGCCAGCTGGCAGATCGAACTTGAAGAAGGAATTCGGTCCGGTGTTGCCGGCCAGTTTGCCATCAACCGTGACTGGCATGGACAGCGCCGCACCCAGGGTTTCGTTGCGATAAACATAGACTTGCGACGTTGCTGGGTTTGGCTTGAACAGCTTCGACTCCGCATCAACGGTTGCAGGCGCTTTGTTGATGCTTGCGCACCCGGTCATAACGAGGACAGAAACGACGACTGCGAGTTTTTTAACTAAGCTGTAGTTGGACACTGGTTTTCCTAAAGGTGAGGTAGATCATTGAAATTACCTGCCAAAAAACTATAAATTTAGCAAGTATTTCATTATACCAACACTATTCCACTTGCACAGTGGCGCTAGCCGCCGGCCTCACTCGCGTATCTCAGGCTCGACCAGTTGCGCCAGCAGCACCAGCGATTCCTGCCAGCCCAGATAGCACGCCTCCACGGGAATCACCGCCGGGATGCCTTCCTGTACCACCTTCACCTCCACGCCGCAGAACACGTCGCGCAGCGTCACCGTGGTCTTCATCACGCCCGGCAGATTCGGATCATCGAACGTGCCGGTGTAGACCAGGCGCTCGTTCGGCACCAGCTCCAGATACTCGCCGCCGAAGCTGTGCTGCCCACCGGTGGTGAAGTTGGTGAACGACATGCGGTAACTGCCGCCCACCCTGGCATCCAGCGCATGCACGGTGTTGGTAAAGCCATGCGGCGGCAGCCACTTGGCCAGCGCGGCGGCATCCAGGAAGGCGCGGTAGACGCGATCGGCCTTGGATTTGAAAACGCGGTGCAGTTGTACGGTATTCGTAGTCATGATCGTTGCTCCTGTGAGTGTAGAGGACGTCCCTCCAGCCCTACGACGAACGACGCCCCGATAATTCGACACGCGCGATGACGGCCGTCGCACCTATCCTATCCTGCCCGTAATGGACATGGAACGACTTTGCACCTATCCTGCCTGTTTTCAAATATGAAACATTAAGGATACGCTATGGCCCAGACTTTTTCCACCAGACGCTTGCTGGCTGCGACACTGGGCATCGCGGTCTCGCTGGGCACCTGCGCCGCGGATACGCCCAAGCTCGGCACTGCGGATTTCCAGGGCTGCGCCAAACCGGTCTGGCCCAAGGAGTCGCTGCGCAAGGAACAAACCGGAACCGTCACACTGGCCTTCCTGATCGGCACCGACGGCGGCGTCGCCGATGCAAAAGTCACCCGCTCCAGCGGCTTCCCGCTGCTGGACGACGCGGCAGTGGCCGGCCTGCGTTCCTGCCGCTTCAAGCCCGGCATGGTGGACGGCAAGCCCGTCAGCGCCTGGCAACAGATGCAGTACGTCTGGACGCTGGACGGCCCGTCCTCATTGAAGCCCGACCTGGCGGCGGTCAACCAGTACCGCGACGCCGCGCTGGCCGGCGACGCCGATGCGCTGTACCAGCTGGCCAAGGCCTACAGCAACGGCGAAGCCAACCAGGCCGTCACGCTGGGCCAGTTCCGCACGATGCTGGATCACAGCCTGCCGGAAGCACAGTACCTGCTGGGCTTGCGGCTGGCCACCGGCCACAGCGCGCCGACCAACCAGGTCGAAGCCGCGATCTGGTATCACAAAGCCGCCGAAGCCGGCCACGTGCAAGCACAGGTTGAAACAGGCTACCGCTATGAACACGGCAAAGGCGTCACGCAAGACTACGCGCAGGCGATGGACTGGTATCTGAAGGCGGCCGAGCAAGGCGACCATCAGGCGGAAAACAATATCGGCCTGTTGCACGCCTACGGCCGTGGCGTGCCGCTCGACCGCGCCGTCGCGGCCGAGTGGTACCGCAAGGCGGCCGAAGGCGGCCATGCGTGGGGCCAGGCCAATCTCGGCATGTTCTACCTGTACGGCCGGGGCGTGGAGAAAGACCTGCCGCTGGCGCAGCAATGGCTGGAACGGGCCGCGGCCCAACACAATCCCGCCGCCGAGCGCGATCTGTCCTCCATGTACCTGCGTGGCGAAGGCGTGTTCCACAGCGACGAGGAAGGCGCCCGCTACCTGCGCCAGGCAGCGCAGGACGGCGACACCTCCTCGCAAATCCGCTGGGGCATCGTGCTGACCTACGGCCTGCTCGGCGAGAAGGCCGATCCGGTTCAGGGCCTGGCGTTCCAGCGCACCGCCGCCAAGACCGGCAACGCCGTCGCCCAGAACAACATCGGCTATGCCTTCGAAATCGGCAGCGGCGTGGCGCAGGACTATGCGGCCGCGCGCGACTGGTACACGCGCGCCGTCGCCCAGGGCAACGGCAACGCGCAGGCCGCGCTGGGCGGCATGTATGAACAGGGCAAGGGCATGGCCAAGGACTTGAGCAAGGCGGCCTCGCTGTACCAGGCTTCCGCCGCGCAAAACAATGCGGACGGCCTGTATCGCCTGGCGATGCTGACCGAGGCCGGCCGCGCCGTGCCGAAAAGCGCGTCGGACGCGGTCGATATGTACCGGCGTTCAGCCGAGCTGAATTTCCTGTCCGCCATGCGCCGCCTCGCCACCGCTTACGAAAAAGGCGAGCTGGGACTCAAGCCGGATGCGGCGCAAGCCCAGCAGTGGCGGGAGAAGGCCGAGCAACGGGCCGCCGCCCCGCGATTCGTCTTCCGCTAATCCGGGCGGCTCGGCTACACTGCCGTCTTGTACCGGAGAGGATCAAGTATGGAAAATTACGCCGAGCTGCTGGAAACCCTGGCGCTGCAGGAAAAGGAATTGCAATTCACCACCTTCACCAGCGACACCGCGCTGGCGCTGGGCCTGAAAGTGATCGAGCTGGCCAGGCAGCGCGACAAGAGCGTCACGGTCAACGTGACCGTCAACGGCAAGGTGCTGTTCCATCACGCGATGCAGGGCGCCACGCCGGACCAGGCCGACTGGATACGCCGCAAGAGCAATGTGGTGACGCGCTTCGGCCGCTGCTCTTTCCACATCGGCACCGATTATAAAAACCGCGGCGTGGTCTTCGAGGACGTGAAGTATCTGGACCCGAAGGAATACGCGCCGTACGGCGGTTCCTTCCCGGTCGTGGTCAGGAATGTCGGCCTGATCGGCACGGCCACCGTCTCCGGCTTGCGCCAGGCGGAAGACCATGCGATCGTGGTCGAGGCGCTGCGGGCCGTGCTGGCCTGATCAGTAATGCGGCGGCGGTTCGTGCGCCAGGGCGCCGCCGCCTCCGCTGCTTTGCGCCTGGTCGCGCACATGCTGGACCAGCGCCGCGCACATCTGCTCCAGCTTGTCGATCTGCTGCTGTTGCTCGTAGACGCGCTGGTTCAGCGACTCCACGATGTGTTCCTGGTGCGCCAGTTTGATTTCAATATCGATGAAGCGGTCTTCGGTGGTGCTCACGGCATACTCCCTGCTGGAAAGCACGCATTCTACAGCCTCAGTGGCCTCACTTGAGATAGACCCCGCCGCAGACCACCATATCGTCTTCCGGTACGCAATACATGGCCTTCGGTTCTATCTGGCCGCTGGTCGGATTGGTGAACTTGTAGTCCTGCCAGAACGGCTGCTTTTTCTTCGCCAGCTCGACGCGCTCCTTGACGAAGGCCTTGCCGTCGACGTCCTTAATTTCCATCAGGTTCTTGCCGATCATCTTGGCGTTGGCGCCGTGCGCGCGCACCACGCCGTCGAGGCCGTACACGGTCAGGTACAGGTCGCGGTCGCTGAACTGGCCGTCCTTCTTGTTGATCTCGGCGTAGGTTTTGTCCTTGCCATTGGCCTTCAAAAACTTCAAGCCCTTGTTCACCATCGCCTCGGCTTCCGGCTTGGTGGCGAACTCTGCGGCGTGTGCCATCGGCAGCAGCGCGCAGGCGAAAACGAGAGACGCAATGAGTTGGGTACGCAAGGATCACCTCCGTTGGTATCGCGCCAGGACGGCACATGCCGATGCTAGCACAAACACCCGCCGGATCAGGTCTTCGGTGTGGTTAATAGTTCCTTCATTCGTGCCAGCCGCTCTTTCGGCGTCATCACTTCGGACTCGGCCGGCACGGCGGTGCCGACGTCGAGTTCCATCTCCTTGATGAAGCGCGACGGATCGCAATGCACCTGCTCGCCGGCGCGCTTGCGCTTCTTGCACCAGGTGATCTGCAGCGTGCGCTGCGCGCGCGTGATGCCGACGTACATCAGGCGCCGCTCTTCCTGCACGCGGGCGGCGATGGTCTCGGCCGGCGCATCGGCATCGCCCTTGTGCGGCAGGATGCCTTCCTCGACGCCGACCAGGAACACGTGCGGATACTCCAATCCCTTCGACGCGTGCAGCGTCGACATGCGCACCGCGTCCGGGTCTTCGTCCTGGCCTTCGAGCATGGACATCAGCGCCACCATCTGCGTCAGCTCCAGCACGTTCTTCTCTTCGCCGTCGCGGTCCTTGCCGCCACGGCCGCGCTCCTTCAGCCAGTTGGTGAACTCCAGCACGTTCTGCCACTTGCCCTGGGCCGCGCGCTCATCGAACATATCGTACAGATAGGATTCGTAGTTGATCGCTTCCAGCAAATCGTCCAGCACCTGGGCCGCGTTGTCGCCGCTGCCGCTCGGGCCGGGCCGGCTGGCGCGCGCTTCGAGGTTGTTGATGAAGTTGCAGAAGTCGCGCAGCGGGCCCAGCTGACGGTCGGTCAGCAGGGCTTCGATGCCGCCCTTGAACACCGCCTCGAACAGCGAGCACTGCCATTGCCCGGAGAAGGTGCCCAGCGTTTCCATGGTCGACTGGCCGACGCCGCGCCGCGGCGTGGTGACGGCGCGGATGAAGGCCGGATCGTCGTCGGTGTTGGCCAGCAGGCGCAGGTAGCTGATGATGTCCTTGATCTCGGCCTTGTCGAAGAAGCTCTGGCCGCCGGAGATCGTGTACGGAATCCGTTCCTTGCGCAGCGACTGCTCGATGATGCGCGCCTGGTGGTTGCCGCGGTACAGGATGGCGTAGTCGGACCACTTGTTCTTGCGCTCGAAATGGTCGGCCGAAATCATGATCGCCACCTGCTCGGCTTCCTGGTCGTCGTTGGCCATGCCCAGCACCTTGATCGGCTCGCCGAGGCCGTGCTCGGACCACAGCGATTTCTCGAACAGCTTGGGGTTGTTGCCGATTACCGCGTTGGCCGCCTGCAGGATGCGGGTGGTGGAGCGGTAGTTCTGCTCCAGCTTGATGACCGCCAGGTCGGGGAAGTCGGTCTGCAGCGTCTTCAGGTTTTCCACCGACGCGCCGCGCCAGGCGTAGATCGCCTGGTCGTCGTCGCCCACGGCGGTGAACATCGGCTTCTTGCCAACGCCCGTCACCATCAGCTTGACCAGCTCGTACTGGCAGGTGTTGGTGTCCTGGTACTCGTCCATCAGCAGATAGCGCAGGCGGCGCTGCCACTTGTCGCGGATCGGCTCGTTGTTGCGGAACAGTTCCACCGGCAGGCGGATCAGGTCGTCGAAGTCCACCGCCTGGTAGGCCGACAGCGTGGCCACGTAGCTGGCGTAGATGCGCGCCGATTGCGCCTCGTCCTCGTCCTTGGCCTTGTCCAGCGCGATCATCGGATCGACCAGGCCGTTCTTCCACAGCGAGATGTCGGTCTGGATGCGCCGCACCACCTGCTTGTCGGTGGTGATGGCCAGGTCCTGGATCAGCGAGCCGCAATCGTCGGCGTCCATGATGGAGAAGCGGTCCTTGAGGCCGACGCCGTTGGCTTCCTGGCGCAGGATCTTCACGCCCAGCGAGTGGAAGGTCGACACCGTCAGCTGCTTGGCCTGGCGCGGCTGCTTGAGCAGCTTGGCGATACGCTCCTGCATCTCCAGCGCGGCCTTGTTGGTGAAGGTCAGCGCGGCGATGGTGCGCGGATCGTAGCCGCGGTCCTCGATCAGGTGGGCGATCTTCTGGGTAATCACGCGCGTCTTGCCCGAGCCCGCTCCGGCCAGCACCAGGCATGGGCCGTCCAGGTACATGACGGCCTCGCTTTGCGGGACATTAAGACCGAATTGGGGGGCTTTGGACATCGGGTGACGATCTGGCTAGGGAACAGCCAGTCATTGTACAGCCCCCGGCCGCTTAGAAGCCCGACAACACAATCTTGCCGATGGTGCGGCGGCCTTCCAGCGCCTCGTGCGCGCGGCGCAGGTTGGCGGCGCTGATCTTGCCGTACACCTCGCCCAGCGTGGTCTTCAGCTTGCCGGCGTCGATCAGCGCTGCCACTTCGTTGAGCAGCTTGTGCTGTTCGATCATGTCCGGCGTGCCGAACATCGAGCGGGTGAACATCATTTCCCACACCCAGGTCACGCTCTTGGCGAACAGCTTGTCCATGTCCAGCGGCGCGGCGTTGTGGACGATGCTGACCACCTTGCCCTGCGGCGCCACCACCTGGGCGATGGCGTCGAAGTGCGGGTCGGTGTCGCTCAGGCACAGCACGTAGTCGACGTCGGCGATCTCCAGCGCCAGCAGTTGCGCCGCCATGTCGCCGTTGTGGTCGATCACATGGTCGGCACCCAGCTCGCGCACCCACTTGGCCGACTCGGGACGCGAGGCGGTGGCGATCACCGTCAGTCCGGCCAGCTGCTTGGCCAGCTGGATGGCGATCGAGCCGACGCCGCCGGCGCCGCCGATCACCAGCACCCGCTTGCCGGCGTCGGCGCCGTCGCGGCGGATCGCCAGGCGGTCGAACAGCGCTTCCCACGCGGTGATCGAGGTCAGCGGCAGGGCGGCGGCGTGGTTGAAGTCCAGGCTGGCCGGCTTGCGGCCGACGATGCGCTCGTCCACCAGGTGGAATTCGCTGTTGGCGCCGGGGCGTACGATGCTGCCTGCGTAGTAGACGGTGTCGCCGACCTTGAACAGCGTCACGTCCGGGCCGACGGCGGTCACGGTGCCGGCAGCATCCCAGCCCAGCACGCGCGGAGCGGCGTCGGCCGCTTCGCCGGCGCGCACCTTGGTGTCGACCGGATTGACGGAGATGGCTTCGATCTTGACCAGCAGATCGTGGCCGGTGGCGGCAGGCACGGCGATTTCCACGTCTTGCAGGGCGGTGTTGGTGACGGCGATGGCTTTCATGGCGTTTCCTCGAAATAAGTTTGGATGGACGCAGTATGATTTGCCGCATTGCTTTTGATAATTGGCATAATGATGAAATCATTCTTCATCAAAACAATCAAATGGCTCTGGACCTGACCGATGTGGCGCTGTTTGTGCGGGTGTGCGCGACCCGCAACCTGTCCGCCGCCGGGCGCGAGTTCGGCCTGTCGCCGGCCGCGTCCAGCACCCGCATGGCGCAGCTGGAAAAGCAGCTAGGCGCGCGCCTGCTGCACCGGACCACGCGCCAGATCACGCTGACGCAGGACGGCGAAGTATTCCTGGAACGGGCAATGGCGCTGCTGGACGCAGCCGAGCAGGCGTCGGCGGCGGTCGGCCACGGCAACGCCCAGCCGCAGGGCTTGCTGCGGGTGGCGGCCTCGGTGACGTTCGGCCGGCTGTACATCGTGCCCGAGGTGGCGCAGTTTCTGGAGGAACACCCTGGCGTGCAGCTGGACCTGCGCCTGTCCGACAGCACCCACGACTTGGCGGCGGACGGCATCGACGTCGCCATCCGCATCGGCCCGCTGCGCGATTCGGCGCTGGTGGCGCGGCCGCTGGCGCCGAGCAAGCTGGTGTTGTGCGCCTCGCCCGAGTATCTGCGCCAGCGCGGCGTGCCGCAGCAGCCATCCGACCTGTTGCAGCACGAATGCCTGGTGTTACAGGCGATGAACCCGTGGCGCTTGCGCGAGCGCGACGGCGGTGAATTGCTGCTGCGCGTGAGCGGCCGCTTCCGCAGCGACAACGGCGAGGCGCTGCGCGACGCCGCCATCGCCGGTCTCGGCATCAGCCTGTCGTCGACCTGGCTGGTGGCGGAACAGTTGCGCAGCGGCGCATTGGTGCGGGTGTTGCCGGGCTACCAGACCACCGATTCGGTGATTTCCGCTGTCTACCTGAACCGCCGTTTCCTGCCGCCCAAGAGCCAGGCCTTCATCGACTTCTTCAGCCGGCGCTTCGGGCCGGAACCGTACTGGGACGAAGGCATCGCCTGAGCCGGCGCAGTCGTCTTTGTGACAGATGCGTTACCATGCGGGGATGAGGCGCGCGTGCGCCTGGCTTTGACATGGTTTTCCTATGAAATTCGAACATCTGATAGAAATTAACGACCCGCTGAATCCACTGATCGATGCGCTGAGCATCAAGCAGCTGTGGAGCGGCCTGGTGCTGCGCGCCGAATCGCCGAAGCTGTTCGTGCCGCACCTGGACGAGTGCACCATCACCGAACGCAGCGAGAACGGCTTCAGCCGCAGCCTGCGCTACGGCGAGCTGGTCATCGACGACCGCGTGGTGCTGGAACCGATGCGCCAGGTGCGCTACGAGGTGGCGGCGCAGCAGGACATCAGCCAGTCGAGCCTGACGATGACCATCGAAACGCCGAGCGCCGATGCGCTGTACGTGCGCTTCCAGTACGACGACGGCCACGATGCGGCGACCGATGCCGCCAATTCGATGTACGACGAATTCCGCCGCTCGGCCTACCAGGAATCGGATATCGACACCATCCGCGTGCTGCGCGACCTGGCGCAGCAGGGCCGGCTGGATGCGCTGCTGAACTGAGTCAGACGGCCGCGCTGCGGCCCCACACCTGCTCCATGCGCAGCGGCGGCGCCTGCAGCGCGGCCACCTGCGCCGTGCTCAACACTTCGCGGATGGCGTGCAATTCGCCGCGCGTGTCGCGTTGCAGGAACAACTCCAGCGGCGCGCCGCGCGGGCCGATCACCGACGTCACATGCGGCGTGGTCGATTGCAGGCCACGGCGCGACACCACGCCAATCTCGCCATTGATCAGCCGTACCCAGGTACCGATGGGATAGATGCCCAATTCGCGTATCAGCAGCGTCACCAGGTTGCCGTCGATGGTGACGTTCGACTCCAGCAGCAGATCGCGCAAGGCCGCGTGCGGCGCCAGCGTCTTGCGCCAGACGCGCTCGGCGACGCGGGCGGCGTAACGGTCGGCCAGCGCCAGCAGGCGCGCCAGCGGCGGAATCTGCGCGCCCGACTTGTGCAGCGGATAGCCGCTGCCGTCTTCGTTTTCGTGGTGGTACAGGATGCAGTCCAGCCAGGCCTGGTCCGTGATGCCGGCCTGGCGCAGCAACTGCACGCCGGCCTCGGGATGGGCCAGCATCGCGGCGCGGTCGGCGGCGCTGGGTTCGGCGCGGCTGTCCTGCAGGCGCTGGTGTTGCGCCAGCATGGCGACATTCATGGTCAGCGCGGCCAGCGTCAGGCTCAGGGTATCGGCCGGCGACAGCTGCCTGGCCTTCGCCAGCACCTGCGCGATGACGGCGGTGTCGACGCTGTGGCGTACCGCGTACGGCGTGGCGGTTTGATTATGCAGCAGGGTGGCGGTGGCGGCATCGACGTTGACGGCCACGGCGTCGGCAACCAGCAGGGCCACCTCTTCCAGGCGGCGGCGCAGGTCCGGCGGCGCGGCGTGCACGGCCAGCGAAGGCAGCAGGGTCTGCAACGCCAGGCTGGCGGCGTTGAGCTTGCGCAGCGCCGAGTCAGGCTCCCTGGCCGCGTCCTGCTGGCCGCTGTGATCCTCGAAGGAGCCGCGCTCCACCAGATAATCGATCTGATTGGCGCTGGCGATCATATGACCTTTGCGGACCAGCAGGGCGCCATTCTCACCGTACACATTCCACGGTATCAGCATGCCCAGTTTCAGATCGGCCGCCGTCACTCTACGTATCTTCATTGCCGTTGATAAAAAACTATCGAGCCAGCAGCATACGGGGTTTCAGTGAGAATGTGTGAGTTTGTTGTATTTTGACCCTAGGGTCCGGGCGTGCAATCGACGCAGGCGCAATCGTGGGCCGGCGCATTGGCCAGTTGATGCGCCAGGTCGCGCAGCGCCGTGCGCACGCCTTCCTCCACCACCGGGTGGTAGAAAGGCATGTCCAGCATGGCGCTGACGGTCAGCCCGGCCTGGCAAGCCCAGGACAGCAGATGGCCGATGTGCTCGGCACGCGGGCCTATCATCTCAGCACCGAGGAAGCGGCCGGTGGCGTGCTCGGCATACACGCGCAGCATACCCTTGTTCTGCAACATCACGCGGCTGCGGCCCTGGTTTTCAAACGACACCTTGCCGACGGCGAAACGGCCGGCGTAGGAAGCGCACAATTCCTCGTAGCTGACGCCCAGCGTGGCGATCTGCGGCTCGGTGAAGGCGATGGTCAGCGGCGTGCGGCGCAGGCCGGGCTGCACGGCCGGGTAGCGCGCCGCGTTGTCGCCGGCGATGCGGCCCTGGTCGGCCGCTTCCGGCAGTTGCGGGCGTTCGTTGTCGGCGTCGCCGGCGATGAAGATGGCGCTGCTGCCACATTGCATCGTCTGCTTGTCATACAGCGGTATGCCCTGGTGATCGCGCTCCAGGCCGGTGTTCTCCAGGCCCAGCTTGTGCACATTCGGACGCCGGCCTATCGCCGACAGCAGGTAGCTGAAATGCTCGGTGCGGCGCTGGCCGCTGGCGTCCTCGCTGGTCACATCCAGGCCGTCGCCCTGCTGCGCCACCTGCACCACCTTGGTCTTGAAGCGCACGTCGAGTTCGTCGGCCATGGCGCGGCGCGCCACGTCCAGCACCTCGGGATCGCTGAGCTGGGCGACGCTGCCGCCACGGCCGAACACGGTCACGCGCACGCCCAGCCGCGCCAGCGCCTGGCCCAGCTCCAGGCCGATGACGCCGGTGCCGGCCACGGCGATCGATTCCGGCAGATCGTCCCAGTAAAACACTTCGTCGCTGGTGATCACGCGCGGGCCGGCCGCGCGCCACTCGTCCGGCACGATGGGCGTGGAGCCGGTGGCGATGACGAAGCGCTCCGCCTCGATCAGCGTGTGCTCGTCGATCTGCAACTGGGTCGGGCTGAGGAAACGCGCATGGCCGTGGATCTTGTCCTCGGCCGGATAGCCGTTGACGCTGTCGACGACGAAACCGACAAACCGGTCGCGCTCGCTGCGCACACGCGCCATCACGGCCTTGCCGTCGATGCGGACTTCGCCCGCATGCACGCCGAAGGCCGGCGCCGCATGCAGCGCGTGCGCTGCCTCGGCCGCCGCGATCAGCAGCTTGCTGGGCATGCAGCCGACGCGGGCGCAGGTGGTGCCGTAGACGTGGGACTCGATCAGCAGCGTTTTCTTGCCGCCGGTGGTGGCGGCGCGGTAGGCGGTCATGCCGGCGGTGCCGGCGCCGATGACGGCGACTTCGGTGCGTAGCGTTTTCATGCGCAAAGTCTACACCGTTTGGCGGGCCGGCATCGGCGCCCGCCAAATCCGGCGGCCGCGCACGATTGCTTGTAATCGAGTTTTACTTCAGAGCAAAAGAGTATTAGTATCGCTTATCGTTTTCAATTTTTATAAGTGCAGCTTATGGGAACACTGGACTATCGCGCACTCGCCGTGCTGGACGCCGTCGCCAGCCAGGGCAGCTTCGAAAAAGCCGCCCTGGCGCTGGGCATCAGCCAATCCGCCGTGTCCCAGCGCATCAAGGCGCTGGAGGACGCGGCCGGCCGCCTGCTGATCGTGCGCGGCCAGCCGGCCGTGCCGACCGGGCTGGGCCAGAGGCTGGTGTCGCACCACCGCAACGTCAAGTTGATGGAAGCGGCGCTGGATATCGACCTCGGCCACAAGGTCAGCATGCCGGAAATCGCGCTGGCGGTCGACGCCGCCAGCCTGGCGACCTGGTTCCCCATGAGCTTGCAACCCCTGCTGTCGCCGCCGCGCTGCCAGCTGAAGGTGCAGCTGGCCGACCAGCGCATGGCCCTGCATCTGGTGCAGGAGGGTAGTGTATTCGGCAGCATCGCCGCCGCCCAGGAGCATCCCGACCCACACGCCAACGGCCCGGACGTGACCCCGCTGGGCAAGCTGCGCTACGTCTGCGTGGCGACGCCGGCGTTTGCCGGCCACTGGTTCGGCGATGGTTTATCGCTGGAGGCGGCGCGGCTGGCGCCGGCCGTGGTCAGCGACCAGGACATGATGGCCGGCTTCCTGCGCACGGTGCTGGACCTGAACGGTCCGTATCCGCACCACACGATGCCGCTGTCGGCCGCCGTCACCGAATGCGTCCACGGCAGCCTGGCCTACGGGCTGATGCCGCAGATCCAGGTGGCCAGCGCGCTGGCCAACGACCGCTTGGTCGACCTGGCGCCCGGGCACTACGTCGACGTGGCGCTGAACTGGCACGCCTGGAACCTGGACACGCCGTTCACCCGCGCGCTGACCGAACAGATCGTCGCCACCGCCAAACGCTTCCTGCTTTAAACCCATTGGGGTCAAGTCTGACATTTGGACACGAATTCAGCCGTTATCGCTCTTGACACATGAGCTCGTGTCCAAATGTCAGACTTGACCCCAAAGTTAAATATCCAGCGGATCGACTTCCAGCGACCACTTCACGCGGCTCTTCATTTCCCGCAGAGTGAGTAACCACTCCTTCAGAAACGCTTGCAGCATGGGCCTCGACGCCGACTCCACCAGCAACTGGGCGCGGTCGACGTTGTGCACCCGCGTCATGCTCATCGGAATCGGATCGTTGATCGTGATGCCCGGATGCTCGACGCAATCGCGGGCGATGGTCAGGAATTCGATGGCCGTGGCCAGCTCCGGCGCCTCGGCCCGCAGCAGCGCCTGGAACAGATAGGGCGGCAAGGCAGCCTGCTCGCGCTCCTCCAGCAAGGCCGACGCGAAGTGGTCGTAATCGTGGTTCACCACCGCGCCGTACAGCGGATGCTGCGGGTAGCGGGTCTGGATCAGCACCTCGCTGGCGCTGCCGCCTTCGGTGCGGGCGGCGCGGCCGGCGCGGCCCGCCACCTGCATCAACTGCGCGAACAGGCGCTCACTGGCGCGGTAGTCCTGCGAAAACAGCGCCGTGTCCGGGTTCAGAATGCCGACCAGCGTCAGCTTTTTGAAGTCATGCCCCTTGGCCACCATCTGCGTGCCGATCAGGATATCGACCTCGCCCCGGTGCACGGTATCGAAGGCCGCCTGCGCGCTACCCTTCTTGCGGGTGGAATCGGCGTCGATGCGCAGCACCCGCGCTTCCGGGAACATCGCTTGCAAGCCTTCCTCCACGCGCTGCGTGCCGCGCCCCAGCGGTTGCAGGTCGACGTTGCCGCAGGTCGGGCAATGGCGCGGGATGCGCATCTCCAGGCTGCAATGGTGGCAGCGCAGCCTATGCTCCGGGCGGTGCAGCACCATGAACGAGGTGCAGCGCGTGCATTCGCTGATCCAGCCGCAGGATTCGCAGCAGATCACCGGCGCATAGCCGCGCCGGTTCAGGAACAGCAGCGACTGCTCTCCGCGCTCCATGCGCTGCCTGATCGCCGCGATTAAATGAGACGTCAGCCCATCCTTGGGCTTGTCGCGCTCCATGTCCAGCAGCTTGACCTGCGGCAGCACCGCATTCTTGACGGCCCGCTCGCGCAGCTCCAGCTTGCGGTAGCGGCCGGACTGGGCGTGGTGCCAGCTTTCCAGCGACGGCGTGGCCGAGCCCAGCACGATGGGAATGCCCAGCTGCCAGGCGCGCCACACGGCCAGGTCGCGCGCCGAGTAGCGCAAGCCTTCCTGCTGCTTGTACGAAGGGTCGTGCTCCTCGTCGATGACGATCAGCTTCAGGTTCGGCAGCGAGGCCAGGATCGCCAGCCGCGTGCCCAGCACGATGCGCGCCTTGCCCTGGTGCGCCGCCAGCCAGTGCAGCATGCGCTCGCCCTCGGACAGGCTGCTGTGCAAGGTCGCCAGCATCACGCCGGGGAAGCGCGCGCGGATATTGCCCTCCAGCTGGGGCGTCAGGTTGATTTCCGGCACCAGAATCAGGATCTGGGCGTCGGCGTCGCGCGCCAGCACCTGGGCGCAGGATTGCAGGTAGACCTCGGTCTTGCCGCTGCCCGTCACGCCGTACAGCAGAGTTGGCTTAAACCCTTGAGCGCCGCCGATGGCGTCCGTCGCCGCCTGCTGCGAGGGATTGAGTTGCGGCATGTTCAGCGGCGTGCCGTCGTGCGGCGCGTCCAGCTTGGCCAGCTTCTTCAACGCCCGGTCCAGCGCCACCGTGGTCAGCACGCGCAGATTCTTCGGCAGGCCCGGCAGCGCCACCTCCCCCAGCGGACGCTGGTAATAGTCGGCGGCAAAGCCGGCCAGCGCCAGCCATTGCGGCGACAGCGGCCCCAGCTGGCTGCGCACGGCCAGCGCATCCTTCAACTTATCCACCGGCACATCGGTCTCGGCCGCAACGCCGACGATCAGGCCCATCACCTCGCGGCGGCCGAAGGGCACCAGCGCCAGCTGACCGACCTGCGGCTGCTCTGCCGCATCGCAATGCCAGCGGTAGTCGAAGATCGCGTTCAACGGCGTGTCGAGCGCAATCTGAAGAATGCAATGGTGGAAAAGGCCCTGCATAGATCCCGTCACAGTAGAAAATTCTTGCGGCAATTGGGCGCAAATACCGCCCCGACTGAGGCGCTTTGATGTATCCACAGTTTTTGTGGATAACTTTGTGGACAAAGGAATCTTAATCCCCGGAAAGCACAGACATCAAACTTGGTATCGTCGTAAACCGGGCAAAAATTCAAAATTATTTCTCTTTAAAATCAAACACTTGGAAAATGCTTCCTAGGAGAAGAAAAATTCGTGTTTTTTCTCCGCCGCTGTGCATAAGTGAAGTATTTAGGATGCTTTTTTTGCTGAAATCAAGCATTTTTTAGAACTTATCCACCGATATTGCAAAGCACAACAGGGTACTTCCCGTGGACCGCAATACAGATACCTTATGCGTAAGGTTTATCTGTTCACAACTTCGTTATCACGGCCTAAACTTTGCCTAAAAATCGTGCAACGCAACATAAACCTCAGGCAAAACAGCAACATTATGGCTAAGTCACGGTTTACTAAGTACTTTTATTTTTTATCCACAGTTTTTGTGGATAACTTTGTGGACAATGAGGAAATAAACTAGTTTCAGTCCCTCGTCAAGGTTTACGACTTGCCATCTCTTGCCTCTTCGGCAAAAAAATATACCGTTCATAATCAATGACTTGCAACGTCCTCACGGGCTAGGAAAAAAGCACTGCCTATTATTTCCGCAGTAAAAAAAATTGTGCATAAGTCGGTATTGCTTTCCTCCGCGCACCAATGAAAAAGGGCACGCCTCTTGCGAAACGTGCCCTTTGTTCGCAGACTACATCAGGATGCGCGCTGAGCCTTGCTATGGCTGTGAACGGCTTCGACCATGGCGGCGACGTTCTCCGGCGGCGTGAATTGCGAGATGCCGTGGCCCAGGTTGAATACATGGCCGTTGCCGTCGGTCGGCTTGCCGTAGGCGTCCAGCACCTTGTGGACTTCGGCGCGGATCTGCTCCGGGCTGGCGAACAGGATGGCCGGGTCCAGGTTGCCCTGCAAGCCGACCTTGTGTCCGACCAGCTTGCGCGCCTGGGTCAGGTTGACGGTCCAGTCCAGGCCGACCGCGTCGGCGCCGATGTCGGCGATCTGCTCGATCCACTGGCCGCCGCCCTTGGTGAAGACGATGGCCGGGATCTTGACGCCGTCCTTGTCACGTTTCAGCAGGGAAACCACCTGCTGCATGTATTTGAGCGAAAACTCTTGATAAGCGCCGTCGGCCAGCGCGCCGCCCCACGAATCGAACACCATCACCGCCTGGGCGCCGGCGTCGATCTGGGCGTTCAGGTACTCGGCCACCGCCTTGGCGTTGATGCTCAGGATGTGGTGCATCAAGTCCGGACGGTTGTACAGCATCTTCTTGATGGTGTGGAACTCGCGCGAGCCCTGGCCTTCGACCATGTAGCAGGCCAGCGTCCACGGGCTGCCGGAGAAGCCGATCAGCGGCACGCGGCCGTTCAATTCGGTGCGGATCTGGGTCACGGCCTTGAACACATAGTCCAGCGAGCCCAGTTCCGGCGCGCGCAGCGCCAGCACGTCGGCCTCGGTTTTCAGCGGACGCTCGAATTTCGGGCCTTCGCCTTCGACGAAGTACAGGCCCAGGCCCATCGCGTCCGGCACCGTCAGGATGTCCGAGAACAGGATGGCCGCGTCCAGCGGGAAGCGGTCCAGCGGCTGCAGGGTGACTTCGGTGGCGTAGTCGGGATTGGTGGCCAGGCCCATGAAGGAGCCGGCCTTGGCGCGCGTGGCGCGGTATTCCGGCAGGTATCGCCCCGCCTGGCGCATCAGCCACACAGGCGTGTGGTCGGTCGGCTGGCGCAACAACGCGCGCAAGAAGGTGTCGTTCTGGAGCGGGGCAAATTGTGGCATGGAAGGCAATCGAAATCGGTCAAAAGACTATTATCGCATCCTGCGCGGATTTTTTTTGCTGGATGATAGGCCGTTCATTCACTATCATGCGTAGCACCCGACTTTGGAGACGCCATGACATCAGCCGCACCTATCACCGCGCCCTACGGCGCCTGGCCATCGACCATCAGCGCCGCGCGCGTGGCCGCCGGCGCCACGCCCCTGTCCACGCTGATGCTGGGCGGCGCCGACGGCAGCGATATCTTCTGGCTGGCGGGCCGCGCCGCCGAAGCGGGCCGCAACACCCTGCTGCGCCACCACGGCGTGACCACCGGCGAACTGACGCCGGCCCCCTACAATGTGCGCAGCCGCGTACACGAATACGGCGGCGGCGCCTATGCGGTGGACGGCGATACCATCTATTTTTCGCATTTCGCCGACAACGTCGTCTACAAACTTGATGTAGCCGACGATGGCGCCGTGCCGGTCGCGCTGACCACGGCCGGCAAGCAGCGCTTCGCCGACTTCGTGGTGGACCGCGCGCGCAACCGCCTGGTCGCCGTGCGCGAGCTGCATGGCGACGACCCGCACGCGCAGCCGGCCAACACCCTGTGCGCCATCAACGCCGACGGCAGCGAGACCTTGCTGGCGCAGGGCGCAGACTTCTATTCGTCGCCGCGCCTTTCGCCGGACGGCCGCTCGCTGGCCTGGCTCAGTTGGGACCATCCGCGCATGCCGTGGCAAGGCACGACCCTGTGGCTGGCCGACATCGGCGACGACGGCCTGCTCGCAGCACCGGTACGCATCGCCGGCGGCGCCGAGGAATCCGTCTGCCAGCCCGAATGGTCGCCGGACGGCCTGCTGCACTTCGTCTCCGACCGCAGCGGATGGTGGAACCTGTATCGCCTGTGCCGCGAGCGCGATCGCACCGAGGGCCTGTGCCCGATGGAGGCGGAATTCGCCTCGCCGCACTGGACCTTCGGGAACTCGATGTACGGCTTCCGCTCGGCCTCTGAAATCATCTGCACCTACATCGACAAGGGCGTAAGCCGCCTGGCGCGCCTGCTGCCGGGCAGCGGCAAGCTCGAAGCGATCGCCAACCCCTACGAGGAAATCCGCGAACTGCGCGTGGCCAAGGGCTATATCGCCATGCTGGCCGGCGGCCCGACCATCCCGATGGAACTGGCGCGCATCGACTTCACCGAGGAGGGTGTGGAAATCCTGGCGCAGTCGATCGAGGAACTGCCGGACGAAGACTACCTGTCCATCCCGGCCAGCATCAGCTACCCGAGCGCCAACGGCCGCACCTCACACGCCTTCTTCTACCCGCCGCGCAACCGCGACGTGCAAGCGCCCGAGGGCAGCAAGCCGCCGGTGATCGTCATCAGCCACGGCGGCCCGACCGGCATGACCGTCAACACGCTGAACCTGAAAACCCAGTACTGGACCAGCCGCGGCTTCGGCGTGCTGGATGTGAACTACGGCGGCAGCACCGGCTTCGGCCGCGCCTACCGCGACCTGCTCAAGGGCCAGTGGGGCATCGTCGATGTCGAGGATTGCGTGGCCGGCGCGCAGGCGCTGGTCGAACGCGGCCTGGCCGACGGCGAACGCCTGATTATCCGTGGCGGCAGCGCCGGCGGCCTGACCACGCTGTGCGCGCTGACCTTCCACAATGTGTTCAAGGTCGGCGCCAGCTACTACGGCGTCTCCGACCTGAAAGGGCTGGACCAGGATTCGCACAAATTCGAATCGCACTACAATGAGTACCTGATCGCGCCGCAGCCGCAGGCCGAGGCGCTGTACCAGGCCCGTTCGCCGATCAACCACACCGGCAAGCTGGCGCGCCCGATGATCTTCTTCCAGGGTCTGGACGACAAGGTCGTGCCGCCGCAGCAATCGGAGATGATGGTCGAGGCGCTGAAGGCGCGCGGCGTGCCGGTGGCCTACGTGCCGCTGGAAGGCGAAGGCCACGGCTTCCGCAAGGGCGAGAACATCGTCCGCACTTTGGAAGCGGAGCTGTACTTCTACCAGCGCATGTTCGGCCTGCACGACCCTGCGGCCACGCCGCCGGTACACATCGATAACCTGAAAGACTGACCCCGCATGGCCGACGCAAAGCTGCTCGCCGAATTTGACGCGCTTGAATTCAACGAAAAAATGATACTGGCGCTGCTCGCCCTGATCGGCGAGCCGGTGGGACGCACGGCCATACTCGATCACCTGAACCACGCGCGCATCGAAGACAAGGACGGCAATCCCTATGGCGTCGGCACGCTGGACGAAGCGCTGCGCAAGCTGGAACGGCTGGCCTACATCAGCGTGATGACGGGACGCGGCTTTGTCTGCAACCCCAAGCTGCGCTGGCCGGCGATGCGCGCCTCCATCGGCACGCACGCGCTGGACGACTTGTGCAGCGCCTACGACGAGCTGGTGCCGATGCGCCAGACCTGGAACAGCTTCGAACCGCGCAGCTACCGCGCCGGCATGGCGCGCCTGCGCATGGGCCTCCTGCGCGGCCAGGCGCCGCAGCAGATCCAGCCAATACTGGCGTTCTGCCTGGGCAGCTATGAAGCGGCCCAGCTGCACCCCATCGTCGACATCTTCGGCCGTCCGTTCGAACCGGGCATGCTGGCGCGCGTGCATCCGCTGCTACAGGACGATGTGCTGATGGTGCTGCTGCAAAACGCCCAGCATGAATTCCTGACCGTGCCGGTGATCCGCGAATTCTGCGAACAGCACATGCAGCGCCGCCTGGCCGCCAAGGACGACATCAGCCCCGAACTGCGCATGGCGCTGGCGGAAGACGCCATCCTGTGCGGCCGCCTTGACGACGCCAAGCGCTACCTGGAACGCACCGCCGGTCCGCAAAGCCAATACCTCGCCAGCGCGGTGGTGCTGCTGCGCGGCGCCAGCGGCGCGGCCATCGTCGGCTTCGACGCGGCGCTGAAAACGCTGCGCCGCGACACCGGCAAGCGCAAGCACCTGTTCACCGGCATGTCCGGCTACCTGTACCTGCTGGCTATGCTGCGCAGCGGCGACGCCAAGCACCTGAAGGCGGCCGAGGCCTATCTCGAAATCGCCGTACGCATGCCGCAGAACCACGACACCGCCGTCATCCAGCAGATCGACATGCTGCGCCAGATCCGCGCCGGCACCATGCAGACCGACGCCGTCGCCGCGCTGGCCAGGGACAACAGCCTGCAAACGCAGATGTTCCAGTGCCTGCTGTTCTTCTGGCTCTCGCTGCCGCAGCTGTCCGAGCGCAAGGCGCAGTTGCAGGAGCTGGCGCAGAACGCCGAACGCGCGGGCTACCTGTTCATCGCCGGGCAGGCCGCCTGCCTGCTGGGCCACCTGGGCGACGTCGAGCAGCAGCGTCATGCGAACGCGTTGCGCGCGCGCCTCGGCTATCCCGACCTGAGCGTGTGGTTCGAACGGCAGGAAGCATGGCAGCGGCAATTGACGGCGCTGATCAACCTCCAGCAGCCCGCCACCGCCGATGCCGCCGGCAGCACGCGCCTGGTGTGGATGCTGAACTACGACAACCGCCACGGCCTGACCGATGTCGCGCCGGTCGAGCAGAAACGCGATGCACGCGGCCTGTGGAGCAAGGGCCGCGCCGTCGGCCTGAAGCGGCTGCGCTTCGAAGCCGAGCAGTTCGACTTCCTGACGCCGCAGGACATCCGCGCCTCCGAGGCGATCTCGGTGGCGCACCGCAGCTACCAGTCCAGCGGCCTCGCTTACGAGATCGATCCGCAGCGCGCAGCATCGGCGCTGATCGGCCACCCGCTGCTGTTCTGGGTCGATGCGCCGGACACGCGGGTGGAAATGCTGGCCGGCGAGCCCGAGCTGCTCATCAAGAAAAGCCCGGGCAACCTGGAACTGAAGCTGCACCCGCCGATACCGGACGACAGCTCGTCCGTCATCGTCAGCAAGGAGACGCCGACCCGCCTGCGCGTGGTGAACATCCTCGACGAGCACCGCCGCATCGCCGCCATCGTCGGCGACGGCCTGAACGTGCCGGCGCACGCGGAGCAGCAGGTGCTGCATGCGATCAGCTCCATCTCGTCGCTGGTGACGGTGCAGTCGGAAATCGGCGGCGCCGCGCCGGACATGGAACAGGTGGAAGCCGACACGCGACTGCATCTGCACCTGCTGCCGTATCAGCATGGCCTGAAGATGCAGGTGCTGGTGCGTCCGCTGGCCAACGGCGCCTACTACGCGCCCGGCGCCGGTGCGGACAGCGTGATCGCCGACGTGAACGGCAAGCCGGTACAGGCACGCCGCAAGCTGATCGACGAACGCGACGCCGAGCGCGAACTGATCGCCAAGTGCCCGGTGCTGGAATCGGCCGAGCAGGAACACGGCGAATGGCTGCTGGGCCAGCCGGCGCTGTGCCTGCAATTGCTGGTGGAGCTGCAGGAGATGCCGGCGGCCGGCATCGTGCTGGCCTGGCCGGAGGGCGAGAGCTTCCGCGTCACCGCCAGGGTGGAAACCAAGCAGCTGCGCCTGGCCATCAAGAGCAACAAGGACTGGTTCGCGGCCAGCGGCGAACTGCAGATCGATGAAGGCAAGGTCATGGATCTGAAAACGCTGCTGGAGCTGATGCAGAAGAGCCAGAGCCGCTTCGTGGAACTGGGCGAGAACCGCTACCTGGCGCTGACCGAGGAACTACACCGCCGCCTGATGGAAGTCTCAGTCTACGGCGAGATCACCGAAGACGGCGTGCGCCTGCATCCGCTGGCGTCGTTCGCGCTGGAGGAACTGGCCGACGATATCGGCGGCCTGAAATCGGACAAGCTGTGGAAGGAACACCTGGCGCGCATGGAGGCGCAGGCGGCCTTCGTGCCGCAGCTGCCAACCACGCTGCAAGCGGAGCTGCGCGACTACCAGCTGGAAGGTTTCAACTGGCTTTCACGCCTCGCCAGCTGGGGCGTGGGCGCCTGCCTGGCCGACGATATGGGTCTGGGCAAGACGCTGCAGGCGCTGGCGCTGATCCTGTCGCGCGCGCCGCAAGGCCCGACGCTGGTGGTGGCGCCAACCTCCGTCTGCATGAACTGGATCAGCGAAGCGGCGCGCTTCGCGCCTACCCTCAACGTCAAGCTGTTCGGCGCCGGCGACCGCGCCGAGACCTTGTCCACCTTGCAGCCCTACGACCTGGTCGTGACCAGCTACGGCCTGCTGCAGCTGGAGTCCGCGCTGTTCGCCGGCGTGCAGTGGAACACCATCGTGCTCGATGAAGCGCAGGCGATCAAGAACGGCGCCACCAAGCGCTCGCAGGCCGTGATGGCGTTGAAGGGCGACTTCCGCATGATCGCCACCGGCACGCCGCTGGAGAACCATCTGGGCGAGTTGTGGAACCTGTTCCGCTTCATCAATCCGGGCCTGCTGGGCAGCATCGAGCAGTTCAACCTCCGCTTCGCGGCGCCGATTGAAAAACCGCAGGACCACCGCGCCGAAGTGGGCGCGCGCAACCGCCTGCGCCGTTTGATCCAGCCCTTCATGCTGCGCCGGACCAAGGCCCAGGTGCTGACCGAACTGCCGTCGCGCACCGAGATCACGCTGGAAGTCGACCTGTCGGCCGAAGAAACCGCGCTGTATGAATCGCTGCGCCGCGCGGCGCTGGAAAACCTGGCGGCCGTCGAAGGCCCGGCCGAGAAGAAGTCGATCCAGATCCTGGCCGAGATCATGCGGCTGCGCCGCGCCTGCTGCAATCCGAATCTGGTGGCGGCGGAGCTGGGCCTGAAGAGCAGCAAGCTGGCGGCCTTCGCCCACCTGCTGGAAGGCTTGCTGGAGAACCGCCACAAGGTGCTGGTGTTTAGTCAGTTCGTCGACCACCTGTCGCTGATCCGCGCGCACCTGGACGCCAACAACATCAGCTATCAATACCTGGACGGCGCCACGCCCATGGCCGAGCGCAAGAAGCGCGTCGACCTGTTCCAGGCCGGCGAGGGCGACGTGTTCCTCATCAGCCTGAAGGCGGGCGGCGTCGGCATCAACCTGACCGCGGCCGACTACGTGATCCACATGGATCCGTGGTGGAATCCGGCGGTGGAAGACCAGGCCTCGGACCGCGCGCACCGCATGGGCCAGCTGCGGCCGGTGACCATCTACCGGCTGGTGGCGCGCCACACCATCGAGGAAGGCATCGTCGACCTGCACCAGCACAAGCGCGACCTGGCCGACAGCCTGCTGGAAGGCAGCGATGTGTCGGGCCGCATGTCGGCGTCGGAGATGTTGAACATGCTGCAAGAAGGGATGCGAAAGTAGACGTCCAGTTACAAACCGGAGGCTCTCAAACGGGCCGATTAGTGATAATCTCCTCCGCTTCGGCCCGGCACGCCCGGCCACCATATCGACAAGGCTGTTCAAGATGATCAAGACAAAAATCGCACTGGCTGTATTGATGACGACGCTCGCCGTCGCACCAGCCGGCGCCACTACGCACCACAAGGCGGCCAGCACCTCGGCCAAGAGCAAAAGCGGCGGCAAATCCTCGCACACGAGCCACGCTGCGCACGCCAAGAGCGGCGCCAAGTCAGCCAAGAGCAGCAAGGGCAGCAGCAAATCCAGCGGCAAGCATGGCAAGGCGAAAGCCGTCGCCGCCACCGCTGCGGTCGCCGCAGTGGCCGCACCGTCGCTGAAGCCGTCCGGCACGCCGGAACGCCGCCAGGACCGCTCTTTCGACGGCCAGAGCAGCCAGTTCCTCAACGCGCTGTGGCGCATCGATTCGGAAAGCGCGATCTACGCCGGCAAGTACGATACCGCCGCCACGCTGTCGATTCCGGACAAGGCGGGCCAGGCCAAGGAGCTGGCTTTCATCGACGAGTGGAAGCAGCGCTTCGGCGCGATCAACGCCAGCCAGCTGTCGGCCAAGCAGCGCACCGACCTGGCGCTGCTGATCAACAAGCTCGACAGCGACCGCTTCCGTCTGACCACGCTGAAGGAATACGAGTGGAACCCTGCCAGCTACAACGTGGCCGGCCCGATCGACCTGATCCTCAACACCGAATACGCGGCCCAGCCGCAGCGCCTGCGCACGCTGCTCAAGCGCGTCTCCGGCATCCCGGCTTACTACGAGGCGGCGCGCGCCAACATCGTCAATCCGACGCGCGAGCACACACGTCTGGCGATCGCGCAGGCGCCAGGCGTGCAGACGCTGCTGACCGAGGTGGACAAGGCGGCGCAGGCATCGATCCTGACGCCGGTGGAGAAGCAGCTGTTCACGCAGCGCGTGAACGCGGCGCTGACGGCGGTGGACAGCTATGTGGCCTTCCTGACCGAGATGGACAAGCAGATGGACGCCAACGGCCGCCGGACCTTCCGTCTGGGCAAAGAGCTGTACGAGAAAAAATTCGCCTTCGATATCCAGTCCGGCAGCACTGCCGAGCAGACTTACCAGAAGGCCTTGGCCGCGCGCGAAGAGCTGCTGGCCAATATGGACCGCATCTCGGACGAGCTGTGGGAAAAGACGATGGGCGTCGCCGTCAAGCCGGCCGACCGCTTTGCCAAGATCGGCAAGGTGATCGACAAGCTGTCCGAGCGCCATGTGAAGCGCGAGGATTTCTTCGCCGAGATCCGCCGTCAGGTGCCGGTGCTGCAGGACTGGGTAATCAGCCACAATCTGCTGACGCTGGATCCGAAG
Organism: Rugamonas aquatica; assembly: GCF_009380215.1. GTDB lineage: Bacteria > Pseudomonadota > Gammaproteobacteria > Burkholderiales > Burkholderiaceae_D > Rugamonas > Rugamonas aquatica_B. Next base: position 99,316 of record NZ_WHUG01000003.1, read on the forward strand.
AAGCAGCTGGAAGTGCGGGCGACGCCTGCCTACCAGGCCGGTGTCGCGGGCGCCAGCATCGATGCGCCGGGACCGTATCGTCCGCAGGACCGCACCTACTACAACGTGACGCCGCTCGACGGCGCAACGGCGGAAGCGGCCGAGAGCAGCCTGCGCGAGTACAACTACTGGATCCTGCAGATCCTGAATATTCACGAGGCGATACCGGGGCATTATGCGCAGCTGGTGTATGCGAACAAGTCGCCGTCCATCGTCAAGTCCATCTTCGGCAATGGCGCGATGGTGGAGGGCTGGGCGGTGTATGGCGAGCGCATGATGCTGGAGTCGGGCTACGGTGACAACGCGCCGGAGATGTGGCTGATGTATTCGAAGTGGAATCTGCGCAGCGTGACCAACACCATCCTTGATTACAGCGTGCATGTGCTGGGCATGACCGAGGAGCAGGCCATCGATCTGCTGACGCGCCAGGCCTTCCAGACGCGCAGCGAGGCGGTGGAGAAGTGGCATCGGGTGCAGGTGTCGTCGGTGCAGCTGACCAGCTATTTCAGCGGCTACAGCGAGATCATGGAATTGCGCGAGCAGCGCAAGCAGCAGTTGGGCGCCAAGTTCAATCTGAAGGAATTCCACGAGCAATTCCTGAGCTACGGCAGCGCGCCGGTGCGCGTGATCAAGGGCTTGATGACGCAGTAGGACGGCATGGGTTTGAGCGCACTTGAGTGCGCGCAAACGGCTCATCCATTGATTCGATACGCTAGTGAGCCGGCTCGCATTCGGGCCGGTTTCTGCTACGATTAATTCAGGGAGCGATGATGGACATGCCTATCAAATTCGACACACTTGCGTACGCAAAAAAACTCGAAGAAGCCGGACTGCCTCAGCAGCAAGCCGAGGCCCAGTCGCTAGCCTTGCGCGACGCGTTGGCCGAGTCCACTGTTACGCCCGGTGATCTGCTATTGCTGAAAACGGATGTCATCGCTCGGATAGAGATACTACGCAGCGATATGCAAGCGCAGATCGACGCGTTGAAAGAACACATGAATACCAGGTTCAACACGCTTTACATGCTGACCGGGCTGTCCTTGGTGCTGCACGTAGTCACACTAGTGAAGCTGTTTTCCTGACGTCAGGCCTTCTCTTCCGGCGCCGTCGACATGCGGACGAACATCGGCGCTACCAGCAGGCCCAGTTCGAACAGCAGGCACATCGGAACCGCCAGCGAGAACATGCTGACCGCATCGGGCGGCGTGACGATCGCGGCAATCACGAAAGCGCCCACGATGGCGTAAGGCCGTATCTCTTTCAGCTTGGCCACCGTCACCAAACCCATACGCACCAAAATCACCACCACCACCGGCACCTCGAAGGTCGCGCCAAACGCCAAACACATCGACATGACGAAATCGAGATAGTTCTCGATATCCGGCGTCACCGCAATCGACTGCGGCGAAAACTCGGAGATGAACTGGAACACGCGCCCGAACACCAGGAAGTAGCAGAACGCCACGCCGGACATGAACAGCACCGACGACGAAATCACCAGCGGCGCAATCAGCCGCTTCTCATGCGCGTACAAACCGGGCGCCACGAAGGCCCACAACTGGTACAGCACCCACGGCAGCGACAGGATGATGGAAATCACCAGCGTCACCTTCATCGGCACCAGGAAGGGCGAGATCACGCCGGTGGCGATCATCTTCGAGCCGACCGGCAGCGAGGCGATCATCGGCCGCGCGATGAAATCGTAGATCTGCGACGGACCAGGCCAGATCATCAGCGCGATACAAACAATGGCAATACCGATCGACGCCTTGACCAGACGGTCGCGCAATTCGATCAGGTGAGAGATAAAGGTCTCTTCGCCCTTTTCAGGAGTAGTCATTTAGTAGAACGAAGAAGAGGAGTTGCTGCCGGGACGGAAGCGCGCCACGCGCGCGGCGCCCGAGGTCACGTGCATCTTGCCGCCGTGACGCTGCTTGTACCAGCCAGGAATGGCCGAATTACGCACCAGCTTCTTGCGGCGGAACTCGCGCGCCTTGCGCGACAGGTCGTCGGTGGTGACATGGCTGATGCTCGGCGAGTGGATGGTCGGCGTGTCGTGCCAGGCGTTTTCCACCTCGGCCACGTGCTGCGACATCGAATTCTCGACGTCCGCCTTCACGCTTTCCGCCGCCGTCTGCACTTCCTTCTGGAGGTTTTTCAACTCTTCCAGTTCGATTTCGCGCGAGACTTCGGTTTTGACTTCGTTCAGATAGCGCTGGGCGCGGCCATACAACGTCCCGGCCATGCGAGCCACCTTGGGCAGCTTTTCAGGACCGATGACGATCAGCGCAACCACGCCGATCACAGCAAGTTTGGTAAGACCGAGATCGATCATAAGGGTGTTTCAGCCTGAAGGGAGCGCTGCTCCCCCAGCTTACTTCTTCTCTTTAGCGTCGACGTCGATGGTGCCGGGAGCGGCTGGCGCGGCCGGCTTGTCTTCGTCGCCCTTGATGCCATCCTTGAAGCCTTTAACGGCCTTGCCGATGTCCGAACCCACGTTGCCCAGCTTTTTGGTGCCGAACACCACCATCACAATCGCCAGGACGATCAACCAATGCCAAATACTGAATGAACCCATCATATTCCCCTTGCAAGGCGCATGCGCCCAATTTATCCGTTGATTCGAGAACTGCTGCGACAGTATAAGCGAACCGCCGCGTGTCATGTAGATGTCATGCAGCTATCGATATAACGCTACCGTGTTAGCGCTGTCCGCGCCATGGGTGCGGGCCGCCGATCACGTGCAGATGTAAATGGTACACCTCCTGGCCGCCGTTAGGTCCACTGTTAATCAGCGTCTTGTAACCGCCGGTCGGCGAACCGTCCGCATCATAGCCGACGCCGCAGCCGGCTTCCTCTGCCAGACGGGGGGCCAGCGCCAGCATCTTGCCCAGCAGCGGCGCTTCGTTGGCGCTGCAATCCGACAAGGTCGCGAAATGTTTCTTCGGGATCACCAGCAAATGCACCGGCGCGGCCGGGTTGATGTCCTTGAAGGCCAGCAAATCCTCGTCTTCATAGACGATGGACGATGGAATTTTCTTTTCGGCTATTTTGCAAAACAGGCAGTTTTCCACAACGACTCCGTAAATTGGGGGATTATTCTTTGCGGGCGGCTTTTTCGTCGATGCCGGAAACGCCTTCGCGGCGCGCCAGCTCGTCGAGCACCTGCTGCGGCTTCAGATCGAACTGGGCCAGCAGCACCAGCGTATGGAACCACAGGTCGGCCACCTCGTACAGCACCTTGCCGCTGTCGCCGCCGGCGCGCGCATCCTTGGCGGCCATGACGGTTTCGGTGGCTTCCTCGCCGATTTTCTTCAGGATGGCGTCATCGCCCTTGGAGAACAGCTTGGACGTGTAGGACGTCGCGGGATCGCCTCCGTTGGCCAGTTTGCGCGATTCGATGATGTCGGCCAAGCGGTCCAGGATAGTGCTCATGTCGATTTCTTTGCTTTGGTTTTCGCCACGGTGGCGGGGGTGTAGATTTCCGTCGGGTCTTTCAGGACCGGCTCGGTGTTCTGCCAGTCGCCGTCCAGCGCATCGCCTTCGAACTTCTGGAAGAAGCAGGAATGGCGGCCGGTGTGGCAGGCGATGCCGCCGGCCTGCTCGATCTTCAGCAGCACCACGTCTTCATCGCAGTCGAGGCGGATTTCCAGCACCTTCTGCACGTGGCCGGACTCCTCGCCCTTGTGCCACAGCTTCTTGCGCGAGCGGCTCCAGTAGACGGCCTCGCCCAGCTCAACCGTCTTGGCCAGGGCGTCGCGGTTCATCCAGGCGAACATCAGCACATCGTTGCTGCCCGCTTCCTGGGCGATGACCGGCACCAGGCCGTGCTCGTCCCATTGGATTTTCTTCAGCCATTTAGCCTTGGCCAAGGCGCTTGCGGTGGTCGACATCTTACTTTTCCATGCGGTTAAAAACTACGCCAGGCGCATCGGAATGCCCTGTTGCGCCATGAAGCGCTTGGCTTCCTGCACCGTGTGCTGGCCGTAGTGGAAGATACTGGCCGCCAGCACCGCGTCGGCCTTGCCCAGCTTGATGCCGTCGGCCAGGTCTTGCAGGCCGCCGACGCCGCCCGAGGCGATCACCGGTATGCCGATGGCGTCGGACACGCCGCGCGTCAGGCCCAGGTCGAAGCCGGACTTGGTGCCGTCGCGGTCCATGCTGGTCAGCAGGATTTCGCCGGCGCCCATCTGCTCCATTTTCTTGGCCCATTCGATGGCGTCGATGCCGGTGGCCTTGCGGCCGCCGTGGGTGAACACTTCCCACTTGCCGGGCGCGACCTGCTTGGCGTCGATCGCCACCACGATGCATTGCGAGCCGTGCTTTTGCGACGCGTCGTACACCAGCTGCGGGTTCGACACCGCCGACGAGTTCATGCTGACCTTGTCCGCGCCGGCGTTGAGCAGGCGGCGCACATCGGCCACCTCGCGCACGCCGCCGCCCACCGTCAGCGGAATGAACACCTGCGAAGCGACGGCTTCGATGATGTCCAGGATCAGGCCGCGATTGTCGCTGGTGGCGGTGATGTCGAGGAAGGTCAGCTCATCGGCGCCCTGCTCGTCGTAGCGGCGGGCGATTTCCACCGGGTCGCCGGCATCGCGCAGCTCGGTGAAATTGACGCCTTTGACGACGCGGCCATCGGTCACGTCCAGGCAGGGGATGATGCGTTTAGCGAGCATTATTCGTCCGTATCTTCTTCGACCACGCTGTCGGCAAATTCACCGCTCAGTTCATCCGCGCGCAGCTGGGCCGAAGCCAGATCGATGGTGCCTTCGTAAATCGAACGGCCGCAGATCACGCCTTCGATGCCTTCGTCCTGGACAGCGCACAGCGCTTCCACGTCGCCCAGGTTGTGCAGGCCGCCCGAGGCGATGACCGGGATCTTGACCGCTTGCGCCAGCTTGACCGTGGCTTCGATATTCACGCCGCCCATCATGCCGTCGCGGCCGATGTCGGTGTAGATGATCGATTCGACGCCGTAGGCTTCGAACTTCTTGGCCAGGTCGATCACTTCGTGGCCGGACATCTTGCTCCAGCCGTCGGTGGCGACTTTGCCGTCCTTCGCGTCCAGGCCGACGATGATGTGGCCCGGGAAGGCGCCGCAGGCGTCGTGCAGGAAGCCCGGCTCTTTCACCGCGGCGGTGCCGATGATGACGTAGCTGATGCCGGCGTCCAGGTAGCGCTCGATGGTGTCGAGGTCGCGGATGCCGCCGCCCAGTTGCACGGGGATTTCGTCCAGGTCGTTTTCTTCCGCGTACTCCTGCACCACTTGCAGGATGGCCTTGACCGCGGCTTCGTTCTTCGGCTTGCCGGCGAAGGCGCCGTTCAGGTCGACCAGATGCAGGCGGCGCGCGCCTTGCTTCAGCCAATGCAGGGCCATGTCGGCCGGGTCTTCGGAGAATACGGTGGCGAGTTCCATATCGCCTTGTTTCAAGCGAACGCAGTGACCGTCTTTGAGGTCGATGGCAGGAATGAGCAGCATGATGGTTTCAGTAGATTAAAGGGTAAGTGAAATCAAGGGTTCCAGTGAACGAAATTTTTATACAACTGCAATCCGGCCGCGGCGCTTTTCTCCGGGTGGAACTGGGTCGCAAAAATATTATCACGGGCGACGGCACAGCTGAACGCCGCACCGTAGACAGTTTGTCCCACGGTGTGCTCGTCCCGCTCGGGCTGGGCGAAATAGCTGTGCACGAAATAGAAGTAACTGTTGTCCGCAATATCCTGCCACATCGGGTGAGACGCGTTTTGATGGACTTGGTTCCAGCCCATCTGCGGCACCTTGAAACGCGAGCCGTCTTCCTGCACCTGGCCGTCCAGCTGGAAGCGCACCACCTTGCCCGGCAACAGGCCGAGGCCGGCGGCATCGCCTTCCTCGCTGGCGTCGAACAGCATCTGCTCGCCGATGCACACGCCCATCAGCGGCTTGGTTTTGGCGGCCACCAGCAGCGCTTCCTGCACGCCGGACTCGCGCAGGCTGCGCATGCAGTCCGGCATGGCGCCCTGGCCCGGCAGCACGATGCGGTCGGCGGTTTCGATGTCGGCCACTTCGCCGGAGATCAGCACATTGGCTTCGGGCGCGACGGCGCGCAGGGCCTGCGCAACCGAGCGCAGATTACCCATGCCGTAATCAACTACTACGATTTTTTTCATGACGTTTTAGAGGCTGCCCTTGGTCGACGGGATGGTGCCGGCGGCACGTGGATCGAGCTCCGAAGCCATGCGCAGCGCACGGCCGAAGGCCTTGAACACGGTCTCGCACTGGTGGTGGGCGTTGGTGCCGCGCAGGTTATCGATGTGCAGCGTCACCAGCGCGTGGTTGACGAAGCCGCGGAAGAACTCCAGCGTCAGGTCGACGTCGAAGGTGCCGATCATCGCGCGCGTGAACGGGATGTGATACTCGATGCCTGGACGGCCGGAGAAATCCAGCACCACGCGCGACAGCGCCTCGTCCAGCGGCACATACGAATGCCCGTAGCGGACGATGCCCTTGCGGTCGCCGATGGCCTTGGCCACGGCCATGCCCAGCGTGATGCCGACGTCTTCCACCGTGTGGTGGTTGTCGATATGGATGTCGCCGGTGGCTTCCACGTCCAGGTCGAACAGGCCGTGACGGGCGATCTGGTCCAGCATGTGGTCCAGGAAGGGCACGCCGGTGTTCAGCTTTTGCTTGCCGGTGCCGTCAAGGTTGATCGAAACGCGGACTTGCGTCTCGTTGGTGTTGCGGATGATTTCTGCGGTGCGGTTCATGAAGGGCTCGCGATGGGTCTCAGGATGCCAGCGATGCGGCGAAGGCATCGAGGAAGGCGGAATTCTCTTCCGGGGTGCTGACCGTGATACGCAAACAATTGGCCAGCACACTGTGCATTTTACTCACATTTTTGATTAATACCTTGCGGGACACCAGTTTTGCGTAGGCATCGTCGGAATTTGGCACGCGTATCAAGATAAAATTCGCCGCCGACGGAAATACCGACACGCCGGGCATGGCGGCCAATGCAGCCGCCAGATCGGCGCGTGCGGCGCGCAAAGCGGTGGCCTGCTGGTTCAGCACCTCCACGTGGTCGAGCGCGAATTCGGCCGCTGCCTGCGTCAATACGTTGATGTTGTAAGGAGGCCGCACTTTGTCGAACTCCGCCAGCAATTGCGGCGCCGCCGACATGTAGCCCAGGCGGATGCCGGCCAGGCCCAGCTTCGATACGGTGCGCATCACCACCAGGTTCTCGAACTCCGGCAGGCGGTGCATAAAGGTCTGCTGCGCGAACGGCTCGTAGGCTTCGTCCACCACGGCCAGGCCGAAGCCGTCCAATGCCTTGATGATGGCGACGATATCGTCTTCGGCGAACAGGTTGCCGGTCGGGTTGTTGGGATAGGACAGGAACACCAGCGACGGCTTGTGTTCTTCAATCGCGGCCAGCATGGCCGGCATATCCAGCGTCAGATCGGCATTGAGCGGCACGCCGACATAATCCATGCCCGCGAACTGCGCCGAGCGCTGGTACATGACGAAGGACGGCGTCGGCGCCAGCACCACGGCGCGGCGGTCCTGCAGCGCGCAGCCCATGCACAGGATCGAGATCAATTCGTCGGAGCCGTTGCCCAGCATGACGTCGTAGCCGGCCGGCACGCCCAGCGTGGCGCACACGCTTTGCTTGATGGTGGCGTAGGAGGCGACCGGATAGCGGTTCAGCGTCACCTCCACAAGGCGGCGGGCCAGCTCCTCGCGCAGATGATGGGGCAGGTGGTAAGGGTTCTCCATCGCATCCAGTTTGATATAGCCACTCGCGTCGGCGACGTGGTAGCCATGGATGGCGCGCACGTCGGAGCGGATGGTGGTGTTGACCAGGGTGTCGATGGAAGACATCTTACTAAGGCTCCTATGAGTTGACTAAACTTCGTTTGACAGCGGGTTTTTTCTTCTTCTCCGGCGGTGCGGGCACCTCCGGCATGGCGAGACGTTCGGCGATGATGGCGCAGTAGTCGGGGTTCAGTTCGAAGCCGACGAAATTGCGGCCGCAGCGCTTGGCCGCGATGGCCGTCGTGCCGCTGCCCATGAACAGGTCCAGCACCACGCCGTCCGGCGGGCACGAGGCCTTGACCATGCGTTCGATGATCTCCAGCGGCTTCTGCGTCGGATGGTCGGCACGCTCGGGATGCTCACGGTGCAGGCGCGACACGCTCCACAAATCCTTGGGGTTGTAGCCCACTTCCAGCCACTTGGCGCCGATGAAGATCGAGCGCGAACGGGCTTTCTTGGTTTCGGCGTCGTACGGGATGCGCACCGAGTCCAGGTCGAAGTAGTAATCCTTGCGGCGCACGAAGAAGCCGATGGTGTCGTGCACCGACGAGTAGCTGCGCACGCTGCCGCCCATCGACGGCACGCGGCGGTCCCAGATAATCTCGTTCATCATCGTCATGCGCTTTTTCAGCAGCACGAAGATCTCCGGCGAAAAGCGCCAGGTCAGGAAGATGTACAGGCTGCCGTTGGGCTTGAGCTTGGGCAGGGCGGCGTCGATCCACTGCTCGGTCCAGCGCAGGTAGTCTTCCACCGTTTGCGAATCCGAGTCGTTGCCGTAGTCCTTGCCCAGGTTGTACGGCGGGTCGGTCAAAATCAGGTCGATGGAACCGTCCGGGATGCGCGCCAGGCCGGCCAGCGCATCCTCACAGAAAACCTGATTGATCCAGGCTTCACTCATTTGAGGCGCAGCTCCGCGCTGCGGGCGTGCGCCTGCAGACCTTCGCCGTAGGCCAGTTCGGCCGCGACCTTGCCCAGCGTTTGCGCGCCGGCTTCGCTGACGTGGATGATCGACGAACGCTTCTGGAAATCGTACACGCCCAGCGGCGACGAGAAGCGCGCGGTGCGCGAGGTCGGCAGCACGTGGTTCGGACCGCAGCAGTAGTCGCCCAGCGATTCGGACGAATAGCGGCCGAGGAACATGGCGCCGGCGTGGCGGATCTGGTCCGCCCACTGCTGCGGGTTCTCGGCCGAGATTTCCAGGTGTTCGGCGGCGATGCTGTTGGCGATGGCGCAAGCTTCGGCCATGTCGCGCACCTTCACCAGCGCGCCGCGGTCGGTCAGCGAGGTGCGGATTACTTCCGCGCGCGGCATCGTCGGCAGCAGCTTGTTGATGCTTGCTTCCACCTTGGCGATGTAGTCGGCGTCAGGGCACAGCAGGATGGCTTGCGCCAGTTCGTCGTGCTCGGCCTGCGAGAACAGGTCCATCGCGACCCAGTCAGGATCGGTGGTGCCGTCGCAGACGATCAGGATTTCGGAAGGGCCGGCGATCATGTCGATGCCGACGATGCCGAATACGCGGCGCTTGGCGGCGGCCACGTAGGCGTTGCCGGGGCCGACGATCTTGTCCACCGGTGCGATGGTCTCGGTGCCATGCGCCAGCGCGGCGACAGCCTGCGCGCCGCCGATGGTGATGACGCGGGTGACGCCGGCAATCGCGGCGGCGGCCAGCACCATCTGATTCTTCACGCCGTCCGGGGTCGGCACCACCATGATGATTTCTTCAACGCCGGCGACGTGCGCGGGGATCGCGTTCATCAGCACCGACGACGGATAAGCCGCCTTGCCGCCTGGGACGTAGATGCCCACGCGATCCAATGGCGTGACTTTCTGGCCCAGCACCGTGCCATCGGCTTCGGTGTAGGTGAAACCATTCAGTTCCTGCTTCTGCCGCTCGTGGAATACGCGGATGCGTTGTGCGGCGATGTGCAGCGCGTCGCGCTGCGCTTCAGGAATCGCGGCCAATGCGGCCTGCAATTCGGCTTCGGGAATATCGAAGGCGGCCATGCTGGAGGCGCCGCCGTTCGGAATACGGTCGAAGCGGTTGGTGTATTCCAGCACGGCGGCGTCGCCGCGCGCTTTGACGTCGGCCAGGATGCCGGCGACGGCGCGTTCGATCGCTTCATCGGTGCTCGCTTCAAATGCCAGCAGGGCATCCAGGGACTTTTTGAAATCGGCTTGGGTGGAATCGAGCTTGGTAATTTGAATCGACATGATGTTTTACTTTTTAGAGGCGCGTTCGAATGCTTCGATGATCGGTTGCAGGCGCGCGCGCTTGAGCTTCAAGGCGGCCTGGTTGACGATCAGGCGCGACGAGATGTCCATGATCGCTTCGACCTCTTTCAGGTCGTTGGCGCGCAGCGTGTTGCCGGTGCTGACCACGTCGACGATGGCGTCCGACAGGCCGACCAGCGGCGCCAGTTCCATCGAGCCGTACAGCTTGATCAGATCGACGTGCACGCCCTTCTTGGCGAAGTGCTCGCGCGCGGTCTCGACGAACTTGGTGGCCACGCGCAGGCGCGCGCCCTGGCGTACAGCGGTCTCGTAGTCGAAACCGTTGCGCACCGCGACCGACATGCGGCAGGCCGCGATGTTCAAGTCGATGGGCTGATACAGGCCTTCGCCGCCGTGCTCCAGCAGCACGTCCTTGCCGGCCACGCCGAAGTCCGCCGCGCCGTGCTGCACGTAGGTCGGAACGTCGGTGGCGCGCACGATGATGACGCGCACGTCAGGATCGTTGGTCGACAGGATCAGCTTGCGCGAAGTCTCAGGGTTTTCGGTGACGGTGATGCCTGCCGCTTCCAGCAGCGGCAGGGTGTCCTCGAAAATACGTCCCTTCGACAGCGCGAGGATCAGCTGCGAATTGGCCTGGAATGCGCTCATGATTTATTTAATCCGTTTGATGTTGGCGCCGACTGCGGACAGTTTTACTTCCATCTGATCGTAGCCGCGGTCGAGGTGATAGATACGGTCGATCAGCGTTTCGCCGCGCGCGGTCAGGGCCGCGATCACCAGCGATGCCGAGGCGCGCAGGTCGGTCGCCATCACGGGCGCGCCCACCAGCTGCTCAACGCCTTTGATGAAGGCGGTGTTGCCGTCGGTTTCAATCGACGCGCCGAGACGGTTCATCTCCTGCACGTGCATGAAGCGGTTTTCGAAAATCGTTTCGGTCACGCGGCTGGCGCCGTCGGCGATGGTGTTCACCGCCATGAACTGCGCCTGCATATCGGTCGGGAAGCCTGGGTATTCGGTGGTGCGGAAGGTCACAGGCGCCGGGCGCTTGTCCATCTGCGCGCGGATCCAGTTGTCGCCGATGGTCATTTGCAGGCCGATCTCGCGCAGCTTGTCCAGCGCGGCGTCCATGATGTCGACGCGGGTGTTGCGGATGGTGATGTCGCCGCCGGTGGCAGCCACCGCGCACAGGAAGGTCGCCGCTTCGATACGGTCGGAGATCACCGCGTGCTTGGCGCCGTGCAGCTCTGCCACGCCTTGAATCACGAGGCGGTTGGTGCCGATGCCTTCGATCTTCGCGCCCATCGCCACCAGCAGGTTGGCCAGGTCGGTCACTTCAGGTTCGCAGGCGGCGTTTTCCAGCACGGTCTCGCCTTCGGCCAGCGTGGCGGCCATCAGCAGGTTTTCGGTGCCGGTCACGGTAATCATGTCGGTGACGATGCGCGCGCCCTTGAGCTTTTTGCACTTGGCGTAGATGTAGCCGCCTTCGACGGTGATGTCCGCGCCCAGCGCTTGCAGGCCCTTGATGTGCTGGTCCACCGGACGCGAGCCGATGGCGCAGCCGCCCGGCAGCGAGACCTTGGCTTCGCCGAAGCGCGCCAGCAAGGGACCGAGCACCAGAATCGATGCGCGCATGGTTTTCACCAGCTCATACGGGGCTTCCAGCTTGTTGATGGCGCTGCCGTTGAGCGTGACCTTGTCGCCGTCCTGCGTTACTTTGAGGCCGGTCTGGCTCAACAGCTTGAGGATGGTCGCCACGTCGTGCAGGTGCGGCACGTTGGACAGTTCGACGTCGCCAGAAGTCAGCAGGCCGGCGCACAGGATAGGCAGCGCCGCGTTCTTCGCGCCGGAGATGTTGATGTCGCCGTTCAGGCGGTTGCCGCCTTGTATGAGGAGCTTGTCCATGCTTGCTTATCCTTGGTATTCGTCAGGGGTGAGGGTTTTCATCGACAGCGCGTGGATCTCTTCGCGCATGCGGTCGCCCAGCGCGGCGTACACGATCTGGTGGCGCTGGATCAAACGCTTGCCGACGAAAGCCGGCGAGACGATGATGGCCTGGAAGTGCTGGCCGTCGCCCTCCACTTCGAGGTGGGTGCATTCGAGGCCGGCGCTCAGGTAGCCGTGGATCAGTTCTGGAGTAGTGGTCATGATGAAGTCCTTGGAATTAATGACGCAGACGATATCCGCTGCGCAGCAAACGAATCGCCAGCAGTGCCAACGCGACGAGGAAGGCGGAGACGATGCTCACGCTGACCAGCGGGTTGACGTCCGACTGGCCGAAGAAACCGTAGCGGAAGCCGTCGATCATGTAGAAGAACGGGTTCAGATGCGAGATCGTCAGCCAGAACGGCGGCAGCGAGTGGATGGAGTAGAACACGCCGGACAGGAAGGTCAGCGGCATGATCAGGAAATTCTGGAACGCGGCCAGCTGGTCGAATTTCTCGGCCCAGATGCCGGCGATCAGGCCCATGGTGCCGAGGATGGCGGCGCCCAGCAAGGCAAACACGATGATCCACAGCGGCGCGGTGAACGACAGGTGGGCGAACCACGCCGTCACCACGAACACGCCGAAGCCGACCACGATGCCGCGCACCATGGCGGCGATCACATAGGCCGAGAAGATCTCCCAGTGCGACAAGGGCGTAAGCAGCACGAACACCAGGTTGCCGGTGATCTTGGACTGGATCAGCGACGACGACGAATTGGCGAAGGAGTTCTGCAGAACGCTCATCATCACCAGGCCGGGGATCAGGAAGGCGGTGTAGCTGACGTCCGCGTAGACGGTGACGCGGCCTTCGAGCACGTGGCCGAAGATCAGCAGGTACAGCATGGCCGTCAGGATGGGCGCGGCGACGGTTTGCGTGGCGACCTTCCAGAAGCGCAGCGTCTCCTTGTAGACCAGGGTGCGGAAGCCGGTGGAGATGAAGTTCATACGGTGCCCTTATCCATGATCTGCAAGAAGATATCTTCCAGGTCAGCTTGTTGCAATTGCATTTCGTCGATCACGGCGCCGGATTCGCGCAGGCGCGCCAGCAGGGCTTCGACTTCAGCGTATTCGTTGATGCGCAGGCTGTACTTCTTGCCGTGCTCCGACTGCTCCGGGTGCGTGACCAGGTGGCGCAGGTCTTGCGGCAGGTCGCCGCTGCTCAGGTTCACGGTCAGCTGCGAGCCGGAGATGCGGCGTATCAGCGACGCCATCGTGTCCAGCGCGACGACCTTGCCGCTCTTGAGCATGGCCACGCGCTTGCACATGGCTTGCGCTTCTTCGAGGTAGTGGGTGGTCAGCACCACGGTGTGGCCTTCGCGGTTCAGGCGCGAGATGAACTTCCACAGCGTCTGGCGCAGTTCGACGTCGACGCCGGCGGTCGGCTCGTCGAGCACGATGACGGGCGGCTTGTGCACCAGCGCCTGCGCCACCAGCACGCGGCGCTTCATGCCGCCGGACAGGGCGCGCATGTTGACGTCGGCCTTGTTGGTCAGGTCGAGGTTGTGCATCACCTCATCGATCCAGGCGTCGTTGTTCGGCAGGCCGAAGTAGCCGGACTGCAGGCGCAGCGTCTCGCGCACCGTGAAGAAGGGGTCGAACACCAGCTCTTGCGGCACCACGCCCAGCTTCTTGCGCGCGGCGCGGAAATCGCCGGTGACGTCGTGGCCGTGGATGGTGACTTTGCCGGCGTCAGGCCGGATCAGGCCGGCGATGATGGAAATCAGTGTGGTCTTGCCGGCGCCGTTGGGGCCCAGCAGACCGAAAAACTCGCCCTCTTCGATCGAAAGGGACACGCCGCCCAGTGCCTGGAGCGACTTGTAGCGCTTCTCGACATTGCTTATTTGGATCGCTGTCATGCTTGACTTATCTGTAAGGTGCGGCGGCGCGAGCCGGCGCTGTGTGGCCTAAACGTGGCGGAAGATGCTGCGGGCGCCGCGGCTCTCAGGCAGCGGCAACGTTCAATTATATTGGAAATTCGGATCGGCAGAGCCGGACTGGCTATTTACCAGAGGTACTACGGGCGGCGGGGTGTGGCGGAGGTCAATGATGGTGGTGCGAGGCCGAGTCGTCGGCGAGACCGGTCTTCTTGGTGAAGAAGGTTTCCGGTGCATTGACCGGGGCAAATTCTTCGTGCAGCGGATTCGGCGCGGCAGGCGCGCCCGGCTCCAGCTGGACCGACGGCGGGAACAGCAGCGAGCATACGCCGTACAGCTTGGTCAGGCTTTGCAGCGCCGGCGGCAGGTTCTTCAGTTCCAGCTTGATGCCGGCGTCCTGGGCGGCGCGCTGCCACGCCAGCATGACCGACACCGCCACCGAATCCACCGTCAACACATGGCGCAGGTCGAACACGGTCTGGCCGGCCTTGAGGGCCGCCAGGCCGCGCTCCAGCGCCACGGAGGCGTTGAGCACGGTCAGAGTCGTGAGCGACTGCAGGTTGTCGATGGCTTCGGAGACGGCGGTAGACATGGCGTTATGGCTTATTTAGCTACGGTTTTCAGTGGTTTGTTGGCCAGCGACTTGTTCTTTTCCGTCAGCGTCTTGATCAGGCCGTCGATGCCGCCCTTGCCGATTTCGGAAGCGAAAGTGCCTTTGTAGGTCTCGACCAGCCACGCGCCCAGCACGTTGATGTCGTAGATCTTCCAGCCGGCAGGGGTCTTGGCGACGCGGTAGTTCAGCGGGATCGGTTCGCCACGGGCGACGTTGACCTGCGAACGGACTTCGACTTCGTTGTCGGTCGGATCGGAACGCATCGGCTTGAACTCGATGGTTTCGTTCTTAATCTGCGACAGCGCGCCCGAGTAGGTGAAGATCAGCAGCGTGCGGAACTGTTCCGACAGCGCTTTTTGCTGCTCAGGCGAGGCGTCGCGCCAGAAACGGCCGGCCGCCAGCGCGGTCATGCGCTGCGAATCGACGTACGGCAGGATCTTGCTTTCGACCAGGTCCAGCACTTTCTTCTGGTCGCCCGACTGGATCGCCTTGTCCGACTTGGCGGTTTCGATCACTTCCTGACTAATGCGCTTGACCAGAACGTCCGGCGCTTCGTTGGCAGGGGCAGCTGCCTGGGCGTTGGCAGCCAGGGCAACAGTTGCTACAGCGATAAGTTGTTTAATCAATTTCATGTTTTCGTTACCTTTGTGTGGTTCTTCGGGGTCACGGGCTGACAGGGGTCGCAGCCGGTGCGCCAGAGTTTAACTCTTTTGGCGCCGATTCGGATGACACGGGGGCAGAAGTTTGTGCGGCGGCAACCGGAGCGGCCACTGGTTTGGCGTCGACGTCGGCCGAATCATCCTTCTTGGACTTGCGCGGAGCATCGTCGCCGTCAGGATGAATCTGGCTCTCGCGGCGCTGCAGGAAACCGTCGCGGATGAACTCGTAGCGGTCCAGGGCGGCGTCTTCCAGCAGGCTGGTCGCGTTGAGCAGGTTAGCACGTTGGTCGACCACGCGCAGCGCGGTACCGGTGTTGCGGATGTAGACCGGTTCCTTGTAGCCCCAGATATCGCCCTTGATATCCAGCGGCAGGGCCACCGTGTCGCGCACGGTCGACGGGCCCAGCAGCGGCAGCATCAGGTAGGGGCCGGACGGCACGCCCCAGGTGCCCAAGGTCTGGCCGAAGTCTTCCTTGTGCTTTTGCAGGCCGGCTTCCGAGGCGATGTCGAACAGGCCGACGATGCCCAGCGTGGAGTTCAGCGCGAAGCGGGTGACGTCCGACATGCCGGCTTCGCCCTTGCCTTGCAGCAGGTTGTTGACGCCGGTCCAGGCGTCGGCCAGGTTGCCGAAGAAGTTGTTGACGCCGGTCTGCACGAAGTTCGGCAGCACATTGCGGTAGGCCGTCGCGGCCGGTTTCAGCGCGTAGGTGTCGACCGTATCGTTAAAGCTGAACATGGCGCGGTTGAAGCCTTCGTACGGATCGCGCGGGTTCGGGCCGGCGCAGCCGGCCAGCAGCACGGTGACGCCCAGCGCCAGTGCGGCACTACGGATGTGTTTCGAGGAACGTTGCGTCATTTGCTGTCCTTTCCTTCTGCAGCTTTGCTGTAGATGAACTGGTTAATCAGGTCTTCCAGTACGGCGGCAGACTGGGTACGGGCGATCTTGTCGCCGGCGGCCAGGTTGTTGGTGTCGCCGCCGGCTTCGATGCCCACGTATTGTTCGCCCAGCAGGCCGGCGGTCAGGATCTTGGCCGAGCTGTCTTTAGGGAATTTGTAACCTTCTTCCATGTTCAAGGTTACCAGTGCCTGGTAACTCTTGTCATCAAACTTGATCTCTCCCACACGGCCTACCACCACGCCGGCCGCCTTGACCGCCGCTTGCGGACGCAGGCTGCCGATGTTGTCGAACTTGGCGGTGATCGGATACACCTTGCCGAAGGACATGGAACCCATGTTGCCGGCCTTCAGCGCCAGAAACATCAGTGCGGCGACGCCGACGACGATGAACAGACCGACCCAGACATCCAGAGATTTACGTTGCATAGCGATTCCTTAGTTTCTTATCTTGTACTGTAGCGCTTATTTGCTGAACATCAGCGCCGTCATCATGAAGTCCAGCCACCAGATCATCAGCGATGAGATCACGACCGTGCGGGTGGTGGCGCGCGCCACGTCTTCCGGGGTCGGCTGGGCCTCATAGCCCTGGTACAGCGCAATGAAGGTGATGGCGATACCGAACACCACGCTCTTGGCAAAACCGTTGAAAATATCTTTCCAGATGTCGACGCCGCCCTGCATCTGCGACCAGAACGCGCCGTCGTCGACGCCGATCAGCTGCACGCCGACCAGCCAGCCGCCCAGCACGCCGACCGCGCTGAACACCGAAGCCAGCAGCGGCACCGAGATCACGCCGGCCCAGAAGCGGGGCGCCAGCACGCGCTGGATAGGGTTGACGGCCATCATTTCCATCGCCGACAGCTGCTCGCCAGCCTTCATCAGGCCGATTTCGGCGGTCAGCGAAGTGCCGGCGCGGCCGGCAAACAACAGCGCGGTGATCACCGGGCCCAGTTCGCGGGTCAGGCCCAGCGCCACCAGCAGGCCCAGCGACTGTTCGGCGCCGTATTTGTTCAGCGTGTAATAGCCCTGCAGGCCCAGCACCATGCCAACGAACAGGCCGGACAGCGTGATGATGAGCATCGAGTAATTGCCGATGAAGTGCAGCTGCTCGACCAGCAGCGCCGGACGGCGCAGCAGGCCGGGCGACACGCCCAGCATGTTGGCGAAGGTACGGGCGCCGTAGCCTATGCTTTCAACGTAATCGCGCAGCGGCGCGCCCAGCTTGGACAACCAGTTCTTGACGCTCATAAGACTTGCACTCCCAGGCCCAGGTCATCGGCCAGGGACTTGCCTGGATAGTGGAAGGGCACCGGACCATCGGCCTCGGCGTTGACGAACTGCTTCACGTACGGGTCGGTGGAGACCATCATGTCGTCCGGCGTGCCGTGCGCGACGATCTTGCCCTGCGACAGGAAGTAGACGTAGTCGGCGATAGCGAAGCATTCCTTGACGTCGTGCGAGACCAGTACGGTGGTCGAGCCCAGCGCGGTATTCAGGTTGCGGATCAGGTTGGCGGTGACGCCCATCGAGATCGGGTCGAGGCCGGCGAAGGGCTCGTCGTACATGATCAGTTCCGGGTCCAGCGCGATCGAACGGGCCAGCGCCACGCGGCGCGCCATGCCGCCGGAGATTTCGCCCGGCTTCAGCTTGGCGGCGTTGCGCAGGCCGACCGCGTGCAGTTTCATCAGCACCAGGTTGCGGATCAGCTCTTCCGGCAGGTCGGTATGCTCGCGCAGCGGGAAGGCGACGTTTTCAAAGACGGTGAGGTCGGTAAACAGCGCGCCATGCTGGAACAGCATGCCCATTTTGCGCCGCAGCAGATACAAGCCGGCGGTATTGAGCTTGTGCACAATCTGGCCCTGCACCTTGACATGGCCGCGTTGCGGGCGGATCTGGCCGCCGATCAGGCGCAATACCGTGGTCTTGCCGCTGCCCGAGCCGCCCATCACAGCGATCACTTTCCCGCGTGGGAAATCCATCTGGAGGCCCGACAGGATGGCGCGCTTTCCATAGGAAAAGTGTAGATCACGGATTTCGACTAGATTAGCCACGACTGAACTCATTGTTTTTAATGCCGTATTGTAGTGCAGAAAGGTTAATCTCTGCTGGCGTCCCCCTCTTTTGTGACAGAGAGAGGCATCGTAAGTAGCAGATAATACAACACTAATGAACCTAAAGTCAGCAATTTACACCTATCAAGAATTGTTACATTGCTGCATTGCACAAGCCATGGACGTAAAAAAACCGGCGGGAACGGGGATCACCCGTTCGCCACCGGCGGGAGGCAGGCTGTCGCGGTGCGCTGGGATTAGCGCGGCAGTTCCGAAGAGCCCATCAAAAACTCATCGACCGCGCGCGCGCACTGGCGGCCTTCGCGGATCGCCCACACCACCAGCGACTGGCCGCGGCGCACGTCGCCGGCGGCAAACACGTTGGGGGCGGAAGTCTTGTAGCAGCCTTCGCCGTCCGTGGTGGCCTTGGCGTTGCCGCGTGCATCTTTCTCGATGCCGAATGCGTCCAGCACATTGGCGACCGGCGACACGAAGCCCATCGCCAGCAGCACCAGGTCGGCCTTCATCTCGAATTCCGAATTCGGCACTTCGGCCATCTTGCCGTCTTTCCACTCGACGCGGCAGGCGACCAGCTTCTCGACCTTGCCGTTCTTGCCTTCCAGACGCTTGGTGGCCACCGCCCAGTCGCGCTCGCAGCCTTCCTCGTGCGACGAGGAGGTGCGCAGCTTGGTCGGCCAGTACGGCCAGACCAGCGGCTTGTTCTCTTGCTCCGGCGGCATGGGCATCAGTTCGAACTGCGTGACCGAAGCGGCGCCGTGGCGGTTCGAGGTGCCGACGCAGTCGGAACCGGTATCGCCGCCGCCGATCACCACCACGTGCTTGCCGGTGGCTTTCAGCTGGTCCTTCACCTTGTCGCCGGCGTTGACCTTGTTTTGCAGCGGCAGGAAGTCCATGGCGAAGTGCACGCCCTTCAGCTCGCGGCCCGGCACCGGCAGATCGCGCGGCTGCTCGGCGCCGCCGGCCAGGATGACAGCGTCGAATTCCTTCTCCAGGTCTTCCGGGAAGATGGTTTCCTTGGCCCAGTTGTTGACGTTGGCCGGGAAGTCCTTGCCGACCAGTACGCTGGTGCGGAACACCACGCCTTCGGCTTCCATCTGCTTGATGCGGCGGTCGATGTGCGACTTTTCCATCTTGAAGTCAGGGATGCCGTAGCGCAGCAGGCCGCCGACGCGGTCGCTCTTCTCGAACACGGTCACGGCATGGCCGGCGCGCGCCAGCTGCTGCGCCGCCGCCAGGCCGGCAGGACCGGAACCGACGATAGCGACCTTCTTGCCGCTCTGCTTGGCCGCAGGCTGCGGCACGACCCAGCCGTGTTCCCAGCCTTCGTCGATGATCTTGTGCTCGATCGACTTGATGCCGACCGGATCGTTGTTGATGCCCAGCGTACAGGCGGCCTCGCACGGCGCAGGGCAGATGCGGCCGGTGAATTCCGGGAAGTTGTTGGTCGAGTGCAGGGTGTCCAGCGCCTCGCGGTAGTTGCCGCGATAGACCAGGTCGTTCCAGTCCGGGATGATGTTGTTGACCGGGCAGCCGGTGTTGCAGAACGGGATGCCGCAATCCATGCAGCGCGCGCCCTGCACCTTGGCCTGTTCATTGGTCAGGGTGATGACGAATTCGGAATAGTTTTTCAAACGCGTAGCAGGCGGCAGATAGCTCTCGTCCTGACGCTTGAATTCCATGAAGCCGGTGATTTTACCCACGATAAGTCCTTTAGTTATCTGTTGCTGCGTCATTCCCGCGCAGGCGGGAATCCATGCTGAGCTAGCGTTCTATGGATTCCCGCTTGCGCGGGAATGACGACGTTCTTGGCTGTCTTATGCTGCGATCGGCTGGACGACGGCGGCTTCGTTCGCCACGTCTTCGGCCATTTCGATCAAGGCGCGCTTATATTCGCTCGGGAAGACCTTGACGAATTTGCCGCGGCCTTCGGCCCAGTTGTCCAGCAACAGGCGGGCACGGGTGCTGCCGGTGTGCTTGAAGTGGCGCTCGATCAAACGCTTCAGGATCACCTCGTCCGCCTCGCGGCCATGGTCCTTGTGCTGCACGTGCCAGGTCTCGCTCTGCGCTTCCTGCTCCTTGGCGGTCAGCACCGGCTCCAGCGTCACCATCGCGGTGTTGCAGCGGGCTTCGAAATCGCCTTCCGGGTCGTACACGTAGGCGATGCCGCCCGACATGCCCGCCGCGAAGTTGCGGCCGGTGGCGCCCAGCACCACCACGGTGCCGCCGGTCATGTATTCGCAACCGTGGTCGCCCGTGCCTTCGACGATGGCGGTGGCGCCCGAGTTACGCACGGCGAAACGCTCGCCGGCCACGCCGTTGAAGAAGGCTTCGCCGCTGATCGCGCCGTACAGCACGGTGTTGCCGATGATGATGTTGTTGACCGCCCAGCCACGGAACTCGGTGTTCGGACGCACGATGATGCGGCCGCCCGACAAGCCCTTGCCGACGTAATCGTTACCCTCGCCGACCAGGTCGATCGTGATGCCATGCGCCAGGAAGGCGCAGGCCGACTGACCCGCCGTGCCTTGCAACTGGATGTGGATGGTGTCGTCCGGCAGGCCGGCGTGGCCGTAGCGCTTGGCCACTTCGCCCGACAGCATGGTGCCGACGGTGCGGTTCAAGTTCTTCACCGGCGAGATGAAGGACACGCGCTCGCCTTTTTCCAGCGCCGCCTTGGCTTGCGCGATCAGCTTGTGATCGAGCGCCTTGTCGAGGCCGTGGTCCTGTTCCATCGTGTGGTAGATCGAATGACCTTCCTGCACTTCCGGCTGGTAGAAGATGTTGCTGAAGTCCAGGCCCTTGGCTTTCCAGTGCGTGATCGCCTTGGATTTGTCCAGCAGGTCGACGCGGCCGATCAGCTCGTCGTAGGTGCGGATGCCCAGTTGCGCCATCAGCTGGCGAGCCTCTTCGGCGACGAAGAAGAAGTAATTGACGACGTACTCAGGCTTGCCGGAGAACTTGGCGCGCAGCACAGGATCTTGCGTGGCGACGCCGACCGGGCAAGTGTTCAGGTGGCATTTGCGCATCATGATGCAGCCCTCGACCACCAGCGGCGCGGTGGCGAAGCCGATTTCATCGGCGCCCAGCATGGCGGCGATGACGACGTCGCGGCCGGTACGCATCTGGCCGTCGGCCTGGACGCGGATGCGGCTGCGCAGGCCGTTCAGCACCAGCGTTTGCTGGGTTTCAGCCAGGCCCAGCTCCCACGGCGTGCCGGCGTGCTTGACCGACGACAGCGGCGAAGCGCCGGTGCCGCCGTCATGGCCGGCGACGACCACGTGATCGGCCTTGGCTTTGGTCACGCCCGCAGCCACGGTGCCGATACCCACTTCCGACACCAGCTTGACCGAGATCGAAGCGCGCGGATTGGCGTTCTTCAAGTCGTGGATCAGCTGGGCCAAGTCTTCGATCGAATAAATATCGTGGTGCGGCGGCGGCGAGATCAGGCCCACGCCCGGCACGGAGAAGCGCAGCGTAGCGATGTATTCGGACACTTTATGGCCCGGCAGCTGGCCGCCTTCGCCAGGCTTGGCGCCCTGGGCCATCTTGATTTGAATCTGGTCGGCCGAGTTCAGGTAAGCCGCCGTCACGCCGAAACGGCCGGACGCCACCTGCTTGATGCGCGAACGCAGCGAGTCGCCTTCCTGCAGCGGAATGTCGACCACCATCTGTTCCTTGCCCATGACCGAAGCCATGGTCTCGCCCTGCTTGATCTTGATGCCTTTCAGTTCCATCGTGTAGCGCGATGGATCTTCGCCGCCTTCGCCGGTGTTGGACTTGCCGCCGATGCGGTTCATCGCCACCGCCAGGGTCGCGTGGGCTTCGGTCGAGATCGAACCCATGGACATCGCGCCGGTCGCGAAACGCTTGACGATTTCCTTGGCCGGCTCGACTTCGTCCAGCGGGATCGCCTTCGACGGATCGAGCTTGAACTCGAACAGGCCGCGCAGCGTCAGGTGGCGCTTGCTCTGGTCGTTGATGATCTGGGCGTACTCTTTATAGCTGGAGAAGTTGTTGCTGCGGGTCGAATGCTGCAACTTGGCGATCGCATCCGGGGTCCACAGATGGTCTTCGCCGCGCACGCGGTAGGCGTACTCGCCGCCGGCGTCGAGGTGGTTTTCCAGCACAGGATCGTTGCCGAAGGCCAGGTTATGCAGGCGCAGCGCTTCTTCCGCCACTTCGAACACGCCGATGCCCTCGACGTTGGAAGCCGTGCCCTTGAAGTACTTATCGACCAGCGACTTGTTCAGGCCGACGGCTTCGAAGATCTGCGCGCCGCAGTAGGACATGTAAGTCGAGATGCCCATCTTGGACATGACCTTCATCAGGCCCTTGCCGATGGCCTTGGTGTAGTTGTAGACCGCCTTGTCGCCCGACATATCGCCCGGCATGCCGTGCGCCATCTCGACCAGGGTTTCCATCGCCAGGTAAGGGTGGATGGCTTCGGCGCCATAGCCTGCCAGCAGCGCGAAGTGGTGGGTTTCGCGGGCCGAGCCGGTTTCCACGACGAGGCCGGTGGAAGCGCGCAAGCCCTTGCTTACCAGGTGCTGATGGATGGTGGATGTCGCCAGAAGCGCGGGGATGGCGACACGATCGGCGCCAACCGAGCGATCCGACACGATCAGAATGTTGTGGCCGGACTTGACCGCATCGACCGCCTCTGCGCACAACGAGGCCAGGCATGCTTCCACGCCTTCCTTGCCCCAGGCCAGCGGGTAGCAGATGTTCAGCTCGTACGACTTGAACTTGCCGCCGGTGTGCAGGCTGATGCCGCGCAGGCGGGCCATGTCGTCGAAGCCCAGCACCGGCTGCGACACTTCAAGGCGCATCGGCGGGTTGACGTTGTTGGTGTCCAGCAGGTTGGGTTTCGGGCCGATGAAGGACACCAGCGACATCACCATCGCTTCGCGGATCGGGTCGATCGGCGGATTGGTCACTTGCGCGAACAGCTGCTTGAAGTAGTTGTACAGCGGCTTGAGCTTGTTGGACATGACGGCCAGCGGCGAGTCGTTGCCCATCGAGCCGGTGGCTTCTTCGCCGGCGGCGGCCATAGGCGCCATCAGGAATTTCAAGTCTTCCTGGGTGTAGCCGAAGGCCTGTTGGCGGTCCAGCAGCGATGGCAGGGCTTTTTCGCCCGGCGCGGCGTTGTCCTTGGCGCGGTTGTGCGCCAGCTGGCTTTCGCTGAGCTTGATTTCGTTGAGCTTGATGCGTACCGCGTTGATCCATGCCTTGTACGGCTTGGCGTTGGCGTAGGTGTCTTTCAGCTCTTTATCGTCGATGATGCGGCCCGCTTCCAGGTCGATCAGGAACATCTTGCCTGGTTGCAGGCGCCATTTCTGGATGATCTTCGATTCAGGAATCGGCAGCACGCCCGATTCCGAGGCCATCACCACCAGGTCGTCGTCGGTGACGATGTAGCGGGCCGGACGCAGGCCATTGCGGTCCAGCGTGCCGCCGATGTAGCGGCCGTCGGTGAAGGCCATGGCCGCCGGGCCGTCCCACGGTTCCATCATGGCGGCGTGATATTCGTAGAACGCGCGGCGATTGTCGTCCATCGTGCCGTGATTTTCCCAGGCTTCCGGGATCATCATCATCATCGCCTGGGCGATCGGATAGCCAGCCATCAGCAGCAGTTCCAGCGCGTTGTCGAAGCAGGCGGTGTCCGACTGGCCTTCGTAGATCAGCGGGAACAGCTTGCCCAGGTCGTCGCCCAGCACGGCGGATTTCATCACGCCTTCACGGGCGCGCATCCAGTTGAAGTTGCCTTTGACGGTGTTGATCTCGCCGTTGTGGGCGATCAGGCGGTACGGGTGGGCCAGCGGCCATTCCGGGAAGGTGTTGGTCGAGAAACGCTGGTGCACCAGCGCCAGCGCCGACACGCAGCGCGCATCCTGCAAGTCTTTGTAGTACACGCCGACCTGGTCCGCCAGCAGCAGGCCCTTGTACACGATGGTGCGGGCCGACAGCGAGGCCACGAAGAATTCTTTGCCGTGGATCAGTTTCAGCGCCTGGATGGCGTGGCCCGACGATTTGCGGATCACGTACAGCTTACGCTCCAGCGCATCGGTCACCATGATGTCGGCGCCGCGGCCGATGAAGATCTGGCGGATGACCGGTTCCTTGGCGCGCACGGTAGGGGACATCGGCATGTCGCAGTCCACCGGCACATTGCGCCAGCCCAGCACGACCTGGCCTTCGGCGCGCACGGCGCGCTCGATTTCCTGTTCGCAGGCGATGCGCGATGCATTTTCTTTAGGCAGGAACACCATGCCGACGCCGTATTCGCCTGGCGGCGGCAGTTCCACGCCCTGCTTGGCCATTTCGTCGCGGTAGTACTGGTCGGGGATCTGGATCAGGATGCCGGCGCCGTCGCCCATCAGCGCATCGGCGCCCACGGCGCCCCGGTGATCGAGGTTCTTCAGGATCAACAGACCCTGTTCCACAATGGAGTGGCTCTTGTTGCCCTTGATGTGGGCGACGAAACCGACGCCGCAGGCATCGTGTTCATTGGACGGATCGTACAGACCTTGGGCTTTCATGGGCTCTCCACTGCAATTTTGACTAACGAAAAACTAGAGTAGTGCAATGCAGCAGAAAATTCAACAATAACAATTAGGGTCGGAGTCGGATTAATTTTTTCAAAGTTGCCGGGATTTTTAATTAGGGACAGAGTGATGCCGGTTCTAAAAAAACCGCAGGAACCGGCGATTCCTGCGGCATCCGCTAGCTGTTCAGGCAGCTTCCGGCTTGATTTTGAACGGCCTGCCGCGCTTGGCCGGCAATACCTGGCGCTTGACCTTGTGCTGCAGCGCCGTCTTGAACTGCTCGCTACCCAGCGGCCAGCCTTTCAGCAGCGCCTTGCTGATATGCGCCACCTCGTCCTCGCTCAACGCCGCCTCGGCCAGCGCGATATACGCGGCTTCGCGCTGGAATGGCGTGTTACCCAGCTCCCAGAACTTCGGATGGTCGACGATCAGGCCGTCCGAGCGCAGCCCGGCGTGGTGCGGGTAGCTGGACCACGGATAATCCTCGGCCCGCCCTACCATGCCGTTGCGCACCGGATTGAACTCGATATATCGGCTGCACGACATGAAGTATTGCTCGGCGTCGATGAGCGAGGTTTTGTAGCGTCCGTTCCACAAAGTTCCACTACGGCCATATTTTTGATTGAAATAGGGCACGTAATAGCGGCCTATCCACTGCATCATCTGGCCCAGGCCATCCGCGTCGGCCGGCGTGACCAGCAAATGCAGGTGATTCGGCATCAAAACATAGGCGTGCACGGCCACTTTGTAGTTTTTGGCAGCGGTGCGCAGCCAGCCGAGGAAGGTTTGATAGTCTTCGGCATCCAGGAACACCGGCTGGTTGTTATTGCCGGTCTGGATGACGTGATGAGGCTGGCCAGGGACGATCAAACGGGGGAGACGTGCCATAATTTTGAGCAGAATAAATCGGATGCACCGATTCTACACCACTCTGTCCCCGATTATTCAGGCTCGCCGAAAAACCGGCGCGACTCTGTCCCTGTTTTTTTTAAGAGAGGTTGAAGCTGGCCGACAGGCTGTAGCCCTCGCCATAGGCGCTGCGCAGCGGCAGATCCTGGCCCAGGCCGGTGCGGGCCTTCTTGCGCAGGCGGTACACTAGCATGTCGACGCGACGGCCGGCGTCCGGATCGTCGCCGCCGATGCCGGCCACGATGACCTGGCGCGGCACGGGACGGGTGTTGATCGTCAGCAGATGCAGGAAATTGCATTCCTTTTCAGTCAGCGTGATCGCCATGCCCTGCAGCTCCAGCTGGCGGGCGCTGACCTTCAGCGTCCACTTGCTCGGCGCAGGGATGGTTTCCTGCGGACCCACGCGACGGTCCAGCGCCTCGATGTGGGCGGCCAGCTCCGGGAATTTGATCGGCTTGGTCAGGTAGTGGTCGGCGCCCAGGCGCAGGCCGAGGATGCGGTTGTCGAAGGCGACACGGCCGGTCAGCACCAGCAGGCCGATTTGCGGGTACAGCTGGCGCATCCGGGGTATCACATTGAAACCGTCTTCGTCCGGCAAGCCCA
This sequence comes from Rugamonas aquatica, assembly GCF_009380215.1. Taxonomy (GTDB): domain Bacteria; phylum Pseudomonadota; class Gammaproteobacteria; order Burkholderiales; family Burkholderiaceae_D; genus Rugamonas; species Rugamonas aquatica_B. The sequence continues at coordinate 125,541 of NZ_WHUG01000003.1, forward strand.
GGTCAAGCACTACCACGCCGACGTTGCCCTGGCTCAGGGCGGACCACATATCGCTGGCATTGTTAGTGATGTGCACTTCGTGTTCAAGCTCAGTCAAAAACTCTGCCATTTCCTCGGCATAGTCCAGATTGTCTTCCACGATGAGTATTTGCGTCATTGATGCGCCATTCGATCGATTATTGAGCAACGGTGCTCAGTCCTGCCTAGCCGCTTCAGCTTGCGTCCAAGGAATTATCACTGCTGCCATCCGCCCGCGCAAGGCTTTTCCCGGCACTGGCCGCCACGGGCAGCCAAATCCGAAATTCCGTGCCGCTTTCAGAAACATTTGTTGCCGTCAGCGTACCTCCGTGTACGTCCACCACCGCGCGCGCCATATACAAACCCAGGCCCGATCCGGCGATGCCGGCAGCGTTACTGCCACGGAAGGATTTGTCGAACACCTGCGCCCATTCCGCCGCCGGCAAACCGGCGCCGCGATCGCGCACCAGAAATTCGATGCCGCCCTCGCTTGCCATTTTGCCTATCAATTCTATCGGAGTATTAGCGTCTGTGTACTTAATTGCATTGTCCAGCAAAATTTCTAAGCATAAGCGCACACCGGCGGGGTCGCAGCGCATCCACTGTGGCAGCGTTTCCAGCCGCAGCGTGATGCCGCCGCGGCGGCTGCGCGCCTGCTCGACCACGGCTTCCAGCAGCGCGGCGGGGGAGATTTCATTGGGCTGGCGCTCGCGGCCGATGCTGGCCATGCGCTCGGGCGACAGGTATTCGTCCAGCATCGCCAGCATGCGGTCGACTGCGGTCTGAATCTTGCGATAGCGCTTGCGGGTGCCTTCGTCGTGATGGGCGCCCGTCATTTCCAGGCGCTGCACGGCGCCGTCGATGGTCGACAGCGGCGTGCGGAATTCGTGCGACAGCATGGAGGCGAATTTTTTCTGTTGCGCGGCCAGTTCGCGCCGCGCGCTCAGGTCGCGCACCACGCCGACCACGGACACCGCCGCGCCCTGCTCGTCGACGATCAGCGTGGATTCGATTTCCACCGGCACCATGCGGCCGTCGGCATGCGGCAACTCGGTTTCGCGCAGCAGGCGACGGCGGCTCAGGTCGCCGCCTGCGTGGCGCTGCAGCCGCGTCGGCAAGTGCTGCAGCAAGCCGTCGGCCAGCGCCTGCGCGGAGTCCAGCGTGTAGCCGAACTGGCGTTCAGCGGCCGGACTGAGCCAGGAAAGCTTGAGGCTGGCGCAATCGGCCATCCAGCTGACCTCGCCGCTGTGCTGGAGCAGCAGGCGATAACGTTCCGCCTCCGCCTGCGACTGGCGCAATGCCGCTTGCAGTTCGTCGACGGTGGCCATCTATTCCACCAGCGGCGCGAAGATCTGCTGCAAATCTTCCTGGGTGAGCGCCATTTTCTGCGACTCGCCTTCGGCCAGGATGGATTGCGCCAGATCGGATTTTTTCTGTTGCAGCACCTGGATTTTTTCCTCCAGCGTGCCCTTGGCGATCAGCTTGTAGACGAACACCGGCTTGTCCTGGCCGATGCGCCAGGCGCGGTCGGTGGCCTGGTTTTCCGCCGCCGGGTTCCACCACGGATCGTAGTGGATCACGGTGTCGGCCGCCGTCAGGTTCAGGCCGACGCCGCCGGCTTTCAGGCTGATCAGGAAGATCGGCACCGCGCCCTGCTGGAAGGCCGCCACTTGCGCGCTGCGGTCCTTGGTCTCGCCGGTCAGCAGCGCATACGGGATATCGCGCGCTTCCAGTTCCTCCTCGATCAGTTCCAGCATGCTGGTGAACTGCGAGAACACCAGGATCTTGCGATTCTCTTCCAGCAAATCCTCGACCATCTGCATCAGATCGACCAGCTTGGCCGAGCCGGCCGTCTGCTTCTTCGACGGCAGCGACTTGACCAGGCGCGGATCGCAGCACACCTGGCGCAGCTTCAGCAGCGCCTCCAGGATGACGATCTGGCTGCGCGCCACGCCCTTGCGGTCGATTTCCTCGCGCACCTTCTGGTCCATGGCCAGGCGCACGGTTTCGTACAGGTCGCGCTGGGCGCCGGTCAGTTCGACCTTGCGCACCATCTCGGTCTTGGGCGGCAATTCCTTGGCCACATTGTCCTTGGTCCGGCGCAGCAGGAAAGGCTTGATGCGGCGGTTCAGCAGCGCGCGCCGCAGCGGGTCGTCCTGGCGCTCGATCGGATGGCGGAACACGGTGTTGAAACCCTTCTCGTCGCCGAGCAGGCCCGGCAGCAGGAAGTGGAATTGCGACCACAGCTCGCCCAGGTGGTTTTCCAGCGGCGTGCCGGACAGGCACAGCCGATGGCGCGCGCGCAGCAGGCCGGCGCTTTGCGCGGCCTTGCTGCGGGTGTTCTTGATGTAGTGCGACTCGTCCAGGATGACCAGGTGGAAATCGTGCTCGCGCAGTTTTTCCTCGTCGCGCGGCAGCAGCGCATAGGTGGTCAGCACCAGGTCGGCTTCGTCGATCTGGTCGAACTGGCCCATGCGGTCTTTGCCTTGCAGCAGCAGCACGCGCAGGCCGGGCGCGAAACGCGCCGCCTCTTCCTGCCAGTTGCCCATCAGGCTGGTCGGCGCGATCACCAGCGCCGGCGCGGTCAGGCGGCCGGCTTCCTTCTCGACCAGAATGTGAGCCAAGGTCTGCACGGTCTTGCCCAGGCCCATATCATCGGCCAGGATGCCGGCGAAGTTGTATTCACGCAGGAACTGCATCCACGACAGGCCGTCGGTCTGGTAGTCGCGCAGCGTGGCCTGCAGGCCGGCCGGCGTGGCGACGCGTTTGACGGCGCCGAACTGGTTCAGGCGCGCGCCCATTTCGCGCAATTCCTCGCCGCCGTGCCAGTTCAGCTCGACGTTGCGGGCCAGCTCGTCCAGACGCGCGGCGTCCAGCGTGGCCATGCGCAGCGAAGTCTTGATCTTGTCGCTGAAATACAACTCGCCCAGCGTGGTCAGGATCGGTTTGACGCGGCCCCAAGGCAGCGCGACCCGGCTGCCGTCCGGCAGCGTGGCCAGCATCTGGTCTTCGTCGCCGTGCTGGGCGATGATCTTGGGATTGAAATCGTTGGGCGCGCTGCGGATCATCTGCACCAGCACCGGCAGCAGCGGCACGCGGTCCTGGTCGACCATGATGCCCAGCTCCAGCTCGAACCAGGCGCGGCCGCCGTCGGCCGGATCTTCCGTCACGTCGGCATACCAGTCGCCGACATCGGTGACGTCGTAGCGGTACTTGACGGTTTTTTCGACTTTCCAGCCGGCGTCCTTCAGCGCGGCGACGCCGTCGCGGGCAAAGCGCAGCCATTCGGCCTGGGAGGGCAGCAGCAAGCCCCCCTTGACGCTGCTCAGCGGCAGCGTGGCCGGCGGCACGAAGTGGCGTTCGGTCAGCAGCGCCAGTGCCAGCTCTTCGGCGGCGGCGTCGCGCTGGATGATCTCGGTGACTTCGCCCTTCTGGCGCACCACGCGCTGCGACGGATCGAAGGACACGCGCTCGCCGTCGTAGTCGAAGGACAGCACGGCGAAATCGTGCCAGCGTTGCAGCGAACCGTCGGCCAGCATGGCGGCGTCCAAGGTCAGCACCGGACGCGGCTTGACGTCGTCGCGCACGCGCTGCGGCAGCGGCTGCGGCAGCGGCATCAGCTGTTGCAGGCCGTGCGCCAGCAGCAGTTGCGACACGCGCATCTTGTCGTTATTGGTCAGCAGCGGGGCTTGCGCCACCAGCGCCTGCAAATCGGCCAGCGGAATCGAGGCGCCGCCCTGGTTCAGCTGCAGTACGCCGCAGGACAGGTTGTCGATGTACCACGGCGGATCGGTCGGCAGCATGTAGTCGACCTGGTCGGCGCCGACATGCTTGGCGTTCGGCGGCGCCTGCACTTGCCAGCCGAGCCGCAGGCCCTTGCCTTCTTCGCGCCAGGCCAGGTTGGCTTCGCGCATCACGCCGCCCTTGAGCGGGTAGACCAGGCCGTTGCCGACGTCGGCCCAGGAATTCGCCCAGAGCAATTTATCCTGTTCGGCCAGCATGTTCAGCAGCGCCGCGCCGATCTTGCCGCGCGGTTCGGTGGCGGAACCGGTCTGGGAATTCTGTCCGCTGCGCATGGCAACGAAGAAACGGATCAAGTCCTCGTCGCCGGCCGCGAGGAAGCTCGGCGGCGCCGACAGCAGCGAAAACACTTCGCTGACCGGGCTGGCCGCGGCGACATCGCCGTTCGAGCGCAGGCGGGCCTTGTACAGGCACAGCGCCACATGGCGGCCGCCGCTGGTGGGCGCCATCACGTAGATCAGCTTGTATTGGGTTTGTTGCTTCGGATCGCTATCGACCGGCGGCGCGTTCAGTTTGGCTTTGGGATGCGCTGCCGCATCCACACGCTGCAGCCAGGTGGCTACGGCGTACGACAATTGATTCGCGGGCGGCGCAGGGCGAGCGGGAGATGCTGGGGCGGCCGGAGCAGCTGGCTTGGCGGGAACATCGTCGGTGGCGTCGTCGCGGGTAAAATCCATAGGTCGCATTGTTGGTCAAAGATGGTTCAAAAACGGCAACAGGCGATATTATCCGCCATACACGCGTTCGTGTTTGCGGATTCTTCATAAAACCCGCATGTAAACGTGTTACTAGCGTGTTCTCCGGGCTGCGCACAGTCCTTTTGGACTGTCAAGACTGGCACATTCGCGCCGATTGCGTATGATTCCGGGCTTGACTGCTTAGGAATCGCCCACATGTTGCCTTCTATCGAACAACGTCTTGCCCTGGAACTGAACGCCAAACCGGTGCAGGTCGCCGCCGCCATCGCCCTGCTGGACGAAGGCGCCACGGTGCCCTTCATCGCCCGCTACCGGAAAGAAGCCACCGGCGGCCTGGACGACATTCAACTGCGCCTGCTCGAAGAACGACTGCGCTACCTGCGCGAGCTGGAAGACCGCCGCGCCGCCATCGTGGCATCGATCACCGAGCAGAACAAGATGACACCGGAACTGTTAGATGCTGTCATGCACGCAGAAGACAAGACCCGTCTTGAAGACTTATACCTGCCCTACAAGCAAAAGCGCCGCACCAAAGCGCAAATCGCCATCGAAGCGGGCCTGGCGCCGCTGGCCGACGGCCTGCTGGGCAATCCGGAACTGACTCCTGAGATGGAAGCCAACAAGTTCCTGCGCGAAGCCTTCACCACCGCCGACGGCAACAATCCGGGCGTGGCCGACACCAAGGCGGCGCTGGACGGCGCCCGCCAGATCCTGATGGAACGCTTTGCCGAAGATGCAACCTTGCTGCAATCCTTGCGCGAATACGTTCTGGATCACGGCATTGTTGAATCCAAGGTCGTCGAAGGCAAGCAGGACGAAGGCGAAAAATTCGCCGACTACTTCGATTATTCCGAAACCATCGGCACCGTGCCGTCGCACCGCGCGCTGGCCCTGTTGCGCGGCCGCCGCGAAGGCATCCTGGACGTCACGCTGCGGCTGGACACCGAAGCCGAGAAACCGAAGTGGGACGCGCCGCACAACCCGTGCGAAGGCCGCATCGCCGCCCGTTTCGGCATCAAGAACCAGGGCCGTCCGGCCGACAAATGGCTGGGCGACACCGCCCGCTGGACCTGGCGCGTGAAGAGCTTCATGCACCTGGAAACCGAACTGATGGGCGCACTGCGCGAGCGTTCCGAGCTGGACGCGATCAACGTCTTCGCCACCAACCTGAAGGCGCTGCTGCTGGCCGCGCCGGCCGGCCAGCGCGCCACCATGGGCCTGGACCCGGGCCTGCGCACCGGCGTCAAGGTGGCCGTGGTGGACGCCACCGGCAAGGTGGTCGATACCGCCGTCATCTACCCGCACCAGCCGAAGAACGACTGGGACGGCTCGCTGCACACTCTGGGCAAGCTGGCGGCCAAGCACAATGTATCGTTGATTTCCATCGGCAACGGCACCGCCTCGCGTGAAACCGACAAGCTGGCGCAGGATTTGATCAAGCAATTCCCTGAGCAAAAAATGAGCAAGATCGTCGTCTCGGAAGCGGGCGCGTCGGTGTACTCGGCATCGGAATTCGCCTCGCGCGAACTGCCCGACATGGACGTGTCGCTGCGCGGCGCGGTGTCGATCGCCCGCCGTTTGCAGGACCCGCTGGCCGAGCTGGTCAAGATCGATCCGAAATCCATCGGCGTCGGCCAGTACCAGCACGACGTGTCGCAGACCCAGCTGGCCCGCTCGCTGGACGCGGTGGTCGAGGATTGCGTGAACGCGGTGGGCGTCGATGTCAACACCGCCTCGGCGCCGCTGCTGGCGCGCGTGTCGGGGCTGTCGTCGACGGTGGCGCAGGCCATCGTCACCTACCGCGACTCGAAGGGCGCTTTCACCTCGCGGGCTGGCCTGAAAGCCGTGCCGCGCCTCGGCGACAAGACCTTCGAACAGGCGGCCGGCTTCCTGCGCGTGATGGGCGGCGAGAATCCGCTGGATGCCTCGGCGGTGCACCCGGAATCGTATCCGCTGGTGGAAAAAATCCTCGGCGACATCAAGAAGGACATCAAGGCCGTCATCGGCGAAACCGCGCTGATCAAGACGCTGAACCCGGCCAAGTACGCCGACGACAAATTCGGCGTGCCGACCATCACCGACATCCTGAAGGAGCTGGAGAAGCCGGGCCGCGATCCGCGTCCCGAGTTCACCACCGCCACCTTCAAGGAAGGCGTGGAAGAAATCCGCGACCTGCGTCCGGACATGATTTTGGAAGGCGTGGTCACCAACGTGGCGGCCTTCGGCGCCTTTGTCGACATCGGCGTGCACCAGGACGGCCTGGTGCACATCTCGGCGCTGTCGAACACCTTCGTCAAGGATCCGCACACGGTGGTCAAGGCCGGCCAGGTGGTCAAGGTCAAGGTGCTGGAAGTGGACGAGAAGCGCAAGCGCATCGCCCTGACCATGCGCCTGAGCGACAGCGCGCCGCAGGCCGGCTCGCAACCGCAGCAGCGCGGCGACCGCAACGACCGCAAGAGCATGGGCCAGCATCAGAAGCAGGCCGCCAAGTCCGAGCCTATCGGCGGCAGCATGGCGGCCGCGTTCGCCAAGCTGCGCGGCTGATCCAACGGCCATAAAAATACCGGTGCCGGCGTTTTCTTATAAAATGACGGCATCTATTTACATCTTTTCACTGAGGCAGCTATGAGCGACGTACAAACCTGGATCAAAGAAACCGTGACCAACACCCCTGTGGTGCTGTTCATGAAGGGCACCGCCCAGTTCCCGCAATGCGGCTTTTCCGGCCGCGCCATCCAGATCCTGAAAGCTTGCGGCGTTGAGAACATTGCAACCGTGAACGTTCTGGAAGATCCGGAAGTCCGCCAGGGCATCAAGGATTACTCGAACTGGCCTACCATCCCTCAGCTCTACGTCAAGGGCGAGTTCATCGGCGGTTCGGACATCATGAACGAGATGTTCGAGTCGGGCGAACTGAAGGCCTTGCTGGATGCCTGATCGGCCGCAGCGGATCATTATCGCCATCACCGGCGCCACAGGCGCGGTGTATGGCGTACGTCTGCTGCAACAGTTGCAACATACCGCAGGCGTTGAGACGCATCTGATCGTCTCCGACGCCGCGGTCCTCACGCTGCACCAGGAAACCGGCCTGCAGCGGCGCGAAGTCGAAGCGCTGGCCCACGTGGTGCACAAGGTGCGCGACGTCGGCGCTTCGATCGCCAGCGGTTCTTTCCAGTCGGATGGGATGATCGTCGCGCCTTGCTCGATGAAGACGCTGGCTTCCGTGGCGCACGGCCTGTCGGACAACCTGATCGCGCGCGCGGCCGACGTGGTGCTCAAGGAGCGCCGCCGGCTGGTGCTGATGGTGAGGGAAACGCCGTTCAACCTGGCGCACTTGCGCAATATGACGGCGGTGACGGAAATGGGCGGGATCATCTTCCCGCCGCTGCCCAGCTTTTATCACAACCCGCAAAGCATTGCAGAGATGGTCGACCACACGGTCGGCCGGGTCATCGATTTGTTCGGCATCGAGCATGCGTTGGCCCCGCGCTGGAACGGCATGAAGCCCGTCAGCGTATCCAACTAAGTCCAGCCGTACTGCGCCCGCTACTTCAGCCTAGCGTTTATCGAACTGCGATCCGCTAGCCTTTTTCAAATCCCGTGCTTCCTCGACCATGCGGCGGTGGGCAATGCGCTTGCGCATTACTTCGGCGTGCTGGGCGGCGGTCATCGGGGGGGCGGTCATCAAATCTTTTAGCTGCGCGACGTTGCTGTAGTTACTTTTCATAAGACGGCTCAAAAGCTGGACTCCCGAAGTAAATGCTGCGCATCAGCGGTGCTGACCACCTATTGTGCCTCAAATCCATGTCGAAACTATGACAATTCGTAAAGCCTGTGAAAATAAAAAGGGCGCCCCCTGAGGAGCGCCCTTTCCGAACAAAAACTGGTTGAAGCGTGAAACTAGTTTCACATGGAAACACCTGAAACTTCAGCCACAAACGGTAAAAATAACTCCGTAGTAGTACGCAAAATGACTACTTTTGGTAGTTAATTCGCACCAGCATGCGGATAAATTCCCGTGCAATCTGGCGATGATGTTCGTCCAGGCGTTGCAAATCGGCGATTAACTTGACGTCGGCCGACTCGAAGCGCGACAGACCGTTGCCGCCTTCACCGGCCGGCGCATCGGCTTCGGCGCCGCCAAAGCGCAGCCATTCTGCCGGCACGCCCAGCCACTGGGCGATCATGCGCAGCTTTTCCTGGGTCGGAATCGCCTCGCCTACCAGCCACTTGCGGGCGGCGTGGACGGTGATGGGACGGCCATCGAAGCGGATATTGAATTCCCGCGCCAATCGAGTCGGGCTGTCGGGGGAGTAGTGGGCGTTTTTGAGAGCCTGTTGCAAGCGCTGGCTAAAGCTTTCGCGTTCATTAGAAGAATTCATAATTGCACTATTTCACGTTGCGTCATGAAAGTCAGTCTCTTGTTTTTAAGACTTGATTGTGACGTGATGGGATTTTTTAATTAACACTTTATCCTCTGTAAGTGCAAGCGCGTGCTACCAGCCGCGCCGAACTTTATTCGGTTCTCCGCCGCCAAACGAAGCCAGGACTGAGCGCCGTTTCTAGCGGAAATAGTGAAGTTATTACAATAACACTACTGCTAGTTTACGGCCAGACTTTCAGCGTTACTTGAGGCGGAAGCGTATGATGCCGTCGGCCCCTGTTTCACGGCGCACGATACCGTCGTGCCACAATTTGTGCAGGTGGGCCAGCGCCTCGCCCAGCGCAAAGCCAAGCTGGTGGGCGTCCAGCGGCCGTTTGAACATCAGCGGCACGATGTCGGCCGCCGACTGCCAGTCGCCACAGGCGTCGACCACCTCGGCCAGCCGCTCGGCATGGTGCTGTTGCAATTGTGCAATACGGGTGTGCAGTCCGCGGAATGGTTTGCCGTGCGACGGCAGGACCAATACATCATTCGGCAAGTCAACAAACTTGGCCAATGAATCCAGATACAGCGTCAAAGGGTTGGATTCCGGTTCGACGGCGAAAACCGACACATTCGTGGAGATGCGCGGCAACACCATATCGCCGGCGATCAGCACATTGAGCGCCGCGCAATACAGCGACGCATGCTCGGGAGCATGGCCGAAGCCGGTGATGACCTGCCATTGATGGTCGCCAATGACGACCAACTGTCCATCCTGGATGCGGGTGTAGGCCGTTGGTACCGACGGTACCAGTGTCGGATAGTAATTTTTCCGGCCTGCCATCTTTTCCAGCATTTCAGGATCGCGCAGGCCGTGGCGCTGGAAATGCGGCAGCGCCGCCGGGCCGTCCACGCCCGGCAGGGCGGCCGACATCATGCGCGCGAACGCGTACTCGCCGGTGGTGGTCCACAGCGGCGCGTCCCAGCGGCGGCACAGCCAGTCGGCCAGGCCGATGTGGTCGGGATGGCAATGGGTGGCGAACACGCGCCGCAGCGGCAGGCCGTCCAGGCCGTTCTCGAAAACGGTTTCCCAGGCGGCGCGGGTGGCGTCGCCCGCCACGCCGCAGTCGACCGCGCTCCAGCCGTCGCCGTCGCGCAGCAGCCAGAGGTTGATATGATCCAGCGCAAACGGCAGCGGCATGCGCAGCCAGCGCAGGCCCGGGACGATCTCGTGCACGGCGCCGGCGGCCGGGATGGTGTCGCCCAGCGGGTAGTCCAGTTGCGATTCGAGCAGGTTCATATTTGTTCTCTCCGATGGGCAGGCGCGCTACAATGTGATTGACGTTGACGTAAACGGAAATTGTACGACTTTACCGCACACCCTGAGATGCCCAACACCTACACCATTACCGAACTGGCCCGTGAATTCGACATCACGGCGCGCGCGATCCGCTTTTACGAAGACCAAGGCTTGCTGAGCCCGTCCCGCGAAGGCGCGGGCGGCCGCAACCGAGTCTACACGCCGCGCGACCGCACCCGCCTCAAGCTGACCCTGCGCGGCAAGCGCCTGGGGCTGTCGCTGTCGGAAATCAAGAGCCTGGTCGACATGTACGAATCGCCGAAAGACACCAGCGCCCAGATGAACCGCTTCCTCGGCGTGCTGGCCCAGCACCGCGAGACGCTGGAACAGCAGCGCGAGGATATCGAAATGTCGCTGGCCGAGATCACCGCCCACGAAGACGAGTGCAAGCGCCTGCTGGCGGCCATCGGCGAAGGCGTCTGATTCCGGCTTACTTTACGTTTACGTTAACGTCACACCCGCGTATTATTGACGCTTCAATCAAAACACAAGAATGAGGACGACATGCTCCATCTCCCAGGCCTGACCTTTGACCACGGCGAAGACATCGCCGCCCTGCGCGAAGCCGTGCAACAGTTCGCCGCCGCGGAAATCGCCCCGCGCGCCGCCGAAATCGACCGCAGCGACCAGTTCCCGATGGATCTGTGGCGCAAGATGGGCGATCTGGGCGTGCTCGGCATCACCGTCGGCGAAGAATACGGCGGCGCCAACATGGGCTATCTGGCCCACATCGTCGCGATGGAAGAAATCTCGCGCGCGTCGGCCTCGGTCGGCCTGTCGTACGGCGCCCACTCGAATCTGTGCGTCAACCAGATCAAGCGCAACGGCACCGAAGAGCAAAAACAAAAATACCTGCCAAAACTGATCTCCGGCGAACACGTCGGCGCACTGGCGATGTCCGAGCCGAATGCCGGTTCCGACGTGGTCAGCATGAAGCTGCGCGCCGATTTCAAGGGCGACCGCTGGGTGCTGAACGGCACCAAGATGTGGATCACCAACGGCCCCGACGCCGACGTGCTGGTGGTCTATGCCAAGAACGACCTGGAAGCCGGCCCGAAAGGCATGACCGCCTTCCTGATCGAAAAAGGTTTCAAAGGCTTCTCCGTGGCCCAGAAGCTCGACAAGCTGGGCATGCGCGGCTCCCACACCGGCGAGCTGGTGTTCGAAGATTGCGAAGTGCCGGCCGAGAACGTGCTGGGCGGCCTGGGCAAGGGCGTCAACGTGCTGATGTCCGGCCTGGACTTCGAGCGCACCGTGCTGTCCGGCGGTCCGCTGGGCATCATGCAGGCTTGCATGGACGCTGTGGTGCCTTACATCCACGACCGCAAGCAATTCGGCCAGCCGATCGGCGAGTTCCAGCTGATGCAGGGTAAGATTGCGGACATGTACTCGACCATGATGGCGTGCAAGGCATATGTGTACGCCGTCGGTCAGGCCTGCGACCGGGCCAAAACCCCGGAAGCGGTCCGCCAGTTGCGCAAGGATGCAGCGGGAGCCATTTTGTATAGCGCAGAAAAAGCGACCTGGATGGCCGGCGAGGCGATCCAGACGCTGGGCGGCAACGGCTACATCAACGAGTATCCGGTCGGCCGCCTGTGGCGCGACGCCAAGTTGTATGAAATCGGCGCCGGCACCAGCGAAATCCGCCGCATGCTGATCGGCCGCGAACTGTTCGCGGAAACCAAGTAAGAACCGGTTAGTCGTCGTTCCCGCGAAAGCGGGAACCCATGCTGAGCTGATTTAGCCGGCGTTCTATGGATTCCCGCTTTCGCGGGAACGACGCTCACTAACGGAACTGACATGATCCAGGCTGCATTCCCCAAACTGCTGCGCTCGCAGATTGCGTTCGACATCGCCCGCACCATCCGCGACGGTTTCGACAAGCACTACCGCTTGTTCCGCCAGACCAGCCAGCGGGCCCGGCAGCTGTTCGAGCAGGGCGCCTGGAGCGAATCGCAGCGGGTCGCGCGCGAGCGCATCGGCTTCTACGACCAGCGCGTGCAGGAATGCGTGCACACGCTGGAAGACGAGTACGACCCGGCCGAACTGACCGATGAAGTGTGGCGCGAACTCAAGCTGCACTACATCGGCATGCTGTCCGACCACAAGCAGCCGGAGCTGGCCGAAACCTTCTTCAACTCGGTCTGCTGCAACATCCTGCACCGCAGCTACTTCCACAACGAATTCATCTTCGTGCGCCCGGTGGTGTCCACCGAGTACATCGAGACCGAGGAAATCGCGCCGACCTACCGCGTCTACTACCCCGGCACCGACGGCCTGCACTACACGCTCAAGCGCGTCATCACCAACTTCCAGCTGGCGACCAAGTTCGCCAACCTGACGCGCGACGTGGCGCAGATCGAAGGCCGCTTGCGTACGCTGTTCGGCGGCATCAAGCTGGAGCCCAACCACCAGATCCATGTGCTGTCGAGCCTGTTCTTCCGCAACAAGGGCGCCTACATCGTCGGCAAGGGCATCAACGGCAACAAGGAATACCCGTTCGTCGTGCCCATCCTGCACAACAAACACGGCGAGCTGATCCTCGACACCGTGCTGTTCGACCACGAGCAGATCACGATTTTGTTCTCGTTCACGCGCGCCTACTTCCTGGTCGACATGGAAGTGCCGTCGGCCTACGTGCAGTTCCTGCGCACGCTGCTGCCGCGCAAGCCGCGCAGCGAGATCTACACCATCCTCGGCCTGCAAAAACAGGGCAAGACGCTGTTCTACCGCGACTACCTGCAACACCTCAAGCATTCGTCCGACCTGTTCGACATCGCGCCCGGCATCCGCGGCCTGGTGATGCTGGTGTTCGCGCTGCCGTCCTTCCCGTACGTGTTCAAGGTCATCAAGGATTTCTTCCCGTCGCCCAAGGAAACCACGCGCGCGCTGATCAAGGAAAAATACCTGCTGGTCAAACACCACGACCGCGTCGGTCGCATGGCCGACACGCTGGAATATTCCAACGTCGCCTTCCCGCGCCACCGCTTCAGCGAAGAGCTGATCGCCGAGCTCAAGCACTTCGCGCCATCGCTGCTGGAAGAAGAGGGCGACCAGCTCATCATCAAGCACCTGTACATCGAGCGCCGCATGGTGCCGCTGAACATGTGGCTGACCAACGCCGACCAGGACCACGACGACCTCCAGATCGAACACGGCGTGCTGGAGTACGGTAACGCCATCAAGGAACTGGTGGCGGCCAACATCTTCCCCGGCGATATGCTGTACAAGAATTTCGGCGTCACGCGCCACCAGCGCGTGGTGTTCTACGATTACGACGAAATCGAATACATCACCGACTGCAATTTCCGCGTGATCCCGGAAGCCCGCACGGAAGAAGAAGAAATGGCCTCCGAGCCGTGGTACCCGATCGGCAAGTACGACGTTTTCCCCGAGCAGTTCGGCCGCTTCCTGCTGGGGAACGCCAAGATCCGAAAATATTTTATGAAGCACCACAGCGACCTGTTGACGCAGGCCTGGTGGCAGGCGCGCAAGCAGCGCATCCTCGACGGCTACGTGGAAGACGTGTTCCCGTATCCGCAGCACATCCGTTTTTGCAATCAGCACACCACCCCACCGGCGGCGATCCAGCCGCCATTTATGGAGACCTTAGAAAATGAATGATCCTATCGTAATCGTCGGTGCAGCCCGCACCCCTATGGGCGCCTTCCAGGGCGACTTTTCCAGCAAGGCCGCGCACGACCTGGGCGCCGTTGCGATCCAGGCCGCCGTCGAACGCTCCGGCATCGATGGCAAGCTGGTTGAGCACGTCTACTTCGGCAACTGCCTGATGGCGGGCCAGGGCCAGGCGCCTGCGCGCCAAGCTCTGTTAAAAGCCGGCCTGCCGACTTCGACCGGCGCAGTGACGCTGTCCAAGATGTGCGGCTCGGCCATGCAGGCCGCGATCTTCGCGCACGACCAGCTGGTGGCAGGCAGCGCCGAAGTGGTGATCGCCGGCGGCATGGAATCGATGACCAACGCGCCCTACCTGGTGCCGAAGGCGCGCGGCGGCTACCGCATCGGCCACGGCATGCTGTTCGACCACATGATGTACGACGGCCTGGAAGACGCCTACTCGCGCAACGAGAAAACCGGCGAAGGCCGCTCGATGGGCACCTTCGCCGAAGAGTGCTCGGCCAAGTACGAATTCACCCGCGAAGCGCAGGACAACTTCGCCATCGAATCGGTCAAGCGCGCGCAGGTTGCCACCAAGGAAGGCTACTTCAAGTGGGAAATCGCGCCTGTCACCGTGAGCAGCCGCGCCGGCGACACCGTCATCGACCAGGATGAAGGCCCGCTCAAAGCCAAGGTCGAAAAGATCCCGACGCTGCGCGCAGCGTTCAAGAAAGACGGCACCATCACCGCCGCCTCGTCGTCTTCGATCAACGACGGCGCCGCCGCGCTGGTCATGATGCGCGAATCGACCGCCAAGAAACTGGGCGCCACCATCATCGCCAAGATCCACGGCCACGCCACCTTCGCGCAGGAACCTAACCTGTTCACCACCGCACCGATCGGCGCGGTCGAAAAGCTGTACAAGAAAATCGGCTGGGGCAGCAAGGACGTCGACCTGTTCGAGATCAACGAAGCGTTTGCCGCCGTGCCGATGGCCGCCATGCGCGACCTCGACATCCCGCACGACAAGGTCAACATCCACGGCGGCGCCTGCGCGCTGGGCCACCCGATCGGCGCGTCCGGCGCGCGCATCATCGTCACCCTGATCGGCGCGCTGAAACGCACCGGCGGCAAGAAGGGCGTGGCGGCACTGTGCATCGGCGGCGGCGAAGCGACCGCGATGGCCATCGAACTGGTGTAAGCGGATGGCGACGGCACTGATCATCGGCGCCTCGCGCGGCATCGGTCTGGAACTGGTGCGCCAGTACCTGGCCGACGGCTGGCGCGTGATCGCCACCGCGCGCAAGGCGGAAGACGTGGACACGCTGGCCGCCATGGGCGCAGAAGCCCATGGGCTGGACGTGACCAATGTCGAAGCCGTGGCCGGCCTGGGCTGGAAGCTGGACGGCGAGGAGCTCAACGTGGCCATCCTCAACGCCGGCGTGTACGGCCCGCGCCATGAAGGCTTCCCGCTGCAATCGGACTTTGACAGCGTGATGCACACCAACGTGCTGGCGGCGATGCGGCTGCTGCCCATCATCGCGCCGATGGTGTGCGCGGTGCGCGGCAAGCTGGCGGTGATGTCGTCGAGGATGGGTTCGCTGAGCGAGCGCGGCAATCCCATCGGATCGCTGTACCGCGCCAGCAAGGCGGCGCTGAACTCGGTGCTGATCGACACCGCGCTGACTTTCGGCAAGCAGGGCGCCACCTGCGTCGCCCTGCATCCGGGCTGGGTACGCACGGACATGGGCGGCAGCGAGGCCGATCTGTCGGTGGAAGAAAGCGCGGCCGGCATCCGCGCAACGCTGGCGGCGCTACCCGCGTCCGAGCTGGCGGTGTATCGCGACTACGATGGCACAAGCATCGGCTGGTGATTCAATAACGATAAACGAGACAATATGATACTGAGCGAAGAACACGAAATGATACGCGACGCCCTGCGCACCTTTGCGCGGGAGCGCCTGGCGCCCAACGCGGCCCGCTGGGACAAGGAACATCACTTCCCGAAAGAGGAGTTGAAGGAGCTGGCCGCGCTGGGCGCGTTCGGCGTCGCGGTGCCGGAGGCGCTGGGCGGCGCCGGCATGGATTACGTGTCGCTCGCCTTGGTATTGGAAGAGATCGCGGCCGGTGATGGCGGCACGTCCACCATCATTTCCGTCAACAACTGCCCGGTGTGCAGCATCGCCATGATGTATGCCAACGACAAGCAGAAACAACAGTGGCTGCGTCCGCTGGCACAGGGCGAGATGCTGGGCGCCTTCTGCCTGACCGAGCCGCACACCGGCAGCGACGCCGCCGCCCTGCGCACCACCGCCACGCGCGATGGCGACGAGTATGTCATCAACGGCGTCAAGCAGTTCATCACCAGCGGCAAGTATGCGGACGTGGCCATCGTCATGGCCGTCACCGACAAGGCGGCCGGCAAGAAGGGCATCAGCGCCTTCTGGGTGCCGACCTCGGCGCCGGGCTACATCGTGGCAGGGCTGGAGCAGAAGATGGGCCAGCACTCGTCGGACACGGCGCAAATCTTGTTCGAGAACTGCCGCATTCCGGCGGAGAATTTGATCGGCGAGGAAGGCCAGGGTTACAAGATCGCCTTGTCGGGACTGGAAGGCGGCCGCATCGGCATCGCCTCGCAGGCGGTGGGCATGGCGCGCGCGGCGTATGAGGCGGCGCTGGCGTATGCAAGGGATCGCGAGAGCTTCGGCAAGCCGATCTTCGAACACCAGGCGGTGCAGTTCCGTTTGTCGGACATGGCGACGCAGATCGAAGCGGCGCGCCAGCTGATCCGCCATGCGGCGTCGATGAAGGATGCGGGATTGCCGTGTTTGAAGGAAGCGGCGATGGCCAAGCTGTTCGCCTCCGAGATGGCGGAGAGGGTTTGCTCCGACGCCATCCAGGTGCACGGCGGTTACGGTTACGTGTCCGACTTCCCTGTAGAGCGCATTTACCGCGACGTGCGCGTGTGCCAGATCTACGAAGGCACCAGCGATATCCAGAAACTGCTGATCGCCCGCGCGCTGTAAGATAAGGTTCGCTCCGTCATTCCCGCGTAGGCGGGAATCCATACTGAGCCTGCTACAGCGGTGTTCTATGGGTTCCCGCCTGCGCGGGAACGACGGAGGGTTAGTGCGTCTTTACTTCACCCGGTGAAATCCTCGAACAAATCGCGCCACAATGGATTCGATTTTTGTATCAATTCAATCTTCCAATCGCGGCGCCATTTTTTGATCTGCTTCTCGCGTGTAATCGCGGCCAGGATCTCTGTGTGCTGTTCGTACCAGACCAGGCGTTTGACGGCGTATTCCTTGGTGAAGCCTTCTGCGAGACCTTCACGGTGTTGCCACACACGTTGGATCAAATTTGAAGTCACGCCGACATATAACGTGCCGTAACGGCTGCTGGCGAGGATGTAGACATAGCTTTCTTTGCCCATGATTTTCTCGACTCGACGATTGAGAAAAAATGGTCTCTCACTTTCGCCAAGACTGGGCTGATCTAACACAGATGCCAGGTTCTATGGATTCCCGCCTTCGCGGGAATGACGGACTCACGGCCAACTCGTCATTCCCGCGAAAACGGGAGTCCATACTCAGTCGGCGCTACCCGCCGCCTTCACAACCACTTTTTCGCCAATAGCGTAGAAAGTGCCGCCAGCAATGTAGTGCAAGCTGCGCCATTCCGGGCCGGCGGACTCGAATTCCCAGTGGCCATTGCGGAACACGTGCGCGTCGGCAAAGGCTGCGACCACTTCGCCGATGAACAAGTCATAAGTCTGCTGGTTGTGCGGCTCAGGCACCACTTTGCAGATCAGCCAGCCCGAACAGCCCACCACCAGCGGCGTCTCGTGACCGTCCACGTGAAAGATCTCCACGCCGCATTGCGTCAGCTTGTCCGGCGTATCGGCCAGGCTCTTGCTGCCGACCGCGTAGGTCAAATCGATCTGCGCCATATTCGGCACCTGGATCGCAAAATAGCCGCTCTGCTCGACCAGCCCACGCGTGCTGGTCGCTTTATCCAGCACCACCGTGATCTTCGGCGGCATGAAATCCAGCGCGCACGACCACGCGGCCGCCATCACGTCGGTGACGCCGCCATGTGTGGCCGACACCAGCACCGTCGGGCCATGGTTCAACAAGCGATAGGCTTTTTCCAGTTCGACTGGCAGTACATGCAGGTCCAATTAAATTTTCCCCAGTTGTCGATTGATCGCCTTCACCGAACGCTCGTTGCGTTCGCTGTAGCGGTCGGTCAGGTAATCGGTGCGGCCGCGCAGGAGCAAGGTCATCTTGAACAGCTCCTCCATCACATCCACCACCCGCTCATAATAGCCTGACGGACGCATGCGGCCGTTGTCGTCGAACTCCTTGTAAGCCATCGGCACCGACGACTGATTCGGTATCGTGAACATGCGCATCCAGCGCCGCAGCAGGCGCAGCGTGTTGACCACGTTGAACGACTGCGATCCGCCGCATACCTGCATTACCGCCAGCGTGCGGCCCTGGCTCGGGCGCAGCGCGCCTTGTTCCAGCGGGATCCAGTCGATCTGGTTCTTCATCACCGCCGTGATGGCGCCATGCCGCTCCGGGCTGCACCACACCTGACCCTCGGACCACAGCGACAAGGCACGCAACTCCTGCACCTTGGGATGGTCTTCCGGCACGCTACCCGCCATCGGCAACTTGGTCGGGTCGAAGATTTTCACCTCGGCGCCGAAGTGCTCCAGTATCCGCGCCGCCTCTTCGGTCAGGAAGCGGCTGAACGAACGCTCGCGCAGCGAGCCATACAGCATCAGGATGCGCGGCGGATGATCGAGGTCGCCAACCGGCGCCAGCTTGTCCAGCGTTGGCATCTCCAGCAGCGAGGGATTGATGTTGGGCAGGTCCATATGGTTGTCCTCTCAGCTCAAGCGTACGGCCAATGCCGCCAGCGTCACCAGCAGCACCGGCAAGGTCAGGCAAATGCCGAAGCGGAAGTAATAGCCCCACGATATGCGCACGCCCTTGTTCGCCAGCACATGCAGCCACAGCAGCGTGGCCAGGCTGCCGATGGGCGTGATCTTCGGCCCCAGGTCGCTGCCGATGACGTTGGCGTACACCATGGCCTCGCGCACCACGCCCTGCGCCGTGCTGGCATCGATGGACAGCGCACCGATCAGCACCGTCGGCAGATTGTTCATGATCGACGACAGGATCGCCGTGATGATGCCGGTGCCCATCGCCGCTCCCCACACGCCATGCTGCGCGCAGGCGTTGAGCGCGGCCGTCAGGTAGTCGGTCAATCCGGCATTGCGCAAGCCGTACACCACCAGGTACATGCCCAGCGAGAACACCACGATCTGCCACGGCGCATTGCCGATGACCTCGCGCGTCGAGATGCGATGGCCGCGCGCCGCCACCGCCAGCAACATGACCGCGCCGACGGCGGAAGTGGCGCTGATCGGCACGCCCAGATCCTCCAGCCAGAAGAAGCCGATCAGCAGCAGGCCCAGCACCCACCAGCCGGTGACGAAGGTGGCGCGGTCGTGGATCGCGTCTTCAGGCCGCTTGACCTGCGCCACGTCGTAATCGGCCGGGATGTCGCGGCGGAAGAACCACAGCAGCACCGCCAGCGTGGCCGCCACGGCGACAAAATTCACCGGCACCATCACCGCCGCATAACGCGCGAAGCTGACGTTGAAGTAATCCGCCGACACGATGTTGACTAGGTTGGACACCACCAGCGGCAAGCTGGCCGTGTCGGCGACAAAGCCGGCCGCCATCACGAAGGCCAGCGTGGCCTTGCCGGAAAACTTCAGCTCGCGCAGCATGGCGATGACGATGGGCGTGAGTATCAGCGCCGCGCCGTCATTGGCGAACAACGCCGACACCGCCGCGCCCAGCAACACGAACATCGCGAACAGCAGCTTGCCGCTACCGCGCCCCCAGCGCGCCACGTGCAGCGCGGCCCATTCGAAGAAGCCGGCCTTGTCCAGCAGCAGGCTGATGATGATGATCGCGACAAAGGTGCCGGTGGCGTTCCACACGATATGCCACACCACCGGAATATCGCCGACGTGGATCACGCCGGCCAGCAGCGCCACGCAGGCGCCGGCCACCGCGCTCCAGCCTATGCCCAGGCCGCGCGGCTGCCAGATGACCAGGGTCAGCGTCGCCAGGAAGATCAGGAAGGCGGCCAGCATCAGGCCACGCTCAGGCCGCCGATGCGGTCCAGCTCCAGCTTGAACGCTTGCTTGTCGGCGGCCAGCTGCGCCAACGGCAAGGCCAGGAAGGCCTCGATACGCGCGCGGATGATGCGGTAGGCCAGCTCGAACGCCGTCTCGATTTCTTCTTCAGTGCCGACCACATGGCTGGGATCGTCCACACCCCAATGCGCGCGCAGCACCTGGCCCAGATAGGCGGGACAAGTCTCACCGGCCGCGCTGCCGCAAACAGTGATGACGATATCCGGCGTCGCCGGCAAATCGTTCCACGACTTGCTGTAGTAGCCCTCGGTGGAGATGCCCTTGCGCGCCAGCAGCGCGACCGCGCGCGGATGCAGCGCCCCGGCCGGCTGGCTGCCGGCGCTCAGCGCGCGCCAGCCTTCAGGCGCCAGATGGTTGAAGACACCTTCGCTCAACACCGAGCGGCAGGAATTACCGGTACACAGGAAAAGAACATTCATGGGGTGCATTCGTTGACGCCGCAGGGCAGGCCGCCGCAGCAGTTTTCAGTGAGGAAGCCGATCAGGCCATTCATGGCGCCCACATCGGCCGTGTAGATGACGAAACGCCCATCCTGGCGCGAGCCGACCATGCCCGCATGGCTGAGCTCCTTCAAGTGGAAAGACAGCGACGATGGCGAAATCGCCAGCCGTTCGGCGATTTTGCTGGCGGCCATGCCATCCGGCCCCACCTGCACCAGCAGCCGGAACACGGCCAGCCGGCTTTCCTGGGAGAGCGACGATAACGCCGCCAGAGCTTGTTTAGTATCCATGCAGCCATGCTAGCGTAAACGATTCGATATTTCAAATAATATTGAAATGAATCGGCAATAAAAAAAAGCCCGCATCTCTGCGGGCTTTGTTCCAATGTATTACCAATGCTTTAATCGTTGCCGGGGTCCAGTGCTATCTGCAAAGTGACTCCAGAGTCTCGGACGCCCATGCTATCTGCAAGGTGCCTCCAACGTGTAAATCGACCATCGTATTCGGAATTACAACTCCAGTTTTCGCGTCAACTGCGGTTCGGTCTTACACATATCGAATCGCGGCGCTCATCCTGGAAGTGGGACTGTTTTCCGGGATTCCTCCCGTACAACCTCAACCACGAACGTAGTGTAACACAGTTTTTTGTGCGACGCACAAATTATTTTACTTCTGTAGCTTGGGTGGTCATCGGCGTCGCTGCGCGCTGGGGGCGGTGGCGGCCGACCCGCTCGAACTCCGATATCACCTGCGCGCCGAACAGCAGCAGCGTGGCGCCGATTTCCAGGCTGAACATGACGATGATGGCGGTGGTCATCGAGCCGTACACCACGTTCACCTGCGACAAAGTTGAAAAATACCAAACCAGAATGCGGCGCGCCAGCTCCCACAACAGCGCCGCCGTCACCCCGCCGATCAGCGCGTGCGACAGCGACAGCCGGCCCACCGGCATCACCAGGTAGATCGAGGTCAACACCAGCACCTCGCCGCCCAGGCCCAGCAGGTACAGCAGCGCGCCGGACACGCCGTGCAGCGACCAGCTGTAGCCGAGAAATTGCACGCTCTCCTCGCCCAGCACCTGCAAGCTGCCCGCAACCAGCGTCACCAGCAGCATGCCGACGCCCAGCGACAGGATGTAGCAGTAGGGCATGATGGCCGAGATCAGGAAATGCCGGCGCCGTATCTCGACCCGGTGCTTGAAGATCACGCACATGGCGTTTTCCAGCACCGTGAAGGCCAGCGAGCTGAAGAAGATCATGCTGACCAGCAGCACGCCGCCGATCAAATCGCGGTGATCGAGGAAATGCCCGACCTCGGTGACGATGGGCTTAGCCTGCCCCGGCACCAGCCAGTTCAGATAGCGGCCCAAGGTCGCCAGCAGCTCATCCTGCGCGATGAAGTGCGACAGCGCCACCACCACCAGCATCACCAGCGGCACGATGGACAGCAGCGAGTAATAGGCGACCGCACCCGCCAACAGCAAGCCTTGATTGGCGCGGAAGCCCTTCAGGCATTGCAGCAGGAAGTCCAATGGGTGCGCGCTGACATGCAGCAGCGCCCTGCGGTTAAATAGGTTCATCCGCCCATTGTACGCATGGATCAGCGCGGGTTATGTGCGTCTACGTCCAGATAGCGCCAGTTGGTCAGTTCCACCGGATGACGCCGGTAATGCTTGAGCCACGGCTGCTGCAAGTCGGCGGAGATCGGATGGGTCAGCAACACCCACGGCGTATAGGCGTGGATGAGCTGCGCCATCTCGTTGTACAGCGCGATGCGCTGCGGTGAGTCGCCCATGCTGCGGCTCTGCTCGTAACGCTGGTTGTAGGCAGGCAGGTTGAAGCGGGCGTAGTTGGCGCGGCCGCTGTTGGGGCCGTACAGCAGCTGGTAGAAATTCTCGCCGTCGGGGAAGTCGGCCACCCAGTTAGTTTCGAACATCATCACCGAACCCAGGCGCGAGGCCTTGATGATCTCGGTTTTCTTGTCGCTCTTGAAGACGACGTTGAGGCCGATGGCGTTCAGGTTCTTGCGCCACAACTCGTCCCGCAGGCGGCCGACGGTGGACGATTCGCTGTGCATCACCAAGGTCAGCGGCTTGCCGCCGGGCTGGGTGCGGAAACCGTCGGCGGCCTTGCGGTAGCCGTAGCGGTCCAGCAGCGCATTGGCCAGCGCGGGATCGTAGGCGACCGGACTGCGGTAGCTGGGATCGTAGCCCAGCACGTTCGGCGGCAACGGCGTGACGGCCGGCAGAGCCAGGCCCTTCTTCATCAACGCCACATCCTCGCCGCTGTTGTAGCCCAGCGCGATAGCGCGCCGCAAGGCCACCTTCTCCTTGCTGTAGCCGCCGATCAGCGGATCTTCCATGTTCATCCACATGTAGTAGGTTTGCAGCACGGGGAAGGGCGACAGCACCATGCCCTGCTGTGCCAGCGCCGGTTTCAGCGTGGGCTTGAGGTCGCCGGTCAGCACCATGTCCTTCATCGATTCCGGCAGTTGTTCGAGGAAATCGAATTCGCCGTTCAGGAAGCCCAGCACGCGCGACTGGTATTCCTCGACGATCTTGATCTCGACCTGGTCCAGCAGCGGCAGGCGCCGGCCCTCGAACATCGTCGGCCGGAAATCGCGGTTGGCCAGCAGCGTAATCTGGTCGCTGTGCTTCCACTTGCCCATCAAGAAGGGGCCGCTGCCGACCGGATGGTTGCCGGCCTGCGCGCCGTAGGCTTCGATCACCTCGCGCGCGACCACGCCGGTGGACGGCGTCGCCAGGTAGAACAGGAAGTTGGGATCGGCGGCCTTGAGCCTGATACGCAAGGTGAACTTGTCCAGCGCTTGCAGGCCGGCGATGTTGCTGTCGTAGCTGAAGGCGGTCTTCAACGCCTCGTCGCCGGCGATCTTGCCCTCCAGCAGAAACAGCCACGGCGATTTCAGCAGCGGATCGTACAGGCGCTTCAGGCTGTAGACGTAGTCCTGCGCCGTGACTTGCCGGTGCACGCCCTTGAACGCCGGGTCGGGCGTGAAGTAGACATCCTGCCGCAGATGGAAGGTGTAGCTCAGGCCCTTGTCTTCCACGGTCGGCATGGCGCTCAGCGTGTTGGCTTGCAGCTTGACGGGGCGGGCCAGGTAATCGTAGCGCAGCAGCGGATCGAACAGGTTTTCCAACAGGCTGAGGCTGGCGATGTCGGAAGCCACTGCCGGGTCGAGGCCGGTCTCGCCGGTGCTGAGGAAGGCGTGCAGGACTTTGGGTGCGGAGCCGCTGGCGGCGGGCCGCGTAGCAGCGGCCGGCAACGCGCAGCACACCAGCGCCAGCAGGGCTGCGGCATAACTTTTGGGCATCAGATCCCTTCCACATCGCATACGTAAAGCGGCAGCTTATAACTTTTTTCACCGGCTTACCCGCTATACTTTGCAAATCGCCCACTGCTTTCAGGAAAATCTCTACCCATGTCGCTCAATTACATCTGGTCCGGCTTCTTCCTGGTCGGCTTTGCGGCCGCGCTGGTGCAGTTCCTCCTGACGGGCGACACCGAAATCTTCAAGCGCATCATCGACGGCACCTTCGATTCCGCCAAGGCTTCCGTGATGGACATCGCGCTGCCGCTGGCCGGCGTGATGACGCTGTGGCTGGGCATCATGAATGTCGGCGAGAAAGCCGGCGCCATCGACCTGCTGGCGCGGCTGATCGCACCGTTCTTCTCGCGCATCTTCCCCGGCGTGCCGAAGAGCCATCCGGCCACCGGCCACATGGTGATGAACTTCTCCGCCAACCTGCTGGGCCTGGACAACGCCGCCACCCCGTTCGGCCTGAAGGCCATGGAAAGCCTGCAAACCCTCAACCCCAGCAAGGACGAGCCGACCGACGCGCAGATCATGTTCCTGGTGCTGCACACCTCGGGCCTGACCCTGATCCCGCTGGCGATCATGGCGCAGCGCTCCATCCTGGGCGCGGCCGATCCGTCCGACATCTTCATCCCCTGCATGATCGCGACCTATGTGGCGACTGTGACCGGCATCATCGCCGTCGCCATCCGCCAGCGCATCAACCTGTTCAATGGCGTGGTGCTGAGCTGGCTGGGCGGCATGACGGCCGCCATCGCCGGCATGGTCTTCTACTTCACGCACTACCTGACCAAGCTTGAAATCGAACTGTTCTCCAAGGTCTTCAGCAACCTGGTGCTGATGGTGGTGATCGCCGGCTTCATCATCGGCGCGCTGCGGCGCAAGGTCAACGTGTACGAGGCGTTCATCGAAGGCGCCAAGGGCGGCATCCAGACCTCGATCACCGTGATCCCCTATCTGGTCGGCATGCTGGTGGCGATCAGCGTGATCCGCAACGCCGGCGTATTCACCTATGTCGTGGACGGCTTCAGCTGGCTGTTCGGCCACCTGGGCTTCAACACCGATTTCGTGCCGTCGCTGCCGACCGCGTTGATGAAGCCGCTCAGCGGCAGCGGCGCCAAGGCCATGATGATCGACACCATGCGTACCTACGGCGTGGATTCGTTTGTCGGCCGCCTGGCCTGCGTGTTCAACGGCTCGGCCGACACCACCTTCTACATCGTCGCGCTGTACTTCGGCTCGGTGGGCATACGCAAGACGCGCTACGCGATCTCCTGCGGCCTGATCGCCGACCTGGCCGGCGTGATCGCCGCCATCTTCGTCTCCTACATCTTCTTCCATTGAACAAGGCCGCCATGCTTCGTCGCCTCATCCTCGCCGCGCTGCTTGCCACCGGCACCGCCCACGCCGCCGAACTGCCGGAACCCATCAGCGCCCTGCTGCAGGCGGCGCACATTCCACCGGAAGGCGCCGGCATCGTCGTCATGCGCGGCGACGCCACGCTGGTTTCCCACAACGCCCAGCAAAGCATGCAGCCGGCATCGACCATGAAGCTGTTCACCACGCTGACGGCGCTGGAACAACTGGGGCCGGCCTTCCGCGGCCGCACCGAGTTCCGCACCAGCGCCGACGTGGTCAACGGCATGCTGCAAGGCGACCTGATCCTGCGCGGCGGCGCCGATGTCGACCTGAACGACGACGTGCTGCTGCACATGCTGCAAGCACTGCGCAACCAGGGCATCCAGAAGATCAAGGGCGACGTGATACTCGACCGCCAGCTGTTCCAGCCGGCGCGGCCCGATGTGGGGCAGCCTCCATTCGACGAATATCCATGGGCCTACTACAACGTGATCCCCGATGCGCTGCTGACCGGCACCAATCTGCTGAAGGTGGAAATGCGCTCGACCGGCAGCAAGGTGGGGCTGGTGATGATGCCGGAAATGGACAAGGTCGGCATCCGTTCGGAGATGAAGCTCAGCGATGCGCCATGCGCGTCGTGGGAGCAGGGCTGGCGTTCGCCGGACGCCTCGCGCAACGGCGACAAGATCGACGTGGTGCTGCATGGCAGCTTCCCCAAGAATTGCAGCAAGGCGATCAGCGTCGACGTGCTGGACCACCACGACTACCTGGAACGCCTGCTGCGCGCCACCTGGCGCAAGCTCGGCGGCAGCATCAGCGGCGAGGTGCGCGAAGCCGGCGTGCCAGCGGCCGCGACCGAAACGGCAGCAGCGACGCCGGCCCCGGCCACCCGCCTGCTGGCCGAGCACGTCTCCCGCCCGCTGCCGGAAATCCTCCGCGACATCAACAAACTCTCCGACAACACCCTGGCCCGCACAGTCTTCCTGATGCTGGGCAGCCTGGAAGCCGACCCCGTGCTGGGCAGCCGCCCGCTGCCTCCCGACGGCAGCCTGGCCAGCACCCCGATGCGCGCCGAAAGCGCGATCCGCGCCTGGCTGCAAACCCAGCGCATCGACGCCAACGGCCTGGTGTTCGACAATGGCTCCGGCCTGTCGCGCACCGAGCACGCCACGCCGGCGCAGCTGGCCGGCGTGCTGCAAGCGGGCCTGAAAAGCCTGTGGATGCCCGAGTTCCTGTCCAGCTTGCCGATCGCCGCTACCGACGGCACCATGCGCAAGCGCCTCAAGGACAGCCCGGCCGCCCTGCGCGCGCGCATCAAGACCGGCAGCCTGAAAAGTGTGATCGCCATCGCCGGCTACGTCACCGACGCCAACAACCAGCCCTGCATCGTGGTCGCCATCCTGAACGACGAACACGTCGCCAACGGCGCCGGCCGCACCGTGCTTGATGGCGTGATCGACTGGGTGGCCCGCAGCAAGTAAAGCTGGAATTTTCCACTCAGGAATTCGCGTAGAATGATTTGAACTTAACGCAGCGGGGAACATTGCAAGATGTCCTTAACCGTCACCGAAATACTGGGCCGCTCTCAGGAAGGACAAACCCGTCCTTATATCTGCCGGTGTGACGATGGCGAGGTCTACATCGTCAAGGGACGTTCAGTCCCCCGCTATCAACTGACCGCCGAGTGGATATGTGCGAAGTTATGCACAGAGTTGGGATTACCTATCGCCCAGTACACTATGGCGACAGTCCCCGTCGATATCATCGAAGCTGATTTAACCGGTGCGTACCAAGACCTGGGATCGGGACCGGTATTTGCGTCACATCGTGTGAGCGCAAAAAACTTGATGCGTATGCACATCAAACGCGTGCCGCAAACTCTGCGCCGCGACATCGTCTTGTTTGACTGGTGGGTGCATAACGCAGATCGCAACTTAACGGAGATCGGAGGAAATCCCAATCTGTTATGGAGTGCCGGCGATCCGCCGGCCGTGGTCATGATTGACCATAACCTCGCCTTTGACGCCGAATTCGACCAGGCGGAATTCCTTCGCCTGCATGTGTTTTCCGCCGAAGTACCCGATCTGTTCAGCGATTTCCTCCTGCGCGACACATACCGTACACGCCTCGCCACAGCACTGGAAAACTGGAATGGTATTTGTGATACGCTTCCCGAAGATTGGTACTTTATCGACACCGAAAAGACCATGCCGGCTAACTTCCCATTTGATGACATCAAACGGTTCTTGGACCGCGCCATAACGGATGCCTTTTGGCAGCTGCCACCAACATGAATATCGCCTGCCACTACGCCATCGTTCGCTTTACTCCGTTCATTGAGACGGGAGAGTTCGCCAATGTTGGTCTGGTGATGCTAGCACCTGGAGTGCGCTTCTTCGGATTTAAGCTTTTGGTCAGCCGATACGCTCGCGTGACCAATTTCTTCGAAGGACTCGACCCTAAGGTTTTCAAAGCCTCGATCAGCGACCTGCGCGAGGAGATGGAGCGGCTCGGTTCGATATTGAACCAGACTGGCAGCTACGACAAAGAAGCTCTGCTGCGCATTTGGACCGAACTGATTAAGCCTCGCGAAACCATGTTGCGATTCAGCGAACCCCGCCTGGTCCTGGCGGAGGATTGCAAAACGAAACTGCTGGAGCTTTACGATTACTACGTGGGACATAACTTCGCCAACAAGGAATACCAGGAAAAACTGCTGGAACGCGCCGTCAGTGGATGGTTGCGTGAAGCCGGGCTGCAAAACAAGTTCCATGCGGCGCGCATCGGCAACGATGACTACCATGCACATTTCCCTTTCGTCGCTGGCACAGAAGAGCACCCAGAGAAAATCATCAAACCACTCAACCTCAATTACGCTGATGCGGCGAAAATCATCGACCACGGCGGCCAGTGGCTCTACCGGATAGACTCCCTGAGGAAGCGCGGCCTGCTGCCGCAGCACGTGCTCTTCACCGTCAAAGGACCAGATTCGGACGAAGCTACTCCGCGCAGTCGCGCTAGAAACGAGATTGTTTCCGAGCTAAAAACAAAGGACGTGCTCGTGGTAAATCATGGCAACGCGACACCGATCCTGGAATTTGCGCGCGCCGGCGTCCAGTAGTCACGCTCCCGGCAACCCTTCCTCCACCAGATAATCGATAAACGCCCGCACCTTCAACGCCAGGTGCGGGCCGGGCATGTAGACCGCGTGCACGGTGCCGGCATATGGCTCGTCGAACACCCACTCCGGCAGCACCTGCCGCACCCGCCGCTGCGCCAGCGCCGGACGCGCCGTGAAATCCGGCACCAGGCCGATGCCGCCGCCCGCCTCCACCACCGCCATCAGCGCCGCGCTGTTGTTGATCGTCAGCCGCGACGGCACGCGGACGCTGGCCGTCTCGCTGCCGCGCCGCAAGCTCCAGGCGTCGCCGAAGCGGGCGTAGCCCAAATAGCTGCACTGATGCGCCGGCAATTCCTGCGGCGATTGCGGCTCGCCATGCGTATCCAGATACTGCTGCGTGGCGACCAGCACATAGGTCACCGGCCCCAGCGTGCGCGCCGCCAGCCCCGGCGCCAGTTCGGTCGCGATGCGGATAGCCAGGTCCATGCCTTCCTCGATCAGGTCGATCTTGCGGTCCATCAGCTGCAATTCGACATTCACCTCGGGATAGCGCGCCAGGAAGCCCGGCAGCTTGGGCGCCAGCCACACCTGGCCCAGCACGATGGGCGCGCTGACGCGTATGGTGCCGTTCGGCCGCGCGCTGTAGCTGCCGGCCAGCGCATGCACTTCGCGCGCCGTGCTCACCATGCGCACGCAGGCCGCATGCACCTGCTGCCCCAGCTCGGTCAGCGACAGCGAACGCGTGGTCCGGTGCAGCAGCCGTCCGCCCATGTGCGCCTCCAGCCGCGACACGTGGCGGCTGACCGCCGACGTGGTCAGCCCCAGCTGCCGCGCCGCCGCCGAGAAACCGCCGCTGTCGACCACCTGTGCAAAGATGGCCATCTCCTTCAACATTTCCATCGCATCACTCCGCCGTTGCAGCTACATCAACAATGCTTTGCATTTTAAGCGGATTGTGTATTTTTTGTGCAGCACCGATACTAAAAGCACCACATCACGCAGAGGTCATCATGAAACAACGCATTTTGGGCAGCCAGGGTCTGACGGTATCGGCACAGGGTTTGGGCTGCATGGGCATGAGCAATACCTACGGGCCGGCCGACCAGACAGAGGCGGTCGCCACGCTGCACCGCGCGCTGGAACTGGGCATCAACTTCTTCGACACTGCCGAGCAGTACGGCCCTTACGACAATGAAGCCCTGCTGGGCCGCGCCTTCACCGGCCGCCGCAGCGAGGTCATCCTCGCCACCAAGTTCGGCTTCGATATCCGCGATGGCAAGACCGTCGGCGTGACCAGCGACCCGGCCCATATCCGCGAAAAAGTCGAAGGCTCGCTGCGCCGCCTGAACACCGATTACATCGACCTGCTGTACCAGCACCGCATCGATCCGCTGGTGCCGATCGAGGACGTGGTGGGCGTGATGGCCGACCTGGTGCGCGAGGGCAAGGTGCGCTACCTGGGCTTGTCCGAGGCGGGCGTGGCCAATATCCGCCGCGCTCACGCCGTGCATCCAATCAGCGTGCTGCAAAGCGAGTATTCGCTGTGGGAGCGCAACCTGGAGGCCGACGTGCTGCCGGCGCTGCGCGAACTGGGCATCGGCCTGGTGGCGTTCAGCCCGTTGGGACGGGGTTTCCTGGCCGGTACCGCCAAGCGCGCGGAAGAGTATCCGCCCAGCGATTTCCGCCATCTGGATCCGCGTCTGCAAGGGGAAAACTTTGATCGCAACATGGAAGCGGCCGCCATCGTGCGCGAGTTGGCCGATCATCGCCTGGTGACGCCGGGACAGATCGCGCTGGCCTGGGCCATGCACAAGGGCGACGATATCGTGACCATCCCCGGCACGCGCCGCCGCACTTTCCTGGAGCAGAACGTGGCCGCAGCGGAAATCACGCTGGATGAGACCGAGATGGCGGTGCTGGATAACGCGCTGAAGCAGGTGTCCGGCCTGCGCTACAGCAAGGAGCGCATGGCGATGGTGGACCGCTAGAGTACTCGGATGTAGTCGCGGCGCACCAGCAAGCGGTCGCCGCAGTCGAAGTGCCACCATTCGCTGTTGATGCCGACCCAGCCGGCCTGGAACATGGCATCGCGCAGCAGCTGGCGGTTGGCGATCTGCTGCGTGCTCAGCTCGCCGCGCGCCAGCAGTTCGGCCTCCAGCGCCGGATGCGAGCGTTCAGACAAGTCATCGAAACCGGTGCCCATGTCCAGCTCGCGGCCTTGCGCGTCGAGCAAGGTCAGGTCCAGCGCCATGCCGAAGGAGTGGATCGAGCCACGCGCCGGCTCCGCGATGTAGCCCAGCAGATCCGTGCCTTGCAGCGCCAGCCACAGCTGCTCCTGCACGCGTTGCGGACGCAGCGCATCCAGCACCAGCACCTTGCAATCGGGCCGCCGTTCGGCCAGCCACGCCACCACCCGCTCCAGCGCCGCTGCCGCATTATTGTGCAGCCAGCCGCAATCCAGCGGCGAATACAGATCGCGGCCGACGAAGTTGTCCGGCGTGGCATAGCGCAGGTCGACCGCGATGCCGTCTATGCTGTCGAGACGCCGGAAGTCGCCATGGCCGGCAATTTCTTCACAGGTGATGGTGACAGCCATGCGACGCTCCCGGAGTCTATTCGGTCGGCAGCGTGCCTGGCGCCGGTTGCGGCGGCGGCATCACGGTCGGCGGGATCGCCATCACCGGCACCGGGCTGGTCAGCACATCGAGGATGGCCGCCGATTCCGCATCCGGCACGCCGTCGTACAGCGACTGGCGATACTTCGATTGGAACACCACCATCACATTGCGGGTGGCCTGGTCCAGCTCGCCCGTCTGCGGCACCGCGTAGCCGTGCTGGGCCAGCTTGCGCTGGAACCAGGCTACGTCCGGCAACTGCTGCTGGAACAGCGGCAAACGCGCCGCCACACGGCTGGCCTCCGGCCATGCGACCAGACCGGCGTCGGCCAGCTGCTTCCACGGGAACAGCGGGCCGGGATCCTGCTTGCGCTGCGGTGCGATATCGTTGTGGCCGAGGATGTTTTCCGGCTTGATGTCATGGCGGGCGACGATCTGCTTCAGCAGCAAAATCAGCTGGTCGATCTGCGCCGGCTTGAACGGCGCGTACACGCGGCCCTGCGGCGTTTCGACAAAACCGGGATTGACGATCTCGATGCCGATCGACGCCGAATTGAGCTGGTTGTAGATCTTCCAGCTGCTCAGCCCGGCGTGGTTGGCCTGGCGCGATTCATCCACCAGCGTGTAGAAGAACGGCTGCTCCGTGTCGGTCAGCAGATAGTGGGCGCTGACTTCCTGCTGGGTCAGCGTCTTGATCGAGCGCGGCAGGTCGCTGACGGTGTAGTGCAGGATGATGTACTTGATGCGGTCGCTCTGGCTGCGCGCGCTCAGCGTGGTATCGAGGCGTGGCCCGGCGGGCGGCGGCGGCACGGTGGCGCAGCCGGCCAGCAGGGCGGCGGCGGTGGACAGGGCGGTCAGCGGCAGTAGCTTCATCAGTAGTGGTCTCGGCAACGTTTCAATTCCGTGAGTGTAGAGCAATGCGGGCCGCAGCGTGGTGCGCTTGTGCTTCTTTTTGCCGCAGCGACAGTTCCGCCGGCAGCGCCGTGCGCATCGCCTGGGCGATCAGCGGATGCAGGCCGGCGGCCCGTCCGCTCAGCACGATGGGGCGCGGACCATAGCGGCCCACCAGCGCCAGCGCGATGCGCGCCAGTTCCTGCCCCGCTTGCTCAAGGATGGCGTGCGCCACCGGATCCGCCCCGGCGCTGGCGGCCACGGCCAGCGCCAGGCGGCCGATTGCGCCACGGTCCTGGCCGTAGACGAACTGGCGCGACAAGGCCCAGTCGCTGCCGCCGATCTGTTCGAACACCGCGCGCGCCATCGCCGATTGCTGCCAGGCGCCGGGCTGTTCGTCCTCGCGCCGCCAGATGTGGCGCAGCGCCTCGCGAGCGATCCAGAAGCCGCCGCCGCCGTCGTCCAGCGTCACGCCGCGTCCGCCTGCGCGATGGAAGGCGCCGTCCGCATCGATCCAGGCGGCTATCGAACCGGTGCCGGCGTAGACCAGATAACCTTCGCCGGGGGCGAAACTGTCGAGGTAGGCGATTTCCACGTCATTGCGCAGCGTGACGGCATGCGGTGCGATATGCAGCAGTTCGGCCAGCCATTGCGCCGGCAGCGTGGCCAGGCCGTCGAAGCCGGTCAAGCCAGCGCACACGCCCTGCGGCCTGCCCGCCGCCAGCACTTGCGCGGCCAGCAGCGAGAAGATGCCGCGCACCGCGTCGCGGCCGGCGGCATGGGCCATCTGCGTGGCCGACATGCCGGCCACAGCGCCCTCGGCAACGATGCGTCCGTCCCGGTCGGCCAGAGCCCAGCGGGTTTGCGTGCCGCCTGCGTCGATGCCCAGTCCCAGCTCGTCCATCATCGCTCCTTGATGGTCAGCGCATGACGCTGACGCGTTCGCTTTCATTGCCCAGGCGGTCGACCGCGCTGACCACCACCGCCTGCGCCGAACCGCCTGCCGCATCATCCGGCAACAGCAGCACGGGGCGCGAGGCCGGGGCCAGCGCGAAACGCCACTCCGAACCGTAGCGCGACCAGATCGCGTAATGCGCGACCGGCTTGCCGGCGCCGGCGGACAGCCGCAGCGCCACGCCATTGCCCTCGCGCCGCGCCGACGCGGCAGGTGCCGGCGGCAGATCCGATCCCAGCCACGGACTGGCCGGGGCCAGCGCCGCCGTCTGGTAAGCCTGCGCCTTCAGCTGGTCGGCGATGCCCTTGCGGTTTTCCATCAGCGCCGCGATGCTGAAGTGCAGATGGCCCTGCACGCCCGCACGCGTGCGCGTGACGCCGATCTGCTTGACGATCTCTTCCGGTGCAAACGCCTTGGCGCTGTTGTCGATGCGGCTGGTGTACAGGCCCGGCCACACATGGCGTGCGCGCGTGTTCTGCGCCAGCCAGTAGTCGAGCAGCACGTCGAAGGCTTGCGGCGCCTGCGCCACCGGCCAGTACAGCTGCGGCGCCAGATAGTCGAGCCAGCCGTTGGCCAGCCATAGCTCGGCGTCTGCGTACAGCTTGTCGTACTGGCTGAAGCCGACGATGCCGGGCGGCCGGCGGTCCGGCCGGCCGATGCCGAATGGACTGATGCCGAAGCGCACCCAGCTCTTTTCCTTGTGGATGCCGAGGTAGAGCGCTTCGATCAGCGAGTTGACGTTCTGGCGACGCCAGCCGGCGCGGTCCAGCGTGCCGCCGCCCAGCAGGTAGTGCTGCCACGAGGCCTGGTCCGGGAACTCCAGCTCCTGCTTCTGGCCAACGCCGGCGTCCAGCGCCACGCCTTCCGGGCCGGCCGTGGCGGCCGAGGCGTCGATCGGATAGGGATAGAAATAATCGTCGATGTGGACGCCGTCGATATCGTAGCGGCGCACCACATCCAGCACCACATCCAGCGTGTGCTGCGAGGCGGCGGCTTCGCCCGGGTCCATCCACAGGTAGCGGCCGTAAGGCTTGACCACTTCCGGATGCGTGCTGCCGATATGGCTGCGCGCCAGCGGCGACTTGGCCGTCGCGTGGCGGGCGCGGTAGGGGTTGAACCAGGCATGCAGTTGCAATCCGCGCGCATGCGCCTGTTCGATCCAGAATTGCAGCGGATCCCAGGCCGTGGCCGGTGCACGGCCTTGCTGGCCGGTCAGGAATTCGGACCACGGTTCCAGCTCGGACGGATAGATCGCATCCGCGCTCGGCCGCACTTGCAGCACGATGGCGTTCAGGTTCAGCGCCTGCGCACGGTCGAGGATGGCGAGAGCTTCGGCCTGCTGCTTGGCTATGGTCAGGTTGTTACGGCTGGGCCAATCGATATTCGCCACGGTCGACACCCAGGCGGCGCGAAATTCGCGCGGCGCCGGCGGCGGCTGGTGCATATCGAACGGCGCCGGCGGCGCCATGGGTACGGTGGCGCCAGGGGCCGCTGGACGCGGCGCGGCGCCGGCCTCCGGGGCGGGCGCTGTCGGTGTGCTGGAACAACCATCCAGCAGCACGGCCAGGGCGCCGGCCACGCCGGCGGACAAGGTCAGCCGCTTCTTTGCATTAAAAACCAAAACCATTCCCCGAATCTGTTGAGCACCGTATTGTAATGCGCCGGGCGTTTATTCCTTGCCGAATTGCGGATCGATCCGTACCAGCGCCGTCATGAAGAACGCCGGCAGCGTGGCGACGCAGGCCCAGATGAAGAAATACTGGTATCCCAACTGCTGCTGTATCCAGCCGCTGACCATGCCAGGCACCATCATGCCGAGGGCCATGAAACCTGTGCAGATCGCGTAATGCGCGGTCTTGTGCTCGCCGTCGGCCACCAGCACCATGTACAGCATGAAAGCCGAGAAGCCGAAACCATAGCCGAACTGTTCGACCGCCAGGCAGGCGGAGATCAACACGTTGCTGGTCGGCAGGGCGGTGGCCAGGTAGACGAACACCAGGTCCGGCACGTGCATGATGAACACCATCGGCAGCAGGCTGCGCTTGAGGCCGAAGCGGGCAATCACCACGCCGCCGGCCAATCCGCCCAGCACCAGCGCGCACACGCCGACGGTGCCGTAGACCACGCCGAAGGTTTCCGTGCTCAGCCCGAGGCCGCCCTGCGAACGCGGATCGAGCAGGAAGGGCGCGGCCATCTTCAGCAGCTGTGCCTCGCCCAGGCGGTACAGCAGCAGGAAGCCGATGGTGGCCTTGATGCCGGGCTTCTGGAAGAAGCTGCGGAAGGTGTGGATAAAATCCTTCCACAGCGCACCGCCGCCGGTATGGCTGCGGTCGGTATCGGGGCGGGGCAGGATCAGCTGGTGATACGCGCTCAGCGCCAGCATCAGCGCCGCCATCGCGCCGAACACCATGGACCAGGCCCAGGCGGGATCGCCGCTGCTGACGGTCAGGTGGCCGGCGAGGTAGACCAGGCCGCCTTGTCCCGAGATCATCGCCAATTTGTAGAAAGCGCTGCGCACGCCGACGAAGGCGGCTTGCTGGTGCTGGGTCGGCAGGCCAAGCATGTAATAGCCGTCGGACGCGATATCGTGGGTGGCCGAGCTGAACGCCATCAGCCACAGCGCGGCCAGGCTCATGCGGAAGAACTCCGGCAGGTGCAGGGTCAGCGCCACACTGGCCAGCGCCGTGCCGGTCAACAGCTGCAGCAGCACGATCCAGCGCCGCTTGGTGCCGAGCAGCTCCACGATGGGCGACCACAGCGGCTTGATGACCCACGGCAGGTACAGCCACGCGGTGTAAAACGCCAGATCGGTATTGGACACGCCGAGCTTCTTGTACATCACGGACGACAGCATCATCACCGCGACGTAAGGTACAGCCTGACTGAATGAAATACTGGGCACCCAGAACCAGGGGCTACGTTGTTGCGCTCGATCCATACATCCTTCGATTTTGTTCGGCAAAATTCGGACTACAATTCAGACAGCCATCGGAGATCGAGACATGTCCACACCAGCCGATACTCAGAGCAAGCCAGAAACGCTCACCATACGCATGGGTTCGGAAGAACGCAACCTCATCGAGCGCGCCGCCCGGCTCTCTGGCAAAAGTCGCGACGATTTTATCCTCAACGTCCTGCGGCGAGCCTCCGAAGATGCTTTGCTGGACCAAATCAACATCGTCGCCAGCCCCGAAGCCTACGCCGAATTCCTGGCTCGGCTGGAATCACCTCCGGCACCCAACGCCCGCCTGCTCAAGACCATGCAAACCAAGGCGCCTTGGGATAAAAAGTGATCCTCCGGCTGCCAGAGCCGCTGACCAGCCAGCATGCCATCAACCGCTTCTCCTGCGGAGTCGCCAGCCTGGATGTTTGGCTTAAACGTCGCGCCATGCCAAACCAGGCCAGCGGAGCCTCGCGCACGGATCCCATTCCCGTGGTATTGCTTGGCCGCCTTGCCATCGACCGGCGCCTTCAGGGCAAAAAGCTGGGGCGCGCACTGGTTCGATTTAACCGCGACGCTTATAGTTGACTAAAGCAGCTTGCGGTACACGATGAAGCCGGACTTGTCGGCGACTTTGTCGTACAGCTGCATGGCGGTGTGGTTGGTTTCGTGGGTTTGCCAGTAGACTTTCGGACTACCGGCGGCGCGGGCTTGGGCATACACGGCCTCGATCAGCTTGCGCGCCACGCCCCGGCCTCTGACGGCCTCGGCGGTGAACAAGTCCTGCATGTAGCAGCTCAGGCCTATCTGCGTCGTGCCGCGATGGTAGAGGTAGTGGGCCAGGCCGACCAACTGCCCCTCATGCACGGCCACCAGCCCATGCACCGGCTCAGCTTCATCGAAAAAGCGCGACCATGTGGTTCGGGTGATTTCTTCCGGCAGTGCGGTGTCGCCATGGCGGCCGTAGAATTGGTTGTAGCCCAGCCATAACACATGCCAGGCGTCGTAATCCTCAGGCGCTAGCGCTCGTATCTCGATCATGGTTTCAGCGTTGCGCGCACATTGCCATCGGACTCATCCAGCAGGCTTTGCGCGTCTTCGATGGAGGTGTTGTTCAGCAGCGCGACGATGGCGACTTTGACCTGGAAATGGCAGCGCTCCAGCACGCCGCGCGCGATGGCGGCGTCGACGCCGGTGGCGTGCATGGTCAGCCGCACCGCCCGCTCGACCAGCTTGGCGTTGGTCGCGTGCAGGTCCACCATCAGATTGCCGTAGACTTTGTTCAACCTCACCATCAACGCGCTCGACAAGGTGTTCAGCACGATCTTCTGCGCCGTGCCCGCCTTGAGCCGCGTGCTGCCCGAGATCACTTCCGCCCCGGTATCGATGGTGATGCCGATATCGGCGTCGCCCGTCAGCGGCGTGCCGACATTGTTGGCGATGCCCACTGTCAAAGCGCCCACCGTGCGCGCCGCCTGCAACGCACCCAGCACATAGGGCGTGGTGCCCGACGCCGCCACCAGCAGCACCACATCGTTGTAGACCGGATAAAGCAGCCGCAAGTCGGAAGCGCCCTTGGAACGATCATCCTCCGCCCCCTCCACCGCCTCGAACATGGCGCCGAGGCCGCCGGCCAGCAGCGCAATGGCGCGCTCATGCGGCCAGGAGAAAGTGGGGAACAGCTCCACGCTGTCGAGTATGCCCAGCCGCCCGGAAGTACCGGCGCCGACATAGATCAGCCGCCCACCGGCGGCGATGCGCGGCGCCATCGCCCGCACGGCCGCGACGATGCTCGATTCGGCGGCCTGCACCGCCTGCACGGCCTGCGCCTGGTCGTCGACCAGCGCCGCCACCAATGCCTCAACCGAATATTGATCCAGCTGCGCGTGCTGCGTACTCGGCGTTTCGGTTTTTAGCATGGGTAGTCTTGTTACGTTGCGCGACGCATCTCCGCGACGAAATCATAGTGATCGCTGTGGCAATACGAATGGGTCAGCTCCATCGCCTCGCCCGATTCCAGATAAGCAATCCGGGTAATGTACAGCACCGCCTGCCCTTCCGGCACCCCCAGCTGCTTGGCCAGCTCGGCCGATGCATTCATCGCGCGGATGTGCTGCAAGGCGCGCGCCGGCGCCTGGCCTATGCTTTCCAGATACTGGTACAGCGAGGCGCCGACCGCGTTCGGGTCGTTGAGCACGGTCTGCGGCAGCACCGACACCTCATACGCCATCACCACGTCGTCGGCCAGGCGCAAACGCTCCAGCCGCGCCACCTTGGAATACGGCGACAGGCCCAGGCTCAGCTGTTCTTCCGGCGTCGGCGTCACCACCGCGCGCTTGAGCCAGCGCGAACCGGGGATGTGGCCGCGCTGCTGCAATTGCTCGGAAAAACTGGTCAGGTTGGACAGCGGCTGCTCGATGCGCGGCGCAATATAATTGCCCGATCCGCGACGGCGCACCACCAATCCCTGGTCCACCAGCTGGTCGATTGCCTTGCGCGCAGTCACCCGCGAGACGTTCAACAGCTCCGACAGGGTGCGCTCGGACGGCAGCGCCTGATCCACCTGGTAGCGGCCGTTATGCACATCATCGCTCAATTTACGGGCAATTTGCATGTACAGCGGCGTACTGTCGTTGGCATCCGCCTTGAATTCAAAACTGGTCTGGCTCATTCAAATCTCCTCACGCCTCTAGTGTAATAGCGTTACACGAAACATGTACGCATCGGGACGCTGAAAGTCACAATATTTATACCCATAGCATAACGGCAAGCCCGGCGGAATGCGGCTATTTGGCGGATAATGCTGGATTGTTACATCAGCCCGACCGTCTCCACATGTCCAAGAAGTCCACCGCCACCGCGGCCTGCCCCTGCGGCGGCCCCTCTCTCGCAAGCTGCTGCGGCCCGTATATCGACGGCCTCGCCATCGCGCCCAGCGCGGAAG
The DNA here is from genome assembly GCF_009380215.1 of Rugamonas aquatica. Taxonomy (GTDB): domain Bacteria; phylum Pseudomonadota; class Gammaproteobacteria; order Burkholderiales; family Burkholderiaceae_D; genus Rugamonas; species Rugamonas aquatica_B. Next base: position 164,242 of record NZ_WHUG01000003.1, read on the forward strand.
CGTTGATGCGTTCGCGCTATACCGCCTATGTCCAGCGCAACGAGCCCTACCTGATGGCAACCTGGCACGCCAGCACCCGTCCGGCCGAGCCGATTATGAGCAAAGAAGAAAAATTGCAGTGGCTGGGACTTGAGGTAAAATCTGCTTTACGTTTACGTCAACGTAAAGCAGAAGATGCCGACCTGACCAAGGATACGGTAGAGTTTGTCGCCCGATTCAAGACCAATGGCCGGGCGCAGCGTCTGCACGAGATCAGTAATTTTGTGCGCGAACCGGCCGAAGGCGGGCTGCGCTGGTTTTACGTTGACGGTAGTTTTCCAGAATAAATCACTATGACGCGTTTTTGAGACCACGCGCACAAAGGAAAAGCAATGCCGCAGATCGAAAGCAAACTCAATCCCCGCAGCGAGGATTTCAAAGCCAACGCAGCCGCCATGCAGGCCGTCGTCGATGACTTGCGCGACAAGGTCGCCAGGATCGCCCTCGGCGGCGGCGAAGCGGCATCGGCCAAGCACGTCGCCCGCGGCAAACTGCTGCCGCGCGACCGCGTGCAGATGCTGCTCGATCCCGGCACGCCCTTCCTCGAACTGTCGCAGATGGCGGCCTACGGCATGTACCAGGACGCCAACGGCGTCGACGCCGCACCGGCCGCCGGCATCATCACCGGCATCGGCCGCGTGGCCGGCCAGGAATGCGTGATCGTCTGTAACGACGCCACCGTCAAGGGCGGCACCTACTACCCGATCACCGTCAAGAAGCACCTGCGCGCACAGGAAATCGCCGACCAGAACAACCTGCCGTGCATCTACCTGGTCGACTCGGGCGGCGCCAACCTGCCCAACCAGGACGACGTCTTCCCGGACCGCGACCACTTCGGCCGCATCTTCTACAACCAGGCCAACCTGTCGGCCAAGGGCATCCCGCAGATCGCCGTGGTGATGGGCTCTTGCACCGCCGGCGGCGCGTATGTGCCGGCGATGAGCGACGAATCGATCATCGTCAAGGAACAGGGCACCATCTTCCTCGGCGGCCCGCCGCTGGTGAAAGCCGCCACCGGCGAAGTCGTCACCGCTGAAGACCTGGGCGGCGGCGATGTCCACACCCGTTTGTCCGGCGTGGCCGACCACCTGGCGCAGAACGATCTGCACGCGCTGTCGCTGGCGCGCACCATCGTCTCCAATCTGAACCGCACCAAGCCCCAGCAGGGCGCGTTGCGCGAGGCGTCGGAACCGAAGTACGCCACCGAAGAACTGTACGGCGTGATCCCGGTCGACACCCGCAAGCCCTTCGATGTGCGCGAAGTGATCGCCCGCATCGTCGACGGCAGCGAGTTCGATGAATTCAAGGCGCGCTACGGCACCACGCTGATCTGCGGCTTCGCCCACATCTTCGGCATGAAGGTCGGCATCATCGCCAACAACGGCATCCTGTTCTCCGAATCCGCGCTGAAGGGCGCGCACTTCATCGAGCTGTGCGCGCAGCGCAAGATCCCGCTGGTGTTCCTGCAAAATATCACCGGCTTCATGGTCGGCCGCAAATACGAAAACGAAGGCATCGCCCGCAACGGCGCCAAGATGGTGACGGCTGTCGCCACCGCCGCCGTGCCGAAATTCACCGTCATCATCGGCGGCAGCTTCGGCGCCGGCAACTACGGCATGTGCGGCCGCGCGTTCTCGCCGCGCTTCATGTGGATGTGGCCTAACGCCCGCATCTCGGTCATGGGCGGCGACCAGGCCGCGTCGGTGCTGGCCACCGTCAAGCGCGACGGCATCGAAGGCAAGGGCGGCTCGTGGACGGCGGAAGAAGAAGCCGCGTTCAAGCAGCCGATCAAGGATCAATACGAGCACCAGGGCCACCCGTACTACGCCACCGCGCGCCTGTGGGACGACGGCGTCATCGACCCGGCCGACACCCGCATGGTGCTGGGCCTGGGCCTGTCCGCCGCGCTGAACGCGGAAATCCCGGACACCAAGTTCGGCGTCTTCAGGATGTAAGCAGAAGATGACCGTGCAGACCCGATACCGACAAGGACTGGCCGCGCTGCTGCTCGCAGCGGCATGCGCTGCAGCGCACGCCGGTCCTTTGCCGGTGGTCGATGCGGGCATGGGCGAGCAGGTGATCGCGATACCGGCCAGGATAGCCGGCGCCGACATCACGCTGCAAACCACCATTTACAAGCCGCCGGGCGACGGTCCGTTCCCGGTGCTGTTCATGAACCACGGGAAGGACGGCGGCGAAGCCCATCAGCAGCCGCGCGCGCGCTACCTGGTCATCAGCCGCGAGTTCGTCAAGCGCGGCTATGCGGTGGTGATCCCGATGCGCAAGGGCTTCGCCGATTCCGGCGGCACCTACGTCAACTCGCACTGCCAGGCCAGGGAAAACGGCGAGGACCAGGCCTCGTCGCTGTATTTCGCCATGGCTTACGTCATGAAGCAGCCGTGGGCGGACCAGCAGCACGTCATCATCGCCGGCCAGTCGCACGGCGGCCTGACGGCCATCGCCGCCGGCAGCCATAACATCAGCGGCGTGCAGGGCGTCATCAATTTCGCCGGTGGCGTCAACAGCCGCTCGCACTGCGACTGGCAAGCCGCCTTGGTCGATGCCTTCAAAGCCTACGGCGCGGTCAGCACCACGCCCAGCATCTGGTTCTACGGCGCCAACGACAAGCACTTCGGCCCCAAGCTGGCGGCCGAAATGTACGCGGCCTACACCGGTGCAGGCGGCAAGGCGCAGCTGGTGGCCTACGGACCGTTCAAGCGCGACGCCCACGGCATGAGCTCCAGCGCGGACGGCGTCGCCATCTGGCTGCCCGAGACCATGCGCTTCCTGCAAGGCGTGGGCATGCCGACCGAAATCAAATACACCATCAAGGACAAGAGATGAGCTTTACCACGCTGACCATCAGCCGCGAAGGCAAGGTCGCCACCGTCACGCTGAACCGCCCGGACGTTCGCAATGCCTTCAACGAAGAGACCATCGCCGAGATCACGCGGGCCTTCGGCGAGCTGGGTACCGAAGAAGACTTGCGCGCCATCGTACTGGCCGCGAACGGCCCGGCCTTCTGCGCCGGCGCCGACTTGAACTGGATGAAAAAAATGGCGGGCTACACGCACGCCGAAAACCATGCCGACGCTCTGCAACTGGCGGAGATGCTGCGCACGATCTACCTGTGTCCCAAGCCCGTGGTGGCCAAGGTGCAGGGCGATTGCTACGCCGGCGGCATGGGTCTGGTGGCCGCATGCGACATCATCGTCGCGGTCGACCAGGCCAATTTCTGCCTGAGCGAAGTGAAGCTGGGATTGATCCCGGCGACCATTTCGCCGTATGTCATCAAGGCCATGGGCGAGAACGCGTCGCGCCGCTACTTCCTCACCGCCGAGCGATTCGGTGCGCAGGAAGCGCTGCGCATCGGCTTCGCGCACGAAGTGGTGGCCGCCGACGCGCTCGACGCCAAGGTGGCGGAGATCGTCAAGGCGCTGGTCAACAACAGCCCGAACGCCGTGAAGCAAGCCAAGACGCTGGTGCGCGACGTGGTCGGGCAAACCGTCAACGATGCGCTGCTGGCCGACACCGCCGAGCGCATCGCCCATATCCGCGCCTCGGAACAGGGCCGCGAAGGCGTGGCCTCGTTCCTGGAGAAGCGCAAGCCGTCATGGCTGGTTTAGTTACCCCGTCATCCTCGCGCACGCGGGGATCCATGCTGAGCGTCTTATGTGCCGCCGTATGGATTCCCGCCTGCGCGGGAATGACGGCGAGATTGGAGTAGTTTTGGAATTGAATAAACAAAGCGACTGGGTCGCACGCAGCCTGCGCAGCGTATGGCATCCGTGCACCCAGATGCAGCACCACGAAACCGTGCCCCTGATTCCGGTCAAGAGCGGCAAGGGCGCGTGGCTGTACGACCATGAAGGCCGCCGCTACCTGGACGCGATCAGCTCCTGGTGGGTGAACCTGTTCGGCCACGCCAACCCGCGCATCAACGCCGCACTGAAGGACCAGCTGGACACGCTGGAACACGCCATGCTCGCCGGCTTCACACACGAACCGGTGATCGAGCTGTCGGAAAAACTGTCGGCGCTGACGGGCCATGTGCTCGGCCACAGCTTCTACGCCAGCGACGGCGCATCGGCGGTGGAAATCGCCCTGAAAATGAGCTTCCACTCCTGGCGCAACAACGGCAAGAGCGGCAAGCAGGAATTCGTCTGCCTCAAAGGCAGCTACCACGGCGAAACCATCGGCGCACTGGCCGTCACCGACGTCGCCCTGTTCAAGGACGCCTACGGCCCGCTGCTGCGCGCCTCGCAAACAGTGATGTCGCCGGACGCCCGCAACGCCACTGAAGGCGAAACCGCCGAAGACATGGCCCGCAAAGCCGCCGCCGATGTCGAACGCCTGTTCATCGAACGCGCCGACAAGATCGCCGCCATCATCATCGAGCCGCTGGTGCAATGCGCCACCGGCATGGCGATGCACGACCCGCTGTACCTGAAGCTGGTGCGCGAACTGTGCGACCGCCACTCGGTCCATCTGATCCTCGACGAAATCGCCGTCGGCTGCGGCCGCACCGGCACCTTCTTCGCCTGCGAGCAGGCCGGCGTGTGGCCGGACTTCCTGTGCCTGTCCAAGGGCATCAGCGGCGGCTACCTGCCGCTGTCGCTGGTGATGACGCGCAACGAGATCTATGAAGCCTTCTACAGCAGCGACGTCACACGCGGCTTCCTGCACTCGCACTCGTACACCGGCAACCCGCTGGCCTGCCGCGCCGCACTGGCGACGCTGCAGATCTTCGAAGAAGACAATGTACTCGCCGCCAACCGCATCAAGGCCGCACGCCTGACCGCAGCGCTGCAACCGCTGGCGCAGCACAAGCAGGTACGCAACTTCCGCCAGCGCGGCATGATCTGGGCCTTCGACGCCATCAACACCACGCCGGACTTCTCGCGCCGCTTCTTCGCCACGGCCGTGGAACATGAACTGCTGATGCGTCCCATCGGCTCCACTGTCTACATGATGCCGCCGTATATCCTCAACGACGAGGAAATCGACGGCCTCGCCGCCAACACGTTGGCCGTGTTCGACAAAGTGATGGCGGGCTGACCATGGACATGCTCAATCGCCTCAGCCGGCAACTGCAAACGCTGGAAGACCAGGACCTGATCCGCACCCGCCGCACCGTCGACACGCCCTGCGGCCCACGCGTATCAGTGGACGGCCGCGAACTGCTGGCCTTCTGCACCAACGACTACCTCGGCCTGGCCAACCACCGCAAGATCAAGCTCGCACTGCAGGAAGGCGCGGCGATGTACGGCGTCGGCAGCGGCGCCTCGCACCTGATCAGCGGCCATGGCCGCGCCCACGCCATGCTGGAAGAGCGGCTGGTGGAATTCGTCGGCGCGCATCTGGTGTCGCCGCGCGCGCTCACCTTCTGCACCGGCTACATGGCCAACCTCGCCATCGTCACCGGCCTGACCGCCGGCGACCGCGATGCCGACATCTTCTCCGAATCGCTGAACCACGCCTCGCTGATCGACGGCGCCCGCCTGTCGCGCGCCAACGTCCAGGTCTACCCGCACGCCGACCTGGAAGCGCTGGCGCAGATGCTGGCCGCGTCCAACGCCGCTACCAAGCTGGTAGTGACGGACAGCGTCTTCAGCATGGACGGCGACCTGGCGCCGCTGCCGCAGCTGCTGGCCTTGTGCGAACAGCACGACGCCTGGCTGGTGGTGGACGACGCCCACGGTTTCGGCACGCTGGGCGAGAACGGCCACGGCGCGCTGGAGCACTTCAACCTGCGTTCGCCCAACCTGGTCTATATGGGCACGCTGGGCAAGGCGGCCGGCGTCAGCGGCGCTTTCGTCGCCGCGCACGAGACGGTGATCGAAACGCTGATCCAGAAAGCACGTCCCTACATCTTCACCACCGCCACGCCGCCGGCGTTGGCGCACGCGCTGCTGACCAGCCTTGAACTGCTGGAAGGCGAAGAAGGCCGCGCGCGACGCGCACAGCTGCAGGCTTTGGTGGCACAATTGGACGATGGCCTGCGCCTGAAGCGCTGGCAGCGCCTGCCCTCGATGACTGCGATCCAGCCCATCCTGATCGGCGATAATGCCGAAACCATGCGCGCCGGCGCGGCCTTGTACGAACAGGGCCTGTGGGTCGGCACCATCCGTCCGCCGACCGTGGCGCCGGGCACCTCGCGCCTGCGCGTGACGCTGTCGGCAGGGCATAGCAGCATGGAAGTCGCAAAGCTGATAGCTGCGATCAATGCATTGGAAAGGACTTGATATGAGTCTCGATGATCCCGTCATCACCGTAGCCGCACCGCAGACGCAGGTGCAGCCCGCGCCCGCCGCCACCGGCATCCCGCCGCGTTTCAGCTGCTTCGTCACCGGTACCGACACCGAGATCGGCAAGACGCTGATCTCATCGGCGATGCTGTACGCGCTGGTGCAGGCCGGCGTGCGCGCCTGCGGCATGAAGCCGGTGGCCGCCGGCGCCGAACTGCGCGACGGCGCATGGCACAACGACGACTGCGACCAGCTGGCCGCCGCCGGCAATGTCCACCTGCTGCAATCGATCACCACGCCGTTCCTGCTGAAGGAACCGGCCGCGCCGCACATCGCCGCCGCGCTGGAAGGCATCACCATTTCGCCGGTGCCTATTCTGGCGGCCTACGTCGAAATCAACGCCGCCTCCGACGCCACCGTGGTGGAAGGCGTGGGCGGCTTCCGCGTGCCGCTGAACGACGATTTCGACACCGCCGACCTGGCCGAACAACTCGACCTGCCGGTGGTGCTGGTGGTCGGCCTGCGGCTGGGCTGCATCAGCCACGCGCTGCTGACGGTGGAAGCAATCGAAGCGCGCGGCCTGCGTCTGGCCGGCTGGGTCGCCAACGAAACGCAGGCCGACATGGCCTTCGCCGACGAAAACGTCGCCGCGCTGGAACAGCGTATCAGCGCACCACTGCTGGGCCGCGTGCCGCGCCTGGCCGAACCCGGCGCACGCGCCGCCGCCGAATATATCGACTTTACGCAGCTGCCCAACTGGCCAGCTCAGAACAAACTTTGAACGAAGAAGGAATCACGATGTCCCTGAACACCCTCCAAGAACCGAAAACCGTAGCGCTGCACCGTCCAACGGCCGCCATCACCTTGCCGCCCGCCGCGACGTGGCCGCTGGACGACGTGATGGCCTTGTTCGACCTGCCGTTCAATGACCTGATGTTCCGCGCACAGGAAACGCATCGCGCCAACTTCCCGGACGGCGACGTCGAACTGGCCACGCTGCTGTCGATCAAAACCGGCGGCTGCGAGGAAGACTGCGGCTACTGCCCGCAGGCTGCGCGCTACGACACCGGCGTCGAAGCCAAGAAGATCCTCGACATCGACACCGTGCTGGATGCGGCCAAGCAGGCCAAGGACAACGGCGCGACCCGCTTCTGCATGGGCGCAGCCTGGCGCAGCCCGAAAGACCGCGACATGGACAAGGTCGAAGAGATGGTGCGCGAAGTGAAGGCGCTGGGTCTGGAGACTTGCGCCACGCTGGGCATGCTGGAAGAAAAACAGGCCGAGCGCCTGAAGGCCGCAGGCCTCGATTACTACAACCACAACCTGGACACCGCGCCTGAGTTCTACGACAACGTGATCTCGACCCGCGAATACCAGGACCGCCTGGACACGCTGGGCCGCATCCGCGAAGCAGGCCTGAAGGTCTGCTGCGGCGGCATCGTCGGCATGGGCGAATCGCGCCTGCAACGCGCGGGCTTGATCGCGCAGCTGGCCAACCTGAATCCGTATCCTGAATCGGTGCCGGTCAACCACCTGGTGCAGGTGGAAGGCACGCCGCTGTACGGCATGGACCCGCTGGACCCGTTCGAATTCGTGCGCACCATCGCCGTTGCGCGCATCACGATGCCTAAGGCGCGTGTGCGTTTGTCGGCGGGCCGTCGTCAGATGGGCGAAGCGGTGCAAGCCATGTGCTTCCTGGCCGGCGCCAATTCGATCTTCTACGGCGACAAGCTGCTGACCACCGATAACCCGGAAGCGGAAGACGACCGCACGCTGCTGGCAAAACTGGGCCTGAAAACCCGCGGCGCCGTGCTGGATTCGGCACCGAAGGAGAAGTGCGGCTGCTGACGCGTCGTTCCCGCGCAGGCGGGAACCCATACTCAGCATGGATTCCCGCTTTCGCGGGAACGACCGAGTTTCACGAGAACGATAAAAAAACTTCCAGCCACAAGCTGCAAAGAGAGAGACCATGTTCACAAAAATACTGATCGCCAACCGTGGTGAAATCGCCTGCCGTGTGGCCGCTACCGCGCGCCGCATGGGCATCAAGACCGTCGCCGTGTACTCGGAGGTGGACGCCAATGCCAAGCACGTCGCAGTGTGCGATGAAGCGGTGCTGATCGGCCCCGCCGCCGCCAAGGAAAGCTATCTTCGCGGCGAGAAGATCATCGCCGTCGCCAAGGCCACCGGCGCGCAAGCCATCCACCCGGGCTATGGCTTCCTGTCCGAGAACGCCGAATTCGCCGACGCCTGCGCCGAAGCGGGCCTTGTGTTCATTGGTCCTCCAGCATCGGCGATGCGCGCGATGGGCTCCAAGTCCGCCGCCAAGCAGCTGATGGAAAAGGCCAACGTGCCACTGGTTCCCGGCTACCACGGCGAACAGCAGGACGCCGACTTCCTGCATGCGCAGGCCGACAAGATCGGCTACCCGGTACTGCTGAAGGCTTCGGCCGGCGGCGGCGGCAAGGGCATGCGCGTGATCGAGAACTCGGCGCAGTTCAAGGACGCGCTGGCATCGTGCAAGCGCGAGGCGATCAGTTCTTTCGGCGACGACAAGGTGCTGGCGGAGAAATACCTCCAGCGTCCGCGCCACATTGAAATCCAGGTGTTTGCCGATACCCTCGGCAACTGCATCTACCTGTTCGAGCGCGATTGCTCGGTACAGCGCCGCCACCAGAAGGTGCTGGAAGAAGCACCCGCACCGAACATGCCGGCCGAACGCCGCGCAGCCATGGGCGAAGCGGCGGTCGCCGCCGCCAAGGCCGTCGGCTACGTGGGCGCCGGCACGGTGGAGTTCATCGCCAACCAGGACGGCTCGTTCTACTTCATGGAGATGAACACCCGCCTGCAAGTCGAACACCCTGTCACCGAAATGATCACCGGCACCGACCTGGTGGAATGGCAACTGCGCGTGGCCGCCGGCGAGCCGCTGCCCAAGCAGCAGCACGAGCTGGCCATCAACGGCCACTCGATCGAAGCCCGTATCTACGCGGAGAATCCGGAGAAGGGCTTCCTGCCATCGATCGGCACGCTGCGCCACATGGAGACGCCGGGCGCGGTCTCCTTCGAATTGGGCGGCGCCGTCAACCTGCCGGCGGGCGTGCGTATCGATTCCGGCGTACGCGCCGGCGATGCTATCTCGCCGTTCTACGATCCGATGATCGCGAAGCTGATCGTCTGGGGCGCGGACCGCAAGCAGGCCTTGGCCCGCATGGCGCAGGCGCTGTCGCAGTACCAGATCGTCGGCCTGGCCACCAACATCGCCTTCCTGAAACGCCTGGTCGAAGGCCAGGCCTTCTCGACGGCCGACCTGGATACGGGCCTGATCGAACGCAATCACGACGCGCTGTTCCCGGCCGCCCACGCGGCGCCGGATGCGGCGCTGGCGCTGGCCGCCGTGTCGCTGATCGAATCCGAGAAGGACCGCTCGGCCGCGCAATCCGGCGCCAACGCCGCCGACCCGTGGGGCCAGGCGCTGGGCTGGCGCATGAACCATCCGTATCTGCGCTCGCTGTCCTTCGGCGACGAGTTCGCGGCGGAGCAGCCGTACCAGGTCAACATCAGCTACCGCGCCGCCGACTGGCTGTTCAGCGTCGGCGCCGCCCAACCGCAGGTATTGAGCCTGATGTCGCAGGACGGTAATGACCTGAGCATCAAGCTGGGCGAGCAGGCCGTGCACGGCACGGTGCGCCGCGACGGCGACGTGCTGCATGTGTTCACCAACGGCGCGCACTATCCGCTGGCCTACAACGATCCGATGGCCCACGCCGGCGAGACCGAAGCCGAAGGCGGACGCCTGACCGCGCCGATGCCGGGCAAGGTGGTGGCCGTGCTGGCCGCCAAAGGCCAGGAAGTGAAGAAGGGCGACGCGCTGGTCATCATGGAAGCGATGAAGATGGAGCACACCATCGCCGCGCCGCACGACGGTGTGATCGACGACATCCTGTACAGCGTGGGCGACCAGGTCGCCGACGGTGCACCGCTGCTGGCGTTCAAGACGGCGTAAGGAGGACACCATGCGTATTCTGCTACATCGGGCGGACGGCAAGACCGAGCCGTGGATCAAGGACTTTGCCAAGTACCTGCCGGAGGCCGAAGTCGAAATCTGGCATGCGGGTGAAAAAAACCGCCCCTGCGACTACGCCGTCGTGTGGTCGCCGCCGGAGGCCATGCTGCCGGAACTGGCGCAGGTAAAGGCGATCTTCGTCACCGGCGCCGGCGTCGACGCGCTGCTCAAGTTTAACGACGCGCTGCCGTCGCACATCCCCATCATCCGCCTGGAAGATGCCGGCATGGCGCTGCAGATGGCGGAATACGTGACGCACTCGGTGCTGCGCTACTTCCGTCGCCTGGACGAATACGAAGTCCAGGCGCGCGCCGGCCAATGGCTGCCGCTGCCGCAGCATCCGAAGGAAGACTTCGCGATCGGCGTACTGGGCATGGGCGTGCTGGGCACCCGCGTGCTGGAGGCGCTGGCGCCGTTCGGCTTCCCGCTGCGCGGCTGGAGCCGCACCGAGAAGAGCATGGCGGGCGTGCAGTGCTTCCACGGCGCCGAAGGCTTGGACACCTTCCTGCGCGGCAGCCGTGTACTGGTCTGCATGCTGCCGCTGACGCAGGACACCAACAACCTGGTCAACCGCACCAATATGAGCAAGCTGCCGCAAGGCTCCTACCTGATTAACGTGGCGCGCGGCGCGCATGTGGCCGAGCCGGACCTGCTGTCGCTGATAAAGTCGGGCCACATCGCCGCCGCCACGCTGGACGTGTTCCGCAACGAGCCCTTGCCGGCGCAGCATCCGTTCTGGCAGGAGCCACGCATCACGATCACGCCGCACATCTCGGCGCTGACGCTGCGCCGCGAGAGCGTGCAGCAGATCGCCGAAAAAATCCGCAAGACCGCGAAGGGCGAAACCGCCGCCGGCGTGGTCGACCGCAACCGAGGATATTGATATGAACAGTTTGCCGAAACAGGTAAAGATCGTCGAAGTCGGCCCGCGTGACGGCCTGCAAAATGAAAAAGAGAGCGTCCCCGTCGAAGTGAAGATCGAGCTGGTGAACCGCCTGACCAGCGCCGGTTTCCAGAACGTCGAAGCGGCGTCCTTTGTGTCGCCGAAGTGGGTGCCGCAGATGGCCACCAGCAAAGAGGTGATGGCCGCAATCCAGCGCAAGCCGGGCGTGATCTACTCGGCGCTGACGCCGAACATGCAGGGCTTCGAAGCGGCGCTGGCCGCGCAAGCCGATGAAGTGGTGATCTTCGGTTCGGCCTCGGAGGCGTTCTCGCAAAAGAACATCAACTGCTCGATCGCCGAATCGATCGCGCGCTTCGAAGGCGTGGCGAAAGCGGCCAAGGATAACGGCCTGCGCCTGCGCGGCAGCATCAGCTGCTCGTTCGGCTGCCCGTACCAGGGCGAAGTGCCGCTGGATGCGGTGGCCGACGTGGTGGGCCGCATGCGCGACCTGGGCTGCGACGAGATCGACATCGCCGACACCATCGGCGTGGCCACGCCGCGCAAGACGCAGGCGGTGATGGAGACGGCGATCCGCGCCTTCCGCCTCGACGGCTTGTCCGGCCACTTCCACGACACGTATGGACAGGCGCTGGCCAACATCTACGCCAGCCTGGAGCTGGGCATCGCGATTTATCACTCGTCGGTCTCGGGCCTGGGCGGCTGCCCGTACGCCAAGGGCGCCACCGGCAACGTGGCCACCGAGGACGTGCTGTACATGATGCAAGGGCTGGGCATCGACACCGGCATCGACCTCGATATCGTGGTCGACGCCGGCCAGTTCATCTCGCAGTTCCTGGGCCGCAAAGGCGCCAGCCGCGCCGGCAACGCCATCGCCGCCAAGCGCGCCGGCTAACCACCGGGGGTCAAGTCTGACAATCGGACACGGGCTCAGCCCTGAGCAGTCGCTAAGGCAGAGCCTGTGTCCGATTGTCAGACTTGACCCCACCGGTTTCGACGAACTCGAATTCGAGCAGGGCGTCGTCCGGCCAGTCCTGGTCGTGGACCGGCGCCTGGTAGACTTTGCCGCCATCTTCCAGCAAGTCGGCCGGCAGCTTGCTGCGGCGGCCGTTCAGGCTGAGGTACATCGCGGCGATCGGACGCGGAGCGATGTTGTCGACCTTGATCCGCGCCGTCACGCAGGGCTGTCCCGCTGCGTTGAGCATTTTGCGGAACAGATAGGGCAGCTCGTATTGTTCAACTGCCCAGCGCACCGCGCACTCCAGCCGCAGGTCGCCCAGGCGGCGGGCGTTCGGCGGCACGCCGGGCGTGTGCACGTCCGGACGCCAGCGGAATGTGCCCGGCCTGCGGTTGAGCATCAGCTCAGCATCCTGCTTGAGCGCGGCCTCGCTGCGCGGCACGGCGAACGTGCCATCGTCCGCGACCGCCAGCGGAATGCTCATGTCATCGCCAGCCACGCGCAGCTTGATGTCCTTGAGCGAGGCGCCGGCCACCTTGGGCAGCAGCACGAAGCGCAGCGACGCGGCGGGCGCCATGCTGTGCTGCTGGTCGAAGACATCCAGTCCCGCATTGAAGGCGCGGTAGGTTTTCCAGTCCGGGTCTTTGCTGGTGCTGACCACCACCGACGCAGGACCATCCTCGGCGCAAACGGGATTCATCAACAACCCTTGCAACAGCAGCCAGCCGGCCAGCGGCACGCAGCGCATCTTCATGCGCGGCGGAAGGCGTTGCGCAGGTAGTACAGGGCGGCGGCGGCGATCAGCAGCAGCGGGATCAGCGAACCTTCGACGCCGAACACGCCGCCGGTCAACAGCGTATTGCCCACCAGTTCGCCGCGCAGCAGGCCGTCCGTGGCGGCGTGGCCGGAGACGGTCGACGAAAACACCGTGCTGACGCAGTAGTTCCAGGCCACGTGCGAGCCGATGCAGATCCACAGGCGGCGCGTCTTCATATAGAGCGCGGCCTGCAGCACGCCGTAGACGGTGATCACGCCGACCGCAAGGAAGGACACGCCTTCGTTCGGCAAGTGGCCCAGGCCGAACACCAGCGACGAGATCACGATGGCGGCCTTGCTGCCCAGCGAACGTTCGGTGACGCCGAAGATCACGCCGCGGAACATCGCCTCCTCGGCCAGGCCGACCAGCGCCAGCTCGGCCAGCGACACCAGCATCATGACGCTGAAGGGATTGACGCCGTCGAAGCGGTAGACGCCCAGCACACCCAGCAGCGCAAAGGTCAGCGCCACCAGTGCGCCGCCAAGCAGCAGGCCGGCGCCCAGTTCGCGCGCCATGCCGGACGTGGCCAGCTCGGTAGGCTGCCGCTTTTCGATGCGGCGCAGGTAGAAGCGGTAGCCGATCCATACAAACACCGCGGCCAGCAGCTGTGGCCAGACGATGCGGTAAGGTTTGGCCACCAACTGCGCGGCGACGATCATCGTCAGCGGCACGGCGGCAAAGGTCAGCACCAGGCCGAGCACGATGCGTATTAGCGGATGGGCCATCAGGCGCGATGCCAGGGAGGGTTTGGTGCTTGCCATGCTCAGCGTGTTTTCCATCGTCTCTGTCCTCAAAGGGTTGGTTTTGTTTTGCTGTGTGCTGCGCGGATGCGGTCGCCGAAGGAGCGCTGCTCCAGCACGGCGATGGCTTGCGCCAGGCATTCCGACAGGGGGAAATCCAGATCGGCATCGAGGCTGTCGGCGGCGCGCTTGGTGGCTTGCCAGCATTCCTGCAGGCGGGGCAGCAGCGCCTCGCCCTGGCTGCTCAGGCGCACCACGCGCTGGCGGCCATCCGCGCCGCTGGCCTCGACCAGCAGCAAGCCTTCCTTTTTCATCAGCGCCACCGTTTGCGTCACCGCCGGTTGCGTGATGCCGGCCAGCTCGGCCAGCTGGCCGATGGTCGCGCTGCGCTGCTGCGCCAGGGCCCGCATCACCGGCGTGTAGCGGGGCCGGTAATCCAGGCCGGCGTCCGTATAGGCCTGTTGAACCGCGCCGTCCAGCAGTTCGATCAGGTGTCGTAGTTGGGTTCCGAGTCCTTGTTTCATGCAGCGATGGTAGCACTATTTATATAAGCGCTTATATATATTTTCAAAAAAAAAAGCGCTCGGGATAAAAAAAAGACCCAAGAGCCTGAGCTCTTGAGTCTTTTCTCTTGAATCTGGTCGGAGTACAAGGATTCGAACCTTGGACCCCCTGGTCCCAAACCAGGTGCGCTACCGGGCTGCGCCACACTCCGAAGAAGCAAGATAATACAAGCTGCTCCAGTATCCGTCAAGTGTCACTATGAAATCAGTATGTACCATGGCGATTTTTTTTCAATGTGAGATTATGGCGGTGTGCAGACCTTATCTAAACAACCATGAGCGCGGTTCTCTCACAATTCCAGCCTGCGCCGCTGCGGCGGCCGGGGATAGTCGCGGGCATCGCCGTCTCGCTGGTGCTACATGCGGCGCTGATCTTCGGCTGGCGGCTGGCGGCGCCGAGCGCGCCCGATGAGACTAAGCCGGCCAAGACCATGACGGTCTGGCTGCAGCCGCCTGCGCCGCCCAAGCCCATCATTGCCAAAGTCGAGCCGCCGCCGCCAAAACCGGAGCCGGTCCAGCCGCGCAAGAAAGAGCGCCCACAGGTGGCCGAACGCGCCAGCCCGCCGAAAGCCGTCGCCGCAGCCGCAGCTGAGTCCGCGCCAGCGCCGGCCGCCGCGCAGGCGATCACACTGCCGCCAGCCAGCACGGCGCCCGATCCGCTGCACCCGGAGCTGCAACCGAAGCAGTTCGACATGAACGCGGCGCTGAAAACGGCCCGCAAGGAAGCCAACGCCAAGGATCCGGCCCGCGCCGGGCTGCCGGTGGCGCAGCTGGAAGACCATCCGCTCTATCCCGAGCAGCGGGATAGCAAGCTGGCGCGCGACATCAAGGGCGCCGCCCGGCCAAGCTGCCTCAAGGAAGGCGGCAACCTGTTGACTCCGCTGATCTGGCTGCTGGACAAGAAGGACAGCGGCTGCAAATTCTGACTAGCCTGTGATTACTCTTCGCCCTTGAGCTGCAGGGCGCGGTCGTACAGCGCATTCTTCTTGCGGCCGGTGATCTGCGCCGCCAGGTTGGCGGCCTGCTTGACCGAGCACTCGGTCAGCAAAATCTTGAGGATGCGTTCCGCTTCCACATCCTGCTCGTCCTCGGCGGCCGGGGTGCCGGCCAGCAGCACCACGAACTCGCCTTTCTCTCGATGGGCATCGGCCCGTATCCACGCTTCCGCCTCGGACAGCGGGCAGCGGTGGATTTCCTCGAACATCTTGGTCAGCTCGCGCGCGAACACCACCTGGCGCTCCGGCTCGAACACCGCCGCCAGCGCGGTGGCGCAATCGAGGATGCGGTGCGGCGCTTCGTAAAACACCATGGTGGCCGTCACCGCGCGCAGCGTGCCGAGGAAGTTTTCGCGCTGCTTGGCCTTGGCCGGCAGGAAGCCGACGAAGAAAAACTGATCGTTGACCAGCCCGCTGGCCGACAAGGCCGTCACCGCCGCCGACGCGCCCGGCAGCGGCAACACGCGCAGGCCGGCCGCCCGCACCGCGTCGACGATGCGCGCGCCGGGATCGGACACGGCCGGCGTACCGGCGTCCGACACCAGCGCGATGCGCTCGCCGGCTTGCAGGCGGGCGATCAGCGTGTCCGCCACTTCGCGCTCGTTGTGCTGGTGGGCGGCGATCAGCGGCTTGTGCAGGCCGAAGCGGGTCATCAGCTGGGCGGTGTTGCGGGTGTCTTCGCAGGCCACGGCATTGACCAGGCTCAAGACGTGCAGCGCCCGCAGGCTAATATCCGTCACATTGCCGATCGGGGTCGCCACGACGTACAAGGTTGCGCTAGGATAGGTCTGGTGCGCCATTTCGCCCATCACGGGCAGGGTGGCGATGGAGCTGGATTCTTGTGCGGTCATTGGGGGTAGGATGAATAGTGTGAGGTTGTCGCTGCTGTGTGCGGTCGCGGCACTGGTCAGTGCGTGCAGCACGCCTTTCTGCAACGCGCCCGGAGGATTGTGCGCGCCCGGCTCATCAAATACAAGTGCGGCGCCGTACCCGCAGCCGCCGGCCCGGCCCGCGCCGCTGCCCAAACCGCCTCCTGAACCGACGCCGCCGCCGGCGGAAACCTTCGCCGTCACGCTGCCGGGCATGGCCGCCGTCGCGCCCACCGCAGCCGGAGCCGGCCTCGCCGATCCGGGCCGGAGCCGCGCAGCCGACGAGGCCGCCCAGCCATCCAACGCGCCGATCCGCATGGCGCTGCTGCTGCCGCTGCGCTCGGAGGCCCTGGGCCAGGCCGCGTCATCGGTGCGGGACGGCTTCCTGGCGGCCTGGGAGCGCGACCGCGACAACATCAGCGTCACCGTGATCGAAACCGGCGACGTGCCGCAGGACGTGCTGGCCAGCTACGCCCGCGCCCAGCAGCAGGACGACATCATCATCGGCCCGCTGGCGCGCTCCGCCGTGGCCGCCATCGCCGCCAGCCCCTTGACGCAAAAACCGACCATCGCATTGAACTATCCCGAAGGCTACGGCCAGCCCGGCGCGGTGCCGCTGCCGCCGTCCATGCTGGCGATGGGCCTGTCCATCGAAGAAGAAGCCCGCCAGGCCGCCCAGTGGGCCGCCGCCGCCCATCCGGGCAGCACGGCCGTGGTATTGAGCACCAGCACGCCATGGCAGCGCCGCGTGGCGGCCGCCTTCGCCGCCCAGTGGCAGCGCCACGGCCTGCCGGTCAAGCAGGTCGAGCTGAGCGCGCCCGACGGCTACCTCAGCGACCCGGAGCTGGTGCAACTGCGCGCCCGCCTGCGCGACGACCTGCCCGGCCTGCTGTTTTCCGCCATGGGCGCGGACCAGACCCGCCAGCTGCGCGGCGCCCTGGGCGACAATTTCAACGGCGAACCGGCCAACCCCATCTTCAGCACCGCCGACGCGCTGCCGCCGCCACCGGCCCCGGCGCCGTCCGCGCCGCTGCGCGCGCTGCCGGTCTACGGCACCTCGGCGCTGAACGCCGGCAGCGGCAACAACAGCCCGACCCAGGAGCTGGACGGCGTGCGCCTGCTGGACCTGCCATGGCAAATCCAGCGCGACCACCCGGCCGTGATGGTCTATCCGCATCCGCCGCAGCCGGGCAGCGCCGACCTCGAACGCCTGTACGCGCTGGGCATCGACGCCTACCGCGTGGCGCGCGAGATCGCCCGCCATCCGGTCGGCCGCTTCCACCTGGACGGCGTGACCGGCCGGCTGACCATCGATTTCGGCCAGGGCGCGGCCAGTTTCGAGCGCGTCGAGCAATCGGCCGTGGTCAAGAACGGCGTGCCGCAGCCGGTCACGCCGCCGTGAGGCCGCCATGCCGCGGACCGAGCAACAGCGCCTGGGCCGGCTCGGCGAAGACCGCGCGCTGGCGCATTTGCTGCAGCAAGGCCTGGTGCTGGTCGAACGCAACTTCCTGTGCAAGGCCGGTGAGATCGACCTCATCATGCAGCACGGCGCCCACCTGGTGTTTGTCGAAGTGCGGCGCCGGGCGGGCAGCCGCTACGGCGGGGCCGCCGCCAGCGTCACGCCGGCCAAGCAGCAGCGGCTGATCCACGCCGCCCAGTTCTATCTGTTACGCTACCCCAGCCTGCCGCCATGCCGCTTCGATCTGGTCGCCATCGACGGCGAGAAGTTGTCATGGATGCAAAACACGCTAGAAATGTAAGCATTTTTAACAGCACTTGTCCGGCTCGTTGAGCGGCTGCACTATAATCAGCACACTATGAATAATCAACGCATACTCTCGCACTTCCACGAAAGTGCCGAACTCAAAATCCAATCCGCCACCGTCCTCGCTCCGCACATCGCGCAAGCGATCGAGCTGATGTTCTCGGCGTTGTCCAACGGAAACAAGATTCTGGTGTGCGGCAATGGCGGTTCCGCCGCCGACGCCCAGCACTTCGCGGCCGAACTGGTCGGGCGCTTCGAGCGCGAGCGTTTCCCGCTGCCGGCCATGGCGCTGACCACCGATACCTCGATCCTGACGGCGGTGGCCAACGACTACAGCTACCGCGAGATCTTCTCCAAGCAGGTGCAAGCGTTCGGCCAGGCCGGCGACATCCTGCTGGCGTTCTCGACCTCGGGTAACTCGGCCAACGTGATGGCGGCGATCGAAGCGGCGCTGGAGCGCGAAATGCGCGTAGTCGCCATGACCGGCAAGGGCGGCGGCGCCATCGGCAAGATGCTGACCGACGCCGATGTGCACATCTGCGTGCCGGCCGACCGTACCGCCCGCATCCAGGAAGTCCATCTGGTAACCATACACTGCATTTGCGACGGCATCGACGTCGCCCTATTCGGAGGAGATGTGAATGACTAATCCCGGCGCTATCTGGAAACAAGTACAACGGCCGCTGGCCATGAGCGTCCTGTGCGGCGCCATGCTGGCGTCGCTGTCGGGCTGCGTCGCGCTGGTCGCGGGTGGCGCCATTTCCGGAACGCTGGCCGCTACCGACCGCCGCACCCTGGGTGCGCAGACGGAAGACCGGGCGATCGAAGTCAAGGGCGGCATCAAGCTCAACAACGTCATCGGCGATGCGGGTCATACCAACATCAACAGTTTCAACCGCCGCGCCCTGCTGACCGGCGAAGTGCGCGACGAGGCCATGAAGGCCGCCGCCGAGCGCGAGCTGCGTTCCATCGAAGGCGTGCTCTCGGTCATCAACGAGCTGGAAATCGCCGGACCGTCGAGCTACACCTCGCGCTCCAACGATGCGCTGATCACCACCAAGGTCAAGGCCAGCCTGGTCGACATGAAGGATATCTCGGCCAACTCCTACCAGGTGGTGACGGAGCGCGGCGTGGTCTACCTGCAGGGCCGCGTGACCCAGCGCGAAGGCCAGATCGGCGCCGACGTGGCGCGCGGCGTCAGCGGCGTGAGCAAGGTGGTCAAGGTGTTCGAGTACATCACCGAAGAAGAGTGGAAGAGCTACCAGCCTAGCAAACCGGCCGGCAACTCGTAATTCCGGGGAGGTCTATAATGGCCTCACCTTCTTCGATGTCTGGGCTTATCATGCAAGAGACCAAATCCTCCCCCGGCTGGGTCAAGCCGGTCGTGGCCGCCGTGTTGATCGGCGCCATCGGCCTGGGCGCCTACCTGACGCTGAACCAGCGCCAGAGCGCGCCGGACGTCACCTTTGTCAGCATCAAGGGCGAAAAGATTTCGCCGGCCAGCTTGCGCGGCAAGGTGGTGATGGTCAATTTCTGGGCCACCTCGTGCACCACCTGCGTGGCCGAGATGCCGAAGATGGTCGACACCTATAACAAGTTCAAGGGGCAGGGTCTGGAGTTCGTCGCCGTGGCGATGAACTACGACCCGCCCAACTACGTGCTGAACTATGCTGAAACGCGCCAGCTGCCGTTCAAGGTGGCGCTGGACGCCGACGGCTCAGCCGCCAAGGCCTACGGCAACGTGGCGATGACGCCGACCACCTTCGTGATCGGCAAGGACGGCAAGATCCTCAAACGCTACCTGGGCGAACCCGATTTCGCCGCCCTGCACCAGCTGCTGGAAGCATCACTGCACGGCTAAAAGCCGGCCTGCAGCGACAGGTACAAACCGTGCTGCTTCTTCGGATTGAAGATGGTGATGTCGCCCAGCTCCGCATACGCGGCCGTCACTGAAAAGTTCTTGCTCGGGAACCAGGCGACGAAGGCATCGTAATACGCCTTCTCGTTGTCCACGCCCAGGTTGTGCGGCTTGCGCCGGTACTCGGCGCCCACCGCCAGCTTGCGGTTGACCAGGTAGGCCGCCGACACTTCCGGCATCAGCCGCTGGCTGTCGCCCTTGTCGCCGCCGAATCCCAATATCCCCATCTGGTTGGCGCGCGTGGCCCGCAGCGTGCCGTTCAGCAGCAAGCTCTGCTCGAATAAAATCTTGGTGGCCGCCACGTAGTAGTCGTAGCCATGATCGTCCTTGGCGCCCAGCTGCGTCACATTGGTCACGCCCAGCGCGCCCAGCCCGCCGATGCCCTTGTTGCGCTTGTACAGCACGCCGATCGCCACCTGCGGCATCCAGTTGTCCTGCTCGTAGACGGCGTCGCCCGCCACCTTCAGTTTCAGGCCCAGGATGTCCTGCTTGATGTTCAGCAGGTTCAGCGGCGCCAGGCTGCCCTTGAATTCCTGCTTGGCCAGCGAAATCTCCAGCCGGTCGGCGATGCCCACCGCCACGCCGTAGCTATTGAGCTTGTAGTCCTGCGTATCGACGTAGGTGTAGTGCGCGTTCGCGCCCCAGCTGTCGCGCGAGCCGTAGCCGCTGATCAGCGCCCACGGCGTGATGCCGCCGCCGCCCGCGCCCTCCACCTGGCTGACGCCGCCGGTGGCGAGGAACTTGCCCATGTCCGGCCTGGCCTGCGCGGCCGCGCCGCCGCAAGCCAACGCGGCTATCAAAGCTGGGATGATGTGTTTCATTGTTCTTCTCCTGGCGGGATTATTTGGTCACGATGGCGCGCTGCATCGGCGCCAGCTTCGCGATCAGCTTGTTCGATACGCTGCTGGGCACATTGTTCTGCTCCATCGCGATCTGCAAGTCTTCCGCCAGCGCGTTGAACATGGCGTTGGTGATCTTCAAATCCTGGTGCACGGTGGTCATGTCGCGCACGGTGCCGACGCCGTCCATCGTCTTGTCGCGGTATTTGCCGGTGTACTTGCACGGGCCACCGGCGAACTCGCAGAACTGTTCCTGCAGCCGCACGTTGAGCTGCGCCATGTCGAAGTCGGCGAAGCTGTCCTTGATGCGCGGATCGGCCAGCAGCATCGGCACGAAGGTATCGACAATTTTCTTGATACCTTCCTTGCCGCCCAGCCCGCGGTAGGTGGAGTCATCGGTGTAGGGAGTTTGCGCCGTGGCCAGCGAGGAGGCCAGCAACAGGCCGAGTGCGGCCGTTCTTGCGAAGTTCATCATCTCTTATCCTTATGAGTGAGGTCCATGCCCGGCTACAATTTAGCAGCTATTTCGGATACAGAACCATCTGTGTGCAACGGAACAACGCTATCGTTTTACCAGTTGCCTTGTTGGTGACGATGGCGTCCCACACCTGCGTGGTGCGGCCCAGGTGCACCGCCTTGGCGGTCGCCACCACGACGCCATCGCGCGCCGTGCCCAGGTGATTCGATTTCAATTCGATCGTGGTAAAACTGTTCGCCCCTTCCGGCAGGTGCGAGAAACAGGCGTAGCCGCAGGCGGTATCGGCCAGCGTCACCACGCTGCCGGCGTGCAGGAAGCCATTCGGCGCCAGGTGGCGCGGCGTCACCGCGAACTCCGCCACGATCTCGCCTTCGGCCACGCCGGTGATGACGATGCCCAGGTGATCGGGCAAAGTGCCCTTGCCGAACTGGTTAAAATATTCGGGGTTGAATTTGCTGGCGTCCATGACTGTCCTTTGCGAGAGGGGGCTTGCGCCCGACGCCAGCGATGATAGCAACTTTCACCCTACATCACACGGACCCAGTTGCCTTTGTAGAGTATCGGTCCGGTCGGCCCGTTGGGATTCGGCGAGCCGCCCTTCGGTTCCAGCGTGACCGCCAGCAGCGCCACGTCGTCGCCGATGGCCTTGCTGGTCATCGCCAGCCTGACCTCGCCATGATCGCCGACCAGGCCCAGCGAACGCGGGTTGCCCGACTTCGGCACCGCCCACAGCTCCAGCGATTTATCGCCCGGCACCGCCGCCGCGCCGACCACGCGCACCGTCATCGCCTGATGACGGCTGTCGCCGGTCAGCACCAGCGCGGTCTGGGCCTTGTCGTCGGCCAGCGTGGCGATGTAGTCGAGCTGCGGCGCTTCCAGCGTGCGCGTGGCCACCACCACCACCAGCACCGCCGCGACGGCGCTCGACGCCACGCCCAGCGAACGCCAGAACGTCACCGACTCGTTGCGCCAGAACTGCCAGGCCGCATAGGCGCTCGGCAGGTTCAGGCGGCGCTCGATGCCGCGCCACACCTGCTTGCGCGGCGTCTGCGCGGTCGAGAACTCGGCCAGCGGCGTCAGCCTGTCCTGCCATTCGACGACGATGCGGCGCAGCGCCGCGTCATTGTGCAGATAGCCTTCGAAGCGGCGGCGCGCGCCGCCCTTCAACGTGCCCAGCACGTATTCGGCGGCCAGTTTTTCGCGCAGCGGGGCGTTGTCGCGGAGGTTCACGCGCGTTCTCCCTTGGCCAGGCAGGTCTTCAGTTTTTCCAGGCTGCGGCGTATCCAGGTCTTGACGGTGCCGATCGGCAGCGCCATCTGCTGCGCCACTTCGCTGTGCGACAAATCATGGAAGAAGGCCAGGCCGAGCACCTGCCGGTGCAGTCCTTCCAGCGCGGACATGCAATAGGCCAGCGCCTTGGCGTCGCGGCTCATTTCGAGTGCCTCGATGGGCGTGGCTCCGGGATCGTGCAGTGCATTGATAACCTCGCTGTCAAACTGTTCCCCGTCGATTTCGGTGGTGGCGTCGCTACGGCGCAGCAGGTCGAAGGCCTTGTTGCGCACGATGGTCGTCATCCAGGTCATCGGTGCGGCTAGATGGCTCTGGTAGCTGCCGGCGTTGTTCCAGATCGCGACGAAACTCTCTTGTATCACCTCTTCGGCAAGTTCGCGCTTGATCAATATACGCAGCGCGAAGCCAAACAGTTTCGCTGAGGTTGCATCATAGAGTGAACGAAATGCGACAGCATCGCGCCTGGCCGCGCCATGCAGCCAGGTACGCAGCTGCTGGGGATCGAGAGTATTCGCGTCGGACACTGCGGGCCTTGGGGGAAGTGGAGGAAATGAGCAAGCGTGAGAAAAATACCATATCCCGCGTACGCGCGAACACAAATATATTTTGAATCCGATCGCCCCATCCTCGCGTACATGCCCCATCGATAACGCACTGCGAGGGCAATACCATGATCGAACGCAGCATCGCCGGGCTGATCGCCGCCGCCATCGCGGGTTGCGCCGCTGCGGCCGAGGTAGAACCAGGCGCCAACGACGCGCCGTCCAGCCGCGTGATCGTGTTGGCTCATTACGACAACGCGCTCGGCACCTCGGACGCCGCCAGCCAGGGCACGGTCACATCGGCGCTGATCGCCAGCCGTCCCGCGCTGCGCACCGGCGAGCTGCTGGAGTTCGTGCCCGGCATGATCGTCACCCAGCACAGCGGCGACGGCAAGGCCAACCAGTACTTCCTGCGCGGCTTCAACCTCGACCACGGCACCGACTTCGCCACCTATGTCGACGCCATGCCGGTCAACCTGCGCAGCAACGCGCACGGCCAGGGCTACTCGGACCTGAACTTCCTGATCCCCGAACTGGTGCAGCGCATCGACTACAAGAAGGGCAGTTACTACGCCGACGAAGGCGATTTCTCGTCGGCCGGTGCGGCCCACATCCGGCTGGCCGACCGCCTGCCGCAGGGCAGCGCCAACCTGACGCTGGGCAGCTACGGCTACCAGCGCGGCGTGCTGGCCGATTCGTTCGCGGCGGCCGGCGGCACGCTGCTGTACGGCCTGGAACTGAGCCGCAACGACGGCCCGTGGCAGACGCCGGAGCAGGTGCGCAAAGCCAGCGCCACGCTGCGCTACACGCGCGGCGATGCGCAGAACGGTTACAGCATCACCGCCATGGCCTACCGCAACCGCTGGAACGCCACCGACCAGCTGCCGCAGCGCGCGGTGGACGACGGCCGCTTCGACCGCTACGGCAGCGCCAACTCCAGCGACGGCGGCGACACCTCGCGCACCAGCCTGGCGTGGGCCATGCACAGCCGCGGCGAGGGCAGCATCACCGAAGCATCGGCCTATCTGGTGCGCTCCAGCCTGGACCTGTACAGCGACTTCACCTACCTGCTCAACGATCCGGTCAACGGCGACCAGTTCCAGCAAAGCGAGCGCCGCACGATGGCCGGCTTCAATGCGAGCCAGACGTGGGTCCGGCAGTTTGCCGGCATCGACATGCGCAACAAGTTCGGCGTGCAGACGCGCTATGACCGCATCGCGCCGCTCGGCCTGTACCACACAGTCGCGCGCCAGCGCATCGCCACCGTCAGCGAAGACCGCGTCAACGAAGCCAGCGCCGGCCTGTATTGGGAGAACACCAGCTACTGGTCGCCATCCTTCCGCAGCATCGCCGGCTTGCGCCATGACGCCTATCGCTTCAACGTCAACGGCGCGAGCACGCAGGCGCACAAGACCTCGCCCAAGCTGTCGCTGATCTTCGGGCCGTGGCGCAGCACCGAGTACTTCGTCAACTACGGCGCCGGCTTCCACAGCAACGACGCGCGCGGCGTGCTCAAGGCCGCCGATCCGGCCACGCCGCTGGTGGGCACACGCGGCGCGGAGCTGGGCGTGCGCGGCGCATGGCTGCCCGGCCTGCAAAGCTCCCTGTCTCTATGGACGCTGGATATCGATTCCGAACTGGTGTTCGCCGGCGACAGCGGCGACACCGAGGCGACTCGCCCCAGCCGCCGCCGTGGCGTCGAATGGAGCAACCACTACATCGCCGCGCCGTGGCTGCTGTTCGATCTGGACCTGTCGGCATCGCACGCGCGCTACCGCCAGGACGACCCGGCCGGCAACCACGTGCCGGAGGCGCTGGACAAGGTGGCCTCGTTCGGCGTGACGATCAAGGATATCGGCCGCTGGTCCGGCGGCTTCGAGCTGCGCTACTTCGGCCCGCGCCCACTCATCGAGGACAACAGCGTGCGCTCGGCCGCCACCACATTGGCTTACGGCCGCATCGCTTATCAGCTGGACCGCAAGACGAAGCTGACGCTGGACGGCTTCAACTTGTTCAACCGCCGCGCCAGCGACATCGATTACTACTACGCCTCGCGCCTGCCGGGCGAGCCGGCGGAGGGCGTCAACGGCGTGCACTTCCATCCGGTCGAACCGCGCACGCTGCGGCTGACGCTGAGCCGGAATTTTTAAAACGAATTTTTAAAACATAAATATTGACGAACCTGAATCCGATTTGAATCGTGCGGCGTATATCACCGTGCAGTACCTGGCAGGTCAACCTATAGGGGAGGATACAAGATGCAAACCATCGTCAAACACGCAATGCGCGCGGCCGTCATCGGCGCCATCGCCAGCGCATTCGCACCGGCGGCCATGGCGTCCAGCCACCGCGAAGCACCGTTCGTCACGCAGAGTCCCAAAGTCGACGGCACCGACTTCTACATGTTCCGCAGCTACGAAAGCGGCCGCGCCAACTTCGTTACGCTGATCGCCAACTACATCCCGCTACAGGATGCCTACGGTGGCCCGAACTACTTCGCCATGGACCCGAACGCGCTGTACGAGATCCACATCGATAACAACGGCGACGCCAAGGAAGACCTGACCTTCCAGTTCCGCTTCACCAACACCAACAAGGACACCAAGCTGACCGTCGGCGGCAAGCAGGTATCGATACCGCTGGTGATTAACGGCGGCGCCATCGCCGGCCCGAACGCGGCCGGCGCGAATGTGCGCGAGACCTACACAGTCAACGTGGTGCGCGGCGACCGCCGCACCGGCGCCAAGGCCGCCGTCACCAACGCGGCCGACGGCACCAGCACCTTCGACAAGCCGCTCGACAATATCGGCAACAAGTCGATTCCGAATTACGCGGCGTATGCGGCGGCGCACGTCTACAGCGTCAACATCCCCGGCTGCAGCACGCCGGCGCGCATGTTCGTCGGCCAGCGCAAGGATCCGTTCGTGGTCAACCTCGGCGAGACTTTCGACCTGGTCAACATCAAGGCGCCCGCCACCGAATTCAGCGCCAACGCCGAGAAGGCCGCCAAGGACGACCTGGCCGACAAGAACGTGACATCCATCGAAATCGAAGTCGCCGCGTCCTGCCTGACCGCCACCGGCAGCAGCGATCCCGTCATCGGCGGCTGGACCACGGCCAGCGTGCGCCAGGCGCGCCTGCTGAACCCGACGCCGAACACCAGTACCGCATCGAAAGAAGGCGGCGCCTGGACGCAGGTATCGCGCCTCGGCATGCCGCTGGTGAACGAGGTCGTCATCGGCCTGAAGGACAAGGACACCTTCAACAGCAGCAAGCCTTCCGGCGATGCGCAGTTCGCGACCTACGTCACCAATCCAACGCTGCCGGCGCTGATTGAAATCCTGTACGGCAGCGCCGGCGCCAAGGCGCCCACCAACTTCCCGCGTAACGACCTGGTGGCGGCCTTCCTCACCGGCGTCAAAGGATTGAACCAGCCCGCCACCGTGGTCGCCTCCGAGATGCTGCGCCTGAACACATCGACGCCAGCCGTCGCGATGGGCGCGCAGAACCGCCTGGGCGTGATCGGCGGCGACAATGCCGGCTTCCCGAACGGCCGCCGTCCCGGCGACGACGTGGTCGACATCGCGCTGCGCGTGGTGATGGGCAAACTGTGCACGCTGAACCTGGGCTGCGCTCCGGCCGACGCACCGGCCGGCGGCCTGCACTTCACCGACGGCGCCTATCTGGACGACAGCTACTTCACCGCCGCCTTCCCTTACCTGAAGACGCCGATCGCCGGTTCGCCGCAAACCTCGGGCGTAACTTCGGCACGGAGCAAGCCATGAAGTACCTCGGCCTGATCGCGCTGCTGGTGCTCAGCGCATGCGGAGGCAGCACCAGTTATGACGACCACACGCCGGTGACACCGACACCGCCACCGCCGGTGGTGACGCTCGATGCCTTCTACACGGCAGTGCTGGCGTTCATCGGCGACGGCAGCGAAAGCTCCGCCGAACCCATGGCGACGGACACCGTAGTCGCCACCGCGCCGGAAGACACGGAACCGGTCGTGTACAAGTAAGCCTTGCAGCACAAGGGCGGATGCGAGTGCATCCGTCCGTTTTTCCGTTTGAGGTCGAGATGAAGAAGCCGATTTTTGCCTTGCTGCTGCTTGCGGCGGCTGCCGCGATCCAGGCTGCGCCCTACGTTCCCGCCAGCGGCGCGCAGGTGATCGAGACGCTGCCGCGTCGCGGCGATCCGGTGCAGCAGGAGCTGCGCCGCATGCGCAGCGAATTGAACGCCCATCCCAACGACGTGGCGCTGGCCACCGCGCTGGCCACGCGCTACATCACGCTGGCGCGCAGTGAAACCGATCCACGCTACCTTGGGTATGCGCAAGCGGCGCTGGCGCCGTGGTGGTGGTTGACATCGCCGCCGGTACCGGTGCGCCTGCTGCGCGCCACGCTACTGCAAAGCACCCACCAGTTCGAACCCGCGATGGCGGACCTGAAGGCCGTGCTGGCAGCCGATCCAACCAACGCACAAGGGTGGCTGACGCAGGCCACCGTGCAAACCGTGCAGGGCGACTACGCCGGCGCCTCCGCCAGCTGCGCGCACCTGTCTTCGATGTCGATAGAACTGATCACCATCACCTGCATCGCCAACGTGGGCACGGTGACGGGACGCTCGCTGAAAAGCGAACAACTGCTGGACCTGACGCTGGAACGCAGCAGCAACGCGCCGGCCGCGCTGCAAGTATGGGCCTTGACGCTGCTGGCGGAAATGGCGCAGCGGCGCGGCGCGGCGGACATCGCCGAGGCGCGCTACAAACGCGGCCTGGCCCTGAGCCCGCGCGACAGTTATCTGCTGGGCGCTTATGCGGATTTCCTGCTGGAGCAGCGGCGCGCCGGCGAAGTCGCCACCCTGTTGAAGGACCAGACCCGCATCGACGCGCTGCTGCTGCGCCGCGCATTGGCCTTGCAGCAGCAGGGCAGCGCAGACAAGGCGCTGGCTGCGGACGTGCAGGAACTGGCGGCCCGCTTCGACGCCGCCGCCCAGCGTGGCGACACCGTGCACCAGCGCGAGCAGGCGCGCTTTGAGCTGCTGCTGCGTCGCGATCCGGCCAGTGCGCTGACGCTGGCCCGCAAGAACTGGGCGGTGCAAAAAGAACCGGCCGACATCCACATCTATCTGGAAGCGGCGGTGCAGGCGCGCGATGCAAGCGCCGCCAAGCCGGTGCTGGACTGGATCGCGCTGCACCACACCGAGGACGTGGCGGCGGCACGCCTGGTCCGCCAACTGCAAACGGGGACATGATGAAACGCCTGCTCTTGTTCTTCGCACTGTTGTGCGGCGCGGTGCTGCCGGCCTGGGCGCACAAACCGAGCGACAGCTACCTGTCGCTGGAAGTGCAGGGCGAACGCATCGCCGGCCAGTGGGACATCGCGCTGCGCGACCTGGACTTCGCCATCGGCCTCGATCAGGATGGCGACGGCAAGCTGACCTGGGACGAAATCCGCACGCGTCACGCGGCGATTGCCGCCTACGCGCTGGAGCGCCTCAGCATCGCCACCGACAAGGGCGCGTGCCTGATCGACACCGACGAACAACTGATCGACGACCACACCGACGGCGCCTACAGCGTGCTGCGTTTTCACGTCACGTGCCCAAGCCCTCTGGCGGCGCTGACCATCAACTACCGGCTGTTCGACGATCTCGATCCGCAGCACAAAGGCTTGCTGCGCCTGACGCATGACGGCGTAACGTCGACGGCGATATTCGATCCTGCGCATGCGCGTCAGAGTTTGTCGCTATCTTCGCCGGACCGCTTGCAGCAGTTCGGCGCTTACGTGAAGGACGGCGTGTGGCATATCTGGATCGGCTACGACCATATCCTGTTCCTGCTGTCGCTGCTGCTGCCGGCCGTGATGCTGGGCGCGCGCGGCACGCCGTCGGCCAGCCTGCGCGAGTCCTTCATCGATGTGCTGAAAGTGGTGACGGCGTTCACGCTGGCGCATTCGTTGACCCTGACGCTGGCCAGCCTGTCTTTGATCGCGCTGCCGTCACGCTGGGTGGAATCGGCGATTGCGGCCTCGGTGGTGCTGGCGGCGTTGAACAATGTCTATCCGCTGTTCCGTGGGCGGCGGCCGTTGGCGGCGTTCGCGTTTGGGCTGATCCACGGCTTCGGCTTCGCCAGCGTATTGATCGATCTGGGCTTGCCGCAGGGGGCTTTGCTGACGAGTTTATTCGGCTTCAATCTGGGCGTGGAGATCGGGCAGTTGTGCATCGTCGCCGCGTTCCTGCCGTTGGCGTTCGCGTTGCGCGGCACGTGGTTCTATCGCAGGCTGTTGACGGGCGGCTCGGTGGCGATTGCGCTGGTGGCGGTGGTGTGGCTGGTCGAACGTGCGTTCGACCTGAAACTGATCAGCGCCTGATCAGGCCCACTGGATCGGTGCTTGTCCGTTGGCGATGAGGTATTCGTTCGCGCGCGAGAATGGTTTGCTGCCGAAGAAGCCCTTGTGAGCAGAGAAGGGCGATGGATGCGGCGAGGTGATGACCAGGTGTTTTCGCCCGTCGATAAAGGCTTTCTTTGAAATCGCGTAGCTGCCCCACAGGATGAACACCAGCCGTTCGCGTTGTTCGGACAAGTGGCGGATGGCGCTGTCGGTGAAGGTCTCCCAGCCTTTGTGGGCGTGCGAGCCGGCCTCGCGGGCGCGCACGGTGAGCACGCTGTTCAGCAGGAATACGCCTTGCTGCGCCCAGTCCGTCAAATCGGTCTGGCGGCGGTCGAGGCCGAGGTCGTTGTACAGTTCCTGGAAGATGTTTTGCAGGCTCGGTTGCGGGCGGTTGCCTTCCGGGACCGAGAAGCAAAAGCCCATCGCCGCGCCGGGCGTGTGGTACGGGTCCTGGCCGAGGATGACGACTTTGACGTCATCGAACGGCGTCAGATCGAAGGCCCTGAAGATGTTCTTGCCGGCCGGGCAGCACTGATGCGCCGCATACTCCGCCCGCACGAAGGAAGTGAGGCTTTCCCAATAAGGCTGTTCAAACTCCTGCTCCAACCGCGCCTTCCAGGAAGCCTCGATACGAACACTCATTTATTTTCCTTTATTTAAATTTTTTAAAAACACAATTATAATATTATATTAATTTTTATAAAAAATATCGTACTCAGACAAAATAAAGACTGTTTCGAGTAATAATTATTCAATATTTCTTACTGCTCAAAGATTAATCATTGCTTCTATTATAAAGCAAACTTTTTAAAACTAATTATCAAAAATGCACCATTAATTATTATCAACATATTAACTTAATGCTTGAAAAGCATCTCCGCGCCGCGTATATTGGTTAGATTTCCAAGAAGAAAAATCTGTAGACTATTTATCAGGATCATGCCATGTGAATAGATTTAGCCAAAAAGGAGAGACGAATTGAATAATAAAAAAGCAATGATGTCATGGGAAAATTTACTTAACTCTGAACGACTAGGACATCGTCCTTCCAAAATCGAAGGAGGACGCTCCCCATTTAATTCAGATCATGACAAAGTCATATTTTCAGGCTCATTTCGACGATTGGCTAGAAAAACTCAGGTCCATCCGCTCGCTACAAACGATCATGTTCATAACCGTCTCACGCATAGCCTAGAAGTGGCAAGTGTTGGAAGAACACTTGGAATTGCTGTAGGCGATGCGTTGAAGAAAAAAGGCAGCTTACCGAGCGCTATCACTCCCGCAGACGTTGGCGACATAGTTCAAACTGCTTGCTTAGCTCATGACATCGGCAATCCACCATTCGGTCATACTGGGGAGGAAGCGATTCGTCATTGGTTCAAGAGTACAGAAGCTGCTCCCTTTATTAACGGGCTAAACCCGGATCAAATTTGTGATCTGCAAAATTTCGAAGGAAATGCGCAGGGATTTCGAGTTTTAACATGCTCAGAGTTTCATCCGTATGAAGGTGGTTTGCGGCTTACATATGCCTCATTAGCAGCATTCATCAAATATCCTTGGACATCCGTTCCAGCCGTTGGAAACCGTCGCCCGAAAACCAATAAATATGGCGTCTTTCAGGCAGATTTAGATTATTTCAGAGAGGTCGCAAATGCAACCGGTCTAATTAGTAAAAGTAGCGATGACTGGTTTTGTCGACACCCTCTAGTTCATCTAATGGAACTTGCCGATGATTTTTGTTATGCCCTTCTAGATCTTGAAGATGGGATGGATATGGGAATACTTTCCTGGGAGGAAGTTTTTGAAGTATTGAAACCCGTGCTTGATCAAACAAAACTTCAAGATCTAGAGAAAGAGCTAGCTCGATTTAAGCCTGGGCGGCGCCCCCCTTTGATTCGCGGAAAAGTGATCTCGGCATTTGTTGATAGTGCCGTTAAGGCTTTTGTTGAAAATGAGGAAGCTATCCTCGCCGGGCAACACGAAGAAATCTTGTCATTGTGTGATGATAAAATTTCCACATGTGTGAGGGCAGCAAAGAACTTAGCTAAGACGAAAATATTCTCACACCCCAGAAAAATTGAATTAGAAATAGGCGCATATACCACGATCTCAACTCTAATGGAAGTTTTGTGCCACGCTGCTGTTGAACATGTAACCGGAAACGATCAAAGCTACAGATCTTCGCGAGTACTTGATTTAGTAGGAAAAAACACCTTCCATCCAGCAGTTGCTAATTCAGGTGCAAATCAAGGAGATCGCAGATATCTTGCATTGATGCGGATTGTGGATTTTGTGAGCGGAATGACTGACAACTATGCTACACACCTAGCAAGGCAATTTAGCGGTATGGGGGAGGTAAGATGAATACAGATATCCACGCTCTCTAATCGGTTGGCGCTAAGTGTTTGGGAATTTCATAGTCGAGAGGCCGCCGGATGCTATATTCATCCGGCTCTTTTAGTTGCTTGTGACTAAAGCTCCTAGACAAGAGAATGCAGTTTTCGACTCCCTCTTATAACGTCGACTTTTTCTTGGGTACTTCCGAACCGCTATCGATACAAATCAGGATGAGGTCACAGTATTGCCACATCGGGTCTTGGGAGCTGCAAAATTTTGTGGAAACCCTGCCGGTTAACTTGGGTGTCTTAGGAGCTAAACTATTTCGACAAGTTCCGAATAGTCCGCCAGAACACGGTCGGCGGTCAACAGTTTCATGGATTCGCACATGGCTTGAGCGACTAGCATGCGGTCGAACGGGTCGCGGTGAATGCCGGGCAAGTGCCGCACGCGAGCGGCGTGTATATGCGAAATTTTCAGTTCCAGCATTCCGGCATATGTAATTTCACTCGCAAGCTGACTCATATCGATCGTTAGCTTGCCGGAACCATTTTTGATCGCGATTTCCCAGATTGACACGCTGCTGACAAAGACTTCCCGCGAGGCGCCAATCCGAGCCCGTGCAGGTTTGGACAATTTTCGACTACCTTGCAAGCACCAGAGCAGGATGTGTGTGTCAAGCAGCAGCCGCACTATTTTCCCTCGAACGCAGCTTGAATATCGTCGGGGAGGGGTGCGTCAAAATCGTCGGCGATCCAGATTTTGCCTTTCATCGTCCCAAACTTCACTCTCGTGGACGGCTTGGCAATAGCGACCAGCTGGGCAACCGGGTGTCCGTCCTTGGCCAGGACGACTTCTTTTCCATTGGCGGCATCATCGATCAATGCCGCAAGTCGAGCTTTGGCATCATTGATATCAATCGTTGGCATATGAATCTCCCGCTCGGAAAGCTTCAGTTTAGGTCTGAAGCAGAAGATGACAAGCCGAACAAGCTACGTCGTTCTGATATGGCTCAACGCTGCTCTGATCAATGCAACGGATGCCATCAATCGAAATAAAAAAAGCAAGCCGTCTTGCGAGGGCTTGCTTCTCTTGGTGCTGCTGAGTTTTTAGCCGGCGGCCAGCACGTTATGCGCCTGCTCGTCCGCGTGGTACGAGCTGCGGACCATGGCGCCGACGGCGGCGTGCTTGAAGCCCATTTTGTAGGCTTCGGCTTCGAACATCTTGAACACGTCCGGGTGCACGTAGCGGCGCACCGGCAGGTGGCTGTTCGACGGCGCCAGATACTGGCCGATGGTCAGCATGTCGATGTTGTGCTCGCGCATATCGCGCATCACTTGCAGGATCTCTTCGTCGGTCTCGCCCAGGCCGACCATGATGCCGGACTTGGTCTTCACCTCTGGATACAGCTCCTTGAATTCCTTCAGCAGCTGCAGCGAGTGCATGTAGTCCGAACCCGGACGCGCTTCCTTGTACAGGCGCGGCACGGTTTCCAGGTTGTGGTTCATCACGTCCGGCAGGCCATCCTTGAAGATGTCCAGCGCCTTTTGCAGGCGGCCGCGGAAGTCCGGCACCAGCACTTCGATCTGGGTCTTCGGCGACAGCGCGCGGGTGTTCTGGATGCACTCGACGAAGTGGCCGGCGCCGCCGTCACGCAAGTCGTCGCGGTCAACTGAGGTGATTACCACGTAGCTCAGGCGCAGCTCGGCGATGGTCTTCGACAGGTTGAACGGCTCTTCCTTGTCCAGCGGATCCGGGCGGCCGTGGCCGACGTCGCAGAACGGGCAGCGGCGGGTGCACTTGTCGCCCATAATCATGAAGGTGGCCGTGCCCTTACCGAAGCATTCGCCGATGTTAGGGCAGCTCGCTTCTTCGCACACGGTCACCAGCTTGTTCTCGCGCAGGATGTCCTTGATCTCGTAGAAGCGGGTCGAGGCCGACGCCGCCTTGACGCGTATCCACTCCGGCTTTTTCAGACGCTCGACCTGTTCGATCGGCACGATCTTGATCGGGATGCGCGCGGTCTTGCTGGCGCCTTTTTGCTTTTCGCTCGGGTTGTAAGCCGGGGCAACGCTGGTAGTGGTTTCAGAAGTCATTTGGCTGCGTGCCCTCGCGGGCAAAGTTTGGTTATTCGTGTACTGCTGGTTCGGCAACATGCGCCAGGACGCGGATCAACTCCTCGGCCAGCTGCTGTTGCACGTCGGACAACTGTGCGGTCGCGCCGACGGTGCGCATGTCGACTGTTTCCAGTCCGGCATAGCCGCAGGGGTTAATCCAGGAAAACGGGGCCAGATCCATCGCCACATTCAGCGACAGCCCATGATAGGTACAACCGTTGCCGCGCACTTTGAGGCCGAGCGCGGCGATCTTGGCGCCTTGCTTGGGCCCGCCGGCCATGTAGATGCCGGGCGCCCCTTCAACGCGCTCACCGGCGAGATTATACGCCCCTAACACGTTGATGATCGCCTGCTCGATTTTATGGACGAATTGCCGGGCATACAGCTTGCCGCCCGGCTTGTTGCGGCGCAGGTCCATCAGCATGTAGATCACCACCTGGCCGGGGCCGTGGTAGGTGACTTCGCCGCCGCGGTCGGTCTGCACCACCGGGATGGCGGACGCGCCGGCCAGCAGGTGGCCGCGGTCGGCGCCCAGGCCCAGCGTGAAGACGGGCGGATGCTCGACGATCCACAGTTCGTCGCGGGTGTCCGGCGTGCGCGCGTCGGTGAAGGCGCGCATCGCGGCGAAGGTGCTGTCGTAGTCGGCGCGGCCCAGGTGGCGTATCAGCGCCGGCTCGCTAAGGGTAGGGAACGTCATGCCGACATTATAAATCAGCCCGCCAATCGGGGCTGCGGCGGGCTTAGCCGGGCTGGTGGCGCGCCAGCCATTGCTGGATCGACGGCCGCTGCCATTGGCCGGCGGCGTAGTCCTTCAGCTTCTGCGGCACCTCGTCGCCGTTGAGGATCAGCCGGTTCAGCATCACGGTCAGGTCGACGTCGGCGAGCGACCACTCGCCGAACAGGTTGGCGCCCCGCACCAGCTTGCCGGCGGCGTGCAGCAGCTTGTCGGCGGCGGCCTGGCCGGCCTCGCTCAGCGGCTGGCAAGCTTTACCAAAAAACACTGTTTCCGTATCCCGTTCGACGCGCAGCTGCACCATATCGCTGCGCAGCCAGGCCTGCACCTGCCGCGCCTGGGCGCGCTGGCGGCGGTCCTTCGGATACAGCGCGATGTATTCCGGCGCCGGAAAGCTCTCTTCCAGATATTCGGTAATCGCCGTCGATTCAGTCAGCACGAACGGGGTGGCGCCGCCATCCTCCACCAAGGCCGGCACGCGGGCGGTCAGCGCGCGGTCGCGGTAGGCGCCCAGTTTTTGCTGGCCGGCCTCCAGATCCACGGTCTGCATGGCAAACGGCAGGCGTTTTTCGGTCAGGGCCACGAAGGCGGACAGGGCGTATGGGCTGGTGAAAAGGCTATCGACGTACAGCGTGAATGGCATGGCGGCTCCCCTTGGTGTAGATTTATTCACATGGTAAGCCTTGCCGTAGCGCCTGTATAACGTTATATTTTCGTGATTCTTGCTAATTTTATTCACATAGTTATCCACAGCATGCCGACCTGATGAGCGCCAGCCGACGCCTGCCCAATTTTTCCGCACTGCGCGCCTTCGAGGCGGCGGCCCGCCACGAGAACTTTTCTCGGGCGGCGGAAGAGTTGCATCTGACGCACGGGGCGATCAGCCATCAGGTGCGCGCTTTGGAGCAGGAATTGGGCCGGGAACTGTTCGTGCGCAATGGCCGGCAGGTGAAAATAACTAGCGATGCGCTGAAATTTGCCCAGTTTTTAGGCAAGTCCTTCGCCGACATCACCGCCGCGGCGGACGCCATGCGGGCCGCCAGCGTCAACCGGCGGCTGACGATTTCATCGATTCCATCGTTCGCCGCGCGCTGGCTGGCGCCCCGGCTGGGCCGGTTTATCGACCGTTATCCCGATATCGAGGTGGTGCTGCAATCGAGCGGCCAGCTGCAAGACCTGGCGCGCGACGGCATCGATGTCGGCATCCGTTTCGGACGCGGCAACTATCCGGGGCTGGTGGTGCAGCGCTTGATGGGGGATGTGTATTATCCGGTAGTGAGTCCCCACTACCGTGGCGGACAGCGACCGGCCACGCCGCAGGACTTGCGCCGGCACACGCTGCTGCGCTCGGTGGAGCCGTGGTCGCCGTGGCTGCACGCGGCCGGGGTCGATATGGCCGAGCCGTCCGGCGGCCTGATGTTCGAGGATTTGTCGATGCTGATACGTTGCGCCGCCGACGGCAACGGCGTGGCGCTGGTGCGCCATGTGGTGGCGATGCAGGAGATCGCCTCCGGGCAGCTGCTGCGGCTGTTCGATACCGCCACGCCGTGCCCGGACGAGTATTTCTTCGTGTCGCCGCCCGGAGCGGCCGGCAAGCCGCAGGTGCAGGCCTTCCGCGACTGGCTGCTGGAGGAGATTGCCGCCTTCCAGCGCCAGCAAGCCTGATCGTCGTCATTCCCGCGCAGGCGGGAATCCATGCCGCGCCACCAGGCATGCGGCGTATGGGTTCCCGCCTGCGCGGGAACGACGGTCCTTTTATTACATGACGATTTTGACCATCGGGTGGGCCGACAGTTCGGCATACAGCGCGTCGAGCTGCTCGCGGCTGATGGCGCGCACGATCACGGTCAGGCCGGTGTAGTTGCCCTTGGCCGAAGGCCGCACTTCCATCTTGCCTTCATGAAAATCCTTGTCGTGCTTCTGCACCACCAGCACGATGGTCGGGGCGAAATCGATATGAGTCGGGCCCATCACCTTGATCGGGAAGTCGCTCGGGTACTCGATGAGGGACTCTGACGGCGGGATCGCTTGCATATTCATTCCAATCAAAAAAGAAAACCGGCGGCGTCAACGCGACGCCACCGGCCTCTATTGTAGCCAATTCAGCGCAGGCTTATGCTTTGCCCAGCGCCAGGGTGGCCGTTTCCGCCGGCGCGGCCAGCTGCGCCGGCTGCTGGCCGGACAGGCGCTGCAAGCGCGCCAGCGCCGATTCGTTGGCGATGGCCGGCTGGCTGACCGACTTGCGGATCGCCTCCAGTTCGGCCGCCTGCTCGTACGGACGCTGGCCGATGTCGGTGACGATCTTCAGGCCGGCCGCCTCGTTGCTGATGGCCTGGGCGCGGCGGGTCAGCGCGTTCAAGGCGCTGGAGTTGCCCCGCATGCCCGACAGGCCGGCCAGCTGGGCCTGGCGTTCGGCGCGCAGGTTCTGCAGGTCTTGCTGGGCGCGGGCCGAGGCCAGCGCCTGCATCGCCTTCTTGGCCGCCGAATCGAAATCGGCCAGCTGCTTGGACAGCGCATCGACGATGGTTTGCAGTTCGTCCATGTACTGGCGGGCGTCGGCTTCCTCCTGCAATTCCTGCGGCATGCGCGCCTTGTTCGCTTCCAGCTCGTCGCAGAACAGGGTGATGGTCGCTTCCGAGATCTTGCCGGCGGCCAGGCGGTCGCCCAGCGTGCCGGCCGCCTGCTCGTCGGTGGCGATCAGCTGGCGCAGCTTGACCACGTCGTCCGCCTCTTTCTGGAAGGAGCTGCGGGCGGCGGCCAGTTTCTGCGCGGTCTGGCGCAGGCTGTCGGCCAGACGGTCGCGGTCGGCCTCGGTGGCCGTTTCCGGATCAAAATTGGCGATCGCTTCGGAAACACGGTCGCCCAGCGCGCCAAAATGTTTGGAAATCAAGCGCGCGGTCAAACCCCAGCCATTCAAGTTGCTCATGTCAGTCTTCCTTTTCAAGTTGCGCATCATTGGATAACGATGCGTTGCTGCTCAACCGGGATGCCAATGACGAAGTCGACATGGATCCCGCGTTTTGATGCATCGCCGTTCACGCTGTTGATGATTTCAGTCGTGATCAGCAGATATTCCTTGCCGCCGCCGCGCAATTCCCGCACATACGGCATGAAGTACATTTCCTGGCGCAGGCCGGTGCGGCCGCTGCTGTCGTCCAGCCGGGTCTCGGTGCCCGAGAACGGCTTGACGAACTCGGCTTGCGGATCGCCGGCGTCGCGCCAGTAGTCGACACCGTCGCGGTCGCCGAACACCAGTGTCAGGTCGGCCTCGTCCAGTCCCACATCGCCCAGCTGCTCACGCCACAGCGTGTAGCTGCGGTCGCCCAGGCCGGCGCCTGCCAGGCCCATGTAGGCTTCCTGGTCTTCCGCCGTTTCCGGGATCACTCGGGCCAGTTGGGTGCAGTACATCAGCTCGGCCACCTGGCCCTGGGCGTTCTGGTACACCTGCAAAAACCGCTCCTTCGTGTCGCGCTCGCCGGTGTCCAGGTAGTAGCGGTACAGGCCGCCGCTCTGCTGCAAGCGGATTTGCGACACCGCCACGATGCACGGGTCGCCCTCGTCCGGCAGCGCGATCAGCGAACCGTCGCCGGCGGCGCGCAGCAGCGGCGACTGCTGCAACTGCATCACGCTGCCGATGCGCGCACCGAGCGGCAAATCGCGGTCCGTGCGCGGCGCCTCGGCTCCGCCCAGCTTGGCAGCGCCATTGCGCAGGTAGTTGTATGCGTCCGACCAGCCCATCTCAATTCCTTTCAAATGAATAATTTGTTGCGTTGCCCGCCCGCAGACGGCGCAGCTTGCGCACCGTGTACACCACCGCCCAGCCCATCGCGCCCAGCACGCCCAGCCAGACCATCCAGCGCGCCACGCTGGCCAGGAAGGATGGCGCCGGTGGGGCGGCCGGGACCGGAGCGCCCAGTCCCGGCATACCGTTAATCATGCCGGCCTGCGCTTCGCCGCTGGTGCTTGCGGTCGTGGTTCCGGTCGCCGGCGCGGTCGTGGTCGGGTAGGACACCGGCTGATGGCTCTGGCTCATCGCTCGTCCCAGCATGAAGCCCAGCACGCCGTGCATCAGGCCATTGCTCGGCTGCTGCACGATGACCGGTGCCTGCTGGTACACCGGCGGCGCTTGATACCCCGGCGCCTGGTATGCCGGGGCCGGCTGCTGCCGCGCCGGCGTATCGTTGAGCGGCGGTGGCGGCGGCACGGCGGCGGCGTTGCGGCGCGCATCCAGCGTCCTCATCGCATTGGCCTGGGCGGCGCTCTGGTCGAGGTCGCGCGAGGCGGCCGAGGTGTTGCGCGGCGTGGCCGAGGCCGGCGAGCCGGGCGCCTTGCCGAAAGCGCCGGGACCGCTCTGGCGGCCGGCCGGCGGCGCCGTCGGCTGGCTCCTGGCGTTGTTCTTTTGTGAAGAAAATCCACTTTTGTACGACGACGATGTGCCAGAATGCGAAGACGTGCGGGCGTCGGCGTAGGCAGTGTTCCCCAGCGCAAGGCACAAACTCAATAACAGGGCAGAATGAAAGAACTTCATGATGTCGTTTCGCAAAGAAGTTGAATGAAAATCAGCATAGCGCCGCGCGTCGGCGACTGCATCGGTAATAAAAGGCTCGCTTCACCATGACACGCAAATACCTGGACATGAATCAACACGACGCCCTCTACAAAGTGGCGCGCAGCTACCCCGGCGGCATCGACGCGCTGGCGCAGGCGATGGGCATCTCGGTCAACGTCCTGCGCAACAAGCTGGCGCCGACCATCGCTTCGCATTACCCGTCGTTCGAGGAAGTCTCGGCGGTGGTCGACCTGTGCCACCGGGCCGGCGTGGCCGACGCCCACCTGCCGCTGCACGCGCTGCTGGTGCGACACGGCATGGCCGCCTTCGTGGTGCCGACGCCGGACAACATCGGCGACGACGACCTGTCGCAAACCGTGTGCAAGGTGATGAGCCAGGTGGGTGCGGTGGCGGAGGCGGTATCGACCGCGCTGCTGGACGGCAAGGTGACGGCGGCCGAGGCCGACCTGATCGAA
This sequence comes from Rugamonas aquatica, assembly GCF_009380215.1. Taxonomy (GTDB): domain Bacteria; phylum Pseudomonadota; class Gammaproteobacteria; order Burkholderiales; family Burkholderiaceae_D; genus Rugamonas; species Rugamonas aquatica_B. Next base: position 203,877 of record NZ_WHUG01000003.1, read on the forward strand.
CGCGAGTTCCAGGGCGCGCTGTCGGCGCTGGGCGAATGGCGGGCGCGGCTGCGCCTGAAGGCGGAGCAGGGCTGAGCCGCCGGGCAAAAAAAAACCAGCCCGGAGGCTGGCTAAAACTATTCTCTGATCGGAAATCTGGAAAATAGTTAGGGCAAAAGAGGTGAGCTGCTAATTGCGATTCTGGTTGTGGTTGTCGCCACGGTCGCGGGCTTCTTCCTTGCGGCGCTCCTGTTGCTTGTCGTGGCCGCTGTCGCGGTTCGGTTGCGGTTGCGGTTGCGGCTGAGCCTGCGGCGCGACCACTGCGCGGGGTGGCTGCGGCTGGACCGGCTGCGGACGCGGTTGTTGCACCGGCTGCGGTTGTTGCACCGGCTGCGGTTGCTGCGCCTGCTGCGGTTGCTGCGCCTGCTGCGGTTGCTGAATCTGGCGCCGCTCCTCCTGCTGACGATACTGGCGGCGGCCGTCGTCGCGGTCGCGGCTGTCGCGCTCGTAACGCTCGCGGTCATTGCGGTCGCGCCCCGCCGGGAATGGCGTCGGCACGGCCGGAGCCGCCACCGGCGCCGCCGTGATCGGCGGATTCGGCTGCTGGATGTTCGGCGTCACCGAGATCACCGGATTGGCTTGCTGGATATGCGGCGCCGGCATCACCGGCTGGTTCGGCAGCTGGTTCAGTGGCTGGCCCGGACGGCCATGCGGCCGCAGGTCGATGCGTACATCGCCCGGCTGGATGGTCTGCGGCGGCGCGTCGGGACGGCCGAACTGGCCCGGCGCCAGCGTCGATATCTGCGGACGGCCCGGCTGCTGCGGCGTCGTCACCGGCTGCGGCACCGACGGCGCGGTCAGCACCCGGCCCGGGCGGTCAGTGCGGTCCGGGCGGCCATCATGGTCGCGGTCTTGCCAGCCGCGGCGGTTGGTGTCCAGCGCGCGGGCGATAGCCGGCTGCGGCGGCGCCACCGTCGCGGCGGTCGCCGCCACGCCGGGCGCCGGTATCACTTGCGGACCACGCGGCACCTGCACGCTGCGGTGGCGGCCTTCGAACTGGTCACGCGGCAGCACGGTCAAGCCGTCGCGGCGATGATCGACCTGGCCAGGCGGCAAAGTGCGCGGCTCGAACGGCTTGCCGTTGTGGGTCCAGATCAGGCGCCGTTCCTGCTCGGACGACACCCGGTAAGTCGGCACATAACGCTCGCGCGGCGACAGCGGGAACCAGCCCAGCCCCGGCCGGTGATCGCGCGAGAAACCATCGCCGCCGACCCAGCCCACCAGCGCCGGCGCCCACACCGGACGCCCGGCAGGCCGCCCCGGCGCCCAGCACCAGCGGCGGTTGACCACCACCCAGCGGCCGTAATGCGAAGGCGCATAACCCCACGGCGCATTGTCGACCCAGGTCCAACCCCACGGCGCCAGCCAGATCCAGCGGCCGTCGCGATAGGGCGCCCAGTCGACCGCGACATTGCGCGGCGTCCACAGCGCGCCGTACTCGACGTTGTCGGTCCAGCTGCCGTTGCGGTCCAGTTCTTCATAGCCGGTGATGCCGCTGGAAACAAAACGCGTGCTCACCACCACCTCGGCGGCGCGGTCGCGCTCGTCGGACCAGATATCGAAGCCGTCGCGCCGGGCCACGCTGGTGTTGACATCGGCGCTGCCGACATCGACATGGCGGCCGGGGCCGACCGTCAGCGACGAGCCCGCGCCGTCCACCCGCGCGCTGCCGGCCAGCACGCTGACCTGGCTGGTGTCGGCCACGCGCTCGACATCCACCCGCAGCAGGCCCGGTTCCAGCAAGGTGATGCGCGCCTGCGGCGTGCTCAATTCGAAGTCGCGCAGCAGCTCGGGGCTGCGCACGCGGATGCTGATGCTGCCGTAATTCAGGCGCAGCCGCAGCAGGTCGTCATCCATGTCGGTGATTTCCAGGTCGGAATCGCCGTCGAGCCGTACCGCCGTCGAGCCGACGCGGAATTCGGTGCGGGCGCCGCTGGCCGTGGTCAGGTGGCTGGCGCCGGTGACCGGCCAGTTCAGCGAGGCGGCCACCGGCTCGTCGTCGCCGACCAGCGTGACCTGGCCCTGCACCGCCGAAATGCGGCCCACCATGGCGGGCGGGTCGGCCAGCGCATAGGCGCTGACGCCGACCAGCGCGGCCAACATGATGAAATGAATAAACTTGCGGCCCATGGCGACGTCTCCTTGTTGTATTCCCAATGTAACGCCGTGGCGGCGGATACGCCTACCGGGGTAACGCCCTGTTACAAATCCGCTATCTTTCAGGCACTGGCGCCGCCCCGCTTGACGAAGAACAGCGCCGCGCCGACCGCCATCAGCAGGCCGCCGAACACCCGGTTCTGCTTCTTGACGGCGCTGGCGTCGCGGAAATAGCGCTGCATCGACGACGCCAGGAAGGCGTAGCTGTGCATCACCACCAGGTCGATGCAGCACATGGTGGCGGCCAGGATCAGCAATTGCGGCAGCAGCGGCGAGCCCTGGGTGATGAACTGCGGCAGCACCGCCACCATGAAGATGATGCCCTTGGGATTGGTGGCGTTGGTCAGGAAGCCGGTCAGGAAGCGTTTGCGGGCGGTCGGCACCACCAACTCCGCCCGGTCCTGGCTGGCGCCGACGCTAACCTTGGCGCGCCACTGGCTCAGGCCAAGGTAGATCAGGTACAGCGCGCCCACCGTCTTGACGATGTTGAACGCCACCTCCGACGCCAGCAGCAGCGAGCCGACGCCCGCGCCGGCGATGCAGAAAATCAGCATCAAGCCGGTCTGCAGGCCGAAGATGGTGGCGCTGGTGCGGCGCACGCCGTACGACAGGCCGTGCGACATCGACAGCACCGCGCCCGAGCCGGGCGAAACGGCGATGATGCAGGCGGCGATGAAAAAGGTGATCCAGGTGGCGAAGCTCATAGTTATCCCGTGCGGTCAGCCGCAGCACCGTGCTGCGGGGCAAAGTACATTGTAGCGGTGCTTGCGTCTCGCCGCCCGGCGCGTCATCGGTTAATATTGCCTATCAACTAAGGAACCCTCATGACCCAGCCACACTTCCCCTCGGAGCAGCACTGATGGCCGGCACCAGCCTGCTGGCGCTGATCGATGACATCGCCACCATCCTCGACGACGTCGCCCTGATGAGCAAGATGGCGGCCAAAAAAACCGCCGGCGTGCTGGGCGACGATCTGGCCCTGAACGCCCAGCAAGTGGCCGGCGTGCGCGCCGAGCGCGAGCTGCCGGTGGTGTGGGCGGTGGCGCTCGGCTCGCTGAAGAACAAAGCCATCCTGGTGCCGGCGGCGCTGGCGATCAGCGCCTTCGCACCTTGGGCCATCACGCCGCTGCTGATGGCCGGCGGCCTCTACCTGTGCTTCGAAGGCTTCGAGAAAATCACCCACACCCTGCTGCACCGCGAGGAAGCCGACCAGCACCTGGGCGAGCTGGCCGACGCCGTCAGCGATCCCGACGTCGACCTGGTGGCGCTGGAAAAGGACAAGATCAAGGGCGCCATCCGCACCGACTTCATCCTGTCGGCCGAGATCATCGTCATCGCCCTCGGCACGGTGGCCGGCGCGCCCTTCCTGCAACAGGTGACGGTGGTGGTCGGCATCGCGCTGGTGATGACGGTGGGCGTGTACGGCATCGTGGCCGGCATCGTCAAGATGGACGATGCCGGGCTCTACCTGAGCCAGCGCGGCGGCAGCGCCGTGCGCGCGCTGGGCCGGGTGCTGCTGGCGGCCGCACCCAAGCTGATGAAGCTGCTGTCGGTGGTCGGCACGGCCGCCATGTTCATGGTCGGCGGCGGCATCCTGATGCACGGCCTGCCCGGCACGCACGAGCTGGTCCACCACGCGGTCGAGGCGGTCGCCACGGTGCCGGTGCTGGGCCCGCTGCTGGCCTGGGCCACGCCGGCCGCGCTGGACGCGGTGGCAGGCGTGGTCGCCGGCGCGCTGGCGCTGGCCGTGGTCATGCTGGGAGGAAAACTGTTGCGTCTAGTCAAAAAATAAAGCTGTTATTTTTGCTATCATTCTGCGGGTGGCGCTCCGCCACCTTTTCTGAAAGGAATACCGATGGCCCTTCCTGCCCAACAAGGCCCAACCGGCGCCTTCATCGCCGCCTCCTGGGTCGCCCTGATCGCCGGCGCGCTGACCTACCTGATCGGCCTGTGGAACGCCGGCATGCAGCTGAATGAAAAAGGCTATTACTTCACCCTGCTGATGTACGGCCTGTTCGCCGCCGTCTCGCTGCAGAAATCGGTGCGCGACCGCAGCGAGGCCATCCCGGTCAGCGGCCTGTATTTCAGCCTGTGCTGGGTATCGGTGCTGCTGGCGGTCGGCCTGCTGGGCGTGGGCCTGTTCAACGCCAACCTGGCGCCCAGCGAAAAAGGCTTTTACGCGATGGCTTTCGTGCTCAGCCTGTTTGCCGCCGTGGCAGTGCAGAAAAATGTGCGCGACATCGCCGCCATCAAGGGCAAGGACCACGCCGGTAACGGCGAAGCCGGCTAGCTTTCGCACAAAATTCAGGGAACTCCCGGCCTCCTTCGCGCTCCAATGGCGTGGGAGGTAACAGCATGGAGCACCTGCAGCGACATTTGCGCATGGCGCTGGACGCCGCGCGCATGACGATCTGGGATTCGGAACTGAGAAACGGCCGTGTCGTCGAGAGCACGGTCAAATGGTTTGGCGCCGGGGCTACCTTGCTGGGCCTGCCCTTCGGCGACCTGAAGCAACCGTTTTCCATTTTTCTTCAATACGTTTGCCCGGAAGACCGCGACCAGCTGCTCGACACCATGCAGACCGCGGTCGACAACCGCGGCAGCTATGAAGTCGAGTACCGCGTGGTCTGGCCCGACCACAGCCGGCACTGGCTGGCCGCCAAGGCCCTGGTATTTTGCAATGGCGACGAGCCCGCCCAACCGCTCGGCACGCTGGGCGTGGTCTGGGACATCACCGAACGCAAGACCAGCGAGCAAACCACCGCCCGCCAGCGCGAACTGGCCGCCGTCACGCTGCGTTCGATCGGCGAGGGCGTCATCACCACCAACGCCCGCGGCGAAACCGACTACCTGAACTACATCGCCGAACAGCTCACCGGCTGGACCCACGAGGAAGCGCACGGGCTGCACATCGCCAGCACGCTGAAGCTGGTCGACGACGCCGGCGAGGCGATCCCGGAACACGTGGCGCTGCAATGCCTGCGGCTGCGGCAGGCGATCGGCATGTCGTCGCAAAACCAGATGGTCACGCGCGACGGCCGCCACGTGGCGGTCGAGGAGTCGGCCGCGCCGATCTGGTCCGACGACGGCGAGCTGCTGGGCGCGGTGGTGGTGTTCCGCGATGTCAGCCACGAACGCAAGCTGACCAAGCAGCTGTCGTGGAACGCCAGCCACGACACGCTCACCGGCCTCATCAACCGGCGCGAATTCGAAGTGCAGATCGCCGACGCGCTGCACAGCGCCAAGGAAGACGGCCACGTGCACGCGCTGCTGTACATGGACCTGGACCAGTTCAAGATCGTCAACGACACCTGCGGCCACAGCGCCGGCGACCTGCTGCTGCAACTGCTGTCCAAGATGCTGCAAACGCAGATGCGCGACAGCGACATCCTGGCCCGCCTCGGCGGCGACGAGCTGGGCGTGCTGCTGCCGCACTGCCCGCCGGACCAGGCGCTGCTGATCGCCGACATGCTGCGGCAGTCGGTCAAGAACTTCCGCTTCGTGTGGGACGACCACACCTTCGAGCTGGGCGTGAGCATCGGCCTGGTTGAGGTCAACCACCACAGCAAATCGATGACCGAGCTGCTGATGGCCGCCGACCAGGCCTGCTACCTGGCCAAGGAACGCGGCCGCAACCGCGTGCACCTGTACCAGGAATCGGACCTGCGGCTGGCGCGGCGGCAGGGCGAGATGCAGTGGGTGTCGCGCCTGAACGAAGCCTTCGAGCACCAGTATTTCCGGCTGTACGCCCAGCCCATCGTGCGCCTCGGCCAGCAGGACGAGGAGGCGCACGACGAAGTGCTGATCCGCATCCAGCCGGCCCAGGGCGACCTGATCCTGCCCGGCGCCTTCATCCCCGCCGCCGAGCGCTACGACATGATGACGGCCATCGACCGCTGGGTGATACGCGCCGTCTGCCGCCACGTGCAAAGCCTGGGCGCGCATCCGGCGCAGTACTCGGTCAACCTGTCCGGCACCTCGCTGGGCGACGAGGGCTTGCACGACTACATCGTCCAGCAGTTCTCCGAACACGGCATCGCGCCGTCGCAGATCTGCTTTGAAATCACCGAGACGGCGGTGATCGCCAACCTGGTCAAGGCGCAGGACTTCATGGCCGGGCTGAAGGCGCTGGGCTGCCGCTTTTCGCTGGACGATTTCGGCAGCGGCCTGTCGTCGTTCGCCTACCTGCGGGCGCTGCCGGTGGACTTCCTCAAGATCGACGGCGTGTTCATCCGCGACATCGCCACCAACGCCATCAACCGCGCCATGGTCAAGGCCATCAACGAGGTCGGCCACGTGATGGGGCTCAGCACCGTGGCCGAATACGTCGAGGACGAGCCGACGCTGGCCGTGGTGCGCGAACTGGGCCTGGACTACGCCCAGGGCTACGCGGTCGGCACGCTGCGGCCGCTCAGCGCCGGCGCCTAGTCCGCAGCCAGCTCGACCAGCTCGGCCTGCAGCGGCGTGCCCAGCGCGCGCAGCGCCGTGTTGAAGTCGTCCAGACTCAGTTCGGCGCTGGCGGTGGCCACGCAGCGCGTGCGGCCGCCGCCGGCCGAGGTATGCGGCGCCAGCTCCTGCAACACGCCGTCGGCAGGATCGAGGAACTGCACATCCGGCGCCGCCGTCTCGAAGAAGGGCTTGAGCCACGGCAGGTGGGTGGACGACATCGTCATCACATCGACCTGCGGATGGGCGGCGCGCAGCTCGGCGATGAAGCCGCTGACCGCGTCCTGGGTTTGCTGCGGCCTGTGGACAAAGGCGAAGTTTTCCACAAGGTCCACCAGCGCCGAGGCATTCACCAGCAGCACCTCGCCCTCGCCGCGATGGGCGTCGGCATAGGCCTGCATGGCCGCGCTGCCCACCATCGAGCGCACGCCCAGCACCGCCACCTTGCCGCTGGCCGAACGCCGCACCGCCTCCGCCACCGGCGGGAAGATGCCGATCACCGGCACCGCAGCCGCCGCCCGCAGCGGCTCCAGCACCACCACGCTGGGCGCGTTGGACGCCAGCACCACCGCCACGCAACCCTGCGCCTGCAGGAAGGCGGTAGCACGTTGCACCGACTCCAGCAACTGCTGCGGCGTCTTGGCGCCATAGGGGAAACTGGCGCGGTCGGCGAAATACACGATGTCCTGCGCGGGGAAGGCCGCGCGCACGCGCTCGACGATGGCATAACTGCCGATGCCGGCGTCAAAGATGCCGACAGCTTGTTGAAGTTCCATGATTTTCCTTAGCTACCCCAATCCGGGGAATTTTGATCTACATCAATAAAATTGCGGGTCGGACTCCGTAAACTGGACACATCAATTGCGATAGAGCAATACACGGCCAAGCCGGCCCAACTGTGGAGTCCCGAAATGCGCAACAACCAGCCCGTTACCAACCGTGAAGTCGAAGTCCTGGACGACCAGGCCATCGTTTCCAAGACTGACTTAAATGGCAACATTGTCTACGTAAATCCCTACTTCACGCAAATCAGCGGCTACAGCGAGGCGGAACTGCTGGGCGCACCGCAAAACATCGTGCGCCATCCGGACATGCCGGTCGAAGCCTTTGCCGACCTGTGGAGCTCGATCAAGGGCGGCACGCCGTGGACCGGCATCGTCAAGAACCGCTGCAAGAACGGCGACCACTACTGGGTGCGCGCCAACATCACGCCGATCCGCGACAACGGCAAGACCACCGGCTACATGTCGGTGCGGGTCAAGGCCGACCGCCAGCAGATCGCCAAGGCCGAACAAGCCTACCGCGCGATCCGCGAAGGCGGCCGCCATGGCATCCGCATCAAGAACGGCCAGGTGATCCAGGCCGGCGCCGGTTCGCTGATGTCGCGCCTGAGCCATGTGTCGCTGGCCATGCGCATCTGGCTGGCCACCAGCGTGGTCAACGTGCTGCAGGTGATCGTCTGCGCCGCCGCGCTGATGAGCGGCGGCGCCAACAACTACCCGATCTTCTTCGCCACCTTCTTCGGCCTGCTGATTAACGTCTTCCTGTGGTACACGCTGCGGGTGTCGGTGCTGCAGCCGCTGGGCCGCGCATTGCAAGGCGCGCGCGCCATCGCCGCCGGCGACCTGTCCGGCTCCTTCGACACCGAGGCCACCGATGAAGTAGGCCAGCTGCTGCGCGCGCTGCAGCAAATGAACAGCAACCTGATCGCCACCATCCGCGATGTTCGCATCAATGTCGAGACCATGGCCGTGGCCACGCGCCAGATCGCCGCCGGCAACGCCGACCTGTCCGGCCGCACCGAGGCGCAGGCCGCAAGCCTGGAGGAAACCGCATCCAGCGTCGAACAGTTCTCGTCCACCGTCAAGCAGAACGCCGACAACTCGGCGCAAGCCAACCAGTTGGCGCAGAACGCTTCCAGCGTCGCGGTGCAGGGCGGCGAGATCGTCGCCGACGTCATCGCCACCATGGACGAGATCAACGCCTCGTCGCGCAAGATCGTCGACATCATCGGCCTGATCGAAGGCATCGCCTTCCAGACTAACATCCTGGCGCTGAACGCCGCCGTCGAAGCGGCGCGTGCCGGCGAACAGGGCCGCGGCTTCGCCGTGGTGGCGGGCGAGGTGCGCAACCTGGCCCAGCGCAGCGCCACCGCCGCCAAGGACATCAAGAACCTGATCGATGTCTCGGTCGGCAAGGTCAGCGCCGGCATGGTGCAGGTCGACCGCGCCGGCGCCACGATGAAGGAAGTGGTGGCCTCGGTGCAGCAGGTCACGGCCATCATGCACGAAATCTCGGTCGCCTCGCACGAGCAGAGCATCGGCGTCGACCAGGTCAACGCCGCCATCGCCCACATGGACCAGGTCACGCAGCAGAACGCCGCGCTGGTCGAGGAAGCGGCCGCCGCCACCGCCAGCCTGGCGCTGGAAGCGGGCGGCCTGACGCAGGCGGTCAGCCTGTTCAAGTTCGGCAGCACCAACCCCGGCGCCGGCGCGCGCAAGCCGCGCCCACTGCGTAGCGCCGCCCCCATGAAACGTCTGGCAGCATGAACATGAATACCGCTTTCCCCGCCGTGGAATTCGACGCCGAGATCATCGGAAAACTGAGCCAGTCCGGCCCGCGCTACACGTCCTATCCGACCGCCGACCGCTTCCAGCAGGACTTCGGCTATGGCCAGTTCCTGGAGGCGGTGGCCGGCCTGCGCATGCGCCGCAGCCAGCGGCCCTTGTCGCTGTACGTGCACATTCCGTTCTGCGACACCATCTGCTACTACTGCGGCTGCAACAAGATCGTCACCAAGGACCACAGCAAGGCCGCCACCTACCTCGGCTACCTGAAGCAGGAGATCGACATGCAGGGCCGCCTGTTCGCCGGCATGGGCCAGATCGAACAGCTGCACTTCGGCGGCGGCACGCCGACCTACCTGAGCGACCGCCAGATGGGCGACCTGATGGCGCACCTGCACGAGAACTTCAGCTTCGTGCCGGACGCGCAGGGCGAATATTCGATCGAGATCGATCCGCGCACCGTCAGCGTCGACCGCGTGTACTCGCTGCGCGCGCAAGGCTTCAACCGCATCAGCCTGGGCGTGCAGGACTTCGATCCCGAGGTGCAAAAGGCCGTCAACCGCATCCAGCCGGAAGCGGAAACCCGCGCCGTGATGGACGCCGCGCGCGCCGCCGGCTTCCGCTCGATCAGCATCGACTTGATCTACGGTCTGCCCAAGCAAACCATGGCCAGCATGGAGCAGACGCTGGACAAGGTGATAGACGCCGATCCCGACCGCATCGCGCTGTACAACTACGCCCATCTGCCTCACCTGTTCAAACCGCAGCGCCGCATCGCCGACGCCGACCTGCCGACGGCCGCCGTCAAGCTCGACCTGCTGGCGCTGTGCATACGCCGCCTGTGCGCGGCCGGCTATGTCTACATCGGCATGGACCATTTCGCCAAGCCGGACGACGAGCTGGCGGTGGCGCAGCGCCAGGGCCGCTTGCAGCGCAACTTCCAGGGCTATTCGACGCGCGCCGAGGCGGACTTGATTTCGTGCGGCGTGTCGGCCATCAGCGCGGTCGGCGCCACCTACAGCCAGAACGAGAAAACGCTGGAAGCCTATTACGAAAAACTCGACGACGGCAAGCTGCCGGTCACGCGCGGCATCAAGCTCGATACCGACGACCTGCTGCGGCGCATCGTGATTCAAAAACTGATGTGCAATTTCGAATTGTCGATCTCGTCGATCGAACAGGCGTATCCGATCCGCTTCCCGCTGTACTTCGCGGCCGAGCTGGAAAAGCTCAAGGCCTTCGAGGACGACGGCCTGCTGCAGATCGATCCGCAATGGATCAGCGTGACGCCGAAAGGCCGTCTGCTGATACGCAATATCTGCATGGTGTTCGACCGCTACCTGAGCATGCCGCGCGTCGACGGCCCGCAGCCGCTGCGCTACTCGAAAACGATATGAACGCATCATGAACCTGCTTCAGCTACTGCCGGTGATGGTGGTCGGACTGGCCGGCAGCGTGCACTGCATCGGCATGTGCGGCGGCATCGTCGGCGCGCTGTCGGTCGGCACGGCGGCGCCAGCGCCGATCCGTAGCGTGATACCGATCGCCGCCGCAGCCGTCCCCACCGCCTTGCCGCGCGTGCTGTCGTACAACGCCGGCCGCATCGCCAGCTACATGGTGGCCGGCGCGCTGGCGGGCGGCCTGGCCGGCGGCGCGCAAAGCCTGTCGGCGCTGGCCGGCGTGCAGCTGCTGTTCTACTGGATGGCCAACCTGATGCTGGTGGCGCTGGGCCTGTACCTGATGAACGCCTGGCGCGGCCTGGCGCTGCTGGAGCAGGGCGGCCGCGTGCTGTGGCAGCGCGCGCAGCCGGCCATCGCGCCGATGATGAAAACCCTGATGCCGGCACAGCGCCCGCACCAGGCCTTCGCGCTTGGCGCGCTGTGGGGCTGGCTGCCATGCGGCATGGTCTACAGCGTGCTGCTGACCGCGATGCTGAGCGGATCGGCCGGCGACGGCGCCGCCGTCATGCTGGCCTTCGGCCTGGGCACGCTGCCCATGCTGACCGCGCTGGGCCTGGCCGGCGCCCGCCTGCAACGCGCGCTGCAGCAGCGCCGCGTGCGCATCGCCTGCGGCCTGCTGGTGCTGGCCTTCGGCGTGCTGGGACTGGCGCGCGCGGCCGGCGGCATCGCGCCAGACTGGATGGACACCTTATGCCTGACACCACATCAATAAACCGCCACACGGCGCCGGGCGCGCAAGTGCACGTTTGCTTCCACTGCGGCCAGCCGCTGCCGGCCGTCGCCAAGCCCGAATGGCAGGTGCGCATCGACGGCGTCGACCACGCCATGTGCTGCCCCGGCTGCGCGGCGGTGGCGCAGACCATCGTCGACCTGGGCCAGGCCTCGTACTACCACGAGCGCTCGGCCTTCGCCGCCAGCGCCGAGGGCGCGCAAATGCTGCCGCCGGAACTGCGCCTGTACGACAACGCCGACCCGCGCTTCGCCCTCGATGAAGACAGCCGCGAAACCACGCTGGCGGTCGAAGGCATACGCTGCGCCGCCTGCGTGTGGCTGATCGAACAGCGCCTGGCCAAGCTGCCCGGCGTGCAGAGCGCGCAACTCAACGTCGCCACCGAACGCCTGTACGTGCGCTGGCGCTCGGACGATTGCCAGCCCGGCGACATCCTGGCCGCGCTGCACGCGATCGGCTACGCCGCCTATCCCTACGACGCCCAGCGCCACGGCGAGCAGCAGCGCCAGGCCGCCAAGACCCTGGGCCGCCAGTTGTTCGTCGCCGGCCTGTCGATGATGCAGGTGATGATGTACGTCGCCCCGGCCTACCTGGCGGACGACGGCACGCTGGACGACAGCATGGCCGCGCTGATGCGCTGGGCCAGCCTGCTGCTGACGGCGCCGGCCATCTGCTATTCGGCGTTGCCGTTCTGGCGCGGCGCCTGGGCCAGTCTGCGCGCCTACACGCTGGGCATGGACGTGCCGGTGGCGCTGGGCATCGCGGCCGCTTTCGGCGCCAGCGTGCTGGCCACGGTGCGCGGCCACGGCGAAGTGTATTTCGATTCGGTGACGATGTTCATCTTCCTGCTGCTGTGCAGCCGCCACCTGGAGCTGCGCGCGCGCCGCAAGGCCGGCGCCGCGCTGGAGCGCTTGCAGCACGCGCTGCCGGCATCGGCCACGCTGCTCGACGATTATCCGGCCAGCCACGCCGCCACCCTGGTGCCGGCCGCCGCGCTGGCGGTGGGCCAGGTCATCATGGTCAAGCCCGGCGAAGCGGTGGCGGCCGACTGCGTCATCGTCGACGGCCGCACGCAGCTCGACCTGTCGCTGCTCAGCGGCGAAAGCGCGCCCGTGGCCAAGGACTGCGGCGACGCGCTGCCGGGCGGCGCCATCAACGCCGGCTCGGTGGTGCTGGCGCGCGTGACCCGCATCGCCCAGGACAGCACCTTGTCCAAGCTGGTCAAGCTGGTCGACCGCGCCGGCCGCGACAAGCCGCGCATCGCCCAGTGGGCCGACGACGTGGCCGGCTGGTTCGTGCTGGCGCTGCTGCTGTTCGCGCTGGCCACCTTCGTGTTCTGGTACTGGATGGACGGCGACAGCGCCACCCGCGCCTGGCCGATCGCCATCGCGGTGCTGGTGGTGTCCTGTCCGTGCGCGCTGTCGCTGGCGACGCCGACCGCGCTGGCCGCCGCCTCCGACCGCCTGCTGCGGCAAGGCGTGTTAATCACCGGCCCGCAAACGCTGGAGACGCTGCACCGCGCCACCCACGTGGTATTCGACAAGACCGGCACGCTGACCTTCGGCCGTCCGGCCTTGCAGCAAACCGTGCAACTGGGCCTGATGCAGGCCGACTTTTGCCTGCAAGTGGCGGCCGCGCTGGATGCCGGCAGCGGCCACCCGCTGGCGCGCGCCATCGTCGACGCCGCCGCCGCGGCGCAGGGCGGCACACGCGCCGACTGGCAAGCGACGGCGGTCGATGAAATCGCCGGGCGCGGCATCGAAGGCGTGCTGCACAACCGCCTGTACCGCCTGGGCAGCGCCGGCTTTGTCGCCGAATTGAGCGGCTCGGCGCCGCCGCACGATGCGGGCGACGGCGTCACGCCGGTCTACCTCGGCGTAGCCGGCCGCTGGCTGGCCTGCTTCCACCTGCGCGACGGCTTGCGGCCCGATGCGCAAGCCACGGTCGACTACTTCCGCAAGGCCGGCAAGACCGTGGTGCTGCTCAGCGGCGACAACGCCGACCTGGCGCGCCAGGTTGGCGACCAGCTCGGCATCAGCACCACCGTCGGCGGCTACCTGCCCGATGAGAAACTGGCCTTCGTCAAGCGCCTGCAGCAGACCGGCGCCGTGGTGGCGATGGTCGGCGATGGCATCAACGACGCCGCCGTGCTGAGCGCGGCCGACGTCTCCTTCGCGATGGGGGCCGGCGCAGCACTGGCGCAAGCCCATGCCGACGCGGTGCTGCTGTGCGGCCGCCTCGGCGCCGTCGCCGACAGCGCCCGCATGGCGGCGCGCACCATGGGCGTGATCCGCCAGAACCTGGGCTGGGCCAGTGTCTACAACGCGCTGGCGATCCCGGCGGCGGCGATGGGCTTGCTCAATCCATGGCTGTCCGGCGTGGGCATGGCGCTCAGTTCCGCCGTGGTGGTGGCCAACGCGCTGCGCCTCAGAAGGGGGAAATGATGGAAGCGCTCTACCTGCTCATTCCGCTCAGCGTGGTGCTGGTGTTTGCCGCGCTGTGGGTGTTCTTCAGCGCCTCCGACAGCGGCCAGTTCGACGACCTGGTCGGCCCGGCGCTGCGCGTGCTGCAAGACGACGATAGGCCACCGCCGCCACTAGAATAGTTTGATCTGGGAAATTTTGATCCACATCAAGGTTTTTTCACTCCCACAAAAGTAACCTTTGATACACATCATTAAAGCGTTCTTGGGAGAACTTCAAGTGGACCTTGCACAGAACTACAACTACAAGATTGTGAAGCAATTCGCAATCGCCACCGTGGTCTGGGGCATCATCGGCATGCTGGTAGGCGTCATTATCGCCGCCCAGCTGGCATGGCCGGCGTTGAACCTGGACATACCATGGTTGACCTACGGCCGCCTGCGGCCCCTGCACACCAACGCGGTGATTTTCGCGTTCGGTATCTGCGGACTTTTCGCGACGTCCTATTACGTCGTGCAGCGCACCTGCCAGGTGCGGCTGTTCTCGGACAAGCTGGCCGCCTTCACCTTCTGGGGCTGGCAAGCGGTGATCCTCAGCGCCGTCGTCACGCTGCCGATGGGCCTGACCCGCGGCAAGGAATACGCCGAGCTGGAATGGCCGATCACGCTGCTGATCGCCGTGGTGTGGATCGCCTACGCGGTGGTGTTCTTCGGCACGCTGCTGACGCGTAAGGTCAAGCACGTCTACGTCGCCAACTGGTTCTTCGCCGGCTACATCATCGCCGTGACGATCCTGCACGTGGTCAACGGCGCCAGCATGCCGGCAACCTTGTTCAAATCCTACTCCGCCTACTCCGGCGTGCAGGACGCCATGATCCAGTGGTGGTACGGCCATAACGCGGTGGGCTTCATCCTGACCGCCGGCTACCTGGGCATGGTCTACTACTTCATCCCGAAACAGGCCGAACGTCCGGTGTACTCGTATCGCCTGTCGATCGTGCACTTCTGGGCGCTGATCTTCACCTACATGTGGGCGGGCCCGCACCACCTGCACTACACCGCGCTGCCGGACTGGACGCAATCGATCGGCATGGTGTTCTCGCTGATCCTGCTGGCGCCAAGCTGGGGCGGCATGATTAACGGCATCATGACGCTGTCGGGCGCCTGGCACAAGCTGCGCACCGACCCTATCCTGAAGTTCATGATCGTCTCGCTGTCGTTCTACGGCATGGCCACCTTCGAAGGCCCGATGATGTCGATCAAGACCGTCAACGCACTGTCGCACTACACCGACTGGGGCATCGCCCACGTCCACGGCGGCGCGCTGGGCTGGGTGGGCTTCATCACCATGGGCTCGATCTACTACCTGCTGCCGCGCCTGGCCGGCCAGCAGAAAATGTACAGCACCAAGCTGATCGACCTGCACTTCTGGGTCGCCACCATCGGCATCGTGCTGTACATCGCCGCGATGTGGATTGCCGGCGTGATGCAAGGCCTGATGTGGCGCGCAGTCAATCCGGACGGCACGCTGACCTACACCTTTGTCGAAGGCGTCAAAGCCACCTACCCGTACTACGTGGTGCGCTTCGCCGGCGGCCTGCTGTACCTGAGCGGCATGTGCGTGATGGGCTACAACACCTGGATGACCTTGCGTAACCGCGAGACCGCCGTGGCGCGCATCCCCGCGCTGACCGCCGGCCACGCCTGATATCGGAGCTGAGTATGAAATTTTCACATGACTGGATCGAGAGAAATCCCTGGCTGCTGATCGCGCTGGTGACGCTGGTGGTCAGCGTCGGCGGCGCCGTCGAGATCGTGCCGCTGTTCTTCCAGAAGTCCACCACCGAGCCGGTGGCGGGCCTGAAGCCTTACTCGCCGCTGCGCCTCGCCGGCCGCGACATCTATGTGCGCGAAGGCTGCTACAACTGCCACTCGCAGATGGTGCGTCCGTTCCGCGCCGAGACCGAACGCTACGGCCACTACTCGGTCGCCGGCGAGTTCGTCTACGACCGGCCGTTCCAGTGGGGTTCCAAGCGCACCGGGCCCGACCTGGCGCGCGTGGGCGGCCGCTACAGCGATGAATGGCACCGCACCCACCTGGCCAATCCGCGCGACGTGGTGCCGGAATCGAATATGCCGAACTACCCATGGCTGGCGAAGACCTCGCTGGTGCCGGAATCGATCGTGCCGAAGATGAAGGCGCTCAAGCGCCTGGGCGATCCCTACACCGACGCCGAGATCGCCGCCGCGCCGGAGGAGCTCAAAGACAAGACCGAAGAAGACGCCCTGGTCGCCTACCTGCAAGGCCTGGGCACATTAATCAAGACGAGGAACTAGCATGGCTATCGATACCCTGTTTGATCGCGCCAGCAGCGTGATGACGGTGATTTCCTTCATCACATTCGCCGGCATCCTGTGGTGGGCCTTCATCCACAACAAGGAAGCCGACTTCGCCGCAGCGGCGCAGCTGCCGTTCGACGACGACGAGAAGGAGCACAGCCATGGCTGATTTCACCAACGGTTTCTGGGACATGTACATCGTCGTGCTGACCCTGCTCGGCATCATCGGTTGCGGCGTGCTGCTGTTCTCGCAATCGAAGATCAAGGGCAAGGCCGGCGAAACCACCGGCCACGTGTGGGACGAAGACTTGAGCGAGCTGAACACGCCGATGCCGCGCTGGTGGATGTGGCTGTTCTACATCACCATCGTCTTCAGCCTGGGCTACCTGGTGCTGTATCCCGGCCTGGGCAGCTATGCCGGCAAGCTGGGCTGGAAATCCTCGGGCCAGTACCAGGCCGAGCTGAAGCAGGCCGAGGGCGAGTACGGCCCGCTGTTCGCGCAATACCAGAAGCAGGATTTGAAGAAGGTGGCGGCCGATCCCAAGGCCCACGCCATCGGCGAACGCCTGTTCCTGACCTACTGCGCGCAGTGCCACGGCTCCGATGCGCGCGGCAACAAGGGCTTCCCCAACCTGACCG
Source organism: Rugamonas aquatica (assembly GCF_009380215.1). Classification (GTDB taxonomy): domain Bacteria; phylum Pseudomonadota; class Gammaproteobacteria; order Burkholderiales; family Burkholderiaceae_D; genus Rugamonas; species Rugamonas aquatica_B. The sequence goes on from NZ_WHUG01000003.1 coordinate 220,677, forward strand.
ACAAGGACTGGCTGTTCGGCGGCGCCCCCGAGACCATCAAGGAAACCATCCTGCACGGCCGCACCGGCGTGATGCCGCCTATGGGCGCGGCGCTGGGCTCGGACAAGGATGTGGAAAACGTCGCCCACTACGTGCTGAGCCTGTCCGGCTCGACCGCCGACCCGATCAAGGCGGTGTTCGGCAAGGACAAGTTCGGTGCCTGCATGGCTTGCCATAGCGCGGGCGGCACCGGCAACCAGGCCATCGGCGCGCCCAACCTGACCGACAAGATCTGGCTGTTCGGCGGCAGCGCTGAGACCATCATGGAGACCATCCGCAAGGGCCGTACCACCACCATGCCGGCGTTCGCCGACTTCCTCGGCGACGCCAAGGTGCACGTGCTGGCCGCCTATGTGTGGAGCTTGTCGAACGACGTCAACCATGTTGAACCCTCACCGGTCGCGGCGGCGACAGAAACCGCCACGGCAGAAAAATGAACGATCCTGCACCACAAGTCATCAAGATGTATGCGGCGCGCGAGGAAATCTATCCGCGCGAAACCTCGGGCCGCTATGCCCGCCTGCGCTGGCTGTGCCTGTGGCTGACGCAGCTGGCGTTCTACTGCACGCCGTGGATGCAGTGGAACGGCCGCCAGGCCCTGCTGTTCGATCTGGCGGCGCGCAAGTTCTACATCTTCGGCCTGGTCTTGTGGCCGCAGGACTTCATCTATCTGGCCGCGCTGCTGATCATCTGCGCCTACCTGCTGTTCCTCGCCACCGCGGTGGCGGGGCGGGTGTGGTGCGGCTTCGCCTGTCCGCAAACGGTTTATACCGAAATCTTCCTGTGGATAGAACGCCAGATCGAAGGCAAGCGCAGCGCCCGCATGGCGCTGGACCGGCGGCCGATGTCGCCGGCCAAGTTCGGCAAGAAAAGCGCCAAGCACCTGGCCTGGGGCGCGGTGGCGCTGTGGACCGGCTTTACCTTCGTCGGCTACTTCACGCCGATCAAGCTGCTGGGCAACGAGGTGTTGACGTTGAGCTTCGGCCCGTGGGAATGGTTCTGGGTGCTGTTCTACAGCCTGGCCACCTACGGCAACGCCGGCTGGCTGCGCGAGCAGGTGTGCAAGTACATGTGCCCGTACGCCCGCTTCCAGAGTTCGATGTTCGACCGCGACACGCTCATCATCACCTATGACGGCGAACGCGGCGAGCCGCGCGCGCCGCTCAACAAGCGCGATGAGGTCAACGGCGGTTCGTGCATCGATTGCAGCCTGTGCGTGCAGGTATGCCCGACCGGCATCGACATCCGCAAGGGCTTGCAGTACGAATGCATAGGCTGCGCCGCCTGCGTCGACGCCTGCAACGGCGTGATGGACAAGATCGGCCAGCCGCGCGGCCTGATCCGCTACAGCACCGAGCGCGCGCTGATGATGCACTACACGCCCACCGAGATCCGCCAGCGCACGCTGCGGCCGCGAGTGAAGATCTACGCCGGCATCCTGGCGCTGATCGTGGCCGCGGTCGGCGTCGCGCTATGGCTGCGCACGCCGCTCAAGCTGGACGTGATACGCGACCGTGGCGCCATGGGGCGCGAGGTGGAAGAGGGCATGATCGAAAACGTCTACCGCCTGCAGATCATGAACACCTCCGAGCAGGCGCACACCTACCGCATCCGCGTCGGCGGCCTGGCCACGCTGTCGCAGGTGACGCCGGATCTGGTGCGGGTGGAAGGCACCGAGACCAAGGCTTATCCGATCCGCCTGCGCACTGCGCACGGCGCCGGCCAGCCGGGCTCGAACAAGATCGAAATCGAACTGACCGCAGTCGACCAGCCGTCGCTGCATGTGAAAGAACACGCGGTATTCTTCGTGCCGCGCTAAGGAGAGCAAGATGAGCGTATTGATGATGGCGCAGGCGCCAGCGGCGCCGTGGTGGAAGCAGCGCTGGCCGTGGCTGTTGATGCTGGGTCCGGCCGTGGTGGTGGTGGCCGGCAGCTACACCGGCTATCTGGCTTACTCGCAGCAGGACGCGCTGGTGGTGGGCGACTACTACAAGCAGGGCAAGGCCATCAACCAGGACTTGCGGCGCGACCGCCTGGCCTCGACGCTGGGCCTGTCAATGGCGCTGGGCTACGACGCCACGACGGGCACGCTGAACGGCCAGCTGCGGCGCGCCAGCAGCGACCAGGGCAAGAGCGAACGGCTGTTCGTCCACCTGTCGCACGCGACGCTGCCGGAAAAGGATATTCAGCTGGTGGTGCAGCCGGACGAGTTCGGCGCGTTCCAGATCAATCTGCCGATGCTGGAGCGCAGCCGCTGGGTGGTGCTGGTGGAGGGTGAGAAGCGCGACTGGCGGCTGGCCGGCGCGTGGACCTGGCCGGCGCAGCGCCAGGTGACGCTGCAGGCCGGCGACTAATCAGGCGCAGGTCTGCATGCCGGCGGTGATGGCTTTCAGCGTCGGCAGGTCGAGCAATTCGATCTCGCGGTTACTCACGCGCAGCAGGCTTTCCTTCTTGAACTTCGACAGCAGGCGGCTGATGCTCTCGATCGTCAACCCCAGGTAGTTGCCGATTTCCTCGCGCGACATGCGCAGCTGGAAGGTGTTCGGCGAATAGCCGCGCGCCTCGTAGCGCGACGACAGGTTGACCAGGAAGGCGGCAAAACGCTGGGTCGCCTGCATATTCCCCAACAACAGCATCACGCTTTGCTCGCGCGTGATTTCCTGGCTCATCATGCGGTGGAAATGGCGCAGCAGCGTCGGCATATCGGCCAGCAGCTGTTGCAGGCTGCCGAAAGGAATCTCGCACACTTCGCTGTCTTCCAGCGCCACGGCGGTACAATGGTGCAGGTCGGCGCTGATGGCGTCCATGCCCAGCAGCTCGCCAGCCATCTGGAAGCCGGTGATCTGCTCGGCGCCCTCGCGGTTGACCTGGTAAGTCTTGAAGTGGCCCAGCCGTATCGCAAACAGGCTCTGGAACGGATCGCCGATGCGGAACAGCGTGGCGCCGCGCGCCACCTTGCGCCGGCGGCCGATGATCTGGTCGAGCCGCTCCATGTCGTTGTTGTCCAATCCCATCGGCAAACACAGCTGGTGCATGCTGCAGGTGGCACAACTGGCCTTGAGGATCTCAATCGTGGCGCTGGGCAGAACCAGCTCGGGAAGTTCTCGTATCATGCAGCCAGTGTAGACCATTTGTCGTCATTTGTGGCTGATGCCGCAGTCAGGCGATCAAGTATTCCCGGGCCTCCGGCTAGCGCGATGCAAGTGACCATGCGCGGCGGCGGGCAGCCGCCATTGCAACTTGAAGTATCACAAAATATTTAGAATTTTTATCTTGCATGCGATTAAATTGCGAGCTATAGTTCAACACATCAAGTAGCACACTATTTGATCGTCAACTAACCAACTGAAAGGAAACATCATGAAACGCACCCTGATCGCTACCGCACTGCTGGCTTCCGCATTCGCCGCCCAGGCCGCCGCCCCGGCCACCGACACCACCGTCGTCCTGGTTCACGGCGCGTTCGCCGATGGTTCCAGCTGGGACAAGATCATTCCGCTGCTGCAAGCGAAAGGCTTGAAAGTGGTGGCCGTGCAAAACCCGCTGAGCTCGCTGGCCGACGACGTCGCCGCCACCCAGCGCGTGGTCGATGCGCAAACCGGCAAGGTCGTGCTGGTCGGCCACTCGTGGGGCGGCACCGTCATCACCCAGGCCGGCACCAGCGACAAAATCAAGGCCCTGGTCTATGTGGCCGCGTTCGCGCCGTCCGAAGGCGAGGCCACCGCCAACCTGGGCAAGGACTACGCCGTGCCGCCCGGCATCGCCACCTTGCAGGCCGACGCCGCCGGCTACCTGTGGCTGCCAACCGATTCCGTCGCCAAGAACTTCGCACCGGACGTGCCGCCGGCCACCGCCGCGCTGATCGCCGCCACCCAGGGTCCGATCAACGCCAAGGCCTTTGGCGACGTCACCACCGTGGCCGCGTGGAAAACCAAGCCCAACTACTACATCGCCGCCGCCAACGACCGCATGATCGCGCCGGCGCTGCAGCAGGCCTTCGCCAAAAAGCTCAACGCCACCACCGTCACGCTGAAAACCAGCCACGTGCCCATGGTTTCGCAGCCGGCCAAGGTCGCTGAAGTCATCATCGCCGCCGCCCAGCGTTAATCCTGTTGCCAAGGCCGGGGTTTGATAGGAGAATTTGCTAGCATTTTCATATTTTTTCCAATCTCGCCCGGCCTCGCCTACTAAGGATGAAATGAAGTCACTTGGCATCAAGGCAAAAGTTGCGCTGGCAACCAGTATCACCTCGGTCTTGATGATCGCCCTGGTGACGGTGGTGCAAACCCATCGCATGCAGGACGACTTCACCCGGGTGCTGTTCACGCAGCAGACGGGGCTGGTCAACCGTACGGCGGAAGAGCTGGACGACAAGCTGCTGATGCTGCTCGATATCATCGCCGTGTCGGCCCGCAACACGCCGGCCGCCATGGCCCGCCATCCCGACCAGCTGCGCACCTACTACCAGGACCGCGCCGTGCTGGCGCTGTTCGACGACCTGCTGGTCATCAGTCCCGAGGGCATGGTGATCGCCGACCTGCCGGAAGTGCCGGGCCGCGCCGGCATCGACGCCTCCGACCGCAACTACTTCAAGACCGTGATGCGTACCCGCAAGCCGCTGATTACCGAGCCGCTGATCGGCCGCGCCGGCAAGCAGCCCATCGTGCAGATGGTGGCGCCGGTGCTCAACGCCAACGGCGACGTGGTGTGCCTGCTGGTCGGCGTGCTGCGGCTGTACAAGGACAATCTGCTGGGCCACCTGCGCAACGCCAAGGTCGGCCGCACCGGCTATTATTTCGCGCTGACCCGCGGCCCGCAGCCGGTGTACGTGCTGCATCCCGAGGCGAGCCGCCTGCTCAAGCCGCGCCAGCCCAACGCCAACCCCGCCACCACCAGGGCGCTGGAGCAGGACTTCGAAGGCACGGTCGACAGCGTCAACAGCGCCGGCAAGCGCACCCTCAACAGCTACAAGGCGCTGAAGTCGGTGGACTGGGTGCTGGCCGCCTCGCTGCCGGCCGAGGAAGCGTTCGAACCCTTCAACGGCGTGCTGTACCGGCTGCTGCTGTGGGGCGGCCTGGCCTCGCTGGCGGCCGCCGCGCTGATCGGCTGGCTGACGCTGCGCCTGCTGGCGCCGCTGATACGGCTGCGCGACGCCATCGTCGCCCTGCGCAGCGACCCCGGCCGCTTCACGCCGCTGCCCACCCATGCGCAGGACGAGGTCGGCCAGCTGACCACCGCCTTCAACGAGCTGATGCACGAACGGCTGGCGGCCGACGCCCGCCTGCAAAGCCTGGTCGAGTTCGCGCCGAACGCCATCGTCGTGGTCGGCGTCGACGGCCGCATCGAAACCTTCAACCGCGAGGGCGAGCGCTATTTCGGCTACGCGCGCGACGCCGTGCTGGGCCAGCCGCTGGAAATGCTGGTGCCGGAACGCCTGCGCGGCCAGCACGCCGCCCACCGCGTCAAGTTCTTCGCCGAGCGCCTCAGCGCCGAGCCGGTGCGCATGGGCGACGGTTCGGTGCTGTACGGCTTGCGCCAGGACGGCAGCGAGTTCCCGGTCGAGATCAACCTGAGCGCGGTGCGCACCGACCAGGGCACGAAAGTGCTGGCGGTGATTTCCGACATCACCGAACGCCACCGGCTGCGGCTGGAGGTGGAGGCGCGCGCCGAGGAGCTGGAGCGCGAACGCGACCGCGCCGAGGCGGCCAACCGCGCCAAGAGCGAGTTCGTGGCCAATATGAGCCATGAAATCCGCACACCGATGAACGCCGTGCTGGGCATGGTCTACCTGCTCGGCAACACGCCGCTGACGCCGCAGCAGCGCAAATACCTGAGCATGGTGCGGGTGTCGGGCCAGTCGCTGCTGGGCATCCTCAACGACGTGCTGGACTTCTCCAAGATCGAGGCGCGCCACATGGAACTGTCGCCGGTGGACTTCACGCTGGACGACACCATGAACTCGCTGGCCACCTTGATGACCATGAACGCCAGCGACAAGGAACTGGAGCTGGCGATCAGCGTCGACCCGGCCGTGCCGCGCCACCTGCGCGGCGATTCCATGCGCTTGCAGCAAATCCTGGTCAACCTGGCCGGCAACGCCATCAAGTTCACCGAGCAGGGCGAGGTGGTCGTCAGCGTCGAGCTCAGCGCGCGCGACGAGGGCCACGCGCTGCTGCGCTTCGAAGTGCGCGACACCGGCATGGGCATGACCGAGACCCAGCTGGCGCAACTGTTCCAGGCCTTCTCGCAGGGCGACCAGAGCATCACGCGGCGCTTCGGCGGCACCGGCCTGGGGCTGGCCATCACCAAGCGCCTGATCGAGCTGATGGGCGGGCAGATCGCCGTCAGCAGCGCCCAGGGGCGCGGCACGGCCTTCTGGTTCAGCCTGCCGTTCGACGTGCTGCCGGAACTGCCGGACGAGCGCCGCAAGCCGGCGCTGGGCAATCTGCGCCTGCTGGTGGCCGACGACAACCGCACCAGCCGCGAAGTGATCGCCAAGCTGATACGGGCCTGGGGCTGGCATGCGGACGAGGTCGACTCCGGCGCGGCCGCGCTGCACCGCTACCGCCAGAGCCAGCAGTCGCAGCAGACCTACGACGTGGTGCTGGCCGACTGGCACATGCCCGGCATGGACGGCCTGGCCACGGCCAAAGGCATCCGCGAGGCGGCCGGGGGCGGCAAGCAGCCCATCGTGGTGATGGTCAACGCCTTCGCCCGCGACCATGTGGAGGAAATCTCCAACGCGCCGGAGGCCGACGTGGTGCTGGTCAAGCCGATCACCAGTTCCAACCTGTTCGACGCGCTGCACCAGGCGCTGGTGGCCAAGAGCGACGGCCAGCCGCAGACGGCGGTCGACGCCGGCATCGCCGGCAGCCTGACCGGCCGCCATTTCCTGCTGGTGGAAGACAATGCGCTGAACCAGGTGGTGGCGCGCGGCATCCTCGAACACGCGGGCGCGACGCTGGACGTGGTCGGCGACGGCCGCCAGGCGGTCGAGCTGCTGCGCGCCAGCGCCAGCCGCTACGACCTGGTGCTGATGGACATGCAGATGCCGGTGATGGATGGCTTCACCGCCACCCGCATCCTGCGCCAGCAACTGTGCCTGACCCTGCCCATCATCGCCATGACGGCGGGCGTGCTCGGTTCCGAGCGCCACCGCAGCCAGGAGGCCGGCATCACCGATTTCATTCCCAAGCCGATCGAAGTCGAGGAAATGCTGGAAGTGCTGCTGCGCCATCTGCCTGCCCCGGTCCCGGTCCCGGCTGCGGCCGCGCCGGCCGTCGAGGACGATCTGCTGGCCGCCATGGCCGCCGCCGCCGCGCCGGTGCCGGCGCCGATGCCGGAACCGGTGCTGGTCAAGCCCCATGTCGCGGCCATGCCCACCGGCGAGGCCAGCATCTTCAACATGGACGCGCTGATGCGGGTGATGGGCAAGGACGCCAAGGGCCGCGCGGTGATGGCCAAGATGGTGCGCGGCGCCGTCGACACCGGCATGACGCCGGCCGAGGAAGCCGGCACGGCGCTGCAGGAAGGCCGGCTGCGCGACGCCGCCCGCCTGTTCCACAGCCTGCGCGGCGCGGTCGGCGTGCTGGGCGCCAAGCGCCTGATCCAGGCCACCGTGGACGCCGAGAACGCCATCAACGAACAGCGCGACGAAGAACTGGCGCAGCGCTACCAGACCGTCTGCGCCGAGCTGGAACTGACGCTGGCCCAGGCCCGCGCCTGGCTGGAACGCGAACAGCTGTAATCCCCCTCCATCTTTACATTTGTCACCATCTGCGCCCCGGGTCCAGGCCCGGGGCGCTGTCGTTTTTTCACATAACGAAATGTTATTGATAATAATTCGCATTTACATATGTGAGCTTCGTTGTTACAATCTCACGCATTAAATCGCCATGATCCGGCAGCCAGACGCAAGAACGCTTAGACCTCAGCGCAGCCAGCCGCCTACATTCTCGGAAGAAAGATGCAAATGATTAAGAGTCGCAAACACGCGCAATCGCGCTTCAACCAGCAAATGAGCGCGGCATTGGCCGTGATGCTGCTCCCGGTCGCCGCCCACGCCGCCGACGCCGGCGTCGATCCGGTCATCGTGGCCGGCAGCAACCAGACGCTGCAGGAAGTCAAAGTCACCGGCAACGCCATCAACGACTTCAAGGCCGACAAAGCCTCTTCCGCCAAGTACACCGAGAAACTGGTCGACACCGCCCAGACCCTGACCGTCATCAAGAAAGAGCTGTTCGACCAGCAAGGCGCCGTCACGCTGACCGAAGCGCTGCGCAACACCCCGGGCGTGGGCGCCTTCTTCCTGGGCGAAAACGGCAGCACCACCACCGGCGACGGCGTCTACATGCGCGGCTTCGACGCCTCCAGCAGCATCTACGTGGACGGCGTGCGCGATGTCGGCTCGATCTCGCGCGACACCTTCAACATCGAACAGATCGACGTGCTCAAAGGCCCGGCCGGCACCGACAACGGCCGCAGCTCGCCGACCGGTTCGATCAACCTGGTCAGCAAGAAGCCGCTGATGGAAGACGCCTACCTGGGTTCGGTCACCGTCGGCAGCGGCAGCCAGAAGCGCGCCACCGCCGACCTGAACAAGGTCATCAACGCCGACACCGGCACCGCCTTCCGCCTGAACCTGCTCGACCAGGACAGCGGCAATCCGGGCCGCGACGTGGTCAAGAACAAGCGCTGGGCCATCGCACCGTCGGTCGCCTTCGGCCTGAACGGTTCGACCCGCGTCTACCTGAACTACCTGCACGTCAGCCAGAACAACATCCCCGACGGCGGCGTGCTGACCATCGGCCTGCCGGGCTGGACCCCGCCGGCGCCGGTCGTCATCACCCCGGCCGCCGGCGGCAAGCCTGCCGTGCTGGGCCCGAGCTTCGACTTCATGGCTGGCGCCAAGGCTGTCGATCCAAAGAACTTCTACGGTTCGGTGCTGGACTTCGACAAGGTCAAGGCCGACATGTTCACCGCCCGCATCGAGCATGACTTCGCCGGCGGCGCCAAGCTGCAGAACACCACCCGCTACGGCCGCACCAAGCAGGATTACCTGCTGACCTCCTTCATGTCGACCGGCGCCAACCTGCGCGGCGTCGTCGCCGGTTCCAATCCGGACAACTGGCAGATGGCGCGCACCAACCTGAACTACAAAGACCAGCTGAACGAAATCCTGACCAACCAGACCACCGTCACCGCCGACTTCGACGGCGCCGGGATGAAGCACACCGTGGTCGGCGGTATCGAGCTGATCAACGAGAAGCAGACCAACTACACCAACGTCAACGCACCGGGCGCGACCGGCCTGCCGCTGGTCAGCATCTACCACCCGGACACCAGCCAGCCGGTGACGGCCGCGCAGGTGAGCACCGTGCGCAACGGCGCCCGCGGCGACGGCACCACCAACACCCAGAGCCTGTACGTGTTCGACACCGCCAAGCTGGGCGACCAGTGGATCTTCAACGCCGGCGTGCGTCTGGACCACTACAACACCACCTACAACGGCGTCACGGTGCAGGGCACGGCCACGCCGCAAACCATCCCGGTCGGCACGCTGCTGGGCAGTTCGCTGACGGCGTCGGACAACCTGATCAACGGCAAAGTATCGGCGCTGTACAAGCCGACCGCCGACAGCAGCGTCTACGCGCTGGCCGCGACCTCGAAAGCTCCACCGGGCGGCAACAACTTCACGCTGAGCTCGGCCGCCAACAGCGCGTCCAACCCGAACTACGATCCGCAAATCACCACCACCTACGAGATGGGCACCAAGTGGGATCTGCTGAAACAGAAACTGTCGCTGTCGGCCGCAGCCTACCGCACCGACGTGCGTAACGAGATCGAAGTCGACCCGAACAACGCGGCCAACTTCTTCCAGACCGGCAAGAAGCGCGTGCAGGGCGTCGAGCTGGGCGTGACCGGCGAAATCATGCGCAGCTGGCTGGTCAGCGCGGGCTACACCCGCATGTCGACCAAGGTCGTGTCCGGCAAGGTGGTCACCGCCGCCGGCGACAACCTGCTGAGCTACACGCCGAAACAGGCGTTCACGCTGTGGACCTCGTACACGCTGCCGATGGGCCTGCAGGTCGGCGGCGGCGCCCGCTTCAGCGACAAGCTGATGCGCGGCACCGACGGCGCGGTCGGCACCCCGGCCTACGCCGATTCGTACTGGGTGTACGACGCCATGGCTTCGTACCCGATCAACAAGCACGTCGATCTGCGCCTGAACGTCTACAACCTGGCCGACAAGCAGTACGTGCAGGCGATCAACAAGTCGGGCTACCGCTACACCCCGGGCGCACCGCGCTCGGCCAGCCTGACCGCCAACTTCAAGTTCTAAGCGACAGCGCAGCTGTTATGCTGGCCCCGCCCTCACCGGCGGGGCTTTTTTTTGCGAGGAGAATCATCATGATGTTGCACATTCCCGGCGTACTGAGCCGCGAACAGGTGGCCGCCATGCGCCAGCGCCTGGACCAGACCGACTGGGTCGACGGCCGCACCACGGTCGGCGCCCAGGGCGCGCAGGTCAAGCAGAACCGCCAGCTGGCCGAAGGCTCGGCGCTGGCGCAGGAACTGGGCGCGGAAGTGCTGGCGGCGCTGGCGCGCAGCCCCTTGTTCTTCTCGGCCGCGCTGCCGCTGCGCACCTGTCCGCCGCTGTTCAACAGCTATGCGGGCGGCGAGCACTACGGCGACCACGTCGACGGCGCGCTGCGGCGCGTGGCGTCCAGCGGGCAATGGCTGCGCACCGACGTGTCGTCGACGCTGTTCCTGTGCGATCCCGAGGATTACGACGGCGGCGAGCTGATCGTCACCGACGCCTATGGCGAACATGAGGTGAAATTGCCGGCCGGGGATTTGATCGTCTATCCATCGACCAGCGTGCACCGGGTCGAGCCGGTCACGCGCGGGGCGCGGGTCTGCTCCTTCTTCTGGACGCAGAGCATGGTGCGCGACGATATGCGCCGCAGCCTGCTGCTGGAACTGGACCAGAACATCCAGAGCCTGCGCGCGCGCCTGGGCGACTGCCCGGAACTGGTCGGCCTGACCGGCCACTACCACAACCTGCTGCGGCAGTGGAGCGAGGTCTAGGCCGCGGCTTCGGCGTCAGCCCTGGCCTTGGCCTGCGCGTAGTGACGTTCGATGCGCGTACCCATCGGGCGCATCAGGGACATCAGCACGAACACAAAGTTGGCATTGCCCGGCGCCGCGTAGCTGATGACGACGGCCAGCGCGGCGATCAGCATCACGCCGCAGCTGCGCGCCACGGTGGCGCGGTAGACGCCCAGCGACATCGGATGCACGCACAGGCCGGGATGGCGGTGGATGTAGCGCGCCAGCAGCAGCGTGGACACGCTGAGCCAGATCATCACGCCCGAATACAGCGCCTGCCCCGTGATCGACGCGTACTGGCCGTTGACCGCCGATGCGAACGGCAGCAGCGCGGCGCTGGCCAGGCCGAGGATGGTCAGCCACAGCAAGCCCTGGTCGGCGTGGCGCACGTAGCTGAACAGGCGGTGGTTGGCGATCCAGAATATCGCCAGCACGAAAAAGCTGATCAGCCAGGAAATCAGATTCGGGATCAGGCCGTACAACGCGCCGCGCAACGCCGCCTCGCTGTCCAGGTGCCCATGCTCGGGCAGGCGCAGCTCGATCACCAGCAGGGTCATGGCGACGGCAAAGATGCCATCGATCAGGGCTTCGATACGGTGTTTGCTCAGCTGCGGCTGGCCGTCGGCGCTGACGTCGGTCATAGGTACTCCAGGATGATGGGACTGGCCGTATTCTTGCCGCAAATTAAAATGTTTGCAACATCGGCCTGCCCTCAGGCGGCCAGCATGTAGCCGACGCCGCGCACCGTGCGGATGCGCTGGGCGCCGATCTTGCGCCGCAGGTTGGAGACGTGGACTTCGATCACGCCGAAGTCGAGGGCGTCGCCCAGCGGCTCCAGGCGCTGCGCCAGCGCGCCCTTGGGCACCACCACGCCCGGTTCGCGCGCCAGTTCCAGCATCAGCCGGAATTCACGCGGCGACAGGTCCAGCAGCTCGCCGGCCAGCCAGGCCTTGTAGCCGCGCGGCTCGATGTGCAGCTCGCCGATGGTCCACAGCGGACTGGCCTGCTGCGCGTAGCGGCGCAGCACCGCCCGCAGCCGCGACACCAGCTCGGCCATCGCGAACGGCTTGATGATGAAATCGTCGGCGCCGCCGTCCAGCCCGGCCAGACGGTCGTGCAGCGCCGAGCGCGCGGTAATCATGACGATGGGCAGCGTGACGCCGGACTGGCGCCAGCGCAGCAGCAGGTCCAGGCCGCTGCCGTCGGGCAGCGAGATGTCCAGCAGAGCGCAATCGTAGGGCAGGTCGGCCGCCAGCAGCGGCGCGTCGGCCACGCGGCGCAGCCACTCGCTGCTGATGCCGTCCGCCTTCAGCGCCTGCTGCAATGCGAATCCCAGGTCCAGGTCGTCTTCGATGATCAATATGTGCATGCGGCGATTATAACGACGTCAACCTTAAGCCCGGCTATCGGATTTTTTTCGCCCCGGCGCGGCGATACGTTATAGTTTCAGCTATTCAATTTTTCAACTGTGGATGGACATGGCGGAACAGGAAATAGCAAAGCACACCAAAAAAGTGGTGCGACTGATGGGCAAGAGCGAACATGGCTGGCGTCACAAGCTGGGCGAGATGGGGCTGGAGATCGTCACCATCGTCTTCGCGGTCAGCCTCAGCATCTGGCTGCACAGCCTGGGCGAGCACCGCCACGAGCAGCAGCAGGTGCGCGCCTTCCTGCTGGGCCTGCGGCACGATATCGGCAGCGACCTCGACATGATTAAGGAGCTCAATCAGGCCCACCATGTGTACGACGCCAACTTCGTCTACCTCGGCAAGTTCGATCCACGCGCCACGCCCGACCCGCAAACCTTCGACACCGCCTACCAGCGCGCCGACAGCAACTACTTCTTCAATCCGCTGGTCAGCCGCTACCAGGGGTTCAAGTCCTCCGGCAAGCTGGGCCACATCGAGAACGAAGCCCTGCTGGACAAGATCCTGGACCTGTACGAACGCAACACCGCCGCCATCAAATCGTCCGAAAACGGCTGGCGCAACAACCAGGACATCTACCGCGCCTACATCGAAAACGGCCTGACGGGCGAGGACAACCTCGCCGAGCGCTACCGCCTGATCACCGCGCCCAAGGGCAAGCGCCTGTTGCGCAAGCAGATCACCTTCCCGCAGCTGTACGAACGCTACAACGACTACGCCACGCTGGGCGCGGAGATCATCAAGGAAATCGAGCGCGAATATCCGGAAGCGGCACAGGAGAAAAAATAACGCGCCGCCCGCCGGACGATCGCGACAACAATACGGACGCCGACGCATAGCCCACGGCCGGGCGGCGGCATAGCATGTGTTCTTTCACCACACTGAAGGAATGCAAGATGCGCGTATTCGTTACCGGAGCGACGGGATTCGTCGGCTCCGCTGTCGTAGCAGAACTGATCGCTGCGGGCCACCAGGTCACCGGACTGGCCCGCAGCGATGCCTCCGCCCAAGCCTTGGCCGCCGCCGGCGCGCAGGCACACCGGGGCGACCTGGAAGATGTCGACGGCCTGCGCCAGGCTGCCGCCCAATCGGACGGCGTCATCCACACCGGCTTCAACCACGACTTCTCGAAATTCCAGGCCAGCTGCGAAATGGACCGCCGCGTCATCGACGCGCTCGGCTCGGCGCTGGAAGGCAGCGCGCGGCCGCTGGTCGTGACGTCGGCCATGGGCGTGCTGCCGCGTGGCGTGGTCTCGACCGAACAGTCGACGCCCATCGGCCATCCGCGCGCCGCGTCGGAGCAGGCGGTCGATGCCTTGCGGGCCAGGGCGGTGCAAGCCTCGGTGCTGCGCCTGCCGCCGTCGGTGCACGGCGCGGGCGACCATGGCTTCGTGCCCATCCTGATCGAGACGGCGCGCCGGACCGGCGTCTCCGCCATGGTCGACGGTGGCCTGAACCGCTGGCCCGCCGTGCACCGGCTGGACGCGGCCCGTCTCTACCGCCTGGCGCTGGAACAGGGTGAAGCCGGCCGCCGCTACCACGCCGCCGCCGAGGAGGGCGTGGCCTTCCGCGACATCGCCGGTCTCATCGGCGACAAGCTGGGCCTGCCCGTCGTCAGCCTGAACGCGGAGGAAGCGGCGGCCCACTTCGGCTGGTTCGCCAACTTCGCCGCGATGGATATTCCGTCGTCCAGCGCATGGACGCGGGCAACGCTGGGATGGCTGCCGACGCAGGCGGAGCTGCTGTCCGACCTGCGGCAGGCGAACTATTTCGCGTAATCGAACCGGCTCGGCCAGGGCCGGCCGCGACGGCTTTTCTGCATTCTATTCCCGCCAAACTGCAGTGCGTCGTCGCGGCATAATTCATCTGGTTTAATCGTTTTACCATGGCGCCTCCGAACAATTGGAGACACCCGATGAAATTGCGTACCACCCTGGCCCTGGCCTTATGCATGTCGACCGCACAGGCCGGCGACGTGCTCAAGCGCTTCCCCCATGCATCCGCCGAGCGCATCGTATTCGTCGCCAAAGGCAAGCTGTGGCAGGTTGCGCGCAGCGGCGGCGTGGCGAGCCAGCTGGCGCCGCAGGCCACCCGGCCGGTGATGCCGCGCTATTCGCCGGACAGCCAGTGGATCGCCTTCAGCGCCCAGCGCGACGGCCACCAGGACGTGTACGTGATGCCGGCCGCCGGCGGCGAGCCGCGCCGCCTGACCTTCAATCCCAACTACGCCCAGCAGAAAGACGACATGGTCGTGACCTGGACGCCGGACTCGCGCCACATCGTGTTCGGCTCGCGCATGCAAGCCTGGAACCAGAAGGGCTACCGCATGTTCCTGGTGCCGCGTGAAGGCGGCCTGCCGCAGCCGCTGCCGATGGAGCACGCCGGCCTGATGAGCTACGCCGCGGACGCGCGCCACATCGCCTACACCCAGGTGCTGAACGACTTCGACGCCCGCAAGCGCTACGACGGCGGCCTGGCGCAGGATATCTACACCTACGACCTCGACACCCACGCCAGCCAGAAGATCACGCACTGGAAGGGCAACGACACCGCGCCGATGTGGTACGGCCGCAGCATCTACTACCTGTCCGACAGCGACAGCAAGCGCCGCATGAACCTGTGGGCCTACGACCAGGACAGCGGCAAGTCGCGCCAGCTGACCTTCTTCACGGATTTCGATATCGACTTCCCCGCGCTCGGCGGTAATCAGATCACCTTCCAGCAGGGCGGCAAGCTGTACGCGCTCGACCTGCCGACGGAGCGGCTGCGCGAGATCCGCGTGACGCTGCCGGCCGATGCCAGCCCGCAGCTGCAGGAAGTCGACGCCTCGCGCTTTATCCGCGAGGGCGACGCCGCCTTCGCCCTGGCTCCCGACGGCGGCGCGGCCGTGTTTTCCGCGCGCGGCGATCTGTTCGCGGTCGCCACCGGCGTGAACGCCGTGACGAGGCTGACCGCCACCAGCGGCGCCGATGAAGAACGTCCGGCGTTTTCGCCCGACGGCAAGCTGCTGGCCTACATCACCGACATCAACGGCGAACAGCAGGTCGCCGTGCGTCCCGCGCAAGGCGGCGCGGAACGGCTGCTGACGCATTCCACGCGCGGCGCCTACTACACGCCGGTCTGGTCGCCAGATGGCAAGACGCTGGCCGTCACCGACAGCGACAAGCGCCTGTGGCTGCTCACCGTCGCCGACGGCACACTGCGCGACGTCGCGCACGACCTGCATCGCGTGATCGACGACGCCGCGTTTTCACCCGACGGCCGCTGGCTGGCCTACAGCACGCAGGCCGAGAATCAGCAGCGCGCCATCCACCTGTACGACATCGCGGCGGGTCAGGACCGCGTGGTCAGCTCGCCGATGAACAGCGACTGGAAGCCGGCCTTCTCGGACGATGGCCAGTACCTGTACTTCCTGTCGTCGCGCCATGAGCTGCCGGTATCGTCCAGCAGCGAGGAGGCGTTTGCGACCGTGAATCCGAACGGCATCTACGTCACCACCTTGCAGCAGCAAGCGCCGTCCGCCGTACGCGCGCTGCGCGCTTCCGCGCCGGCCGGCAATGGCAAGGCCGCGAACGGACAAATCGATTTCGAAGGACTGATGCGCCGCGCCGTACCCGTGCCTGTCGGGCCGGGCAACTATTCGGGGCTGGCGGTAAAGCAGGGTAACGTTGTCTACCTCAGCCAGCCGATGCCGCTGGTGGCCGGCGAGCTGCCGGGCCAGCAGAACGCGCTGCACCTGTACGACATGCAGCGCGGCGAAGACCGCGTGCTGCAGCAGGATGTGGAGCAGTTCCAGCTGTCCGGCGACGGCCGCCGGGTCTTGATCAAACAGGGCGACCAGTGGAAGACCATCGCCACGGCGGCCGGCGCCGCCGACAGCCAGCCACTGTCGTTCAAGGGCATGACGGCCACCATCAACCTCAAGGAGGAGTGGGCCGCGCTGTACAACAAGGTCTGGCGCCTCGACCGCGATTTCTATCTGAGTCCCACCATGAACGGCATCGACTGGCCGGCCGTGCGCAAGGCCTACGCGCGCCTGCTGCCCCTGCTCGGCTCGCGGGACGACCTGAACTACCTGATCGGACAACTGCAGGGTGAACTGGCGACCTCGCACATGGTCTACGGCAGCGGCGATTTCGGCCCGCCGCCGAACCGGCCAGCGACGCCGCGCCTGGGCGCGGACTATGCGCTGGACGCGGCCAGCGGCCGCTATCGCCTGGCACGCATCTACCCCGGCGACAACTCCCGTCCATCGTTGCGCAGTCCTTTGGCCGAGCCCGGCCTCGGCGTGCGGGAAGGCGACTATCTGCTGGCGATCAACGGCAAGCCGCTGGCCGCGCCGCACACGCCCGACGAACTGCTGGAAGGCCTGAACGGCAAGCTGGACTTGCTGGTCGCCGACAAGCCCGACGGCACGCCGCGCCAGATCACGGTTGATCCGGTCAGGAGCGAGATGGCGCTGCGCGAGGAATACATGATCGAGCAAAACCGCCGCAAGGTGGAGCAGTTGTCCGGCGGGCGCATCGCCTACGTCTTCGTGCGCGACTTCCATCAGACCGGCGCGGAGCAGTTCGTGCGCCAGTTCTATCCGCAGATGGACAAGCAGGGGCTGATTTTCGATGTGCGCTGGAACCTGGGCGGCTTCACCAGCCAGCAGATCCTGGCGCGCTTGCGGCGCAACGTGGCGGGCCTGTACGTGAACCGCGCCGGCGGCCGCGAGACGCTGCCGGCGCAGCAGATCATCGGCCCCAAGGTGGCGCTGACCAACCAGTTCACCGGTTCCGACGGCGACCAGTTCGCCTACTACTTCCGCGATTACGGGCTCGGCAAGGTCGTCGGCCAGCGCAGCTGGGGCGGCGTGCGCGGCGTGACCGGCGCGATGGAGTTGGCCGACGGCGGCTATCTGGCCATTCCCAAGGATGCGCTGTACAGCCCGGACAGCCGCTGGCTGATCGAGAATCACGGCACCGATCCCGACGTGGAAGTCAACGACGTGCCGGGCGAGACGCTAGAGGGCAAAGATGCCCAGCTGGAAGCGGCGATCCGCATGATGGTGGATGCGCTGGACCGTCAGCCGGCGGTGCTGCCGCCGGCGCCACCCGCCTTGCCGTCGTATCCCAAGGATGGCGATGTGCCGGGGCCCAGCCTCTAAGCTCTAGCCGAGGCTTGCGGCCTGCCGCTCCAGGCTGTACTGGCGCGGCGAGCCGCCCATGACGCGCTTGAATGCCGCGCCGAAAGCGCTCTCCGATTCGTAGCCGAGCGACAGCGCGACGCGCGCAATCGGCGCGCTGGAATTGGCGAGCCGGTCCGCGGCCAGCAGCATGCGCCAGCGGGTCAGGTATTCCATCGGCGGCGTGCCGACCTTCTGCTTGAACTTCTGCGCGAAGATGGAGCGTGACATGCCGGCCACGCCGGCGAGTCCGGCCAGCGTCCAGCGCTGCGCGGGGTCTTGGTGAATGGCGTTGATGGCCGCGCCGATCTGCTTGTCGGCCAGCGCGCCCAGCCAGCCGGCCTGCTCGCCGTGCTCGTCGGACAGGTAGAGGCGCAGGGCCTGCACCAGCATCATGTGGGCCAGCTGCTGCACCACCAGATCGTTGCCCGGCTGCCGTTCGCGCAGCTCCTGCGCCATGCGCTCGACCGCCCAGCGCAGCGCGGCGCGGTCGCTTTCCTTCCACAGGTGGACGACCGGCGGCAGCATGGCCAGCAGGATGCCCACATGATCGCCATTGACGGCGAAGCGGCTGCCGCCCAGGAAAAAACCGCCGCCGCCGTTGTACGTGACGACGCCGCCTTCCTGCGCCGACGAGAACACGGCCACGGATTCAACGGCCGGCAGCGACAGGTCGCTGGCCAGCCGGAAGGTGCGTCCGCTGCCCAGCACGAAGCAATCGCCGGCCGTCAGATGCATGGGCTCCGGCACGCCATCCACCGCCAGCCAGCACTGGCCGGACACCACCGTGCAGCACTTGATGAAGTTCTGCTGCTGCGAAAAACGGACGGACCAGTCGCCGCCCGCATCGAAGCCGGCGGAAACATAGCTGCGCGGTTTCAGCAATGACAGTACATCCGAGAGTGGGTCCATGGCGTTACTTTAATACATCTTGCCGCTTGCGCGGCTCTGCAACACGAATATATAATCCATATACGTTTCGTATATAGGATAAATCATGGGCATAGTGAACATCGACGACGATCTGCACGACCAGATCCGCAAGGCCAGCACCGTAGGCTGCCGCTCCATCAACTCCCAGGCGGCCTTCTGGGTCAAGATGGGCATGCTGAGCGAAATGCATCCCACGCTGACGTTCAACGAGATCGTGGCGCGGGAGATGCGGGCCGCCGGGGTCGAGATACCGCCCTTGCGGGTGGCGGCCGCATGACCAAGCGGCCGGAAGAAATCGCCCTGATGGCGGAATCGGGCAAGCTGCTGGCGAGCGTCTTCGGCCAGCTGGACAAGCTGAACCTGATCGGCATATCGACCATGGAAGTCAACGACATGGTCGACCGCTACATCGTGAACGAACTCAAGGCGCGTCCGGCCAGCAAGGGCCAGTACGGCTACGCCTATGCGCTGAATTCCTCGCGCAACCACGTGGTGTGCCACGGCGTTCCATCGGCCGGCGACATCCTGCGGGACGGGGATATCGTGAACTTCGACATCACGCTGGAAAAGAACGGCTTCATCGCCGACTCCAGCAAGACCTACTTCGTCGGCGCCGTCTCGGCATCGGCCAAGCGACTGGTGCAAACGACCTACGAAGCCATGTGGCACGGCATCCGCGCCGTGCGTCCGGGCGCCAGGCTGGGCGACGTGGGCCACGCGATCGAGCGCCATGCGCGGCGTTCCGGCTACACGGTGGTCAAGGAATATTGCGGCCACGGCATAGGCCGCGAAATGCACGAACCGCCGCAGGTTCTGCATTGGGGCAAGCCGAAGACCGGGCTGGTGCTACAGGAAGGGATGGTGTTCACCATCGAGCCCATGCTCAACCAGGGCCGCCGCACCGTGCACACCGAAGACGACGGCTGGACCGTCGTCACCACGGATGGAAAATTGTCCGCGCAGTTCGAGCACACGGTGGCGGTGACGCGGCACGGCGTGCAGGTGCTGACGCTGCGACCCGAGGAACGGCCGCTGAACTGAATCACACCGGCTGATGCAGGCGCAGTTGCAGCGCCTCGCCTATCATCACCAGCACCGGCCCGTCCGTCGCATCCAATCCCTCGCCCAGGCCCGCCAGCGTCAGGCGCCGGATGCGCTGGTCGGCGCGACTGCAATTTTCCACCACCACCACCGGCAGATCCGGCCGGCGTCCCTCGGCCAGCAGACGGGTGGCGGTGCCGACGGCTTCACGTCCGCCCATGTATTGAACCAGCGTATCCGTCGCCGGCAGCGCTGGGTGGTCCGGCTCGCCGGGCGCGGTGCTGGAGGTGAAGAAGGCCACGCTGCGGGCCACGCCGCGCCGGGTCAGCGGCTGCTTGGTGGCGGCGGCGGCGGCCAGCGCGGTGGTGATGCCGGGTACGACTTCGACCTCGATGCCCTCGGCTTCCAGCGCGCGCAACTCCTCGTCGGCACGGCCGAACAGCATCGGATCGCCGCCCTTGAGCCGCACCACCATTTGATAGCGCTGCGCGCATTCGACCAGCTGCTGGTTGATCGCCGTCTGCGCGGTCGAGCGCTGGCCCGAGCGCTTGCCGACCGAAATCAGCTCGGCCTGCGCGCACAACGCCAGCATCTCCGGCGTCACCAGCGCGTCGTACAAAACGACCTCGGCCTGCGCCAGCAGACGCGCGCCGCGCACGGTGATCAGATCGGCCGCGCCCGGTCCCGCTCCGATCAAATAGACTTTTCCCAGCGCTGCCATTGCTATCCTTTGAGTGATGTTCCAGGGCGAATGATACCGGCTACGGCACGGTTTGGGTTTCGCTTGGCACGCTATGGGGCCTAGTGTAAGATGCGACGCTTGGGTGCGCCGAATCCCTGCGGGGATAGGCGTTAAACGGGAAACCGGTTCAATTCCGGTGCAGCCCCCGCTGCTGTAAGCCAGACGACTCCGTCATCACGTCACTGCCGTAACACGCGGGAAGACACGGAGAAGGATGAAGGCGAGCCAGAATACCGGCCCAAAAAGTCCAGCACCATTCTCCGGGGTAAGGGGAAGCCGCTGTCGACCGGCTTTCCGTCCCCGCTGCTGTCGACCGTCCTCTCCTGCCCCTGTCCTTGGTGTCCATATCGCCCATTCGACGGGAGGTTTCGAATGCACATCATGGAAGGCTTTTTGCCGCCAGCGCACGCGCTCGGCTGGGCAGCCGTTTCCTTACCTTTTCTGGCCTGGGGCTTGCGCGCCATCGGCCGCGACCTGCAAGCACATCCCGAGCGGCGCATGCTGCTGGGCGTGGCTGCGGCCTTCGCCTTCCTGCTGTCGGCGCTCAAGCTGCCATCGGTGACGGGCAGTTGTTCGCACCCCACCGGCGTCGGGCTGGGCGCCGCCTTGTTCGGCCCCGCCGCGATGGTGCCGGTGGGCTTTGTCGTGCTGCTGTTCCAGGCGCTGCTGATGGCGCACGGCGGCCTGACCACGCTGGGCGCCAACGTGTTCTCGATGGCCATCGTCGGGCCGTTCGTCTCCTACGGCGTGCTGCGCGCCGTGTCGGCGCTGGGCCTGTCGCGCTCCGTGGCGGTGTTCCTGGCCGCCAGCCTCGGCGACCTGGCGACGTACGTGACCACCTCGGCGCAACTGGCGCTGGCGTTTCCTGCTGCGGCGGGCGGCTTCGGCGTATCGTTCTTCAAGTTTGCCGGCATCTTCGCACTGACGCAGGTGCCTATCGCCATCAGCGAAGGCTTGCTGACGGTGCTGGTGGTGAACGCCATGGTGCGCTTCAACGCCCACGAACTGCGCGCGCTGCCGGTGATGCGCTTGGGCGCGCGGAAGGAAGGCGCATGAAGGCCCGTACCTGTTTGCTATGGCTGGCGATCATATTGCTGACAGTGCTGCCGCTATGGCTGGTGAGCGCGCCGCCGGCGGCACCCGGCGCTGAAGCACCCGCGATCTTTGCCGGCGCCGACGACCGCGCACAGCGGGCCATCGGCGATATCGCGCCCGGCTACCAGCCGTGGTTCGCGCCGGTCTTCTCTCCGGCCAGCCCGGAAATCGCCTCGCTGCTGTTCGCGCTGCAAGCGGCCATCGGCGCCGGCGTGATCGGCTTCTGGCTTGGCCTGTCCATCGCCCGCGAACGCGCGCGCCGGGACGCTGCTGCCGTATCGTCCCAGGATCGCCGTGCTGATTGAGGCGTCGGCGTACGCGAGCCGCTGGCGCGATGTGGCGCCGTCGGCCAAGGCGTGGTTTGCGCTGGCCGGCATCGTCGCGGCTTGGCTGGCGCGCAGTCCCGCCGCACTGGGCGCACTGGCGGCGCTGCTGATGCTGGCCGCGTTGTGCGGCGCGCGCGTGAACCCGCGCGCCTACCTGCAAGTGGCGCTGCCGCCGCTCGGCTTCCTGCTGCTGTCCTGCCTGACCATGCTGGTCGGCCCCGACGCCCATGGCCACTGGGGCCTGACCACCGCCATGCTGCCGACCATAGAACATACCGCCCTGCGCTCGCTCGCCATGCTGGCCGCGCTGCTCGGCCTCGTGCTGACCACGCCGTTGCCGGACCTGCTTAACCTGCTGCGGCGCCTGCGCACGCCCGAGCTGCTGCTCGACTTGATGGTGCTGTGCTACCGCATGCTGTTCGTCATGCGCCAGGCCTGGGACGAAAGCATCACCGCGCAGAGCGCGCGCCTCGGCTATCGCAACTTGCGCCAGGCATGGCGCTCCACCGGCCTGCTGGCGGGCCAGATGGCGGTGCAGGTGTGGCAACGCGCCGCCGCGCTGCAAATGGCCGCCGACGCCCGCGCCTACCAGGGCACGCTGCGCTTCCTGCCCGCCTTCTATCCGCTGGCGCGGCGCCAGCAGGCGTGGGCCGCGCTGGCCGGCACGCTGATGCTGGCGATCGCCGTGGGAGATCGTCTGTGAGCACGCCGCAACTGGAACTGCAAACCGTCGACCACATCTACCCGGACGGCAGCACCGGCCTGCGCGACTGCACGCTGGCGCTGCAACGTGGCCGCCGCTACGCGCTGCTGGGCGCCAACGGCGCCGGCAAGACCACCGTGCTGCAACACCTGAACGGCTTGCTGCGCCCGACCGCCGGCACGCTGCGCGTCGACGGCCAACCGTTCGACTACAGCCGCCAGGGACTCACCGCGCTGCGCAGTCGCGTAGGCCTGGTGTTCCAGAACCCGGATCGCCAACTGTTCTCCGCACTGGTCGAAGAAGACGTTTCCTTCGGCCCCCTGAACCTAGGCCTGGACGCCGCCGAAGTGCGCGCCCGTGTCGCCGCCGCGCTGGACGCCGTCGGCCTGCGCGGCCATGCGCGCCGCGCCGTGCACCAACTGAGCTTCGGCCAGAAGAAGCGCGTCTGCATTGCCGGCGTGCTGGCGATGGAACCGGACGTGCTGCTGCTGGACGAACCCATGGCGGGCCTGGACGCCCCCATGCAAACCGAATTGGCCGCACTGCTGGACCGCCTCGCCGCGCGCGGCGTGACAGTACTTCTGTCCACCCACGACATCGACTTCGCGCTGCGCTGGGCCGACGACATCCACGTGATGGCGGCCGGCCGCTGCATCGCCTCCGGCTCCGCACAGCAACTGGCGACACAGACCGACATGCTGCGCGCAGCAGGCCAGCGTCCGCCGGCCGCCTTGGCGCTGCACGCGGAACTGGTCGCCCTCGGCGTGCTGCCGCAAGGTCCCGCGCCACGCAGCGTCGACGCGCTGCTGGACGCGCTGCGCGCACTACAACCATCAGGAGCAATTAACGCATGACCGGCATGACCACCTTCGGAAAAATCTGGTTCGTAGGCGCAGGCCCCGGCGACCCGGAACTCATCACAGTCAAAGGCCAGAAGCTGCTGTCGCAAGCGGGCGCGGTGCTGTTCGCCGGTTCGCTGGTCGACCACGCCGTGACGCTGTACGCGCCGCCCGGCTGCGCCATCCGCGACTCCAAGGACATGACGCTGGAAGAGATGACCGCCTGGCTGATCGAGCAGGCGCGCAGCCACGCCACCGTGGTGCGCCTGCAAACCGGCGACCCCGCGCTGTACGGCGCGCTGATCGAGCTGGCGCGCCCATTGAGCGACGCCGGCATCGAGTGGTCGGTGGTACCGGGCGTATCGTCCGCGATGGCCTCGATGGCGGCGGCAGGCGAATCCATGACGCTGCCGGAAGTGACGCAGACCGTCATCCTCACGCGCGTCGAAGGCCGCACGCCGATGCCGGACGGCGAAGACCTCGCCAGCCTGGCCGCGCACCGCACCACGATCTGCATCTTCCTGTCGATCACCTTGATGCACAAGGTGGAAACCGCGCTGCGCAGCGCCGGCTGGGCCGAAGACTCGCCGATGCTGGTGGTGCACAAGGCCAGCTGGCCGGGCGAACAGAAAATCGTCCGCGGCACTCTGGCGGATATCAAACAGCGATGCCGGGAGGCCGGTATCGCAAGCCAGGCGATGATCGTCGCCAGCCCCACGTTGGGCGCGCTGCACTGGGAAACCCTGGCGCGCTCCAAATTGTATGACCCAACCTTCACCCATCGTTTCAGAAAGGCGAGCGCATGAATCCAGTACCCCACGAGACGATCCTGATTGTCGGCCACGGCTCCCGCGAGGACTCCGGCAACCAGGAGATACGCGAATTTACGGAGCAATGGCGCGCGCGCCGTCCGGACTGGCGCATCGAATTGTGCTTCATCGAATTCGCGCCGCCCGAAATGAACGCCGCCTTGCTGAGCGCAGCGCGCAGCTCGCGCCGCGTGCTGGTGGTGCCGCTGATCCTGAACGCGGCCGGCCACGTCAAGATGGAGATACCGGAAGCGATCGAGCAGGTACGCGCGGCCTGTCCGCAGACCGAGATCATGCTGGCGCCGCACCTGACGGCTTGCGATCCTATCCTGGCGATCCTGAAGCGCCGCCTGCGCAAGGGCATGAACGCGCTGGACATGCCAGATCCGACCACCACCGGCGTGGTGGTGCTGGGACGCGGCTCGTCCGATCGTGGCGCCAATGGCGAAATGGCCAAGATGGCGCGCTGGCTGCTGGAAGAGGGCGACCACGAACTGATCGACCTGGCGTTCACCGGCATCACCTGGCCGCGCCTGGAGAAAGTGGTTCAGCGCCAGGTGTTGCTAGGCATGCGCCAGGTCGTGGTGCTGCCGTACTACCTGTACACCGGCACACTGATGCAGCGCATACACCGCCAGGTGGAGCATCTGCGCGGCCAGTATCCGCAGGTGCGTTTTTTCTGCGGCGAGCATTTCGGCTTTGAGGCGGAAATCTTCGAGCTGATGGACCAGCGCGTGGAAGACCTGCGCGCCGGCGTGCCCGATAGCCGCCTGCCTTGCGACGGTTGCAGCTATCGCGAGATCGCGCATGACCTGGGCCACGGCCATTCGCACGCGCACACGCACGACCACGCAGCTGCGCCGGCGCACGATCACGGGCATGAACATGGGCATGAGCACGGACATGAGCATGGACACGACCATGCACATGACCACGACCACGGCCACCCGCACGAGCACGTCCACCACGAGGGCCAGCCAGCATGAGCACCGTGAACACCGTCACCGAGCAGCTGACGCGCGCCGGCCAGGTCATTGAGCACGACAGCTTCGCCATCATCGACGCCGAAGTCGGCCCGCACGCCTACACCGAAGCCCAATGGCCCATCGTGCGCCGCATGATTCACGCCAACGCGGACTTCGACTTCAACGGCCTGACCGACTTCCATACAGATGCCGTGGAAGCCGGCATCAACGCCATGCTGGCCGGCGGCACGCCGGTCGTGGCGGATGTCGAGATGATCTGCTCCGGCCTGTCGCAACCGCGCCTGGGCCACTTCGGCATGAAGACCCACCAGTTCATCAGCGACGCCGACGTCATCGAAACGGCCAAGGCCGAAGACACCACCCGCGCCGTGCAGGCGATGCGCAAGGCGCACCGACTCGGCTTGCTGGACCGGGCCATCGTCGGCATCGGCAACGCGCCCACCGCGCTGATCGAACTGGTACGCCTGATCCGCGAGGAAGGCGCGCGTCCCGCACTGGTGGTCGGCATGCCGGTAGGTTTCGTCTCCGCCGCCGAATCCAAGGACTTGATGGCCACGCTGAACGACGTGCCGTGGATCGTCATCCGTGGCCGCAAAGGCGGCTCGACGCTGGTGGTGGCCACCCTGCACGCGCTGCTGTCGCTGGCCGAAGCCCGTCAAAAGGCCCAGCCATGAAGGAAAAAACGGCTGCCGAACGTGGCACCCGTACCGGCTTCACCACCGGCGCCTGTGCCGCCGCCGCCGCCCGCGCGGCGGTGCTGGGCCTCGCCCACGGCCAGGTGCCGGAAGAAATCGAAAGCCTGCTGCCCAACGGCAGCCGGGTGCGTTTTGCCATCCACGACGGCCGCTGCGGGCCGGATCACGCGCACGCGATGGTCATCAAATTCGCCGGCGACGACCCGGACTGCACCGACGGCGCCCACATGACGGTCGACCTGCGCCGGCTGCCGGGCGAAGCCGGCGTGGTGTCGTACGTGGCGGGCGATGGCGTCGGTACTGTCACCATGAAGGGCCTGGGCCTGGAAGTGGGCGGGCCGGCAATCAACCCGGTCCCGCGCCGCAACATCGCCGACAACCTGCGCGAAGCCGCGCCCGCGCTGCTGGCCGAAGACGGCATCGAAGTCACCATCAGCGTGCCGGACGGCCAGGTGATGGCTAAGAAGACCACCAACGCCCGCCTGGGTGTCCTGGGCGGCATCAGCATTCTCGGCACCACCGGCATCGTCAAGCCGTATTCGACGGCCGCCTGGCGCGCCAGCGTGGTGCAGGGCATACAGGTAGCTGCCACCGCCGGCTACGACATGGTCGCACTGACCACGGGCGGCCGCAGCGAAACCTTCGCCATGACCGCCTTGCGCGCCGAGCGCCCCGAGCTGCCGTCCGCCTGCTTCGTGCAGATGGGCGACTTCCTGCGCTACGCGCTCGATGAAGTGGTGGCGCAAGGCATAGGCCTGGTGGTGCTGGCGCTGATGGTCGGCAAACTGACCAAGATCGCGCAAGGCGAAACCATCACCCACGCCAACCGCAGCGAAGTCGATACCGACCTGGTGGCCGAGATCGCGCGCCGCATCGGCGCCACGCCGGAAGACTGCGCCGCGATGGCCGCCGCCGAAACCGCGCGCTTCGGCGCGGAGCTGATGGTCGAACGCGGCCTCGGCGACGCCTTCCACCAGGCGCTGGCGCAAGCCGCCATCGATACCCTGACCGCGCCCGACCG
The DNA here is from genome assembly GCF_009380215.1 of Rugamonas aquatica. Lineage (GTDB taxonomy): Bacteria > Pseudomonadota > Gammaproteobacteria > Burkholderiales > Burkholderiaceae_D > Rugamonas > Rugamonas aquatica_B. The sequence continues at coordinate 247,615 of NZ_WHUG01000003.1, forward strand.
CTATGGCCGCGCCTTCCAGATACGCGTGCTGGTGTGCGATTTCAGCGGGGTGCAAGTGGCCGACGTCTGGTCGGCGCCGGCCGAACCGCACGAACGCCCGGCCAGCGCCGGCCGCACCGGCATCGACCACTTACCGGAATCCTGACTATGGAAATACAAGACCCCAATCCCTGCCGCGTGATCGGTGTGCTCGACGATGGCATCGCCAGCTTGAACCAGACCGCGCTGGCCTTGCTGCGCAGCGCAGACGTGATCGTCGGCGGCACGCGCACGCTGGCCTTGCTGGCGCCCGAGTTCAAGCCCGGCGCCGTGCGCCACGACCTCACAGGCAAACTGAAAGAAGTGCCGGAATGGGTGCGCGCCGCACGCGCCGACCATTTGTCCTGCGTGGTGCTGGCGACCGGCGATCCGCTGTGCCACGGCATCGCGCCGTATCTCGCACAGCATCTGTGCGTGCAGGCGCTGGACATCCTGCCCAACCTGTCGACGCTGCAATTGGCTTGTGCGCGCATCGGCCTGGCGTGGCAGGACGCGCGCATCGTCTCGGTGCACGCCAAGGATGCAGGCGAATGGCAGCGCGGCAGTGTGCCCGCCCATGGCCTGTATGCGCTGGCGCAGGCCACGCGTCAGCATGCGCGCCTGCTGGTGCTGACCAGCCCTGACAACAGCCCCGATCGGATCGCGCGCCTGCTGCTGGCCGAAGGACTGGGCGACGACTTCCTGATGGCGGTGGCGGAAAACCTGCTGCAACCGGAAGAACGCGTGGTGGCGGAACTGACGCCGCAACAGGCATCCGAGATGCGCTTCGCCGCGCTCAACGTGGTGCTGCTGTGGCGCGTGACGCCGGCAGCGCGGCCGGTGCGTTTCGGCCTGGCCGATGCGCAGTTCGTGCAGCGGCAGCCGGAGAAGGGTTTGATTACCAAGCAGGAAGTGCGCGCGGTCAGCCTGGCGCGCCTGCAACTGCGGGCGGACAGCGTGGTGTGGGACATCGGCGCCGGTTCCGGTTCGGTGGGCCTGGAGGCGGCGCGGCTTTGCCCGCAAGGCCACGTCTACGCCACGGAAAAAAACGAGGCGGATTTCGCCATCGCGGGACAGAACCACGCCAACTTCGGCGTCAGCAACTACAGCCTGTTCCTCGGCAAAGCGCCGGAGGGACTCGACGCCTGGCCGGATCCGGACGCGGTCTTCGTCGGCGGCTCCGGCGGTGAGCTGGCGACGCTGATCGGCGGTGTGATGTCGCGCCTGCGTCCCGGCGGCGCGCTGGTGATGAACTTCGTCACGCTGGAAAACCTGGCCACCGCCACCGCCACGCTGCAAGCGCTGGAAGGCGTCGACTGGGATGTGCTGCAACTGCAAGCGGCGCGCAGCAAACCTATCCTGCACATGCACCGCATGGCGGCGGAAAACCCGGTGTGGATCGTCTGCGCGCGCCGCGCCGAGGAGGCACGCGATGAGTGAGCATATCCATATCCAGCCAGGCACCTTGTGGGGCATTTCTCTCGGTCCCGGCGATCCAGGCCTGATCACGCGCGCCGCGTGGGAAGCGCTGCAACGCCGCGATACGATCTGGGTCTACCCGGCGCGCAGCGGCAAGACGCCCAGCTACGCCTTCGACATCGTGCAGCGCGCCGGCGCGACGCCGCCCGAGCAGCACACGCAGTTGCTGTTCCCGATGACGCACGACGGCGAAAAACTCGGCCGCGCATGGCTCAAGGCCGCCGACACGGTGCTGCCATGGCTGCGCGCCGGCCGCGACGTGCTGTTCCTGGTCGAAGGCGACGCCAGCACCTACGCCACCTTCGGCCACCTGGCCCGCACGGTGAACGCGCTGGACCCCGGCGTGCCGGTGCAGATCATCGCCGGCGTCAACGCCTTCACCGCCGCCTGCGCGCAAGTGCCGGTGCCGTTCGCCGAGCAGGATGACACGGTCGCCATCGTGCCCGCAGCGTACGGCGTCAGCGCGGTCGAACGCCTGCTGCCCGACTTCGACACGCTGGTGCTGATGAAGGTGAAGCCGTTGATGGATGAGCTGATCGACTGGCTCGAACGGCGCGAGCTGCTGGCAGGCTCGCACTTCATCGAACGCGTGGGCGCACCCGACGAACGCCGCTTCAGCGGCAACGACATCCTGGCACTGCGCGGCACCAAGGTCAGCTACCTGTCGCTGCTGATCGTCAAACACGGACACCGCATACGCGGCGAACGCATCAAAGGCTGCCTGAAGAAAGACAGCCCTCAACCCCAAGTCACGGAGACCGCATGAGCAGCGCACCTATCACCACCGAAGCACCACGCGTATGCCTGGTCGCCATCACCAAGCACGGCGCCGCGCAGGCCGCGCGCCTGGCCGCCGATCTGCCGGAAGCAGACATCTGCACCTCGGCCAAATTCGCCGCCGTGTTTGCGGAAGCCAGCAACACCGTGCGCGCCTACGACGGCGCATTGCGCGACGAGATAGGCCCGTTGTTCGCCGGCTACGACCAGATCATCTTCTTCGTTTCGCTGGGCGCCGTGGTGCGCCTGATCGCGCCCCACCTGCGCAGCAAGGATGAAGACCCGGGCATCATCGTCGTCGACGACGCCGGCCAGTATGTGATTCCGGTGCTGTCCGGCCACGTCGGCGGCGCCAACGAGTGGAGCGAGCGGGTCGCCGACCTGCTGGGCGCCGCGCCCGTGCTGACCACCGCGTCCGACGTCGGCCGCACGATACCGGTCGATATCCTGGGCCGCCACCTGGGCTGGAAAGTGGAAGCGCCCAAGATCAACATCACGCGCGTGTCCGCCCATGTGGTCAACGGCGAACCGATCGCCTTTGTGCAGGAAGCGGGCAGCCCGGACTGGTGGACCCGTCCCACCCCGGTGCCGGACAACATCCACCGCTTTGCGCGCTTCGACGACGTGCCGCTGGACCGCTACGCGGCGCTGCTGTGGGTCACGCACGCCGACGTGACGGCCGAGCGCTGGGATGCGCTGACCGAGCGCCTGGTGGTCTACCGCCCGCCGCTGGATAACGCGGCATGACGCAATACACCGTGGGCCTCGGCTGCGACCGTGGCGTGCTGCTGGAGACGCTGCGCGAAGCCGTGCAGGCGGCGCTGGCCGACGCCGGCGCGCATGCCGGGCAAGTGGTGGCCGCCGCCAGCATCACGCTGAAGCGGGACGAGGCGGCGCTGCTGGCATTGGCGGCGGAACTCGGCTGGCCGCTGCATTTCTACGAGGCGCAGCAGCTGGCCGCCGTGGAAGTGCCGCACCCGTCCGAAACCGTGCGCCGCTACACCGGCACGCCGTCGGTGAGCGAAGCGGCGGCGCTGCTGGCCGCCGGACCGGATACGCCGATGACCGCGCTGGTCGTCGAAAAACATAAACTCAAAGGCGCAGATGGCCGCAATGCCACCGTCTCCATCGCAAGGAAACAACCATGAACGAAGCATACGTCCCGACCGCCGGCAAGATCATGCTGGTGGGCATAGGCCCCGGCAGCGTCGACCACATGACCAAGCGCGCGCGCGACGCCATCGCCGAAGCCGACGTGGTGATCGGCTACGTCACCTACATCAAGCTGGTGGCGGATCTGCTCGAAGGCAAGGAAATCATCCGCAAGTCGATGACCGAAGAGCTGGACCGCGCCGTCAGCGCACTGGAGGCTGCGCGCGCCGGCAAGAAGGTGGCGCTGATTTCGTCGGGCGACGCCGGCGTGTACGGCATGGCCGGGCCGACCTTCGAAGTGCTGTTCCAGTCCGGCTGGACGCCGGACGATCCGGTGCAGGTCGAGATCATTCCCGGCGCCTCGGCGCTGAACAGCTGCGCGGCGCTGGTCGGCGCTCCGCTGACGCACGACTTCTGCGCGATCTCGCTGTCCGACCTGCTGACGCCGTGGCCGACCATCGCCCGCCGCCTGGACGCGGTGGCGATGGCCGATTTCGTCGTCGCGCTGTACAACCCGAAGAGCGGCCGCCGCACGCGCCAGATCCTGGAAGCGCAGCGCCTGTTCCTGCGCCATCGCCGTCCGGATACGCCGGTGGCCATCGTCAAGAGCGGCTACCGCCGCCGCCAGAACATCGTCTTCACCACGCTGGATTCGATGGCGGACGCGGATATCGGCATGCTCAGCACCGTCCTGATCGGCAATAGCAATACCTTCGTGCGCCATGGCCTGATGGTCACGCCGCGTGGCTACGCCAACAAGTACGACATGGAAGAGGGCGGCGCCACGCGTGAGGGGGAGCGTGCGGGCCGTTCGCTGTCCACCGGCCTGCTGGGCTGGCTGGAAACGCTGCAGGCCGAGCACGCGGCCGGCGACAGCATCGAGACGCTGGCGGCACGCCATCGCCTGCCGGCCGACTACATCCGCGACACCTTGAACGAGCCGGTGGAAGCCGAAGCCGCCGCCAGCGAGGAGGCCGAAGCATGAGTGAAGCCGTCGTCAAGCCGAAGATCGGCAATTACCACCGCCACCTGCTGATCTGCACCGGCCCGCGTTGCAGCGAAGACGGCGCGTCGCAGCTGCTGTTCGACAGCCTGGGCGGCAAGTTCAAGGCCGCCGGGCTCGATGCGGGCGAACTGCGCGTCAAGCGCAGCCGCGTCGGTTGTTTCGCCGCCTGCAAGGGCGGCCCCATCGTCTGCGTGCAGCCGGATGGCACCTGGTACTACAACGTCACGCCGGAGAACATGGATCGCATCATCGATGACCACCTGTGCAACGGCAAACGGGTGGAGGAACTGGTGTTCCACCAGGCTGGCGCAGAGGATCAGTAAGCCTTATTCCTTCGAGGTCGGCGAGATGGTCTTGCTGACCTTGCCGGCTTCGTCCAGCATCTGAATCTCGGCCTTGCCGTCCGCGCTGACCAGCAGCATCATGCGGACCCGGCCTTGCGCATCATTCAGTTGCAGGGACGAGCCCTTGTCGCGCGTATTGCCCAGCCAGATGCGGTTGTTGCTCAGGCGGCCCTGATCGCTCAGCTTCTGCCAATACGCTTCCTGATCGGCCTTGGGCAGCTTTCTCGCCGCCTCGCGGAAGCGGCTGTGGTCCTCCAGCGACGTCACCGTGTACAGCGGAACGTCGTTGATCTTGATGCCGGTAGTTTGATGGGTCGCGCTGTCGTTGTTCATCAATTGCAGGGCCTGGTCCTGGCGGAAGCGGTCGAAGGTCAGCGACAGGCCGGACGAGATCTTGCCATCGGCGGCAATGCTGCCTTTCTGGATCAAGCCGCCATTTTCCGTGCCTTCCTCGTTGATGAACAACATGCCGGCAAAGCTGCTGCGGTCCGGGCGGGCGCCTTCCTTGCCCTGCATGAAATCGCCAGGGAACTGCGCCTTGTTCGAAATGACGATGCGCTTGGTGCCGTCCGGTTCGACGATATTGATGCGGCCGACCGTGATCTCGTCGAACTTCTCATGCCTGATCGGCTCCCTGGCCCCGGTCAGGAAAAACACTGCGGCCAGCGCGCTGGCCATCGTCGTTGCACCCGTCAAAAATGTTCTGATTTGCGACACGCTACTTCTCCTCTGGTTATTTCAACTCGTTATTAATCGCCGCGCTTGCCTTGCGCATCCGCCACTCGACAAAACAGATCAGCACGCTGCAAAACGCCAGCAGTCCGCCCAGGTATTGCAACACCCGGTTGAGCGGCGAACGCGCATGGCGCGTGTTGATCAGTTCGAACTTGCGCTTGCCGTTCTCGACGTTCTCGAAGAACACGCTGCCCCGGTCCTCCGGGAACTCGACCGTCGCCAGCCGGACCCGGTCGGCTTCGAACGCGGCCAGCAATCTGGCGTGTTCTTCGGCGCTGATCGTGTTCGCGGCGAGCTTCAGGTTCTGGATCTCTTTGAACTGGTCAAAGATGTTGTCTGACTCATTTTTCAGCAGCACGCCTTTGGATACGTACTTGTACTGCATGTTGGAAGAGAAAATGCCGTCGTTGGCCGCCAGCATCAGTGCGAACCCGAGGGCGCCGGCGGCGGCGGCGCTGAACAGCCATTTCCTGGCGTCGTGAACGCGCTGGGTGACGGTGCCGTTCAAGAACTGGCTAACTTCCGGTATATGGCGCAGCGAGGTTTGCAGCGCCTGCTTGTTGATACCGCCCAGGAACTCCTTGGCGTCGAGTTCGAGGGCGGCGACGATGGCGCTGAACATCTCGGCCGAGGGCTGGGATTTATCGTTTTCCAGCTTGGACAGGTAGGACTGCTCGATGCCGATCGCAGCCGACATCTGCGGCTGCGTGAGATTTCTTTCCGTTCTGATTTGCTTGAGTCGTTCGCCAAAATTCATCGGGGACATGCCTTTCTTCCAAGAGAATGGGCATATTCTTGCGGATTCCACAATGAATTAGAAGATGAATATCGGCGAATACCGGTGAATATTGCGTTTTGAGCCTCGATTCCTACAGCGTGGCCAGGTTGGCGCGGGTCGCGGCGGCCTGCTCCTGCAGGGCCTGCCGGTCGGCGTCACCCATGCGGCGTAGCTGCTGATAGACCATGCCGAGGCGGTGGTTGTTGCCCAGCCGCTTGTCATTGCGCAGAAAAAAATCCCAGTACAGCGCGTTGTAGGGACAGGCGCGTTCGCCGATGCGTTGTTTCTTTTGGTAGTGACAGCCTTTGCAATAATCGCTCATGCGGTCGATATAGGCGGCGCTGGAAACATAGGGTTTGGTCGCCAGCAGGCCGCCATCGGCGTACTGGCTCATGCCCAGCGTGTTCGGCAATTCCACCCATTCGAAGGCGTCGATGTAGATGCCCAGATACCATTGATGCAGCTCCTGCGGCGACAGCCCCGCCAGCAGGGAAAAATTGCCGATGACCATAAGCCGGTTGATATGGTGGCTGTGTGCGTGCTCCAGCGACTGGCCGATGGCCGCCGCCACGCAGCGCATGCGCGTGTCCCCGCTCCAGAACCAGTGCGGCAGCGCGGTCGTGTGGCCGAAGGTGTTGAGCTGGTCGTAGCCCGGCATGCGGTGCCAGTAGACGCCGCGCACGTATTCGCGCCAGCCAAGTATCTGCCGGATGTAACCCTCGGCCGATGCCAGCGGCACGGCGCCGTCGCGCCAGGCGGCTTCGACCCGTTCGACCACGGTGCGCGGATCGAGCATCTTGGTGTTCATCGCGAACGACAGCAGCGAGTGGAACAGCCGCCAGGCGCGCACGCTCATCGCGTCCTGGTAGCGGCCGAAATGGGGCAAGGCGTGCTGCACGAAGCTGTCCAGTTGCAGCAGCGCCTCCTCGCGGTTGAGCGGCCACGCGAAATCACCGGCCTGCGGAGCGCCGAAGGTGCGCACGCCTGCCGCTTCGATGGTTTGCCATAGCGCGCTGTGGTCGTGGCGCGGACGCGGATCGGCCGGTTCCCACGGCACGCCCGGCCAGGCTTCGCGGTTGTCGTGGTCGAAATTCCATTGGCCGCCGGTCGGACTTCCAGTCTCCGAGACCAGCACGCCGTGCCGCTGGCGCATGTGACGGTAGAACGGTTCCATGACCCAGGCGGCGCGGCCTTCGAAAAAGTCGGCGGCCCCGCGGCGGGCGGTGTAGAAGTGCTCGCTGTCGTCCATCTGCGTGGCGATGTCGAGGCCGGCGGCGTAGGCGGCGAGTTGCCGGTCCAGCCGCCATTCGTCCGGCGCCTGCCAGGCAAAACTGTCGGCCCCGTAGTGCGCCAGCAGAAAGTCCAGGTTGGCGGGCAGGGACTGGCGGTTGTCGCGGTCGTCGATGGTCAGGTAGTGCACGCGGTGGCCGGCCTCGCGCAGCCGGCGCGCCAGGTCGCGCATGGCGGCAAAGATGGCGATCACCTTTTGCGCGTGGTGCAGCACGTAATCGGTCTCCTGGCGCACTTCCATCAGCACGAACACCACGTCCTGGCGTGGCCGGGCAAACCAGCTGTGGCCGCAATTGAGCTGGTCGCCGAGGATCAGCTTGAGCGTTGTGCTCATGCTCAGTCCGGCATCGGAACGCGGAAGCGGCTGCGCAGCCAGCGGATCGGCGCGCCGATCAGGGGCAGCTTGGCCAGCAATTCCTCGGCGGCGTCCCAGTAGTCGCGGTGGACCACCACCAGGCCGTCCTGGTTGAAGCGCAGATGGCTGCCGCCGGCGATCTGATACGGCACGCCGCGCAGCCGGAACACAAACAGCCAGGTGACAAACGCCTGGTCGCCCTGCACGATGCGCTCGCCGATGACGAAGCGCGGCTCCTCGGTGTGGACAAACATGTGGCGGAAGATCGCCTCGATGGCGGCAACGCCGCGCACGTCGTTGAAGGGGTCGCGAAACTGCGCATCGGCTGCGTAGAATTCGCCGGCCCGCGCAACGGTGTGCGGCGTCAGCGTGGCATACCAGGCCAACAGGGGTTCGGGATCGGTCATTGCGGTATCAGGAAGTGGGTGATCAGGGCAAAACGCCAGCGGTACGGCAGCCAGCGCAGCAGTTTGAGTATCAGTGTAAATCGTTTCGGAAAGTGGATTTCGAACAGGCCGGCGGCGAAGCCGCGCCGTATGGCCTTGGCCGCCGCCTGCGGTGTCTGCAACGCCGGCATGGCGAACTGGTTCTGCGCGGTCAGCGGCGTCTGCACAAAGCCGGGATTGATCAGATAGACGTCCAGCCCGCGTGGCCGCAAGTCGGTGTACAGCAGTTCCGCCAAATTGATCAGCGCGGCTTTGCTGGGTCCGTACACGCTGGCATTGGGCAGGCCGACGTAGCCGGCCACGCTGGCGACGATGGCGATGCCGCCGCTGCCGCGCGCCAGCATGGCGGGCAGCACCGTGGCCAATCCCGTGTAGACGCTGCCCAGGTTCACGGCCAGCGTGTGGGCGGCGCCGTCCGGGCTGACATCCCAGCTGCGCTCGGGGTGGTAGGCGGCGGCGCAGAACACGATCAGGTCGACGCCGCCGGCCTGGTCGCAGATATACTGGTAGCGCTCGGCCCATGCATCCTGGTCCAGGATATCGAAGGGCGCGACGATGGCTTGCGGGTGCCTGGCGGCGACACCTTGCAGCAGCTCGGCGCGGCGGGCCGACAGCGCCACCCGCGCCCCCGCCAGCAGCAGTTCCTGGGCCAGCGCGGCGCCGATGCCGCTGGAGGCGCCGACCAGCCACACGCGCCGGCCGGCCCACGTCGTGATCGTCCGGTTCAGGGGCCGCATGCGCGCCTCCGGAACATCAATGTGACTTGCCCCAGCTCGATGCCGAACTTGGCCATGCTGGCGCGGTTGATCATCGTGCAATCGTCGATCAGGAACATCCAGTCGTCGAAGGCCATCTCGTAGGTGCTGCCGTCGACCGGCAGCAGCAGCGTGTATTGCCAGCGCAGCGCATTGCCGGCCAGTTCGCCCTGCGCCTCGCCCTTGACGTCGTCGGCGCGTCCGCGCCAGCGGCCGTCTGCTGCGCGCGTCAGGCGCCATACGCGGCGCTGGGTGCTGCCGTCGTCGTAGCGAAACTGTTCGTCGAGCGTCAGTGCGCCGTCGGTGCTGGTGCCGGTGATGACGACGTGGAAGCGTTTTTGCACCGCGCCGCCGCGCCGCTGGAACATGCCCCAGGCATCGGTGGTGCCGGTGAAGTAGGCGGCCAGGTCGAGTGCGGGCTGTTGCGCCTTGTATTGCTGGACGTCGGGGCCGGCGCAGCCGGCGAGCAAGGCCAGCAGCAGGCCGCAGAACAAGGTTTTCATGGTGAACTCCAGTAGCGTACGACGGGCATGGATGCCGGATGGAAGCGCCACAGCGCGGCCATCGCCAGCAGTTTGAGCAGGCAAGGAACGGCGGCGTAGACCAGCGCCAGCGCGGCGCCGCCGGCCACGCCGGGCTTGTATCCAAGCGCGGCCAGCAGCGGCAGCGCCAGGCCGGACAAGGCCAGCGCCAGCTTGCCCAGCAGCGTCAGCACGCCGTAGTAGGCGCCGGCCGCTTCGCCGGTTCCGATCAGCTCAGCCAGCAGCACCGGCGGCATGGCCAGGTCAGCGCCCAACGCCGCGCCGGCGGCGATGCAGACGGCAAAGTAGGGCAGCACGTCGCCCTCGCCCAGCAGGCCGGCGCCGGCAAAGCTGGCGATGGCCAGCGCCATGCCGATACGCCAGCACGGCAGTACGCCGATGCGGCGGGCCAGCGCGGTCCACAGCGGCAGGCCGCAGGCCGCGGCAATGAAATAGCAGCCGAGGAAGGCGCCGGCCAGCGGCGCCGCGTGCAAGCGGTCGCGGATGAAGAACAGCGCCAGCGTCGCCGGCAGCGACACCGAACAGGCATTGAGGAAATACGGCGCCAGCAAACGCAGGAAGGCGCGGTTCGACGCCATGCGCCGCAGCGTGCTGCGCCACCCGCCGGCGCGTTCGGTGACGGCGGGCCACGCGGGCGCCAGTTTCAGCAGCGCCAGCAAAGCCGCCAGCAGCAGCGCGGCAAACGCCAGGCTGTAGAGCGCCATGCGGGCCGGGATGCGTTCGGCGTCGCCGCTCATGATGGTGGCGGGGATCACGCTGGCGACGATCATGCCGACCAACCCCGCGCCCTCGCGCCAGGCGGCGGCCGGCAGCAGGGCGCTGTCGCGCTGCGTGCCGCCGCCGTTCAGGCGCGCGCCCCACGTCAGGTAGGCGATGTTCAACATGCTGTGCGCGCTGTAAGCCAGCACCAGCATGGCGCCCAGCCAGACGGCCGCGGCCAAGTTGCCAGCCGGCGGCTGCCACAGGCCCGCGAAAGCCAGCGCGAGCACGGCGCCGCCCAGCGCCAGCCAGCGTCCGATGCCGTTGCGCAGGCGGTCGATGATGTGGCCTTGCAGCGGGTCTTGCAAGGTGTCGAGCAGGCGCGCGGCAAACAGCACCCAACCCAACTGCGCCAGCGGAACGCCGCGCAACATGCTGTAGTACGCCCCCACCTGCACGTACACGGGCAGCGCGGCCATGGCCAACGGCAGGCCGAGCAGGCCGTAGGCGGCCAGGCGCCACCAGTGCGGATGGCCAACGGCCGGCTGCGCGGCGACGGGTGTCACTGTGGAGCTCCCATCAGTTTGCGGCGCAAGTCTTGGTCGCGGGTCCGCTCGTCTAGCCAGATGCCGAAGAAGGCGCGCGCCAGCCGCAGGTCGTCGATATCCGCCAGCAGGCGCTGCTGGTTGTAGAAGCGCATGCCGTGGCCGGGCACATACACGCCGGTCAATTCTTCGCCGGGCTCGACATCGGTGAAGGCGCGGTTCAGCGACTTGTCCCATTGCGCCAGCGTGGCCGCATCGATGGCGGCGCCGTTCAGGCGCTGGATTTCGTCCAGGCTGGTCTGCACCAGGCGCTGGCGGCTGATGCTGCGGTAGTAGTGCAGTTGCAGCGCGAACGCGCGCTCGGGCTGGAATGGCCGCTGCTCCGCCCACAGCGTGGCGCGGTAGATGCGAAAGCCCAGCCAGCGCAGTTCGCCGTCGCCCAGCGCCTCGGCGCGGGGCAGCTCGTCGCGCCAGCTGGCGGCACCGCACAGGCCACTCGCTAAAAAGCAGCACAGCAGAACCCCTTGCAGGGCCAGCCGCAGCCAGGCGGGTTCAGGCTTTTTGCAGCAGGAATTGGACAACATCGGTGCGTCCCTCGTCAAAGGCGGCCTCGCAGTAGGCGAAGTACATCTGCCAGATGCGCAGGAAGTGCTCGTCGAAGCCCTGGCCAGCGATCTGCTGGTGGACGTTGCGGCACCGGGCATCCCAGCGGCGCAGCGTCTCCGCATAGTCGCGGCCGAAAGCGTGGCGCGCCAACGGATGCAGGCCGCAGCGGGCCGCCTGCCGTTCGAAGCGCTCGACACTGGGCAACATACCGCCGGGGAAAATGTACTGCTGGATGAAATCGGCGCTGCTGCGGTAGCGCGGGAAATACTGTTCGCCGATGGTGATCGACTGCACCAGCGCCTGCCCGCCAGCCTTCAGCCGGGCCGCGACGGTGTGGAAATACTGCGGCCAGTATTGCTCGCCGACCGCCTCGAACATTTCAATCGACACCACGGCGTCGTATTCGCCCCGCAGGTCGCGGTAATCGCATAGCTCCAACCGCACCCGGTCCTGCAGTCCCTGCGCCTGCACGCGGCGTTGCGCCACTTCCAGCTGCGACGGCGAAATCGTCACGCCGTGCACGTGGATGCCCTGCTGCGCGGCCTGCTCGGCGAAGCCGCCCCAGCCGCAGCCGATTTCCAGCACGCGCTGGCCCGGCTTCAGTTGCAGCGTGTCGATGATGCGCTGGTATTTGCGCTGCTGCGCGTCTTGCAGCGACAGGCTGTAGTCGCCGTCGAACAGCGCGCTGGAATAGGTCCAGCTGGGATCGAGCCACAGCTGGTAGAAATCGTTGCCGATGTCGTAGTGGGCGTGGATATTGCGCTGGCTGCCCTTGCGGGTATTGGGCCGCAGCCAGTGCCGCAGCCGGTACCAGCAACGCGCCAGCACGCCGCCGAACACCAGCTGGTCCAGCGACGCTTCGTTGCGCAGCGCCAGGCGCAGCAGCGCGGTCAGGTCGGGCGTGGCTATCCATCCGGCTGCGTAGGCCTCGGCAAAGCCGATGTCGCCCGCGCGCAGGATGCGCTGGCAGGCGCGCCAGTCGTGCAGTTGCAGCGTGGCGCCGGTGGGCGCGTGGGCGTCGCCGAACACCATGCGGGTATTGCAGGGCGTGATCAGCTCCAGGTGGCCGTGACGGATATTGTTGAGCAGCGCCAGGAACATGCGCGCGCCGACGGGGGCCGACAGCGTGGCGGTGGATAAGGTGCGGTTCATCGGGCAGTCTCCTGGTGCACGGTGGTGTGATGGGCGGGGGCGGGCGGCTTGCTGAAAAACGGGACGCGCTTCAGCCAGAGCCTGAGCGCCTGCCAGTGAATGCGGAACACGATGCCCAGCCCCAGCAGCGGATAGCGCAGCAGCGCGCCGGCCACGGCGCGGTCGGTCATGGGTGCGGGACGGCCGCTGAGCGCGGTGCGCAACAGCAGGCCATCGCTGTCGTAATAGTCGAGGCCGGTGCAGTGGCTGGCGCCACCGAGGCGGAAGCGGAAACGGTAGTGCCCTGCAACCTCGCAGAACGGCGACACATGCATCTGCTTGTCGGCGCGGGCGGTGCCGGCACCAGCTGTCGGAGCGACGCGCATCAGGTAGCGGTGGCTTTCGCCGAAGGTGTTGTTGACCTCGGCCAGCACGGCGCACAGCCCGCCGTCGGCGTCGTGGCAGTGCCAGAAGCTGACGGGATTGAATGCGTAGCCGGCAACGCGGGGAAAAGTTTGCAGCCAGATCTCGCCATCGGCGGCGATATGGTGTTCGCGCAGCAGCGCGCGCATCCATTGTTCCAGGCTGGAGCCGTCGCGCGGGCCGTAGTCGCGGCGGCGGATCGACAGCGGCCGCCAGCGGTCCACGCCGAACCAGCGCGAATTGCAGGCGTCCAGCCGGGCCAGGTTCAGGCGCACATAGAACAGCGGATAGACGAAACGGTGCGGCGCCGGGCGCAGGCGCGCGTGCATCACCTGGCCGTGCACCAGCTGGGCAGCGGGCGGCTTCATGGCAGCGTGGTCCATGCGGGCGCGGCGTCGAAGGCCGCCGCGATGCGCAGCGCCGATTTCAAGCCATCCTCGTGGAAGCCGTAGCCGGTCCAGGCGCCGGCGTACCAGATGCCGTCGTTGCCCTGTATCTGCGCCAGTTGCTGCTGCGCGCGGACGGCGGCCTGATCCATGATCGGATGGTCGTATTCGAACCTGGCCAGCAGCGTGCCAGCGGCGGGCGGCGTGTAGGGATTGAGCGTGACGACGACCGGCGTCGCGAATGGCAGCGCCTGCAGCTGGTTCAGCCAGTAACTCACGCATACGGGACGCTGTCCGGCCGACTGCGCGCCAGAAAGATAGTTCCAGGCGGCCCAGACCTTGCGCCGGCGCGGCATCAGTTTCACGTCCGTGTGCAGGTAGGCGGTGTTGGGCTGGTAGCGTACGCCGCCGAGAATAGCGCGCTCGGCCTCGCCGGCATTGAGCAGCAGCGACAGCGTGGTCGGCGCGTGGGTGGCGAACACCACGTCGTCGAAGGCTTCGGTGCCGGCGGCGGTGGAGACCAGCAGCTTGCCGCCCTCGCGCAGCACCGCGCGCACGGGCGTGTTCAGGCGGCAGTCCGGCAGCACGGCGGCGATCTTCTCGACATAATGGCGCGCGCCGCCCGCCACTGTGCGCCATTGCGGACGGTTGTTGACCTGCAGCAGCGCATGGTTCAGGCAAAAGCGCAGAAAGGTCGCCGCAGGGAATTTCAGGATGTCGTTCGGCGAACTGGACCAGATGGCGGCGGCCATCGGCAGCAGGTAGGCGTCGCGGAAGCGCGCGCCGTAGCGCTGTTGCTGGAGCAGCTGCCCCAGCGTCAGGTCGTCCCGGCTGGACAATTGCAGGAAGCGCTCGGCGTTGCGGTTGAAATGCAGGATATCCCACAGCATGCGCAGGAAGGACGGCGAGCCGATGTTGGCGAGCTGCGCGAACACGGTGGCCAGGCTGGTGCCCGCCCACTCCAGCGCGCCGTCGTCCATCGACACGGCGAACGACATGTCGCTGGCGTTGCTGGCCACGTCCAGTTCGTCGAACAGGGCCACCAGGTTGGGGTAGGTGCGCTCGTTGTACACCAGGAAGCCGGTGTCGACGCCGTGGGTATGTCCCTCCAGCGTGACCTCGACGGTGTTGGTATGGCCGCCGAGATAGCCGGCCGCCTCGAACAGCACGACATCGTGCTTGCGGCTGAGGAAATAGGCGCTGGCCAGGCCGGAGATGCCTGAACCGATAATGGCGATACGTTTGCGTGGCAGATTCATGTCGTTGGGATGGTTATTTTGACCGCCTTGTGTACCGGCGTGCTAATATTACTACCACCACACAACAAAAGCTACTGATTAGTAGCGTAAATTTACCAATGAGTATCCTTCCCAGATTAAGCTTTAAAAATCAAGCATTTAAGCTGCGCGAAAATGCGATCCTCGATGCCGCGACCGCCGTGCTGAGCCAAAAAGGCTATGACTTGATGACCATGGATGACGTCGCCGGTGCGGTGGGCATCTCCAAACCCAGCCTGTACAAGCACTTCAAGTCGAAGGAGGAGCTGGTGGGCGAGGCGCTGATACGCTTGCTGGATGGAGCGCTGGATTACGTCGCGGCGCTGGACCCTGCGCTGAGCGCGTTGCAGAAATTGTCGGCGCTATTGGAATGGGCGCTGCGGGTGCGTCTCGATGGCGGCTTGCCGTTCCTGCCGTCCACCAGCCCCCATGTGCGCGATATGTTGATACGGAATGTGAAGTACATGCTGCGCATCGTCAAACTGAACCGGCAGCTGGAAGCCCTGGTGAAACAGGCGCAGCAGCAGGGGCAGCTCAACCGCGAGCTGCCCACCGACGTCATCCTGTTCAGCTACTATGCGCGGACCTGCGACCCGGCGGTCGAGTATCTGCAGAAATACAGCAAGATGGCGACCGACGATATCGTGCGCCATATGCTGAAGGTGTCGTTCGAGGGCTTCCACTGAAGCCCACGGCTTACTCGACAGTAACGGACTTCGCCAGATTACGCGGCTTGTCCACATCGGTGCCGCGTGCCAGCGCCGAGTGATAGGCCAGCAGCTGCAGCGATACCACGTGCAGTATCGGCGACAGCAGGCCGTAGTGTTCCGGCAGACGGATCACGTGCACGCCTTCGCCCGAGGTGATGCGCGAGTCGACGTCGGCAAACACGTACAGCTGGCCGCCGCGCGCGCGCACTTCCTGCATGTTCGACTTCAGCTTCTCGATCAGCGCATCGTTAGGCGCGATCGTCACGACCGGCATTTCTTCCGTCACCAGCGCCAGCGGGCCGTGCTTCAGTTCGCCTGCCGGGTAGGCTTCGGCGTGGATGTAGGAAATCTCTTTCAGCTTCAGCGCGCCTTCCAGCGCGATCGGGTAGTGCATGCCGCGGCCGAGGAACAGCGCATTTTCCTTGCGGGCGAAGTCTTCCGACCAGGCGATGATCTGCGGTTCCAGCGCCAGCACGGCCGAGATCGCAACCGGCAGGTGGCGCATGGCTTTCAGGTGCTGCTCTTCTTCCTCGTCGGTCAGGCGGCCGTTGACTTGCGCCAGCGACAAGGTCAGCAGGAACAGCGCGGCCAGCTGGGTGGTGAAGGCCTTGGTCGACGCCACGCCCACTTCGACGCCGGCGCGGGTGATGTAGGCCAGCTTGCATTCGCGCACCATGGCGCTGGTGGCGACGTTGCAGATGGTCAGCGTGTGTTCCATGCCCAGGCTGCGTGCGTGCTTCAGCGCGGCCAGGGTGTCGGCGGTTTCGCCGCTTTGCGAGATCGTCACCACCAGCGTGTTCGGGTGCGGCACGCTGTCGCGGTAGCGGTATTCGCTGGCGATCTCGACGTTGACCGGGATCTTGGCCACCGATTCGATCCAGTACTTGGCGGTCAGGCCGGAGTAGTAGCTGGTGCCGCAAGCGAGGATCAGCACGCGGTCGATCTGCTTGAAGACGTTGTAGGCGCCGTCGCCGAACAGTTCCGGCATGATGCCGGTGACGCCTTCGAGCGTGTCGCCGATGACGCGTGGCTGTTCGAAGATTTCCTTCTGCATGTAGTGGCGGTATGGGCCCAGCTCGGCTGCACCGGTGTGCGCCTGCACGGTTTTGACTTCGCGGGTGACCGGCTTGCCGTCGACGTCGACGATCCAGGTGCGCGCCAGTTGCAGGTCGACCACGTCGCCTTCTTCCAGGTAGATGATCTGGTCGGTGG
The DNA here is from genome assembly GCF_009380215.1 of Rugamonas aquatica. GTDB lineage: Bacteria > Pseudomonadota > Gammaproteobacteria > Burkholderiales > Burkholderiaceae_D > Rugamonas > Rugamonas aquatica_B. The sequence goes on from NZ_WHUG01000003.1 coordinate 264,281, forward strand.
TGCCGGCCAGCGCCATCGCGTCCGAGGCGACGAAGTTTTCACCCTGGCCCAGGCCGACGATCAGCGGCGAACCCTGGCGCGCGGCGACCACGCGGTGCGGCTCTTCGCGGGCGAACACGGCGATCGCATACGCGCCGTGCAGGCGCTTGACGGCCTGCTGGACGGTTTCGAACAAGTCGCCGGTGTACATGTGGTCGACCAGGTGGGCGATCACTTCGGTGTCGGTCTGGCTCTGGAATACGTAGCCGAGCGCGGTCAGTTCGGCGCGCAGCTCGTCGTGGTTTTCAATGATGCCGTTGTGGACCAGGGCGATGCGCGCCTGCTCGGTCGATGGCGAGAAGTGCGGGTGGGCATTGTGCGACGCAGGGGCGCCGTGGGTGGCCCAGCGGGTGTGGGCGATGCCGGTGAAGCCTTGCATGCCGACTTCGGCGATCTGCTTTTCCAGGTCGGCCACCCGCGAGGTGCTGCGCGAGCGCTGCAACTGGCCATCCACGTGCAGGGCGACGCCGCAGGAATCGTAGCCGCGGTATTCCAGGCGCTTCAGGCCTTCGATCAGGATAGGGGTGATGTTACGTTGCGCTACCGCGCCGACAATGCCGCACATGGAAAACCTCGCTAAAAATAAGTGTAGCCATGCTAGAGCAGGACTTCTGAAATAAGCTTTCTAAATCCTGTATATTTTGGAATATTCTTTCACTGCACTGTTATCGTGAAATATTATTTCATTTTCTAGGAATATTTTTATGGATGAGATAGATCGTCGCATTTTGAATGCGCTGCAAGTTGATTCTTCACAAACAAATAGCGAGTTGGCGCTGGCGGTCCACGTGTCGGCGCCCACTTGCCTGCGCCGGGTCAAGCACCTGACCGAAAGCGGCGTGATCCAGCGCCAGGTCGCCATCGTGGCGCCGGAGAAGGTCGGCCCCAGCCTGACGGCGATTGTGGAAATCTCGCTGGATATCCAGGCCGCCGAGCGCATGGCCGAGTTCGAAGCCCATGTGGCGGGCGACGACGCCGTGCTGCAGTGCTACCGCGTGGCGCCGGGGCCGGACTTCGTGCTGATCGTCCAGGTGGTGGACATGCCGGCCTATCACGCGCTGGCGCACCGTTTGTTCGCCACGCAGACCAATGTGCGCAACGTCAAAGCGTATTTTTCCACTTTCCGCAGCAAATTCGAGACGCGGATCGCGGTTTAACAGCTTATCCCCGGCTTGTTCAGGTGCTTTTACACAGGCTTATCCACACCGGATTGTGAGCGGGAAATGTTTTCCCGCCTTTTCCAAGGCTTTTCCAAGGGCTATGCACGGGCTTATACCCAGGCTTATCCACAGTAAAAAGTTATCCTGAATTACTCACAAGATTTCCCACAGGCTTATCCACAACATGAGCGGAAGTGTGGCTGCAGGCCGTGGCGCGGGGTCGCTTTGTTCATGCAAGCAAGGTTGTCCAACACTTTTCCCCGGCTTATACCTGGCTTTTGCAGGGCTTGTACGCAGGCTTCTCCACATCGTTATCCACAATACGAGGCGTAAAAAAAGCCGGGACGTATCCCGGCTTTGCTTGAGGCGCTGAGCGCTTACTTCGGCTTTTTCACCGGGCGGCTCCAGCCGTCGATGGTGATCTGGCGCGCGCGCGAAATCGTCAGCTTGCCGGCCGGCGCATCCTTGGTCAGCGTGGTGCCGGCGCCCAGGGTCGCGCCTTTGCCGACGGTGACGGGCGCCACCAGCTGGCTGTCGCTGCCGATGAAGGCGTCGTCTTCGATCACGGTGCGGAACTTGTTCACGCCATCGTAATTGCAGGTGATGGTGCCGGCGCCGATGTTGACGCGCGAACCGATGGTCGCATCGCCGATGTAGGCCAGGTGGTTGGCCTTGCTGTGCGCGGCGACCTGGCCGTTTTTGATTTCGACGAAGTTACCCACGTGCACATCCTCGGCCAGCACGGTGCCAGGACGCAGGCGCGCATACGGGCCGATGATGGACACTTCGCCCACCACCGCCTCTTCGATATGGCAGAACGGCTTGATCTGCGCGCCGGCCAGGATGCGGGAGTTGATGATGACGCTGTGCGGGCCGACGCGCACGCCGTCCGCCAGCTCAACCTTGCCTTCGAACACGCAGCCGACGTCGATGGTGACATCACGGCCGCAGATCAACTCGCCACGCACGTCGATGCGGGCTGGGTCCATCAGCGTCACGCCCTGTTCCAGCAGTTTCAGGGCGATATTGCCCTGGTGGATGCGCTCCAGTTCGGCCAGCTGCACCTTGCTGTTCACGCCCGCCACTTCCCACTGCGCCGACGGCTGGGCCGACACGACAGGCACGCCGTCCGCTACCGCCATGGCGACGATGTCGGTCAGGTAATACTCGCCCTGGGCATTGTTGTTCTTCAGCGCGCCCAGCCATTGCTTGAGGCGCGCGGTCGGCACCACCAGAATGCCGCTGTTGATCTCTTTAATCGCACGTTCGGCTTCGTTCGCATCTTTTTGCTCGACGATGCGGACAATTTCGCCATTTTCACGGACGATGCGGCCGAGCCCGGTCGGGTCGTCCTGCACCACGGTCAGGATGCCCAGCTTGTCCTTGCCGGCCACGTCCACCAGCGCTTGCAGCGAGGCGGAAGTGGTCAGCGGCACGTCGCCGTACAGGATCAGGGTGGCGGCGCTGTCGTCCAGCTCCGGCAGCGCCTGCATGACGGCGTGGCCCGTGCCCAGTTGCGGTTCCTGCAGGGCGGTGGCGACCTTTTCCGGCTGCTTGGACAGCATGTCCAGCACGGCTGCGCCCCCATGACCGTAAATCACGCATAATCGGCTGGCGGACAGGCTGCGCGCCGTGTCCAGCACATGCGACAACAACGGCTTGCCAGCCAGCGGATGCAACACTTTTGGCAAGGCCGACTGCATGCGCTTGCCCATGCCTGCTGCGAGGATAACTACGTTCATAGGTGCCAAATCAAAGAAAGTTAATCAATGCGAAAGTTTAACATGCCAGATATCCACAGCCCCGCACTGCGCCGGGTTTTCCTGATCGTCCTGATGGCGGTGCTGGCCGGTTGCAGCTCGCTGCGCCTGGCCTACAACCACGGCGACACGCTGCTGTACTGGTGGCTGGACGCCTACGTCGACCTCAACAGCGATCAAAAAGTCTGGGTCAAGAAGGATATCGACGAGCTGTTCCACTGGCATCGCAAGACCCAGTTGCGTGACTACACGCAACTTCTGCAGACCGGACAGCGCCAGCTGGCCGGCAACCCGACCGTGGCCGACCTCACCAACGATTACGACGAAATCAAACGCCGCACCCAGCTGTTGCTGTTCAAGGCCTTGCCCGAGCTGGCCGACCTGGCGCGTTCGCTGCAACCCGAGCAGATCGTCGCGCTGGAAAAAAAGTTCGCCGCCAATAACGTCGAGTTCCGCAAGAAGAATATGAAGGGCGACAAGGAAGCCCAGCAAAAGTTCCGCTATAAAAAATCGATGGAGCAGTTCGAGCTGTGGTTCGGCCCCTTCAGCGCCGAGCAGGAAGCGCAGATCCGCCGCGCCTCTGACGCCCGCCCGCTGGACAACGACATCTGGCTCGACGAGCGCATGCGCCGCCAGAAGAACATCCTGACGCTGGTGCAAAAGGTGCAGCGCGAAAAACTCAGCAAGGAAGCGACGATGGCGCTGATCCACACGCTGATCAAGGACAGCTTCGAGCGCCTGGAACATTCCGAGCGCAAACCGTTCTTCGATGCCTACGATGAATCCACCATGCAGTTCATCTTGACCGTCATCAAGATCGCGACGCCGGCCCAGAAAGCCCACGCACACAAGCGCATGCAGGGCTGGATCGACGACTTCAACAGCCTGTCGGCGGAACCTCGCTAGGGCCGGTATGGTATAGTGGCCCCTGTTGAATCAATGACTTAGAACACAGCCACATGCCAAAGAAGCCCGCCAACAAGCCCGCGAAACCTGCCAAAGTCCCGGTCCACGGTCCCCAGCACAGCAACCAGGTGCGCATCATCGGCGGCGCCTGGAAGCGCACGCCGCTGCCGGTGCTGAGCGCCTCCGGCCTGCGTCCGACGCCGGATCGCGTGCGCGAAACCGTGTTCAACTGGATCAATCACCAGCGCGACGGCTACTGGGCCGATGCGCAGGTGCTGGACTTGTTCGCCGGCAGCGGCGCGCTGGGCTTCGAAGCGGCCAGCCGCGGCGCACAATCGGTGACGATGATCGACACCGTGGTGCCGGTGGTGCGCCAGCTGGAAGACATCAAGGCCAAGCTGAAAGCCGACAACGTGCAGATCATCCGCGCCGACGCGCTGGCCGTGGCCCAGTCCGCCATTGCGCGCGGCCAGAAGTACGACCTGATCTTCCTCGATCCGCCCTACCAGCAGGAATTCCTCGAACGCTGCCTGCCGCTGTGCACGCGCATCTTGAAAGAGGGCGGCCTGATCTACGCCGAATCCGGACTGGCGCTGGAGTTCGAAGAAGGCGCGGCGCCGGAGTGGATGGCGCCATGGGAAGTGCTGCGGGCTGACAAGGCCGGGATGGTGTTCTATCATTTGTTAAAGCACAAGCAAACGGCTGCCTGAACACCCGCCATTTGCCGCTAAAAGGGCCGCAAGCCGCCCCAAATTAAGGCAAACAGGGTTTTTCAGGCATAATGCGCGTTCTATATTGGTGCACTGCAAGGAGCCGCGATGGTAGTAGCCGTTTATCCAGGAACTTTTGATCCGTTGACCCGTGGTCACGAAGATCTGGTGCGTCGCGCATCCGGTCTGTTCGACACGCTGGTGGTCGGTGTCGCCGACAGCAAGAACAAGAAACCGTTCTTCTCGCTGGAAGAGCGCCTGACCATCGCCAACGAAGTCCTGGGCCACTATCCCAACGTCAAGGTCGAGAGTTTCTCCGGCCTGTTGAAAGATTTCGTGCGCGAGCATGATGCCCGCGTCATCGTGCGCGGCCTGCGCGCCGTGTCCGACTTCGAGTACGAGTTCCAGATGGCGGGCATGAACCGCTACCTGCTGCCGGATGTCGAAACCCTGTTCCTGACGCCGTCCGACCAATACCAGTTTATCTCCGGCACCATCGTGCGCGAGATCGCGGTGCTGGGCGGCGACGTATCGAAGTTTGTTTTCCCATCGGTCGACCGCTGGCTGCAAAAGAAAATTGCCGCCACCAAGGCCGAGTAATCAGCGAGTATTGCCATGGCCTTGATGATCACCGACGACTGTATAAATTGCGACGTTTGCGAGCCTGAGTGCCCGAACGACGCGATCTACATGGGCGCGGAAATTTACGAAATCGACCCGGACAAGTGCACCGAATGCGTCGGCCATTTCAATGAGCCGCAATGCCAGCAGGTGTGCCCGGTCAGCTGCATCCCCTTCAATCCCGCCTGGCGCGAGAGTGAAGAACAGTTGCGCGACAAATTCGAACGTTTGCAAGCTGCCAAGGCCTGACGAGCCAAAAAAGCATGACCGTGCGGCCAATTTGCGCCGCACCGTGTTGCTGTCCTGCTCCGGGTGGTATATTCCACCAACGCCTACCTCACGGGCGCCCTCGGAGACTACACATGAATCGCAGAAATACCATCAAGAGCCTGATGGCAGCCGCCTTCCTGGCCAGCAGCTTCAGCCTGCCCGCATTTGCCGCCGTGGAAGTGGCCGGCGTTAAATTCGACGACAGCATCAGCGTTGCCGGCAAAGAATTGAAGCTGAACGGCGCCGGTCTGCGCACCAAGGTCATCTTCAAGGTCTACGCCGCCGGCCTGTACCTGACCGAAAAGAAAACCACCGTGCCGGACGTGCTGGCGACCCAGGGCCCGCGCCGCGTGGCGATCACGATGCTGCGCGAAGTGAGTTCGGAAGATTTCGGCAAGGCCTTCATGGACGGCCTGAACAACAACACCGACAAGAACGAGCGCAGCAAGATCCTGCCGCAGACGATGAAGTTCGGCGAAGTATTCGCGCAAATCCAGGCGCTGAAAAAGGGCGACCAGATGCTGCTGGACTGGACCCCGGGCGAGGGCACGCAGTGCTATCTGAATGGTAAGAAGATCGGGGAATTGATGCCGGACGTGGCGTTCTACAACGCCGTGCTGCGCATCTGGCTGGGCGACCATCCGGTCGACAGCTCGCTGAAACCTGCCCTGCTGGGCGAGAAGTAATGTTGCGGCGCGGTACCGGCGGGGGCGTCCCCACGGTACCGCCGCTTAAAATTTAGGCACGGGCTGCCATCGCGCGCAGCTCGGCGGCCTGACTAGGCTCCACCGAGTTCAGCATGCGCTTGAGCATCATGGCGTCGCGCATCTGGCGGCGCTGCAGCTGCTCTTCCTTGCTGCGCTTAGGCTTGACGACCAGCATGGCTGCACGGCCCAGGCCGCGCAACAGCGGTTTGAACAGCACGATCAGCGCGCAAACAGCGCCGCTGGCCAGCGCCAGCTCACCGGCGGCGACCAGGGAAAAATTTTGTACGAATGAGATGATGGTAGACATGTTGTAACACTGCATTTAGAATCAAGTGTAACTATAGTGCAGCGCAACATAAGTATCCAATTTACTTCCCCGATAACAATTATTCGTTTGGTGAATGGGATGTCTTATCATTGACGAGAAATCCATATTTCTCGATACTGCAACGACCCCAACCCCACATCCCGAGCCGACATGAGCTTTTTGACGCTGGACTTGAATTTGTTACGCGTCTTCGACGCCGTGATGACAGAGCAGAACCTGACACGCGCCGCCGGCCATTTGGCCATGACCCAGCCCGCCGTCTCCAACGCCATCAAGCGTTTGCGCGAAAGCCTGGGCGACGAATTGCTGATACGCACAGCCTACGGCGTCAAGCCAACCCCGCGCGCCGAGGCGCTGTGGCCGTCGGTGCGCAGCGCGCTGGCCAGCCTGGAAGCGGCGGTGGCGCCGGAGACTTTCGACGTTTCCGCAGCCCACGCCACCTTCCGCATGGCCATGGCCGACGCCACCGCCGCCTTCTGGCTGCCGTCGCTGATGCGTTCGATCGAGCGGGAAGCGCCGGGCGTCAACGTGCGCATGGTGCCGCTGACCACACGCGAGCCGCGTCCCATGCTGCTGCGCGGCGATATCGATCTGGCGGTGGGCTTCTTCCCCGGCGTGGCGGCGCAGCTGTCGTACGAGACCGGCTCGCCGATCCGTCACGAGCGGCTGTATTCGGGACATTATGTGTGCGTGATGCGGCGCGACCATCCGCTGTCCAAGGTCGACCTGACCCTGGACAACTACTGCAAGGCCAATCACCTGCTGGTGAGTTTTTCCGGCCGCGCGCACGGCCTGGTGGACGAGGCGCTTGCGCAGATCCAGCGCGAACGCCGCATCCTGCTGACGGTCAACCAGTTCTTCACCGCCGGCCGCGTGGTGGCCAATTCGGATCTGATCACCGTGCTGCCGCGCCACCTGATCGCCTCGACCGGCATGACCGATGCGCTGATTTCCAAGGAATTGCCGTTCACCTTGCCTGCGGTCCACCTGGACATGCTGTGGCACGAGCGCGATGCCCGCAGCCCGGCCCACAAGTGGCTGCGCATGCATCTGGAAGGCATGAACACCGTGGCCCAGCGCACCGCGCCGGGTTCGGCGCCGAAGAACGACACGTACTGATTACCGGTGGCTGGAGCGGTAGCCGATGCGGAAACCGCCCCAGTGCCTGCCGTTCACATAGATCGGCGCCGACAGGTCGTGCATCACCTCGCCGGTATCGCGCTTGTAGGTTTGCAGCAGGAAGGGCTTGGTGTTCGAGCCGCAGCGCTTGCCGGTGCGGTCGCTGAAGATGCGCTTGGTGCGGTTGTTGACGATGTCGACATCGTAATTGCCCGTCAGCGGCTGCGAAAACTTCTTGTTGTGGGTGGGGAAATATCCATTGTTATCCACAGCGCCGGCGTAGGCCAGCTGCGGCATCGCCGCCAGCACGCCTTCCTGCAACTGCGGCAGCGCTCGGTCGGTGAAATCGTCGAAGCGGGTCTTGTGCTTGGGCGGATCGGTGTTCGGGATCGGCGTGTAGCTGCGGTCGAACAGCGCTTCGCGGGTGATCTTGCCGGCAGCGATGGCCGCTTCGAAGCGCCGTCCCACTTCCGCCGCCGCCTGCTGCGCGGCGATGCGGATGGCGTCGTGCGAGGTGGCGATCGACGATTCGCCCAGCGCGCCGGTGATGACCTCGGCCCGCTCGGCCAGCGCCATCGCCGAACTGGCGGCGCGCGGCAATTCCTTCTCTGTGGATAACAAGCTGTCGCGGATGCTGGCGATGGCCGTGGCGATGTCCTCGGTGGTGGCGACATGCTCGCGCGAGGCGCGTGCGATCTCGCCGATCTCCTCTTCCGACTCGCCGGAAGACCGTTCGATATTGCCCAGCAGGCCATGCACGGTTTCCACATTGCCGGCCGCCTCGCTGACCTTGGCCGCCAGCGAATTCATGCCGGACGCCGCCTGTTCGGCCTGCTGATTAATCTCGCGCACCATGGTGCTGATCTCGTCGGTGGCTTCCTTGGTGCGCAAGGCCAGCTGACGCACCTCGCTGGCGACCACGGCAAAGCCGCGCCCCTGTTCGCCGGCGCGCGCCGCCTCGATGGCGGCGTTCAGCGCCAGCAGATTGGTGCGGGCCGAGATTTCGCTGATGGCCTCGGTAAATCCATAGATTTTGCGGGAGTTGGTTTGCAGGCTGGCCATGACGGCCGCTGCGGTCTGCGCATCCTGGCGCGCGGTGTTGATGCGCTGCAGGCCGTTGTCGGCCTCGGCGCGGCCGGCCACCGTTTCTCCGCGCACCTGGGCGGCGATCTTGGCGGCGCGCTCGGCGTTGGCGGCGATCGCGGCGGTGGCCTGGGCATTGTCGGCGGAACTGCGGACGATGCCGCCGGCGGTGCCGACGTCGAGCTCGATTTTCTTTTTGACTGAATCGACGAAATACGAAGTTTCCGCCGCGCCGATCATGATGGCGTCGATTTCGTCGCCGACCACATGGGCGAAACGCTTGACGCCATCCTCATCGCCGTTCTGGCGGGCGGCCCACCAGGCCACCGCGGCGCCTGTCAGCGCCGCCGGGGCCGCCGTATAAACCAGCATGGCGCCGTCGCCGGCCGCCAGTTTGAACAAATAAGCTACGCAGGTACCGCCTGCCGTCGCGCCCAAAAACCATAATCCACGTTGCACCAGCTTGTGCTGCAAAAGCTTCATTTGTCCCCCGTTTTACCAGGCGCCTCGGGCGTCTCGACTAATTTTATTTCCCTGCTGCTATTTTATGGGTAACTTGGTGGTATTCTTCACCTCTTCCATAACGGCGTAGGTGTGAGTTTCACGCACGCCCTTCTGGAGCAGGGTTTTTCCCAGGAATTCGCGGTAGGCCGCCATGTCCTTGACGCGGGCTTTGACCAGATAGTCGAAGCCGCCGGCAACCATGTGGCACTCCAGCACTTCCGGGATCACCTGGACGCTGTGCTTGAAGGCGTCGAAGACTTCGGGTGTCGTGCGATCGAGCACGACCTCGATAAAGACGAGCAGGGACACATCCAGCAGCTGCGGGTTCAGTTGCGCGGTGTAGCCCATGATGTAGCCGGACTCGTGCAACTTGCGCACGCGTTCCAGGCAAGCGGCTGGTGACAGGTTCACCCGCGCCGCCAGTTCCACATTGCTGATGCGGCCATCGCTCTGCAATTCCATCAAGATTTTTTTGCTGATCTTGTCTAACATTTCCGGGAACTCCCAAATAAATATTATTTGGTTAAATTGTCGCACTAAAAACAATCTATTGCTAGCCCCCTGCAATACCAGAATTAATCCAGAAGAAATCCCACTACAATCGAATCATCAGCAGTTGACTCAGATTCACGCTCGCCAGCACCCGCCGGCCGGGCGTTTTTTTGCAATCAGCGGCGCCAAAATTTCCCTTCTGAGAGTATTCAATGCAAGCAGCAGCAGCCACCGGTTTTACCCCTTTCGCCGCACTGCAGGACGAGATCCTGCGCGACCCGATTCCCCTGCGCTCAGCAGTGACAGCGGCCTACCGCCGCGATGAAATCAGCGCCGTTCAGTGGCTGCTGGAACAGATCAAGAACAACGACGCCGGCACCTTGCAACAGGCCCAGCAACTGGCCCACAAACTGGTCAGCTCGGTGCGCGAACAGCGCACCCGCGCGTCCGGCGTCGACGCCCTGATGCACGAGTTTTCGCTGTCCTCGGAAGAGGGTGTGGCACTGATGTGCCTGGCCGAAGCACTGTTGCGTATTCCCGACAACGCCACGGCAGACCGCCTGATCGCCGACAAAATCAGCAAAGGCGACTGGCGCAAGCACCTGGGCGAATCGCCTTCGCTGTTCGTCAATGCCGCCACCTGGGGCTTGCTGATTACCGGCAAGCTGGTCTCGACCAGCAGCGAAACCGGCCTGGGCTCGGCGCTGACCAAGCTCATTTCCAAAGGCGGCGAGCCGCTGATCCGCAAAGGCGTGGACCTGGCGATGCGCATGCTGGGCAACCAGTTCGTCACCGGCCAGACCATCGACGAAGCGATCAAGAACGGCCAGTCCAACGAGGCGCGCGGCTACCGCTATTCCTACGACATGCTGGGCGAAGCGGCGCTGACCGAGGCCGACGCCAAGAATTACTACGCTTCCTACGAAACCGCGATCCACGCGATCGGCAAGGCCTCGAACGGCCGCGGCATCAAGAACGGCCCCGGCATTTCGGTGAAACTGTCGGCGCTGCACCCGCGCTACAGCCGCGCCCAGCGCGCCCGCGTGATGCAGGAACTACTGCCGCGCGTGCGCGAACTGATGCTGCTGGCCAAGCGCTACAACATCGGCCTGAACATCGATGCGGAAGAGGCCGATCGTCTGGAACTGTCGCTGGACCTGGTCGAAGCGCTGGCGCACGATCCTGAACTGGCCGGCTTCGAAGGCATCGGCATCGTGGTGCAGGCTTACCAGAAGCGTTGCCCGTTCGTCATCGACTACCTGGTCGACCTGGCCAAGCGCAGCGGCCGCAAGTTCATGGTGCGTCTGGTCAAGGGCGCGTATTGGGATGCCGAGATCAAGCGCGCCCAGGTGGACGGCATGAGCGGCTATCCGGTCTACACCCGCAAGGTCTACACCGACGTGTCCTACCTGGTGTGCGCGCAAAAGCTGCTGGCCGCGACCGACGTGATCTATCCGCAGTTCGCCACCCACAATGCGCAAACCCTGTCGACAATCTACACCTGGGCCAAGCGCGACGGTGTGACCGACTACGAATTCCAATGCCTGCACGGCATGGGCGAATCGCTGTACGACCAGGTGGTCGGCAAAGACAACCTGGACAAGCCTTGCCGCATCTACGCGCCGGTCGGCACCCATGAAACGCTGCTGGCCTACCTGGTGCGCCGCCTGCTGGAAAACGGCGCCAACTCCTCCTTCGTCAACCAGATCGTCGACGAGGCGATCCCGGTCGACTCGCTGGTCAAGGATCCGGTCGCCCAGGCGCGCGAACAGGGCGGCCTGCCGCACACCGGCATCGCCCTGCCGCTGGACATGTTCGGCGCCGACCGCAAGAACTCGGCCGGTTTCGACCTGGCCAATGAAAACGTGCTGCGCGACATTTCGGCAGCACTGGCGACGCCGCGCAGCTGGCACGCCGCGCCACTGCTGGCAGGCGGCCTGAGCGCCGGCCAGCCGACGCAGGACGTCACCAATCCGGCGCAACGCAGCGATATCGTCGGCCAACTGGTCGAAGCGAGCGCCGCCGACGTTGAAACCGCGCTGACCAGCGCCAGCACCTTCGCCATGGACTGGCAGACCACCGAGCCATCGCAACGCGCCGCAGCGCTGAACCGCGCCGCCGACCTGTTCGAAGCCAACGCCATGGAACTGATGACGCTGGCCATCCGCGAAGCGGGCAAATCGCTGCCGAACGCCATCGCCGAGCTGCGCGAGGCGGTCGACTTCCTGCGCTACTACGCCGGCGAAGTGCACGGCGCGACCAATCCCCTGGCGCTGGGTCCGGTAACCTGCATCAGCCCATGGAACTTCCCGCTGGCGATCTTCACCGGCCAGGTGGCCGCCTCGCTGGCGGCCGGCAACGTGGTGCTGGCCAAGCCGGCCGAGCAGACGCCGCTGATCGCCCACCGCGCCGTCGAGCTGCTGCACGAAGCCGGCATCCCGCGCGCCGCGCTGCAATTCCTGCCGGGCCGTGGTGAAGTGGTCGGCGCCGCGCTGACCGCCGACGCGCGTGTCAAAGGCGTGATCTTCACCGGTTCGACCGAAGTGGCGCAGCTGATCAACCGCACGCTGGCCAAGCGCGCCGTCGCTGAAAACGCCGACATCCCGCTGATCGCCGAGACCGGCGGCCAGAACGCGATGATCGTCGATTCGTCGGCGCTGCCGGAGCAGGTGGTGCAGGATGCGATTTCGTCGGCCTTCGACAGCGCCGGCCAGCGCTGCTCGGCGCTGCGCGTGCTGTTCCTGCAGGAAGATATCGCCGACAAGACCATCAAGATGCTCAAGGGCGCGATGCAGGAGCTGAAAGTGGGCTGCCCGGACCGCCTGGTGACGGACATCGGCCCGGTGATCGACGCCGAAGCCCAGCAAAACCTGCTGGCCCACATCAACAAGCTGAAGGCGACCGCGCTGAACTACTTCTCGCTGGACCTGCCGTCGAGCGTGACCACGGCCGGCACCTTCGTGCCGCCGACCGTGCTGGAGATCCGCTCGCTGTCCGAGCTGACGCAGGAAGTGTTCGGCCCGGTCCTGCACGTGATCCGCTACAAGCGCGCCGACCTGCCGAAACTGGTCGAGCAAATCAACGAAAGCGGCTACGGCCTGACGCTGGGCGTGCATTCGCGCATCGATGAAACCATCGACTACATCACCTCGCGCGCGCATGTGGGCAATATCTACGTCAACCGCAACATCGTCGGCGCTGTGGTCGGCGTGCAGCCGTTCGGTGGCGAGGGCAAATCCGGCACCGGCCCGAAAGCGGGCGGTCCGCTGTACCTGAAGCGCCTGCAGCGCGGCGCCGTCGCCAACGCCACCCACGAACGCCAGGCGACGCCGGGCCTGGATGCGCTGGCGGTCTGGTCGAAAATGCACGGCCATGAGCGTGTCGCCACTCTGGCGGAACAATACAGCCGCACCACGATGCTGGGCAACCTGACCGTGCTGCCAGGCCCGACCGGCGAACGCAACACGCTGGCGCTGGTCGCGCGCGGCTCCGTGGTGTGCGCTGCCGCGACCCAGGCCGGCCTGCTGAACCAGCTGGCGGCGACGCTGGCGACCGGCAATATCGCGCTGGTGACGGCGGAATCGTCGAAATTGCTGCCGGCGGACCTGCCAGCGGTGGTCAAGGACCGCATCCAGGCGATTGGCAGCCTCGACAGCTTCAATGGCGACTTCCAGATCGCGCTGGTGGAGGCGATGCTGGTCGGCGGCCTGCGCACCTCGCTGGCGGCCCGTAGCGGGGCGCTGGTGGGCTTGATCGACACCAATGAGGATGGCGCCATCCCCCTGTGGCGTTTGCTTGCTGAGCGCGCTCTGTGCGTGAATACGACGGCAGCCGGCGGCAACGCCAGCCTGATGACGCTCGACGCGTAACGATTACCTGTTGTTGTTTTGGGGGCCGGGGTCAAACCTGGCCCTTTTTTTATGCGCGCTGCCTGACGATGCGGAATCCCAGATCGTCGATGGCGTAGGTCGGATGGCTGCGGCGGCGGTTGGTGGCCAGGCAGCCACGCTCCACATCCGACCAGCCGCCCCCCCGGAACACCCGATACGAGCCATAGACCTCGGGATCGTACTGATCCTCGCACCATTCCCAGACATTGCCCAACATGTCGTGCAGCCCCCATGGATTCGGCTGCTTGAGGCCAACCGCACAGGTACGGCCGCGGGAGTTTTCCCGATACCAGGCGATATCGTCGAGTTCGCCATAGCGGGGACCATTGCCGCCAGCGCGGCAGGCGTACTCCCATTCCGCCTCGGTGGGCAGGCGATAGCCGTCGCCATCGCTCAAGCGGGAGGCGCCCATGCCGTCGTCATCCAAAACGTAGCAGGCACGCAAGCCTTCGGTCTCCGACAACATATTGCAAAACCGCACAGCATCGATCCAGGACACGTTTTCCACCGGGCACTCCGGGGCAACGTGCGACGAAGGCTGCAAGCCACAGACCGCCGCATACTGCGCCTGCGTGACCGGATAACGGCCGATCGCAAAGGACGGCAGTTCGACCACCCATGCGCGGCTGGTCCTGTCATCCCTCAAAGCGATGGTTCCTGCCGGGATAACTACCGTTTCTATCGCCATTTGCAAAAGTTCTCGATCACCTCATACGCGTAGCGGGAAGCCACGGTTTTGATGAAATGCATGAAATCAACGGCGGCCTCGTCGTTGGCGTTGTCGGAAATCGTGCGGATGACGGCAAACGGAATGCCCAGCTCAAAACACACTTGCGCCACGGCAGCGCCTTCCATCTCCACAGCCAATAAATCGGGCAAAGCAGTCTTCAGTGCCTGAATTTGCGTCAATTTGCCGATGAACTGGTCGCCGCTGGCGATCAAACCGCGATGTACGCGCGTAGTTTGCGCGGCAGCGCCAGCCAATCGCTCGGTCAAGGCGCGGTCGGTCGCGAAGCGCGACAGGCCGGTCAGCGGGATTTCAAACTGCGGAAACAGCGGGCTGGCATTGAAATCATGCTGAATCAGTTCTTCAGCGACGACGATATCGCCGACTTTGACGTTTTTATCCCCGCTACCGGCAACGCCGGTGAAGACGATGTGGGTAACTCCGAACTTTTCCACAAGGATTGCAGCTGTCATGGCTGCTGCAACCTTGCCTATACGCGACAGAACGCACACAGCGTCGATTTCCCAGAGTTTCCCGGCCGTGTACTCCCGCATACCGTGGACGAGCTTGTAGGGGCTCTCAAGGGCTTCTATGAGCCCATGCTGTTCTTCAGCCAAAGCGCTGATGATGCCTAAACGCATACGTTTCCTTGGTTTTCAGTGGTTTTTTAAAGATGGAGCTTGTGGATTTCGAGCTGCTTTTCCACAGGAGTTTACAAAAAACGATCGATTTTAAAGCGTTTTTTGTGGTCAGAAGTGCTTACAGAAGGCGAACAAGCCTTCAATTTTCGGCTTTTTCCTTCGGATTTCGCGTTTTCACGGTTTAGTAGTTTACAAAGGATTTATATAAAAATAGTAGTAATAGTAAACGAGCCAAAGCCTGTGGATAAGTCATGTATACGTTTACAAATCATTTGTTTACGTGAAAGATAAGCACTTGCATAAGCGCTGTACCAGTTCAGGAGCAATTCTGTATAAAATGCGGGTCTTTGGACAACTTCGTCCTTACTCACAAGTCGTCCTGTGGATATCCAGCGAGTTATTCACAGGTGACTGCTCGTTTTTGATCTGTTTTTCCAGTTCTTCGCCCGAAATGGGCCTGGAAAACAGGTATCCCTGCCCTAAATCGCATCCGGCGGCCGTCAAGGCGGCCAATTGTTGGGGTGTTTCGATGCCTTCGGCGATGACTTTGATGTTCAGCTTGTGCGCCATGGCGATAATTGCCTCGCAAAGCACCACCCCATCGGTTCCTTCCGACAGATTTGAGACGAAAGTCGGGTCGATTTTGATGTAATCGATATCGAAACGCTTTAAAAACGCCACCGAGCAGTAGCCGGTGCCGAAATCGTCGAGCGAAATCTGCATATGGGCGTGCTGGAACGCCAACATCCGCTCGGAAACCGAGTTTGCAGTGTCCAGCAACAGGTTTTCCGTCACTTCGATGATGATGCTGTTGGCATTCAGGTGCAGTTCCTGCAGAAAATCCAGCCATTGCTGGTAGTTGCTGCCGTCGTCGCGGAACTGCCAGGCCGATTTGTTGACGCTGACCTGGAAATCCGGCAATCCCAGCGCCTGCAATTTCTGCACTTCCCGTGCCGCCTGCTTGAAAACCCAGTCGCCGATGCCGACGATCATGCCGCTGCTCTCCGCGATGCTGATAAATTCAGCAGGATTGAGCAATCCCCGCACTGGATGTTGCCAGCGCACCAGCGCTTCCGCCTTGCAGATCTTGCCGCTGGCCAGGTCGATAATCGGCTGGAACAAGATCCGCAATTCATCGTGGTTGACCGCTTCGCGCAATTCGTTGACCAGGGTCATGCGTACGCGCGTGGCTTCCTGCATGAACGGAGCGAAATAATTGAAGCGGTTACGCCCTTGCTGCTTGGCCGCGTACATCGCCTGGTCGGCGTTTTTGATTAAAGTTTCAGCATCGGCGCCATCTTCGGGGTAGAGCGTGATGCCGATGCTGCTCGAAATATGGGCAACATGCTTGTCGCCGGCACTGCCCAGGTTGAATGGCGTGCTCATCTGCTTGAGGATTTCCTGCGCCGTGCGGACCACATCGCTCGCATTGCGCAGCTCGCTCAAGATGATGGTGAACTCGTCGCCGCCCAGCCTGGCCACCGTATCCGTGCCGCGAACCGAGCTGGATAAGCGAATTGCCACTTCTTTGAGCAGCAAATCGCCTTTATCGTGGCCCAGGGTGTCGTTGATTTCCTTAAAGTGGTCCAGATCCATGAAGACCAGCGCCATCGGCAGGTTCGAGCGGTCGGTTTTCTTCATTTCCTGACGCAGATGCTCGTGGAACATGCGCCGGTTCGGCAAGCCGGTCAGCGCATCGAAGTTGGCTTGGCGCCAGATCAATTCTTCCGAGGCTTTTTTCTTGGTGATATCGCTCAGCAACGCGACGTAGCGGAAGGGATTTCCCAACTCGTCGTAGACGGTGTTGAAGCGCATCGCCACCAGGTATTCCTCGCCATCCTTGTGCTGGTGCCAGAGTTCGCCTTCCCATTGCCCGGTCTGGGCGATCGATTCGAACATGCGGGTGAAGAAATTGATGTCCTGGCGGCTGGTCGTCAGTTCATAGCCGCGGTGGCCGATCAGTTCTTTTTCGGTGTAGCCGCTCAGCAGGGAAAACGCCGGGTTCACGGTCAGGATACGGCCGTCCGCGTCCGTCACCATCATGCCTTCGCCGCTGTTCTGGAATAACAGGGCGGCCAACTTCATGGATTCTTCGTTTTTCTTGCGCTCTTCCTCGTTGGCCAGCAGTTTTTGTTCCATTTCCCGGCTGTCGGCATACAGGGCGCGGTAGCGCAGTTCACGTTCTTCCTGCCTGGTGTAGGTGCGCAGCGAAAAATGACCGGCGCCTGCCATCAAAATGAGCAGCATGATCAGGCCAGCGCCAGCGATCAGATAGTTTTGCTGGAGCAGTCGGGCCGATTCCGCGTCGTTGCTGCCGACGGCGATGATCAGCGGCAGGTTGTCGAATACCCGGTAGCTGAACACGCGCGCGATATTGTCGATGCTGCTGACAACTTTGTACGTACCGGAACTGGCGATGCGGACATTGTCGAACAGGGCGGTAGGCCCCAGGTCTTTGGCAAACGATTCTTCGAAATTCGGCACGCGGGCGATCACCTTGCCACCGCCGTGTACCAGTGCGATCGAGATGTCGGAGTTGAAGCGGGAATTTTCAAACACCGTGACGTAACGGCTGACATTCAAAGGCGCGACGATCACACCAAGAAATTCTCCCTTGGCACTTTCTACCCGGCGACTGAGGAAAAACAGTTTTTGACTGCTGCGACGGCCTATCGATGGTTCGCCGATGAACAATTTGCCGCGCATGGCGACATCCAGATGGGCTTTGAAGTAATCGCGGTCGCCGTAGCGGGTGCCGGTGATGTTGTTGCCGGTCGAAGTGGCGACGGCATTGCCTTTGGCATCGAGAAAGCTGATCCAGTATTCGCTGTTGAAACTGGAACCGCGCGAGGACAGCAATTCCGACATCGTTTCAGGCGAATGCCGTTGTTGAGCAGTCAGAACTTTGATGGCGTTGGCAAATCCAATCAGTGACAGGTCGACCGATTGGATGGAATACAGCACATGGGCTTCCATCGCTTTGACGAAATGCTCGGTCTGGTTTTTGACTGAGAGTTCGCGTTCAACGTAGGCAGTGCGGAATTGGGAGACAACTACGGCAATGGCAAGTGCGGCCATCAGCAAAAGGCCGGTGATCAGGCGTCGCCGAAAACGCAGATATGCAGGCGACCGCAGATTTTTGCGCTGTGAGGCCAAAGTGTCTCCGGCTTGTGCAGTTTGTTTGCCAATCCAGTATAGGGGAAAGCAGATGTTGGCGAAATCTTATTTCCGTTTCAGTGGGGTATCAGGTCATTCTGGCGCGTGCGCCTGTGGTTTTTGAGTTTATGGTTTACTCTAAAGATGTAGATATAAAAATAGTAGTAGTTGTTAACGCAGACACTTTTCTGTGGATAAGTGTTCATTTTGGATTAGAATCAGGCGTTTACGGGCTGCATAAGCAGGCGAGAAAGCCGTGTATGAGCAAAGAACTGTTTTGGGATAAGAAAATCGGTCCCCAAAAATTTTTTGTTTACTCACATTTGGTGCCTGTGGATATCCATAGACTTATCCACATGTCGTAAACGCCACTTTTTGTGAGAAATCAGATGAAATTGGCATCCATTTTTCCTCATCCCATCATCCAGGGACCGACTGCCGGCGGCAATAACACCCCGGCGCAAGTGGCGGCGGTTTCCAATGCAGGCGGCCTGGGCTCGCTGGCTTGTTCCCTGCTTTCGCCCGACACCATCCGCACGCAAACCGCGCAAATCCGCGCCCTCACCGACAAGCCGTTTTGCCTGAATTTCTTCGTCCTGGAGACGCCGACGCCGGATCCGGCCGAGGTGGCCCGCGCTGTTGAGTGGCTCAAGCCGGCCTGGTCGTCGCTGGGCTGGACGGAATTGCCCACGCCCGCCAAATGGTGCGAAGACTTCTCCGCCCAGTTCGAAGCGCTGATCGAATTGCGGCCTGCCGTCGCCAGTTTTACCTTCGGCATCCTCAGCGTGGAGCAGATCAAGCGCCTGCATGAGGCAGGCATTGCCGTCATCGGCACGATTACCCACGCCGACGAAGCGCTGGCCTGGCAAAGCAGGGGCGCCGATGCGGTGATCGCTTCCGGCACCGAGTCCGGCGGCCATCGCGGCACCTTCATCGGCGCGCAGGAAGACGCGAAGTTGACCACTTTCGAGCTGCTGCCAACCATCGTCGCGGCGGTGAACATTCCGGTGATCGCCGCCGGCGGCATCATGGATGGCGCCGATATCAAGCGCGCGCTGGACGGCGGCGCCCAGGCAGTGCAGATGGGCACGGCTTTCCTGGTGTGCGATGAATCGTCTATCAATCCGGTTTACAAGCAGCGCCTGCTGACGGCCGGCGATCATCCGACCCGGCTGACGCGTACTTTTTCCGGCCGTTATGCACGCGGTCTGGAGAACCGTTTCATGCGCGAGATGGCGGCGGTGGAAAAACAAATCCCGGCCTATCCGGTACAAAATGCATTGACCGGCGCCATTCGTGCCGAAGCAGGCAAGCGCGGCGAAACGGAATTGATGTCGCTGTGGTGCGGCACCGGCGTGGCACGCGCCCGGCCGATGCCGGCGGCGAAACTGGTTGAGACTTTGCTGGCGGAGATAGCAGCCGCCTGACCGAAACACCGCTCTTGGAGGAGAAGTTTTTGGAATCAGCAGGCAGTTACGATTACATCATTATTGGAGCGGGCTCGGCGGGCTGCGTATTGGCAAACCGGCTCAGCGCAAACAAGAACGCGAATGTTCTGCTGATCGAGGCGGGCGGTAGAGACGATTATGTGTGGATACATATTCCCGTCGGCTATCTGCATTGCATCGACAATCCGCGCACCGACTGGATGTACCGCACCGAAGCCGATGCCGGCCTGGGCGGACGCAGTCTGCTGTACCCGCGCGGCAAGGTGCTGGGCGGCAGTTCCTCCATCAACGGCATGATCTACATGCGCGGCCAGGCCGGCGACTACGACCGCTGGGCCGAGCTGACCGGCGACGACAGCTGGCGCTGGTCGTCGGTGCTGCCGCTGTTCAAAAAGAGCGAGGATTATCACGGCGGCGCTTCCGAACTGCACGGCGCCGGCGGTGCGTGGCGCGTGGAAAAACAGCGTTTGTCGTGGAAGATACTGGACGCGTTCCGCGATGCGGCGGAGCAGGTCGGCATCCAGAAGGTCGACGATTTCAATCGCGGCGACAACGCCGGCTGCGGCTATTTCGAAGTCAATCAAAAGCGCGGCATCCGTTGGAACACGGCGAAGGCGTTTTTGAAACCGGTGTCGATGCGGCCCAACCTGACCATCATGACCGGCTGCCACGTGGAACGTTTGCAGATCGAAATGAGCGATCGCGGACCCGTGTGCAAGGGCGTGATTTTCACCGGCGGCGGCACACAGTTCAGCGCGACGGCCGAGAAAGAAACCCTGCTGGCGGCTGGCGCCGTTGGTTCTCCACAGATTTTGCAATGCTCGGGCATAGGCTCGGCCGAGCGCTTGCATCAGCACGGCATCGAGCCGCTGGCGGACTTGCCCGGCGTCGGCGAAAACCTGCAGGATCATCTGCAGTTGCGCATGATTTACAAGCTCGGCGGTGGCGCCCGTACGCTCAATACGATGGCGTCCAGCTGGTACGGCAAGATGAAAATCGGCCTGCAATATGCGCTGTTCCAGAGCGGGCCGATGTCGATGGCGCCGTCGCAGCTGGGCGCTTTTGCCCGTTCCGATGCAGGGCAGGCGACGCCGAATCTGCAATATCACGTGCAGCCCTTGTCGCTGGAAAAGTTCGGCGAGCCTTTGCACGCTTTCCCCGCGTTCACCGCCAGCGTGTGCAATCTGCGGCCGACCTCGCGCGGCCACGTGCGTATCGCCAGCGCCGATTCCTACGCGCCGCCGAAGATTTCGCCGATGTATTTGAGCACGCCGGAAGACCGCAAGGTCGCCGCCGATGCGCTGACGCTGACGCGCAAGATCGTCGCCGCGCCGGCGTTGCAGCGCTACGCACCGGAAGAGTACAAGCCTGGCGTCCACTATCGCACCGAGGAGGAATTGGCGGTGGCCGCGGGCGCGATCGGCACCACGATTTTCCATCCGGTCGGTACCTGCAAGATGGGCCGCGCCGACGATCCGACCGCCGTGGTCGACAGCGCGCTGCGTGTAATTGGGATACAAGGACTGCGTGTAGTTGACGCGTCCGTCATGCCTTTCATCACGTCCGGCAATACCAATTCGCCCACCATCATGATCGCTGAGAAAGCTTCAGAACTGATCCGTTCAGAGTGGAAATGAAACCTCGTGTTCGCTAGGTCCAGATCAAAAGTCGACCGTAGTTATACTGTATTGTTAGCCAATTTGTTACTGTGTATGATCTAAAAAAAATTTAGTAGTTTGAAAAGAATAACAAGGAGACAGGATGTCCGGCGTTATCTTGGAAACAAAGCATTTGACCAAGGAATTCAAGGGTTTTACCGCGGTCAATGATGTGAATTTAAAAGTTCAGCGCGGCCACATCCACGCGCTGATCGGTCCCAATGGCGCGGGTAAAACCACGTGCTTCAACCTGCTCACCAAGTTCCTGGTGCCCACCTCGGGCCAGATACTTTTCAACGGCAAAGACATCACCGCCGCCAAGCCGGCGCAGATCGCCCGCATGGGCGTGATCCGTTCGTTCCAGATTTCCGCAGTCTTCCCGCACCTGACGGTGCTGCAGAATGTCCGCATCGGCCTGCAGCGCCAGCTCGGCACCAGCTTCAATTTCTGGCAGAGCGAACGATCGCTGGACAAGTTGAACGAGCGCGCCATGCAGCTGCTGGCCGAGGTCGATCTGACCGAATTCGCCGACACCGTCACCGTCGATATGCCTTATGGCCGCAAGCGCGCTTTGGAAATCGCCACCACGCTGGCGATGGAACCGGAGCTGATGCTGCTGGACGAACCGACCCAGGGCATGGGCCACGAAGACGTGCACCGCGTGACGGAATTGATTAAGAAAGTTTCAGCCGGCCGCACCATCCTGATGGTCGAACACAATATGAAAGTGGTGTCCGGCATTTGCGACAAGATCTCCGTGTTGCAGCGCGGTGCGATGCTGGCCGAAGGCACGTACGCAGAAGTTTCAAGCAATCCTCAAGTGATGGAAGCCTACATGGGTACCGAAGCCGCAGTGCTGGAAGGAGCCCACTGATGGCGGCCGCTCTAGAAATCTCCAACCTGCAGACCTGGTATGGTGAATCGCATATTTTGCACGACGTGAACCTGACGGTGCAGCCCGGCGAAGTGGTCACGCTGCTGGGCCGCAACGGCGCCGGCCGCACCACCACGCTGCGCGCGATCATGGGCCTGACCGGCGCCCGCAAGGGTTCCATCAAGGTCAACGGCGTGGAAGCGATCGGCTTGCCGACGCATAAAATCGCCCACCTCGGCATAGGCTATTGCCCGGAAGAGCGCGGCATTTTCTCGTCGCTGTCGACCGAGGAAAACCTGATGCTGCCGCCGCAGCTGTCGACCGGCGAGAAGGGCATGTCGGTCGAGGAAATCTACGCCATGTTCCCCAACCTGGACGAGCGCAAGCACAGCCAGGGCACGCGGCTGTCCGGCGGCGAGCAGCAGATGCTGGCGGTGGCGCGCATCCTGCGCACCGGCGCGCGGCTGCTGCTGCTCGATGAAATCTCCGAAGGCCTGGCGCCGGTCATCGTGCAGGGTCTGGCGCGCATGATTACCACGCTGAAATCGAAGGGCTACACCATCGTCATGGTGGAACAGAATTTCCGGTTTGCCGCGCCGCTGGCGGACCGGTTTTATGTGATGGAACACGGTCAGATCGTCGAGACCTTTGTTGCATCGGAATTGAGCGCCAAGATGCCGGTCCTGACCGAGCTTCTGGGTGTCTGAAGTTTGCAAGGCAAGTGTAAAAAAATAAGCAATAACACTATTTCTTGAACCAACGGAGACAAAATGAAACTTAAAGCCATCACCATCGCAGCCACCGCCGTGTGCGCACTCGGCCTGTCCTTTGCTGCCCAAGCCCAGGTTTCAGGCGACACCATCAAGATCGGCCTGATCACCGACATGTCCGGCCTGTACACGGACATCGACGGCGCCGGTGGTGCCGAGGCCATCAAGATGGCGATTGCCGATGCGGGCGTGGTTATCGCCGGCAAAAAGGTCGAGTTCATCTCCGCCGACCACCAGAACAAGGCCGACATCGCCGCCTCCAAGGCGCGCGAATGGTTCGACCAGCAGGGCGTCGACATGCTTATCGGCGGCACCAACTCGGGCGCCAACTTGGCCATGGCCAAGGTCGCGGCCGAGAAGAAAAAAGTCTTCATCTCGATCGGCGCCGGCTCCGCCCGCCTGACCAACGAGGAATGCACGCCGTACACGGTGCACTACGCCTACGACACCATCGCGCTGGCGCGCGGCACCGGCGGCGCCATCGTCAAGCAGGGCGGCAAGAGCTGGTACTTCATGACCGCCGACTACGCCTTCGGCCAGTCGCTGGAAAAAGATACGGCGGAAGTGGTGAAGGCCAACGGCGGCAAGGTGCTGGGCGCGGTCAAGCATCCGCTGTCGGCGTCGGACTTCTCGTCCTTCCTGTTGCAGGCGCAATCGTCGGGCGCGCAGATCCTCGGCCTGGCCAACGCCGGCGGCGACGCGATCAACTCGATCAAGGCCGCCAACGAATTCGGCATCACCAAGAAAATGAAGCTGGCCGGCCTGCTGATCTTCATCAACGACGTGCACTCGCTGGGCCTGAATATGACCCAGGGCATGTACCTGACCGACGGCTGGTACTGGGACGCCAACGCCGAGACCCGCGCCTGGTCGAAACGCTACTTCGAGAAGATGAAGAAGGAACCGTCGATGCTGCAGGCGGCCGACTACTCGGCGGCGGCCAATTACCTGAAGGCGGTCAAGGCTGTCGGCAGCGACGACACCGACAAGGTCATGGCCTACCTGAAAGCCAACAAGATCAACGACATGTTCGCCAAGAACGGCGTGATCCGTCCGGACGGCCGCATGGTCCACGATATGTACCTGATGGAAGTGAAGAAGCCGTCGGAATCGAAATATCCATGGGATTACTACAAGATCGTCGCCACCATTCCTGGCGACCAGGCCTACGCCACCAAGGCGGAGACCAAGTGCTCCCTGTGGAAATAAGCTGAGTTGTACACAGGCCGTGTGCGGTTGCACCTTGCGCACGGCCTTTTTCTGGTGTCGCGCCGCACCGTCCGGGACGGCGATCTTTATATTGTGATCTCATGGAAATATTCGGCTACCCCTTGCCCATGATTATGAGCCAGCTGATGCTGGGCCTAGTCAACGGCTCCTTCTATGCCATGCTGTCGCTCGGCCTGGCCGTGATCTTCGGCTTGCTGAACGTGATTAACTTCTCGCACGGCGCGCTCTACATGATGGGTGCGTTTGTCGCGTGGATGGGCATGGCCTACCTCGGCCTGAACTACTGGGTGATGCTGGTACTGGCGCCGCTGATCGTCGGCGTGTTCGGCATCATCATTGAAAAAACCATGCTGCGCTGGCTCTACAAGCTGGACCATTTGTATGGCCTGCTGCTGACCTTCGGCATCACGCTGCTGGTCGAAGGCGTGTTCCGCTCGTTCTACGGCGTGTCCGGCCAGCCGTTCCAGGTGCCTGAGGCGCTGGCGGGGGCGACCGACCTCGGCTTCATGGTGCTGCCGAACTACCGCGCCTGGGTAGTGGTGGCGTCGCTGGCGGTGTGCTTGTCGACCTGGTTCGTCATCGAGAAGACCAAACTGGGCGCCTACCTGCGCGCCGGCACCGAGAATCCCAAGCTGGTCGAAGCCTTCGGCATCAACGTGCCGCTGATGGTCACGCTGACCTATGGCTTCGGCGTCGCTTTGGCGGGCTTTGCAGGGGTGCTGGCGGCCCCGGTGATCCAGGTGCAGCCACTGATGGGTCAGAACCTGATTATCGTCGTATTCGCCGTTGTAGTGATCGGTGGCATGGGTTCGATCATGGGTTCCATCCTGACCGGCCTCGGCCTGGGCGTGATCGAGGGCCTGACCAAGGTGTTCTACCCCGAGTTTTCGTCGACGGTGGTGTTCCTGGTGATGGTCATCGTGTTGCTGATCCGTCCAGCCGGCTTGTTCGGCAAAGAAAAATAAGAGGCCGCAGATGAACAAAAACATAGGTTATATCGTCGCTTTCGCCATCGCGCTGGCGGCGCCGTTTGTCGGCTATCCGATCTTCCTGGCCAAGCTGCTGTGCTTTGCGCTGTTCGCCAGCGCCTTCAACCTGCTGATCGGTTTCACCGGCCTGCTGTCGTTCGGCCACGCGGCCTTCTTCGGCGCCGCCGGCTACGTGGCCGGCAACGCGATGAAGGTGTGGGGCTGGCCGGTCGAGCTGGGCATGCTGGCCGGCGTCGCGGCCGGCGCCCTGATCGGCCTGGTGATGGGTGCGCTGGCGATCCGCCGCCAGGGCATCTACTTCTCGATGATTACGCTGGCGCTGGCGCAGATGGTGTACTTCGGCGCGCTGCGCGCCGGCGAGTTCACCGGCGGCGAGGACGGCCTGCAAGGCGTTCCACGTGGAAAACTGCTGGGCCTGGTCGACCTGAGCAACGACACCGCGCTGTACTTCTTCGTGCTGGGCGTGGCCGTGCTGGCCTTCATGCTGATCGTGCGCACCGTGCATTCGCCGTTCGGCCAGGTGCTGAAGGCGATCAAGGAAAACGAGCCGCGCGCGATTTCGCTGGGCTACGATGTGGACAAGTACAAGCTGCTAGCCTTCGTGCTGTCGGCCGCGCTGGCCGGTCTGGCGGGCGCGTCCAACATGCTGGTGCAGGGCTTCGAGACGCTGACCGACGTGCACTGGAGCATGTCGGGCCTGGTGATCCTGATGACCCTGGTCGGCGGCATGGGCACGTTTGCCGGCCCGATGCTGGGCGCCATCCTCGTCATCGCGCTGGAGAACAAGCTGGGCGACTTCGGCATCTTCATGGTCGCGCACACCGGCGTCGAATGGTTCAACACCATCGGCGAGGCGGTCAATATGGTGATCGGCTTTATCTTCATCGTTTGCGTGCTGCTGTTCCGGCGCGGCATCGTCGGCGAGATCATCGCCAAGTTCGCGTTCAGCAGCGGCAAAAAGACAGCTTGATGTAGCGCACACGCCGGACGTTCTGTCCGGCGTTTTTATTTCACCGGTAGTACATTTCGTCTGGCCGCCGGCCGGAGTGGGAGTAGTCCGTCCGTAACTTTTATCGACATAGAGGATGACATACATGCATATCAAGAAAATCTCGCTGGCGCTGGCCGGCATTGCGCTGACCGCCTGCGGTGCCAACGAGCACGACGCGACGGAAGATTTGAACGTGTTGCCGACGTATCTGGGCACCATCAGCAGCAAGAGCTACGACGGCGTCACCGACGACCTGCTGACCGCCGGCCTGGGCGCTACCGGCCTGGCCGCCGTCGCCGCGCCGTCTTACACCGATCCCACCAATCCTACCGCCGCCGAGCTGCGCCGCAACGCGATCTACGCCAACTACCGCGCCGTGCTCGACATCGCCACCAACAGCGGCTACGGCACGCTGTACGGCCCGAATGTGGACGCCAAGGGCGTGGCCGGGTCAGGGCAGGGCATGATAGGCGGCACCGAGTACATCGCCTACTCGGATGACGGCAGCGGCAACCAGAACGTCACCTTGATGGTGCAGATCCCGACCGGTTTCGACATCAACAATCCCTGCATCGTCACCGGCACGTCGAGCGGTTCGCGCGGTATCTATGGCGCCATCGGCAGCGCCGGCGAATGGGGTTTGAAGAACAACTGCGCCGTGGCCTACGCCGACAAGGGTAGCGGCACCGGCCTCTACACCTTCGACGACGACAGCGTGAACCTGCAGAATGGCGTGCGCGCCACCCGCACCGCGGCCGCGAAGAACGCCATGTTCGCGCCGGCGCTGAGCGATGCCGACCGCGCCGCCTTCGCCGCCGGGTCACCCGGCCGCATCGCCTTCAAGCACGCCCACTCGCAGCAGAACCCGGAAAAGGACTGGGGCAAGTTCACCCTGCAGTCGCTGGAATTCGCCTTCTACGTGCTCAACGAAAAGTACGGCGTGCTGGCCAAGGATAACAAAAGCCACATCGTGCGCCTGACGCCGAAGAACACGGTGACGATCGCCTCCAGCATTTCCAACGGCGCCGGCTCGGCCCTGCTGGCTGCGGAGCAGGACACCAAGGGCCTGATCGGCGGCGTGGCGGCCACCGAGCCGCAGGTGCAGCCCAAGGCCGCCACCGGCTACACGGTGCGCCAGGGCGGCGTCAACGTGACGGGGCAGGGCAAGGCGCTGTTCGACTACTCGACCTATGCGGCGCTGTACCAGCCCTGCATCGCTTCGACCGCCGCCGCACCGGGACGCTGCACCGCGCTGGCCGCCAAAGGCCTGTTGACCGGCACCGACCTGCCGTCGCAGCAGGCCGACGCCAAGGCCCGCCTGAAAGCCTACGGCTGGCTGCTCGATTCCGACATCCTGCAAGCGGCCCACGCCGGCACCAACATCCTGGTGGCGGTGACGTACGCCAACGCCTACGGCAAGTTCTCCGTGACCGACAAGGTGTGCGGATTCTCGTTTGCCCCGACCGACGCCACCGGCGCGCCGCTGGCCTTCACGGCCGCACAGAAAGCCAGCAGCTTCGCCACGCAGAACGGCATCGTCGGCAGCGTGGTCTACGAGGATTCGGTGGGTGGCGCCAGGGCGTATAACTTCGGCGTGTCGCCGAGCAGCAGCCTGGCGGACCAGTCGCTGGACGGCTTCCTGTGCCTGCGTTCGCTGGCGACCGGCGTCGATCCGGTGACGGGCGGCGCCTTGAGCGCGACGCTGGCGGCGCAGAGCGCGCGCGTGAAAGCGGGCATGGTGGAAGTGGCGGCGACCGGCAATCTGCGCGGCAAGCCGGCCATCATCGTGCAAGGGCGCAGCGATACGCTGATCCCGGTGAACTTTGCCTCGCGCTCGTATGTGGGCTTGAACGCGTCGGTGGAAGGGGCGGCCAGCAAGCTGCGCTACATCGAGGTGACCAACGCCAACCACTTCGATTCCTTCACCAACGCCCTGCCGGCCAACATCGTGCCGCTGCACGTCTACCTGTTCCGCGCGCTCGATGCGATGCTGGCCAATCTGCGCAACTCGTCGGCGGCGCTGCCGGCGTCACAGGTGGTGCGGACGGTGCCGCGTATCGACAACACCTCGTTGATCACCGTCGCCAACGTGCCGCCGATCTCGGCCACGCCGGGCGCCAACGCCATCTCGGTCAGCGGCGCCACGGTCGATGTGCCGAACTAAGGTCTACAACGCCGCCGCGTAGATCGCCCTCGCATCGTCGCGCGTGACGGTGCGGGGGTTATTCCCCAACAAACGGGTCTGGAGCATGGCGTCATCCGCCAGCCGGTCCAGATCCGTTTCCCGTATGCCCACCTGCTGCAAGGTCCGCTCTATCCCCGTGATGATGGCTATTTGTTGCATCGCAACAACCAGCGCCTCCGCCCTCGCCTCGGCGCTGCCGCTGGCCAGCGGCACGACGATCTCCGCCAGCTCGGCATACAGCGGCGCCGCCTCCGGCGCATTGAAGCGCAGCACATGGGGCAAGACCAGCGAGTTCGACAAGCCATGCGGCACGTGGAAAATGCCGCCTATCGGGTAAGCCAGCGCATGCACGGCCGCCACCGGCGCATTGGAAAACGCCTGCCCCGCCAGCATCGCGCCGAGCAGCATGGCTTGCCGCGCCGCCAGGTCGCGGCCGTTTTCGCAGGCGCGTATCACGTTGGCGGACAGCAGACTCAGCGCCTTGCGCGCAAAGATATCGGACAGCGGATTCTTTTTGTGGCGGCTGGTGTAGGCCTCGATGGCGTGCACCATCGCGTCGATGCCGGTGGCGGCCGTCACCATGGGCGGCAGGCCGATGGTCAGTTCGGCGTCCAGCAATGCCAGATCGGCATAGAGTTGCGGCGCGACCACGCCCATTTTTGTGGTAGCGCCAGTGGTGACGATGGCGACGTTGGTCACTTCAGAACCGGTGCCGGCGGTGGTCGGAATCTGCACCAGCGGCAGCCGCCCGCCCTTCACATTGCCGATGCCGTAGATCGCGGACAGCGGCTGGTCGCTGCCGGCCAGCACGGCGATCAGCTTGGCGACGTCCATCGAACTGCCGCCGCCCAGGCCGATGACGATGTCAGTACGGTGCGTGCGGGCGGCGTCCACGGCATCCAGCACCACCTGTTCCGGCGGGTCCGCCACCACCTGCGAGTAGACCTCGACCGCCAGTCCGGCGGCGCGCAGGCTGGCGGCCGGAGCATCGACCAGGCCGGTTTTCAGGAAGCCGGGATCGGTGACGAGCAGGGCGCGCCTGGCCGCCGGGAAGCGCTGGGCGATATGGTCACCGAGCCGGCCGGCCGCACCCAGCTCGGAAACGATGTGGGCGACGGTGCTGAAAGCAAACGCAGGGAAGTCATGCATGGCGATTCCAGGTGGTGGATTTCACGTGAAGCTTACCTCATGCGGCAGGCTTGCGCATGCGCCTATCTATGCAGGATGCGCATCAGCCGCATTGAATTTCTTCCGTACAATGTAGCCTTTGCATGTGGAAGGATGGCAGGGCGATGGTCGATTATCTGGTGTTGGGAGTGGCGGCGTTCGGCGCGGGACTGGTGGACGCGGTAGTTGGGGGCGGGGGACTGATACAGTTGCCGGCGATGTTCTCGGTGTTTCCCAACATGGCCCCGGCCACGCTGATCGGCACCAACAAGCTGGCCAGCATCTTCGGCACCGGCGTGGCGGCGGTCAGCTATGCGCGCCGGGTCGCCATTGCCTGGTCGGTCGCCACACCGGCCGCGCTGGCCGCCCTGGTCTTTGCCTTCCTCGGCGCCTACACCGTCACCAAGGTCTCGGCCGAATTCATGCGTTTGCTGTTGCCGGTGGTACTGGTGGCGGTGGCCGTCTACACCTTCGCCAAGAAAGACTTCGGCAGCGTGCACGCCCCCATCCACTCCGGCGCCAAAGAGCAGACGCTGGCGCTGGTGATCGGCGCCGGCATTGGTTTCTACGACGGGTTCTTCGGCCCGGGCACCGGCAGCTTCCTGGTGTTCCTGTTCGTACGCATCTTCGGCTTCGACTTCCTCGGCGCCTCGGCGGTGGCCAAGGTCGTCAACGTCGCCTGCAACTTTGCCGCGCTGATCTGGTTCGGCTACAGCGGCCACCTGATCTGGCAACTGGGCGCGACGATGGCCGTGTGCCAGATCGCCGGTTCGCTGATCGGCTCGCGCATGGCGATGAAGCACGGCAGCGGATTCGTCCGCAAACTATTCCTGGTCGTGGTGACGATACTGATCATAAAAACTGGCTACGATGCATGGTTGCGTTGGTGACACTGTTTCACGTGGAACAAAAAGAGGGCTCTTATTGGGAACGATAAGGGCCCTTTTTCAATGTTTCACGTGGAACAATTTGGGGATATTTTTTTGCTTAAAAAAGTCGCAGCAGCAAAAAGACTCTATAATCTGACCTTGATCCCTTCGCTTTAACCAATTCCAACATGCTATTTCCTACAAATTTCGACGTCATCGTTGTCGGCGGTGGTCACGCCGGTACCGAGGCTGCCCTCGCTTCCGCCCGCATGGGACAGAAGACTTTGCTGCTCACTCACAACATTGAGACGCTGGGCCAGATGTCGTGCAACCCATCCATCGGCGGTATCGGCAAAGGCCATCTGGTCAAGGAAGTCGACGCCATGGGCGGCGCCATGGCCATCGCCACCGATGAGTCGGGCATCCAGTTCCGCATCCTGAACTCGTCCAAAGGCCCTGCCGTGCGCGCCACCCGCGCCCAGGCCGACCGCATCCTGTACAAGCAAGCCATCCGCTCGCGCTTGGAAAACCAGCCGAATCTGTGGCTGTTCCAGCAGGCCGTCGACGACCTGATGGTGGAGGGCGACCGCGTGGTCGGCGCCGTCACCCAGATCGGCCTGAAGTTCCTGGCGCCGGCAGTCGTGCTGACCGCCGGCACTTTCCTCGATGGTAAGATCCACGTCGGTTTGCAAAACTACTCGGCCGGCCGCGCCGGCGATCCGCCTGCCATCTCGCTGTCGGCCCGCCTGAAGGAACTGAAGCTGCCGCAAGGCCGCCTGAAGACCGGCACGCCGCCGCGCATCGATGGCCGCAGCATCGATTTCTCGCTGATGACCGAGCAGCCTGGCGACCTCGATCCGGTGCCGGTGTTCTCGGTGATGGGCAATGCCTCCATGCATCCTGAGCAAATGCCGTGCTGGGTCACGCACACCAACAGCCAGACCCACGACATCATCCGCGCCGGCCTGGACCGCAGCCCGATGTACACCGGCGTCATCGAAGGCGTCGGCCCGCGCTATTGCCCGTCGATCGAAGACAAGATCCACCGCTTCTCGGCCAAGGAATCGCACCAGATTTTCCTGGAACCGGAAGGCCTGACGACCAACGAATTCTATCCAAACGGCATCTCCACCAGCCTGCCGTTCGACGTGCAGATCAACCTGGTGCGCTCGATGAAGGGCATGGAAAACGCCCACATCCTGCGTCCCGGCTACGCCATCGAATACGATTATTTCGACCCGCGCGGCCTCAAGGCTTCGCTGGAAACCAAGGCCATCAACGGCCTGTACTTCGCCGGCCAGATCAACGGCACCACCGGTTACGAAGAGGCTGCGGCGCAAGGCATGCTGGCCGGTATCAACGCCGCGCTGCAAACCCAGGGCCGCGAGTCTTGGACGCCGGCCCGTTCCGAAGCCTACCTGGGCGTGATGGTCGACGACCTGGTCACGCAAGGCGTGATGGAACCGTACCGCATGTTCACCAGCCGCGCCGAGTATCGCCTGAGCCTGCGCGAAGACAATGCCGACATGCGCCTGACCGAAATCGGCCGCAAGCTGGGCGTGGTCGGCGATGCGCAGTGGGAGGCCTTCGAAACCAAACGCGAATCCGTGGCGCGCGAACTGGAGCGTCTGCGCTCCACGTGGGTCAATCCACGCATCCTGGAAGCGGCCGAATCCGAGCGCGTTATCGGCCAGGCGATCGAGCGCGAGTACTCGCTGGCCAACCTGCTGGCCCGTCCCGGCGTCGAGTACGACAAGCTGATGAGCCTGTCCGGCATCGATGGCCGCGACCTCGCCGGCCCCGGCGTGGCCGATGGCGCGGTGCGCGAACAGGTGGAAATCCAGCTCAAATATTCGGGCTATATCGACCGCCAGACCAAGGAAGTCGAGCGCCACGAGCACTACGAAAACCTGAAGTTGCCGGAAGGTTTCAGCTATCTGGACATCACCGCGCTGTCGGTGGAAGTGCGCCAGAAGCTGCACGCGCAGCGTCCGGAAACGCTGGGCCAGGCATCGCGCATTTCCGGCGTGACCCCGGCGGCGATCTCGCTGTTGCTGGTGCACCTGAAGAAGGCCGGTTTCGGCGGTTTTTTGAATCAAAAAGATGAGGCTGTTCAATGAAGGTGTTTGACCGTGCAGTACTAGCGGATGTTTTAAAACAAGGCATCACCAGTCTGAAGCTGGACCTGAACGAGGCCCAGGTGGAAAAACTGCTGGACTACCTGGCGCTGCTGAACAAGTGGAACTCGGTGTACAACCTTACCTCGGTGCGCGATCCGATGCAGATGGTCACCTTGCATGTGCTCGATTCGCTGGCGGCGGTGCCTGCCTTCGCCGGCGCGCAGAACGTGCTGGACGTGGGAGCAGGGGGCGGACTGCCGGGCATGGTGCTGGCGATCAGCCGCCCGGACATGAAAGTGTCGATGATCGACACGGTGCACAAGAAGACCGCCTTCCTCAACCAGGTGAAGGCGGAGCTGGAACTGGTCAACGTGACGGTGTACACCAAGCGCGTGGAGCAGCTGGAAGTGAAGACCAAGTTCGACGTCATCACCTCGCGGGCCTTCGCAGACCTGTCCGATTTCGTCAACTGGTCGGGGCACCTGCTGCAAGAGGGCGGGCGATTCATAGCCCTGAAAGGAACGGCGCCGGCAGAGGAGCGCGAGCGACTGCCAGAGCCATGGAAAGTGCAGAAACTGGAACCTTTAGAAGTGCCGGGGCTGGACGCGGAGCGCCACCTGGTATTCATCCAGGCCGAAACGAGTAAATGATTTATACGATATTAATCGTTTATAAGGTTTATACCGTTTATTCTGTATAAACAGTATAAATCGTTTATATCGTTTTAATAGTATAAATAATTAAGAAGTACAACACAAAGAAATACATGGCGAAAATTTTTTGCGTAGCGAATCAAAAGGGTGGCGTAGGGAAAACCACCACGACGGTAAACCTGGCCGCCGGATTGGCAAAGCTGGGCCAGCGGGTATTGCTGGTCGACCTGGACCCGCAGGGCAACGCCACGATGGGCGCGGGCATCAACAAGGCAGGGCTGCCTGCGTCGACCTATGAGGTGATGCTGGGCGAATCCGACGTGGCCACTGCGCGCCAGCGTTCGGAGCCGGGCCAGTTCGACGTGCTGCCTTCCAACCGCGAGCTGGCCGGCGCCGAGGTCGAGATGGTCGCGCTGGACAACCGCGAGCGTCGCCTGAAGGATGCGCTGGCCCTGGTCGACAAGGAGTACGACTTCATCCTGATCGACTGCCCGCCGGCGCTGTCGATGCTGACGCTGAACGGCCTGTGCGCCGCGCACGGCGTCATCATCCCCATGCAGTGCGAGTACTACGCATTGGAAGGTCTGTCCGACCTGGTCAACACCATCAAGAAGGTGCACGCCAACCTGAACCCGGACTTGAAGATCATCGGCCTGCTGCGCGTGATGTTCGATCCGCGCATGACGCTGTCGCAGCAAGTGTCGGCCCAGCTGGAGCAGCACTTCGGCGACAAGGTCTTCAAAACCATCATCCCCCGCAACGTGCGACTGGCCGAAGCGCCGTCCTACGGCTTGCCGGGCGTTACCTTCGATCCATCCTCCAAGGGTGCGCAGGCGTATATCGCCTTCGGCGCCGAGATGGTCAAGCGCATCAAGAAAATGTAAGGCAATCACATGGCAACCAAAAAACTCAAAGGCCTGGGTCGCGGCCTGGAAGCGCTGCTCGGCGGCGACGGCGACATCACCACCCCGGACGCCAACACGCCGTCCGAACTGCCGGTCACGCAAATGCAGGCCGGCAAGTACCAGCCGCGTACCCGCATGGACGAGGGGGGCCTGCAGGAACTGGCCGCATCGATCAAGACCCAGGGCATCATGCAGCCCATCCTGGTGCGTCCGGTCGGCACGGATAAACTGACCGGCGCGATCAAGTACGAGATCATCGCCGGCGAGCGCCGTTTCCGCGCGGCGCAGTTGGCCGGCCTGGAAGTGCTGCCGGTGCTGGTGCGCGATGTCGACGACCAGGCCGCCGCCGCGATGGCGCTGATCGAGAACATGCAGCGCGAGGATTTGAATCCGCTGGAAGAGGCGCAGGGCATCCATCGCCTGATCACCGATTTCAGTTTCACGCACGAGCAGGCGGCCACGGCTGTCGGCCGTTCGCGCAGCGCGGTGTCCAACTTGCTGCGTTTGATGAACCTGGCCAATCCGGTGCAGACCATGCTGATGGCCGGCGATATCGACATGGGCCACGCCCGCGCGCTGTTGTCGGTCGATGCGGCCACGCAGATCAACCTGGCGAACATGGTTGTCGCCAAACGGTTATCGGTGCGTGAAACTGAAAAGTTGGTGGCAAAAACGCTGGAAGATCAAAAAGCCTCGCCGACCGAAGCGCGCCAGAAGGAAAAGTCCGGCGACATCGTGCGTCTGGAAGAAGAGCTGTCGGACAAGCTGGCCACGCCGGTGGTGTTCAAGATGGGCACCAAGGGACGCGGCCAGATGATCATCGACTTCGCCGACCTCGACATCCTCGACGGCGTGCTGGCCCGCCTGCGCGCCTAACCCTGGGGTCAAGTCTGACATTTGGACACGAGCTCTGCCGTAATGTCATATACGCCAGAGTCCGTGTCCGAATGTCAGACTTGACCCCCGATGTTGCAGTGGAGCTAACAAAAAACGAAAACGCTTAACTGGTTCCAACTTGGTGCAACCGGCTTGGAAATGTTTATAAAAGCGTCTCTTTCGTGCACCAATTGCTCTGCTGCGGTGCAGCAATGTTTGACGTGATACAGTAAAGACACATATAATCCCGTGTCTTTGGGTTTTATCGGCTTTTTGGGAGCTCGCCAGATGAATGATTCGACGAGTATTTCCAAGCCGGTGTATAAAGTCGTCGCCCTCCAGTTAGCCATCGCAACTGGATTCGCCTTGCTCGCCTGGAACTTGGGTGGAGTACTCAAAGCTTGGTCGGCCGCCTATGGCGGAGCAATCGCAGTCATCGGGAGTCTGATGTACGCGATGATTGTTGCGGGCGGAACAAATGACGCCAAAAAAGCTTTCCGGTCGCATGTGCGCGCCGAAGTAGTGAAAATATTTATCACGGTAGTGCTGTTTGTTTTGGCACTGGCGCTGTTTCAGTCGGCCTCTTGGTTATGGCTGATCTTGGGTTTCGCGGTGGCAACCTTAGCTTATTGGTTTTCACTGCTCGCAATTTAATCACCAAAATCTAATACTTTTATGACCACAGAAAACGCTGTAGGGGCACACGAAGCGCCCACCTCCATTGAGTATATTCAGCATCACCTGTCGCACCTGAAGACTGCCGACGGCGCATTCAACCTGGACACGTTCTGGGTTTCTGCCGTTCTGGGCATGATTTTCCTCGGTGTGTTCTACATGGCGTCGCGCCGCGCGACCGCCGGTGTACCGGGCAAGCTGCAAAACTTTGTCGAAGCCGTCATGGAGCTGGTCAACGAAGTCGTCAATTCCGCATTCCACGCCAAGAGCAAGGTTATCGCGCCGCTGGCCATCACGATCTTCTGCTGGGTTTGGCTGATGAACGCGATGGACTTCCTGCCGGTCGATCTGCTGCCTAAGCTGCTTGGCTACGTTGGCGTTCACAAGCTGCGCGTCGTGCCGACCGCGGACGTCAATCACACTTTTGGCATGTCGTTCGGCGTCATGCTGTGCATTATTGGTTTCTCGATCAAAGCCAAAGGTCTCGGCGGCTGGGGTAAAGAGTTGCTGACCGCGCCATTCCACGCCCACGGCTTCATGGCCGTCGTGCTGGCCCCGGTCAACTTCATCTTCCAGATGATCGAGTTGCTGGCTAAGCCACTGTCGCTGTCGCTGCGACTCTTCGGCAATATGTACGCCGGTGAGCTGCTGTTCATTCTGATCGCTCTGCTGCCATGGTGGGCGCAGTGGCTGCTGGGTGGTCCTTGGGTTATCTTCCACATTCTGGTGGTGACCCTGCAAGCGTTTGTGTTTATGGCGTTGACTGTCGTGTACCTGAGCCTCGCGGTTGAGAAGCACTAAGCAACTTAGTTTTAACTTTTTTAGTATCTGTAGTCTTTTTTAAAATCTTAGGAGAAATTCAATGCAAGCTCTGATCGCACAAGTACAAAGCATGACCGTTCTGGCCGCAGCAATCATCATCGGTCTGGCCGCTATCGGCACCGCACTCGGTTTCGCAATTCTGGGCGGCAAATTCCTGGAAGCTTCGGCTCGTCAACCAGAACTGATGCCACAACTGCAAACCAAACTGTTCGTTATCGCTGGTCTGCTGGATGCGATCTCGATGATCGGCGTCGGCGTTGCTCTGCTGTACACCTTCAGCAACCCATTCCTGGCAGCAGTTCTGGCAGCACATTAATTCGCTCCCTTCTAGGAGAAACTTTTAGTTAGGAGCAAAGGTATGGACATCAATATGTCTCTCATCGGTCAGATGATCACCTTCGCGGTGTTGGTCTGGGTTTCGATGAAGTTCGTATTTCCTTCGCTGAATGCAGCGTTGGATGAGCGTGCCAAGCGTATCGCTGACGGTCTGGCTGCGGCCGACCAAGGCCAGCAAGCGATGGTAGTTGCTGAGAAGCGCGCCAGCGAAGCGCTGGCCGGTGCACGCGAAGAAGCTTCGCAACGCGTTGCCGACGCTGAAAAGCGCGCGCAACTGGTGGCGGAAGAAATCAAAGCACATGCACAAGCTGAAGCCGACCGCATCATTGCGCAAGCTAAAGCCGACGCCGATCAGCAACTGGCCAAGGCGCGCGAAGCGCTGCGCGCTCAGGTGGCTGACCTGGCTGTGAAGGGCGCCGAGCAAATCCTCAAGCGCGAAGTCAACGCTTCGGCTCACGCCGATCTGTTGTCGCGCCTGTCTGTCGAGCTGTAATCATGGCAGAAAACGCAACCGTCGCCCGTCCCTACGCGGAAGCTTTGTTCCGCGTAGCCCAAGCAGGTAAGGAATCGTTCAACCTCGCGGCGTGGTCCGAACTGGTGGCCGAACTGGCCCAGATCGGTGCCCACCCCGAGGTGCAAGCATTCGCCCGCAACCCGAAAGCTTCGGCTAGCGATGTGAGCGCCGCCATTACGGCACTGGTGAAGTCGCCGTTGAACACGGAAGCGAAAAACTTCCTGGCGATGCTGGTCGAAAACGGCCGCATCAGTCTGCTGCCGGAAATCGGCGCGCAATTCCAGGCGTTGAAAAACGCCCAGGAAGGTGCGGCAGACGCCGACATCACCAGCGCATTCGACCTGAGCTCGGCTCAAGTGAGCGAGCTGGTCGCCACGCTGGAAAAGAAATTCAGCCGCAAGCTGAACCCGGTTGTCACCGTGGATCCAGCGTTGATCGGTGGCGTGCGCGTGGTCGTTGGCGATGAAGTGCTGGACACTTCGGTCCGCGCCAAGCTGCAGCAAATGCGTGTCGCACTGGTCGCATAAGCGTCGCTTAGAACAGATTCTTCATCTCGCGCAAGCTGAGAGAAACACTTTTAGGAGTTAGTATGCAACTCAACCCATCTGAAATCAGCGAGCTGATCAAGAGCCGTATCGAAGGCCTTGATGGCGGCGCTGAAGTACGCAACCAAGGCACGGTTATCTCCGTCGCCGACGGTATCGTCCGCATCCACGGCCTGTCCGAAGTGATGCAGGGCGAAATGCTGGAATTCCCTGGTAACACCTTTGGCCTGGCAATGAATCTGGAGCGCGACTCCGTCGGCGCCGTGATTCTGGGTGCTTACGAGCACATCTCCGAAGGCGACACGGTCAAGTGCACCGGCCGCATTCTGGAAGTGCCAGTCGGTCCTGAACTGCGTGGCCGTGTGGTCAACGCCCTGGGCCAGCCTATCGACGGCAAAGGCGCCATCGACGCCAAGCTGACCTCGCCAATCGAAAAGATCGCTCCAGGCGTTATCGCCCGTGAGTCCGTCTCGCAGCCTATGCAGACCGGTCTGAAATCGATCGACGCGATGGTACCAATTGGCCGTGGCCAGCGCGAGCTGATCATTGGCGACCGTCAAACCGGTAAGTCCGCCGTAGCGGTTGATGCGATCATCAACCAAAAAGGCCAGGGCATGACCTGCATCTACGTGGCTATCGGTCAGAAAGCCTCGACGATCAAGAACATCGTGCGTTCGCTGGAACAGCACGGCGCGCTGGAGTACACCATTGTTGTCGCCGCATCGGCCGCCGAATCGGCAGCGATGCAGTACATCTCGGCTTACTCGGGTTGCACCATGGGCGAGTACTTC
Organism: Rugamonas aquatica; assembly: GCF_009380215.1. Taxonomy (GTDB): domain Bacteria; phylum Pseudomonadota; class Gammaproteobacteria; order Burkholderiales; family Burkholderiaceae_D; genus Rugamonas; species Rugamonas aquatica_B. Next base: position 302,812 of record NZ_WHUG01000003.1, read on the forward strand.
CGCGACCGCGGCGAAGACGCGCTGATCGTGTACGATGACCTGTCCAAGCAAGCTGTAGCTTACCGTCAGATCTCCCTGCTGCTGCGCCGCCCACCAGGCCGCGAAGCCTACCCAGGCGACGTGTTCTACCTGCACTCCCGTCTGCTGGAACGCGCAGCACGCGTCAACGCCGACTACGTCGAAGCCTTCACCGGCGGCGCAGTCAAAGGCAAGACCGGCTCGCTGACCGCACTGCCGATCATTGAAACCCAGGCTGGCGACGTTTCGGCCTTCGTGCCAACCAACGTGATTTCGATTACCGACGGCCAGATCTTCCTGGAAACCTCGCTGTTCAACTCGGGCATCCGTCCTGCGATTAACGCGGGTATCTCGGTATCGCGCGTTGGTGGCGCCGCTCAGACCAAGGTCATCAAAAACCTGTCCGGCGGTATCCGTACCGACTTGGCGCAGTACCGTGAACTGGCTGCGTTCGCGCAGTTCGCTTCCGACCTGGACGAATCGACCCGCAAGCAGCTGGACCGCGGTGCACGCGTGACCGAACTGCTGAAGCAGGCTCAGTACTCGCCACTGTCGATCTCCCTGATGGCTGCCTCGCTGTTCGCAGTGAACAAGGGCTACCTGGATGATGTGCCAGTCAAGAAAGTACTGCCATTCGAAGCCGGTCTGCATGCATACCTGAAGACCAAGCAAGCTGCGCTGCTGGCCAAGATTGAAGAAACCAAGCAACTGGACAAAGACGGCGAAGCAACGCTGTCGGCCGCCATTGCGGACTTCAAGAAATCCGGCGCATTTTAAGCGACACGGCGGTCCCTCGGGACCGCCTTCAGCGCAGAAGGAGTAAGGACTCATGGCAGTAGGCAAAGAGATACGTGGCAAGATCAAGAGCGTAGAGAATACGAAGAAGATCACCAAGGCGATGGAAATGGTCGCCGCATCGAAAATGCGCAAAGCGCAGGATCGCATGCGCGCCGCCCGTCCCTACAGTGAAAAGATTCGCAATATCGCCGCCAATCTGGCTACCGCAAATCCGGAATACACCCACCCGTTCCTGGCTGAAGAGCAACAGGACACGGCGAAGGCAGTTGGCTTCGTGATCGTCACCACCGACAAAGGTCTGTGCGGCGGCATGAACACCAACATCCTGCGCATGGTGACGGCGAAAACCCGTGAGCTGGAAACAGCCGGCAACAAGATTGCCGCGGTAGCTATCGGTAACAAAGGTTTGGGGTTTTTGAATCGCGTAGGCATTCCTGTCGTTGCGCAAGTAACGCAGATCGGCGACACGCCGCACCTGGAAAAACTGATCGGACCTGTCAAGGTCATGCTCGAAAAGTTCCAGAACGGTGAAGTCGACGCAGTCTACCTGTGCTACACCAAGTTCATCAACACGATGAAGCAAGAGCCGGTCGTGGAGCAGTTGCTGCCACTGCCAGCCGCGAAGACGCAGGCCGACGCGGGTAATCACAACTGGGATTACATCTACGAGCCGGACGCTGCGACCGTGATTGACGAACTGCTGGAGCGCTATGTAGAAGCGCTGGTGTACCAGTCGGTGGCGGAAAACCTGGCGTCCGAGCAATCGGCGCGTATGGTGGCGATGAAGTCGGCAAGCGACAACGCCGGCAGTGTGATCGGCGAATTGAAGCTGATCTACAACAAGACCCGCCAAGCTGCGATTACCAAAGAACTCTCCGAAATCGTTGCCGGTGCGGCTGCGGTTTAAACGAATTTAACTATATTTGAAGGAACGAACATGGCTGATGGCAAAATCGTTCAGTGTATCGGCGCTGTGGTGGACGTAGAGTTTCCACGCAACGCGATGCCTAAGGTATTTGATGCCTTGAAAATGGAAGGCTCCGAGCTGACCCTGGAAGTACAACAACAGCTGGGCGACGGCGTAGTCCGTACCATTGCTCTGGGTTCGTCCGACGGCCTGCGCCGCGGCATGATGATCCAGAACACCGGCAAGCCGATCATGGTGCCAGTGGGTAAAGCTACCCTGGGTCGCATCATGGACGTGCTGGGCAACCCGATCGACGAATGCGGCCCGGTCGCTCACGACCAGATCGCTTCGATCCACCGCACTCCTCCTGCCTACGACGAACTGTCGCCATCGCAGGATCTGCTGGAAACCGGCATCAAGGTGATCGACCTGGTGTGCCCGTTCGCCAAAGGCGGTAAAGTCGGTCTGTTCGGCGGTGCAGGTGTGGGCAAGACCGTGAACATGATGGAACTGATCAACAACATCGCTAAAGCGCACTCGGGTCTGTCCGTGTTCGCCGGTGTTGGTGAGCGTACCCGCGAAGGTAACGACTTCTACCACGAAATGGCTGACGCTAAAGTAGTTGACCTGGAAAACCCGGCCAACTCGAAAGTAGCGATGGTTTACGGTCAGATGAATGAACCACCTGGTAACCGTCTGCGCGTCGCGCTGACCGGTCTGACCATCGCGGAATCGTTCCGTGACGAAGGCAAAGACGTTCTGTTCTTCGTGGATAACATCTACCGCTTCACGCTGGCCGGTACCGAAGTATCCGCACTGCTGGGCCGTATGCCTTCCGCAGTGGGTTACCAGCCTACCCTGGCCGAAGAAATGGGCCGTCTGCAAGAGCGCATCACCTCGACCAAGACCGGTTCGATCACCTCGATCCAAGCCGTGTATGTTCCAGCGGATGACTTGACCGACCCATCGCCAGCGACCACCTTCGGTCACCTGGATTCGACCGTCGTTCTGTCGCGTGACATCGCCTCGCTGGGTATCTACCCTGCGGTGGACCCACTGGATTCGACCTCGCGTCAGCTGGATCCGCTGGTCGTCGGCCAAGAGCACTACGACACCGCGCGCGCTGTTCAGGGCACCCTGCAGCGCTACAAAGAACTGCGTGACATTATCGCGATTCTGGGTATGGACGAACTGGCGCCGGAAGACAAACTGCTGGTGGCCCGCGCACGTAAGATGCAGCGTTTCCTGTCGCAGCCGTTCCACGTTGCTGAAGTGTTTACCGGTTCGCCAGGTAAATACGTTTCGCTGAAAGACACGATCAAGGGCTTCAAAATGATCGCTTCCGGCGAACTCGATCACCTGCCAGAACAAGCGTTCTACATGGTCGGCACGATCGACGAAGCTATCGAAAAAGCCAAGAAGCTCAACTAATCGTTGAGTTTCGATCGCGGCCCTGTGCAAACGGGGCCGCATCACACCGACAGGACACACATGGCAAACACTATTCACGTTGACGTGGTTTCCGCCGAGGAGTTGATCTACTCGGGCGAAGCCGAATTCGTCGCGTTGCCGGGCGAGCAGGGCGAGCTGGGGATCTACCCCAAGCACACGCCGCTGATCACCCGCATCCGTCCGGGCGCGGTGCGCATCCAGGTACCAGGTCAAGCCGAGGAAGAATTTGTCTTCGTCGCGGGCGGCCTGCTGGAAGTGCAGCCGGGCGCCGTGACGGTGCTGGCGGATACCGCGATTCGCGGCAAGGATCTGGACGAAGCCAAAGCGGCAGCGGCCAAGAAACGTGCCGAAGAAGCGCTGGCGAACAACACCTCCGGTATCGACTACGCGAAAGCGCAAGCCGAACTGGCAGCGGCCATCGGCCAGCTGGCGGCGATCGCCAAACTGCGCGCGAAGCACTAAGCAACGCACAGCATCACAGCAAAAAGGCAGCTTCGGCTGCCTTTTTTATTGGCGGAAGCATGAAAACAGCAACCGTCGTCGCATGGTATGTCAAAGCCGAGATCGTCTGCGTGGCGGCGGTGACGCTGCTCGTCGGTTATCTCGGGTGGCTGATGTTTTCGTCGCCGTTTTCCCACGCGGACTTCGACCGGCGCGCCTGGGCTCTCATCAGCCCCGCCACCGACAACAGCTGCGCGCGCGGCGCGATGGTCGACAGCCTGTTGAAAAAACACGTCCAGATCGGCATGGACAAGAGCCAACTGGTCGCGCTGCTCGGCAAGCCGGATTATGACCGTGGCGGCGCAGCCTCTTATGAGCTAGGCTATTGCCAGACCTTCGTCGATCCGGATACCCTGGATTTTTACTTCGACAGCCAAGGCGTTCTCACCAGGCACGCGATTACCAATCACTAAGACTGGCAGTTTGTGACAGTGGGCACAGCAGAGAAAGATTGATCGCTTTACAATCGGCGGCTACTTCATGAAGAGCGCCAGATGAACCGAGCACTGCTGACCATCCTTTCCACCGTAGTCCTGAGCGCCGTCGGCATCGGGCTGACGATGCCCATCATTCCGCAATTGATGCGCGACGTCGGCCATACGGCCGAACTGGGCTGGCGCTTCGGCGCCTTCACCGGGCTGTATGCGCTGATGCAGTTCATCTTCTCGCCGGTGCTCGGCGTGCTGAGCGACCGCATCGGCCGCCGGCCGGTGCTGCTGCTGTCGCTGGCGGGCGCGGTGGTCGATTATCTGTTCATGGCGATGGCGCCGTCGCTGACCTTGCTGTTCGTCGGCCGCGCGATTGCCGGCATCAGCGGCGCCAGCATCGCCGTCACCTCCGCCTACATCGCCGACGTCACGCCCGAAGACCAGCGCTCGCGCCGCTACGGCCAGCTGGGCGCCTGCTTCGGCATCGGCTTCATCATCGGGCCGGTGATCGGAGGCCTGCTGGGCGCGTGGTGGGTGAGGGCGCCGTTCCTTGCTGCCGCGGCGATGAACGCCGTCAACCTGATCCTGACCTTGCTGCTGGTGCGCGAATCGCATACCGAACGTTCGGCCTCCGCATCGGACATGTCGTTCAATCCGCTGGCCAACTTGCGCTGGGCGGCCGGCTTCAAGTCGCTGCTGCCGCTGATCTTCGCCTCGGGCATGCTGGTGTTGATCGGCGAGATAGGCGGCACGGTCTGGGTGCTGTACAGCGAAGACAAGTTCGCGTGGGATACGCTGACCATCGGCATTTCGCTGGCGGGCTTCGGCGCGTTTCACGCCTTGGCGCAGGCGTTCGTGGTCGGCCCGATTTCCGAGCGCTGGGGCGAGCGCCGCGCGCTGATGGTGGGCGTCACGGCCGATACCTGTGCGTATGTGTTGATCGCGCTGGCCAACCAGGGCTGGATGTTGTTCGCGTTGATGCCCTTGTTCTGCATAGGCGGCATCGGCGCGCCGGCCTTGCAGGCGATCATGTCCGGCAGCGTGGGGCCGGACCAGCAAGGCAAGCTGCAGGGCGTGCTGGCCAGCGCCGCCAGCCTGGCAACAGTGATCGGCCCGGTGGCGATCAGCACGATCTACTTCATGTCGCGCGGCAGCTTCCCCGGCCTGGTGTGGCTGATCGGCGCCGGCCTGTACGTGCTGTGCCTGCCGCTGTTGCTGCGCAAGCCTGCCGCCGCGTCGTTGTCGTAGCTGCTAGAGCGTAGCTAGCGCCAGTAATTTGCCATTTTGTGTACCCGCCCAGCCGCATTGCACAACCGTTCTCACGCTATGACCTGTCAGGTCGGCGGCAAGGGGACCAGGCATAGACTCATCAAACAAGATACGCATGGTCGTCTGCTAACTTTCCAGCGATTTCCAGCGCCGCAATCGCTGCGTCTCTGGAAACGGATGGATAGTGATCGATGAAGGTTGCTATCGATTCTCCTGCTTTCAAATAATCAAACATGAACGACAACGGCACGCGGGTGCCCACGAACACCGTGGCACCGCTATAAATCTCCGGATCACGATGGATAACTTGCTGGTTCATATGTCCTCCTGCGCTGCAGATCGACTATACCTAAAGCCAGTATAGTCGATCTGACGCAGCGTCAAATGCCCGTTAGCGCTTGCTGAGCTTGTCCTTCGAGCGGGCCACGGCGGCGCGTTGCATCACTTTCCATTTGGCGACTTGGGCGATGCGGTCCAGCGGTGTCTGCTGGCTGCGGCGTGCTTCGCGCATCAGCTTGTGATAGTTCAGCAGACGGTCCGCATCGACCACGCCGCGCACCGCGCAACCGGGTTCGCCGTCGTGGTGGCAGTCGCGGAACTGGCATTGCGCCGCCAGCGCGTCGATGTCTTCGAAAGCGGCCGTCAGGCTGGCTTCGTCGGCATCCGGTTGCCAGCTGCGCAGGCCCGGCGTGTCGATGATGCAGGCGCCGCCAGCGCACAGATGCAGCGAACGGGAGGTGGTCGTGTGACGGCCGCGTCCATCGCCCTTGCGCACGCCGCCGGTCTGCTGGCCCGCTTGCGTCAGCGTGTTGGTCAGCGTGGATTTGCCGGCGCCCGAAGACCCCAGCAGCACCAGCGTCTGGCCGACGCCCAGCCACGGCGCCAGCTGCGCCGCCGCGTCGTCGCTCAGCGTGTTGAGGGCCAGCAGCGGTATGCTGGCGGGCAGCCGCTGCCGCAGCAGCTCCATGCGCTGCTCGACGTCGTCGCCGATGTCGGCCTTGCTCATCACCACCACAGGCTCCACGCCCGCCGTCTTGACGATGGCGAGGTAGCGTTCCAGGCGGCGCGGGTTGAAGTCGTGATCCAGACCCATCACCAGCAGCGCCGTGTCGACATTGCTGACCAGGCTGTGATGCCGGCCGTCGTTGCCGCGCCGGGCGATGTGGGTGGTGGGCGGTAGCAGCGTGCTGAGCCAGCGTTCGTCGTGCGCCAGCGTGGTGCTGAGCACCCAGTCGCCGACGGCCAACGCCTCGTCGTGCAGCGCCGGCAGCACGCGCGCGCGGAATTCGGCCTGGCCGTCGTGGACGGTGAGCCAGTCGCGCTGGATTTCGGTGATGCGCACCAGGCTGGCGTTGGCTGGTGCGTTGGGCAGTTGGTAGAGCTGGCTGGCGATGGTTTGCGTTAAGCCGATAAGGCGCAGCGATTCAAAATCGATGTCGATCATGGTGTGTGTATTTCCTGATTCCGGTAAGACGAGCGGTACCCTTCGCGAAGATGCGAACAGGTGGCGAATACGGGAAGTCAGCTGCGCGAGAACGCGCGGATCAACACACTACGGAGGGGATTCCGACGTAATCAGGCAGCCGACAGGAGGGCAGTATCTACTTGGCGCATTTTATGGTCTCCTGTGGTTGGGGTAAGGCGCACAGTGTCTCATCTGGATGACGTATAGTCAACGTAATCAGTTTTCTAACGTGCCATCGATGACGGTGACGACGCGCCCGCCTATCCAGGGCTCGCCGTCGAGGTAGGTGATGGTGACGCGGCCGTCGCGGCCCAGCGCCGTGCCCTGGCGTACGGTGTAGTCCGGGCCGCTCGCCAGCAGCCGGGCGATGCAGGCGTTGGCGCTGCCGGTGACCGGGTCTTCGATCATCACGCCGTTTTCCACGCACATCGCGCGCACCTCGTAGTCCGCCGGGGCGCCGGACGGATGCGGACCGTAGACCGCCACGCCGTCGCTGCCGGCGCGCTGCGTCAGCTCGGCGACCGCCGCCGCGCTGAACGACGCAGCCATGCAATCGGCCGCCGTATCGAGCCGCACGACCAGCCAGCGTATGCCGATACTCACCACGACCGGCGGCTGGCTTTCGGTCAGCGCAGCGGTGCCTAGCGCGGTCCGCAGCAACGGCATCAGGCCGGCATCCAGCGCCGCGAGTGTGGCCGGCGGCGCGCGGAACGCCAGGCCGCCATCGTCGGCGATACGCACCGGCACCAGGCCGACGCCGCATTCCTGCACCAGCGTGCCGGGCGTCTTGGGCCGCAGTCCCGCCTGCAGCAGCGCGTGGGCCGTGCCCAGCGTCGGATGGCCGGCAAAGGGAAACTCTTCCGACGTCGTGAAGATGCGCACGCGGTAATCGGCGGCCGGATCCGTGGCCGGCAGCACAAAGGTGGTCTCGGATAAATTGGTCCAGCGTGCAATGGCTTGCATCTGCTGATCGCTGAGTCCTTCCGCATCGAGTATCACCGCCAACGGGTTGCCCATGAATGGCGCGGTGGTGAAGACATCGACCTGCTTGAAACGACGGCTCATGCTTGCTCCTTGCAACTGCGGCGGTAGTCGGCGGGCGGCTTGCCGACCAGTTTTTCAAAATCGGTGGTGAAGTGCGCCTGGTCGTAATAGCCCAGCGCCTGCGCCAGCGTGGCCAGGTCGATCTCGGCGCCGTGCGACAGCTGGTCGGCCGCGTCCAGCAGGCGGTTGCGGCGTATCACCCATTTCGGCGTGGCGCCTACGTATTCCTTGAACAGAATCTGCAGCCGCCGCACGCTGATGCCCGTGTGCCCGGCCAGCTGCTGTACCTGCGTGATGTCCGGCTGCCGCTGGATCGCTTCCAGTATCCCGGCGATGCGCGCGGTCTGCGGATCGGGCGCGGGCAGGGCGCGGCGCAGGATGGCGCTCGCGGCCGCGACCATGCCGGCGTCGTCGTCGGCCGTCAGCACGCTGCGTTCGGCCTCGGCATCGTCGCAGTCGAACAGCGACGACAGCGATAATTCGCGATCCGTCGCCGACTGCACCGGCTGCTTCAGGAAGCTGCGGAACGCGCCCGGCAGGAAGCGCACGCCCAGGATGCGGCCGCTGTTTTTCAGCGTATATTCGAAAGCGCCCGTCATCACGCCGAACACCGCCGTGCGGCCGGCGTCGAACACCATGTGGATGCAGGGCGAGGGCAGGGTGCGCTGCACGTGCGTCACGCCGTCCGGCAATTGCCACGCCACCAGCCAGAAGTGCTCGATGAAAGGCGCCAGGTCGGGTTCGGGCAGGTAGCGTTCCAGCCGAAATATTTTTTCCGCCGCAGCGGGATTGACCACGCCCTTGGGCCGGCTGGTGACGGTTTGCATAGCTGTTCGCGTTTTTACAAGACCACCATCATAGCAAGAGTTATTGTGGCGTTTCTTCACCCCCAACAGGAGACATAACATGGCACCACAGCTGACTTTGTACCACTGCCCGTATTCCCGCTCCACCGGCGTCTTGACCTTGCTGGAAGAGCTGCATGCGCCCTACGATTTACACGTGATGAACATGAAGAAGGGCGAGAACCGCGAGGCCGCCTACCTGGCCGTCAACCCGATGGGCAAGGTGCCGGCGGTGCGCCACGGCGACGCCGTCATCACCGAACAGGTGGCGATCTACCTGTACCTGGCCGACCTGTTCCCGGATGCCAAACTGGCGCCGCCGCTGGGCGATCCGCTGCGTGGCCCCTACCTGCGCTGGATGGCGTTCTACGGCAGCTGCTTCGAGCCGGCCATCGTCGACAAGTGGATGAAGAACACGCCGGCCGACAAAACGTCCTGCCACTACGGCGACTTCGACACCATGTTCAACACGCTGATCGAACAGCTGTCCAAGGGCCCGTACCTGCTGGGCGAGCAGTTCAGCGCGCTGGACGTGCTGTGGGCCTCGGCGATGGGCTGGATGGGCGCCTACGAGCTGCTGCCCAAGCTGCCCGTGATCGAACAATATGTGGCCCGCGTCATGAGCCGCCCGTCGTTTGCCGCCGCCAACACCAAGGATGGCGAACTGGCCGCCGCCCAGGCCGACGCCGCGTAACGGTATTCTTTCCTGGTAACCCTGGTGGTGTTGCTATAAATCATTATATTTTTCAAAAGTGACAATTTGCTAGTTTTGAATAGGCAACAGACGGTTACTGTGCTCAAGCTTTTGTCTCAAGAAAAGTATAAAAACATAATCCACTAGGGGAAATACATGAAAAGAATACTCGCTTTGCTGGGCGTCGTGGCAGTGACCGGTTGTGCATCGGTGGCTGGCGAAAAGATGCAACCGGTGTCCGTCACCACGATTTTCGATAACAAGGAAATCGCCGGCCTGGGTTGCACCTTGACCAACGATGCCGGCAGCTGGTTCCTGACCAGCCCGGCAAGCGTGACCGTGCACAAGAGCACCGGCGACCTGGCGATCGACTGCAAGAAGGATTCCTACGCAGGCACCGCCACCGCCGTTTCCAAGTCGAACGGTGCGGTGTGGGGCAATATCTTGCTGGGAGGCGGCATCGGCTACATCGTCGACCGAAATACCGGCGCCGGTTTTGACTACCCGCCTACCATCGTCGTTACCCTGCGCCAGCTCGACACTGTCGGTATTCCTGCCAATGCACCGCTGAAGCCCGTGTCGTCCACCGACAGCGCCGCCAAGGCGAACTGATTAGCGTTTTTCTTCCATCACGGCCAGCAGATGGCCGTCCGGGTCGCGGAAAAAGCCCATCCACAATTCGTGATCGGGCATTTTCGCGACCAGGTGCGGCGCCGCTTCGAACACCACGCCTTTCGCCTGCAGCGTGGCCGCCACCGCCTCGATCTGCTCGACCTTGAAATAGTGGCACACGCCGGTGCCGGCTTGCACCGGCGCCTTGCCCGAACCTTCCAGCATCAGGCGCACGCCGCCGCAATCGAAAAACACCAGCTCGCCGTAGCGGAACAGCTTGGGCAGCCCCAGGCTGTCGCCGTAAAACTGCTCCGAACGGTCGGCGTTGGAAACGGGGAGGGCGATCTGCCCGATGCGGGAAAGCGTCATTTTTCATCTCTTTGATAATTGCACATTGTCATCTTCTGTTTCCTGAGTGATAATTTGGTGGACATGAAGTCCATCAGGGAAAACACATGAAGAGAATACTCGCTTTGTCCGGGATGTTGGCGTTGACCGGCTGCGCGTCTGTACTGAGCGGGAAGACGCAGCCGGTCTCCGTCACGACGGTGTTCGACAGCAAGGAAGTCGCCGGCCTCGGCTGCACCCTGAGCAACGACGCCGGCAATTGGTCGCTGACCAGCCCGGCAAGCGTCATCGTCCACAAGAGCACGGCCGACCTGGCGATCAACTGCAAGCAGGACGCCTACGTTGGCAACACCACGGCCGTATCCAAGGCCAACGGCGCGGTGTGGGGCAATATCCTGCTGGGCGGCGGCATCGGCTACTTCGTCGACCGCAGTACCGGGGCCGGCTTCGACTACCCGCAGAACATCGTCGTGACGGTGCGCCAGCTGGCCGCGCCCGCCATCACCTCCAGCGCGCTGCTGGAAGAGGTGCCGCTCAAGCTGATGTCGCCCAGCCAGAGCGCCGCCAGGGTCAACTGATCGCCGGAGGCGCCCGCCTTACCGTGTTGATCTGACTGGACGTAGGCTGCAAGGCCTTTTCAATGATGGTGAGCGCTAACTCAGGCCGCGCGTTGCCGCACATGAAGAGGTCGGCGGCGGCAAAGCCGCATTCGGGCCAGGTGTGGATCGTGATGTGCGATTCCGCCAGCAGCACCACCCCGGTCACACCCTGACCTTCCCCAAAACCGTGGAAATGACTGAACAGCACGCGCGCGCCCGCAGCCTCGGCGGCCGCGCGCAGCAGCGCTTCCAGTTCGGCGCAATTGCCCAATTTTTCGGCAGCGATGCCGCCCAGGTCCGCCAGCAGATGCGTGCCGGCCGGCTGGTGCACCAGCCCGGACGCCGCCGCCTGCGGTAACGTTTCGCGTTTCACTTGTGGCCTCCGCCGCCGGAGCCGCCGCCGTAGCTGCCACCGCCGCCGCCGGTGTTCGAGCTCCACGTGCTGCCCCGGTAGCCGCTGCTGTAGTTGCTGCCGCTGGTGGCGCGCATCCAGCTGCTGCCCGACGTGACGATGGAAACGATGACCGCGTAGATGAAATATTTGCTCATGATTGGTCTTCGTTATCCATAAACCAGGCGGGCAGGTAGATGGCCGCCGCGCCGATCAGGCTGAGGAACCAGGTGCCGGAGAAATTCATCAGCAGCGGAATCGCGTTAATCGCCAGCATGAACCAGATGATGTACTTGGCGGTGTCGCGATAGCGGCGCTTGCCGCCCTTGGCCGCCGCCGGCGCCGCCTGGCCCTTGAACTGCTTGCCGAACCAGGCCTTGAGCTGGTCAACCGATACCGGCGATGAGCGCGACCACGTCATTTCCTGCTCCGACGTTTCGGACGCCAGCCGGATCTGGCCGGCGGTGAATTCCTCCACCCGCGTGCGGTCGCCCGCCGCCACCCGCCAGTTGAAGGCGCCGGCGGCGAACGTCACCACCGAGCCGTAGTCGTACAGGCGGTTATATTGGACCTTATCCACAGTCACCCGATCGGAACCGGGGGCGTACCACAGCGGCCACTCGGCCATCACATTGGAGCCGGACCAGCCTTCGTCGGTCTCCACCAGCCACGAGAAGCCGGCGCGGGTGCCGTACATCAGGTACTCGCTCCACTCGGTGCCCTCGTCGTCGGCGCGGCGCATCATGCCGATGATGGTGAAGTCCTGGTTGTTGATCTTGGCGGTCGCGCCCAGCTCCAGCGAGGATTCGTAGCGCGTCACGCGCTCGCCGGCGGCCAGCACGGCGGCTTTCGGGCTGGCGGCGTCGATCTGCGCCTGGCAGGCCGGGCACACCAGCGTCGCCGTCACGCCGGGGATGTATTTGATCGCGCTGCCGCACGAAGGGCAGTCGAGCGCATCGACCTTGCCGCGATAACGGCCGGCCGCGCGCTGGATGGTGTCGTCGTCGCGCAGCAGCTGGCATTTCATGCCCTCCAGCGTGACGGCCAGGCCGGTGTAGACCACGGGACGCGGTCCGTCCGAATAATCGAGCGTGATGAATTCGCCGGCGCGGCGGAAGTCCGCCACCCTGGCCTGGTAGCCTTCGCCCACCTTGAACGGCAGCTCGCCCTGGCCGCCTATGCAATCGGCGGTGCGGATTTCGGCGGCCGTGTAGGGGGCGCCGTTGATGGCGTAGTTATGGCCGGGCTGCAGCTGTTCGAAGGCCGGCATCTCGCCTTCGCCCTTGTACTGCGCCGTGATGGTGTACATGCCGGACGAATCGCCCAGCCATGAGGTGACGCCGTCGTCGAACAGCAGGTACCACTCGTTCCACATGCCGGCCGCATAGCGCAGCTGGATGCGGCCCACCACCGTGAACTGGCGCTTGCCCAGCACGCCGGTGGTGCCGATCTGGATCGGCGAATAGTCCTCCAGCACGGACGACATCTTGCCCAGGTCCTTGACCGAGTCCGCGTCTTTGAGCACGCTGGTGCTGCAGTATTCGCAGACCGCCATAACCGAGGCATGCGAGCGGAATTTGACTTCCGCGCCGCAGCTGGGACAGGAAACGATTTGCATTAGCCGAGCAGTTTTTTCAGCAGTTCGGCCTTGGTGCTGTCGTAGTCGGTAGCCGTAATCAAGCCCTTGTCGAGCAGACCTTTAAGTTTTTCCAAGCGCGCCTCGATCGAATCTTCGGCCGGCGCGGCAGCAGCAGGTGCCGCCTGCGGCGCCAGCGCCGAGCCGAGCGCCTGGCCCATCACCTGGCCCAGCTGCACGCCCGCGCCCAGGCCGACGCCGATGCCGGCCATGCCGCCCTCGTTCTGCGCCGCCAGTGGAATCGCGGTGGCCGCCTGGTACTTGGTGAAGCCGGCCATCTTGTCGGCGCTCATGCCGCCCTTCATGCCGGCGGAGATGCGTTCGTCCAGCGCGGCTTGCAGCTCTTCCGGCAGGCTGACGCTGGCGACGTTGAATTCATCGAGGCCGATGCCGTAGCGGCCGAAGGCCGTGGCCAGGTCGCCCTTGACCTGCTGCGCCATCAGCGCCTGGTTGGCCGCCATGTCGAGGAAGGGCACCTGCGCGCTGCCCAGCGAGCTGGCCATGGTCGCCATCAGGATGCCGCGCAGCTGGTCTTCCACCTCGTCGCGGGTGTAGGCCTCGCGGGTGCCGCTGATCTCCTTGAAAAACAGGCGCGGATCGGCCACGCGGTACGAGTACATGCCGAAGGCGCGCACGCGCACCATGTCGAAGTCCTTGTCGCGGATGGTGATCGGCTGCTGCGTGCCCCATTTGCGGCCGGTCTGCACGCGGGTGCTGAAATAATAGACATCCGACTTGAACGGCGAATCGAACAGCTTGTCCCAGTTTTTCAGGTTGGTCAGCACTGGCAGGGTTTGCGTGGTCAGCTTGTGGGTGCCGGGGCCGAACACGTCGGCGATCTGGCCTTCGTTGACGAACACCGCCATCTGCGATTCACGCACCACCAGCACGCCGCCGTTCTGGATCTCCTGGTCCTGCATCGGATAACGCCATGCCAGCACGCCGTCGACTTCCTCGTTCCATTGCAGTACGTCGATAAACTGCTTCTTGATAAAGCTGCCTAAGCCCATGATGGTCCTCGCTTAAATATTTAGGAAATGCAGGCGCCGTTGATGGCGCCGATGGAAATGGAGATAGCGCCCAGCAGGCCGCCGAAAGCGGCGTTGTTGGCTTCGATCTGGTCTTTCGACATGTTCAGCACGCGTGTCGCGATCGCGTAGGAGAGCATCTGCACCACCATGGCGCCGAAGGCCCAGGCCGCGAACTCGCGGTAATCGGCAGTATGCACCAGCGCCGAACCGATGGTGATGGAAAAACCTATCAAGGCCCCGCCCAGCGATAGCGCCGCGGCGAAATTCCCCTGTCGTATCAGCAGCACCTCGTCGAAAGGCGTCATCCACGTGTAGGCTTTGAAAAAGACGGCCAGCAGCACGGCGGCCAGCAAAAGATGGATCAGGTAGTTTAGGATGGCGGGCACGGCGCACCTTGGGTTAAAGTGGTTAACTTGCTAACGCTGAAACATATTAGAGCAAAAAGAGCTAAATGACCAAAAAGATTCTGATCCTGTCCGTCTTCGTCGTCGCCTCCTGCGGCCTGGCCTACGAGTTGATCGCCGGCGCCTTGTCCAGCTATCTGCTGGGCGACTCCATCCTGCAGTTCTCGACCATCATCGGCTGCTACTTGTTCGCGATGGGCGTGGGCGCGCACTTTTCCAAGTATGTCAGGGATGAGGATGTGCTGGCGCGCTTCGTGGATATCGAACTGGCGGTCGGCCTGGTGGGCGGGCTGTCGGCGGCCGTGCTGTTCCTGACCTTCTCGTGGATGGCCGCGCCGTTCCGCACGCTGCTGTACGTGATGGTGTTCCTGATCGGCGCCTTCGTCGGCATGGAAGTGCCGCTGGTGATGCGCGCGCTGAACGAGCGCAAGACCGAGTTCAATGAGCTGGTCAGCCGCGTGCTGACCTTCGACTACCTGGGCGCGCTGGCGGTGTCGCTGCTGTTCCCGCTGGTGCTGGCGCCGTATCTGGGCCTGGTGCGTACCGGATTTTTGTTCGGCATGCTCAATGTCGGCGTCGCCCTGTGGACAATTATGGCTTTCCGCACAGAGCTGAAAAACGTCACCGGCCGCATGCTGCGCGCCGCCAGCGTGATGTGCGTGCTGATCTTCGGCTTCGCCTTCGCCGACAAGATGACCTACTGGGGCGAGCATGGCCTGTTCGGCGACGAGATCGTGTTCGCCACCACCACGCCCTACCAGCGGCTGGTGGTCACGCGCTGGAAGGATGACCTGCGCCTGTACATCAACGGCAACCTGCAATTCTCCTCGCGTGACGAGTACCGCTATCACGAGGCGCTGGTGCATCCGGTGCTGCAACCGCTGCCCTGGGCCAAGCGCGTGCTGGTGCTGGGCGGCGGCGACGGCCTGGCGCTGCGCGAAATCCTGCGCTATCCGAATATCGAGCAGGTCACACTGGTCGACCTCGACCCGGCGATGACGGGCGCCTTCTCCAAACGTGAAGAACTGGTCAAGCTCAATCACGGTTCCTTCAGCGACAAGCGGGTGCGCGTCATCAACGCCGACGCGGCGATCTGGCTGCAGCACAGCGACGACATGTTCGACGCCGTCATCGTCGACTTCCCCGATCCATCCAGCTTCGCGCTGGGCAAGCTGTATTCGGTGCCGTTCTACGGCATGGTGAAGAAGCACCTGGCGGCCAACGGCCTGATGGTGGTGCAATCGACGTCGCCGTTCTTCGCACCGCACGCCTACTGGACCATCGACGCCACCTTGCGCGAGGTCGGCCTCAAAACCCATCCCTACCACGCCTACGTGCCGTCGTTCGGCGAATGGGGCTTCATCCTCGCCACGTCCCAGGCGCAGTACAAGCCGCCCACCGAGTACCGCCTGCCAATGCGCTACTTGAACGCCGACACCACGCGCGAAATGTTCATCTTCCCGCCGGATATGAAGGCCTTGCCGATGGAGCCGAATCGCCTCAACACGCAGTCGCTGGTGCACGAGTTCGAGCAGGACTGGCGCAGGGTGATACGTTGATGCTGCGCCGTTCCTTCCTCGTGTGGGCCGGCGCCAGCGGCGTGGTGGCGGCGGGCAGCGTGGCAGGATTTCAACGCTGGCAGGAAATCACGCCAACGGTCCACTATCCGGGCCGCGACGAGGGCCACTTCCTGCGCGACCGCCGCGCCTTGCCGCCGCCCTCGCAAGTTATCCACACCGACATCGCCATCCTCGGCTCCGGCGTGGCCGGCCTGACCGCCGCGTGGAAGCTCAATAAACTCGGCAAGACCGACGTGCTGATGATCGACGGTCCCCAGCCGCACGGCAACGCCGCCGGCGGCGCCTTCGGCGACCTCGAATATCCGACCGGCGCGCACTATCTGCCGCTGCCGTCGCCGGAATCGCTGCATGTGCGCGAAATCCTGGCCGACCTGGGCATCATCCAGAAAGACCCGTTCGCGGAGAAGCCTTACTACGACGAGCGCTTCATCCTGCACGGCCCGGAGGAACGGCTGCTGTTCAACGGCCACTGGCAGGACGGCTTCATCCCCACCGACGGCGTGCCGCAGTGGGAGCGCGACGAACATGCGCGCTTCTTCGCCGAAGTGGCGCGGCTGCGCCAGACCCACGGCGCCGACGGCCGCCGCGTGTTCGTGTTCCCGACCGTGATGTCGTCGGAAGACCCGCAGTGGCAGGCGCTGGACCGCATCACGCTCAAGCAGTGGCTGGAGCAGGGCGGCTACAAATCGCCCACGCTGCACTGGTATCTGAACTACTGCTGCCGCGACGACTATGGCACGCGCTACGACCAGGTCTCTGCCTGGGCCGGCCTGCACTACTACTGCAGCCGCTGGGGCCAGGCCGCCAACGCCGGCAACGGCGCCTGGCTCACCTGGCCGGGAGGCTTGCAGCCGCTGGCTTCCGGCATCGAGCGCGCGTCCGGCGTCAAGCGCATGGCCGGCACCGTGGTGTCGCTGAAAAAAACGGCGGACGGCGTCGAAGCGCTGTGCTTCAAGCTGGAAAACGGCAAGCCGTCCACCTACCTGGTCCGCGCCCGCAAGGCGATTTGCGCGATGCCGATCTACGTGGCCGCGAGGGTTGTGGATAACATCGCCGCGTACGGCTTCGATCCGTCCAAGCACATTCCCGAATACGCGCCGTGGATGGTGGCGAACTTCCTGCTCAAGCGCTTCCCGGACGAGCGCCCCAGCCAGCCGCTGTCGTGGGATAACGTGGTGTACAGCGAGCCGGGACTGGGCTTTGTCGTCTCCACGCACCAGGACATCCGCGTGCGGCCGCCGGAGAAGACGGTATTCAGCGCCTACGTCGCGCTGTCGGACCGCAAGCCCAGCACCGCGCGTCACTGGATGGCGGCGGCCAAGCCGGAGGAGCTGCTGGCGCTGGCCAGCGCCGATCTGAAGGAAGCCTACGGCCCGCAGTTCGCCTCCTGCGTCGAGCGGGTCGACATCACGCTGCGCGGACACGCGATGGCGTCGCCGTGGCCCAACTTCCGCAGCAACGCCGGCATGAAGGCCTTGCGCGAGGTCGATGGCCCCATTCTTTTCGCGCATGCCGACCTGTCGGGCTTCTCGGTTTTCGAGGAGGCCGCGTGGTGGGGCTATCGCGCAGCAACCCTTGCCGCAAAGTGATAAGCTAATCCGATGACACATAACGCCCGCCAGCGCTTCGGCGCCTCCGCCAAACTCAAACTGCATGAAAAAGATGCAGACGACGCGGCTTTCTCCAGCCGTTCCGCCAACCCTGAACTGAGCAAGTCCAAGGGCAAGGCTCTGGACTTGAAACGCACCGCCGCGCTGATCTCGCGCATCGGCGCCCTGCAGGACAAGCTGTACGCGCAGCACAAGCAGAAGGTGCTGCTGATCCTGCAAGGCATGGACACCGCCGGCAAGGACGGCACGATACGCGCCATGTTCAACGGCATCAGCCCGATGGGCATCCGCGCGGCCGCCTTCAAGGCGCCGACCGACAACGAGCTGGCGCACGACTACCTGTGGCGCGTGCATCAGCAGGTGCCGGTCAAGGGCGAGATCGCGATCTTCAACCGCAGTCACTACGAAGACGTGTTGATTACCAAGGTGCAGGGCATGATCGATGAAGACGAATGCCAGCGCCGCTACGCGCAGATCCGCGATTTCGAACGCATGCTGGCGGAGACGGGCACGGTGATCGTCAAGGTATTCTTGCACATCTCGAAGGAAGAACAGCGCGAGCGCCTGCAGGAGCGGCTGGACGATCCCGACAAGCAGTGGAAATTCAACCCGGCCGACGTCGAGCAGCGCAAGAAGTGGAACGCCTATCAGCGCGCCTACGAACAGGCCATCCGCGAGACCAACGCGCCGCATGCGCCGTGGTACGTGGTGCCGGCCAATTCCAAGACTCACCGCAACCTGGTGGTCGCCAGCCTGCTGCTGGAGACTTTGGAAGGCATGGACCTGGCTTACCCCGAGCCGCATCCCGACCTGTCCTCGTTCACCGTGGAGTAAAAGGAGCTACCCATGCTGCAACTGAAAGATCCCTCCCTGCTGCGCCAGCAAGCCTATATCGACGGCGCATGGCGCGACGCCGACAGCGGCGCCACGCTGGCTGTCACCAATCCCGCCACCGGCGAGCAGCTCGGCACCGTGCCGCTGATGGGCGCGGCCGAGACGCGCCGCGCCATCGCCGCCGCCAACGCGGCCTGGCCGGCCTGGCGCAAGAAGAGCGCCAAGGAACGCGCCGCCATCCTGCGCAAATGGAATGACCTGATCCTGGAAAACACCGAAGACCTGGCGCAGCTGATGACGACCGAACAGGGCAAGCCGCTGGCCGAGTCGCGCGGCGAAGTCGCATACGGCGCTTCCTTCATCGAATGGTTCGGCGAAGAAGCCAAGCGCGTGGCCGGCGAGACGCTGGCCTCGCCGTGGCCGGACCGCCGCCTGCTGGTGACGAAGGAGCCGATCGGCGTCTGCGCCGCCATCACGCCGTGGAACTTCCCGATCGCGATGATTACCCGCAAGGCCGGCCCGGCGCTGGCCGCCGGCTGTCCGATGGTGCTCAAGCCGGCCGAATCGACGCCGTACTGCGCGCTGGCGCTGGCGGTATTGGCCGAGCGCGCGGGCGTGCCGGCCGGCGTGTTCAGCGTGGTGACGGGCACGCCGAAGGACATCGGCGGCGAGATGACGTCCAACCCCACCGTGCGCAAGCTGACCTTCACCGGCTCGACGGCGGTGGGCCGTCTGCTGATGGAGCAGAGCGCCAAGACCATCAAGAAGCTGTCGCTGGAACTGGGCGGCAACGCGCCGTTCATTGTGTTCGACGACGCCGACCTCGATGCGGCGGTGGAGGGCGCGCTGGCGTCCAAGTACCGCAACGCCGGCCAGACCTGCGTGTGCGCCAACCGCCTGTACGTGCAGGATGGCGTGTACGAGCAGTTCGCCGCCAAGCTGGTGGCCGCCGTGGCCAAGCTCAAGGTCGGCAACGGCGCGGAAGAGGGCGTCACGCAAGGCCCGCTGATCGATGAGAAGGCGGTGCAGAAGGTCGAGCAGCACGTGGCCGATGCGCTGTCCAAGGGCGGCCGCCTGCTGGCGGGCGGCAAGCGCCATGCGCTGGGCCACAGCTTCTTCGAGCCGACCGTGATCGCCGACGTCACCAATGACATGATCGTCGCCACCGAGGAAACCTTCGGCCCGCTGGCGCCGCTGTTTCGCTTCAAGACCGACGAGGAAGCCGTGGAGCTGGCCAACAGCACCGAGTTCGGCCTGGCCAGCTATTTCTATTCGCGCGACATCGGCCGGATCTGGCGCGTGGCGGAAGGGCTGGAGAGCGGCATGGTCGGCGTTAATACCGGTCTGATCTCCAACGAGATCGCGCCGTTCGGCGGCGTTAAGCAATCGGGCCTGGGCCGCGAGGGTTCGCACTACGGCCTGGATGACTTCCTGGTCATCAAATACATCTGCATGGGCGGCATCTAAGCCTATCGGGCGCGCAGCCGCACCAGCACCGTGGCCGGCGCAACGCCGGTCAGCCGGTCGACCATGTGCTTGACGGCCGCCATCTGGCGGCCCGATTGCAGCGCGTAGCGCGGGTCGTCGTAGGCAAACCAGTCCCAGCATGCGTTGGGATTGGTGTACGGGTAGATCGCCGACGCCTGCGGATACAGGATCACCAGCTTGTTGCTGTCGGCCCAGGCGTTGTAGCCGGCGTGCTCGACGAAGGTGGGGCCGATGTTGTCCAGATCTTGCAGGCAGCCATGGAAGGCCACGTGCAGCCTGCAGCCCGCGCCGCTGTTGCCGTCGCAGGCCTTGGGCACATACAGGTAGCCGGTGCCGGCCATGCCGTGCCAGCCCGGCAGCGCCAAGAATTCCGATTGGTCGAAAGCGATCAAGCGCCCGCTTGGCGTGCCGTTGTTGCGGGGCGTGAGCGGGCCATAGAGCCAGCGCAGCAGTTCTCCCGCCGCATCGTAGCCGCAGTTGTTGATGTAGGGGCTGCCCAGCGTGCTGCAACTGCTGCCGTACTGATCGGTGGGCATCGCATGCTCGGCCGGCAGGGTGCGGGTGTAGGAGATATGGTCGGCGTCGATGTAGTGGCGATAGTAGAAGTACAGGTCGGTCATCACCGGCTGCGGCACGACGGAATCGGCGCTGCCGGACAGCATCCAGACATGGTGGCCGGCCAGCGCGGCGGTCGGGTCGATGCTGCCGGCGCCGGCGAACCAGTCGGTGAAGGCGATCAGGTCGTTGATGCGGGTGCCGCCGGCCCGCACCCGGCAGGTGAACAGCTCGGTGGTGCAGCTGCAACTGGTGGTGGCGGTGAACACGCTGCCCTGCGAACAGAAGTAGGGGCCGCCCGCGATCACCCCGGCGCCGCGCACCGTCTGCGAGAACGCCACCTCGAACTGCACCGCCATGTAGGCGCCGGAGGACAGGCCGGACACCGTCACCTGTGTTGCGCTCATGTTCGGCAGCGCCACCACCTGCGCTTGCACGGCCGTTCCCAACAGGCCGATGAGCCACAGGCACAGCAAACACAGCATCTTCATGATAGGCCTCCTGGCGCCGGGACGGAAATTCAGTGTGGGGCAGGGGCTGGCGGTTTGCTTAATTTCGCTCAATCGTGCGCGGGGCGGAAAAGCTAATTCGCGGGCTCGGCAAGCAGGGTGGGCGAGTTTGGCATAGAATGGTTTTTTACCTTTTGCGGCCGCCCATCATGTCCAAGACCTTTGCCCAGTTGTGCCTAGTTTCCTCGCTGACCCTGCTGGCCAGCGCGTCCGCGTTTGCGCAGGCGCCGGCGCCGGCGGCCGCACCATCTGCTGCGCCGGCAGCGGCTGCGGGCAGTTGTCCGGCCATCCTCAAGCAGAACTTCAAGCGCCTGCAGGACGATACGCCGCAGGACCTGTGCCAGTACGCGGGCAAGGTGATACTGGTGGTCAACACGGCCAGCTACTGCGGCTTCACCAACCAGTACGAAGGCCTGGAGGCGATGTACGCCAAATACAGTGGCAAGGGCCTGGTGGTGCTGGGCTTCCCGTCGAACGACTTCGGCCAGCAGGAGCCGGGCAGCAGCAAGGAGATCGCCGATTTCTGCTACAACACCTACGGCGTGAAGTTCCCGATGTTCGCCAAGTCGGTTGTGTCGGGCAAGGAACCGAATCCGCTGTTTGCCAACCTGATCAAAATCACCGGCAAGGCGCCGGCCTGGAACTTCCACAAATACCTGATCGACCGCAACGGCAAGGTTGTGGACAACTTCGGCAGCAAGGTCACGCCGTCGGACAAGCAACTGGTCGGCGCGGTGGAAAAAGCGCTGGCGATGTAAGTTGCACTGAACTTTTGAGCAGGGCCGAGGTCTACCAGTAATGGCCGCCTCGGCGGCTCAACCGCCGGTGCAGGAGGATGCCATGGCGCGCAATAGAAAAATGCAGATAGCAGTTCCACCGTTGGCAGATGATACCGATCTGCGGGACAGCCGTCGTGTAGCCAAGGCCTTGCCGGTTGCAGTAGCCGCTTTGCCTGCTGAACTGAGTTTGCGTTTCAAGAGCGATACCCCGCTGTTTTCCGCCGACCCTTCCGATCCGACTATCCTCATTCGCAAGCTCAAGCGAAATACCTCTCGCGGCCGCTTCGTTGGCGGCAAATTTGTCGTCGCGCCGCTGTCGTGAAATGCCTTTAGCTAGTCGATCTTGTAGCGCTTCTGCAGTGCTTTCAGATCGCCGGACGCTTCCATCTTGTGCATGCCGTCGGCCAGCGCGCGTATCCAGGTTTCGGCCCGGATATCCTGCGTCGCAAAACCGATGGTCAGGGGCAGTTCATGGTCGAGGCAGCCTGCCTGGCGGATACGGCCGACCACGTCAAGCCGCTTGCTCAACTGCGCCATCACGGCGGTGTGTTCCAGCATGACGCGATAGCGTCCACCCAGTAACTTCTGCACATTGGTCGTACCGGCCGATGCGCCGTAAGCGAGCGCGATCAGGGCAGGCTTGCGCCGGTTCTCGGCAATGTAGGCGTCCATCGGCCCGTCATCGTAGCCGTAGTCGTCGATCACACCCACCACCAGTGTTTTAAGCGAGCCGATGGAGTGGAAACTCCAGTCATCGTCCGCCCGCGTGTAGAAGCAGGCCCGCGACTGCGCCAGGGGCGCGCTCAGATGCAGGCGCCGGTCGATCGGCGGGGCGTAGACGCCTTCGATATCGCCATGCGCCGTTTGGGTGATGGCCCGGTTGAGCGGCATGAGCACCGGTTCCACCCGATACCCTTCCTGCGCCATCGCCATCGAGGCCAGTTCCACCAGATAGCCACTGGGAGGCTTGCCGTCGGTCGCGCACACAAACGGGCACCAGTCGTCCGAGCCCAGGCGGATCAACGGGCCGGCTTGCGACAGCCCCGAGGACGCCAGCAGGCAAGCGAGCAGCGCTGCGGTGAACAGCCGGCCTGCGTTGATGGTCATGCGGCGCTCCCAGTGCGGATGGTGGGCTAATAGTATCGCCAAACGCGGTTCGCCGGCGCGCTGAACTTTTGCATACGGCAGAGGTCTACCAGTAATGGCTGCCTCGGCGGCTCAATTGCCGATGGAGGAGGGTGTTATGGCGCGTATCGCGAAAAAGGTTGCGGCCAAACTGGCCGCGTCAAAATCCAGCGAGTTGATCGATATCCCGGCTGTCGGCATAGTCATCCGGGAGGATGTGCCGACCGCCCAGCACCTGGTACGGGTGCGCGCCGAAGGCAAACGAGCCGTCATCGCCATCGCCGATGTACCTGCCGAACCTGGCACGCCCGTTTTCAGCATCGATCCGCATGACGCCAAACTGGTGATCCGCCGGCTCGACGGCCAAGTGGTCCGAGGCTACTTCAAAGATGGAAAGTTTGTGAAAGTTTAGTGATTGTCATCGCCGCCCACACACGCCCTGCGTTGCATGATAAATATTCATGGTGACTCTTCGTTAGATTTCCCGTGATGTAAATCGTTACTATGAATTATCAAATTCCGTTTGTGTTCTTTCGAACGTCACTATTCATTATTTAATTATCATGAAAATAGACAAAACAGCGATCCGCTCGGGACGACAAGAAGCTATGTTTTTGGGAATTACGGGAGTATGACCAAAAATCTGTCGATTACGCAGCCTGGCCCCACAGGTAGCGGCTGGGTTTCGAAAACCATGGTCTATGACGTCAATGGCAACATATCCAGTTCAGTCGACTTTAATGGCAACAAAACCACCTTCACCTTCGACATGGCGCGCAACCTTGAGCTCACCAGGGTTGATGCCGCAGGTACCGTTAATGCCAGAACCACCACGACAGCCTGGCATCCGACATGGCGTTTGCCGTTAAAAATTGCGGAACCTAAACGGCTTACCACTTTTACATACGATGGGAATGGCAACGTCCTGACGAAGTCGATTCAAGCAAGCGGCGACGCTACGGGGGCCGCCGGTTTCAGCGCAGCCCTGATCGGCACTGCGCGAATCTGGACCTACACCTACGACAGCATGGGACATCTGTTGACAGCCAAAGGGCCCCGTACCGATGTGAGGGATTTAACCAGCTACTTTTATGATGAACTCGGAAATTTAACCAGCATCACGAACGCCGTCGGCCACACCACGACCTTCTCGAATTACGATCCGCACGGACGCGTAGGTCGAGTCACCGATCCCAACGGACTGCACACGGACTACACCTATACGCCTCGCGGATGGCTGGCGACGCGCACTGTTGGAAGCGAACTCACCAGCTACACCTATGACGGGGTTGGTCAAATGACGCAAGTGACTTTCCCCGACAACTCTACAATTTCGTACACCTACGACGGCGCGCATCGGCTGACTGGCATCGCGGATAACCTGGGCAATAGCATCACCTACACCCTGGATGCCAAGGGCAACCGCTCCACTGAATCGGCAAACGATCCTGGCGGTGCACTGGCACGAAAAACGACGCGGGTATATGACGCACTGAACAACTTGAAGCAGCAAACAGGGGGTGTGCAATGAACCGCTCGTTGATTACGCGGCGACTTGTCTGCGCCCTCATCGCATGGCTTGCCTACACCCCCGTGCTCGGCAGCTTTACCGGCACGCAGGCCGCAGCGCAGACTGTGCAAAATACCCTGCGCACCTTCCAATACGACGCGCAGGGAAATTTGATCCAGACAGCGGATGCGCTGAACAACACGACGAACCTGAACTACGATCCGCTCCATCGTGTGAAGCAAAAGGTTCAACCGGTACCCGCAGCAGGCGTCGCCCGCCCGATCATTAATTTCAGCTACGACGGGCTGGACCAAATGGCCACGCTCAGCGATCCGCGAAATCTCAGCACAAGCTACACCACTGACGGCCTGGGTAATCAGTCCAGCTTGGCGAGCCCGGATACCGGCACGACCAACAACACCTACGACAACGCCGGAAACGTCCTTACAAGTACCGATGCGCGCGGAAAGGTGACCAGCTATACGTACGATGCGCTCAACCGCTTACTCAGTATTTCCTTTGTCACTGGAACTCCCGTCACGTATGAGTACGATGGCGGTAGCGCTGGTGCGGCGTATGCCGTTGGCCACCTGACTAAAATGTCCGACGAGTCTGGGCAGTCCGCTTATGCCTACGACCAGATGGGACACCTCTTAAGCAAGACACAGACGACGATCAGCGCGACCGGAACAGTCAATCATACGGTCAGCTATGCATACAGCAGCAGCGGAAAACTGCTGAGCCTCACTTATCCCAGCGGGAACCGCGTCAACTATGGTTACGATGCGGCGGGCAGGGTCAACAGCCTGACGTTGAATTCTTCCGATTCCAGCGGCGGCACAAATACCGGTACTGCAAATGTGCTGTTGGATCAGATCGCTTATGCGCCATTTGGCGCGGTGCAGAGTTGGTCGTGGGGGAACAACAGCGCAACGGCGCCCAACACCTACAGCCGCACGTTTGATTTGGATGGCCGCGTAGTCAGCTACCCGTTGGGCAACGTCGCAGCCAGTACTGGCATGCTCCGCACGGTTGTTTATGATGCGGCTAGTCGCATCACGTCGATGACACACACCGGCAATGCTACTGCCGCTACTTACGATCAGACGTTCGCGTATGACGGCCTGGGCCGGCTGATCAATTTCATTGGGAATAATTCCACTCAAGCTTACACCTATGACGCGAACGGAAATCGTACCCAACTGAGCATGGGGGCTGCGAGTTTTACCAACACCGTAAGCCTCTCCAGCAACCGACTGACAGCGACCACAGGTCCATACCCGGCTAAGAGTTACCAGTACGACGCAGCCGGAAATCCGAGCAGCGACGGCACCATCACCTATACGTACAATGATCGTGGCCGGATGAAAAGTAGCACGAAGGCCGGCGCAACCACGAGCTATCTGTATAACGGCTTGGGCCAGCGGGTCAGCAAGACGGGCGCACTTGTGGCTACTGGGGGCAATGAGTACGTATATGACGAGGAAGGTAAGCTGCTAGGAGAGTACGATGCTACGGGGCAGGTAGTCCAGGAAACAGTCTATCTTGGTACGACGCCCGTCAGTATCTTAAAGCAAGCGCGCAGTGGATCACCGGTTGTGGTGAGCACGACTTGGTACTACGTTTATGCTGATCATATTGAGACTCCAAGGATTGTCACCAGTGCTGTCAATGGTGCGGTCGTATGGCATTGGCTTAGTGTCGATCCATTCGGAATGAGCGGACCCAATGAGAACCCTACCGGCGCTGGGGAATTTATCTACAATGTGCGGTTCCCTGGTCAATTCTATGACCGTGAGACCAATCTTCACTACAACTATTTCCGCGACTATGATCCGCAGACGGGGCGGTATGTGCAGAGCGATCCGATCGGACTCAAAGGTGGCATAAATACCTACGCATATGTCGAGGCGAATCCGCTGTCACTAAGCGATCCGCGTGGATTAACTCCGAACCCCTTGGAGTTGGCATGTGTCGCCGGCCCTAATCCCGTGTGCGGTGTTGGAGTGAGTCTTGACGTACTAACTTGGATCGCAGCTGGGGCAGCAGTTACCGCTGGCGGTGCAATAATCTCCAGCTCGTCGAACAAAACATCGGGAACTTCCGCGGGCGCTTCTGCGAAGTCCTGCTCATCCGATAGCAAGGATCCTTGCGATGAGATCCGAAAAAAGATTAGGGACTTAGAGCAAAAATTAGCATCTAAGGAACGCCAAATGGCTGAGAACAGATATGATCTTTATAACCGTGCCTATGACTCGAATCCAGGGGGAGATCTTGCCGGCAAAGGTACTTGGGTTGGGCACCTTGCGCAGGTTGAGGGGTTGCGGGTTGGATTAGCACGCGCCAAAGCTCAAGCTAAGGCAATGGGATGTTTATGATTGGTGAGGTATGACTATGATTCAACACCGCATGATTTCACAGTCGCTTGTCGACCTGGTCGTAGGCACGCTTATCGAGCAATTGCCATGGGCAGAGGGGAAGCTCGGCTTTGAACTACAAGATGATTTTCAATTTCTTCTTATAACGGTGCCTTGTGATATCGGGCCGGAACTATCGCAGGAAGAGCGAAGGCAGCTCGGACATCAAGTGGACCGTATGATGCCAACGCGAGATGGGGAGCTTACCTGGATGTTGAATTTCACCACGCGAGGCAAAGTAGTGGACAGCTATTTCGGTGGAGACTCTCGGTCCCCAGCGATAGGCTTTTGAGCTAGTCTGCAAAAATCGCGTCATTCCACGCAGCACAAGGCCCTCTCATCCATCCTCCTTACACTGGCGTTACGTGGAACGTCATTCAGGAGGCAATATGATCAGGCAGGTGGCTGCATGGATAGCGCGGAATCACTGGCGTTTCTCCCCGATGAACCTGTACGAGAAATTCGAGCGGCACCGCTTCGACAGCAGGCATGGGGTGGACACGCAAATCGATGTCCACTTGGCCGATCTGAACATCGACAGCCCCAACAAGCTGCACGGCAACCGCTACCATGCCACACCCCCGGTATCGTTCCGGCGCGTCTTGAAAAAACTGAAGGTGAATCTTGCCGACTACACCTTCATCGATTTTGGCTCCGGCAAAGGCCGCACGCTGCTGATGGCGAGCGATTTTCCGTTCAAGCGCATTATCGGTGTCGAATTCGGAGAACAATTGCATCGGCATGCCGTCGCCAACATTCAGCGGTACAAGGCCAGGCACGACACGCACATCCAATCGCTCAACGTCGACGCAACGCAGTTCCCCCTGCCCGACGGACCGTTGATCCTGTATTTTTTCAACCCCTTCGATGAGATCGTATTGAGACAGGTGCTTGCCAATATCCGGCAAGCCGCAGCTGCATCGAAGCGCAAGATTTTCATCCTGTATCTCTACCTTCAAAACGAAGAGGTGTTCAAGGAGTCCGGAGCGTTTTCACTGGTCTTCCGCTGGCATCGATTCGATGCCTTTGAATGCCGGCTTGCTTAACGCGAAGCCCTCATCCACCCAGCCTGTGATCCCGCCCGGCATCAGTTTGACCGGCCGTCCCAGTTGCGCCAGCCGTACCGCCGCGCGCGCCGCGCCGTTGCAGTGCGGGCCGGCGCAGTACACGACGAACAGCGTGTCGGCCGGGAACTCCGCCAGCTTCGAACCGATGATCTTGCGGTGCGCCAGGTCCAGCGCCCCCGGCACGTGGCCGGCCGCGTACTTTTCCGTGCCGCGCACGTCGAGCAGAACGAAATCCTGCGGGCCGTTGGTCAGCGCATCGTGCACATCCCAGCAGTCGGTTTCATAGCTGAAGCTCGCTTCGAAGCGGGCCAGCGCATCGCTGCTGGCGGCGGCGGGAATGGCGGCGACATGGGACTTGGCGGACATCGTTTTCTCCTTCATTGAGTGGACAGTGACGCCATTGTGCGACGCCGCCGCTATCGCCGTCAGTGGCGCACAAGCCATTCTGCGTTAAGATTGCGCCATGAAAAAACATCTGGTTGTCGCACTGGCCTATGACCGTCTGTGCACATTCGAGTTCGGCTGCACGGTCGAACTGTTCGCGCTGGAACGCCCCGAGCTGGACGTGGACTGGTACGACTTCGCCGTCTGCGCCGTCGAGCCGGGTCCGATCCGCGCGGCCGGCGGCATCACCGTGCAGGCGCCGTACACGCCCGAGCTGCTGGAGCGGGCCGACACCATCGTCATCCCCGGCTGGCGCGATGCCGACGAACTGCCGCCGCCCGCCATGCTGGAGCTGATACGCGCCGCGCACCGGCGCGGCGCGCGGCTGTGCTCGATCTGCTCGGGCGTGTTCGTGCTGGCCGCCGCCGGGGTGCTGGACGGCCAGCGCGCCACCACCCACTGGCGCTATGCCGACCGCCTGGCCCAGCGTTATCCACAGATCCAGGTCCAGCCCGACCATCTGTACGTGGACAACGGCCAGGTCATCACGGCCGCCGGTTCCGCCGCCGGCCTCGACATGCTGCTGCACCTGGTGCGGCGCGACTATGGCGCCAGGGTCGGCAACCAGGTGGCGCAGCGGCTGGTGGTGGCGCCGCACCGCGAAGGCGGCCAGGCGCAGTTCCTGCCCCGGCCGATGGCGCAGGGCGAGCAGGGCCGCCTGTCGCGCCTGATGGACTGGCTGCGCAGCCACCCCGGCCAGCCGCACACCGTCGCCAGCATGGCCGAACGCGCCGCGATGAGTCCGCGCACCTTGCAGCGCCAGTTCCAGCAGGCCACCGGCCTCGGTCCCGTCGAATGGCTGACCCGCGAACGGGTCGCCCTCGTCAAGGAAATGCTGGAGGTGCCGGACGTGCCGCTGGCGCAGATCGCCGAGCGCGCCGGCTTCGGTTCGGAGGAATCGCTGCGCCACCATTTCCGCCGCCTGGCCGCGACCACGCCGGGCGCTTACCGGCGCCGTTTTTCCGGCACGATATAAGCCGCGCCGCTTGTCATTTCAGCCATATTTGGCTACCCTGAATCTCCCACTGAAAAGGAGACAGCCATGTCCTATGTAGACGGTTTTGTGATTCCGGTGCCTAAGGAAAATGTGGAGGCATACAAGAAAATGTCGCTGGAGTGCGGCAAGGTCTGGAAGGAATACGGCGCGCTGGAATTCCGCGAGTGCATCGGCGACGATGTCCCGCCGGGCAAGGTGACGTCGTTCCCGCTCAGCGTCGACCTGAAGGAGGGCGAGGCGGTGGTGTTCTCGTGGATCGTCTACGCAAACCGCGCCGCGCGCGACGAGATCAACGACAAGGTCATGAAGGATCCGCGCATCGCCCACTACATGGATCCGAAGAACATGCCCTTCGACGGCAAGCGCATGATCTTTGGCGGCTTCGAAATGATGATCGATCTGTAGATGCTGTCGCTGCGCCCCAGCCAGCCGCAGGACGAGGCGTTTCTGCGCAGCGTGTACGCGTCCACCCGCGCCGGCGAGATCAGCCTGTTCGGCTGGCACTCCAGCCAGGCCGAGATCTTCCTGCGCATGCAGTTCGACGCGCAGGACCGCCACTTTCGCGGGAACTATCCGCACGGCCGGTTCGATATCGTCGAACTGGATGGCACGCCGATAGGCCGCTTCTACGTCGCCCGGCAGCCGCAGGGTTTCCATGTGATCGACATCGCGCTGCTGCCGCCGTGGCAGGGCCAGGGTTACGGCGCCGAACTGCTGCGCAACGTGCAGCAGCAGGCCGCGCGCGACGGATTGCATGTGAGCTTGCATGTGGATCGCAGCAATCCGGCCCAGCGGCTGTATGCCCGGCTGGGCTTTCAGGATGCTGGTGACGCCGGTTTGTATCGTCTGCTGGAGTGGTGGCCCTAGCTCGCGAGCACGGCGCGCATCGCACCGCGCAGCGCGTTGCAGACGACGATTTCATCTGCCGCTTCCAGCATCGCACGCGTGATGACGGCCTCGCTGGCGCTCCGTTGCGGATCGTCCAGCAGCACGCCGCGCATCACGCCGGGTAGCAGGCCGCAGTCCAGCGATGGCGTCAGCCAGCGGCCATCGATGCGCACGAACACATTGGTGCGGCCGCCCTCGGTCAGCTCGCCGCGTTCGTTGAAGAACAGCGTATCGAAAGCACCTTGCGCCTCCGCTTCGCGCCAGGCGGCGTCGTAGCGGCTGCGGATGCTGGTTTTATGGCGCAGGAACAGGTCGCCCGCCTCGGTGGCGTCCGGCGCCAGCAGCACGCGCACGGGTTCCGTCAGCGGCGCGATCGGCGCGTGCTGTACCGAGAAGGCGCCGGCCGCGTTCAACGCCAGCCGCAGACGGTAGCTGGTGTCGGCCTCCAGCATCGCGCAGGCGGTGTCGAGGTAGGCGTCGGCCGCCGCCGCGTCCCAGGCGTAGCCGAAGCAGGCCGCCGATGACGCCAGCCGCTTCAGATGACGTTCGCGGTGGCGCACGCCGTTCGCTCGCGTGGCGTGCATGGTTTCGAAAATCTCGAAGTCGTTTTTCAGGCCGGTCAGGAAGCGCGCCTTGAGCTGGCATTCGGCGTATTCCTCCTGCGCGTCGCTGTCGAAGACGATGCCGGCGCCCACGCCCATCTCGCCGCGGCGCGCGCCGTTCGGGCTGTCCGGCGCTTGCAGCGTCAGCGTGCGGATCGGCACCGACATGCAGAAGTCGCCCACCTTGCCTGCGTCTTTGACCGGATCGAACCAGCCGATGGCGCCGGTGTAGATGCCGCGCGGGTCCGGCTCCAGTTCGCGGATGATCTCCATGGTGCGCCGCTTGGGTGCGCCGGTGATCGAGCCGCATGGGTACAGCGCGGTAAAGATGTCGGCCAGCGTGGCGCCGGCGCGCAGCCTGGCGGTGATGGTGGAGGTCATTTGCAGCACGCTGCTGTAGCGGTGCACCTCGAACAGCGCGGGCACCTCGACGCTGCCGGTCTGCGCGACGCGGGCGATGTCGTTGCGCAGCAGGTCGACGATCATCAGGTTCTCGGCGCGGTTCTTCGGATCGGCGGCCAGCGTGGTGGCGCGCTGGATGTTCTCGGCCGATTGCGCCGGCGGCGCGGCCGGCGCCGTGCCCTTCATCGGCCGCGCGGTCAGCACGCCGTTCTCGTGGCGCACGAACAGTTCGGGCGACAGCGACAGCACGGCGCTGCCATCCTCCAGGCCCACCAGCGCGCCGTAGGGCACCGGCTGGCGTCCGCGCAGGCGGGCGTACAGTGCGTGGATGCTGCCAAACGCGTCAAAACGCAGCCTGTACGTGTAATTGACCTGGTAGGTGTCGCCGGCCTCGATGTAGTCGTGGATGCGCGCCAGGGCTGCGCTGAACGCGTCCTGATCGATGTTGGCGCGAATGTTGGCGATGCCCGACGGCCGGTCTATCGGGAAGGAGCGCGCCGCCAGCCAGTCGCCCACTTCGGCCGACGACAGTTGCGCGCAGTGCGAGAACAACAGGATCTGGGCCAGCGGCGATGATGCAGGCGCGGCGGCCGCATCCAGCTCCAGCAGCTCCGCGCCCAGTTCATAGGCGCAGATGGTGACGGCGTATTGGCCGCGCTCCAGCGCCGCCTGCATCTGCTCCAGCAGTTGCGGCCATTGGCCGATATGGTCGCAGCGCAGCGTGCCGGTGTGGCCGGTGTACAGGCGCGAACGCGCGCCCGGAGTCTGGGGGCCCTCCGGGCTGGCGTCATCCAGCAGTGCGAAAACTTCGTTCATCATCAACTCAGGCAAGCAGCAGGGCGATCTGCAAAGGCGCGTCCTGCGCCGGGTTATTCTTGAATCCACTCTTGGCGTAACGGTGCCAGCGGCCGATGACGAAGCTGGCCAGCATGCCGGCGCGCGCCTGCACCTCGGCCTCGTGGGCCTGGCCTTCGCTCACTGCCAGGCGCAAGGCCTGCTTCAGCGCCAGCTCCACGCGGTCGTAGAACTGGTTCATGCGCAGTTGCAGCCGCTCGTCCTCGTTGACCAGCGCTTCGCCGATCAGCACCCGCGTCATGCCCGGATTCTGGCTGGCGAAATTGAGCAGCATGCCGACGATGTCGCGCGCCTGCGCCAGGCCGTCGCTCTGGCGCTCGGCGATCTGGTTGATCAAGCCGAACACCGACGATTCGATAAACTCGATCAAGCCCTCGAACATCTGCGCCTTGCTGGCGAAGTGGCGGTACAGCGCGGCCTCGGAGAACTCCAGCTTGCGCGCCAGCGCGGCGGTGGTGATCTTGTCGCCCTTGGGTTGTTCCAGCATCTCCGCCAGCGCCTGCAGAATCTGCATGCGGCGCTGGCCCGGCGGGTTGCTTGCCATGTGATCTCGCGGATAAGTGAATGGGTGGGGTGGATTTTTTCGTTCAGCGCAGATGATGCAGGCGTGCCGGCAAATTCCTGACAGATTTTACTTTGACATCGACATAAGCGGGGCGAATTAACCTTTTTTGCGGATGCGCCAGGCCGACCGCGTCGCCCACTTCCAGGTATTGCGTGACCCAGGCGGTGCGCATGCCCAGCGCGTGCGCGCTGCGCAGATTGGCCAGCGTATCCTCGACCAGCACGCAGCGCGCCGGCGTCAGGCCATGGCGGCGCATCAGTTTGCGCAGCAGCAGCTTGGACGGCTTGGGCCGCATCTGCCGGTGCACCACCATCGACTCCACCGACACGTGGTGGCTGAACTGGCGCTGCAAACCCAGATGGCGCAGCACCTGCGTCGAATAGCGGTGCGGCGCGTTGGTCAGCAGGATTTTGCGGCCGGGCAGGCGGCGCAGCAGCTGGCGCAGTCCCCGTTCGGCGCGGATCATGTCGGTCAGCCGCTCGAAGCGGTGGGTCTCGTCGAGAAAATGCGCGGCTTTTACGCCATGGTGCTTGACCAGTCCGAGCATCGTCGCGCCGTAGCGCCGCCAGTACAGCGTGCGCGCGGCGTTGACCGCGTCCTCGCCGGCGGGCGTGACGCCGTCGCCCAGCACATTGGCGATGTAGACGTTCATGCTGGCCATGATCGCCGGGAAGATCGCGTGCGAGGCGTTGTGCAGCGTGTTATCCAGATCGAATAGCCACACGGGGGAATTGCGGGTAATAATGTTCACTTCAAGTCAGTCATCTAAGGAAGCCATGCGGGAAGCCATACAGCGCCAGATTATAGTGATGTTCTGGACTTTGCTCTGTTTTACCCTCGCGCCGGCGTGGGCGGCAGACAAAGTCCAGGCGCCCAACCACGGCGCCTTGTTCAAGGTGCAGCAGGGCGGACATACACTGTACCTGTTCGGCACCATCCACGTCGGCGCGGCGGATTTCTATCCGCTGGAGCCGCGCATCACCGCCGCGTTGAAGAAGGCGCCGGTGCTGGCGCTGGAGATCGATCCGCTGGGCGACCAGCAGCAGCTGATGCGCGCTGTGCAGCGCCACGGCATGCTGACGCGCGGCGGCCCGGCCGGCCCTGAACTGTCGGCCGACTGGCGGCAGCGGCTGGACCGCCTGCTCAAGCAGTACAACATCGAAGCGGAGACGGTGGCGGCGATGAAGCCCTGGCTGCTGGCCAGCCTGCTGACGGTGAGCGAATTCTCGGCCCAGGGCTACGAGGCGGCGCTGGCGGTGGACGCCCATCTGTCCCGCCAGGCGCACGGGCGCGGCCAGAAGGTGATCGAGCTGGAGTCGGCCGAGAGCCAGATGTCGCTGTTCGACCAGATGAGCGCCGCCGAGCAGCTGCAGTTCCTGCAGGAGGCCATCGCCGGCATCGAGGACAAGGAGCAGGCCAACCAGGCACGCGAGATCGCCGACGCCTGGCGCAAGGCCGATGTGATTGCGCTGGACGCGCTGGCGCTCAAGGCGGAGATGGACGACAGCTTCTCCGGCCGCTTCGTGCAGAAGGTGCTGCTGGACGGCCGCAATCCGGCGCTGGCCGACGGCATGGTCAAGCTGATGGCGCGCGAGAACAACTGCGTGGCGGCGATCGGCATACTGCATCTGGTCGGTAAGGGAAGCGTGCCCGAACTGCTGCGCAAACGCGGCATGACGGTAGAGCGGATGTACTAAGCGGGGGAGGGTGCTACAGGAAGAATGGTGCCCTTTACGTGGATTGAACACGTGGCCTCTCCCTTACCAAGGGAGTGCTCTACCACTGAGCTAAAAGGGCGTACTGGTATGGCGATGCACTGGAAAATGCGGCTAAACGTGCATCGCCGTTTTTTCAGTGAGACCGGATCATAGTGCCAAAAGCCTGTTCGGTCAACACCTCGAGCAATAAACTGTGTTCAATTCGCCCGTCGATGATGTGTACCGTGTTGACGCCGGACTTGGCGGCATCCAGGGCTGATGAAATTTTAGGCAGCATGCCGCCCGAAATCGTCCCGTCGGCGAACATCTCGTCGATCTCGCGGGCCGACAGGTCGGTCACCAGGTTGCCCTGCTTGTCCTGCACGCCGGCGATGTTGGTCATCATGATCAGCTTTTCAGCCTTCAGGATCTCGGCGATCTTGCCGGCGACGACGTCGGCGTTGATGTTGTAAGCCTGACCATCCTGGCCGAAGCCGATCGGCGAAATGATAGGAATGAAGGCGTCGTCCTGCAGCGCCTTGACCACGGCCGGGTTGATCGCGTCGATCTCGCCGACGAAGCCGATGTCGAGGAACTGGCCCGGGTTGTCCTTGTCCGGCATGGACATTTTCTTGGCGCGTATCAGGCCGCCGTCCTTGCCGGTCAGGCCCACTGCCTGGCCGCCGTAGTGGTTGATCAGCATGACGATGTCCTGCTGGACTTCGCCGCCCAGCACCCACTCCACCACTTCCATGGTTTCTTCGTCGGTGATACGCATGCCCTGCACGAAGGTGCCTTGCTTGCCGATTTTTTTCAGCGCGTTGTCGATCTGTGGACCGCCGCCGTGCACCACGACCGGGTTCATGCCCACCAGTTTGAGCAAAATGACATCGCGGGCGAAGCCGTGTTTCAGGCGCTCGTCGGTCATCGCGTTGCCGCCGTATTTGATGACAATGGTCTTGCCATGGAAATTACGGATATAGGGCAGGGCCTCGGCCAGAATCTGCGCCTTGATCTGCGGCGCCACCGCGGTCAAGTCGTCATTCATGCCTAAGTTAAGGTTAGTCAGTTGGGTCATGGCGAGTCCGGTTTAGAAAATTTGTGCAATTTTACAGCCTGATGCTGCAATCAACTACGCATTATAGGGCTATCCGGTTGTATTTTCCCGGATCATCCGATACGCTGCCCGCTATGACCGCCACCGATACCCTTCACCGCCAGCTAGAAGTCATGCGTCCCCTGCTTGTCCGATTTGCACAGTTGCAAATACGGAATCAGGCCCTGGCCGAGGATGCGGTGCAGGACGCGCTGATCGCGGTGCTGGAAAAACCGGAGCGCTTCAACGGCCAGTCGTCCTTGCGCACCTATGTGACGGGGATTTTGAAGTTCAAGATCATCGACTGCCTGCGCGCCAGCTCGCGCGAGCGCCAGATCGACACCGCCGAGGACCAGTCCGAGGACGACGCCATCGACTCGCTGTTCAAGGCCGACGGCCACACCCGCGAGCAGCCGATGGCCTGGGGCGATCCGGATGCGACGCTGGAGCAGAAGGATTTCTTCAAGGTGCTGGAGATTTGCCTGGAAAAGCTGCCCGCCAAAACCGCCCGCATTTTCATGATGCGCGAATGGCTGGAACTGGAAACCGACGAAATTTGTAAGGAACTGGCGATTACAACGTCTAATGCCTGGGTGCTCCTGTATCGGGCTCGCATGCGTTTGCGCGAATGCCTGGACTTGAACTGGTTTGGCAACCGCCAGGCCACGTGACTGCGCCACTTATTGCCTCACTTACTGTCAGCGACTATGGAACCACATAAAACCGGCTTGAAGCCCACCTGCCGCGAAGTGCACCGGCTGGTGTCGGAGGGGATGGACCGCGACTTGTCCTTCATCGAGCGCACCCGCATGCGGCTGCACCTGATGGTGTGCGACGCCTGTACCCGCTTCAACGGCCAGATGTCGCTGCTGCGCACGGCCATGCGCCGCTTCCCGTTCGACGCGCCGGACGCCGGCCCGGCGCCGCTCGACGACGACCACGAACACCGCCGCCCGTAAGCGCCATGAGCACCTGCTCGCGCTGCGGCGCAACCTTCAGCTGCGCCATGGTGGATGCCGATCCGGCGGCGCCGGCGCAGCCCTGCTGGTGCACGTATTTGCCGGCGTCGCTGCCGGTGCCGTCCGCGCCGGGCGCCAGCTGCTGGTGCCCGGACTGTCTGAAACAGCATATCCTGGACCAACGCGCCGACCATCCCAAACCGGCCGGCTAGCCTGAAGGAAGTACGCATGCGCCGTTTTAGCGACATGGGTATCCGCGCGCGCATCAGCAGCGGCTACATCATCCTGATCCTGCTGCTGGTCGGCGTGATCCTGGTCGGCGTGAGCCGCATCTACGCCATCCGCGCCGAGAGCGACCATATCCTGCACCAGGACTGGGCCGCCAGCGCCGCCATCAACACCATCGACACGCAATCGCGCGAGGCGGCCACCCGCATCGTCACGCTGATCATCCAGAAGGACCAGCAGCACCGCGTGGACAGCTACAGCCGCATCGACCGCATCAAGCTCGATATCGACGCCCAGCTGGAGCAGCTGGACAAGCTGGACGCCACGCCGGAAGCGCGGGCTCAGATCGAGCAGGTCAAGCGCGCACGCGCCGCCTACTACGACAGCTTCATCGCCGTGGCGGACATGGTGGAGGCCGACGACCGCGACGCCGCCGAAGCGAAAATGAACGCGATGGCGCTGCCCGCGCTGGACCACCTGCTGGAACAGATCAAGATCCTGGACAAGCTGCAGGAAAGCCAGGTGATGGCCAGTTCCGCGCGCGCACGCGACGACATCAATTTTTCGCTGATGCTGATTTCGCTGATGGGCGGGGCGGCGGTGCTGGTGGGGATAGGTTTCGGCCTGTCGGCGCGCTCGATCACGCGGCCGCTGGAAGAGGCGATCGCCATCGCCAAGCGGGTCGGGCAGGGCGACCTGAGTTCCGTCATCGAAGTGAAGTCGCAGGATGAAACGGGCGAGCTGCTGCACGCGCTCAAGCTGATGACGGCCGGCCTGGCCGCCGAGCAGCAGCTGCGCCGCGCGGTCACGGTGGCGGAGGACGCGACCAAGATGAAGTCCGACTTCCTGGCCAATATGTCGCACGAGATCCGCACGCCGATGAACGGCATCATCGGCATGACCCACCTGGCGCTGCAAACCGAACTCTCGCCCAAGCAGCGCAACTATCTGGAGAAGGTGGAGTCGGCGGCGCGCAACCTGCTGGGCATCATCAACGACATCCTGGATTTCTCGAAGATCGAGGCCGGCAAGCTGGCCTTCGAGCAGGTCGACTTCTACGTCGAGGACGTGATGGCGAATATCGCCGACCTGTCCGTGATGCGGGCGCAGGACAAGGGCCTGGAGCTGCTGTTCGATATCGCGCCGGACGTGCCGCAGGTGCTGGTCGGCGATCCGCTGCGCTTCGGCCAGGTGATGATTAACCTGACCAACAACGCCATCAAGTTCACGCAGCAGGGCGAGATCGTGGTGACGATACGCGTGCTGGAGCATCTGCCCGACGAGCGCGTGCGCCTGCGGATCGACGTGCGCGACACCGGGCCGGGACTGACGCCCGAGCAGCAGGCGCGCCTGTTCCAGGCCTTCACGCAGGCCGACACGTCGACCACGCGCCACCACGGCGGCACGGGCCTGGGCCTGACCATCAGCAAGCGCCTGGTCGAACTGATGGACGGCGAGATCGGACTGGAAAGCCAGCCGGGCGTGGGCAGCACCTTCCATTTCAGCGCGGTGTTCGGCATCGGCGCCGTCGAGGAACCGCTGCCGCTGCCGGACATCTCCGGCCTGCGCGTGCTGGTGGTGGACGATAACGCCAGCGCCCGCGAAATCTTCATGGGCATGCTGTCGTCGATGCAGTTTGCCGCCGCCAGCGCGGACGGCGGCGGGCGCGCCGTCGACATGGTGGCGCAGGCGCGCAGCGAAGGCCGGCCTTTCAACATCGTGCTGCTGGACTGGCAGATGCCGGGCATGAACGGGCTGGAGACGCTACAGGCGATTCGCGCCCAGGCGGAGGCCGACGGCGTCGATGCGCCGGCCTTCATCATGGTCACGGCCTACAACCGCGACGTGCTGATGGACGAAGCGCGCGGCATCGCCATCGACGCCATGCTGAACAAGCCGGTCAGCGCGTCGACGCTGCTCGATTCGGTGTCCACCGTGTTCGGCAAAGACCTGCACAGCTGCCGTCGCACGCGCCGCCGCGCCGACTACATGGCGGCTGAGGAAGCGGTGCGCGGCGCCTACGTGCTGCTGGTCGAGGACAACGAAGTCAATCAGGAAGTGGCGCAGCAGATTCTCAGCGATGCCGGCATCCGCGTCGACATCGCCGCCAACGGCGCCATGGCGCTGGCCAAGCTGGCGGTGGCCGATTACGATGGCGTGCTGATGGACTGCCAGATGCCGGTGATGGACGGCTACGACGCCACCCGCAAGCTGCGCGAGGATGCGCGCCACGCCAACCTGCCGGTGATCGCCATGACGGCCAACGCCATGGTCGGCGACAAGGAAAAGTGCCTGGAAGCCGGCATGAACGATTTCATCGCCAAGCCTATCGACGTGGCGCAGCTGTTCACGACGCTGGCGCGCTGGATCAAGGTGAAGAATCCGGTGACGGCGGAAGCTGCGGCCGAAGCTCCGGCGGCGTCTGGCGCGACCGCCGACGAGGCGCTGCCCGTCATCGCCGGCCTGCGCATGGAAACCGCGCTGCAGCGTGTGGGTGGCAATGTTAAGCTGATGCGCAAGCTGCTGTCGCGCTTTGTCGAAACCCAGATCGACGCCATGCACCGCATCGCCGCCGCCATCGAAAGCAACGACCTGGCCGGGGCGACGCGCGAGGCGCATACTGTCAAGGGATTGGCGGGCAATATCGGCGCCGTCGGCATGGCCGATGCTGCGGGCAAGGTCGAGCAGATGCTGGCGATGGGCACGACCAAGGGACGCGATGAAGCCATCTTCGACATGGCGGGCGAGTTGAGCGACCTGGTGGCGCGTATCGCGATGGCGATGGACGACAAGCCGGCCACCGCCGATGCACCCGTGACCGCGCAGCCGGCCGACCTGGCCGAATTGACGGCGGTGGTGCAGGAGATGGCGCACTTGCTGGCGCAGGACGACGGCGCCGCCGTCAAGCTGCTGGACCGCCTGTGCGCGGCGCTGACGGCCGCAGGGCAGGGCGAGCACGCGCGCCAGCTGCGCCGCATGCTGGGGCAATATGATTTCGAAGGGGCGCTGGATGAACTGAAGGCCGCCGCCGATGCACTGAACATCGCTTTGTGAAGAGAGTATGCCGATGAATGCAAAACCTACGATCCTGGTGGTCGACGACATCCCGGACAACATCGATCTGCTGTGCGCCGTGCTGGAAGACGACTATCGTACCAAGATCGCCGTCAACGGCGAGCGCGCGCTGAAGATCGCCAACGGCGAATCGAAGCCGGACCTGATCCTGCTCGACGTGATGATGCCGGGGATGAGCGGCTACGAGGTGTGCAAGGCGCTCAAGTCCAATCCCGATACGCGCGACATTCCCGTCATCTTCGTCACCGCCATGAGCGAGACGGTGGACGAACAGCTCGGCCTGGGGCTGGGCGCGGCGGACTACATCACCAAGCCGATCTCCGCGCCCATCGTCCTGGCGCGCATCAAGACGCAGCTGTCGATGAAGCGGGTGCACGACTTCCTGCGCGACCAGAACAACTTCCTCGAAACGGAAATCGAAAAGCGCACGCGGGAAATCGTCGCGCTGCAGGACGTGACGATTCACACCATGGCCTCGCTGGCCGAAACGCGCGACAGCGAAACCGGCAACCATATCCGCCGCACCGCGCACTACGTGAAAACGCTGGCGGAAAAGCTGCGCACCAATCCGCGCTTCAGCGATTTTTTGACCGATAAAAACATCGAACTGCTGTTCAAGTCCGCGCCGCTGCACGACATCGGCAAGGTCGGCATCCCCGACCGCATCCTGCTCAAGCCGGGCCGCTTCGAGGGCAACGAGTTCGAGATCATGAAGACCCACACCACGCTGGGCCGCGACGCGATCCGCCAGGCCGAGCGCGAGCTGGGGCTGGAGGTGGACTTCCTCAAGTTCGCCAAGGAGATCGCCTACGGCCACCAGGAAAAATGGGACGGCAGCGGCTATCCCGAAGGCCTGAGCGGCGACAACATCCCGATCTCCGCGCGGCTGATGGCGGTGGCCGACGTGTACGACGCGCTGATCAGCCGCCGCGTCTACAAGGACGGCATGTCGCACGAGGCGGCGGTGGCCATCATCGCCGAAGGCCGCGGCCAGCACTTCGATCCCGACATGGTCGACGCCTTCATGGAGCTGCAGCAGGACTTCATCGACATCGCCAAGCGCTATGCCGACTCAGACCACGACATGACGCAGCACCGCGAGAAGATCGAGCGCTTCAGCGGTTAATTTAGCGGCTAGCTGACCGTGCGGAAGAAACGCAGCATCTCGCGGCTGGCGTCCGGGCCTTTGGCGTCGGTGTAGGTGCCGCTGTTGCTGCCGCCGGACCAGGCGTGGCCGGCGCCGTGCACCACCCAGTGTTCGCCGAGCGGCTTGCCGTCGGCCTTGGTGTGCGTGGTCTGCGTGTAGCGGTGCCCGTTCGGCACGCTGCCCGACTGCACCGACGGCTTGCCCTGCCGGTCGCGCAGGCGCTGCTCGATGACCTGCTCGCCGTTGCGCGGATTGACGGTGGTGTCGCTGTCGCCGTGGAAGACGATGATGGGCTGCGAACCATCGCCGGCCTTGCGAGGCGACATGACGCCGCGCTTCATCGCCGTCAGCGCCGACGGCAAATCCTGCGCCGAGGCGAACGGCAAGCCCGAATGCACGCCTACCGCCGCAAACAGTTCCGGGTACAGCGTGCCGACGATGACCGCCATCGCACCGCCGGCGGACAGCCCGGCCACGTACACCTGGCGTTCGTTGACCGGGTATTCGTCGATGACCTGCTGCGCGATGCCGGCGATGATGGACGGCTCGCCCTGGCCATGCTGCTGGTCGATGGCGTTGAACCAGTTCCAGCATTTGTG
This sequence comes from Rugamonas aquatica, assembly GCF_009380215.1. Taxonomy (GTDB): domain Bacteria; phylum Pseudomonadota; class Gammaproteobacteria; order Burkholderiales; family Burkholderiaceae_D; genus Rugamonas; species Rugamonas aquatica_B. The sequence goes on from NZ_WHUG01000003.1 coordinate 344,282, forward strand.
CTGGTTGGCGTTGGGCGTCTGCTCCGGATAGACCACGAAGCATTCGTTTTCTTCGGCCAGCTGGTTCATTTGCGTGCCGTTGGCGAAATCGTCCGGGTTCTGGGTGCAGCCGTGCAGCATCACCAGCAGCGGCATCGCCTGGCCGTGATAGCTGGCCGGGATGTACAGCTTGTAGTTGCGGGTGCCGGCGTGGTTGGTGTAGCTGCCCTTGATGAATTTCGCACCGTCCGGCAGCGCCACTTCCGGCACCGGATGCATGAAGGTGCCGACGTCGATGGCGCGATCCAGATTGGCTTGCAGGTCGACCTTGATGCCCATGCGGTTCAACATGTCCTGCGCGAACTCGGTCGGGTGCGTGGCCGGATTCGGCGTGGCGCCGTTGTGCGGCGCGGCTGTCGGTTCGGGCGCGGCCTTGGCTTCCGGCGCGGGCCGCGATGGCGCGGCATGGCCCGGCGGCGGATTGATGTCGCGCATGGCCGGTTGCGCCGGCGCGGCCGCTTTGGCGGCATGTCCGCGCAAGCTGTCCATGGCCTGCTGGATGGCGGCCGACGCGCTTCTGTTCATGAGTCGTTGCGCTGCTTCGCGCATGTGTGAAAAAAGCGGTAGTTTCATGATGCTCCCTTAACGGATGCGGTTTGCCAGCGCGGTTTTCAGCACAGCGCTGGCGTGCAGCGATCCTAATACGAAGATGGATTCGATCGTCGCCAGCGCCAGTTCGACAGAAACGTCGCTGGCGATGCTGGCCAACCCCAGTACCTGAATTTGCAGCCGCTGCCCTGCCGCCTGGATGGCTTCCAGGTCGGCGCGGGAATAATGCTGCATGCCGAGCACCAGGCTTTTGCGCGCCACCGTTTGTTTCACCACGTCGGCGTGCCCGTTCAACTGATTGCGGATCGCCGTGCGTATCAAATCGGTGCGATTGGAGTAAAACCCCTCCTGCACCAGCAGATCGATCTGCCCCAGGTCGATGGGGCCGAGGTTGATCGTGATCTTTTCCGATTCAGCGGTCTTCAGTTTTAATTCTTGCTTTGCCATAAGTCTCCATCCGGATACCATCTACATGGATGGTAGTATAGACCTGAAATCCACCAAGTCAAGCGTGTTCGCGGCATAATGGCGGCATGAGTGAAACCGCTAACTTAATCCCGCCCGGCGCGCCGGAACTGGCCACGCCCGTGCCGTCGCCGTGCGTCAGCCTGTGCAAAATGGACGACGACCGCCTCTATTGCCTGGGCTGCATGCGCACCATCCCGGAGATCATCGCCTGGTCCAAGGCGGACGACGACTACAAGCGTGGCGTGTGGGCGGAAATCCGCCGCCGTGAACAACTCATCGACTTCGACGACGAATGAACGCGCTGCCGGAGGCTATCCAGGTTTTCGAACGGGGCTGGCTGTCGTCCAACAACGTCATGCTGATGGGGCGTCACGATACGGCCATCATCGACACCGGCTACCTGACCCACGCGCCGCAAACGCTGTCGCTGGTGCGCCATGCGCTGCACGGGCGGCATCTCGACCAGATCATCAACACCCACCTGCACTCCGACCACTGCGGCGGCAACGCCATCCTGCAGGCGCACTTCGGCTGCCGCACGTCGATTCCGGTCGCCGAGGCGGACAAAGTGCGGCACTGGGACGTGGAGGCGCTCAGCTTCAAGGCCACCGGCCAGCGCTGCGACCGTTTCACCTTCGACGCCACCATCGCCCCCGGCGACGTGCTGACGCTGGCGGACATGGAGTGGCAGGCGCTGGCCGCGCCGGGCCACGATCCGCACTCGCTGATCTTTTACTGTCCGCAGGAGCGGCTGCTGATTTCGGCGGACGCGCTGTGGGAAAACGGCTTCGGCATCATCTTCCCGGAGCTGGACGGACAGTCCGGCTTTGCCGAGGAGCGCGCCACGCTGGACCTGATCGCCGGGCTGGATGTGCGGCTGGTGATCCCCGGCCACGGCAAGCCGTTCGACGACGTGGCCGGCGCGCTGGCGCGGGCCCGTTCGCGGCTGGAGTACCTGGAAGCCGATCCGCTGCGCAATGCGCAGAACGCGCTGAAGGTGCTGCTGAAGTTCCTGCTGCTGGAACGCCAGCGCATACCGCTGGCGGACCTGCCGCAGCTGCTGCTGTCGATGGAGGTGTTCGCCAAGGCCAACGCCAATTTCCTGAAGCAGACGCCGGAGCAGGTCGCTACCTGGGCGGCCGGGCAACTGGTACGCGCCGGAGCGGCTCGTGTCGAGGGTGAGTACTTACTTAACGAGTAGCCGGCAAGCAAATATAGAGGAACTCGCCTACTTTCGGCACGGTCGTACTATTTTCGATCTATAATCGATTTTCCTTAATCTCCCACAGCGAGTTCGCCATGGCCCTGCCTGCAGCGTTGCAAAACCTCTCTCTTCCAGTCATCGCATCCCCGATGTTCATCGCCAGCGGCCCGGCCCTGGTTGCGGCGCAGTGCAAGGCCGGCATCGTCGGCTCCTTCCCGGCGCTGAACGCGCGTCCGGCGGAACTGCTGGATGTGTGGCTGACCGACCTGCAGAAGGAACTGGCCGAGTTCCAGGCCGCCAATCCGGACAAGCGCGTCGGCCCGATCGCCGTCAACCAGATCGTGCACCAGTCGAACGACCGCCTGGCGCATGACGTGGAAGTCTGCGTCAAGCACCAGATCCCCATCATCATCTCCTCGCTGCGCGCGCCGCCGAAAGAGATGCTGGACGCGATCCACAGCTACGGCGGCATCGTGCTGCACGACGTGGTCTCGATCCGCCACGCCGAGAAGGCGCTGGAGGCGGGCGTCGATGGCCTGATCCTGGTGGCCAGCGGCGCCGGCGGCCATGCCGGCACCCTGTCGCCGTTCGCGCTGGTCGGCGAGATCCGCAAATTCTTCAAGGGCCCGATCGCGCTGTCCGGCTCCATCGCGACCGGCGATGCGATCCTGGCGGCACAGGCGATGGGCGCGGACTTCGCGTACATCGGCTCGCGCTGGCTGGCGACGCAGGAATCGAACGTCAGCGATGACTACCGCAATGCGATCGTGGAATCGACGGCGGCGGACATCGTGTACTCGAACCTGTTCACCGGCGTGCATGGCAACTACCTGAAAAAATCCATCGTCGCCGCGGGCCTGGACCCGGAAGCACTGCCGCAGGCCGACAAGAGCTCGATGAACTTCGGCTCCAGCAGCGCCAAGGCCTGGCGCGACATCTGGGGCGCCGGCCAGGGCGTGGGCCTGATGGACGACGTGCCGACCACCGCCGAGATGGTCGCCCGCCTGAAGCAGGAATACGACGCCGCCCGCGCACGTCTGGCGCTGTAATTACTGTTTGACCGACAGGCTGCCGCGCGCAGCCTGTTTGCCGCGTACCCATACCGTGTCGATGCTGTCGTAGGCGCGGATATCGGCCAGCGGCGACATCTTCATCAGCACCAGATTCGCCAGCTTGCCCGCCTCGATGGTGCCGACCTGCGCATCGATCTTGAAGGTGCGGGCGTTGTTGATGGTGGCCGCCTTGAACAGCTGCGCCAGCGATAGGCCGGCCTGGTGCAGGTCCTGCATCTCCAGATAGCCGTTCAGGCCGGGGATGTTGCCGTAGGTCGGCGACGACGGCGTGTCGGTGCCGAACACGAAGTTGGCGTCCCTGGCGGCCAGGTAGGCCACCACCTGCCGCTGGCGGCGCAGCGGCGCTTCCATCCCCTTCAATACCGCCGCATCGGTTTCATCTTCCGCGATCTCCTGCTTGAACCATTGGCCTTCCGGCGTCTTGAGCCAGGCCAGCATCGAAGGCGGCAGCAGCTTGGGCAGGGCCGGGTGGTTCAGATAGGCCGGCTCGAAGTAGGCGTTCAGGCCATGCAGCACCTGCATCGTCGCCTGGTAGCCGATTTTGCGCTCGGCGATCTTGTCCAGCAGTTGCTTGATCGCCGGCGGCAGTTCTTTTTCCTTGTCCATCTCGCCCCAGTGCCACATGCCGTGCGCCAGCACGTCGGCGCCGCCATCGACGGCGAAGGTCTGCGCCTCGAACGAATTGCCGTGGGTGACCAGCACCAGGCCGTCCTTGCTGGCGGCTGTGCGTACTTCCGCATACACGGCAGGGCTCATCACCGGCAGGTTGTGCATGGTGCCGAAGCCGTGCTCGAAGTGCGTCTTGACGCAGATGGCGTGGTCGGCCTTGACCCGCGCCACGCCCTTGGCCGGCGTGTAATCCTCCGGCTTGAAGCGGGCGGGGATCTTGTCGGCCTGCGCCGGGTCGTAGATGAAGTTGGAGAACATGTCGAAGCGCGTCTCCGGCGGCGCGTACGACGAGGGATAGCCGTTGGCGAACACCAGCGGCGCGCCGCAGTCGTAGACGTCCGGGTGCAGCGGCGCGGCCTTGACGCGGTCGATGAATTCGCGGCTGCCGGCGGCCAGGTCGATCACTGTCGTGTAGCCGTAGTAGAGGAAGGAACGCGGCATCTGCGCGAAGTATTCGGCGGCCATGGTCTGCTTCTGGTCGGCCTGCTCGAAGCTCATGCCGGGCACGGAGAACAGGTGGACGTGTGAGTCGATCAGGCCGGGCGTGAGGAACTGGCCTTTGCCGTCGACGCGGCGGGCGCCGGCCGGCGCCTTGCCACCGGCGCCGCGCACGACGCGGACGATGCGCTCGTCCTCGATCAGCACACTGCCGGCTTCGATGCGGTCCAGCTTTTCGGGCGAGACCAGCTTGACGTTGGTGATCCAGGTTTGCGTGCCGGCCCAGGCTTGGGCGCACAGGATTAGGGAAAGGCTGACCAGAATGCGGGTAGTTTTCATGCAAGGCTCCGTGTTGTGAGGAGCCCAGTTTGCAGCCGCAGGCCGGGTTTTGCGTCTCAAATGATGATCTGGCACCCCGCTAGACGGGTGTTCCGGCCCGGTCGCGGAACTCGCCCGGCGTCATGCCGGTGTGTTTTTTAAATACGCGGTTCATCGCGCTTTTACTGTTAAATCCAGCCAACAGCGCCAGGTCCAGGATACTGGAACCGGCTTGGGCGGGGTCGTGCAGGGCCTGTTTCAGGGCTTCGACGCGGTGCCGGTTCAGGTAATCGGCGAAATTGCCGCCGCAGTGCTCGTTTATCAGCTGGGATAGTTCGTGCGGCGTCATTGCCACCTGCGCGGCCAGGTCTTCCAGCTTCAATTCGCCGTTGCGGTAGGGCTGGTCCTGCGCCATGCAGGCGTTCAGGCGCGCCAGAAACGCCTCGCGGTCGCGGTCGGACAGCTGGCTGCCTGCGTAGCGCGGCTTGGGGGGAGGCGGTGGCGGCAGCGTGCGTGGACGATAACCCAGCGGCAGCCGCATCGCCGTGAAGGCGGTCGCGAACACGAACAGCATCAGCGAGATGCCGTCCATCGCATCGGCGGACAGCGGCTGTTCCACATCCAGCACCGCCATCGCCAGCGCGACGATGCTCAACACGGCGCTGACCAGCCACATGCCCATCAGGCGCCGCAGGTCGCGCACCAGCTCGGAATCGGCCGGCACCCGTCCCACCAGCAGGTAGGTGGCGCGGATGTAGGCCAGCAGGATAGCCAGCTTGGCCAGCCCCGCCACGGTCATGTACCACGGCCAGCCGTCCCAGCGGCTTAGCCATGCCAGCTTCTGCTCGGCCGATTGCAGGTAGAACGGCGTCATCGCCAGCGTGGCGATGGTGAACGGCGCGAAGTGCAGCAGCGCGCGACGCCCCAGCTTTTGATCGGACAGCATCGCGTGCAGGTAGAGGTACTGCAGCGGCCCCACGGCCAGCCCCAGCGTGACGATGGCCAGCGCGCTGTGCGGATACTGCCGGTAGAGGTGATTGAGGCCCAGCCAGTTATGGCCGATGATGGCCGCGAACACCAGCAGCAGCGCGGACAGCAGCCGGTTGGCGGTCCGCATCTCCGGCTGGCGGACGCTGAGCAGCGTCAGCGTCATCAGGAAGGCCTGGCCTATCGCCAGCAGGAACAACCACGAAAGTATCACTGCGGCCTGCGGCGGTAAGGCTTAGTTCTCGGTCTGGATGGCCCACAGGCCCGGCAGGTTGCGCCAGTAGCCGTAAGCGTCCATGCCGAAGCCGACGACGAAGCGGTTCGGAATGGTGATGCCGACGATGTCCGCCTTGCACGGCTTGGCCTTGCCGATCGCCTTGTCGGCGAAGACGGCCAGCACCACTTCGGCCGCGCCCATGTCCAGCAGGCGCTGTTTGACGTGGGCCAGCGTTTCGCCTTCGTCCAGAATATCGTCCAGCACGATGACCACGCGGCCGGCCACGTTCGAACGCGGCACCACTTTCCACACCACTTGACCGCCCTGGTCGTCGTCGCCGTAGCGGCTGACGTGGATGTAGTCGAATTCGAGCGGGAAGGTCAGCTGCGGCAGCAGGTTGCCGGTGAAGACCACCGCGCCACCCATCACGCCCAGCACCAGCGGGAAGGTCTCGCTGTCCGGCCGGTCGAAACGGGTGTTGAGGGTGTCGGCCATCGCGGTCACTGCGTTGTCGACGTCTTGTTTGCTGAACAGCTCTTCTGCGTTTTCCAGCAGGGCACGGGCGCGGTTGTGGTGGAAGTCTTGCATGGTCTTCTTCGGCTTCTAAAAACAGGTGGTAAGTTCGCTATTATCCGCCATATCCCGGCACATAGCATGCCGTTGGTTTTCCACCACAGCCGTCCGTAGCTTATTTGTAGTCGCGCACGTCGTCGATCACCTTGCCGTCATTGGGCAGGCTGCCGATGGCGGCAAACCGTACCTCGCCCCGCAATTTGGTCAGGTCGCGTATCGATTCGGTGATGGCGGCGGCGCTGGCGGCGGCGTTCGGGTCGGCCACTTCGCAGTGCAGCGTCATCACGTCCTGCGCCATGTGGCCCGAGACCACCAGCCGCGCCTTGACGATTTCCGGGTGGCGGCGGGCGACGTCGTGCACCTGCGACGGATGGACGAACATCGCGCGCACCTTGGTGGTCTGGTCGGCCCGGCCCATCCAGCCCTTGATGCGGGTGTTGGTGCGGCCGCACGGCGATGGCGCCACGCCGGTCAGCACCGCCGACAGGTCGCCGGTGGCGAAGCGTATCAGCGGATAGTCTGGATTGAAGAGGGTGATGACCACTTCGCCGATCTCGCCGTCGGGCACGGGATCGCCGGTGCCTGGGCGGACGATTTCCAGTATCAGGTCTTCGTCGAGCACCATGCCGGGATCGCGCACGCCGCCGGTCTGGGTTTCGTAGGCGATGCTGCCGACATCGGCCGATGCATAGCATTGCAGCACATGCGGCACGCCGTGTTCGACGAACCAGCTGCGCAGCGATTCCGGCAGCGCCTCGGCGGACATCAACGCCTGCTTGATGCTGCTGACATCCGCGCCCAGTTCCTGCGCCTTCTCGACGATGATCTTCAGGAAGGACGGCGTGCCGATGTAGGTATCGGGCCGCAGGTGGCTGATGGCCTGCACCTGCATCTCGGTCTGGCCGGCGCCGGCCGGTATCACGGCGCAGCCTATGCGCGCGGCGCCGCCTTCGACCATGAAGGCGGCCGGCGTGAAGTGGTAGGAGAAGCAGTTCTGCAGCAGGCCGCCGGCGCGCACGCCGGCCGCGTACATGGGCCGGGCGAAGCGCCACCAGTCCTGGCCGCGTCCCTCGGGATCGAAGATGGGGCCGGGCGACATGAACACGCGCGACAGCTGGCCCACCGGCGTGGTATTGAGTCCGCCGAACGGCGCCTGCTTCTGCTGCAGCGCGTGCAGGTCGGACTTGCGCGTCACCGGCAGCGTCGCCAGCGCGGCGCGGCTGTCGATGCCGGCGGCGTTGATGTCATGCAGGATGCGCGACCAGCCGGCGGCGGCCTTGGCGCGCGCCACCAGCTGCGGCAGGCGTGCCATCAGTTCGCGTTCGCGTTGTTCCGGCGCGCGCGTTTCGAGACTGTCGTAGGTATCGGCCATGGTTGTTTATCCTTGAATTTCGCGTTGCAGCTTTTTGGTCAGCTTGCCGAACACCAGTTCGTAAGAGCGCGTCAGCAGTTCCTTTGCCTCGATGTCGCTGAGGGTTTTCAAATCCTCGACGTGCACCCACTTCACGCGGGCCAGGTAGGGCGCGGGGATGATGCCGGGGCGGTCGGTCAGTTCAAGGAAGCGGTCGTCGTCCACCTTGAAGCTGATGCCCTTGGCCTTGTCATCGAGCGCCGTGACGGCGAACATCTTGGCGCCGACGGAGAACACGAGGTCCGCGCCCCACTTGGTATCCTCGGTCGCGCCGGGAAAGGTGCGGCACAAGGCCTTGGCCTGCTTGATATTCATGCGCTGTGATCCTCTGTTCCTCAAGCCAGCCAGCGTTTGCGGCGGCGGTAAAATTTCATGTCGCGGAAGCTCTTGCGGCCGGCGCCGGAAACGCCGAGGTAGAACTCCTTGACGTCTTCATTGCTGGCCAGCTCGGAGGCCGCGCCTTCCATCACCACGCGGCCGTTCTCCAGGATGTAGCCGAAGTCCGCGTAGCGCAGCGCGATGCTGGTGTTCTGCTCGGCCAGCAGGAAGGAGACGTTCTCCTTGCTGTTCAAGTCCTTCACGATGCCGAAGATCTCGTCGACGATCTGCGGCGCGATGCCCATCGATGGTTCGTCCAGCAGGATCATCGACGGCTTGGCCATCAGCGCGCGGCCGATTGCGCACATCTGCTGCTCGCCGCCGGAGGTGTAGCCGGCCTGGCTGCTGCGGCGTTCGCGCAGGCGCGGGAAGTAGTGGTAGACCTTCTCCAGCGATTCCTTCAGCTCCGCCCGCGATGCGCTGCGGGTGTAGGCGCCGGTCAGCAGGTTTTCTTCGATGGTCAGGTGGCCGAAGCAGTGGCGGCCCTCCATCACCTGCGACAGGCCGCGCCGCACCAGCTCATTGGGCGTGAGCTGGTCGATGCGTTCGCCCTTGAACTGGACTTCGCCCTTGGTGACGTCGCCCCGTTCGCCGCGCAGCAGCGTGGAGATGGTCTTCAGCGTGGTGGACTTGCCGGCGCCGTTGGCGCCCAGCAGGGCCACGATCTTCCCCTGCGGGACTTGCAGGGACACGCCCTTGAGCACCAGGATCACGTGGTCGTAAATGACTTCCACGTTGTTCACGGACAGGTAGGGCGCCGCCGCCGGAGCGGCTGCTGTGCTGGCGGCTGTCGTCATTTTGCGCAGGCAGGGGTGATTTTTTTCTCGGCCGCGTAGGCTGCGGAGCTTTCTTCCAGCAGCTTGCGGGTCAGGGCTTTGTCGCCGACGATCCAGTTCGGCGTGACGGCGTTCCACTTCTTGCCATCCCATTGCTGGACCTTGACGGCGCCCGAGCCTTCATGGTCGTCGCAGCTGGTCTTCACAGGCGGCAGCATGCCGAAGGCGCCGATGGCTTTCTGGCGGGCTTCGTCGACGTTCAGGTGCTCCAGGCCCCAGCGCATTTGTTCGCCGTTGACCGGTTTGCCCTTGCCGAATTTTTCCTGCGCCGTGCGCATCGCCTCCACCCACAGGATGGCCGCGCTGACGCCGCGCATGTGGTACACGGAACCGATGCGGGTGCGGTCGGCCAGGTTGCCCTTGCCGGCGTCGTAGAGTTTTTTGTGGATCTCGTCCATCACCGGGTAGTTGCCCGGCGTGTTGAAGGTCATCGCGCTGTAGCCTTTGGCGGCGTCGCCTGCCGGCACGGTGTCTTCTTCGGAGCCGGCCCACCACACGCCCAGGATCTTCTCGCGCGGGATGCCGTTGCGCTGCGCGGTCTTGATGGCGACCGCGTTCATCGAGCCCCAGCCCCACAGGATCACGTGGTCGGGATTGGCCTGGCGGATCTGTAGCCATTGCGATTGCTGCTCGGTGCCCGGCGGCGTGACGGGGATTTTGATCAGGTCGAAGCCATGCTGTTTGGACAAGGCATCCAGCACCGGCAAGGGTTCCTTGCCGAAGGCCGAGTCGTGGTACAGGTAGGCGATTTTCTTGCCTTTCAGCTTGTCCATGCCGCCGTTTTTGTCGCCGAGGTATTTGATCATCGCGGCGGCCTGGTTCCAGTAGCTGGTAATCAGCGGGAACACGTAGGGGAAGACCTTGCCGTTGGCGGCGTCCGAGCGGCCGTAGCCTATCATCGTCATCGGGATCTTATCGGTCGGCAGGCGATCGAGCACGCCGTAGGCCACGCCGGTGGACAGCGGTTCGACCAGCGTGGCGCCGCCGTTCTTGGTCTTCAGGCGCTCGTAGCATTCGACGCCGCGCGAAGGGTTGTATTCGGTTTCGCATTCTTCCCAGGAGATCTTCACGCCGTTGACACCACCCGACAGGTTGACCAGGTTGAAGTAGTCGATGATGCCGCCGTAGAAGCCGGAACCGCCCGCCGCATAAGGGCCTACGCGATATGAGGGCAGGGCGACGTATTGATCGGTGACGGCGGGCTGTGCCCAGGCCGCGCCGGCTGCGGTCAGTGTGAGTCCGAGTACGACAGATGCGATGCGCTTCATAGTCTTCTTCTCCAAGTTATTGTTGTATGCGTTCAGTGCGGGAATGGCCACAGACGCAGTTTCTCTTTACCGATTTGCCACAAACGCGCCAGACCGTGCGGTTCCACGATCAGGAAAAATATGATCAGGGCGCCGAACACCATCAGCTCCAGGTTGGACGCCACGCTGGTCGGCAGCGACAGGCTGTGCGCGAAAATGTTCAGGAACACCGGCAGCAGCACGATGAAGGCCGCGCCGAGGAAGGAGCCCAGCACCGAACCGACGCCGCCGATAATCACCATGAACAGGATGCGGAACGACAGGTCGAGGTTGTAGGCTTCCGGCTCCACGGTGCCGAGGTAGGCGTATGCATACAGCGCGCCGGCCACGCCGCAGTAGAAGGAGCTGACCGCGAAGGCCAGCAGCTTGGTGCGCATCAGGCGGAAGCCGATCACTTCGGCCGCCACGTCCATGTCGCGCACCGCCATCCACGAGCGGCCGACGTTGGAGCGGATCATGTTCTTGGCCAGCAGCGCCATCACCGCCACCACGCCCAGCACCAGCAGGTATTTGCGGTCCGGCGTGTCGAACTGGTAGCCGAGGATGACGATCTTCTGTGCGGTGATCACGCCGGAGCTGCTGTAGTTGGTCAGGTAGGGGATCTTGGTCAGACACCACACCACGAAGAACTGCGTGGCCAGCGTGGACGCGGCCAGGTAGAAGCCGCGTATGCGCAGCGACGGCAGGCCGAAGGCGATGCCGACCAGCGCCGCGCTCAAGCCGCCCAGCACGAAGGCCAGCAGCACCGGCAATCCGGGCAGGCGCGCCAGGAAGTTGTACGCAGCGAAGGCGCCCACCGCCATGAAGGCGGCGGTGCCCAGTGACAGCTGGCCTGCGTAGCCGGTGAGGATGTTCAGTCCCAGCGCGGCCAGCGAGAAAATCAGGAAGGGGATCAGGATCGCCGACAAGGTGTACGGCGATGCGAACAGCGGCACCACCACGATCGCCACCATCAGCAGCGCGAACAGCGCGATGCGGTCCTGTAGGATGGGGAAGATCTGGCTGTCGGCCTGATAGCTGGTTTTAAATTGTCCTGCTTCGCGGTAGAGCATCGTTTTTACCTTTACTCTCTCAGATTCTGCGGATGATTTTTTCGCCGAACAGGCCTTCCGGCCGCACCAGCAGGAACATCAGCGCCAGCACGTACGGGAACCAGCCTTCGATGCCGCCGCCGACCAGCGGGCCGATATACACCTCGGCCAGTTTTTCAGAGGCGCCGATAATCAGACCGCCGACAATCGCGCCAGGCATCGAGGTGAAGCCGCCCAGGATCAGCACCGGCAGCGCCTTCAGCGCCACGAAGGTCAGCGCGAACTGCACGCCATTGCGGGCGCCCCACAGCAGGCCCGCCACCAGCGCGACCAGGCCAGCCACCGCCCACAGCACCGCCCAGATGCGCTGCAGCGGAATGCCGACGGCCAGCGCGGCCTGGTGATCGTCCGCTACCGCGCGCAGTGCGCGGCCTACCTTGGTCCTGGAGAACAGCAGGGCCAGCGCGGTCACCAGCAGGCCGCAGACGGCGGCCGCCATGATGTCGAACTGCGAGACCAGGATGTTAAATTTGTTCATCAGGTATTCGGATGGCACGTCCTCGATGGGCAGCTCCAGCTTGTGCACCTGCGAGCCCCACATCAGCTGCGCCAGCCCCTCGATGAAGAAGGCCAGGCCGATGGTGGCCATGAACAGTGTGATCTCCGGCTGGTTCACCAATGGCCGCAGCACCACGCGCTCGATGGCGATGCCGAGCAGGATCATGACCACGATGGTCAGCGGGATCGCCACCCACAGCGGCACGCCGAATTTGTCGACGATGCCCACGCAGGTCAGCGCGGCGAAGAACACCATCGCACCCTGGGCGAAGTTGAAGACGCCGGAGGCCTTGTAGATCAGCACAAAGCCGATCGCCACCAGCGCGTACATCACGCCGGACAGCAGGCCGCCGATCAGCACTTCAAAGAAAAAATTCACGTTCATTCGCAGGCCTTTCCGAGGTAGGCGTTGATCACGTCCTGGTTGCAGCGGATGTCGTCGGGCGTGCCGTCGCCGATCTTCTTGCCGTAGTCGAGCACCACCACGCGGTCGGAGATGTCCATCACCACGCCCATGTCATGCTCGATCAGCACGATGGTGGTGCCGAATTGATCGTTCACGTCGAGGATGAAGCGGCACATGTCCTGCTTTTCTTCGACGTTCATGCCGGCCATCGGTTCGTCGAGCAGCAGGATCTCAGGTTCGGCCGCCAGGGCGCGGCCCAGTTCCACGCGCTTCTGCAGGCCGTAGGGCAGGCGGCCCACCGGCGTCTTGCGGATCGCCTGGATTTCCAGGAAGTCGATGATCTCCTCCGCCTTGACGCGGTGGGCGATTTCCTCGCGCCGCGCCGGGCCCCAGTACAGGGCCTGCATCAGGAAGTTCGATTTCATCTTCAGGTTACGGCCGGTCATGATGTTGTCGAGGACCGTCATGCCCTTGAACAGCGCGATATTCTGGAAAGTGCGGGCGATGCCGGATTTGGCGGCGGCGTGGCAGTCCATATTCTTGCGGTGCTCGCCGCGGTAGATGATCTCCCCCAGCTGCGGGCGGTACACGCCGTTGATTACGTTTAGCATCGAGCTTTTGCCGGCGCCATTGGGGCCGATGATGGCGCGGATCTCATGCTGCTTGACGTCGAAGGAGATGTCGGTCAGCGCCTTCACGCCGCCGAACGACAGCGAGATGTTCTTCAGGTCGAGGATCACCGGGCCGATCTTGCGGCGGTCGGGGTCTGCGTCGGCACCGAAATGGGTGTCTGGTTCGTTCATTTGCATGGTGGCTTCCTCCGTCATGCCGCTGCCTGGATGGCAGGGAAGGTCTTGCAAGGCTCGATCTTCAGGTCAGCCGCCACCAGCCCGCTGCGGCCATCCTCGAACTTGACCTGCGTTTCGATGTACTGCGACTGCTTGCCGCTGTAGAGCGCTGCGATCAGCACCGCATACTTCTCGGCGATGAACTTGCGGCGCACCTTGCGGGTGCGGGTCAGCTCATCGTCGTCGGGGTCGAGCTCCTTGTGCAGCACCAGGTAGCGGTGGATCTGCGTGTCGCCCATCATCGGCTCGGCCGCCAGGTCGGCGTTGACCTGCTCGATGCAGTCGCGCACCAGGCCATACACCTGCGGATGCGCGGCCAGGTCGGTGTAGCCGGAGTAGGCGATGCTGCGGCGCTCGGCCCAGTTGCCCACGGCTTCCATGTCGATATTGATGAAGGCACAGACCTCGTCGCGCTGGTCGCCGAACACCACCGCCTCTTTGATGAAGGGGAAGAACTTGAGTTTGTTCTCCACGTAGTTGGGCGCGAAGATGGCGCCGCCGTTCATCTTGCCGACGTCCGCCGCGCGGTCGATGATCTTCAGGTGGCCTTCGTGGTCGAACAGGCCGGCGTCGCCGGTGTGGAAGTAGCCTTCGGCGTCGATCGCTTCGCTGGTGGCGTCGGGACGCTTGTAATAACAGTCCATCAATGTTGGCGACCTGACCAGCACTTCGCCGTTGTCGGCCAGCTTGACCTCGACGCCGGGCGCCGGCAGGCCGACGCTGTCGAACTTGATCTGGCCGTCGGGTTGCAGACAGATATAGGCGCAGGTTTCGGTGGAGCCGTAGAACTGCTTCAGGTTGACGCCGATGGAGCGGTAGAAGCGGAACAGGTCCGGGCCGATCGCGGCGCCGGCCGTGTAGGCGACCCGCACGCGCGACATGCCCAGCACGTTTTTCAGCGGCCCGTAGACCAGCACGCGGCCGACGGCATAGGCCAGGCGGTCGGTCAGCGGCACCGGCTTGCCGTCCAGGATGGCGGCACCGCAGCGGCGGGCCACCGCCATGAAGTGGTGGAACATGTGGCGCTTGATGGCGCCGGCGTCTTCCATCCGTATCATCACGGTGGTCAGCATGTTTTCAAACACGCGCGGCGGGGCGAAGTAATAAGTAGGGCCGATTTCGCGCATATCGGTCATGACGGTGTCGCCGGATTCGGGACAGTTGACGGTGAAGCCGGCCGTCATCGCCTGGGCGAAGGAGAACAGGCAGTCGCCCACCCAGGCCATCGGCAGGTAGGACAGGATGTCTTCCTCGTCGGTGAGATTCTCGAAACCGACGCCGCCGGTGCCGGCCGCGATCAGCGCGTTATGGGTCTGGCACACGCCTTTCGGCTTGCCGGTGGTGCCGGAGGTGTACAGGATGATGGCGTTGTCGCTGCCCTGGCCGGCCTTGACGGCGTTGTCGAACATGCCGGGATTGGCCTGGTCCCAGGCGCGGCCCAGCTCCTGCAGGCGGGCGAAGGACAGCAGGCCTTTCTGGCGGTAGTGGCGCATGCCGCGTTCGTCGTCGTAGGCGATGTGTTCGATATGCGGATATAAACTTTGCAGTTCCATTAACTTGTCGACCTGCTCCTGGTCTTCGACGATGGCGTAGCGGATTTCGGCGTTTTCCAGCACGTAAGCCATGTCGGCGGCCGGGGCGTCCTGGTACAGCGGCACCGGCACGCCGCCCAGGCATTGCGCGGCCAGCATGGACCAGTAGAGGCGGGGGCGGTTGTCGCCGATGATGGCCAGGTTCATGCCGCGCTGGAAACCGATGGCGGCCAGGCCGCAGGCCAGCGCGCGTACTTCGTCGTTGACCTGGGACCAGGTCCAGCTTTGCCAGATGCCCAGGTATTTTTCGCGGAATGCGGGTTTCCCTGGACGGAGCCGGCCATGGGCCAGCAACCAGCGCGGGAATGTCTCGTTCTGTGTATGCACCAGTGTCTCCTGTTGCTGTTTGCTCGTACTTGTTAAACTTCTGATACGGCAGCCTTTTTATGTGATGATATTAGCCTGCCGCTGGAAGTCAGGTTGTCTTTTCAGCGACATTTGAACGACTTTTCCATGGTGCGTTGCAATAATGCCTAATCAACATCAAATTAGCCTCAAAGAAGCATTGCGCACGGCGATCTGGGCTCAGGGTCTGACGCCGGAACAAATGGCGCGCGTGGAGGCAGAAACCTTTGAAACCTTTGTCGCCAAGGGGGGTTATGTTTGCCGCAAAGGCGAGATGGTGGAGAATTGGCTGGGTATTCTGGACGGCATGGTCAAGATGACGAATTTCTCGGCGGCCGGTAAAAGCGTGTCATTTACCGGCGTGCCAACCGGCGGCTGGTTTGGCGAGGGTTCGCTTTTAAAGAAGGAAATACTTAAATACGATGCGATGGCATTGCGCGATACGCGTATCGCCCGTATGCCTATTTCTACTTTCCATTGGTTGCTGGAAACGAGTTTGCCTTTTACGCGGTTTTTGCTGATGCAATTGAATGAGCGTTTGGGGCAGTTTATCGGCATGGTGGAAAATGACCGCTTATTAAATCCGGATACTCGCGTTGCGCGTTGTCTGGTGTCCATGTTTAATTCCCATCTTTATCCGGGATTGGAGAAACTGGTGCAGATATCGCAGGAGGAATTAGGCCTGCTGTCCGGCGCTTCGCGCCAGCGCGCCAATCAGGCATTACAGCTGCTGGAGAAACAGGGCTTATTAAGTCTTGATTACGGCGGCATCCGCATACTCGACCTCGAAGGCCTGCGCCGCTACGAGGCCTGAGCACCACTCCCATACGTCGCCAATTTCCGATCAGGGCGGTTTTTGCCTTCAAATCATGCTAATTTTTAGCGCGTTTGCGCCAAATTTCAGCATTTGACGGTCGAACCGAATGAATCGCTGGAGCGTGCTGGGCTTGTCAGGTACGGGGGTTATATTGCTGAGCGCATCGCTACGCGGCATTACGCTGCTTTTCTACCCAGCGATCATAAATTTCTTGCATGGCGAGCCAACTTTCTGGCGAACTTCCCAAACCGGATGCCAAACGTTGCGCCATGGTGGCAGTAACTTTTCCGCGACCACTTAATATCCGATTTAATGTTGACGGCGCGATGCCTAATTTTTCGGCACAGCGGCGACCGCTGATTTTCTGTGGACGTAAATACACTTCCAAGATAAATTCACCGGGGTGAAGAGGGTTATGCATATCCATCAGTGATAATCCTCATAATCGATTGCGTAGGCATTGCCGTTGATAAATTCAAACGTCATTCGCCAGTTACCACTAACGGAAACCGACCAGCGCGGCGGCAGCATTCCTTTTAACGCATGGAGATGAAAGCCGGGTTTATCCATATCGGCAATATCTTGCGCAGCCTGCAATGCCGTCAACAGCACCTGTAATCGTCTCGCTTGCCAAGGCTGTATGCCAGCGTGATTCCCTGTTTCAAAGAAACGACGTAGACCTTTGTGCTGGAACGAGGCGATCATGGTCACTATAGCTTTCGGCTTATTGCGGAACAAGCTGAGCGATTACAGCACATGTATCACCGCCGGTATGACGGCAGATCAAAGTTCGAAACGTATGCCTCGGGCAATCGCGGTATCATAGCGACAAGCTATGCCGCACCGGCGGCGCACCGGACTTCGACTTATTCCATGCCTAATTCAGATACCTCCCACGTTGTCGAGCGCCTTGCGCTGCTGCGCGCGGCGATGCGTCAGCAGCAGATCGACGCGTTGATCGTGCCGTCCGCCGATCCCCATTTGTCCGAATATCTGCCGCCGCGATGGCAGGGCCGTGAATGGCTGTCGGGTTTTACCGGCTCGGTCGGCACATTTATCATCACGCCCGAATTCGCCGGCATCTGGACCGACGCCCGTTATTGGACCCAGGCCGACCAGCAACTGGCCAATACCGGCATCCAGTTAATGAAGCTGACCTCCGGCGCCAGCGTTCAATATGTCGACTGGCTGGCCGCCCATTTGAAATCCGGCCAGACGGCGGCCGTCGACGGCGCCGTGCTCGGCCTGTCCATCGCCCGTCTGCTAGAGCAGGCGCTCCAAGCCAAGGATGTTGCGCTGCGCACAGATATTGACCTGCTCGACCAGGTCTGGACCGACCGCCCAGCGCTCCCGGCCGCCCCGGTTTACGAGCACCTGCCGCCATACGCCTCCAAAACCCGCATCGGCAAACTGGCCGATTTGCGCATTGCAATGAAGCAACTTGGAGCGCAGCGTCACCTGATTTCGACGCTGGACGACATCGCCTACCTGTTCAACCTGCGCGGCGCCGACGTCAATTACAACCCGATCTTCCTGTCGCACGCGCTGATCGCGCCGACCCGCGCCACGCTGTTCGTCGCCGACGGCAAGATCCCGTCCGTGCTGCGCGCCGCGCTGGCCGAGGAGGGCGTGGACGTCGCGCCCTACGAATCGGTCGCCGCCGCCCTGGCCGCGCTGCCCGCCGACAGCACGCTGCTGATCGACCCGCGCCGCCTCACCTATGGCACCCGCCAGTGGGTGCCGGCCAAGGTCAAGGTGATCGAGGCGATCAACCCGACCACTTTCGCCAAATCGAAGAAAAGCGAGGCCGACGCCGAACACGTGCGCGCCACGATGGAGCAGGACGGCGCCGCCCTGTGCGAATTCTTCACCTGGCTGGACCAGACCCTGGCCGACCCGCAGCGCGCCCCGCTGACCGAAGTGGCCATCGACCACCACATCACGGCGGCGCGCGCGCGCCGTCCCGGTTTCGTCAGCCCGAGCTTCTCGACCATCGCCGGCTTCCGCGCCAACGGCGCGATCATGCATTACCGCGCCACCGAAGCCCAGCACTCCATCATCGAGGGCGACGGCCTGCTGTTGATCGATTCCGGCGGCCAGTACGTGGGCGGCACCACCGACATCACCCGCGTGGTGGGCGTCGGCGCCATCACGGCCGACCACAAACGCGACTTCACGCTGGTGCTCAAGGGAGTGATCGCCCTGTCCCGCGCGCGCTTCCCGCGCGGCACCAAATCGCCTATGCTCGACGCCATCGCCCGCGCGCCGCTGTGGGCCGAGGGCCTGGACTTCGGCCACGGCACTGGCCACGGCGTCGGCTACTTCCTTAACGTGCACGAAGGCCCGCAGTCGATATCGCAATCGGCGATGCCGGAGCCGCACACCGCCATGGAGCCAGGCATGATTACATCGATAGAACCGGGGCTGTATCGCCCGGGACAATGGGGTATCCGGATTGAAAACCTGGTGCTGAACCGCCCTGCGGGCCAGACCGAATTCGGCGAGTTCCTCGATTTCGAAACGCTGACCCTGTGCCCGATCGACACCCGCTGCATCGACGCCGCGCTGTTGCGCGACGACGAGAAACGTTGGCTGAACGACTATCACGCCACGGTGCGCAAGCGCCTGCGGCCGCTGGTGTCGGGCGATGCGCTGGCCTGGCTGGAAACCCGTACCGAGGAGCTGTCATGAGCGGCCGCGCCACCCGGGCCACGTCCGCCGTCGACCGCCTCAAGGTCCGCAGCGGCAATGCCAAATATTCGATGTCGCGCACCGGCAGCGGTCATTTCTTCCTGACCGAGGGCGCGGGCCAGCCGCCGCTGTGCGCGCCGCTGGAGCTGGACGACTTCGTCGCCTTCGTCAACGGTATTTCGCCCGGACCGCCCAAGCGCGTCAGCAAGCTCGATATCGCGTTTGAAAAACAGCTTATAAAAAAAGCGCCCTGAGCGCCGCCGCGTTGCCCGTCACACGGCACGCCACCACTGAGAGAGACCGAGCATGCCATCGATAGAATTCCTGTTTGCCTACTGGTCTGCCCACGAAGTCGCCACCAATGGCGTGATTTTGCTGAACCTGGTGGGGGCGCTGCTGCTCGGACTGATGGTCGGCTACGAGCGTTCGTATCACGGCCGCGCCGCCGGCATGCGTACCTACGGGCTGGTGTGCATGGCCTCCGCCGCGCTGACGGTGATCGGCGGCTATCCCGGCGACTGGTTCGGCGGCCACGCCGGCCACACCCTCCTGACCTCCGACCCGACCCGCATCGTGCAGGGCATCGTCACCGGCATCGGCTTCCTCGGCGCCGGCGTCATCATGCGCGAGGGTTTCAACATCAGCGGCTTGACCACGGCGGCTTCGATCTGGGCTTCGTCGGTGATCGGCGTGATGGTCGGCATCGGCTTCTATCTGGGCGCGATGGGGCTGGCCGTGCTGTGCGCCGGCGCGATGATCCTGCTGACCAAGGTCGAGGCCTGGCTGCCCTCGCGGCATGCGATCGCGATCACCATGCGCTTCAAGGCGGGCTACCTGCCGCAGGAGCCGGTGCTGCGCGCGATGGCGCTGCAGCGCGGCTACGAGATCGCCGGTGGTTCGATGATGATAGGCAGCGACGGCGGCATGCAGGAATGGCGCTTCGTCGCCATCGCGCTGAGCAAGCGTAGCGGCGCGCCGATGTCGGTGCTGTCGGCGGAGCTGGCCCAGTTCGACGGCATCCACAGCTTCCAGCTTTCCCACGCACGTAACTGATCATGACGATGAACGCACAAGCCAGGGCCGTATTCGATTTCTGGTTCCAGCCCGCCGATGTGATGCGCGGCGAGTGGTTCCAGAAGAACGAGGCATTCGACCGCGAGATCGCGAACCGCTTCGGCGCGCTGATAGAACAGGCGCTGGCCGGCGGCCTGCGCGAATGGGACGGGGAAGGCCCGCAGTCGGCGCTGGCGCGCATCCTGATACTGGATCAATTCTGCCGCAACGTCCATCGCGGCACGCCGCTGGCCTTTGCCGGCGACCCGCAGGCCTTGCAGGCGGCGCAGCACATGGTCGTCGCGGGACTGGACCAGGCGCTGACGCCCTTGCAGCGCGCCTTTGCCTACCTGCCTTTCGAGCACGCGGAGGACATGGCGATGCAGGATCAGTCCGTGGCCCTGTACACGCGCATGCATGATGCGGTACCCGCCACCGACGGCCTCGCCGGCATGCTCGATTACGCCCATCGCCATCGCGAGGTGGTACGCCGCTTCGGCCGCTTCCCGCACCGTAACGTCATCCTCGGCCGCGCATCGACGCCGGAAGAACGGGCGTATCTGCAGCAGCCGGGGTCCGGTTTCTAATGGCGACGCTGAACCTGATCGGCGCCGGCCATGTCGGCCGCGTGCTGGGCCGCCTGCTGGCGGCGCAAGCGGGCTTCCAGGTGCAGCAGGTGCTGACGCGCTCCGCCGCCTCGGCGCGGGCGGCCGTGGACTTCATCGGCAGCGGCGCGGCCGTGGAGTGCTACGATCAATTGCAGCCGGCCGCCGTGCACCTGCTGGCCGTCGGCGACGACCAGATTCAATCGGCTTGCGCCGCGCTGGCGCGGGCCGTGCCGTTGCAGGGCAGCGTGGTGTTCCATTGCAGCGGCGCGCTGGCCTCGGACCAGTTGCAGGCGGCGCGCGACGCCGGCGCGCTGGTGGCCAGCGCCCATCCGATCCGCAGCTTTGCCGATCCGGCGGCGGTGGCTGCCCAATTTACAGGCACCTTCTGCGGCATCGAAGGCGACGCCGCCGCGCTGGCCGTGCTGACCCCGGCCCTGCAGGCCATCGGCGCGCAGCCGGTGCCTATCGACGCATCGGCCAAGACCGTGTATCACGCCGCCGCCGTCTTCGCCAGCAACTACCTGGTGACGGTGCTGGACGCCGCGCTGCGCGCCTACCAGGCCGCCGGCATCCCGGAGCCGGTGGCGCGGCAGATGGCGCAGCCGCTGGCCACCGAGTCGATGGCGAACGTGTTCCGCCTCGGCGCCGCCGCCGCGCTGACCGGCCCGATCGCGCGCGGCGACATGGCGACTGTGGATCGTCAACAACGGGCGGTCAGCCAATGGGATGCCGCCACCGGCGAGTTGTATCGGGCGCTGGTGGCCCCGACCATTGAACTTGCGGCGCGAAAACCTCGGAAATAGCACGCAGTGACGATTACGGCTCTTATCTCCTTGCAAATTACTACTTAACAACTATATTTTAAGTAGGTGTATGCTTTGTCCAGAACGTCCGCACCTGTCGACGTTGCAGTTTTATTGGTACGAATTCACAAATAAGTTTCAGGATTAGTCGACAAACTTCGGAATTAGCAATAAGCTTGTTTCTTAGAATGTTTTCTTGAAGAATCAAACACGAAGCCGGCGCACCAATAGGATAGGGGTAAGAACATGTTATTTCTGAAGAGTACGACCGTCACGAAAGCGCCAGGGATTTACGACGTAGATATTGCCGCTAAACCACCAGGCAAGACCTTTGGTGTATTCATGGCCACCGATCCGGACAATCCACCGGCCGAAGTGCTGGCGGCGCTGGCTGCGATGGGGTTCAAGAACACCTACAGCGGTGGCTACACCCACAAGGACCGCGGCAAGGTGCTGGACCTGCACTTCCAGAAGGACGGCACCGACCTGTTCCAGGGCTGGAAAGCGGAAGAGATGGAAGCCAATATGGCCGCCATCACCGCGCTGTTCGGCGGCATCGGCATCACCATCACGCCACGCGTAATGACTTTAGCCGAAGCCTACGCTTAAGTTTTTTTAAGCCTGCACTTCGATGTGATACAACGCCCACGGGCAGGAACCGAACCGCTCCGCGAGCGGTTTGACTGCCATCTCGTGGACCTTGTCGGCATCGTAGATCGCCCATAGCGGTCCCAAGCCGCCCAGCGCCATCGCCGCGCCATCCAGATGGGTGGCGACGATGTAGCGCTGCGCGCGCGCCTGCGCCACCGTTATCGTGGCCGCATAACCATCCACCGCACGCAACACCAGCTTGCCGCTATCGCCCGGCGATGCGCCGGCAGCCTTCATCACGTCCAGCAGCAGCGGGCCGCGCAGCGTGTGCACCTTGTTGTCGTATTCCAGCGTCGGCGCGATGGTGATGGCAGGCAGCGCGGCCAGCGCCGCGAAGTCGAAGGCGTGCGCCTTGTCGAAGCCGAGCTTTTGCTTGAACATCATCTGGTCGCGCACCGGATCGAAGCGGCCGCGGTTGACCTTGCCGATGGCGCCGGTGACGGTCAGCAGCGCCGGGCCGGCGGTTTTCGACGCGGCCGCTTGCGCGGTGGCGGGCAGGGCGGCGGCGGCCATGCCGGCCAACGCGGCGCGGCCGAGGAACTGGCGTTTTTTCATGTGGAATACTCCGGGCTGACGTAGTGCCGGTATCATACCGCGCATGGATCTATTTGCCGACGACAGCGCCTTGATGCCCATCCCGATCGAGGATGGCGAACTGTGGTTCCAGCAGCGGCTGGCGCTGGACCTGACGCCGGCCGAAGCCATGCAGCGCCTGCTCGACGAAACCGACTGGCGCGAGGAGCAGATCCAGGTCTGGGGCAAGCTGCACATGCAGCCGCGCCTGAGCGCCTGGCATGGCGACGCCCGCTACCGCTATTCCGGCAAGCTGTTCCATCCGCTGCCGTTCACGCCTTTGCAGCTGCACATCAAACAGGCGGTGGAGCAGGCCACCGGCCGCCAGTTCAACAGCCTGCTGCTGAACTACTACCGCGACGAGCGCGACCGCATGGGCTTCCACGCCGACAACGAGCCGACGCTGGGGCCGAATCCGGCCATCGCCTCGGTCAGCTTCGGCGCGCCGCGCACCTTCATCCTCAAGCACCGCACGCTGCCCAAGACCGTCAAGCTGGCGCTGGGCGACGGCTGCCTGCTGCTGATGGCAGGCAGCTTGCAGCATCACTGGCTGCATGGCATCAACAAGGAACGCGGGCCGCGCGGGCCGCGCATCAACCTCACTTTCCGCCATATTCTGCGCGAACCTTAAGCCTCTCTTAAGTTTGGCCCAAGCTGATTTAAGCCAGCCATTATTCGGCTTACATCCTGTCACACTTCTTACTAAATCGGTGCGGACAGGTGTTGGCACGAGTGCTATCTTGACTCCATCGCACTTCAGAGAACTGCGATCCCAAGCAAGTCCAACACTCATTTTTGCTGAAAGATCCAAGACCATGAAAAAAATTCTGTTCGCATTAGTCGCTACCGCCGCCGCACTGGCCGGCACCACCGCTTACGCAGCCGATCTCGGCGATGACGCAGGCTCGGCCTACGTAGGCGCCGGCGTGCTGGGCAGCCGCTACAAGTTCGATGTGCCTAACGCCACCAGTTCTTCCGGCAACAGCGGCACCAAGGCCGGCGGCAAGATCTACGCTGGCTACAACATCGACAAGACCTGGGCGGTTGAAGGCGGCTACACCAACTTCGGCAAGCAAGACTACAACTACACCGTGAACGGCGCCGCCGGCAGCGTGCAGTCCGACGCTCATTCGTTCTACGTTGCGGGCAAGGGCACCTGGCCTGTGAACGAGCAGATCGCCGTGTTCGGCAAGCTGGGCGTGGCGCGCAACCACAACTCGGTCAGCACCACCGGCATCGCTGCCGTCAGCGGCGACGCCAACAAGAGCGCGCTGTACGCTTCGGTCGGCGCCGAGTACGCGATTTCCAAACAGGTGAAAGTCTCGCTGGAGTATGAAAACTACGGCAAGAACAACATCGACATGGGCCGCAAAAACGGCGCGATCACTGCCGGCATCCGCTACAACTTCTAATCCCGGTTAGCAGCAATAAAAAAAGGCCACCTCGCGGTGGCCTTTTGCTTTTACACGGTCAGTGGCTTGTAGCGGATGCGCTTCGGCTTCGCGCCTTCTTCGCCCAGACGTTTCTTCTTGTCGGCTTCGTATTCCTGGTAGTTACCGTCGAAGAAGGTGACTTGCGAATTGCCTTCGAAGGCCAGGATGTGGGTGGCGATACGGTCCAGGAACCAGCGATCGTGGGAAATCACCATCACGGAACCGGCGAACTCCAGCAGCGCGTCTTCCAGCGAGCGCAGGGTTTCCACGTCCAGATCGTTCGACGGTTCATCGAGCAGCAACACGTTGCCGCCCTTGAGCAGCGTCTTGGCCAAGTGCAGACGGCCGCGCTCACCGCCGGACAGGTTGCCGACGATCTTCTGTTGGTCCGAACCCTTGAAGTTGAAGCGGCCCAGGTAGGCGCGCGACGGCATGTCGAAACGGCCGACGCTGAGCATGTCGGCGCCGCCGGACACGTCTTCGAACACGCTCTTGCTGTCGCTCAGCGTATCGCGGCTCTGGTCCACCAGCGAGATGCGGGCGGTCTGGCCGATCGCCACTTCGCCGCTGTCCGGCTTGTCGAGGCCGGCGATCATCTTGAACAGCGTCGATTTACCGGCGCCGTTCGGGCCGATGATGCCGACGATGGCGCCCGGCGGAATGGTGAACGACACATTGTCGATCAGCAGGCGATCGCCAAACGCTTTCGACACGTTCTTGAACTCGATCACTTCATTGCCCAGACGCTCGGCCACAGGAATGAAGATCTCCTGGGTCTCGTTGCGCTTCTGGTATTCGTACTCGCTCAGCTCATTGAAGCGGGCCAGGCGGGCCTTGGACTTGGCCTGGCGCGCTTTCGGATTCTGGCGCGACCATTCCAATTCCTTGGCCAGTGCTTTCTGGCGGGCGGACTCGGTCGATTCTTCCTGCTTCAGGCGGTTGGCCTTCTGGTCCAGCCACGACGAGTAGTTGCCCTTCCATGGGATGCCATGGCCGCGGTCCAGTTCCAGGATCCACTCGGCGGCGTTGTCGAGGAAGTAGCGATCGTGGGTGATGCCGACCACGGTGCCCGGGAAGCGCAGCAGGAATTGTTCGAGCCATTCGACGGACTCGGCGTCCAGGTGGTTGGTCGGTTCGTCGAGCAGCAGCATGTCCGGCTTGGACAGCAGCAGCTTGCACAGCGCCACGCGGCGCTTCTCACCACCGGACAGCACGCCGATCTTGGCGTCCCAAGGCGGCAGGCGCAGCGCGTCGGCGGCCATTTCCAGTTGCAGGTTCAGGTTGCCGCCGTCGGAAGTCGAGATGATCGCTTCCAGACGCGCCTGCTCGGTGGCCAGCGCGTCGAAGTCAGCGTCTTCCTCGGCATAGGCGGCGTACACGGCTTCCAGCTTGGCTTGCGCTTCGAACACTTCGCCCAGGCCGGATTCGACTTCCTGGCGCACGGTTTTTTCGGGATCGAGTTGCGGTTCCTGCGGCAGGTAGCCGATGTTCAGGCCCGGCATCGGCACGGCTTCGCCCTGGATGTCGGTGTCGATGCCTGCCATAATTTTCAGCAAGGTCGACTTACCGGAGCCGTTCAGGCCCAGCACGCCGATTTTTGCGCCCGGGAAGAAGGACAGCGAAATATCTTTCAGAATCTGGCGCTTGGGCGGGACGATTTTGCCCACGCGGTTCATGGTATAGACGTAATTTGCCATTGAGAATCTCAGTCAGAATTTTTGAATTGCGTAGAAATGCAAGGAAGGACGACAGGATACGATAAATCCAGCCGCCCGCCCACTATTTAGCGCGTTTGCTCATCCACAGGCCCTCGGCCACGTACAGCGCCAGCGCGGCCCAGATGATGACGAAGCCGATCAGCCGCGCCTGCGGGAAGGTTTCATGGAACACCCACACGCCCAGCAGCGCCTGCATGGTAGGCGACAGGTATTGCAGCAGGCCCAGCACCGACATCGGAATCTTGCGCGCGCCGGCCGCGAACATCACCAGCGGAATCGCGGTGATCGGCCCGGCCGCCGCCAGCAGCCAGCGGGTGCCGTCGGACGGCGTGTTGAGGAAGGTGTTCTGGCCATGCATGGTCAGCCACAGCACATAGGCCAGCGCCAGCGGGAACAGCAGCATGGTTTCCAGCGACAAGCCTTCCAGCGCCGCCAGCGCCGCGGTCTTGCGCAGCAGGCCGTAGCCGCCGAAGGTGATGCCCAAAATTAAGGCAATCCACGGCAGCTGGCCGGCCGACCAGGTCAGCCACAGCACGCCGCTGGCCGCCACGCCGATCGCCAGCCACTGGCCGCGCCGCAGTTTTTCCTTCAGCACCAGCAGCCCGAGCAGCACGTTAATCAGCGGATTGATGAAGTAGCCCAGGCTGGCATCGATGACGTGGCCGTTGTTGACCGACCAGATGTAGACGAACCAGTTGGCCGTCAACAGCAGCGAACTGGCGACAAAACTGCCCAACACGCGCGGATTGCGCAGCACTTGCGGCAGCCACTTCCATTGCTGTCGGACCGTCAGCACCAGGCCCAGGAACAGCAGCGACCACAGCATGCGGTGCGCCAGGATTTCCAGCGCCGGCACCTCGCCGATGGCGTGGAAGTACAGCGGGAACAGGCCCCAGCAAAAGAACGCGAATGTGGCGTAAAAAATACCTGTGTTCATGAGGGCGGACGGCGGGGACGAGGGCGAGGTCTGCCATTATCGCTGAAATGGCGCACCGCCGCTGCGGACCTCGCACTTGAGCCCGCACCGGCGTACACTGGCGTTATTGAAATATTGGAACGCCCTTCCATGCGAAAATCTCCTTGCCTTTTGCAAATACTTATCCTATTGTGCAATGCACCAAAACAACAACAGGTGCAATCTTGACCGAGCAACATAAGAAAAGCAGCCTCGTCGCTCTGACGCTGGCTGCGGTAGGCATCGTCTACGGCGATATTGGTACCAGTCCCCTCTACACCCTCAAAACCATCTTCGATCCCGAGCACGGCCTGGCGCTGAGCGAGTTCAACCTGCTGGGCATCATTTCCCTGATTTTCTGGGGCCTGACGATGATCGTCTCGCTCAAATACGTCACGCTGGTGCTGCGCGCCGACAACCGCGGCGAGGGCGGCATCATGGCGCTGATGGCGCTGGTGCTCAATTCCGTCAGCAAGGCCGCGCCGCGCTGGCACTACCCGCTGATGCTGCTGGGCGTATTCGGCGCCACCATGTTCTACGGCGACAGCGTCATCACGCCCGCCATCTCGGTGCTGAGCGCGATGGAAGGCCTGGAAGTGGCCGCGCCCGGCCTGGAACAGTACATCGTGCCGCTGACCATCATCGTGCTGGTCACGTTGTACGCGGTGCAGCGCCACGGCACGGCCGGCATCGGCCGCCTGTTCGGGCCGGTGATGGTGATCTGGTTCGCCGCGCTGGCCGTCATGGGCCTGATCAACATCATCGAAGCGCCGCAGATCCTGTGGGCGCTCAATCCGTGGAACGCCTTCCGCTTCATGATCCAGAACCGCATGATCGCCTTCGTCGCGCTGGGCGCCGTGGTGCTGGCCTTCACCGGCGCCGAGGCGCTGTACGCCGACATGGGCCACTTCGGCAAGAAGCCGATCCGCGCCGCCTGGTTCCTGGTGGTGTTCCCCGCGCTGGCGCTGAACTACCTGGGCCAGGGCGCGCTGCTGCTGGTGCATCCGGAAGCGATCTCCAATCCCTTCTTCCAGCAGCTGGGCGCGTGGAGCGTCTACCCGCTGGTGGTGCTGTCGACCATGGCGACGGTGATCGCTTCGCAGGCGACGATTTCCGGCACCTTCTCGATGACCAAGCAGGCCATCGCACTGGGGCTGCTGCCGCGCATGCGCGTGGTGCACACGTCCGAGCGTGAAATCGGCCAGATCTACATCCCGGCCGTCAACTGGCTGCAGCTGGCGGTGGTGCTGCTGGCCGTGGTGGGCTTCGGTTCGTCGGACAAGCTGGCCGGCGCCTACGGCATCGCGGTGACGGCGACCATGCTGGCCACCACCTTCCTGACCTTCTTCGTCACCCGCTACCGCTGGAACATGCCGCTGGCCCTGTGCCTGGCCGCCACCGGCTTCTTCATCATCATGGACATCATGCTGTTCTCGGCCAGCACGCTCAAGCTGTTCCACGGCGGCTGGTTCCCGCTGCTGCTCGGCGCGGTGCTGTTCACCATCATGCTGACCTGGAAGCGCGGCCGCGAGCTGGTGTTCCAGAATTTGCAGAAGCACGCGATTCCGCTGGAAGACTTCCTGTCCTCGCTGTTCGTGGCGCCGCCGACGCGCGTGTACGGCACCGCCATCTTCCTGCGCGGCGAGAGCGATGGCGTGCCGCACGCGCTGCTGCACAACCTGTCGCACAACAAGGTGCTGCATGAACGCGTGGTGTTCTTCACGGTGCATGTAGTGGAAGAGCCCTACGTTCCCGAGGCCGAGCAGGTCAAGGTCACGGACCTGGGCCACCAGTGCTACCAGCTGAATGTCTACTACGGCTTCAAGGACGAACCGGACATCCCGCGCGCGCTGGCGCTGTGCGACTGCCTCGGCCTGCCGTTCGAGATGATGGAGACCTCCTTCTTCATCGCCCGCCAGACGGTGATCTCGACCCCGGGCGCCGGTATGGCGACCTGGCGCGAGCATCTGTTCGTGACGATGTCGCGCAATGCGCGCGGCGCCGCCGATTACTATCAGATTCCCACCAATCGCGTGATCGAATTGGGTACGCAGGTGGAAATTTAAACACACTGGCGGTCTTAAAAGATGTAAGTGAACGTAGTGCTCGGAGCGGAAGCGGCGAGGTCTGCTAAACTTCTGCTCCGAATGCGTGCGCGCCAGCGCCCCAATACGAACACTCATCAAAGGTAATCATGAAATCGATGTTCCAATTTATTGCTGCCGTTGTCTGCGCAGCGGCCCTGACGGCCTGCGGCGGCGGTTCGAAAGCCCCGACGACGGAAGTGAAACCGCAACCGGCATTCCTGGTGACCGAAACCCAGGCCGGCACCGGCACCCAGGCAGCGGCGGGCGATCTGGTGGTGATCAATTTCGTCGGCTACCTGTACGACTCGTCCAAGCCCGGTTCCAAGGGCGACAAGGTGGAAAGCTCGGTCGATACCGGCAAGCCCGCTGCGCCGTTCGTGGTCGGCGTGGGCACCGTGATAACGGGATGGGACCAGACCATCGTCGGCATGAAGGTCGGCGCCAAGCGTACCGCCATCCTGCCATCCAACCTGGCGTATGGCACCAATGCGCGCCCGGCGCCGACCACGAATCCTTTCGGTTACAAGGATATTCCGGCTGATTCGGCGTTGGTCTACGATATTGAACTGGTCAATGTCATCAAGGCGAGCCCGCCGCCGGTTTCCGTGCCTCCGCCTACCACGCTGCAAATCACGGACACCTTGATCGGCACTGGCGCGACAGTAGCTGCCGGCCAGACGATTACCGTGAACTACACGCTGTACCTGTACGATGGCACCCGCGCGGATGTCCACGGCACGAAGGTCCAAACGACGATCGGCGATGTGCCTGCCGTTTTGCCATTGGTCGAGGCCACCGCGACCGCTGACGGCGTGATCGCCGGCTGGGTCCAAGGCATTCCAGGCATGAAGGTTGGCGGTAAGCGCACCCTGATCGTTCCGCCTGACCTGGGTTACAAAGCAGTGGTAAAAAATGGCATCCCCGCCAACTCGACGCTGGTCTTTGATATCGAACTGCTAGGCATCAAGTAAAAACGGTTTACGCATAAAAAAAGCAGCCTTCGGCTGCTTTTTTTTCGTCCTCGCTTTGCTATGCCTGGTCGCGCAGCACCTGCGCGGGTGCGATACGCATCGCCGTCAGCGTGTGGCGCAAGGTGGCTACCGCCACCACCAGCAGCGCAAACGCCAGCGCCGTCGCCGGCGCCCAACCGCTCAACGGTGTGCGCGCCGTGTAACCGGCCAGGTAACGCTCGATGGCAATCCAGGCCAAGGGCAGCCCCACCGCTCCGGCCACCGCCGTCAACAGCACGAACTCGCGGCTGACCAGTGCCGCAATCGCGCCGTTGCCGGCGCCGTGCAGCTTGCGCAGCACGATCTCGCGTGAACGCCGCTGCACGCTGTGCGCCGCCAGCACGTACATGCCGAAAGCCGCCAGCGCGAACACCACCGCCGTGGCGCAGGCCAGCAGCCTGGCCATACGTACGTCGTCGGCATAGGCTTGCGCGTAGTAGCCGCCGGCGCCGCGTATCGTCGGTTCGCTGCCCGGGAAGTAGCGGCTCCATGCCGCAGCGATGTCCTGCTCCAGCGCGGCCCGGCTGCGCATGCCATCAGCACGCATGCGTACGGTCAGCAGCTCATTGTCGCGCGCGATCTGGTACATGGTCGGCCGCACCGGATCGCGCAGCGTTTCCCAGCGCAGGTCCGGCGCCACGCCGGCGATGCGGAACTGCGTGCCGTCGATGCGCTGGCCCACCGCCTGCTGCGCGGACGGCCAACCCAGTGCCTGCACCGCCGCCTGGTTGAGCACCACGTTCTGCTCGCCATCGCCGTTACTGTTCGCCGTCTCGATGCGCGGATCGAACAGGCGCCCCGCCTGCGGCTTCAGTCCGTAGACGTTGAAGAAATCCGCGCCGACAAAATACACGCTCAACGACGCGCTGGTACCGTCCACGCGCTTGACCGAGTCGCTGCCGTGGGTGCCGGTGCCGTCGTCGCGGCCGGGCACGTCGCGGCTGTCCGCCACGCCGGCCACGCCGGGCAGTTGCGCGATGGCGTCGCGCAGCGAACGGGCGGCCGGGCTGTCGCGCAGATTGTCCTTCATCTCCACCACCAGCAGTGGAGCGGGATCGAAGCCTGGCGGCGCCGCTGCGGCAAACTGCGTCTGCCACAGGATCGCCAGCGCCACGCTGCCCATGCTCATCGCTACGCCGAACTGCACTGCCGTCAAACTGCGGCGCAGCCATGCACCGCCTGCGGTCTCGCCGCTGCGCTGGGCCAGCGTGCCGCCCATGTCGACCCCACGCGCCAGCCAGCCCGGATAAACGCCGGCCGCAGCGCCAACGACGGCGCCGGACAGCAGGCAAAGGCCGATCGCCATCGGCGTGAACATGCCGTCGAGGCGACGCTCCAGCAGGTCGGAAGCCAGCGGCAGCAGCAGCCACGCCAGCAGCACGCCCAGCGCGGCGGCGGCCACCGACAGCAGCATGGCCTCGGCCATGAACTGCGTCAGCAACTGATGGGTGCTGGCGCCGAGCACCCGGCGCACGGCGATCTCGCGCTGGCGGCGCACGCTGCGCACCGTCGCCAGGTTGATGTAGTTGACCACCGCCAGGAACAGGATCAGCAAGCCGGTGGCGCCGAGCGCCAGCACCACGCGCAGGTCGCCGCGCGGGCCGGTGCCCATGGTGTTGGCGACGCTGCGGTCGAAGTAGGCGTCGGCCAGCGGACCCAGGCCGATATCGACCATCTTGCGCTGGCCCAGCGCCGCCTTCATTTCCGGCGTCGCCAGGTTGGCCCAAGGCGCGCGGTCGATCGCATCCTGCAGCACCCGCTGCAAGGCCTGCGGGCTGACGCCGGGAGCGGTCTTGATGTAGATGCGGCCGCCGATGCCCATCCAGTTGGCCAGCGCATCCTCGCGCTCCTTCTGCGGCCACAGCGCGCTGCCCACGCCGACCAGCGCGTTGAATTGCAGCGTGCTGTTGGCCGGGCGGTCCGCCAGCACTGCGCGCACTTGCAGCGCCTGGCGGTTGATTTCGATGGTGCGTCCCAGCGGCTCGGCGTCGCCGAACAGGCGCCGCGCCGTCTGCCGCGTCACTGCCAGGCCGTCGGGTTGGGACAGCGCCGCATGCAGGTCGCCGGCCAGCGCTTGCAGGCCGCTGATGGACTGGAATGCCGGATCGACCGCCGTCACCTCCAGTTCCTGCAGGCGCCCTTGCAGTTGCAGCGTGGTCTGGCGCGGCCACCAGGCGCTGGCTTCCAGCGCCACTCCGCTGCGCAGCGCCACTTCACGCAGCGCGAACGGGGTGTACTCCATCCATTGCGGCTGCGGGATGAAGTTCAGGCGGTGCTTGATGATGAACACGCGCTCGCGCTGCGGCACGTCGCTGTCGTAGCTGAAGGAATAGGCCACAAAGCCGAGCAGCAGGAAGCAGACCGCGAAGCCGGTCGCCAGTCCAATTATCTCCACGATGGCGTGGAAGGGCTGGCGCAGCAGCAGGCGCCAGCCGATGCGGAAGTCGCTGGGTTTCATGCGTGTCTCCTGATTAGTCGCGCAGCGCCAACGCGGGCGACATGCGCAAGGCCGTTGCCGTGTGGCGGGTCGTGGCCAGCAGCGCCACCAGCATCGCCATGAACAGCGCCGCCACCAGCGTCCAGACGCCGATGGGCGCGTGCTCGGTGTAGTTGGCCAGGTAGCGCTGGATCGCCACCGCCGCCAGCGGCAGGCCGATCAGCGCACCAGCGCCCACCAGCGCCGAGAACTCCCTGCCCATCATCAGCGCGATGTCGACGCGGCCGGCGCCGTGCAGCTTGCGCATCACGATCTCGCGCTGGCTGCGCTGCACGCTGTAGGCCGACAGCACGTAGATGCCGAACGCCGCCAGCGCGATGGCGATCACGCTGGTGGCGGCCAGTATCCGTATCAGGCGCGTTTCGGTGTCGTAGCGTTCTTCGAGTACGCCTTGTTGCGTTTTGATTTCCATGATGGCGTTGGGGAAGTGGCGGCGCCACAGCGGTTCGATTTCGGTGTAGGCCGTTTCCAGGCTGTCGCGGGTGCGTACCATCAGCACGCCGCCGGGGCGGACGAAATAGACGACCGCTTTCGGCGGCTGGTGCAAGCCCTGGAAGCGCACATCCGGCGCGACGCCGATGATCTCCATGCCCCCCGGGACCACCTGCCCGACCGCGTCCTGCGGCGACGCAAAGCCCAGCGCCAGCGCGGAAGCGGTGTTGACGACGACGCGCGGGGCCTTGTCGTAGCCGACATCCTGCGCCGCGTTGTACAGGCGTCCGTACAATGGCTGCAGGCGGCTCACTTCAAACCAGTTGGCGCTGACGTTCTTGCCTTCCAGCGGGATCTCGCGGCCATCCCTGGTGGTCACGGTGTTAACCAGCTTCATGCCGTCGCGGCCTACGGCCTCCGAGATGGTCGACACGCCTTCCACGCGTGGCAACCTGCCCAGTTGTTCGATGAAGGCCACGGCCTCCGGCTTGCCCTCGGTATCGGAAGGCAGATTCAATACCAGCAGATGCGCCGGATCGAAGCCGGGCGATGCGTGCATGGCGAACCAGGTTTGCCAGCCGACCGCCAGCGCCGTCGCCGACAAGGCCATCGCGCTGGAGAACTGCAGCACGGTCAGCACGCGCCGCACCCACAGGCCGGCGACGGTTTCGCTGTTGCCGCGTCCCGCCAGCGCGGGCCCGGGCAAGGCGTGCTGCGCCAGCCACGCGGGATAGGCGCCGGCGCACACGCCGATGAACAGCCCGAACGCCAGCGCGGCCAGGCAGCGTCCTGGCGTGAACATGCCGGCCAGCGGACGGTTCACCAGCTCGGCGAAGGTTGGCAGCAGCAGCCATGCCAGCACCAGGCCGGCGGCGGCGGCCAGCACCGACGTCAGCGAAGCCTCGCTGAGGAACTGCCGCACCAGCCGTGCCGCGCTGGCGCCGAGCAGCTTGCGGACGCCGATTTCGCGCTGGCGGCGCAAGGTGCGCACCGTGGCCAGGTTGATGTAGTTGATCGCCGCCAGCAGCAGGATCAGCAAACCCGCCGCCGCGAGGCCGAAGACACTGCTGCGTTTTCCGTACTGTTCGCCGGCGCGGCTGTTCGCCAGGCCTTCGTCGAAGTAGATATCGCGCAGTGGCAGCAGGCTGATATCGGCGACGTTGCGGCCGTTCAGGCCTTTGCCCATCGGGCCTGTCTTGACGCGCTGGTTGAAAGGCGATTTTTCGCTGGCCTCTTGCAGTAATGCCGTCAATGCCGATTTCGATGCGCCGGGTTTGAGCTTCATGTAAACGGTGGCGCGCCCCCAGTTGCTGATCGCAGTCTCGCGCTCCGGCCAAGCGCTGCTGGCGGTGCCGATCAGCGCCTCGTATTGCTGGCTGCTGTTTGCCGCAGGGTTGGGCAGCAAGGCCCTTACCTGCAACACGGTGCCGTCGATCCTGACGGTCTGGCCGACAGCAGGCGCATCGCCGAACAGCTTTTGTGCACCGGCGCGCGTCAGCGCCAGGCCGTCCGGCTGGGCCAATGCCGCAGCCAGGTCGCCCTGCAATTCGGCGATGCCGAACATGGTCGCGAAACCAGGATCGACCACCTGCAGGTCCAACGCGCGCAGCTCATTGCCCGCGCGTAGCGGCAAATCGACGGACGAGGTGACGCTGGCTTCCGACACCATGCCGCTGGCAAGCGCCACGTCGCGCAAGGGCACGAAGGCCCGTGTCTGCCAGTCCGGACGCGGGAAGACGTTGATGCGCTGCTTGATGACGACCACGCGGTCGTTGTCGGGAATGGTGCTGTTGAAGTTGATGCAGAAAGCGACAAAGCCGAACAGCAGGAAGCAGGCGGCAAAGCCGATGGCGAGACCGCCGATCACCACGGCGGAGTAGGCCGGCTGCTGCAACAGCAGCCGCCAGCCTATGCGAAAGTCGCGCAGGTTCATGTGAGTGATCCTGACGCTTTAAGCGGCTTGCAGTACGTCGACCATGATGCGGCCGTCGAGCAGATTCAGCGTGCGCGAAGCTTGCGCGGCGTGGTCCGGCGAGTGCGTGACCATGACCACGGTGGTGCCTTCGGCGTTAATCTCGCGCAGCAGGCGCATGACTTCATCGCCGTGTGCGGTGTCCAGGTTACCGGTCGGTTCATCGGCCAGCAGGACGGCGGGGCCGGCCACCAGTGCGCGCGCGATCGCCACGCGCTGCTGCTGGCCGCCCGACAGCTGCGAAGGGCGGTGCGAGGCGCGGTGGCCCACGCCCAGTTTGTTGAGCATCGCGGTGACGCGCTCGCGCCGTTCGCGCGCCGGCGTGCCGTTGTATTCCAGCGCCAGTTCGACGTTCTCGAACACGGTCAGTTCTTCGATCAGGTTGAAGCTCTGGAAGATGAAGCCGATGCGGCCGCGCCGCAGCTGGTTCAGTTTCGATTCGCTCCAGCCGGCAACGTTCTGGCCTTCGAACCAGTACTCGCCGTGGTTCGGCACATCCAGCAAGCCCAGTATGCCCAGCATGGTCGACTTGCCGCAGCCGGATGGTCCGGTGATGGCGACGTATTCGCCCGCTTCGATTTCCAGGTCGATGCGGTCCAGGGCCGTGGTCTGGATTTCTCCTGCCTGGTGGATTTTGCTGATGCCGACGAGTTTGAGCATGGGGTGTGCCTTTAATGATAGTTGTGAGAATTTACTGCGTAATTTGCAGTCGTGGTGAATTTCCGTAGGCCGCATAGCTGGACAACAGCACCTTGTCGCCTGCGGCCAGTCCTTCCAGCACTTCCAGCTGGCTGTTGTTGCGGCGGCCGATGCGCACCGCGCGGCGCTGCGCCGTGCGGCCGCCGGCGTCGAGCACATAGACCCAGGCGCCGCCGCTGTCGTTGATGAAGGCGCCGTTCGGCAGCAGCAGCGCCTTGGCCGGTTCGCCCAGCGTGATGCGCGCGTCCAGGCTCTGGCCGGGGTTGAGCACCGGCGGCTGGCCGCCGGTGAACACCAGTTCGACCGTGAAGCGGCCGTCCTTGATCTGCGGGTAGATGGTGCGGATGTCGATCGCGTAACTGCGCTCCTGCTGCTTGACGTTGCCGTGGCGGCCCACCGCCATGCGGTTCAGGTAGTACTCGTCGACGCTGGCGGACAGCTTGAAGCGCGCCGGATCGTCGATGCGGCCGATGTTCTTGCCGGTGCTGATCGACTCGCCCACTTGCAGGCGGAAGTTGGTCAGCCGGCCTTCGACCGGCGCCCGCACGGCCAGCGCGTCGACCGTGGCCGAAACCAGCTTCAGGCCGGAGTTCAAGCCATCGATCGCCGATTCCAGCTGCTGCGCGGCGCTGCGGCGCACGCTTTCCTCGGTGCCGGTGGCGCGTTCTTCCTGCTCCAGCAGGCGGCGCTGCTGCTGCAGCTTGTCCGCCGATTCCTCCAGCGCGACGGCGGAGATGTAGCCCTGCGCCGCCAGCTTGACGTTGCGTTCGTGCTGCTTGCGTACCTGCTCCAGCGCGTACTGGAGATCTTCGCGCCGCCGCTGGTGGTCGCTGGCGCTGGCCTCCTGCGCCACGCGCAGGTTGGACAGGTTGAAAATGCTGACCGCGTGTTCCGATTGCCGCGCCAGCAGTTCCAGGTTGCGCTGCGGGTTGGAGATGCGGAACAGCAGCTGTCCTTTTTTCACCAGCGTGCCGTCGAGGACGAAGACTTCTTCGACGCGGCCCGATTCGACCGAGTCGAGTATCACGGAATTGAGCGGCTCCGCATTGGCGCGCACGACGATCTCGTCGACGAAGATGCCGGGCGTGGCCTGGCCGATGCGCAGTTCCGCGCCGTCCACTTGCAGGCCTCGCGGCATCCATGACCACAGTGCATAGCCGGCTGCCGCCACGGCCAGCGCGGCTGCCACGCCGATGGCGATGGCCTTGCCGCGCTTGCGGGGCACCACGACATCCATCGACGCGCCGCTGGATGGCAGGGGTGAAGGAGAGGGGCCGAAATTTTTTTTGATGTGCATGTCAGCCATACAGCAAAGCCCGTGCCATGCCCGTATCGGCCGGTTTGACGGGCGATGTGGCCCGCATCGCCCGTCCGGTGTCCGCTTATGAACAGTGGCCGATGTTCGGAACTGAACACTTGCGGCGGACGGTGGCGGAGGGCCGGTCCCAAGCCGGTTGGCGGCTGCTAGAATGCCTGCATGTCCGCCTATGTACTGATACTCGATGATGATGCCGATGTCGCCACTGCCGCCCAGTTGCTGCTGCGGCGGCGCTATGGCAAGGTCGCCACGCTGTGCGACCCGGCCGGCCTGCCGGCCCTGCTGGCGCAGGGCGTGCCCGACGTGGTGCTGCTGGACCTGAACTTCACGCCCGGCTTCATCGACGGCGCCGAAGGCCTGGCGCTGCTCGACCTGCTGCGCGCGCAGCCGCAGCCGCCGGCGGTGATCGCCATGACCGCCTACGCCGATGTGCCGCTGGCGGTGGAAGCGCTCAAGCGCGGCGCGGGAGACTTCATCACCAAACCCTGGGACA
The DNA here is from genome assembly GCF_009380215.1 of Rugamonas aquatica. Lineage (GTDB taxonomy): Bacteria > Pseudomonadota > Gammaproteobacteria > Burkholderiales > Burkholderiaceae_D > Rugamonas > Rugamonas aquatica_B. The sequence continues at coordinate 381,339 of NZ_WHUG01000003.1, forward strand.
ACGCGCGGCTGGTGGCCGCCATCGACCAGGCGCTGGCGCGCCGCGCCGCGCTGCGCGGGCCGACGGCGGCGGCGCCGGACCTGATGGGCGAGTCGGCGGCGATGCGCGAGCTGAAGGCCTTGATCGCCGGCGTGGCGCCGACCGAAGCGAATGTGATGGTGCTGGGCGAGAATGGCGTCGGCAAGGAGCTGGTGGCGCGCGCCATCCACGCGCTGTCGCGCCGCGCGGCCGGCACGCTACTGGCGGTGGACATGGGGGCGCTGCCGGAATCGACTTTTGAGAGCGAGTTGTTCGGCCATCGCAAAGGCTCGTTCACCGACGCCAAGGCCGACAGGGCGGGGCGCTTCCAGGCCGCGCGCGGCGGTTCGCTGTTCCTCGACGAAATCGGCAACATGCCGCTGGCCGCGCAGGCCAAGCTGTTGACGGCGCTGGAACGGCGCGAGGTGACGCCGATCGGCGCCGACAAGCCGGAAGCCATCGATGTACGCATCATTAGCGCCACCAATCTGGAAGAGACGCGCTTGTTCGATCCCGCCGTGTTCCGTCCGGATTTGCTGTTCCGCCTGAACACCATCGTGATCCGCGTGCCGCCGCTGCGCGAACGGCGCGAGGATATTCCTCTGTTGCTGTCGCATTACCTGACGCAGTATGCCTTGCAGTACGAGCGGCCGGCGCGCAATGTGAGCCCGGCGGCGATGGATGGCCTGCTGCGTTACGAATGGCCGGGCAATGTGCGCGCGCTGCGTCATGCCTGCGAACGGGCCGTGATCCTGGGGCAGGGCGCCGACTATGCGCTCAGCGATTTCGGTCTGCCCGGCAGCGGCGCTGTCGATGGCGATGACGCCGCCCCGATCCCGGCACGCGCAGCCGCTGCCAGCGACATGACGCTCGATGCGCTGGAGCGCGAAGCCATCGCGTCGGCGCTGTCTCAATTCAACGGTAACATCAGCCACGCCGCCAAGACGCTGGGCATCAGCCGCGCGGCGCTGTACCGCAAGCTGGGCAAGCATGGCATCTGAACGCGCCCTCAAGCTGGGTGCCGCCGCCAGTGTCGGCGCCCTGATGGCGCTGACCGGCGTGGCCGACGTGATGTCCGCCGCGCCCGAAGCGCGCCGCATCGTCCTGTGCTGCCTGGCCGCGCTGGTCCCCTCCACCGTGCTGTGGCAATGCCTGCGCGCCCTGGCGCCCCGCGCTCCGCGCATGGAGCAGCAGACCGGCACTCCGTCCGCGAGCCGCGAACTGTCCGACGCCTTGCTCGCACTGGAGGCGCGCCTTGAACACGCACCGATTGCCTTGTTCAGCATCGGGAATTCAGCCGGTCCCGGTGCGGTGGCGCCGCTGAACGCCAGCGCGCGCCGCCTGCTGGCGCCCGGCCGCGCCAGCGCGCCGCAGGATCTGCACCAGCTGCTGGCCGCGCAAACCGCCGGCCAGCGGCAGCTGATCAGCTTCGACACGGAACGCGGTGTCGAGCGCGCACTGGTTGCCGTCGCCGCGCTGACCATGCAGGGCGTGGCCCAGCGCCTGGCGGCGCTGATGCCGGTGGAGAGCGAGCTGGAAGCCGAAGCCCTGAACGCCTGGCGCGAACTGGTGCAGGTGCTGACCCACGAGATCATGAACTCCCTGACCCCGGTGGCCTCGCTGTCGCGCACCGCCTGCGGCCTGCTCGACGAAGCGGGGGAAGGCCTGCCGGCCGACATCCACGCCGATCTTGGCACCGCGCTGGACGCGATTTCGCGCCGCGCCGCCAGCCTGGTGGATTTTGTCGGCAGCTACCGCAGCCTGTCGACCGTGGCGCAGGCGCAGCCGCAGCGCGTGCTGCTGGAGGAATTGTTCGATCGCCTGTCCATGCTGCTCGCGCCGCAGTGGCAGGCGCTGGGCGGGCGCGTGGTGTTTTCGGTGGAGCCGGCGTCGCTGGCGGTGATGATCGATCCGGGGCAGCTGGAGCAGGCGCTCATCAACCTGCTGAAGAACGCGGCCGAAGCCATCACCGGCAAGGCGCCGGAGGCGCAGGTGTGCGCGCGTCTGAGCCGGGGCGGCCGCCTGCGCATCGAAGTGTCGGACAACGGCCCCGGCGTGCCGGAGGCGCTGGCCGCGCACATCTTCACGCCGTTCTTCTCGACCAAGAAGCAGGGCCGGGGCATAGGCCTGGCGATGGTGCGGCACCTGGTGCACGCCAACGGCGGCACGGTGCGCTACGCGCGCTCGGTCAGCGCCGGCGCGCGCTTCATGCTGACGTTTTAACGCACGGGCCTCATCGCACCATATCGATGTGCATGATGCCGTCTTCGTCGTAAGGCTCGGTCACGGTCTTGAAGCCGAAGCTGGCGTAGAATTTTTCCAGGTGGGCTTGCGCGCCGATGCGGAAGGCGTGGCCCGGATGCAGCGCCTCGGCCAGCGGAATCGCCTTGGCCAGCAGCTCGCGGCCGATGCCGCTGCCGCGCGCGGCCTGCGTGGTCAGCACGCGGCCGAGCGACATCTCATCGAACTTCACGCCCGGCGGCACGCAGCGCAGATAGGCCGCCAGCGTGCGCTTGCCGTCGATCTCGCGCCACGCCATCAGGTGATGGCACTGCGGATCGGCGCCGTCGATGTCGGGGTAGAGGCAGGTCTGCTCCAGGATGAACACCTGCTGGCGCTGCAGCAGTACTTCGTACCAGTCCTGGCGGGGGATGTCTTCAAATGCCAGCCATTGCCACTCAATCATTGCGTGTCCCGATGCGGTTCAAAACACTGATTGTATGTGAAAAAAGGCCGGCGCCTTGGAGGGCGCCGGCCTTTCGGCGGGAGGCTGTATCGCTTAGACGATGGTCAGGGTCACGTCGATGTTGCCGCGGGTGGCGTTCGAGTATGGGCACACGATGTGGGCGGCGGCGACCAGTTTCTCGGCTTCTGCGCGGTCCAGGCCTGGCAGCGAGATTTTCAGTTCGACTTCGATGCCGAAACCGGTAGGGATAGGACCGATGCCGACAGTGCCTTCGACCGACACGTCAGCCGGTACGGCGATCTTGTCGCGGCCGCCGACGAATTTCATCGCGCCCAGGAAGCAGGCCGAGTAGCCGGCAGCGAACAGCTGCTCAGGGTTGGTGCCGACGGCGCCGGCGCCGCCCAGTTCTTTCGGGGTGGTCAGTTTGGCATCCAGCACGCCGTCGGAGGAGACAGCACGGCCTTCACGGCCACCGGTTGCTTTAGCGTTTGCGCGGTACAGAACTTGTTGGATCGACATGATATTTCCTTTTCAGTGAGTGAGAATACTTAGTTGACTATTAAATCGCTAGCTACTTCGTACTACTATCCGGCGCTGTTTGCCGCGCCCATGACCACACTATAGATCGTGTGCTATTGAATAGCAAGCGATTTTTAAAGATATTTTTTGAACGGGATGCGCGGCGCTTACATTCCCACCAGATCGCTCACAGAAGAAGTAACAGGAAAATTCCGGATAGCGATTTAGCGTAGGAATAGTCCTACAAACCCTCCAGTGTGATCCTTTTTGAACACAAATATCTATCAAATTATCACATCAATATAGTTAGCAACATAGCAAAATATATCTGAAAAGAATCCAAATTTTCTCGTAACATTGTTTGGATGATTTTAAAAACACAATTATTTGCTTCAATCATTTCCCCAAACTTAAGGATCAAACCATGTCTAAGTTTTGGATCTTTCTTTCTGTATCCCTACTCGCCGGTTGTCACACCTCCTTGTCTGTCTCCCGGCTTACTCCCGAGGCAGATTCCATCCCTAGTGGTGCTATCTACCAACTCCCTGCTACCCAATTGGACATTACCGCAACCTTCAGAATTGCTCAGTGCGGCGTAGCGTACAAAGGTTTGCCTGATGAAGATTGGCGGTTTGAAAGCGAACTGGTGAGTGCGAAAATTACCTCATCGTCTGTCGGGGATCCTCAAGAACGATACGTGATCGACTATAGCAAGCTTAATTCGCCCATGAAGATCACTACCGCCAATTTAGCGTGGTATCCGTCAGGCATGATTAAGACTGTGAATGCCGACATCGACGACAGGACTGCTGAAGTCACGGCCAATCTGGCATCTGCAGTAATAAACGTCGCGAAGGCGGTCTACGCACCGCTAGGTATCGCAGCAACCGGGCCCACAGGTGATCCCCTGTCAGAGTGTCCTGCCCCTCTGAGTAAGAACATAAAGGACCTGGCCGGTCTACGTGATTCGATCATCGATGCCACAAAAAAAGACGCCGTCCTCAAGCCAAAATTGGAGGCTTTGGCCGCCGCAAAACAAGCGCTGGAAGCGGCGCAAGCCGCTCTCAAGGAGAGCCCGACGGATAAGAAGCTTCAGGCCAACGTTACAAGTGCAAAGGAAAAATTCGACAAATTGGACAAGGTGTACGGCAAAGCCAAATTAACTGCTCCCGCACTGGTCGAGCAGCAAACTGCGCTGACCAAACGCCTCACCAGCACTGTGAATTTGCAATGGATTCCACGGCGAGGAGAAGAGTCCGGACAACTATGCCAAAAGGTCACTGCCCCGCTTGCTGTCTTCATTAATTCATATATCGACGATTCCTTAACCACTGCGGAGGTGGAAGCGCTCCGTAAGGCGAAGACAAAGGTCGAATCCTCCAGCATGTGGGTTTGCCTGACTAACGTCGATGGGGCAGATTTCCAGGCGCCGAAAAAGTCTTCCTCAACTGACGCTGGTGCTGCGCCAACTATACAGAGCGCAACTGGACTCATCTATCGATGGCCAGCGTCTGCTCGTATAGCTGCCTATGGCATTACCAAAGACGGCAACATCAACAAAGGCATCAGGCATGCTGTCGACGGCGATGTTTCCATATTGTTTGCCCAGTTGGGTCCCAAAGGGCAATTAACCTTGGACAATGGCACTTTCGATAAAAACACCCTCAAAGTTGCTTTTGTGGAGAATGGCGCGCCTTCTACACTTGACTTCACTGCACAATCTGCGGCGGAAAGAGGCAGTGCAGCAGTCAAGGATCTGACCGCCCAATACGCTGTGCTCCGGGATCTCAAAGCGAAGGCTGAAAAAGCAAAAGCTGACGCCACCGATGCCGCCACTAAGGCAGCGAAGGCCGCGGAGATCGCTCAACTCGACTACCAAATTAGCCTGGTAAGCAAACAGCAAGCGCTGGATCTCGCTCGCCTCGGCGGTAAGGACAAAGTTCAGCAAGAGATCGATGCAGAGAGCAAGACTGCCGAATTGCTGGAAAAGAAAATCGAAACGGAAAAGCAGCGGCAGGCTTTGGAAAAATTGCTGAGTGAGCGTGCGCAATGAAAAAGCTGATCCTGCCGTTGATGCTGCTCGCATTCTCCACCGCAGCCGCAGAACCGATCTCAATGCCGCTCGTGACAGAACGCCTTCTAGCTAAAGATCGCGCTTACCTGTTAAATAAACCATTTCGGGCCGAAACGCGAGAGGTCCTGCAGACCATCGAAAACCGGGATGTGTTGACAGCTTTATCCGGCGATGTCCAGAAAGAGGCTGACCTTGCTCACAGCACCAGCCCCAGTCTCGATCATGTCATTGTCCCTCGCTTAGGGCTTTACAATCTTGCGCGCAGTGGGATTCCAGATGCCAATCTCGCGCAGGTCGTTCCAGGGATTAGCAAGGAAGCGCTGATAGACATCGCCACCAACCGCCGAAAACTGGACGAGCGCCAGATAAAAGCGCTGGCAACGGCGTTCGCATCAGTCTTTAAGCGTGATGGCAGCTCAATCCCGTATCTATACAACCCCAAGAAAATGGCGCCAGACGATTGTCCTAAGAACTCCGGCGACGGAAGCTATGATGCAACTGCAAAGCGGATCAACAGCACGGTTTGTAAGCAGCGCTTCAACGTCGTGGGAGCCCTCACTAAATTGAATGGCACCCACGAAGAAATTTTTTGCTCAGGTACCTTAGTCAATGAACAGTGGTTTCTTACCGCAGCGCATTGCCTAATTGGCTTTTCAAGCGACAGTAGCGCATTGGGCGTGTACGTTCCCTACTTTGGTGGCAAGGAAACCATCTACGGTTATGGCGGCACGCAAAGTGCAGGAATGCTGAGATTAAAAGCGCTGGATTTGATTTGGATACAGAAATCTCAGAGGATCGATCTCCCGAATACAGATGCCGACATGCTCGCCTTCATTACCGCGGGAAACGATATTGCTTTAATAAATGTGAGCGGCCTTGGTTTCAAACCCAATCTAACTGCTATAAAAATCTCCGACATCGGTAACGAACCATACACTATTGCCGGCTATGGTGTAACCAATGCCGCCCAACCTATGGGGGGCACCTTGCTTGAGGTTGGAACCCAGGCTCACAAGTTATCCGCCGGTGAGAAAGTCGTGTCTCTTGATTTGTCTCTCGACATATCAAAAAGGACCGCGCACATTTGTGGGCGAGATTCTGGCGGCCCACTCTTTGCCGGCGATCTTGATGGGAGGGAGAAGGGCCCGTATGGGATTGTCGCCATCTCTAGCGGCATAATGTCCAAGAGGGAAACGGATTTCTGCGTTGACGGCACCCAGGTGTTTACTCGCCTGGATCGTCCGCCAGTAAAGCAATGGCTTTGCGCGACCGCAGGCGCCGGGTGCTAACGAGAGCGAGTTCCCGACTATTTTTCGATGGACGACTCCAGCTCGCCCAGCAGCGCCAGGCAAGCCAGCGCGGCCTTGTTGTCGTGGTCTTTTTCCTCATGCCAGGCCGACACCGATACCGCGATGATGTCCGGCCCGCGCAGCGAGCGGAACAGCGCGGCGATGTCGTCGAAACTCGGTCCCGCCTTGACGTGGTATTTCAAGGCGGGGATGTCCGCTTCCGCGTCCATCACGTCGCTGTCGAAGTGCAGGTACAAACGCTCGCCCGGCTTCAGGTGCTCGCCGATCTGATCGATGGCGCAGCAGACGATGCCGGAGCTTCTCACCGCTTCCAGCTCGCCCGGATCGAGATCGCGCGCATCGGAAAGCACCACACGCTCTTCGGGGAAGGGCATGACGCCGATGGTCGCCAGCATCGCGCCTATCGCATCGCGGCCTTGCTTGCGGCGGTCGCCGCGCCCCACCAGTACCGCCAGCGGCATGCCTCCGAGATATTTGGTCTGCGTGGTTTCCCAGGTATGGAAATCGCCGTGGGCATCGAGCCATAAAATCCGGTCCGGCTCGCGTCCGCTTCGTTGCAGGCCGCCCAGCACGCCGAGCGTGGACATGCAGTCGCCGGCGATGCTGACCGGGACCTTGCCTGCAGCGGCGATCCGGCTGACCCGCTCCGCCAGCCCTGCGTAGATGCTGCCCATCCTGCGCAACTTCTCGTTGGGGTCATGCACCGTGACGTCCGCGAAATCGGGCACGTCCACGATATCCCAGTCATGGTCGGAGAGCCCGGCGGCGCGGCGCAGGCCGTCGCGACGTTGTCCGAGCAGGAAGGGCACCAGCAAGCGATTGTTCATGTCCATGTATCCGGATTCATCGAGTAGCCCAGCTGCGCCATCATCGCCTGCACGGACTGGCGCTGGCCCATGTCCAGCAAGGCCTGTTCGCGCTTGCGCCAGCGCAGCGCCTTGGGCGCGTCGGTAGCCATGGTGACCGGCAGTTGGCTGGGCAGCGACAGGCCGGACAAGCCAAGCATTTCGACGATGCGCTGGAACTGCGCCGCCGGCCGTTCCATGAAATCCTCGAACCTCAGGCGCAGCGCCGGCACGCGGCTGGCCAGGATCGCTTCATGGGATGCCAGCCATTGGTTCAGGCATACATCGCTCAGGTCAGCCTGGGTGAACTGGCGCCAGTTGGGCGGCAGGTCGAACTTCCACCAGCGCCGGCCGAAGGGCGTGGCGTCGGAGTAGCCGCGTATCTGCAACGCTGCGCCGGTCCGCACCATGTCGTGCGAGAAGAAACCCCGGGGCGACAGCCAGCCATCCATCAAGCCATTGACCGTCTGCGCATAGCCCCGGCTCAGGTGGATGTATTGGATCTCGGCTTGTGGAAACAGCTGCTCATAGATGCCGATGCGGTAGGCATCGCTCGGCGATTTGAATAGCAGGATCTTGTTGGCTGCATCGTCGGCGGTGAACTGGCGGCGATAGCTGCGGGGCAGCACGAAGGGCGGCTCTTCAAGCTTCAGTTGCTCGTCGTAGTAGCCGCTCGCGCCCAGCTGCAAATCACGTTGCGTCGATGATTGCTGCGCATCGTAAAAATTCATGCGCCACGGCTGATCGCGAAACACGGATGCGAGGATCGCACGTTGGAGCGCACTATCCGTCTGCTGCCTGCTGTCCCGGCAAAGAGCGTGCAGGACTTCGTCGAGCGCGTCGCCGAGGTTTCGCTGCTGTGCCGGATCGATGAAGAGCAGCGGGAACTGCAGCAGCAGGCGCCGTTGCCAGCGGACTTGTAATTGCTCCGCAGTCGGCAGCGTCGGACTGGGGACGTTGAGTTCGGCGAAGATGTTATCGGCCAATGCGTCCGGCTGTAGCAGCGTGTGGACGGCGTCGCTGTCGGAGTGCATGCCGAAACCGTTTTGCGTGAGTGCCAGGTAGGGTTCAATTTCCCCGTCGAGCGAGGCGATGTCGGGATGTTCCGCCAGCAGGTGCTTGATCAGGCTGGACCCCGCGCGTGAGCTGCTCAGGATAACGGCAACCCGCCGCACCAGATTGCGCCACGGCGCAGGGGGCACAGCGCGCAAGTTGGCGATGGTGTGCAGTACGTCGTTCATACGCGCGGAGCTTGACGCATTCTCTGGATCAGGAACCCGTAGAATTCTTTCGTCTCGTCCGCACTGACGCGTGCCAGCAGGCGCATGCCGAAGCCATTGTCCTTGGCCAGCTTGCGCACTTCTTTGACCGCGCCGAAATTGGAGTGCGCAAAGTAGATGCGCCCATCCGGTTTCAGATATTTGTCTGCCTGCTCGAAGAACTGGGTGTTGGTGCGGAAGTCCGTGTCCCATTGCGAACGCGCGACCACATCGGGCGCATCCTTGTTGCGGAAGGGGAGGTTCGCGGTGATGACGTCGAACTGCTCATTGCCGATGCCGTCGAACAGGCAGGAATATCGTACTTCCATCGTCTCGCCGAAGCCATGTGCGGCGGCGTTGTGCTGGGCGCTTTTCAGCGCTGCGGGATTGATGTCGACGGCTAGTACGCGGGCGGCGCCGGCGTAGCAGGCGAATACCGCGATGACGCCGGAGCCGGTGCCGACATCGAGCACGCTGCCGCCTGCCGGAACGCGCAGGCTGCGCACCAGCGGCTGGCTGTCCGTGTAAGGCCAGAACGTATTCGGGAAAACGAGGAATTCCTTGCCCAGATAGCGGAACGTCTTGCCATCCTCGGGTACTACCTTGAAAGCCTTCTGGCGGTTCTTTTGCCAGCGATCGATATGCACCTGCTTACCTGGGGAATTGTCCATTTCTATCACCTATCGGATGAAGGAAAAGCAATCGAGGAATGCAGCGACGATAGTACTACGATAGCTTGGAAGGAGATGCACAATTTGCGTATGATGATCAACTTATGAAAAAACTGACACACTACCTGTTCTACGCCGCCATGGCCGCGACCATGAGCAGCGCGCAAGCGCAAATGCGGGTTGAAATCAGCGGCGTTGGCAGCAATCAGATTCCTGTCGCAGTCGCCGGCTTCGCCGACGAGCTGCTGGCGCCGCAGCAGATCTCCGCCATCATCAGGGCCGACCTGGATCGCAGTGGCATGTTCAAGGTGATCGACGCCGGCACCATCGCCGACGTCAACAACATCGACTACGCGGGATGGAAGGCCAAGGGCGCCGATGCGCTGGTGGTGGGCACAGTGTCGACGCTGGCCGACGGCCGCTACGACGTGCGCTACAAATTGTTCGACACCGTCAAGGCCAGCCAGTTGTCACGCCAGGACCAGGCGGTGTCCGGCCAGGCGGCCCGCCTGGCGGCGCACAAGATCGCCGATGATGTGTTCTTCAAGCTGACCGGCGTGCGCGGCGCGTTCGCCACCCGCATCGCCTACGTCAAGCAGGAGGGCGGCAGTTATCAGCTGGTGGTGGCCGATGTCGACGGCGAAGGCGAGCAGACGGCCCGGCGCGGCAGCGATCCGATTATTTCGCCGGCCTGGTCGCCCGATGGCGGCAAGCTTGCCTACGTATCGTTCGAGCAGAAAAGACCGGTGGTGTATGTGCAGAACCTGGCGACGCAGACGCGCGTCGTCATCGCCAACGAAAAGGGCAGCAACTCGTCGCCGGCGTGGTCGCCGGATGGCAGCCGCCTGGCCGTGTCGCTGTCGAAGGATGGCCATACCCAGATCTACATCGTCAATGCCGACGGCAGCGGCTTGCGCCGCGTGTCCGACGGCACCGGCGCGGCCATCGACACCGAAGCGCAGTTCTCGGCCGACGGCCAGAGCCTCTACTTCGTGAGCGACCGCAGCGGCGGCCCGCAGGTCTACCGCATGAACGTGGACGGCACGGAGGCCAAGCGCATCACGTTCGCCGGTAGCTACAACATCAGCCCGCGCATCTCGCCCGACGGCGCGACGCTGGCCTATATCTCTCTGCGCGACGGCAACTACCAGCTGTACGTGATGGACCTGGCCACCGGCCAGGAACAGCGCCTGTCCGACAGCACCGACGATCTGTCGCCAAGCTTTGCGCCGAACGGCAAGTACATCATCTACGCCACCGAGGCGGCCGGCCGCAAATCGCTGGCGGTGGTGTCGGTGGACGGCCGCGTCAAGCAGCGTTTGAGCGCGCAGGACGGCAACGTCAGGCAGCCAGCTTGGGGGCCTTTCCCGCCGCAATAGACATCAGGCGCTTCACGCCCAGCGATACCAGCAGCGCGCAGCAGAAGGCGGAAGCGAAGGCCTGCGGGATCGGCCCCTGGCGCAGCGTGACCGCTATCGTCAGGCAGAACACGGCGAACGCGTAATAGCCGTACACCATGCCGCGCAGCAGGGCCACGGCGAAGGCGCGCCCCGAGCGCGCGTGCGAGAATCCCACCAGCACCGTGCTCATGATCGGGAACATGGCGAAGAATCCGCTCAGGCGCGGCCCGATGCGTGATGCGGCAAACGTCACGGTCAGCACCAGCAGGGCGCCGGCGATCATGCGCCACGGGACATCGCTGGCGCCTGTGCCGGCGGCGCTGGCCTGTGCCGGCAGCGCCGCCTTGGGGAACAGCCGGGGCGACAGCAGCAATGCGCCGATGACGAGTCCAAAGCACAGCGGCAGTTGCGGATGGAGTGCGTTCAATCCCGCCACCGCCAGGCCGTACGCCGCCATCGCCCACAGCATCGACCCGGCGATGCCGCAGCGGCCGGAAGCCCACGCATAGGCGATGCTGAAGACCAGGATGGCGACCACCGCCAGCAGCGTGCCTTCCGCGGCGGTGGCGGCAAATGCCGGCCCCTGTTCCAGTGTGATGGTCAGCAGAATCGGCCCGGAAATGACGGGGAAGGCGGATAGCCAGCCGGCCACGCCGGCACCCCATTTGCGTCCGGCCAGCGTCACCAAATAAATCAGGCAGGGAACCAGTAGTAACTTCAGCAGCAGGATGGAGGTCATGTTCTGTGTGCGCGTGGTCGGGGCAAGGGTTTGCTTATTCGACAAGTATGGGCAGGGTGATCTTGGGCGTCAAGCAATGCCATTCCGCCAATTGATAATGATTCTTATTAACTGGTAGAATGACTGTTGATATAGCCTCGCTCAACGCTTGAAGGTCGATTGTGAAAAAACTCTGGTTCCAGCTGCACTGGTTGGTCGGCATCACCGCCGGCACGGTATTGATCGTCATCGGCCTGACCGGCGCCATCCTCGCTTTCCGCGACGAGCTGCTGGACGTGCTCAATCCCGGCGTGACCAGCGTGGCGGTGCGCCAGGCGCCCGTGCTGGCGCCGCCGCAGGTGGCCGAAGCGGTCAAGCGCGCGCATCCAGGAGCGCGCATCACCAGCATCGTCCTGGATGCCGAGCCGGGGACCACGGCGCGCGTCAGCCTGGCGCCGGCGCCGGGCGAAAAGCATGGCGAGACCGTCTTCGTCAATCCGTACAGCGGCGCCATGATGCCGCCGCTGCATTACGACGAAGTGTTCGAATGGGTCGAATCGCTGCACCGCCATCTGCTGCTGCCGCGCGATGACGGCCGTCCGGTGGTCGGCGCGCTGGCCCTGTGCCTGATGGGGCTTGCGTTGAGCGGCCTGTATCTGCGCTGGCCGCGTCGCCCGCTTGACTGGCGTACCTGGCTGACCTTCGATACGCGCCTCAAGGGGCGCTCCTTCCTGTGGGGGCTGCATTCGGTGGCGGGCACCTGGGCGCTGCTGGCCTACCTGCTCTTCACCGTCAGCGGTGTGTACTGGAGCTATGACGTGGTGCGCGACACGGTCGATGGCTGGGCCGGCGTGCGGCGTCCGCCGCGTGTAGCGGCCGCGCCCAAGCCCGCCGGCGCCAAGCGCGTCGAAGCCCATGCCGAAGCCGCCGACCTGACGCTGGCCTGGTCCACCTTCCAGCAGCAGGCGCCGGGATGGCGAACTGTCTCCCTGCGGCCGCCGGAACGCGTCACGCAGCCGCTGCAAGTGCTGTGGGTGGCTAGCGACGCGCCGCACATACGCGCGCGCAGCCGCATGTCGATCAACCAGCAGACCGGCGCCATCGTCAAGAACGAGCCGTATGTGCAGATGGGCGTCGGCGCCCGCGCGCTGACGACGCTTTATCCGCTGCACATGGGGACGTATTTCGGTTTGCCTGGGCGTCTGTTCATGTTCTGCGCCAGCCTGGCGCTGCCTGGCTTCGCGGTCACGGGTTGGATGCTGTACCTGAAGCGCCGTCGCCAGAAGCGCGAAGCGCAGGCCGAACGCGCCAAGCTGGCCGAAGCCGGCCGCATCGACAGCGCCGATCCTGTGCTGCTGGCCTACGCCAGCCAGACCGGATCGGCCGAGCGGCTGGCGCTGCAAAGCGCGGCCGTGCTGCAACAGGCCGGCGTGGCGGTGCATGTGCAGTCGCTGGAAAAGCTGACGCCACCGCTGTTGGGCAGCTACCGCCGCGTGCTGTTCGTCGCCAGCAGTTTCGGCGACGGCGAACCGCCGGACACCGCGCGCCGCTTCAGCCTCCTGCTGCATGCCGCCGCCGAGGAGCTGGCGCATTTGCAGTACGCCGTGCTGGCGCTGGGCGACCGCAATTATCTGCAATTCTGCGGTTTCGGCCAGACGCTGGACCGCCGCCTGCGGGTGCTGGGCGCGCAGCCGCTGCATCCGATCATTGAAGTCGACAACGGCGACGCCGGTGCGCTGGCCCGCTGGTCGCAGGCCTTGCGCGAGCTGGCCGGCATCGGTGGCGATGCGCCATCCGTTGAACTGTCGGCTGCGCTGCCCGACAGCGGCTACACCAGCTGCCATCTGGCGCGGCGCGAACTGCTCAATCCGGGCAGCGCCGGCGGGGAACTGTACGAAATCACGCTGACCGGAGGCGATGGTGCGAGCTGGCGTCCGGGCGCCTTGCTCGATGTCTGGCCGGGCCACTACGCGCCGGAGCAATCGGCGCGGCGCTATTCGCTGGCGTCGCTTCCGCAGGACGGCTGCATACAGCTGCTGGTGCGCCAGGCTCGCAACGAACACGGCATGGGCCTGGCCTCCGGATGGCTGACGACGCAAGCCGCGTTAGGCGATGAAGTGCGCGTGCGTCTGGTGGACAATCCATCCTTCGACATACACGACGGTGCGCAGCCGGCGATCTACATCGGCAACGGTTCCGGCATGGCGGGCTTGCGCTCGCACCTGCGGGCGCGGGTGGCTGGCGGACAGCGGCGCAACTGGCTGGTGTTCGGCGAGCGTCAGCGCGAATTCGACAGCATCTGCGCCTCCGAAATCGATGGATGGCGAGATAGCGGCCATCTGCCGGAGCTGGACCTGGTGTACTCGCGCGACGCCGACGGCCAATACGTGCAGGATCGCCTGCGCGCCAAGGCCGGCCAGCTGCGCAGCTGGATCGCCGACGACGCCGTGATCTACGTGTGCGGCAGCCTGCAAGGAATGGCGGGCGGTGTGGACGCCGCGCTGGAAGACATCATCGGCAGCGCAGCCCTCGACGAGCTGCGCGAAGCCGGCCGCTATCGCCGCGACGTGTATTAAAGCGCGGTCTCGTAACCTTCGAGGACGTTGACGACGTTGGTGCCCAGCTCCTTGACCGCGTAGCCGCCTTCGAAGATGAAGGCGGTCGGCAGGTTCAGGTAGGCGAGACGCTCGCCGATCTTCAGATAGTCGGCGCTTTGCAGCGCGAAGCGCGACAGCGGATCGCCGGCGAAGGTGTCCACCCCCAGCGACACCACCAGCGCATCCGGCGCGAAGCTGCCCAGGCGGATGCAGGCCGTCTCCAGCGCCGAGAACCACGCCTGCACCGAGCTGCCCGCCGCCAGCGGCAGGTTCATGTTGTAGCCCATGCCCGCACCTTCGCCGCGCTCGTCGGCATGCCCCAGATAGAACGGATACTCGTTGCGCGGATCGGCGTGGATGGAGATGAACAGCACGTCGTCGCGATTGTAGAAGATGCTCTGCGTACCGTTGCCGTGGTGGTAGTCGATGTCGAGGATGGCAACCTTGCGCGCGCCGTCGTCCAGCATGTGCTGCGCCGCCAGCGCGGCGTTGTTGAGGAAGCAGTAGCCGCCGAAGAAATCCGCGCCCGCATGGTGGCCCGGCGGACGGCTCAGCACAAACGCGCCGCGCTCGCCCAACCGCAGCGCGTGCGCGGCGTTGACCGCGCAATCGGCGCCGGTCTTGGCGGCGGTCCAGGTGCCGGCCGTCAGCGGCGTGCCGCTGTCCATCGAATACAGCCCCAGTTTGGCGCAGAAGTTATCCGGCTCGATGTCGTCGCGCAGCGAGCGTATCGGCCAGACGGCGGGGAAGGCGTCCTTGCCGGCGTTGGCCGGATCTAGCGCCAGCCATTCGCTCCAGGCGCCGCGCAGGAAGTGCAGGTAGCGCGGCGTGTGGATGCGTTCCAGCGACATCAAGGGCACGCCGTGCGGCGTGACGATCTTGCCCAGTCCGCGCCGGCCCAGCTCCGCCAGCACCGCGTCGGCACGCTCCGGCTTTTCGAAGCAGGGCACCATCTCGCCGCGGAAGATTTCAAAGCGGCCGTGGTGCTGGGCGTGCAGTTCGTTGTAAAAGGTGAGCAAGGAAGCCTCGGGTTCAGTCGCAGTCCGTGCTGGAGTGGCACAGATTGCTGGCGCGGTAGGCGGTGACGTAATCGTCGAAGCTCGATTGCGGCGCCGCTTCCATCTCCGCCTGCTCGGCCAGCGAGGTCGCTGCCAGGCCGTCGAAGTAGGCAGCTTCGCCGGCATCCGGCGCATGGCTGCGGAAGTAGGCCGCGTGCTGCTTGCTCTGCGCCAGGCCGAAGGCGGCGAACGATTTGCCGTTGGCGCGCAGGGCCGCCAGCACCTTGGCCGATGGCGTCAGGTCGGCGTCGAGCAGCTTGGCCGCCTGCTGCGCCATGGCGTCGGCGTGGACGGTGTCGCCGCGCTGCGCGTCGAGCAGGGCCGCCACCGGGCGGATGCGTTCGAGCAGCTGCTGGCCCCAGGCTTGCAGGCTGATGGCGCCGTCGTCGCTATTGAGCGTCAGGCCCGGACGGCGGCCTTCCTTGACGGTGCGGGCGAAGTTGTCGGTGTGGCGCAGGCCTTCTTCCGGCGAGATGGCCGGGCTGTCCTCCAGTGCGCAGAACAGCAGGAAGGCGTCGAGGAAGCGGCCGGTCTGCACGCTGATGCCAACCGGTTCGAACGGGTCGACGTCCATGCAGCGCACTTCGATGTACTGCACGCCGCGCGCGCACAGCGCCTGGATCGGCCGTTCGCCGGTCTGGATCACGCGCTTGGGGCGGATGGTGGAGTAGTACTCGTTTTCGATCTGCAGCACGTTGGTGCTCAGCTGTATCCATTCGCCGTCGCGCTTGGTGCCCAGTTCCGCATACGGTGCGTACGGCTGGTTGACGGCCTTGGTCAATGCGGCCACGTAGCTGTCCAGGCAGTTTTCGTGCGGGCTCAGTCCCGATTGCGCATCGTTCTGGTAACCCAGGTCGCTCATGCGCAGGCTGGTGGCGTAGGGCAGGTAGAGCGTGTCGTCGGACAGCGTTTCCAGCTTGTGCGGACGGCCGCGCAGGAAGCCGGTCGACAGCACCGGCGAGGCGCCGAACAGATACATCAGCAGCCAGCTGTAGCGGCGGAAGTTGCGGATCGTCGCCAGGTAGGCTTCGGACTGGAAGGACTTCGGCGACAGGCGCCTGGCGTTGCCCTCATGCTCGGCCAGCACGCGCCACAGGCGTTCGTCCAGCGAGTAGTTGTAGTGGATGCCGGCGATGCACTGCATGGCTTTACCGTAGCGCAGCGCCAGGCCGCGCCGGTACACATGCTTGAGCGTGCCCATGTTGGAGGTGCCGTACCAGGCGATCTCGATCTCGTCCTCGCCCGGCAACTGGGCCGGCATCGACTGGCTCCACAGCAGCTCGTCGCCGAGCTTGCTGTAGGCGTAGCGGTGGATGCCATCCAGTTTGTCGAGGGTGACGGCGATATCGGCCTCGGCCGGTGTAATGAATTCCAGCAGCGTCTCAGCGTAGTCGGTGGTGATCTGCGGGTGCGTCAGCGCCGAACCCAGGGCCACCGGATGCGGGGTCGCGGCCAGATGGCCGCGCGGATCGACCCGCAGCGTTTCCCGTTCGATGCCGCGCAAGCCACCCAGCACCGCACGGTGCTCCGGCTGGGCCAGCAGGGCCAGGCGGCGTGTCAATAGAGTTGGCAATTTGAAATCCTTTCTTGTGCAGCAAAAAAATTATTGGTGCTGAGAGTAACCGAAATTGGCCGAACCCGCCTGACGGCGATAAAAAGAACATTTTAACAAAACCGGGGCCGGGCTTCGGTGCGCCAGCAGACCCCCGTATTTGCCACACCGGACGAAATGTTTGGCAAACGGGAAAATTTTGTGTTCGGTCCAAAGCTACCCATAATCAGTCATCGTCTGTAACCATGCGGAGACGGCAAGATGAGAGACCAGGCCCCAGCATACAAGTCCGTGTTGTTCATCGATGCCGGTGTGGCGGGCGCCGCCGCACTGGCGGACGGGGTGGCAGACGATGTGCTGGTGGTCAGGCTGGCGGGCTGGCGCGACGGCGTCGAGCAGATCGCCGACGTGCTGCGCCGCATGGAAGGCCTGGACCTCGATAGCATCCAGATTGTCTCGCACGGCGCCGCCGGCCGCATGCAGCTGGGCACCGCCATCCTCGACGGCGACGGCCTGGCGCGCTACGCCGACGCGCTGCGCGAATGGGGCGGCGCGCTGCGCCCCGGCGGCGACCTGCTGCTGTACGGCTGCGACCTGGCCCAGGGCGCGGACGGCCGCGCCTTCGTCGACGGCCTGGCCGCCGCCAGCGGCGCCGACGTCGCCGCCTCCACCAACGTCACCGGCGCCGGCGGCGACTGGCAACTGGAATACAGCAGCGGCGGCATCGAGGCGGCCGGCGCGCTCGGCGTCCAGGCCGAGCTGGCCTACGACCACTCGCTGGCGCTGGTCAACGGCGGCGTCAACGGCACCATCAACTTCACCACCAGCAGCACCGTCAACCTGCTCAGCGTCACCGGCCTGACGGCCGGCGCCGTGGTCCACGTCGACAACATCCTCGGCCTGGGCCTGGACGTGTACGCGCAAAGCGCGCTCGGCGGCGGCGTCACGGTGGCCAACGCCGACGGCTTCAGCGTGCTCGGCGTGCCGGTGGCGGACGACCGCCTGACCGTCAACGGCTCGCTGCTGTCGCCGGTCACCTACGTCGACCTGCGCGCCAACAGCGGCGTGTTCGACATGGTCAGCCTGAAGCTGGGCAGCGGCAACCTGGTCGGCAATCTGCTGGGCACCATCGTCTACACCGTGTATGCGCTGGACGCCAACTACCAGCCGAACGGGGTCGGCGTCTCGCTGCTGAGCCTGGTGGTCAACGAATACGGCTTGCTGAACTTTGCGTCGATGGCCAATTTCAAGGGCATCTACGGGGTGCGCATCGTCAACCCGCTGGGCTTCGAGGTCGGCATCGACGACCTGACGATCGCCAACGCGCGTCCGGCCAACACCGTCACGTCGGCCGCCTACGACGCCGGCACCGGCGTGCTGAGCGTCACGGCCACCGGCATCCACGCCGGCGACGCCATCGATCCCGGCAAGTTCACCATCACCGGCCAGGGCGGCGCCAGCTACACGCTGACCTCGCCCGTGGTCAGCGCCGCCAGCGGCACGCAGGTGTCGGTCACGCTGAACGCGGCCGACAAGCTGGCCATCGCCGGCATCCTCAACAACAACGGCGCCAGCGGCGTCGACGGCACCGCCTTCAACCTGGCGGCGGCCGCCAACTGGGACGGCAACCTCAGCGGCGGCGACGATTTGACCGGCAACGCCATCAGCGTGGCCAACGTGCAGCTGCCGACGATCACCTCGGCCAGCTACAACGCCGCCACCCACGTGCTGTCGGTGACGGGCACCAACCTGGTCGGCGTGGCCGGCGCCGCCAACGACATCACGGTGGCCAAGCTGGCGTTGAAGGGCGAGGGCGGCGTCACGCGCTTGCTCAGCACCAGCGGCAATGTGGACGTCACCAGCGCCACCTCGTTCTCGGTGACGCTGTCGGGCGCCGACATCGCCGCCGTCGCCGCGCTGCTGAACAAGAACGGCACGCAGTCGGCCGGCGGCACCGGCTACCTGCTGTCGGCCGGCGACGACTGGAACAGCGTGATCGGCAACGCCAACATCGCCGTGGGCGGCGTCGGCGTGGCGGTGTCCAACACCTCCAACAGCGCGCCCACCATCAGCGGCGCGGCGGCCGCCGGCGTCGGCGACAACGCCACGCTGCAGCCGTTCGGCGCCGTCACCGTGGCCGACGTCAACGGCGACAACGTCAGCCTGACCATCAGCTACAACAGCGCCAACGGCGTCCTGAGCGGCGCCGGCCTGGCCGGCAGCGCCGGCAGCTACACGCTGAGCGCCGCCACGCCGGCCGCGCTGACGGCCACCCTGCGCGCGCTGGTGTTCACGCCCACCGCCAACCAGGCCGCCGTCGGCGTCGGCGTCGCCACCACCTTCACGCTGACGCCCACCGACAGCAACGGCCTGGCCGGCAGCGCCAACAGCGCCACCGTGGTCACCGCCACCTCCGTCAACGACGCGCCGGTGCTGGCCGGCACGGCGGCGGCGCAGGGCATGACGGCCGGCGGCACGCTGCATCCGTTCGGCGCCGTCACGCTGAACGATCCCGACGTCGGCGCCTCGGTGATCGTCACCATCGCGCCGGACAGCGCGGCCAAGGGCTTCTTCACGGCGGCCTCGCTGAGCGCCTCGGGTTTTTCCACCATCGACGGCGGCCTCACTTACACCCACGCGGCGGCGGCGCCCGGCGCGGCGCAGGCGGCGCTGCAGGCGCTGGTGTTCCAGAGCACGGCCGGCCTGAGCGCCACCACCACCTTCACCGTCAGCATCAACGACGGCAGCGTCATCGTCAGCAACAGCGCCACTACGGTGGTGTCGGCCACGGCCAGCACCACCACGGCGCTGACGGTGGCCTTCTCGGCCGACAGCGGCGTCAGCGCCACGGACCTGATCACCAACGTCGCCGCGCAAACCATCTCCGGCACGCTGAGCGGCGCGCTGGCCGTCGGCGAATCGGTGCAGGTGTCGCTGGACAATGGCGTGAGCTGGACCAGCGCCACCGCCGCCGCCGGCAGCAGCAGCTGGCTGCTGGCCGGGCAGACGCTGAGCGGCAGCGGCACGCTGCAGGTGCGCGTGACCAACGTCGGCGGCAGCAGCACGCCGCTCAGCCACAGCTACGCGCTGGACACCACGGCGCCCGCCACCGCCTCGGCCACGGTGGCGTTTTCCGCCGACAGCGGCGTCGCCGGCGATCTGATCACCAGCACGGCGGCGCAGACCATCTCCGGCACGCTCAACGCCGGCCTGGCGGCCGGCGAGCATGTCGAGGTCTCGCTCAACAACGGCGCCACTTGGGCCACCGCCAGCGGCAGCACCGGCAGCGCCGCCTGGACGCTGGCCGGCCAGACCATCAGCGGCAGCAACACGCTGCAGGTGCGGGTGGTCGACACCGCCGGCAACGCCGGCCCGGCCGGCAGCAGCAGCTATGCGCTCGACACCACCGGGCCGACCGCCTCGCTCAGCACCAACGTCAGCGTGCTGAAAAGCGGCGAGAGCGCCACCATCACCGTCACCTTCAGCGAGGCGCCGAGCGGCCTGGCGCTGGCCGACTTCACGCCGGTCGGCGGCACGCTGGGCGGCCTGGCGGTCACCGCCAATCCGCTGGTCTACACGCTGGAGTTCACGCCGAACGCGGGCCTGAGCGGCTTGCTGGGCGGCGTGTCGCTGGCGGCCGGCAGCTACACCGACGCCGCCGGCAACAGCGGCGCCGGCGCCGCCTCGGCGGCGATCTCGATCACCACGCTGGGCCCCAGCGTCATCGTCACCAGCGACGCCGCCGCGCTCAGGACCGGCGAGACGGCCACGCTGACCTTCACCTTCAGCAGCCAGCCGCTCGGCTTCACGGCATCCGACATCGTCGCCAGCGGCGGCGCCGTCAGCGGCCTGGCGGCCACCGCCAATCCGCTGGTGTACACCGCGCTGTTCACGCCGGGCGCCAACGTCAGCGGCCTGGCCTCGGTCACGGTGGCCGGCGGCAGCTACACCGACCTGCTGGGCAACCAGGGCGGCGCCGCCGTCACGCCGGTGATCGCGGTCGACACGCGCGCGCCCACGCTGGCCATCACCAGCGACCTGGCGGCGGTGCACATCGGCGACACCGCCACCGTCAGCTTCACCTTCAGCGAACTGCCGGTGGGCTTCGCCGCCGGCGATATCGCCACCACCGGCGGCACGCTGAGCGGCTTCGGCGTGACCGCCAACCCGCTGGTGTACACCGCCATCTTCACGCCGGCGGCGGGCGTGGCCAGCGGCGCCGCCAGCATCACGGTGGCCGGCGGCAGCTACTTCGACGTCGCCGGCAACGGCGGCGTGGCCGGCGCCACGCCGTCCATCGCCATCGACACGCTGGCGCCCACGGTCACCGTCGGCGGCGTGGCGTTTTCCGCCGACACCGGCGCCAGCGCTTCCGACCTGGTGACGCGCACCGCCGCGCAGACCGTCTCCGGCACGCTGAGCGCGGCGCTGCTGGCGGGCGAGGTGGTGCAGGTGTCGCTGGACCACGGCCTGACCTGGCAGAACGCCAGCGGCGGCGCCGGCAGCGGCAGCTGGTCGCTGGCCGGCGTCACGCTGGCCGGCAGCGACACGCTGCAGGTGCGCGTCAACGACGCCGCCGGCAACCACGGCGCCGCCCTCTCGGCCGCCTATGTGCTGGACAGCGCGGCGCCGACGGTGCTGGTGGCCAGCGACCTGGCGGCGCTCAACGCCGGCCAGCACGCCAACCTGACCTTCACCTTCAGCGAGGCGCCCAGCGGCTTGACGCTCGCTTCCCTGAGCGCCACCGGCGGCGCCGTCAGCGGCCTGGCCGCCACCGCCAATCCGCTGGTGTACACGGCGGTGTTCACGCCCGCCGCCGGCCAGTCCGGCGTCAGCGCCTCGGTCGCGGTCAACGCCGGCGGCTATACCGACCTGGCGGGCAACGGCGGCCAGTCCGGCGCCTCGCTGCCGATCGTGATCAACAGCGCGCTGCCGTCGGTGCTCATCACCAGCAGCGCGGCCGCGCTGAAGAGCGGCGAAACGGCGCTGATCAGCTTTACCTTCAGCACGCCGCCGACCGGCTTCACCGCCGCCGATATCGCCGTCAGCGCCGGCACCGGCGCGCTGAGCGGCTTCGCCGCCACCGCCAATCCGCTGGTGTACACGGCGCTGTTCACGCCGGCCGCCGGCCAGGCCGCCGCCAGCGCCGCCGTCAGCGTGACGGGCGGCAGCTACACCGACATCTTCGGCAACAACGGCGGGGGCGGCAGCTCGCCGGCCATCGCCATCGACACGCTGGCGCCGACGGTCGCCATCAGCAGCAGCGCGGCCGGCGTCAAGATCGGCGAAACCGCCGTCATCACCTTTACCTTCAGCGAGCAGCCGGTGGGCTTCAGCGCCGGCGACATCGCCGTCACCGGCGGCGCCTTGAGCGGGCTGGCGGCCAGCGCCAATCCGCTGGTGTACACGGCGCTGTTCACGCCGACGGCGGGCCTGCAAAGCACGGCCGCCAGCATCGCCATCGGCGCCGGCGCCTTCGCCGACCTGGCGGGCAACAGCGCCACGGCGGGCGCCTCGCCGGCGCTGACGGTGGACACGCTGGCGCCGACCGCCGTCGCCAACGCCGTGCTGTTCTCGGCCGACACCGGCGCCAGCGCCACCGACCTGGTCACCAGGACCGCCGCGCAAACCATCAGCGGCACGCTGGCGACGGCGCTGGGCGCGGGCGAGGTGGTCGAGGTCTCGCTGGACAACGGCGCCAGCTGGAGCGCCGCCGCCGCCGGCGCCGGCAACAGCTGGACGCTGGCCGGGCAGACGCTGGCCGGCAGCAATACGCTGCAGGTGCGCGTCAGCGACGCCGCCGGCAACCACGGCGCCGCGTTCTCCACCGCCTATGTGCTGGACAACACGGCGCCGACCGCCACCATCGTCAGCAGCGCCGCCGCACTCAAGGCCGGCGAGACGGCCACGCTGACCTTCACCTTCAGCGAAGCGCCGTCCGGCCTGGGCGCCGGCAGCGTCACCGTCAGCGGCGGCGTGCTGGGTGCCTTCAGCGCCACCGCCAACCCGCTGGTGTACACCGCGCTGTTCACGCCGACGCCGGGCGTCGACGGCGGCAGCGCCAGCATCGCGCTCAACGCCGGCGGCTACAGCGACACCGCCGGCAACGCCGGCGCCGGCTACACGCTGCCGGCGATCGCGGTCGACACCCAGGCGCCGTCGATCGCCGGGGCGTCGGTGGCGCTGTCGGTCGACAGCGGCATCGCCGCCGACCTGGTCACCAACGTCGCGGCGCAAACCCTGAGCGGTACGCTGAGCGGCAACCTGTCGGCCGGCGAAACGGTGGAAGTCTCGCTGGACAACGGCGCCAGCTGGAGCGCCGCGGCGGGCGCCGTGGGCACGGCCGCGTGGACGCTGGCCGGGCAGACGCTGACGGCCGGCGCCGGCCACCAGGTGCAGGTGCGCGTCAGCGACGCCGCCGGCAACCACGGCGCGGTCGCCAGCAGCGCCTATGTGCTGGACCAGACCGCGCCGACGCTGCAGATCAGCAGCAGCAAGACGGTGCTCAACAGCGCCGAAACCGCCACGCTGACCTTCACCTTCAGCGAGGCGCCGCAGGGCTTTACCGCCGGCGCCATCGCCGCCACCGGTGGCGCCATCAGCGGCTTCGCCGCCACCGCCAATCCGCTGGTGTACACCGCCGTGTTCACGCCGACGGCGGGACAGGCGGCCGGCGTCGGCGCGGTCAGCGTGACGGCGGGCGCCTACAGCGACGCCGCCGGCAACGGCGGCCTGGCCGGCGCCGGGCCGGCGATCAGCTATGCGACCGTGGCGCCGGGCGTGGCCATCAGCAGCGACGTCAGCGCGCTGCACGCCGGCCAGACCGCCACCATCAGCTTCAAGTTCAGCGTGCCGCCGCTGGGCTTCACCGCGTCCGACATCAGCACCAGCAACGGCACGCTGGGCGCGCTGACGGCCACCGCCGATCCGCTGCTCTACACCGCCGTGTTCACGCCGGCCGCCAACCTGGCCGGCGGCGGCGGCGGCGTCAGCATCGGGCCCGGCCTGTTCGTCGACGGCCTGGGCAACGCCGGCACCGCCGCCGCCATGGCGCCGATCAGCATCGACACGCTGGCGCCGACGCTGGCCATCACCAGCAGCGCGGCGTCGCTCAACAGCGGTTCGACGGCGCTGATCACCTTCACCTTCAGCGAGGCGCCGCCGGTGTTCAGCCTGGGCGACATCACGGTTGCCAACGGCACGCTGGCCAACCTGACGCAGAGCGCCAACCCGCTGGTGTACACGGCGGTGTTCACGCCGGGCGCCAACATCGCCGCCGGCGCCGCCACCATTGCCGTCATCGGCGGCGCCTACACCGACCTGGCCGGCAACGGCGGCGGCGCCGCGCCCACGCCCAGCATCAGCATCGATACGCTGGCGCCCACCATCGGCGGCGCCAGCCTGCTGTTCTCGGCCGATACCGGCAGCAGCAGCACCGACCTGGTCACGCGCACCGCCGCGCAAACCATCGCCGGCACCGTCAACGGCCTGCTGGCCGTGGGCGACGTGGTGGAGGTTTCGTTCGACAGCGGCGCCAGCTGGGTCGGCGCCAGCGCCGCCGCCGGCAGCAACAGCTGGGTGCTGGCCGGGCAGACGCTGGGCGGCAGCGGCACGCTGCAGGTGCGCGTCAGCGACGCCAACGGCAACCACGGCGCCGTCTACGCGCGCGCCTATGTGCTCGACACCACCGCGCCCACGGTCGCCGTCAGCAGCGACACCGCCACCTTGCGCAACGGCCAGGCGGCCACCATCAGCTTCACCTTCAGCGAGGCGCCGGCCGGCTTCACGCTGGGCGACCTGATCGCCACCGGCGGCACGCTGAGCGGCTTCACCGCCACCGCCAATCCGCTGGTCTACACGGTGCTGCTGACGCCGACCCCGGGCCTGACCGGCGCCGCCGGCGTCACGCTGGGCAACGGCCTGTACGCGGACGCCGCCGGCAACAGCGGCAGCGGCGCCAGTTCGCCGGCGATCAGCGTCGACACCATCGCGCCGACGCTGGCCATCGCCGCCAGCAGCGCCGCGCTCAAGGCCGGCGACACCGCCGTCATCACCTTCACCTTCAGCGACGCGCCGGCGGCGTTCACGCTGGCCGACGTCAGCGCCAGCCACGGCACGCTGAGCGGGCTGGCCGCCGGCCCCGACCCGCGCGTGTACACCGCCGTCTTCACGCCGGACGCCGGCACGGCCGCCGCCAGCGCCGTCATCAGCGTGGCCGGCGGCGTGTACGCGGATGCGGCCGGCAATACCGGTTCCAGCGTCAGCAGCGGCGCCATCGCCATCGACACGCTGGCGCCCACCACCTCCGGCGCCACGGTCGCCTTCTCGGCCGATTACGGCGCCAGCGGCAGCGACCTGGTGACCAACGCCGTCGGCCAGGTCATCAGCGGCACGCTGGACGCGCCGCTGGCCGCCGGCGAGCAGGTGCAGGTCTCGCTGGACAACGGCGCCAGCTGGCTGAACGCCGTCGGCGCCGCCGGCTTCAGCAACTGGGCGCTGGCGCCGCAGCTGCTGAACGGCAGCGGCACGCTGCAGGTGCGGGTGGCCGACGCCGCCGGCAACCACGGCCCGGCCTTCAGCGCCGGCTATGTGCTGGATCTGGTGGCGCCGACCATGACCGTCACCAGCAGCGCCGCCGCGCTCAAGGCCGGCGACAGCGCCACGCTGACCTTCACCTTCAGCGAAGCACCGACCGGCTTCACGCAGGCCGACCTGGTGGCGCTCAACGGCACGCTGAACGGCTTCACGGCCACCGCCAACCCGCTGGTCTACACCGTCGTGCTGACGCCGTCGGCGGGCCTGGGCGGCGCCAGCGCCGGCGTGACGCTGGCGGCCGGCCTGTACACCGATGTCGCCGGCAACCTCGGCGCGGCGATGGCCTCGCCGCTGATCGCCATCGACACCCAGCCGCCCACGGTGGCCATCAGCACCAGCGCCACCCAGCTCAAGATCGGCGAGCTGGCCACCATCACCTTCACCTTCAACGAGGCGCCGCTGGGCTTCACGGCCGGCGACGTCGCCGTTACCGGCGGCACCCTGAGCGGCTTCGGCCTGACCGCCAATCCGCTGGTGTACACGGCGCTGTTCACGCCGACGCCGGGCGTGGCCGGCGGCACCGCCAGCATCGCCATCGGCGTCGGCGGCTACCTGGACGCCGCCGGCAACCCGGGCCTGGCGGCGGCGGCGCCGGCGATCCAGTTCAGCACCCTGGCGCCCGCCACCGTCAGCGCCGGCGTGGCCTTCAACGCCGACACGGGCGTCTTCAACAACGACCTGGTGACCAGCAGCGCGCTGCAGACCATCAGCGGCACGCTGGACGCCAACCTGGCCGCCGGCGAGATCGTCGAGGTCTCGCTGGACAACGGCGTCAGCTGGAGTACGGCGCTCGCCGCCGCCGGCTCCCCGGCCTGGGCGCTGGGGCCGCTGGTGCTGGGCGGCAGCGGCGTGCTGCAGGTGCGCGTGACCGACGCCGCCGGCAACCACGGCGCCGCCAGCGCCAACGCCTATGTGCTGGACAGCGGCGCGCCCGGCGTCGCCATCAGCTCCGACGCCGCGGCGTTGAAGGCCGGCGACAGCGCCACGCTGACCTTCACCTTCACCGAGGCGCCGCAGGGCTTCACCACGGCCGACGTGGTGGCGGTCGGCGGCGTCAAGGGCGCGCTGACGGCCACCGCCAATCCGCTGGTCTACACGATGAGCTACACGCCGACGGCCGGTTTCAGCGGCGTCGGCGGCGTGACGCTGACGGCCGCCAGCTACACCGACCTGGCCGGCAACCCCGGCGCCGGCGCCGCCGGCCCCGCGCTCAGCGTCGACGCCCAGCCGCCCACGCTGTCCATCACCAGCAGCAGCACGGCGCTCAAGGCTGGCGACAGCGCCACGCTGACCTTCACCTTCAGCGAGGCGCCGCTGGGCTTCGCGGCCGGCGACATCACGGTCAGCGGCGGCACCATCGGCGGCTTCACCGCCACCGCCAATCCGCTGGTCTACACCGCCGTGTTCACGCCGACGCCCGGCACCGCGGCCGGCAGCGCCGTGATCGGCGTGGCGTCCGGCGTCTACAGCGACGCCGCCGGCAACGGCGGCGCCTCCGGCAGCGCGCCGGCCATCGTCATCGACACGCTGGCGCCGCTGTCGGCGGTCAACGGCGCGATCGCGTTTTCCGCCGATACCGGCATCAGCAACAGCGACCTGATTACCTCGGTGGCGGTGCAAACCGTCAGCGGCACGCTGTCGGCGCCGCTGGCCGCCGGCGAGACGGTGCAGGTCTCGTTCGACAACGGCGCCAGCTGGCAGGCCGCCGCCGTCAGCGGCACCGGCTGGTCGGCCGGCGCCACCTTGACCGGCAGCGGCGTGATGCGCCTGTACGTGAGCGACGCCGCCGGCAACCACAGTCCGGAAATCGTCCAGGCCTACCAGTACGACGCCACGCCGCCGACGGTGGCCATCACCGCCTCGTCGGCGGTGGCCAACGGCATGGCGCCGACCACCATCACCTTCACCTTCAGCGAGGCGCCGCAGGGCTTCACGGCGGCCGACCTGACGGTCAGCGGCGGCACCATCGGCGCCGTGACGGCCACCGCCGATCCGCTGGTCTACACCGTGCAGTTCACGCCGACGCCGGGCCAGGCCAGCGGCACCGCCACCATCACGCTGACCGGCGGCGGCTATGTCGACGCCGCCGGCAACAACGGCGCCGGCAACGCGCTGCCGGCGCTGTCGATCGACACCGTGGCGCCCACCGCCACCGCGGGCAGCGTGCAGTTCTCTTCCGACAGCGGCACGCCCGGCGACATGATTACCAACAATCCCAACCAGACGCTGACCGGCACCCTGAGCGCGCCGCTGGCGGCCGGCGACGTGGTGCAGGTGTCGCTGGACAATGGCGTCAACTGGAACCTCGCCGCCGTCAGCGGCACCACGTGGACGCTGGCCGGCCGCACGCTGCAGGGCAGCGGCCACATGGTGGTGCGCGTCAGCGACGCCGCCGGCAATGTCAGCACGCCGATGGTGATGCCGTATGTGCTCGACACCCAGGCGCCGACCGTCACCATCACCAGCAGCGTGGCGCAGGTGGGCGAAGGCGGCAGCGCGCAGATCACGCTGACGCTGAGCGATCCCGGCGTGCTGACGCTGGCCGACATCGGCGTCAGCGGCGGCACCTTGTCCAACCTGAGCGGCGGCGGCACCGTCTATACGGTGACGCTGACGCCGCCGCCGTTCAGCGTCACGCCGATCACCGTGAGCGTGGCCGGCCACCTGTTCAGCGATGCGGCCGGCAACGCCAGCGCGGCGGCCGCGCCGCTGCAACTGGCCGTCAACACCTTCCCGACGCCGATCACCGGCACGCCGTCGACCGTCGACGGCGTGCAGATCATGACGCAGACCGGCGTCGATCCGCGCACCGGCTTGGCGACGCGCACCGTGACGGTGCCCGTCGTCAGCAGCACGCGGCCCGAGGACCACAGCACGCCGCATGCGAACCTGGCCGACATTCCGCTCGGCCTGGCCGCCGCCGGCGCGGCGCCGGGCACCAGCCTGGTGGTCAGCCTGCCGGTCGGCATCGGGCTGGAGGCGGCCGGGCCGTCGGTGCTGCTGAACGGCGCCATCGCGCTGACGGACCTGATCGGCCGCATCGACGACCATACGCTGCAGGGACAGGCGACGCGCGCGGCGATGGAGGCGCAGGCCGGCATCTACCTGGCCAGCCTGGCGCCGGGCGTGCAGCTGCAGCATGGCACGCTGACGCTGGCCGCCGGCAGCGCGGCGGCCGGCGGCGCCGAGATCATGATTACCGGCACGGACCCCGCCACCGCGTCGGCGACGGGCGGCGCGCTGCACGACACGCTGCATGACACGGCCGCCGGCGGCACCGCCATCGCGCTGGTGATCGATGCGCGCGCGCTGCCGCAGGGCATAGGGCTGCAGCTGGCCGACATCGATTTCGCCGCCATCATCGGCGCGGCGACGGTGCACGGCGGCGCCGGCCAGAACTTCTTCATCGGCGACGACGCCGCGCAGCGCATCGTGCTGGCCGACGGCGGCGGCAACGACACCCTGTACGGCAACGGCGGCAACGACGTGCTGGGCACCGCCGGCGGCCGCGATTACCTCGACGGCGGCGCCGGCAACGACATCCTGTTCGGCGGCGCCGGCAACGATGCGCTCAACGGCGGCGCCGACAACGACACCCTGCAGGGCGGCCGCAGCGACACCGGCCAGTGGCAGTTCTACCTGAACGCCGCCGGCGTGGTGGTGGGCCGCCACCAGATGGCCTTGACCGATGCGGCGGCGACGGAGACCGTCAGCGCCGCGCAGCTGAACCTGGAGGTCGCCACGCTGGGCTTTGCCGGCCCCAGGGCCTCCAACCTGCAAGACCTGTCGCTGATGTACCACGCCGCCTTCCACCGCGCGCCGGACCTCGATGGCCTGAGCTACTGGAGCAACAGCGGCCGCACGCCGCCGCAGTTCGCCGCCGACTTCCTGCGATCGCCGGAAGCGCTGGGCGGCATCATGACCCTGAATAACCATGACTTCGTGGTGCGGCTGCTGCAGAACAGCGTGGACCGCGCCGGCACGGCGGCGGAGCTGTCGCACTGGATCGGCATGCTGGACGCGGCGCCGGGCGACATGCAGGTGCGCGGCGCGGTCTTCATCGACATCGCGCTGACCGCCGAACACCGCGCGGACTATGTCACGGCCGACGGCATGATCCTGGGCGGCGAGCTGCTGGCCGACGAGCGGGGCTGGATTGCCGGCTCCGGCGACGACCGCCTGCAGGGCGGCGGCGGCAACGACCTGCTGGTCGGCGGCGACGGCGTCGATACCGTGGTGTATGGCGACGCGGCGTCCAGCTACAACGTGGTGCTGGGCCGCAACGGCGACGTGATGATAGGCGAGCCCGATGGCGGCCGGGATACGCTGCGCCAGATCGAGCGCGGCGAGTTCAAGGGCGGCGAGACGGTGGACCTCGGCTTCACGCAGGCGTCGGCCAAGGCGCTGCAGGAACTGGGCATGATGTACCACCTGACGCTGAACCGCGCGGCGGACCTGGAAGGCTTCCAGTTCTGGCTGGCCACGGGGGCGAGCGGCAGCGTGCTGGCGCAGGGCTTCACGGATTCGCCGGAGATGGCGCGGCGCTTCGGCCAGCTCGACGACGCCGGCTTCGTCAAGCTGCTGTACCAGAACACGGTGCGGCACGATCCCGACGCCGCCACGCTGGCGCAATGGGACAGCTTCCTGGACAGCCATAGCCGCGCCGACCTGGTGGCGCTGCTGGCCAACGACGTGACGCTGGTCGGCAGCCAGTACGGCACGGACGGCATGAATCTGATAGGCAGCTTGTAAGCTGCCATTCTGCCGGCGGCGAAAACGGTTTTGGCGCACGAGACGGCGCGCGTGCGCGGGCCGAACGCGGGCATACTGTGTCCATGCCGAAGCCGGGAGCGCCGCCATGTTTGCCTTGTCCACGATCGAGCAGCTACGCGCCAACATCCTGGTCGTCGACGATGAGCGGGATGAACAACGCTGCCTGACGGAGCTGCTGCGCCGCCAGCTGTACCACGTGCGCGTCGCGGGCGACGGCTATTCCGCCTATCAGGATGCGCTGGCCAGCCGGCCGGACCTGGTGCTGCTGGACGTGCGCATGCCGCGGCTGGACGGCTTTGCCGCCTGCCGCCTGCTCAAGGCCAATCCGGTGACGCAGGCGGTGCCGGTGATCTTCCTCAGCGCGGTCAGCGATCCCGATGAGCGGGTGGCCGGCCTGGCGGCGGGCGGCGTCGATTTCATCGCTAAGCCCTATCACCCGGCCGAAGTGTTTGCGCGGGTGCGCATCCACCTGGAACTGGCGCGCACGCTGCGCGCCGCCGTCGCCGTGGCGGCCCACGCCGCCGCCGCCGTTGCGCCGCCGCCGCACGATCCGGACGAGGTGTTCGTCGCCGCCGCCATGCGGCTGATCGGCGACAACCTGACCGTGCCGCTGACGCTGGCCGAGATCGCGCACGCGGTCGGCACGCACGAGAAGCGCTTGTCGCAGGCCTTCCGCCGCTACGCCGGCATGACGGTGTTCGTCTATCTGGCGCAGCAGCGCATGCTGCGCGGCCGCCAGCTGCTGGCGGAGACCGACATGAGCGTGCAGCAGATCGCCGAGCAGACCGGCTTTCGCAGCGCCGCCAATTTCGCCACCGCCTTCCGCGAGCGGGCCGACGTGACGCCGACCGCCTATCGCAGCGCGGTGCGGCAGGCCGGCGCCGGCTCATGAGCATCGGCGGCGACGATCCCGCCGCCGTCCGCGCGCGCCTGCTGGCGCTGGTGAGCCATCAGCTGAAGGTGCCGCTGGCGCGCATCGCCGCGCAATCCACCGACGCCGCATCGGCCGCCGCCGCGCGCGGCCAGCTGGAGTGGCTGGACAGCCTGCGGCTATGCCTGCACAACGACAGCGGCCCGCCGCCGCAGGTGGCCTGCCCGCTGTACCTGCACGCGCTGCTGCGGCAAGCCGCCGCCGCCGGCGCGACGCTGGCCCGCGAGCATGGCCGCGTTTTCGTCCATCAGGAAGATGCCGCGCTGCCGGCCGTGGTGGCGCTCGATGGCAGCCACCTGGCGCAGGCGTTGCGCCAGTTGCTGGCGGCGGCGGTGCGGCGCTGCGGCGCCGGAGGCGTGCGGTTCTCGCTGCAGGCCCTGGCGCGGGAGGGCATGGTTCGGCTGCGCTTCCGCATCGAGGCCGGCGCCGAAGAGGCGGCATGGCGGGAGGTGGCGCCGGCCTTCAGCGACGATCTGCGCGCCGACATCGGCCTGACGCTGGCCGCGCAGCTGGTGCGGGCGATGCAGGGACGCCTGCTGCAAAGCGGCGACTGCTGGTGCTTCGAACTGGATGCGGACATCGCCGCCGAGGAGGACGTGCTGGCGCCGGCGCCGGAGTTCCAGCTGCCCGCGCCGTTCGGCCAGGGCCGCACCGTGCTGCTGCTGGAGCCGCAGGCGGCGTTGCGGGATTACCTGATGGAGATACTGGAGAGCGCGGGATTCGACGTCGCCGGCGCGGGCGACGCCGGCGACGCGCATCCGGCGCTGATCGTCTGCGGCGACGAGGCGCTGGCCTGGCGGCTGTTGCGCGCCGGCGGGCCGCCGGTGCTGCTGCACGCGGCGCGGCCGCCGCAGCGGCCGGCCGGATTGGCGGTGACGCTGGAGCTGGCCGCCGTGCTGTATAAGCCGGTTACGCCGGAGGCCTTGCTGGCAGCTGTCCGCCGCTGACCCGTTCGATGCCGGCCAGGTCGCACCAGCTCTGCACCTCGGCATAGCCGGCGGCGGCCAGCAGTTCGCGCACCTGCAACGCCTGGTCGTAGCCGTGCTCCATCAGCAGCCAGCCTTGCGACTTCAGATGGGCGGCGGCGCCGGCGACGATGGTGCGCAGCGCCGACAGGCCGTCGGCGTGGTCGGTCAGCGCGCCGGTCGGTTCGTAGCGCAGGTCGCCCTCGGACAGGTGGCGGTCGCCGCTGGCGATGTAGGGCGGGTTGGAGACGATGATGTCGAACGGCGGCCGGCCTTGCAGCGCGGCGTACCAGTCGCTGTGCAGGAAGTCGACCCGGGCGCCGTTGGCGGCGGCGTTGCGGCGGGCCACGGCCAGCGCCTCGGGGCTGACGTCGAGCGCGGTGACGGCGGCGTCGCGCCGGGTGTGGGCCAGCGCCACGGCGATGGCGCCGCTGCCGGTGCCCATGTCCAGCAGGCGGCCCTGCGGCGGCAGGCGGTCCAGCGCCAGTTCGACCAGCAGTTCGGTGTCGGGACGGGGAATCAGCACGGCGCCGTTGACTTCAAACGGCAGGCCGAAAAATTCGCGCTGGCCGACGATGTAGGCCACCGGTTCGCCGGCCAGGCGGCGCTGCACCAGCGCGGCGAAGCGCGCGGCCTGTTCGGCATCGAGCCCGCGTTCGGACTGGGTAATCAGGCTCACGCGCGACAGGCCCAGCGCGTGGCACAGCAGCACGCGGTTGTCCAGCGGGTCCAGCAGGGACTGCACTTGCAGCGCGCCGATGGTGACGCCTGCGGTGATGGAGCCGGTATCTTCGATCATACGATGGGCATCAGCGCGCGCGGCGGATCAGCAGCCAGGCCAGGGCCAGCGTGCACAGGCCGAAGCCGAGGAAGGACCACTGCGGTATCGACAGGCCGAACCACGGCGCCAGCGCGTCTTCGCACAGGCCGTCGGCGCGGAACAGGAAGGGCAGGTAGGTCGCGGTGGGGATCTTGTTGAGGAAGGTCTCCATCGGATCGATGCCGCACGACAGGCCGGGATGGGCCAGGATATACAGGTGCTTGCCGGCGGTGTACAGGCCGCCCAGCGCGGCCATCAGCGCGAGGCCGGTGCCCAGCCTGGGCTTGGTGTAGGCGCCGGCCAGGCAGCAGATGCCGATGCCGATGAACAGGTAGCGCTGGATCACGCACAGCGGGCAGGGCAGCATGTCCAGGCCGATCTGCAGATACAGGGCGACCCCGATCAGGCCGAAGCAGGCGATGGCGATGGACAGCAGCAGGGAGCGCGTATGTATCATGGGGTGATCCGATTCGGTGGCGGTGGAAGTAGCGGGCAATTCTCGCACAAAGTTGTCACTTCAGCCTTAGGCCGGTGTTAACTCAGTCGCCCAGCGCCGCCAGCAGCTCGGCCTGGTGCTCGGCGGCCAGCGCATTGGTCAGCTCAGCCAGGTCGCCGTCCATGATGAAGTCCAGCTTGTACAAGGTCAGGTTGATGCGGTGGTCCGTCATGCGGCCCTGCGGGTAGTTGTAGGTGCGGATGCGTTCGCTGCGGTCGCCCGAGCCGATCAGGCTCTTGCGGGTGGCCGCTTCCTTCGACTGCTGTTCGCGCAGCTGCACGTCCTTGATGCGCGTGGCCAGCACCCGCATGGCCTGCGCCTTGTTCTTGTGCTGCGAGCGGTCGTCCTGGCACTCGACCACGATGCCGGTCGGCAGGTGGGTGATGCGCACGGCCGAATCGGTCTTGTTGATGTGCTGGCCGCCGGCGCCGGAAGCGCGGTAGGTGTCGATGCGCAGGTCGGCCGGGTTGATGTTGACGTCTTCCACTTCATCGGCCTCCGGCATCACCGCCACCGTGCAGGCGGAGGTGTGGATGCGGCCCTGGGTTTCGGTGGCCGGCACGCGCTGCACGCGGTGGCCGCCGGATTCGAACTTCAGCTTGGAGTAGACGCTGTTGCCGATCAGGCGCACGATCACCTCGCGGTAGCCGCCCAGGTCCGACGCCGATTCCGACACCACTTCCACCTGCCAGCGATTGCGCTCGGCGAAGCGGGTGTACATGCGCAGCAGGTCGCCGGCGAACAGCGCCGATTCGTCGCCGCCGGTGCCGGCGCGGATCTCCAGGAAGATGTTGCGCTCGTCGTTGGCGTCCTTCGGCAGCAGCATTTTTTGCAGCTCCAGTTCCAGCTCCGCCAGGCGGCTCTTGGCCGCCTCGATCTCGTCCTGCGCGAAGTCCTTCATCTCCGGATCGCCGAGCATTTCCTGCGCGGCGGCCAGGTCGCCGATGGCTTCCTGGTAGGACTTGTACAGCGCCACCAGCGGGCCGAGTTCGGCGTGCTCGCGGGTCATCTTGCGGTAGGCGTCCATATTGTTGGTCGCGCCTTCGGACATCAGCAATTCATCGAGTTCGACCAGGCGGTTCGCCAGTTGATCGAGCTTGGCCAGCATGGATGGTTTCATAGCGTATTCGTGTTGGGGTTGAGGCAGATGCCGCGATGGCGCGGCGGGGAGTGCGCGGCGGCGTGGCGCGCGCGGGATGAGGCAGTGCCGCTAACGGCGGCCGCGGAACAGCTGCGGCAGCAGCTCGGCCAGGTGGGCGCGTTCCTCGCCCTGCGCGCGGTGCAGCGCCTGCTGCGGGCCGTGCATGAATTTCGCGGTCAGGCCCTTGGACAGGGCTTCCAGCACGGCGTCGATATCTTCGCCCTTGGCCAGCATCTTGCGCGCGCGTTCCAGCTCCAGCTGGCGCAATGCTTCGCCGTTTTCCTGCAGGCTCTGGATCACCGGCACCACGGCGCGGTCGTCGATCCAGTGCATGAACGATTGCACGCGGGTTTCGATGATGGCTTCGGCCTGGGCCACGGCGGCCTGGCGGTTTTCCATGCCGGTCTGGACCACCTTGCCCAGGTCGTCCACGGTGTACAGGAAGGCGTCGTTGAGGCGGCCCACTTCCGGTTCGATATCGCGCGGCACGGCCAGGTCGACCATGAACATCGGCTTGTGGCGGCGGGCCTTGATCGCGCGCTCCACCATGCCCAGGCCGATCAGCGGCAGCGACGAGGCGGTGCAGGAGATGACGATGTCGTACAGGTGCAGCTTGTCCTGCAGGTCGGCCAGGCGGATGGCGCGGCCGCCGAAGCGGTGCGCCAGCAGTTCGCCGCGGTCCAGCGTGCGGTTGGCGATGGTGATGGTCTTGGGGTTCTGTGCCGCGAAGTGGGTGGCGCACAGCTCGATCATTTCGCCGGCGCCGATGAACAGCACGTTCTGCTCGGCGATCTTGTCGAAGATGCGCTGCGACAGGCGCACGGCGGCCGCCGCCATCGACACGCTGTGGGCGCCGATCTCGGTGGTGCTGCGCACTTCCTTGGCGACCGAGAACGAGCGCTGGAACAGCTGGTGCAGATAGGTGCCCAGGCCGCCGGCTTCGTCGGCGGTGCGGATCGCGTCCTTGATCTGGCCCAGGATCTGGGTTTCGCCCAGCACCATCGAGTCGAGCCCGGAGGCGACGCGGAAGGTGTGGCGCACGGCGTCGTGCTGCGGCAGCAGGTACAGGTGCGGGCGCAGCTCGGCGTAGTTCAGCTTGTGGAAATCGGCCAGGAAATGGGCGCCGGCGTCGAGCGGGTCGGGCACCTGGCTGGCCGCGTACAGCTCGGTGCGGTTGCAGGTGGACAGGATGGCCGCCTCGTCGCTGCCGCGATGGTCGATGCGCTCGAACCACGACCGCGCCGCCACCACCGCCTGGCCCAGTTGCTCAGGGGCGAACGCCAGCTGCTCGCGCAGCGAGACGGGGGCGGTGTTGTGGTTGAGGCCGACGGCAAGCAGCTGCATTTCGGGTCCGTGCGTTGATTGTGCGGACATTATACCGTGTTGTACCAGTAGGTTGCCTGTGGCTGCCTATACCGTTGGCAGCATACCGTGCATATCGCGGGTCCGATCAGGCGCCCAGTTTTTCCAGCCGGTAGCCGTAGCTGTAGACCGGCACCAGGCGGAAGCCGTTTTCCGGCTTCAGCTGCAATTTGTTGCGGACGCGCGAGACGTGGGTGTCCATGGTGCGCGACGGTACGGCGGTCTCGCGTATCCATACCGCTTCATGGATGTAGGCGCGCGACAGCGGCCGTCCGATGTTGCGGAAAAATAACAGTGCCAGGTAGAACTCTTTGTGGGTGACGTCCAATACGATGCCATCCATCAACAAACGGCCGGGACGGGTCTCGAATACGTATTGACCGAATTGCAATTGTTCGGCGCCGTTCTGGGCCGGGTAGGCGCGGCGCAACAAAGCTTGCACTCGGGCCACCATTTCGCTGCGGCGCAGCGGCTTGATCATGTAGTCGTCGGCGCCGGCGGCCAGGCCGGCGACGATATCGTCCTCGCCGGAGCTGGTGGTCAGGAACAGCACCGGGGCGCTGTCGGGCAGCTTTTCGCGGGCGCGGCGCAGCACTTCGGCACCGCTGAGATCGACCACTTGCCAGTCGAGGATCAGCATGTCGTAGCTATCCTTGCGCAATTGCGCCAGCACGTCCTTGGCGGTCTGGAAGCTGTGGCAGACGTGGCCTGCCGAGGTCAGCACCTGGCAGATCAGATCGGCTTG
Source organism: Rugamonas aquatica (assembly GCF_009380215.1). GTDB lineage: Bacteria > Pseudomonadota > Gammaproteobacteria > Burkholderiales > Burkholderiaceae_D > Rugamonas > Rugamonas aquatica_B. The sequence continues at coordinate 417,874 of NZ_WHUG01000003.1, forward strand.
GCTGCGGTCGTTGTCAAGTACGGCGATTCTCATACTACTGCCTGTAGGAAATTATGTTAAGGAGAAGTCACTACAAATATAACAGAGATTTACAAAAAAAGTTAGCAAAATAGCTAATTATTTTTCTTAATGCACTAATATTTCCCTGACGACAACTCAATAATTCACCGTGCGCGCTTGCACAACCATTACACGGTACACTGGAAAAACGCTGAGTTCAATGAAGAAGTTGAAAAAAGGAAAGAACATCAAGTAACCGCCGGGAGCACGCATGGGATTGAAAAAAGACACAAATTGGACGCTGGTGCCGGGGACCGAACGTGACATCGAAGCGGTGCGCGAGCGTTGCCGCAAGCTGGTGCGGCGGCGCGCGATGGTGTCGGCCGGCGTGGCGGCGGTGCCGATACCCGGTCTGGACGTGGTGTCCGACCTGCGCCTGTTCGCGCTGCTGATCGACGATATCAACCAGGAGTTCGGCCTGACGGCGCAGCAGATCGAGCGCATGCAGCCGAAGTTCCGGCTGATCGCCTACGAAGCCGCGATCGGCGTCGGCGGCATGCTGGTGGGGAAGCTGGTGACGCGGGAAGTGGTATTGCAACTGCTGCGGCGTACCGGCCTGAAGTCGGTGGCGCGCCAGGCCGGCAAGCTGGTGCCGCTGGCCGGGCAGCTGGCCTCGGCCGGCATCGGCTTCCTGGCGTTCCGCCAGATCGGCTACCAGCATGTGGATGCCTGCGCCAGGGTGGCGCAGGAACTGGTGACGGCCGGCATCGGCCGCCCGGCGTGATTACGCGTCCGGCAGCACCACGTTCACGTCCAGCACCTCCAGGTTGCCCTGGCGGTCCAGCGAGATCTTGATGTCGTCGGCGTTGACCTTGGTGTACTTCGAGATCACCTCGATCAACTCCTTGTGCAGCGCCGGCAGGAAGTCCGGGCCGCTGCGGCCGTTGCGCTCGCGCGCGATGATGATCTGCAGCCGCTCCTTGGCCGCGGTGGCGGTTTTCGGTTTTTGCGGGAACAGGAAAGAAAGCAGGGCCATGATTACTTGCTCCCGAAAATACGCTGCAGCAGGCCAGGCTTCTCGTAGTTAGTGAAGCGCAACGGCAATTCCTGGCCGAGGAAGCGCGACACCACATCTTCGTAGGCTTCCGCAACATCGGTGCCCTTGAAGTGAATCGCTGGATTGCCCTGGTTCGACGCATGCAGCACCGATTCCGATTCGGGAATGATGCCGATCAGTGGTATACGCAGGATTTCCTGCACATCTTCGTACGACAGCATTTCGTCCGCTTCCACGCGTTTCGGCGAGTAGCGGGTGATCAGCAGGTGCTCCTTGACCGGCTCGCCGCCGGTCTGGGCGCGGCGCGACTTGGCCTGGATGATGCCGAGGATGCGGTCCGAATCGCGCACCGACGATACTTCCGGATTGGTGACGATGATGGCTTCGTCGGCGAAGGTCAGCGCCATCAGCGCGCCGTGCTCGATGCCGGCCGGCGAATCGCAGATGATGAATTCGAAGCCCATGTTGATGAGCTCATGCAGCACGACTTCCACGCCGTCTTCGGACAGCGCATCCTTGTCGCGCGTCTGCGACGCCGGCAGGATGAACAGGTTGTCGCAGTGCTTGTCCTTGATCAGCGCCTGGGTCAGCGATGCCTCTTTATTGATCACATTGATCAGGTCGTACACCACGCGGCGTTCGCAGCCCATGATCAGGTCGAGGTTGCGCAGGCCGACGTCGAAGTCGATGACGGCGGTTTTATGGCCGCGCATGGCCAGCCCGGTGGAGAAGCTGGCGCTGGAAGTCGTCTTACCGACACCGCCCTTACCGGACGTTACAACAATAATTCTCGCCACAAAAAAGTCCTTTTCAGAGAGTTGCTAGTCAAGCGCGGTTTGCAGAATTGACAGATAGTATATCGATTCGGTCGCCGACCAGGCGGATTTGCGCAGGAGAACGTGCATATTCGGCCGGGAAGCCGTCTTCAAATGTGCGGTAAACGCCGGCAATCGACACTAACTCCGGCGACATCGTCATGGCGAAGATGCGCGCCTCGGCATTGCCGGAAGCGCCCGCCAGCGCGCGGCCGTTGAGCGTGTTGTACACGTGGATGCTGCCGTCGGCGATGATCTCGGCGCCGTTGTTGACCACGGCGGTGATGATCAGGTCGCAGCCGCGCGCGTAGATGCGCTGGCCGGCGCGCACCGGGGTGTCGATAATCATCACGCCGGCGTTGCCGGGGAAGCCTTCGGCCGGTGCGGCTGGCGCTGCCGCGGGAGCGGGGGCTGCGGCCTTGACCGGCGCCGGTGTAGCGGCTTCGGCCTCTTCGCGCGGCTTGGTCGCGGTCTCCAGGCTCAGGCCGTGGGCGGCGATCTCGGCGGCCATGGATGGCGGCGCGTTGCGCACGGCGACCGGATTCAAGCGGTATTTTTTCAGCAGGGCGATGATGCCGGCCCAGTCGACCGGGCCGCTGCCGGCCGGCAGCGCGGCGACGTCGATCACGGTCAGGTCGTCTTCGAAGAAGTCGGTGGTGCCGCCGGTCATTTCGGCCAGCGCGGCATCGAGGGCCAGGCGGTCCGCCGTGGACAGGATGGCGGAGACTGCGACTACGGTGGAAATCTTGATTTCTATGGGCTTTTGAAACAGGCTCTTGGACATGGGCGACAGTATTAGAGGGTTAACCTCGCGCGCATGCGCAGGCACGAGCATTTTACTGTGGAAAACGGCGGATGGGGAGGGCTGGCACCGTACTGGGCCAGTAAAAATGCGGGATGGCGGGAGGCGTCGTTCCCGCGAAGGCGGGAATCCATACGCAGCCGGCGTGGTCGAGACGCACGCTCAGCATGGATCCCCGCCTTCGCGGGGATGACGACGTCAGTAGATCGCGTGTTCAGCGCGCAGCTGGCGGGCGGCCGCGACCATGTTGCGCAGTGCGGTTTCGGTTTCCGCCCAGCCGCGGGTTTTCAGTCCGCAATCCGGGTTGACCCACAAGTTGGCCGGCGGGATCACCGCGCTGGCTTTCTGCAACAGCCGCACCATCTCGGCCTGGCCCGGCACGCGCGGCGAGTGGATGTCGTACACGCCGGGGCCGATCTCGTTCGGATAGCGGAACTGGCCGAAGCCGTTCAGCAGCTCCATGTCCGAGCGGCTGGTTTCGATGGTGATGACGTCGGCGTCCATGGCGGCGATCTGCGGCAGGATGTCGTTGAACTCGGCGTAGCACATGTGCGTGTGGATCTGCGTGCCGTCGGCCGCCGCGCTGGCCGACACGCGGAAGGCGCGCGTGGCCCAGTCCAGGTACTCGTCCCAGCGGCTGCGGCGCAGCGGCAAGCCTTCGCGCACGGCCGGCTCGTCGATCTGGATGATGCCGATGCCGGCCTGCTCCAGGTCGGCCACCTCGTCGCGGATCGCCAGCGCGATCTGCAGCGCGGTGCGCGCGCGCGGCTGGTCGTCGCGCACGAACGACCATTGCAGGATGGTGATAGGACCGGTCAGCATGCCCTTCATCGGCTTGCCGGTCAGGCTTTGCGCGTGCACGGTCCAGTCGACCGTCATCGCCTTTGGACGGCTGACATCGCCGTAGATGACGGGCGGCTTGACGCAGCGCGAACCGTACGACTGCACCCAGCCCAGCTGCGTGAAGACGAAGCCGGCCAGCTGCTCGCCGAAGTATTCGACCATGTCGTTGCGCTCGGCTTCGCCGTGGACCAGCACGTCCAGGCCCAGCTCTTCCTGGCGGCGCACGGCGTAGGCGATTTCTTCGCGCATCTTGGTTTCATAGTCGGCCGTGTTCAGCTCGCCGCGCTTGAAGCTGGCGCGGGCGGCGCGGATGGTGGCCGTTTGCGGGAAGGAGCCGATGGTCGTCGTCGGGAAGGCCGGCAGCTTGAAGCGGGCGCGCTGCTCGGCCTGGCGCTGGGCGAACGGCGAGTGGCGGCGGTCGGCGTCGGCGGGCAGGGCGGCGATGCGCGCACGCACGGCGTCCTGGTGCACGCGCGGGCTGGCGCGGCGGCTGGCGATGGCGGCGCGCGATACTTCCAGCGCGGCGGCGGTGGCCGCGTCGTAGTCGCCTTGCAGCGCCTGCTTGAGCACATACAGCTCGTCGAGCTTCTCGGTGGCGAAGGACAGCCATGAGCGGATTTCAGCATCGAGCGCGGTCTCGGCCGCCAGCGTGAACGGCACGTGCAGCAGCGAGCACGAGGCCGACAGCCACAGCTTGCCGCCGCGCTTTTCCGCGATCGGCGCCAGCGTGGCCAGCGCGGCGTCGAGGTCGGTGCGCCAGATGTTGCGGCCATCGACGATGCCGACCGACAGCACCTTGTGCACCGGCAGCCAGTCGGCGATGCTGGTCAGTTCGTGCGGCGCGCGCACGCCGTCCACGTGCAGGCCGGCCACCGGCAGGCGGCAGGCCAGGCTCAGGTTTTCTTCCAGCGGCGAGAAGTAGGTGGCCAGCAGCAGCGGCACGCCGACCTGGTTCAGCTGCCAGTAGCTGTTCTCGAACGCGCTGCGCCAAGGCGCCGGCAGGTCGAGGCCGAGGATGGGCTCATCGATCTGCACCCACTGCACGCCCTGCGTCTTCAGACGGTCCAGCACCTGGCCGTAGACCGGCAGCAGCTTGTCCAGCAAGGCGAGGCGGTCGAAATCGCCGTCGGCCTTGGCCTTGCCCAGCCACAGGAAACTCAACGGTCCCAGCAGCACGGCCTTGACCGCGTGGCCCAGCGCCTGCGCCTCGGCCACTTCGTCGAACAGGCGCTCGCAGGCCAGCGAGAAGGCGGTTTCCGGCGTGAACTCCGGCACCAGGTAGTGGTAGTTGGTGTCGAACCACTTGGTCATTTCCAGCGCGGCCGAGGCGTGCAGATTGCCTTCGCCGTGGGCGTCGTGCGCGTGGTCGTGGCCGCAGGCGGCCGGCTCGGCGGCCTTGTTGCCGCTCTTGCCGCGCGCCATAGTGAAGTAGCGGCTCAGCTGCGACTGGCCGTCGCCGAAACCGTAGCGTGCCGGTTCGCAACCGAGCAGCTGGATGTGGTTGGCGACCTGGTCGTAGAAGGCGAAATCGCCGACCGTGACGAAGTCCAGCCCGGCCTGCTGCTGCAATGCCCAGTGGCGCGCGCGCAGGTCGCGGCCGACGGTTTCCAGTTCGGCTTCCGGCAATTCGCCGCGCCAGTTGGCCTCCAGCGCAAATTTCAGTTCGCGCGCCGCGCCGATGCGCGGAAAGCCCGGAACGTGGCTTTGTATGGCTTTATTCGATGTTGTCATTTTGATGTCATCCGCATTTAATATTGGTGATATAAAGTGTGCGGCAATCCGGTCTATAATCAAAACGAAAGATTTTGCGGCTTCACATGAAAAAATTTAATAGACCATGCTAGAGATACGTCACCTGCGCACCCTGAGTGCCCTACGCTCCGCCGGCAGCCTGGTTCGTGCTGCGCAACTGCTGAATCTGACGCAGTCGGCCTTGTCGCATCAAATCAAATTGCTGGAAGATCGCTACGGCGGGCCGCTTTTTGAGCGAAAATCCGTGCCGATCGGCTTTACCGCGACCGGCGCCCGCCTGCTCAAGCTGGCCGATCTGCTGTTGCCGGAAATCGAGTCGGCCGAGCGCGAAGTGGCGCGCCTGACCCAGGGCGACACCGGCCAGCTGCGCGTGGCGCTGGAGTGCCACACCTGTTTCGACTGGCTGATGCCGGTCATGGATGAATTCCGCAAGCGCTGGCCCGAAGTGGAGATCGACCTGGTGTCGGGCTTCCACAGCGAGCCGGCCGAGCTGCTGCGCAGCGGCGCCGCCGACCTGGTGATCGGCTCGCCCTACGGCCCGGACTTCGCCACCTTCCCGCTGTTCCGCTTTGAAATCCTGGTGGTGATGGCGCAGAAGCACCGCCTGGCGGCCCAGCGCCGCCTGCAAGCGTCTGATTTTGAAGGCGAAACGCTGATTACCTACCCGGTGCCGGAAACCCGCATCGACCTGATCCGCGAAGTGCTGCAGCCGGCCAATATCCACTTCGAACGGCGCACCGCCGAACTGACGGTGGCCGTGCTGCAGCTGGTCGCCAGCCGCCGCGGCATCGCCGCGCTGCCGAACTGGGCGATCAAGAACTATGTCGACTACGACTACGTGATCGCCAAGCCGGTCGGCGAACAGGGGCTGTGGAGCGACCTGTTCGTCTCCGTGCCGGAGGCGCAGAAGCAAAAGGCCTACGTGCTGGACTTCGTCAATGTGATACGCGAGCAGTGCGCCAGCACCCTGGACGGTATCAAATTATTATCGTGACAAATTGACATTGTTTCTTCAGAATGATTGAGGCGGATTTGACGCACATCAAGCGTCTCGCCAAACTCGCCGCTTACGATGGGTGCCCAGTGATTGCAGGCCGCTGGCATGGATGCTGCTAGAGAAACCCTTGCACGAGGGAAGGTTCTCGCGGCGACGCACAATCGAAACCCTGCACGGCCTCATCGCCGGAAGCGTATTATCGAAGTTCGCGTTGTTGCTAAACTAAGCCGGCCGTGGCCGGCGCATTGGAGAGTCATATGGATGATGTAGTTATCGTGGCCGCTGGCCGTACCGGCGTGGGCAAATTCGGCGGCAGCCTGGCCAAGACCCCGGCTTCCGAGCTGGGCGCGCATGTGATCAAGGGCCTGCTGGCCAAGACCGGCATCGATCCTAACCTGATCAGCGAAGCCATCCTCGGCCAGGTGCTGACCGCCGGCGTCGGCCAGAACCCGGCGCGCCAGGCCGTCATCAAGTCCGGCCTGCCGAACACCATTCCCGGCTTCACCATCAACCACGTGTGCGGCAGCGGCCTGAAAGCCACCCATCTGGCGGCGCAAGCGATCAAGGCCGGCGACGCCGACATCGTCATCGCCGGCGGCCAGGAAAACATGAGCGCCTCGCCGCACGTGATGAACGGTTCGCGCGACGGTTTCCGCATGGGCGATTTCAAAATGGTCGACTCCATGATCGTCGACGGCCTGTGGGACGCCTACAACCAGTACCACATGGGCACCACCGCCGAGAACGTCGCGAAGAAATACGAGATTTCCCGCACCGAGCAGGACGAGTTCGCGCTGAACTCGCAGCTGAAAGCGGAAGCCGCGCAAAAGGCTGGCAAGTTCAAGGATGAGATCCTGCCGCTGGAAATCGTCCAGAAAAAAGGCAGCATCGTGTTCGACAGCGATGAATACATCAAACCAGGCTCGACCATCGAAGCGCTGGCCGGCCTGCGCCCCGCCTTCGCCAAGGATGGCAGCGTGACCGCCGGTAACGCCTCCGGCCTGAACGACGGCGCCGCCGCCGTCATCATGATGTCCGCCACCAAGGCCAAGGAACTGGGCCTGCCGGTGCTGGCCAAGGTCAAGGCCTACGCCTCGTCCGGCCTGGACCCTGCCTTCATGGGCATGGGCCCGGTCTCGGCCACCAAGCTGTGCCTGAAAAAGGCCGGCTGGACCCCGGACGACCTGGACCTGCTGGAAATTAACGAAGCCTTCGCCGCACAGGCCGTGGCCGTCAACAAGGAAATGGGCTGGGACACCAGCAAGATCAACGTCAACGGCGGCGCCATCGCCATCGGCCATCCGATCGGCGCTTCCGGCGCCCGCATCCTGGTCACGCTGATCCACGAAATGGTGCGCCGCGATGCCAAGAAAGGCCTGGCCTCGCTGTGCATCGGCGGCGGCATGGGCGTGGCGCTGGCCATCGAACGCGCTTAAGCAGTACTCGCAACATTTGTAGCATCAGGCAGTAGCAGTGCCGCGCCGGGTTGTCGACGGCGCGGTGTCAGATGATTTTTGGTGTCTATTAACGAGGGGACGAAAATGGCAAGAGTTGCATTAGTAACCGGTGGCATGGGTGGTCTGGGCGAAGCAGTGTGTTTCAAACTGTCGGCACTAGGCTATTGCGTCGTCACCACGTATTCCCCTGGCAATCCGAAGGTCGAGCAATGGCTCGCAACTACCCGCGATCAGGGCTTTAATTTCCGCGCTTATCCGTGCGACGTGGCCGACTACGATTCGGCCCAGGCGTGCGTGGCCGCTATCGAAAAAGATATCGGTCCGATCGACGTGCTGGTGAACAACGCCGGCATCACCCGCGACATGACCTTCAAGAAGATGGACAAACCGAATTGGGACGCCGTCATGGCCACCAATCTGGACTCCGTGTTCAACATGACCAAGCCTGTGTGCGATGGCATGGTGGAACGCGGTTGGGGCCGTATCATCAATATTTCGTCGGTCAACGGCCAGAAGGGCGCCTTCGGCCAGACCAACTATTCGGCCGCCAAGGCCGGCATGCACGGCTTCACCAAGGCGCTGGCGCTGGAAGTGGCGCGCAAGGGCGTGACCGTCAACACCATTTCGCCGGGCTACATCGGCACCAAAATGGTGATGGAAATCCCTCAGGAGGTGCTCGATACCAAGATCATCCCGCAAATTCCGATGGCCCGCCTGGGCAAGCCGGAAGAAGTGGCGGGCCTGGTGGCCTACCTGTCGTCGGACGAAGCGGCTTTCGTCACCGGCGCCAACATCGCCATCAACGGCGGCCAGCACATGTCCTAAGCGGCTAAGCATTGCAGCCCAAGGCCAGGATCGTTCGCGATCCTGGCTTTTTTTTCGTACAATCTGCTATCGATGCCTAAAGGATAGCCATGTTCGACCCGACCTCGCCCCTGTTCCCGCCCGTCCTGCCGTCACGCCACGGCATGCTGGCGGTTGACGACCTGCACACCATCTACTGGGAAGAAGTCGGCAATCCGCAGGGCATACCGGTGGTGTTCCTGCACGGCGGCCCGGGCGCCGGCCTGTCGCCGCAGCACCGCCGCTTCTTCGATCCCGAGCAGTACCGCGTGATCCTGTTCGACCAGCGCGGCGCCGGCAAGTCGCTGCCGCTGGGAGAATGCCGCGCCAACACCACCCAGCTGCTGGTCGAGGACATCGAGCGCCTGCGCGTGATGTTCGGCATCGAGCAGTGGCTGGTGTTCGGCGGTTCCTGGGGTTCGACGCTGGCGCTGGCTTACGGCCAGGCGCATCCCGAGCGCTGCCTGGGCTTCATCCTGCGCGGCATCTTCCTGTGCACGCAGGCGGAGGTGGACTGGTTCCTGCACGGCGCCCAGTGGTTCCACCCCGAGGTGCACGCCGATTTCATCGCCGCGATCCCGGAGGCGGAGCGCGGCAACCTGCTGCAAGCTTATGTGAACCGCATCATGAGCGACGACCCGGCAATCCACTGGCCGGCGGTGCGCGCCTGGAGCCGCTTCGAAGGCCGCCGCGTGTTCCTGATGCCGCAAGCCGAAGATCCGCCGTCGGACACGCTGGACCTGGGCGTGGGCCGGCTGGAATCGCACTACATGGCCAACCTGGGCTTCTTCGGCGAGGACCAGCTGCTGCGCAATATGGACCGCATCGCCCACCTGCCGGCGGTGATCGTGCAGGGCCGCTACGATGTCATCTGCCCGCCGGTATCGGCCTGGCGCCTGCACCAGGCCTGGCCCGGATCGGTGATGAACATGGTGCCCGACGCAGGCCACGGCGCCATGGAAAAAGGCATTTCGCGGGCGCTGGTGGGAGCCACCGAGCAGTTCAAGCGTAGCCGCGGATTTGTCTGAGATCGGGCGCCGCCCGCCCGGAATCGGCCCGCATGGCGCGCGGGCTGATACACTATCGATAATTCCAGCTTCCACGCATCCATGAATATACAAGTCGGCGATATCGGCCATATCATCCAGCTGGCGATTGCGCCGGTGTTCCTGTTGACGGGCGTATGCACCAACCTGATGGTGCTGACCAACCGCCTGGCGCGCATCATCGACCGTTCGCGGGTGCTGGAGGACAGGCTCGATATCGGCTACAGCGACGTCTACCTGAACGAACTCGATGTGCTGTACCGAAGATCGCACCTGATCAACGCCTCGATCACGCTGTCGACCGCCTGCGGGCTGCTGATTTGCCTGGTGATTGCGATGCTGTTCCTGGGCGATATCACCAACATCTCGTTGGACAAGTACATCGCGGGCATGTTCGTGGTGGCGATGCTGGCCCTGATCGGCAGTTTCGTCTACCTGCTGCGGGAGATTTTCATCGCTTCGGCGGCGATGCGCTCGCACCGCCATGTGCGCCGCCCGCTCAAATAACTTTGTAAAGAATAGAGTACCAACATGCACGATTACCAACGCCCTCCGACCCTGTATCGCTACGGCGTGCGCGAAGACCTGGAACTGGCGCTGACCCAGGGCCAGTTCATCCTGACCCCGGCCAACAGCTGCCTGACGCTGAGCCTCTCCAAGGCCTGGGACCGCAAGCTGTTCGAGCTGTTTTCGTCCGACAGCTGCCTGGTCATCCACAACACCGAGGAATTCGGCGAGCGCCTGCATCGCGCGGTGCAGCGCACGCTGCCTAGCTGGGCCGGCATCGACGGCGCCGTCGAATACGGCACCCGCGCAGCCCTGGGCGTGGCCTTCACCAAGACATCGGCCGAAGCGCAGGAGCAGGAGTGGCAGTTCGCCTGGCGTGCGATGCAGGCCAAGCTCAGTCTCAATCCGGTGCTGGTGAAGATCGGCAGCCTGGAAAACTTCGCCGAGCTGCGCGACCGCGATACATATCTGGCTTAATTATTGAGCTAAATTATTTAGCATCTTCGCGGCGGTCGAGGCGCGCCAGCACAGCGTTCATCATGCGCTCGATATCGCCGCGTATCATCTTGGCGCCGAGGATGCCGGGCACGTAGAAGTTCGGTATCAGCTTGCCGCTGTAGACCACCCGGGTGCCGCCGGTCTCGGGCACCGGTATCAATTCCCAATGCGATTCGTAGTGCTTCATGTCGCCGGAGATCAGCGAAATGTCGATCGACGACATCGGCTGCTCAGTCGCGCGCACGATCAGGTGGATGGATTTGGTCATGAACAGGAAGCGCGCCACGCCGAATTGTTCGACGATGACCTCATTGCCGTTACGGGACAAGACCTTGCACGACTCCATGTCGGGCACGAATTCGGCCATGCGTTCATAGCCTGTCAGGATGCGCCATACCTTCGGCAGTGGCGCCGCCACCGTGCCGGTGGCGTCCACTTCGTACATATGCAGCGCATCGAGTTCAACCCGGTTGACCGACACCTCCAGCTTGGGCAATTCAAGCTTAGGTGCCTGCGCCAGCACCGGGGCGGCTACACCTAACAACAAAAACAGAAGGAATCGCATCATCTTTCCAGCGTAAGGGAAAGGGTGGCAGAATACAAGAGCGCTACCGCACCGACCGCCAAATTCGCGGGGCGGGCGCCGGGACTTTAGAAGCCCAGGTCTAGAGAATTGAGTTTTAATGCGGGCATCATCGTGCTTGACCCAACGTCTGACTCTAAGAACCATAATGACAACTTCACCATACCCACACCTGCTGGCTCCCCTCGATCTTGGCTTCACGACGCTGCGCAACCGCGTCGTCATGGGCTCCATGCACACCGGTCTTGAGGACCGCTTCTACAACTACGGCAAACTGGCCGCATTCTATCGCGAGCGCGCACGCGGCGGGGTGGGATTGATCGTCACCGGCGGCATCTCCCCCAACCGCTCCGGGTGGCTGCTACCCTTTGGAGGTACGCTCAACTTCAAGGGCGATGTCATCAACCACCGCCGCGTCACCAGCGCGGTGCACGAGGAGGGCGGCAAGATCCTGATGCAGATCCTGCACGCGGGCCGCTACGGCTACCAGCCGTTCGTGGTGTCGGCGTCGGAGAAGAAATCGCCGATCTCGCCGTTCAAGCCGCGCGCGCTGACCGAGGCCGGCATCGAAGCCACCATCCGCGACTACGCCCGCTGCGCCAAGCTGGCGCGCGACGCCGGCTACGACGGCGTCGAGGTGATGGGCAGCGAAGGCTATCTGCTCAACCAGTTCCTGTGCGCCCGCACCAACCTGCGCACCGACCGCTGGGGCGGCAGCATCGAGAACCGCATGCGCCTGTCGGTGGAGATCGTCAAACGCATCCGCGCCGAAGTGGGCAATGACTTCATCATCATGTACCGCCACTCGCTGCTGGACCTGGTCGACGGCGGCAATACCTGGGACGACGTGGTGGCGGTGGCCAAGGCCCTGCAGCACGCCGGCGCCACCATCCTCAATTCCGGCTACGGCTGGCACGAGGCGCGGGTGCCGACCATCGTCACCTCGGTGCCGCGCGGCGCCTTCGCCAGCCTGGCGGGACGCCTGCGCCGCGAAGTGACGATACCGGTGGTGGCCTCGAACCGCATCAACATGCCGGCCGAAGCGGAAGGCATCCTGCAGCGCGGCGACGCCGACATGATCTCGATGGCGCGTCCCTTCCTGGCCGACTCGCACTTCGTCATCAAGGCCGCGCAAGGCCGCACCGACGAGATCAACACCTGCATCGGCTGCAACCAGGCCTGCCTGGACCACACCTTCTCCAACAAGCGCGCCAGCTGCCTGGTGAACCCGCGCGCATGCCACGAGACGGAGCTGGTCTACGCCCCGGCCGCGAAGAAGCGCCGCGTGGCGGTGGTCGGCGCCGGGCCTGCCGGTCTGTCGGCGGCCACGGTGGCGGCCGAATGCGGCCATGACGTCACCCTGTTCGATTCCAGCGACAGCGTCGGCGGCCAGTTCAAGATCGCCATGCAGATCCCGGGCAAGGAGGAATTCGCCGAGACCATCCGCTACTTCCGCCGCAAGCTGGAACTGACCGGCGTCACCGTCAAGCTGGGCGTGCGCGTCACGCGCGAGCAGCTGATCGCCGAGGGCTACGACGATGTGGTGGTCGCCACCGGCATCAAGGTGCGCCGTCCGCCGATCGAAGGCATCAACCATCCGAAAGTGCTGTCGTATATCGACGTTTTGCAGAACAAGGCGCCGGTGGGCAAGCGCGTGGCCATCATCGGCGCGGGCGGCATCGGCTTCGACGTCGGCGAATACCTGCTGCACGATCCCAAGCATCCGCTGCCGCTGGCGCTGGATGTCTGGGCCAAGGAATGGGGCGTGGACATGAAGGGTGACGCGCCTGGCGGCCTGACGACGGTGGAGACGCCGGAGCCGGTGCGCCAGCTGTATCTGCTGCAGCGCAAGACCTCCAAGCTGGGCGCGGGCCTGGGCAAGACCTCGGGCTGGGTGCACCGCGCGGTCCTGGCGCGCAACGGCGTGGTGATGCTGGCGGGCGTGCAGTACGACCGCATCGACGACCAGGGCCTGCACGTGACCATCGCCGGCGAGCAGCGACTGCTGTCGGTGGATAACGTGGTGGTCTGCGCGGGCCAGGACAGCCTGACCGAGTTGATGCCGTCGGAAGAGGAAGTCAAAGCCAACGCAGCCTGGCCGCGCTTCCACAAGATCGGCGGCGCCGCACTGGCGGCGGAGCTGGACGCCAAGCGCGCCATCAAGGAAGGCGCGGAGCTGGCTGTCAGCCTGTAAGCTACAGGCTATGCGGCAGGCAGTCGATCCACCATGCGAACGACTGCCTGTTCGAATGTCTGCTTGCCGTTCATATAGGGTTGCCACTCGCTGGCGATGATCGGCGCGAATGGCGACCAGTAGCCTTTGAACAGGCCGCCCTTGTCGGCGTAGGGTTCGTAGTCGATACCGTCGCGCCGTTTGAGTACTGCTTTCACCACGGCGCCTACGGTGTAGAACTGCACCGCGTGCCACAGGTCCGAATCGGCCGAGCGATGCGTCGCCTTGAGGCGGGCGTCGATCATCTCTTCGAGCTTCTCCGTCGATGCGATGTGCGAAATCTCGTGATACGTCATCTCCAATGCAGCGAGTCCCTGATAACTGGGGCGACCGCCGGGGATGACTGTTTGCGTGTCCGTGTAGCCGCCCTGGCGCTTGCCGGTTTCCACCACGATGTCGATGCGGATCGGTGTCGATGGGAAGGGCGTTTGCAGATGGCGCGCAATGCCTTCCTGGACTTCAGCGCCGTAGCGCTCATCCAGCCGCTTCGCTTCGGCGATCCACTGACGGTTGCTGGCGTCGTGCTGCGCCCAGAGGCAGCGCGCATAGATCGGCGCGACACTGTTCAACGTGGACGCCAGCTGCGGCGGCAGGGCCAGACCGCTGGCGTCGCGCCGCGTGTCGGCCACGCTCAGCGCGGTTTTGATGGCTGTCATCTGCTCGTCGAACAGCAGATCGCGCTTGGCGTAGTTGTCGTGGTACCAGGCGACGGCGCCGCGCAACGTCGCCATTTCGTCGGCGGTGGGCGTGGCCGTCCAGCCGGTTTTTTCCAGCAGTTCCGGATGCACGCCCAGGTTGTACAGGAAGTGATGCATGTTCATCAGGAAGGCGCTGTGAAAGTCCAGCTGCACGCGTGCCGGCGATGCCCCCGCACCCGGGAGTAGCAGCGATGCCGGCAGCGCCACCGCACAGCGCATCAGCGCGCGCCTAGTGACTATGATGGCCTCCGCCTTTTGCCAGGTTGGCCAGCACGAACTCCGTCATGCCCTTCGCCAGTTCCTGCTCGCCGATGAAGACTTCGCCCGCGCGTTCGCCGCGCAGCAGTTCCGCTTCCTCGTCGCTGTGCGTGCGCACTACGGTCTTGATGTTGGGGTTGAGCGCGCGCGCGGTTTCGATCATGGTCCGCACGTGGAAGGTGTCCGGTGTGGCGATCACCAGCATCGCGGCGCGCGCGATGTGGGCCTGGATCAGCACCGCCGGTTCGCCCGCATTGCCGGCCACCGCATGCGTGCCGTCCTTGCGCAGCTGGTCCACCAGCTCGCGGTTCTGTTCCGCCACCACGAAGGGGATGCCGCGTTCGGTGAGCGCGGCGGCGATGCGCCGTCCCACGCGGCCATAACCGACCAGCACCACCTGGCCGGCCAGATGCTCCTGTGGCACCGATGTCGGCAGCTCCGCCAGCGGATCGGCCGTGCGTTCGAACTTGGCCGCCAGCGATGCGTTCCGTCCCATCCAGCGTTCCAGCGGCTTGGTGACGCGGAACACGACCGGGTTCAGCGCAATCGAGATGATCGCGCCGGCCAGTATCAGGCTTTGGCCTTCGGCCGGCATCAGGCCCAGGGACAGGCCCAGCGCCGCCAGGATGAAGGAGAACTCGCCGATCTGCGCCAGGCTGGCCGAGACCATCAGCGCGGTCTTGGCCGGATAGCGCAGCAGCAGCACCAGCAGGAAGGCCGCCACCGATTTGCCGACCACGATGATCGCGACCACGGCCAGCAGCTTGAGCGGCTGCTCGATCAGTATCGCCGGCTCGAACAGCATGCCGACCGAGACGAAGAACAGCACCGCGAACGCGTCGCGCAGCGGCAGCGATTCCTCGGCGGCGCGGTGCGCCAGTTCGGATTCGCGCAGCACCATGCCGGCGAAGAAGGCACCCAGCGCGAACGACACGCCGAAGTAGTGGGTCGACGCGTAGGCGATGCCGACGGCGGCGGCGATTACGCACAGCGTGAACAGCTCGCGCGAACCGGTGCGCGCCACCTGCCACAGGATCCAGGGGAACAGCTTGCGGCCGACCACCAGCATCAGCGCGATGAAGGCGCCGACCTGGCCCAGCGTGATGGCCAGCGTGGTCCACAGGTTGGCTTCGCCCATGCCGGTAACGCCATGGCTTTCGCTGTATGTGCCGCCCAGCGAGCCTGCCAGCGCAGGCAGCAGCACCAGCACCAGCACCGTCACCAGGTCTTCCACCACCAGCCAGCCGACCGCGATGCGGCCGTTGAAGCTGTCGAGAATTCCGCGTTCCTCCAGCGCCCGCAGCAGCACCACCGTGCTGGCCACCGACAGCGCCAGGCCGAATACCAGTCCACCGCCTGTGCTCCAGCCCCAGAAGTGCGCCAGCACCATGCCCAGCGCGGTGGCGACTGCAATTTGCAGCACGGCGCCCGGCAGCGCGACGCGCCGGACGGCCCATAAATCATCGAGAGAGAAGTGCAGGCCGACGCCGAACATCATCAGCATCACGCCGATTTCGGCCAGTTGCCCGGCCAGCGCCGTATCGGCCACGAAGCCCGGCGTGGCGGGGCCGATGATGATGCCCGCAGCCAGATAGCCCACCAACGCCGGCAGTTTAAGGCGCGTTGCGAGATAGCCGAACAAAAGGCCGAAGCCCAGTGCGGCAGCGATGGTGGTAATCAGGCTGATATTGTGGGGCATGCGTGCGGGGCTCCTGCGCTAGGGTGGGTGAGCCCTAGCGTAGCACAATCGCGCCCCGTACGGATCGTCGGATCAGTAGGCCAGGGCCGCCGGCGCCATGCGCATGCTGACGCCGAAGCGGTTGAAGGCGTTCATCAGCGACACGGCCACGGTCAGGTCGGCCAGTTCCTTTTCGCTGAAGACGGCGATCGCCTTTTGATAGTCGCTGTCCGGCACATTGGTCTGGGCCACGCGGGTCACGCTTTCGGCCCAGGCCAGGGCGGCACGCTCCTTCTCGCTGAACAGCGCGGCCGCTTCCTCCCACACCGGCACCAGCGCCACCTTGTCGATCTTGACGCCCTGGTTCAGCAGGTCGCGGGTGTGCATATCGATGCAGTAGGCGCAGCCATTGATCTGCGACACGCGCAGGTAGACCAGCTCCACCAGCTCGGACGGCAGGTCGCAGGTTTGTACATAGCTCTTGACGGCGGCGAAGCCCTTGTAGGCTTCAGGGGCGTGCTTGAATACTTCGAGGCGCTTGCTCATGGCGTTTCCTTGATTGATTGCGAATGAGCGTATTCTGCTGATGCATGGCCTAGTCGTGAAGAGCCAAGAATGGGCTATTGGACTAGGCCATGTTTACATCAGCCTGAGTATCCGTTTGCCGAGTTCCCGCGCCCGCTGCGGGGTGTCGATGTTGGTGAAGGCCAGCAGCAGCGCCGACGCCGCATGCGGCAGCACGCTGCGCTCGGACAGCGCCAGCGCGGCCATGCCGTCCTGCCGCATGCGCTCGGCCAGTGCGCGGTCGGTGTGGCGGCCCTTCATGCGCAGCACCAGATGCATGCCGCCCGGCTGCGGATCGATGCGCAGGTGTTTGCCCAGCACCGCGGCCAGTCCTTCGGCGGCGATCTGGCGGCGCTCGGCGTACAGGCGGCGCATGCGCTGGATGTGGCGGGCGAAGTGGCCTTCGTTCATGAAGTCGCTGACGATGGTTTGCATCAGCGCCGGGCCGCTGGCGGCGTAGGTCTGGCTTATCTGTTCGAAGCGCGCCACCTGCGCCGGCGGCACCACCAGGTAGGCCAGCCGCACCGCCGGGAACAGCACCTTGCTGAAGGTGCCGGCGTACAGCACGCGGCCGTCGCGGTCCAGGCTTTGCAGCGCAGGCAGCGGGCGGCTGGCGTAGCGGTATTCGCCGTCGTAGTCGTCTTCCACGATCCAGGCGTCGGCCTGTCTGGCCCAATCCAGCAGCGCCAGGCGGCGCGGCAGCGACAGCGCGACGCACAGCGGGCTTTGATGCGCGGGCGTGACGATGGCGGCCCTGGCGCGCGGCGCGGTGGCCACGCCGTGCGACACCACCAATCCGTCTGCGTCCACCGCCACCGGGGCCAGTTTCATGCCGGCCTGTTTCAGCAGCTCGCTCGTCGGCGGGAAGCCGGGGTCCTCCACCCAGACGCCGTCGCCCGGCTGCAGCAGGGCGCGTGTCACCAGCTCCAGCGTGTTGCGGTAGCCGGAGGTGATGAACACCTGCGATGGCGTACAGTCGATGCCGCGTGACAGTTGCAGGTAGGTGGCGATGGCGGTGCGCAGCGGTGCCTGGCCGGCGAAGGGAGGGTAGGCCATGTCATCGGCTTGCGTGGCGCGGATCGCGCGCGCCGCCAGTCGCGCCCACACCTTGCGCGGGAAGGCGTCCAGCGCAGGCAGGCCCATTTGGAAGGGGCGGTTCAGCGGGGTGGGCATCGCCGACGCTGCCGATGTCGTCGGACTGGCGCGGGTGCGCGGTGTGCGTGCGGGTGTTGCTGCGGCGTGGCGGGCCAGCGCCGGGGTCACGATGGTACCGGCCTGGCCGCGTGTTTCGACATAGCCTTCGGCGGCCAGCAGCGAGTAGGCCGCTTCCACCGTGCCGCGCGCCAGTCCCAGCTCCAGCGCCAGCGCACGGGCCGATGGGATGCGGGCCTCCGGCAGCAGCAGGCCTTCCGAGATGGCGCTGCGGAAGCGGGTGTAGATCTGCCGGTACAGCGGTTCGGCGGCTGCGGTGTCGAGATGGAGGAAATCTGGCTGGTTTTTCATGGCCTAGTTGGGATGTCGTTTTATGGCTCTGGAGATTATGCCATTGCGCTCATAAGATGATGTTTTGAAAGGATCAGCCATGAACGACAAACTGAAGGATGTAGAGACGGCGGACCAGCTGCGCGCCTGCTACCCGGTGATGAAGCAGCTGCGCCCGCACCTGGAAACCGAGGACGATTTCGTCGCCCGCGTCACGCGCATGGGGCAGCAGGGTTATCGCATCCTGGCCGCGTGGGAGGGGGGCGAAGTGGTGGCCTTGGCCGGTTATCGCCTGGAGGAGAATCTGGTGTACGGCAAATTCCTGTACGTGGACGACCTGGTGGCGGGCGAGAAAACGCGCGGCCAGGGCTGGGGCGCACGGCTGCTGGAGCATCTGACCGTGTATGCGGAGCAGGCGGCATGCGTCAAGCTGGTGCTCGACACCGGGATGGCGAACGCGCTGGCGCAGCGCTTCTACTTCCGTCAGGGCTTGCTGACGGGCGCCATGCGCTTCGGTAAATTCCTGAAAGCGGGTGCGGCATGAAGATCCTGCACATCACTTGCAGCGCGCGCGGGCAGCAGTCGGTGAGTTATCGCCTGTCCCAGCGCGTGATGGACCGGCTGTTGTCGCAGCACCCTGCCGCGCAAATCGTCACGCGCGATCTGTGGGCCGAGCCGCTGCCGCATATCGACGGCGAGTATGCGGCGGCCCTGGGCGGCACGCGTGACCGCGTATCGGCGGCTGCGGCGCGCGGCCTGTCGTCGCTGGCTCTGTCGGACCGGCTGATCGCCGAGCTGCGCGACGCCGATTGCGTGGTGATCGCCACGCCGATGCACAACTTCACGGTGCCGTCGGTGTTGAAGGCGTGGCTGGACCACGTGGTACGCATAGGCGTCACCTTCAACGCCACGCCGGAAGGCAAGATCGGCACGCTGGAGGATCGTCCGGTGTACATCGCCGTCAGCTCCGGCGGCTACCGTACCGGCGAGCGCGCCCGCCAGCCTGACTTCCTCGAACCCTATCTGCGTGCCATCCTGCCGACGATAGGCCTGAAAAACCTCAACTTCGTTTCCGTCCAGGCCACCGCCTTCGGCCCGGAAGCGACAACGGCCGCTTTCGCGGCCGTCGAGCGGGAGCTGGAAGCCTGCGTCGCTTAAATCCGGCGCACCACCACGCAGCCGATCGAGTAACCGGCGCCGAAGGAGCAGATCACGCCCAGCTGGCCCGGGGCCATGTCGTCCGAGTGCTTGTGGAAGGCGATCACCGAACCGGCCGACGAGGTGTTGGCGTAGGTGTCCAGGATCACCGGCGCTTCGCCCGGCTCGGCGTCGCGGCCCAGCACCATGCGGCTGATCAGCAGATTCATGTTCAGGTTGGCCTGGTGCAGCCAGTAGCGGCTTACCTGCGGCACTTCCAGCCCGGCGCCGGTGATGGTGTTCTTGATCATCTCGGCGGCCATCGGGCACACGTCCTTGAACACCTTGCGGCCCTGCTGGCGGAACAGCTTGTCCGGCTGGCCGATGCCCGCTTCGTCGAAGCGGTTCAGGAAGCCGAAGTTGTTGCGGATGTTGTTGGAGAAGCTGGTCTTCAGCTTGGTCTCGACGATTTCCCAGCGGTGCGAGCCCTTGGCCGTGTCGGCCGCTTCGATCACCATCGCCGTGCAGGCGTCACCGAAGATGAAGTGGCTGTCGCGGTCGCGCCAGTTCAAATGGCCGCTGGTGATTTCAGGATTGAGCACCAGCACCGCGCGCGCCTGGCCGCTCTGCACCGCCGCCACCGCCTGCTGGATGCCGAAGGTGGCCGACGAGCAGGCCACGTTCATGTCGAAGCCATAGCCTTCGATGCCCAGCGCGCCTTGCACTTCCACCGCCATCGCCGGATAGCCGCGCTGCATATTCGAGCAGGCCACCAGCACCATATCGATATCGGCCGCCACGCGGCCGGCGCGGTCCAGCGCCTGGCGGGCGGCCGCCACGCAGATCTCGGCCTGCAGCGACAGTTCCTCGTCCGCGCGCTCGGGAATGCGCGACACCATGCGCGCCGGGTCCAGGATGCCGGTCTTTTCCATCACATAGCGCGACTTGATGCCGGACGCTTTTTCGATGAAGGCCACGCTGGACATCTCCAGCGCCGTGACCGTGCCTTCCGCGATGGCGGCGGCGTTGTCGGCGTTGAACTGTTCGGCGTAGGCGTTGAAGCATTCCACCAGCTCTTCATTGGAGATCGACTGGGCTGGCGTAAAGAGGCCGGTACCGCTGATGACAGCTTGTTTCATGTTTAAACTTTCAAATTTAGCAATGGCTCACGCCAATAATGAGGCAAATTCTACACAATGGCTGCACGTTAGGCGAAAATAAAAGCGGCGCCCTTGAGGCGCCGTTAAAAAAATGGGGTCAAGTCTGACATTTGGACACGGGCTCTACCGTAAAGCGATCTACGGTAGAGCCCGTGTCCAAATGTCAGACTTGACCCCCAATTTTTATTTCTTGGCCAGATCCTTCTTGATACCGCCGAGCGCGGCTTCGGTCTGCACCACCGTGGTTTCCGGCTTGGCCAGCTGGACCGGCAAGCCTTTCAGGTGGTTCAGCGCCTGCGCCAGCTGGAAATCGTCGGCGCTGCCGTATTCCAGCGGCTTGCGTTTCTTCTCCAGCGCCACGATGCGCAGCTGCTCTTCCAGCTCGTCGCGCTTGCTCTTGGCGATTTCCTGGTCGCGGTCGTTCGTCAGGTGTTTGTCGAGGTCGGCTTCGCGGGTGCGCAGCGCGTTCAGGCCGTCGCCGTCGGCGTTTTCATCCACCGCCAGGTCGGGCACGATGCCCTTGGCCTGGATCGAGCGGCCGTTCGGCGTGTAGTAGCGCGCCGTGGTCAGCTTGACGGCGGTGTCGGCGGTCAGCTGGCGGATGGTCTGCACCGAGCCCTTGCCGAAGGTCTGGGTGCCGATGATGTCGGCCCGCTTGTAATCCTGCAGCGCGCCGGCGACGATCTCCGAGGCCGAGGCCGAACCGGTGTTGACCAGCACCGCCATCGGCACCTGCTTGAGCGCGGCCGGCAGCTTGGCCAGCGCGTCGCTGTCGTTGCGCAGCGCGTAGTATTCGGGACGGCCGTAGAAGATCTGCTTGGAATCCGGCAGCTGGCCGTTGGTCGAGACGATGGCCGCATCCTTGGGCAGGAAGGCCGCCGCCACGCCGATCGCGCCTTGCAGCACGCCGCCCGGGTCGTTGCGCAGGTCCAGCACCAGGCCCTTGATGTTCGGATCCTGTTTGTACAGTTCGATAATCTTGGCGGCCAGGTCATCGACGGTCGGTTCCTGGAACTGCGAGATGCGGACCCAGGCGTAACCAGGCTCGACGATCTTGCCCTTGACGCTCTTCTGGTGGATTTCCTCGCGCGTGATGTTGAACACCAGCGGCTCGGCCTCGCCCTTGCGCAGGATGGTCATGCTGACCTTGGTGTGCGGCTCGCCGCGCATCTTCTTGACCGACTCGTCCAGGCTCAGGCCCTTGACCGGCGTGTTGTCCAGCCGGGAGATCAGGTCGCCCGCCTTGATGCCGGCGCGCCAGGCCGGCGAATCCTCGATCGGCGCGACGATCTTGATGTAGCCATCCTCGCTCTGGCCGATCTCGATGCCGAGGCCGACGAACTTGCCCTGCGAACCTTCGCGCAGTTCGGCGTAGGCTTTCTTGTCCAGGTAGGCGGAGTGCGGGTCCAGCGAGGCCACCATGCCGGAGATCGCTTCGGTCAGCAACTTCTTGTCTTCGACTTTTTCGACGTAGTCGGATTTGATCAGGCCGAACACGTCGGCCAGCTGTCGCAGTTCTTCCAGCGGCAGCGGCGGGTCCACCGGCTTTTGCGCCATGGCGGAAAACTGCAGCGAGATCGCGACACCGGCCACGACACCCAAGCCGATCAGTCCGGAATTTTTTAGTTTCTTGCCCATGTTTCACCTATCGAAGCTGTTGCCGATAGCCGCCGCCTGTGGGATTTCCCGCCGCAACGTGCTTGAGTTGAGTATAAACCTGATTCCTGGCAAACGTAGTAGCCGTCGCGAAATGATTTATACCTTTACGAGAATTTACAACGCTTGCCGTTGACTTTTAAAGCACGCCAGCGCCCGCTTGCGAAGCGTCAAGTTTGCTGTTTTGTACTCAGTGTATCCCCCACGTTCACGTCCGTAAGCAATTGTAAGAAGTCCTGTAACGGCGGGGGGCGAGACCTAAACTGAACTCGTATTTCTCTCTACCCTGAAGTGGTTTTCGCCTGCGCCCCAAGCGCAGGCTTTTTTTTATCCATGGAGCCTACATGCGTATTAACTTCCGTTCCACGTTGCTGCGCATGAGCGCTGCATTGGCCCTGAGCGCCGCGCTGTCGCCGGCGTTTGCCCTGCCTGTCATGGAGATGCGCGCCGAAGACTTGCTGCCGATGGCGGCCGAGCTGAAAAAATCGCTGAACCTCAACGCCAACCAGCAAATCCTGTGGCAGCAGACCGAAAGCAAGACGCGCAACCTGCTGCGCGAGCGCCAGGCCCGCCGCGAACGCCTGCAGGCGGCCACGCTGGAAGCCACCAAGGGCGCCAGCGTCGAACTGCGCGACCTGGCCAAGGCGGTCGACGAGGAAACCACTGCCGCCGCCGGCGAAGAAAAGCTGCTGCGCGAATGGTGGCTGACCGTCAACGATGCCTTGAATGAAACGCAGCGCCAGACCGTGGTGCAGCTGGTCGGAGAACAGCTGCTGCGCGTGCCGGACAGCGGCGTCCACGGCGCCGCGCCGCACAAGCAGGAAGGCGGCGAACAGCAGCATCGCGGCGGACGCAAGAACGGCATGGGCGGCAGCGTCGGCGGACCCGGCGGCGCCAGCATCAGCCTGCCCGGCGGCTAACAGTCGTTCCCGCGCAGGCGGGAACCCATGCTGAGTATCCTGGCTGGCGAAGTATGGATTCCCGCTTTCGCGGGAATGACGGGCTGCGTTAAGGGTTGCCCTTAGCCGGGCGGGGCGCTGTGTATCGTAAAGTAAAAAACCGCCCGCTGATCAATTTGCGGGCAGGGCTGCCGGTAGAATATTCAGCCTATGAATAAACTGATCTCCTTTGCCTGCCTGGCCCTGTTGGGCGCCGCCGAAGTTCACGCACAAACCGATGCCGCACCTGTCACCGCGCCCGCCAAGCCGGCCCCCGGGCCGGACGGCAAACCGCTTCCCCAGGTGACCATCAGCGGCGGCCGCGCCGCCGACATGGACGAGCGCCGCAACTCGGTGGCGGGCAAGCAGGTCTATGGCCGCGAGGAGCTGGACCGCAACGGCGACAGCAACCTCGGCGATGTTCTCAAGCGCCTGCCGGGCGTCACCATCGGCGGCCGTCCGGGCCGCGGCGGCGATGTCCGCATGCGCGGCATGGGCAGCGGCTACACCCAGGTGCTGCTGAACGGCGAACGGCCGCCGGCCGGCTTTTCGATGGAGTCGCTGGCGCCCGACCAGGTCGAACGCGTCGAAGTGATGCGCGGCCCGATCGCCGAGCACAGCACGCGCGCCATCGCCGGCACCATCAACATCATCCTGCGCGACGGCTACCAGCAGAAAGATAACCAGCTCAAGTTCACCGACAGCATCGAGCAGGGCCGCCACGCGCCCAATCTGTCGCTGACGGTGCCGGGCAAGACCGGCAGCCTGACCTGGCTGCTGACCGGCTCGGTCTTCGAAAACCGCCAGCACGACCAGACCGAAACCCTCAACCGCGACACCCGCAGCGACGGCGTGGTGGTCAAGGACCAGAACGTTCTCGACGAGACCAAACGCAGCTCGCGCGGCATCCACCTGACGCCGCGCCTGTCGTACAAGTTCGACAATGGCGATACGCTGAACTTCCAGCCCTTCCTGATGGTCAACCGCAGCGACGGCGATGGCCGCAGCGACCTGACGCAGAACGCCGGCCTGGTGCCGGCCGCGCTGCTGCAAGCGCCCGAGTACAACCTGGCGCTGACCGGCACCCACTCGGAATCGACCTTTCTGCGCGGCTTCGGCAACTGGGTGCACAAGCTGCAGGGCGCGGCCAAGCTGGACGTCAAGTTCGGCTTCGGCAGCGGCCACAGCGACAGCGATTCGCTGCGCTATCAGTACGACAACAGCGGCAAGCTGCTGCAGCGCTACACCGACGATTCCACCGTGCGCGACCGCAGCGCCAGCACCGGCGGCAAGTACACCACGCCGATCGGCAAGGAACACGCGCTGGCGGCCGGCTGGGATATCGAGCTGGGCCACCGCGCCGAGACCAAGACCTCGCTGGACAAGGATGGCGTGTCGCAGTTCGGCGATTCCGGCAACGACCTGACCGCCGACACCCGCCGCCTGGCCGTGTTCGCGCAGGACGAGTGGGACATCAGCCAGCAGTGGTCCGGCTACGCCGGCCTGCGCTGGGAAGGCATACGCACCACCAGCACCCGCGCCGGCCAGGACATCAGCAATACCAGCAGCGTGCTGAGCCCGCTGCTGCACGGCGTCTACCGCATCCCCGGGCATGACAAGGACCAGATCCGCGCCAGCCTGACCAAGAGCTACAAGGCCGCCAACATCCAGGACTTGATCGCGCTGCCGGCGCTGTCGCGCCTGAACAGCGCCACCCGTCCCGACCGCACCGGCAATCCCGACCTGAAGCCCGAACTGGCGACCGGCCTGGACTTCGCCTACGAACACTACCTCGGCCGCAGCGGCATCATCACTGCCGGCGGCTTCATCCGCGACATCAAGGACTTGATCCGCCGCGAGCTGACCTTGCAGGACACGCCGACCGGCCAGCGCTGGGTGTCGACCCCGGGCAATATCGGCCACGCGCGCACCAAGGGCATCGAGCTGGAGGCCAAGTTCCAGCTGCAGGAATTGATGGCGGACGGCCCGGCGATCGACTTCCGCTCCAACTACAGCCGCTTCTGGTCCAGCGTGGACGGCATCCCCGGCCCCAACAACCGCCTCGACGCGCAACCGAAGCAGACCGCCAACGTCGGCCTGGACTACCGCCTGAAGCCGGTGCCGCTGACGCTGGGCGCCAGCCTCAACTGGACGCCGCAGACCATCATCCAGAGCAGCGCCGAGCAGGTGGTGTACACCAGCCGCAAGCGCTCGTTCGACGCCTACGGCCTGTGGAAGTTCGATGCGCGCCATCAAATCCGCATTTCTGCGAATAATCTGATGGCGGAAGACGCCCTCGGTAGTAATATCGTGACCGCCCGTGGCCTGGCACAATTGGCCGATACGACCAACCAGACGTACGTCGTCTGGAGCGTCAAATACGAAATGAAGTTTTAACCACAAGGGAACTGTAGTGAAACGATACTTGCTGAGCACGCTTGCTTTGAGCCTGATGACCGCCTACGCCGGCGCCGCCGATCCTGCCCCGGTCTCCGGCATCGACACCCAATACATCGACGCCAGCGTGCGTCCGCAAGACGATTTCTATCGCCACCTGAACGGCGAGTGGCTCAAGGTCACGCAAATCCCGGAAGACAAATCCAGCTGGGGCACCTTCGCCAAGCTGCGCGACGACGTGCTGCCGCAACTGCGCGGCATCATCGAAACGGCCGAGGCCGATAAAGCCCGCAAGGCCGGCAGCGATGCGCAAAAGATCGGCGACCTGTACGCCAGCTTCATGGACGAGAAAAAGCTGGAGACGCTGGGCGCCAAGCCGCTGGCGGGCGAACTCAACCGCATCCGCGCGATCAAGGACAAGAAAGCCTTCCCGATGCTGATCGCCCACTTGAGCGAACTCGGCGTGAGCACGCCGTACGGCGTTTACGTCAGCCAGGATGCGCGCGAATCGACCAGGTACGCGGTCGGCATTTCGCAAAGCGGCCTGGGCCTGCCGGACCGCGACTACTACCTGAAAAAAGACGACGCCAAGATGGTCGACACGCTGGCCAAGTACGAGGCGCATGTGGCCAAAATCCTGGCGCTGGGCGGCGACAAGCACGCCGCCGCCAGCGCCAAGGCCATCGTCGCGCTGGAAACCGCGCTGGCCGAGGCGCAGTGGACCAAGGTCGAGAACCGCGACCCGGTCAAGCGCTACAACAAGACCGAGATCGCCAAGCTGTCCGCGCTGGCACCGGGCTATGACTGGCAGCACGCGCTGGCCGCGGCCGGCGTGGCCAGCAAGGTCGACTACGTGATCGTCAACCAGCCGAGCTACCTGGCCGGCTTCAACGCCCAGCTGGAAAAGACCGACCTGGCGACCTGGAAATCCTACTTCGAATGGCAGCTGCTGCGCCGCGCCGCGCCATATCTGTCGAAAGATTTCGCCGATGCCAGCTTCGATTTCTACAGCACCGTGCTGACCGGTATCGAGGTCAAGCCGCCGCGCTGGAAATCGGCGGTGAGCCTGGTCGAAGGCAGCCTGGGCGAAGTGCTGGGCAAGCTGTACGTGGGCCAGTACTTCCCGCCGGAGCGCAAGGCCCGCATGGAAGAGCTGGTGAAGAACCTGCTGGCCTCGTACAAGACCAGCATCGACACGCTGGACTGGATGAGCCCGGAAACCAAGAAGGAAGCGCAAGCCAAGCTGGCCAAGTTCACGCCGAAGATCGGCTACCCGAACAAATGGCGCGACTACTCGTCGCTGGCCATCGTCCGCGGCGACCTGGCGGGCAACGTGCTGCGCGCCTCGGCGTTCGGCTACCAGCGCATGATCAACAAGCTGGGCAAGCCGATCGACCGCGAAGAGTGGGGCATGACGCCGCAGACCATCAACGCCTACTACAACCCGTCGATGAACGAGATCGTGTTCCCGGCCGCCATCCTGCAGCCGCCGTTCTTTGACGCCAAGGCCGACGACGCCGTCAACTATGGCGCCATCGGCGCGGTGATCGGCCACGAAATCAGCCACGGCTTCGACGACAAGGGCAGCCAGTCCGACGGCGACGGCAATCTGCGCGACTGGTGGAGCAAGGAAGACCGCGCCAACTTCAAGGCCAAGGCCGACGCGCTGACCAGGCAGTACGACGGCTACAGCCCGATCGAAGGCTACAACGTCAACGGTTCGCTGACGCTGGGCGAGAACATCGCCGACAACAGCGGCGTGGCGATCGCCTACAAGGCCTACAAGCTGTCGCTGGGCGGCAAGCAGGCGCCGGTCATCGACGGCCTGACGGGCGACCAGCGCTTCTACATGGGCTTTGCCCAGGTATGGCGCAGCAAGACGCGCGACAAGCAGCAGATCGTGCTGATCAAGACCGACCCGCACTCGCCGGGCCAGTTCCGCGCCAACGGCACCATGGTCAACCAGCCGGGCTTCTACGAAGCCTTCGGCGTGAAGCCGGGCGACAAGATGTATGTTGCGCCGGAACAGCGCGTCATCATCTGGTAAGCGCTTAACCACCGGGAAGAACGCAAAAAAAGGCCACCTCGCGTGGCCTTTTTGCTATTGTTCCGGGATAGTAACGACTGGGGTCAAGTCTGACATTTGGACACGGCCTCTTCCGTAGTAAGGACTTACAGCCGGGCTCGTGTCCAAATGTCAGACTTGACCCCATCATTGGAGAGAGACTTGAAAGTACATATGTTAAGCGCGCTGATGTTGGCGCTGCTGGCTTCGGCCGGTGTCCAGGCACAGCAAAAAACCTCGGGCGTCGACCTGGCCGAAATCAACGCCGCCGTCCGCCCGCAGGACGACTTCTTCCTCAATCTGAACGGCAAGTGGCTGGCCAAGACTGAAATCCCGGCCGACAAGTCGAGCTGGGGCTCGTTTGAAAAGCTGGACGACGACACCAAGCCGCAGCTGCGCGCCATCATCGAGACGGCCGCCGCCGATCCGAACAAGACGCCCGGCTCGGACGCCCAGCGCATCGGCGATTTCTTCGCCAGCTATATGGACGAAGCCAAACTGGAGCAGCTGGGCCTGAGCCCGCTGCGCGCCGAGCTGGACCGCGTGGCCGCGCTCAAGGACAAGAAAGACATCCCGGCCCTGATCGCCCACTTCAACCGCTACGGCGTGACCGCGCCCTACGGCTTCGCCATCCACCAGGACAACAAGGATTCGACCAAGTACGTGGCCGACATCGTCCAGGACGGCCTGAGCCTGCCCGACCGCGACTACTACCTGAAAAAGTCGGACAAGAAGATGGCCGACACGCTGGCCAAGTACGAGCAGCACGTGACCAAGATGCTGACCCTGGCCGGCAACGCCAACGCGGCGGCCGACGCCAGGGCCATCGTGGCGCTGGAGACCGAGCTGGCGAAAGTCCAGTGGACCAAGGTCGAGCTGCGCGACCCGGTCAAGGCCTACAACAAGGTGCCGTTGGATAAACTGTCGAAGCTGGCGCCCGGCTACGACTGGGCCACCTGGCTCAAGGACACCGGCATCGCCGGCAAGGTCGACTACGTCATCGTCAGCCAGCCCAGCTTCATCACCGGCTTCAACCAGGTGCTGAACAAGACGCCGCTGGCGACCTGGCAGGCGTGGTTCCGCTGGCAGGTGATCCACGCTAACGCGGCCTATCTGTCGAAAGATTTCGCGCAGGAGAACTTCGCCTTCTACGGCACCGTGCTCAGCGACATCAAGGAACAGCAGCCGCGCTGGAAACGCGCGGTCAACGCCACCGACGGCGCGCTGGGCGAGAGCCTGGGCAAGCTGTACGTGGCGCAGCATTTCCCGGCCGAACGCAAGGAACGCATGGAGGCGCTGGTGCAGAACCTGCTGGCGGCTTTCAAGCAAAGCATCACCACGCTGGACTGGATGGGCCCGGCCACCAAGGAACAGGCGCAGGCCAAGCTGGGCAAGTTCATGGTCAAGATCGGCTATCCGAACAAGTGGCGCGACTACTCGCCGCTGGTGGTGGCCAAGGATGATTTGGTCGGCAACATCCAGCGCTCGCGCGCGTTCGACTACGACAAGGAAGTGAACAAGCTCGGCAAGCCTATCGACCGCGACGAATGGGGCATGACGCCGCAAACCATTAACGCCTACTACAACCCGGAACTGAATGAGATCGTGTTCCCGGCCGCCATCCTGCAGCCGCCGTTCTTCAACGCCGACGCCGACGACGCCGTCAACTACGGCGCCATCGGCGCGGTGATCGGCCACGAGATCAGCCACGGCTTCGACGACCAGGGCGCCCAGTACGACGGCGACGGCAATCTGCGCGACTGGTGGACCAAGGCCGACCACAAGAACTTCGCCGCCAAGAGCAAGATGCTGGTCAAGCAATACAACGCCTTCAGTCCGGTCAAGGGCTACCACGTCAACGGCGAGCTGACCCTGGGCGAGAACATCGCCGACAACTCGGGCGCGGCGATCGCGCTCAAGGCGTACCGGATTTCGCTCAACGGCCAGCCGTCGCCGGTGATCGACGGCCTGACCGGCGAGCAGCGCTTCTACATGGGCTTCGGCCAGGTGTGGCGCAGCAAGATCCGCGACGCCCAGCAAATCGTTTACCTTAAATCCGAC
Organism: Rugamonas aquatica; assembly: GCF_009380215.1. Taxonomy (GTDB): domain Bacteria; phylum Pseudomonadota; class Gammaproteobacteria; order Burkholderiales; family Burkholderiaceae_D; genus Rugamonas; species Rugamonas aquatica_B. The sequence continues at coordinate 447,401 of NZ_WHUG01000003.1, forward strand.
CCGCACTCGCCGGACCAGTTCCGCGCCAACGGCACGGTGCGCAATCAGCCGGGTTTTTACAACGCTTTTGGCGTAAAACCGGGCGACAAGATGTATCTGGCGCCAAAAGACCGCGTCATCATGTGGTAACACTTTATGCGGTGGCGGCCCTGTGATATAAAGCGCAACAGGGCCAAACATCGTGGATTGGCCTTTATACAATCAAGAGGATATTTTCGTGAAACGTCATCTCGTAAGTGCATTGACCCTGAGCCTGATCGCAGGCCTGGCGGGCGCCGCCGACAGCACCACAAGTGCAGCTCCGGCCAGCGCCCAAGTAGCAAGTGGCAAGCTGGTTTCCGGCATTGCGGTGGAATACATCGATCCGGCGGTACGCGCGCAGGACGACCTGTTCATCCACATGAACGGCAAATGGCTGGCCACGACCGAAATCCCGGCTGACAAAGCGAGCTGGGGCTCGTTTGCCAAGCTGCGCGACGACATCCAGCCGCAGCTGCGCGCCATCATCGAAGGCGCCGCCGCCAACAAGGCCGGCGGCCCTGAAGCCCAGCGCATCGGCGACTTCTACAGCAGCTTCATGGACGAAGCCAAGCTGGAACAGCTGGGCCTGACCCCGCTGAACGCGGAACTGGCCAAGATCGCCGCCGTGTCGAACAAGAAGCAGCTGCCGGCGCTGATCTCGCACCTGAACAAGATCGGTGTGACCGCGCCTTACGGCTACGGCATCCACCAGGACAACAAGGATTCGACCAAATATGTGGTCGATTTCGGCCAGGATGGTCTGGGTCTGCCTGACCGCGACTACTACCTGAAAGCCGACGACAAGAAAATGGCCGACGCGCTGGCCAAGTACGAACTGCACATCACCAAGATCCTGACGCTGGCAGGCGACGCCAAGGCTGAAGCCAACGCGCGCGCCATCGTGGCGTTCGAAAAAGAGCTGGCCAAGATCCAGTGGACCAAGGTCGAACTGCGCGACCCGGTCAAGGCCTACAACAAGGTCGACATCGCCAAGCTGGGCAAGGTTGCGCCGGGCTACGACTGGAACGCCTACCTGGCTGACGCCGGCATCGCCGGCAAGGTCAAATACGTGATCGTCGGCCAGCCTAGCTACCTGAAGGGCATGACCGCGCTGCTGGCCAAGACCGATCTGGACACGCTGAAATCCTACTTCCGCTGGCATCTGCTGCGTTCGGGCGCGCCTTACCTGAACAAATCGTACGTCGATGAAAACTTCGCCTTCTACGGCACCGTGCTGAGCGGCGTTACCGAACAGCGTCCACGCTGGAAGCGCGGCGTTTCCGTCACCGAAGGCGCGCTGGGCGAAGCAGTCGGCAAGATCTACGTCGAGCAAAACTTCCCGGCCGAGCGCAAGGCGCGCATGCAGGTGCTGGTCAACAATCTGCTGGCTTCGTACAAGACCAGCATCGACCAGCTGGACTGGATGAGCCCAGTCACCAAGAAACAGGCGCAAGAGAAGCTGGCCAAGTTCACCACCAAGATCGCGTACCCGAACCACTGGCGCGATTACTCCAAGCTGGTTGTTTCCAAGGACGACCTGGTTGGCAACGTGATCCGTTCGCGCGAGTTCGAGTACAACAAGGAACTGGCCAAGCTGGGCAAGCCGATCGACCGCGAAGAGTGGGGCATGACGCCGCAAACCGTCAACGCCTACTACAACCCGGAGATGAACGAGATCGTGTTCCCGGCATCGATCCTGCAAGCACCGTTCTTCAATGCTGATGCGGACGACGCGGTCAACTACGGCGCCATCGGCGGCGTGATCGGCCACGAAATCAGCCACGGCTTCGACGACCAGGGCGCGCAGTACGACGGCGACGGCAATCTGCGTGACTGGTGGACCGCTGCGGACCACAAGAACTTCGCGGCCAAGACCAAGATGCTGGTGGAGCAGTACAACCAGTTCAGCCCGCTGCCTGGCTACCACGTCAACGGCGAGCTGACCCTGGGCGAGAACATTGCCGACAACAGCGGCATCGCGATTGCGTACAAGGCGTACAAGCTGTCGCTGGGCGGCAAGGAAGCCCCTGTCATCGACGGCCTGACCGGCGACCAGCGCTTCTACATGGGCTTTGCGCAGGTATGGCGTTTGAAGATGCGCGAAGCGCAGCAGATCGTTCAGATCAAGACCGATCCGCACTCGCCAGGCCAGTTCCGCGCGAACGGCCCGATGCGCAACCAGCCAGGCTTCTACGACGCCTTCAACGTGAAGCCGGGCGACAAGATGTACCTGGAACCAAAAGACCGCGTCATCATGTGGTAATCACCACGTAGCGCAAGCAAAGGGCCGCAGCGATGCGGCCCTTTTTCATTTCAGAGTAAACTACGGACTTCGATTTATAAAAAACCGGTACCCTCATGCGCTTGCGTTATTCCGCACTCATTGTTTTGCCCCTGCTGCTGGCCGCTTGCGGCGATTCGTTCAAGCCTGTCGATGTCTACATGGCCAAGACGCCGGAGTGCTCCGCCTGGCAGGATGGCTCGCGCTATGAGCTGCCGCGTGGGATCAGCGTGTCAACCACGCCGCCGGTGACGCTGCCGGACGGCGGCGCCGAGTTCACCTTCGTCTACCTGGTGCCGCGCGGTGAGCGCGCCCTGTTCCTCTCCCGCGAATACCACGTCACCGCGCCCAAGGGCGCTGTACTGGCCAAGGCCGAACTGGTCAGCTTCTACCAGCGCGCCACCAACTCGCGGCCGGAGATCGTCGACGTGATCCCCAAGGTGCCGGACATGCTGGTCGCCGGCGCCACCAGCGATGATACGATCTGGCGCGTGCGCCTGCGCGTGAAGGAAAAACTGCCCGAGCGTTTCGACGTCGTCCCGCCCGCTTTCGAGATCGCGCTGACCAAGTACCCGATGCGCACCTTCACCTACCGCTACTTCGCCGACCGCAAGACCTTCGGCCTGTGCAGCTAAATCCAAGCTTGGCGGATTTCCGCATAAGCAGTATCCGGTTCATGCGGTTTTCCGCCTGAACCGCACCGCGCTTTTTTCACGCCTCCTTACAAATCAAGGACTTGAACCGCAGCCCGTGCTTGGCACGGAAGCTGCAATGTCTCCGGTAACTACAACCACAAAGGAGACACGCATGTCCAAGTTCCGTCTGTTATCGCTGGCCCTCGCTCTGGCCGCCGCTTCGGGTGCGCAAGCGCAGGAAGTGGTCCGCCTCGGCAACCTCAAATTCGCCCATTACGGCGCCGTCTCGTACATCAAGGAAATCGCGCCCAAGTGCGGCATCAAGGTGGAAGAGCACGTCTTCGCCAAAGGCCCGGACGTGATGCAGGCCATCCTGGCCGGCGAGCTTGACGTCGGCGCCACCGCTTCCGAGGCCGCCATCTCCGGCCGCGCCAACGGTGCGCCTATCTACGTGGTGGCCGGCTTCGCCAAGGGCGGCGCGCGCCTGGTCGCTCGTCCCGACAGCAACATCAAGTCCATCAAGGATTTGAAGGGCAAGCGCGTCGGCGTCACGCGCGGCGGCATCCATGAGGTGCTGCTGATCGCCGAACTGGCCCAGGCCGGCCTGACCGCCTCCGACCAGCCGGGCAAGGACGTGCAACTGGTGTTCCTGGCGTTCGCCGACCTCAACCAGGCGCTGATGGGCAAGAACCTCGACGCCATCATGCAGAGCGAACCGCAATCCTCGCAAGCCATCAACAAAGGCTACGGCGTGGAAGTGATGAAGCCCTACGACACGCCGATCGGCGCGCCGGTGCGCACCATGGTGATGAGCGAGAAGTTCTACAAGGAACACCGCGCCACCGCCGCCAAGTTCATGAACTGCTTCGTGCAGGCCACCAAGCTGTTCATCGACAACAAGCCGGTCGCCGAGAAATACGTGCGTGAAGTGATCTTCAAGAACCAGATCACCAAGGACGATTTCGACGACGCCATCAGCAACTCGCCGTACAGCTACGACATCAGCCCCGAGCACATCCAGATCACCACGGACGTGATGGCCAAGCACGGCACGGGCAAGATGCGCGCCGCACCGGTGGCCAAGGACTGGGTCAAGACCGACCTGCTGGAAGCGGCCAAGAAAAGCCTCAGCATTCAATAACGGAGACCCACCATGAGCAAGCAAGACTGGCGGCAAGCCGCCTCGGGCGCGGTTGTGCCCATCGTTATCATCGCCTTCTGGCAAGCCAGCGCCATGCTGGGCTGGATCAATCCGCAAGTGCTGCCGTCGCCGTTCGCGGTGGTGCACAAGTGGATCGAATACCTGCTGCCGCTGACCGCTTACGATCCGGCCGCGCAATCGTGGCTGAGCTGGGCGCTGTCCGGCGAACTGCTGGGCGACACCTTCAGCAGCATGTACCGCGTGATTGTCGGCTTCGCCATCGGCGCGGGACTGGCGCTGCCGCTGGGCTTGCTGATGGGATCGAGCCAGCGCATGTACGCCTGGTTCAATCCGCTGATGCAGGTGCTGCGGCCGATTCCGCCTATCGCCTACATTCCGCTGGCCATACTGTGGTTCGGCCTGGGCAATGCGCCGGCCGTGTTCCTGATCGCGCTGGGGGCGTTCTTCCCGGTGCTGGTCAACACCATCGCCGGCGTGCGCCAGGTGGACGGCATCTACATCCGCGCCGCCCGCAACCTCGGCGTCAGCCAGCGCACCATGTTTGTCCGCGTGATGCTGCCGGCCGCCGTGCCCTACATCCTGTCCGGCGTGCGCATCGGTATCGGCACCGCCTTCATCGTGGTCATCGTCTCCGAGATGATCGCCGTGAACAACGGCCTCGGCTTCCGCATCCTCGAAGCGCGCGAATACTTCTGGTCCGACAAAATCATCGCCGGCATGATCAGCATCGGCCTGCTGGGCCTGATCATCGACGTCGGCATGAACAAACTGAACAATCATTTGCTGCGCTGGCACCGCGGCCTGGAGAATTAAGATGACCCATATCGAAGTCAAAGCCGTCAACAAGGTCTTCAAGACCGACAGCCGCGAAGTGATCGCCCTCAAGGACATCAACCTCGACATCCCGCAAGGCCAGTTCGTCTGCCTGCTCGGGCCTTCCGGCTGCGGCAAGTCCACGCTGCTGAACGCGATTGCCGGCTTCTCGCTGCCATCGTCCGGCACCATCACGGCCGACCGCAAGCTCGTCACCGGCCCCGGCCCGGAACGCGGCATGGTGTTCCAGGAGTACGCACTATTCCCCTGGATGACGGTGGAAAAGAACATCGCCTTCGGCCTGGAAATCAAGGGCATGCCGCAAGCCGAGATCGCGGCCAAGGTCGACCAGCTGCTGGGCATGCTGTCGCTGAGCGACTTCAAGCACCGCTTCCCGAAAGACCTGTCCGGCGGCATGCGCCAGCGCGTCGCCATCGCCCGCGTGCTGGCGCTGGACTCGCCGATCATGCTGATGGATGAACCCTTCGGCGCGCTGGACGCGCTGACCCGCCGCAACCTGCAAGACGAGCTGCTGCGCATCTGGGCCGAGCTGAAGAAAACCATCATCTTCGTCACGCACAGCATCGAAGAGGCGATCTACCTGGCCGACCGCATCGTCGTCATGACTTACCGTCCCGGCACAGTCAAGCGCGACCTGATGGTGGACTTGCCGCGCCTGCGCGATCCGTCCGCTGCCGAGTTCAACGCCCTCAAGCGCGAGCTGGGCCAGCTGGTGATGGAAGAGCAGCAGCGCCATCACAACGACGAGATGCGCATGGCGGCGGTGGACTGAGCAGGTGCAGTAGAATCTGCGTATGCGCGCCCAAAAAAACCTGCTGCTGTTCGCCTTCACGTTCGCATGCGCGTTGGGCGTGATTGCCGGCTCCTACCTGGCCGGCACCTGGCGCGCGCGCGAAGAGCTACGGCAGCAGGGCCAGCGCCAACTGCAACTGATGGCGCCGGATCTGCAAACGCTGCTGCAAAAATATGAAACCCTGCCTTTCGTGCTGGGCTTTCAGCCCGACCTGATCGAAGCGCTGGCGCATCCGTCCGATGCGCCGGCGATCACCCGACTCAACAGCACGCTGCAAACCATCCAGCAGCAGGCCAAGGTCGGCGCGATCTACGTGATGGACCGCGACGGCCTGACCATAGGCGCCAGCAACTGGGACCAGCCGCTGGGCTTCGTCGGCAAGAACTTTTCCTACCGGCCTTACTTCGACGCCGCGCTGCACGGCAGGGCGGGGCGCTTCTACGGCATCGGCACCAGCACCAGCGAGGCCGGCTACTTCATCGCCCAGCCGGTGTACCGCAACGGCACGGCGGGCGGCCCTGTCACCGGTGTGGTCGCCGTCAAGATCAGCCTGGCCGATTTCGAACGCACCTGGCGCAGCAGCGACGACACCATCGCGCTGGCCGACAGCAGTGGCGTGATCTTCCTTAGCAACCGCCCGGACTGGATCTACCGCAGCCTGCACGCGCTGGACGCCGCCACTGAACGCCAGCTGGCGCACACCCAGCAATACACGGGACAGAAGATCACGCCGCTGAGCGGACGTGCCGACCTGTTCGTCACGCAATCGGTCGGCCAGCTAGGCTGGCAGTTGATGCTGTTTCCCGGCCAGTCGCGTGTGCTGCGCACCGGCGCGCAATGGGGCGCCGCCGCCGTGCTGCTGCTGGCCTGTGCCGCCGTGTCGAGCTGGGCGCTGCACCAGCGTCGTCGCCGACTGGAAGAACGCATGGCCTCGGCCGCTGCGCTGCGACAGGCCGCCGCCGAGCTGGACGACAAAATCGTCGAACGCACGCAGCAACTGCGCACCACCAACCAGCATCTGGAAAGCAAATACGCCAAGCTGCAGGAAACCGAACACCTGCTGCGCTCCACGCAGAACGAGCTGGTCCAGGCGGGCAAGCTGGCGATGCTGGGGCAGATGGCGGCAGGCATCACCCATGAACTGAACCAGCCGCTGGCCGCAATCCGCGCCTTCGCCGACAACGCCCGCGTGTTCCTGGAGCGCGGGCAGGGCGAGCAGGTCGCGGGCAACCTCGGCCACATCAGCGAGGCCAGCGCGCGCATGGGTGCCATCATCGGCCAGCTGAAGGGCTTTGCGCGCAAGGATGAAACGGTGGCGACGGTCCACCTGGCGGCGTCGGTGCGGGCCTCGGCGTTTTTGCTGGAGAGCGAATTCCGCCGCCACGCCGTCGCGCTGGAGATCGCCGCGTCCGACGGTCTCAAAGTGACGGGCGATAGCGTGCGTATTGAACAAGTGCTGATCAACCTGCTGCGCAACGCGCTCGACGCGGTGGAGACGGCCGAGCGGCGCACGGTCGTCATCGGCCTGGAGCGCGATGGCGCTTGCGCGCTGGTCAGCATCAGCGACAGCGGCGCCGGCATACCGGAGCAGGTGGTGGCGCATCTGTTCGAGCCGTTCTTCACCACCAAGCCGTCCGGCAAGGGATTGGGACTGGGGTTGGCGATCTCGTCGTCCATCGTGCAGGCCATGAACGGCCAATTGACGGCGCATAATCAAGCCGGCGGCGGCGCGCGCTTCGAGCTGCGCCTGCCGCTGCAAACCGAGGGAGCATAAAGTGCAGGCTATTTTGATCGAAGACGAAGCCGCGCTGCGCCTGGCCACCAGCCAGACGCTGGAACTGGGCGGCTTCAGCGTGCAGGCCTGCGCCAGCGCCGAGGAAGCGCAGGCGCTGCTGCGCGCCGACTATCCCGGCGTCATCGTCACCGACGTGCGGCTGCCGGGCCGCTCCGGCCTGGAGCTGCTGGCGCAGGCCGCCGCGATGGATGCGGAGTTGCCGGTGATCGTAGTCACCGGCCATGGCGATGTCGAGATGGCGGTGGCCGCGATGCGCAGCGGCGCCTACGACTTCATCGAAAAACCCTTCGCCGCCGAGCGCCTGCTGGACGCGGTGAAGCGTGCGCAGGAACGCCGCCGGCTGGTGCTGGAAAACCGTCAACTGCGCACCGCCCGCGCCCAGCATCCCGATGTGCCGGACCTGGTCGGCCGCTCGGCCGCCATCGAGCAGTTGAAAGTCCTGATACGCAACATCGCTCCGGCCGGCGTGGACGTGCTGATCAACGGCCAGACCGGCACCGGCAAGGAAGTGGCCGCGCGCCTGCTGCACGCGGCCAGCGGCCGCAAGGGCAACTTCGTCGCCATCAACTGCGGCGCGCTGCCGGAGTCGGTGTTCGAAAGCGAAATCTTCGGCCACGAGGCGGGCGCCTTCACCGGCGCGCAGAAGCGCCGCATAGGCAAGCTGGAGTACGCGCAGGGCGGCACCGTCTTCCTCGACGAGATCGAAAGCATGCCGATGGCCTTGCAGGTCAAATTGCTGCGCGTGCTGCAAGAGCGGCGGGTGGAAAGATTGGGCGCCAATGAGACGGTCGCGCTCGATTGCACGGTGGTCGCCGCGACCAAACTTGATCTATTACAGTTGAGCGCGCAGGGCCAGTTCCGCGAAGACCTGTATTACCGCCTCAGCGTGGTCAGCATCGACCTGCCGCGCCTGCGCGACCGCCGCGACGACATCCCGCTGCTGCTGGCCCACTTCGCCGCCGACGCGGCGGCCCGCTACCATCGTCCGCTGCCGGCATGGAGCGCGCAGCAGATGGCGCAATGGCAGGCGGCTGAGTGGCCGGGCAATGTGCGCGAACTGCGCAACTTCGCCGAGCGGCTGGTGCTGGGCATAGCCGCCACCGCTGTGGTTGCCGTGCCGGCGCCGGCGGCTGAGGGCGGGGTGCTGTCGCTGCCGCAGCAGGTCGACCATCACGAGCGTGAGCTGATCGTTCAGGCGCTGTCCTCCGTCGATGGCAACGTCGCGCTGGCGGCGGACAACCTGATGGTGCCGCGCAAAACCCTCTACGACAAGCTGAAGAAATACCAGATCGCCGCCGGCCGCAAATAGTCCGGGCGTAAAAAAACCGGCCGCTGGGGGCCGGTTCTTCTGCAAAGGCGGGCGCTTACTTGGCTGGCGCCGAAGCTTCTGGCGCGGCTGCTGCGGCCTTCGGGGCCGGAGCTTCAGGTTCCTTGAACTTGGCGCCTGCCTTGTTGGCCATGTAGACCACGGCGCGGGCGACTTCGACATCGTCCAGATCCGGGTTGCCGCCTTTGGCCGGCATGGCGCGCAGGCCTTCGATGGCGTGCTTGATGACGGTATCGTAGCCCTGGGCGATGCGGGCGCTCCAGGCGCCGCTGTCGCCGAACTTCGGCGCACCGGCGACGCCGGCGCCGTGGCAGGCTGCGCAGGTCGAGGTGTAGATGGCTTCGCCGGTTTGCAGCACTTTCGGCGCGTTCGAGTCTTTCAGGGTAAAGCCGGCGTCGGCGACGGGAGCGATACGGGTGGCGATTTCTTCAGCGGCCTGGCTGTTGGAGCCGGCGCCGGTCAATTTGTCTGCGGTCACGAACTGCACCAGCAGGATGATACCGATTACTGTGACTCCAAAGAAGCCGATAACGGCAGCAACAAGCTGCTTGGGCGTTCTGATGGCGGATTCGTGTTCGTTATGTGCGTCGCTCATGATTTCCTTAACAGACTAATTTCGAAGCCGGGTGGCGTGAGAAGAAATGGATCAACCAGCTGCCTTGCAAAACCTTCACCAAACGGGCGATTATAGACTCAAAAATGCCTGCATGGAAACGCAAAGATGCTCAAAACGACACTTTCCATGGACGGCCCTCGATAAAAACGGTATCCTACGGCACACTTCAGAAATTCCCCCAGCGCGGCTGTAGCTCAGTGGATAGAGTATTGGCCTCCGAAGCCAAGGGTCGTGGGTTCGATCCCCGCCAGCCGCACCAAAATTCCCCAAGTAAATCAATGAGTTTTGTGCCTAGACCCATAACCAGGCCTTTTGGCAAAGTTATGCGTCCGTTTTGCTGTGGCAAAGATATGCGTCCGAAGTTTAGCGACGACGATAGGGCGGGTTTTGCCGGATTACTACCGCTACTGCCCTCAAGGTATTCGTTTGCTCGAAGAGTTGACTTATTGCTGAGCAGTCTGGAAACGATATGAGCATGGGCGGTGCATCGATATCTCGTCGAGGGGCAGAAATAGCCTTGAAGTGACTATTTAGGGATGCAGATTCTGGAAGGGCCGAATACCTTTAGAGGTCCACCTAGGTCGGATACCGGCTTGGCGTCTAGCGCGAAACGCAGCGTCACAATCCCGTTACTTGAAGTGGGCTGTGGGGCTGCAGGCAGTCGCTGCGCGCTGCGTTGTGCCAGTCTATCCGCAGCCCGTTTCTTGTATTCGGCGACCATGCATGCTTCGTGCTCGTTCTGGGTCATCGCACCTCCTAATACAATTAGTTGTTACGATTTCAATCTTCCCAGCCACCAATCAGCAAACTTTAACAAGTCGCTATGTCGCGAGTCTACCCTAGTGAATTTCTCTTCAATGTTGGGGCTTCCATTTGCTTCTCGCAAGATCAACGCAGCGTGAATAGACGGGGAAATATTGCGGAGATATGGCAAGTAGTCGTCGACAAAAGCAATTGGCATAAGCTGCCGCAAGGCCTGAGCTTTCGGACTCACGTCGCCAACAGTGCTGGCGGTTGTGACAACTCGCTCAATCGGGAACCCATGGTCGCGAAGATTTTGTAGCCTCGCTTTTTGAAATCGCTCGTCCAGGGCGGTCACGCAAACCAGCTCGTAGCCGGCGTCAGAGAGGTTTTTGCAAGCGTCTTTTGCTCCACTAATAGCGGGAACAGTGCGCCAAAATTCATGATCAAAATACGAGCGGAAATGACGAAGGTCTTCACCATCTAGCCAGTGAACATCCCAACGATCGATCGGCCAATATGCGTCAGGATCCTTTAGGGCTGGGAGTGAGCCAAACGCTTTATGCCAGGCTGTGCGATATGCCGAGTGGAAGTCCAGCAAGACGCCATCGCCATCGAGACAAATGATCGGTTTCATGGTAGCCCCATTTTACGCTGCTATTTGGGACCGTGATCTATTGTCGGAGGCGGGGCCTCACGAGCCAGTCCCGCTGTCGTGCGGGTTCGATGTAGCGATGCCATCCTGTACGAACTCAAGCTCTGGCCGGCGTTACTGTAGCCGACTACAGCCTCACGTTCGATGAGTGGTAACTTCCATCCCATCACTGTCGGCACCCCCAATCAAGAAGTTGCCTTGACTCAGGACCAAGCCACGCAAAGCACGCTCGGAGGGCGAGTTGTGTATCTCACGCTTTCGCTGCTACAAAATCTACGATGAGTTCACACCCTTCGGCCGGGCAGATTTTGAAGTCGTAAGAGTGTCCTGGCTCAATTTTCCCTGCTCGACCAAGTTTCTTTATCGTGGCCGACGTGTATGTACGCCTGACTCGAGGACGCTCAATCTTCTGTCCGAATAGGATGAGCGGAGCCAAATACTCAATGTCGAATTGAATTACGTGGGGGATCAAGCACATGCGGTCAATTTCTTCGGGTTTCGCTCCGGGAAAAATTGAAATCTTGATCGTGGCTGTCGCCACCTTTTTTCCTCTAAGCCCCTTTTGGGAGAAGAGTGTGCGGTAAATTTCTTCGGCGAATTGGATTTCTTTTGCAGTAGCAGAAAATTTCTCATCGAAATCCACGTCGAATCCCAGCAATTCGAGTATTGCCCGGGCGTTTCGGATGTAGCGAAACAGCCAGTAGAACTTGCCGAATTCCGGATTGCTGGCGTTGAATGATCCACTGGCGGAAATCGCGGTCATTCCTTCGATTTCAATGTGCGTCAGAAGTCTGTCACCTCTTTGCATGGCTTCGTAGAATTCGTAGACCTTATTGAAATAAGGAAGGGACCGAAGTGGGCGCCCATACCAAGACGTAAGTTCAACAGTCGCGTTCACGGAGCAGGATTTTTTCGCGCCTGAAACAATGGGACAAGTTAGTGTGAAAACTATAATTCCACCAAATGCATTCCCGCGGAACGTAACTGACTCTGCTCCCCCGACCAGTTCTCCGTGTATGTCATCGACACGAAGAGGGCTGTTTTTTCCTGTGGTCTCGAAAACGCATTTAAGCACCGCAGCTTTTCGTGCATGGGTGCTAAGGACTAATTTTCCTGCTGAGCTTTCGTTGTGTTCAAAAAGGGGCGAGCCCTCGAATTTGACGGCGTCGGCATCGATTTCCAAATCTTTACCGTGTTTTATGAGATCGGAATATTTCTTCTTGAATTCGGCGCCGAAGTCGGGTTTTACTCCAAAAGACATGCTAACCGGCAGCCTCGGGTTGAACGTATAAGATGTGGACCCCGCTTGATATTGAACATCAACTGAAAACCTGGGATCGAGCTTCTCCATGGCCTCCGCTGTCAGCTTTCCGATGCGCGATACAGCATCGGAAAGTCCGATCTTCTTCAGACGTCCGAATGCAAGATCTTCCAACGCGGAATAGTCTTGTCTCGACAATGGAGGCTTGCCAAACTCCTCTTCGGCATGCTCTTCCGCCTTCTGTTTCCATTCGTTCAGGAGGCGGATGTGATAACGGTCGGCATCCCTATCGATTTTGGTCGCGCAATTTGAACAGAGCCAAATGGCGTTGTCGATGCCCGCTCTTTGATCCGGCGTGATTTCGTCGTCATAACGAGGGCCACCTCGTGCCGCCGCCGTGATATGAGCTGCGATGCCAACGTTGTTCGCTTTGTCGACCTTAACCGTCGGCCCTGAGGTGGGTACGCGGCAATCTGGATTCGAACATTTGGCGTTGACGCGCCGCTCTAGCGTCTTAATGATCGCACTGGAAAAATTGTCCCGGCCCGTTTTTTTCATGTTGGTACTTGATTGTGTGGGCTTGATTTTTGGTACCGCCGTACCGGAAACGATGACAACGATCAGGGATTCAACAGGATGCTGCTGCTTGCCCCGTCTACATAGCCATCCGCCGTGCCTGCCTTTGCACATTAGTAGTTTTTGGTCTTGTAGTCCGCGTCCTTTAAGTCTGGCCTCCAATCTGCACCGAGGTAATGATCAGCTGGTTGGTCACATTGTACATATGATTTTTGATACAACCAGTATCTCAACAGCGATTTGTCGAGTTCATCCACCACTCCTGTCATCTCCCTATTTTGCATCGCTAAGTCGGCTACGTCGGCCTTGAGATCTCACACACGGCTTTGAGATATTCTTGGAATATTTCCGGCCTGGCCAGGGCTAGTCCATGCTTTTTGATCTCTTGGTCAACCTTACGCCGAGTTGGATCAATACCAGCGGAGACAAGAGTAGCTACCGCTGCTCTAACAAACCTGACTCGTTCAGCCGCGGCGCTTTGAGCGGCAAGGCGGAAAGCACGTGTGCGTCTTTCACTGATGCGTTGGCACAGATCTGGAAACCAATATCGCAGTGCGCTGCGACCTAGGCCATATGGTAAGCCCGCCTCTCGCATTGAGGTCGTAAATGATTCTCTTGAGACTTTAGTATCCAGTTCCCGAAAATACTGACCGCGCTGCTGCTGAGTCAACTGTGGGCGACGAGCGCGCGAAACCACTTGTCCCACCTTCGATTGTGGCGGACGTAGACTGGGACCGGTTCGTCCCGCACAAAGATCAACCACGGGCGTGCTGAAGCCGTGTCCTAGCTGGAGAAGCTTTGGAAGACTTACTCGTTCGCCTTTGTCGAGCCAGCCGTTTAGCGCCCATTTATTCCATCCCATGGCATGGCATAGCCCTGCGCGTTTTCCTTGGAACTGTTCGGTGACGATACATTTTAGCGTGTTGCACAGGAAATCTCGCTTCACCGTTTTTTGCACTCTGGTTTGTTCATGCAACATGGCTTCGAGAATCTCTTCGTATCCTTGCGTTCGATTCGCGTCGACGTGAGAATTAAGGATAGCGGATGCGTCATTCGAGCGAGCAAGTGACGTTCTGCAATGATCGCATATTGACGCGTCGGCAATTCGTGGAACGAATGCTTGAGCTTTGCCACAACACGCACAGGTCTCCTCTATAGCGCAACCGTGCACGACGCAACGGCGATAGGGAGTCAAAGCCCAAAGCAGTGGCGTGTAGGTTTCATTATTTTCGTTAAGCTGGTCATGAAAACACATCGGACACCACCTTGGCCGTCTAGCAATGAATCCTTCGCTCTGTTCGGGAATGATGTCAGCCCAAGGAAGCATCGTAAGGATGTGAAGGTCAGTTCGTGATGTCAGCTGGTTGGCGGCCGCGGCTAGCAATTTCGCGTTTCTTCCTAGCCCGTTGATGGTTGCGGCATATCTGGTGTAGAACGTGTTGTCCGCCAATTTTCTTATGGCCGCATCTTCCTTGCCGAAAACGTATTTAATAAGATCGCGCGGGCTTATGCAATGTGCCCGAGCTAGACGGATCAGATAGGACGTTAGGGACTCCTGGCGATGACTGTTCATCTGCATCGGTACGATGTTGTAGAGCACGCTGCGGTTAAGTTTTGGCATGCCACTGTCGTTGGGCGAAGTATCTTCAAGCAGTAGCATATGCGCCTCCCACTGGATCGCGCGTCGCGGCACGTCGACCGACCGGCGGCCTTGTAGAGGTGCGCGGATTGGCACGCGGGATTGTCGGCAATCCCTCCTTCAGGAGTTTTTCAAGTTCATCTTCAGAGATGTCCGACAATTTCTGCTCGCCGACCAGGGCCTCCTCAATGATCGTCTTCAATGCTTTCTTTGTCAGCGCGAACGGCTTGATGAAGTCCCAATCGAATATCTTATTGTTTGTCTCCAGGTGTCGAGCATACGCTCTGGCGAGCCACTCTTTCAGTATCCCCACACAGCCACCGGAATATAGATAGAATTTTTCTGCGTGTGTTCCGAGCGCTGGATGTGTCGCAAGCGGCAGATGGTTCTGGAATGTCTGAAGTACGGCGTTAAAAGATGCTTGATCCTGCTTAGTGCGTTCGTCGTAACGAGGAAAATGGACAATCTCACTCCGTCGAACAAGTTGTCCACTTTGATCGCGGATGTCGAGCAGTCGGTAAGTTCCGATCAGAACAATTGTTGCCTTTGTTTCGATCGCCAGAGACTTCAGCGATTCAAACTGAAATTCCAGTTTCTTGGGATTGTTCACCATGAGAACGTGGTGTGCCTCATCGATGATCAGGACCTTCGTTCGACGGCGGCGCATGCATTCTTCTACCGAACGACGTAGGGCATCGGACGTCGTCTTCTCATGTAGAGACGAAGTTCTATCGCTGGGAAAGAAACTTAATTGACGAGGTGCTAGGACCTTCCGATCAATTAGCGGCTCCATAGCTCGACCGAGAAGCCGAACATAAAAGTCCTTCCAACTGAATGACGAACCGTTCGGTGCGATGGCGTTACCGTACAAGACGGGTACAAGGTCGAGTTCACTTTCCATTTGCGTTGCATATTGTTCTCGTACCTTGCGATACATGTGTGTTGCCAGCGTAGTCTTGCCAGCGCCAGTTGGCCCAGCGACCAAAATTACCTTGGGTGCCGCATGACCGGTAATTGCGCCCATCGCTTGTTTGAATGCATTTTGAAGTGCTGGGTGTGCGATAGTTAGCTTCTCGAAATATGTGATGCGCGCTTCAATCGAGTCGTCAAGCAGCGCTGCCGGGAATTGTTGGATATTTTTCATTGCAGCACCTCAAATGATTCGCCTGTGAATTCGCTCCATGGGGCTGCGTAACCGATGCTAGGTACATCGAGTGGATTGGCTTGTTGGGAGATATCATCGCGCTCAGAAAAATGTCGGAGCTGCGCATCGTGTTTTTGTTGGCGTAGTACTTCTTCCGTTTGATCGACGCCAGCCATGTACCTCGCAATCTCCTCGGCATTAATTTTTCTACGTCTTGCAGTACCAGAATTTTTGCCGCGAATCTCGCTTGAAATTAGCTTGATTTCGCGCTCGCTTCGACCGTCAAATACACCTGCGAACTCCGAAAGACATGGTCGCCACTCACCAGCAATAAAAGCATATGCCTTTGAGATGTTGAAAGGATCGTAGCGCGCGAATACTCGACTTCCTTCGTGTTTTGGATCACGCATCATCGGATGCCAGTAGTAGATGTAACCAATCTTGATGCCCTTTGCTCCGACGATCATCGCCGTTTCTCCTTTCACGTAAGGAAGACAGAGCAACTCGAGATCTGGTGTAATCGGGATCAGGCGTATCGACCGCAAGCCGGTTCTTTCCATACCGACTTTGATCGCGTCGTTCGGGCTTACGCCGAGCGCTGAGTGCTCCATGTTTCCATAGAGATCGTAAGCAAATTGCGCGAACTGAGGAATGAAGGTCGGCAATGTCCATATAGCCTGTGAACGTGGATCATGGGTCGCAGACATTTGGCGGGGGGGTTGTAGCGGCTTGTTGTTGCCCTGAAGGTTATGCAAAAACTGAGTGTTGCTAATGCCGAAGAAGCGCTCCATTACGGAACCAAAGCGGCTCTTGTGCGGCGGCCGGCTCTTCTTGGTGGTTCCGACGCGGGCCAGAAGCTGCTCGAAGTATTCGCACTCAAAGTCCTTGCCGTTGTCGACGACAATTGTTGCCGGCACGCGTCCATGCCGGCGAATGCATTCACGCATAACCAGCATGCAGCTGCGATAGCTAGGCGGATCAAACAGGACCACGAAGGCTAAGACCGCTCTGGAGTAAGCGTCGAGCATGAGGGTCAGCCAGGCACGGCCTAGCTTCTCGCCGAACTTGGTGCCCACAAGCTGTAAATCGATTTCTGTGTGATCGATGTGCCCGATTTCAAACGGACGGTCACCATGTCTTGGGGTGGAGCGATCAAGTACGAAATAAAATGGTTCATGCTTGTAAGCGGATCTCGCACCTTCGCGCGCCATGGTAAGGTCAAAATTTGTACGTGTACGCGCAATTTCGTTTCTGAATGCTTTTTCGCTCGGAGCAGTCAACCCTACGTCTTTGCATCGGTTAATGACGATTCCATAGCAAAGTGTCTTGGACTTCGCATGCCCGGTCATGAGCTCGTTCTCGATCACGTTTTGCATGACATCGATCACCTCTTGATCGAGTTTTCGTTGAGTGTTTCCTCGTTTTCCGGTCCTTGGAATTAGACCGATGAACGAGTCTCCATATATGACTTCGCCTCGCCGTTGGAGGTGCTTCCAATAGCGAAGCGTGCGAGCACTTCGTCCGCAGGAATTTCCATTAGATGTCGCCGAGTGTTCGAGTGCGGCGAAGCGCTTCGTCGCTTGCGCTAAATCGTCAGGCCCGGCTTGCATAACGACCTGTTCTGCCGCGAGCTGCGATTGATCACACGAGGTTGACACTCCTTTGATATCGCCGGATTTTACGAACTTCTCTACCTGCGCCCTCTGCAGCTTAAACACTCCTTGGTTTTGATCTTGAAGGTAGACATGCTCTTGGCTGACAGTCGTGATCGTGAACAAGTTCCCATCCCAGTCGATTTTTTCGTTAGCTGCGAAGTTCACAATACGCAAGTTCAGTTCTGCGGGAGAATGAGCGAGGACGCTGACGTCGCGAAGACGATGGGCGTTCGCAACCTCGCGGTTTGCATACACCTTGGTCCATACGGGTTCTGCCAAGAGTTGCTGCTCCAAGTCGACACAAAGATCATCGCGCGCGATGGCGGTGTAAATATTTTCGGTGTGAGTTGAACCAACTGCTGATATCAAGTCGGACAGCAGCCAGCAGTTCTTCTCTCTAAGCAAAGCAGAAAATTCGCTTTTTGCTATTTCGTAGTTTGGTGGCAATGGCGCGTTCCAGTAGTCGGAAAGAAACGTTAAATTGCGAATGTAGGTCCAGGGATTCTCGCTGGATGAACGTACTTTGAACCCTAGTCCAAATTGAGACGCGTAGTTCTGCGCCGGAGGGGAAGCCCAGCCCAATTCTGGTGTCCGCGTAAACATCTTCGATCCCTCCGCCGCGCGCTTAGACAGCCACTCTTCAAGCTTACATTCCACCCAACCGATAAAATCGTCTTGGATCACGAAGAAGTCCGGGGTCGTCAGATGCCCAGTCCGCTTTCCGGATGCATCGACATAATTTAGTTTGATCTGTTGGGGTTGGTCATAGAACTCGTATGTTTTTGCGTCATGATCCCAGAGATAGATGGCGGCCAGTTCGTTCTTATGGCTCTCTGCTTGGATCGTTACTCCCATTTTCTTACTCGGATAGCGGCAAGCGACATTGTTCATTTTGCTTCCCACCCTTCTGGAAGGTTGAGAAGCGCGTATACGCATGACGATTGCTTGCCCCTGCTCGGTAACGTTCATTCGTGTCATCAATTGCTTAAGCTCGATTTCAGTCAACATATTGCCTCCTGCATTTGCTGATTTACGGTATTGGACCCGCGTCTCACGTTGCTTGACGCAAGGTCGGCCAACGCCGTTCATGTGTTTGGTATGGACTTTTAATCCATGTTTTGACTATAGTTCGCACATTCCTCGATGCCACCCAATTTTTAGTTACATGTGTAACTCATTGATTTGTTAAGAAATAATGCGAAAAATAGTTAGAATTTCAGAAAATGAAGGGCGGCCAGTCCGCATGCGGTTTAGTCGGCTTCGTACAAGACTTTGGGCGGAAGCGGTTCGTCGGGCCGTCGGATGCCGGTGCTTCCAGGATCTGGAACTTGTATTGGGGATAGATGGGAGGTGGGAAGGAATTTGGTCTCGCTATAGCCGTGGCCTAGCTAGCCCGTCAGAACGTCATATCCGGCGAATAGAAAAGAAGTATCCAGGAACGGCTAAGCACTTTCTCGCGCGATTCTGGGATCTACTTCAGGAAAGAGAGTACACATGGGAGGAGCTCGATGCCTGCTTCTGGTC
Organism: Rugamonas aquatica; assembly: GCF_009380215.1. GTDB lineage: Bacteria > Pseudomonadota > Gammaproteobacteria > Burkholderiales > Burkholderiaceae_D > Rugamonas > Rugamonas aquatica_B. Next base: position 466,060 of record NZ_WHUG01000003.1, read on the forward strand.
TCTTCCCGATGAGCTCCAGGCGCTGGCGCCAGGCGGAAGAAACGACTCATTTGGACACGTTCGGCAATCGAATGAGGATTTACAAAAGTTTATTGTGGAAATCCATATCGCGTTAGAAAGTCCTGATAACTATATGCATGCTCTGACTGCTCTGCTTTACGCGCTACGTCAAGCGTATATGAAGCGGGATGGTGTGATGGTGCTTTGGTACTACCTGGTGATTGCGGAAGTAAGCTCTTCATTATCACAGCACCTTGTCCTCGAACCCCTCTCGGTTTGGCTTATGCTGCATATTGTTGAGCCGATGAGATATATGAGATTCGGTGATCCGGAAATTGACGAAATATGGTTTCTACATCGTACCGATTATATTGATCGAACGAAGTCGACAGCCGAGAGTTTCAATTTATTGAAATGTCTGTTTGAGTTATGTTTAGCCTTGCATGGCTAGATTTGCATGCGACAGTGAGACCTCGCCAATTGCTAGGAAATCTCATGGATCCACGTAAGCCTTGTGTAGTAGCCATTGACCTAAACGCATTCCAAATCAATGAAAACACCACATTACTTGTGCAAGTTACCGATAAACAAACTGAGGAATCTAAGCAGGTGACGTTGGACCGTCAACAAGGGGAGGTGGTCGACGTAGCTATATCGGAATTTCGCGACGAACCAATGTTGCTGCGCGCGTCACTATTGAGCGGTGTTGTGACTTGGGAGAGCGAACTGAATCCTGATTGTCCGAAGAACGTTCTGAAACTTATACGAGCAGTTCAGTTTGCTCAAAAAATGCTGATAGGACGAGGTGGTTATAGCAGTAACAATGACTATACCGATAGCCAAGTGCCTCAGTAGCGCCGTGCTCGATAGCGAACAATTAAGATGTGAACTGTGCCGCTCGAAAGAGACGGTATTGTTATCGCTTACTGTTTGTCTTTTTCAAGGCACGGATCAAGGTCACCACTGCCTTGCGACCCTCGCACGAAAGTTGCTCAATTTCCATGAGGTCTGCATGTGCGAGTTGCGACATTTTTCTAACTGGGTCATCGAGTTTACTGGTGGAGATGACAGGTTCTCCCTCATTAGAAAAGAGCCAATCGATGTTGGCTCGCTTTCCATCTGGGGTTCTCCAACGCGATATTGCGAACAGTTTGTCGGGGCCGGGGATAGTCCTTCCATCCCTAACTGCGTCCAAAGTGCTCCGATTTGAGTAGCCGAGAATTTTGGCCGCATCTTGCCACTCTAGGCGTAGATGTTGCTCCACCATTTCAACGAAACGGGCGGATATTTCCTGTGTTATTTGTGGATCGACTTTGCCTCTCATGTTATTATCATACAGTAAATTATAAAAACATCTAATGAATCCTAACGCACTCAAACACTGTCAAGTATCAACTCCCCCAGACGTCGTAGAGATGATGTGGCGAATGACTCGCGCGCGCCGTGCTGTTTTTACCAATGTTTTGGATCTTGGCGCAGGTGACGGCCGATTTGCGATTGGTCGCGGTTCCTCCTCTTACGTAGGCTACGAAATTGATATTGAGAAAATTCCTCAATCTCGCGCTTCAGGGCGGAAATTTGAAAACCGTGATGTACTCGAGTGTGTCAAAAAGAACCATGATCTGTGCATAGGAAATCCACCATACATTCGGCGTGAATTAATTGACAACGAATGGCGGGCAAATGCTATCAGCATTCTTAAGAGCGAATCTGATGGAATAATTCCTCGTTCAGACGCAAATGCCTTTGTATATTTTCTGTGGCTTGCATTACTAAGAACAAAAAAAGATGGGTTGATTGTTCAACTTGTTCCATTTGAGTGGGTGAGCCGGCCCAGCGCAGGGCCACTTCGGCAGTTCATTAAAAATAACCAATGGAGTGTTGAGGTTTTTCGATTTTCATCAAATATTTTTGATCGAGTACTGACCACAGCGGCTATCGTAATTATTGATAAATCGAAAAAAAATAATGAGTGGAAGTACTTTAGTCTTGATAGAAATGGTCATGCTACGCCTACTGAAAACGCAACCGGAAGTGCGTCAATGGCACTGGAATACAGCGCACGAGGCGCCAATGCATATGCACTACGAGGACTCAGTCCTGGCGGACAGGATATCTATGTGCTGAATGAAGAGGCCCGCCTCTTTCAGGGTCTCAAGATAGGTACAGATGTTACCCCATGTGTGACCACTCTGCGACACTTGGACTCGTCACAACTCGCTTTGACCGAAACATTATTTGACAACGAATTTGTAAAGGCGGGTCTTCCATGTTGGTTGATTAGATCCGACAAAGACGAACGATCAAATGCACTTGAAAGCTACCTAGCTTCAGTCAAAGAGTCTGCGATGCGCTATACCACCAACTCTCTTCGCGGTGACGATTGGCATCGCTATCGAGCTCATCCAGTGCCTGACATTTTGGTAGCTTCCGGATTTCGTGAGAAGGCGCCCAAATCATTTCTGAACCATGCCGGAGTGATAACTCTTGGATCTGTCTACGCAGTCTTTGTTCAAGGTCGAGATCGTCAGGTTGCAACTCTCAAAGCACTTCGAAATTTTGATTTTGAGGCGCAGGTTGTAGCTCATGCAAAAGGGTTAAAGAAAATTGAGGTTAAACAACTTAATTCCGTATTGTCACGGATTGTTGTAGGATAGCCAATATCATTCCGTCGAAAACCATTTAGTAGGAAAAACGATGCAGCCACGCAAGAAACCGAAGCCGCTAACTGCGGTTTTCAAGGTCGAATCTGCACTGCTGGAGGAGCTTGGTGAGCGTTTAGTTAGCTCTGCAGAAGTTGCCCTCACAGAGCTGGTAAAGAATTCCTATGATGCCGATGCAACTTATTGCCAGGTGATGGTTAATCCGACGGAAATCACCATTGAAGACGATGGTAACGGCATGCGGTTGGACGACTTTCTTAACCTTTGGATGGTCATTGGTACACGAAATAAAGCTCGAAATGGACTGTCTCAAAAATACCAACGCAAGGTTTCCGGTTCTAAGGGGATTGGGCGTTTCGCAGGGCGATTTTTGGGTGAGAAGATGGTCCTTGAAACTGTTGCAAAAGATGGCAACGGAAAGCGCCGAGTCACAGCCATTTTTGACTGGCGATTGGTAGAGGCAAATGGCGATCTGCAGACAGTTACTGTCCCTTACAAAGTTGATGATGTGGCGCCCAGTGTAAAAGTTGGAACGACAATCACGATAACGGAACTGCGCACACGGATCGAGCCAGATGCAGTCAAAGAAATTAGCGAATCTTTGCTTAGTCTTGTGAACCCCGTTGATGGCTTCGAGAAACCAGATTTCCTGACGTCGAGAGCAGCGGCAAAGAACCGAAAGTTGGATCCCGGTTTTACCCCATACATTGGAGTTTCTAAGCTCGAAGGTAGGGAAAATTTAGCGTCTTCGCCAGCCGAAAAGATCTTATCTGGTTTCGTTGCCAAGGTTCGTATCGAGATTAGCGATTCTGGTGATGTTGATTTAAAAGTGCTTTGGAATCGAGGCGAAGAAGTAGTTCATGAGTTGCAGTCGTCGTTACGCAAGCTCTACGGCGTCGCCAACATTGGATCGCCCGTGTTGATGGACATCCGCTACTTTCCACAGCGAGGAGGTGTGCTCACTTCTTTGGGTATAGACGGAAGGATTGCCCGCAGCTGGCTTACGGCAAATTGTGGCGTAAAAGTTGTTGACAACGGTTTTCGAACTAAACCGTATGGCGATAAAGATGACGATTGGCTTGTGCAGAGTGCCGATAAGGCTATGAGTGCGCGGGCGGAGTGGCGATCTAGACTGATGAAGGAGTTTTACCCGCTAACGGGATTGCAGCTTTCTCCAAGAGATAATCCCATGCTGTACTTACCTGGTATTAATCAAGCGACGGGGATGATTCATGTCGCCACAGGAAAGTCGGCTGTGGCAGCGGTGGGTGCTGTCGGAAGCCCTAAGAAGGTTGATCTAATACTCACGCCTTCCATGGATCGACAAGGTTTTCTTAACAATAAGGCGTTCCAGATTGTTCGCGATCTCGCTCGGTTTGGGTTGGAGCTAATTGCATTCTACGATCATAAACAAGTACGTGAAGAAGAGCGCCGGCTGGAAGCCGAGTCGTTGCATAACGCAGAAGATGATCTGAAGGCAGCAGTTCGAGATATTGAAACTTCTAAGTCCATTCAGCCCGCTGAACGTAAGCGGCTTACGGGACTATTGAAGAATGCTAGTCAGAATTATGCTGAGGTTGATGCATATCGGAAAAAGACGCAAGACTCCTTAGAAATCATGTCCCTAATGGGAGTACTAGCTGGATTCATGACTCATGAGTTTGAAAAAACATTGTACCGCTTGACCGAGTCGACCAATATAGTCAGAAAATTAACAAAAAAACATCCGGAATTGCTGCCGGAATTGCAAGAACTTGACGTTTCACAGAAGTATCTTGAAACTTATTTGGACTATAGTCGCCTGTTTACCGAAAGTTTGGCGCGAACTGATCATAAGCCCTTCCTTGCTAAGGAGCAGATTGAGATGGTAATGGACACATTATCACCTATTGCCGTGAAAAATAAGATTAGTTTTGATATTCAAGTTGATGATGATACGTACGCACCAGCAATTCCAGTCGCGGCTTATAGTGGCCTGTTATTAAATTTAATGACAAATTCCATGAAGTCACTTATCGCTAGGGCGGATAAGGCTGAAAGAGTGATTAGAATTATTGCAATCAACACTTCAAATAAACACCGACTAATAGTTGCAGATAATGGGATAGGTATACCTTCACGCCTACGAGACAGAATCTGGGAACCATTATTTAGTGCGTCTACAAAGACTGATAGCCCTCTTGGCACTGGAATGGGGCTGGGGCTTGCGCTGGTAAAACGAGTTACAAATAATTTGAAGGGTAAAGTTGAATTAATGGACACCCCTCCTGCTGGATTCTCAACTTCGTTCTCTCTTGAATTGCCTCGAAAATGAATAATAATCAAAAAAAACTGCGTCTGATCTATGTGGAAGATGAGGATGAGTTTCGTTTGAACCTAATAACCACGCTGGAAAAGAAATTTGATTTAGCTTCTATTGATGTTGGCGAATTTTCCCAAGAGCAAAATGGCGGGGAAATCGGCGAACAATTTCTCAGCTGGTTAAAAAAAACATTGGGCGACAATCAGACTATCGACGGTGTAATTTTGGATAGCGATCTGAGTGGATTTTCCAATGGTATTTCTAAAGAAATGCTTCTTTCCGCATTTAGAATTATAGGGTTGCCGGTATGCCGTTACTCAAAGCGACAAAAACAAACTTCAAGTGAACGCCTTAAGCATTTTGCAACCTTGGCTTCTGAAGGTGCATCATCTATTCTTGTGCCCAGCTTCCTTCTGAACGGCCCCACGGAAAATACGCAGGCGCGGTCGGAACAGTTGACTGATTGGCTCTTTGCAACGTTTAGCGGCTTTTCATACCTTCGTGAAGCCTATTCAGGTCTAATAGAAACTGATATCGCGCAACATAATGCTGCAGAATTATTAGCTAAGTTGCTTAAGCGACCAAAGTTGGAATTGGATTTTGTTGGTTACACCGGCGCAAGCTTATTTTTCTTTGGGGATGCGATGGCAGCGCCAGAGGGTTCTTCTTCCTTGGTAGAGGAGCGAGCTCGCCATGTTTCTACAAGACTTGGTTATTGGCTAATGAATTATATAATTGCATTCCCGGGGCCAATTTTAAATTTACCGTCTGCGGCTGCACTTGTCGGTGTGAGAAGCGACACTATAGCGGTTGACTCTTTCAAAAAAGCGTTCCCCAATACCGACTACTCGGGCCCATTTTCCGGATGCCTTCCTTTATTTTTTAGAGAGGACATTGAGGACGTAATGTCAAATATGGGTATGTTTGGTATGGACGTATTAAAATCAGCAAAGATTAGTGACATGTTGCCGTTGTATGATGGCGAACCCTCTAAAAGCGGTGCATATTGTGTAGCGACGGATGCGTCAATCAAACGTGAAGACAGTGTCGGGCCTTTTGATTGGATTCCTCCAGGTGCGAGTGAGCTTTGCCGGATTGAAAAGAAGACATATGCGCGTTTTGGCCCTTGGCTAAATGTGTGAGGCAATATGATTGACATTAAAGACCGCCAGGGATTCGAAAGATTTTGGGGTAAATGGAAAAGGCAACTTAGTAGCTTGGTGACTGGAACAGGTGGCAAGCTTCTCTGCCCGGAGCAAGGAGACATGTCTTTTACTGAGACGGAAGATGGATTTGAGGTAAAACCAAAATATCCAGTTTGTTTTTTTTCAATTCCTCAAAAAAATAGCTCAGCCTCTGATAAATTAGTTGTCTTCATCGACGGCACTTTTGAATTTCGAAAAGGAAGCCAGAAGGGGGAAGCTGCGACATTGACTAGCACTCATAGTAACGTCGCATTTTTTAAACCGCGAGCGGATGCGGAAAGTCTCAAACTGGATTTGATAGATGCCTATCATTTTGATCATTTTAATGAGGATCCATTGAAAAGTGCGCCACATCCAGTATTTCATGCACAACGAAATATTCGGACGGACGATACTTTCGGTAAATTTCGCCAGGCTTTAAAAGAAAATAATAAAAATAGCGAAATTATTGATATGGATCAAAAGAGGAAAAATGATCTGTTTGGGTTGAAAACATTCCGGCTACCAACGCCTCAAATTGACCTTTTTTCTCTTTCAGCTATTTTAGCTGCCGATCACTTAACCGGGCAATGTCAAACGAACTCGAAAACGTATAAATCATTTAAAGATTTTCTTGATTGTATTAGTGATACCTCAGTTCAAGCGATTCAATTAAGTCATCAAAATGTAACTCGCGCTGAGTTGGCGGATCACTCCCATCGTTTTGTGTGGAAATGGTATTCGAGGCATTGAGGAAAGTGCTACTAAAATCAAAAGGACGGAGTCTTGTAAATGTTAACCCGGTCCTTGGCAATTCAACGATTCAATCTCGACTCATGTCAAGGATAGCCTGTAAAAGTAATGGATAGTCCGCCGCTACAGAATCAACATGATTCACTCCCCGAGCCCGTAGAGTTGGCGGCGAAAATCTCGCCATCAAAGGAATTGTTCCAAATATTTGATGCTGAACTGGATACCGCTGCGACGGCGGAGAGCCGCGGGCAGAAGGTCTATCAGAGCTTAAAGAGTGTCAGCAAGATGATCGGCGGTGAGTACGGCAATCGAGTAATCTACGAACTGCTGCAGAACGCTCACGATGCCCAACCTGGTGGGCAGGGTAAAGTTCTGATCCATCTCATCGTGAATTCTCCGCAGGAAGGGGAGTTGTTGATCGCGAACGGAGGCTCCGGGTTTACGCGAGAGAATCTGGACGCTATCCGGAACATCGCCAGCAGTACAAAAGAAGTTGGCGAGGGTATCGGAAACAAAGGTGTTGGCTTCCGAAGCGTTGAGGCGCTCACAAACGACCCCAAAGTGTACTCTTGCAGAGATGTCGCAAAGCTTCGCGGAAGTTTCGACGGATACTGCTTTCGACTTGCGACTCAGGCCGAAATCGAAGAGCGCATGATCTTTTTGGGCATGGAGGAGCATGCTATTGCCGTAGCAACGTCAATGCCGCGCTACTTGGCCGCTGTACCGATTGAAAACCAACCAGAGCACATTAGGACGTTTGCCTACGAAGGCTATGCCACGGTAGTCGCCTTACCTTTGAAGTCTGCTGAAACAGTAACCTTGGCCATCCAACAGCTGCAGGAGCTAATTAACGCTGAAGCCCCAGTATTGCTATTTTTGGACCGCATTGCTACTTTGACGGTCCAAGCAACAGGGGTCCCAGCAATAAGGCCGTCCCTTGTATTCACCCGTAAGGCGGACCCGCTTGCGCTTACTCTTACTGACGAGGCTGACGCTCAGTTCCAGGTCGTCGTGCTGGGCCCTGATCGGATGCGCTGGCTCGTGGCTAGGCGTACTCTTGGCATGGCGCAGGTGCTAGATGCTGTGAGACGCAGCATTAGTCTCGAAAGCAATATTGAGAGATGGTTGAGTTGGAAAGGTGAGGCGACAGTCAGCTGCGCTATTCCGTTAGATGGCGGTGGCTTGGCTAAAGGCCGGCTTTTCAATTTTCTTCCAATGAGCGCTGATTCTAAGTCCCCATTTCGAGGACATCTTGACGCTCCGTTCTATACATCTATCAACCGAGAGAGGGCTAGGAGTGACCTCCCTCTAAATATCTATCTGCTCAACATCGCCGCTGAAGTGTGTGCGGAAGCAGCTTTGGCGCTGAGGGAGCATGTCGAGCTACCTCCGCGCTGCATCGTCGATTTTGCAGCTTGGGTTCCTGCTGAATCAGCGCGAATTTCAGGCGCATTTAATCGTCGTGGAGTCGACATACGCTCTGCGGAGGTTTGGCCTACCACTGCTGGTGCCTGGAAGAGTTTTGGACACGTTGTTTCCTGGCCATCCGGCAGTTTCAAAGTCTTTACATCTGCTAGGGCAACGAAAGCGGGCGTGCCGCATATCATGAGCAGCAAACTGGCGCCTGATCGTGTGGAAGCCATTGATGCATTGGCACGCTGCTTCGAAACTTCCTGCACCCCGTCCCAACAGACAATGGCCAGCTGGGCTGAAATCATAGCCGAGTCACTCACTCCGTCACCAAAAGATGATCGTTGGGGGAAACTTTATTCTGAACTTCTTCATGTGTTTGGACCTCATGGGCTTAATTCTCTTGTGGGGCGCAGGATTCTCTTGGACCGGAACGCGACCGTAGTCGCTGCGGGCAAGGACGTGTATGTTAGGCATGATAGTGGCAGGCGGCGCAAAGGGGATGGCCCGCCTTTACCGCCGGCTGCATTAGCTCGCAAACTTACTATCCTAGCCGAGGAAATTATCGTTCGCGAAACAGCTGGGCCATTCGAGCGTGCAGGACTTTGGCGGCCATATGACGCGACAGAAATATTGGAGCGATTACCTTCGCTCTTCACTGAAAGACAGGCCGACTCTCGTCGCGAAGCCGCTTTGTTGTGGGCTTTTGATGTCTGGCGCCACGATGCTAATGCGGTAACACGCGTGCTGCGATCCGCAGATGTTCACGTTCTTACTGGCCTGGGATGGATTTCTGCATCGTCCGCATCATTCTCCCAGACGTGGACAGAAGTCGGGGCAGATCTCAGTGTATATCTTGGTGAAGCGCGGAGCATTTGCGTCGAGAGCGCTAACGCGGCACAAGCTATGCTGGTCGACATCTCGGCCTGGCCCGGTGATGCAAAGGGATTGAAGCAGGACTGGGTTCGATTTTTGATTTCTGCTGGTGTATCGGATGGGCTCATCCCAGTCCCCGCTAAGGTTCCCGATGGACCGATGGCCGGCTCAACTTGGGCATATTATTTTCGGACTGGCAAATTTCCGGCACTTGATGCGATTTGGCTTTCGAAGGCTAACTTTGTCGATCCCCATCACCCACAGACTTCCTATTGGCGCATGGGCCAAGCATGGACCCTTCCAGGTCAGTTGATCGTCGGTGGCCTGTCGGACGACGCTAGGCGCCGATTTGCTGTCTTAGTCGTTAAGCATTTGCAGTCGCACGGTAACAAGTACTTTACATTCTCCTTGCATAGACGAGGGCGTGAAGCACGACACCAAGATATTCAGACATACTTCACGCCGTTGGTAACCTTTTTGGCCTCGGCAGCTTGGTTCCCGATGGAGTCTCCGGGTACCCTTCAGTTTCATCCGATTGCAACGGGATGGTTATTAACTGAGCGACGCAGTGAGCCCAAGTTTATTGCGCAGGCTCCCGAAGAAATTGTGGCACTTCTTACTAAGGACGACGCTACCACAGCTATATTGTCAGATCGGCCGTTTCGCTTAAACGTGTGGAAGGCAAAATCGTCGGCACCTCAGCGCTTACAGGCTTTGGCTGAAGTCTGTGAAATCGTAACGCAGCATGAGCGCTCCTTGTTCCGTAAATTGTACGAGCAAGCATGGAAGGATTTGCTGGAGCTTGACCTAAAGCTTGTTAGCAATACCTCTTTGGTCGTAGAGCGCCCACCTGGGTTTGCGAAGCTAATTGGCAGCACTCCAAAAGTAAGTATCTATCTTCGGGATATTGGGGCGTCAGAACTCGCGCGGCTGTTGGCTGACACAGGTTCCCCCGTTCTGGCCGTCAGTTTCGAAATCACACCGAAGGCGGTCCAATCTAAGATAAATGTAGTGGGAACGTTCAATGCGTTGTTCGTTGCAGACGCGGAAGTAAGTCTTCTTGTTGATGGCGAACCATTTGAAGGTAGCGCGGGTAGCCCATCCCTGCTTGACTCAGTTCCTTGGCTGATGGAAGCTCTTCTGTTGGGTCACGAATTTGGCGCCGGTGGCTTTGAGCGTAACGTCAATTTGTTGCAGATCCAGGAACGTCTTCGAAGACTTAGACTTAGCAAGGTCAAATCGATCGTTTTGACATCTCAAACCGGCTCTGCTCAGGCGATGGAACGCTATCTACATCGTGATGACAGTCGCCCAACGCTACTGGTGACCGGAGCATTCGACTCCCGCCAGCTGGTTGAGTCAGCCAAAATTGTGTCGGCCTATTTGCATCCGAATCTTCACACGTTCGAGATGTTGCTAGTTCGCCTAGTTCTCTATTTGAACGATGATCAGGATCTGCGTGCACTTATTCCTACGGATGCACAATATGCAGCTGCTGCGCAGGCGCCAATTGAGACGGTACGAGATTACTTGGCTGCATTCCGACATGACGATGCCAGCAGGGTTGACGCCATCATACCGTTGCTGGCCTACTTTAGCAGCGTTGTGACAGCTCGGCAGGTCGGTGCATTGTTAATCGGCGAGCGCGTATCCAAGTGGCACGCTATTCTGGCTGAGGTGATCTCAGCCGAAACTGCTGAACGGTTGCTTCTCGAAACAGAAAAGAACTTGGATCTTTTCACGCTCATGCGAGAACTTGGCATCGATTATGCGCGGCTAAACGAATTGATTCTAGAACTTGGCAGGCCGTCCTTGGTCAGCGAGGCAGATCTGCGCAGACAATTCGAAGTCTGGAAGAACGATTTGCGCCCCCAGCTACTTGATTGCCTTCGCGAGCACTTTGTTGATAAGTTTGATTCCATTGTTGACTTCACTCCATATAGCGCGATGCGTGACCTTGAGATCCTCACTTACGACGAGGCTTGGAGCGGGTCCAAGCAAACGGTTGAGCGTATAGACGTTTTGGCTCGTGCTAATGAAGCGTTACCAGGATTGTTGTTGGGGAAGACTAATACCAAACTTCCCCCAGTCGGCGAGCTTAGAACAGTCAATCGCAAGGTCATCATGAAAGTTGCTATTCTTGCTAAGACCGTCTTTGATGCTATTGGCGTGCATCAGTTGCATGAGGTATGGAACAACGGCCCCGGCGATGTTGCGGCTGCTATGGATCGCACGGGTCTGTTAGATTTTCACTTTCTAAGCGAAGCCACAGCCCTCACTCTAATTGTACGTTCTGGCCTTTGGCCAAGAGGCACACCACAGTCACTCAGTTTGGTTGACCACGGTCTTACCGCAGAGGATGTTGCCAGTGCGCGAAAGCGTGTGGAGCAGCAACAGGTAGAGGAAAAGCGACGTAGAAATCTTATTGTGTACGGAGATGCAGAGTTTGATGCAAGCGATGCTGATTTTGCGAGGCAATTTGCTGAGATGGCTAGCCAGGCAATTTCGGTTGGCGGCTGGGCATCTCGTAGCACTCGACGACTAGCATCCCTCGTCGCCCAACCGGAGAAGGAAGTAGCCAGCAAAACGGGGAGTGGCCGTGGCATCTCTCGGCTTGCACCCAAAATTCCTGAAACAATTCGTGGCGCAATTGGCCTTGCTGGTGAACTTCTTGCGTTCCGGTATTTGGAAGCGAGGCATAAAAAGAATTTTACCGACAGCTGTTGGGTTTCGGAAAATCGCAGGAGTCTATTTCCAGAGAACGGAGACCTCACCTTGGGGTATGACTTTAGAGTCGTCACAACCGAGCGCGAATGGTTGTACGAAGTCAAAGCTACACCTGGCGATCTTTGTGAGTTTGAGCTGAGCGACAATGAGTACCGTCAAGCAATTTCAGCAGCACCAGATCGTTCGCGGCGTTACCGGATTTTGTTCGTCTTTAATGCTCTGGATCCTGCTCGTTGTCGAATTGTTGAATTACCCAATCCAGCTTCGGAAACAGGTAATTCTCTTTATAAGATCATTGGTCGCAGTTCGACGCGCATGCGATTTGAACTTGAAGAGAAGGGTAGGTAGTTGCCCCTAGCAGTGCGACGCCGAGCTTAATACGTCGCTGAGCAGCCGCTTAGCTAACCACGCAAGCCTTTCGCATCTGGCAGCACCTTCTGATACCAGCTCTGGCCGCACCCGGCGCCAGCGGACGCACGTGCCGTGCTGGTCCAGCTGCTTGGCGTTGATGGCCTAGTCGCAAGCGCAGCGCTTTTGGATCAGCGCGCCGCCGGTGGTCGCTTCAAGGTTGATGGCGTGGTGTTGCCGCTCGGAGCGGCTCCGTTGATGTTGACCTGGTAGTAGCGTTCGACCTGATTCAATTTGTAGTGCATGGTATATTTGCCCGTTCTTATAACGGAGGCGATATGCGATTTAATTTTGATTTCAACGATTCGAAATATTTAGCGGAAGTTTTTATAGAGCCGAAGACTGAATCTGCGACAGTCAAGATCAGTGAAAAAAACAGGAGCACGGGTGTCGCAGATACCATTGGTGCATATCTCCTCAATACGGTGCCACCAGATGAAATGGAAACGGAGAAAATGCAGCGTCGAATTGCGCAGCAAGCAATCGAACGTTTCGCCGGCGGAAGCCCTAAGAATTTCCACTTTAATTTCGACTTAACGAAACACGATGAGCCGATGAATTTGGATCTTGCTGGCTGATTGCATCACGCCACCCTCGCAGTTTCACGCTCGTGTATGAAATTCGCCAGGATCCGTGCCCGCGCCATCGGCGGACACACGTTGTTTCCGCATATGTGTACCTGCGCCGATTTCGTCAGCTTCACGCGCGGCAGCGCAAGTGGATTCCCCTCAGCCTGGTGGCCGTCCTTGCAGAGTTTGAGCGCGGGCAGGATTGCCTCCAGGCCATTGAAACCGGAGCACATGTCGGTGGTACTGGCGGCGAGCCAGACTGAATCGCCCTTGAGTTGACTAAACGCTCGTTAGCCTCAAAATACTGACCGAGGACAGCTTATGGTCGACGCCCAGAAGGCAAGAATATGGTTCCGGAATCTGGCAAGGGCAAAGTTATGGTTCCGGTCTGAAAAAATGCGGGCCAAACTGACTTAATATTTCACGGTGCCGGGTGGTGAACTGAGGATTTCGCGGCAAAGTTATGCCATCCGGTGGCGGCAAGGTTATGGGTCTAGGCACAAGTTTGTTACTGGAACCATAACTTCGCCGTTGGGCAAAGATATGATTCCAAGTCGCGTCCAGGGACCTTGCCCCGGACTATCCCACGTTTCAGTAGGTGTAGAACATGCGCTGGATTTCCTTGCTGTCGCTGGTCTTGGTCAGGGCCAGCATCAGCAGGATGCGCGCTTTTTGCGGGTTCAGCGTATCGGAAACGACGAAGTCCAGCTCGTCGTCATTGGCTTCGCCGTTGCGCGCCACGATGCCCTGGCCGACGCGCGCCGAACGCACGATCAGTACGCCTTGCTTGCGGGCCGCCGTCAGCGAAGGCACGACCTTGGAAGCCAGGCTGCCGTCGCCGACGCCGGCGTGGATGATGCCCTTGGCGCCTGCGCCCACCAGCGCGTTCAGTGCCACCGGATTGACGTTGGCGTAGCCGTAGACGATGTCGACCTGCGGCAGCGCGTCCAGCTTGCTGATGTCAAACTCAGTGTCGGCCGTGTGCTTGCGGGTCGACGCGTGGTAGAAGTAAGGCTTGTTGCCCTGGAAGTAGCCCAGCATGCCCAGTTCCGGGGTCTTGAAGCTGTCCGGGGTCGAGGTGTTGGTCTTGGTGACGTCGCGGGCGCCATGGATCTGGTCGTTCATCGCCACCAGCACGCCCTTGCCGACGGCTTCCTTGCTGGCCGCCAGCAACACCGCGTTGTACAGGTTGATCGGGCCGTCGGCCGACAGCGCGGTGCCCGGACGCATGGCGCCCACCAGCACTACCGGCTTGCGGCTCTTGACCACCAGGTCCAGGAAGTAGGCGGTTTCTTCCAGCGTGTCGGTGCCGTGGGTGATGACGACGCCGTCCACGTCGGACTGGGCCAGCAGCGTGTTGACGCGCTTCGCCAGCGTCAGCCAGTGTTCGTTGCTCATGTTTTCGCTGGCGATCTGGAACACTTGCTCGCCCTTGACCTGGGCCACCTTGGCCAGTTCCGGCACGGCCGCGATCAGGCGATCGACGCCGACCGTGGCGGCGGTGTAGCCGACCGTGGTGGTGGTGGTGGCGCCGCTGCCGGCGATGGTGCCGCCGGTGGCCAAGATGGTCACATGGGCCGATGGCGTGGCGTCAGCGGCGCGGACAGCTGGAACGGCCCCGGCCAAGAGCGCCAAGGCGCACAGCGCGGACAAAACACGGGAAGAAATAGGAACGAACATAGAGTCTCCAAGAAAGATAAGGTAATGGACAGGGTCTGATCCCGAAAGAGGCCAGACCCCGGTGCTGCTTTGTGGGTTTTATTCGCCGGGATGTCAGAACTTGTGTCGGATCCCGACCGCCAGTGCTCGCGATCCATTTCCAGCAGCCGGCGCGCTGCCGCCGCTGGAGGCATCGCCCACCACATTGGTGGCGGCCAGCTCGTTGCGGATGGTGCCGTATGAACTGTAGAGGTTGGTGCGTTTGGAAAGCGTGTAGGTATAGCCCACCGCAAACTGTCGTCCGCCCTGCTTGGTCGCGGAACGGTCCTGCTTTTTCACATACGAGGCCAGCAGCTTGCCCTGTCCGAGCGGCACGGAGGCGCCCAGCAGGAAGTCGCGGAAATCACCGCCGATGTCGTTCTTTTCGGTTTCAAACGCGGCGTGCACAGTCGCGGGGCCGAAGTTGTAGCTGGCGCCCAGCAAGACCTCTTTCAGCGTATTGAAAGAAGTGACCTTCAGGCTGTCATAGGCCAGGGTTCCCACCAGCGGGCCTGCGGCGTAGTCGACGGAAAAAGCGATGGTACGGCCCAAGGAGCTATCGCCGGCCTGTTCGCCGAAACCATACATCACGGTGGCCGACAGTCCATTCAGCTTGGGCGTTGCATAGCTGACGGTGTTATTGGTACGTGCCGTGCCGATGCTCATCAGGTTGGTGGCGGAGCCGGTAAAGCCGGTTTCAAAAGGATCGATGCCGTCCAGCGCGATGAAGATCGGGTTGCATTGACGGCCCAGGTTGATGGTGCCGGCGCTGGTAGTCAGGCCGACATAGGCATGGCGGCCGAACAAGGCGCCGTTCTGGCGCGCCTTGCCGGTGTCGAGATCGAGCCCGTTCTCCAGCACGAAGTGGGCGTTCATGCCATTGCCCAGGTCTTCCTGCCCCTTGAAGCCCAGCCGGCTGCCGGACTGCACGCCAGTGGCCAGCTTGGTGACCGAGCCTTCGGCGCCACCTGTTTCGCGGGCGATGCCCGCGTCCAGTATGCCGTAGACGGTGATGCCGGATTGCGCCGAGGCGGCGCCGGCTGCGGAGGCGAGCAAGAAACCAGCTACTAATGATGCTTTCATAAACGATCCAATAAGAGTGTGTGATAGGTACAAACACGCGACCGGGCGCACTGGAACGCCGCACCCGGGAAATCGAGGGCGCAGCGATACCCGCCGGACCTGCGGGAGCAAGGTCCGGGCTCGGTCAGCCGTGAGTTAGCGATGGAGTGGCGCGCAAGCGGCGCCGCCAGACAGGCGGTGCCGGCGCTTACGTCAGGAAGCTGGCCTGCGCGTTTGGGCGGGAATTACTTTGTTCATTTTTCTTTGTCTCCGTTGTTGTGTAGTAAAAAGCGATTCGAAGCGAATGACCGTCATCGAATATACTTTTCACAACAGAGATAGCACTATCCGTGCCATAGGAATGGCAAGCCGGACTATTGAACCAAGCTATTGATTACTTGAGGTTTTTTTGAGATGGGTGGGGCCAGGCGCCGGTGCCAGAGTATGAATTGTCATACTCGGACCGTGAGCTGAGTATTAATTTCGTTACCGCCGCCGCGAATTCACTTACGCGCCGTATGGAAGGTGATCGCGTAACCATCGGGATCAGCCGCGACAAAGAAGCGACCGAAGGGGCCGTCGGCCAGTGGGCTGAGGATCGCGCCGCCCCGCTGGACGACCAGGTCGTGCAATGCGTCAGCGTCGGCGCACGCAATCCAGAGTGCCATGCCGACACCGAGAGGCCCGGTTTCGGGAAGCACACGCAGAGGCACGCGCAGCGCCAGGGGGATAGGCTCAGTCTTGAAAATCACTGCACCCGGAGGACAGTGCTCCGAGGCCTCGAAACCGAAGATTTCGAGGTAAAACTTGCGCGAGGCGGCGAGGTCCCGCACTTGCAATGCAATGAAGTCGGGGCCGATTGGGGTTGTCATAGAAGCTCCTATTGAGTAATATAAGGGTCCTGATGTTAATGTAAGGTCCCTGATATGTCAACAGCAAAGCCAGCAGCTCGCAGCGGAGTCGACTGGATCGGCTACAACCTCAAGATCACGCAACATCGGTTGAGGCAACGCCTGGATGCCGAACTCGCGCGGGTCGGCATCACGGCACCGCAGAACGCCGTCCTGCTTGCCGTCGCGGGCAATCCGCGCATCTCGAATGCCGAGTTAGCGCGCGCGGCGTTCGTGACGCCGCAAACCATGCAAGGAATTCTGGTCAATCTTGAACGCGGTGGCCTGATTATGCGTAGCCCGCACCCGGACCATGGCCGGGTCATCATGACTGAGCTGACAGCGACGGGTCAAAAGGCTGTCGCCGAGGGCGCGAAGGCTGCGGACGTTGTGGAGCGGAAGATGCTCTCCACGCTGTCAGATAAAGAGGCGCAGCTTCTTTGCGAGCTGCTCAAGCGGTGTGCAGCTGCGCTGGATGACGAGGCCGCTACGCCTACGGCTTGATGTAGGCATAGCCTTCCAGCGCCTGCAAGCGGCTGATTTCCGCCACGCCGGATGGGACGATGGTCGCTTCCGGCAGCACCTTGTCCTTGCCGATGCCACGCGCTTTCAATGTGTTGTTGCAGACGCGGAACTGCACATGGCGGGCCGCCAGCTCCTGCACCACCACTTCATACGGATTGCCGTTCTTGTCCTTCTCACCTTCGAGCAGGAAATCGATGCCCGCGCCCAGCGCCACGACCACGATCTGCGCATTGGGGCTGGCGTCCAGGTGGTTGCGGATGTTGCGCAAGCCGCCCATGGCATTGCCGCTCTCGCTGAAGTGATAAACCACTTTTTCCACGCGCGGCGCCTCGGCGTGCGACGCCTGGGCGCACAGCAGCAGCAGGGGCAACATCAAAATACGGAACAGTTTCATTTGGACTCCTTGCCAGTTTGCAGAGATTCTTTTTCCATCAGCAGATAAGTGCCATAGGCGTTGAGCCGGTTGGCCTGGCTGAAAGCGGGATAGTCCTTGAACGCGGACCAGTCGGTGCGCGCATAGGCCTCTTCAAAGGATAGCAGTTCCTGCACGGCGTTGCCCATCTGTTCGCGCAGGTAGCGCAGATAGCGCTGGGTCAGCAGCATGTCCTGGCGCGGCTCACGCGAGGCCGGGCCGTGGCCGGGGATCACCACGGACGGCTGCGCATCGAGCATGCGGTCCAGCGCCTGCAGCCAGCGCTTGCTGTCCGCGTCGCCGACATACGGCAGGCGGCCGCTGAAGAACAGGTCGCCTGCGAACAAAACGTGGTCTTCCTCCACCAGCATCAGCAAGTCTTCCTGCGAGTGGGCGCCGCTGCTGTCGATCACGCGGAAGTGCAGGCCACCCAGTTCGAAGCGCCACAGCTGGCCGTCGGCGAAGTCCAGCCAGCGGTCGGCCGACACCAGTTCCGTTTGCTCGTTCACCCACGGCGCCAGTTCGGCGCGGCGCTGCGCCAGCCGTTCGCGCGCCAGGTCCGAGCGCAGATAGTCGCGGCCGTTGCGGTGGGCGGCGATCACCACACCGGGCTGGCGCAGCGCTTGCAGGCCGTAGAAATGGTCGGCGTGGTAGTGCCCGACGATCACCATCTTCAACGGAGCCTTTGTCACCAGGCGGATCGCCCGCAGCATGGCGGCGCCCAGCGCCGGCGTGGCCAGCGAGTCGTACACCACCACGCCGGCGGGTGTGACGACAAAGCCGGCGTTCGACATGAAGCCCTGGTTGGCCTGGCTGGCCATGCCGGCTTCCCCCTGGAAGTAGTAGACGTGGGGACTGACCTGGATCGGCTTGAGGACGATGTCCGGCGCGGCCTGGGCCGGCAGCACGGGCAGCAGCGCGGCCAGCAACAGCAATCGACGGAAGAGGTTCATTTGGTTTCCTTGGGCGAGGCGAGGGCGGCAGCTTGCGCCTGTTGCAGGCGGCCCTCCAGATAGGCGCCGTAAAAGCCGGCCTGGTCCAGACCGGGCAAAGGGGCGGCCAGCGTGCGGCCTGCGCTGCCGAGAAATAATACCGTGGGAAAGAAACTCACATGCAGCTGTCGCAGCACTTCGGCGATGGGCTGCTGCTGTCCGGCCGCGTCGATCAACTGCTCCACCGTATCGCTTTCCAGCTCGCGCAGCACCAGGCGCGGATCGCCTTCGCGCAGCAGCGGCGCCAGGTAGTTGCGCCGCACCTCCAGGCAATACGGACAATCCTTGCGCGACACCAGCAGCACCAGCACCGCCGATGAGGCCGCCAGCGCGGCCAGTTCCGCCCGCAGATCGCGCAGCGGCGGCAACAACGGAGAGTGCTGAGCGTCGGCCACGACAGCTCAGGCAGCCATGCCGGGATTGCCGGCCGTACCCACCAGCGTCGGCTGGTCGGGACGGCGTGCGCGCACCACCGAGTGGGCGCGCAGATAGGTTTCCATCACGTCCCAGATTGGCGGGCCGCTGGCGCCCTCGGCCACCGGCGCCCAGCCGGCCACCTTGTAGATCTTGTCCGCATCGAGCAGCTTGCCGTTCAGCCGCATGTCGCTGATGCGCCGGCCGGTGGCCGCCGCCGGCGTGCAGGTGTAGCTCATGCCGCCCACGCGCACCATGTCGCCGCCCTGCTGGTAGTAGGGATCGGGGTGGAACAGGTTGTCGCACACGTCTTCCATGATGGTCTTGATGGTGGCTCCGGTCATCTCGGTCAGCGTGGTGGCCGGGTAGGTAATCGCCAGCTGGTCCATCAAATCGCCGCGCGTGATGGGCGCGCCAGGCAGCAGCGACGTACCCCAGCGGAAGCCCGGCGAGAACGCCAGGTCGGCGCCCTTTACCGCCAGCAGGCCGTCGACGATCAGCTGGTCCCAGCTGCCGTTGAAATTGCCGCGCCGGTACAGCAAGCCTTCGGTGACGGCCAGCGTTTCATCCAGCCGGGCGCGGAACGGCGCGCGCACCGCATCGATGTGCGCCTGCATGGCGCGGTCGGCCGGCAGCAGATTGGAGAACACCGGCAGCAGGCGGTACTGGTAGCCCTGGATGCGCCCGTCGCGCACGTCGAAATCCAGCACGCCGAGGAACTTGCCGTTCGAGCCGGCATTGGTCACCAGCGTCTGCCCGCCCTGGTTGGACACCACCACCGGCGTCGGCACGCCATCGTGGGTGTGGCCGCCGAGGATGGCGTCGATGCCGGTGACACGGCTTGCCAGCTTCAGGTCCACGTCCATGCCGTTGTGCGACAGCAGCACCACCACCTTGGCGCCCTTGGCGCGCACTTCCTTCACCAGCGCCTGCAAGCGCTCCTCCTGGATGCCGAAACTCCAGTCCGGCACCATGTAGCGCGGGTTGGCGATCGGCGTGTACGGGAAAGCCTGGCCGATCACGGCCACCGGCACGCCGTTCATTTCGCGCCAGCTGTAGGGGGCGAACACGGCATCGCCGAAATCGGCCGTCACCACGTTCTGCGCGACGAAATCCACCTTGCCCTGGAAATCCTTCTGCACGATTTCCTGCACCCGCTGCGCGCCCAGCGTGAACTCCCAGTGCGGCGCCATGATCTCCACGCCCAGCAGCTTGGCGGCATCGACCATGTCCTGGCCCTTGGTCCACAGCGCCGTGGCCGAGCCCTGCCAGGTGTCGCCGCCGTCGCACAGCACGGCATGCGGACGGCTGGCGCGCAGCTGCTGGACCAGCGTGGACAAATGGGCGAAGCCGCCGACCTTGCCGTACACCTTGGCGGCGGCGGAAAAATCGAGGTAGCTGAAGGCGTGCGCGCGCGCCGTCTTCGGCGCGATCTTGAACTGCTTGAGCAAGGCGTCGCCCACCAGGTGCGGCGCCTTGCCGGCCGCCTCGCCGATGCCGAGGTTGACGCTGGGCTCGCGGAAATACAGCGGCCGCAGCTGGGCGTGGCAATCGGTGATGTGCAGCAGGCTGACGTTGCCGAACTTCGGCACCGCATACAGCTGCTCGGCGGCGCCGGGCGTGGCGGCCAGTGCATCCTTGCCCGCCAGTGCCAGGCCGCCGGCGCTGGCGATGGCCAGCATTTGCATGAATTCGCGTCGTTGCATGAGGTAGCCCGGCTAAGGATGAATTACTGGTTGACCGGCGATTCAGGCGCCAGCAGCAGCGCCATCACATCCTGCATCTGCTTCTCCGTCAGGATGCCGGCGGCGCCGAAACGCGGCATCACCGAACACGCCTGGAAGGCATGCGAGTTGTAGATCTTGGCCCAGGTGTACTTCAGGATTTCCGGCGTCGGGCCGCCGCGCAGCTTGCCGTACTGCTGCAAACTGGGGCCGATATTGCCGAAGGCGATTTCCTTCTTGTCCATCTGATGGCAGGCATAGCAATTGCCGCCGGCCGCCGTCCCTTTCGGATCGGATGATTGCAGGCCGCGCCCGTTCTGCGCGACCTTCTCGCCTTCCTTCCAGTCGCCCAGATAGTTGCCGTCGGCCGGATAGCGCACGGCGGCCGTGGCCTGCTGTTCGATCTGCTTGCGTTGCGCGGGCTTCAGCGGGCGCTGCGCATCCTGCGAGCACAGGCGCTGAGCCTCGGTCTGTTCCAGGCGGTCGACGGTGGCTTCGTTCTTGTCGCGGAACGAAGCCTTGAACGCAGCGAGGTCGGCGCTATCCTTGGCTGCCGGCCCGGCGGCTAGTGCAGCGCTGGAGGCCAGCATGCCCAGCAGGACTGCGGTGATGAGTTTGCTTTGCATGGACACTCCGTATCAGCGTTTCAAGCCCGGCGCTGCCATCACGCCGCCCTTGGCGTTGACGCCGAGGTAGGTGATCAGGTCGATGGCTGCCTGGGAGTTGTATTCCAGTTGCGGGAAGCGCTGCTGGCGGAAGCAGTCGGCCATGCGCCACTGCATGGTACGCACCGCGCCCTGGCTGACGCGGTAAGCGGGCCAGCTGGCAAAGGCGCCGCGTGCGGCGGCCGCCTGTTGCAGGTTCGGCAGGTCTTGCAGGCGGATGCGCTGGTCGTTCTTGCTGTGGCAGGAGGCGCAGGAAAAATCATGCGGGCCGGCGCGGTAGAAGAACGCTTGCTTGCCTCGTGCATACGCGGCCTTTTCCTCGGCATGCTGCTGCGGCAGATTGATCTTCACGTCACGCGAGGCGGCCGACACATAGGCCGCCAGCGCTTCCATGTCGGTGGCGCGCTCGCCCTGTTCGGAAAATGGTTTGCGCACGATGTCGGCCCGCTCAATGCCTTGCAGCGTCACCATGCAATGCACCAGGCGCGCTTCGGCGTCCATCACCTTGCCCGTGTCCTTGAAGTAGCGCGGTAGTTCGGCATAGGCGCCGGCAATGACGCCCGGGCCTTTGCCCAGGTCGCATGCTTCCAGCGTCGCCTGCTTGGGGCCGCGCTTGCTGGTCCACAGTACTTCGCCCTGGCCTTCCACCAGCTCGGCGGGATTGCCGTCGGCCAGCATGGCGCGGTACTTTGCGATTTCATCGCTGGTGCTTTGCGCTACGGCGCTGCCTGCAACGACCAGCCCCAACAGGCTGGCCCAGGTGACACGGGATAGTGGCATGGTGGCGGCCTCAGGCTACGGTGACTTGATCGGTGCGGCTTTCGCCCAGATTGTCCTGCCAGCTGACGCTGACCGTATCGCCCTTGGCGCCGCCCTTGAACTTGAAGGCGAGATAAGGGTTCTGCGAGACCGACTGGCCCCACTGGCATTGCAGCACCACGCGCTCGCCGTGCTTGACGGTGACGTCGGTGATGTAGTGCGCAGGCACCACGTTGCCGGCCGCGTCCTTGCGGATGCCGGCCTCCATCGGATGGGCCATCAGTACTTTTACTTCCGTAACGCCATTGGCGGCGTTGGCACGGATTTTCATTGGATCTGCCATGTCTGCTCCTGTCCTGATTCTGATTGGGGTCAGCCGCCGCAGCCGCCCAGCGTGACCTTGGTTTCCTTGGTCGCCGAGTACAGCTTGCCGTCGGCGGTCTTCACCACGGCCACCACGTTGGTGCTCTGGCCCATCTTCAGGCGGCTCTGCACGGCGGTGGTGGTGCCCTCAGGGATGATGAACTTGGCGGCCAGCGGGTTCGGGTTCTTTTCAACAAAGAAGTAGATTTCGCTGGTGCCGGGAATATTGGATGCCACGCTCACCGGCACCACGGCGCCGTTTTCAGCGATGTCGGGCGAGGTGATGACGATGTCCTTGCTGTCGGCCGGCGTGCCGCCGACGGCGGCCAGCGCATCGGCCAGGCTCTTTGCGCTGAAGCCTTCGCGGCCGGTGGCGGCCAGCGCTTGCCTGCTGGTCACGAGGCCACAGGCCACCAGCAGGCCCAGGGCCGAGCTGGTTTTCAATACGGTACGACGGGTGGGGTTCATGCAGTCTCCTGGTGGTTGCGGATAGGCCCGCTCATTGCGCGCCGCTGGCCAGCCATTGAACGATGGCTTGCATGTCGGCTTCTTTCAACTGGCTTTGCGGCGGCATGGGCATGGCGCCCCATGCACCGGCGCCGCCGCTGCGTATCTTGGTTTGCAAATAGGCGGCGCGGTCGGCGCGGCCCTGGTACTTGGCGGCGACATCGCGCAAGGCGGGACCGATAATTTTGTTGGTCACGCCGTGACAGCCGAGGCAGCCGTTCTTGCTTAGCAGTTGCTGAACGTCGCTGCCGGCGGCGGCCTTGGCTGGGACCACGGTCGGCGCAACTGCGGCTGCGGCAACGGCGGCGGCCGGCGCCAGCACGGCGCGCGCGGGACGCGTGGTATCGGTGCCGCGCACGCCGCCCAGTGGACGGTTTTGCTCGGCCAGATTGCCATGCGCGTTGCGGGCGAAGTCGGGCAGGCTGGAAGTCTGCTTGGCCTCGGTCGGGCAATTCGTCATGCAGGCGGTATTGAGCACATCGGGCTTGCCCTTGATGTCCCACAGGCCGGGCTGGCGCACCAGGCCGTCGCGGTTGGGAAGGCGCTTCTGCACGTCGGCGATGTTATCGTTGCTCAGCACGAAATCGGACGGCACGACGCCGCCCAGGTTCAGGATGTGTGCGGTGACGGCATACACCTCATCCGCGCTCAGCGACTTGGGCGCATCCCACGGCATGGCGCGGTTGATGTAGTCCCACAGCGTGGACAGGCGGGCCACCTTCATCAGCGTCGTGCGTTGCGGCACGCTGCCGTTGGACAGGGCCGCCACATGGCCGCTCTTGATATCGGCGTCGGTGGTGCCGCCCACGATGGGCGTGAACACCTCGTTCGATTCGCCAAAGCTGCCGTGGCAGCCGGCGCAGCGGTTTTCCCAGATCTGCTCGCCCTGGGCGACGGAACCCCGGCCTTTCGGCAGTCCCTGGAAATCGGCGCGCACGTCGATATCCCAGGCCTTGATTTCAGCCGGCGTGGCGGGGCGGCCGATGGCTTGCCATGGCGCGTCGGCCGCTTGCACCAGAAGGCAAGCGCCCAGCAGCGCGGCGGCGGCGAGTATCGATTTTTTCATCAGCTCACCTGCACGTTGGAGACTTCGCCGTTCGGCGACACCTGCCAGGACTGGATGGCGTTGTTGTGATAAATGGAGCGCGTGCCGCGCACGGCGCGCAGCTGGTTGATCTTGGGCTGCACATAACCGCTGTCGTCGATGGCGCGGCTTTGCAGCACGGCGTTGCCGCCATCCCACACCCAGTCGATATTAAATCGCGTCAAAGCCTTATTCTGCACCGGTCCTTCGATGCGTGCGGTGCGCCAGTTGCGGCCGCCATCCGTGCTGACATCGACGCGCTTGATGCGGCCGCGCCCCGACCACGCCAGGCCGCTGATGTTGTAGTAGCCGCGATCGAGCAAGGTCTGGCCGCCGGACGGCGTGGTGATTACGCTCTTGCATTCCTGGATCGAGGTGTACTGGCGATGCTGCCCGTCCGGCATCAGGTCGACGTAGTGGATGGTTTCATCCTTGGTATCCCACGGCTGGTCGCCCACTTCGATGCGGCGCAGATACTTGACCCAGCTGACACCCTGCACGCCCGGCACAACCAGGCGCAGCGGGTAGCCGTTTTCCGGCCGCAGCATTTCGCCGTTCTGGCCCCAGGCCACGATGACATCGTCCAGCGCGCGTTCGATGGCGATGGTGCGCGTCATGCTGGAACCGTCGGCGCCTTCGGCCAGTACAAAACGGGCGCGCTTGCGGTCGATGCCGCACATGTCGAGCAGGGTCGACAGCAGCACGCCCGTGTATTCCGAGCAGGCCAGCATGCCGTGCGTATATTGCACCGTCGGCAGCGCGACATTGCCCCACTCGGCGCCGGTATTGGCGCCGCATTCGATGAAGTGGATGCGCGACACGGACGGCAGGCGCATCAGGTCGTCCATGGTGAACACACGCGATTCGCGCACCAGGCCGTTAATCATCAGGCGGTGCTGGCTGGGGTCGATGTCATGCCAGCCTTGGTGGTGGCGTTCGAAGTGCAAGCCGCTCGGCGTGATGATGCCGAACAGTCCTTGCAGTGGCGTGAAACTGACGGAAGCCTGGCGCACGCGGGTCAGCCCCGGGCTTTCGCGGCGCAGCACATTGCCCTCCCACTTGGACGGCTGTCCATAGGGCTGGGCGGCGACTGGCTGGCCCAGGGTCTTGCTGTGCGCAGGCAAGGTCAGGATGGCGTCGTCGCCGGCCGCGTTCTGTGCGGCGGCCACGCCACCCGCAGCAACGCCGGCACCCATGGCCAAAGCCTTACCCATGAAGCTGCGGCGCGCGGTACGCGCCTGTGCATGCTGGGCCTCACCGAGATGATGCTCGGGGGCTTGCAACAGCCTGCCGATAGTGCGTAGCACATCCGTCACGGCCGGTCTCCTTGTGTTTTTATGGGGATAAGCTTAGCCTGTACAAGTTCCTCAACGCAAGAGATTTCCTGTCCCGTACTGTTGTCATAAATTTAAAATATCCAATCAGGGGAGAACACCGATGAAGTTACGCGACAAGATGGTGCTGTGCATGGCTGTGGTGTGTTGTGCTTTCCTCGTCGCGCTCGGGGTGGCGTTGATGGGCATGCAAAGCGCACGCAACCAGTTCCAGCAATTCCTGGAGGTGGATCAGGCTTTGTTGCAGACCACGACCAACCTCTACGCGCAAGGTCTGCAGATGGGACAGGCGCTGCGCAACGTGGTGCTCGATCCCAGCAACAAGGCCGGGATCAAGAATATCGAGGATGCCAGCAAATCTTTCGCAGAACACATGCAGGTGGCGCAGGGCCTGGTCGCACCGCAAAGCGAGGCCGGCAAGATGTTCGCGGACGTGGCGCAACTGCGCGAGAAACAGGCCGCGCTGCAAACGAAAATCATGGCGCTGGCCAAGGATGACCAGCCCGCTGCGATCCAGGTGTTGAACAAGGATGAGACGCCGGTCTGGCGCGTGATGCGCGGCCATCTGCTGGACTTCCTCAAGGCCAAGAAGGATGACGTCAAGGCAGCCGAAGCCAGCGTGATCGCCTCCACCCAGCGCACGCTGTGGATCAGTCTGGGCCTGGCGCTGGCCACGCTGGTGGCGGCCGGGTTGGTCACTTACTGGCTGGCGGCCAATGTGATGCGCCAGCTGGGCGGCGAGCCGGACTACGCGGCCGACATCGCGCGCCGCATCGCCGCCGGCGATTTCACCGAAGAGATACAGACGACCGGCGGCGATCGCGACAGCCTGCTGTCGGCCATGAAGTCGATGCAGCAAAGCCTGGCCGGCATCGTGGCCCAGATCCGCAGCGGCGCCGAGACCATTTCGACGGCGTCGAGCGAAATCGCCGACGGCAACCTGGACCTGTCCAACCGCACGGAGCAGCAAGCCACTTCGCTGGGCCAGACCGCCAGCGCGATGGACCAGCTGACCGGCACCGTCAAGCAGAATGCCGGCAGCGCGCGCCAGGCCAGCGGCCTGGTGGCGGCGACGGCGGCGGTCGCGGTCAAGGGCGGCGCGGTGGTGTCCGAGGTGGTGACGACGATGGGCGAGATCAATCAATCGTCGCGCCGCATTGTCGACATCATCGGCGTCATCGACGGCATCGCTTTCCAGACCAATATCCTGGCGCTGAATGCGGCGGTCGAAGCGGCACGTGCAGGCGAGCAGGGGCGCGGCTTTGCCGTGGTGGCGTCCGAGGTGCGCAACCTGGCCCAGCGCTCGGCGTCCGCCGCCAAGGAAATCAAGGAACTGATCGGCGTATCGGTGCAAAGCGTGGAGCAGGGCGCGCGCCTGGTCGCGCAGGCCGGCACGACGATGGACGAGATCGTGGCCAGCGTCAATCGCGTCAGCGCCATCATGGGCGAGATCGCCGACGCCAGCGAAGAACAGACCTCGGGCATTGAGCACGTCAACAACGCCATCGTCCAGATGGACCAGGTGACGCAGCAGAATGCGGCGCTGGTGGAGCAAGCCACGGCGGCGGCGCAATCGATGCAGCAGCAGGCCGCCGAGCTGGCCGGCGCCGTCAGCGTCTTCAAGCTGCGCCGCTAGGCCGGCTCATTTCTCTGCATTGTCATCAGTTGGTAATTTTGCAAAAGTACACTGACGACATGGAAGTTCCCGGCGTCGCGTTCTTGCGGCTCGGTTTGCAGTCCATGTGATCCCCACGCGACAGACGGGCGGACCCGGCGAGACATTTTCGTGTCCTTTCGAGACAGCGGCCGCACAGGTGAATCGTACGGCTGCCAGCGTAGGTAACATGAACTGTTTGCTAACTTGAAGTTGATGGGAACGATGGCAGCCTGACCGCCGCGCTATGATGGCTCGTGCGACCGGGGCTGCTGTACGTCGTAGTGCGAGAAAATCACATAATGAGCCATCTTGCAGAGACTCTGATCGGAGACACCCCATGTCGTACACCCGCTTTCACAAGAAGTCGTTGCCTACGCTGTTGTCCACTCTTGTCTTGCTCGCCGTTGGGAACCATGCGGCGGCCAGCACCCTGAACCAGAACGTTTCCTGGACCATCGACCGGCCAGGCACCAGCACCGTTTATCGCGTGGTGGCTTACGGCGATTCCATCTTTGCCGGCTACAACGGCTCCGTCACCAGCGCCGCCAAGTACTCGGCGCCGACGGTGGATGCGGAATACCTGTCCGCGCTGTGGAACGCCGATATCGAGAGCGTGCGCCGCACCAAGTCTGGCGCGGTCGCCTCGGATGTCTACAACAACAAGATCGTCGCCGAGCGTTCGTATATGCAGGCGAGTAACACCCGCGTGGTCGCCTTCGAAATGTGCGGCAACGATGGCTTGCAAGCCCGCACCGCTTTCAAAGGCCAGTCCGGCACCTGCGACGACAGCGTGCTGACGGCGGCGGAAAGCAGCTGCAAGACCTATGTCGCGGCCGCGATGGACTACATCAACGCCAACGCCTATTCGGGCGTCAAGCTCAAGCTGGTGTCGAATCTGCACTACCCAGGCTATGCAGCAGACAACGTCCAGAGCTCGTGCAAAGATCCATCCACCGGCAAGACCGTGAACATGCAGGACAAGTTCCTGCCGTCCCTGGTGCGCATCAACTTTGCGATGTGCGATCTGGCCCGCCAGAAAGGCTTTGCCTGCGCCGACAACTTCGCCCAGTACATGGGCGCGGACTATGACAGCAACGGCGACGGCAAGATCGACTCCGAGGCGCTGCGCTATGTCGCCGGCGAGAGCCAGGCCAGCTATGTCACCCGCATCACCACCACGCTGCGTTCGACGCTGCGCGACGCTAACACGCACTTCGTGTCGTCGGGCAGCAGCTACGACTACATCCAGTCGGACGACACCCACCCGACCTACAACGGCAGCACGGTAACGGCCGGTCTGTTCGGCGGCAGCACCGGCACGGGAGCGCCACGCTACAGCTCCTTCTCCGGCGGTAAGAATCCGATCTGGAATCAGTACGGCCACGAGCGGATGGGCTGGGCGGTGTCGACCTACAACGTCGCAACGCCTTGAGGCACAGCTGAGACTATCCCTTGGATAAGCCTCCGAGCACCTGGCATCCGCGCGCCGGCTATCTTGCCGTCGCGCTGGTGCTGGCCGTGATCGGCTGCGGCGTGCTGGTCTATCTGGTGACGACGCCCGACGCCAATCTGGTCGGGCCGCCGTTGTCTGCTCAGGCCAGCGCGGCGTCTGCCGCCGGGCCTCAGCCCGCGTCTGCTCCGGCGATACCGCAGCCTGTGGCGCAAGCCTCATCATCATCAACGCCGCCGCGCCTGCCGGAAGGCGACGCCGACCCGACCCGCGACCTGAAAAGCTATGTGGCCCGTGGCGAGAAGCCGACCATGCCCGAAGTGATAGAACGCCTGCATGAGCGCGGCGTGTACTCCGGCCTCGGCGCATTTTCTCCGCCGGGCACTCGTCCGCCCATGGTCGGACTGGCTGTGCCCGAGAACTTCGAACTGCCGCCCGGCTACGTCCGCCACCACCAGGCCACCGACGACGGACAGCGCATCGAAGCCATCCTGATGTTCGCGCCGGATTTCCAACTTTACGATGCCGCCCACCAACCGATAGCCATGCCCAAAGACCGCGTCGTACCGCCTGAACTGGCTCCGCCCGGATTGCCGATCCGGCGCATCGTCATTCCCAAGCCCGTGGACCCGACCGGCCCCGGCCGCTGAAAAACATGCGACAACTATTGAACTCTTCAACGACCCGTATGGCGGCCGGCATCCTGGCGAGCGCCGTTCTGTCGGCCTTGTATGCGCGTGGCGGCGCCGGTTGGCTGCTGGGCTTTGTGATGCTGGCGCCGTGGCTGTTCACGCTCAACGCCAGCCGCACGCTGGCTACAACGCTGGGCTGGGCCTACCTGATGTCGCTGGCCTTCACGGCGGCCGTGTTTCCCTGGTTCGGCACCGCGCTCGGACGCTACACGCAGACCGGCGCCACCACCGGACTGGCCGTGCTGCTGCTGGCCGCGCCCTTGTTCCAGCCGCAGTTCCTCGTGTTCGCGCTGGTGCGCCATGTGGCGGGACGCAGGCACGGCCCGCTGCTGCGCGCACTGGCTGCAGCGGCGGCGTGGGTCGCTGCCGAATGGCTGCTGCCCAAGCTGCTCGGCGACACGCTCGGTTATGGACTGTATCCATCCCGGTTGATGCGGCAGGGCGCCGCTGTGGCTGGCGGCGCGGGCCTGACAGTGTTGCTGTTGCTGGCCAACGAAGGCGTCGTGGCCGCGCTGGCGCATCGTCGCGATGGCTGGCGTGCGATCGCCCGGCCGCTCGCGCTGGCCGCGTTGGGGCCGCTGCTGTTGGCGGGCTACGGGCTGGCCGTGCTGCCGGATAAAGAGGGCAATGTCGTCGCCGGCAAGCCGCTGCGGGTGGGCCTGGTGCAGGCCAACCTCGTTGACTATGAAGGCATGCGCCGCCACAAGGGCGCCCGCGCGGTGGTGCAGGAAGTACTCGCCACGCACTTCGCCATGAGCTACGACGCGGTGGTGCGGCGCCATGCGGAAGTGGTGCTGTGGTCGGAGACCGCTTATCCGACCACGTTCGGCCATCCCAAGAGCGAGGCCGGTGCGGAGTTCGACCGCGAGATTCTCGCCAACGTCCGTGCCGCCGGCGTGCCCTTCGTGTTCGGCACCTACGATATCGACGGCGATGGCGAATACAACGCGGCCGCCTTCGTGCAGCCCGGCGCCGGCCTGACGGGTTTGTATCGCAAGACGCGGCTGTTCCCCTTCACCGAATACGTGCCTGACTGGCTGGACGGGCCGCGCCTGCGGCAGCTGCTGCCGTGGACCGGCAACTGGCGCGCTGGCAATGGCGCGCGGGTCTTCCCGCTGAAGCTCGCCGACGGCCGCGAGGTCCCGGTGCTGCCGCTGATCTGCCTTGACGATGTCGACGCCGGCCTGGCGATCACCGGCGCCAGGCTGGGCGCGCAGGCGATCATGACGATGTCGAACGATTCCTGGTTCACCACCGATCCCGAGGGCGCGCGCCTGCACCAGACGGTGGCGGCGTTCCGCAGCATCGAGACGCGGCTGCCGCAAGTGCGCGTCACCACCAACGGCTACAGCGCCGTGTTCGACGCCACCGGCAGCCAGCTGGCCGGCACGCGCATGGGCGAACCGGCGCTGGTGATCGCGGACGTGGTGCCAGGCCAGCCGGCGCCGACCTTGATGGTCCGCTGGGGCGACTGGGTAGGACGTGCCGCCTGCGTATTCCTGCTGTTGCTGGCGGCCAGGGCGGCCATTCCATCCTGGCGTTCGGAAGGCGAGGGGGCCTTGTCGCCCGCGCAGCCTGCCATGCGTTTCCCGGTTCGTGTCGCGGTGCTGCCGCCGGCGGCCCGGTTTGCCGCAGCGCTGTTGCGGGCCCTGGCGCGCGCGGGCCTGCTCGGCATCTGCGTGGCGCTGCTGCTGAACGAACCGTTGCGCACCAACACCCTGGCGCAGATCCGCCTGTTCAGCGGTCTGTTCCTCGCGCCGGAAATCGCCTCGTGGTGCGTGCTGCTGGCGTTTGCCGCGCAAGCATCGATCGATGGCGGCGTGCTGGTGCTGACGCGGGGCGCACAGCGCATCGAACTGGCGCTCGGCGAGATTGCATCGGTTGAGTTATGGCGCTTGCCGATTCCGGCCGCCGGTGTCGCGCTGCGGCTGGCGTCGGGCCAGCGTTGGCAGTATGGACTGGCGTTGGCCAACCCCATGGCGTTCGCCGTCGCGCTGGGACTGAAGCAGGAGCAGCCGGGCGCGGTGATGGGCGTGTATGCGCGCGCCCGTCTGGCGCTGCGCCGCCGCAAGCTCGACCGGCCGCTGGTCAAGTTCGTGCTGCTGCCGCTGGCGCTGGCGATACCCGCGTTCCACCTGCATCAGCATATCGCCTACGGCAGCGCGTTCGGCGAGTACTACACCTACGGATTGAAGGCGTATCTCACGGCGTTTTCGTTGTGGTGGGCCGCCTGGTCCATCGGCGTCGTGCTGAGCGCGGCCTTGCTGCGGGCGGCGATTGAAGTTGGCGCCTTGATGGCGGCGTTGCTGCGTCCCGGGCAAGCCATCGCAGTGCGCGGCTGGCTGGAGCGCGCCGGCCGCCTGGCCTTGTATCTTGGCCTGCCGGGATGGTTGCTGGCGAACCTGTACGGGACGTAGCAGGTTCGCCGCTTGCCGGGTGTTTACAACTGCGGCTTGTTGTCGCGCACGGTATTTTCGAGATTCTTTTTCTGTTGCTCGCGTGCGGCCGCCTCGGCATTCAATGTGCCGACGTCATGCTGCAGTGGCGGCGCGACGATTTGGACCGCATACCGGTCGAGCATGTCCTGATTGCCGGTGCGCAAAGCCGAGGTGTTGATGGTGATGGCCATGGAGCAGGTCGGCGCGTACTCTTCATAAACACTGATGTTGTCTGAAATCGGGGTGTACCTTGAGTACGGTACTTCACGGCAGGGAGTGTAATTGAAGTTGGTACTGAACGACGCGATCTGCTTGCCCGCCATATCGTACACCCACGCCATGTTGACCGTGATCTTGTCGCGATACATGACCTGGCCGCCGGGTTGGTCATATTTTGTCTTCAGCGACTGGACCAGGGTATCTTTCAGTATAGCCTTGCTCGGTGGCAGGGCTTGGTCGCGTTTGATCGCCCAGACTGTACCCCCCTCGTTGAACAGCACACTGAAGAAATCCGCGCCCTTGGGATCGCTGGTATTGGCTCCGACCGATGCCTGGAAGCCGACCTCCCGCTTCGAGCCAGGATGGATGATGGGGATGAACTTGTAACCGGGATTGAGCTTTTGCACCGCCTGGCGCGCTTCGTTGGCGGTGAGGCCGACCCGGATGCCGGCGATATCCGGTCCACCTGAGCTGAGCAGCGACGCCGGCATGGTCCTGCCGGTGGCGGCTCCAGCCTGCGCACTGCCGCCGTTGGCCGTCGCCGTGGCGCTGGCTGGCTCTTTGCCCAAGCCCTTGTCCACGCTCTGCTTGACGATTTGTTTCAGGTCGATGCCGCCGTTAGCTTGGCTTTCCACCGAAGCCGTCAATGCCAGCGCGGCGATAAAGAGTGCCGAGGTTTTCATTCTTCCATCCTTATTTATTCGATAATGTTAATGTACAACATTTTGCGCGGCGCGCGCCAGATCCGGTTTCAACAGGACTGTTATGATGGTGGTTCTTTCGCCAACATTATGATGAGGTGAGACCATGGAATTACTGGACGCATACTTTGCGCGCATCGGCTACACCGGCCCGCGCACCCCCACGCTGGACACGCTGCGCGCCTTGCAGCAGCTGCACCCGGCCGCGATACCCTTCGAAGCCATCGACGTGCTGCTGGACCGCCCGGTGCTGCTGGCGCCGCAGGCGGTGGACGCCAAGCTGATCCACGCCGGGCGCGGCGGTTACTGCTTCGAGCAGAACAGCCTGTTCCAGCGCGTGCTGAACGCGCTGGGCTTCAAGGTGGAGCCCCTGATCGCCCAAGTGCGCTGGATGGCCGGCCCCGAGTCCCAGTACCGGCCGCGCACGCACATGGTGCTGCGGGTGACGGTGGACGGCCAGCCCTGGCTGTGCGATGTCGGCTTCGGCAGCTGCGTGCTGACGGCGCCCATCCGCTTCGACCTGACCACGCCGCAATCCACGCAGCACGAGCGCTTCCGCCTCACGCCGCAGGGCAACGAGCATTTGCTGGAAGCGCTGCTGGGCGATGACTGGATGCCGGTCTACATGATCTCCCCGGCGCCGTGCCGCGAGGGCGACTACGAGATGGCGAACTTCTACTCGTCGACCTATCCGTCGTCGCACTTCCGCCACGACCTGATCGTCGCGCGCAGCACGCCGGAAGCCCGCCACGCGCTGCTGCGCAACCGCCTGACGATACGCCGCCCGGATGGCGGCGGCGAGCGCCGCTACCTGTCGGCCGACGAGCTGGAAGCGGCGCTGGCCGAGATTTTCCTGCTGCCGGTGACGCCCGACTGGCGCCCGGTGCTCGAACGCGCGGCGGCGACGGTATGGGAGCAGCAGGGCGGCTAGCGTGCGCCGCGTAAATTTCCTTTCCGATAATCTTCCCCTATAATTGCAATATTTGCATGCTTTTACGATAAGGGGATCAGATTGAAAAAATTACTGGGATTCTTCTGCGGCATGGCGCTGCTGGGCGCCGCCGAAGCCAAGGTGGTCACGTATGATTTCACCATCACCGTCCAGCACATCACCGAGATGGACCACGGCGCCAACCCGGTCTACGTGCAATCGAGCACCCGTCCCGGCGCGCTGGTGTCGGTCGGCGAGCAGGTGCACGGCACGTTCAGCTTCAACACCGAGACCCCGCTGAGCGTGGTCTACCAGCCGCCGGTGCAGGCCAACGGCACCTGGCTGTTGTACTCCGACTCCGTGAACTACAAGAATCCGATCGACGCCGTGTTCCAGAACAGCGGCCTGCACACCACCTTGCCCGCCGGCGTCAAGGTCAACAGCACCGTGCAGGTGGCCGACAACGCCACCACCTTCCACAATGGCGATGTCTTCTCGTTGATTAACAGCGCGTCCTACAAAGGCGAGATCTTCACCCACAACATCGAGCTGGGCGACAGCACCGGCGCGGTCTTCAACAGCGCCGCGATTCCCCAGGCGCTGAACTTCAGCCAGTTCAACTACGGCAGTTATGGTTTCTCGCGCATGTCGGTCGACGGCCTGTGGGTGGAAGTCGACGGCGACATCTCCAGTCTGACGCTGTCGCCAGCGCCGGCGGTTCCCGAGCCATCCACCTACCTGATGCTGGGCGCCGGCGTCTTGCTGCTGGCCTGGCGCAGGAAGGCGCGCGCCTGACCGCCGAGTCCATCTTTGCCCCGGCGCGGCCCACCGCGCCGGATTGGTGATTGTGGCAATATCCGTTTGGCTGTAGAATAGATGAGAATAATTCCCATTCTCAAATATGGCAGCCACGGACACGTCACTCAACTTCAGCGCCTTGTACAGCGAGCACCACTGCTGGCTGCAGCGGTGGTTGTACGCCAAGCTGGGCAATGTCGGCGATGCCGCCGACCTGGCGCAGGACACCTTCATCCGCATCCTGGGACGCGGCGACCTGCCTGCGTTGCAGGAGCCGCGCGCCTTCCTGAGCACCGTCGCCAAGGGCATATTAATCAACTGGTACCGGCGCCAGGCGCTGGAGCGCGCCTATCTGGAAGCACTGGCCACGCTGCCCGAGCCCGAAGCGATCTCCCCCGAACAGCAGTTGCTGATCCTTGAAACCCTGCACGAAATCGACGCCATGCTCGATGCCTTGCCGGCCAAGGTCAAGCAAGCCTTCCTGATGTCGCAGCTGGAGGGCTTGCGCTACGACGAGATCGCCGCGCAGCTGGGCCTGTCCGTCATCACCATCAAGCGCTACATGAAGCAGGCTTACCTGCGCTGTCTGCTGGCGATGGAGAGCGCGTAGGCATGGCCGCGCCGATAGCGCCGCGCGCGCTGGAGCAGGCGGCGGAATGGCTGGTCCGCTTGCAGGACGGCGCCACCGAAGCCGATCACGCGGCCTGCGAGCAATGGCGCCGCAGCGATCCCGACAACGCACGGGCGTGGGAACGCGCCGCTACGCTGCTGGGCAAGTTCGACGGACTGCCGAAGGCGCTGGCGATGCCGGCGCTGCATCGTCCCGCCGTGGCAGGCCGCCGCGCCGTCGTCGCCCGCGTGGCCGCCGCGATCGCCGCCATCCCCGCAGGCTGGCTGGGCTGGCGTTACGCGCAATCGCAAGTCTGGGCGCCGGACATCGGCACCGCCGTCGGCGAACGCCGCAGCGTCACGCTGGCCGACGGCACGCAGCTGACGCTGAACACGGCCAGCGCTGTCGATATCCGCTACACCGGCACGGAACGCCTGCTGCTGTTGCGCAAAGGCGAGATCCTGATCCAGACCGGGCACGACGGCGCGAACCGTCCGTTCCGCGTGGCCACCGCGCACGGCACCTTGCAGGCGCTGGGCACCCGCTTCAGCGTCCGCCTGCATGAGGACGACACCGCGCTGGCCGTGGAGCAGGGCGCCGTTCGCATCACGCCGGAACATGGGCAGGGCCTGGTCGTCGCGGCCGGCCAGCAAAGCCGCTACACAGCGCGCAGCGCGGCACCGCCGAGCGAGCTGGACGCAGGCAGCTCCGCCTGGACCACCGGCATGTTGCTGGCCGACCGGATGCGCCTCGACCGGTTGGTGGCGGAACTGTCGCGCTACCGTGGCGGCTACATCGGCGTCGACGCCCGCGTAGCCGGCCTGCCCATCTCCGGCGCCTTCCCCGTGGCGGACAGCGAGCGCGCGCTGGACATGCTGGTCTCGACCTATCCCATCGATGCGCTGTCGCGACTGAACGGCTACTGGATCACGCTGGCCCCGCGCCAGGAAAAATAATTGCCGTCCGCCTGATACTTTTTCGCGGCTCGGCTGGCAAGGAGATTGAACCTCTCTATCTGCCAAACAAAGGAAGTCGCTGCAATGTCGAATACCTCTGCCACCCCGTCCGCGCACCGTCTGTCGCGCGCCGTACGCATCGCCGTGCTCAGCATGTCGCTGGCCGCCGCCAGCGTGGCCGCTGCCGCCGAGCCCGCACCGCAAACCTACCAGATCGATGCAGGCCCGCTGGGCCGCACGCTGTCCACGATCGCGGTGGGCGCCGGCATGCCGCTGTCCTTCGACCCGGCGTTGACCGCCGGCCTGAACAGCCCAGCGCTGAAGGGCAGCTACACGCCGCGCGCCGCGATGGAACGGCTGCTGGCCGGCAGCGGCCTGGCGCTGGTCGGCCGCAGCGACGGCACGCTGACGCTGCAAAAGCACGCACCTGCCCCGTCCACCTCGGCCACCGCCATCGCCGGTGCCACCACGCTAGCGCAAGTTGAAGTGCACGGCATGGGCGAAGGCAGCAACGGCACGCCAGGCAAGATCCGCAGCAGCGGCGCTACCGGCCTGGAGCTGTCCGTCCGCGATACCCCGCAAGCCATGAGCGTCATCGGCAGCCAGCGCATCCACGACCAGGGCCTGGAAACCTTGCAGGACGTGGTCGCGCAGACCACCGGCATCACGCTCGACCATTCCTCCACCACCCGCGAGACCGACCAGCTGTTCTCGCGCGGCTTCGCGGTCGACACCTATCTGTTCGACGGCATTCCGACAACAAAGCTGGTGGAGCCGACCAGCTTCGACGCCAACATCTACGAGCGCATCGAAATCGTGCGCGGTGCCGCCGGCCTGATGGGCGGCACCGGCAGCCCTGCCGCCGCCATCAACCTGGTGCGCAAGCGTCCAACACGCGAGCTGCGCGCCGAAGCCGAATTGCAGGCCGGCAGCTGGGACCGCTATCGCGCGCAGGCCGATATCTCGGCGCCGCTGAGCGACGATAAAAGCGTGCGCGGCCGCGTGGTCGTGGCCGAGCAGGAGCAAGGCTCCTTCATCGAGCGCTACCGCCAGGACAAGGACTTGTTCTACGCCATCGTTGAAGCCGACCTGGGCCACTCGACCCTGCTGAGCACCGGCCTCAGCTATCAGCACGAGCGCCTCACCGGCGCCAGCCGCCGCTTCGCCGGCTTTTACAGCGACGGCAGCCAGACCGACTTTCCGCGTTCGACCAACAGCGCTTCCCGGGCTTCGTACTACGACCGCAAGCAAAGCCTGAGCTTTGTCACGCTGGAGCATTTCTTCGACAACGACTGGAGCGCCAAGCTGGCGCTGAACTACGCCGCCAACCAGTACGACGCCGAACAGGGTTACGCCATGCGCGGCCAGCTGGACAAGCGCACCGGCGCCGGCCTGTCGCTGTGGCAGACCAAGTGGGACAGCAAGCCGCAGCAGCTGTCGATCGACGCTTACGCCAGCGGACCGTTCACCGCCTTCGGCCGCCAGCACGACCTGGTGTTCGGCATGAGCGCATCTAACACCAAGACCACCGGCCCGACCTTCCCGGCCTGGGTGCTGCCCGGCTTCGACGCCACGGTGCCGAATTTTTACACCTGGAACGGCAACTCGCCCACGCCCAACTACAACGGCACCATCAACGGCAGCAATCTGGAGAAGGAGCGCTCGCTGGCCGGATACGGTTCGGTGCGCCTGCGGCCGACCGATGCGCTGTCGCTGATACTCGGCATGCGCGTCACCAACTGGAAGCGCGATACGGAAAGCGTGTCCTTCGGTTCGCCGACCGTCAGCGACAGCTTCAGCAAGAACGGCAAGCTGACGCCGTATGTCGGCGCGGTCTACGCGCTGACGCCGGACTGGTCGACCTACGCCAGCTACACCAGCATCTATTCGCCGCAAACCTACCGCGACCGCGGCAACAGCCTGCTGCCTCCGCTGGAAGGCAATAACACCGAGCTGGGCATCAAGGGCGACTTCCTCAACGGCCTGCTGAGCACCAGCGCCTCCGTGTTCCACATGCGCCAGGACAATCTGGCGGAAATGGATGCCGACGAATTCCTGCTGCCAGCGGGCGGCGGCACCTATGCCTACCACACGGTCAAGGGCGCGACCGCGCAGGGCTTCGAGCTGGAAGTGTCGGGCCAGCTGCGGCGCGGCTGGCAGCTGACGGCCGGCTATGCGCGTTCGCGCGTCGAGGACAGCAGCGGCAAGCGTTTGCAAACCAGCCAGCCGCTGAACAACCTCAAGCTGTGGAGCAGCTATGAATTGCCCGACGTCGGCAACGGCCTGACGGTGGGCGGCGGCATCAACTGGCAGGGCGAAATCTATACCGACAACGCCGGCCCCAACCGCGAGCGCTTCACCCAGAGCAGTTACGCGCTGGTGTCGCTGATGGCGCGCTACCGCATCAGCCAGCAGCTGTCGGCCACGCTGAACGTCAACAACCTGCTGGACAAGCACTACTACTCGTCCGGCGGCGGCGGTTTCTATGGCGATCCGCGCAACGTCATGCTGTCGCTGAACTATCGCTTCCACTGACATGCCTACCGTACTGAACCGCACGCTGGCCGCAGTCTTGGGCGGCTATCTGCTCGCCGCCGCCGGCGCGGTGCTGCTGGCGACGCTGGGCGATGGTCCCGGCGTCGCGGCCGGCGACGCCATGCTGGGCGGCGCGCTGCTGGGCCTGGCCTTGTACGCGCCCGCCATCATCTGGGCCTTCGCCGCGCGCAGCGCCTTGCGCGCATGGGGCGGCCTGCTGGGCGCCAGCCTGCTGCTGGCAATCGCCGCCTACGCGCTGGCCGTCGTGCCGAGAGGGATGCCATGAGTCTTCCACAGCAGGGGCTGCGCCAGCGCATGGCGTGGCTGCATACCTGGGGCGGCCTGTGGGTGTGCTGGCTGTCGTTCGCGATCTTCCTGACCGGCACGCTCAGCGTATTCGTCGATCCGATCTCGCATTGGATGCGGCCTGAACTGGTGGAACAGCATGCCGAAGAATCGGCCTTCGCGCCCAGCGGCCACGATGCGCAGCTGGCGCACGGCGTCCGCCATTTGCAGCAGCAGGCGCAGGGCAGCAGCATGTGGGAGCTGTGGCCGCGCGCGGGCGAGCGGGAGTTCCAGGTGTTCTGGATCAACGCCAGCGGCTATTATTCCGACGCCCATCTGTCCACCGTGACCGGCGCCGAAGTGCCGGACGACGCCGGCAAGGTGCGCGACACCAGCGGCGGCAACCACTTCGTCGAATTCCACCACGCGCTGCATGCCGGCAGCATTGGGCTGTGGATCGTCGGCGTGGCGTCGGCCGCGATGCTGGTGGCGCTGATCTCGGGCGTGATTACGCACAAGCGCATCTTCAAGGACTTCTTCACCTTCCGGCCGGGAAAGGGCCAGCGCTCCTGGCTGGACGCGCACAACCTGCTCGGCGTGCTGACGTTGCCGTTCTTGTTTGTCATCGTCTACAGCGGGCTGGCGATCAGCTGGAGCACCTATATGCCGGCCGTGATCTGGGCGCAGGAATTGCGCACCGGTGAAAAAACCAATGTCCGCGACTACGGCCCGGTGAGCCAACCGAGCGGCCGCCCCGGCGCGATGACGCCACTGGCGCCGCTGGTGTTGCGGGCCGAGCAGACTTTCGGCAGCCCGGTGTACGCGGTGGTGGTCAACCATCCGGGCGACGCGGCGATGACGGTGCAGGTGTACAGCAGCACGTCGCCATCCAGCCAGCAGGGACAGCTGCTCAGTACGCGCGGCATGATGACCTTCGACGGCGTCAGCGGCGCGCTGCTGGCGACCCAGATGCCGCACGCGGTGCCCGCCAATCCGGCGCGCGCCACCATGCGTACGCTGGACGAGCTGCACCGCCTGCACTTCGCCGGCGCGGTCATCCGCTGGCTGTACTTCCTGGCCGGACTGGCGGGGACGGCGATGATGGCGGTGGGCGCCATCCTGTTCATGGTCAAGCGGCGGGTGAAGTCGCTCAAGGAATTCGGCGCGCGCACGCCGCAGGTGTATCGCCTGATCGACGTGCTCAACGTGGCGTCGGTGGCGGGCTTGCCGCTGGCATGCATCGCCTACCTGTGGTCCAACC
This sequence comes from Rugamonas aquatica, assembly GCF_009380215.1. Lineage (GTDB taxonomy): Bacteria > Pseudomonadota > Gammaproteobacteria > Burkholderiales > Burkholderiaceae_D > Rugamonas > Rugamonas aquatica_B. Next base: position 505,914 of record NZ_WHUG01000003.1, read on the forward strand.
GCTTGATCCCGCTGGCGCTGGCCGAGCGGCACGAATGGGAAGTGGCGGCCTTCTTCGCCGCCTGGCTGGCGGCGCTGGTGCATGCCGCGTGCCGCCCCGCCGCGCTGGCGTGGAGCGAGCAGTTGTGGACGGCCGCCGCGCTGTGCCTGCTGCTGCCGGCGCTGAACGCCGTCACCACCGGCCAGCAGGTGTTCGGCTACCTGCTCGCGGGCGATATCGAACGCGGCGGTGTCGAGCTGGCGGTGCTGGCGTTCGGCGCCGTGCTGGCCGTCGCGGCGCTGCGCGCTGCGCCCAAGGTGGCGTACCGGGGAAAGGCGGTGGCGTCATGAATTACGCACTGACCGTGGCGGCGGCCCTGCTGTTGGCCAGCTCCGGCATGACGGCGCTGGCGCTGGCGATCGACCGCCATCACCGCCAGGTCTACGGCGCCGACGCCACGCCGGGCGCGCGCCTGGTCTTGCGCGTCGCCGGTGCTGTGCTGCTGGCGCTGGCGATCTGCCCGTGCGTGCTGCTGTGGGGTGCTGGCGCGGGCATCGTGGCGTGGACCGGCATGCTGACGGCAGGCGCGCTGGTGCCGGCGCTGGCGCTGGCCTACCATCCGCGCAGGAAGTAGACCGAGGGACTTAGCCCACAAAAAAAGTTTGCATCGGCGCAACACTCATTGCGGCGATCCAGACGGCATTTGCTAGAATGAGGCTCGGATTACTGCGGTCGCCTCCCATGCCATGAGTCGTTTCTACGCATTCCTGTTGCTGTTCGGTCTCGCTGCCGGTTCCGCCTGCGCGGCCACCGTGCAGGTGTGCGCCGACCAGGCGGAAATGCCGCCGCTGGTGTTCGCCGAACGCATCGATGGCCAGCGCAGCGACAAGGTGGTGGGCGCCAGCGTCGACCTGCTCAAGCTGATCGGCTCGCGCCACGGCTGGCAGGTCAGCGTGCAGCTGCTGCCATGGGCGCGCTGCCTGGCGCTGGTGGCCGATCATCGCATGGACCTGGCGCTCAACGCCGGCCAGACCGACGCCGGCAACAAGCTGGCGCTCAGCGATGTCTACTTCACCATGCACAATGTGTACTTCTATTCGCGCCGGGCGCGGCCGCAAGGCTTGACGCTGCAAAAGCTCAGCGATGTCAACAACTACCACTTGTGCGGCCTGGGCGGCTACCAGTTCGAAGCCTACGGCATCCCCACCAGCAAGGTCGACCGGGGCGTCACCGTCGGCTATGAACAGCTGATCGGCAAGCTGCACCTGGGCCGCTGCGACTTGTTCATCGATAGCCGCGAAACCATGGCCGGCCAGTACCTGATCAACCCCAAGCTGCGCAGCCTGCTGGTGGATGGCACGCTGGTCAGCCAGCCGCTGCCGGATTCGCCATTGCGTCCGCTGTATTTCGCCGTGGCCGCCGGCGGTGCCGATGCCGCGAAGCTGCTGCAGAATCTGAACGAAGGCCTGGCGCGCCTGGGCAAGACGCACGAACTCGACAAGCTGCTGGCCCGCTACCTGGAACCCTAACCGACACGCACGGAGGCTGGATGCACGCCACTTCCCCCTTGAATCAGGCCATGCTGCTGGCGCTGCTGGGCGGCGCATGCGCCTTGCCCGCGCGGGCCGCGGAACCGCCGTCCGATCCGGTGCAGCCGATGTGGTCGGTCAACGGCTTCGGCACGGTCGGGCTGGCCCATTCGGACCAGCATGCAGGCGACTATGTGTTCGACAATCTGCAACCGTCCGGCAGCGGCCGCAACCGCCAGTGGACCGGCGATGTCGACAGCCGCCTCGGCCTGCAACTGACGGCCAATTTCACGCCGCAGCTGTCCGGCGTGGTGCAAGTGGTGTCCGAGTACCGCTCGAACAACCGCTACCAGCCCTTCATCAGCTGGGCCAACCTCAAGTATGCGATGACGCCGGACCTCAGCGTGCGTGTGGGGCGCATCGGGCTGGCCAGTTTCATGGCGTCGGATTCGCGCCGGGTCGGCTACAGCAATATGACGGCGCGTCCGCCGATCGAGGTCTACCGCCTGCTGGCGCTGAAGGAAAGCGACGGCGTCGATGCCTCGTACCGCACGCACTTCGGCGGCTTCAGCAACACCACCAGCATCCTGTACGGCAAGCGCACCGTCACCAACACGCGCGGCGTCGACGTGCATTCCACCGCCGTCATGGGCGTGTTCGACACGCTGGAGCGCGGTCCGCTGGTACTCCACGCGGCCTATCAGCAGCGCGATGTCGACAACCAGAATCCGCCGCGCGGGCGCTTCATGTCGCTGGGGGCGGCATGGGATCCCGGGCCGTGGTTTGTGTCCGGCGAATGGGTCAGGGTCGGCAATTACGACGGCAAGGGCGTCAAGGCGATACGCGAAGCCTGGTATGTGAACGGCGGCATGCGCTTCGGCACGCTGGCGCCGTATGTGACGCTGTCCGAGCTGCGGCCGCTGACCGATACCGGCAACATACCCGTTGCGCAGCGCACCTATGCGGCCGGCCTGCGCTGGGATGCGGCGCGCAATGTCGATTTCAAATTGCAGTGGGACCAGCTGCACCTGGGCAGCGCGTCGTACGGCACCTTGCAGAACGTGGTGGCGGGCGCGCCGCGTGGCGGCCATGTGAACGTGGTCAGCGTGCTGGCCGATTTCCTCTACTGATGGGCCACCCGACCATGCGACAGCCCATCATCATCGCTGTGTTGGCCGCCGCACTGCTGGCCGGCGGCGTCTGCCGCGCCGAGGTGGTGGTGATCGTCTCGGCGCGCAATCCCGTCAAGGCCCTCAGCAGCGAGCAGGCGGCCGACTTGTTCCTTGGCGTGTCGGCGGACTTTCCCAACGGCCTGCACGCGGTGCCGATCGACCAGAGCGAAGGCTCGCCGGTGCGCGACACCTTCTACCTGCGCAGCAGCGGCAAGGCGCCGGCGCAGATGAAGGCTTACTGGGCGCGCATGCTGTTCACCGGGCGCGGACAGCCGCCGGTGGAATCGGGCGACAGCGCCACCGTCAAGCGCCTGGTGGCCGACAATCCCAACCTGGTCGGCTATATCGACCGCAGCGCGCTGGACCCCAGCGTGCGTGCGGTGCTGACGATCCACTAAGCCCCCGTCATGCACGCCACTGGCGGGCATGACTTCCCGCGCAGGCGGGAACCCATGCTAAGCCTCCCGGCATGCGGCGTATGGATTCCCGCCTGCGCGGGAATGACGCATTCGAGGTCAATGCGCGCTGAGGTCGGCCGTATCGACCAGGCAGGCTTCGCGCACGCGCTGCACCGTCGCCGGCGACTCCATCTGGAACCACTCGTGATGGCCGCGGTCCTTGCGCGCCGCCAGCACGGCGCGCTTGATCGCGAAGAAGGCCGCCACCGCCAGCGTCATCGGCGGCTCGCCGATTTCCTTGGCCGACAAAATGTCACCCTCGTCCTGCGGCGCGTTCTTCGCCAGCTCCCTCGGGAACATCATGATGTTCATCTCCAGCGGGATCGATTGCGCTGCCGGCGGTTTGTACTCCCAGGTGTTGGTGGTGTACAGCGCGCCCGGCGCCGGCCGCGTGGCGCTGGCCTCGGTGCTGGACGTGGCCGGCTGGTAGCTCAGGTCTTCGCTGGTCACATAACCCAGGCCCTGGACGAAGCCGCCTTCGACCTGGCCCACGTCCACCGCCGGATTCAGGCACTTGCCGCCGTCGTACACCACGTCGGCGCGCAGGATGGTGGTCTCGCCGGTCAGCACGTCGAGTTCGATCTCGACGCAGGCCGCGCTGTAGGTGTAGCCGGTGAAGTAGTCGACTTCCTCGCTGGCGGGCTTGCCGTCCACCAGTTTGAATTCCAGGTTGCCGTCCGGATGCTCGCCGCCCTCGATCGCCACCCGCGCCTGCGCCGACAGGTTGAGCCGCTCGTTGAAAGCCATGCTGACGATGTTCTTCCAGATCATCGTTTGCGGATTGCCCGGCGTGGTCTCGGCGCGCCAGCCGTCCTTGTAGTCCCAGAAGTTGATACGGTTGGCGACGCACCAGTCGTTGCCGTTGGCGGTCAGCAGGCCGAGGCAGTAGGCTTCCAGCCGCTGGCGCAGTTCGCCGCAAGCCTGCTGCGCGGCCAGGCCGTTGAACGAGGTGCCGGTGGAGGCGCCGGTGCTCTCCGGGTTCGGCACCACGGCGGTGTCGTTTTCCGCCACCCGTATCATGCCGATCGGTACGTTCAGCGCATAGGCCACCACTTGCGCCATCTTGGTGTTCAGGCCCTGGCCCATCTCGATGCCGCCGTGGCGCACCAGCACCGTGCCGTCCTGCGAGTACACCTCGATCAGCGCGCCGCCCTGTTCCAGCAGCGCCAGGTTGAAGCCCGAGCCGTACTTCACCGGCAGCACCGAGATGCCGCGCTTGCGCCAGCGGTTGGCGGCGTTGAACTGCTCGACCGCCACCGCGCGTTCGGTGAAGCCGGCCTTGTCCAGCGTGTACTCCCACACCTCGCGCATGTAGCACGATTCCAGCGGTTCGGCATACGGCGTCACCTGGCCTTGCACGTACAGATTGCGCGAGCGCACCTGCTCCGGCGTCAGGCCGACGCTGTGGGCGGCCGCTTCGATGGCGTCCTCGACGATGATGGCGCCCTGGATCATGCCGACCGTCCGCATCGAGGTGTTGGAGGTCTTGTCGGTGCGGCAGACGTCGGTGGTGCACGACCAGTTGGGGATGAAGTAGGCCGAGTCGCTGCGCAGCGCCATGCAGTCGCTGATGATGAAGCTGCAATCGTAGGTGCGGCCGCCGTCCAGCCAGTAGTCGGCCTGGAAGCCGAACAGCTTGCCGTGCGTGAGCGGGTTGCTGGCGTCGCCGATGGCGATGTTGTAGTTGCCCAGCGCAGGATGGCGGTGGCCGAACATGGCGGTGTCGACCTGGCGCAGCGCGGCCATGCGCAGCGGCCGGTTCAGCTTCCACGCGCCGACGGCGGCGATGGTGCTGGCGAAGGCTGATTGTCCGCACTTGCCGCCGTAGCCGCCGCCGATGCGGCGCACGCGCACGTCGACCTTGTTGGCCGGCAGTTGCAGCACGCGGCCGACCGCGCTCTGCACCACGTTGGCGTCCTGGGTGGAGGCGTAGACGCGCATCTGGCGGTCTTCCACCGGCTCGACGTAGCTGGACTGCGTCTCCATGTAGAAGTGGATCTGGCTGCCGACCTTCTGGCTGCTGGAGGTGCGCGTGCAGCTGACGCTGCCGTAGAGGTCGCTGGCAATCGGCACGTTGTGGGCCACCACCGGCTGCTTCAAGTCGGGCTGTTCGGGCGGACGCGGCGGCATCCAGTCGAGGGTGGTGCCGCTGCGTGTGATCTTCCAGATGTGCGAGTACCACGGGGCGCCTGCCGGTTTGTCGAGGAAGACCAGCTTGTTGCGCTCGGCGTCGGTGTCGGGCAGTTCGATCAGCGGGGTCTCGGCCTGGAACTTGCAGTAGTGCTGTTGCAGATAGGCGGCCGCTTCCTGCGCCAGCTGTTCGTTGCGAGCCACCACCATGCCGATGCACTGGCCGTAGCCGGTCAGCAGCATCGGCGCGCGCGGGTCGTAGCCGGTCGGCAGTACGCCGTCCGGGCAATCGGCCACCTCGACGCTGATGGCGAAGATGGGATCGTCCAGCGCCATGCCATCGATCACGGGGCCGGGCACGTCGATGGCGGTGATGTAATCCTTCACGGCCGGGTACAAGGTCTTCAGCGCGGCCAGCACCTCAGCCGGCGAGGCCGGGCCGATGACGCCGGGCACGGCGTAGGTGCACGTGCCCTTGGCCACCATGCTTTGCACCGGCGCGCCGTTCATGCCGGTGGGCGGCATCGGTATGTCGTGGATGTACTGCGCCTCGCCGGTGGCTTGCAGCATGGCTTCGATTTTGACGTAGGGTACGTGCACCGGGAATTGGTCGGCATAGGCTTTGTAGGCCTGGGTGCCGGTCGACACCGGCCGTTCGCCGCGTTCGCCGGCCGAGCGCACGGCCGGCGGCACCGGCAGGCCGCGCCATTCGCACACGGCGATAAAGAATTTATACAAATACGATTCGGCCAGCTGGCGTTTGTAGGCAGTGCTGTAGCCTTCGTCGGGCAACTGGGCGTAATGGCTGGCGTAGCGGTCGATCAGCGCTTCCAGTTCCTGGCGCAGCACCGGCATCGCCAGCGCCAGCGCGGCGTCGTCCCAGCGCTTGCCGCGCAGTGCCTGCTCGGTGTGCGGCATGCGTGTGGCCACCGGCGACATGCCGCCGAACACCAGCGCGATATCGGCGACGTGCTGGTGCGCGTCGAGCTTGACGCGCATGCCGCTGTTGACGATGGAGTGGGCGTTGACCTCGCGCTGCGCGGTCTTGTAGGTTTGCGCGTACTCGTCGGCGCCGGTCAGGCGCACGTGGTAGGACAGCAGCACGCAGCCGTCGGCATGGTGGCGCCAGTAGGCGGGCAGGTCCAGCAGCGGCAGGGTTTTCGGCTCGGCCTGTTCGGGCGCGGCCACCGTCACCGTGGCGTCCAGTGCGGCCAGCGCGGTGAACAGGTCGGAAGGGAAGGGCACGCCCTGCTCGGCGTGGGTGACCACCAGCATGGTGTTGCCGGCCAGCGTGGCGGCGTTGCGGACGATGCCGCCGGCGGTGCGGCCGGCCATGTAGGCCAGCGCCTGCAAGCCGGCGTTGGGCATGGCGGTGTTTTCGGCGTCGAGGAAGTCCAGCAGCCTGGCGTACAGCAGGCCGCCGCCCAGGCGCAGATGGTCGCCCGCGCGGCACAGCACGTGCAGTTCCGGTACGTGCGAGATGTCGATGAATACATGCGGATTTTCCACCGTGCGCGGGTAGATGCCGATCGAGGTGTTGCCGCCGACCAGGCGCAGCTCGGCGCGGTCGGGGAAGTCGCGCATCAGGCCGATGGTGCTGGACACCGTCAGCGGCCGGAACCAGTGATAGCCGTTGGCCGAATAGTGCACGGGGCGCGGCGGTTTGCGCAGCTCGTCGGGGAAGGCCACCTCCACCGGCGCGGTGCGCGCCACTTCCTCGGCCGGATCGACTTCACAGCGCATGCAGCCGGCCTCGTCGACTTTCGGATCCCAGTCGGAGGCGAAGGTTTTCTTGAAGCCGTACAGGATGGGGCGGTAGCCGGTGCAGCGGCAGATATTACCGTCGAACATGGCCTCGATCTCTTGCTTGGTACCGGGCTTTTCGCCGCGCTGGGCCACGGCGGCCGTCATGTTCATGATCCAGCCGGGGGTGCAGTAACCGCATTGGGTGCCGTTGTTGCGCGCCAGCCCGTTCTGCACGGTGCTGATGCAGCCGGACTTGACGCTGCCCGTGCCTTCCACCGTCGTCACCAGCATGCCGTCCAGCGACGCCACCGGGCGCAGGCAGGAGTTGACCGAGCGATGCTCGACTTGTCCCGTGTCCTCGTTCCAGCTCGACAGCATGACGGTGCAGGCGCCGCAGCCGCCCTGTTTGCAGCCTATCTTGGTGCCGGTCAGGCCGACTTCCGGCGAGCGCAGGTAGTCGGCCAGCAGCACGGTCGGATCGACGGTCGGCAACTGCACCCGTTCGCCGTTGAGATAGAAGACCAGGTCGGCTGTTTGGGCGGAGGAAGTGGGCATGGAAAGCTCCTGTGGAGTAAGTGGTATGGTCCAACGTGGCGAATTCGAGACAGCCCAAAACAACAGGCTGCCCGCGCAGAATACTGGCTGGCCTGCGGGGCGGACAACATAATTCTGAGCATTTTTGCCGACATAAAAACTCACCAATTACCACGCGTTGTATTTTTCCCTGATTGACACTGAAGAATTCACGGTGCTATAGTTAATTTAACAAGTGGAAGCGTTTCCACTCACAATAAAACCAGGACGGACGGGCAACGACCCGGCCGCACGGAGACAGAATGACCACACCCAGCCCCGCCATGCCGGGCGATGAGCGCTTGCGCGCCTCGCCTACCCGCCACCCGCTGCGACAGCTGGCCCGGTTGCTGGCCGTGCCGGCGCTGTTGCTGTGCGTGCAGGGCGGCGCGCAAGCCGAAAAGCAAACCAAGGACACGGTCCAAGCCTGGATCACCACCGGCGACCAGACCCAGCTGATGGCGCGCGGCGCCGACGCCAGCTTCCAGTCCGGCACGCGGGCCGCCACCATCATCGAAGTCGATCCGGCCCAGCGCTTCCAGGAAATGGTGGGCTTCGGCGCCGCCATCACCGACGCCTCGGCCTGGCTGATCCAGAACCGCCTGAACCCGCAGCAGCGCGGCGCGCTGATGAACGAGCTGTTCGGCAAAGAACCCGGCGTCAACTTCAGCTTCACGCGGCTGACCATCGGCGCGTCCGACTTCTCGCGCCACCACTACAGCTTCGACGACATGCCGCCCGGCCAGACCGACCCGGCGCTGGCGCATTTCTCCATCGAACCCAACCGTGCCGACGTGCTGCCGGTGGTCAAGGCCGCGCTGGCGATCAACCCCGATCTGCGCGTGATGGCCTCGCCGTGGAGCGCGCCGGGCTGGATGAAGAGTACGGACAGCCTGATCCAGGGGACGCTGAAGCCGGAAGCCTACGCGCCGTTCGCCGCCTATCTGTCGCGCTACATCGGCGCGTATGAAAAGGAGGGCGTGCCGATCTACGCGCTGACCCTGCAGAACGAACCGCACTTCGAGCCCAAGGATTATCCCGGCATGCGCGTCGAACCGGCCAAGCGCGCCGCCTTCATCGGCGGCCACCTCGGCCCCGTGCTGGCCAAGGAACATCCGCAAACCCGCATCCTGGACTGGGACCACAACTGGGATGAGCCGGGCTCTCCGGCCGCCGTGCTGCAAGACCCGGCCGCCAGCAAATACATCAACGGCGTGGCCTGGCACTGCTACGGCGGCGACGTCCGCGTGCAGGCCGCGCTGCACGACCGCTGGCCCGACAAGGACACCTATTTCACCGAATGCTCGGGCGGCAAGTGGGCGCCGGTGTGGTCGGACAATCTGCAGCACTTTGCCCGCACGCTGGTGATCGGCACCACGCGCGGCTGGGCCAAGGGCGTGCTGCTGTGGAACCTGGCGCTGGACGAGAACGACGGCCCGCACCTGGGCGGCTGCAAGGATTGCCGCGGCGTCGTCACCATCGACAGCCGCGACGGCAAGGTCACGCGCAACGAGGAGTACTACGCGCTGGCCCACGCCAGCCGCTTCGTGCGCAAGGGCGCGCGCCGCATCGCCTCGACCAGCGGCTACGACCAGCTCGACACCGTGGCTTTCCGCAACGCCGACGATGGTTCGGTGGCGCTGCTGGTGGTGAACTCGGCCAAGGCGCCGCGCAGTTTCGCCGTGCGCCTGGCGCCGGGCCAGCGCAGCTTCAACTACACCTTGCCGGCCGCCAGCGTCGCGACGTTTACCTGGAAGCCTTAACCAGAACTGCTGTGCAGACGCACGGCAGTTTTTTCAGAACAAAAGTGGAAGCGCTTCCACAAAAGGGGAAACAGATGTTCAGACTGCCCGTCCTGTTACTTGCTCTGCTCCTGGCCGCTTGCGGCAGCGGCGGCGGCGCCGCCAACACCCCGCCGCCGGTAACGCCGCCCGCGCCGCCGCCGGTGGCCGAGATCAAGCCGACCCCGGTGACGCCGGTGCCGGTGCTGCCGCTGTCCATGCTGCACACCCAGGGCACGAAATGGCTGAAGGCCGACGGCAGCCAGGTCGCGCTCAAGGGCACCAATCTCGGCAACTGGCTGATCAATGAATTCTGGATGATGGGGCAGGGCAGCGCCGGCATCGACGACGAATGCAAGCTCGAAGCCAACTTCGACACCCGCTTCGGCTACGCCGAGCGCCAGCGCCTGATGCAGCTGTTCCGCGACAACTGGATCACCACCCGCGACTGGGACCAGATGCAGAAATTCGGCCTGAACGTGGTGCGCCTGCCCTTCATCTACAGCGTGGTCGAGGACGAGAAGAATCCGCGCCACCTGCGCGCCGACGCCTGGCGCTACCTGGACGACGCCATCGCCCAGGCCGAGAAGCGCGGCATGTACGTGATCCTCGACCTGCACGGCGCGGTCGGCTCGCAGGGCTGGGAACAGCACAGCGGCTGCGCCAACAAGAACCTGTACTGGTCCACGCCGGAATTCCAGGACCGCACCGTCTGGCTGTGGCAGCAGATCGCCGGCCGCTACAAGGACCGCGCGGCGGTGGCCGGCTACAGCGTGCTCAACGAACCATGGGGCACGACCGCCGCCAACCTGGCCGCCGTCGTCAAGACCCTGTACACGGCGATCCGCGCCGTCGATGCCAACCACGTCGTGATACTGCCCGGCCACAACAGCGGCAACATCACGGCCTACGGCAAGCCGGCCGACCAGGGCATGAGCAACGTCGCCTTCGAGATGCACTTCTATCCCGGCCTGTTCGGCTGGGGCCAGCCCGGCATGCAGGTGCACAAGGACTGGCTCACCTGCAGCGGCGGCAGCAACAGCGGCGTGTGCGAGTGGGACAACAAGATCAAGGCCGTCGACACCGCCTTCTTTATCGGCGAAACCCAGCCGTGGATGGGTCTCGGCCTGGACTTGGGCGGCCAGATCGCCCGCGCCTCCTTCGATACCTACGCCAAGTATGGCTGGGCGACGACGGCGTGGAGCTGGAAGGTGGTCAGCAATGGCGGCGGCCAGGGCAAGGGCACCTGGGGCTTCGTCACCAACGCCGCCGGCGCCGCCGTGCCGGACGTGGACTTCACCAAGGCGCCCGTCGCCGATATCGAAAATCTTTTCAAGTTGTTTGGCACCCAGGCTTACGAGGTGCACCAGCCCATGCAGGACTGGATGACCAGCAGCACCGTACCGCAGCCCTTCCGTTAGCAGCAGTTTGTAGTACCCACCCGTCTAAAACTATAAGAGAGACCAGATGATGAATAAGCAGACACAAGCCTTAACACTGACACCGATCGCCGCCGCCTGCGCCGCGCTGGCGTTCGCCGCCGCCCCGGCCTGGGCGCAGCAGGGACCCGCCGCCGCCGGCGACAAGGAAGTGCAGTCGGTGGTCGTCACCGGCATCCGCCGCAGCATTGAGACTTCGATGGCGGTCAAGCGCGACGCCGATTCCATTGTCGAGGCCATCACCGCCGAGGACATCGGCAAGCTGCCCGACGTCAGCATCGCCGAATCCATCGCCCGCCTGGCCGGCCTGACGGCGCAGCGCGTCGAAGGCCGGGCGCAGTCGATCTCGATCCGCGGCCTGGCGCCGGATTTCTCCGGCACCTTGATGAATGGCCGCGAACTGGTCTCCACCAGCAACAACCGCGGCGCCGAGTACGACCAGTATCCGTCCGAGCTGATTAACGGCGTCACCGTCTACAAGACGCCGGATGCGGCGCTGGCCGGCGGCGGCCTGTCTGGCACGGTGGACTTGCACACCGTGCGCCCGCTCGACATCCGCGAGCGCACCATCGTGTTCAACGCGCGCGGCGAGCACAATTCCAACGGCAAGCTGAACTCCAACACCTCGGCCAACGGTTCGCGCGTCAGCGCTTCCTATGTCGACCAGTTCATGAACAACACGCTGGGTGTGGCGATCGGCTATGCGCATCTGGATTCGCCGGGCCAGCAGCAGGAATACAAATCGTGGTGGTGGGGCACGGACAACAAGCTGCCGCCGGGTAATGCCGACGTGGTGGCCCTGAAGGGCGCCGAAGTGACGGCCTCGTCGCGCCAGCAAAAGCGCGACGGCCTGATGGGCGTGCTGGAATACCGTCCGACCAAGGAATTCCGCACCACGCTGGACCTGTACTACTCCGAGTTCACCCAGGACACCACCATGCGCGGCATGATGTGGAACTCGCACCAGTGGAGCGACGTCACCTACAACAACCCGAACATCCAGACCATAGGCGGCACGCGCCTGCTGGTGGGCGGTTCGCTGGTCAACCTGGAACCCATCGTCCGCAACGACTTCAACACCCGCAAGGATCAGCTGGGCGCGGTGGGCTGGAACAACACCTACAAGAAAGATGGCTGGACCCTGGTCGGCGACGCTTCCTATTCGACCGCCAAGCGCCGCGAGCAGGTGCTGGAAACCTATGCCGGCCTGGGCCCTGCCGGCTCCCACATCACCGACAACAATTTCCAGTTCAAGATTCCGACCGCCAGCGGCCTGCCGACCTTCACGCCCAGCCTGAACTTCGCCGATCCGCAGATCATCAAGCTGACCGACGTCGGCGGCTGGGGCAAGGATGCGGACATGCACCACCCGGTGGTCGAGGACAAGCTGGGTTCGATCAAGCTGTCGGCCAAGCGCGACCTGGAAGGCATGTTCCGCAGCCTGGAAGGCGGCGTCAACTACAGCAAGCGCGAGAAGACCCACGCCGACACCAACAACTACTGGTTCCTCAAGGATGGCCGCAAGCCGGCCACGGTGTCGCCGGACCTGATCCAGCCATCGACCTCGCTGGCCTTCGCCGGCATCCCGAGCGTGCTGACCTATGACGTGCTGGGCGTGCTCAACAAGTACTACGACAAGCAGCCCGCCCGTCCCGACGACCAGGCCTTGCAGGACTGGGGCGTGACCGAGAAAGTCACGACCACCTACGCCCGCCTGGGCATAGACACCGATGTCGGCCCCTTCCCGCTGCGCGGCAATCTCGGCCTGCAAGCCGTCAGCGTCGACCAGAAATCGCGCGGCGCCACCGTCAACGCCGGCAAGCTGGGCTCGATCACCGGCGGCGCCAACTACACCGACATCCTGCCCAGCCTGAACCTGAACTTCGACCTCGGCAAATACCTGGAGACCACCAACCTGCGCTTCGGCGCGGCCAAGACCGTCGCCCGTCCGCAGATGTCGGACATGCGCGCCGGCATCTCGGGCGGCGTCGACGCCACCAGCCGCATGTGGAACGGCAGCGGCGGCAACCCGCAGCTGGAACCGTGGCGCGCCAATTCCTACGACCTGTCGATGGAAAAATACATGGGCAAGCGCAGCTACATCGCCGGCGCGCTCTGGTATAAAAAGCTGCAGAGCTACATCTACAACCAGCAGACCGCGTTCAGCTTTGCCGGCTTCCCGAATCCGTCGGCGGTGGTGCCGCTGCAGGATATCGGCACGCTGAACCGTCCCGCCAACGGCGCCGGCGGCATGGTCAAGGGCGTGGAACTGTCGGGCGCGCTGGACGGCGGCCTGCTGTACGCGCCGCTGGAAGGCTTCGGCGTCACCGGCAGCATGTCCGGCACCGAGAGTTCCATCCATCCTAACGGTCCCGGCACCAAGGAAAAACTGCCGGGCCTGTCGGGGGTGGTGTCCAACGTCACGGTCTACTACGAGAAGAACGGCTACCAGGCGCGCGCCAGCCGCCGCTACCGTTCGGCTTACCGCGGCGAGGTGACGGGGCTGTTCGCCCAGCGCGCCTTCAGCGAGATCCTGGCCGAGCGCCAGATCGACCTGCAACTGGGTTACGCGATCGAGGAAGGCCGCTACAAGGGCCTGTCCTTCCTGTTCCAGGTGAACAACCTGAACAACTCGCCTTACCAGACCCGCCAGGGCGATCCATTCTCGGGCGGCTCCTATGCGCCCGAGCGCTACACCACCTACGGCCGCCAGTTCCTGCTGGGTCTGAACTACAAGCTGTAAGCGGCAAGCAGCCCGCGCCGCCGCCCGGCGGCCGGGCCGTGTTCTGTTATTTCGCTAACGCACGATTGAGATGTCTGATTGCAAGGTTTGTATTTGAGCTAAACTCATTGCTTTCCTTGCTACTGTGGCCCAGACCATGCCCACTCAATCGTCGTTGGACGAACGCGGTTTCCGCCGCATTCTGGTGCGTAACGTCACCCTTCCGTTGGCCGCCGGCGTGGTCAGCGCCGGGGTGTTCGCCGTATTGCTGGCGTATTTGCTCAACACCATGAACTGGGTCGAGCACAGCGAACGCGTGATCGGCAGCGCCAATGAAATCACCAAGCAGATGGTGGACATGGAAACCGGCATGCGCGGCTACCTGCTGGCCGGCGAAAACGCCTTCCTGGAACCCTATGTGCTCAGCAAGCCCAAGGTCAGCGTCGGCATCGCCGCGCTGACCGCGCTGGTGGCGGACAATCCGCTGCAGGCGGGCCGCCTGCGCATCATCAAGGCCCAGCAGGAGCAGTGGGACTTGTATGCCCAGGAAATGATACGGCTGCGCGCCGGCGGCGGCGACGTGACTGGCGCGATCAAGGCCGGACGCGGCAAGCTCCAGTTCGACGAGATCCGCAGCCAGGTGGACGCCTTCGTCACCTATGAAATGCGGATGCGCCAGGAGCGCAAGGACGACGCCAGGTCCGTCACCACCTGGGTGGCGACGATCTACCTGCTGCTGACGCTGGGCGTGGGCGGCATCCTGGCCTGGTTCGGCCGGCGCGAGCTGATGGGCTTGTCAAAGGTCTACAACAGCGCCTTGCAACAGCACAGCGAGCATGCCGAACTGCTGGCGCAGCAAGCCTGGCTGCGCACCGGCCAGAGCGAACTGGCGCAGCAGGGCATCGGCCAGATGGGCTTGCCGCAACTGTCGTCGGCGCTGCTGCAATTCATGGCGCGCTACCTGGATGTGGCGGTCGGCGCGCTGTACCTGCGCGCCGACGACGGCAGCTTCCGCCGCGTGGCGTCGTACGGCACCAGCACCGCATGGGAGGAACGCGAGCAGCGCCTCAGGCCGGCCGAGAGCCTGGTGGCCCAGGCCGCGCTGCAGCGCCGCCTGATCCGCCTGGACCAGGTGCCGTCCGGCTACCTGGAGCTGGCGTCCGGCCTGGGCGCGGGCGCGCCGGCCAGCGTGCTGCTGGCGCCGCTGGACAACGACGGCGAGATCAACGGCGTGGTCGAGCTGGGCCTGCTGCGGCCGATCTGCGCGCGCGATGTCGAGTTCCTCGACCTGGTCAAGGGCAACGTCGGCAACGCCATCGACGCCAGCCTGTCGCGCCAGCGCCTGCACGAAGTGCTGGCCGAGACCCAGCAGCTGAACGAGGAATTGCAGGTGCAGCAGGAAGAGCTGCGCACCGCCAACGAGGAACTGGAAGAACAGTCGCGCGTGCTGGAGGAATCGCAGGCCAGCCTGGAAAACCAGAAGGCCGAGCTGGAACAGACCAACGAACAGCTGGCCGAACAGGGCGTGGCGCTGGACCAGAAGAACGCCGCGCTGGGCAAGGCGCAGCTGGACCTGGAGCAGCGCGCCGCCGAACTGGAGCGCGCCAGCCAGTACAAATCGCAATTCCTGGCGAATATGTCGCACGAGCTGCGCACGCCGCTCAACAGCTCGCTGATCCTGGCCAAGCTGCTGGCGGAAAACGCCGCCGGCAATCTGCACGAAGAGCAGGTGCGCTTCGCCAACACCATCTACTCGGCCGGCAACGATTTGCTCAACCTGATCAACGACATCCTCGACATTTCCAAGGTCGAGGCGGGCAAGCTGGAGCTGGTGCCGGAACAACTGTCGCCGCGCCACGTGGTCGAGGGCATGGCGATGCTGTTCGAGCCGCTGGCGCAGCAGAAGAAGCTGGCCTTCCAGGTGCAGATCGCCGACGGCCTGGCCGCCCACATGACTTCCGACCGCCAGCGCCTGGAGCAGATCCTCAAGAACCTGCTGTCGAACGCGCTCAAGTTCACCAGCGGCGGCCAGATCACGCTGGCGGCCCGCGCCGACGGCGACGGCCACATCGCCTTCGCCGTGCAGGACACCGGCATCGGCATCCGCACCGAAGACCAGCAAGCCATCTTCAACGCCTTCCAGCAGGCCGACGGCACCACCAGCCGCAAGTACGGCGGCACCGGCCTGGGCCTGTCGATCTCGCGCGACCTGGCGCAGCTGCTGGGCGGCGCCATCGGCCTGGTCAGCGAACCGGGCAAGGGCAGCTGCTTCACGCTGACGCTGCCGCTGGCCTGGAGCGCGCCGGACCTGGCCGGCAGCACCGGCGCCGTGACCAGCAGCATGGCCGCGCCGTCCGGCTGGGCGGTGGAGCAGGTGGATGGCGGCGCGGCCCTGCCGTCGCCGGTGCCGTCGCCCGCCGCGCCGCGCGTGCGCGCCTTCGCCGACGACCGCGACCTGATGGCCGGCGAGGCCGGCAGCCGCAAGGTGCTGGTGATCGAGGACGACGCCGCGTTCGCCCGCATCCTGTACGAGCTGGCGCATGAGAAAAACTACCGCTGCCTGGTGGCGTTCGACGCCGACGAGGGCCTGGCGCTGGCGCGCGAATACCGGCCGGACGCGGTGTTGCTCGACATCCGCCTGCCGGACCGCTCCGGCCTGTCGGTGCTGCAACTGCTGAAGGACGACGCCCAGACCCGCCACATCCCGGTGCACGTGGTGTCCGGCTCCGACAATGGCGAGGCCGCGCTGCACCTGGGCGCGATCGGCTATGCGCTCAAGCCGGCCACGCGCGAGCAGCTGATGGAAGTGTTCCGCCGCATCGAAGGCAAGCTGACGCAGAAGATCAAGCGCGTGCTGCTGGTCGAGGATGACGACCGCCAGCGCGACAGCGTGGTGGCGCTGATCGCCGACGACGATGTCGACATCGTCGCCGTCGGCAGCGGCGAGGAAGCGCTGGCGCTGCTGCGCACCACCATCTACGACTGCATGATTATCGACCTCAAGCTGCCCGACATGCAGGGCAACGAGCTGTTGCAGCGCATGGCGGGCGCGTCGCTGGCGGCCTTCCCGCCGGTGATCGTCTACACCGGCCGCAACCTGTCGCGCGCCGAGGAGGCCGATCTGCACAAGTATTCGCGCTCCATCATCATCAAGGGCGCGCGCTCGCCGGAACGCCTGCTCGACGAGGTGACGCTGTTCCTGCACAAGGTGGAGGCCGATTTGTCCAGCGAACGGCAAGACATGCTGCGCACGGTGCGCTCGCGCGACCGCGTGTTCGAAGGCCGCCGCATCCTGCTGGTGGACGACGACGTGCGCAACATCTTCGCGCTGACCAGCGCGCTGGAGCACAAGGGCGTGCTGGTGGAAGTGGGCCGCAACGGCTTCGAGGCGATCGCCAAGCTGAACGAGGTGAGCGACATCGACCTGGTGCTGATGGACGTGATGATGCCGGGCATGGACGGCCTGGAAGCGACGCGCCGCATCCGCCAGGACGCGCGCTTTGCCCGCCTGCCCATCATCGCCATCACCGCCAAGGCGATGAAGGACGACCAGGAGCAATGCCTGGCGGCCGGCGCCAGCGATTACCTGGCCAAGCCTATCGACCTGTCGCGCCTGTACTCGCTGCTGCGGGTGTGGATGCCGAACGGCGAACGGAGCTAGACCATGCAAGGGTTTGACTATGCACCATAGCGACACCGACATCGAGCTGAAAGTGTTGATGGAAGCCATCTACATGAAGTACAGCTACGATTTCCGCGACTACACCGGCGCCTCGCAGAAGCGCCGCGTGCTGCACGCGCTGCGCGAGATGGAGTGCGACAGCATCTCGGCGCTGCAGGCGCGCATCATGCACGAGCCGGCCGCGTTCAGCACGCTGCTGCAATACCTGACGATACCGGTGACGTCGATGTTCCGCGACCCGACTTATTACGCCGCGCTGCGCGAACACGTGATGCCGGTGCTGCGCACCTACCCGTCGCTGAAGATCTGGATCGCCGGTTGCAGCACCGGCGAGGAAGTGTATTCGATGGCCATTCTGCTCAAGGAGGAGGGCTTGCTGGAGCGCAGCATGATCTACGCCACCGACATCAATCCGCAGTCGCTGGAGCAGGCGCGCAAGGGCGTGTTCCCGCTGGACGCGATGCGCGAGTACACGGAAAACTACCAGGCCGCCGGCGGCACGCGCAGTTTTTCCGAGTACTACACGGCGGCCTACAACGCCGCGCTGTTCGACAGCGCGCTGCGCGACAACGTCACCTTCGCCGACCACAGCCTGGCGACCGACGCGGTGTTCGCCGAGACGCACCTGATCAGCTGCCGCAACGTGATGATCTACTTCAAGAAGAAATTGCAGGAGCGCGCCTTCGGCCTGTTCCACGAGTCGCTGTGCCACCGCGGCTTCCTGGGATTGGGCAGCAAGGAAAGCATCGATTTCTCCGCCTACGCGCCGGCCTTCGAACCGGTGAACAAGCGCGAGCGGGTGTTCCGCAAGCGATGAGCGCCCATCTGCACGCGATCCGCGCCGCGCTGGCCGGGCGCACCGTGGAAGCGGTGGTGATCGGCGCGTCGGCCGGCGGCGTCGGCGCCCTGCTGCAACTGCTGCCCGGGCTGCCGGCGGACTATGGCCGCGCGGTGGTGGCGCTGCTGCATCTGCCGGAGTACCGCCAGAGCCACCTGGCCGAGGTGTTCCAGCAGCGCATGGCGATGCCGGTGCGCGAGGCGGCCGACAAGGAAGCGGTGTCGTCCGGGACGCTGTATTTTGCCGGTTCGGGCTACCATTTGTCGGTGGAGACGGACCGCAGTTTTTCCCTCAGTTGCGAGGCGCCGCTGCACTTTGCCCGCCCGGCCATCGATTACCTGATGGAATCGGCGGCCGACGCCTACGGCCCGGCGCTGCTGGGCATCCTGCTGACCGGCGCCAACCACGACGGCGCCGCCGGCATGGCCGCCATCGCCCGCGCCGGCGGCCTGACCGTGGTGCAAGATCCGGAGCAGGCCGAAGTGGCATCCATGCCGAGGGAAGCCATCCGTTTGCACCGGCCGGACCTGGTCCTGCCGCTGGACGCCATACAAACATTGCTGTTGATGCTGGAGAAGAACTGATGCAAGCCGAGCACCCGACCAAATTGCTGATCGTCGACGATCTGCCGGAAAACCTGCAAGCCTTGAACGCCATCGTGCGCGGCGAGGGGCGGGAGATCTTCCAGGCCGGATCGGGCGAGGAAGCGCTGGCGCTGCTGTTGCAGCACGATTTCGCCATGGCCATCCTCGATGTGCAGATGCCGGGCATGGACGGCTTCGAGCTGGCCGAGCTGATGCGCGGCACCGACCGCACGCGGCAGATTCCCATCGTGTTCGTGACGGCGGCCGGCAAGGAGCTCAATTACTCGTTCAAGGGTTACGAGGCGGGCGCGGTGGACGTGCTGTACAAGCCGCTGGACGCGCGCGCGGTCAAGGGCAAGGTGCAGGTGTTCGTGGCGCTGTACGAGCAGCGCGAGGCGGTGCGGCGCCAGGTCGAGGCGCTGGAAGAGGCCCGCCGCGAGCAGGAGCGCACGCTGGCTCAGCTGAACGCGGCGCAGACCGGCTTGCAGCGCGCGCTGGTGATGCGCGACGAGTTCATGTCCATGGTGTCGCACGAGATGCGTACGCCGCTCAACACGCTGTACCTGGAAACCCAGTTGCGCAAGATGCAGCTGGAGCGCGGCAATATGGCGGCCTTCGGCGCCGAGCAATTGCAGCGCATGGTGGCGCGCGACGACCGCCAGATCCAGAGCATCATCCGCCTGATCGACGACATGCTGGACGTGTCGCGCATCCGCAGCGGCAAGCTGTCGCTGCGGCCGGGCTGGGTGGAGCTGTCGGGCTTGCTGCGCAGGCTGGTGCAGGATCTGACGCCGCAGGCCGCCACCGCCGGCAGCAGCATCAGCCTGGACGCCGGCACGCCGGTCAGCGGCTGGTGGGACGAGTTCCGCATCGAGCAGATCGTCGTCAACCTGCTGACCAACGCGTTGCGCTACGGCGCGCAGAAGCCGGTGCATGTGACGCTGCGGGTGGAGCCGGAGCAGGTGCGGGTGGAGGTGCGCGACGAGGGCGCCGGCATCGCGCCCGAGCTGCAGGATAAAATCTTCGAGGCGTACGAGCGCGGCGCCGGCAACGAGGCGCCGTCCGGGCTGGGGCTGGGCTTGTATATTTCGCGCGAGCTGGCCGAGGTGCACGAGGGCAGCCTGTCCGTGCGCAGCGTGGCGGGCGAGGGCGCGGTGTTCACGCTGACGCTGCCGCGCCGCGACGCGCCGCCGGCCTGAACGCCGTCGTTCCCGCGTACGCGGGAACCCATAGAACGCTTGTTCAGCATGCCGTGCATGGATTCCCGCCTGCGCGGGAATGACAGGCGGTTAGCGCGAGCGCGCTTCCTCGCGGCGCTGGATGATGAAGGCTTTCAAGTCTTCGAAGTTGACCACGCCGCGCTGGGCGGTATCGATGTGGTCGAAGTTCTTTTCAATGAAGCCGAGCCCGGCCTTGTGCGCCTCTTCACGGCTCAGGCTGCCGCTACCGTCGAGGTCGGCTTCTTCAAAGCGTTTCTTCAGTTTTTGCATGGCCTGGTATTGCAGCACCGGGCCGGACGCGCCGTCGCGCGGCGGCTTGCGCATGGCCGGCGGGATGTAGGGATCGGGATGCAGCGGCGCCGACATCATGGCCGGCGCGGCCATATCCGGTTGCGTCTGCGGCGCCTGGGCGCGCGCGCAGCTGCAGGCCACGGCGGCGGCCAGCATGGCAAATTGGAAAAGTTGCTTCATGATCGACTCCCCCGCGCCGTATGGTCAGCCTGGCGCATGGCTTATTGTGCCACTGTGACGCTATTGAAGAAATTAATCAAATCCGTTTGCTGGGCGCGGCGCGCAGTGTCGTCTAGATACGTCATATGGCCGCTTGCGTAATATTTGAGCACAATTTGCGGATTGACACCGAGCCGCGCCAGGTCCAGCTCCGTCTGGTGGAAGGGCGTGGCCAGGTCGTGGTAGCCGTTCACCGCCAGGATTTTCATTTTCGGATTGAGCGTCATCGCGGCGGCCAGGTCCGGGATGGTGTCCGGCAGCTGGCGGCCGTCGTGGCTGAAGTTCCAGCGGTCGACGATGTCGTTGTTGCTGACGTAGCTGGAGCGGGCGCTGTAGTGCAGCTCGCCCGCCAGGTAGCTGGCGATGCTGCTGACGAAGGCGGAATTGATGACGGTTAGCGAAGGATCGCCGTCGGCCGTCAGCGCGCTGCCGTTGGCCGCCGACACGCGGGCGTCGTAACGCCCCACCAGCTTGCCCGGCACGGCGTTGCGCTGGTAGTAGTTCGGCCCCATGTCGAAGTTCTGCTGCCAGGTCAGCGCCGGCATGCCGGTGTAGTTGACCAGCTGGGCTATCACGCCGGCCGGTGGCGCCACCCTGGTCGCCAGGTAGGCCGAGATGGCGTTGCGGTAGTCGCCGGCGGCAAAGCTGCGCGTCTGCTGCACGTAGGCGCTGAAGTCGCTTGGCAGCGGCGTGCTGAGCTGGTAGTAGGCGCTGGTGGCGGCGTAGGTCGGGATATAGCCCTCGCAGCTGATGGCGCCCGGATCGAGTACGCCGCAGTTGCTGTTGTAGTCCATGATCGACGATTGCAGCACCAGCGCGGCGACCGGCACGCCGGCCGTTTCCAGCAGGTTGGCCAGCACCGCCGTGCGCGGCGTGCCGTAGGATTCGCCGAACAGGATCTTGGGCGAGGCTTCGCGCTTGTTGACGGCGATGTAGCGCTGCACGAAATCGCGGAAGGCGGCGGCGTCCGCGTCTACGCCCCAGAAGGTCTGGTTGGTGTTGGGTGCGATGGCTTGCGAGTAGCCGGTGCCGATGGCGTCGACGAACACCAGGTCCGATTGCGCCAGCAGGGTTTCCTGGTTGTCGACCAGTTGCGGCGTGACGATGACGGCGTTGGGGATGGTGCTGACCAGCCGGCGCGGCCCGAAGGAACCCAGGTGCAGATAGGTGGAGGCCGAACCGGGGCCGCCGTTGTAGAAGAAGGTGACGGGCCGCTTGGCCGCGTCGGCGCTAGGCACGGTGTAGGCGACATAGAAGAACGAGGCGGAAGCCTTGCCGGTGCGGACGTCGGTGGCGGTCAGGTGGCCGGTGGTGGCGGTGTAGTTGAACTGCTGGCCGCCCAGCTGGATATGGCTGGCGATGACGGCGGCGTTTTCATTGGGTGCGGACAGCGAGGCGTTGGCGAGGCTGGAATAGGCCAGCGTATCGTCGTAGGAGCCGGGCACGGCCGGCGGCGCGGGCGTGAGCGGCGCGCTGGGTCCGCTGGGCGTTTCCGCCACGCTGGAGCCGCCGCCGCCACCGCAGGCGGCCAAGAGCGCGGCGCAGGCGATGATCGCTGGCCGCCATCCATGCAATTTTGTCGGATATGCCACTGTGCTCTCCACCAGGCCGGGATCACAATTATGATCCCGGCTTGCGTGAAATGCATCAGAAAAAAATGGGGTCAAGTCTGACATTTGGACACGGACTCAACCTTGGCGGTTTGCCACAGTCGAGTTCGTGTCCAAATGTCAGACTTGACCCCCGGTGGGGGTTACTTGGGAATCGCGCCGTCCACGCCCTGCACGTAGAAGTTCATCGACAGCAGGTCTTTCAGCGGCACCACCACGCCGGCGGCGTATTTGATCGCGCCGGACTGGTCCTTGATCGGGCCGGTGAACGGCGCGAAGGTGCCGGCCGCCAGCGCGGCCTTCTTCTCCTCAAACGCCTTGGCCGCTTCCGCCGGCACCGCGGCGTTCAGCACCGACATCTTGACCATGCCTTCCTTCATGCCGCCGTGGTAGTCGCCGGATTTCCAGGTGCCCGCCAGCACCGCCTTGGCCGTCTCGGTGTAGTAGGGCGCCCAGTTGTTGGTGGCCGCCGTCAGGTGCGCCTTCGGCGCGAACTTGGACATGTCCGAATCCCAGCCGAACGCGTACACGCCTTTTTCCTGCGCCACTTGCAGCGTGGCCGGCGAGTCGGTGTTCTGCGCCATCACATCCGCGCCTTGCGCCACCAGGGTTTCCGCCGCCTGGCGTTCCTTGGCCGGGTCGTACCACGAGTTCACCCAGATCACCTTGGTCTTGATGCCGGGATTGACGCTCTGCGCGCCCAGCGTGTAGGCGTTGATGTTGCGGATTACCTCGGGCACGGGGAAGGAGGCGATGAAGCCCAGCGTCTTCGACTTGGTCATCTTGCCGGCGATGACGCCGTTCAGGTAGGCGCCCTCGTACAGCCGCGATTCGTAGGTGCCCAGGTTCTTGCCGGTCTTGAAGCCGGTGGCGTGCATGAACACCACGCCCGGCGTGGCCTTGGCGACTTTCTCGGTCGGGTTCATGTAGCCGAAGGAGGTGGTGAATATCAGCTTGTTACCCTCGGCGACCAGCTTGCGGATCACGCGTTCGGCGTCCGCGCCTTCCGGCACGTTTTCAACGTAGGTGGTCTTGACCTGCGCGCCCAGCTCCTTCTCCATCGCCAGGCGGCCCTGGTCGTGGGCGTAGGTCCAGCCGGCGTCGCCGACCGGGCCGACGTAGACGAAGCCTATCTTCAGCGGTTCCGCTGCAAACGCGGAGGCGGACAGGCAGATGGCGGCGGCCATGGCCAGCATTGTGCGACGATTCATCATACGGTTTCCTTTGGGTGGCGGGGTTTAGAAGTGGTACTCGGCGCGGACCATCGGCGTTTTCGCCGTGGCGCCAGGGTTGTTGGTATCGGAGTTGCCGAACTTGTTTTTCCAGAACTGGTACTCGATGCCGACCTTGAAGGTGTTCTTGCCCGCGCCGACGGCGGCGCTCAAGTCGTACATGATCTGCATGTCGATATTGGTCTCGCGCGCGGTGTCGCCGCCGAATTCGTTCTTGCCCTTGGTGCCGATGAAGTTGGCGAAGCCTTCGAACGACAGCGGGATGCCGATGTTGAACGGGATGCCCCATGCGGCCGTCAGCATCGGGTGGGTCTTGTAGGCGTAGCGCGGCGTGGCGGCGCCGGTGAAGGTGTTGAACGGCGCGTTGCTCTCCCACAGCGCGAACAGGCTGACGTCGAGGAAGCCCGGCACGTCCAGCATCAGCGTCGGGCCGGCGACGATCATGCGCTTCTTGGAGTTGTAGCCGGCGTCGGTCTTGCTGTTGAAATCGAAGCCCGCCGTGGCGCCGACGCCGCGCACCGGACCGAAGGCCCAGTTGCCGCCGGTGACCTTGCCCAGGTCCAGCGTGTGGCGGTACAGCGCGTACGCTTCATGCGCGCCGCTCTTGGCGCCGGCCGACGACGGATCGACTTCCGACGACATCAGGAAGTCGACGCTGAAGAAGTTCTTGCCGTACTTGTAGCCCGAGACGCTGGACAGGTTGACGATGTTCTTGGTGATGTCCTTGTCGTTGAACGGCTCGGCGAACTTGGTGCCGTAACGATAGCTCAGCGAGGTGTCGCTCCAGTCGGCGGCGTGGGCTGCGCAGGCGCAGCTGGCAAGAAGGGCGAGGGCGGTGCGGGTGACAAGTGGCGACATTTTTTTTGAACTCCATTCAGAGGACAGCACGGTTTATAAAAACTTCTTTTGTATCCAATCTCTAGCAATTCCCGGGCCACGGCGCTAGAAGCCGGACAGCGCCTCGGCCAGGTTCACTTTCCTGTCCTGCTCATTCAGGTGCAGGCGCGCTTCGATTTCCAGCAGGTGGTGCTCGATCAAATGGGTGGCTTCCTTGACCTTGCCCTGCTCGATCAGCGTGGCCAGGTCCTGGTGTTCGTCGTTCTCGCACATCGGCGCGCCCGGGGTTTCGTACAGCGCAATAATCAGCGAGCAGCGCGACACCAACTCCGCCATGAAGCGCTGCAGCACCTGGTTGCCGGCCAGTTCCGCCAGCAGCAGATGGAACTCGCCGCCCAGTCGTATCCAGCCGGCGCGGTCGCCGGTGCGGCGGGCCTGGTCCTCCGCATGCAGCGCGGCGCGGATCTGCTTGAGCGAGGCCGGCGTGGCGTGGCGTATCACCAGCGGCACGATCTCCCTTTCGATGGCGCGGCGGGCGGCGAAGATGTCGCGCGCCTGCTCCGGCGTGGGCGAGGCGATCACCGCGCCGCGATTGGGCCGCAGCTCGATGATGTGGTCGTGCGCCAGCCGTTGCAGCGCCTTGCGCACGGTGGTGCGGCTCACTTGATACAGCTCGCAGAAATCGGCTTCACCCAAATGGGTGCCGGGCGGCAGGCGGTGGCTCATGACAGCGTTGACGACGGCACGGTAGATGCGCAGGTCGACGGCGGTGGTGCCGCGCTTGATGGCGGCGGCAGGCGCGCCCGCAACGGCGGCTGCGGGAGCGGCCTTGCGGGGTTGGCGTTTGCCTGGTGATGGCATTGTTCGATTCTCCGTGAGGGTGGTGCTCACACTGCATAAAGCAGGAACCATGCTAACTACATCGTGTACAACAATCCGCTGGAAGCTGTCTTGTATTGTGTACGAAACGACTTTGTTTTGTCCTCATTTTCGAGCGCTGTGCACGTTTTTGGTGAGGAAGTGTGTCATATTTAGTGCACTCTTCTGCCCAAAACGGCGCGTTTCCGGCGCACCGTGCGTGGCATGTTAATTGCGTCTGATGTTGTATTCAATTTGTATACGATGAGGGAAGCGCCGATGACAGAGCCGCGCCTGAAGATGCTGGGCATCTCCAAGATCTACCCTTCCGTGGTGGCCAACGCCGCCGTCGACCTGACCGTCATGCCCGGTGAAATCCATGCGGTGCTGGGCGAGAACGGCGCCGGCAAGAGCACGCTGATGAAGATCATCTACGGCGTGACCAGGCCCGATGAAGGCCAGATCATGTGGGAGGGGAAGCAGGTCCACATTCACTCGCCGCACGATGCGCGCAAGCTGGGCATCGGCATGGTGTTCCAGCACTTCGCGCTGTTCGAAACGCTGACCGTGGCCGAGAACATCGCGCTGGCGTTGGACGACCACGTGACGCCGGCCGCGCTGGCGCCGCGCATCCGCGCCGTGTCCGAGCAATATGGCTTGCCGCTGGATCCGCAACGGCTGGTGCACAGCATGTCGGTGGGCGAGCGGCAGCGGGTGGAGATCGTGCGCTGCCTGTTGCAGTCGCCGCGTCTGCTCATCATGGACGAGCCGACGTCGGTGCTGACGCCGGACGCGGTGCTCAAGCTGTTCGAATCGCTGCGACGCCTGGCCTCCGAAGGCGTGAGCATCCTGTACATCAGCCACAAGCTCGATGAAATCCAGTCGCTGTGCGACAAGGCCACCGTGCTGCGAGCGGGGCGCGTGTCCGGCACCGCCAATCCGAAAGAGGAAAGCGCCAGGTCGCTGGCGGAGCTGATGATAGGCCGCGAACTTCCCGTCTGCGTGCACCAGCCGCGTGAGCCGGGCGAGGTGCTGCTGTCGCTCGACCGGCTCAATGTGCGCAGCGACGATCCGTTCGGCACGCGCCTGAAGGACATCAGCCTGGCGCTGCGCAGCGGCGAGATCGTCGGCATCGCCGGCATCTCCGGCAACGGCCAGCAGGAACTGTTGAAGGCCATCTCCGGCGAACGCCCGCTGGCTGCGGGCAGCGGCGCGATCAGCCTGTGCGGGCGGGACGTGGGCAAGCTCGATGCGGCGCAACGCCGCCAGCTGGGCCTTGGCTTCGTGCCGGAAGAGCGGCTGGGACGCGGCGCCGCGCCCGAGCTGTCGCTGGCCGATAACGCGCTGCTGACCGGCTATCTGCCGGCCGCCAACACCGGCATGGTCCGGCGCGGATTGATACAGCGCGGCGCGGTGCGCGAGTTCGCGCGCAAGGTGATCGCGCGCTTCAACGTCAAGTGCGGCGGCGAGCAGTCGGCGGCGGCCAGTCTGTCCGGCGGCAATCTGCAGAAGTTCATCGTCGGCCGCGAGATCGCGCTGGCGCCGAAGGTGATGGTGTTCGCGCAGCCGACATGGGGCGTGGACATCGGCGCCGCCATGCTGATACGCCAGGCCATCATCGACATGCGCGACCAGGGCGTGGCGGTGCTGGTGCTGTCGGAGGAGCTGGACGAATTGTTCATGATGAGCGACCGCATCGCCGTGCTGGCGGATGGCCGTTTATCACAGGTGGTGACAGCATCTGCCACCAGCATCAACCAGATCGGCGTGTGGATGAGCGGCGATTTCGACCACCAGGGAGCAGACCATGTCGCGGCTTGAACGACGTCCCGAACCTTCGCGCCGCATGATGCTGGCGTCGCCGCTGATCGCGGCGGCGGCCATGCTGCTGACCGGCTCCGCGCTGTTCTTCTTCATGGGGCAGGAGCCGCTGCATGCCTTCTACGTTTACTTCATCAAGCCTTGGACCACGCTGTACGGCGTGGGCGAACTGCTGCTGAAGGCGACGCCGCTGATCCTGTGCGGCGTGGGCCTGGCGATCGGCTTCCGCGCCAACGTCGCCAACATCGGCGCCGACGGCCAGCTGACGGTGGGGGCGATCGCGGCCGGCGCCGTCGCGCTGTATTTCGACGAGGTGCAGGCGTGGTGGGTGCTGCCGCTGATGCTGGCGGCGGGCGCGCTGGGCGGCATGCTGTGGGCGGCGATACCCGCGCTGCTGCGCACGCGCTTCAACACCAGCGAAATTCTCGTGAGCCTGATGCTGGTGTACGTGTCGTATCACTTGCTGAGCTATCTGGTGCACGGGCCGATGCGCGATCCGGCCGGCTTCAACTTCCCGCAGTCGAAGATGTTCAGCGACTCGGCCACCTTGCCGCTGCTGGTGGAGGGCTTGCGCCTGAACGCGGCCTTCATCCTGTCGCTGGTCGCGGCCGGCGCGGCCTGGTTCTTCTGCAAGCACACGTTTGCTGGCTACCGCATGCAGGTCAGCGGTATGGCGCCGGCCGCCGCGCTGTACGCGGGCTTCAGCGAGCCGCGCAATGTGTGGCTGGCCTTCATGGTCAGCGGCGCGCTGTCGGGCATCGCCGGCGTCGGCGAGGTGGCGGGGCCGCTGGGACAGATGCAGCCGTCGGTGTCGGCCGGCTACGGTTTTGCGGCCATCATCGTCGCCTACGTCGGCCGCCTGCATCCGCTGGGCGTGGTGCTGTCGGCGGTGCTGATGTCGCTGCTGTACATCGGCGGCGAGACGGCGCAGATCGAACTGCAGGTGCCGTCGGCGATCACCGGCATGTTCCAGGGGCTGCTGCTGTTCTACCTGCTGGCCGCCGACCTGTTCATCCACTACCGCTTCAAGCCGCACCATCGCCGCTTGCCCGTCACCGCCGGAGAAACCGCATGATCAGCACCGAACTGTTAATCGCCTTCCTCGCCAGCACGGCGGGCGCCGCCACGCCGCTGGTGGTGGCCTCGATGGGCG
The DNA here is from genome assembly GCF_009380215.1 of Rugamonas aquatica. Taxonomy (GTDB): domain Bacteria; phylum Pseudomonadota; class Gammaproteobacteria; order Burkholderiales; family Burkholderiaceae_D; genus Rugamonas; species Rugamonas aquatica_B. The sequence continues at coordinate 533,788 of NZ_WHUG01000003.1, forward strand.
AGCTGGTGACGGAGCGCTCCGGCGTGCTCAATCTAGGCATGGAGGGCATGATGCTGGTGGGCGCGGTGGTGGGCTTCGGCGTCACGCTGGGCACGGGGCAGATGTGGCTTGGATTGCTGGCGGCGATTGCGGCCGGCATGCTGATGTCGCTGATCTTCGGCTTCCTGGTGCTGACGCTGCAAACCAACCAGGTGGCCACCGGGCTGGCGCTGACCTTGTTCGGCATCGGGCTGTCGGCCTTCATGGGGCGCGGGCTGGTGGGGCAGACGGTGGAGCCTATGCCGCATCTGCACTTCCCGCTGCTGTCGGATGTGCCGTTCGTCGGTCCGCTGCTGTTCCGTTTTGACGCAATGGTGTACGGTTCTGTCGCACTGGTGCTGGTGATCGGCTGGATGCTGGCGCGCACCCGCATCGGACTGGTGATACGCGCGGTGGGCGAGTCGCCGCACAGCGCGCATGCGATCGGCTATCCGGTGATCGGCCTGCGCTACGGCACTGTGCTGTTCGGCGGCGCGATGGCCGGTTTGGGCGGCGCTTATCTGTCGCTGGCGCTGACGCCGATGTGGGTCGAAGGCATGACGGCGGGACGCGGCTGGATCGCGCTGGCGCAGGTGGTGTTCGCGACGTGGAAGCCGCGTGGCGTGATGGTGGGCGCTTATCTGTTCGGCGGCGTAACGGTGTTGCAGTTCCACGGGCAGGGCATGGGGCTGGATATTCCATCGGAGTTTCTGGCGATGCTGCCCTACCTCGCCACTATCGTCGTACTAGTCATCATTTGCCGGAATCCGCAAGCAATCTTGTTGAATAAACCCATGTCCTTGGGCCAAAACTTCAAGCCGGATTGAGAGATGTTGCGTTCGCACACAGGAAAATTGATCTAGATCAAAAATCCCCGTCAAAAATCTGCGGTAGACATTCCAGGCGACAATTGGTGACTTTGTCGCCTGGATAGCGCCACTATTCTGGACTCGTTGGCCACTGGCCAAATAACGATAAAGGAACGGCCATGCGCATCAACAGTCCTATCACTCAAAACGAGTACCTGATGGAGGATGGCAAGACCATTGTCTCCAGCACCGATTTGCAGGGCAACATCAACTACGCGAATCCGTATTTCATCGAGGTCAGCGGGTACACCGAGCAGGAGTTGCTGGGCGCACCGCAGAATATCGTGCGCCATCCTGACATGCCGGTCGAAGCCTTTGCCGATCTGTGGCAGACCATCAGGAACGGCATGCCGTGGACCGGGCTGGTGAAGAACCGCTGCAAGAACGGCGACTACTACTGGGTGCTGGCGAATGTGACGCCGGTGATCGAGCAGGGCAAGCCGGTCGGCTATCTGTCGGTGCGGACCAAGCCCAGTCGCGAGCAGGTGCGCGAGGCCGATGCGCTGTACCGCCAGTTCAAGGCCGGCAATCCGCAGCGGCTGCGCATCGTCAACGGGCGCGCGGTGGCGACCGGCATCGCGGCGCGGGCGGCGGGCTTGATGCGGATGTCGCTGGCGCGCCAGATCGGCGTGGCGACGCTGCTGACCGGCGGCGTGCTGGCCTTGTTGGCCTTTGCCTTGCTGGGCCTTGGCGACGCGGGCATCGCTGCGGCGCGCAGCGGCTTGGGGGCGCTGGCCTTGTGCGCCATGCTGGGCATGGCGTGGTTCGGCCGCAGCCTGTATCTGAACGTGGCGCTGCCCTTGCGGCAGGCGACGCGTGCGGCGCGCATGATGGCGGGCGGCGATCTGACGGCGGCCTTTGACATCCAGCGCGACGATGAAGTGGGCCAGCTGCTGGCGGCGCTGCGGCAGACCAATATCAACCTGCACAGCATCATCGGCGACGTGCGCGCCAACTTCGACGAGATCTCGGTGGCGACTGGCGAAATCGCCGACGGCAATCTGGATCTGTCGGGCCGCACGGAGTCGCAGGCCTCCAGCTTGCAGCAGACCGCGGCCAGCATGGAGCAGCTGACATCGACCGTCCAGCAGAGCGCCAGCAACGTCGCCAGCGCCAACCAATTGGCCGGGCAGGCGTCGGCGGTGGCGGCGCAGGGCGGCAGCATCGTGTCGCAGGTGGTGTCGACGATGGACGATATCAGCGCCTCGTCGAACAAGGTGCTGGACATCATCGGCCTGATCGACGGTATCGCCTTCCAGACCAATATCCTGGCGCTGAATGCGGCGGTGGAGGCGGCGCGCGCCGGCGAGGAGGGACGCGGCTTTGCCGTGGTGGCCAGCGAGGTGCGCAGCCTGGCGCAGCGCTCGGCCACGGCGGCCAAGGAAATCAAGGTGCTGATCGACCAGTCGATCCAGAAGGTGCAGGCCGGCACGGCGCTGACCAACAGCGCCGGCGTGACGATGAACCAGGTGATCGAATCGGTGGACCGGGTGTCGCGCGTGATGGAAGAGATTTCGAATTCCACGCGTGAGCAGAGCGATGGCATCAACCAGGTCAACCAGGCGGTGATACAGATCGACGACATCACGCAGCAGAACGCGGCGCTGGTGGAGCAGGCCGCTGCCGCCGCAGGCAATCTGGCGCAGCAGACGCGTTGCGTGTCGCAAGCGATGGCGGTGTTCAAGCTGCAGGGCGGCCTGGTGGTGCCGCAGACCACGGCGGTGGCGTTAAGGGTTGCATGATATATAATTTCGGCGCGAATCCGCGCACAGCCCTTCTTCTTTCGAGCCATGCTACTTGCCCGTCACTGTCGCTTTCTTTTTCTCTTAACTTCGGCGGTGGCATCGGCAAGCGCCTGCGCATCGGGCACGGCGCGTATCGAATGGATACGCGCTGAAATCGTCCCGGGCGAAGGCAAGGTCAACGCGGCGCTGTTCATGCCGGTCAAGCTCAACGGCGCGGACTGCCGCGCACAGCTGGACACGGGCGCGCCGGGCATCGTGCACTTCCACCAATCGTTCGATCGCAGCGCCGCGCGGCCGCTCGTGGTCGAGGCGCTGGGGATACGGCACGAAGTCGACGGGCCGCCTAACCTTGAGGCCGGCGAGGGCGGCTGCCCGAAAGGCTTGCGCATCTCGCTGGGCAATCAGTTTTTCGAACAAGGCACGCTCACCATCGACCTGAAGCGGGAGCAATTGAGTTTCGCACCAGGCTCCACGCTGGCGGCCGACGCCAAGGCCGTGCCGTTCTTCTACCCGCAGTGGGATGTGAATTCCTCCGGCGGCGGGCATGTTGTGATTGAGCTGGGCGACGGCCAGGGCCGCAAGCGTTACGCGATGCTCGATACCGGCGCGGCCAGCTTCGGCATTTCGGCGCTGACTGCCGAATCGTGGCGCCAGCTCACCGGCAAGGAGCTGGCAGCCGGCCCCGGCGTCACCAGCTACAGCGTGAGCAGCTGGGGCAAGGCGCTGCCGTGTTATCGCGCGCGCTCCGCCACCCGCTTCGAGCTGGGGCAGGGCCAGGCGCTGGAAAACGCCGACGTGTCGTATTGCGAAGCCCCGGCCTTCAAGCCCGGCCAGAAGCTGGCGGCACTGATTGGCTTGCGTAATTTTTCCAACCACACCATCACCATCGACTATCCCGCGCGCCGCTTGCGCTTTGCCGCGGTGACGGCGGAGTAAGCAGCATGACGGGCGCGGTCAGGGTCACGCTGGCACGGCAAGGCTGGGCTTTCGATGCGCCGGCGCCGGCGACCGTGCTGCAAAGCGCCGAGCGCGCCGGCGTGCGCCTGCCCAGCTCCTGCCGCAACGGCACCTGCCGCACCTGCATCTGCCTGAGCACCAGCGGCACGGTGCGCTACCTGATCGAGTGGCCGGGCCTGAGCCTGGACGAAAAGCGCGAAGGCTATATCCTGCCCTGCGTGGCCATCGCCGAAACTGACCTGGTCATCGAGGCGCCCGCCGCCTCCAGGCTCCCGGCCCCATCCGATACTGGCGCTTGAAGGCGCGGTGGAAGGCCGCTTCGGACTGGTAGCCCACCGCTTCGGCCACGTCGCCCGCCTGGCGGCCGGCATCCAGCAGGCGCGCAGCCTGCGCCATGCGCAGCCGCGTTAGCACGGCGGCCGGTGCGGCGCCCGCCGCCTGCCTGAACAGGCGCGCGAAGGTGGCGCGCGACATGTGGCAGGCCGCCGCCAGTTTCTCCAGCGTCCAATCCTGCTGCGGCGCGGCCAGCATGCCGTTCAGCGCCGCCTGTAGACGGCGCTCCGCCAGCACGGCGAACAGTCCCGGCGCCGCCATCGATTGCTCCAGCCACCCGCGTATCAGCAGCGCGAACAGGGCGGACGCCAGTTGCCGCACGATGGCTTCCGAGCCGGCGCGCGGCGCCTCGGCCTCCGCTTGCAGCATGGCGATCAGGTGGCTCAGGCCCTGGGTGTCGGCGCGGCCGGCGGTGCGCACCACCAGCATGGGCGGCAGCGCGGCCAGCAAGCCTTCGGCGCCGTCTTCATCGAAACGGAATTCGCCGCACAGGATGTCGGTGGCGGGGCCGTCGCCGTCGTTGCCTTCGTAGCGCAGCAGGCCTGGCGCTGTGTGCAGGGCGGAGGCTTGAGCGGGATCGCCGATGTAGAGCCGGTGCGCGCTGCCGTGCGGGAAGACGATCAGATCGCCCGCCTGCAGCGCCGGGCCGTCGGCGCCGTCCACCAGCGCCGTGCCGCGCACGATCAGGTGATAGGGGGCGACGCCGCCGGCGGTGGCGCCATGGTCCAGCACCCAGGGGGCGCCGAAGTGGCAACGCGTGTCCAGCGCGGTGCGCATCGGGTACAGCGAGAGCAGGTGGCTGAGCGTGTCCATGGCAGTCTGGTTTGAGACGAATGAGCAAATTATAGATTGATTTGAGCATTCATCATCTCATGCCGCAGGCCTACACTGTTTCCATACCAACTCACCTGAAAGGAAACATCATGTCCCGCCTGCATACCCCCGTCGTTTCGGAAGCCACCGGCCACGCCGCGCAGTTATTCACCGCCATCAAGGGCGCGATCGGCAAGGTGCCGAACGCCTATGTCACGCTGGGCGGCAACAGCCCGATCGCGCTGGAAACCGCGTTGAACATGGATGCCGCGCTGCGGCTAAGCAGCCTGTCGGCGCAAGAAGTGGAAGTGGTCAAGCTGGCCGTGAGCCAGGATGCGCAGTGCGATTACTGCCTGGCCGCGCATACGCTGGCCGGCCGCAAGTCCGGCCTGAGCGGCGAGGCCATGCTGGCCGTGCGCCATGGCAGCTCCAGCGGCGATGCGCGGCTCGATGCGCTGGCGGGTTTTGTGCATACGGTGGCGACCACCCGTGGCGAGGTGCCGGCGGAAGTGGTGGCCGCGGTCCGGCAGGCCGGCTACAGCGATGCGCAGATCGTCGACGCGCTGCTGGCGGTTGCCGCCATCACCTTCACCAACCTGTTCAATCGCGTCAACGCGACGCCGCTGGACTTCCCCGCCGCGCCTTGAGCGCCTCAGGCTGCCGGGCCGTCGTCGCGCTTGCGCAGGCGGCTCAGCAACGCGTCGGTCGATTCGCTGAGCGGCACGCCGTGGCGCCGCATCAGCTGGATATTCAGCACCATGTTTTCCAGCACCAGCTTGGCCGCCACGGCCAGTAGGGTCAGGTGCTTGTCTTCTTCGCTGAAGCTCTCCATCGCCTCGGCCATCTCGCACAGGTGGTTGGAGATCAGGCCGCGCAGATCGTGTTCGTCGAACGGCAGGTCGGCGAAATCGATCGGGTCTTCCTTCTCCACTTCCTCCATCAACAGTTCCAGCTCTTGCGGTGTGATCGTCATGCAGTGCTCCGTTAGTTGAGGCGTTTTCATTTTATGCGAAACGGGCATAGAATCTGAATTCCCGTCGATCAAACCAATAAGCACAACGATGGCGCAACTCATTTTTACCCAGCAACTGGGCCGCTTCATGGATGTGCCGCAGGTGGAGACCGAGGCGGCCGATCTGCGCAGCGCCCTCGACGCCGCCTTTGCCGACCACCCGCGGCTGCGCGGCTACGTGCTCGACGAGCAGGGCCAGTTGCGCGAAAACGTCGTCATCTTCATCGACGGCCAGCGCACCCGCGAGCGCAAAATATTGAACGACGCGCTGGCTCCCCTATCCAAAGTCTATATCCTGCAAGCTCTCTCTGGAGGTTGACATGTCCGACCGCGCCTACATCGGCACCCGCAAAGGTCTGTTTGAAATCTACCGCACCCATGAGGCGTGGCATATCGATCAGCAGCACTTCCTGGGCGACCCGGTGTCGATGGTGCTGCCGGACCGGCGCGACGGCACGCTGTACGCGGCGCTGAACCTGGGCCATTTCGGCGCCAAGCTGCACCGGCGCGATGCGGGCAGCGACAACTGGGTGGAGGTGGCCGCGCCGGCCTTTCCTACTAAACCAAGCGACTCCGCCGATCCGGTCGAGTGGACGGTCAAGCAGATCTGGTCGCTGGCGGCGGGCGGGCCGGACCAGCCTGGCGTGCTGTGGGCCGGCACCTTGCCGGGCGGCCTGTTCCGCTCGAACGACCGGGGCGAGAGCTGGAAGCTGGTGGACGGGCTGTGGAATGTGCCGGAGCGCGCGCAGTGGATGGGCGGCGGCTACGACGTGCCGGGCATCCACAGCATCTGCGTCGATCCGCGCGACAGCCGGTCGGTGCTGGTCGGCGTGTCCTGCGGCGGCGCCTGGCTGACCACCGATGGCGGCGAGAGCTGGTCGTTGCGCGCGCAAGGCATGAAGGCCAACTATATGCCGCCTGAAATGGCGGACGTGCAGCAGATACAAGACCCGCACCGCATCGTGCGCTGCCCCGGCGAGCCGGACAAGCTGTGGTGCCAGCATCACAATGGCATCTGGCGCTCGGTGGACAATGGCGCAAACTGGACGGAGGTGCACAGCGCGCCGCTGTCGAATTTCGGTTTCGTGACGGCCGTGCATCCGCGAGACGGCGAGACGGCGTGGTTCGTGCCGGCCGAGGCGGACAGCAAGCGCATCGCGGCGCACGCGGCATTGGCCGTCACCCGCACCACCGATGGCGGCAAGCACTTCACCGCCTGGCGCGGCGGCTTGCCGCAGCAGCATTGCTACGATCTGGTGTATCGCCACGGCCTGGCGGTCAGCGATTGCGGGCAGATCCTGTTGATGGGATCGACCACCGGCGGCGCCTGGCTGTCGGAAGATGGCGGCGGCCAGTGGCAGACCATCTCCACCACCTTGCCGCCGATTTACTCGGTCAGTTTCGCTTAGCCGAACTTACCCGGCGTAGGCCAGGAACATATCGACGGTCGCTTCGACCACTTTCTTTTGCATGGCCGCGTCCAGCGGCGGCTGGTTCAGCGTCACTTGCGGCCAGAAGGCGAAGGTTTTCAGCTGGCCCGTCAGCATCTGCGGCGTCAGCATGGGATCGGCCTTGAGCAGCTTGCCGTCGGCCTGGGCCGCGCGCAGCCAGACCACGGCTTCTTCTTCCTTGCGGGTCAGCCGCGTCACCATTTCCTGCGCCCGCTCGGGCGAATGGATGGATTCGGCGATCGCCACCCGCGCCAGGTCGAGGAAGTAGCCGTCCTGCAGCATGGCCATCTTTTTCCACAGCAGATCGAGCAACTGGTCGCGCAGCGGCACGGCCGGATCGTAGGGGCGGGCTTCCTGCTCCGCAAAACTATTCCACAACTCATGCAATATTTGCGCGAACAGTTCGTCTTTACTGGGGAAGTGGTTGTACACCGTGCGCTTGGAAACACCGGCGGTGGCGGCGATCTTGTCCATGCTGGTCGATTCGAATCCGCTGACGCGGAACTCGGCGATGGCGGCTTCGACGATGGCCTGGCGTTTGCGGTCGGTCAGTTTGAGGGGCGTGTTCATGGCTTTATTTTACACCGACTAGTTTACTTTTCAAAAAATAAGAACTACACTGTGTAGTGTACATTATCAATCCAGGAGTCGCCCATCATGACTTATCAATCCGTTACCGCTGAATCCGCCCTCGACGGCCTGTCCGTGCCCAGCGCGCCGCGTACCCGCGACGGCAAGTTCCGCAATCCGGTGAAGATGCACCAGATGGGCTTCTTCAAGTCGCTGGGCGTCATGCTGCGCTTCGCCTTCGACAAGCCGAAGGACACCGTGCCGCGCCAGGCCATCCCCGTTCATGCGATCACGCAGCAGCAGTTATTGGATGCTCCGGATCGCAGCCTGTTCCGCCTCGGGCATTCGACGGTGCTGCTCAAGCTCAACGGCCATTTCTGGCTGACCGATCCGGTGTTTTCAGAGCGCGCGTCGCCGGTGCAGTGGGCCGGGCCGCAGCGTTTCCATCAGACGCCGATCAGCATCGAGGAGCTGCCGCCGATCAAGGGCATCATCCTGTCGCACGACCACTACGATCACCTGGACTACGCCGCCGTGATGAAGCTGGCCGCCAAGACCGAGCATTTCATCACGCCGCTGGGCGTGGGCGACCGTCTGATCGCCTGGGGCATCCCGGCCGCCAAGGTGCAGCAGCTGAGCTGGTGGCAATCGACCCACGTGGCGGGCCTGAAGCTGGTGGCGACGCCGGCCCAGCACTTCTCCGGCCGTGGCCTGAGCGACCGCAACAAGACGCTGTGGGCGTCGTTCGTCATCGAGGATCGCGACGTGAAGGTGTTTTTCAGCGGCGATAGCGGCTATTTCGACGGTTTCAAGGAAATCGGCCGCAAGTTCGGTCCCTTCGACCTGACCATGGTGGAGACCGGCGCCTACGATCCCCAGTGGCCGGATGTGCACATGCAGCCGGAGGAATCCTTGCAGGCCCACATCGATTTGCGCGGCAAGGTGATGCTGCCGATTCATAACGGCACCTTTGATTTGTCGCTGCACGCGTGGCACGACCCCTTCGACCGCATTGCCGAGTTGGCGGCGGAACGCCGTCTGCCATTGGCCACGCCGGAAATCGGCCAGGCGCTCGATATCCGCCTGCCGCTGGCCGACGGAAAATGGTGGGAACGGGTGAAGGAACAGGAAGCGGCGATGGCCGCCGCCTGAGTCAGGCAACGACGTTAATCAGCTTGCCGATGGTCTCGCCCTGCGCGTTGATCTGCGGCTTGGGCGGCGCGGCCAGGTCGGCCGGCAGCACTTGCTGCGCGCGTGACGGTTTCTCTATCGCATTATTCAAATTTGGGGCTGGCGCCGCTTTCAACGGCGGCGCGGACGCCTGATCGCTCTCGCGCTGGCTATCGCTCAGCGTCTGCTTGTCCTTGGTCAGCTGCTGGCGGCTTTGCTCCAGCCGGTTGGCATCCTGGCTTACGCGTGTCTGGTCCGTTTGCACCTGCCTTTCGGCCTGTGCTATCGATGCCTGCAGCGCACTGACGGACGTTACGGAAGCCACAATCTAACCTCTAGGCAAAAATTCTGGGCATGGTAAGGCAGAATCGTGATGAACACGATCCATTGCAGATTAGGCCAGAAAAACAAAAAAGGCAAGGCGAACTACGCCTTGCCTGTGAGGGAGGGATGGAACAGTTTAGAAGCGGTACAAGACCGAAGCTTCCCAGGTACGGCCAAACAGCGGACGTGCGTTGATCGGACCGGTGCCGCCGGCGGTCAGGCGCGAATTGCCCTCGGTCAGCCCCAGTTCGTTGTTGAGATTGGTGCCGCTGAGGCGCACTTCGATCTTGTCACCCAGCGAGAACAGCACGCCGGCATCGATGGTGCGGTAGGACGGTAGGTATTGCTGGTTAGCCTGGTCGGCCCAACGCTCGCCGATCGAGGTGTAGGTCGCGTAGAGCTTGGCCGAATTGCCGTCGCCGAAAGGAATCTTGTAGGTTGGCGTGAAGCGGAATTGCAGCTTCGGCTGGCGCTGGACGGTTTTGCCGGCGGTGTCAGGATTGTCGCGGTATTCCGATTTCTGGTAGTCGCCGGTCAAAGCCAGTTGCAGGTTTTCGATAGGGCGCACGGCCAGTTCGAATTCCACGCCGTTGCCCTTGGAGCCGCTGATCGAATGCAGCTCGCGGCCGTCGGCCAGCACTTGCGAGAAGGCGATGCCGTCGAATTCCGTGTGGAAGGCGTTGATGTAGGCGCTGTACATCTGGGTCGCGGTCTTGAAGCCGATTTCGTACTGGCTCACTTTCGGCGTCGGCAGGATGCCGCGGTCGTCGACCGCTTTCTGGTTGCCGGCGCCGCGCAGATCATCGAAGGAGATGAAGGTGTGGCCACGGTTGGCGCGTACGAACACGGCCGTATCCTTGGCCAGCTTGTAGTTGCCGCCGATGGTGAAGGAGTTGGCGCTGTCGGTGCGGCTCAGGTAGGTGTTCGAACCGTCCGGCATCGAGGTGCCGTTGTTGTACACGGTCAGCGGATTGTTGTCGGTGTCGGCCGAGGTCAGGTTGGAGATCGTGCCGCTGATCTTCTGCTGTTCATGGCGCATGCCGAAGTCGATCTTGATGCGGTCGTTGACCTTCCACTCGTCGGAAACGAAGGCGGCGGTATTACGGCCGTCATACGAGGCGACCGGCGCGTAGAACACATTGCCGTCGGTGCCGTTCTTCGACACGACCACGCCGTTGTTCAGGGTGACGTTAATCAGGCTGGCCTGCGGCACGGCCGTCATCAGGTGGCTATTGCCCAGGTACCAGACATCATGCGACGAGTAGTCGGCGAAGTAGCCGCCGACGGTGACGGTGTTGCCGTGGCCGATGTCCTTGCTGACGCGCAGCTCATCGGTAAACGATTTTAATTGTTTTTCCACCGACCACAGGCCGGCCTGCACCACCTGCTGGCTGCCGTCGACCGCGCCGCCGTGCACATAGGTCGCCGTGCCTGCCGTGGCCAGCTTGCCGCCGGCCGCCGCGACGGTTGCCGCGCTGCCGTTGGCCGAGGCGATGGCCGCCTTCAGGTAATCGTTCATCGACAGCGGGTTGTTACCTGTGAACATGGCGTTGGTGTTGAGGTCGCCGTCGAAGCGGTTGAACTTGTTCGATACGCTCCACTCGCCGATCTTCTGGTCGAAGTCGGCGCCGAACACGGTGGCTTTCAGGCCACGGCCATCGGCCAGGTCGCGGTTGAGCGTCTTGCCCGGTGCGGCTTCGATGGTGAAGTTGCGCATTTCGCCGCTCATCAAGGTGCCGGTCAGCGCATTGAAGCCGGGGAATTGCGAGATCGTGTGGCCGCCGTTGCTGGAGATCAGCGGCACGCCGGTGTAGAAGGCGTTCTTGTCGTCGGTGTTGCGGACGTACATGGTCAGCTTGCCGTCGTCGAGCTTGCGGGTCAGCGTGGCGGTCAGCTGGTGGCCGTCGTCGGCCGGGAAGCCGGCGTCGCGCACGCCATCGGTCTTGCGGTAGAAGCCGCCGACCGAGCCGTACCAGCCGTCGCTGATTTTGCCGCCGTAGTACATGTCGACGCGGCGCAGGCTGCCGGTGCCGGTGGTGAAACGCACCGAGCCGTCCGGCGTGTCCGTGCCTTCTTTGAGGATGAAGTTCATCGTCGCGCCTGGCTGGGCGTTGGACCAGATGGTGGACGGGCCGCCGCGCAGCACTTCAACGCGCTCGACCGTGTCGTCCAGGCGGAAGGCCGACGAGCCTTCGAAGAACGACAGCGTCGGCGGCGGGAAGATCGGGTTGCCCATCAGCTGCACCGAGACGAAAGGCGAATCGCTGCCGGACGGGAAGCCGCGCACTTCGATGTTGGCGCCGGACTGGCCGCCGGTCGATTCCGCATACACGCCCGGCACCAGTTTCATGACGTCGGCGGTGCTGCTGGGCGAGGCTTGTTTCAGTTGTTCTTCGGTGGCGGTGGTGATGGAGAAGGCCGAGTCGACCTTGCGCACGCCGCGTGCCGAGGCCACGCCGGTGACGACGACTTGCTGGACTTCGGCGGCGACTTCCTTGGACGGTACGGGTTCAGTTGGGGCGGCGCTTTGAGCCTGCGCGGCGGTCTGGTTGACGAGCGTGAGGACGGCAGCCGTGACTGCGGATAACAAGAACGGATTCTGGCTTTTCATGTGGTCTGTGCTTTCTTATGGTGTAAATCGTCTCCTGGACGGCGCGCCACCAGCAAAAACAGCCTGCGGTAGTTCCATCCCCATCTTCCGCTTTTCGTGAAGATGGGCCATTGAAACAAGAAATGATATCGATGTCAATCAAAATGTTATCGATGTCATTTTCCGCGACAAACGAAAAATTTCTGTCATAATGCGTGCGCCTACCCTGTTTTCAACCTATGAGCGATCAATGCCTTCGAACAAGTCTGTAGCCCGCAAAGCCGAAACAGCATTGACGATGGAAGACCTGGCCAAGCTGGCCGGCGTCTCCAAGATCACCGTTTCCCGCGCGCTGCGCGACAGTCCGCTGGTGACGGTGGAAACCCGCGAGAAAATCCGCGCGCTGGCCAATGAGCAGGGCTACCGTTTCAACGTCAGTGCGCGCAATCTGCGCATGGGCCGCAGTTATTCGGTGGCGGTTGTGGTGGAAATGACACCCGTGCGCGGCCGGCCGATGTCCGACCCGTATCCGCTGGAGCTGTTGGGCGGCATCACGCAGGAACTGACGACCGCAGGTTACAGCGTGGTGCTGACGTCCAAGCAGTTGATGAACACGGCGCCGGTGCAGGGCGCCGACGGGTTGATCCTGCTGGGCCAGGGCTCGCACGGCGAGGCGGTGCGTACCCTGCAGCAGACCGGCATGCCGCTGGTGGTGTGGGGCGCGCCGGAGCCGGACACCGACTACATCGTGGTCGGTTCGGACAACAGAAAGGGCGGCATCAGCGCCGCCGAGCGCTTCATCGCGCAGGGCCGGCAGAAGCTGGTGTTCCTGGGCGACGTCGACCACGCCGAGGTGCAGGAACGCTGCGCCGGCTTCATCGACGCGATGGGCGGGCGGGCGACGGTGCACATCATCCGTCCCAAGGCCTTCACCTTCGAGGCGGGCTTCGACAGCATCTCTGCGCTGTTGAAAAAGAAGGGCGCCAATTTCGACGGCGTGTTTGCCGCCAGTGATTTGCTGGCCATGGGCGCGATCCGCGCGCTGGCCGAGAAGAATTTGCGGGTGCCGGAGAATGTCTCCGTCATCGGCTACGACGATACGCCCGGCGCGGCCAGTTTCGTGCCGCCGCTGACCAGCGTGCACCAGTATCTGCGCGACGGCGGCGTGTTGTTGGCCAAGAAGATGTTGGGCCTGATCGAAGGCCACCCGGTCGCATCCGAAATGCTGCCGACCACCTTGATGGTACGCCAGACCTAGTTTTCCCGTTTTCCCCCTGAAAAAAGCCAAAAACGTCCAAAAACCGGATTTTTTCAAAATTCAAACCGCTTTGAATCGCATTTTTAAGGAATACGCTGTGCAACAACACACCTATCCCCTCGAAGCCTGGTGCATCCGCGAGACCAGTTTCGACACCGACTCCCACTTTCTCGACGAGACCCTGTTCGCTTTGGGGAACGGCTACATCGGCCTGCGCGGCACCGGCGAGGAGGGCTACAGCGGCCCGGCCGGCACCTCGCTCGATGGCACCTACCTGAATGGCTTCTACGAATCGGAGCCCATCCAGTATCCGGAGGCGGCCTACGGCCTGGCCAAGGTGAACCAGTTCATGCTGAACGTGCCGAACGCGAAGGGCATCGAGCTGTGGCTGGAGGACGAGCGTTTCGATCTGCTGTCCGGCTTCGTGCAGGCGTATGAGCGGGTGCTGGACTTCCGCACCGGCGTGCTGACGCGCACCGTGGAATGGACCTCGCCGCAGGGCCGCAGCGTGAAGCTGCATAGCCGCCGCCTGGTGTGCTTCGAGAACAAGCATCTGTTCGCGATTGAGTTGTCGGTGACGCCGCTGAACTTTGCGGGCCGCGTGCGGCTGGTGTCGTCGCTCGATGGCGCGGTGAAGAACCAGGAAGCCGGCGACGATCCGCGCGTGGGTTCGGCGGTGTCGGGCCAGTCGCTGCACATGGTGGCGCACGAACAGAATGTCGGCTTCGCGGCGCTGGTGCAGCGCACGCACAACAGCGGCTTCATGCTGGTCAGCGCCACCGATACCGAACTGACTGGCGCCGATGCGACCATCGAAATCGCCCAGGTGGAGCAGCGCCTGACGCAGACTTACGAAGTGCAGGCGCAGGCCGGCCAGACCATCACGCTGAACAAATACGGCAGCTATTTCTCGTCGCGTGACTACGCGGAGGCGGAGCTGATGTGGCGCAGCAAAGACACGCTGGCCACCGCCAAGGCCGCAGGCTTCGACGATCTGCGCATGGCGCAGGAGCAGCACCTGGCCGACTTCTGGCAGCAGGCCGACGTGCAGATCGCCGGTGACGACGCGCTCCAGCAGGGCATCCACTTCAACCAGTTCCACCTGCTGCAATCGGTGGGCCGCGACGGCAAGACCAACATCTCCGCCAAGGGCGTGACGGGCGAGGGCTACGAAGGCCACTATTTCTGGGACACGGAGATCTACATCTTCCCCTTTTTCCTGTACTCGAAGCCGGAGATCGCCCGCAAGCTGCTGGAGTACCGCTACGCCGGCCTGCCGAAAGCGCGCGAGCGTGCGCGCCAGATGTCGCATGCGACCGGCGCGCTGTACCCGTGGCGCACCATCGCCGGCGACGAGTGCTCGGCCTACTTCCCGGCAGGGACGGCGCAGTATCACATCAACGCCGATATCGCCTATTCCATCAAGCTGTACATGGAAGCGACCGGCGACCAGGAATATCTGGTGAAGCACGGCGCGGAGATCGTGATGGAGACGGCGCGCATCTGGATGGGCATCGGCAGCTACGACCGCGAAGGACGCTACTGCATCAACCAGGTGACGGGACCGGACGAATACACGGCGCTGGTCAACAACAACTACTACACCAACGCGATGGCGCAGATGCACCTGAACTTTGCGGCGTCGATCGCGGAGCAGTTGCAATCGCAGGCGCCGGCGGAGTTTGCGCGCATCGCCACAGCGACCGCGCTGGCTGCGGGCGAGCCGGCCGAGTGGCGCCGCGCCGCATCGCTGATGAACCTTCCCTACGACGACGCGCTGCAAATCCACGCGCAGGACGACAGCTTCCTGTCCAAAAAAGTGTGGGATTTCGCCAACACGCCGAAAGAGAACTATCCGTTGCTGCTGAACTACCACCCGATGGTGATCTACCGCCACCAGGTGTGCAAGCAGGCCGACGTGGTGCTGGCGCTGCTGCTGCTGTCCGACCAGTTTACGCTGGAAGACAAGCGCCGCGACTTCGACTACTACGAAGCGGTGACGACGCACGATTCTTCGCTGTCCTCCTGCATCTTCAGCATCATCGCGGCGGAAGTGGGCTACGCGGACAAGGCCTACGACTACTTCATGGAGACTGCGCGCCTCGACCTGGACGACACGCACGGCAACACGCACTACGGCGTGCACACGGCCGCGATGGCCGGTACGTGGATGGGCGTGGCGTATGGCTTCGCGGGCATGCGCGTGGTGGGCGGTGAGCTGCATTTCGCGCCGTCGGTGCCTAAGCAATGGCAGCACTACACCTTCAAGATCCACTTCCGCGGCGCGCTGCTGGAGGTGCACGTTGAACCTGGCCGAGCGGACTACCGCCTGCTGCAAGGCGAGACGCTGAACTTTACCCATGGCGGCGAAGCCGTCGCACTGACGCTGTCGCAACCGACGCAATCGAGGAGCTTTGCATGAGCCGCTTTAAAGCCGTTATCTTTGACCTGGACGGCGTCATCACCGACACCGCCCACTATCACTACCTGGCGTGGAAGCGCCTGGCGGAGTCGCAGGGCGTACACTTCGACCACGCCTTCAACGAAAACCTGAAGGGCATCGACCGTATGGGATCGCTGGACCTGATCCTGGCATCCTCGAAGCGCGTGTACACGCCAGAGGAGAAGCTGGCGCTGGCCGACGAGAAGAACCGCCACTACCAGGAGCTGATCGCCACCATGTCGTCGGCCGATCTGTTGCCGGGCGCGGTGCGGGCGCTGGATGTAGTGCGGGCGGCGGGCCTGCGCATCGGCCTGGCCTCGGTCAGCAAGAACGCCTTTACGGTGCTGGGTCGCTTGGGCATCACCGATAAATTCGATTACGTGGTCGACGCGGCGACCATTGCGCGCGGCAAGCCGGATCCGGAGATCTTCCTGAAGGCGGCGCGGGAGCTGGGCGTGGCGCCGGAAGACTGCCTGGGCGTGGAGGATGCGGTGGCGGGCGTGGCGTCGATCAAATCGGCGGGGATGTTCGCACTGGGGATAGGCCATCCCTTTGTGCTCACCCAGGCCGACGTGGTCATCACGAGCCTGGGCGACTTCAATCTCGAATCATACTAGCACGTTGTCACTCCCGCGAAGGCGGGAGTCCATACGCCGCATGGATTCCCGCTTTCGCGGGAATGACGTGCAGGCCATAAAAATAATGGAGACAGCAACATGAAGCACAATCGAATTTTATTAGCGCTATTTCTGATTTACTTTGTATTCGCGATCCTGCTCAACAGCGTGGGCACGGTCATCCTTCAGATCATCAACAACTACGGCATCAGCAAATCCAGCGCCAGTGTGCTGGAAGGGTTCAAGGATCTGCCGATTGCTGCGGTGTCCTTCCTGATCGCGTCCTTCCTGCCGCGCCTGGGCTACAAGAAGGCCATGCTGGCCGGGCTGGCCATCGTCACCGCCGCGTGTGTGGCGATGCCGGTGCTGCCGTCGTTCGCCACCACCAAGCTGCTGTTCTTCTGCGTCGGCGTGTCGTTCGCGCTGGTGAAAGTGTCGGTGTATTCGACGCTGGGCCTGATCGCGGCCGACCGCAAGCAGCACGCCAGCATCATGAACCTGCTGGAAGGTTTCTTCATGGTTGGCGTGTTGAGTGCTTACTGGGTGTTCGGTTACTTCATCGATTCGTCCGATCCGCTGTCGCACAGCTGGCTACAGGTGTACTGGGTGCTGGCCGTGCTGTGCGCGCTGACCTTCGCACTGCTGCTGACCACTCCCTTCAACGAGGACATGGCGGCGCTGCCGGAAGGCCGCAGCATCGCCCAGGATTTCGCCGCGATGCTCAAGCTGTTCTTCAAGCCGCTGGTGTGCGTGTTCGTCATCACGGCGTTTTTGTATGTGCTGATCGAGCAGAGCGTGGGTACCTGGCTGCCGACCTTCAACAACGAGATCCTCAAACTGCCGGCGGCGATGAGCGTGCAGGTGACCAGCATCTTCGCCGCCTGCCTGGCGATAGGCCGGCTGTCGGCCGGGGTCTTGATGCGCAAGTTGAACTGGTATCCGGTGATGAACGCCTGCGTGATCGGGATGGCGGCCATGGTGCTGCTGGCGCTGCCGTTGACGCATGACGTGGTGGCCGATCCCAACATCAGCTGGTCCAGTGCGCCGCTGGCGACCTTCCTGTTTCCGCTGATTGGGCTCTTTATGGCGCCTATCTACCCGGGCATCAATTCGGTGATGCTCAGCTCTCTGCCGAAGAACCAGCACTCGGCCATGACCGGGCTGCTGGTGATCTTTTCGGCGCTGGGTGGCACCACCGGCTCGCTGATCACCGGCTACGTGTTCGGCAACTTCAGCGGCCACTTCGCCTTCTACCTGACTTTGGTGCCCATCTCTATCGTCTTGATTATGTTGTATTTTTTCAAAAAAGCAGTAGATGACGGTGGTGGTGGTTTCGACCCGTCCGCTATAATCAGCGGTCAACATTGAGCAATTGTCTATGAACCTGGAGCGCCTCGCGAATTTACTCGGTATGTCGAAGACCACGGTGAGCCGGGCGTTAAACGGTTATCCCGAGGTGAATGGACGGACCCGTGAGCGCGTGCTGAAGGCGGCCAAGGAGAATGGCTATCAGGCCAATCCGATGGCGCGTTCGCTGGCGCTGGGGCGCACCAATGTGTTCGGGATCATCTATCCGCTGCTGCCGGCGGACTTGGGCGATCCGATGTTCCTTGATGTGGTGGCCGGCATGTCGGCCGCGCTGGAGCAGGTCAGCAAGAACCTCATCATCGCGCCGGTGTCGCCGGCGGCGGAGCAGCCGTCGTATCAGCAGATCGTGCGCGGACGGCGGGTCGACGGGCTGGTGGTCAGCCGCACGCTGGTGCGTGACGAGCGTATCGCGTTTCTGAGCAAATCAAAATTCCCCTTTGTCGCGCATGGCCGCACCGAGCTTGATGCGCCGTATGCGTGGTTCGACTACGATAATGCGGCTGGCATCCGCATGGCGATGGAGCGCTTGCTGGGATTGGGGCATCAGCGCGTGGGCCTGGTGAGCGCGCCGCTGGAATTGAACTTCGCCCGCCAGCGCAAGGATGCGTTTGTGGCGGCGATGGCGGCGGCAGGGTTGAAAGTCGATACGCGCTACCTGATCGACAATACGCTGGACCGGCGCAGCGGCTACCAGGCGATGCAGCAGTTGCTGGCGTGTTCACCGCGTCCGACGGCGGTCATCGTCGACAATCATTTGTCGGGTGTCGGCGCGGTGCGCGCGTTGCTTGATGCGGGTATCGACATCGGCAAGGAGATCTCGGTGATCGTCTGGGGCAGCATGGCGGACACACTGGCCGGCATCGACGTCACCACGATAGACCAACCCGACGCCCACAAAGCCGGCGCCCGCATGGTCGAGATGCTGCTCGCGCTGGTGGACGGCAAACCGGCCGGTGAGCTGCAGGAGCTATGGCAACCGGTGCTACTGGCGGGATCGACTATTGGACCTGCTCAACTGGCTTAGATAACGACGGTGGCTTCGATTTCGAACAGCATGCCGTCCAACGCCAGGCGAGGTACGGGGATCAGCGTGCAGGCTGGCGCGGGCAGGTCGCCCCATGCGGCGCGCAGTGCGCTGCTGAAGATGCCCAGCCTTTCTTCGCTGTGATCGACGATCAGTGCCGTGACCTTGGCGACGTCGCTCAAGCGCGCATTGGTGGCGGCTAGGGCGGTTTGCAGATTGCTCAGCGCCTGCCGCACTTGCTCCTCAAAACTTTCCGACAGCACGCCGCTGGCATCCTCGCCGCCCTGGCCGGCAATGTAGATGATGCGCGCGGGTGCCTCGGCGACGACGACGTGGCTGTAGCCATTGGGGCGTGGGTCGTATAGACCGGGTGGGTTGATGAATTTCATGGTGTCCTTCAGGCAGTGAATGTGCGGACACTATAAAATCTCAACTTAACTTGAGGTCAAGGATTTTATATGGCATCCCCTCCGAAAGAACTCGGTGTCGGCGAATTGGCCGAGCGCGCAGGCGTGGCGGTATCGGCGCTGCATTTTTACGAAGCCAAGGGATTGATACATTCGGTGCGCTCCAGCGGCAACCAGCGGCGCTATGCGCGCTCGGTGCTGCGGCGGCTGGCCGTCATCAAGGTGGCGCAGCGCGTCGGCCTGCCGCTGGCGGCCATCGCGCAGGCGCTCGATGCGCTGCCGTCGGGACGCACGCCCACCGTCGCCGACTGGCGCCGTTTATCCGCCTCTTGGAAGCAGGAGCTGGAAGAACGCATCCAGACGCTGACGCAACTGCGCGATCAACTCGACGGCTGCATCGGCTGCGGATGCCTGTCGCTGAAGGCCTGCCCGCTGCGCAACGCGCAGGACACGCTGGCGCAGGAGGGCGCCGGCCCGCATTTCGAGTCCCGTTGAATGCCTGTCGCTTAATGGCTTGTTCTAGTCCGGTTCTGCGGCTATATTGAATTGGGATCAAACCGTTAGGGAGAGCACCATGGCAAACCCGCACGACAATCTGACGCTGCAGATGCTGGACTGGCTGCAGCAGCGGCCGCATTCGTATTCGGAGGTGATGGAAGTATGGCGCAGCTCCTGTCCCAGGCTGGCCATATGGGAGGACGCTTGCGCCGATGGCTTGATCGCGAGCGAAGAGGGTGCCTCCGGCCGGATCCTCGTTTCCGAAAAGGGCCGGAGGTTGTTGCAGTCAGCCGGCGGGAGGCATTGATCCGCCTCCCGCTTTGCCAGCTTACATATTGCGGCGGTACTGGCCGCCTACTTCGAACAGCGCTGTCGTGATCTGGCCCAGCGAGCAGACGCGCACCGCGTCCATCAGCTTTTCAAACACGTTGGCGTTGTCGATGGCCGCTTGCTGCAATGCCGCCAGCGCTGCCGGTGCGGCATCCGCGTTACGGGCGTGGAAGTCCTCCAGGCGCGTGAGCTGCGATTGCTTCTCGTCGTCGGTGGAACGCGCCAGCTCGATGACCTGCGGCGCTTCGGTGCCGGCCTTCGGATTGCGGAAGGTGTTGACGCCGATGATGGGCAGCGTGCCGTCGTGCTTCTGGTGCTCGTACAGCATCGACTCTTCCTGGATCTTGCCGCGCTGGTAGCCGGTTTCCATCGCGCCCAGCACGCCGCCGCGTTCGGCGATGCGTTCGAACTCCTGCAGCACCGCTTCTTCCACCAGGTCGGTCAGCTCTTCCATGATGAACGAGCCCTGGTTCGGATTCTCGTTCTTGGCCAGGCCCCATTCGCGATTGATGATCAGCTGGATCGCCAGCGCGCGGCGTACCGATTCGTCGGTCGGCGTGGTGATCGCTTCGTCGTAGGCGTTGGTGTGCAGCGAGTTGCAGTTGTCGTAGATCGCGATCAGCGCCTGCAGCGTGGTGCGGATGTCGTTGAAGTCGATCTCCTGCGCGTGCAGCGAACGGCCCGAGGTCTGCACGTGGTACTTCAACTTCTGCGAACGGTCGTTGGCGCCGTACTTGTCGCGCATCGCCACCGCCCACAGGCGGCGCGCCACGCGGCCCAGCACCGTGTATTCCGGGTCCATGCCGTTGGAGAAGAAGAACGACAGATTCGGCGCGAAGTCGTCGATGTGCATGCCGCGCGCCAGGTAGGCTTCCACAAACGTGAAGCCGTTCGACAGCGTGAACGCCAGCTGCGAGATCGGGTTCGCGCCAGCTTCGGCGATGTGGTAGCCGGAGATCGACACCGAGTAGAAGTTGCGCACCTGGTGGTGGACGAAGTACTCCTGGATGTCGCCCATCACCTTCAGCGAGAACTCGGTCGAGAAGATGCAGGTGTTCTGGCCCTGGTCTTCCTTCAGGATGTCTGCCTGCACGGTGCCGCGCACGTTTTGCAGTACCCAGTCCTTGATCTTGGCCGCTTCGTCGGCGCTAGGCTGACGCTTGTTCTCTTCAACGAATTTCGCAACCTGCTGGTCGATGGCAGTGTTCATGAACATCGCCAGGATGGTCGGCGCCGGGCCGTTGATGGTCATCGATACCGAGGTGCTTGGGCTGCACAGGTTGAAGCCGTCGTACAGCACCTTCATGTCGTCCAGCGTGGCGATCGATACGCCGGAGTTGCCGACCTTGCCGTAGATGTCCGGACGCAGCGCCGGATCGGCGCCGTACAGGGTGACGGAATCGAACGCGGTCGACAAACGCTTGGCGTCCATGCCGGTGGAGACCAGCTTGAAGCGGCGGTTGGTGCGGAAGGCGTCGCCTTCGCCGGCGAACATGCGGGTCGGGTCTTCGCCTTCGCGCTTGAAGGCGAACACGCCGGCCGTGAACGGGAAGGAGCCCGGAACGTTTTCCAGCATCAGGAAGCGCAGCACTTCGCCGTGGTCTTCATAACGCGGCAGCGCCACCTTGCGGATCTTGGTGCCGGACAGCGTGTGCTGGATCAGGCGGGTGCGGATTTCCTTGTCGCGGATCTTGACGACGTAATCGTCGCCGGCATACGCGGCCTGCATGTCCGGCCACTGGGCCAGCAGCTTCTTGGCGCCGCCGTCCATTTCCGCATCGCGTTCGGCGATCAAATCGTCGAAGTCGGCGGTCTTGTGGGCGATGGCCAGCATGCGCTTCGATTCGGTCAGCTGCTGGCGTTCGCGCGCCAGCGTGACCTGCTTGCGCGTGAAGCGGTGGTAGCCGCGCACGGTGTCGGCGATCTCCGCCAAGTAGCGCGCGCGCGCCGGCGGCACGATCACGTTCTTACCGCTGGAGAAGCGCACATCCACCGGCGCCAGCTTGCCCGGCTTGGCCTTCAGGCCGAACTGCACCAGCTTCGGCACCAGGCCCTGGTACAGCGAGGTGACGCCGTCGTCGTTGAAGCGCGATGCCTGGGTGCCGTAGACCGGCATTTCTTCCGGGCGCTTGCTCCACAGCTCGCGGTTGCGCTGGTACTGCTTGGCGACGTCGCGCAGCGCGTCCTGCGAACCCTTGCGGTCGAATTTGTTGATGGCGATGAAGTCGGCGAAATCGAGCATGTCGATTTTTTCCAGCTGCGAGGCGGCGCCGAATTCCGGCGTCATCACGTACATCGAAACGTCGACGTGCGGCACGATGGCGGCGTCGCCCTGGCCGATGCCGGAGGTTTCGACGATCACCAGGTCGAAGCCCGCCACCTTGCAGGCGGCGATAACGTCCGGCAGCGCCTGCGAGATTTCGGAGCCTGCTTCACGCGTGGCCAGCGAGCGCATGAAGACGCGCGCCTGGCCGTTCCACGGATTGATCGCGTTCATGCGGATACGGTCGCCCAGCAGCGCGCCACCGGATTTGCGGCGCGACGGGTCGATCGAGATGATGGCGATGTTGACGGCGTCGCCCTGGTCGAGTCGGATGCGGCGTATCAGTTCATCGGTCAGCGAGGATTTGCCCGCGCCGCCGGTGCCGGTGATGCCCAGCGTCGGCACGGCCAGGCCTTCGGCGGCGGCCAGCAGTTCGGTGCGCAGGGCAGGGGAGGCCTTGTCGTTTTCCAGCGCGGTGATCAGCTGGGCCAGCGGGCGGTGGCGCGCGGCGATGTCGCCGTCCTTCAACGGCGCCAGCGTGGTCGGCGAGTAGTTGGACAGGTCGATGTCGCACTGCTGCACCATCCACTGGATCATGCCGACGAGGCCCATGCGCTGGCCGTCTTCCGGGCTGAAGATCTTGGTGACGCCGTAGGCATGCAGGTCGGCGATTTCGTCGGGGACGATGACGCCGCCGCCGCCGCCGAATACCTTGATGTGCGAACCGCCGCGCTGGCGCAGCAGGTCGATCATGTACTTGAAGTATTCGACGTGGCCGCCCTGGTAGCTGGAGATGGCGATGCCTTGCACGTCCTCGGCCAGCGCCGCAGTGACGACTTCGTCGACCGAACGGTTGTGGCCCAGGTGGACCACTTCCACGCCGTTCGATTGCAGAATGCGGCGCATGATGTTGATCGAGGCGTCATGGCCGTCGAACAGCGAGGCGGCCGTGACGAAACGGACTTTGTTGTTCAGGCGCGGCTGCTCGGGTACGGCGGCGATTTTTGGTGCGGATAGGTCGTTCATTTGTGTCCCTTGTATTCTTGTGTCGATCTGCGTCGTGGTTCCATTATAGGACTCAAGCCGCGCGCTGCTGGGCGAATTGCGCCAGCAGGCGTGCCTTCTCGGTGCGGAAGGTGGCGACAGCCTTTTCCTTCACGTGGCCGAAACCGCGCACTTTCTCCGGCAGGCCGGCCAGTTCCACGGCGGTGGCGTGGTTTTCCGGCGTCAGCTTGTCCATCAGCGCAGTCACCAGCTCGCGGTACTCGACGATCAGGGCGCGTTCCATCTTGCGCTCTTCGGTGTAGCCGAAGATGTCGAAGGCGCCGCCGCGCAGGCCTTTGAACTTCGCCAGCAGCTTGAAGGCGCTCCACATCCACGAACCGAATTCCGCCTTGACCAGATGGCCCTTGGCGTCCTTCTTGGCGAACATCGGCGGGGCCAGGTTGAACTTGACCGAGAAGTCGCCTTCGAACTGCTGCTTGAGCTGTTCGACGAAACGGCCGTCGGTGTACAGGCGCGCCACTTCGTATTCGTCCTTGTAGGCCATCAGCTTGAAGGCGTACTTGGCGACGGCGGTGGACAGCTTGTTGCCCAGGCCCAGAGCGGTTTCTTTGGCGCGCACCTGTGACACCAGCTGCTCGTAGCTCGCAGCGTAGGCGGCGTTCTGGTAGGCGGTCAGGAACTCGACGCGCTTGCCGATGACGTTCTCCAGGCTTTGCGGCATCTGCATGACGATGGCTTGCGTAGGCGTAGCCACGCGCTCGACGCGCTTCAGGTCCACGGCGGCGCGGCGGCCCCACAGGAAGCTTTTCTTGTTGGAGGCGATGCCGACGCCGTTCAGTTCAATTGCGCGCAGCAGCGATTCTTCCTTCAGCGGGATGCGGCCCTTCTGCCATGCGTAACCGAGCATGAACAGGTTGGCGGCGATGGAGTCCCCCATCAGCGCGGTGGCGAGCTTGGTGGCGTCGATGAAATCGGCCGCGCCGGCGCCGACCGATTCTTCGATCAGCGCGCGCACTTCTGCCACCGGATACTGCCAGTCGGCGTTCTGCGCGAAGGTGCCTGGCGGCTGCTCGTGCAGGTTGACGATGGCCAGCGTGCGGCCCGGGCGCATCTTCGACACCGCGTCGGCGGCGCCGGCGGTCAGCATGTCGCAGCCCAGGATCACGTCCGCTTCGCCGGTGGCGATGCGTTGCGCGCGCAGGTGGGCCGGGGTCTTCGCGACTTTGACGTGCGAAGTCACCGAACCGTTTTTCTGCGACATGCCGGTCATGTCCAGCACCGACGCGCCTTTGCCTTCCAGGTGCGCGGCCATGCCCATCAGCGCGCCGACGGTAATCACGCCGGTGCCGCCGATGCCGTTGATCAGGATGTTGTACGGTTGCTCGCACGATGGCAGCGCCGGTTCAGGCAGGGCGCCGAAACCGTCGTCGGCGTTGTCCTTGGTGACGCCGGTCTTGGTCTTCTTCAGCGATCCGCCTTCGACGGTGACGAAGCTCGGGCAGAAGCCCTTCACGCACGAGTAGTCCTTGTTGCAGGACGACTGGTCGATGGTGCGCTTGCGGCCGAACTCCGTTTCCTTCGGCAGGATGGAGGTGCAGTTCGATTGGATACCGCAGTCGCCGCAGCCTTCGCAGACGGCTTCGTTGATGACCATGCGCTTGGCCGGGTCGGGGAACTCGCCTTTTTTCCGGCGGCGGCGCTTCTCGGCCGCGCAGGTCTGGTCGTAGATGATGACCGATACGCCTTCGAGCTCGCGCAGTTCGCGCTGCACCGCGTCCATGTCCTTGCGGTCGTGCAGGCTGACGATGGATGGCAGGGCGCTGCGGTCGGTGTAGCGGTTCAGGTCTTCAGTCACCAGCGCGATGCGTTTGACGCCTTCGGCCGCCATCTGTTGCGCGATCATCGGCACCGAGGTGATGCCGTCGACCGGCTGGCCGCCCGTCATCGCAACGGCGTCGTTGTAGAGGATCTTGTAGGTCATGTTGACCTTGGCCGCCACCGCTGCGCGGATCGCCAGGTAGCCGGAGTGGAAGTAGGTGCCGTCGCCCAGGTTCTGGAACACGTGCGGGATCTTGGAGAACGCGGCCTGGCCTATCCACGGCGCGCCTTCGCCGCCCATGTGCGTGGTCAGCTTGTTGAACTCCGGGTAGATCGACGTCGCCATCACGTGGCAGCCGATGCCGGCCAGCGCCAGGCTGCCTTCAGGGACTTTGGTCGAGGTGTTGTGCGGGCATCCGGAGCAGTAGAACGCTGGACGGAACGGGGTGTTGATGGCTTTCTTCAGCACCGCGTCTTTGGCGTCGAGGAAGGTCAGGCGGGCCTTGATATGGTCGCAGGTGACAGGGTCCGAGATCAGGCGCTTGACGCGCGAGGCGATCACGCGCGCCACTTGCGAGACCGAGAAGTCGGCCTTGGAAGTCAGTAGCCATTCGCCGCGTGGGGCGACCCATTCGCCTTTTTCATCGAACTTGCCGATCACGCGAGGGCGCACGTCGTCGCGCCAGTTGTATAGCTGTTCCTTCAGCTGGTACTCGACGATCTGGCGTTTTTCTTCGACCACCAGGATCTCGTCCAGGCCTTGCGCGAATTCGCGCACGCTGTCCGGTTCCAGCGGCCATGGCATTGCGACCTTGAACAGGCGCAGGCCGACGTCGGCCGCCATCTTCTCGTCGATGCCCAGTTCTTCCAGCGCTTCCAGCACGTCCAGGTAGGACTTGCCGGAGGCGATGATGCCCAGCTTGGCGTTCGGGCTGGTGATGGTGGTGTGATTGAGTTTGTTCTCGCGCGCGTAGGCCAGCGCGGCGTAGATTTTGTAGTCCTGCATCAGCGCTTCCTGATTGCGCGCCTGCTGGCCCAGCGGGATGCTGGACAGGCGTGCATTCAGGCCGCCTTCCGGCATGACGAAGTCCTGTGGGATCTTGACTTCGACGCGGAACGGATCGGCGTCGATGGAGGCCGACGATTCGACCGTGTCGGCCAGCGCCTTGAAGGCCACCGTGCAGCCGGAGAAGCGCGACATGGCCCAGCCGTGGATGCCCAGGTCCAGGTATTCCTGCACATTGCATGGATACAGGACGGGGATCATCGAGGCCGAGAACAGGTGGTCCGACTGGTGCGGCAGCGTCGACGAGTAGGCGCCGTGGTCGTCACCGGCCACCAGCAGCACGCCGCCGTGCTTCGAAGTGCCGGCGTGGTTCATGTGTTTGAAGACGTCGCCGCAGCGGTCCACGCCCGGGCCCTTGCCGTACCACATGGCGAACACGCCGTCGTACTTGGCTTCGCCGATCAGGTCCACCTGCTGCGAACCCCAGACAGCGGTCGCGGCCAGATCCTCGTTCACGCCCGGCACGAACTGCACGTGATGCGCTTCCAGGTGCGGCTTGGCTTTCCACAGGTTCTCGTCGAGGCCACCCAGCGGCGAGCCGCGGTAGCCGGAGATGAAGCCGGCGGTGTTCAGGCCGGCGGCCTGGTCGCGCACGCGCTGCATCATCGGCAGGCGCACCAACGCCTGGATGCCGGACAGGAAAATGTCGCCCTTGGTCGCGGTGTATTTGTCGTCGAGGCTCACGGTGGTGAGGCGGGATGTGGCGGCGGCTGCATCTCTTGCGGATGCTGCTGCGCCGTTTGCCGTGGTATCGGGCATGGCGGTGTCTCCGGTGTTGTGTCGGTTCGCGCCCAAGCTTGGAGGCGCCGGGTAGGCGCGCCAGGATCAGGCCATGGGCCGCATGGTTAGCGGCGTTGCAGGTATTTTAGGCTTAAAAAACCCGCTTTGTAGCAGAGTATGGGCGCGAGTTGACGTATACGGAAATACCGAATGCCGATGGGGGTATAAGAAAAAGTGATGGCTACACTGGGCTGCCCTCCAGGAAGGGCAGCAGGTGCGCCAGGAAGTCGTCCGGATTCTCCTCCATCACGAAGTGGCCGGAGTCGGCGACCATCGCGCCGCGCAGATCGAGGGCGCGGCCCTGCATGGTGAGCAGCGGCGCGTCCTTGGTGGCGTGCTCGGCGCCGATGGTCAGCACCGGCATGGTCAGCGGCGATGCGGCGCGCAGCAGGTTCTGGCGGATTGTCTCGGGAATCGCGCGGTAGTAGGCGAAGCCGGCGCGCAGCGCGCCCGGTGTGGCGTAGGCCTCGGTGTAGACATCGGCGGCGACGCGGTCGCGGCGGTACGACCATTTGTCCAGCATGAAGCCGATGTACTCGCGCTCCTTGCCGGCGGTGAGCGCCTCGGGCAGGTCGTGCACCTGGTTGAACATGAAGTGCCACAGGAAGATATTGTCCTCCTGCGGAACGAAGATGGGCGGCGCCGGCGCCAGGCCGGGGATCACAGCCTCGGTCAGCGCCAGCTTGCCGATCGCGCCGGGAAAATCGCTGGCCATCGCGTAGCCTATCCACATGCCGATGTCGTGGCCGACCACGTCGTAGTGGGCGTGGCCGAGCTGCTTCATGGCCTGGTGCAGGATGCTGGCGACGGTGCCGGTGTCGTAGCCGCCGACGGGGCGGTCGGAGTGGCCGGTGCCGGGCGGATCGACGGCGATGGCCAGATAGCCTTGCGTGGCCAGCGCGCTCATGACGTGGCGCCAGGCGTACCAGGTTTGCGGCCAGCCGGGTATCAGCAGCACCGGGCGGCCGGCGCCGGCGCTGACGCAGTGGATGCGGTTGCCGTCGACGCGCACGTAGTCGTGCGAGAAGCCGGTTTCGGGATGGTCTTGTTTGTCTTGTACGGCGAGTGATGCGTGCATGGTGTTCCTTGTGTGGTCGGGTGACGGCATCAGGCGATGCCGAGCAGCTGCTTCATTTGCTGCGGGTTGACCGGCGCGCCGGCGAAGTCGTCGAAGATCTTGTCGGTGACGGGGATGATGTGGGCGTTGATGAAGTCCACGCCCTCCCTGGCGCCGACTTCCTGGTGCTTCAGGCAGCACTCCCATTCCAGCGTGGCCCAGCCGGCGTAGTCGTACTGGGTCAGCTTGGAGAAGATGGCCTTGAAGTCGACCTGGCCGTCGCCCAGCGAGCGGAAGCGCCCGGCGCGGTTTTCCCACGACTGGTAGCCGCCGTAGATGCCTTGCCGTCCGCTCGGATTGAACTCGGCGTCCTTGACGTGGAACATGCGGATGCGTTCCTTGTAGATGTCGATGAAGTCGAGGTAGTTCAGCTGTTGCAGCACGAAGTGGCTGGGGTCATACAGCATGTTGCAGCGCTGGTGCTGGCCGACGCGGTCGTAGAACATCTCGAAGCTGACGCCGTCGTGCAGATCCTCGCTGGGATGGATTTCGTAGCACAGGTTGACGCCCTGTTCGTCGCAGGCGTTCAGCACCGGCAGCCAGCGCTTGGCCAGTTCGTCGAAGGCGGTTTCGATCAGGCCGGCCGGACGCTGCGGGAAGGGGAACAGATACGGCCAGGCGAAGGAGCCTGAAAAGGTGCCCATCTCCGTCAGGCCCAGGCGGCGCGAGGCCTTGGCCGACATCAGCAGGCGTTCGATGGCCCAGGCGGTGCGCGCCTGCGGCTTGCCGTGCAGTTCGGCCGGCGCGAAGCTGTCGCACATGGCGTCGTAGGCGGGATGGACTGCCACCAGCTGGCCGAAGATGTGGGTGGTCAGTTCGCTCAGCACCAGGCCGTGGCCGGCCAGCATGCCGGTGATGTCGTCGCAGTAGGCCTGGCTTTCGGCGGCGGTGGCGACGTCGAACAGGCGCTGGTCCCAGGCGGGCAGCTGCAGGGCCTTGAAGCCGGTGTCGCTGGCCCAGGCGGCGATCGATGGCAGGTCGTTGAAGGGGGCTGCCTCGTCGCTGAATTGGGCGAGGTGCAGGCTTGGTCCTTTGATGGTTCGCATTTTTATCGGCTCCTATTGTTTGTCGATCGACAAAGAATAGGGTAAATTTGTCGGGCGGTCAAGCCGGTATTTGTTCGCCGGGTGGCTGGAGCGAGCGGCTATACTGGCCGTCCTGGTGATTTTGCTGAGGTAAATGATGGCTGGTAGGCCAAGAGAATTCGACCGCGAACTGGCGCTGCACAAGGCCCGGGACGCTTTTTGGGAGCGCGGCTACGAGGGTGTCGCCATGTCCGATCTGGTGGCTGCGCTGGGTATCGCATCGGCGCGTATTTACGCCGCCTTCGGTTCGAAGGAGGAGCTGTTCCGCGAGGCGGTGGCGCTCTACGTGGAAGGCGAGGGCGGCTTCGCCACGCGCGCGCTGGCGCAGGAGGAGACGGCCCGCGCAGCCATCGAACGCATGCTGCGCGAAGCGGTACAGCTGTACACCCGCAGCGGCCGGCCGCATGGCTGCATGGTGGTGTCGGCGGCGGCCAACGGCGGCATCCAGAGCGACGCCGTCATCGCCTGGCTGGGAGAGTTCCGCAGCGCCCGCACCAAGTCGATCGTCGACCGTCTGCGCCTGGCCCTGAAGGCCGGCGAGTTGAAGACCGGGACCGATGTGGTGGCGTTGGGCGATGTCTACGCCACGCTGCTGCATGGCCTGTCGGTGCAGGCGCGCGACGGCGTCGGCAAGGCGCGGCTGCTGGCGATGATCGCGCCGGCGATGGCGGCGCTGGAGCTGGCCAGCCGCTAGGCGTCAGGCGCTTGCACCGCCGGAAATGGCGGTGGCGCCCGGCCAGGTGTCGCCGGCGCACAGCTGCGCGCTGACCTGCTGCACCAGCCGGCTGACCGCCGCCGCCGCGTTGGTCAGCGGGATATTCTTGGACGCGCACAACACCACCGTGCGCGAAATCGACGGGCTGTGGATGCGGTGCGAGCGCATGGCGCCGCGCTCCAGCTCGTCCAGCACCGGCGCCGACGGCAGGATGGTCGCGCCCATGTCGGCCAGGATGGCGGACTTGAGGATGGCGATGGAATTGATCTCGATCACCTGGTCCAAGGTCAGGCCGGCCTGGCGCGCCACGCTTTCGATGCGCGGCCGCACGCCGTGCTGCAGGCCGGGCAGGATCAGCGTGGTTTTCAGCGTCTGCGCCAGGGTGAGGGCCTGCTCGCCTTGCGCATACGTGGCGTCGGCGCGACAGATGAAGCGCAGTTCCTCTTCCACCAGCGGCGTGGTGGCGAACTGGGCCAGTTGGCCGTCGTCGAACAGCACGGCCAGGTTGACGCGGCCGGATTTGAGCTGGTCGCTCAGGTTGCCGGTCAGCTCTTCGGTCAGTTGCAGCGTGATTTCCGGGTATTGCGCGCGCGCCGCTGTCAGCAGCGGCAGCGCCAGCGCGCCGGAGATGCTGTGCGGCAGCCCCAGCGTGACGCTACCGCTGGGGCGTTCGGCCGATTGCGCCACAGCCGAACGGGCGTCGGCCACCTGCTTGAGGATGGCTTGCGCGTGTTCATAGAAAATCTTGCCGGCGTCCGTGCTCAGCACACCCTGGGCGGAGCGATGCAATAACTGCACGCCCAGCTCCTCTTCCAGCTGGCGCAACTGTTGCGTCAGTGCCGGTTGCGCAACATGCAGCACCAGGGCAGCGCGTGACAGCGAACCGTGGTCTACTATGGCTACAAAATACCGGAGTTGGCGTAATTCCATGGATGCTGGGGCGTTGTATTAACCTGGACAAACAAATGGTAGCACTTGTAAAACTAATCCTGACAGGAAACTATTTGTTATACTGGAATCAGCCCGTTCCGCTGCTTCCAGCCTCTTTAAAGTGGGTACCAGTATGCTAAAGAAAGTCGACTCTTCACAGCTTAAAGTGGGCATGTACATCCATGACTTGAGCTGCGACTGGATGACCCATCCGTTCGTTCGCAACCGTTTCCTGCTCACCAGCGAAGATGAAATCCGCAAGATTATCAACGCCGGCATCCACGATGTTGTCATAGACAACGCCAAAGGGATGGACGTGCAGGACGCGCCGACGTTGGACGAGGCGCAGGCTGCCACCGAACGCGAAATCGTCGAAATCGTCGCCAAGGCGCCGGTCATCACCCGCGTGTCGCTGGGCGAGGAGATGCAGCGCGCGGTGCAGATCCGCCATCAGGCCTCGACGCTGGTGCGTACGGTGATGCAGGATGCGCGCCTGGGCAAGGCCATCGAACTCGACCAGGTACAGCCGGTGGTGCAGAATATCACCGAATCGATTTTGCGCAATCCTGGGGCGCTGGTTGGCCTGCTGCGCATCAAGAACAAGGACGATTACACCTTTTTGCACTCAGTTAGCGTATGTACGCTGCTGGTGGCGTTCTGCCGCTCGCGCGGCATCGACGCCGAAACGACCCACCAGGCCGGCCTCGGCGGGCTGTTGCACGACACCGGCAAGGCGCTGGTGCCGGACGCCATCCTCAACAAGCCCGGCCCGCTGACGGACGAGGAATTCGCCATCATCAAGCGCCATCCGCAGGATGGCTACAACATCCTGCTGCAATCGCCGGAAGTAGGGCCGATTCCGCTCGACATCACGCTGCACCACCACGAGCGGCGCGACGGCAGCGGCTATCCGAACAAGCAGGCCAACGATGAAATCAGCGAATTGGCGCAGATGGCGGCGATTGTCGACGTGTACGACGCCATTACGGCCGACCGCTGTTATCACAAGGGTATGCCGGCGGCGGCGGCGCTGCGCAAGATTTACGAGTGGAGCAAGTTCCACTTCAATCCGAAATTCGCCCAGGAATTCATGCGTTGCGTGGGGATCTACCCGGTCGGAACCATGGTCATGCTGGAATCGGGACGGCTGGGTGTGGTGATTGAGCCACACGAGACCAACTTGCTGGCGCCGAAAGTGAATGTCTTCTTCAACACCAAGCAAAATCTCTACATCAAGCCGGAAACCATCGATTTGTCGCGCGGACTGGGCTTTGGCGGCGGCGACAAGATCGTCGGCCACGAGTCGCCCAGCAAGTGGAATGTCGACCCGATGCGCTTCCTGACGCTGGCCTAGAAGAATTCGGCGGTATCGTTGGATTCGATGGCGTGCAGCAGGCCGCCATCGACCAGTTCGTCGTAGTGGCAGGCCAGGTTGCGGCCGTGGCTTTTCGCGTAGTACAGCGCCTGATCGGCGTGTCCCAGGATAATCACCGGCGCCTCCAGCGCGCTGATGCTGACAAAGCCCACACTCACCGTCACCTTGCCCACCTGCGGGAAATCGTGGGAAGCCACATTCGTCCGGAAGCGGTCGATGATTTTCTTGGCGTTGTCCAGGGTGGTCGAACGCAGCAGCACGACGAATTCCTCGCCGCCGAAACGGAACACGCGGTCTTGCGCGCGGAACGAGGAGGTCAGCAGGTTGGCGATCAGTATCAATACCTCATCGCCGTATAAATGGCCGAAACGGTCGTTAACATGCTTGAAATGGTCCACATCGACCACGGCCAGCCATTGTTTTTCTTCATCGTGGTGGCTGCGGCGCTCCGGTTCGCCCGGCAGCGTGATCGCATCCTGCTCGGTGCTGGCGGCCAGCATCTTGGCCAGCTGGTCGTCGAAGGTCTTGCGGTTGAGCAGGCCGGTCAGCGAGTCGCGTTCGCTGTAGTCCAGCAAGTTCTGGAAGTTGCGGTAGACGCTGACGATGCCGCCGATGACGTGGATGGTGTCGCTGGTGTAGGGCGTCGGGTTGACGATTTCCAGGCAGGTGTCGGCCTTGTCGCCCAGCCAGATCGGCAGCCACAGCGTGTGCTCGCCCGCCTCGTTGGCGACATCGGCGCCCGATTCGTGGTTGGCGATGCACTGGGCCAGGGCCGGGATGTTTTCGATCGGTTCGCCGGGATTGTGCAGGTCCGAGGTGTCGACCATGCGCGCCGCTTCGCCGGCGCAGATGATGGCGCGCGGTCGGACGAAAATTTTCCCCCTGACTGTCGCCAGCGTCAGCACGCGGGCCTGACTGGCGCGGGCAAGCTCCTGCACCGCCGAGATCACTGAGATGTCGAGCATCGTGTGATCGCGGTGGCCGGTCATGTCCACCATGTGTTTCAGTAGGGAATCCATTTTCTTCTCTGGAAAATAATCACACAACCTTGCGTCGAGCCACGTTTTGTTCACGCCTATCAAGCCAATATCTTTGATAGTCAGGCGCACAGTGAAGCTGCAACACGGGGCCTTTCCAAAGAACAGCTAAGCAGGATAATAGCTTTTTGCAATCAAGGCAATTCATGTGTGCGAAAAAAAACATTCCTTGCAACTTATGCGACCTTTTTCCGACAGCCGGACCATCCCGTTCCAGCTTAATGATCAGGAAACTGATGCAGTTTGACATAAGCCAGCCGCGATGTCTGTCCCGCACGAACATTTTCATCATACCCCTAAAATAATGCCGCACGGAAAACTTGCGTCGCGTCAACTCTCAGAAAACTCCGATCCGTATAGTTGGTCCTAATGGTGAAGCGAAGGCGATCCGGGCAGTCCGCCAAGCCGCGCCAGGGGTAGTTGTTCAACTTAATCCGGGAGTAAATCATGAACGCACTGATTGCAGCAGCAAAGGTGTTTGCGCACGACGAAGAGGGGATCACCGCCATTGAATATGGCTTGATCGCGGCAACGATGGTGGTGGCGGTCGGTACGGCCTTCGCCTTGTTGGGGCCGGCGCTGAGGACCGCTTTCACCACGATCGCGACCGCCATCACCACCCCGTAAGCACCAGGCTTTCCAGCCGCAGTCGGGCTGGAAAGCCTTTTGTTGGAGAGACCGTCATGCTGAATGCGATCGAACTGATATTGATCTGCCTGGTGGCGCAAGCGGCCGTGACTGACCTGGCCCTGCGCAAGATTCCGAATGTACTGATCCTCAGCGGCCTGTTGCTGGCGCTGATGTTGCACGTGCTGGGCGGACAGCACTGGGCGCCCTTGACGTACTGGCTGGCCGGCAGCTTGGCCGGCTTTTTTTTATTCTTGCCGCTGTATTTATTGCGCGGCATGGCCGCCGGCGACGTCAAGCTGATGGCCATGGTCGGCGCTTTCGTCGGCCCGCTGGCGGCGCTGCAGGTAGCCGCGCTGACCACGCTGATCGGTGGCGTGATGGCCTTGCTGATGCTGCTGTGGAGCGGCCGCTGGCGCGATGGCTGGCGCAACCTGTCCACGATCTGCCAGCCGCTGCTGTGGCGCTGCTTCGGCATACCGTTGCAAGCGGTGCCGCTGGAGCCCGGCACCAGCGTCGGCGGCATCCCCTACGGCCTGGCGATCGCGCTGGCAACGATGGCGGTTGTCGCGCTGGCGCATCGCTGACCTGCCGCTTGCCGCGCCTTTGCTGCGCGTCAATGTCCACAAAGTGCGGGCCGATAGACTTGATTCCTCAACGTAACTTATTCAACGCTGGAGAACGCCATGCTCGCAGTCGAATCGCCTTCCTCCGCCCATGATGCCGGCCTCGCCGGCGAGCTGCCGGCGCAGCCGAAATCGGTGCGCGACACCGGCTTGTCGCAGCAGCTGATCGTCGAGCTGATCGCCAAGGCCATCTTTGTCAACGGCAAAAGTCATCTGCCGGTGCTGACCACACGGCTGCACCTGTCGATCAATGTGCTGCGCGAGGTGCTGGAGCTCATGCTGGCCGAACACGTGGTCGAAGTGGCCTGGCGCGGCGAGTCGGACATCGACGTGCAGTACCAGCTGACGGCGGCGGGCCGCCTGCGCGCCAGCGCCTGGATGGACCGCTGCCCCTACGTCGGCCCGGCGCCGGTCACGCTGGAAGCCTACCGCGCCGTGGTCGAACGCCAGGCCGCCCAGGTGCCGCAGCTGTGCGCCGATGAACTGGCGGCCGAATTCGCCGACGACTTCCTCAGCGCCGCCGTGCAGCGCATGCTGGGCGCGGCCATGTACGCGGGCCGCACGGTGCTGCTGCATGGGCCGTCCGGCAGCGGCAAGTCGGTGCTGGCGCGCCGCCTGGGGAGCCTGCAGCAGGGCGTGATCGCGGTGCCGCATGCGCTGGTGGTGGGGCAGGAGATCGTCCAGGTCTACGACGCGCTGCTGCATCGCGCGCCCACGCCGCAGCACCTGCGCGCATTGCGGCCGGCGCAGGAACGCCGCAGCAGCGATCCGCGCTGGGTGCTGTGCCAGCGGCCCGTGGTGGCGCTCGACGCCGATCTCAGCGCCGACATGCTGGAGCTGCAGCCGGACAGCCATAGCGGCAGCTACCGCTCGCCGCCGCAGCTGAAGGCCAACAACGGCTTGCTGATCGTCGATGACCTGGGCCGGCAGCGCATGCCCGCCGCCGATCTGCTGAACCGCTTCTCGCAGGCGCGCGAACTGGAACGCAGCCAGCTGGCGCTGGCCGGCGGCTACCACTTCAGCGTGCCGTGCCACATGCAGCTGGTGTTCGCCACCAGCCTGTCGCCGGAGACGCTGCTCGACGCATCGGCGCTGCGCCGCATCGGCTACAAGATCCCGGTCGGCCCGCTGGACGGCGCCAGCTACCGCACCTTGTTTCGCCAGCAGTGCGTGACGATGGGCGTGGTGTTCGATGACGCGGCGCTGCGCCATCTGATCGATGTGCTGCATGCGGGTAGCGGCCTGCCGCTGCTGGCGTGCTACCCGCGCGCGATCATCGGCCGCATCAACGATTTCGCCGGCTTCCTGGGCGAGCCTGCGCGCCTCAGCGTGGCGGCGCTGGAGCAGGCCTGGATCAGCATGTTCGCCACCTGCGAACCTGCGGCGGCGGCCGGCGATGCGATCGATCAGCTGCAACGGCGCATAGCATGAACAACAAGCGCGCACTGCTGATGATGGCGCTGGCTGTCGTGCTGGGACTGGTGGCCGTGGGCCTGGCCTCGCGCTGGCTGCTGCGCCAGTCGCCGGCGTCGGCCAACAAGATCGTCGTCGCCGCCACCGATGTGAACCTGGGCCAGCGCCTGACGCCGGAGATGCTGATGACGATAGACTGGCCGGCCGAAAGCCTGCCGCACGGCGCCATTCGCGACGGCTCGCGGCTGGTCGGGCGCGTGCTGAAAACCAGCGTACTGCGCAACGAGCCGCTGAGCGAAGCCAAGCTGGCGCCGGCCGGCACGCTGGGCGGCTTGTCGGCGTTGATCTCGGAAGGCAAGCGGGCCATCACGGTGCGCGTGAACGATGTGGTGGGGGTGGCTGGTTTTGCGCTGCCGGGGAACTTCGTCGACATCATCGTCAACACGCAGGCCGCAGCTTCCGGCAACGACAACGCGATCTCCAAGATCGTGCTGGAACGGATACTGGTGCTGGCCGTGGCGCAGGAAGTGGGACGCGACGAGACCAAGCCGCGCGTGGTCAACGCCGTCACGCTGGAGGTGACGCCGGCGCAGGCCGAGAACATCGACCTGGCGCGCAGCGTCGGCAGCTTGTCGCTGGTGCTGCGCAACCAGGTCGATCCACGTCCCGGCGTGACGGATGGTGCGACCAAATTCAGCCTGCTCGGCATCGCCAGGGCGGCCGCGCCTGTCCCCGCTCCGGCCCCAACGCCAGCCGTTGCGGACAAGCCGCGCGCACAGCTGGCGCAGTCGGCGCTGCGCAGCCGTTCCTGTGTCGGCGTGATCGCCGGTGTGCAGCGCACGCAGGAATGCCTGTGAGCGCGCCATGAGGACGCTACGATACGTGCTGCTGTTGATCGTGGTGGCCAGCCAGGCGCAGGCCGTCGGCGGCGTCCCGGCCAGCGGTGCAGGTGCGGCCGCCGCCGCGCCGGAAGCGCCGCAGCCGCAGGCGAGCCGCGATGCCGTGGGCCTGCGCTGCGCCGGCCAGGCGGCGACGCCGGGCAACCTGACGCTCGCGCTGGGCAAGTCGACGCTGATGCGTATGCCAGAGGCGGTGCAGGCGCGCAGCGTCGGCAATCCGGCCGTGCTGCAGGCGATGCTGGTGGCACAGGATACGCTGTATGTGGTGGGCGTCGACATCGGCAGCAGCAATATGATCGTGCAGGGCCGCAGCGGCATGTGCAATGTGATCGAGGTGGTGGTCGGCGTCGATCCGGCCGCGCTGCAGAACGCGCTGGCCGCGTTGATGCCGGCGCAAAAAGACATACAGGTCAGCGCCGCCGGCGACACGCTGGTCATCAGCGGCACCGTCGACGATGCGCAAACGGCGGCGCGCGTGCTGGACCTGGCGGCCGCGTTCGTGCGGCGCCCGGCG
Source organism: Rugamonas aquatica (assembly GCF_009380215.1). Taxonomy (GTDB): domain Bacteria; phylum Pseudomonadota; class Gammaproteobacteria; order Burkholderiales; family Burkholderiaceae_D; genus Rugamonas; species Rugamonas aquatica_B. The sequence goes on from NZ_WHUG01000003.1 coordinate 570,855, forward strand.
CAGGCGCTGGAGGCGGCCAAGGGCGACAAGGGCGCCGCCGCATCGCCGGCTGCATCGGCGCCGTCCGCCGCCGGCGCAGGCGCGACGCGCATCGTCAACCTGCTCAACGTCGGCGCACCGCAGCAGGTGATGCTGGAAGTGAAAATCGCCGAGGTCTCCAAGACGCTGCTGGACAAACTGGAGAGCGGCCTGGCGCTGAGCTTCGGCGGCGGCAGCTGGACCACGGCGCTGGCGTCGGATTTCGTGTCCGGCACATTGAAAGGATTGCTCGGCATCGGCAAGACCGGCGGCAACCACGCCGGCATCTCCGCCGAAAAGCAGGATGGCCTGGTGCGCATCCTGGCCGAACCGACGGTGATGGCGATCAGCGGCCAGGAAGGCAGTTTTCTGGCAGGCGGAAAAATCTTCATTCCGGTCGCGCAGGACAACAACAAGATCACGCTGGCGGAAAAGGAGTTCGGCGTCGGCCTGCGCTTCACGCCCACGGTGCTGGCGGGCGGCCGCATCAACCTGCGCGTGGCGCCGGAAGTATCGGAGCTGTCGCGCGAGGGCATCGGCATCTCGGCCGCGGGCTTCTCCGGCGGCGCCATCCTGCCGCTGATTACCACGCGCCGCGCCTCCACCACGGTTGAACTGTTCGATGGCCAAAGCTTCGCCATCGGTGGCCTGATCCGCAACACCCAGACCACCAACATCCACGGCCTGCCGGTGCTGGGCGAACTGCCGGTGCTGGGGGCGCTGTTCCGCAGCACCGACTTCCAGCAGGACCGCACCGAGCTGCTGTTCGTGGTGACGCCGCATCTGGTCAAGCCGCTGCCGGCGAACTACAAGCTGCCGACCGACGATGTCACGACGCCGAGCCGCGCGCAGCTGTTCCTCGAAGGCCGCATGGAAGGGCCGCCGGCCCAGAGCACCGATCACAAATAACCGGGATACGACGATGCGATACCTACTTAGCCTGCCGATGGCATGCACGCTGGCCGCGTGCGCCCTGACTACCCCGTCCATCACGCCCACCACGCCGCAGTGGGACCGCAACTTCGGCGCCGCCGCCCGCGCCACGCTGGCGCTGCAGGTCATGCATGCGGACGCGGGCCGCAACGGCGATCCGGTCGCCGGCATGGATGGCCGCGCCGCGCACGCCGCCTACGAGCGGTATCAAAAGGCCGGCAGCGATCCGGCGCCGCAGCCGTCCGCATTCACCATTGGCGTCAGCGGCGCCAAGTAGCTGTGTCACGAGGAGCGATCATGAAAGCACTGATGATCAGCAGGGACAGCCTGCTGCACGCCGAAGTCGCCGCACAAGGTTCCGCGCGCATGCCGCCGATGCAGCTGGTGGCGTCGCGCAATGGCCTGCGCGATGGGGTCGAACGCCAGCTGCCGGAGATGCCGGACCTGGTGATCGTCGACGCCAGCGACGCCGCGCCGGACGAAACCGAACTGCTCGAACGCCTGGGCAAGCTGTATTCGTCGTCGTCCTTCATGCTGTTGACGCGCGAGCCGCAGCAGGACTTGCTGATCCGGGCCATGCGCGCCGGCATGCGCGAGGTGCTGCAACTGCCGCTGGCGCACAGCGCCTTCCACGAGGCGATGAGCCGCATCGAAGTGGCGACGGGCGTCAGCCAGACGCGCGACGGCAAGGTGCTGGCCTTCATCTCCTGCAAGGGCGGCAGCGGCGCGACGTTCCTGTCGACGAACTTCGGCTACGCGCTGGCCGCGCTGGCCGACAAGAAGGTGCTGCTGATCGACCTGCACGGCCAGTTCGGCGACGCCACGCTGTACGTATCGGACCAGAAGCCGGCGATGACGCTGTCCGACATCTGCGCGCAGATCAGCCGCATGGACGGCTCCTTCCTCGATTCCTGCCTGGTGCACGTGGCCTCCAACTTCGGCGTGCTGGCGGCGGCCGACGATCCCAATCACGCGGTCGACATGAAGCCCGAGCATATGGACGCCATCCTGCGCGTGGCGCGCCAGCACTACGACTTCATCGTGCTCGATGTCGGCCGCCAGATCGACGCCATCTCGCTGCGCGCGCTGGACCAGGCGGACACCATCCATCCGGTGCTGCAGCTGGCGCTGCCGGACATCCGCGACGGCCGCCGCCTGCTGGACATCTTCCGCTCGCTGGGCTACCCGAGCGAGCGCACGCGCCTGATCGTCAACCGCTACGAAAAGGGCGGCAAGCTGCGGCTGATGGACCTGGAGCAGGCGCTGGGCGCGGACGTGGTGCACACGGTGCCCAACGATTATCTGTCGGCCACGGATTCGGTCAACCAGGGCATACCGGTGCTGCAGCTGTCGCGCAGCAGCGCGGTGGCGCGCAGCCTGGCCGAACTGGTGGAGCTGGTGACGGCGCGCCGGGTCTCCGAAAGCAAAGGCCTGTTCGACCGCCTGTTCGGCCGCCACGACAACGATTGAGGAGGATGACATGAGCTTACGCGAACGGCTGGCGAGCGCCGACGACAACCGCCAGGGCATCAACGGGCCGCCGGGCCTGGCCGCTGCGGCCTATCTGGAGCTGAAGAAGAGCATGCACCAGACGATACTCGACCGCATCGATCTGGAGCGCCTGAAGCGCTTGACGCCGGAGCAGTTCAAGCACGAGCTGGCGCTGCTGGTCCAGCGCATCATCGAGGAAGAGCGCATCGTGCTCAATCAGCACGAGCGGCATAGCCTGGTGCTCGACATCCAGCACGAGATGCTGGGCTTCGGGCCGCTGGAACCGCTGCTGGCCGACCCCGGCGTGTCCGACATCCTGGTCAACACCTGCGCCAGGGTCTACGTCGAACGCGCTGGCCGGCTGGAGCTGACCGATGTGACCTTCAACGACAACGCCCACCTGATGAAGATCATCGAGAAGATCGTCTCGCGCGTGGGCCGCCGCGTGGACGAGTCGTCGCCGATGGTCGATGCGCGGCTGCCGGATGGCTCGCGTGTGAACGCCATCATTCCGCCGCTGGCGATCGATGGCCCCATCCTGTCGATACGGCGCTTCTCCGTCAATCCGCTGACGGTGCAGAACCTGCTCGACTACCGCAGCCTGACGCCGCCGATGATGGAGGTGCTGAAGGCGCTGGGCCAGGCCAAGGTCAACATCCTGATCTCCGGCGGCACCGGCAGCGGCAAGACTACCATGCTGAACGTGCTGTCCGGCTTCATTCCGGCGGCGGAGCGCATCGTCACCATCGAGGATGCGGCGGAGCTGCAAATGCGCCAGCCGCATGTGGTGCGGCTGGAGACGCGGCCGCCCAACATCGAGGGCAAGGGCGAGGTCAATCAGCGTTCGCTGGTGCGCAATGCGCTGCGCATGCGGCCCGACCGCATCATCCTCGGCGAGGTGCGCGGGCCGGAGGCGCTCGACATGCTGCAGGCGATGAACACCGGCCATGAAGGATCGCTGGCCACCATCCACTCGAACACGCCGCGCGATGCCTTGTCGCGGCTGGAGAACATGGTCGGCATGACCGGCTTGAACCTGACGCCGCGCGCCACGCGGCAGCAGATCTGTTCCGCCATCACGGTGGTGATGCAGGTGTCGCGGCTGACCGATGGCACGCGCAAGCTGGTCAGCCTGCAGGAGATCACCGGCATGGAGGGCGACGTGATCGCCATGCACGAGATATTCCGCTACGAGCAGAAAGGCGTGGACGCGAACGGCAAGGTGCAGGGCAGCTTCTCCGCCACCGGCGTGCGGCCGCGCTTCGCCGACCGCCTGCGCATGTTCGGCGTGCCGGTGGCGGATTCGGTGTTCGATCCCGACAAGATCTACGAGTAGCGATATGGACACGCTCTTCACGGCCTTCGCGGTGCTGCTGTTCGCCGCAGTGATCCTGATGATCGAAGGCGCCTGGCTGTGGTGGTCGAGCGCCCACGGCGGCGGTGCGCGGCGCATCGCCAAGCGCCTGCGCTTGATGGCGGCGCGCGGTGAGCGCGGCGGCGAACGGATCGACATCCTCAAGCAGCGCAGCTACAGCCGCAATCCGGCGCTGGAGCGTATCCTGCGCCGGGTCGATCGCCTGGCCCTGCTGGACCAGCTGCTGCTGCAGGCGGGCGTGCAGTGGTCGGTGTCGCAGTTCCTCTGCTGCACGCTGGCGATGCTGGCGTGCGGCCTGCTGGTCCTGTCGCTGCTGTCGATGCCCGCGATGGCGGCCACCGGACTGCTGGCGTTTTCGTTGTCGCTGCCCTGGCTGGTGTTGATGCGTGCGCGCCGCGCGCGCCTGCTCAAGCTGGAGGTGCAGTTGCCGGAGGCGGCGGACTTTCTCGGCAGGGCGCTGCGCGCGGGCCACTCCTTCGCCAACGTCATGCAGATGGTGGGCGAGGAGATGCCGGAGCCGATCGCCGGCGAATTCAAGTTCGCCTACGAGGAGATCAACTACGGCGTGCCGATGAACGAAGCCTTGCACAACCTGGCGATGCGCGTGCCGCTGACCGATCTGCGCTACCTGGTGATCGCGGTGCTGATCCAGCGCGAATCGGGCGGCAACCTGGCGGAAGTCCTCGGCAATATCAGCCGTCTGATACGCGCCCGTTTGCGCTTGCTGGCACAGGTGCGCGTGATGTCGGCCGAGGGCAGGATGTCGGCCTGGATATTGGGCCTGCTGCCGCTGGGCGTGCTGGCGATGATGGCGCTGGTCAATCGCGCCTACATTAGCGTGCTGTGGACCGATCCGGTGGGCATACGGTTGACGTGGTACGCCTGCGTGATGGCCTGCGGCGGTGTGCTGTGGATGCGCAGGCTGATACGCATACGGGTTTGAGGAGCGCGTCATGGACATCCGGCAGATTATCTTCCTCGTGATTGTCTTCGCGGTGGTGGTGTGCATTGCGCTGGTGGCGCTGCTGAGTTTTTCGTCGGTGCCGATACGCGAGCGGCTCGGTGATTTTATCGGCACGCCGGAATCCTCGTCGGCGGCCGACGGCGGCTGGGTGGAGAAGGTGGCGCAGGCGGCGCAGCCGTTCTCCCGCCTGTCGCTGCCGGAGGAGGGCTGGGAACGTTCGCCGCTGCGCACCCGTTTCATGAACGCCGGCTGGCGCCGCGCATCGGCGCCGTCGCTGTACTTCGCCGCCAAGACGGTGCTGGCGCTGGGATTGCCGGCCGTGGTGGCGCTGCTGGGCGCCACTGCGCTGCAGGGCGCGCTGAACAAAATCTATCTGCATCTGCTGCTGGTGACGGCGGCCATCGGCTACTACCTGCCGAACGCCGTGCTGTCGCACAAGGCGTCCGGCCGCAGCCGCGAGATTTTCGAAAACTTCCCCGATGCGCTGGATCTGCTGACCGTCTGCGTTGAGGCGGGCCTGAGCCTGGAGCGCGCGCTGGCCAAAGTGGCGGGCGAAATCCACATCAAGAGCGTGGCGCTGGCGCAGGAGCTGCAGCTGGTGCTGATGGAAATGCGCGCCGGCTTCAGCAAGGAGAAGGCCTTGCGCAACCTGGCCTTGCGCAGCGGTGTCGAGGATGTCGATACGCTGGTGGCGATGCTGATCCAGTCGGAGCGCTTCGGCACCAGCATGGGCGAGTCCTTGCGGGTGCACTCAGATAATCTGCGCAGCAAACGCAGCGTGATCGCCGAGGAGGCCGCGGCCAAGATCGCGTTGAAGCTGCTGTTCCCGCTGATCTTCTGCATCTTCCCGACGCTGATGCTGGTGCTGATGGGACCAGCGGGCATCCAGATTTACCGGATGCTGCCGGCCATGCTGGGCCAATAGGAGACGATGATGAGATATGTACTGGTCGCCGCATGCAGCGGCGCGATGCTGATGGCGTGCAGCGGCATCGCGCCCGCGCCCGCACCCACATCCGAGCCGGAGCCTGACACGCGGAGTGCCGCCCTGACGGCGCTGGAGCGGGCCTGTTTGCAGGCGCCGACCGAGGCGTCGAGCTGGGAGCAGCTGGGCGCTGCGCTGGAGGCCGGCGGAGAACGCGAGCGGGCGGCGGTCATGTTCAGGCAGGCGGCCACGCTGCGCGCGCATGACGTGCAGCGCGACTACGCGCTGTTGAAGGAAGGCGCGGCGCAGGCCAGGGCCGTCCTCGATGCATCGATGCCGCGCACGGAAGTGCGGCAGATCGGCGCGGCATTGGTGGAGGTGCTGCGCGTCGGCGCTGGCGCAGGTGTCGGCACCGTTGCCGATGCCGCCGCCGCACCCGCGCCGTCGGGTGTCCGGCTGGAGATCAGCAACGGCAACGGCATCACCGGCGCCGCCGCGCGGCTGGCGCGCACGCTGAACGCGGAGGGCATCAAGGCCACGCGCCTGACCAACGTCCGGCCTTTCGTGGTGCCGCTCAGCCGCATCGAGTATCAGCGCGACCAGCAGCTGCTGGCCCAAACGCTGGCGCAGCGACTGGGCTTGCCGCTACAGGCGCAGAGCGGAAAACCGGCCTACGCCGACATGCGCATCGTGCTGGGGCACGACGTGGTGCAGGCCCGTTATTTGAAGTAAAAAAAAACCGTCCGGGAGGGGGTGACCCTCGTGGACGGTAAAAACACACCCATGTGTTTCCTGCTGCGGACTACCGCATTCCTTACTGCCAGCTGATGCTGCCCATGCCGCGGGTGCTGGCGTTACGACTGGCCGGGTTGCCGTACACCTTGGCCGAACCCATGCCCGATAATTTCATGTTCGCGCTGTTCTTCGCGTACACCGACGCGCTGCCCAGGCCTGTCATGTCGACGTCCACCGCATCGGCGCGCAGCGCCTGTGCATCGAGTCCGCCCACGCCGCCGAGGGTGGCGTGCAGTTGCCTGGTCTGGCCCGTCATTTCGATATGGCCGGCGCCGTGCAGATTCAGATCGACGTTGTCGCTGTTGCCGGTGTTGACGGTCATGCTGCCGACGCCGCCCAACTTCACGTCGACGTTGCGATACTGGGCATTGACTTTCACCGAACCCGCGCCGTCCAGTCTCAGTTGCAGCTTGTCGCCGCTGAAGCCGGCGACTTCGGTCGAGCCGACGCCGCCCGACACCACCTGCTGCAGATTCGGCAGCGTCAGCTCCGCGCGCAGCGACTGCTTGTTGCCGAAGCTGAAGCTGCGGATCTTGCTTGTGCCGATGTGCAGCGTATCGCCCGTCTGCTCCACCGTCACTTTTTTCAGCGCGTCAGCCTCTCCGTATAGAGTCAGCGACGCGACTGGTCCTTGCTTGACCTTGAGGCTGATGACGCCATCAAGGTCGATGTTGACGGCACGCGCATCGACGCTGCGGTTCTCGCTGATCACATCGGCCGCCAGCGCGGCGCTGGCGCCGCTGCTCAGTACCGTGGCCAGCATTGCAGCCTGCAGATATTTTTTCATGATGCGCTCCGTCGTTGTTCGAGGGTTGCTGCGTGAATTACAGTGCTGCTTTTTCTGCGGCGGTCAGGCGTTTGGCGCTGACGGTGACTACCTGCATTTTGCTGGTGTCGGCCTTGGCGGCGACTGCTGCCACCGGGGCTGCGCTGTGCATGGCCGGTACGGCTGCGGTGGCGAACGAGGTGGCGCTGGCGACGACGATTGCTGCGACGAAGATGGCTTCCATGTTTTTGGCGATGTTCATTTTGAGCTCCTTGGGTTGTGTGGTTCACTGCGTTTTGTCTTGCGTTGAGTGAACTATAGACAAGGGGCCCCCGTACATCCATCGGGATGTGACGAACTGCAAAAACGAGGGGGCAGAATGCGGATTAGCGGTTTGAAACTGCGCCGCACAGCAGGTCTTGATTGCTGGCGTAGAGCTGCGTCAGCCAGGCGGAGACGGTTTTGAAGCGGGCGATGGAGCCGGCGTCGCGATGGCTGAGCAGCCAGATATCGCGCTGCACCTCGACGCCGCTGCCGATGCGTATCAGATCTTCCTGCTCGCCCAGCAGGCAGGGCAGCAACGCCATGCCGACGCCGGCGCGGCAGGCGCGCACCATCGTGCTCAGGCTGTTCACCTTCAGCACTTTGCGCGGTTGCGGGTCCATCTGCGCCAGCCACTGCATTTCGCCGGTGCCGGCCAGCGCGTCGTCGTAGGCGATCCACGGCTGGGTGCCCCAGCAGGCGCGCGGCGTGTCGGCGAAGCTGGCGTGGCCGTAGACGGCGAAGCCGAGATCGCCCAGCTTGCGCATCACCAGCGCCGCATCCTCGCCCGGCTTGCCCAGGCGCAGGGCGAAATCGGCCTCGCGGCGGGTGAAGGACAGGTTCTGGTTTTCCGCCTGCAGCGTCAACTGCAGATGCGGATGCTGCGCGTGCAGGGCGGGAACGTGGTCCAGCAGCCAGTAGTCGAACAGGAAGTCGATCGAGGTGATGTTAACCGGGCCGGCGGTGGCGTCAGCCTCCTGGGTAGAGGCTTGCAACATGCTCTGGACGTTGCCGTAGACCGCTTCGCCGTGCTGGACGAAGACCTGGCCGGCGTCGGTCAGCTGGTAGCCGGTGTTATCGCGGATGAACAGGCGCAGCTTCAGGGCTTTTTCGGCGGCGGCGATGCGGCGGCTGATGGTCGAGGCGTCCACGCCCAGCTGGCGGCCGGTGGCGCTCATGCTGCCGCTGCGCGCCAGCGTCAGGATCAGCGGGATGTCGTTCCAGTCGAATTCGGTATTTGAGGGCATGGAGGATGTCGTTTCATGGGGGAGGGCTGCATTTTTGCAAAGCCAGCTTGCAGGGCTGTCTGTTCCGCAAATGCGCCGGCTGGCCTAAGATTCAACCCATCGCAAGGCCAAACGTGCGAAGCACTGTAGCACAGGCCCTTGTAGCCAAGTATCAACTAAAAGGAAGAAGTTGCTGTAAAAGAATTGATTGAAATAGCTTGCTATTGAATAGCGTGCGATATATATTGGGCACGTGGGCAACACAAGAATCGCCAGTAAGAATGTAGAAATGTAGTTTCCTATTAAATCGTTAACTAACTAAAATGGAGTCCATCATGAGCAAAACTACCCAAGACCAAGCAGTGAACCCATCCCGCCGCTCCGCCATCTTCGGTGGCGCCGGCGCCGCAGTCGCCGCCGTGGCCGTGCCGCTGGCCGCGTTTGCCGGGGGCAGCGCACAGGCCGCGCCGGTCATTCATGGTGGCGCAGTCAGCAAAACGGGCAGCACCATCACCACCCGCGACGGCGTCGAGATCTACTACAAGGATTGGGGCCCGCGCACCGGCCAACCGGTGATCCTGAGCCACGGCTGGCCGCTGAACGCCGACAGCTGGGAATCGGCCGCCTTCCACCTGGCCAACAACGGCTTCCGCGTCATCACCCATGACCGCCGCGGCCACGGCCGTTCGAGCCAGCCTTGGGACGGCAACGACATGGACCACTACGCCGACGACCTGGCGCAGCTGATCGAAGCGCTGGACCTGAAAAACATCATCCTGGCCGGCTTCTCGACCGGCGGCGGCGAGGTGGCGCGTTACGTGGGCCGTCACGGCACCAAGCGCATCGCCAAGCTGGGCCTGATCTCCGCCGTGCCGCCGCTGATGCTGAAAACCGCCACCAACCCGGGCGGCCTGCCGATGGAAGTGTTCGACGGCATCCGCGCCGGCTCGGTCGCCAACCGCGCCCAGCTGTACCTGGACATCGCCTCCGGCCCGTTCTACGGCTACAACCGTCCGGGCGCCAAGCCTTCGCAGGGCATCATCCAGGCATGGTATGCGCAGGGCATGCAGGCCGGCCACAAGAATACCTATGACTCGATCAAGGCCTTCTCCGAGACCGACTTCCGCGAGGATTTGAAAAAGTTCGACAAGCCGACGCTGGTCATCCATGGCGACGACGACCAGATCGTGCCGATCGACGCCGCAGGCAAAGCCTCGGCCGCCATCGTCAAGCACGCCAAGCTGATCGTCTACCCGGGCGCGCCGCACGGCTTGACCGATACGCACAAGGACCGCTTCAACGCCGACTTCCTGGCCTTCGCCAAGTCTTAAAATGAAGAAAGGGCCCCGAGGGGCCCTTTCTTTACGTCAGCCTAACGCTTAGAAGCAGCAGGCCAGCATCTTGACGCAGCACTCCAGGCCGCCGCAGCAATCCATGGTGCTGGCGTAGGCGCCGGCGGATGCCAGCAGGATGGCCGTCACGGCCGTTGCTTTGATGATGATCGATTTCATGGTGTTTCCTTATAAAAGTAAAAGTTGTTTGCTTGATCGAAAACACTTTCACCGTCAGTCGGGAGGACACCACACTTTGGTCGGTGGGGGAGGCAGCATGGCGGGGGCGGGGCATTGCGCCGCCACGCTGGCGGGCGGCGTCGCCTGTTGCGCGATATCGCCCAGGGCGGCCGGCATCGCCGACGGCAGACAATCGGCCGCCACGCACTGCGTCACCGGGCAATCGGCGCTCTTGCAGCAGGCATGCGCGGGCGCGGCTGCCAGCACGGAGCTGTACAGCACGAAAACCACCGCGACAAAGAGGGCCAGGACGTTACGCATCCGAGCATTGTAGCAAGGTCAAGGTTAGGGCGAGCTTAAATCGGGCCATGCTATATTTCAACTATGAAAATGTCCCTGACGGCGCTGGCGATATTGTGCTTGGGCGTGCTCCACGGAGCGGCGCGGGGCGAGGTCGTCAACGTTTATACCAGCGCCCGTGTCGCACCACTGGTGATCGGCGACGGCGGCGGCATCTATTCTGACATGGTGGCGTACCTGAACCGCAAACAACTCGGCCAGCTGAGTTTTAAATTGATCTATCTGCCGCGCAAGCGCTTGCAGCTGCAAGTGGAGCGGGGCGAGTTGGACGGCATCGTCATCGGCATGATGCCGCACTGGTTTGACGACGCCGCGCAGAAAAAATACCTGTGGACCGCGCCGTTCGATACCGACCGCTACGTCATCGTGCTGCCTGCGGGGCAGGCTTTCAACATGTCCAAGCCCGGCGCGCTGGCCGGCCGCACGGTCGGCATGGTGCTTGGCTACAGCTATCCCGATCTGGAAGACTGGATGCACCAGCAAGGCCTGGTCCGCAGCGACGCCGCCAGCGACGACCACAACCTGGAAAAGCTGCGGCTGGGCCGTGTGGACAGCGTGGCCGCCGCCGGCGCGATCGTGCGCTACTACATGAAGGTGCACGCGATAGACGCGGGCAAGTTCCAACTGCAGGAGTTGCCCTCCCAGCTCACCGAGCGCCGTTTCCTGGTGCCTCATTCCAAAGTGTTGGTCTACGACAGGATCGCCCCCGTGATCCGGCAGCTCAAGGACGATCCCGAATGGCAGCGGTTGAAGGCCAAATACGAATAGGCCGCTGCCTGCCTCAAGCCAGCCGTGCGCGGAAGAAGTCGGTCGTGCGCTGCCAGGCCAGCTTGGCGGCGGCGGCGTCGTAGCGCGGTGTGGTGTCGTTGTTGAAGCCGTGCTCCACGCCCGGATACACGTGGTACTGATAGGTCGCCCCGGCATCCTTCAGTGCCTGCTCATAGGCAGGCCAGCCGGCGCGGATGCGCTCGTCGTTGCCGGCGTCATGGATCAGCAGATGCGCCTTGATGCGCGCCACGTCCGCCGCCGCCGGTTGTCCGCCGTAGAACGGCACGGCCGCCGCCAGTTCCGGCAACTGCGTGGCCAGGTAGTTGGAAATCCCCCCGCCGAAGCAGAAACCGACCACGCCCAGCTTGCCATTGCCTTCCGGTTGCTGTTGCAGCCAGCGCGCGGCGGCGACGAAGTCGGCGCGCGTCTTGGGCTGGTCCAGCTTGCCGAACAGGGCGCGCGCCTTGTCCTCGTCGCCGGGGTAGCCGCCCAGCGTGAACAAGGCGTCCGGCGCGAAGGCGATGAAGCCGTCCAGCGCCAGGCGGCGGGCGATGTCTTCGATGTGCGGGTTCAGGCCGCGATTCTCGTGCACCACCAGCACCAGTGGCAGCTTGCCCTTGGCGTCGGCGGGCGAGACCAGGTAGCCGCGCACGGTGCCGTTGCCCTGCGGCGAAGGCAGCTCGACGAAGCGGGCCTTGATGCGGCGGTCGTCCGCGTTGACGACCGGGGCGGCGAAGCTGGGGCTGAGCGTGGCGAGCAGGCCGGCGGCCGTGGTGCCGCCCACCGCATAGCGCGCCGACGACGACAGGAAATCACGGCGCGAGATGCCGCCATGTACGTACTGGTCGAACAGCTTCAATACTTCCGGGTCAAAATCGGCAGCGGTTTTGCGTGTCATGTCTCGATTCCTCAGGCAGGTGGGCGAGCGGCTAGTGTAGCGCGATGCCGTGCTAACGGCGCTGCGCGCGGGAGGAATATTTACGCATATTCAAGTGTGGTTTTTGGATCAGGCCTAGAGCTTGGTCTTCCCCTGTAGCGCCAGGTTGTGAGCGATGTTCTTGGGATCGCAGCGCAGGCATTCCACATCGGGACGCACGCCACGGTCTTGCCAGTTGCCGCCGGTGGTAGCGTCGATGGCGCGGGCCACCGGCACCCAGGCCTGGAAATGTTCGGACAAGGGGAAGCGGTCCGCCAGATGGGCGCTACCCATGGTGGGGCCGCCGACGATCGTGGCGCGTCCCGTCTTCTGCATCGCATAGGCCAGCGCCTCCGCCGTGCCGTGGGTGTTGCGCGTCGTTAGGATGTACACCGGCCGCTTGCTGCCGTAGCGCGGGCCGATCGGCTGGTCATCGGTCCAGTTCTGAACGGTCAGATTGTCTTTGCGGTAGTAGATATCGCCCAGATGCATGCGCTGGTCGTAGAAGTAGGTCGCGAAGGTATTGGCCGCCTCCGGCCAGCCACCGACATTCAGGCCGAAGTCGATGATGATGGCGCGCGTGTCCTTCAGCTTTTCCATCGCGCTGGCGTATTTGTCGCGGGCGTTGTAGAAGTGGTCGAACTTGAGAATCTGCAGAAAGCCGATATTCCCTTCAAGGATCTGCACGTTCCAGACGCCGCCGTCGCCCATGGCGCGCTGCGCGCCGGTAAGCCAGCTCTGCGGCCAGGATTCGACCGGCTCGATATCGCGCACGGTGCCCGGCGGCGTTTCGCCGGCGACCGGCAGCGGCAGATATTCCAGCTGCAGTTCGCGGTCCGATGCGGCCACTTGCATGTCTTCGGAGATGCTGTGGGCCAGGTCGCGGCCTTCGCCCAGTTCGTCGTACGTACCGTCCGTCGCGCGGCGCCGCAGCGCGGCTTCGACCAGCGGGGTTTTTTCCGGGATCACATAATTTTCACGCACGGAAAACAGCGTGCGGCCGACCAGCGCGCCACGCTCGTCCGGCGGCAGCGGCTCCGCCATTTTTTCACCGCTGCGCACGGCGTTGAACGTCATTGGCACGACCACCAGTCCGTGAAAAGCCAGCAGGGCGCCAAGGATGGCGATGCGCAGACTGCGGTCGATCAGGGTGTTTGCTGGGGCCAAGGAATTCTCCGTCGGTGGAAAGATATCTGCATGCTATTGCATTTTTTATCATCTGGAAAGCAAAGAACCGCGTCGAAAATATCGCTTGCACTGCTCGCAATAGCACGCGCATAATCGTTAAAAAAACGAATGTTCATTCATTATGGAGACGACGATGCGTACGTGTGACCGTGGTTCTGGCTCGAAATTGAAACTGACATATCTCCCCCTGGCGGTGGCGTGTGGCACGCTGCCGATTGCCGTCTGGGCCGAACCACCTGCCTCCGAGGCTGTCACCGCGCCGGCGGCGAGCGCCGACGGCGAGCCGATCGAGGTTGTGACCATCACCGCGCAGCGCCGCCGCGAACCGGCGCGGGAAGTGCCGTTGAGCGTGGACGTGGTCAAAGGCGAGGCGCTGGAGCGCGGCGGCTATCAGTCCTTGGGCGACCTGGCGGCACTGCTGCCGGGTGTCAATCTCAACCAGGCGGGCGGCGCCACGGGCCAGAGCCAGATCACCATGCGCGGCGTTACCACCGGCTCGCAGGTCGGCGCCACGGTCAGCATGTATATCGACGATGTGCCGTTCGGTTCCAGCTCCGCCTATGCCGGCGGCGGCTCCAGCGCACTCGATCTGGGCTTGTTCGACCTGGCCAATGTGGAGGTGCTGCGCGGACCGCAAGGCACGCTGTACGGTGCGGGCGCGATGGGTGGCTTGATCAAGTATGCCGCGGTCGAACCCGACACCGGCGAGTTCAGCGTGACAGCCACGGGCGAGCTGTCACGCAAGCAAGGCGGCGAATCCGGCCACGTGTTGCGCGCCGTGGTCAACACACCACTCAAACCGGGCGTGGCCGCGATGCGGGCCACGCTCTACCGGCGCGCGGACGGTGGTTTCATCCGCGACTTGAATCATCCTGGCGGCGCGTCCGATGGCTCGACCACCTCGGGCGGGCGGCTGGCCTTCCTGCTCACGCCGAATAAAGATCTGTCGCTGCGCGTCACCGCCTTAAGTCAACGCCAGCGCCACGATGGCACTACTGCCGAGGACATGAACCTGGCCACGATGCAGCCGGTCGATGGCGCGGATACCATACGGCGCTTTATCTCCGAGCCGGTCGATGTGGGCAACGATCTTGTTTCGCTGGCGATCAAGGCCGATCTGAAATGGGCCACGCTGGACGTCATCAGCGGCTGGCAGCGCTCCACCAACCACGGCCGGATGGACCCATCGGCCTTCTATGTGCCTTTGCTGGGCGCGGCCGGCATCAACGCCGCCGGCTACGCCCTGGGCTATTCGTTCTACAACCGCAAGCTGACCCAGGAAGTGCGCCTGACTTCACCGCGCAGCAAGATATTCGAGTGGCTGGCCGGGGCCTTCTACACCAGCGAGGATGGCTCCAAGAATCAGCACATGGATCCGCTGAACGCTGAGCGGCAGCCTGTCGCGCCGCTGCTGCTCGACGCCACGTTTCCCTCCACCTTCCGCGAGGCGGCGCTGTTCGGCACCGGCACGTACTACACCAGCCAGCAGACCGACCTGTCACTGGGCGTGCGCCGCAGCCAGAACCGCCAGCATCTCGACAATCAGCTCAGCGGACTGTTCGCGCCGGCGTCGCAGCCGGCGGCCGATTCGTCCGAAGGTGTGACCACCTGGATGCTGACCGCCCGCTGGCGGCCCGCCGCCAGGCAGGCCCTGTACGCGCGGGTGGCCAGCGGCTACCGTCCGGGCGGCCCCTTGCCTGTGATCCGCAATCCGCTGACCGGCGAGCCTCTGAACAAGCCCGCCTTCCGCTCCGACAGCCTGTGGAGTTACGAGCTGGGCTGGAAGGGCGATTTGCTGCCGAACCTGCTGGCATCGGAATTGGCGCTGTACCAGATCAACTGGAAAAACATGCAGGTGTTCAGCGGTGGCGGCGGCTTCGGCGGCATCAGCAACGCCGGCAGCGCCCGCTCACGGGGGCTGGAGTGGACCTTGCGCAGCGCGCCGATCGCCGGTTGGCGGTTGTCCTCCGCGCTCAGCGTCATCGACGCCAAGCTGCTCGACGCCAGCTCGGATCTGGGCGGCAAGGCCGGCGAACGCTTGCCCGACACGGCCCGTGTGTCGACCGCGCTGCAGGCCGACCGCGAATTCCAGCTCGGCGGCCGCGACGCCTATGTGGGCGCCACCGCGCGCTACACCGGCGAGCGCTTCAACACCTTCTCCGCCGCGCCCGGCATACCGCTGTATCGCATGCCGGGCTACGCCACCGTCGATCTGCGCGGCGGCATCGAGTTCGAACAATTCGCGCTGTCCGCCTTCATCCGCAACCTGGGCGACCGGCGCGGCCAGACCGCGGCCGATACCACCCTGAGTTCGCTGGGCGGCCCGGGCCGGATCAATCTGATCGCGCCGCGCACCTTCGGCCTGCAACTCAGCAAGTCCTTCAAGTGAGATACGGAGTTCATACCACCATGCACATCGAAACTTTTATCGACGAGGTATTGTTTAAGCAACCGCTGCGGATAGCCGGCCGCACGCTCACCGGTCAATCCGTGCTGCGCATCGCGGTACACCATGGGCCGAACGTGGCGCATGCCGAAGCGGCGGGTGTTTTCTACCGGGGCGATAGCGGCGCCAGCATGCGGCGCGAGATCGAGACATTGCTGCCGGACCTGCCCGCCGACTTGCTGGGCGTCTGGGGTGCGGTGCGCCGGATGGCGCCGGGAGGCGCGCGCAATGCGCTGGACTGGGCCTGCTGGCAACTGGCCGCCGCCGCGCGCGGCGAGCCGACCTACCGGCAAGCGTTCCTTGCCCGCGTGCGGCCGCTGGTCACGATGGTCACGCTGGGCGTCGCCGAGCCGCAGCTGATGGCGCAGGCGGCGCTGGCTCTGCCGTCTGCCCGGGCGCTCAAGCTGAAGCTCGATGGCGGCGAGCAGGACGCGGCCCGCGTGATCGCCGTCAGAAAGGTGCGGCCGGATGTCAGGCTGTCCATCGATGCCAACGAAGGCTGGTCGCTCGAACATCTCGACCGCATGATGGCGGTGCTGGTCGATAACGGCGTGGAGCTGATCGAGCAGCCATTGCCGGCCGACGCCGACAGCGCGCTGGAGCGGATGCGCGCGCCGATCCCGCTGGCCGCCGACGAATCCCTGCAAACCATGGCCGATCTGGATCGCGTCCAGGCGCGCTACCAGGTGGCCAACATCAAGCTCGACAAATGCGGGGGACTGAGCGAGGCGCTGGCGCTGGCGGCAGAAGCGCGGCGGCGCGGCCTGCGCGTGATGATCGGTTGCATGGGCGGCCGTTCGATGGCGCTGTTGCCGGCGTTTATCGCGGCCCAGGGCGCCGATCTGGTCGATCTCGACGCGCCCCTGTTCATGGCCAGCGACACCACGCCGGCCGCGCTGTATCACGGCGGTTGCATCAGCTACGCCGAGTCGGCGTTCAGTCCGAGCCCGTCGGCCGCAGCGGCGCCGTATAGCGTTTCACCCGCACCGGTGCCCCATGCAGTTGCGTAATCAACATGCGCGCCGCCTTCAGCTTGGCGTCGTTGCAGGAGGGGACGCCGATCAGCATCTGCGCCTGCGCCGACAACAGCAAGGACATCAGCGCCTCGCCGATGGCCTGCACATCCTGCGTGCCGCCGTCGCTGGCGACGCGCGCCGCCGCCCCCAGCACTGCATCGCGCAGGCGGGTGAAGTTGCGCACCACCACCGCCTGCACCTCGGCGTTGCGGCGCGCGATGGCGGCCACTTCCAGCGCGGTGCACGCCGCCTGGCTGGCGGAACCCGGCGCCTCCAGCGCCTGCAAGATGGCCTCGATCAGACCGAGCAACTCGCCTGCGGTGGCGCAGGCGTCGAACGGCTCGCCGTTGACGCCGGAATCGATCAGCTGCAACAGCACCTCCTCCTTGGAACGGAAGTGGACGTACAGGGAGCCGACCGACAGGCCGGCCTGGGTGCTGACGTCGCTCATCGTGGCCGCGTGCACGCCCTTTTTCTCGAAGACGATCTGGGCCGCAGTGAGTATCTGTTTGCGCATCGACGCCATGTGGCGCTCATCTCTTTTGGGCATGGCTGACATTAAAAATGAATGATTATTTATTTTACTTTGAAAGAGTATGCAATGGCTAACACTGAAATCGAAAAACTGGCAGCTGTAATGAATGAATTCGCCGGCGCCGGCGCCCCCGGCGCCATCGTCAGCGTGCGGCGCGGCGGCAAATCGCTGCTGCGCAGCGGCTTTGGACTGGCCAGCCTGGAATCGGGCCTGGTCAACACGCCGTCGACCAAGATGCGGATCGGCTCGACCACCAAGCACCTGGCTTGCACGCTGGCGCTGCTGCTGCGCGACCAGGGCAAGTTGTCGATCGACGAGCCGGTGTCGCGCTGGCTGCCGGAACTGCCGCCGTCCCAGGGCCGGCGCACGCTGCGGCAATTCATGAACCACACCGGCGGCACCCGCGACTACCTCGACCTGTCGCTGCTGTCGAACGGCATGGTGCTGGTGCCGGGCGAGGCGGCGTTCGACTACCAATGCCGCCAGCACGACGACAACTTCGCCGCCGGGGCCCAGTTCATCTACAACAACGGCGGCTATCGCATGCTGTCGATGGTCATCGAACGGGTGCTCGACATGCCGCTGGCGCAGGCCATGAGCGAGTACCTGTTCGAGCCGCTGGGCATGCACGACACCTCGCTGTGGAGCAGCGATCTCGATCCCCTGCCGGGCAGCGCGGCCACCCACATCGCACGGCCGGACGGCAGCTTTGGCAAGGGCATCTTCCCCTCGGTGATCCTGGGCGAGGGCGGGGTCGCCTCCACGCTGGACGACATGCAGCGCTGGCTGGCGCACCTGCTGGCGCCGACCTTGTGGCCGGCCTCGTTGTCGATGGAGATGCTGGCGCCAACCGAGCTGAACAATGGCTATGTCACCCCCTATGGTTTCGGCCTGATCCGTGAACAGTGGCGCGGCGTGACGCTGGTGCACCACGCCGGCGGCGTGGTCGGCGGCACCTGCCAGATGCTGGCGGCGCCGGAGCACGACATCCAGATCGTGGTCATCACCAACCGCAGCGACAAGGCGGCCCCGGCGCTGGCGGAACAGTTGCTGGCGGCCTTGCTGGACGAGACGCTGGAACCGGCCGCGACGCCGGCCGATCCGGCGCTGATCGACAGCTGCGGCGGCGATTATTACTGCCGCGCCAGCGGCCGCCACTACTCCATCGTGCTGCAGGAGGGCGTGCTGTGCCTGAAGGACTTCGGCATGCCGCTGCCGCTGCAGCAGGGCAGCGGCGATACCTTGCACATCAATCTGCTGTCGGTGATTGTGCTGGAGGTGGAGGCGCTGCGCGACGCGGCGGGGAAGGTCCACGCCATCGACGTCACCCAGCAGGGACGGCGCATGCGTTGCGAACGCGTCGCCGCCGAGGACCGGGCCGCGCTGACGCTGGCGCAGTTTGCGGGCAACTGGGTCAGCACGGAACTGGGCGCCGACATCGTCATCAAGTCCGAACCGGGCAGCATGCGGATCGCCGGCCTCTACGGCCGCAACACTTACAAGCTGGAGCCGCTGCTGGCCGACGTCTGCCTGCTCAGCTGCGATGATCCGGCGGTGCCGCTGGCGGGCACGCTGCGTCTGAGCGGCGCGGCGGGCGAGCGCCGCCGGCTGGTGCTGGATACCGCGCGCACCCGTGGCCTGAACCTGGACGAGGGGGGCGCTCATGGCTGAACCGCGTCCACCTGCGCGCCTGGTGGTGGCCGGCTTCGGCGCCGGCCCGCTCGGCTCGACGCTGGCCTCCGGCGTGGTGCCGCTGCTGTTCCTGTACTACCTGACGGAGTACGCGCAGGTGCCGGCCGGCGTCGCCGGCGTGCTGCTGGCGCTGCCGAAGTTCGCCGATCTGTTGCTCGACCCCTGGCTGGGCCGGCGCGCCGATGCCTGGGCGCGCGCACTGGGCAGCCGCAGCCTGCTGCTCATGCTGATCGCATGTGCCTTGCCAGTGCTGAGCGTGTTGATGTTCCTGCCAATGACCGACCTGGCGCTGCCGTTGCGGGTGGCGGCGTTTGGCGTGCTGCTGGTGCTGCAATCGCTGATGCTGACGGTGTTCGCGGTGACCCACACCGCCATCGCCAGCGACATCGCCGCCGATATGGCGGGCCGCAGCACGCTGATGTCGGCGCGCGCGCTGGGGCAGACGGTGGCGGGGCTGGCGGTGTCGGTGCTGGCGCCACAGCTGGTGTCGGGCTTTAAGACCTTCCACGGCGGCTACCTGGGCATGGCGCTGGTGCTGGGCCTGGCCTCGATTGCCGCCAGCGGCGCCTGCTGGCTGGTGGTGCGTCGCGTGCCGATGCGCGACGGACCGAGCGCGGAAGCATCGCTGTCCCTGCTGCCGGCGCTGCGGCGCACGCTGCGCAACCGGGCCTTTTATTGCGTCGTGATGCTGTTGATATTGCTGGGCGCCAGCAGCACGGCGCTGTTCGCGGCGCTGCCTTACGCCAACCAGCACCTGTTGCGCGCGCAACCGGACAATCTGTCGCTGCTGCTGACGCCGATCTTCTTGTCGGTGCTGGCCGGTGTGACGGCGGCGCCGTGGCTGACGCGGCGCGCGCCGCCGCAGACAGTGCTGGGCGGCGCGCTGCTGGTGGCGCTGGCCGGGGTGTCGTGGCTGACGGCCGGGGCGCGTGGCAACGGGCAAATGATCGCCGCGTCCGTCGTGTTCGGGCTGGCGTTCGGCGTGCTGACCGTGCTGATCTCGACGCTGGCGATGGAAGCCGCCACCAAATCCTCGGGCGAGGGCGAGAGCCTGGGCATGTATCTGGGCATATTGTTTTCGGCGGAAAAACTGGGCCAGTCCCTGGGCGGCATTGTGGTTGGATTCGGCCTGGACTGGGTCGGCGGACTCGGCGTGGACGCACCGCCTGCGGCGCTGTCGCGCCTGGTGGTGGTGTGGATCGGCGCGCCGGTGTTGCCGCTGGTTGCCGCGCTGCTGATGCTGTTGTTACTGACTTCGCGCCTGCGCGCGTTCTGGCATAAGGAAGCTGTTCAATGAAAATCTTCACCTCCGCGCTGGTCACCGAGACCAACACGTTTTCCACTTTTCCCACCACGATGGAGGCGTTCGAGGAGCTCGGCATCGTGCGCGGCCCCATTACTGCCGCCGCCTTGACCGAGACCGGCGCGATTGGCGGCCAATGGCGCCGTCTGGCGCAGCACTATGGCGACGAATTGCACGAGGGCTTGTACGCGATGGCACAACCGGCCGGCCGCGTGCCTGCGGCCACGTATGCCCAGTTGCGCGACGAACTCGTCGAGCGGGTCCGGCAGGCGATGCCGCTGGACATGGCGCTGCTGTTCCTGCACGGCGCCATGGCGGCCGAAGGCGTGGACGATTGCGAAGGCGACTTGTTGCGCGCGGTACGCGAGGTCGTCGGCGCCGGCTGCGTGATCGGGGTCGAACTGGACCCGCACTGCCATCTCAGCACCGCCATGACGACGCATGCCGATGCGATCGTGCTGATGCGCGAGTATCCGCATACCGATTTCGAGCAGCGGGCGATTGAATTGTTCGAGCTGTGCCGCGCTGCCGCCAGCGGTGCGACCAAGCCCGTCATGGCCGTGGTCGATTGCCGCATGGTTGGCTTTTATCCCACCACGTCGGAACCGATGCGCGGCCTGGTCGCCGCCCTGTACGAGGTGGAGCGTCGCCCCGGCATCCTGTCGGCCAGCCTGGTGCATGGCTTCCCCTGGGGGGATGTGGCCGACGCCGGCAGCAAGGTGCTGGTGGTGGCCGACGGCGACCGCTCGCTGGCCGCGAGCGTGGCCCAGGAGCTGGCGCAGCGCTTTTACCGCTTGCGTCACGCGTTGCGGCCTACCTTGCAGAGCATCGATCAGGCGCTGGCGGCGTTGCCCGCAGGCGCGGCGCCGTTGATCGTTGCCGATGCGGGCGACAATCCTGGCGGCGGCGCGCCATGCGACCATACGGTGTTGCTGGCGGCCCTGCTGCAGCGGTCCGAGCTGCGCAGCGCGGTGGGCATGCTGTGGGATCCTGAGGCGGTCGAGCTGTGCCACGCGGCCGGGGTGGGGGCGCGCTTGCATCTGCGCATAGGCGGCAAGGCTGGCCCTGTATCGGGCCAACCGCTGGAAGTGGAAGTCGTGGTGCGGGCGACCGCAGAGCGCCATACACAACAGACTGCCGGCATGAGCGACCCGCTGGGACGGGCGGCATGGGTGCGCGCCGGCGCCACGGACATCGTGCTGATCAGCCGGCGCCAGCAAACCCTGTCGCCGAGCGCGTTCACCGGACTCGGTGTGCCGCTGCATGAGGCACGGGTGATCGCTGTGAAATCCAGCCATCACTATTACGCCGAGTTCCAGGCGCTGTCCACCGACTGCCACATCGTTGAAACCGGGGCGGCGCTGTCGATGGATTTCGCGCATCTGCCGTACCGGACGCGCGGCCGCGATTATTTTCCCGCGGTCGAGAACCCGGCGCCGGAGCTAGCATGAGCGCCGCCGCTGCAATGACGACGCGGGAACAAGCGCAGGCATGGGATCGCGACGATGCACTGGCCGGCCACCGGGCGTTGTTCGATTTGCCGCCTGGCCTGATTTACCTCGATGGCAATTCGCTGGGCGCGTTACCCCGCGCCACGCCGGAGCGCGTGAGTCAGGTCGTGCGCGGCGAATGGGGACAGGGCTTGATACGCAGCTGGAACAAGGCGGGCTGGGTCGACCTGCCGCGCCGCGTGGGCGACAAGATCGCGCGTCTGGTGGGCGCCGGGGCCGGCGAACTGGTTGTGGCGGACTCGACTAGCGTGAACGTCTTCAAGACGCTGCATGCCGCGCTCGCCATCGCCAGGCAGGATCATCCGGGCCGCCGTCTGATCGTCTCGGAGCGGGATAACTTTCCCACCGATCTGTACATCGCCGACAGCCTGGCCCGCGAGCAGGGCTGCACGCTGTTGCTGGTTGACGCCGTCGAGCAGCTGGGACCGTTGCTGGACGATGGCGAAGTGGCGGTGCTGATGCTTACCCACGTCAACTATCGTACCGGCCGCATGCACGACATGGCGGAGCTCAACCGCCGCGCCCATGCGCAGGGCACGCTGGTGTTGTGGGATCTGGCGCATTCGGCGGGCGCGGTGCCGCTGGACCTGCATCGGGACGATGCTGATTTCGCGGTCGGCTGCGGCTACAAATATCTGAACGGCGGACCCGGCGCACCGGCCTTCGTGTGGGTCCATCCGCGCCACGCAGGGCGTTGCACGCAGCCGCTGTCGGGATGGTTCGGCCATGCGGCACCGTTCCAGTTCACGCCGACCTACACGCCGGCGCCGGGCGTGGGGCGCTACCTGTGCGGCACGCCCGCCGTACTGGGCATGGCGGCGCTGGAGTGTGGCGTCGACACGCTGCTGGCGGCCGGCGATATGCAGGCGCTGCGCGCCAAGTCGCTCGCCTTGACGCAGCTGTTTATCGAGCTGGTCGATCAACGTTGCGCCGGGCACGGTCTGAAGTTGGTCACGCCGCGCACGGTTCACTTGCGCGGCAGTCAGGTTTGCCTGTCGCACCCCACCGATGCCTACGCCATCATGCAGGCGCTGATTGCGCGTGATGTCATCGGCGATTTTCGCGCGCCCGACATTTTGCGTTTCGGCTTTACGCCGCTGTACACGCGCTTTGTCGACGTGTGGGACGCGGTGGATAGACTGGAGCAGGTGCTGTCGTCCGGCGCCGCGCACGAGACGCGCTTCCAGCAGCGCGAGGTGGTGACGTGAGGGCGACAGAACGCATCGTGCACGAGGAGCGGGCCCGGCTCGATTTCTCCAGGGAGATGAGCTACTCGGATTATCTGCATCTGGATCAGTTGCTGGACGCGCAGCGTCCCTTGTCGCCGGATCACAACGAGCTGCTGTTCATCATCCAGCACCAGACCAGCGAGCTGTGGATGAAGTTGTTGCTGCACGAGTTGCAGGCGGCCATAGGCTGCGTGGCGAACAATGAGCTGGACAGCGCGTTCAAGATGCTGGCCCGTGTGCGTCAGATTCTGCGACAACTGGTGGACGCCTGGAATGTGCTGGCGACGCTGACGCCACCCGAATACAGCGCCATCCGGCCCTATCTGTCCAACAGCTCAGGCTTTCAGAGTTGGCAGTATCGTTGTGTGGAATTTTTATTGGGGAACAAGAATGCCGCGATGCTCAAGCCGCACGCGCATCACGCCGGGCGTCTGCTCGATGTCGAGCTGACTTACCGTCAACCGTCGCTCTACGACGAGACCTTGATGTTGCTCGAACGCCGTGGCTTTGCCATTCCCACCGAGCATACGCAGCGCGACTGGACCGAGCCTCATGTGGCGAGCCCGGCTGTCGAGCAGGCCTGGCTGGAGGTGTATCGCAGTCCCGAACGGCACTGGGATCTGTACCAGTTGGCCGAAGCGCTGGTGGATGTCGAAGAGGCATTCCGGCTGTGGCGCTTCCGTCACGTCAGCACGGTCGAACGCGTGATTGGTTTCAAGCGTGGCACGGGCGGCACCTCGGGCGTTTCCTATCTGCGCAAGATGCTTGACGTGGTGCTGTTCCCGGAGCTGTGGACACTGCGCACTGTGATGTAATGAAATACCTTTCAAACCAAAGGAGTTTTCCATGTCGTTAAATACAAGCCTGCCGTTTTCCAAGATCCGGCGTGCGGGCGGTCTGGTGTTCCTGTCCGGCGAGTTGCCGCTGAACGCGGACGGTTCCATCCCCGAGGGAATCTCGGCACAAACCGACCTGACCTTGCAGCGCATCGGCGCCACGCTGGCGGACGCTGGCCTGACCTTGGCGGATGTGGTGCAAGTGACGGTGTACCTGAGCCATCAAGAAGACTTCGCCTCATTCAACGAGATCTATCGCCGGCATTTCAGTGCTCCCTTTCCGACGCGTACCACGGTGGTGGCCGCGCTGGTTGTGCCGTCGGCACGCGTCGAGCTGACGGTGGTCGCGGCCGAGCCAACCCCAAGCTGAGCGCGGCCGATGGCACAGGAGATATTGGTAGTGGGCGCCGGCATGGTCGGCGTCAGTGCCGCGTTGGAATTGACGCTGCGCGGTCATGCGGTAACGCTGGTGGACCGGCGCGCGCCTGGACAGGAAACCTCGTACGGCAACGCCGGCGTGATTCAGCGGGAAGCTGTGGAACCGTATGGCATGCCGCGCGATATAGGGACATTGCTGTCGGTCGCGTTGCGGCGCTCGTTGGACGTGCATTACCACGTCGGAGGATTGTTGTCGGTGCTGCCGCAGTTGTTCAGATACTGGCGCGCGTCGGCGCCGGAGCGGCATCGGCAAATCAGCCGCCAGTACGCCAGCCTGATCGCGCATGCGACCAGTGAGCATGAGCGCTACATGGCGTTGGCCGATGCGCAGGATCTGGTGCGCAAAGAGGGCCTGCGCCTGGTGTATCGCACGCCGCAGGCATTCGACCAGGCCTTGCTGGACTCGGAGCGCTTGCAGCGCGAGTACGGAATTGTGTTTGCGCCGATGGATGGCGATGCGCTGTCCGCAGCCGAGCCGGCTTTCCGTATCGCGCTGGCGGGTGCGGTGCACTGGCTGGACTCCTGGAGCGTCAGCGATCCCGGAGCGTTGGTGGAGCGGTATGCGGGGCTGTTTCAGCAGCAGGGCGGGCGCCTGCTTGTCGGGAATGCGGAGAGCCTGCGTGAAACCGCCTCTGGCTGGCAGATCGACACGACGCAAGGGACGGTCGACGCCGCGCATGCGGTGGTGGCGCTGGGCCCGTGGGCCGCGCAGTTGACGCGTCGCTTGGGCTATCGGCTGCCGCTGTTTGTCAAACGCGGCTATCACCGGCACTACACCGGCGGCGCCAGCGTCAAGCTGCCGATGCTGGATGCCGAGCGCGGCTACGTACTGTCGCCGCAACGACGCGGCCTGCGCCTGACCACCGGCGCTGAAATCGCCCACCAGGACGCCCGTCCGACCCCGCACCAGCTGACCGGCGCGGAAGCAGAAGCGCGAGGCTTGCTGGCGCTGGGCGAGCCGGTGGAGGCCGATCCTTGGCTAGGAAGCAGACCTTGTTGCGCCGACATGAAACCGGTGATCGGCCGGGCGCCGCTGCATAAGGGCTTGTGGTTCAATTTCGGCCATGGGCATCAGGGCTTTACGCTGGGGCCGGCCAGTGCTCGTTTGTTGGCCGATCTGATCGAGGACCGCGCACCTTACACCGACGCGCAACCGTTCTCGCCAGCCCGATTTGGTGCTTGATGCCATCGTGAGACTTAAAGGTTTCGTTTCGCTTCAACCGTCGCGGGCCTCGAATCTTCGAGGATGGAGCATGTTGTGGCTAGTTTAGTGCCCATCGAACCTCGGCGATATTCTAGCAAGTGCCGTCACCGCGCACCAACGTTGCCATGCATTGCACGATAGGTGCGTAGTCAACGGTGGCGGCGGTATGAGCGCGCGCGCCGGCATAGTTACGCAAGACTTCCTGCTCGTCGGCCCCATCCCTGGACAGATGAAACATGACCAGTGCAGCGATCTGTAGTGATTGGCGTTCGTCTGCCAAAGCGGCGCCCAAGCTGTCGTCGGAGCCTCTGAAGCTTGCATACATTTTGTTCTTGATACCAGCCTGGGCTGCGATCCGGCGTATAGTGGAAATCCGGATTTGTGCTGGGCCCAGCGATAGGTCCGGCAGGCGGCCGAAAAGCTGGAGGTAGGCGTGGGCATAGTGCCACTCCATCCAGCGATGTAAGCCAGTGCGGTTAAATTTTTCAACCGCCACCGCAGCGATGGCCAACTCCGCCGCATTTATCTTACGCTGCGCCACTTGCTTGCTATCCGTGTCTTCGGACGGTAGCTCTGCGGCGGCTGTGACTTCTTGGTTCATCTGCAAAAGATAGCGCTGTTCTGGCCATTCCCCAGGTTGTTTGCTGACGCTGGCGCCGGTCAGGTAGCCGGACTGCAGAAGAATATTGATGCCGATACGTTGTCGGATGTATTCGTCCTGTCCGGTTACTTTGACCGGCGGTACTGCACCTGCGGATTCCATCGGCGTGACTATCACCGGGATCGGGGTCGGCCCATCTTTTTGGGCCGCTAGATAATTGAGTTGCTGCGGTGTGATCAAAAACATCGCAAACAGCGCCAGTACGCCACCGGCTAGGGCCACGGTGAGCATCGAAGGTGGCAGCAGCAGCCTGCGGGCTCGCCGCGGGAGAGCCCGCAGGCTTCGGAGTAGCGTCATTTGGTGATCACTCCCATGATGGAAGTTGCGATGCCCGAATTAATCAACCACAGTGCGCCGACCCTTCCCAGCTCTTTTTTCGACACCATTTTCTCGTCAGCAGGGATTTCGTCCAGATGCTCACCGACGAAAACTGCAGCAAGTAAGCCCATCAATGTTATATACCCAAAGGCGAACATGTACAGTGCATATATGCCAAAGAAGGTGAGTTTCAGATGCCCTATTTCCGGGTTCGACAGCAGATCCCAGTAGACAATGATGGGCCAAGCTGACAGGAAAGCAGCGCTGAAGCCTGCCAAGAAAAAGGTAGGCATCCATTGGACTCTCAAGCGTTTGTAAAAACTATGGCAGGTGCTGGTGCCTCGACCGCCACCCCGCCGGTACAGCCAATAGCCACTGATGAAGCTGGCAAGTAACGGCGCTGACATCTTTAGAAGCAGCGACAGCACCACCGTGCGCGATGGCCGATCCGAAAACAACGACTGGAAGGTAAAGTAAAATTCAGTAGGGATGAGCAGTGACAGTAATCTGCCTAGCGCCATGATCAGGAAGACCATCAAGACCAAAGATGGCCCGTGGATCAGTGAGCGTACGCGACGTTTCATGAGCTAGCTCCATTCCGGCGATTGGATTACCTATTATAGATTTATTTACAATATGTAAGCTATCCAAGCATTACGGAATGTAGCGCGGGCGCACCCTGGCATTTCGCAAGCAAGTGCCGCTACCCTCCAAAAATTCACATGGCATCTACATGAGACCAGAAAGCAAAAAGCAAAAAGCCCAGCCGGTAAGGGCTGGGCTTTTTGCTGGATATTGCTGGTGCCGACTGCCGGTTTCGAACTGGCCACCTGATGATTACAAATCGCCAAAACAACCTATTCAGGAAGATTCGTGGGTGTTGATTTGTGTCGATATATTTCAATAAAAATCAATGACTTAGATGGAAATCGTTACTCCTTGTGTTGATTTTTGTTAATTGATATACTGCCATCCGTTGAGCCATTTGGGGTACAAATGGGGTACAAGGAATGAGGGAGCAGTGGCAAAGATTCGATTGACGGCAGCACGTATTGCAGCTTTCACCTGCGAGCCGGGCAAGGCCCAGGACTTTTTATGGTGCGAGGAAGCGCCGGGCCTAGCAGTCCGGGTAACGCCTACGCGCAAGGGTAAGACCGAGCCGACCAAGACATACATCTTTCAGGGGAAACTGAAACGTCAGGTGATACGCATTGCCATCGGCGACGTGGCCACCTACACCATCAAAGAAGCGCAGCGCATCGCCAACAAGTACCGGGCTGAGATCGATCACGGCCAAGACCCCCGTGCAGTGCGCCAGGATGCCTTGTCGGCGGAGCAGGCTGCGCGTGAGGCGCGGGAGCAAGAGGAAGCAGGCGCGAAGGCTGAAACCGCTGCTCAAGAACGCAGGGCGCGGATAACGGTGGGCATGGCTTGGGCCGATTATGTGCGGGAAAAGGAGGGTGGTTG
Source organism: Rugamonas aquatica (assembly GCF_009380215.1). GTDB lineage: Bacteria > Pseudomonadota > Gammaproteobacteria > Burkholderiales > Burkholderiaceae_D > Rugamonas > Rugamonas aquatica_B. The sequence continues at coordinate 598,789 of NZ_WHUG01000003.1, forward strand.
GTCCGCGCATCACCTTCGCGCCCACGTCAAGCTGATCCAGGAAGGTGGTTTGCCACGGAAGCGCGGTACCAAAGAAACTAAGGCTGGCCCTCTAGCGGCGCTGTCGCCGTTGCCGTTGGCGACCTTGGACCATGATCGCGTCGAGGCGTGGGCGAAGGACGAAGCCACCACCCGCCCTGCCAGCGCACGCTTGGGCGTGAGGCTGTTGAAGGCTTTTTTGAACTGGTGCATGGAGCACAAGGACTACGCCGCGCTGGTCGCGGGGAACGCGGCCAGCAGCAAGAAAGTGACTAAGGCTGTAGGGAAACCGAAGGTCAAGAAAGATTTGCTGCAAAAAGAGCAATTGATGGTGTGGTTTGAGGCGGTGAGGGCAGTTGGAAATCCAGTCATAGCCGGGTACTTGCAGAGCCTGCTGTTGCTCGGATGCCGTCGCGAGGAACTGACGCATTTACGCTGGACCGATGTTGACTTCACTTGGTTGAGTCTGCGCCTGGGTGACAAGGTCGAGGACGAGCGGGTTGTACCACTTACGCCATACGTTGCTGGTCTGATCGAAGCGCTGCCGCGTCGGAATGAATGGGTGTTCAGCAGTCTGGCGGCGCAATCCGGCAGGCTGGCCGAGCCAAGATATGCCCACAACCAAGCGGTGAAGAACGCAGGCTTGCCACACCTGACGCTGCACGGTCTGCGCCGTTCGTTTGCGACCTTATCGGAGTGGATCGAGATGCCGGCTGGAATTTCGGCCCAGATTCAGGGCCACGCGCCGCAGGGTGTGCGGGAGCAGAACTATATCCGGCGCCCGCTCGACCTGCTGCGCATGTGGCACATCAAGATTGAGGAATGGATGTTGACGCAGGCCGGTGTGATGCCAGCCGCTGAGGATGACGCCGCGCCAGAGCTGGCGACGGCGGCGTAGGTGTCGCGCTGCTGATTAGCCGCGCGGAAGGTAGGCGCGGGAGCGGCCGTTCTTGATAGTGACTTTACCCTGTCCTTCCAGCGCCTTCATCGCCTGTTCGCGGTCTTTCAGCGCCGCCGCCCCGTAGACCTTGCAGCGATCAACCAGGATGCCTTCAGTGATCGGCTTGCCGTGCTTCTTGAAGTGCGCGACGATCTGCGTGTAGGCGAGCGTTTCGATCTTGGCATGCTTGCTGCCGAAAAGGTGGGAGCGGATGTCGGCCATGAAGGCGTTCGTGGCGTTGATGACGATTGCAAGCGCCGCTTTGAAGTGTTCAGCATCAACTTCTTCTGCCCATGGGGCGGTGGCCAGTGCCAGCGTCAGCGCTACACGGCTTGCGTTCTCGACGGTGCGGGTCAGCATGGTGCTCTCCAACTCGTCCACGCAGGCATTGCGGCGGTCAACGATGTGCAACTGGGCTTGGCGTACCAACCGCGCGGCGGCGGCGGAATAGGGCACCATAATTGGCTGGTATCGATGGGTTGCCGCACCAATCAGGTCGCCCTTCTCTTTGATCGCCTGCGCATGTTTCTCCACGCGGTCTTTGATTGCCGTCAGCCACGCGATCACGGACTCCGGGATCGGCTCGTTTGCGCGGTCGAAGTTGGGCATTGGGATCTTGTCTGGTGCGCGGAAATACAAGATGCGTGGCAGGAAACCGCTGCCGATCACGTCGTCCGACATACCCTTAAACAAGGTCACGGCGGTGGTGGCACCAAAGATTGACGGGCAAGGGCTGGACAAATCAGTGCGCTCGCGGCCGTTCACTTTCTTGCTGTCTTGAATACCGTACTCCGTACCGCGATAATTCTCGCCGCCCTTCGTGTACAAATCCATGAACGTCGTGCCGATACGGGCTTGGTAGCTCGCTGCGCTCGGGGCAAAGACGCTCTGCAGCACTTCGCCCAGCTCATCCATGACGAACGTGCTGGCCGGATTGCGCCCCATGACCGTCAGCACGGCAGTGTCGCTTGCCGGCTTGCCCGCTCGGCGAACCGGGTCGTATGCGTCGAGGATTTTGATTACCGTACTCAGCGCGTTCTCCTTGCCGCTTCCCGAAGGCCCAACCACGATCGTGTACGTATTGGTGTGCGAGCCGCTGCTGCCAATGAAGTCGCGGGCCAGCACGCTGGAACATGCGGCGAGGGCCGTGCACTGCTCGAACGCGGGCTGGACGGTGCGGGCGGTGCGCGCGCTCCAGGCCGCAATATCGCGCATCACACCGGGCAGTTCTACCTTCACCGTGGAATCGATTACGTTCGAAGCCATGTCTGCTTCAACAACCGCCTTTTCGGCCAATTCCAAGGCTTCATTGTCGAAATCAGCGTCGGACATGTGGCCAGCAGCTTCTTTTGCGCCATAGCTGTTCGTTGCCGCGCTCTTGGCGATGCGGTCTACTTCGTTCTCAGGCAGCGGCTGCTTGCAGCGGTGTTGATTCTCGATGTTGAGGGCGGCGCGGATGCTTTCTGGCAACAGACCGAGGCGGGCCATGTTGCCGCCCAGCTTGAACAGGGCGTTATTACGGCCGCCCTCTGGAATGCGGTAGCCCACGGGCGCCGCAGCAGGCTTTGCTGGCGAATTCATGGCGGCCTTCGTGACCAGCATGCTCTGCCACAAGGCCAGCACGGCGGGCGGCAGCTCTGGCAGGTTTTTGAAGTCGCCCGCGCCGGCCCATTCGTAGGGTTTGCCGGTGGTCGGGTGGATGGTCGGTGGGAGTACGTCTTGGCAGCCCTTGACGCTGGCGGAGCGGAATTCAATCAGCATCGAGCCGTCATGATTCTTGACTTGCACGATCTCCAGCGGCGCGATACCTCGCGGCAGGCGATATACCAATTTGCCACGGTTCGGTTGGCCGGATTTGATCTGAACGGCGTCGTCAGCTGCCAGCAAGGCGAGCAGGTCGATGTTGCGGGCCTCGAACCACGCCACTGCGCTCTCGAAGTTGTCCAAGTCGATGGCGCAGGTGCCCGACAGGGCGTGGATAAGGCCCAGTCCTTCGTGGGTGACTTGATCGAGCGTGATCGGGGAGTCTTGCCAGTTCTTGGTTTTTGGCCCTTTGGTGCCCGTGGCGATGCGGCACAGTTTGAAGCCGGCAGTCATGTATTCGGCTGCGATGGCACGGTTCACGGCAATACGCATGGTGACATCCTGCCCGATTGCCTGGAAATCGGTGCATGCGGCATCCGGCACGTAAGACGCAATGGCATCGTCTTCGATTGGTTTCTGTTCTTCTGCGCGGACGGCTGCCGACGTGTTGACCACCATCGCGGTAGCGGTCATCTTGGACGTCACGCTCAGATGGGCGCTACCCGCGATGACCGTGACTGCCGGCAGCGACTGACCTTCCCACTGATAGGTGGCACCCGACTGGTGCAGCGAGCCGGCGCCCATGACGCTGCCGTTTTTTGCGTGAATCTTGGCGTTCTGGATGCGGCCGAAGTTCAGATCCTGTTCGGCCGTCACCTCGATGTAGACGTGGCGCGTGCCGTTAGGGGTGAGTACCTGCCCGCAGGTGCGGAAGCTGCCATTGATCTTTGCTGCAACTTGCGCCATTGCCTCTTCACCCAGCAGACCGTCTGCGGGCACCTCAACCGCGACCAGTACGTAGTCGCTGCCTTCCTGTTTGCGGCCAGTCGCAACGGCGAAGTTCATGTTGGGCCACTTTTCAACCCAGCCGAGAATGATGGCTGGGTCGCACGTCGAAGTCAGGTGGGTGAAGTAGCTGCACGGATGTGCACCATTGTGAACGGCTGGGTGATCGTGGCCGCAATCGCATTTACCGTCAGTAATGCCATTGATTGGGTAGACTGACCAGCCACGTTTCGCGTAGGCCAGTGCGTAGTCCAGCACTGGATTGGCGGCGCGCAGGGGCGGTGGCAGTTTGATGGCTTCAGCGATCATTGAATGCCCTCCACGCCCATCAGGCGGCGGATCGCATCGACAGACCACGCCAGGCGGCCATTGATTCGGATGGGGCGGATCGGCCCGTCCTCGAAGCATGCCCAGCTGCGCAGCGTTTGCTGCTTGCGACCGAGCCAGTAGGCCGCGCAGGCGGTGCCGACGTGGGTACGCTTTTCGTCGCGCAGCGAGGGGTGGGCGAACGCGAAATGCTGGCGGACCGGCTTGTTGTCGTTGTTGCCGACGATGATCTGGTCTTGGGCGGAGTTGGTGGCGAACAGGAATTTGCCGTATGCCATTGCGGCGTTCGGCGCGACCCACTGGTGCGGGACGTACTGGTGAGACGAAGGGTGCATGATGACTCCTTGTTGTTATGGAGTCGCCAGCATTTCAGTGGTCGTGCTTTTCGACGCTATGTTGCTTCCTAACCGTTACCAACCCTTACCAACCCTTACCTGATTTCGGCTGGCTGAACGCGATAGGCGTTACTGGCCCGTGGATTTTCGATGCTTGACCAACCGCATTTTGAGTGCGTTCTTGCTCAGCGTCGTGGGTCGGTTTTTGTCGTCGGTGAAGTGTAGTAGCTCATCCTCCACCAGCCCCGTGAACGGCGGCGTGCTGTCTAGAGCCAGTTCACGGAGGTGAATCCAAACGGCGCCGCTGGACATCGTGCCCGCCCGCTTAATGGCAGCCTCGATTGGCCCGTCCATAGAATTGCGTTTGATATGGTGCTTGATGCCGACGATAGCCCTATGGCTGTGAGGCTGCTCTGCGGTTGGTGCTCCATTTGCCTGCAATTCCTCGATGGTCTCGGTCGGGACGCGGCAAGTTTCGTCAGTGACCGTCACCCACTGTGACAGCATGAACACCTCGGACTCGCCCATGAAGTCATCAGGGAGCCACCGTTCCCAATGCGGTCGTGCATCCAACTGCTCGACGGTATGCGGCTCATGCGCCAGTTCATGTGCTCGATGCAATCGGCGGGCCTTGATTTCCGGCCAGGTCATGTAATCCGGGTCGCCCGGTTCGAGCGCCACGCCGGTGGTGGTCGCCTCTCCGTGCATCGCCAGATTCATGGTCGTAGCCCGCGACAGCAGAGCGTGCCGTCGATACCCCAAAGGAGGAAAGTGAGCATCGCGCTGCTCCCCTATCGATTCAATCACTGGTTCGCAGCCAATGGGCGTGGTGGCGCGAAGCGGCAGCGAGTTGGCGATGACGGCGTTGAAGAACATGGCACGGGTCCAGGGCGTGCTTGTGGTCTGGGACAGGACTTGCAGCGCTTCGGGGAGCGTAGGCAGTAGATTGACGGTCATGGTGGCAGTAGGGGCTGCAATAGGTCGATGGGCGCAGCACTATACTGGGCGGCTAGATTGGCGGTCAACGCGGTCTGGCTGACCATCCACCAACATCCACCGAACATCCACCTGGTCTGATGGAATAAATCGCCCTGAAACCCGCATGGTTGCTTGTTCTTGCGAGCAGCGGCCTGAACATCCATCTTTTTGTGGCATCCACCTATATGGATACGGCGGAATCAATTTGATTGTTATATTTTCCGGAGGTAGGAGAGGGGAGAAGGAGAGAAGGTTATATATTATTTATATATATTCTTTAGTATCCATGCGGGTTTCAAGCCTTGTACGTCATGCGTGGAAGGCGGGCAGAAGGCTGGGGTTTTGGTGCACCGTTTGACTTTGGGCGATGTACGTCTTTTGGCCGGTGTAGGAATACCTTTATTGGGCTACACGCGCGTAGCGTTGTTTTCGGTAGTAGGGCTATCCCGCTCGGCGACGGGTATGGGTGTTCCTCCCATATTCTTGCGATGGCCGGGAATGGTTGGCGCCTCAGGCCATGCTATTTCCATGTCGAAGATATGCATGAAAAATCGCTTTATCTTTGATATTTTGACAATACTCTCAGGATTGCCATTCGATGTCGCCAACTGATTGTGGCAAACGGCGGTAAGCCCGCCCAAGGTCGGCGGTTCGCTGGCTTCGATGGCGAGTATCTTGGCTAGCCAAGTATTTAAGTCGGACTCCGTAAAGTCGCGCTTCCCCTTTGCCACAATTTCTGCCTCAACTGCTAAAAACTTCTGCGCCAACTCCCCATGTAAACGCGCGCGGTCATTCCACGCCATTACCAACCCCGGCATAGTGGAAGCGGCAACCACAACCCCTGCCCAAGCCTTCGCTTCAGCCGTGGGTAAAAGTGAACTGAATGCCGCCGTCCCAGCGATCAAAGATGCTGCTTTGGAGCAGCGATCACATAACGCAAAAAAACGTTCTCGCTTTCGATGGTACAGAGTGCTTAGCTCGGCTCTGTATTGTACATACAGGCGTTCACTCCAAAGGAAATCGTCCTCGGCGGCGTCGCCCTTGGCGAGTTCCCCAGGCTCGTTATGGCCAACGTTGTCGCCTTGGGTGATCACTTTTTAGGCGCTGGAGGGCGTGCAGTCTTGGCAGTTATTGGGGTGACTGGTTTCACCAAGCCGCCCTTATGTCGTTGAATTGCGCTGTCTTGCGCCATTCCACCGCTTTCGCTTTTATGCCGTACATGGCTATTGCCGGGTGTGTGTGATTTGTCTGAGGGCTTCGTCATGCCGTTGCTCCGCACTTGGGTTCGAGAATGATGTCTTTGGACAAGTGTACCATTGCCGAATTGCAGTATGTTGGACAAAAACTATCAATAATCGATTATTGGTAAATAAATTTGACGTACTTTTACTGTTGAAATAGGGGATTGCCATCCCATTGTTGAGGAGTTAGCAGAATTGTCTGTTAACTAACTAACGAAGGGATATCAAATGTCTTTAAAACCAGGCCAAAACTCGGGCAAAGACGGCGGGATCTACGAAGAAAAAGGCAGTCGCGGCGGCAAGACTGGCAACTTTTCGACAATTGCGGACAATAAGACCGCCCCACCGACCAGCAAGCCAGGCAATACTTGGGACCAAGTGAAGCGGACGCCTGACAGTAACAAGCGTTGAGCTTCATGCAAAAAGGGCGCCCATCCGGCGGCGCCCTTTTTTCCACGTCAGAAACCGAAATTCTAAGGGAGTAGCTGGATTTCGCCGTCAACGATTTCCCAGTCTTTGACGTACCAGCCGCGATATGGCATTCCCCCAACCTCGCCCGTCTGAACGTTGATTGATAGCCCCGCACCATTCGGAAACGCAGTCAAGCGCCAAAGTGCGCCGTCGGTCCAGAGAGCTACAGGGACGTCAGGACGCTCTTTTACCCAAGCGGAGGCGGCATGCGCAACGTGCAACTTTGCGCCGCCGATATACTGGAGGAAACCGGAGTCTGGAAAATAGTCCGTCTTACCTGCGTTCCGGCCTGACAGAAGCAAGATGCCGCGATCATTTGTGAACTGTATCGCCAAGGCTAGGCACATCTCATTTCCGTTCTCCACCAATAACAGCTCACCAGACTTGGTGCCATCTTCCGTAGGCTTTACAAAAACAGTTTCGATCTGCATCTGGACCCTTTACTTATGGTTATGGAACCTCATGGTACCTGATGTCGTCCTGCGCTTGATCCGCCAAAGGTCGCTCTCTGCGCGCGATATTGCTATTGTGATACTGCTGATGCGTTGAGGGGCAGAGTAGTCAGCAACACCGGCCGACATACGAAAGTTGCCCCTCGACACACCACGCTTAAGAACTGCCCTGCGGCAGTTCTTCGCCGTGACTACGCCAGCATAGTGTGCAGCCACCCGATGAACCCATCAAGCGTACTGTGCATGAAGTGAATGGTGTGGACAATCTCGACGAGGCGGAACGCTTTACGGCACAGGGAGTTCGGGGTGGTTTTAATATTGCTATTCATACAATCCTTTATGGAACCCGTGGACGACATTGCCCACGACGCCTTTTTGTATAGGCAAGGTATTTAGGGAAGTCAGAATGCGAATTGCCTCTGAAGCACGTTAATTATTAGACTTTTTTGTAATAAAAAAATGTTTTATTATTACTTTATGAAATAAGGTGCATCCGATGGACTTTTTATTACATTCGCTGACCAGTGCCGCCGTCGTTACCGCTCTACTGGCTGCCCTTGGCTGGCTTTTCCGGGCGTTTATCGGGACGCGACTAAAAGCGGCGGTAGAGCATGAGTTCGGTGCGAAGATGGCTGCGATGCAGGCCGAGCTAAGGCAAAGGGAAGAGCAGTTCAAGGACGAACTGCGAGGTAAAGCTGCTGTAATACAGGCACTGCAGGGCGGTGCGCTTGCGGCGCAAGCCAGCAGGCAAGGGGCTAACGACAAACGGCGCCTAGAGGCTATCGATCAACTGTGGGGTGGGGTTTCAGCTCTGCGCCCGGCGCGGATAACGCCGCAGATTTGGAAGACATTCGACTACAAAAAATGCCTGATGGAGGCAGCACGAAACAGTAAGTTCCGGGAGGCGTTCGTCACGTTTGGCGACGCTGGGGAGCAAGCCATCAAAGACATTCGCGGTGACGAGGCGCGTCCGCACGTTACCAAACTGGCCTGGGCCTATTTCGTGGCGTATCGTTCGATTCTTGCCTTCTATGTCGCCCGGCTTATTCAACTACAAAGTGGTGTCGCTGAAGACTTCACCGACCATAGATCCGTACAGAAGGTCGTTCTGGCTGCCTTACCACATCATGCAGACATGCTTTCGAATTTTGGGGTCGAAGCCCTATATCTCTACTTGGATGAGCTGGAAGACAGGCTCTTGGATGAGTTCGCGGTGATGTTGGCGGGCAAGGAAGGGGATGTCGAGAACGTGAGGCGCGCAGCAGAAATTCTAGAGGTCGTAAAGCAAGTGGAGCGCGCAAACAGCACGGAGGTCCATGCAGTCGCAACCGCACTCGAAGAGGGCGAATGTGGCGTTTCACTGGCGAACGCACCAGAGGCAAAGCCCGCTGTTGCCCAACCCCGATGACCGCGTACCAGATGAACAAATCGAACGCAATTCCTGCAGTTTTACACATTTTTTTACACATCTCGGCCGCCGGGCCGCATGGGTACTGGGATTGAGGATACCTATATTAGGAATCCCAGGTCAAAAGTCTGTCACTGATTATTTTCTGACCTATCAGAAAATGCTGCGCTCAGCGCTTGGTGGCGCATGTTGTAAAGCTCAATTGCGGGGGGTATATCGGATCGATTAAAAATCACGCCGACAGCCTGCCACGCGCCGAGTAGGGCAATAATCGCACAGCTCAGCATTTTTTCCATGCCCTCTCGTTGGGGCTGGAAAATCAGCTTCTCTATGCCACGATCTGCCCCTCTTACAATATGGCGTTCTGAGGATGCTACGCTGGGATGGGCTGCATCGCCTGACAACTGGCGGTAGACGACCTCATACAGCGCGCCCATTCCTACCTCTTTGGCTAGCTGCTGCATGATGATCCCGGAGGCTTTGTGTTCCTTGAGCGCCTCGTCGGCCAAATGACCTTTCAATTCCTCGACATCCGCAATATTCGTCTCCGTGGCAAAGTCAACCAGGGCACGCCCAAACTTAAAGTAGTGCTGATTGTTGGCCGCTGCCATGCGCGCAACGAAATTTTCGATTTGGGCCAAACCGCCAAGATAGATGGTGGTTTCGAGGATGCTGCGCGCAAGGGTGCCAGCATCAGCCAGCATGCCTCGATTGGCAAGTAAGATCGACGCTTCAAAAGTCTGTAGCGCGCGTGCGTACAGGGCAGCAGCGACGAGTTCGCGGTCGGAATTACGGCGTGGTGCCAGTGTAGGCAAGAGCGCAACCGCAGCTCTATTGATGTCCTGAATAAGCAGTGACCAGTCGGGGGCCGATTGTCGTGCCTCATCGCTCCATTGGTCTAAGATCGGGGACAGGAATCCGTCTACGGGTGGCTGCTTCACTGCGTATCTCCGTCACTGTTCATGAGTTACGAGGGTAGCATACGACCAGCATTTTGATGTGGCAGAGGTTGGGGGGAGGCCGAGCGCCACCCCCGCCTGTATTTAGTCCATCGGTCCATCCGTCAAAAATTTTCGCGCATAGAAAAAGTCAAAATTTTTCGGCGCCTGCGTCGGTCGAATTGATCCGGCGCATGGACAATATGACTTTGCCTACCGGACCAAGCCAATGCAGACGATTCTTGACATCATCACCTTTTTCAACGCTGCCATGTTCACCATGCTCGCGTTCAAGCTCGCAGGCACTGGCGAGCAAGCCCGGCAGCTCGAAGTGGCCATAGGCAAGGCGAAGGCGTTAATCGATGAATAGACTACGTGTGGGCGTCATAGTCGGTCTAGCAGTGTCGTAGTCTCAGTGAGCTTTGGTTCGTTCAACAGCTTGGCCTTGTAGGTTATTAGCTCGGCATCCTCAACGTCGAAGCGCTTGAGCCATTGCTCAGCGGCCCACCCATTCAGGCGCGGCTCACCCTCCTTGGAGCCGTAGTGCAGGCTGACCAGTGGCGCGCGCACTTCCTTGAGCAGCATGTTCGGCAACACCAACCGCGCAGGTCTGAGCTGGTCGGTCGGCGCGGCCTCCGGCGTTGGTCCCGCTTGGATTACAAGGCCCGCGTCGTAGTCATAAAGTGCGAACCAGTCCATGGGCAGCTCGGAGCGGATGACCGATAGCCCGCCCACCTTTTCCACCTTCTCGTAGTTGACGGCGGTCAGCCAAGAGACGGTCTTGATGCCTTCATGGGCATGGGTCGCGCCCGCAACTGGATTCCCCACGTCCAGCCCATTGAGCTTGTCGGCCAAGAATGCCTCAAAGGGCTGGTTGTCGCTCAAGCGGACAGCAGAAAGTACCAAGCCATGACCGCCATAGCCGTGGAGGGCGTTCAGCCGCTTTGCGAAACTCACGAACATTGCCTGAAACGCGGTCGGGTTTTCCTCAACGAATAACAATGGAACGCTAAAACGCAACGCGGACGTGCCCCGCACGATCATCTTTGCTTCCCAGCCGCGCATCCCAGAGACATCGAATTCCCAGTCGCCGGCGTCGTGCGGCTGCACACCACTGGTGTAGGTAAACGCGAACAGGTCGTTTTCTTTCATGCGCTTCACCATGGCACGCATCGGCGGTGCTTTGGCGTAAGCAAACTTATCGGCTCCCTCGGGCGGTTCCTCACGCCACAGCCAGGTCAGGTGGGCCTTGGCCACGGCTTCGTACTCGTCGAAGCAGGCGCATATGGCTTCGCGCACCTCGGGTAGGTGTGCATCCTTGAAGAACAGGGTGCCGGTGATGGCTGGGACGCAGCCAACGTAGTCTTGCGGCCCCTGCTTGGTCAGCAGGCCGCCGGGGACGCGCATCTTTTCTGGATGTTGGCGCATCAACTCGATTGGATCAAAAGGGAGTTCACTCATTGCATTTCCTTGCTTAATATGCCGGTATCCTACCCGGTGGCGGGCGCTTCGTCAGGATCATGTATAGCAGCCCCGCAGCAGCGGCGGCCTTGCTGAGCGCCTCGACCGGCACCTTGGCAGATTCAGGCTCAGGCTGGTCACAGTCGCAATCCTCCGGCCCCATCAGGACGAGCCTGTTTTCGTCGCCAGCGATTTGCGTATATGCGGCGTTTTGCCGCAGGTCTCGTTTGTCCGGCGGGAACTTGATCTCGACGACCTGCTTGATGTTGTCCTGAGTCGGCGGCTTGGCTGGATCGTTGACGATAACCACATCGGGACGGCGGATCATCCCCTCACCTGCTTGGAATGGCGGCCGTACAGCGCCTTGCTCGTCGGGTTTGCTCCAGTACTTCGTGATCCATCCGGGCAGCCAATCATGCCCCTTGGTCTCCACACCGCTGTCCATGATGGGTGCGGGCGGCTGCTTGGTCATGTCGTAATTGACTTCGGGCTTGTAGGGGCTGCGGTGATCGAGCACGCCGTCAAGCGCTTTGAGCCTTCCAGACACACATGACTGCTTGAGCGAACGACCGTCCTTGCCGATGCCAGGAGTGTCCTTGCATTTGCAGATGGCAGAGCACAGCACTTTCTTATCCTTGGGATCGAGGCGCGGGCGGGTAATCTTGACCTGCGTGGTGGTGCCGGCGGTGGACATGCCGCCAGTCGCTAAAGGGGTAGTTGGCTGCGTTGGGTCGGTCATGCCTGTCCTTGCTCCATCAAGTCAAACGCCAGCATCTCGCTGGCGTCACGCTCTACCCACTCGGTAAAACCTTGGCTGTCGGTGGTTCCAGTCAGATATTGACCTGCTGTAGACCTCACGCGCACAGGCTGCCCTGCCACCGGCTCCCCAGACGTGGAATCGATCACCTGGAAGCGGCCTTTGAAACGTTGACGCCCGTCGTCTACGGATGCGTCTTGATACCCGGCCATGAGGGTTGCGGCAATGACGCCCATGCCCTTCGTCGAGCCAGCATCGGTAGCGCTGCCGCCAGCGCCGCCAGACGGCTCAGTGGTGGTCATAATCTGGCTAGAGATCAGCATGGCGCCACAGGCCACCTTGCAGCCGTGGTAGGCCACTGCTTTCCCGTTGTCCGTAAAGCTATTGTCACCCTGGCTGATGGGGAACACGCCCTTGCAACGCGGGCACGCCACCATATCGCCTACCCGCGCCCAGCCCTTGCCCATCGTGTCGCAGGTAGGTGAACAACTTATTACCGTGCCGCCGTGGCTCGTCTTGTCGCCGATAACAATCAAAGGCAGGCCCATGAGAACTCCCAACTTCAGCTTCATAAATTGCATTTATAGCATGTATTTTAGCTATCATGCCGCACGATGGGCGTGCCGAGTGCACTTATGACCCGCCAGCCTTTTGGGGCGTGCATCGGTTGGAGCCGCAGGGTCTCAATTTACCTGCCGTGTAGCAGTCGACAGTTGCGGGAGATCAAGAGTGGCTTCGGAGGTCGTCCAGGTCTTCAGATGGCTTGTAGGTCGGCATTTCGAGCCAACGCCAGCCGTTCGATTTTGACCGCTTTGACCTCGGAATAGCCGTCTGGCTTGACGGCCTTGAGTGTCGCTACAGCCTCGTCAAAACGCTCCAACTGGCGCAGCAGTTCGCCACGCGCTACCTGGGCCTTGGGATCATGCTCGATCAGCTCTAGGAGGCGCTTCTTGTTTTCGCTGGCCGTGGCTGATGCCACGGTGGGTTGTGGCGCAATCGACGTTCCATCCGTGCCCAGGCGCTGGTGATCGCCAGATAGCCACCACAACCGCTGTCGCAGGTGCGCCTCGCGGGCCGGCGCATCAGGCGGTAATGCGGCCAAGGCTTCAACGAAGTCCTGGGCATCCTGCAGGGGATAGATGCGCTCCGCACCTTTGACCCCATTGGGCAGCGCGTTCCACTCACACTCCTCGCGCAGCCTTCCGCTACGGTCGCCGGTTATACGATGCCACCAACGGGCCACTACGCCGATTTCGGCGGGTTTGCTGTATGAGGGCATCACCTCCGTGGCGTCTTCGATCCAGACCGTTTTAGAGCACGCTGGACAGCGCCCGACCTGTCCACTTGAGCCAGCCCACCACTGGCCATTTTTGCCGTCCGACCACTCTGGCACGTCGTCATAGTAGTGCAAGGAAATCAGCGCGCAGCGCTTGAAGTAGCCGGCGCAGGCTGGGCACTGGTAGATGATGGGTGGCGAGAAGCGAGTCATGACGTGATCGTAGCGCAGTCCTGCATCCTTATAGGCACCTTCTAGAAGTCCATGAAGCCTGGCTTGTCTTTGTTCTTCATGATCCAGTCGTACAGACCCGCGATGTCGCGGTGGCTGTAGTCATGATACTTGCCGCGCAATTTGGCTTGCGGACTCCTGTGGTACGCGGCGTGGGCTACATCCTCGACCTCGTCGCGTGACATGTGTCTTTTCAGCCGTTTGCGGACCCTGCCGCTGAGTTGATCCCACTTCAGCGACTTGGGGCGCTTGGTGCGCGCCTTCAAGCGACTGATATGGACGATGGAAAGGTCTCCCGGCACCTTGGCGCCGCGCGCCACGAAGGCCGGTGCATTGATGGCCTCTGCGAACGAAAGCAGAGACCGACTTGCTCCAGCTCGAATGTCGCCTACGATCCACGCCAGATACCCGATGAAGGTCGAGGAGAAGCGCAATTCATAATAGTCTTCTGTGTAGGCGAGTTTCTCGGTCCAGCGGAAAATGGTCCCTTCGTCATGAAAGTGAATGCTAACGCTCCGCTCAAATAGGGCGTAGGCAGCCATGTCGAGGCGACGACGCGCCACCTTGAAGGTGATTCCGGCGTGAGCGGCGAACTCGGCCACGGGGAGCGTGACGAGCTTGCCAACGTGGCGGCTTGCGGTGCCTGGGTCTTGAGTGACCAGATTGACCAAGCGCCGGAGAACGTATCGCTCGTCAATCGATAGGTTGCGCGCGCTATCGACAAGCGCTTGCTGCCGTATCCGTTCGCGGTCCTCCTCGGATTGCACCGGCGGCAAAATCTCCATGGTCTCAGCCGACGTCATGATCTAATCCGCCTTCTTCACTTCAACAGTCACGTCGGCCTTCGGCTTGAGCTTCGGCCTCGCCAGCTCCGCGTCGCCGGTATTCAGGCACATGAACTGCACCTCGGCCTTGGGGTAGTTGCCGAACACGAAGGGCGGCTGCGCCTCTTGGGTGCTGACGACCTGCAAAGACTTGCCTCGACCCGCGCAGTAGGCATTCGCCTCTTGGAACGCCTCGGCCTTGAGACTGCCGGAGCCGCTGAAGCCGGTCGCGGCTTGGCGGCTGACCATGTAGGTGTCGGTGCCGATGGGAATGATGCCGGTGTTGCTGGCGCAGCCGGCCAGTGCGGCAACGGTGATAGCGGCGAAGCAGTATTTCATTGATATTTCCCCTTTTGGTTTCTGTGTGATTGCCTTGCCGTGGCGATACTAAGGAAACCTTAGTGTGACGTCAACGAAATACTCAGAATATCTTAGCCTTTAGGGGCTATGAATGTCGGTCTTTTCCAAGAGGTTGAAGGAGGCGCGCACCCGTGCCGGGCTATCGCAGGAGCGGCTGGGCGTACTGGCCGGCATCGATGAAATGTCATCGAGCGCGCGGATGAATCAGTACGAGAAGGCGAAGCATGAGCCGGACTTTACGATGGTCGAGCGTATCGCCAAGGCGCTGAACGTGCCGGAGTCCTACTTCTATGCCGCAGACGACGAGGCGGCATGGCTGTTGGTCGTTTTCCATCGCCTGCCAGCAGATGCGCGCGCCCGCGTGCTACAAGCTGCGCGGGATGTAGTCGGGCTGGAATGAGCCACCTGGCTCTACATTGCGCTGTCTAGCCCCAAGTGTTGAGTAAAGTGGGGTACAAGTGGGGTACAAAAGGTCTATCATCGTGACCTAAACAAAAAAGGGTTACACGCCGAAGCATGCAACCCTTTGATATTACTGCGTCTTTCTGGTGCCGACTGCCGGTTTCGAACTGGCCACCTGATGATTACAAATCAACTGCTCTACCAAATGAGCTAAGTCGGCGAAACTTGTACGGGGCGAATTATACGCTATTTAATTCGCGTAAGAGTAGGCCGGCCGCCCTTTTTTGGTGGCTCGTTATCGTCGTCCGGGGCGCTTGGCGCCTCGCTTTTGGCCTCGGCCGCAGGCGCAGGAACTGCCGCCAGCACCGGCGCCGGTGCGCTGGTTTCCTGCTCCGTCGGCGACTCGGCAAAGCCCAGTTGCGGTTCGAACGCCATCCCCTGGCCGTTCTCGTTGGCATAGATCGCCATCACGTTGTTGACCGGGACGTAGATCTCCCGCGACACGCCGCCGAAGCGCGCGTGGAAGCGGATGCTGTCGTTGTCCATCTTCAGGCCCGAGGTGGCGCCGAAGCTGATGTTGAGGACGATTTCGCCTTTTTTCACATATTCCATCGGCACCGTGGTCGAAGCATCGACCTTGACAGCGAGGTAGGGCGTATAGCCGCTGTCCGTGCACCACTCATAAATGGCGCGCAGCATGTAGGGCTTGGTTGAGATTTCAGACATGGTATTCCAGACTGCAGTAAAACCCGGCGCGCCGCCCGCTAAGGCAGGCAAACGCGCCGATGGACTTCAAGTAAAACGGCGTGCGTCCGAATTAACGGCGCATCACCTTTTCCGACGGCGTCAGCGCTTCGATGTAGGCAGGGCGCGAGAAGATGCGCTCGGCGTACTTCATCAGCGGCGCTGCGGTCTTCGACAGTTCGATGCCGTAGTGATCCAGACGCCACAGCAGCGGCGCTACCGCCACGTCCAGCATCGAGAACTCATCGCCCAGCATGTACTTGTTTTTCAGGAACAGCGGCGCGAGCGTGGTCAGGCGGTCGCGGATTTCTGCGCGGGCCTTGTCGTGGCTCTTGTCGTTGCTCTTGGCGCGTTCGCTTTCCAGCACGTGCACGTGGACGAACAATTCTTTTTCGAAGTTGAACAGCATCAGACGCGCACGGGCGCGCATCAGCGGGTCGGCCGGCATCAGCTGCGGATGCGGGAAGCGCTCGTCGATGTACTCATTGATGATATTCGATTCGTACAGGATCAATTCGCGTTCGACCAGGATAGGCACTTGACCATAGGGATTCATGGTCGAGATGTCTTCCGGCTTGTTGAACAGGTCGACATCGCGCACTTCGAAGTCCATGCCTTTTTCAAACAGGACCAGGCGGCAGCGTTGCGAGAATGGGCAGGTTGTACCCGAGTAGAGAACCATCATTTTTATAGTTCCTTAGAAGAACAAAGGGGGTGACGCCGCGAACGGATCACCCCGGATCGATCGCCCGCCAGCGCGGGCATCGCAAAACAAGCGCCGGCCAGCCGGCGCTCTCGATTATTTAACTTCTTTCCAGAACGACGCGTTCAAGCGCCATGCCAGGAAGGCGAACAGGGCCATGAACAGCACCACCGCTACGCCCAGTTTTTTGCGGGTCTGCGCTGCAGGCTCCGCCATCCACTCCATGTAACCGACCAGGTCGGCCACCGCAGTGTCATATTCCAGCTTCGACAGTTTGCCCGGCGTGACCACCTCGAAGCCGGCAAACTGATGAATCTTCTTGCCTTCCTCGTGCGGGTCGGCCACTTCTTCCATCTTGACCTTCTGTATGCCTTGCAGTTCCCACAGCACATGCGGCATCGCCACATTGTTGACCACCAGGTTGTTCCAGCCGGTCGGGCGGGTGTCGTCCTTGTAGAAGGTGCGCAGATAGGTGTACAGATAGTCGCTGCCGGTGCCGGCGCCCGACGCTTTCGCGCGCGAGATCACCGACAGGTCCGGCGGCACCACGCCGAACCATGCTTTCGCATCTTTCGGATTCATGGTGGTGGTCATCATTTCGCCGACCTTGTCGCCGGTGAACAGCAAGTTCGCCTTGATTTGCTCTTCCGTCAAGCCCAGGTCTCGCAGACGGTTGTAGCGCATCGAGGACGCATTATGGCAGTTCAGGCAGTAGTTGACGAACAGTTTGGCGCCATGCTGCAGCGCGGCCATGTTGTTCGAGCGGTCCGGCGCCTTGTCCAGCGCGATGCCGCCTTCGTTGGCCAGTGCCAGACCCGGCAGCAATGCCAGGATAGCGAGCAGTTTTTTAGGAAAATTCATGTAATGTCCTTTGTGTACTTTAGCCGAGTGGTCGATCAGTGCGCGTGGAACACTACGCGATCCGGAACCTTCTTGAACGTGCCCATGGCGCTCCACCATGGCATGAACAGGAAGAAGCTAAAGTAAAGCAGGGTGCATACTTGCGAGAACAGCGTGCGGCCTTCGGTCGGCGGCAGGGTACCCAGGTAGCCCAGCGACAGGAAGCAGAAGAAGAACACGCCGTACACGTATTTGTGCCAGCTTGGACGGTAGCGGATCGATTTGACCGGCGACTTGTCCAGCCAAGGCAGGAAGGCCAGGATCACCACCGAACCGCCGAAGAACACCACGCCCCAGAACTTGGCGTCCAGCACCTGCGGCAGCATGCCGATGATGGCCACCAGCGCGATCACGGCGATCGCCGTTTTCACGATGCTCGACAGGCGCGACTTCAGCCACACGAACACGACGTAGGCGGCGACGAAGAACATCAGCACCCACATGAAGTCGGCCGTGGTGGCGCGCAGCACCGAGTAGAACGCGGTGAAGTACCAGGTCGGCGCGATGTGCAGCGGGGTCTTCAGCGAATCGCCCGGCAGGAAGTTGTTATATTCCAGGAAGTAGCCGCCCATTTCCGGGGCGAAGAACACCACGGTGCTGAAGATCAGCAGGAATACCGATACGCCGAACAGGTCGTGCACGGTGTAGTAAGGGTGCGAAGGAATCGAATCGACCGGGTGGCCGTCGGCGCCCAGGTTTTCTTTCACTTCGATGCCGTCCGGGTTGCTCGAACCGACTTCGTGCAGCGCGATCAGGTGGGCAGCCACCAGACCCAGCAGAACCAGCGGGATCGCGATCACGTGGAAGGCGAAGAAGCGGTTCAGGGTGGCGTCGGACACCACGTAGTCGCCGCGGATCCACAGCGACAGGTCAGGGCCGATCAGCGGAATCGCGCCGAACAGGTTGACGATCACTTGGGCGCCCCAGTACGACATCTGGCCCCATGGCAGCAGGTAGCCGAAGAACGCTTCGGCCATCAGGCACAGGAAGATGGCGAAACCGAACAGCCAGATCAGTTCACGTGGCTTGCGGTACGAACCGTACAGCAGGCCGCGCGTCATGTGCAGGTAGACGATGATGAAGAAGGCCGAAGCGCCGGTCGAGTGCATATAACGCACCAGCCAGCCCCACGGTACTTCGCGCATGATGTATTCGACCGAACCGAAGGCCAGGTTGGCGTCCGGTTTGTAGTGCATGGTCAGGAAGATGCCGGTGACGATCTGCAGCACCAGCACCAGCATGGCCAGCGAGCCAAAGATGTACCAGAAGTTGAAGTTTTTCGGGGCGTAGTATTTGCCCCATTGGTCATTCCACAGCTTGGTGAGCGGGAAACGGTCGTCGACCCAGCCCAGTGCTTTTTGTGCGGCCGGAGCATCGGCCGGGAATTTTGTCTCTTTGAAAGCCGCCATGATTTACGCCTCGCCTTTCTCGTCTTTACCAATGACCAGCTTGGTGTCGCTCAGGAACATATGACGCGGGACTTGCAGATTGTCCGGCGCCGGCTTGTTCTTGAACACGCGGCCGGCCATGTCGAAGGTCGAGCCATGGCATGGGCACAGGAAGCCGCCTTCCCAGTCGTCCGGCAGCGAAGGCTGCGGGCCTGGGGTGAATTTCGACGAGGGCGAGCAGCCCAGATGGGTACAGATGCCGACCGCGACCAGCAGCTCGGGCTTGCGCGAGCGCCATTCGTTGCGGGCGTACTCGGGGGTGAATTCTTCCGGATTGCGCTTGGAATCGGCGTCGGCCACTTTGCCGTCGGTCTTTTTCAGCGAGGCCACCATTTCAGGGGTACGCTTGATGATCCAGACCGGCTTGCCGCGCCATTCTACGGTTTTCATTTCGCCTGGATTGAGGCTGGAAATATCCACTTCCACCGGCGCACCGGCGGCTTTTGCGCGCTCGGACGGTTGGAACGTGCTTACCAGTGCCCCGGCGGTTGCCAGGCCCACTACACCACCCGCCGCGCCTGTTGCGACGAGCAATCCGCGTCGGCCGGAATCGACCTGCTTTTCGATACTCATACAAACCCCAATCAGTCAAAGTGCGAACAAAATCCGAGAACCGAGAACAAAACCTGAAACTTGTTGAAGCACGAATATAGCTTCTAGCAACCTTAAATTATAAGGTAAGCGTGATACGAATTAAAGCAAAAACGTTGCCGTAACCCCAATTGGCGCGTTTTGCGCACCGTTTTGGACTTGATTTTTTGCGCCCCATGCCCTACTAGCGGAGCGCAAGCGATAGATATTGATGCAAGACAAATTTATAGCGTAATTTGGTGCCCAAATGCACATGCGGCTAGCGTGTTTGGAATCTAATTGAAAGAATAGTATGATTCAGACGCAGTTTTGTTCACAAATGACCACACAGCGAGGATAATAATATGGCAATGATGCAAGAATTCAAAGAATTCGCGATGAAGGGGAATGTGGTTGACCTGGCTGTCGGTGTCATCATCGGCGGCGCCTTCGGCAAGATCGTCGATTCCTTGGTGGCTGACATCATCATGCCGCCCATCGGCAAACTGTTCGGCGGCCTGGATTTCGCCAACTACTACATCGGCCTGAACGGACAGGATCCGCACCTGAGCCTGATCGAAGCGAAAAAGCTGGGCGCGGTATGGGCCTACGGTAATTTCGCCACCATCCTGCTGAACTTCGTCATTCTGGCTTTCGTGATCTTCCAGATGGTGCGCCTGATGAACAAGGCGCGCACGCTGAGCAGCAAGGAAGTGGCGGCGGCCGAAGCCGCGGCGCCGGCGCCGACGCCGGAAGACATCGTGCTGCTGCGCGAGATCCGCGACTCCCTCAAGAAATAACTAGGCAGCCGTCCACCGGGCGGCGGACTCAAGGCTATGCGACGACTCTGGTTATTGTTTGCGCAAACGGTGACTGTCGTACTGGCACTGTATTTTGTCTACACGGCCGTGGGGCCGGAGCGGCGGGCGCCGGTGCGCGCCCAACAGATCGGCAGCGCCGACCATCCGGCCGTGATGCTGGAGGCGGCGCCGGGCAAGGCGCCCGGCGTTGCGGTCGGCTCCTACCGGGCGGCGGCCGGGCGGGCCATGCCGGCCGTGGTCAACATCATCACCAGCAAGAAACCCAAGCGCGGCAAGCATCCGCTGTTGCGCGATCCCTTCTTCAAGAAATTCTTCGGCGACCGCGACCATGACGGCGAGGGCGACGACGATGAATCCAGCCTGGGCTCGGGCGTCATCGTGTCTGGCGAAGGCTATATCCTGACCAACAACCACGTGGTCGAGGCGGCCGATGAAATCGAGGTGGTGCTGGCCGATGGCCGCAAGGCCGCCGCCAAGGTGGTCGGCACCGATCCTGAGACCGACCTGGCCGTCATCAAGATCGCGCTCGACAAGCTGCCGGTGATCGTGCTGGGCCAGGCCGAGCAGGCGCAGGTGGGCGATGTGGTGCTGGCCATCGGCAACCCCTTCGGCGTCGGCCAGACGGTGACGATGGGCATCATCTCCGCGCTGGGGCGCAACAACCTGCACATCAACCATTTCGAGAACTTCATCCAGACCGACGCCGCGATCAACTTCGGCAACTCGGGCGGGGCGCTGGTCGACGCCAATGGCAACCTGCTGGGCATCAATTCGGCGATCTACTCGCAGTCGGGCGGCTCGGTTGGCATCGGCTTCGCGATCCCGGTCTCGACCGCCAAGTCGGTGATGGAAGCCATCATCAAGTCCGGCCACGTGGTGCGCGGCTGGATAGGCGTGGAGACGCAGGAGATCACGCCGGAACTGGCGTCGAGCTTCGGCCTGAAGCGGCAGAGCGGCGCCATCATCGCCGGCGTGGTGCGCAACGGCCCGGCCGACAAGGGCGGCATGAAGCCGGGCGACATCCTGCTGTCGGTGGACGACAAGCCGGTGGCCGACACCAATCAGATGCTGAATGTGATCGCCCAACTCGTTCCTGGCGGAAAAGCTAAAATGACGGTCTTGCGCAAGAGCCGCGAGACCACGCTGGACATCACGGTCGGCAAGCGTCCGGCCGGCGCCAAATAAGGAACCCCCAATGCATCTGCGCGACCTGACTCAATTCCTCAAGGAACTGGCGGACAATAACAACCGTCCCTGGTTCATCATGAACAAACCGCGCTACGACATCCTGCGCGAAGAATTCCTGCAAGTGGTGACGGACATGATTATCGAACTGGGCAAGTTCGATGCGGCCGTCAAGTTCTGCAACCCGAAGAAGGCGATGTTCCGCATCAACCGCGACGTGCGCTTCGCCCACGACAAGAGCCCGTACAAGACGCGCTTCTCGGCGGCCGTGGCGCCGAACGACCTGCGCCGTCCGAGCAAGGCCGGCGGGCCGACCTACTATATGCAGATCGACGGCAGCGGCAAGCTGCTGTTCGGCGCCGGCGAATACATGCCGCCGCCGTCGCGACTGAAAGCGCTGCGCCAGCATATGGTCGACGACGCGGCTGGCTTCAGCAAGGTATTGAAGAACAAGAAGTTGAAAGCCACCTTCGGCGACATCCAGAACGAAGGCAAGCTGATGCGCCCGCCCAAGGGTTTCGATGCCGAGCACGAGCATATCGAGTACATCAAGCTGAAGAGTTTCTTTGTCTGGACCGAGATCGACCTGCCGCTGAACAAGCCGGAGTTGCTGGTGCCGATGATCGCCAGCGGGTTGAAGGATGCGTTCCCGCTGGTCGAGTGGATGCGCGCTGCCAAGGAAGACGAGCCACAGGAGTAAGCTGGTCATTCCCGCGCAGGCGGGAATCCATATACTGCTTGCCGGCCAGCGTTCTATAGATTCCCGCCTGCGCGGGAATGACGTGACGTCAGCGCTGCACTTTTTCGTCGCGCGGGTCGCGTGCCAGCAGGCGCGAGACCATCACCTGCGGCTGGTCGCCGTCGAACAGCACGCCGGCCACCGCGTTGGTGATCGGCATGTCGACGCCCATGCGGGCCGCCAGCTCGCGCACCGCCTTCGAGCACGGCACGCCCTCGGCCACATGGCCCAGCTCGTGCACGATGACATCCAGCGGCTTGCCCTGCGCCAGCCCGAGGCCGACGCGGCGGTTGCGCGACAGGTCGCCGGTGCAGGTCAAGATCAAATCGCCCATGCCGGTCAGACCCATGAAGGTTTCGACATGCCCGCCCAGCGCGGTGCCGAGCCGGGTGATTTCGGCCAGCCCGCGCGTGATCAGCGCGGCGCGCGCGTTCAAGCCCAGGCCCAGGCCGTCGGCCACGCCGGTGGCGATGGCCAGCACATTCTTCACCGCGCCGCCCACTTCCACGCCGACCAGATCTTCGCTGGAATACACGCGGATATTGCCGCCATGGACGGCCGCCACCACGCAGTCGCGCAAGGCGGCCGAGTCGGAAGCGATGGTCAGCGCGCACGGTAAGCCTTTCGCCACCTCCTGCGCGAACGACGGTCCCGACAGCGCGCCGCCGGCCACACCGGCGCCCAGCACTTCGCGCACGATCTGGTGCGGCAGCAGGCCGGTGCCGTATTCGAAACCCTTGCACAGCCAGACCACGTTGGGAATCGAGCGCGACTTCAGCTGTTCCAGCAGCGGCCGCAGGCCGGCCACCGGGCAAGCGGCGATCAGCAGGCTGTCCGGGCCGGCCACATGGGCCAGCGCGGCGTCGAAATCGGCGGCCACCCGCAGGCCGGCCGGGAAGGGATGGCCGGGCAGGTAGGCGGTGTTTTCGCGGGCGCGCGCCATGTCCTGCAGGGCCTCGGGATTGCGGCCCCACAGCATCACATCGTGGCGCTGGGCCAGCGCCATGGCGACGGCCGTGCCCCAGGCGCCGGCGCCGAGCACCGCCACCTGGCGGACGCCGCCAGCGGATTTGTTTGGATTATCTTGCATGGGACCTCATTCGGCGCCGGGATGCGCCGCTACGGCAATTATATGCCCCAGACTTCGGAATTCTTGACGTAACCGACCAGGCCGTCGCGATGACGCACCTTGAGCCAGCCGCCGGCGGCCGCTTCGGTCACTTCCAGCAGCACGCCCTTGTCGGCGGTGAATACGGGCGCGGCGCTGTCTTCCGGCGTGGCGCGGATCTTCAGATTGGGCGTGCGGATGATGACGTTGCGCTTGGCGGTCAGGCCCTTGGCCTCGGTCCAGGCCAGCTCGCCGTTGACGTCGCGAACCTTCAGCCATTCGCCATAGGCCAGCACCACTTCCAGCGGTGCGCCGCGCGGCACGACAAACAGCTTGCCGCCCTTGGTCGATGGCGCGTCGTACAGGATGACGGGTGCGGCGCCCACCGTTTTGAAGTCGAACGCGTGACTGGCGCCTACGGCCAGCATCATGGTCAGACCAGCGATCAAACGGGGAAATGTCATGGCTTACCTTGCAGATGGACAGCGCGCAGCAGGCGCGGCATGTCGGGGTGATACCGCTGCCGGACATGGCGCCCGGCAGCGAAGTACTTCAGTAACGCTTGGTTGTAACGCTTAGTGCGTGGTAGCGGCGCCGTCGGCAGCAGCTGGTGCCTTGGCGGCATCGGCGATGGCTTGCAGACGCTGCTGGTAGAACACTTCGAAGTTGATCTCCGCCAGGTGTACTGGTGGGAAACCGGCACGGGTGATCACGTCAGCGATGTTGGCGCGCAGGTAAGGGTAGACGATGTTCGGGCAACCGATGCCCAGCAGCGGATCCAGCTGCTCGGCAGGGATGTTGCGTGCCTCGAAGATACCGGCTTGCTTGCCTTCAACCAGGAAAGCGACTTTGTCCTTGACCTTGGCGGTCACGGTGATGGTGACGGTCGATTCGAAGATGCCATCGGCCAGCGGCTCGGCGCCGACGTCCAGTGCGACTTCGATGGTTGGCGCTTCCTGTTCCAGGAAGATACCTGGGGAGTTCGGTTGTTCCAGCGACATGTCTTTCAGGTAGACGCGTTGGATTTGGAATACTGGTTGCAGGTTTTCGTCAGACATGGAACGCTTTCGTTATAGTGAAAACGAGCGGCACGGGCCGCTCAGAATAAGTTTGCTTGGTATGGAGCTCAAATCAAACGCGAGGGCAATTGTATCAAAACCATTATGGTTTCAAACTATTTCTGCGGCCCTCTCGTTGTATTTGGGGGTGATTAGCCATTTAACAAGGGGGACAGGCCGCCAGCTTGATCCAGCGCATACAAATCGTCGAAACCGCCGACATGGGTGTCGCCGATGTAGATCTGCGGCACGGTGCGGCGGCCGGTCTTCTGCATCATCAGCACGCGCTGCTCCGGATCGAGGTCGACGCGGATCTTTTCCAGACCGGTCACGCCCTTGGCTTCCAGCAGGCGTTCGGCGCGCACGCAGTACGGGCAGACGGCGGTGGTGTACATGATTACTCGGGCAGTCATCTGATGCTCCTTATTTGGCCAGCGGCAGGCCGGCTTTTTGCCATGCGGCAATGCCTCCGTCCAGATTGACCACGTCGGTAAAGCCGGCTTTGGCCAGTTTGGCGGCCGCCGACGAGGCGCGCGCGCCCGTCTTGCAGACCACGACCACGCTCTTGGCCTTGAACTTCGCCAGCTCGCCTACGCGCTCGGACAACTCGTTCAGAGGAATATTCTTGGCTTCTGGCAAGTGACCAGTGGCAAATTCCGCCGCATCGCGTACGTCTACAATGGTGGCTTTGCTGCGGTTAATCAACAGCGTCACCTCTTGCGCCGAGGCGCGTTTGCCGCGCTGCGTCAGTACCGGCCACAGCAGGGCGCCGCCCGAGAGGAGCACGATGGCGATGATGAAAATATTGTCAATGAAGAATTTCACGGGGTTCCAATGGTTTAAGTCAATCCGCGCATTATAAAATAGAAGCTGGAAGAGTTCTCGCAGTACCGGTATTCCGTTTCGTTCAATCCTTTTTTGAAGATAGTCCACATGTATAAAATCGTATTCATGCGCCATGGCGAGTCCACCTGGAACCTCTCGAACCGCTTCACCGGCTGGACCGACGTGGACCTGACCGAGAAGGGCATCGCCGAAGCCAAGGCGGCCGGCAAGGTGCTGAAGGAGTCCGGCTACACCTTCGACCTGGCCTACACCTCGGTGCTGAAGCGCGCGATCCGCACGCTGTGGCTGGCCATGGACGAGATGGATATGATGTACCTGCCGGTCAAGAACGACTGGCGCCTGAACGAACGCCACTACGGCGCGCTGCAAGGCCTGGACAAGGGCGAAACCGCCGCCAAGTACGGCGACGACCAGGTGCTGGTATGGCGCCGCAGCTACGACACGCCGCCGCCGGCGCTGGAAGCGGGCGACGACCGCGCCTCCTTCAACGACCCGCGCTACGCCGGCCTGGACAAGGCGCAGATCCCGCTGACCGAATGCCTGAAAGACACCGTGGCGCGCGTGATGCCGGTATGGGACGAGGAAATCGCCCCGGCCATCCGCGCCGGCAAGAAAATCATCATCTCGGCCCACGGCAACAGCCTGCGCGCGCTGATTAAGATGCTCGACGGCATCAGCGACAACGATATCGTCGGCCTCAACATCCCGAACGGCCAGCCCCTGGTCTACGAGCTTGACGAGAACCTCAAGCCTATCCGTCACTACTACCTGGGTGACGCCGACGCCATCGCCGCAGCCCAGGCTGCCGTCGCCAACCAGGGCAAGGCCAAGTAATTTGTCGCATTCATCCTTCCGAGGCTGGCGCGGCGCCGCCACCAGTGCGGCGCTGTTGCTGATGATGCTGAACGGGGCGCAGGCCGCGCCGTTCAGCAAGACCACCGAGCGCAGCAAGCAGAAAGCGGCGGCCGAGGCTGAACGCGCCGGCCTGCAGCAAAAGCTCAGCACGCTGAAAAAAGACATCGGCAAGACCGAGAGCGCCAAGGACGACGCCGCCGACACGCTGGCCGCGTCCGAACAGGCGATCTCCGACGCCAACCGCTCGCTGCGCGACCTGGCGCAGGAGCAGGGCGACACCAACACCAAATTGCAGCAGCTGTCCGTCGAGCACGACAAGCTGGCGGCCACGGTCGCCACGCAAAAGCAGCAGCTGGCCAAGCTGCTGCGCGAGCAATACGTGGCCGGCAATGAAGACCGCATCAAGCTGCTGCTGTCCGGCGACAACCCCAACCGCATCAACCGCGACCTGCAAATGATGTCCTACGTGTCGCAGGCCCAGGCCCGGCTGCTGGACTCGCTGCGCGCCAATCTGAAGGCGGTCGAGGTCAACCAGGCCGAGGCGCAGAACGCCAAGGACGAGCTACAGGAAATCGCCGCCGAGGAAATGGAACAGAAGGCCAGGCTGGAGCAGGAAAAGACCCGCCGCGCCGCGCTGCTGGCCTCGCTGTCGAAAAAACTGGCGGCCCAGCGCAAGGAAGCCGGCAACGTCGAGCGCGACGAGCAGCGCCTGACCGGCCTGGTCGACAAGCTGGGCAAGCTGATCCAGGAGCAGGCGATCGCCGCCGCCGCCGAGAAAAAACGCCAGGAACAATTGGCCGCCGCCCGCGCCGAGGCCAAAGCCAAGGCCGACGCCGAAGCGCGCGCGCTGGCCAAGGCCAAGGCGGCCGAAGCCGAACGCCAGCGCCTGGCCAAGGCCAACGCCGCCAAGTCCGGCACCATCAAGCCGGTGCCATCGAAACCGGACGCCATCGACGCCGACGAGCCGAAAGTGGCGCAACAGCCGCCGCCGAAACCGGTGGAACCGGCCAAACCGGCGCCGCGCGATGAGGAGCCCGCCAAGCCTGCGGCCAGGGCGGCTGACATCGCGCTGGCGCCGACGGTGCCGTCGGGCGCGCCGTTCGTCAGCCTCAAGGGCCAGCTGCGCGCGCCCGTCAGCGGCAAGATCGCCGCCAAGTTCGGCACCAAGCGCGGCGAAGGGCCGACCTGGAAGGGCGTGTTCATCCGCACCGGCGAAGGCGCCGAGATCCGCGCCGTCGCCGGTGGCAAGGTGATCTTCTCCGACTGGCTGCGCGGCTTCGGCAATATGATTATCGTCGACCACGGCGGCCAGTACTGGAGCATCTACGGCTATTGCGAGTCGCTGCTCAAGCGCGTCGGCGACCCCGTCAAACCGGGAGACTCGATCGCCAGTGCAGGTAACAGCGGCGGTAACGAGGAATCGGGGCTATACTTTGAGCTTCGCCATCAGGGCACGGCATTCGATCCGGCTGGCTGGGTCAAGTTTTAGGGTTTGCGGAAAAAATGGGCAACAAAGTCAAGAGCATCGGCCTGATCGGCCTGGGTATGGTGGCCGGTGTCGCCGCCTCCTTGCAGTTTTCCGCCATCGCGCAAAAAGTCACCGGCTCGCCGCTGCCGCTCGAAGAGCTGCGCCAGCTGTCCGACGTGTTTGGCCTGATTAAGACCGACTACGTCGAAAACGTCGACGACAAGAAGCTGCTGACGGAAGCCATTTCCGGCATGGTGTCCTCGCTCGACCCGCATTCGGTCTACCTCGATAAAAAAGCCTTCCGCGAAATGCGCGAGACCGTCGCCGGCAAGTTCGTCGGCATCGGCATCGAAGTCGGCATGGAAGACGGCTACATCAAAGTGGTGTCGCCGATCGAGGATTCCCCCGCCTTCAAGGCCGGCATCAAGACCGGCGACCTGATCACCCGCATTGACGGCACGCCGGTCAAGGGCCTGTCGCTGGACGAAAGCGTCAAGAAGATGCGCGGCGAGCCGCACTCCAAAGTCACCGTCACCATCAGCCGCAAGGACGAGGACAAGCCCATCATCCTGAGCATCGTGCGCGAGGAAATCCGCGTCCAGAGCGTCAAGGCCAAGATCGTCGAGCCGGGCTACGCGTGGCTGCGCATCTCGCAGTTCCAGGAGCCGACCGTCGAGGACATGGCCAAGAAGATCACCGCCCTGTACGCGCAAGACCCGCACATCAAGGGCCTGGTGCTGGACCTGCGCAATGATCCGGGCGGCGTGGTGCCGGGCGCGATCGGCGTCTCGTCCGCCTTCCTGCCCAAGGACTCGGTGATCGTCTCGACCAACGGCCAGCTGCTCGATTCCAAGCAAACCTTCTACGGCCGCAGCGAGTTCTATGCGGTGCGCGGCAAGGGCGATCCGCTGGCCAAGCTGCCGGCGGCCTTGAAGGACGTGCCGATGGTGGTGCTGGTCAACGCCGGTTCGGCGTCGGCCTCGGAAATCGTCGCCGGCGCGCTGCAGGACTACAAGCGCGCCACCATCATGGGCACGCAGACCTTCGGCAAGGGCTCGGTGCAGACGCTGCGCCAGCTGACCGCCGACACCGCCGTCAAGCTGACCACCGCGCGCTACTACACGCCGCACAACCGCTCGATCCAGGCGCGCGGCATCGTGCCGGACCTGATGGTCGACGAAACCGCCGACGGCGACGGCTTGAACAGCCTGCGCCTGCGCGAATCCGACCTGCAAAAGCATCTGAACAACGACAAGGACCCGGCCGGCGACGGCGCCGCGCAGAAGGCCCTGAGCGCGCAGCGCGACGAGTTGGAAGACGAGCAGCGCCTGGCCAGCCTGGCCAAGAAAGCCAAGCCGGTGGAATTCGGCTCCAAGGACGACTTCCAGCTGGCGCAGGCGATCAACCACTTCAAGGGCTTGCCGGTCAAGCTGTCGAAAGTGGAAGCGACGCCGGCTCCGGGCGGCGAAGTCGGCGAGATCAAGTCGGACAGCAAGGCGGAAAAAAGCAGCGACAAGGGCGCCGCCAAACCTGCCGTCAAGCCCGACGTCAAACCCAAGGCCGGCGACAAAAAGCCCGCCTTGAAACAACCTCTTACCCAGTAACGGCGCGCGCCGCCGCCGGCCCAGGACGATGAACGACTCGCAACTGCTGCGCTATTCGCGCCATATCCTGCTCGACGAAATCGGCATCGAAGGCCAGCAAAAGCTGCTGGCCGCGCATGCGCTGGTGATCGGCGCCGGCGGCCTCGGTTCGCCGGCCGCCATGTACCTGGCCTCGGCCGGCGTCGGCCACATCACGCTGGTCGACAACGACACCGTCGACCTCACCAACCTGCAACGCCAGATCGCCCACACCACGGAGCGGGTCGGCCAGTCCAAGGCCGCATCGGCGCGCATCACGCTGCAGCAGATCAATCCCGACATCGCCGTCACCGCGCTGAACGAACGCGTGGACGACGCCCGCCTGGCCGAACTGGTGGCGCAGGCCGACGTGGTGCTCGACTGCACCGACAACTTCGCCACCCGCCACGCCGTCAACCGCGCCTGCGTCGCGCTGGGCAAGCCGCTGGTGTCCGGCGCGGTGATACGCTTCGACGGCCAGATCAGCGTGTTCGATCCGCGCGGCGGCGCGCAGCCCTGCTATTCCTGCCTGTTCCCGCAGGACCAGCAGTTTGAAGATGTGGCCTGTTCCACCATGGGCGTGTTCGCGCCGCTGGTGGGCGTGGTGGGCGCCATGCAGGCGGCGGAAGCGCTCAAGCTGCTGATGGGCGTGGGCGCCTCGCTGGCCGGGCGCCTGTTGATGTTGGACGGTCTGCACATGGAGTGGACCAGCATAGCGGTGGGGCGCAACGGCGATTGCCCGGTCTGCGCGACGAAAAAATACTAATCCGAGGAGACGGTCTTGTTGATGAAACGCTGGTCGATGAAACGATATGCTGTACTGCCGCTGGCATTGGCCGCGGCCTTCGCTGCGCAGGCAGCCACCACCACCAAGTACCTGATCATCGCCGAAAACGGCAAGCAGATCGGCGAGCAGGTGGCCGAGCATCAGGACGATGGCCTGACCAAGGTGCGCTTCATCTACAAGAACAACGGCCGCGGCCCGGAGCTCACCGAGCAGTTCCGCATGGGCGCCGATGGCCTGATGACCGAATACAGCGTCAAGGGTAACTCCACCTTCGGCGCCGTGGTCGACGAGCGCTTCGAACGCAAGGGCGGCCAGGCCGAGTGGAAGTCCACCTCGGAGCAGGGCAAGAAGGCCGTCAGCGGCCCGGCCGGCTACCTGCCGCTCAACAGCTCCTTTGAAATCGTCTCGGCCTACATCACCGCGCTGGCCGCCGCGCCGGAGCACAAGCTGGCGCTGCTGCCATCGGGCACGCTGTCGCAGACCGTGCTCGATACGCTGGAAATCAGCAGCGCCACCGGCGCCAAACAAACCGTGCAACTGGTGGCGCAGACCGGCGTCGGCCTGTCGCCGGCGTTCTACTGGGCCACCTCCGGTTCCGCGCCACGGCTGTTCGGCGTCATCATCCCCGGCTTCGCCAGCATGCTGGAAGACGGCTGGCAGGGCGCCGCCCCGGCGCTGGCCGCGCGTCAGAAGCAGGCCGAGAGCAAGATGCTGGAAAGCCTGGCCGCCAAGCTGCAGCATCCGCTGACCGGCGTGACCCTGGTGCGCAACGCCCGCGTGTTCGACAGCGACAAGGCCACCGTCGGCGCGCCATCCGACATCTACATGCTGCGCGGCCGCATCACCGCCGTGGTGCCGGCCGGCTCGCCGTCGCGCGGCGCCGACAACACCATCGACGCCGGCGGCCGCATCGTGCTGCCTGGCCTGTTCGACATGCACGGCCACGTCGACCGCTGGTCCGGCGCATTGAACATGTCGACCGGCGTGACCAGCGTGCGCGACATGGGCAACGACAACAAGCAGCTGCAGGCGATGCTGGACGAAACCGCCGCCGGCAAGCTGCTGGCGCCGCAGGTGGTGCCGGCCGGCTTCCTCGAAGGCGAGAGCCCGTTCAGCGCCAATAACGGCTTCATCGTCAAGGATCTGCAGGGCGCCAAGGACGCGGTGGACTGGTACGCGCAGCGCGGCTATCCGCAGCTGAAGATCTACAACTCCTTCCCGAAAGCCATCCTGAAGGATACCGTGGCCTATGCCCACAGCCGCGGCATGCGCGTGTCCGGCCACATCCCGGCCGGCCTGCGCGCGCAGGAGGCGCTGGACGCCGGCTACGACGAAATCCAGCACATCAACCAGGTGCTGCTGAACTTCCTGGTCAAACCGGACACCGAAACCCGCAACCTGAACCGCTTCCTGCTGCCGGCCGAAAAAGTCGCCGACATGGACTTCAAGTCCAAGCCGTTCAAGGACTTCGTCGCCGGCCTGGCGAAGAAGCAGATCTCGATCGACCCGACCATGTCGGCCTTCGCCTTCATCCAGCAGAAGGACGGCGACATCAACCTGCCGTACGCCGCCTTCGCCGCCAACATGCCGCCGGACGTGGCGCGCAGCTTCGCCGTCGGCGCGATGAAGATCGAGGGCGACGCCACGCTCAAGCGCTACCAGAAGTCCTACGCCAAGATGGTGGAATTCGTCGGCATCATGTACAAGGCCGGCGTGCCCATCGTCGCCGGCACCGACGACATCCCGGGCTTCACGCTGCATTCGGAACTGGCGCTGCTGGTCAAGGCCGGCCTGACGCCGGCCCAGGCCTTGCAGGTGGCCACCCGCAACGGCGCCCGCTACACCCGCACCAGCAATGAGCGCGGCAGCATCGTGGCCGGCAAGCTGGCCGACCTGGTGCTGGTGGACGGCGACCCGACCAGGGATATCGCCGACCTGCGCAAGGTGTCGGCGGTCATCACGCGCGGTTACGTCATCTATCCGCAGGAGATCGACGCCGCGCTGGGCATCGCACCGTTCGTCAAGGATGCGCCGCAGGCCGCCAGAACCTCTGCCGTGGCGGAGATCGATGGCGGCGGCAACGACGGCGCGCTGCGCCGCATCGACGCCACCGCCCGCCAGCGCGACTAAGCCAAGTAAAACGCGGTAAAAGCCGGGCGTGCGGAGCGCCCGGTTAAGCCCTGGTTAAGCCTCCCGGCGCAAAAATCGTATTGGGGTGTCGCTGGCACCGATTCGGCCTTATACTCTGCACTCACTTTAATTTGTTATCGAATATGAAAAAACTCTCCATCCCCCGTCGCGCCGCGCGCGGCTTTACGCTGATTGAAATTATGGTGGTGGTGGTCATCATGGGCGTGCTGGCCGCGCTGGTCGTGCCCAAGCTGCTCAGCCGCACCGGCGAGTCGAAAGTCGCCGCCGCCAAGGTCGATATCGCCACCGTGATGCAGGCGCTGAAGCTGTACAAACTCGATAACCAGCGCTACCCGACCACCGAGCAGGGCCTGCAGGCGCTGCTGACCAAGCCGACCGCCGGCCCGGCCGCCAACGGCTGGAAAGCCGGCGGCTACCTGGAAAAAATGCCGAAAGACCCTTGGGGCAATCCATATCAGTTCCTGTCGCCCGGCATCAAGGGCGAGGTCGACGTGTTCTCCTACGGCGCCGACGGCGCCCCGGGCGGCACCGGCGATGACGCCGACATCGGCTCCTGGGACAACTGATCGCACGGGGACCACGGCTCATGCGCGCCGGCCGCGGGCGTGGCTTCACGCTGATCGAACTGCTGGTGGTGATGGTCATCCTGGGCATCACGCTGGGGCTGGTGTCGCTCAATGCGCTGCCGGGCCAGCAGCAGTTCCTGCGTGAGGATGCGCAGCGCGTCGCGCTGCTGTTGCAACTGGCGCGCGACGAGGCCATCGTGCGCAACCGCCAGATCGCCTTCGAGGCGGGCACGGACGGCTACCGCTTCCTGATCCGCAACGACAAGCAATGGGACCTGGTGGTGCAGGACGACCTGCTGCGCGAACGCGAATTCAAGCACGCCCCCGTCACGCTGATGCTGGATCCTCCGCCCAGCGTGCCGTCGGCCAACCTGCGCATCGTCTTCGGCCGCGAGCCGGTCGACAAACCCTTCGTGCTGACCCTCAGCGGCGGCGACGCCAGCGTCGCCATCCGCGCCGACGGCATCGGCCATTTCACGGTGGACTAGATGCGCACATCCCGACAACGCGGCTTTACCTTGCTGGAAGTGCTGGTGGCGCTGGTCATCGTCGGCACCGCGCTGGGCGCGTCGCTGCGCGCGGTCGGCAGCCTGGCGTCCAACAGCAGCGGTTTGCGCAGCGCCATGATGGCCACCTGGTCGGCCGAGAACCGGCTGGTGCAGCTGCGCCTGACGCGCCAGTTCCCGGCGGTCGGCAAGCAGACCTTCGAATGCCCGCAGGGCGACATGAAGCTGATGTGCGAAGAGGAAGTGATCGCCAGCCCCAACCCGCGCTTCCGCCGGGTGGAGGTCAGCGTCTACGACCAGGCCGCGCCGGAGCGCCGCATCATCAAGCTGGTCCAACTGGTACTGAATCAATGACGCGCCGCTTGCACCGATGGCGCCGCGCACGCGGCTTCACGCTGATCGAACTGCTGGTGGCGATTTCCATCCTCGCCATCGTCGCGGTGCTGGGCTGGCGCGGATTGGACGGCATCATCCGCTCACGCGGTGCGCTGACCGCGCAGATGGAGCAGACGCGCGGCCTGCAACTGGCCTTCGCGCAGCTGCAAAGCGACAGCGCCAACCTGGCGCCGCAATCGCTGATCGGCACCCGCCCGCTGCTGCGCGCCGAAGACAACCGCATCACGCTGATGCGCGTGGTGCTGGCCGAGAACGACGCCACGCGCTTGCAGGTGGTGTCCTACCGCGTGCGCGACGGCGTGCTGACGCGGCGCGAATCGGCCGGCACGCGCGACCTGGCGCAGCTGGACGCGCTGTGGGAAGCGGCCAACAGCGATATCGATCCGGCCGCCAGCGTGGCGTTGCAGTCGGGCGTGCAGCGTATGGTGATGCGCTTCTGGACGAACCAGGGCTGGGTGCAGGCAGCCGGAGTGATGGCGACACCGGCCGCCGGTGCGCCCAGCGGCCTTGAGGTGTCGATGGTGCTCGACGGTCAGGAAGTGCCGATGACGAAATCCTTCCTGCTGGGGGCGCTGTGATGCGGCGGCGCCAGGGTGGCGTGGCCGTCGTCACGGCGCTGCTTCTGACGACGCTGGCGGTGACGATTGTCGCCAGCCTGTTCTGGCAGCAGCAGGTGCAGGTGCGCTCGATGGAGAACCAGCGCTTGCAGCTGCAAACCCGCTGGATCGTGCGCGGCGCGCTGGATTTGAGCCGGCTGGTGCTGTTCCAGGACTATATCGACACGCAGAATCAGGCGTACACGCAGCTGGGCGGTATCTGGGCCATGCCGCTGGAAGAAACGCGGCTGGACGACTACATCGAACGCGAACGCGCCGAGGCGGAAAATTTCAACGCCACCCTGTCCGGCAGGATGATAGACGCGCAGTCGCGTTACAATCTTGCCAATTTGGCTGACAAGGGGCAGCCGACGCCGAGGGAAGTGATGCTGTTCGAACGCCTGCTGACCAATCTGCGGCTCGATTCATCGCTGGCGCAGGCGGTGGCCAGGCAGGTGGCGGATGCGCAGCCGCAGCAGCTGGGGCAGCAGAGCGTGCCGGCGAAGGTGATTGGCCTGATGCGGGTCGAAGACTTGCTGGCGGTGAGCGGCTTTACGCCGCAAACGATAGAGAAGCTGCGCGACTTCGTCATCGTCCTGCCCAAGCGCACGAAGTTGAACGCGAATACCGTGTCGGCCGAGTTGATGTCGGCGATGATGGACAAGATGTCGATGTCGGATGCGGCGGCGATAGTGAACACGCGCAAGCGCGCCTACTACCGCGATAAGCCGACCTTCGATACGAGTCTGCCGGCCGGGGTGACGGCATTGACGGATTACGACGTCAATAGCAACTTCTTCCTGGCCTACAGCCGGGTGAGGCTGGACCGCGCGGCGCTGGACACGCAGTCGCTGCTGGAGCGGGCGGGGAACGGCATCACGTCGGTGGTTTGGATACGGGAAAACTAGAACAGCTATGAACGAAAGCGAGACCCTTTGACTACACTACTTATCCGCTATCCGGCCAAGGCCAGCGTCGACAGCGGCGCGGCCCAGACCTGCCCGTTCGCGCTGGTGGGCGATGGCGGCAATCTGCTGCAACAGGGCGCCTCCGCGCTGGGTAACCTGGCGGACCTGGTGGCCTCGTCGCGGCGCGTGGTGCTGCTGCTGGCCGCCGCCGACGTCACCCTGCTGCGCGTGGTGGCGCCGCCCTTGTCGGCCGCGCGCCTGAAGGCCGCGCTGCCGGCGCTGGTGGAAGAACAGGTGCTGGGCGACCCGGCCGACTGCGTGCTGGCGGCCGGCGCTGCCGACGCCGAAGGCGGCCGCACGGTGGCGGTGGTGCAGCGCAGCTGGATCGAGGTGCTGGTCAAGGCGCTGCTGGCGCAGGGCGCGCACAACGTCTCGGTGCTGCCGGCGCAACTGTGCCTGCCGTTCCAGCCGGGCTCCGTCTCGGCCGCGCTGAGCACCGGCGACAGCGGTTTCGAACTGATACTGCGCCAGTCGCAGACCATGGGCCTGGGCCTGACGCTGCCGGCGCAACCGCAGGCCGCGTTGCAGACGCTGCGGGCGATGGCGGGCGACGAGCCGGTCACGCTGTACCTGGCGCCGGCGCAGATGGCGCAGTTCGCGCCGCTGGTGGCCGGCATCGAAGCTGGACATGGAATCACACTGATGGAAGACCACTGGGCGCACTGGGTGGCCGCCTCGCGCACGGCGGGGCTGGACCTGGCGCCGGCGCTGGGCGCCAGCGGCGCCAACGCGCGCCAGTGGCAGCGCTGGCGCTGGCCGCTGCGCATCGCCGTGCTGGCGCTGCTGGTCAATGTGGCGGGCCTGAACATCGAATGGCTGCGCCTCAAGCGCGAGGCCTCCGCCATCAGCCTGTCGATGCTGCAGACCTTCAAGGCCGCCTATCCGAAAGAGGCGGTGATACTCGACCCGGCCGCGCAGATGCGCAAGAATATCTCGCTTGCCAAGGCCGACGGCGGCCAGCCGTCGGCCGATGAATTCACCGCGCTGAGCGCCGCCTTCGGCGAAGCGCTGGGCGTGTTGCCGCGCAAGGACATCATCGCCACGCTGGAGTATCGCGAGCGCGCACTGCAGATCAAGGTCAAGCCCAACACCGTCGACGCGGGCACGCTGGCGCAGCTGCGCACCGCGCTGGCGGCGCGCAAGCTGGACCTGTCGGAAGCGACGCCAGGCACCTGGCAAATACGTCCGCTGAACGGCGCGGGCGGAGGAAAATCATGAACAAGCTGACCCAAACGCTACAAGACTATCGCGGCCGCGCCTCGGCCTTCTGGATCGAACGCACGGAGCAGGAGCGCAAGTTCCTCGGCGTCGGCGGCGCCGTGCTGGGCGTGGCGCTGTTTTATTCGCTGCTGATCGCACCGGCGCTGGACGGCGGCGCCAAGCTGCGCAAGTCGCTGCCGGAACTGCGCCAGCAGGCGGCCGAGTTGCAGGCGCTGGGACTGGAAGCGGCCGCGCTGCGCGGCCAGAACACCATCGCCCCGGCGCCGATGACGCGCGAGATGCTCAACGCCGGCCTGACCGCGCGCGGCTTGACGGCGCAATCGGTGGCTGTCACCGGCGAATACGCCAA
Organism: Rugamonas aquatica; assembly: GCF_009380215.1. Lineage (GTDB taxonomy): Bacteria > Pseudomonadota > Gammaproteobacteria > Burkholderiales > Burkholderiaceae_D > Rugamonas > Rugamonas aquatica_B. The sequence goes on from NZ_WHUG01000003.1 coordinate 635,404, forward strand.
GCTGCAGCTGAACGGCGTGCCCTTCCCGGGCCTGATCGCCTGGCTGGACGCGATCCGCACCGAAAGCCGCATCGCCGTGTCGGAAGCGAACATCAGCGCGCAGGATACCGCCGGCATGGTCAACGCCACGCTGACGCTGCGTCAGAATGCGGGCGGCCAATGATGCAAAAAGGCTGTCCATGAAGCGCGCCGTGCTATGGTTGCTGACCATCGCGCTGAGCGTGGCCCTGACGCTGGCGGTGTTCTTCCCGGCGACGTGGCTGGGCTCACTGGTGGAGCAGCGCACGGGCGGCCGTTTGACGCTGGGAGACGCGCAAGGTACGCTGTGGCGCGGCTCGGCCTTTATCGGCGGCGCCGCCAGCGGCAACAGCCCGGTGACGCCGCTGCTGCCGGGCCGTTTCAGCTGGAAGATTTCGCCGCTGGCGCTGATCGGCATGGTCGATCTGCAGCTGGAGAACAGCGAAGCGCTGGCGCAGCCGCTGACCTTCAAGGGCAGCTGGTCGCAATGGCAGCTCAGTCCATCGGCGCTGCTGCTGCCGGCCGAGGGCCTGGCCGGACTGGGCGCGCCGCTGAACACCGTGGCGCCCAGCGGCACGATGCGGCTGTCGTGGACCGCGCTGGAAGTGGCGCTGGTCGACCGCCAGGCGGCCATCAACGGCCGCACCACGCTGGAGATGACGGACATGGCTTCGCGGCTGTCGTCCCTGCGTCCGCTGGGCAGCTACACGCTGGCGCTGGACTGGCACGGCCAGTCGGCGGCGCTGACGCTGAATTCCGCCAAGGGCCCGCTGTTGTTGAGCGGGACCGGCACACTGAATAACGGCCGCCTGCAGTTTTCCGGGCAGGCCGAGGCAGCAAAAGGATTTGAGGAGCAGCTGGCCAATCTGTTGAATTTGCTGGGCCAGCGCAAACCGAATAGTGACCGCAACATCATCGCTTTAGAGTTCCACTAAGTTCAGATAAAAGTTCAGACAATGAAAAAACAGTCCGTGAGCAAATCCAATCTTCCCGCGCTGCGCCGCCTGAGCGCGGGCGCGATGCTGTGCTGCGCTACCGTCGCGCCGGTCGTTACGCCGTTGCTGGCCATGCTGCCGCTTGCTGCCCACGCCGCGGCCGACGACGCCGCGCTGAACTTCGTCGGCGCCGACATCGAATCGGTGATCAAGGCGGTCGGCCACTACACCAACATCACCTTCGTCATCGACCCGCGCGTCAAAGGCACGCTGACGGTGGTGTCGGAGAAGCCCGTCACCAAGTCGCAAGCCTTCGGCCTGCTCACTTCCGCGCTGCGCCTGCAGGGTTATGCGGTGGTCAGCGGCGACGGCTACGCCAAGGTGGTGCCGGAAGCGGACGCCAAGCTGCAGGCCGGGCCGACCCAGGTCGGCGCCAGCCAGGCTTCGGCCAAGGGCGACCAGATCGTCAGCCAGATCTTCCACCTGAATTATGAGTCGGCGGCCAACGTGGTGACGGTGCTGCGTCCCCTGATCTCGCCGAACAACACCATCAACGCCAACCCGGGCAACAACACCGTGGTCGTCACCGACTACGCCGACAACGTCAAGCGCCTGGCCAAGATCGTCGCCGCGCTGGATGCGCCGGCCGTCGCCGACCTCGATGTGATCCCGGTGCGCTACGCCATCGCCAGCGACCTGGCGGCCATGGTCAACAAACTGATGGACTCCGGCGCCGGCGCCGGCGACGCGGGCAAGGTCAGCGTGCTGGCCGATCCGCGCACCAATTCGCTGGTGCTGCGGGCGCCGTCGGCGGCGCGCTCCAACCTGGCCAAGTCGCTGATCGCCAAGCTCGATCAGCCGACCCAGGAACTGGGCAACGTCCACGTGGTCTACCTGAAGAACGCGGAAGCGGCCAAGCTGGCGCAGACGCTGCGCTCGGTGGTGTCCGGCGACACCTCGGCGCCCAACGCCACGGGCGTCAGCGGCGGTGGCCAGGGCGGCCAGACCCAGGGCCAGAACCAGGGCGGACAAAGCAGCAACACCGGCGGCTTCGGCGGCAACAGCAGCGGCGCCGGCAGCAGCAGCGGCCCGACCAATCCGCTGTTGACCGGCTCCAGCCAGACGCCGGGTGGCGGCGGCGGCACGGCCGGCTACATCCAGGCCGATTCCACCACCAACACCCTGATTATCACCGCGCCGGAATCGGTGTACCGCAACCTGCGCGCCGTGATCGACATGCTGGACGTGCGCCGCGCGCAGGTCTACATCGAATCGCTGATCGTCGAAGTCTCGTCCGACAAGGCGTCCGAATTCGGCGTGCAGTGGGTCGGCGCGACCGGCAACGAGAACAGCACCTACCGCGTCGGCGGCCTGCAGTCGTATTCGTCCGGCGGCAACAACATCGGCACGCTGGCGACCCAGCTGCTCAACAAGTCCACCGCCAGCACCAGCGGACCGGCGCTGCCGGGCGCGGGCCTGACCATCGGCGTGTTCAAGCAGGTCGCGGGCGGCCTGGGACTGGGCGCGCTGGCGCGCTCGCTGGAATCGGACGGCAACGCCAACGTGCTGTCGACGCCTAACATGATTACGCTCGATAACGAGCTGGCCACCATCTCGGTCGGCCAGAACGTGCCGGTGCTGACCGGCCAGTTCACCACCACCTCCGGCACCAACAACAATCCGTTCCAGACCATCGACCGCAAGGAAGTGGGCCTGACGCTGAAAGTGCGTCCGCAGATTTCCGAAGGCGGCACGGTCAAGCTGGCGATTTATCACGAGACTTCCAGCGTCGACAAGACCACGCTGACGGCGACCGCCGGCATCACCATCAACAAGCGCGTGATCGAGAACAACGTCATCGCCGACGATGGCCAGATCATCGTGCTGGGTGGCCTGATCGAAGACACCGAAGGCGATGGCGTGAACAAGGTGCGCGGCCTGGGCGACATTCCGGTGCTGGGCAATCTGTTCAAGTACCAGACCCGCAGCCGCAAGAAGACCAATCTGATGGTGTTCCTGCGCCCCGTGGTGATCCGCAACAAGGAGCAGAGCACCTCGCTGGCGACCGACCGCTACGACTACATGCGCGCGCAGCAGGACGCGATCCAGCCGCCGGAGAGCATCCTGGTCAAGGACTATGGCCAGCCGACGCTGCCGGCGCTGAAGGATGGCGCGCCGGTGGGCGGCGTGACGTTGGCGCGTCCTCTGCCGCCTGCGCCGATCCCTGCGCGCGAGCCTGGCGCCGCCGAACCAGCCAAGCAGCAGTGATATGAGCAATCTTCTCCCTTACGCTTTCGCCCGCGACTTCGTGGTGCTGGCGCAGCAGAGCGACGAAGCCGAACACACGGTGGACGTGCTGGTCTGCGGCGCCACCGCGCCGGCCGCCATCGCTGAAGTGTCGCGCCGTTTCGGCCGCATCCAGCTGAAAAGCATGCCGCGCGCCGACCTGGAAACCGCCATCGCCGCGGCCTACGCCAGCTCGGGCGGCAACGCCTCGATGGTGGCCGAGGAATTCGACGCCGACCTCGATCTGACCAAGCTGCTGCAGGACGTGCCGGCCATCGAAGACTTGCTGGAATCGTCCGACGATGCGCCGGTGATCCGCATGATTAATGCGCTGCTGACGCAGGCGCTGCGCGACAGCGCTTCCGACATCCACATCGAACCGTTCGAACAGACTTCGGTGGTGCGCTTCCGCGTCGACGGTTCGCTGCGCGACGTGGTCCGTCCGCGCAAGGCCATCCACGGTTCGCTGATCTCGCGTATCAAGATCATGGCGCAGCTGGACATCGCCGAGAAGCGCCTGCCGCAGGACGGCCGCATTACGCTGCGCATCGGCGGCAAGCCGGTCGACGTGCGCGTGTCGACGCTGCCGACCGGCCACGGCGAACGCGCGGTGCTGCGTCTGCTGGACAAGGAGGCGGGCCGGCTGGACCTGAACCACCTGGGCATGAGCGAGGCGATGCTGCCGCAGTTCGATGCGCTGATCAACCAGCCGCACGGCATCGTGCTGGTGACCGGGCCGACCGGCTCGGGCAAGACCACCACGCTGTACGCCGCGTTGTCGCTGCTGAACGCGGCCACCACCAACATCATGACGGTGGAAGACCCGATCGAGTACGACTTGAACGGCGTCGGCCAGACCCAGGTCAACCCGCGCATCGACATGACCTTCGCCAAGGCGCTGCGCGCCATCCTGCGTCAGGATCCGGACGTCATCATGATCGGCGAGATCCGCGACCTGGAAACCGCGCAGATCGCGGTGCAGGCTTCGCTGACCGGCCACCTGGTGCTGGCCACGCTGCACACCAACGATGCGGCGGCGGCGGTCACGCGGCTGCTGGACATGGGCATCGAACCATTCCTGCTGTCGTCGTCGCTGCTGGGCGTGCTGGCGCAGCGGCTGGTGCGCAAACTGTGCGGCAGCTGCAAGAGCTTCGACGGCCAGCAGTGGCACGCGGTCGGCTGCGAGCATTGCGGCCATACCGGCTACCAGGGCCGGGTCGGCGTCTACGAATTCCTGCAGACGACGGAGCAGATCCGCGCGCAGATCCACAACCGCGCTTCCGAGGCCGAAGTCAAGACGGCGGCGGTGGCGGGCGGCATGCAGACCATGCGCGAAGACGGCGAACGCTGGCTGGCGGCCGGCGTCACCACGCAGGCCGAACTGCTGCGCGTGACCAAAGACTAGGCGAACCACGATGCCCGCATTCCGTTATGAAGCCGTCGACGCCGGCGGCGCCACCAAGAAGGGCGTGCTCAATGCCGACAGCGCGCGTTCGGCCCGCTCCGAGCTGCGCACGCAAGGCCTGGTGCCGCTCAAGGTGGACGCCATCGCCGCGCAGGTCGACGCCGCCGGCGTGGCCAAGAGCCGCGGTTTCGGCGAGCGTTTATCCGCCACCGAACTGGCGCTGTTCACGCGCCAGCTGGCCAGCCTGCTGGAAGCGGGGCTGCCGCTGGAGCAGGCCTTCACCGCCTTGCTGGAACAGGCCGAGCGTCCGTACATGCGCGACCTGATCGCCTCGATCCGCTCCGAAGTGATAGGCGGCGCCGCGCTGTCCGACGTGCTGGGACGGCATCCGCGCGACTTCGCCGAGATCTACCGCGCGCTGGTGGCGTCGGGTGAGCAGATCGGCCAGCTGTCACGCGTGCTGTCGCGCCTTGCCGACTACATCGAGCGCCGCAACGCCTTGATCCAGAAGGTGCGGCTGGCCTTCACCTATCCGGCCATCGTGACGGTGGTGGCGTTCTCCATCGTGATCTTCCTGCTGACCTATGTGGTGCCGCAGATCGTCTCGGTGTTCGCCAACACCAAGCAGAAGCTACCGATCCTGACCATCGTCATGCTGGCGGTGTCGGACTTCGTGCGCAACTACGGCATCGTGGTGGCGATCCTGCTGGTGGGCGCATGGTTCATGTGGCGCCGGGCGTTACAGAACCCAGTGCTCAAGCGCCGCTGGCACACCTGGCTGCTGACCGCGCCGCTGTATGGAAAATTCGAACGCAGCCTGAACACGGCGCGCTTCGCCAGCACGCTGGCGATCACCACCGGTTCCGGCGTGCCGATCCTGCGCGCGCTGGAGACCAGCCGCGATACGCTGTCCAACGTCGCCATGCAGGAGCTGGTGGAAGAGGCCAGCGACGCTGTGCGCGAGGGCGTCAGCCTGGCGCGTTCGCTGTCGGCGCAAAAGCATTTCCCGCCGATGCTGATCCACATGATCCGCGCCGGCGAAATCACCGGCGAGCTGCCGGCCATGCTGGACCGCGCCGCCGCCGCGCAGGAAGCCGACCTGGAACGCCGCACGCTGACCATCGCCGGCCTGCTGGAACCGGCGCTGATCCTGGCGATGGGCGTGGTGGTGCTGCTGATCGTGCTGGCGGTGCTGATGCCTATCATCGAAATTAATCAGCTGGTACGCTGACAGAGGAAGCAAGAGAATCATGAAGCGTTTGCCATTAGTCGTTACCGTTCTTGCCGTGGTGCTGTTGTCGGCGTCGCTGGCTTACTGGGGGCTGCAGTTGTTCAAGCCGCAGCAGCGCGCCATCGCCGCGCCGCCGCTGCAGGTCGCCGCGCCCTTGAACATCGAGGCCGCCAAAGGCCTGTTCGGCGGCCAGATCACCGTCGCCGCCGTCAGCAACTACCAGCTCAGGGGCGTGATCGCCGCGCGCGGCGAAGACAGCGCCGCCATCATCGTGGTCGACGGCCAGCCGCCGCTGGCGCTGGGCGTGGGCCGCGAGGTGGTGCCGGGCGTGACCGTCAAGGAAGTGCATGCCAAGTATGTGGTGTTGTCCGAGGGCGGTGCGCTCAAGCGCGTGGAGCTGGCCGCCGATACCGGCGCCAGCGCCGCGCCGCCGCCATCGCTGCTGCCCGGCGCTCCGGGCCAGCAGCCGTTGCCGCAGATCGCGCCGCCGCAGGCGCCGCCTTCGCAGCCGCCACCGCCGCAGCAACCGCCGCAGCGGTCCAGCGTTTCGTCCACCACCATTGCTCCCGGTCCCGGTTCCGACCGTACACAATAGGACATCCCCATGGTCATTCCCCGTACCCTGGCCGCAGCTTTTTGCTGCGGTTTTTTGTTGGCGGCCGCAATCGGCCTGCCTGCCGCCGCGCAAACCCCCACATCCACCGCCACCTCGGTCGCGCCGGACGCCTCCATCAAGCCGCGGCCCAAGGTCGCGCTGGTGCTGTCCGGCGGCGGCGCGCGCGGCTTCGCCCATATCGGCGTGCTGCGCGCCTTGCAGGAGCTGCGCGTGCCGGTCGACTTCGTGGTCGGCACCAGCATGGGCAGCGTGGTCGGCGGCGCCTATGCTGCCGGCAGTTCGGTCGAACAGCTTGAGCAGCTGGTGCGCCGCACCGACTGGAACTCCGTGGTGGCGGATCGTCCACCGCGCGATGAGCTGGTGTATCGCCGCCGCGAAGAGGATTTGCTGCTGCCGTCGCGTATCGAGTTCGGCGCCAAGCTCGATGGCATCTCGCTGCCGCCTGCCGCCGCCGGCAACGAGGCGCTGGAGCTGGCGCTGACCCGCGTGCTGCCGCACGGCGCGCGCGACAAGCCGGTCAATCTGCTGCAGCTGCCGTTCCGCTCGGTGGCCTCGGACCTGGTGACGGGCGAGCTGGTGGAACTGAACGATACGCCGCTGTTCCTGGCGATGCGCGCCTCGCTGGCGGTGCCGGGCGTGTTCGCGCCGGTGCGGGTCAATCAGCGCTTGCTGGTGGACGGTGGCCTGGTGCGCAACCTGCCGGTCGACGTGGCGCGCGAAATGGGCGCGGACATCATCATCGCCGTCAACGTCGGCACGCCGCTGGCGCAGGAGAAGGAACTGATCAGCGCGGTCAGCGTGGCGCAGCAGATGCTGCAGATCCTGACCGAACAGAACGTGCAGCGCTCGCTCAAGGAGCTGCGCCCCAGCGACGTGCTGCTGGCGCCCGACCTGGGCGGCATCGGCTTCCTCGATTTCGCCCGCCACGACCACGCGATGAAGGCCGGCGAGGCGGCGGTGCGCTCGATGAGCGCGCAGCTGGTCAAGCTGGCGTTGCCGGAGGCGCAGTATGCGGCGTATGAAGTCAAGCGCCTGTCGGCGCCGGTGGGCATAGACCAGCCGGTGCGGCTGGCCAAGCTGGAGGTGGCGCCGAGCGGCCGCATCAATCCGAAGGAACTGGAAGTGCAGTCCGGGCTGCAGGTCGGGCAGCTGGTCACGAACGAACAGGCGCAGGCGGCCGGCAACCAGCTGTTCGGCCGCGGCGACCTGGCGCGGGTGGAAACCGAAGTCCATGACGACAAGGATGGCCGCAGCGTGCTCATCAAGCCGACCGAGGCCGACTGGGCGCGCAGCCGCCTGCGCGTGGGCCTGGAGCTGACCAGCGATTTCACCGAGAACAATGCGTTCGAGCTGAAGGTGATGCATGTGCTGTCGTCGCTGAACGACTGGGGCGCCGAGCTGCGCACCATCGGCCGCGTCGGCACCGAGCGCGCGCTGGGCGTGCAGTTCTGGCAGCCGCTGGGCGCGGGCTCGCAATGGTATGTGGCGCCGTCGCTGCAATACAATTCGGCGGCGGTCGATATCTTCAACCAGAGCGGCTTCCGCCAGGCGCGCTACGCCTACAACAGCCAGAGCGGCAGCGTGGCGCTGGGGCGCCAGCTGGGCCATTGGGGCGACATCCGCTACGGCGTGTCGCGCGAGAAGCAAGTCTTCCACCAGAGCATACCGGAAGACCGCACCGAGCTCAGCGAGATACAGACCGTGCAGCAGCTGAGCTTCAATATCGACAGCCTCGACACGGTGGCCTTTCCGACGCGCGGCACGCTGTTCTCGCTGGACTGGCAGCGCCTGATGCACAGCGGCTCCAGCGGCGCCGTGCCGACGCGCCAGAGCGTGCAGGGCTTGCAAGCCTTCCATGTGGACCGCTGGGCCGGCCATGTGTATGCGGAATGGTCGCGCAGCCAGGGCGGCGGATCGGCGAATAACCTGGGCGGCTTCCTGCGCCTGTCCGGTTCGACGCCGCAATCCATCATCGGCGACCGCACCCTGCTGGGACGGGTGGTGATGGCGCGCAGCATAGGCGCGATGCCGGCCGCGCTGGGCGGCGATGTGCGGCTGGGCTTTTCGCTGGAGGCGGGCGGCGCGTACAGCCCGACCAGCCCGTTGCGCTGGGGTTCGCTGCACCAGGCGGCCAGCGGCTTCTTCGCGGTCGATACGCGTTTCGGCCCGCTGTACCTGGGCGCCGGCACCACCAAGGGCGGCAACAGCAGCGCCTATCTGTTCCTCGGTCCTATCTGGTAGCAGGCGGTGCAGGCGGCGCGCGGCGCAGCGCGGTGAAGGCGGCAAATTCCCACGAGCGGAAGCCGACCAGCAGCGTGAAGCCGTCGCGCTCGTGCGGCGCCAGCTTGCGGTCGCTCTGGTGCAGCCGCGCCAGTTCGCCGGCCAGTTGCTGGATGCGGCCCACCAGTTCCTCGGCGCTGGGCAGCGACAGCCGCGCGGGCAGGCACAGCAGCGTTTCGCCGGCGCCGTCGAAGCTGCCGCCGAAATAATCGTGCACCGCGTGCTCGCGGAAGAATTGCTGCACCGGGCCGTCCGGCAGCCAGCGGAAGGCGTTCGACACGCGCAGGCGGTAGCGGTTCATCGGCTTGAGTTCGATCACGCCCAGCCGGTCCAGCTCGGCCAGCAGCAGGATGCATTCGGGTTCGGTCAGGTTGTAGGTTTCCAGCACCTGCTCCAGCGTCCAGTGGCCCAGGCAGCAGATCGCCATCAGCAGCAGGTGGGGCTGCGCCAGCAGCGATTTTTCCTGCGTCAGCGTCAGCGCGTCCGCCTGCGGCGTGGCGTCGGCCGCGCCGCGCAGCACATCCTCCATCGCCACCCCGGCCGCCTTGCAGATCTGCGCCAGCCGCGACAGCGACATATCCTGCTGGCCGAACATGCGCTTGACGCTCGATTCGCTCATGGCGATCCGTTCGGCCAGCATTTTGTAGGTGACGCCGGCGGCCCGCATCTGGGTCCGCAAGACTTGCAGCAGCAATTCCGGTGAGCTCATACCCTGCCTAGCTAAAAAAACAAAAGGTATCGTAACACGGTACCGGATGGCGTGAAAAGCAGAGCCTGGAATAATCGGGTGGTACATCGGGCGGAAGTGGGGGACACTGCGGGCACGCTGTCCCTCGCAGCAGGGATGGCACCGGATAACCCTAGAGCGGGCGCCACTACCGGCGCCCGCTGACGGTTATTTTTCCTCCGGGTCCGGCTTCAGGCTGATCTTGGCCAGCAGGCGCTTGGCCGCCTGGCGGTCGACCGACTGCGGCTTGGCATGCGGACCGGCGCCACCGGCGCGCGCCTTGGCCGCCAGCGCCACCGGATTGCGCGGCGGTTTCTGCGATGGTTCGACGCGCATCGTCATCTTCTGCCGCGTCGCCAGTGCCTTGTTTGCCATGCCCCGGCCTCCTTACAACACGTAGCGCGACAGGTCTTCGTTGACCGCCAGCGCATCGAGCCGCGCGTTCACGTAGGCCGCGTCGATGGTGATGACCTTGCCGCTGTCTTCGCTGGCCGTGAAGGACAGTTCTTCCAGCAGCTTTTCCATCACCGTGTACAGGCGGCGGGCGCCGATGTTCTCGGTGCGCTCGTTGACCGAGTAGGCGATTTCCGCCAGCCGCGTGATGCCTTCCGGCGCGAACGCGATGGTGACGTTCTCGGTCGCCAGCAAGGCTTCGTACTGCTTGGTCAGACAGGCGTCGGTGCTGGTCAGAATGCGCTCGAAATCGGCGATCGACAGCGATTCCAGTTCAACCCGGATCGGGAAGCGGCCCTGCAGCTCGGGGATCAGGTCCGACGGCTTGGCCAGGTGGAAGGCGCCCGAGGCGATGAACAGGATGTGGTCGGTCTTGATCATGCCGTACTTGGTGTTGACGGTCGTGCCCTCGACCAGCGGCAGCAGGTCGCGCTGCACGCCGGCGCGCGAAACGTCGGCGCCGCCCACTTCCGAGCGCGAGGCGATCTTGTCGATCTCGTCGAGGAAGACGATGCCGTTCTGCTCGACGTTCTGGATGGCTTTCTGTTTCATCTCGTCGTCGTTGACCAGCTTGGCGGCCTCCTCGTCGATCAGCACCTTCATCGCTTCCTTGATCTTGACCTTGCGCGCCTTCTTGCGGCTGCCGCCGATGCCGGAGAACATGGACTTGATCTGCTCGGTCATTTCCTCCATGCCGGGCGGGGCCATGATTTCCATCTGCGGGCCGTTCTCGGCCAGCTCGATCTCGATTTCCTTGTCGTCCAGCTCGCCCTGGCGCAGGCGCTTGCGGAAGGTCTGGCGGGTGGTGTCGACTTCCTTCGGCGCATCCGACGGCGCGGCCTGGTGGAAGCCGAAGTCGCGCGCCGGCGGCAGCAGGATGTCGAGCACGCGGTCTTCGGCCGCATCCTCGGCGCGCGCGCGCACCTTGGCCATCTCGGCCGAGCGGGTCTGCTTGACGCCGATGTCGATCAGGTCGCGGATGATGGTGTCGACATCGCGGCCGACGTAGCCGACCTCGGTGAACTTGGTGGCTTCGATCTTGATGAAGGGCGCGTCGGCCAGCTTGGCCAGGCGGCGCGCGATCTCGGTCTTGCCGACGCCGGTGGGGCCTATCATCAGGATGTTTTTCGGCGTGATCTCGTGGCGCAGCGGCTCTTCCACCTGCTGGCGGCGCCAGCGGTTGCGCAGCGCGATGGCGACGGCCTTCTTGGCCTTGCCCTGGCCGACCACATGTTTGTCGAGCTCGCCGACGATTTCCTGCGGGGTCATATTCATGCTGGGTCCAGTGTCTCGATGATGTGGTTCAGATTGGTGTAGATGCACAACTCGCCGGCGATGGTCAGTGACTTTTTGACGATTTCCGACGGCGACAGTTCCGTATTTTCCACCAGCGCCTTGGCCGCCGACTGCGCGTAGGTGCCGCCGGAGCCGATGGCGCCGATGCCGTCTTCCGGCTCCAGCACGTCGCCGTTGCCGGTGATGACCAGCGTCGATTCGCTGTCGGCCACCAGCAGCATCGCCTCCAGGCGGCGCAGCACGCGGTCGGTGCGCCAGTCCTTGGCCAGCTCGACCGAGGCGCGCAGCAGGTTGCCCTGGTGTTTTTCCAGCTTGCCTTCGAAGCGGTCGAGCAGGGTGAAGGCGTCGGCGGTGCCGCCGGCGAAGCCGACCAGCACCTTGCCCTGATAAACCTTGCGCACCTTGCGGGCCGTGCCCTTCATGACGATATTGCCCAGCGTGACCTGGCCGTCGCCGCCCAGCGCGACTTGCTTGCCGCGACGTACGCACAGGATGGTGGTGCCGTGAAATTGTTCCATAGTTACCTCAAAGTAATGACGCGAACTGCTCAAGACTGAAAAATGGGGCTGGACCTGGAAATTACAAGTTTCAGTATTTGTGCGGGTAGATGCGGGCGATGTCGGCGTAGCCCAGCAGGCGCAGCAGCGCCGTCACCAGGTGGTTGACGTCGCGGAATTCGATCTTCTTGCCCAACTGTAGCAGGCTGGCGTGCAGCTGGTTGGCGCAGGCGTAGTCGATGCGCGTCAGGCGCGAGCAGTCGAACACCAGGGTCTGGTACTGATCTGCATAGTGCTGGATCTGGCCGAGTAAAGGGCCGAGCTGGCCTTCCAGTTGCGGCGGCAGCATGAAGCGGTCGGGCGCGGCCGATACCGACGCCGACGGCCGCTGCGCCGTGGCGGTGGCCACCTTGTGCGGCGCCACGAAAGAGGGCGGCGACACTTCGAAGGTGACGCAGTAGTCCATGCCGGTTTCCTCGAATTCCTTCTCGCGGTTCAGCAGTTGCAGCAGTTCCAGCAGCAGCAGCCACGGCGCCTCGGTATCGTCGCGGCGGCCGATGGCGATGCCGTCGCGTATCAGCGCGGCCAGGCCGTCGGCGCCCACCAGGATCAGCTCGCGCTGCTGGGCTTGCAGCTTGCGCAGGGTGTCGAGCAGCAGCGCGCAGCCGCCGGGCTCGACCGCCGTGACGCGGCTGAACTCCAGCCGCAGCAGCGGACTGTCGGCGGCGGCCAGGCGCAGGCGGTCCAGCTGGGCGGCGATGTGCGCATCCAGCGTGCCGGCGAAGGCTTCGGTCGGCGTCAGGCCGGCCCAGCCGGGCGAGGCGGCGGCCAGCGCGGCCGGCGCGTTCCACGGTGGCGGCGAGGTTTCGAAGGTGCTGGCGTAGTCGATCGACAGATTGTCGAAGCGGTCGCGCTGGCCATCGACCTGGTAGAGGTCGAACAACATCCACCAGACGGTGCGGTCGCCGTTGGCCTCGGCCAGGCTGGCGTTGAGCAACTGTTCGGCCACGGCGGCCTGGCCGTTGGCGTACAGGATGGCGATTTCTTCCACCACCGGCGCGGTTTCGGCGGCCACGGCCAGCTGCGGCAAGTCGTCGTCGCGCAGCAGCAGGGTGGTGGGGATGTCGGCCTGGGCCTGGGTGTCGGGGCCGCCGTCGGCGTGGGCGGCGGCTTTGGGTCTGGCGGGCCGGGCGGCGCGCTGGCTGCCCCAGGCCGGTTCGGGTTCGTTGAAAATGTCGAAGGTCATCGCCGATTCGATGGCGTCGATCTTCATCGCGGTGGCGCGGGCGATCTCGCGCTGGCGGGCTTGCTGTTGCTGGCGTTCGAGCTCGCTGTTGGCGGCCATCCGCGCGGCCTCGTCATCGTCGCCCGGGGCGGGCTGGGTGGTGGCCGGGGCGTCGGTCTTCTTGAAGATGGAGAACAGTCCCACGCTGATCCTCATGGTTTGCCGTAAAAAAAAGCACGCGGCTGCGTGCTTTTTTTAACGTCATCGCGAATTAATCGCCGTACAGTTTCTGCTTCAGTTCGCGGCGTTGCTGCGCTTCCAGCGACAGCGTCGCGGTCGGACGGGCGATCAGGCGTGGAATGCCGATCGGTTCGCCGGTTTCTTCGCACCAGCCGTAGTCGCCGCCGTCGATGGCAACGATCGATTGCTGGACCTTTTTCAGCAGCTTGCGCTCGCGGTCGCGGGTGCGCAGTTCCAGCGCGTGTTCTTCTTCGATGGTGGCGCGGTCGGCCGGGTCCGGCACCAGCACGGTTTCGCGCAGGTGTTCGGTGGTTTCGCCGGCATTTTTCAACAGCTCTTTTTCAAGCGCTTGCAGCTTGGCTTTGAAAAAGGCCATTTGCGCCGGATTCATATAATCCTTCTCATCCATCTTCAGAATTTCTTCTTCGGTCAGGATGCGCTCGGCGGCTGCGGGGGTCGATTTATTAGTTTTGGTCATAACTTCGCTTACCTTCGATACGACAGAGTTTTCAATTAATCAGCCCGGATTTCGTGGCTATTTAGCCATCCCCACAAAACCCGGATAGTTTATACCAGACATTGTTCTAAACCGCTAATAAAGATATCTTTCGGCAGATTTTTACCGATAAATACCATTTTGCTGCCTCGAACGTCGTTTTCTCCCCATTTGGCGCCCAGGTCGCTGCCCATGATCTGGTGCACGCCCTGGAACACGACCTTGCGGTCGGCGTCTTTCATGAACAATACGCCTTTGTAGCGCAGCATGCGAGGACCGTAGACATTCACCAGGCCGCCGAGGAACTCGTCGAGCTTGGCGGTGTCGAACGGGCGTGTACTTTTGAACACAAAAGCGGCGATATCGTCGCTGTGGTGGGCGTGGTGGTGGTTGTGGCCGTGTTCCTCGTGGTGGTGGCCATGGTCGTGATTGTGGCCGCAGTGCTCGTCATGCACGTGGTCGTCGTCGTGGGCCTGGTCGGTTTCCAGGAAATCCGGGTCCAGCTCCAGCTTGTCGTTCAGGTTGAAGCCCTTCAGGTCCAGCACCTCGGACAGCGGTGCGCGGCCGAAATCGGCCGTGCTGACCGGTGCGCGCGGGTTGATGCGCTTGAGGCGGGCGGTCAGCGTGGCGACGTCGTCGGCGCTGACCAGGTCGGTCTTGGACAGCAGCAGCTTGTCGGCGAAGCCGACCTGGCGCTGGGCTTCCTCGTGCTGGTCCAGCTGGTCCATGGCGTGGCGGGCATCCACCACCGTGACCACGGCGTCGAGCATGTAGTGAGTGCCCACTTCCTCGTCGACGAAGAAGGTCTGCGCCACTGGCCCGGGATTGGCCAGGCCGGTGGTCTCGATGACGACGCGGTCGAAGTGCAGTTCGCCGGCTTCGCGCTTCTGCGCCAGGCCGCTGAGGGCAACGATCAGGTCGCCGCGCACGGTGCAGCAGATGCAGCCGTTGTTCATTTCCACGATCTGTTCGCCGCTGTCCTGCACCAGGATTTCGTTGTCGATGTTTTCCTGGCCAAACTCGTTTTCGATGACGGCGATACGCATGCCATGCTGTTCCTGCAGGATGCGGTTCAGCAGGGTGGTTTTGCCGGCGCCGAGGAAGCCGGTGAGGATGGTGGTCGGTATCAGTGCCATGGTGCTTACCAGTCTGGTCTAGGAGGAAACCCTAGATGGGGATCAAATGCAGAAATGCAACCGGCCGATTATGCCGGAATTTGGCCCGGGCTAGCAATTCGTCCGATTGAGCAACGTCAGTACGGGTGTGCGTTACTTCACCTTGGCGCGCGGATGGGCCTTATCGTACACCTCGGCAAGATGCTGGAAGTCCAGCGCGGTGTAGACCTGGGTCGAGCTGATGCTGGAATGGCCCAGCATTTCCTGCACCGCCCGCAGGTCGCCGGACGATTGCAGCACGTGCGAGGCGAACGAGTGGCGCAGCATGTGCGGGTGCACATGCACCGGTGCGCCGTGGGCCGCGCCATGGGCCTGCAAACGCTGCTGGATGACCCGTGGCGAGACCCGCGTGCCGCGCGTGCTGAGGAACAGGGCGTTGCCGCCGTCGGCGGGCGCCGGCCGCACGGCGATCCAGGCCGCCAGCGCGTCGAGCGCGGCGGCGCCGACCGGCACCACGCGCTGCTTGTTGCCTTTGCCGGTGACGACCACTTCGCGGTTGTTCAGCGCCACCCAGCCGAGCGCGTCCTTGCCGGCGGTCAAGTCCAGTCCGGCCAGCTCGGAGACCCGCAGGCCGCTGGAATACAACAGTTCGAACATGGCGCGGTTGCACAGCTCGGCCGGCTCGGGGGCGGCGCCGGCCTGCGGCCGCGACGGCGCCACCAGCTGCACGGCGTCGTCCACCGACAGCGCGCGCGGCAGCGTCCTGGCGCGCTTGGGGGCGCGCACGCCCTGCACCGGGTTGGCCGCCAGCGCGGTCTGGCCGCCCAGCCAGTCGAAAAAGCCGCGCCAGCTGGACAGCTTGCGGGCGATCGAACGGGGATCGAGGGCGCGCGCGTGCAGCTTGGCAGTCAGGCGGCGGATGGTGAAATGGTCGAGCTGCTGCCAGTCCTGGCCGGCGGACAGCCCGGCCAATTCCTGCAGATCGCGCGCGTAGGCGCTGACGGTGTGGGGCGACAGCCGGCGCTGGTCGCGCAGCTGGGCCAGGTAGGCGTCGATCCAGGCCAGCTTGCGGTCGGGATCGGCGCTCATGGCGGCGTCGCTCAGGCCAGCAGCCAGGCCAGCGCGGTGCTGGTGGTTTCGCCGATGTGGACCAGGAAGTCGGTGGCCATCAGCGAGGTGAAGCGCGCCGGGTCGGACGAGCCCAGTATCAGCAGGCCGAAGGCGTTCTTGTTGCCCGGCTTGCGCAGAGGAATGATGACGGTGGACGTGATGCCGGTGGCGTCTTCCAGCCAGCGCACCGCTTCGAAATCCTTGTTGGTGCCGCAATACGGCGCCATCAGGCTGTTGGCGAAGATGCGCGCATCTTCCGATACGCCGTTGACGAACCATTCGCCCAGGTAGTCCGGCGCGGTGTCCCAGATGCGCAGCGTGGCCTGCGGTACATCAAAACTCGACTTCAGGCCGCTGACCACCGCGTGTGGCATGGAACCCACATCTTCGGCTTCCAGCAGCACCTTGGTCCAGCGGTGGAACTTGTTGGCGATCGCTTCGTTTTCCGAAGCCAGGCGCATCAAATTGCTCATGCGCAATTCCAGCGCCTTGTACTTGTCGCGCATCACTTCCATCTGGCGCTCTTGCAGCGACACGGCGCGTCCCGTCAGTGGGCTGGCCAGTTTGATTTCTCCCAGCAGTTCAGCATGCTCTTCGAAGAAATTCGGGTGTTCGGTCAGGTATTGCGCGACGAGGGTGTGATCCAGTGGGACAGTCATTGAGGTACTTTATTTGCGAAGGTGGAAAGGCATAGTCATTCTAAACGAAAAAAAACGGACATGGTTGCCCATGCCCGTCATTCCCCAACCCAAGCGCCGGCAGTTCTTGCCGACTGCGCGGCTTAGAAGTTGTGGTGGATACCGAGGCTGTAGAAATTCAGCGTGGTGGCTGCCTTCTTGTTCGAGGCATCGACATACAGGTAGGTGCGGGCCGACAGATTGTAGTCGTAGCCGATCGACGCTTGCTTGGTCTTGACCAGGGCCGGGTTGTTCAGGCTGTTGTCCGGGGTCTTCTGGCCGTAGCCGAAGCGCACCAGGCCGGCGCCGACGGTGTAGTTGGCGCCCAACAGCCAGGCTTTGGTGATCGGGTTGATCAGCGTGCTGTTGGCCTGGTCCTGCTTCTGGTACGAACCCATCAGTTTCAGGTCGTTGATCGGTTTGAACGATGCGCCGACCGACCACAGTTTGGTTTCGATGGCGTTTTTCTCGTAGGCGGCGTAGGCGGCGAACGGGCCGTTGGTGGCGGTGGCGCTCAGCGAGTAAGGCGTGGTCAGCGGTGCGGCGTTGGCGGCGAACTGCGGCGCTGCGGCGGTGCCCTTGCCGATGATGGCCGGGCTGTTGTTGGCTTCCTTGGCGGCCACGGTGGCGTTGAACTGGAAGATGCCGCCGATCACAGGGGTGTTATAGAACACGGCGTTCGAGAAGCGGTTGGCCGAGTTGCCGACCTGGCTCAGCGGATCGCTGGTGTAGCCGGCCACTTGCAGGTCGGTCTGGTAGCCGGCGATGGCCGGCATGCCGCTCCATGGCTCGAAGGCGGTGCTGGTTTCCTGGAAGGCGGTCAGGCCGCGGCCCAGACGCACGGTACCGAAGTCGCCCTGCAGGCCGACGCGGCTCTGGCCCTGGAACAGCGGACGGCTGTTGGCGCCGGAAGTGTTTTCGATGGTGCCGGTGTCCGGCTCGTAGCGGATTTCCAGCTGGAAGATGGCTTTCAAGCCGCTGCCCAGGTCTTCGACGCCTTTGAAACCGAGTTTGTTGTTGTCGCGTTTGCCGACCAGGGTGGTGGTGCCAGTGCGCTTGGAAATGCCTGCATCTACAGTGCCATAGATGGTCACGGACGATTGCGCGTATGCGCCAGCAAAAACGCCCATGAGAGCCAGAGCCACTAAAGATTTTTTCATTTGAGTTATTCCTTTATGAGTGAACGTGCATACTTCCAAAGCTTGCGGATCGCGTACTTCGACCCTCGGATGATAGGAACCTTAATATCTGACCGGGCGGAACACGCTGGATTGGTTGATTATGACGGCTAGTTTTGGTCGAAAGCCAAAGAAACCGGGCTTCTTGTTGTATTTTTGAAACGCTTGATTCACAGGCCATTCGTGCCTGTTTTCCTATTATTTCCTTTCATTCAGGCATCAAAACAGCTCTAGCGTACAGGGCGGAGCGGGGTGGGGCGCTTGTGCCAAATCAAAGTCGTCCGCAGATTATTTAGGGTGTGGCGCGGATCGCACGCTACACTCATAAGTAGCAACGGTCGCCGGAACCTGCACAGACAGCGTAGCTGCACCGCCCGCTCCATGAATCGGACTAATAGTGAGACGATGGCTAATCGCGAAGAATTAGGGATCATCAGGGGGGCCCGCGCGGGAGATGCGGTATGCCAGCTGGCATTGGGCAAGCTCTACCTGTTCGGCGGCGCCAGCTTGCCGCTCAGTCTGCCTACGGCGCTGCACTGGCTCAACCGCGCCGCCCTGCAGGAGCAGGATGAAGCCTGGATGTTGATCGGCAGCTACGTTCCCTTTGAGCACGCCCAGCACTGCCTGCCGGCCGTGCTGTCCTGGTACGACCGCGCCTACGATGCCGGCGTCGAACAGGCCGGCCTGGTGCTGGCGCAACTGGTGTTAAATCAAGCCGCGTCGCCGGCGTTGCGGAACGAAGCGTCGCATTTGCGCGACAAGGCCCTGCAGGCGCTGGAGACGGCCGCCCGCGCCGGTTCGGCCGAGGCGCAATGGCTGCTGGCGCATCAGTCCGGCGCGCAGCCGCCGACGGCCGCGTCGCCGGCGCCGCAACCGTCCAGGCGCGGCCAGGGTAGTCCACCGTCGCACCGGGGCAGCGCCCGCCAGCAGTGGCTGGCGCGGGCGGCCGACAGCGGCCTGGCCGCCGCCCAGTACGCGGTGCTGGAACAAGCCTGGCACGGCGACCGCGCGGCGTTTTTACAACGGGCGTTGCCGCTGGCGCGCAAGTTGCTGGCCGATGCCCCGGCCGATGCCGAAGCGGCCCGCGCGGCCGACTGGCCGCTGGCGGCCGCCCAGCTGACCTTGCTGGCGCGCTGCGCCGAGCTGTACGACCACCATCCCGAGCACCGCGCCGAATTGCACCACTGCCGCGAACTGGCCGCCTACGGCGGCGAACGCCACGCCCAGCTGGCGCTGGGGCTGTGGTTCGCCCGCATGGACGGCGACGGCAAGCGGCAGGCAGAAGGCATTGCCGCCGTCAACTTCAAGCGCGCGATACGCTGGCTGACGCAGGCCGGCGAGCAGGGCCTGGCCGAGGCCTGGTACGCCTTGTCGCGCATCTATCTGAAACCGGAGTTTTCCCAGCGCAGCGTGGCGGAAGCCCAGGGCTACCTGGAGCGGGCGGCCGACATGGGCCACGGCCTGGCGCAGCTGGAATGCGGCATGTATGCATGGCGCAATCGCCGCACCGATGAAAACAGCGACGTGCGCGCCGCCTACTGGCTGCAGAAGGCGGCGGCCCAGGGCTGCGGGGAGGCCGAGGCGGCGCTGGCGCGCGTGGGCGCGGAGCCCAAGACGTCGGCCTGGGCCCACGCCATACTCAATGGCATGCCGCGTGAAGTATTGGAAAGCCAGCCTTTGCTGGCGGCGCGGCTGGAGTTGGCCGAGCTGTTCGGCCTGAGCCGGGCGGAAGCGTTGCTGCTGGATGTGAAGGCGGCCGACCAGGGCCATTGCCTGGTGGTCGACATCCGTGCCAGCTACGGCCGCAGCAAGCGGCGGCTGGTCTTGCTGCGCACCGCGCGCGAACGGCAGGCGCTGGACCGCATCGGCCGCCTGTTCGAGCAGCTCGACAACGGCCCGGAGGGCCTGGAAGGGAATTACCGCCAGCGTCTGTACCGGCTGAAAACCTGGGTGCCGCCGGCCGAGGACCGGCTGGCGGCCTGAGCCGGCGCAGGGGCCGGCTTAAATCTCGATCTCGCCTTCGAACACCGTTACCGCCGGGCCGGTCAGCAGCACCGGCTGGCCCACGCCCGCCCAGCTGATCGACAACTGGCCGCCGCGCGCATCGACGCGCACCGGGCTGTCGAGCAGGCCGCGGCGGATGCCGGCCACCACGGCCGCGCACGAACCGGTGCCGCAAGCCAGGGTTTCGCCGACGCCGCGCTCGAACACGCGCAGGCGGATGTGGCCGCGGTCGACGATCTGCATGAAGCCGGCGTTGACGCGGTTGGGGAAGCGCGGATGATGTTCGATCAGCGGACCGGTCAGCTCGACCGGCGCGGTGTCGACATCGTCGACCACCTGCACCGCGTGCGGGTTGCCCATCGAAACCACCGACATCAGCACGCTCTCGCGCGCGCCGCCCAACTCCAGCACCAGCGGCCACAGCGTATCGTCGGCCAGGCGCTCGCCGTGCAGGCCTTCGGCGTCGAAGGGCACGCGCTGCGGTTCCAGCACCGGGGCGCCCATGTCGACGGTGATGCTGCCATCCAGCTCCAGGCGTGGCGCGATCACGCCGGCCTTGGTTTCCACGGTGATGCTGCGCTGCGCGGTCAGGCCTTTTTCCGAGACGAACTTGACGAAGGCGCGCGAGCCGTTGCCGCACTGCTCGACCTCGCCGCCGTCGGCGTTGAAGATGCGGTAGCGGAAGTCGCAGCCCGGCTGGGTAGGCTTTTCCACCAGCAGGATCTGGTCGGCGCCGACGCCGAAGCGCCGGTCGCCCAGCAATTTCCATTGCGCGGGCGAGAAATCGATGTGCTGGTTGATGCCGTCGATGACCACGAAGTCATTGCCGGCGCCGTGCATTTTGGTGAATTTGAGTTTCATCTGTGCCTGTGTTTTATTCGGAACGCTGGTACAGCGAAGGTTCGCCGTTCGGGCGCGTCTTGAACCGTTTGTGCGTCCAGAAATATTCGGCCGGCGCTTCGCGCACGCGTTCCTCGATGAACTCGTTCATGCGGCGGGTGGCGGCGACCATGTCGGGACCAGGGTAATTGTCCCACACCGGATAGAATTTCACACGCCAGCCCTGGTAATCGGGCAGGAAGGTGGCGATCACCGGCATCACCTGGGCGCCGGTGGTGGCGGCGATGCGGGCGGTGGCCGTCAGCGTGGCCGCCTCGATGCCGAAGAAGGGCACGAACTCGGCATCCTTCTCGCCGAAATCCATGTCCGGCAGCATGAAGTAGGGCAGCTTGTCGCGCAGCGCGCGCAGGATGGGCTTGATGCCATCCTGGCGAGTGAACAGCTTGACCGGCTGGAAGCGGGCGCGGCCGGCGCGCAGCACCTTGTCGAAGGTGGCGTTCTTTTGCTGCACATACATGGACGAGGCGCTGGTCACCATGGCGATCGAGGCGCCGGCCACGTCCAGGCAGACGAAGTGCGGGCACAGCAGGATGGTCGGCCTGGACGTCATTTCCTCCACCGGCACCGGACCCGGCTCGACCTTGATCAGGCGCTTCAATCTTTCCTCCGACGCCCACCACAGGATGCCGCGCTCCCACACGCTGCGCGAATAGGCCTGGAAGTGGCGGCGGGCGATGCCGATGCGCTCGGCCTCGCTCAGCTCCGGCATGCACAGGCGCAGATTGGTCAGCGTGATATGGCGGCGCGAACGCATCACCAGAAACAGCAGGCTGCCGACGGCGTCGCCGAAACGGCCCAGCACCGGCAGCGGCAGCCAGTGCAGCAGCCACATAATCCCCAGCAGCAGCTTCATGCCTGTTCTCCCGCCGTTGGCGCCGGGGTCGGCGCGTCTATGCCGGCCGGCACCTTGTAGCGGTTGTAGCTCCAGAAGTACTGGCTGGGACTGCGCGCGATCAGGCGCTCCATGGCGTGGTTGATGGTCTGGGCCTGTTCGGCGGCGCTGCCGTCCAGCGTGCCGTCGAAGGGCACGAAGCGGATCACATAGCCTTTACCGCCAGGCAGGCGCTCGGCGTAGGTGACGATGATGGTGGCGTCGCCCAGCTGCGCCAGCTTGGCGGGCAGCGTCATGGTGTAAGCGTCGCGGCCGAAGAAGGTGGCCCACACGCCTTCGCCTTCCTGCGGCACCTGGTCCGGCAGCAGGCCGATCGGCTTGCCTTTCTTGAGGCATTTGGCCAGCATGCGTACGCCGGACATATTGGCCGGCGCCAGCAGCAGGTTGTCGCGCGCGCGCGCGCCCTCGATCAGCGGCTTCAGCGCCTCCTTTTTTGGCGGACGGTACATCACCATCAACTCGGTGCGCAGGGCGATTTCCTGCGCGACGATTTCAAAACAGCCCAGGTGGGGCGTCAGGAAGACGATGCCGCGGCCGGCATCCAGCTCGGTCTGGACGATGGCCCAGTTCTCGTCGCTGGCGTGGCGCGACACGCGCTCGGGCTTGGCGCACCAGATGAAGGGCAGTTCGACGATGCTCTTGCCGGCCTCGGCGATGGCGGCCGACAGGTGCCGGGAATAGCCCGCCTGCGCCAGGTTATCGCGCATGCGGCGGCGATAGGAAGGCGAGCTCAGGTAGACCAGCCATCCCAGCACGGTCCCCATCGCGTGCAAAAACGGCAATGGGAAGATTGAAAAAAATCGAAAAATTGGAACAAGCATGAGTAATTCGTCTAATAGAAGGAGCTTTTGGCCTCTGTTGCCGTGCCAAAATTTTTTAAGAAGCGTAAAATACCACGTATGGAGTATCCGCTGAGTTAACAGACAACTTGCGAAGCGGAATATAAATGTCGCTAAAGCGTCGCAAGCCGTATTGGTTAGCGACAAAACATTCTCAACCAGTATCAGGAGCTTGCGATGTCAAACGATTATCTTTTCACTTCCGAATCCGTATCCGAAGGTCACCCGGATAAAGTAGCCGACCAAATTTCCGACGCGATTCTGGACGCCATCCTGGCGCAGGATCCGAAAGCCCGTGTTGCCGCCGAAACCTTGTGCAATACCGGCCTGGTCGTGCTGGCCGGTGAAATCACCACCCACGCCAACGTTGATTATATTCAAGTCGCACGCGAAACCATCAAACGCATCGGCTACGACAACACCGACTATGGCATCGACTACAAAGGTTGCGCCGTGCTGGTGGCCTACGACAAGCAGTCGCCGGACATCGCCCAGGGCGTGGACGAAGGCGCGGGCATTGATCTGGATCAAGGTGCTGGCGACCAGGGCCTGATGTTCGGCTACGCCTGCGATGAAACGGCCGAGCTGATGCCCGCCGCGATCCACTACGCGCACCGCCTGGTCGAGCGCCAGTCGCAGCTGCGCAAGGATGGCCGCCTGCCATGGCTGCGTCCGGACGCCAAATCGCAGGTCACGCTGCGCTACGTCAACGGCCGTCCAGTGTCGGTGGACACCGTCGTGCTGTCGACCCAGCACGCGCCGGAAATGCAGCACAAGCAGATTGAAGAAGCGGTGATCGAAGAGATCATCAAGCAGGTCCTGCCGCGCGAGTGGCTGGTCGACACCAAATACCTGGTCAACCCGACCGGCCGCTTCGTCATCGGCGGTCCTCAGGGCGATTGCGGCCTGACCGGCCGCAAGATCATCGTCGACACCTACGGCGGCGCCAGCCCGCACGGCGGCGGCGCGTTCTCCGGCAAAGATCCTACGAAAGTGGACCGTTCGGCAGCCTACGCCGCCCGCTACGTGGCCAAGAACGTGGTGGCCGCAGGTCTGGCGCGCCAGTGCCAGGTGCAGGTCAGCTACGCCATCGGCGTGGCGCGTCCGATCAACATCACGGTCTACACCGAAGGCACGGGCGTGATCCCGGACGACAAGATCGCCGCGCTGGTGATGGAGCACTTCGACCTGCGTCCGAAAGGCATCGTGCAGATGCTGGACCTGCTGCGTCCGATCTACGCCAAGACCGCCGCTTACGGCCACTTCGGCCGCGAAGAGCCGGAATTCACGTGGGAGCGCACCGACAAGGCCGCCATCCTGCGCGCCGCAGCCGGCCTGAAGTAATCGGCTAGCAGTCAACGACAACGCCCCGCATGCCGGGGCGTTGTCGCATCTGGATCGCTTATGTCGGCCGCTTCGGCGGCGGCGGGATGGGATTGGGCGGTTCGTATCTGCGGCGGGGATCGTCTTTGTGCATCATGGTTTCTCCTGCTCTTGGCGGCCATAAAAAAGCATAGTCGCTATTTTTCCAGAATACGAGGCCGGCCAGCGCCGCACCACCCGAGGAAATCGCCACCGCGACCTTGGTGACGCTGTCCAGCCATACCCAGCGCGCCAGCAAGGCCGTCTTGAGCTCGCTGGCATAGCTGGCGCGGTAGAGCAGATCCTGGGCTTCATTCCAGATCGCATCGCGCGAATCGATAGTCATGATGGATCACCGCCTGAAAAATCCAGCGTAGCGGGGCGTGCTTGTCGCCGATTTGATGCGCCTCAAACGACACTTTATTGGCGGGGCAGTTCACCATTCCAACGCAACGGTGCTAAAATGCGCCTTCCGAGGAGCGTTGCGACGAATCATGAATTCGCCAGGCTCGGAGTCCCAAACCGCGCTCACGTTACTTTTTTCAACACATGAAAGGAGGGCGTGATGAACGCCGTACTCAAATCCGCACAAGACTACCTGGTAGCCGACATTTCCCTGGCCGCCTGGGGCGACAAAGAAATCAAGATTGCTGAAACCGAAATGCCGGGCCTGATGGCGATCCGCGAGGAATTCGCCGCATCCCAGCCGCTGAAGGGCGCGCGCATCACCGGTTCGCTGCACATGACCATCCAGACCGCCGTGCTGATCCAGACGCTGGAAGCGCTGGGCGCCAAGGTCCGCTGGGCTTCGTGCAACATCTACTCGACCCAGGACCACGCCGCCGCCGCCATCGCCGCCGCCGGCACCCCGGTGTTCGCCATCAAGGGCGAAACCCTGGACGAATACTGGGACTACACCCACCGCATCTTCGAATGGCCAGCCGACGCTTCGGGCAACGCGGTCTACTCGAACATGATCCTGGACGACGGCGGCGACGCCACGCTGCTGCTGCACCTGGGCGCGCGCGCTGAAAAAGATATCTCGGTCCTGGCCAACCCAGGCTCGGAAGAAGAGATCTGCCTGTTCAACGCCATCAAGGCCCACCTGGCCATCGATCCGTCGTGGTACTCCAAGCGTCTGCCGCAGATCCTGGGCGTGACCGAGGAAACCACCACCGGCGTGCACCGCCTGTACCAGATGCATAAAGAAGGCAAGCTGGCCTTCCCTGCGATCAACGTCAACGACTCCGTCACCAAGTCCAAGTTCGACAACCTGTACGGCTGCCGCGAATCGCTGGTCGACGGCATCAAGCGCGCCACCGACGTGATGATCGCCGGTAAAGTCGCCGTGATCGCCGGCTACGGTGACGTCGGCAAGGGTTCGGCCCAGGCCATGCGCGCACTGTCGGCGCAAGTGTGGGTCACCGAAATCGATCCGATCTGCGCACTGCAGGCCGCGATGGAAGGCTACCGCGTCGTGACCATGGACTACGCTGCCGAACACGGCGACATCTTCGTCACCTGCACCGGCAACTATCACATCCTGACCGAGAAGCACATGCTGGCCATGAAGGACCAGGCCATCGTCTGCAACATCGGCCACTTCGACAACGAGATCGATGTCGCCGCGCTGAAGAAGTACACCTGGGAAAACATCAAGCCACAGGTCGACCACGTGATCTTCCCGTCGGGCAAACGCATCATCCTGCTGGCCGAAGGCCGCCTGGTGAACCTGGGTTGCGGCACCGGCCATCCGTCGTACGTGATGTCGTCGTCGTTCGCCAACCAGACCATCGCCCAGATCGAGCTGTACGCCAACACCGACAAGTACCCGGTCGGCGTGTACGTGCTGCCTAAGCACCTGGATGAAAAAGTCGCGCGCCTGCAGTTGAAGAAACTGAACGCGCAGCTGACCGTGCTGACCGAAGAGCAAGCGGCCTACATCGGCGTGACGCAAGCCGGTCCGTACAAGCCAGACCACTACCGTTACTAATCTGCCGGTATGAAGCGGGGCCGGCAAATTAGCCGGCCCCGTTTTTATCCAGTCCTTTTTTGCAGCGAGTTCCTCATATGCGTTTGGTCCTTACCTGGTTAATCAATGCAATTGCCTTGCTGGCAGTTCCCTACCTGATGCATTCCGTCGATGTCACAAGCATAGGCGCAGCCCTCGTCGCGGCTCTTGTACTGGGCCTGGTCAATACGCTGATACGCCCCGTGCTGCTGTTGCTGACATTGCCCGTGACCCTGGTGTCGCTGGGCCTGTTCATTTTCATCATCAACGGCTTCATGTTCTGGCTGGTCGCCCAATGGGTGGACGGCTTCCACGTCGACAGCTTCGCTTCGGCGATCGGCGGCGCACTGTTGTACAGCGTGATTTCCTGGGCCCTGTCTACCTTACTTTTGAAGAAGTCAGATGGCTAATCATAATTTCAGTATCGAGTTCTTTCCGCCCAAGACGGCGGAGGGTGCGGAAAAGCTGCGCGTCACGCGCGCCAAGCTGTCCGAGCTCAAACCCAAATATTTTTCCGTGACCTTCGGCGCCGGCGGCAGCACGCAGCGCGGCACGCTCGACACCGTGGTGGAAATCCTCGCCGCCGGTGAAGACGCGGCGCCCCACCTGTCATGCGTCGGCGGCACGCGCGAGTCGATCCGCGAGATCCTCACGGAATTCAAGGCCCACAACATCAAGCGCATCGTCGCGCTGCGCGGCGATCTGCCGAGCGGCTACGGCGCGGCCGGCGAGTTCCGTTACGCGAACGAGCTGGTGGAGTTCATCCGCCAGGAGACCGGCGAGTGGTTCCACATCGAAGTGGCGGCCTACCCGGAAGTGCACCCGCAGGCCAAGTCGCCGCAGGACGACCTGCTGGCGTTCGAACGCAAGGTGAAGGCCGGCGCCAATGCCGCCATCACCCAGTACTTCTACAACGCCGACGCCTACTTCCAGTTCGTCGAGCAGACCCGCAAGATGGGCATCGACGTGCCTATCGTGGCCGGCATCATGCCGATCACGAACTACACGCAGCTGATGCGCTTCTCGGACATGTGCGGCGCCGAGATTCCGCGCTGGGTGCGATTGAAGCTGGCCAGCTTCGGCGACGACAGCGCCTCGATCAAGGCCTTCGGCCTGGACGTGGTGACGGCGTTGTGCGAACGCCTGCTGGCGGGCGGCGCGCCCGGTCTGCACTTCTACAGCATGAACCAGGCCGCGGCTACCACCGCGTTGTGGCAGCGCTTAGTTTAATTCGGTGACGATGCGGTCCAGCGCCACATCGTGACCGTCGCTGTCGAACCGCACCTGCAGGCACTGGTAGGCTATGCCCAGTGTCTGCGGGCGCGGTGAGCGCGCCAGCGTGCGGTCGTAGAAACCGCCGCCATATCCAAGCCGGTAGCCTTGCGGGCTGAAACCCAGGCAAGGCACCAGCAACGCCGGCGGATACGCCTGCTGCAAACGCAGGTCGGCCGGCACCGCCACTCCCATCGCATCCTTGACCATGTCCTCGCCGATGCGCCATTCGGCAAACTCCAGCGCCGCATGTTTTTCCACCACCACCGGCAGCAGCAGCCGCGCGCCCAGGCGCTCCAGCTGCGCGTAGGCCGGCTGCAGATCCGGCTCGTCGCGCAGCGGCCAGTACACGCCCAGCGCCGCCGGTTGCGCGGCCTGCCACCATGCGATCACCTGTTCGCCGATCTCGCGGTCCCACGCGGCGCGCGTGGACGCATCCAGCGCGCGCCGCGCGGCCAGCAGCTGCTTGCGTAAATCAGCCTTCGCCATAGGGGCCGGGGCTGGTGGTTCCGTCGTGGCGCGTGGTATTCTAGGGTCGCTGGTCATAGGTTCAGATTTTCAAGACTATAGAGAGTTGCACATTGATTTCCGCTTTGAAATGGATAGCCGGCGCCGCCGCGATGACCGCCGTGGCATTCACCTCCCTGGCCCATGCCGACGACCTGGGTGACGACGGCCGCAGGGCGGACGATTCCTTCCTGCTGCTGCGCGACGCCGTGCGCCAGGACGACGCCTCCAAGGCCGACTTCTACGCCGCCCGCCTGGGCGATTATTCCATTCCGTCTTACGTCGATTATTATCGGCTGAAACCGCGCCTGAAGGATGCTTCGTCCGCTGAAATCCGCGATTTCATGAAGCGCTACGAAGGCCAGGCCATCGTCGACCGCCTGCGCAACGACTGGCTGCTGGACCTGGGCCGCAAGCGCGACTGGGCCACCTTCGACGAGCAGCTGCCGCTGTTCGTGTTGAACGACGACACCCAGGTCAAATGCTACGCGCTGCAATCGCGCGCGCTCAAGGGGCAGAAGGTGGCCGGCGAAGCGCGCGAGCTGCTCACCGCGCCGAACGGCTACGGCGAGCCATGCGCCGGCCTGATCGCCACGCTGTACCAGGCCGGCCAGTTCAACATCGACGACCTGTATGCGCAGCTGCGCCTGTCCGGCGAGTACAACGCCACCGGCCAGGCGCGCCGCATCGTCGCGCTGTTGGGCGGGAACGAGAAGAAGGCGGTGCAGGCGGTCGACCTGCCGGCCATCGCGCTGGCCAAGGGCGTGGGCAGCGGCCGCGTCGAACATGAGATCTACGTGGTCGCCATCGGCCGCATGGCCAAGACCAGCACCAAGCTGGCGGTGCTGGCGCTGAACAAGGCCGCCTCCAAACTGAGCCCGCAGGAACAGCAGGAGGCGTGGGCCGCCGTGGCGCTGCAATCGTCGTATTCGCTGTCGCAGGACACCACCGAGTACTGGCAGAAATCGAACGGCGCCGCGCTGTCCATCGACCAGATTCAATGGAAGACCCGCATCGCGCTGCGCAATGGCGACTGGAAGCAGGTGGAGAAGAACATCCGCTCCATGCCGTCGTCGCTGCGCGCCGATCCGGCCTGGGTCTACTGGCTGGGCCGCTCGCTGATGGCGCAGTCGGGCGCCATCCAGGCCACCGGCGAAGCGGCGCAGCTGTTCCGCAGCATCGCCGACCAGTCCAACTTCTACGGCCAGCTGGCGCTGGAAGAAACCGGCAAGCTGATTACCATCCCGCTGCCTGGCCTGCCGATCGGCCAGTCCGAAATCGCGCCTATCGCCGCCAACCCCAACTTCCAGCGCGCCATCAAGTTCTTCAGCATGCGCCTGCGCTTCGAAGGCACGCGCGAATGGAACTGGGGTCTGCGCGGCCTGAGCGAACGCGAACACCTGGCCGCCGCCGAATTCGCGCGCCAGAACAATATCCTCGACCGCATGGTCAACACCTCGGACCGCACGCGCATCCAGGTCGACTACACGCAGCGCTTCCCGTCGCCGCACATCGACATCATGCACCCGACCACGCAGACGCTGGGCCTGGACAAGGCCTGGGTGTACGGCCTGATACGGCAAGAGTCGCGCTTCATCATGGACGCGCAGTCGCACGTCGGCGCTTCGGGCCTGATGCAGGTGATGCCGTCCACCGGCCGCTGGGTGGCCAAGAAGATCGGCCTGGCCGACTTTGCGCAGGACATGCTGAGCGACGTGCGCACCAACATCCTGCTGGGCGCGAACTACCTCAACATGGTGCTCGGGAATATGGACGGCTCGCAGGTGCTGGCCACCGCCGCCTACAACGCCGGGCCGGGCCGCCTGCGCTCGTGGCGTTCGACGCTGGTCAAGCCGATGGACAGCGCGGTCTTCATCGAATCGATCCCGTTCGTCGAAACCCGCACCTACGTCAAGAACGTGATGTCGAATACGACCTACTACGCGGCCCTGTTCGAAGGCCGCCCGCAGTCGCTGAAGGCGCGGCTGGGCACCGTCGCGCCGCGCGGCTACACCGAACAGGAACAGCAGGAGTCGAGCTTTGGCTCGCGCTAAACACCACACCAACCTTGGACGCATCATGCAGACCACACAACTAGATCCCAGCCTGTCGCAAACCCTGGCCGCCGCGCGCGAGCCGGGCCTGACGCTCGTCATCGGCAACAAGAACTATTCGTCGTGGTCGATGCGTCCGTGGGTGGCGATGACCGCCTTCGGCATTCCGTTCCAGGAAGTGCGCGTGCTGCTGGACCAGGACGACACCGCCAACCGCATCTGTGGCTACTCCGCCAGCGGCCGCGTGCCGGTGCTGCTGGCCGGCGAGATGACGATCTGGGACAGCCTGGCGATCTGCGAATACCTCGCCGAGCAGTTCCCGGAACTGCACCTGTGGCCGCAGGACGTGGCCGCGCGCGCGATGGCGCGCTCGGTATGCGCCGAGATGCACGCCGGCTTCGCCGACCTGCGCACCTCGATGTCGATGAACATCCGCGCCAGCTATCCGGGCAAGGGCCGCACCAACGGCACCCAGGCCGACATCGGCCGCATCAGCGAAATCTGGGAAGAGTGCCTGTCCCGCTTCGGCCACCACCAGTTCCTGTTCGGCGATTTCTCCATCGCCGACGCCTACTACGCTCCGGTGGTGCTGCGCTTCCGCACCTACGGCGTATCGCTGGCGCCCGCGCTGGACGCCTACTGCCAACGCGTGCTGGCCCATCCCGCCGTGGCGCGCTGGGTCGAAGAGGCGATGGCCGAAACCGAAACGGCGCCCAAGCACGACGCCGAAATGCCGGACTGACGATGATGCGGATTTATGTAGTCGGCGGCGCCGTGCGCGATGAACTGCTTGGCCTGCCGGTCAAGGACCACGATCACGTCGTCGTCGGCGCCACGCCGGACGACATGCTGGCCAAGGGCTTCCGCCCGGTCGGCAAGGACTTCCCGGTGTTCCTGCATCCGAAGACGCAGGAAGAATATGCGCTGGCCCGCACCGAACGCAAGACCGCGCCGGGCTACAAGGGTTTTGTGTTCCACACCTCGCCCGATGTCACGCTGGAAGACGACCTGGTACGCCGCGACCTGACCATCAACGCCATCGCCCGCGCCGACGACGGCACGCTCACCGACCCATACGGCGGCAGGCGCGATCTGGAGCTGCGCATTTTCCGCCACGTCTCCGAAGCGTTTGCCGAAGACCCGGTGCGCATCCTGCGCGTGGCCCGTTTCGCCGCCCGCTTCAGCGACTTCCGCGTGGCGCCGGAAACCAATGCGCTGATGCGGCAGATGGTGGAGCAGGGCGAAGTCGACGCGCTGGTGCCGGAGCGCGTATGGCAGGAGCTGGCGCGCGGCCTGATGGAGCACAAGCCCTCGCGCATGCTGGAAGTGCTGCGCGACTGCGGCGCGCTGGCGCGCATCCTGCCGGAGCTGGACGTGCTGTGGGGCGTGCCGCAGCCGGAGAAGTGGCATCCCGAAATCGACACCGGCATGCACATGCTGCAGGTGATCGACTGCGCGGCGGAAGCGGGCCACGAACTGGCCACGCGCTTCGCCTGCCTGATGCATGACCTGGGCAAGGGCGCCACGCCGCCGGAAAACTGGCCTGCGCACCATGGCCACGAAGGCCTGGGGGTCAAGCTGGTGGAGCAGGTGTGCAAGCGCCTCAAGGTGCCGACCGAATGCCGCGACCTGGCCGTGATGACGGCGCGTGAGCATGGCAACGTCGGCCGCGCCTTGCAGCTGCGGCCCAACACCATCGTCACTCTGTTCGAACGCTGCGACGCCTTCCGCAAGCCGGCGCGCTTCTCGCAGATGCTGTTGGCGACCGAATGCGATTCACGCGGGCGCATCGGTCCGAGCGCCAGCTTCCGCGACGCGCCCTTCCCGCAATTGGCTTACCTTGAAATGGCGCTGGCTGCGGCACGCGGCGTCAATGCCGGCGAGATCGCGCAAGGCTGCGCGGCCAACCCGCAGCGCATTCCGGAGCTGGTGCATCGAGCACGGGTGATGGCGGTGAAGGTGGCGCTGCGTGCCGGCGACGCCGACGGCGAGGACGAGGGGGGCATGCCGATACCATGAGCTCCATCGACCTGTTCCAGAATCCGCTGCGCCGTTGGGGCAAGGATGGCAAGCGCCGCCCGACGGTGCTGGTCAAGGAACTGCGCGAGCGTGATAGGCGGCGCATGGTCAAGCACTTCATCGGGCTGGAAGACAGCGACCGCCTGCTGCGCTTCGGCACCGTGCTGCCTGACGAGCAGGTGGAGAACTACGTCAACCGCATAGCCTTCTCGCGGGACATGGTGTTCGGCGTGTACAACCGCATGTTCAAGCTGGTGGCGGTCGGCCACCTGGCGTTCGCGCCGCGTGATGAGTCCAAGAGCGCCATCACCGAGAAAGACAGGGTCGCGGAGTTCGGCGTATCGGTCAGCCGTTCTGCGCGTGGCCTGGGCATCGGCTCCAAGCTGTTCGAACGCGCCGCCATCCACTGCCGCAACAACGATGTCGACACGCTGTACATGCACTGCCTGTCGTCCAACAAGACGATGATGCACATCGCGAAAAAAGCCGGCATGGAAATCCATCGCGACTACGGCGAAGCGGACGCCTATCTGAAACTGCTGCCGGCCAATCCGGCCAGCATGCTGCAGGAAGCGCTGGACGAGCAATTCGCCACGCTGGACTACACCCTCAAAGCCAACAAGCGCATCGCCGCGAAATGGTTCGACCGTCTCACCGGCCGAAAATAAATCTCTCCCCGCTAGAACCTTTGCTGCGCGGCCGGGTATGAACGGTCGGACAAGATACGCAACCGGCAGCAAAACCCACTAATCCCGTGTCGTCGATGACTTATTTTTGCAGCACGCAGTTGCAGCAGCCGGACTTCGCCGTCTGCTTACGCTTGCTGTTGCTCTCGCCTGCGCTGGAGGAGTGTGTGGTCAGGGCCGGGCTGCAGGAGTGGATGACGCGCCAGCTGGCGGCCAACAACGGCGGCCTGCCTTTGACGCGCGCCGGCCCGGTACTGGTGTCGACGGCGGTTTTCGGCCTGCTGCACCTGGGCTCCGGCTGGCAGCATGCGCTGGCGGTGCTGGCGCCGGGACTGGCGCTGGCGCTGCTCTACCAGCGCAGCCGAAGCTGGACCTGGTGCGCGCTGGCGCACAGCGCCATGAATGCCTTTGCGATCTCTGTCTGCGGCTTATAGATCAATTTTCAGATCAAACTTCAGGAGAGTGTCATGACAGGCTTGTTATCAAGGGTATTCCGGCTGCGATGGACTGCGGTTCTGCTGGTCGGTGTGATGGGGCTGGGCGCCAACGCGGCCGATGCCTTGAACGGCAAGAGCCTGTATCTGAGCGGGCCGGTGGGCGGCGGCGCCTCGTGCGCCACCTGCCACAGTGCCTCGCCGGCGAATAACGTCAACGGCATCCTGGCTGCGGCGAACCAGCCGTCCGTGATACAGAACGCCATCGCCAACAACAAGGGCGGCATGGGTGGCCTGTACAACGGCAAATTCAGCGCGGCGGAACTGGCCGACCTGGCGGCCTTCATCGGCAACCCCAATGTGGTCGCGGCGCCGGCAGCCTCGCTGGCGCCGGCCAGCCTGACCTTCAGCGGTACCACCATCGGCCAGACGGCAGGCCCGTTGGCAGCCACCTTGAGCAACACCGGCAATGCCGCGCTCAATATCGGCACCATCTCCATCGGCGGCGCGGCGGCGGGCGACTTCAGCGTCGCCGGCGGCACTTGCGCCAACGGTCTCGCCGTCGCGGCGGGCGCCAGCTGCACCGTGCAAGCCAGCTTCAAGCCGACGGCTGCGGGTGCACGCGCGGCGTCGCTGACCATTACGCACAACGCCACCGGCGGCAGCAGCAGCGTTGCGCTTAGCGGCACCGGCAACGCCACGCCGCAGGCCACCATCGCGCTGTCTGCGGCCAGCGTTAATTTCGGCACGCTGTTGACGGGCACTCCGTCGCTCGTATCGACTATCACTGTCAGCAACAGCGGAACGGCTGCGTTGAACTTCACCTCCATCGCGCTGGGCGGCGCCAATGCCGGCATCATTACGCAGGGCGGCAGCTGCGCGGTCGCAGCGCCGGTGCCTGCAGGCGGAAACTGCACGGTCACGCTGCAAGCGCTGCCCGTGGCTGCGGGCGCGTTCACCGCCAGCCTGACGCTAGCTTCCAATGCATCCAACGGCAATGCGACGGTCGGTGTGTCCGGCGTGGCCGCCACGCCTGCACCGGCGTTGACGGCGACGCCGTCGGCCATCGCCTTCGGCACGCAGACCATCGGCGCGGCCGCCGTGTCGCAGACGGTCACGCTGGCCAACACCGGCAACGTGGCCATCAGCTTCAGCAAGATCGGTTTGAGCGTCGCGAGTGCAGCCAGCTTCAGTCTGGGTGCCAGCGATTGCGGCTCAACCCTGGCGGTGGGCGCCAGCTGCGCGGTGCCGGTGCGTTTCGCGCCGACGGCGGAGGGCGCGGTATCGGCTGCGCTGGCAGTCAGCTCGAATGCAGCGGCGCTGCAAGTGGGCATCACGGGTACCGGCACCAAACAGGCCACCGCGACGCCGCTACTGTCCGAAGCCGGCCCGATTGTTTTCGCCGATACGCAGGTAGGCAGCAGCGCGGCGGTACATACGACGACGCTGTCCAACAGCGGCAATGCGTCGCTGACCATCTCCACGCTGACGCTGGGCGGCAACCAGCCAGGCGACTTCGTCCTCGGCGGCAGTTGCGTTGCTGGTGGCTCGGTCGCTCCCGGCGGCAGCTGCACGCTGACCACCGCGTTGAAGCCCACCGCCGCGGGCGCGCGCAGCGCGGACCTGTTGCTGGTGACGGACGGCGGCGCGCAATTCCACCTGGCCTTGAGCGGCAACGGCGTCGCTGTCGTTATCACCACTCCGTCGCTGACGATTGCGCCGCAGAGTTTTGATTTCGGCGCCGTCGTTATCGGCGCCACTACGCCGACGCGCCGCTTCACGCTGACCAACAGCGGCAGCACCGCCGTCACGCTGGCCAGCGCCGACTACACCGGTCCCTTCGCGGCCGTGGCGGACAGCACCGGCTGCGCGGCCTTCCCGGTCACGCTGGCCCCTGGCGCTTCCTGCGATCTGGTGGTGGGCTACACGCCGGTGAATGCAGGCAGCAGCAGCGGCAACGTGGCGATACAGTCCAGCGTCGCAGGCAGCAGCTGGACCATCGCGCTGAGCGGCCAGGGCACGGCAGCAGCGGCCAATGCCGCGCCGTCGAATCGGGGCGGCGGCGGTTGCTCGGCATCGGATGACGTCAACGATCCGATGATGGTGTTCCTGGTGATCGCAGCGGCTATCGCCATTGGCTGGCGCCGCAGGCAGTCCAAACGTGTTGGAGGCTGAGATGAAATCGCAATCGATCGTCATGCTGCTGGCCGTGGCCGCAGCGTTGAGCGCCGCTCCTGCCTGGGCGCTGGAGAAGGGCGCCGCCGCACCGCAGTTCGACCTGCAAGGATTGGACGGCGCGGTGAAGCTGGCCAGGCTGCAGGGCAAGGTGGTGTACGTGGACTTCTGGGCCTCGTGGTGCGGTCCGTGCCGGCAGTCCTTCCCGTGGATGAATGAGATGCAGGCCAAGTACGGCGCCAAGGGCTTGCAGATCGTCGGCGTCAACGTCGACGCCAACAGCGCCGACGCGCGCCAGTTCCTGAGCACGACGCCGGCGCGCTTCGCCATCGGCTTCGACCCGCAGGGCGCTACGCCGCGCAGCTACGGCATCAAAGGCATGCCGAGCAGCGTGCTGATAGGCCCCGACGGCAAGGTGCTGCTGGAGCATTCCGGCTTCCGCGATGCCGACCGCGCCGAGCTGGAAAACAAAATCCAAAACGCACTGGGAGCCGTCAAATGAAAACGCTGCTGTTGATCGCGCTTGCGGCCGGCCTTTCCGGCTGCGCCTCGCTGGGTAATGTGCAGCCGTGGGAAAAGGGCACGCTGGCGCGCACCGAGATGACGTTTAACGACGGCCATATGTTCACACGCTTCGACGACCATATCTACACCAGCCGCGAGGCTTCGTCCGGCGGCGCCGGTGTGGGTGGCGGCGGTTGCGGCTGCAATTGAGGACCACCATGACGAGCAACGAAGACAAGGCATCCGGGCGTGGCCTGGCCGCCTCCATCATGACGGCGGCGATGCTGCTGCCCGGTGTGCAGGCACATGCCGAAACGCCGCCGGCCAACGGCAGCATCACGCTGGGCTATTTGAACTACAAGGACAGCCAGTCCGGCCTGGACCGCATCAACGTGCATTCGCCGTCGGTGGCGATTACGGCGCCGGTGTCGGGGGTGTGGAGCATCGGCGCATCGCTGGTGTCGGACGATGTGTCGGGTGCTTCGCCGCGCTATCACACGGCCATCTCGGGCGCTTCGCACATGCAGGACCACCGCATTGCGGGCGATGCGTCGGCCACGCGCTATTTCGAGCGGGGCACCGTGACCGTCGGCGCGGCGTATTCGACCGAGCATGACTATGTGTCGCGCGCGCTGTCGTTGCAAGGCAGCCTGGAAAGCGAAAGCAAGAACACCACGTGGACCGTCGGCATAGGCCACGCGGATGATCGCATCGACCCGGTCAACAAGATCGTCAGCAACGAGAAGAAGCGCACCAACAGTCTGCTGCTGGGCGTGACGCAGGTGCTGACCGCCAACGACATCGCCCAGCTGACGCTGACGCACGGCCAGGGTGAAGGCTATTTCTCCGATCCGTACAAGGCGCTGGACAATCGCCCGCGCAGCCGCAACGAGACTACGCTGCTGGCGCGTTGGAACCATCATCTTGCATCGACTGGCGGCACCAGCCGGCTGTCCTACCGCTACTACAGCGACAGCTTCGGCGTGCGTGGACATACGCTGGACGCCGAGTATGTGCAGCCGCTTTCGCAGGGCTGGACGGTGACGCCGGAGGTGCGGTTGTATTCCCAGAGCGCGGCAAGCTTCTACTACGATCCTCTATACGACGCCAAGCTTGGGGCGCCGTTCCCGCCCGGGTACAACGGCACCGGCTATATGTCGGCCGACCAGCGCCTTTCCGGTTTTGGCGCTGTGACGTTGGGGCTCAAGGTCAGCAAGCAGTTGGACAAGCTGTGGTCCATCGATGTGAAGGCATCGGTGTATCAGCAGCGTGGTAGCTGGAGGCTGTTTCATGACGGCAGCCCGGGCCTGGATGCGCTGCGGGCGCAGACGATACAGATAGCGATCAACCGGCAGTGGTAGACGCAAAATGGTAGACGCAATTCATCGCACCACGTTCGAAGCAATGGCCAGCCGTTGCGAGTTGCGGTTTTCCGCTCCGGACGCGCACATGGCGGCGCTGCTGGCGCAGCAGGCCATGGACGAGGTGCGGCGTATCGAGACCAAGTATTCGCGCTACCGGCCGGACAGCATCGTCTCGCGCATCAATGCTGCGGCAGGCAAGGAGGCGGTGCGCTGCGACGACGAGACGATGTCGCTGATCGGATACGCGGCGGCGCTGCACGGCGCCAGCGAGGGACTGTTCGACATCACCTCCGGTGTGCTGCGGCGGGCCTGGGATTTTCGTAAGCCCGTGGTGCCGCGCAAGGAGGTACTGGAGCCCTTGCTGGCGCTGGTCGGCTGGGACAAGGTCGATTGCGGCGTCGAGCATGTGTATCTGCGGCGGGCCGGAATGGAGATCGATTTCGGCGGCTTCGGCAAGGAGTATGCGGCGGACCGCGCAGCGGCGCTGCTGGCCGATGCAGGCGTGCGGCATGGCTACGTAAATCTGGGCGGCGACATGCGCTTCATCGGCCCGCGTCTGAACGGGCAGCCGTGGAGTATCGGCATCCAGGATCCGCGCGATCCAGATAGTGTGATCGCCAGCATTCCGGTCAGCCATGGTGCGCTGGCCACCAGCGGCGATTACGAGCGTTACTTCGAACTGGGTGGGCAGCGCTACTGTCACATCCTCGATCCGCGCGATGGCATGCCGGTGCGTTACTGGCGCTCGGTCAGCGTGCTGGCGCCGATGGCGACTGCGGCCGGCAGCTGTTCGACCATCGCGATGCTGAAGCAGGAAGATGGTTTGAGTTTTTTGAATGCGTCGGACATGGGGTATCTGGCTGTGGACGATCAGGGGCAGATGCTGTTCAGGGATGTTTGAATAGGATAGAGATGATGAACAATTGGAGGACGCGTCTGATGGCGATGCTGGTGGCGGTGATCGCGCTGGCTACCGGCGCACGGGCGGATGATTTTCTGGAGCCGGAGCAGGCTTTCCAGCTCAAGGGCGAGTTGGTGGATGCGCATACTGTGCGGTTGTCGTGGGCAATCGCGCCGGGGTATCACCTGTACCGCGACCGTTTGAGTTTCAAGGCGGATGGCGCGCAGATTGCAGCACCGGCGCTGCCGGCAGGGCTGCGCAAGTTCGACGCCAACTTCAACAAGGAGATGGAGACTTACCAGGATAGCCTGGTGGTCAGTCTGCCGCTGACGGCTGCTGCTGCGTTCACGCTGCAAGTGGGCTATCAGGGCTGCGCGGATGCGGGCCTGTGCTACTCGCCCGCGACGCAGAGTTATCGCGTCGATCCGTCGGCGCCGGGCAAGCTGGTGGCGGTTGATGCACCTGCCGCAGCGCCCGCCCATGAAGACGATAGTTCTCTCGCCCAGCGCACGCTGCAAAGCGGCAGCGCGTGGCGCATCGGCCTGGCCTTCCTCGCCTTCGGCCTGCTGCTGTCGTTCACGCCGTGCGTGCTGCCGATGGTGCCCATCCTGTCTTCGATCATCGTGGGCGAGGGGGCGGTGTCGCGTGGCCGTGGCTTCTCGCTGGCGCTGGCTTATTGCCTGGGCATGGCGCTGGTCTACACCTCGCTGGGCGTGGCTGCTGGTTTGGCTGGCGAAGGGCTGGCCGGTGCGCTGCAAAAGCCGTGGGTGCTGCTGACCTTTGGCGCGCTGCTGGTTGGCCTGGCCTTGTCGATGTTCGACGTCTACCAGTTGCAGCTGCCGAGCGCCCTGCAAAGCCGCTTGAGCGCCACCAGCGGCAACATGGGCGGCGGGCGGTTCGCCGGCGTGTTCGTTATGGGCGCGTTGTCGGCCTTGATCGTTGGGCCGTGCGTGGCTGGGCCGTTGGCCGGTGCGCTGCTCTACATCAGCCAGACGCGCAATGTCTGGACCGGTGGCTGGGCCTTGTTCTCGATGGCGGTCGGCATGAGCGTGCCGCTGCTGCTGACGGGGATTTCGGCCGGCAGCCTGCTGCCGCGTGCCGGCGCGTGGATGAACGGTGTGAAGAAGATCTTCGGCCTGCTGCTGATCGCGGTCGCCATCTGGATGGTGACGCCGGTGTTTCCGGTGACGGTGATGATGGCATTGTGGGGCGTGTTTGCGTTGCTGTGCGCCGTGTTCCTGCATGTGCTGGAGCCGCTGTCCGCCAGCGCCAAGGCGGGCCTGGGCGCATACGTCGGCAAGACGCTGGGGCTGGCGTTCCTGGTCGGTGGTTTGTTTGAACTGGCGGGCGCCGCCAGCGCCGGCCGCGATGTACTGCAACCGCTGGGGCATCTGAGCCTCGCCCGCACCGAGGGCGCGGCTCCGGCCGGAGATGAGATCCGCTTCAGCCGCATCAAGACCGTGGCCGAGCTGGATCAGGTGCTGGCGTCGAGCACCACGCCGGTGATGCTGGATTTCTACGCCGACTGGTGCGTGTCCTGCAAGGAGATGGAGCGCTTCACTTTCTCCAAGCCGGCCGTCAGCGGCAAGTTGAAGCAGGTGCGTTTGATACAGGTGGATGTCACCGCCAACAGCGCCGACGATAAAGCGTTGATGAGGCGCTTCGGCTTATTCGGGCCGCCGGGCATCATCCTCTTCAACGACGGCAAGGAGATTCCGAACAGCCGCGTGATCGGGTTCCTGGCCGCCGATCCCTTCCTGCAGCACCTGGCACGTCATAACATTTCCTGAAGTGCATCAAACACCAGGACATTAACGCGCTGTCGATCAAGAGTCTAAGAGGGATCTGAGATGTCGATGAGTAATCGTCTGAACACATCTCTCTTAGCAATTGCATCTCTATACTTAGTAGTACTCACGTGAAGATTAGTGAGCTTTGCTATCGATAAATGCTGAACTTTTTCAGTGAGGTCGAGAGGAAATCGCACCATCACCTTGCCCTCAAAAGTTCGAAGCTCAAGTTTCCCCGTGTCGGTTATCCCGGACACGCTACCCGAGATATTTTCTGTGTACGTTACCGGTTCTGCTACAGCAGCAAGTAGAGTTCGGATTCGCTTAATTTCATCAGAGCTGCCTTGCCAAGTATGTTTGCCAGCCAAGGAGTGCCAAGTAAATTCTGCAGACATGCCCGCACCGCTAATTTCACGCATCGCATCGCCAAAATAGTGGGCAGCCTTACCACCAACAGCGTCAACGGCGTCATAAAACTCGTCGTTTTTTGCTGTGAGTAGTCGAAAAGTCTGCTGCAAGGTGGACTGTAGAAGGCTTTCTCCGGAAAGGTCTGTGGTTGTATTTCCGGTTACCAATACACGAGTTGAACCACCTGCGATGCCTGCTAGTTTAAGATTTAATATATCCGCTATTTCCTTGCCAACGCGTCCTTCAGACAAACCGTGCCGAATACGATAGGCTGCGGCCTTCCAGGCTTTAGATAAGGGATCTGCGATCTTGATAAAGGCGTCTAGAGAAATCGATCCATTTGCTCGCGGGCCAATAAATCGCAGATCCATCAATTCGCCGGCTTCTTGAGCATAAGCAACCGCGAGGGTTTGCATTGCATCGCTGGCTGCCTGTCGCTGATTGTTCGCAGCAATCGCCAGCCAATGATCCCCAGGATTCATGCTGACGCGTGCGTCAGTAGCCGCAGCGAATTCACTGAGCGTTTGAGCATGCCTCTTCAAAAAATCTATGCTCATATTTTCAACTCCACAAATCCCTTCGGCGTCTTTTCATCGTGCTGGAAGCCGAACAAACCGCGAAAATATGCCTGTCGGTGCAGTCTATCCTTTTCGTCTGGCTTCTCCACGTATAGGTCCAGGCCGAATCTAATTTTTGCTGCATTCCGATCGGTAAGTTCTCGAACTTCCACCCACTGTTCATTGGTGAGATTCGTGGTCGTAGCAGGATCCCACATCATGCAGTCAATGTCATCTGGGCCATACTTTGACGTCAAAAAAGACCCGTCTATCCAAAGTATAGCCTGTACATGTAAAGCCTGAAGTTTTTGAACCCATTGTTGGAATGACGCAAATAATAGGGCGCGTCGAGCATCCGCCAAGAACGGGGTCACGGTGAGCGCCTGAAGTTCAGCCATGGTAAGTACATGGATTCCAGCGGGTAGGAGCGGAGGGAAGTCTGCTTTCTTCAATGTGTAGAATCCATTCGCTGAAGTTCCACTATTTAGGCAAGCACGGATTATGTTATACCAGCGGTAGCGCGGTGGTGTCCTTGATGCGCTGCAGGGCGAACGAGGATTTCACGTCCAGCACCGCCGGGTGGCGCAGCAGTGTCGCCATCATGAAGCGCGAGAAGTGGTCCATGTCTTCCACGTGCACCCGCAGCAGATAATCCATCTCACCCGTCATCGCATAGCAGGCCACCACCTCCGGCCACTGCTCCACCGACACCGCGAAATCCGCGCGCGGCGATACCGGCGCGTTCGGCGCGCCCAGCGCGCGGGCGTTGCTGTGCGCCGCCGCTTCGCTGTGCTTCTCCAGCCGCACGTTGACGTAGGCCAGCAGCCCCAGGCCGATCTTGTCCGGGTCCAGCAGCGCCACATATTGACGGATCACGCCCGCCTCCTCCAGCCGCTTGATGCGGCGCAGGCAGGGCGACGGCGACAAGGCCACCAGCTCCGCCACATCCTGGTTCGACAGCCGGCCGTCGGCCTGCAAAATTGACAAAATTTTACGGTCAGTTTTGTCCAGCGCAATTTTGGTCATAAATACCTCAATAATTCATGGCTCAGGCAATATTATTGCGCAGAACCGCGATGCATGGGAATTGTTTGCAATTTAATGCTGGCAGACCGGGACTATACTGTGCGCTATTCAAAGAAGGAGACTCGCATGAAATTTACGCCTTGGGATAACCCGATGGGTACCGATGGTTTTGAGTTTGTCGAATACGCAGCACCCGATCCGAAGGCTCTGGGCGCGCTGTTCGAGAGCATGGGCTTTACCGCTATCGCCCGTCACCGCCACAAGGATGTCACCCTGTATCGCCAGGGCGACATCAATTTCCTGATCAACGCCGAGCAGGACTCCTTCGCTCAGCGTTTCGCCCGCCACCACGGCCCGTCCGTGTGCGCCATCGCGATCCGCGTGCAGGATTCCGCGTTCGCCTACAAGCGCGCGCTGGAGCAGGGCGCCTGGGGCTTCGATAACAAGACCGGCCCGATGGAGCTGAACATCCCCGCCATCAAAGGCGTGGGCGATTCGCTGATCTACCTGGTCGACCGCTGGCGCGGCAAGAACGGTGGCGAGCAAGGCGCCATCGGCGACATCAGCATCTACGACGTGGACTTCGTCGCCATCCCTGGCGCGGTCGCCAATCCGGTCGGCCATGGCCTGACCTATATCGACCACCTGACCAACAACGTCCACCGCGGCCGCATGAAGGAATGGGCGGACTTCTACGAGAAGATGTTCAACTTCCGCGAAGTGCGCTACTTCGACATCGAAGGCAAGCTGACTGGCCTGAAGTCGAAAGCCATGACTTCGCCGTGCGGCAAAGTGCGCATCCCGATCAACGAATCGTCGGACGACAAATCGCAGATCGCGGAATATCTGGACGAATACCACGGCGAAGGCATCCAGCACATCGCGCTGGGCACCGACGACATCTACTCGTCTGTCGAAGGCATGAAGAAAACCGGCATCGCCTTCCAGGACACGATCGAGACCTACTATGAGTTGGTCAACCGCCGCCTGCCTAACCACGGCGAGTCGCTGGAAGACCTGCGCCGCCTGCGCATCCTGATCGACGGCCATAGCAACGAGACCGAACGCGAACTGCTGCTGCAAATCTTCAGCCAGAACGTGATCGGCCCGATCTTCTTCGAGATCATCCAGCGCAAGGGCGACCAGGGCTTCGGCGAGGGTAACTTCCGCGCGCTGTTCGAATCGATCGAGCTGGATCAGATCAAGCGCGGCGTGCTGAAAGATCCTACCGCCGCATAAGAACAAGGGTGTAAAGCCGGCAGTCCCGCACAGAACGGGACGCAGGCCTGTGGTACCCTATAAAAAACCACATTTTTCCGCTCCGCCGTCTCCACAAGGGCCGGCGGATCGCGCGTTAAAGGGCCAATCCGGCCCTGTAGCGCATGGCTTAAAGAATAATGGAGACACAATGAACGCACCTCACAAGGGCTCGCAACTGGAGCCGGGCACGCACTCGGACAACGAAATCTCACTAGACGACAAGTGGACGCTGGAACGCGGCCGGGCCTTCATGACCGGCACCCAGGCCCTGATCCGTCTACCGATGATGCAGCGCGAACGGGACCTGAAAGCAGGCCTGAACACCGCCGGCTACATCACCGGCTATCGCGGCTCTCCCGTCACCAGCGTCGACATGACGGCGATGAAAGCCAAGAAGTACCTGGACGCCCACCACGTCAAGTTCCATCCCGGGATGAACGAAGACCTGGCAGCGACCGCAGTCTGGGGCACGCAGCAAACCAATCTTTTCCAGGACGCCAAATACGACGGCGTCTTCTCCATGTGGTACGGCAAAGGCCCCGGCGTCGACCGCTGCGGCGACGTCTTCAAGCACGCCAACAACGCCGGCTCCGCGAAGCACGGCGGCGTGCTGGTGCTGGCCGGCGACGACCACGCGGCCAAGTCCTCGTCCACCGCCCACCAGTCGGACCACATCCTCAACGCCTGCGGCATCCCTGTGCTGTACCCATCGTCGGTGCAGGAATACATCGACTACGGCCTGCACGCCTGGGCCATGAGCCGCTACACCGGCCTGTGGGTATCGATGAAGTGCGTCACCGACATCATCGAATCCGGCGCCGTGGTGGACTTCGACCCGGACCGCGTCAAGATCGAACTGCCGACCGACTTCGAGCTGCCCGAAGGCGGCCTGAATATCCGCTGGCCGGACACCGTGCTCGATATGGAAGTGCGGATGAACAGCTACAAGTGGTACGCCGCGCTGGCCTACTGCCGCGCGAATAAGCTGAACAAAATTATCTGGGATTCGCCGAAGCCTAAGATCGGCATCATCACCGCCGGCAAATCTTACCTGGACACGCGCCAGGCGCTGGCCGACCTGGGCATCGACGAGCAGGCCGCCGCCGACATCGGCATCCGCCTGTACAAGATCGGCATGACCTGGCCGCTGGAAGCGGACGGCGTGCACGAATTCGCCAAGGGCCTGGACGAGATCCTGGTGGTCGAAGAAAAACGCCAGATCCTCGAATACGCGCTGAAGGAAGAGCTGTACAACCTGCCGGACGGCGAGCGTCCGCGCGTGGTCGGCAAGTTCGACGACACCGGTGAATGGAGCAACAAGGGCAAGACCGGCCACGGCGACTGGCTGCTGCCGGCCACCTATGAGCTGAACCCGGCGCAGATCGCGCGCGCCATCGCCTCGCGCATCGCCCACTACTGCGCCGGCCATCCGGTGGCGCAGCGCGTGCAGGAGCGCGTGGCCTTCCTGGAAGCGAAGGAACTGGCGCTGAAAACGCTGTCGGTCAAACCGAATCCGCAGACCGACCGCACGCCGTTCTTCTGCTCCGGCTGCCCGCACAACTCGTCGACCAAGGTGCCGGAAGGTTCGCGCGCGCTGGCCGGCATCGGCTGCCACTACATGGTGCTGTGGATGGACCGCGAAACGTCCACCTTCACCCACATGGGCGCCGAGGGCGTGACCTGGGTGGGCCAGGCGCCGTTCACCAACGAGAAGCACGTCTTCACCAACCTGGGCGACGGCACCTACTTCCACTCCGGGATCCTGGCGATTCGCGCGGCGGTGGCGGCCAAGGTCAACATCACCTACAAGATCCTGTTCAACGACGCCGTCGCCATGACCGGTGGCCAGGCCTTCGACGGCCCGCTGGACCCGGGCATGATTTCGCGCCAGATC
Source organism: Rugamonas aquatica (assembly GCF_009380215.1). Lineage (GTDB taxonomy): Bacteria > Pseudomonadota > Gammaproteobacteria > Burkholderiales > Burkholderiaceae_D > Rugamonas > Rugamonas aquatica_B. Next base: position 680,048 of record NZ_WHUG01000003.1, read on the forward strand.
GCCGCCGAAGGCGTCACGCCCATCATCGTCGTCACCGACGAGCCGGAAAAATACCCGGCCGATTACAACTGGGCGCCCGGCGTCACCGTGCGCCACCGCAGCGAATTGATGGACGTGCAGCGCGAACTGCGCGACAAGCCGGGCGTGTCGGCCATGATCTACGACCAGACCTGCGCCTCCGAGAAGCGCCGCCGCCGGAAGCGTAACGAGTACCCGGATCCGGCCAAGCGCGCCGTCATCAACGAAGCCGTCTGCGAAGGCTGCGGCGACTGCTCCGTGCAGTCCAACTGCCTGTCGGTGGAGCCGCTGGAGACGGACCTGGGCCGCAAGCGCCAGATCAACCAGTCGTCCTGCAACAAGGACTTCTCCTGCACCACCGGTTTCTGCCCGAGCTTTGTGACGGTGGAAGGCGGCGCGCTGAAGAAGCCGAAGAAAGCCGCAGTGGGCGAAGGCCCGCAGGCCGTGCTGCCTACGCCTGTGCTGCCGTCGACGGAAACGCCGTACGGCATCCTGATCACCGGCATCGGCGGCACCGGCGTGGTGACGGTCGGCCAGATCCTGGCCGTCGCTGCGCACGTCGAAGGCAAGGGCGCCATCGTGCTGGACATGAGCGGACTGGCCCAGAAGGGTGGCCCGGTGATGTCGCACGTGCGCCTGGCGGACAAGCAGTCCGACCTGCACTCGACCCGCGTCGGCACCGGCAGCGCCGACCTGGTGGTGGGCTGCGATTTGATCGTCACCGCCTCGCGCGACGCCCTGTCGCGCATGGGCGAAGGCCGCACGCATGCGATGATTAACTCGACCGGCTCGTCGACTGCGGCGTTTGTGAAGAATCCGGACTGGCAGTTCCCGGACGCTTCCTCGCGCGGCGAAATCGTCAAGGCCTGCGGCAACGAGCTGGTGGACTTCGTCGACGCCGGCCAGATCGCCACCGCGCTGATGGGCGACTCGATCGCCACCAATATGTTCATGCTGGGTTATGCGTTCCAGAAGGGCCATGTGCCGCTGAGCGAAGCATCGCTGATCAAGGCGATCGAGCTCAATGGCGTGTCGGTCGGCTTCAACAAATCGGCCTTCAACTGGGGCCGCACCGCCGCCCACGACCTGGCTTCCGTGACCAAGCTGACCACGCCGGCCAAGGTGATCGAGTTCAAACGCATCCAGACGCTGGACGACATCGTCGCCCGCCGCGTCGAGCTGCTGACGGCTTATCAGGACGCGAATTATGCTAAACAGTATAAATCGTTTGTCGACCAGGTCCGCGCGGAAGAGCTCAAGCTGGGAAAGACCACCCGCCTGAGCGAAGCCGTGGCCCGCTACTTCTATAAGCTGATGGCGTACAAGGACGAGTATGAAGTCGCCCGCCTGTACACCGACGGCGAATTCCAGCAGAAGATCGCCGGCATGTTCGAAGGCGATGTCACGCTGAAGTTCCACCTGGCGCCGCCGCTGTTTGCCAAGCACGATGCCGACGGCCACCTCATCAAGCAGGAATTCGGTCCGTGGATGATGAAGGCGTTCGGTTTGCTGGCCAAGTTCAAGGGCTTGCGCGGTTCGGCGCTGGACATCTTCGGCTACACGGCGGAGCGCAAGATGGAACGCGCGCTGATCGGCGAGTACCGCGATACCATGTCCTCGCTGCTGCCGAAGCTGACGGCCGAGAACCTGTCGCAGGCCGTGGCCATCGCCAGCATCCCTGAAGACATCCGCGGCTACGGCCACGTGAAGGAGCGTCACTTCAAGGCGGCCAAGCAGAAGGAAGCGGCCTTGCTGGCGGCCTTCGGCAAGCCGGCATCGTCCGGCGCGGCGCCGCACGTAGCCTGAGTTTGACGGGCATCTGAAAAGCCGAGGCTAGTCCTCGGCTTTTTTTGCACCAAAATAATGCATAAGTAAGGAAGAAATCATTCGTTCAGCTTTGATCCCTGGCTTGGTAAGGTGGCGTCCTTTTCCTTACCCCCCCGGATCACCTCAATGAAAACAAAATTTGAATTGAAGCCGCTGGCGGCGGGCGCTATCGCCCTGCTGTGCGGCGCTGCCGGCTCTACCCTGGCGCAAGCACAGGAGGCGGCCGCAGTTACCGCTGCGCCGCCCGCCGTCGTCGTCACCGGTTCGCGCATTCCGCGCGCCAGCCTTGAGGGTGTATCCGCCGTCACGGTCCTCACCGGCGAGGACATCACCAAGCAAGGCTACAAAAACGTTTTCGATGCGCTCAGCAACCTGACCCAGAACAGCGGCTTCACGCAGGGCGGCGACTACGGCAACACCTTCACGCCATCGGCCAACACCATCAGCCTGCGCGGCCTCGGTCCCAATCACACGCTGGTGCTGCTCAACGGCCGCCGCATGGCGGACTTCCCGATCGCCTACGAAGGCACGGTCAACTTCACCAACCTGGCCAATATCCCATCGAGCGTGGTGGACCGCATCGAGATCCTGAGCGGCGGCGCTTCCGCCGTCTACGGCTCGGATGCGATTGCCGGCGTGGTCAACATCATCCTGAAAAAACAGGCCGAGGGCCTGGACGTCAACCTCAAGGTGGGCGGCACGTCGCGCGGCGGTGGCGGCGACCAGCGCCTGCAACTGACCGGCGGTAAAAGCTTCGACAAACTCAATACCCTGTTCAGCGCCGAATTCCTGGAACGCGATCCGCTGTGGAGCCGCGAGCGCGAATTCATGAGCGCCAAGGTCGGCGTGGCGCCGACATCGCTGTTGGGCCGCAAGAACGTCAGCACCGGCCAATTGATCGACCCGGGCGACGCCTGTTCGAACCTGAGCGATCTGTTTGGCGGCAGCACCGTCAAGTACGCCGGCAAGTCCGGCAGCTACTGCGGTAGCGGCAAAGTGGCGCCGACCTACTGGACCACGCAGACCAAGAACAGCAGCCAGAATCTGTTCGGCAGCGCCAACTACGAGCTGTCGCCGACCACCACGCTGTTCGCCGAGGCGCTGTTAGGCCTGAACCGCAGCACCAACAACACGCGCGGCCCGTCGTGGACTTCGGCGTCGACCGCCGACAGCTATTTCTGGAACCAGAACAGCAAAACCTACGAGGCCTGGAACCGGTATATCTCGCCGGAGGAAATCGGCGGCGTGGACCGCTACAACCGTAGCTGGGACGACCAGGCCAGTTCGCTCTCCTTCGGCGCCAAGGGACAGATCCCCGGCACCAGCTGGCAGTACGAGGCGGCCTACACGGCGTCGCTGTACAAGAGCGAGAGCCATACGCCGCGCGCGCGGTCGAATATCGACAGCTTCTTCCTCGGTCCCAAGCTGGGCGTCGACGCGGACGGCGTGGCGATCTATGCGCCCGATCCGGCGCGCCTGACGCGGCGCCTGACGCCGGCGGAATTCGACAGCATCACCGACAACGCCAACAGCCGCGACAAGTCGTGGACCAACTCGGTCAGCCTGAGCACCAACGGCGAGGCGTTCAACCTGCCGGCCGGTCCGGTCAAGCTGGCGACGGTGGCGGAGCTGGGCAAGCAGGGCTTCTCGAACGAACCTGACGCGCGCATCAACCAGGGCTACTTCAACACGGTGACGCCGTCCGATGTCACGGCCGGCACCCGCAAGCGCTTTGCGCTGGGCGTGGAGGCGAATGTGCCGCTGCTGAACAAGCTCGATGGAACGCTGGCCGCGCGCTATGACCGCTACAGCTTCGCCGGCCGCAGCGACGGCAGGCTGGCCTACAACGCCGGCCTGGAATGGCGTCCGGTCACGCAGCTGCTGCTGCGCGGGAATCACTCGACCAGCTTCCGCGCGCCGGACATGAACTACATCTTCAAGGCGCGCGGCACCGGCTACTACGCATCGTCCACCGACTACTACCGCTGCGCCAAGGCGGGCCAGCCGGTCGAGACCTGCGAGTTCGCCAATGTGTCGCCGGGTGCGGACTACGTGCAGTCCGGCAGCAAGAACCTGCGTCCCGAGAAGGGCCGCTCTTCGGGCCTGGGCGCGGTATGGTCGCCAAGCACCAACTTCGACGTGACGCTGGACTACTGGAACATCAAGATCGACGATCTGGTGACGAACCTGAGCGCCGACAAGCTGCTGCGCGACGAATCGGACTGCCGCATGGCCAACGACCTGACGTCGCCGACCTGCGCCGACACCATCGCCCGCATCGTCCGCAATCCGCTGACGGCCTTGAACAAGCCGGGTGAGATCAAGCAGATCCTGGTCAGCCCGATCAACGCGGCGTCGACCAGCGTGAGCGGCATCGACATCAGCGGCAAGTATGTGCTGCGCACGCAGGGTTACGGCGTATGGATCACCAAGGCCGCCTATTCGAAGACGCTGAACAAGAAGTCGCGCCAATTCTCCGGCGACGAGGTGATCGACGATCTGGAAGACCTGAGCAACGCCGACTGGCGCGACAAGCTCAATGCCAGCCTGACGTGGAACCAGGGCGACTGGTCGAACACCCTGTTCCTGCAGCGTTACGGCCGCGTGCCGAATGCCGGCGGCACGGCGTTCCTGGCGCCGTCCACGCTGGTCAACGCCAGCGTGGTGTATCGCCTGAACCAGCGCGTCACGGTGTCGGTGGCGGTCAACAACCTGTTCAACCGGGTCAAGCCCGACACCAGCGGCGGCTGGCCTTACTACACGGTCGGCAATTACAGCCCGACCGGCCGCCAGGGCTGGGTCGAGCTGAATTACCACTTCGGTTCCTAAGCAGGCCGGCGTTGCGCGACCAGTTCGCGCAGCGCCGGGTCGCTGATCTCGAATACATCGAAGATGCCCAGTGCCGCCATCGCCGGTACCGCATCGATGATGTCGGCCCGCGCTTCGTCGCGGGTTTTTTCCGTGCTGTCCTCCGCCTGCAAGGTGCGGGCGTTGGCGAGGAAGGCGCCGACGGTGCCTTTTCTGACGGTGACGCCGTTGAATTCGCCGGTGTTGACGTGGTCCGGCAGTATGTCTTGTGCTCGCATGGTGCAATCTCCTGTGGGTTGGTGAGGACTCCATCTTGACGGCTGCGTGGTGGCCTGGCTTGCGCGGAAATGCCATAATGTGTCGCATGCAAGCCAAACACTCTCCTGTAATCGATCCCGCCCGCGTCGATGCCGACGGCGGTCCGCTGCTGTTCGCCGCGCTGTCGTCCGGCGATGTGCGGATGACGGCCACGCACAGCCACGCGCGCGGCCAGGCCATCGGCGCCTTGAGCGGCCTGCTGACGATCAGCACGGAGCGCGAACGGCTGGTGGTGCCGCCCGGTTATGCGATCTGGATTCCGCCGCACCATCTGCACGGCCTCGATGCACATGGGCCGGTGAGTGCGTGGAGCGCTTACGTTGCGCCTGCCGGCTGCGCGGCCTTGCCGGCGCAGCCGCAGGTGTTCCAGGTATCGGGCTTGCTGAGGGAGGCGGTGCTGCGCGCCAGCGCGTGGCCGGCGGCAGGCTTGATGGCTGCACCGACCCCGGCGCAGGAGCGCATCGCGGCGGTGATCCTCGATGAGTTGTCCGCCGCGCCGCGCGAGCAGCTGGTGCTGACCATGCCCACCGACCGCCGCCTGCTGAAGATCGCGCAGGCGCTGGCCGCCGATCCGGCCGATCCGCGTTCGCTGAACGAATGGGCCGGGTGGGCGGCCATCGCGCCGCGCACGCTGACCCGGCATTTCGTCTCGGAGACCGGCCTGTCCTTCTCCGACTGGCGCCAGCGCGCGCGCCTGATGCGCGCGGTGGAGTTGCTGGCGGCCGGCCATGCCGTCACCAGTGTCGCGCTGGAGCTGGGCTACGACAGCCTGAGCGCCTTCATCGCCATGTTCCGCCGCGAGATGGGCGTGGCGCCCGGCGGATTCGCCGCCTCCCACGCGGCGGCGCTGGCGCTGCCTTAGGCTTTCACCTCGGCCTTGAGCGTCGAGACGTGGCCGGCATACTCGGTCAGCCAGTACAGCAGCGCCAGGGCCGGGAAGGCCATGCCGGTCAACAGCGTGGCGTGCCAGCCGTGGGTGGCGTACATCCAGCCGCCCAGCGCCGAACCGAGCGCGCCGCCGGCGAAGAACAGCGCGAAGTACACGCCGTTCAAGCGGCTGCGCACCTCCGCGCCCAGCGTGAAGATGGCGCGCTGGCCCAGCACCAGGTTGGCCGCCACGCCCATGTCCAGCACGATGGATGCGAGCACCAGCATCGCCAGCGCCACGTTGCGCAGACCCGGAAGCTGCGGCGCCACCATCGGCAGCGCGAAGCCGATCACGCCCAGCGCCAGTGCGGCGGCGGTTGCCATCAGCGTGTGGCCGGCGTCGGCCAGGCGGCCGGCGATGGGCGAGGCCACCGCGCCGGCCATGCCGACCAGCGCGAAGATGGCGATGCCGGTCTGCGACAGGTGGAACTGCGGGCCGGCCAGCATCAGCGGCGTGACGGTCCAGAACAGGCTGAAGGCGCCGAACAGGCCGGCGTGATAGGCGGCGCGGCGGCGCAGCAGCGGCGTGCGCAGGAACAGGTGCCACAGGGACGCCATCAGCGCCGGATAGGCTATCTTGGCGGCCGGCGCGCGCAGCGGCAGTTTGGCGCGTAGCACTAGCGCCACGGCCAGCACCACCGCGGCGGCGCCGCCGAACACCACATGCCAGTTGCTCCAGTCGGCGATCAGGCTGGCGGCGGGGCGGGCCAGCATGATCCCCAGCAGCAGGCCGCTGACCACCTTGCCGACCGTGTGGCCGCGCGTGGCTTCCTTCGACAGGTGGGCGGCGAACGGCACGATGATCTGCGCCGCCACCGAGCCCAGGCCGATGCCCAGCGCGGCGGTCAGGAACATCCACGCGCTGGTGCTGAACGCGGCCAGCACCAGCATGGCGGACGTGAACAGCAGGCCGCCGACGATCAGGCGGCGGTTTTCCAGCAGGTCGCCCAGCGGCACCACGAACAGCAGGCCGAGGGTGTAGCCGATCTGCGTCAGCGTGACGATCAGGCCGGCCGCCTGCGGCGACAGCCCGGTGGCGGCGCTGATCGGGCCGACCAGCGTTTGTGCGTAGTACAGGTTGGCGACGATCAGGCCGGTCGCGGCGGCCAGCAGCAGCACCATGCCGGGGCTGATGTCGTCTTGTGCGGGATTGCTCATGATGGCTTCCATGGAAGAGTGGGAATGCGCAGATTCTAGGCAAAAACCGGGCAAAGATAATCAGGGCATAATGCTTCCATACTTTTCACTTTATATGAACAATCATGGACAGACTGAAGGCCATGCAGACCTTTGTGCGCATCGTCGAGGCCAACAGCTACACGCGCGCCGCCGAGACGCTGAACCTGCCGCGCGCCGCGCTGACGGCGACCATCAAGAAGCTGGAAGCCTTCCTCGGCACCCAGCTGCTGCAGCGGACCACGCGCCGCCTGTCGCTCACGCCCGACGGCGCCGACTATTTCAAGCACTGCCTGGAGATCCTGCAGGCGGTGGAAGATGCGGAAGGCGCGTTTCGCGGCCATGGGCGCAGCAAGCCGCAGGGCAAGCTGCGGGTGGAGCTGCCGGGCGCCGTCGGCCGCCATGTGGTGATGCCGCATATCCCCGCTTTCTGCCGCGAGTATCCGGATCTCGACCTGTTCATCAGCCTGAACGAACGGGTGGCGGACCTGACGCGCGAAGGCCTCGATTGTTCGCTGCGCGTGGGCGAGCTGCAGGATTCGGCGATGATAGGCCGGCGCATCGGCAACATGGGCTTCCTGACCTGCGCCGCGCCATCCTACCTGGCCGCGCACGGCGTGCCGCAGGCGCCGGCCGATTTGCGCGCGCATCGCGGCGTGACGCATTTTTCCGGCCGCACCGGCCGGCCCTTCGATTGGGAGTATGTGGTCGACGGCCGCGTGGTGACGGTCGATGTGCCGGGCGCGATCGCCGTCACCGATCCGGACGCCTACATCATCTGCGCGCTGCATGGCATGGGCGTGATCCAGGCGGCGCGCTACCAGGTGCGCCAGCATCTGGCCAGCGGCGCGCTGGTCGAGGTGCTGGCCGCGACGCCGCCGACGCCGATGCCGATCTCGCTGCTGTATCCGCAGGGCCGCATGGCGTCGCCGCGGCTGCGGGTGTTTGCCGACTGGATCGCCGGCGTGTTCCAGGCCGATCCCGACCTGCAAACCTAAATTGTAAGAAAGATTGCTCAATTGACACCTCGGCGTTGTTGCGGACTATAATTTCGCGATGAAAATCGCTCCCCTTGCCTGTGCCGTCGCGCTGTCGCTCCCTTTGTTGAGCGGCTGCGGCGGCGATGCGCCGCCGACGGCGGTCGTCCCACCGACGCCGGTTGAACCGGTCACTCCGCCCAAGCCGGTTGACCCGCCGGTGCCGCCGGTGGTGCCGCCCGTCATACCACCCATCATCCCGCCGACCCCGCCCGTGACGCCACCCATCGACTTCAGCGGCGACTGGTACCTGCTGGCCTCGCACTGCGAGAAGCCGCGCCCGAATGTGTGGTCCGACGTGCAGGGCACGCTGACCGATGAAATGAAGTGGATGCGCTCCTTCTTCGACGCCAGCTACCTGTGGTACAAGGAGCTCCCGACCAACCTGAAGATGGAAGACTACAAGCGCGCGGTGGACTACTTCGCCGACTTGAAGACGCCGGCAATCACCGCCTCGGGCCGGGCCAAGGACCGCTTCCACTTCACCTATCCGACCGACGCCTGGATCGCGCTGTCGAACAGCGGCGTTGAACTGGGCTACGGCCAGACCTGGGTGCGCAGCGTCGACCCGGCCGCGCCGCGCGTCTGGACGCTGACCATGGTGGCGCCGGATTCGCCGGCCGCGCTGGCCGGCCTGCAGCGCGGCGACAGCCTGGTCTCGGTCGACGGCGTGGCCATCGGCGACACCAGCACCGAGGGCAAGGCCAAGATCAACGCCGGCCTGTTCCCGGCCAAGGCCGGCGAAACCCACCAGCTGGTGCTGAGCCGCGCAGGCACGCTGGTGACGGCCGACCTGACGTCGCAGCAGGTGGCCAAGCCGCCGGTGCAGAACGTCAAGCTGCTCGACACCGCCAGCGGCAAGGTCGGCTACCTGGTATTCAACGAGCACAATGCGATGGCCGAGGGCCCGCTGGTGAAGGCCATCGGCGGCTTCAAGGCCGCCGGCGTCTCCGACCTGGTGCTGGACATGCGCTACAACGGCGGCGGCCTGCTGACCATCGCCAGCGAACTGGCATACATGATCGCCGGGCCGGGGCCGACCGCCGGCAAGGTGTTCGAGCAGCTGCGCCCGAACGACAAGACCAAGCAGGATCCGCCGCAGATGTTCCAGGCCACGGCCAGCGGCTACAAGTCGACGGATCCGGTCGCGCTGGGCGCGCCGCTGCCTTACCTGGGTCTCAAGCGCGTCACCATCCTGACCACGCCCGGCACCTGTTCGGCCAGCGAGTCCGTCATCAACAGCCTGCGCGGGATCGATATCGAGGTCACGCTGATCGGCGGCGAGACCTGCGGCAAGCCGTATGCCTTCCTGCCGGCCAATAACTGCGGCACCACCTACTTCGCGATCGAGTACCAGGGTTTGAACAGCAAGGGCTTCGGCGATTACGCGGACGGCTTCGCGCCGACCTGCCGCGCCGGCGACGACCTGACGCGCGCGCAGGGCGATCCGTCCGAGGGCCTGCTGGCCACGGCGCTCAGTTACCGCGCCACTGGCGCCTGTCCGGTAGCGCCGATGCGCAACCGCACGCAGGCCGGCGCCATGCAGCTGGTGCGGCCGGAAGTGAAGGAAATTTCGATCCGCGAACGCTGACGCGCCAAGCCGACTATAATTTCCCGCGTATCCGATGCCGGCGGGTAGTCCCCGCCGGGCATCGGCCATTCAACCCTTGCTGGAAGCCTGTCCATGATACGTTCCGCCATTCTGCTTGCCTTTGCCGCTACCTCTACCCTGGCCGCCGCCGCGCCAGCTGCCGCTCCCCTCAGCACGATCGCCGAACGTTCCGGCTTCCAGAACACCGGCCGCTACGACGAAGTTGTCGCCCTGTGCGCGGGCTTCCAGAAGGCGTATCCGAAACAGGTGCGCTGCTTCGAATTCGGCCGCACGCCGGAAGGCCGTCCGATGCTGGCGCTGGCCGTCACCCGCACCGGCGCGCTGACCGCCGAGCAGGCGAAGAAGCGCGGCGTGCCGGTGCTGCTGGTGCAGGGCGGCATCCACGCCGGCGAGATCGACGGCAAGGACGCCGGCTTCCTGGCGCTGCGCGAGGCGCTGGAGAACAAGGCTGCGCCGGGCGCGCTGGACAAGCAGGTGCTGTTGTTCGTCCCGGTGTTCAACGTCGACGGCCATGAGCGCTTCGGCAAATGGAACCGCCCGAACCAGCGCGGCCCGGTGGAAATGGGCTGGCGCACCACGGCGCAGAACTACAACCTCAATCGCGACTACGTCAAAGCCGACGCGCCGGAAATGCAGGCTATGCTGGCGCTGGTGAACGCCTGGGATCCGCTGGCTTACATCGACCTGCACGTGACCGATGGCGCCAAGTTCCAGCCGGATGTGTCGATCCAGGTCGAGCCGGTGCACGGCGGCGACGAGCAGCTGAAGCAGGCCGGCCGGGCGCTGCAATCGTCGGTGATCGCGGACCTGAAATCGCAGGGCTCCGATCCCAAGCCGTACTACATCTCGTTCGCGGCGGACGACGATCCGGCCTCCGGCTTCGTCGACAGCATGTCGACTGCGCGCTTCTCGACCGGCTACTTCCCGATGCGTAACCGCTTCGCGATGCTGGTCGAAACCCACTCTTGGAAGGACTACCCGACCCGCGTGCGTATCACCCGCAACACCATCGTCTCGCTGCTGTCGCAGGTCGCCGCGCACGGCAAGGAATGGCAGAAGATGACGCAGGACGCCGACGTGCGCGCCGCCGCCATGGCCGGCGCCGATTTCCCGATCAGCTACCGCACCACCTTCAACGCCAAGACCATCGAGTTCCCCGGCTACGAGTACACGCGCAGCCATTCGGAAGTGTCGGGCGGCCTGATGACGCACTACGATGAAACCAAGCCGCAGATCTGGAGCGTGCCGCTGCGCGACGAAGTGGTGCCGGACCTGAAGATCGCCGCGCCCAAGGGCGGCTACCTGGTGCCGCTGGCCGATGCGGCCCGCATCGGCGCCAAGCTGAAACAGCACGGCATAATCTTCAAGGTGCTGGGGGCGGACCAGATGTCGGCCGAGGTGGAGAGCTTCCGCGCGGCCAAGGTCAAATTCGGCGCACAGTCGTTTGAAGGCCATCAGTCGCTGGCGGTGGAAGGCGACTGGGGCCGCGAGCGCCGCAGCGTGGCGAAAGGTTCGCTGTTCGTGCCGATCGCCCAGCCCAAGGCGCGCCTGGTGATGACGATGCTGGAGCCGCGCGGCGCCGACTCATTGCTGGCTTGGGGCGAATTCAATAACGCCTTCGAGCGCAAGGAGTACATGGAGGAGTATGTGGCCGAGGACGTGGCGCGCGAACAGCTGGAAGCCGATCCGGCACTGCGCGCCGAGTTCCAGAAAAAACTGGACAGCGACGCGGAGTTCAACAAGAGCCCGGCCAAGCGGCTGGAGTTCTTCGCCCGCCGTCACGCTTCGTGGGACGAGCGCTACAACCTCTATCCGGTGCTGCGCACGGCGCAGAAGTACTAGACCGAGATATTGACGCTGGTGCCACCGCCTGATTGCTTGGCGGTGGCTTCTTCCATCTTCTGCTTCATGATCTGGTTCACCTTGGCCATGATCGCAGCCTGCTCCTGCGGCGACTTGGCCGCCAGCGATTCCGGCGTCTCGCCCAGGCTTTTCAGTATCATTTCCATCATCCGTTCCGCCGGCGATTTCTTCATGTAGCTGTCCAGCTCCTGCGCGGCGGTCGGCTGCTTGGCCGCTTCCAGCGCCGCCTTGAAGTCGGCGCCGCTGTCGGTTTTCTTGCGCTGGCCGAGGGCCGCCGCGCCGGCGTCGCCGAGTGCCTTGGTGTCGATTTTCATGGTCGTTTTCCCTGTGAGTGGTTATTTACGCAATATAGCGTAAATTGCATTAGTGGAGGGAAGAAGAATGCCGGCGCCGCCCGTCACGGTTTTCGACCGTTCGGCCAGCGCCTTGCCCCGTTCGTGTGCCGGCGATGGCGGTGAGTGGAGGGCGGCGCTACGCTGGCTCATCCTCTCACCGGAGTCTGAGCCCATGCTATCGCTGAAACAGCTGAACAAAACCTACGACAACGGCGTCCACGCCATCGACCATATCAGCCTGGAGATCCCCACCGGCCTGTTTGGCCTGCTGGGCCCCAACGGCGCCGGCAAGTCCTCGCTGATGCGCACCATCGCCACCTTGCAGGATGCCGACAGCGGCACCATTCACTTCAACGGCGTCGATGTCGTCGCCGACAAGGCCGCGCTGCGCCGCCAGCTCGGCTACCTGCCGCAGGACTTCGGCGTCTATCCCAAGGTTAGCGCGCTGGAGCTGCTGAACCACTTCGCCATATTGAAAGGCCTGACCCATCGCGGCGAACGCAAGGAGGCGGTGGAGGCGCTGCTGCAGCTGACCAATCTGTGGGAGGCGCGCAAGCGCGCCGTCGCCAGCTACTCGGGCGGCATGCGGCAACGCTTCGGCATCGCGCAGGCCTTGCTGGGGGCGCCCAAGCTGGTGATCGTCGACGAGCCGACCGCCGGCCTCGATCCCGATGAGCGCAACCGTTTCCTCAACCTGCTGGCGCACATCGGCGAGAACGTGGTGGTGATCCTGTCGACCCACATTGTGGAGGACGTGACCGACCTGTGCCCGCGCATGGCGATGATCGCCAAGGGCAGGGTGCTGATCGAGGGTGCGCCGCAGGCGGCCATCGCCACGCTGCGGGACCGCGTCTGGCGCCGCAGCGTCAGCGATGGCGAGCTGGCCGAATACCAGCAGCGCTGCACCGTGCTGTCGAGCCGCCTGGTGGGCGGCCGGCCGCAGATCAATGTGTACGCCGACAGCCAGCCGGACGAAGGCTTCCGCCGCGTCGAGCCGGACCTGGAAGACGTCTACTTCCTGCAACTGCGGGCCGCCTGAGGAGAACGCGATGTGGCAGGAATTTTTCCGTTTCGATCTGCGCTATCAGCTGCGCCAGCCGCTGTTGTGGGTACTGACCTTGCCGCTGATGGCGGCGGCCTTCCTGACCGCCGGCAGCAGCAGCTTCCGGCTGGGCGGCGCCATCGGCAATGTCCATCTGAACGCGCCGGTGGTGGTGGCCAACCAGTTGGGCGTGTTGAGCATGATCGCCATGTTCCTGGTGGCTGTGTTCATCGCCGGCGCCGTGCTGCGCGACAGCGACGCCGGCATCGCCGACCTGCTGTACGCCACGCCGATGCGCAAGCGCGACTACCTCGGCGGCCGTTTCATGGCGGGCTACGCGGCCTGCCTGCTGGTGTTCGTGCTGGTGGTGCTGGCGATGGTGCTGGGCTCCGCCACCTCCGGCGCCGATCCCGAGCGGCTGGGGCCTGTATCGGCGGCGCCCTATCTGTGGAGCTTCGCGGTCTTCATCGTACCCAACCTGCTGTTCGTGGCGGCGCTGCTGATGCTGCTGGCGGTCGCCACGCGGTCGATGTTGATGGTGTATGTCGGCGTGCTCGGATTTTTCGTGCTGTGGGCGATGGCGGGCCTGCTGGCAAGCCGGCCCGAAGGCGCCGCCGTGGCGGCGCTGCTCGATCCCTTTGGAGTGCGGGCGCTGTCGCAGGCAACGCGCTACTACAGCGGCGCCGAGATGAATACCAGGCTGCCCGCCATGAGCGGCCTGCTGCTGATTAACCGCCTGCTATGGTCGGCGCTTGCCCTGGCCCTGTTGGCGGCCACTATCCGGCTGTTCAAGCCGCAGCGCGCCGGGACTGCCGCGCGTTGGAATGGATCGTTTGCGCGTCTGGCCCGCCGGCTTGCGCCGCAGGCCCCGGCCGCATCGACCGTAGCGACGGCGCGCGCGCCGTGGCGTCCCGTGGCTCCGCGCTTCGGCACCGCCGCCGCGTGGCGGCAGTTCTGGGCGTTGCTGCGGCTCGATGCGGCCGGCGTGCTGAGAAGCGCGCCCTTCCTGGTGATGCTGTTGCTGGCGCTGGCCAACTTCGTCGTCAACGTCAGCGTCGGCGGCATGCGCTTCGACAGCGTGCCGTATCCGCTCACGCGCCTGATGCTCGATGAGCTGAGCGATGGCCTCAACTTCGTGCTGTCCATCGTGCTGCTGTTCTACAGCGGAGAGCTGGTCTTCAAGGACCGCCAGGCCAAAATCGCCGACCTGAGCGAAGCGCTGCCGGTGCCAGGCTGGCTGCCGTTGCTGTCCAAGTGCGGTGCGCTGGTCGCCGTGATCGCCGTCTTCCTGGCCACCGGCGTGCTGGCCGCCATCGCCATGCAAGTCATCAAGGGCGGCGCACCACTGGAACCGCTGCTGTACCTGCAAGGGACGCTGCTCAACGCCGGCTACTTTGTGTTGTTGGCGATGGCCTTGCTGGCGATACAGGTGCTGGTCAATCACAAGTTCGTCGGCTATGCCTTGTCCATCCTGCTGGTCTGGCTCGATCCGCTGCTGGGTGCACTGGGACTGGAGCACCGCCTGTACCGCTACGCCGCGTTGCCGCAGCTGGTGTACTCCGACTTGAACGGCTACGGCGGCTTTGTCGCGGGCTGGCTCTGGTTCGCGTTGTACTGGGCGCTGTTCGCGGCGGCGCTGCTGGTCGTGGCGCAGGCGCTCCAGCAGCCCGCCCGCGCCGCCGGCTGGCGCCTGCGCTGGTCGCGTGCAGCGGGCCGCCTGCGTGGCGTGAGCGGCTGGGCGCTGGCCGCCAGCCTGGCCGGCTTCGCAGTCACCGGGGGCTGGATCTACTACAACACCAATGTGCTGAACCGCTACCAGTCCAGCGCCGAGCTGCTCGACGATCGCGCCGCCTACGAAAAGCTGTACCGCCAGTATCAGGGACTGCCGCAGCCCGGCATCACGGCGATCAAGGCCGATGTCGCCATCTATCCGGCGCAGCGCAGACTGGCGATGCGCGGCAGCTACCGCCTGACGAATCGCGGCACCACGCCGATCGACACGCTGCGCCTGCAAACCGACACCGCCGCCACCACCAGCTTCCCGAACCTGCCGCCGTACAGCGCGATCGTCGACGATCAACGCTTCGGAGTGAAGGCGATCAAGCTGAAGACCGCGCTGGCGCCGGGCGCCGTGCTGGATCTCGATTTTGTCGTCGATGTGCGCCACGATGGCTTCACCAACAGCGGCAAGCCCGATGGCCTGAACCTGAACGGCACTTATTTCACCATCGAGAATTACTTCCCGCGCCTGGGCTACAACCCGTCGCTGGAAATCGAGGACCGTAGCGAACGGCGTCGGCGCGGTCTGGGCGAACCGCACGGCATGCCCGACCTGGACGACCCGCGCGCCCGCTACAGCAACTACTGGAAGCAATGGGGCATCGACGCCGACTTTGTCGACTTCGACACCACCGTTTCCACCAGCGCCGACCAGACGGCGATCGCGCCGGGCACGCTACAGCGCAGCTGGGAACAGGATGGCCGCCGCTATTTCCACTACCGGATGGAGCGCCCGGTGCTGCCGTTCTTCTCCTTCCAGTCCGGCCGTTGGCAGGTGCGCAAGGAGCAGGCGAATGGCGTGGCGATCGAGGTGGACTACGACGCCCGCCACGCCTGGAACATCGACAGCATGACCGCCGGTGCGCGCCAGGCCTTGCAGTACTACGCGGCGCAGTTCGGCCCCTATCCTGACCGGCAGCTGCGCATCGTCGAGTTCCCGCTGTACCAGCAGTACGCGCGCAGCTTCCCCGGCCTGGTGCCGTTCTCGGAATCGCTGGGCTTCATCAGCGACCTGCGCGACCCGGAAGGCGTGGACCATGTGTTCTACGTCACCGCGCATGAAGTGGCGCACCAGTGGTGGGGCGACCAGGTGATCGCCGCCAACGTGCAGGGCAGCGGCATGCTGACCGAATCGCTGGCCGAGTATTCGGCGCTGATGGTGATGGAGCGGCAGTTCGGCGCGGACAAGGTGCGCCACATCTTGCGCTTCGACCTGGACGCCTACCTGAGCGGCCGAGGCAAGGAGTTGGGCGAGGAGCGGCCGTTGTACCGCAGCGAGAACCAGGCCTACATCGAGTACCGCAAGGGCAGCCTGGTGTTCTACCGGCTGCGCGATGAAATCGGCGAGGCGGCGCTGAACCGCGCGCTGAAGGCCTTCCTGGACCGGCACCGTTACCGCAGCACGCCGTATGCGACCAGCCGCGATCTGCTGGCCTTCATCCGCGCCGAAACGCCGGCCGGCAAGCAGCAGCTGATCACCGATCTGTTCGAGCGCATCGTCCTGTACGACAACCGCATGACGGCGGCCGATGCGCGCCGCCGCGCGGACGGCCGCTGGGATGTGACGCTGAAGCTGCGCCTGGCGAAACTGGAAGCGGACGGCAAGGGCCGCGAGACCCAGCGCGCCTATGACGAACCGGTGGAGGTGGCGGTGTACGCAGGCGGTTCAACGCGGCGCGAGCTGTATCGCGGCAAGCATCAGCTGCGGGCGGGCGACGCCACGGTGACGGTGACGGTCGACCAGTTGCCGGCCGAAGCGGCGCTCGATCCCCGCCAGCTGCTGATCGACCGCAATCTGGCCGACAACCGCAAGCCGGTGCAGCTCACAGCCGATTGAGTTGTTTGAACAGGATGGCGCGGCGGCGCGACATGGCTACCCTCAGGTCGCCCTGTAGCGTCAGCGCCATGCCGCCGGCCGGCGCCGGCGCGATGCCGGTGACGCGGGCGAGATTGACGATCTGGCTGCGGCTGATGCGCATGAATTTGGCGGCGTCGAGCCGCGCCTCCATTTGCGACAATGAACGCAGCAGCAAAGGGCGGTGGTGGTCGAAATACACGCGGGTGTAATTGCCTTCGGACTCGAACAGCACGATGTCGTCCAGCGCGACGAACCAGCAGCGTTCTCCATCCTTGATGAATACCTTGCCGTCCTGCGGCGGTGGCGGTTCGGCCGCAGCGGCGACGGGCGCTGGCAAGCGCTTTTGCAGCGCCTGCGCCAGCCGTGGCGGATCGACGGGCTTGAGCAGGTAATCCAGCGCGCTGACGTCGAAGGCGCGGATCGCGTAGCGGTCATAGGCGGTGGTGAAGATGACGGTGGGCGGCTGTTCCAGCGCCGTCAACAGATCGAAGCCGCTGCCGTCGGGCATTTGCACGTCGAGGAAAATCAGCTCCGGCGACAGGCGCGCGATCTGCTGCAGGCCTTCCTGCACGCCGGCGGCCTCGCCGACGATTTCCACCTGCGGATGTTCCAGCAGCAGGCGCCGTAATTCGTCGCGGGCCAGCCGTTCGTCGTCGATGATCAGTGCGCGCATGCGCTCTCCTTGGGCAGTGTCACGGTGGCGACGACCCAGCCGTCTTCTTCGGCCAGCACGCAGCCGGCGCCGGGTCCGAATAAAAGCACCAGCCGCTTGGCGGCATTGGCCAGACCCAGTCGCGTGGACGTGCTGTCCGCCGCCATCCGGCCCTGGTTGGCGACGCGCAGCAGCATCGCGCCGCTGCCGGCTTCGCGGTGCGCGGTGATGCGCACCTGGCAGGGAGTGACGCTGCGCTCCACGCCGTGCTTGATGGCGTTTTCCACCAGTGTTTGCAGCAGCATCGGCGGCAGCATCACGCCTTCCAGGCCGGGGGCGATATCCTGCGCCAATTGCAGGCGGTCTTCAAAGCGCAGCTTCTCCATACCCAGATAGGCTTGCAGCGCCGTCAGTTCCTCGTCGAGCCGCACGGTGTCCGCCATGCCGGCCTGCAGATTGTGCCGCATCATGCCGGACAACTGGCCCATCGCACGCGCGGCCGCCGGCACGTCCTGGAACATCAGAGCGCGGATGCTGTTCATGCTGTTGAAGAAAAAGTGGGGATTGACCTGGGCCTGCAGGGCGCGCAGTTCGGCGTCCTTGACGTGGATTTCAAGCTGCAGTTTTTCGATTTCCAGTTGCGTGGCGCGGCGCCGCGACAGCGCCAGCGTGTAGAGCAGGGTCCACAGCGCGAATACGAGATACCACAGGACGGCGAGGATGACCAGTGTGGCCGCCACCTCGTCGTTGTCCTTGAGGATGGCGCCGTTGCGGAACAGGAGTTCGGCCAGCAGCACCGACGCGGTCTGCACCACGCTGAGCGCCGCCAGGCCGGCGGCGATGCGCGCCAGCGGCAGCCCGCGCGGCTGCTCCAGCCAGCGGGAGCGGCGCAGCCAGGCGCGCCATCCATGCGACAGCGCGAGCCCGGTCAGCGCACAAAAGATTTTGGCGACCGAGAACCACAGTACGTAGACCGTAAAACCCTTGCCCCACGAAGAGTAGACGCCCAGCGCCGCCAGCGCGCCCCAGCCCGCGCATTGCGCAAGCCAGTAGTCGCGGCGGCTGCCGGTCAGGGGGCTGGGCTGCATGCGGTGGCGGTCAGCCCTGTTGCAGCGGGATGATGCCGGGCACGGTGGTCGGCGTCGAACATGGCTCTTCGTCGAAGGCGATGTCGCCCAGCGGATTGGCCTGGCCGTCGGCCTTGATGTCCTTGAAGCCGAACAGGTCGCGGTCCATCAGGTGCGACGGCACCACGGTCGACAGCGACGAGAAGATGTTCTCCACGCGGCCGGGGAATTTCTTTTCCCAATCGCGCATCAAGCCCTTGATCTGCTTGCGCTGCAGGTTCTCCTGCGAGCCGCACAGGTCGCACGGGATGATGGGGAAGCCTTTGACTTCGGCATAGCGCTCGGTGTCTTCTTCCTTCACGTAGGCCATCGGACGGATCACCATGTGCTTGCCGTCGTCGGACACCAGCTTGGCCGGCATGCCCTTGAGCTTCCCGCCGAAGAACATATTCAGGAAGAAGGTCTCCAGGATGTCGTCGCGGTGGTGGCCCAGTGCGATCTTGTTGCAGCCCAGTTCATCGGCCACGCGGTACAGGATGCCGCGGCGCAGGCGCGAGCACAGCGAGCAGGTGGTTTTACCTTCCGGGATCAGACGCTTGACGATGCTGTAGGTGTCCTGGTTCTCGATGTGGAAGGGGATGCCCAGTTCCTTCAGGTAGGCCGGCAGGATGTGGTCGGGGAAGTTGGGCTGCTTCTGGTCCAGGTTGACGGCGACGATTTCGAAGTTGATCGGCGCGCGTTCGCGCAGCGTCATCAGGATGTCGAGCAGCGCGTAGCTGTCCTTGCCGCCGGACAGGCAGACCATGACCTTGTCGCCGTCTTCGATCATGTTGAAATCGCCGATGGCCTGGCCGACCAGGCGGCACAGGCGTTTGTGCAGCTTGTTGTTCTCTAGCGCGATCTTCTCGGCGGACTTGGTGGAGGCGGCGGCCGGTGCGGCCGCTACGTTGTCGAGTACTGCGTTCATACATTTCCCTTGATCTTGAATACTTCCACGCCCACGCCTTCGCAGTCCGGATACACGTCCGGCTTCATGGTCGATACGCGGGCCGCGCGCACGCGCGGGTGTTCCAGCATGGCGCTGACGATGTCGTCGCACAGGCTTTCCTGCAGATGCACGTGGCCGCGCGCCATCAGCTTGGCGATGGTGTCGCGCATGAAGTCGTAGTCCACCACTTCTTCCAGCTGGTCCTTGACCGGCGTGGAGACGGCCAGCGGGATGTACAGGTCGACGTTGATCAGCAAGCGCTGCTCGCCCTTTTTCTCGAACTCGTAGACGCCGATGTTGATCAACACTTCGTAGTTGCGCAGGAACAGGCGGCGGCAGTCGTTCAGTTGCGGGTGTATCAGGGCGGACAGCATAGTTTTACCTTCTTCAGATTGAATTCGTTTGGCCAGCTCATTTCGCCAAAAACATCACGTCGCGCGGCAGCGGCATCAGGTGCTGGCCGCCGTCGACCAGCAGGGTGGCGCCGGTCAGTGCGCGTGCCGTGGCAGCGTAGACCACGCTGTCGGCGATATCTTCCGGGGTGCTGGAGCGGCCCAGCGGGGTTTGCCGGTGCGCGTGGGCGAAACCGGCGTCGGTCTGGTCGCCGGACACCATGGTGATGCCGGGCGCGATGCCGACCACCCGCACCGCCGGCGCCAGCTGCTGCGCCAGCATCGTGGTGGCGGTGTGCAGCGCCGCCTTGGACAGGGTGTACGACAAAAAATCAGGATTGAGATTGTACAGTTTTTGGTCGAGCAGGTTGATGACGACCCCTTGTTCGTCGGCGCCCAGGGCCGCGTGCAGCGCCTGCGCCAGGATCACCGGCGCGGCGACGTTGGCGCGCATGTGGGCGTCGAGGCGGGCGGCGGTGAAGTCGGCGGCGCTGTCGTACTCGAACAGCGAGGCGTTGTTGACCACGCAGCGCACAGCGCCCAGCGCGGCCACCGCCCGCGGCAGCAGGGCGCGCACGGCGGCATCGTCGGCCAGGTCGCAGCGCAGGGCGACGGCGCGGCGGCCCAGCGCCTCGATGGCGGCAACCACTTCGCGCGCCTCGGCCTCGGACGCGCGGTAGTGCACCGCCACGTCCCAGCCGGCGCGCGCCAGGCCGAGCGCGATGGCGCGGCCGATGCGGCGGCCCGCGCCGGTGACGAGGGCGACGGGGGCGGTGGATGGATTGTGCTTTGTCGTCATGGTCAATTTAGTTTACGTGTCGTTCCCGCGCAGGCGGGAACCCATGTTGAGTATGGATTCCCGCCTGCGCGGGAATGACGTTGTATTCGTTTCTGGCGGCCCGGCGCGCCGATTCGCTACAATGCCGGTTATGTCCCTACCTGTACCTTCAAGCGACGCGCTGGCCGCGTCCCACGCCCTGTCGCACCTGATCGCCGCCGAAATCGCGCGCAACGACGGCGCCATCTCCTTCGCCCGCTATATGGAACTGGCCCTGTACGCCCCCGATCTGGGCTACTACAGCGGCGGTTCCGCCAAACTGGGCAAAGATGGCGATTTTACAACCGCGCCCGAGCTCACGCCGCTGTTCGGCGCGGCGGTGGCGCAGGCCGCAGCCGCTATTATCGCCCAAAGCGCGCCGCAGATCCTCGAATTCGGCGCCGGCACCGGCAAGCTGGCCTTCGACATCCTGACCGAGATGGCCGTCGCCGGGGTGGCGATCGAGCGCTATTTCATCGTCGAGCTGTCCGGCGAGCTGCGCGCGCGCCAGCAGGACAAGCTGCGCGATTTCCCGCAGGTGGTGTGGCTCGATGAATTCCCGGACGCCTTCGACGGCGTGGTGGTCGGCAACGAGGTGCTCGATGCGATGCCGGTCCACCTGATCACCCGCCATCCGGAAGGCTGGCACGAATTGCAGGTGACGGTGCGCGACGGCCGCTTCGATTATCTCGAAACGCCGGCCGGGCCCGAGCTGCTGGCGCAGATCGCGCTGCAGATCCCGGAGCACGACAGCCTGCCGGTCGGCTACGTCAGCGAAGTGCACGGCGTGGCGTGCGGCTTCATGGCGACGCTGGCGCGCATGCTGCGCAACGGCCGCGCCAACGCCGCCTTCCTGTTCGACTACGGCTTCCCGGCGCACGAGTACTACCTGGGCCAGCGCGCCACCGGCACGCTGATGTGCCACTACCGCCATCACGCGCACCCGGACCCGTTCTACTACCCGGGCCTGCAGGACATCACGGCCCACGTCGATTTCACGGCGATGGCGCTGGCGGCGCAGGAGGCGGGCGCCGAGGTGCTGGCCTATCTGAACCAGGCCGGCTTCCTGATCGGCGCCGGCGCCGGCGAGCTGCTGCTGCGCACCGACCCGTCCGACGCGATGCGCTATCTGCCGCAGGCCAAGGCGCTGCAAAAGCTGCTGTCGCCGGCGGAAATGGGCGAATTGTTCAAGGTGCTGGTGATCGGCAAGAACGTCGCCTTGCCGGACGCCATTGCCGCCCACGATCGCAGCCATCGCCTGTAGACTGAATGTCACAATGA
Organism: Rugamonas aquatica; assembly: GCF_009380215.1. Taxonomy (GTDB): domain Bacteria; phylum Pseudomonadota; class Gammaproteobacteria; order Burkholderiales; family Burkholderiaceae_D; genus Rugamonas; species Rugamonas aquatica_B. Next base: position 701,845 of record NZ_WHUG01000003.1, read on the forward strand.
TCGGAATAGCAAGGCGATTCCTTGCTTGATCGCCGAGTTTTGGCGCGCCAGATCGGCTATGATGAATGACGCGCTCGCTGGACAATTATTGGAACGATGGCAAAGATACACACACACTATGACAACCTGAAGGTGTCGCGCATGGCGCCGCAGGAGGTCATACGTGCCGCCTACAAGGCGCTGAGTCAAAAATACCATCCGGATAAGAATCCGGGGGATGAGAAGGCTGCGCGCATCATGGCCATCCTCAACAGCGCCTACGACACCCTGTCCGACGCCCAGCGCCGCAAGGAACACGACGAGTGGATCGCCGCCGAGGAGTGGGAGATCGAGTGGCTGGAGAGCACCCGCCACGAGGACGGTCACGGCCACGGTCATCGCGGCGCCGACAAGCACCGCCACGACGGGCCGGACCGGGCCTGGAACCCGGAGCCGGTCGACGAAACCCCGCGTCCGCGCCGGCCCGCCACATGGAAGTGGTGGGGCGGCCTGGCGGCCAGCCTGCTGGTGGGCTGGGTGGGCGGCGTGGCCATGGTGTCCGAACCGCATCTGTTGTCGTCCGCGCTGGCCTCGGCCTGGGGCGGCAAGGTGGACGATGGCGGCAGCCGCGCGCAGCAGCGCCTGCCCGCGCGCGATCCCAAGGCCGAGATGCGCGAAGCCTGGGCTTCCACCCAGCCTTACTATCCCGAAGCAAACGGCAGCCGGCCGGCGCCGATCCGGGTGCAGGCGCTGTCGCAGGTGATCCTGCCGAATGCGGCCGCCGATTGCGAGAGCGAGACCCAGACCCTGGTGGCGCCCAACGGCGAGCCGTGGCCGACGCAGTCCGGTTACATGACCGGTTTCCCGGTCGGCAACCGGGGCGACGATATGCAGCTGATGCTCGATAACGCCGGCAACGCTTCGGCGGTGTTCATCAAGATCTACGATACGGAGCGCCATTCAAATGTGCGCTACGCCTATGTGCAGGCGCACGACAAGCTGGTGGTCGACAAGCTGTCCAACGGCAAATACGAAATCCGCTATCAAAACCTGGATATCGGCGCCAACCAGAGCGGCTGCGCGCCGGCCAGCCGCACGGCGGCGGCCAGCACGGCCACGCCGGCCGCGCCGGTCAACAACTAGCCGCTAGAACTCTTCCCATTCCGAGCCCATGTCCGCCTTGGCTTTGGCGGCGGGCTTGGGCGCGGCCGGCGCTTTTGCCGCCGGTTTGGCTGCCGCTGGCTTCGTCGCGGCGGGCTTGACCGCGGCCAGCTTGGGCGCGGCGGCCGGCGTCGCCGCCCTGACTG
>NZ_WHUG01000040.1 GCF_009380215.1 Rugamonas aquatica
CTGAAGCAATCGGAAGTGGTTCCAAGAAAAGCCTCTAAGCTTCAGTCATACGAGACCGTACCGCAAACCGACACAGGTGGGCGAGATGAGTATTCTAAGGCGCTTGAGAGAACTCGGGAGAAGGAACTCGGCAAATTGGTACCGTAACTTCGGGAAAAGGTACGCCCTTGTAGCTTGGCTGATTTACTTCAGTAGGGCGAACGGGTTGCAATAAACTGGTGGCTGCGACTGTTTAATAAAAACACAGCACTCTGCAAACACGAAAGTGGACGTATAGGGTGTGACGCCTGCCCGGTGCTGGAAGATTAAATGATGGGGTGCAAGCTCTTGATTGAAGTCCCAGTAAACGGCGGCCGTAACTATAACGGTCCTAAGGTAGCGAAATTCCTTGTCGGGTAAGTTCCGACCTGCACGAATGGCGTAACGATGGCCACACTGTCTCCTCCCGAGACTCAGCGAAGTTGAAGTGTTTGTGATGATGCAATCTACCCGCGGCTAGACGGAAAGACCCCATGAACCTTTACTGTAGCTTTGCATTGGACTTTGAATCAATCTGTGTAGGATAGGTGGGAGGCTTTGAAGCGGGGACGCCAGTTCTCGTGGAGCCATCCTTGAAATACCACCCTGGTTCATTTGAGGTTCTAACCTTGGCCCGTTATCCGGGTCGGGGACAGTGCATGGTAGGCAGTTTGACTGGGGCGGTCTCCTCCTAAAGTGTAACGGAGGAGTTCGAAGGTACGCTAGGTACGGTCGGACATCGTGCTAATAGTGCAATGGCATAAGCGTGCTTAACTGCGAGACTGACAAGTCGAGCAGGTACGAAAGTAGGACATAGTGATCCGGTGGTTCTGTATGGAAGGGCCATCGCTCAACGGATAAAAGGTACTCTGGGGATAACAGGCTGATTCCTCCCAAGAGTTCATATCGACGGGGGAGTTTGGCACCTCGATGTCGGCTCATCACATCCTGGGGCTGTAGCCGGTCCCAAGGGTATGGCTGTTCGCCATTTAAAGTGGTACGTGAGCTGGGTTTAAAACGTCGTGAGACAGTTTGGTCCCTATCTGCCGTGGGCGTTGGAAATTTGAAGGGGGCTGCTCCTAGTACGAGAGGACCGGAGTGGACAGACCTCTGGTGTACCGGTTGTCACGCCAGTGGCATTGCCGGGTAGCTAAGTCTGGAAGAGATAACCGCTGAAAGCATCTAAGCGGGAAACTTGCCTTAAGATGAGATTTCCCAGAGCCTTGAGCTCTTTGAAGGGTCGTTCGAGACCAGGACGTTGATAGGTCAGGTGTGGAAGTGCAGTAATGCATTAAGCTAACTGATACTAATTGCCCGTACGGCTTGTCCCTATAACCTTAGCAGGTTATGGTGAATGAGAAGTA
>NZ_WHUG01000041.1 GCF_009380215.1 Rugamonas aquatica
CTGCGGATCAAAGCTTGTTTGCTAGCTCCCCGCAGCTTATCGCAAGCTACTACGTCCTTCATCGCCTGTAATCGCCAAGGCATCCACCATGTGCACTTATTCACTTGTCCCTATAACGTTAGCCCCTTGCGACTAAACAAAGGAGCGGTTATAGAAATAAGAAGTACTACGTTGTTGCGTTTGTTGATACATACAATCATTACCCATCGTCTTGCGTTTTACCGCAAAACGATCAATAAAAATTTACTTACTTCTTCCAGATTGTTAAAGAACGTACAGCACTTGATCTCTAAAAGATCAAACCTAAATCTCTGATGATTTACGTTTGAGCTTTTTGGTGGAGGATGACGGGATCGAACCGACGACCCCCTGCTTGCAAAGCAGGTGCTCTCCCAGCTGAGCTAATCCCCCTGAGATTTACTACAAGGCAGAAACTGGTAGGGCTGGTTGGACTCGAACCAACGACCCCCGCGTTATCAACACGGTGCTCTAACCAGCTGAGCTACAGCCCCAAATGCTGTTCTTTAATATTGACAGTCGATAAGTGTGAACGCTTGAAGAAGAGTGCTACTCTAGAAAGGAGGTGATCCAGCCGCACCTTCCGATACGGCTACCTTGTTACGACTTCACCCCAGTCACGAATCCTACCGTGGTAAGCGCCCTCCTTACGGTTAAGCTACCTACTTCTGGTAAAACCCGCTCCCATGGTGTGACGGGCGGTGTGTACAAGACCCGGGAACGTATTCACCGCGACATGCTGATCCGCGATTACTAGCGATTCCAACTTCATGCAGTCGAGTTGCAGACTACAATCCGGACTACGATACACTTTCTGGGATTAGCTCCCCCTCGCGGGTTGGCGGCCCTCTGTATGTACCATTGTATGACGTGTGAAGCCCTACCCATAAGGGCCATGAGGACTTGACGTCATCCCCACCTTCCTCCGGTTTGTCACCGGCAGTCTCATTAGAGTGCTCTTTCGTAGCAACTAATGACAAGGGTTGCGCTCGTTGCGGGACTTAACCCAACATCTCACGACACGAGCTGACGACAGCCATGCAGCACCTGTGTAATGGTTCCCTTTCGGGCACTCCTCAATCTCTCAAGGATTCCATCCATGTCAAGGGTAGGTAAGGTTTTTCGCGTTGCATCGAATTAATCCACATCATCCACCGCTTGTGCGGGTCCCCGTCAATTCCTTTGAGTTTTAATCTTGCGACCGTACTCCCCAGGC
>NZ_WHUG01000042.1 GCF_009380215.1 Rugamonas aquatica
CGCCGCGCGCCGCCCGCCGCCGGCGCGGCCGGCAAGCCGTCCGACGACGACTGGGCGCGGCGGCTGTAGATATGCAGCAGGTTGCCGCGCGCCGGCTCGGCGAAGCGGCGGCGGCTGCGCCGGTGCGGGTCGCGCTCGACACCGTGCAGCAGCGCGTGCACCAGGTCCAGCGTGCCGCCCGGCAGGCGCGGAAACTGTGCGCCGCCGCTCTGGCCATCCCACACGGCCAGCAGCAGCTGGGCGTGGATGCCGAGGTAGCGCGACAGCTGCGCATAAGCCGCTTCGGCCGGCGTCATCGGCGTGCCCAGCAGCGCGGCCGGCGGCGCCGACGGGATCACGAACACCTTGCCGGCGCAGGCGCTGTAGCGCCGGAAGCGCGCGGCGAAGGCCAGCCGGCCGGCCTCGAATCCGGCCGGATCGCGCCGCGCTTCGGCCTCGCCGCCGGCCTGCTCGCGGCAGTAGTCGTCGAACGGCATCGGCAAGGCCACCACCAGTTCGATGCGGCGGCCGTCGCCCTCGCGCGCGGCGCAGGCGCGCTGCAAGGCCAGCACCTGTTCGGCGAACAGCTGGTCGGCGCCGTCGGCCAGCGCCGACAGGAAATGGATGGGCGTGTGCGGCAGCGCCGCCGCGATCAGTTCGATGGCCTGGTACAGCTGGACGGCCACCAGCGGCACGTCGTCCGGATGCAGGTCGCGATGGCCGGAGATCGCCACCACGAAGGGCAGCGCGTAGGGGGAAGGCGCGTCGTCAGCCGGCCGCATGGCAGCGGGCGATGAAGCGCTGGCGTTCGGCGGCGTCATCGATTTCCAGCGCCAGCGCCGCCACCAGCTGCTGGCGCGACGGCGCGGCCAGCATCGCCCGCCGCACCAGGTGGCTGGCGATCGGCCCCAGCTCCTGCGCCAGCGCGCGCTCGATCGCCGTCAGCGCGGCCGGTGCGATGGCGCAGGAGCTGGGGC
>NZ_WHUG01000043.1 GCF_009380215.1 Rugamonas aquatica
GCGCCCGGATTTGCCTAAGCGCCTTCTATGAACCAGAAACTGACTATTCCAACAGTCAGACAACCTTCCGCGATCCGTCCCCCCATCGCATCATACGACGGTGCAGGAATATTAACCTGCTTCCCATCAGCTACGCATCTCTGCCTCGCCTTAGGGGCCGACTCACCCTGCTCCGATGAACGTTGAACAGGAAACCTTGGGCTTACGGCGTGGGGGCTTTTCACCCCCATTATCGCTACTCATGTCAGCATTCGCACTTCTGATACCTCCAGCATCCTTTACAAGACACCTTCGCAGGCTTACAGAACGCTCTCCTACCATATGCTTACGCATATCCGCAGCTTCGGTGACTGGCTTAGCCCCGTTACATCTTCCGCGCAGGACGACTCGATCAGTGAGCTATTACGCTTTCTTTAAATGATGGCTGCTTCTAAGCCAACATCCTGACTGTTTTAGCCTTCCCACTTCGTTTTCCACTTAGCCAATCTTTGGGACCTTAGCTGGCGGTCTGGGTTGTTTCCCTCTTGACGCCGGACGTTAGCACCCGACGTCTGTCTCCCAAGCTCGCACTCATCGGTATTCGGAGTTTGCAATGGTTTGGTAAGTCGCGATGACCCCCTAGCCATAACAGTGCTCTACCCCCGATGGTGATACTTGAGGCACTACCTAAATAGTTTTCGGAGAGAACCAGCTATTTCCAAGTTTGTTTAGCCTTTCACCCCTACCCACAGCTCATCCCCTAATTTTTCAACATTAGTGGGTTCGGACCTCCAGTGCGTGTTACCGCACCTTCATCCTGGCCATGAGTAGATCACTTGGTTTCGGGTCTACACCCAGCGACTATCGCCCT
>NZ_WHUG01000044.1 GCF_009380215.1 Rugamonas aquatica
TAGGCGCGATGAGCACGCTGGACATCGCTTCGATTGAAACGACCGACATCGGTTCGCTGAAAACCGCCGCCATCGCCGCGCTGTCGACCAACCAGGCCAAGGCGCTGACCACCGACCAGATCGTCGCTTTGGGTTCGGCCCAGATCGGCGCGTTGACCAGCGCCCAGATCGGCGGCATGAGCAGCGGCCAGATCGCTGCGATTGAAACCAACGATATCGGCGCGCTGAAAACCGCCGCCATCGCTGCCTTGACCACCAACCAGACCGCCGCCCTGAGCACCGACCAGTTCCAGCAACTGAGCACCGCCCAGATCAGCGCGATGACCACCGCCAACCTGGCCGTGCTGACCACCGACCAGATCGTTGCGATGAGCTCGAACCAGTTCGGCGCCCTCAGCTCGAACCAGTTCAACGCGCTGTCGACCACCGACATCGCCGCGATTGAAACGGCTGACATCATCGGCCTGAAAACCTCGATCATCGCCACGCTGAAAACCGCGCAACTGGCGGCGTTGACCACCGACCAGCTGTCGAACCTGACCACCGGCCAGATCGCCGCGATCACCACCGCCAACATCCAGGCGCTGACCACGGACCAGGTCGTTGCTCTGACCTCGACCCAGATCGGCGCGCTGAGCTCGGCGCAAGTGGGCGCGATGAGCACGCTGGACATCGCTTCGATTGAAACGACCGACATCGGTTCGCTGAAAACCGCCGCCATCGCCGCGCTGTCGACCAACCAGGCCAAGGCGCTGACCACCGACCAGATCGTCGC
>NZ_WHUG01000045.1 GCF_009380215.1 Rugamonas aquatica
TGGTTAACCTTGCCACTGAATGTAAGTCGCTGACCCATTATACAAAAGGTACGCAGTCACGGAACAAGTCCGCTCCTACTGTTTGTATGCACACGGTTTCAGGATCTATTTCACTCCCCTCCCGGGGTTCTTTTCGCCTTTCCCTCACGGTACTGGTTCACTATCGGTCGATTACGAGTATTTAGCCTTGGAGGATGGTCCCCCCATATTCAGACAGGATTTCTCGTGTCCCGCCCTACTTGTCGCACGCTTAGTTCCACACATCGCATTTCGAATACGGGGCTATCACCCGCTATGGCTCCTATTTCCAGAGGATTCTTCTATGCGTCATGCTAAAACGTGCAGGCTCTTCCCATTTCGCTCGCCACTACTTTGGGAATCTCGGTTGATTTCTTTTCCTGCAGCTACTTAGATGTTTCAGTTCGCCGCGTTCGCTTTGCATACCTATGTATTCAGTATGCAATGACCTAAAAGGCCGGGTTTCCCCATTCGGAAATCTGCGGATCAAAGCTTGTTTGCTAGCTCCCCGCAGCTTATCGCAAGCTACTACGTCCTTCATCGCCTGTAATCGCCAAGGCATCCACCATGTGCACTTATTCACTTGTCCCTATAACGTTAGCCCCT
>NZ_WHUG01000046.1 GCF_009380215.1 Rugamonas aquatica
AGCGGCGCGGCGGCAGGCGGCGCAGGCGGCAGCAACGGCGGTTCGACCGGTGGTTATGGCGGCGCGAGCGGCGCGGCCACCGGCAGCAACGGCGGCAATGGTGGCGGCACGGGTAACACCGGCAATGCGACCGGCGGCAATGGCGGCGTGGCCGGGGCGGGCGGCGCCGGAGCTTCTGGCGGCGGTGCCGGCAGCGGTTCGGGTTCCGCCACCACCACCGGCACCGGCGGCGGGGCGACCGGCGGCGCGGCATCGGCGTCGAATACGACCGGTGTGCCGAGCAGCAGCGAACCTGCGCCCACGCCACCACCCAACCAGGCCGCGACGGCCAGTGGCGGTGGCGGGACCGGCGGCGCCGGCACGTCGGGCAATGCGACCAGCAGTACCGGCACGGCGACCGGTGGCCTGGGCGGCGCAGGGGCTGCCGGTGGCGCCAGCGGTGCGGGCGCAGGCGTGACGCAGACCGGCGGCGCAGGCGCGGCCGGCGGG
>NZ_WHUG01000047.1 GCF_009380215.1 Rugamonas aquatica
GATTCCATCCATGTCAAGGGTAGGTAAGGTTTTTCGCGTTGCATCGAATTAATCCACATCATCCACCGCTTGTGCGGGTCCCCGTCAATTCCTTTGAGTTTTAATCTTGCGACCGTACTCCCCAGGCGGTCTACTTCACGCGTTAGCTGCGTTACCAAGTCAATTAAGACCCGACAACTAGTAGACATCGTTTAGGGCGTGGACTACCAGGGTATCTAATCCTGTTTGCTCCCCACGCTTTCGTGCATGAGCGTCAGTTTTGACCCAGGGGGCTGCCTTCGCCATCGGTGTTCCTCCACATATCTACGCATTTCACTGCTACACGTGGAATTCTACCCCCCTCTGCCAAACTCTAGCCTTGCAGTCTCCATCGCCATTCCCAGGTTGAGCCCGGGGATTTCACGACAGACTTACAAAACCGCCTGCGCACGCTTTACGCCCAGTAATTCCGATTAACGCTTGCACCCTACGTATTACCGCGGCTGCTGGCACGTAGTTAGCCGGTGCTTATTCTTCAGGTACCGTCATTAGC
>NZ_WHUG01000048.1 GCF_009380215.1 Rugamonas aquatica
CAAGGCGCTGACCACCGACCAGATCGTCGCCTTGGGTTCGGCCCAGATCGGCGCGCTGACCAGCGCCCAGATCGCCGGCATGAGCAGCGGCCAGATCGCCGCCATCGAGACCAACGATATCGGCGCGTTGAAAACCGCCGCCATCGCCGCGCTGACCACCAACCAGACCGCCGCCCTGAGCACCGACCAGTTCCAGCAACTGAGCACCGCCCAGGTCAGCGCGATGACCACCGCCAACCTGGCGATCCTGACCACCGACCAGATCGTTGCGATGAGCTCGAACCAGTTCGGCGCCCTCAGCTCGAACCAGTTCAACGCGCTGTCGACCACCGACATCGCCGCGATCGAAACGGCTGACATCATCGGCCTGAAAACCTCGATCATCGCCACGCTGAAAACCGCGCAACTGGCGGCGCTGACCACCGACCAGCTGTCGAACCTGACCACCGGCCAGATCGCCGCGATCACCACCGCCAACATCCAGGCGCTGA
>NZ_WHUG01000049.1 GCF_009380215.1 Rugamonas aquatica
CCGTTTCTTCCCTGACAAAAGAGCTTTACAACCCGAAGGCCTTCTTCACTCACGCGGCATTGCTGGATCAGGCTTGCGCCCATTGTCCAAAATTCCCCACTGCTGCCTCCCGTAGGAGTCTGGACCGTGTCTCAGTTCCAGTGTGGCTGGTCGTCCTCTCAGACCAGCTACTGATCGATGCCTTGGTAGGCTTTTACCCTACCAACTAGCTAATCAGATATCGGCCGCTCCAGGAGCATGAGGTCTTGCGATCCCCCACTTTCATCCTTAGATCGTATGCGGTATTAGCGTAACTTTCGCTACGTTATCCCCCACTCCAGGGTACGTTCCGATATATTACTCACCCGTTCGCCACTCGCCGCCAGGTTGCCCCGCGCTGCCGTTCGACTTGCATGTGTAAGGCATGCCGCCAGCGTTCAATCTGAGCCAGGATCAAACTCTTCAGTTTAATCTCTGTTTATTTG
>NZ_WHUG01000004.1 GCF_009380215.1 Rugamonas aquatica
TGCGCCCGGTGCGCGTGGCTTGCCGCCGCCGCCGCCGCCGGTCTTGGCGCGCGCCTGGCCGCCACCGCCGTTGCGGCCGCCGCCATTGCGATGGCCGGGGCCGCCGCTGCGCAGCTGCACCGGTTGCGGACGCGCGTTCAGGTCCGGCTCGAAGCCAGGGATCACTTCACGCGGCAGGGTTTGCTTGATCAGCTTTTCGATATCCTTCAGCATCTCGTGCTCGTCCACGCAGACCAGCGACACGGCTTCGCCGGTGGCGCCGGCGCGGCCGGTGCGGCCGATGCGGTGCACATAGTCTTCCGGAATGTTCGGCAGGTCGTAGTTGACCACGTGCGGCAGCTGGTCGATGTCGATGCCGCGCGCGGCGATATCGGTGGCCACCAGCACTTGCAGCTTGTTGTCCTTGAACTCGGACAGCGCCTTGGTGCGCGCCGACTGGCTCTTGTTGCCGTGGATCGCCATGGCGCCGATGCCGTCGTGGCCCAGCTGTTCGACCAGCTTGTTGGCGCCGTGCTTGGTGCGGGTGAACACCAGCACCTGGTGCCAGTCGTTGGCCTTGATCAGGTGCGCCAGCATCGGATGCTTCTTGTCGCGGTCGACCGGGTGGATCTTTTGCGCGATCACTTCCACGGTGGAGTTGCGGCGCGCCACTTCGATGGTGGCAGGCTTGTTCAGCAGGCCGTCGGCCAGCGCCTTGATCTCGTCCGAGAAGGTGGCCGAGAACAGCAGGTTCTGGCGCTTCGGCGGCAGCGCCGCCAGCACTTTCTTGATGTCGCGGATGAAGCCCATGTCCAGCATGCGGTCGGCTTCGTCCAGGATCAGGATTTCCACTTTCGACAGGTTGACGGTGCGCTGTTCCATGTGGTCCAGCAGGCGGCCCGGGGTGGCGACCAGGATGTCGACGCCATGCTTGAGCTGCTTGATCTGCGGGTTGATGCCGACGCCGCCGAAGATCACGGTGGAGTTCAGCTTGGTGTACTTGCCGTAGATGCGGACGCTTTCTTCGACCTGGGCCGCCAGTTCGCGGGTCGGGGTCAGGATCAGCGCGCGGATCGGACGGGCGGTGGTGTTGCTGGTGATGGCCGCGCCATTGGCGTCGGTCGACAGACGGTGCAGGATCGGCAGCGTGAAGCCGGCGGTCTTGCCGGTGCCGGTTTGTGCGCCTGCCAGCAGGTCGCCGCCATTCAGGACCGCAGGGATCGCCTGCTGCTGGATAGGGGTGGGCGTGGTGTAGCCGGTTTCGGTAACAGCGCGGACGATAGCGTCGGACAAACCGAGGGAAGAGAATGACATGATGACTTTTTGTTAAGATAGGCCTGTCGCATTTGAAGCGCCAGTCGCAGGCAATCAGAGTGGATGACACTGCGGCGAAAGGACTGGTCAGAGTGCCGCAGGCCTGAGTATAACAGCTATGTCCGTTAATTATTTCAATTAGGAAATAAAAAAGGGAGCGTACGCTCCCTTTTTTTTGTAACAAACATTCTACTTTTATTAATTATGCCTTCGGCTGCTCGCCAAACTGGGACAGCAGGCCGACCATCTGGCCGAAGATCTTCGGGCTGGCGGCGATGATGTCGCCCTTGTACAGGTAGTCGGACTCGCCGCTGAACTCGCCGACGATGCCGCCCGATTCCGTCACCATCAGGGCGCCGGCAGCGATATCCCAAGGCTTCAGGCCTTTTTCGTAGAAGCCGTCCAGGCGGCCGGCGGCCACGTAGGCCAGGTCCAGCGCGGCGCTGCCCGGGCGGCGCACGCCGTGGCAGCGTTCGGCCATGATGCCGTACATCTTCAGGTATTCGTCCAGCGCCTTGGCGTTGCCGGCCACGTAGCCGGTCGACAGCAGCGCGTTGGCGATGCGGTCCAGCTTGGTCACGCGGATGCGCTTGTCGTTCAGGTAGGCGCCGGCGCCCTTGGTGGCGGTGAACAGGTCGTTGCGCACCGGGTCGTAGATCACGGCCTGGGTGATGACGCCGCGCTGCGACAGCGCGATCGAGATCGAGTATTGCGGGAAGCCGTGCATGAAGTTGGTGGTGCCATCGAGCGGGTCGATGATCCAGGTGAATTCAGTCTCGTCGTTGGCGTTCTTGGACGGGCCCGACTCTTCGCACAGGAAGGCGTGGTCGGGATAAGCTTTGGACAGCACCTCGATGATGGCTTGTTCGGCCGCCTGGTCGACGTCGGTGACGAAGTCCTTGTGGTTTTTCTCGGTGACGATGACGCGGTCGAGATCGAACGACGCGCGGTTGATGACGGCGGCGGCGCGGCGGGCGGCTTTGATCGCCGTGTTGAGCATTGGGTGCATGTAAGCTTTTCCGTTAAAAGAACGCTAACGCCCACCGGGGGCCTCAGCCTGCCCGGCAGCACATTAGTGTACAAGAGTGAATTAAAGAGCGGAGCGGCGCCGACAGGCAAAATCCCGGGGAATTCGTGTATCGATGCCGCGCAATAGCGCTATTTTAAATGAAGCTGCCTCAAATCAACACCAATCTTTTCAAACGGCGCCGATTTATTCCGGCCGAGACCGGAATTGTTAATCTTGAAATGTCATAAGAGCATGAATCAACCGCTGTCGCCGTTCCGGCTGAATTTGTCCATGGTCGTGGGAACGATCTGCCTGCATGGGGCGATGATGGTGGCCAACGAGCTGTTCTTCCGGCGCGCCGAATTCCTGCAAGGCATAGGCTGGATTTACCTTCCGGCCGGGACGCGGCTGCTGTGCACGCTGATGTTCGGCGAGGCGGGCGCGGTCGGGTTGCTGATATCAGGCTGGTTTGCCTGCTACTGGTACTATTTTCCAGGCGACGCCTTGCGCGCGACCACCGGCACGATCGCCGGCGCGCTGGGGCCTTACCTGATCTACCTGCTCGCGCAATCCAGACTGGGACTGCGCTCTTCGCTGACCAATCTGACGCCGCAGCGACTGCTGATCTGCGCGGTGGGGTGTTCGCTTGCCAGTCCGCTGTTGCATCATATCTGGTTCGCCGTGCATGAAGACGCCAACCTGCTGCCGGGCTTGCTGGTCATGTTCGTCGGCGACCTGATCGGCACGCTGATCGTGCTGTACACGGCAAAATGGCTGCTCTCGCTGCTGCCGGCGCCGCGGCAACGGTTCCGATAGTGGCGGCTATTGTGCTAAAATTTGTAGCAATTAACCTGGCGACTTTATGACCTCTCCCAAACGACCTGCCGACATCTACATGCGCTTCCTGCAACTGGCGGACGCCTTGCGCGGCTTGCCGTCCTTGCCGCCGCTCGATCCGCTGGAGGAGCGCATCCTGGCCATCGTCGCGCGCGCCAGCCAGGACGACGAGCGCCTGTCGGTGCGCGACATGATGGGCAAGAAGGAATTGGGCGCGCCCGCGACCGTCCACAATCGCCTGACATCGATGCGGGAGAAGGGCTGGCTCATCCTGACCGATACCGAAGACACCCGGCGCAAGCAGGTCGAGCTGACGCAGGATGCCTTGAAGTACTTCGACAAGCTGTCCAAGTGCATGGTCAAGGCCGCGTCGATGAACTGAACTTTCATTTGCATTGCCTGCGCATTTCGCGTAAATTGTTCTAAAAATTAGATCAATTTTCAGTGCCGGATATGAGCGAAGAAAAACCTGTCCATACGGATGCTTCCATAGAAAAAGCGTATGCGGCGTATCTGCTGGCCCTGGCCGCCCGCAGGCCGGATTGCATCGTTCAGGCGCCCAAGGCTGTCCCCGCCCAAGCGCATGCCAGCCCGGGGGAGGCGGCAGGCGGGTTAAAATGCGGGCTGTAGGATGGCGTCGCCGCGATCCCTTGTCTCTCGATACTGCACACATTAATGAACCTGCCCTCAATCAACACCAATCTATTCAAACAGCTGCGATTCATCCTGGTCGAGACCAGCCGCGCGGGCAATATCGGGGCGGTGGCGCGGGCCATGAAGACCATGGGCTTCAGCGACCTGGTGCTGGTGACGCCCCGCTTCGCACACGCGCTGCAAGACCCGGAAGCGGTGGCCTTCGCCAGCGGCGCCGGCGACATCCTGGCCGGCGCGCGCGTGGTCGGCAGCATGGCCGAGGCGCTGGACGGCATCAATTTCGCCGCCGCCGTGTCGGCCCGGCTGCGCGAATACTCGCCGCCGGTGCTCACGCCGCGCCAGGTGGCCGAGCAGTTGTCGGCCCAGCCCGAGCTGCGCGCCGCCCTCATTTTCGGCAACGAGCGTTTCGGCCTGCCGAACGGCATCGTCGAGAAATGCAATGTCTTGATTAATATTCCGGCCAACCCGGACTACTCGTCGCTGAACCTGTCGCAGGCGGCCCAGGTGCTGGCCTACGAGTGCCGGATGGCGGCCTTGGACGGCGCCCCGCGCGCGATGAATGTGCGCCAGCCCGCCGGCGACGCCAACGAGATCGGCTTCCAGGGCGAGGCCGCCAGCGCCGCGCAGATCGAGGGCATGTACCAGCACCTCGAACAGTCGCTGGTGGAGATCGGCTTCCTCGACGCCGGCAATCCGCGCAAGCTGATGCCGCGCCTCAAGCGCATGTTCGCCCGCGCCCAGCTGGAGCAGGAGGAAGTCAACATCCTGCGCGGCATCGCCCGCCACATGGTGGGCAAGCGCAAGGATTGATTTATTGCTGGGCGCCGGCGCTGCGCGCGGCGGCCTGCGCCTTGCCGAAGGATGCCGCGAAGTCGTCCGCCGCCATCCAGCGGCCGTCGACGCCATCCCGCTTGAAGGTGAATTCGCCGTCGAGCAGCGCGGTCGGCGCGTCCTGCAGCGGATCGTTGTGCTCGATCAGCAGCCGGCAGCGGTAGGCGGTGCCGGCCTGCAGTTCGCGGCACGGCGCCAGCGGTTCGACCTCGGCGACCTCGCGCAGCCGATCCGGCGCCGGCGTGCCGAGCCTGAGCGCCTTGGCCCGCCGCAGCAAGGTGGCGTCGGCCGGGCCGGCGCCGTTCAACTGTCCCACCGCGTCGCGCAGGACCCGCTCCAGTTCGGCGCGCCCGATAGGCGCGGCGTTGTTGAGATATCTGCCGCCTTCGTCGATATGGCTGAAGCGGGCTTCGACGATGGCGTTGGATGCGCCGGTCACGCGGAATTGTTTTTTGTCGCCATGCTCGGGCGCGATCGTGTACGCGTAAGGGTACTCATTGCCCTGGTGGCTGACGCGCGCCCTGCAACCGCGCGTGCGGAACGCGCTGGCGTAGCCGACCTGTTCGATGTCCCGGACCTTGGGCGCCAGTTCGGAGCTGGTGCTGTTGCGTAGCAGCGCGCTGGTCAGGGCGTCGCGATCGAGATGCAGCATGATGCGCTGGAGCGAGTGGCCCACCTCGCTGTCGTCGCAGGCCGGCGCCGCCTCCACCGCCGTGCTTTTCCACACGATGAAGCCGATGATCAGCACCGGCGCGGCGATCCACAGCCAGCGCGGGCCGGGCAACACCTGGTCCCAGAAGGCGCTGATGGCGGCGCGCTGGTCGCGGAAGATGGCCTCGGCGTCATCCAGGATGGCGTTGCGCTGGGCGTTGTCGTCGCGCCGGGCGTAGCGGATTTCCTTGATGCGCTGGCCGCTGAGGTGGCCGCAGTGCTTGATCCAGACGAACATCTCGGCGGCGGTCGGCAGCATCGTATCGCGCGGCAGCCTGGCGAAAAGCTGCGCGTGCTCGGCGTCAGTGATCAGGCCGGCCGACGCCAGCGCCGCCAGCGCCTCGATATTGGTTTCCAGCCGCATCGCGTCGAGGATGTCCAGCGCTTCGACCAGGATGCCGTTATAGCGCTCCAGCTCGGCGCCCTCGCAGCTGTTGGCCACGTGTTCGAAGGCCAGCCGCACGTCTTCCATCGTCACGATGTCGCGGCATATCAGCCATGCCAGCTGGTGCGGCGGGTCGGGCAGGTCCGCCAGATCGGCGGCGCGCTCATCGGCCAGCGCGCGCCGCCGGTGGCCGTCCGTGATGATGCCTGCGGTGCGGAGCAGGTCGAGGGAGCTGGGCGTGGAGGTGGAATGCATGGCTGAAAGGAATGGTGATAATTGACTATTTTACAATTCCAGGGCATCCGGCAGCGCACGCTTGGGATGGTGTTATAGTTCCTGGCTTGTAAATTCAACATCGGAATATCCCCTACAGGAGCTGGATATGCGTACTCGCGGCGTGTTGTGGTTGGCGTTGGCCTTGGCTTTCCCTGTAACTTCGGCGCTGGCGCAAGCGGTGGCGCCGCCGCGCTTCGAGTTCGCCAAGGCGCCGGGGCGGCTGCCGAAAAACGTCGTGCCGCTGCAGTACACCGTCGCGCTCACGCCCAACGCCGCCGAGCGCACCGTGGCCGGCACCGTCAGCGTCACGCTGTCGTTCAAGACCGCCAGCGCCACCATCCAGTTCAATTCGCTGAACCAGACGCTGAGCAAAGTCCTGTTGGACGGCAAGCCGGTGAAGGCCGTGGTGTCGGACGACAAGGCGCAGCTGACCACGGTCACGCTGGCCAGGCCGGCCGCGCCGGGCGCCCACACGCTCAGTTTCAGCTACGTCGGCAAGATCGAGAAAGAACCGCGCGGCCTGTTCCTGCAGGAGTACGTGACGCCGGCCGGCGTGAAGGACGCGGTACTGACCACGCAGTTCGAAGCCACCGACGCGCGCCGCATGTTCCCCTGCTGGGACGAGCCGGCCTTCCGCGCCGTGTTCAAGCTGAGCGTGACGGTGCCGGCCAGGTGGGCGGTGTACTCCAACATGCCGGAGGCGGCCCGCAGCGTGCACGGCGAGCTGGCCACCACCAGCTTCGCGCCGACGCCGAAGATGCCGTCCTACCTGGTTGAATTCACCGGCGGCAACCTGGCCCACATCAGCGCCCAAAGCGACGGCACCGTCTTCCGCGTGGTCGCGGTCCAGGGCCAGGAGCAGGGCGGCAAGCAGGCGCTGGCCAACGCCCAGCAGATCCTGGCCGACTACAACGATTACTTCGGCGTGCGCTATCCGCTGCCCAAGCTCGATTCGATCGCCATCCCCGGCGGCTTCGGCGGCGCCATGGAAAACTGGGGCGCGATCACCTACAACGACCAGGCCTTGCTGATTACTCCGTCCAGCACCATGGGTAACCGCCAGAACGTCTACAGCATCCAGGCGCACGAGATGGCGCACCAGTGGTTCGGCGACCTGGTGACGATGGGTTGGTGGGACGAGCTGTGGCTCAACGAAAGCTTCGCCTCGTGGATGGCGGCCCGGCAGACCGACTTGCGCAACCCGAGCTGGCACTGGTGGGAGCATCAGGACGAGAGCAAGGAAGGCGCGATGCGCGCCGACTCGCGCGCCACCTCGCACGCCATCGTCCAGCATGTGACCAACGAGCTGGAGGCCGCCAACGCCTTCGACCCGGCCATCACCTACAACAAGGGGCAGGCGGTGCTGCGCATGCTGGAGGCTTACATGGGGGCTGACACGTTCCGCAACGGCATCCGCGGCTACATGAAGACGCACGCCTATTCCAACACCCTCGGCGGCGACTTGTGGAAAGCGCTGGACGCGGCCGGCGGCGGCGAGATCAGCCAGATCGCCGTCGCCTGGACCTCGCAGCCGGGCTACCCGCTGGTGTCGGTGTCGACCGCCTGCGACCCGTTCGGCAACCGCACCATCAGCCTGTCGCAGCAGCGCTTTCTGCTGCAGGGCCTGGGCAGCGGCAAGGGCCGCTGGCCGGTGCCGTTGCAGGTGCGCATAGGCACAGGCGCGGCGACGCCGCTGTTGTTTAACGGCGACCAGCAAAGCCTGGCCGCCGGCAACTGCGATGAGCCACTCAGCGTCAACGCCGGCGCGGTCGGCTACTACCGCGTGGCCTACGACTCGGCCACGCTGGGGCAGAATATCCGCTCGTTCGGCACTTTGCCGGAAGCCGACCGCATCGCGCTGCTGGACGACCAGTGGGCGCTGGTGGGCGCCGGCGCCCAGCCGTTGAGCAACTATCTGGCGCTGGCCTCGGCGATGGGCGCCACGCCCAACCAGCGCGCGTGGGAGCAGATCACCGGCGCGCTGGACACGATAGAAACCGCCGAACGCGGCACGCCGGGCCACGCCGCCTTCGCCGCCTATGCGCGGGCGCTGGTCAAGCCGCTGTCGGCCAAGCTGGGCTGGGAGGCGCGGCCGGATGAAACGCCGGGCATGCAGAAGCTGCGCCGCGCCTTGCTGACCGACCTGGGCAGGTGGGGCGACCCGGACGTGATCGCCGGCGCCCGCCAGCGCTTCGCCGCGTTTGTCGCCGACCGCAAGGCCATCGCCGCCGACGACCAGGCGATGGTGCTGGAGACCGTGGCCGCCAACGCCACGGCCGCCGAGTTCGAGCAGTTGCACGCAGTCGCCAAGTCGGCCGGCAATGAAACGGAAATGCGGCGCTACTACGCGGCGCTGATGCGGGTGCGCGATCCGGCGCTGGCCAAACAGGCCGCCGCCATCGCGCTGTCGGACGAGATACCGAAGCAGGCCGACATGGTCCGCATGACGCTGGTGGACGTGCTGTCCGACGAGCATCCGCAACTGGCCTGGTCCGTCTTCGCGCAGAACACCGAGCGCCTGATGGCGCCGCACCAGCCGTTCGGACCGATGATACTGGCCCAGTACAGCCCGGAGATTTTCTGGCGCGCGCTGCCGCTCGATGAGCTGGAAACCTGGATCAAGGGCAGGGTGCCGGCCGACCTGCTGCCCAACCTGGGACGCGGCATGGAAGCGGCGCGCTTCAAGCTGGCCGAGAAGGCCATGCTGGTCCGGTCCGCCGACGCCTACCTGGGCAGCATGGTGGCGCGCAACGACTAGACGGCGTCCTCTATTTTTTGCGATCAGGCTTTTCCGTCCGTTCACGTACACTAGCTGGATTAAAAAAATACAGACGGACGGAGACATGACTACCCGCAGATCTTTCCTGAAGATCGGCGCAGCCGCTGCGATCACGCTCGCAGCCGGCGGCGCCATCTATCGCCTGGCGCATCCGCCGGCGCTGCACTATCCCTTCACGCTGGACGGCGAGGCCAGGGCCGTGCTGGCCGCCATCGTGCCGGCGATGCTGGGTCCGGTGCTGCCGTCCGAACCGGCCGCGCGCGCGGCGGCGGTGGACGATGCCATGGCGCGCACGCTGACCGCCATCCACGGCTTGCCGCTGTCCACGCAAAAAGAAGTGCAAGACCTGTTCGGCCTGCTGGCGCTGGGGCCGGCGCGGCGCCTGCTGGCCGGCGTTTCCGGCGGCTGGGCGCAAGCCACGCCGGAAGCGGTCGCCGCCTTCCTGGAAAGCTGGCGCCACCACCGCCTCGCCATGCTGCAGACCGCCTACCTGGCGCTGCATGACCTGATCCTCGGCCCGTGGTATGCGGAGCCGTCGTCGTGGGTAGGCATCGGCTATCCCGGTCCGCTGAAGGAGCTGCTGAAATGAGCCAGGCCAACACCAACATCCCCATCCTCCCCGCCAAGGGCGTGATCCCCGACCCGGTGCGGGCCGGGCTGGCCGCCGGCTGGCGCGTCACCGATTGCGCGCGGCTGGAGGCCGACCTGACGCTGGAGGCCGACGTCATCATCGTCGGCAGCGGCGCCGGCGGCGGCGTTTCGGCCGAGATCCTGGCGCTGTCCGGCCTGCGCGTGCTGATCGTCGAGGAGGGCGCGCTGCGCTCGTCGTCGGACTTCAACATGAAGGAGGCCGAAGCCTATCCGCAGCTGTACCAGGAATCGGCGGCGCGCAAGACGCGCGACAAGGGCATCAATATCCTGCAGGGCCGCACCGTCGGCGGCACCACCACCGTCAACTGGACCAGCAGCTTCCGCACGCCGGACATCACGCTGGACTATTGGACTAAACAGTATGGTTTAAAGGACTACACGCCGGCCGCGCTGGCGCCGTGGTTCGAGCTGATGGAGCAGCGCCTCAATATTTCCGACTGGGCGGCGGCGCCCAACGAGAACAACGACGTGCTGCGCCGCGGCGCCGCCAGGCTGGGCATCCCGACCGCGCTGATACGGCGCAACGTCAACGGTTGCTGGAACCTCGGCTACTGCGGCATGGGCTGTCCGACCAACGCCAAGCAGTCGATGCTGGTGACCACCATCCCCGCCGCGCTGGGCCAGGGCGCCACGCTGCTGACGCGGGCCCGCGCCGAGCGCTTCGTCATCCACGGCGACAAGGTGGCGCAGCTGGACTGCGTGGCGCTGGACGCGGCCGGCCAGCTGCCGACCGGCCGCCGCATCACGCTCAAAGCCAGGCACTACGTCGTGGCCGGCGGCGCCATCAATTCGCCGGCGCTGCTGCTGCGTTCGGGCGCGCCCGATCCGCACGGCCTGCTGGGCAAGCGCACCTTCCTGCATCCGGTGGTGATTTCGGCCGGCACCTTCGCCCAGCGCGTGGACGGCTACGCCGGCGCGCCGCAGACCGTGTATTCCGACCACTTCCTGCACGACCAGCCGATCGACGGCCCCATGGGTTACAAGCTGGAAGTGCCGCCGCTGCATCCGCTGCTGCTGGCCACCACCACCGGCGGCTTCGGCGCCCAGCACGCGGCCGACATGGCGCAGTTCCCGCACAAGCAAGCCATCCTGGCGCTGCTGCGCGACGGTTTCCACGCCGAGGCCGCCGGCGGCAGCGTGGCGCTGGACGCCCACGGCGCGCCGGTGCTGGACTATCCGCTGACCGATTTCATCTGGGACGGCGCGCGCCGCGCCATGCTGACGATGGCCGAGATCCAGTTCGCCGCAGGCGCCCAGGACGTGTCGCCGGTGCACGAATCGGGGCCGCGCTACACCAGCTGGGCGCAAGCCAAGGCCGGCATCGCCGCGCTGCCGCTGAAGGTGCTGGCCACGCGCGTGGTGTCGGCCCACGTGATGGGCGGCTGCACCATGTCGGACGATCCGCGCCAGGGCGTGGCCGGCGCCGACGGCCGCTACCACGGCCTGGCCAATCTGTCGGTGTACGACGGCTCGCTGTTCCCGACCTCGATCGGCGCCAATCCGCAGCTGTCGATCTACGGCGTCGTGGCGCGGCTGGCCAGCGGCCTGGCGCAGCAGCTGACCGGCAAGCCGGCGGCGAGGCCGGTGCGCACCTGATTGTCGCGGCGAGGGTATGATGGCGGCATGATCAAACGCTGGATTATCCTCTTGCTGCTGGTGCAAGCCGGCGCCGTGCTGGCGCTGGCGGCCGGCTTGCATCTTGCGTGGCGGCCGGACTGGGTGGCGCCGCTGAATCCGCCGTTGACGGCGCTGGCCTACGTGGCTGCAGGCCTGGCCGCCGTGCTGCTGCTGCGGGCGGCGATCTCGGCCAACAATTTTCTGCTCAGCTCGCGCGCGGGCAAGGGTGCGGCCACGCCGGCCGCGCATGCGCTCAACCCGGCGCGCGCCGCCAGCCTGTTCCTGCATGAATTCCATGCATCGCTGCTGGCTTCATCCTACGACATGCTCAAGCCGCTCGGCCTGCAATTGCAGCCGCAGGCGCGCGGCCTGCCGGTGCTGCTGATCCACGGCTACGCTTGCAACAGCGGCTACTGGCGGCCGCTGAGCGCGCGGCTGGCGCGGGCCGGCTTCAGCCACTACGGCATCGACCTGGAACCGCCCGGCGCCTCGATCGACGCCTATGCGCCGCAGGTGCAGGCGGCGGTCGAGCGCTTGTGCGCGGCGACTGGCAGCCGGCAAGTCATCATCGTCGGCCACAGCATGGGCGGGCTGGTGGCGCGCGCCTGGCTGCGCCGCTACGGCGCGGGCGCCGTGGCGCGCATCATCACGCTGGGCACGCCGCACCACGGCACCGCGCTGGCGCATTTCGGCCCCGGCGGCAACGCCGCGCAGATGCGTCACAACAGCGCATGGCTGGCGGCGCTGGCCGCATCTGAGGCAAATTTGCAACGTGGCATGATTAGTTCCATCTATTCCGTTCACGACAATATCGTCGCGCCGCAAGACTCCGGCGCGCTGCCCGGCGCCCGCAATCTGGTCTTCGGCGCCATAGGCCATGTCGCGCTTGGCCGCCACCCCGACATCCTGGGTTGCACCATGAATGAAATCGCTGCCGCCGCCGGGCTGTGATTTTGTGTGAATATTGGCGTGGCCCATTGCTGTATGTTGATTGATGTAGCGGGAAGAACAAGGCGACGCGATGGTAACCGACTTCGGCACCCTGATCCTGAATGAAACACCGGACGCTGTCGTGCTGACATCGCTGGACGGGGAGGTTGTATGCTGGAGCAACGGCGCGCAGGCGGTGTTCGGCTACAGCAGCGACGAGGCGCTGGGCCGCCGGCTGGCGGAACTGATCGTCCCGTCCAGCATGGCCGACCACGAACACTCGGTCTTGCGGCAGACGCTGCAGGACGGCACCGCCAATTATGAATCGATGCGCCACGCCAAGGACGGCTCGCTGGTGTACATCGACAGCTCGTCCAAGCTGGTGCACGGCGACGACGGCCGGCCAGCCTATATTTTGTGGAGTAAAAAAGACGTCACCGCGCTCAAGGTGCTGCGCGACGCCAAGCTGGTCGAAGCGCGCTTCGACGGCTTGCTGGAGTCGCTGCCGGACGCCATCATCATGGCCAACGCCAGCGGCCGCATCGTGCTGGCCAACACCCAGGCCGAGGCCCTGTTCGGCTATCCGCGCGGCGCCCTGCGCGGCATTCCGCTGGAGCAGCTGATGCCGTCCCGTTTTCGCCAGCGCCACGTGCAGCACCGCAGCAGCTTCCAGCATGAGCAGCTGGCGCGGCCCATGGGCGGCGGCCGCGAGCTGTACGGCCTGCGCAGCGACGGCATGGAATTCCCCGTCGAAATCAGCCTGAGCCCGATCGAAACGCTGGAAGGCACGCTGGTCATGAGTGCGATACGCGACACCAGCGAACGCAAGCGGATCGAGCGCTCGCTACAGGAGAAAAACGCCGAACTGGCCCGCGCCAGCGCCGCCAAGGACCGCTTCCTGACCGGCATGTCGCACGAATTGCGCACGCCGTTGAACGCGATCATCGGTTTTACGGGTACTATGTTGATGAAGTTGCCTGGGCCAATAAATGATGAGCAGGAAAAACAACTGCGGACCGTGCAAAGCAGCGCGCGCCATCTGCTGTCGATGATTAACGACCTGCTGGACCTGACCCGGATTGAAACGGGCAAGCTGGAACTGGACCTGATGCCCTTGCAATGCCGTCAGCTTATCGACGAGGTATTGTTGCTGTTTAAGCCACAGGCCCGCCACAAGGGGCTGGAACTGGAATTCGTCAGCGCACCGGAAGACCTGACCGTGGTTGCCGACCGCCGCGCGCTGCAACAGATACTGATGAATTTGCTCCACAACGCGATCAAGTTCACCGACCATGGCAAGGTGATGGTCCGGCTGAACACCGGCACCGTGAGCGAGCGCTCATGCGTGACGATCAGCGTCAGCGATACCGGCATCGGCATCGACGAAGAAGAGCAGGGCACGCTGTTCCAGGCCTTTTCGCAGCTGGACGCGGGCAAGATGCGGCAGGACGAGGGGACCGGGCTGGGCCTGCACCTGAGCCAGCGACTGGCCGAAATGCTGCGTGGCGAGATTTTGTTTGACAGCGCGTCGGGCGTCGGGAGTGTGTTCACCCTGGCGCTGCCGCTGGAACGCTGAAGAAGGGGAGCTCAACGTGTCGGCACGTATCCTGATTATTGAAGACAACGCCACCAACATGGAGTTGATGGTGTATTTATTGCGCGCCTTCGGTTACGTGCCACTGTCGGCCAGCGACGGCGAGGCCGGCGTGGCGGCGGCGCGGCGCGAGTTGCCGGACCTGATCATCTGCGACGTCCACCTGCCCAAGCTCGATGGTTACGGCGTGGTGGCGGCGCTCAAGGCCGACCCCACGGTGCGCCATATCCCGACGCTGGCGGTGACGGCGCTGGCGATGATGGGCGACCGCGAAAAACTGCTGGAGGCCGGCTTCGACGGCTACATCGGCAAGCCGGTCGAGCCGGATACTTTCGTCACACAGATCGAGTCTTTTTTAAGCGGGGCGGTGTCGACCCCGCCTAAAAACGACATTGCGACGATCCTCATCGTCGACGACCATGTGCTGAACCGCGAATTCCTGATGACCTTGCTGGGCTACGGCGGCCACCGCCTGCTGGAAGCGTCCAACGGCGCCGAGGGCTTGACGATGGTGCAGGCCGAGAAGCCGGACCTGGTGATCTCCGACATCCTGATGCCGAACATGGATGGCTATGAATTCGTCACCCGCCTGCACGGCAATCCGGAGACGGCCGACGTGCCGGTGATCTTCTACACCGCCACCTACCGCGAGCGCGAGGCGATGGCGGTGGCGCAATCGTGCGGCGTGCGCTGGGTGCTGCCGAAACCGTCCGATCCCGAAGTCATCCTGCGCACCGTGCACGAGGCGCTGGGCCTGGCCGGCACGGCCGACGACAGCGCGCTGCCATCGTTCGCGCCGGATCCGCCGCAAGAGGGCCGCTTCAACAATATCGACGACAAGGTGGCCGAATACCTGGGCGAGCTGGAATCGAGCAGCCAGCTGCTGTCGCGCTTTGCCCAGGACACCGACGACACGGCGCCGGAAAACCTGACGCGCATGACGCAGCGGCTCACCAGTTCGCTCTCCAGCCTGCAGGCGGTGAGCCTGCGGCTGACCGCGCTGATCGAGCTGGGCATCGAGCTGGGCGCCGAGCGCGATCCGGGCGCGCTGGTCGAGATCGGCTGCCGCGTGGCGCAGAATATCTGCGTGTCCAAGTATGCGTGCATCGGCGTGCTGGAGCAGGATGCGGCCGAACTGAGCTACTTCGCCAGCTGCGGCGCCGGCGTGCCGGCGCGGCAGATCGCGCTGGCGCCGCGCGCCGGCGTGCTGCGCGGCCTGCTCGATCAGCGCCAGCCTTGCCGCATCAACGACTTGAACGGCGACCCGGCCGGCATCGGCCTGCCGGCCAGCCATCCGCCGGTGCACTCCTTCCTCGGCGTGCCGATCGCCTCGCGCGAGCGCATCCACGGCTGGCTCTACCTGGTCGACAAGCTGGGCGCCGACGGCTTCTCCGAAGTCGACGAGCGCGTGGCCGCCACGGTGGCGGCGCAGATCTCGGTGGCCTACGAAAACCTGCTGCTGTACGATGAAATCAAGCGCCACCACGCCCAGCTGACGCTGGACATGAACGCCCGCATCCGCCTCGACGAAGACTTGCGCCGCTTCCGCCTGGCGATGGACGCCACGGCCGACGCCATCTTCCTGGTCGACCGCGCCGGCATGTGCTTTGTCGACGTCAACGTCACCGCCTGCCGCATGCTGGGCTACGAGCGCGAAGACTTCCTCAAGGTCGGCCCCAACAAGTCCATCGAGGGCGACCTCAACCGCCTGGAAGAGCTGTACGACAAGCTGCTGGCCGGCGACCAGAGCGGCGCCATGACCGAGCTGCTGCTGTACCGCAAGGATGGTTCGCCGCTGTCGGTGGAAGTGCAGCGGCGCACGCTGCGCTCCGGCCCCAGCTGGATCCTGGTGGCCGTGGCGCGCGACATCACCGAACGCAAGGAAGCCGAGCAGCGCCTGCTCAAGCTGGCCCACTTCGACACGCTGACCGGCCTGCCCAACCGCAGCCAGTTCTACGATTCGCTGAGCCACTCGCTGCGCCAGGCCAATGACCACAAGTGGTCGCTGGCGGTGCTGTTCCTCGATGTCGACCGCTTCAAGAACGTCAACGACACGCTGGGCCACACCATCGGCGATGAGCTGCTGCGGCAGTTCTCCAGCCGGCTGGTCGATTGCCTGCGGGTGCGCGACACCATCGGCCGCTTCGGCGGCGACGAGTTCGCCGCCATCCTGATGCTGCCCGAGGGCGCGCAAAACGCCATCGCCGTGGTCGACAAGATCCGCGAATCGATGCGGCGGCCGTTCGATTTGAAGGGCCACGAGGTGACGGTGACGGCCAGCATCGGCATCGCCGTCTACCCGGACGACGGCAACGAGCCCGACACGCTGATCCAGTACGCCGACACCGCCATGTACCGCGCCAAGGAAGCGGGGCGCGACGCCTTCCGCTTCTTCACCTCGGAGATGAATGCGCAATCGCTGGCGCGGCTGGACCTGGAGAACGCGCTGCGGCGCGCCATCGACAACGGCGAGTTCGTGCTGCATTTCCAGCCCAAGGTGCACATCGGCAGCGGCCGCATCAGCGGCGCCGAGGCGCTGATACGCTGGAAGCGGCCCGGCCATGGCATGGTGTCGCCGGCGCTGTTCATCCCTATCCTGGAAGAGACCGGGCTGATCGTGCGGGTCGGCAACTGGGTGCTGCAAGAGGCTTGCCGCAAGATCGCCGAATGGGGCAAGTCGGGCGTGGGCGCGGTGCACCTGTCGGTCAACGTGTCGGGCATCCAGTTCTTCGTCGGCGGCCTGGAGGAAGAGGTGCTGAAGGCCATCAAGGAGCACGACATCGCCCCCGAGCTGCTGGAACTGGAGCTGACCGAGAGTTCGCTGATGTCCAACGCCGAAGAGACCATCACCGTGCTGCAGCACCTGAAGGCGCTGGGCATCCAGATCTCGATCGACGATTTCGGCACCGGCTACTCGTCGCTGGCCTACCTGAAGCGCTTCCCGATCGACAAGCTGAAGATCGACATCGCCTTCGTGCGCGAAGTGACCAGCAACCCGGACGACGCCGCCATCGTGCTGGCCATCATCAACATGGCGCACAGCATGAAGCTGGAAGTGATCGCCGAGGGCGTGGAGAAGGATGCGCAACTGGCCTACCTGCGGCGCCACGGCTGCGACGAGATGCAGGGCTATTACTTCAGCCGTCCGCTGCCGGAGGAAGACTTCGAAGCCATGCTGCGCGAAGGCCGCTACCTGCAGGCGCCGGCCGACGAGAACGTGGTCGAACAGCAGACCCTGCTGATCGTCGACGACGACGCCTTCATGCTCGACGTGCTGACCGATTTCCTGTCGCAGGACGGCTACCGCATCCTGACCGCGCAGACGGCGGCCGAGGGCTTCGACGTGCTGGCGCAGAACCGCGTGCAGGTGATCCTGTGCGACCAGTGCATGCCGCTGATGAGCGGCACCGAGTTCATGGAGCGCGTCAAGAACCTGGCGCCGGACACCTTCCGCATCATGCTGTCGGCCTACGCCGACCTGACGCCCATCATGGCCGCCATCAACCATGGCGCCATCGACCGCTTCTACACCAAGCCGTGGAAGGGCGCGGTGCTGCGCGAGAATATCCGTGAAGGCTTCCGCCTGCACGCGCAGGTGCACGGCGGGCCGCTGCCGGCGCCGCTGGCGGTGGCCGAAGACATCATCGAGGAGTGAGTTTGGGTATTTTCGATTTTTTCACCTCAACACCCACGCCCGAAAAATTCGCCCGGCTGGCGCTGCGGGCCTTTGCCGACGGCGGCCATCCGGGGCCGCTCAGCTATGACGCCGACGACTTCCGTCTGCTCGGCGGCAGCGGCGGCGCCGAGATCTACAATCTGCACAATGCCTACCGCGACTATTGCGCGGCGCCGCGCAAGCAGCGCTCCGAGGTGCTGGCCCATTACATCCGCAGCATGCAGGCGCCGGCCTTGCCGGCCACCTTCGCCGAGGCGCGTAGCGGCCTGCGGCCGGTGCTGCGCGGGCGCGCCATCATCGAATACATGCGCTTGACGCAGGTGGCCCAGGGCACGGGCAAGCCTTACCAGGACGGCTCGGTGCCGTTCAGCGCGGACAGCGTATTGATGCTGGCCTACGACAGCCCGCACTCGATCCAGACGCTGTCGCAGTCGGCGCTGACGGACTGGGGCGTGTCCTTCGATGTCGCGCTGGCCGCCGCGCTCGACAACCTGCGCGACATGAGCGTCGCCAACTTCGTGCAGATCGCGCCCGGCGTGCAGATGGCCGCCTGGGACGATTCCTATGAAGCCTCGCGCATCCTGCTGGCCGACCTGTTCTTCCGGCTCAATGTCGGCGGCGATCCGGTGGTCATGATGCCGACGCGTAGCCGGCTGCTGGTGGCCTCGTCCAACAACAGCGCGGCGCAGCTGGCAATGCTGGCGCTGTCGCGCAGCTTCGCCAGCGACGAGGGGCGCGTCATTTCCGCGCTGATGTACCATTTCGAACAGGGCAAGGCCGTGGCCTACGTGCCGCCGGATGCCGAGGTGCTGGCCCAGCTGGAGCAGCTGAAGAAAATCTACCTGGCCGACGACTACGCCTCGCAAAAGCAGTTGCTGGACAAGGCTTACGAGCGCGAGCAGATCGACATCTTCGTCGCCACCTGCCAGCTGGTGCAGAAGACCGACACCGGGCGGCTGATCAGCTACGGCGTCTGGACCGAGGGCGTGGACACGCTGCTGCCGGAGGTGGACCTGGTGGCGCTGGTGCGGCCGGACGACGACAGCGAAAGCGGCGTCGGCGCGCCCAAGCTGGTGGCCTGGGACGACCTGCGCGCCAGCATCGCCGAGCTGGCCCGCAGCGAGGAGGGCTATCCGGCCCGCTACCGCCTGCGCAGCTTCCCCAGCCCGCAGCAGGTCGATGCGCTGGCGGCGCGTGAGTTCTGAGCGGCGCCGCACATGCGTTGAGCGCATAAGCTAGCGCGAAACGATACCTTCCCGCATCAGCGCTTTGCCCTTACGCTGACGCGAAAAGGAGAACTGCATGAGCGAATTGAATCCACACGAAGACCAGCACTGGGCCGATTTATTGTCGCCACGGCGGCGCAGCGTGCTGCGCGGCGGCGGCCTGATGGCGGCGTTTGCCGCTTCCGGCGTGGCCGGCAGCGCGCTGGCGGCCGACGGCAAGAGCCCGTGGGGTTACGACACCTGGAAGGAAGCCACCACGCGCCCCGCCAGCGTGCGGCCGGGCGAGCAGGTGCTGCCCACCAAGCCGCGGCCCTACACCGACATCAAGAGCTACCACGCCCACATCTATTTTGACGAGGACAACTTCCACAAGGCGGCGCTGCTGCACAAGTGGGCGGCGGAGCGCTTCGTCATCGAGCTGGGCAACTGGAACCTGGCGCCGCGCGGCCCGCATGTGACGCCGTCGTTCTACTTCGGCTTCAACAACGAGCAGCTGCATGTGATCGTGCCGTGGCTGCAGTTGAACAGCCTGGGCCTGACCATCCTGATCCATCCGAACACCGACGACCCGCGCGCCGACCACCTGTACTACACGCTGTGGGTCAACCGTTCGCAGCCGGTCAACGCCTACGCCATGCAGAAACCGGGGCCGGGCGAGCCGGCGGTCGAGCAGATCTTCCCCAACACCAAGCCGACAGTAAAACTGGAAACCTAGCATTAGAAAACGTTCTCTAGTTTTGCCAACTACAATAAAATATTGGCAATGCAATCTAGGGATAGTCACATGGCAAAGAAGTTGAAGCAGAACGGCGACCAGCAAACCGCCGACGTGGTGCGCATGTCGTCGCAGGAGATCTGGCAGGCCGGTCTGAGCGCCTTCGCCAAGGCGCAGGAAGAGGAGGGCAAGTTCTTTTCGATGCAGTTGTTCGAGGAGCGCGTGCTGCGCGCGCTGAGTTCGATCGGCGTGCCCACGTCCCAGGAAGTCGCGGCGCTGAACCGGCGCATCGACGAGCTGACCAGGCAGGTGGCCGCGCTGAGCGGCAAGCCGGCGGCCGTCAAAAAGCCGGCCGCAGTCAAGGCCCAAGCCAAGCCCGTAGCCCGCGCACGGGCCAAAACCGCCGCGAAATAGCCGCAGTTGGGCCCGCTTAGCCGCATCTTGCGGCATCTGGCCGGCATGTGCGCGTAAAAGCACGCACGGATGTTTCTAAGATCGACTCATCGGTGTTATGCTTGCAGGAGAATAAACAGAGGTTTCCTTGCTATGCTACAAAAAGCACCCCGCCGTACCCGCGAACGCATACTCGAACTGTCGCTGCGCTTGTTTAACGAATTCGGCGAACCCAATATCACCACCACGGTGATCGCCGAAGAGATGAATATCTCGCCGGGGAATTTGTACTACCATTTCCGCAACAAGGACGACATCGTCAACTCGATCTTCGTCCAGTTCGAAGCCGAGATCGAGCGCATCCTGACCGTGCCCAACGGCCGCCGCTCCAACATCGAGGACGTGTGGCTGTACCTGCACCTGATGTTCGAACTGATCTGGCGCTACCGCTTCTTCTACCGCGACCTGAACGACCTGCTGTCGCGCAACCGCAAGCTGGAGCTGCACTTCAAGCAAATCCTGGCGCACAAGATCAAGGTGGCCAAGCAGCTGTGCGAAGACTTGCGCAGCGAAAAATCGCTGGAAGCCTCCGACACCGCCATCGACGCCATGGCCACCAATATGGTGGTGGTGGCGACGTACTGGCTGTCCTACGAGTACGTGCGCAATCCCCGCAAGTACAGCGAGCAGCAGTCCATGGCCGATGCGCTGGCGCGCGGCTGCTATCAGGTGCTGTCGCAGATCGGCCCGTATCTGCGCAACGAAACCAGTTTGCTGTTCCAGAAACTGTCCGAAGAATATCTGAAGAAGCTCAAGTAAGCTGACGGAGACTGCAATGGCGTGGAACCCCTTTCCGTATCCTGATCCCGCGTATCAGTACACGGCGGCCAGCCTGGAGGCGGCCTGGCCCTTGCTGCACGGCGGCGACCGCGAACCGTTCCCCACCAATCCGCTGCTGGTGCAGGCGTGGATCGCCTTCCATGCCGGCGAGTTCGAGCGGGCCGCGCGGCTGGGGCTGGATGTCGGCGTGAACGGCTACTCGGTGGCGCACAAGGCCATCTGCATCTACGCCCACTACCTGGAACGCAGTCCGCAGAAAAAGCTGGCCACCTTCGAATGCGTGGCCGAGCGCTGCGAGCGGCAGCAGCTGGAGCAGCCGAACAATCCATCCGGCTACTACTGGCACGCCTACGCGCTGGGCCAGTATTCGCAAGGCATTTCGGTGGTCAAGGCGCTGGCGCAGGGCCTGGGCGCCAAGGTGCGCAACAGCCTGGACACGGCGATCCGCCTGGCGCCGCAGCGCGCCGACGCGCATATCGCGCTGGGCGTCTACCACGCCGAGATCCTCGACAAGGTGGGCGCCATGATCGGCGGCCTGACCTATGGCGTGAAAAAAGAAGAATGTTATAAACAGTTTGAAACCGCGATCGCGCTGACGCCGGAATCGGCGATTGCCCGCGTCCGCTATGCGCGCGCGATGATGATGTTGGAAGGTAAGAAGAAGCAGGCCGAGGCCATCGGCCTATGCGAAGTGGCCGCCCGCTGCGCCATCCACGATGCGATGGAGCGGCTCGACGTCGATGCGGCGAAACGAGAATTGGAAGAGGAAAAACAGTAGTGAAAGCGATTTGCGTATATTGCGGCGCCAATGCCGGCGTCAGCCCTGTGTATGCCGAGGCGGCCCGCGCCTTGGGCCGCGCGCTGGTGGAGAGTAATCTGTCGCTGGTCTACGGCGGCGGCAATGTGGGCCTGATGGGCATCATCGCCGACGAGGTGCTGCGCATGGGCGGCGAGGTGACGGGCGTGATCCCGACCGCGCTGGTCGAGCGCGAAGTGGGCCACACCGGCCTGACGCGCCAGTTCATCGTCAAGGACATGCACGAACGCAAGGCCATGATGGCCAGCCTGGCCGACGGCTTCATCGCCATGCCCGGCGGCATGGGCACGCTGGAAGAATTGTTCGAGATGCTGACGTGGTCGCAGCTGGGCATCCACGCCAAGCCTATCGGCCTGTTGAACGTGGACGGTTTCTATGACGGCCTGAACGGCTTCATCCAGCATGCCAGCGCGCAGGGCTTCATCCGTCCGCAGCACGCGGCGCTGATGATGTCCTCGTCCGAACCGCAGGCGTTGTTGCAGCTATTGAAGGCCTAGCCGTGGCCGGCGGGACGGCGAGGGCCATGATACTGTCCCCGCCGTCGCCATCCCGCCGCATGCTGCTTGTTGTGCTGGCCGCCACCTGTGCGGCGCAGCCGGCAGCGGCGGCGGACGCCATCACCGTGGTGGCTCCGGACTTCTGGTGTCCGTTCAGCTGCAAGGCCGGGGCGGCGCAGGAGGGATTCACCATCGACATCCTGCGGGCCATCTTCAACCCGCTGGGCCGGCCGGTCCGCTACGAAAATCTCAACTATGCCCGCGCCCTGGTGGCCGTGCGCGCGGGGCGCTACACCGCCACATCGCCCACCTACAAGGACGAGGCGCCGGATTTCATTTTCCCGTCCACACCCATCTCGCGCAACCGCTACTGCTTCTACACGGCGCCGGACAGCCGCTGGCAGTACAAGCATGCGGCCTCGCTGGCCGGGCAGCGCGTGGGCATCGTGCAGGGCTATACCTACGGCAAGGAAATCGACCAGGCCGTCGCGCAGGGGCTGGCGGCGTTCGAAATCAATTACGGTGAAGACTTGAGCTACCGGCTGGCGCGCAAGCTGATGCTGGGCCGCCTGGACAGCTTTATCGAAGATGAAAACCTGATCAGCTACACGATGGCCAGGCATGCCGATGTGCGGCTGCGGCAGGCGGGTTGCGCGCCGGTCAGCTATTCGTATTTCGCCCTGTCGCCGGCGCTGGCGGAATCCAAGGCGCTGGCCAAAGAATTCGACGAGGGCATCGCCAGGCTGCACGAGTCCGGGCAGCTGGAGCGCATCCTCAAGCCTTACGGCCTGCGCGACTGGATGGGGCAGTACCACAAGGGGCAGTGAATCAGCTCCACAGCTTGGTGCCGGTGCTGTCCAGGTGCGTCAGGTACAGGCGCAGGTCGAACTCGTACTGGTGGTAGTTCGGCTCCATGTAGGTGCACAGCTTGTAGAAAGCCTTGTCGTGCTGCTTTTCCTTCACGTGGGCCAGCTCGTGGACGGCGATCATGGTGAGGAATTCCTGCGGCACTTCCTTGAACATGGTGGCCACGCGGATCTCGTGCTTGGCCTTCAGCTTGCCGCCTTGCACGCGCGAGATCGAGGTGTGCAAACCCAGCGCGTGGTTGATGACGTGAATCTTGCTGTCGTACTCGACCTTGTTGATCGGCTCGGCGTTGCGCAAATGTTCATTTTTCAATTCTTGCACGTACTGGTAAAGTGCCTTGTCGGTACGCACGTCGTGCGCCTTGCTGTAGCGCTTGAGCAGCACTTCACCCAGCCGGTTCTGGGACAGGAGTTGCGATACTTGCTGCTGGGTTTGCTCGGAATAGGCGCTGAGGTACTTCAGGGAGGACATGTTGGGCACGGCTGGAAAGAATCGAGGCGTGAATGTACCACACCCGGCCGTCCCGCTCATTGTTGAAAGGAGATGCACATGCAGGTAACACGTATCGTCACCAATATCGCCACCGCCGACACCGAGGCGGCCAAGGCTTTTTATAGCGGCGTGCTCGGGCTGTCGGTGGTCATGGACCACGGCTGGATCGTCACGCTGGCCGGGGCGGGGGAGATGGTGCCGCAGATTAGTTTTGCGTCGGAGGGCGGATCGGGCACGCCGGTGCCGGACCTGTCGATCGAGGTGGATGACCTTGATGAGGTGCACCGCCGCCTGGTCGCCGCGCGCGTGCCGCTGGAATACGGCCCGGCCAGCGAACCCTGGGGCGTGCGGCGGCTATTCGTGCGCGATCCGTTCGGACGGCTGCTCAATATCCTGATGCACGACTAACCGAGCTGCTCCGTGATCGAGCGGGTCTTGGCGGTCATCGTGGTGCCGGTGTGCAGCGTGGCTTTTTTCTCGATCAGCATGATCAGGCATTCCTGCTCCGCCACCGGGTTGTGGCGCACGCCCTTCGGCACCACGTAGGCCTGGCCTTCGTCCAGTTCCACCGCGCCGTCTTCGAGTTCGATGCGCAGCCGGCCTTTCAGGATGAAGAACAGTTCGTCTTCGGCGTCGTGGCTGTGCCAGGCCAGCGAGCCCAGTACCTTGGCGACCTTGACGTAGCTGTCGTCCAGTTCGGCGATCACGCGCGGCGACCAGTGCTCGGACAGCGCGGCGGCGCTGGCGGCGGGGGATATGGGATGAGGCATGATGGCTCCGGTGTTGGTGGGGGAGCCGTCATTCTGGACAATTCCGCGCGCGCAGTCTTGAACGTTTGTGCGGCTAGGGGCAATCGAAGTAGTCGGGATAGTATTTGGGGCAGATATAATTTCTCGTATCCAGCGGCGGGTCGATGCGCTCCAGCGTTACGCCGGCCAGTGCCTGCTCGACCGCCTCGGCTGCGGCGACCTCCTGGTCCGCGACGTCATAACCCGTGGCCATGGATATCTTCAGCATACCGTTGCCGCACCAGATATACACTTTGATGCCCGCGATCTCGCAATGGCCCGGCTGCTGTATCCACTCAGTGCCTCGTATTAACGATGGAAATCTCGCGATGTCGGTACCGCGATACGACACGCCCGGTTCCGGCTGCGGCGGCCGTTGATCGTATTTGACCAGCGTTATGCCGAGGTCGCTCAGGCACGATTCCAGTTGCCCGATCGTGCGATACGCGAAGGCGACGTCCAGTTCATCGACGTCGCCCGCGTGTCCGCCAAAGGCCCGGAAGTAGCGGAACATCTTCAATCTGCGGGCCCAGTCGCGCAGCGTCGCTTCGGAATGCTGCTCAAATAAGTATTGCTGCCACCGGTCCATGCTCATCCCCGCAGCGAGTCGGCGACGACCCTGGCCCACTGCTCGAAGGAGTCCGCGGGCCAGTTGTTGTCCACGCGCAGGCGCGTGACGTCATAGCGCTGCGGCGCGCCGCCGAACCAGTTGTGCCATTCAACCTTGCCGTCCACCGGCACTTTCGCCAACGGCAGATCGAACTCCTTGATGATGAATTCGGTCCCGGGAGGGAAGTCCGCCAATGCGGGAACGCCTGCTGATT
Source organism: Rugamonas aquatica (assembly GCF_009380215.1). Classification (GTDB taxonomy): domain Bacteria; phylum Pseudomonadota; class Gammaproteobacteria; order Burkholderiales; family Burkholderiaceae_D; genus Rugamonas; species Rugamonas aquatica_B. Next base: position 24,703 of record NZ_WHUG01000004.1, read on the forward strand.
TCATGCTTCTCCTTTGATTAATGTTGACAGGGTAGCATTCCAACTCGGCGCACGGCGTTTCAATTGTCACTGGCGCCGGTGCAGGCGCAGCCAGCGGCCGGGCGCGATGCCGTAGGCGGCGACGAACTGGCGGGTCAGGTGCGGCTGGTCGGCAAAGCCGGCGTGGACGGCGCTGTCGGCCAGCGGCAGGCCGTTCAGCATCAGTTGGCGCGCCAGCTCCAGGCGGCGCAGCGTCACATAGCGGTGCGGACTGGTGCCGAAGTAGCGGCGGAAGTCGCGCGACAGGCTCCAGCGGTCGCGGCCGCCGGCCTGCGCCAGCTGCTCCAGCGTCAGCGGCGACAGCAGCGCGTCGTGGATGTATTCGCGGGCGCGCTGGGCGGCGAGGAAGTCGCCGCCCGGCAGGTCCGGCTGGCCCGCCACCTGGCGCAGCGCGGTGGCGATGTCGACCAGCGCGTCGTCGCGCTCCAGTGAGCCGGGCGTGGCGTCGAAGTTCGACAGCAGCCCGCGCGCCGCCTTGACCAGCCGGGTGTCGGCCGACACGCCGCCATCGATAAACGGCAGCGGCGCACCGCCCAGCACCTGTTGCAGCAGGGCCGGCGCCAGGTAGGCGATGCGGTAGTGGAAGCCGGCGTCGGTGCCGGCCTGGCCGTCGTGGACTTCGTCCGGATGCAGCACCAGCGCCTGCCCCGACAGGCTGTGCCGCATCGACGAGCGGTAGCGGAACGATTGCACACCGGCCATGGTCAGGCCGATGGCGTAGCTGTCATGGCGGTGTGGCCCGTAGGCTGCGCCCTGGAAGAAGGCTTCGACCAGGTCCACGCCCTCGGCCTGGAGGCCGCGCCGCAGCCAGTCCGTGGCGGGGCGGGAATTGCCCATGTTGACTCCTTTCATATTCCCTGTGCTGAGGACAATGTATATCACGTATATCCGGATGCATAGCGCGAGAATCCGCACCGCGCTATATAATCGGGTTTATTGCGTGTTCATTACTTAAAGGGAATAACGATGCGTGGATTGAAACTTGGCGTGGTGGCGGTACTGGTGGCGATGGGCGCGACGGCGTCGGCGGCGGAGATCACGGTGTCGGCCGCGGCCAGCCTGACCAATGCGTTCAAGGAAATCGGCGCCGCCTACGAGAAGGAGCACGCCGGCGACAAGGTGCAGTTCAACTTCGCCGCCTCCGATCCGCTGGTGCAGCAGATCGCCAAGGGCGCGCCGGTCGACGTGTTCGCCTCCGCCGACCAGGATGCGATGGACAAGGCCGACGGCCTGAAGCTGCTGGCCGCCGGCAGCCGCAAGAATTTCGCCAGCAACAGCCTGGTGCTGATTACGCCGGTCGCCGGCACCTTGCCGATCAAGGGCATCGCCGACTTGCAGCAAGCCGCCGTCACGCGCGTGACGATGGGCAATCCGGCCAGCGTGCCGGTGGGCCGCTACACCAAGCATGCGCTGGAGCAGGCCAAGCTGTGGGCCGCCGTCGAACCGAAAGCCATCTACGGCACCTCGGTGCGCCAGAGCCTGGACTACGTGGCGCGCGGCGAAGTCGACGCCGGCTTCGTCTACGCCACCGACGCCGCCGTGATGAAGGACAAGGTCAAGGTCATCGCCACCGTGCCGACCGAAACCCCGGTCAGCTACCCGATCGCCGTGATCGCGGCCGGCCCGCAAGCGGCCGCCGGCCGCCAGTTCGCCGACTACGTATTGTCGAGCAGCGGCCAGGCCATCCTGGCCAAGTACGGTTTCGGCCGCCCGTAAGCGGTGGAAGGTTTTCTCGCCGAACCGGCATGGATCGCGCTGCGGCTGTCGCTGAAGGTGGCGTGCTGGGCGACCCTGCTGGATCTGGTGTTCGGCGTGGCGCTGGGCTATCTGCTGGCGCGCAAGCGCTTCCCGGGGCGCGAGCTGCTGGACGCGCTGCTGACCTTGCCGATGGTGATGCCGCCCACCGTGCTCGGCTACTACCTGCTGGTGGTGATCGGCCGTCACGGTCCGCTCGGCGCGTGGTTGCAGCAGATGTTCGGCATCAATCTGATTTTCACCTGGCAGGCGGCGGTGATCGCGGCGGCCGTGGTGGCGTTTCCGCTGGTGCTCAAGGGCGCGCGGGCGGCGTTTGAAACGGTCGACACGCAGCTGGAGCAGGCCGCCAGGGTGCTGGGCATTTCGCCGTTCGGCGTGTTCCTGCGCGTGACGCTGCCGCTGGCCTGGCGCGGCGTGCTGGGCGGCACCTTGCTGGCGTTCGCGCGCTCGATGGGCGAGTTCGGCGCGACGCTGATGGTGGCCGGCAGCATTCCCGGCAAGACGCAGACGCTGTCGATCGCCGTGTACGAAGCCGTGCAGGCAGGGCAGGACGATACCGCCAACCTGCTGGTGTTGATTACTTCCGTGGTCTGCATCGTCGTGCTGGTCGCGGCGAACAAGCTCACGCCCAACCGCAATCCGCAGGCTTGACCATGCAAATACAGATCGACATCACCAAGACCCTGCGCTCCGGCGCGCGGACCTTCGCGCTGCGCGCGCGGCTGGTGTCGGCCAGCCAGCGCATCGTCGTCTACGGCCCGTCCGGCGCCGGCAAGAGCATGCTGCTGAAGGCGGTGGCCGGGTTGATGACGCCCGACCGCGGCCGCATCGAAGTGGCGGGCCGCTGCCTGTTCGACAGCGCTGACGGCATCAACCTGCCGCCGCAACGGCGCCAGCTGGCCTATCTGTTCCAGGACTACGCGCTGTTCCCCCATTTGAACGTGCGGCAGAACATCGCCTTCGGCCTGCAGCGCGGCTGGCGCAATCCGCTGGCGCGTGTGGATGGCGAGGCTGTGCGCTACTGGCTGCAGGCTTTCGAGCTGGAGCATGTGGCGCAGCAGTTGCCGCATCAATTGTCCGGCGGCCAGCGGCAGCGGGTGGCGCTGGCGCGCGCGCTGGCGCCCGAACCGGCGGCGCTGCTGCTGGACGAGCCGTTCGCGGCGCTGGACCCGGCGCTGCGCCAGCGCATGCGCGCCGAGCTGGACACGCTGCAATCCCGGCTTGGCATACCGATGATACTGATCACCCACGATCCCGACGATGTGAGCGCCTTCGGCGACCATGTGCTGCGCATGGAAAATGGTAGCATGGCCGACATCGAAAATCTGGAGCTTGTGGAACGCAATGAAGCCTGAAGAAAACGCAATGGAGTTGCAGGGCAATGTATGGCTGACCGTCGGCGGTCAGAAGCTGGGCGGCCAGGACCGCATGGCGCTGCTGGCGGCCATCGCCGAACACGGTTCGATCACGGCGGCGGCCAAGGCCGTCGGCATGAGCTACAAGGGCGCGTGGGACGCGATCGAGGCGATGAACAACCTGGCCGGCGAGCCGCTGCTGGAGCGCCTGGCCGGCGGCAAGGGCGGCGGCGGCACGCGCCTGACCGCGCGCGGCGCGCAGCTGGTGGAAAATTTCCGCAAGATCGATGAGGAGCACCGCAAGTTCGTGGCGCACCTGAGCAGCCAGTCGCACGCGCTGGCCGACGATTTTCTGTTGATACAAAGGATGAAGATGAAGACCAGCGCGCGCAACCAGTTCAGCGGCAAGGTCGTGGACTTGAAAGAGGGCGCGGTGAACGATGAGGTGACGCTGGAAATCGTCGGCGGCCAGCACATCGTCGCCACCATCACGCGCGACAGCTGCGACAGCCTGAGCCTGGTCGTCGGCGCCGAAGCGTTCGCGCTGGTCAAGGCGTCGTCGGTGATCGTGGTGACGGAGCTGGGCAATGCCCGGCTGTCGGCGCGCAATCAGCTGATCGGCAAGATCACGCGGGTGCAGGAGGGCGCCGTCAATACCGAGGTCAGCATCGAGCTGCCGGGCGGCGGCACGATCGCCGCCATCATCACCCGCGAAAGCGGTGTCAAGCTGGAGCTGGCGGTGGGCATGGAGGCCACCGCGATCTTCAAGGCGTCCAGCGTCATCCTCGGCACGCCGGCCTGATTACGCGTCCTGCTGGGCGAAGCGCGCCGGCGTGGTGCCCAGGATGCGGCGGAACAGCGCGATGAAACTGCTGACGCTGTCATAGCCCAGGCTCAGCGCCACCGTCGTCACCGAGGCGCCGCCGTTCAGCAATTCCATCCCCTTTTGCAGCCGCGCCACCTGGCGCCATTCCACCAGCGACATGCCGGTCTGGTGGCGGAAGTGGCGCGTCAGGCTGCGGCGCGACCAGCCCAGCTTGCCGGCCCAGTCGTCGAGGTCGGTTTCATCGGCGGGGTTTTCCGCGATTTCCGTCGCCATCTCCTGCAGCCTTGGATGGCTGGGCATAATCAGGTGCAGCGGCTCTTCCTCCGCCATGCGCATTTCGTCGAGAAACACTGTCATCAGGCGCAGCCCGGCGGCGTCGGCCGGCATGCCGCCGGGCCAGGACGACATGCGCTCCAGCAGCGATACCGCCAGCGGCGACATCGACATCACCCGCGACTGCGCCGGCAGCTCCGTGCACAGCGACGGCGCCAGGTGGACGGTGTAGCCGGCCAGCCCGGGCTTGATCGAGTTGCCGTGGGCGCTGGCGCCGTGCGGCATATTCGGCGGTATCCAGCCGAGCCTGCCGCGTGGCAGCACCTGGCGCACGTCGCCCGCCTCGATCACGATCAGGCCCTGCAGCGGGATGTACATCTGGCCTTCCGGATGATGGTGGACGTTCTTGATGCTGCTGGCGTTGCCGTCGGCGTGCTGCGCGGACACCAGGATGGGCATCTCGTCCGTCAGCCGCCTGTCGCCGTAGTAATTGTTACCCATAGTTTGGCCCGATTGCGATATCACTTGTCTGCCGCCAGTTAGTGAAGTTGTCGAATAACTGGCAATCTATGGCTTTAGTTTATAACAAGGAATCAGCATGACTGCAATCGATACGGAAGAAGTCCTGGCGCTGCTGCGCGAGGCCGGTGCCGATTTGTGCGAGACCTTTTGGCGTAGCGAACCGGTGATCGAGGCGGACGAGATGGTGGAGGCATTCCGCCGCATCGACGGCCCCGCCAACGCCGGCCTGAAGCGGGCGCTGGCCCGGCTGTATCCGGCCATCGGCTGGATGGAGGATGAACTGGGCGGCACCGAGGCGGAAGACGCCGAGACCGCCGCCATGGCCGAGCGCGGCGAGTACTGGATCTGCGACGCCATCGACGGCGCCGTGCAGTTCCTGCGCGCGATTCCGAATTGGTCGATGTCGCTGACGCTGATGCGCGAAGGCGTGCCGGCCTTCGCCGCCATCTTCGACGCGGTGCATGACGAGATGTTCCATGCATCATGGGGCAAGGGTGCTTTCCGCAATGGCGAGCGCATCCGCGTCAACGGCCGCAGCGCCCACTACCAGGGCATGTTCGCTACCAGCCAGCCGCCATTTGCCGGCCGCGACCCGCGCGCGGTGCGCCAGGCCGGCGTCGCGCTGAGCGCCATGCTGCCGGATGTGGTGGCCGTGCGCAACCTCAGTGCGACCTCGCTGCAACTGGCCTATGTGGCGTGCGGCCGCATCGACGGATTCTGGGAATTCGGCGACGACGGCTTCAATTCCATAGGCGGCGCGCTGCTGGTGCGCGAGGCGGGCGGACTGGCGACGCAGATCGACGGCAAGCCCTACCAGCTGGGCTCGCCCCACATCGCCGCAGCGTCGCCCGGCGCGCATGCCTCCATGCTGCTGCGCTTGCAGGAGGCGCTGGAGGCATAGGCGGGCGGCAGGGCTACGGCTGATGGCCGCTCAGTACTCAGTGCTCAGCGTTCGGCAGTTTTGCCGCCTTGCTGGCTGCCTCCCTTGGCGGATTGTTCGGACCCGGCTGCGCGCGCGGCAGCGTTTTTCTCGGCATTGGCGCGGGCCGCGGATTGCCGGCTTTCCCCGCCTTTGCGGCCGATCTGCGCCATGTGTTCGCGGTCGCGGCTGACCGCCTCGCCGCCTTTCTGGCCGGCGCGGCGCGCTTCTTCCGAATCGAATTCATGGGCCGTGCCCTTTTGATGCGCGGCCTGTCCGCCCTTGCTGGCAATGGCGCGTTGGGTTGCCTCGTCCATCGCCGCGAAGCCGCGTTTGGCCGTGCCCTTGGGCTTGGCTTGATCGTTACCTGAATTACTGGCCATAAAACCTCCTCATGAGTGTTATGAAATTCCGTCAGGGTTCCCAGGGCAGCCCGCCGTGAAGCCGGCTGCTCTGTGTGGTTAGAGGTGCAAGGTTGACGGAAGTTCCACGAACGTCGAGTCGGTCAATGACGCAGCTGGCTGGCCATCTGGTACTTGGACATGTGCTCGGCGGCGCGAGCGGTCTGTTCGGAGGCGGTATGCATGAATTCCTCCGCCATTTCGGTGGCGGCGCGGCGCACCGCCGGCATGTGGGTGGCGGCCGTTTGCGCCATGCTGGAGTTGGCGCGGCTGAGCAGTTCGGCCAGGTGCTGCTGGTAGTTTTGCAGCGCGGCTGCACCCGGCGCCAGTTGCGCGCTGAAGGCTGCGCCCAGTTGCGAGGCATCCTTGCTGGCCATCAGCCGTTGGGTGTTGTTGCCGATTTCAGCGATGAGGTCGCGGCCCAGTTGCATGTTCAGTTCGCTCAAGCTTTGCAGGGCTTCGAGCGTGCGCTGGGGCAGGTCGGTGGTCAGCGTAATCAGGATGTCGATGTGCGATTGGATCGCGGGGGTGATGAGTTGCGGGAGCATGGGTCTTCCTCGTCGTGATTCTTCAATGAAAAACGCCGGGCTTGCGGCCCGGCGGTGTGTGCAGCAGAAGAATAGACGCGGCGTGTGCCGGAAAGTTCCCTGAAATTTATTCGGTGGCCACCTGCAGCACCAGCTTGCCGAAGTTCTTCCCTTCGAACAGCATGTTCAAGGCTTGCGGGAACTGCTCCAGGCCCTGCACGATGTCTTCCTTGCTCTTGACCTTGCCTTCCTTCATCCACTGGCCCAGCGCGGCGATGCCCAGGTGGTAGCGGTCGGCGTAGTCGAACACGACGATGCCTTCCATGCGCGCGCGGTTGACCAGCAGCGACAGGTAGTTGGCCGGACCCTTGACCGGCGTGGTGTTGTTGTACTGCGAGATGGCGCCGCAGATGACGATGCGCGCCTTCATGTTGATGCGGGTGAGCACGGTGTCGAGGATGTCGCCGCCGACGTTGTCGAAGTAGACGTCGACGCCGTTCGGGCAGTGTTCCTTCAGGCCATCCTTGACCGAGCCGCCCTTGTAGTCGATGCAGGCGTCGAAGCCCAGCTGGTTGACGACGAAGTCGCACTTGTCCTTGCCGCCGGCGATGCCGACCACGCGGCAGCCCAGCTGCCTGGCCACCTGGCCGACGGTCTGGCCGACTGCGCCGGCCGCGCCGGACACCACCACGGTCTCGCCGGCTTTTGGCTGGCCCGATTCGATCAGGCCGAAGTAGGCCGTCATGCCGGGCATGCCCAGCGTGTTGAGGTAGGTGGGCAGCGGCGCCAGTTTGGCGTCGACCTTGCGGAAGCCGTGGCGCTTGTCGCCGGCCGGGCCGACCCAGTAGCGCTGCACGCCGGTGCCGCCCTGCACGTGGTCGCCGACCGCGAAGTCCGGCGATTTCGACGCCACCACCACGCCGACGCCGCCGGCCCGCATCACCTCGCCGATGCCGACCGGCGGAATGTAGGATTTGCCTTCGTTCATCCAGCCGCGCATGGCCGGATCGAGCGACAGGTACAACACTTTGACGACGACTTCGCCGTCGGCCGGCTCGCGCACCGGTTCGCTGACCTGCTGCCAGTCGCTGTCCTTGACCATGCCCACCGGACGGGCTGCCAGGCGGAATTGAAGATTTGTCTCGTTGATAGTCATTTTGTATCCTCAAAGAAGAGTGTGACGGCCAATATAGCTTAAATTGAACGAGCGTGCTATTTTTACGGATGGTGGCCAGCCGTGCGACAATACCGGCCTTGTTAGACCTATAACGATGGTGGATATGAGCAATCCCGAATACATTTTGACACTCTCTTGCCTGGATCAGCGCGGAATCGTTCATCGCGTGTCGGGTTTCCTTGCCGAGCACGGCTGCAACATCATCGACTCGGCCCAGTTCGGCGACAGCGAATCGAAGCTGTTCTTCATGCGCGTGCATTTCGCGCTGGAAGACCGCAACATGAACGACGACCTGCTGCGCGCCGACTTCAGCCTGCTGGGCGCGGACATGAAGCTGGACTGGGAGCTGCGCGACGCCCACTACAAGCCGCGCGTGATGCTGATGGTGTCGAAGATCGGCCACTGCCTCAACGACTTGCTGTTCCGCTACAAGAGCGGGCTGCTGCCGGTGGAAATTCCGGCCATCGTGTCCAACCACATGGACTTTTACCAGCTGGCCGCCAGCTACAATATTCCGTTCCACCACCTGCCGCTGGCCACCGGCGCATCGCAGGAAGCCAAGCTGGCGCAGGAAGCCAAGGTCATCGAGCTGATGAACTCGCACAACATCGACCTGGTCGTGCTGGCGCGTTACATGCAGATCCTGTCGCCTGGCTTGTGCACGGCGCTGAAAGGGAAGGCGATCAATATTCACCATTCCTTCCTGCCGAGCTTCAAGGGCGCCAAGCCGTATGCGCAGGCGCATCACCGTGGCGTCAAGCTGATCGGCGCCACCGCCCACTTCGTCACCGGCGATCTGGATGAAGGTCCGATCATCGAGCAGGATGTCGAGCGCGTCGATCATTCGATGGATGCCGAGACGCTGTCGGCCATCGGCCGCGATGTCGAGTGCGTGGTGCTGGCGCGCGCCGTGAAATGGTTTGTCGAACACCGCATTTTGCAGAACGGCGACAAGACTGTCGTCTTCAAATAAATATAGAAATTAAAGAGATTCACCGATGGCCCTCAAAGCAACAATTTACAAAGCCGACTTGCAGATCGCGGACATGGACCGCAACTTCTACGAGACCCAGTCGCTGACCCTGGCGCGTCACCCGTCCGAAACCGACGAGCGCATGATGGTGCGCCTGATCGCCTTCGCGATCCACGCCAACGAAGCGCTGACGTTCACCAAGGGCCTGTTCGATGTCGAAGAACCGGACCTGTGGCAGAAGGACCTGACCGGCGCGATCCAGCTGTGGATCGAAGTGGGCCAGCCGGACGAGAAGGTGATCCTGAAGGCCAGCGGCCGTTCGGAACATGTGTATGTCTATAGCTATGCGGCCACCAGCCACATCTGGTGGAAGGCCTTGGCCAACAAGGTCGAGCGCTGCAAGAACCTGACCGTGATTAATCTGGACGCCGACGCCACCGAGCAGCTGTCCAAGATGGCCCAGCGCAGCATGCAGCTGCAATGCACGATCCAGGACGGCCAGATCTGGCTGACCGACGGCACGACCACGGTGGAAGTTGGCCGCGAAACCTTCAAGGGCGAGCGCTGATCCAAGGTTGCTATAATCGGTCGATGAAAAAAATCCTCTACGCATTGCTGCTGGCGGCGCCGCTGGCCTCGGCCCAGGTCGAAGTACGCGACGCCTGGATACGCGCCACCGTGCCGTCGGCCAAGTCCACCGGCGTGTTCATGCAGCTCAAGTCCACGCAGGGCGGGCAGCTGGTGGAGGTGCGCTCCAGCGTGGCGGGCGTGGCGGAGATCCATCACATGCAGATGGATGGCCAGATGATGAAGATGCACGCCGTGCCGTCGCTGGATTTGCCTGCCGGGCAGACGGTGGACCTGGCGTCCGGCGGCTATCACGTGATGCTGATGGATTTGAAGCGGCAGTTGAAGGAAGGCGAGACCGTGCCGGTCACGCTGGTGATACGCAAGAAGGGCAAGCAGACTGAAACCATCGCCGTCGATGTGACGGTCAAACCGTTGACGTACACACCACCGAAAGGGCAGTGATGAAAACGACTTCCTCCATGCTGGCGCTGGTTTTCTCTGCTGCGATGCTGGCGCCTGCGGCGCAGGCGCATGTGACGCTGGAACAAAGCACCGGCCTGGCGGGCAGTTTTCAGAAGCTGACCTTCCGCGTCGGCCACGGTTGCGATGGCACGGCCACCAAGGGTTTGACGGTGTCGCTGCCTGAAGGCGCGAGCAACGCCAAGCCCATGCTCAAGGCCGGCTGGAAGATCAACGTCGGCACCAGTGGCGGCGTGCAGGAAATCAGCTGGAAGGGCGGCCCGCTGCCGGACGCCTACTTCGACGAGTTCGTCGTGCAGGTCAAGCTGACCGCGCAGCCGGGCAAGCTGTACTTCCGCGTCGTGCAGCAGTGCGACAAGGTCAGCGTGGCCTGGGACGAGATTCCCGGCGACAGCGCCGTCAAACTGAAGGCGCCGGCGCCGGTGCTGGAAGTGCTGCCTGCGCCGGCCGGTACGCCACTGCACCAGCACTGAGCCAGCCGGCGCCGGCAGTAGCCCAGTCGTTCCCGCGCAGGCGGGAACCCATAGAACGTCTCAAAGGCCGGCTCCGCATGGATTCCCGCTTGCGCGGGAATGACGGCGGCATGTTGTCGCGACAATTATTTATTGACGACCGCGCCGCCTTTCATCACCCACTGGACGCTTTCCAGCGTCTTCACATCCTTCAGCGGTTCGCCATCGACGGCGATCAGGTCGGCGAACTTGCCGGCCTCGATGGTGCCGACCCGGTCGGTCCAGCCCAGCAGTTCGCTGGCGTTGACGGTGGCCGTGCGGATCGCCTGGATCGGCGTCATGCCCAATTTAACCAGCACGCCAAACTCGCGCGCGTTCAGGCCGTGCGGATAGACGGCGGCGTCGGTGCCGAAGGCGATCGGCACGCCGGCCTTGATGGCGCGGCCGATGTTCACGCGCGCGGTCGGCAGCACCACCTTGGCTTTTTCCAGCAGCGGCTTGGGCAGCTTGATCGCTTCGGCGTTCTCGATCAGCCAGTCGCCCAGGTAGAGCGTGGGCACCAGCCAGGTCTTGTGTTCCTTCATCAGCTTGATGCCTTCGTCGTCGATGTAGGAACCGTGTTCGATCGAATCGATGCCGGCCAGCACCGCCAGCTTGATGCCATCGCCGCCGTGCGCGTGGGCGGCGGTTTTGCGGCCGAGGCGGTGGGCGTCGCTGATGATGGCCTTCAATTCTTCCAGCGTGTATTGCGAGGTGCGCGGGTCGTCGCCGAAGGACAGCACGCCGCCGGTGGCGCAGATCTTGATGACGTCGGCGCCGTACTTGATGTTGCGGCGCGTGACCTTGAGCGCTTCGTCGACACCGTCGGCCACGCCGAGGGCGGTGAGCTTGTATTCGGGGGCGTGCATGGTGTCGTCGCAGTGGCCGCCGGTGATGCTCAGCGGCGGGCCGGAGGCGGCCATGCGCGGGCCGGGCACGTCGCCGTCGTTGATGGCGTCGCGCAGGCCGATGTCGGTATAGGCGTTGGCGCCGACGTCGCGCACGGTGGTGAAGCCGGCCTGCAGCGTCAGGCGGGCGTTCTTGGCGCCGGTCAGCGTGGCGCGCGGCACCGATTTGGCGACCACGGAATAGCCGGAATCCTGCGGGTCGTTGGTCAGGTGGGTGTGCATGTCGATCAGGCCGGGCAGCAGGGTCTTGTTGCCGAGGTCGATGACCTGGGCGCCGGCCGGGATCGCCAGTTTGCTGCCGGCGGCGGTGATGCGTTCGCCGCTGATGAGCACCACGGCGTTGTCGATCAGCGCGCCGCTGCGCACGTCGAGCATGTGGGCGGCTTTGACGGCGGTGATGGTGGGCGGGGCGGTGTCGGCGGCGCCGGCGGTGGAGCAGGCCAGCAGCAATAGCGGCAGCGCGAAGGCGCGGCGGATGGACATGGCGATGACGTTCAAGCGGATCTCCTTGTTGTGGTTGTTGTGGTCGCGCCGGATTGATGCGGGCCAAACCGCGCCCGCCTAGGCTACCCGCGTCTGCAGGCGAACGCTACAATTTTTTGGATGAACACCCGCAGCGACACGCTTTACCGCCAACTCTTCGCGCATCCCGAGATCGTGCGGGATCTGCTGGCCGGCTTTTTGCCGGCCGGCTGGGCCAGGTCGCTGGAGGTCGGCGCCTTCGAGCGCGTCAACGCCAGCTACGCCAGCGACCGCAGCAAGCAACGCCATCAGGACATGGTGTGGCGGGCCAAGGTGGGCGGGGAGTGGGTCTATGTCTACATCCTGCTGGAATTCCAAGCCCGCTCGGATCGCTGGATGGCCTTGCGCATGCAGGTTTATGTGGGTTTGCTGCTTCAGGATCTGGTCGCGCAGCATCGCTTGACGCGACGTGGAAAATTGCCGCCGGTGCTGCCCATCGTGCTGTACCACGGCCGCAGCCCCTGGCGTGCCGGCAGGGAGTTGGCCGATTTGATGTTGGCGCCGCCGGCTGGATTGGAAGCCTATCAGCCGCGCCAGCGGTACATGCTGATAGACCTGCATCGTCATATGAATCCGGACGACCCTGCCAATATTTTGGGTATTGTGTTTCGATTGCTGCGCTCGAAGACTAATAAGGAAATGCTTTCAGCACTGGGCGATTTCTCCGAGCGTATGAAGGCGTCTGATGTTGCAAGGGTCCGCGATAGCTTGACGCGCTGGGTATGCACGACCTTGCAGGACGAATTTGCCGAAGCTAATATGAACTTAGGGGAGGAGCCAGTGATGCTATTTAACCGGCGATTCAAGACCTACGAAGCCTTGCTGGAATATGAGGCCGTCAAGCGTGGCCGTCTCAAGGGGTTGAAAGAGGGACGTCGCAAAGGGGTGAGACAAGGCATGCAGCAGGGTATGCAGCAAGGTATGCAGCAAGGACGGGTGGAGGGGTTGCAAGAGGCGCTGCATGCGCTGCTGGCAGGGCGCAAGGCACCACTGCCGGCAGAACTTGCTGAAAAGGTGGCGGCTGCCGACACCGCCCAGCTCAGCGCCTGGATACAGGTGCTGGCCGAGGGCGGCGATCCGGTTGAGTTCATTACTGCGGCGAAGCGCCCAGCCGCTTGATCGTGCCCGAACCCATCACGCTCTTTGTCAGCTGCGGATCGCCGTAGTAGGCGATGTCGCCGGAGCCGGCCACGCTCAGGTTCAGCGTCTGCCTGGCCCATACCGTCGCCTGGCCCGAGCCGCCGATGCTGACCGTCGCATCCCGCGCCGCCAGCTGACCGGCCTGCACCCGCCCCGAACCGCCGATCGAGATCTGCAGCCGCTCGGTATTGCCGCTGGTTTTCAGATTGCCGCTGCCGCCCAGCGCGATCGCCACCGACTCGCTCTCCAGGTTGCGCGCATTGATCGAGCCCGAACCGCCCACGTCGAACGTCAGACTCTCGCCGCGCAACTTGTCGACATCGACCGAACCGGAACCGGTCACGGCGATCTTCTCGATCGAACGCGCCTGCACCACGATCTTCATCGTGCGCGACTCCAGGTTGACATCCTTGCGCGTCGGCCGGATGCGCAGCGTGCCGTTGTCGACCACCGTCTCGATCAGCGCCTGCAGGTTGTCGTCGGTCTCGATGGTGATGCTCTCGGTATTGCCGATGCGGATCTCGACGTTGCCGCTGACGCTGGTCGCCAGCGAGCTGAAGTGGCCCAGCTCGCGGTTCTGCTTGACGATCTTGCCGCTGCCTTGCACGCGCTCGCCATGGAACCAGCTCAACGGGCCGGCCCAGGCCACGCTGGCAGGCGCGGCGACGGCCAGCAGGCCGGCGGACAGAAACAGGATGCGCAGGGCGCTGCGGATGGATGGGTTTGCCATGATGGTCTCCTCGTAGTGGTTGGCACAGCTCTTGAGGTTGGATACTACGGACTCCACCCCGCGCACGGAACCCGGCTGCGACAGATTGCACCAGGGGCGGAACAGAATGCAGCAGGCGGGGAGCAGACGGCGCGCCCGGCGGCCGCGAGGCCGGCATGAGGTATCATTCGGGCTATCCCGCAACACCGCACGCTGCAACGCAGCACACATTGGACTTACATGCTGATCATCACCATCAAACAGGGCAAGGAAAAGAGCTTGCTGGCCGGCGACCCCTGGATTTACGCTTCCGCCGTCGAGCGCGTCGAAGGCCGGCCGCAGGAAAAGAACAAGCCCGGCGCCACCGCCACCGTCCAGACCTCGTCGCGCCAGTTCATCGGCCGCGCCGCCTACAACGCCAAGTCGCAGATCTGCGCCCGCATCTGGACCTACAAGGAAGACGAACCGGTCGACCACGCGCTGATCAAGCGCCGCGTCAAGGCCGCCATCGCCAAGCGCGCGGCCGCCGTGCGCGCCGCCGGCCCGAACGACCTGGTGCCCGTGGTGCGCGGCGACGAGGACGGCCTGTCCGGCCTGCTGGTCGACAGCTGGGGCGGCGTCCAGGGTTACCTGATCTGCCAGTTCCAGTCGGCCGGCGTCGATGCCTGGAAAGTGCCCATCGTGCAGGCGCTGCTGGCGGAAACCGGTTGTCCGAATGTCTACGAACGCTGCGACGACCTGGTCCGCAAGGGCGAGGGCTTGCCGATCTTCTACCGCGCGCTGGCCGGCGAGGAGCCGCCCGACCACGTGCTGGTCACGGAAGGCAAGCAACGCTACAGCATGGACCTGCGCACCGGCTTCAAATATCCCAAGGTCCGCAGCTGAAAAAATTTCGGTACTGCAAGTTTTCTCTTATAATCGTCCGTGGAGCTTCACCGACCCCACGGAGATCAGAGTAGAGATGGAAAATTACCAGTCGTCGCAAATTCGTACCCTGACTTACATCGAAAACGAGGACCATCCGGTCTTCGGCACCCTTGTCGAGCAGATCCTGCATCTGCTGAATTCCAAGCTGATCTTCAGCGACATCCTGATCCACCAGAACAGCCCGCTGTTGCTGCGCCAGCCGAAGGGGCTGGTGGCGGTGACGGATTCGCCGATCACGCGCGAGGAGTTGCAGGAATTTTTCGAAGTGGTCGAGCCGAACTGGGCTGAACGCATCCAGGACCGCGCCTTCGACCGCGCGGTCGATTTGCACACGGCGCGCATCCGCGCCAACTGCTTCAGCTTCCAGGGCAAGAAGCGGCTGGGCTGCGTGATCCGCCGCTTCCCCAAGGAGCCGATGGCGCTTGCCCAGCTGGGCCTGCGCCCGGCCGAGCAGAACTTCGCCAAGCTCACCAGCGGGCTGGTGCTGATCATCGGCGACACTTGCCAGGGCAAGTCGACCACCATCGCCGCCATGCTCGACGAGATCAACAAGCACCGCTCCGGCCACATCATCACGATTGAAGATCCGGTGGAAACGCTGATCCCGCAGCGCCAGTGCGTCATCACCCAGCGCGAAGTGGGCTTCGACGGCGACGTCGAGAGTTTCTACCTGGGCGCGCTGGACGCGCTGCGCGAACGGCCGGACGTGATCGTCATCGGCGAGATCCGCGATGCGCAGACGGCGCAGGAAGCGCTGGCGCTGGCTGAATCCGGCCCGCTGGTGCTGGCCTCGCTGCATGCGCGCTCGACCGAGCTGGGCTTGCAGAAGATGGTGCGCTTGCTGGGCAACGCCGAGCCGCAATCGCAGGCGCTGGCGCATGCGCTGCGCGGCGTGCTGTGCCAGGCGCTGCTGCCGTCGGTGGACGGCGACCGCTACCACCTGGCCACCGAGTGCCTGACGTCGAATCCGGATGTGGTCAACATGATCGCCAGCGGCCAGGTGTCGGCGCTGCGCAGCTGGATGGAAAACAAGCCGGGCGAGGGCTGCCACACGATGAACGCTTCGCTGCGCGCGCTGCTGGCCGCAGGCAAGGTCAGCGTGGAAGACGCCCGTAACGCCACCACCGATCGCATCGGCTTTGCCGAGCACTACTAAGACAATGAAATATAAACTGTTTTTATTCGACCTGGACGATACCCTGCTGGACTTCAGGGCGTCCGAAAAGCTCTCGTTCGTACGCACCATGCAGGAACTGGGGCTGCGCGATAGCGTGGATGGGATTTTCCAGCAGTACCAGGCGATCAATGTGGAACTCTGGCGCCGCTTCGAGACGGGCGCTGTCACCAAGGACTTCCTGAAGGTGGAGCGTTTCCGCAAGACCTTCGAGGCGAACGGCATCGAGCTGGACCCGGAGGCGGCAAGCAGCCTGTATCTGGAGTCGCTGCCGGATACCGTGGTCCTCATCGATGGCGCCAGGCAGGTTTGCGAGACGCTGTCCGCCGTGGGCGAGGTGGGCATCATCACCAACGGTGTTGAAGCCATCCAGAACCGCCGCATCGCCAGCTCTGGGCTGGCGCCGTACATTTCCTTCGTCGCCACGTCCGAAGCGTGCGGCTACGCCAAGCCGGATGTGCGCTTCTTCGAATATGCCGCCAAAATGGCTAAACCGTTTGCCAAGGAAGATGCGATCATCGTCGGCGACCGGCTCGATGCGGACATCCTCGGCGCCAACCGGTATGGCATCGAAAGCTGCTGGTTCAATCCCGACGGCCTGGCCAACGCATCGGAAGCGCTGCCTGACTACGAGGTGGCCAGCTTGAGCGACATCGCGCCGCTACTCAATCGTCGACTGCCTCAATGCCCTGCAATCTGAGTTTCTCGACGTGGTCCTTCATCGCCTGAAGCACTTCGGGAGCGTGCCCCTTCCAATCCTTGACCTCGCCGAGAACCCGTAGCGCCTCGCGCGAGCGGTAGGACTTGGTTGGGTTGCCCGGGAATTTTTTATCCGTCAAATTCGGATCATCCATGATCGGGCCGGTCGGCTCCACGATGTAGATCCTGCCGGGCCCATCGCCCTGCGCCAGCTCCGCGCCCCACGTGGCCGCCTCCAGCGTGGCGGACAGATAAACGTGATTGGCCTTGCGCTTGCTGCCGTAGTTGGAGGCGTAGCCTGGCTCGATCAGATCGCCTTCCTTCAGGTCGGCACGAGTGCCGTGGTAGTACTCCATGAATACCTCCTAATTCTAACGCCGGGGTCAAGTCTGACATTCGGACACGAGCACTACCTTAGTCCTTACTACAGCAGCGTCTGTGTCCAAATGTCAGACTTGACCCCGTGGTTTAATCCAGCGGAATCGCGCGGTAGCGGTTGACGTCGTTGCCGTTGACCGGCGGCGCGTTGTTGCCCCAGGCGCTGCGCAGGTAGGACACCACTTGCGCCACTTCCGTATCGTTCAACACATGGCCGAACGGCGGCATGCCGTACGGACGCGGATTGCCTTCGGTGCCAGGCGCGAAACCGCCGTTGAGCACGATGCGGATCGGGTTGACCGCCTGCTCCATCGTCAGCGCGCGGTTGCCCGCCAGCGGCGGATAGCCGGGCGGCAGGCCGCCACCGCCGGCGCCGTGGCAGTCCGCGCAGTGCTTCTCGTACAGCTTGGCGCCGGCCGACAGGTAGGCCACCGCTTCCACGCTCTTGTCGCGCTCGAACTCGGATTTCTTGCCGTCACCCGGCAAGGCTTTCAGGTAGACCGCCATCGCGTTGATGTCGCTGTCGCTCAGGTATTGCAGGCTTTGCTGCACCACTTCCGCCATCGGCCCGAATACGGTCGCGCGCGGCGATACGCCGGTCTTCAGCAACTGCGCGATGTGCGGCTGCATCCATTCGCCCAGCCCGGCCTCGGCGCCGGAGTTGAGCGACGGCGCATACCAGCCCAGCACCGGAATCATGCCGCCGGACAGGCCTTCGCCATCGGTCGCGCCCAGCGTGTTGCGCGCGCTGTGGCAGGCGCTGCAATGGCCCAGGCCTTGCACCAGGTAGGCGCCGCGATTCCAGTCCACCGACTGTTTCGTGTCTTCGCGGAACACGGCGGGCTTGAAGTACAGCGCGCGCCATCCGGCCAGCATGAATTGCTGGTTGTAGGGGAAGCGCAAGGTATGCGCCTGGTTGGCCTGCGACACGGCCGGCACCGACTGGAAGTAGGCGTACAGCGCATCGGCATCGTCACGCGTGATGCGGGTGTAGTTGGTGTAGGGGAAGGCCGGGTACAGCAGGCGGCCATCCCTGGACTTGCCGTTGTGCAGAGCGCGCCAGAAGTCGTCGGAACTCCAGCTGCCGATGCCGGTCGCCTTGTCCGACGTGATGTTGGGCGAGATGACGTTGCCGAACGGCGTTTGCAATGCACGGCCGCCGGCGTATTGCGCGCCGCCGCGCACGGTGTGGCAGGCCATGCAGTCGCCGGCCTTGGCCAGGTAGGCGCCGCGCGCGACTTTCTCGGCCGGCGCCAGCTTGGCGGTGACGGTGGGCGCCGGACCGGTATCGTCGGCGCCGCCGAACAGCACGAACAACAGGCCGGCCGCCAGCAGCGCGATAACGGTATAAATAATTTTCTTCATATGCGGCCCCTTATGGTGCTGGCACGCTGCCGCAGTTCAGCGGCAGGGGCATGGCGATGCTGTCGGCGGCGCCGGGGCGGGCGGCGGGATCCGGTGTCTGCTTGCTGAGCCAGCCGGAGACGGCGGCGATGTCGGCCTCGTTCAGCCGGTTGGCGATCTCCGCCATGCAGTCCGGCGCGGCGGCGCGGCGCACCTTGTTCTTCCATGCGCCGAACTGGGCATTGACGTAGTCGCTCGGCAGGCCGATCAGGCCGGGGATGGCGGGCGTGACGCCGGTCAGCGTGCTGCCGTGGCAGGCCACGCAGGCCGGAATTTTCTTGGCCGGATCGCCTTGCTGCACCAGCGCCTGGCCGCGCGCCAGCGAGGCCGTGCTGGCGCTGGCGCCGCTGCCGGCCTGGGCCGGCGGGTAGGGCGGATGCTGCTGCGAGAAGTACTCGGCGATCTCGCGCAAATAGGCGTCCGGCAGGTGGTCGACCATATAGGTCATCATCGGATAGTGGCGCCGGCCTTCGCGGAAATTGACCAGCTGGTTGTACAGATAGCCGGCCGGCTTGCCGGCGATGCGCGGGAAGAAGGCGTCGCTGCGTTCCTTGACGGCGTGGCAGGCAATGCAGGCGGCCACGCGTTGTTCCAGCGTGTCGGGCAGGGTGGCGGGCGCGGCGGCCAATGACGGCATGCACCAGCCGGCGACAGCCAGCGCGGCGCATGCGCGCACGACGGAAAATGTGGACATGCCATTCCTTGAAGTCGTATCTATCTGGCAAGGATACCAGATCGCTTCTATAAAGGCTTGGGCGGACGGGGAAGTTTAACGGCTTTCATCGGCGGCAGCTTGTTGCCGGCGGCGATGAAGTGGCGGTAGACGCGCAGCGCGACCTGGGCATCGTCGGCGGCGTACAGGATCTGCTTTTCGTTCAGGCGCGGCAACGCCCAATTGGTGGTGGAAATCTTCTTGGACTTCTGCAGCTTCTGGCCGAAGAACTTGGCGACGGCGGTCTTGGCGCCGAGGTCGTTGCGCTGGCCCGGCGTGCGCAGCGCCACCGACAGGTCGACCACGCCGGCCGCGCGTATCGCCAGCTTGGCGTGCAGCCGCTTGACGTCGTCGGACAGGCCGAAGCCTATCTTCAGCAGCGCAGGCGCTTCCAGCACCGCTTGCAGCACTTCGCGCATGGGCGCGGAAATGCTGCTGCCGATCTG
The DNA here is from genome assembly GCF_009380215.1 of Rugamonas aquatica. Classification (GTDB taxonomy): domain Bacteria; phylum Pseudomonadota; class Gammaproteobacteria; order Burkholderiales; family Burkholderiaceae_D; genus Rugamonas; species Rugamonas aquatica_B. The sequence goes on from NZ_WHUG01000004.1 coordinate 44,030, forward strand.
GAACAGATAAGCCTTGTGGTCGGTGGAGAACTGGATCAGGTGCGGACCGGTCGAGGTCTCGCCCTTGGTGAAGGTCGGCTTCGACTCGGTATCGAAGCCGATGGCGTCGGTGGCCAGCAAGATATCGCGCGCGGCGATGGCTTGCTCCAGCGTGGCGATCATCTGCACATCGCTGATGCGCAGACCCACGTAGGGCGGCAGCTCGGCTTCCGCCGGCGCCGCCTGCTGTTGCGTAGTCAACGCCAACTCAACCCTTGCGCGAGAACTTCGCGGTCAGCTGGTTCAGCTTGTCGGCGCGCACGCGGGCCGCTTCTTCGGCCGCAGCCGCGTCGCGTTCCGCCTTCTTGCGTTCGGCTTCTTTCTTGAAGCGTTCCTGCAATACCTGGGTGGCGTGGGCGCGGTGGGTGTCGGTCACTTCGGCGCCTGGGGTGCCGTCCAGATCGTGGCGCACCTTGGCTTTTTCCATGACTTTCAGATAGCGCAGCGATCCGGTATGGATGCCGAGCGCGGTACGCATGGTCTTGCGGTCCAGTTCAGGCATGACGGCGAGGATCTGCTTGTCGATACCAATCGACAAAGGCAGGAAATCGCGGAAGGCCGGGAATTGGGTCTGCAATTGTTTCAGCAAGCTGCGCGGGGTAAGAGCTGCAGGAGCCGCGGTGGCGGCAGTGGCTGCGGGCTCGGATGCCGGCGCCTGAGGGGTGAGGCTAGTGTTCATCGACTTCATAGTTTAAGCAAGAGGCGTCAGCATATCATGGGCACTACGGGATTGCAGTGCCTTTTAGGCCATGATGTAAAAATGACCACAGTGCCATCATACGCCAGTTGGACGCCGGAGGTGCGTTCGCACGCCAAAACGTGTATAATGCGAGACGCACTTTTGCAGGACGGTGCGTTTCAGTTTGGTACAGGATGCGATTTGGACGGTCTGACAAGAGTTTGTAGCCCTTGTTATATGGTTTTAAGATGTCGGATATAGGTACTATCAATTATCCTGATGTCGCGCTATACGGCATACTTTGCCCTCTCCCTATTCTTCACTGAAAAGAGAAACAAGCCCGTTGTTGGATGCGGGCTTTTTTTATTCCGCAGATAATCGTCAGCTAAATTACAACATTTCCATCTGTGCGCACCGGTAACGGTCGGCGCTGGCTATGGCATTTTGTATTTTCTGGCGAATACGCATTGAGAGATATTTAATGACAAAAACGCCGAAAACTTTAACGTTGTCCGTCAAGGCCGCCCGTACCAGCTCCGCTCCGCTGGTGGTGCCAAAGACGACTCTATCTTATGTGATCGATAATGCGCAAGAGGCAGCGAGCAAAGTAACGGTAGTCAAAAAGAAAACGCGCTTGAGCGCCGCGGCCGAAGCGGCCCAGGCGGAAGCGCAAGTGGCGGTGCAGCAGGCCGACAGCGCGGACGCGCCGGTCAAGACCGTCAAGGTGGCGCGCAAGGCCGCCGTCGCCCCGGCCGCTGAAACCAGCGCGCCTGCGGTCGTGGTCAAGGCCGCACCGAAATCCAAGCTGGTCCGTGCCGCCAAGGCCGAGCCTGCGCCGGTCGTCATCGTCACTGCCGGCCCGGCCGTCAGCCAGGTGACCGACGCCGCCACGCTGGCCTCGATCGACACTTCCGGCTATCTGCTGCCTAGCGTCAAGGTACCGGGCCGCCGTGGCCGCAAGCCATCTGAATTCACGCCGGAAAACGACGAAGTCGCGGCACTGAACGCGGTTGAGCGCGCCGAACTGAAGGCCGTCTCCAAGGCCCGCGAGCGCAAAGCCAAGGGCGGCGCCGCCGACATGCTGGGCGTGGATTCGAAGAGCACGGCTGAAGAGCTGGAACGCCGCCGCACCCAGATCAAGAACCTGATCAACATGGGTAAGGAGCGCGGCTTCCTGACCTACGCCGAGATCAATGACCAACTGCCGGAAAACATTGTCGACCCTGAAGCGATCGAAGGCATCATTGCGACCTTCAACGACATGGGCATCGCCATCTACGAGCGCGCACCGGATGCCGAATCGCTGCTGCTGACCGACAGCGTCGCCACCGTCACCTCGGACGATGAAGTGGAAGCGGCTGCCGCGACCGCGCTGTCGACGGTCGACTCCGACTTCGGCCGCACCACCGACCCGGTCCGCATGTACATGCGTGAGATGGGCGCCGTGGCGCTGCTGACGCGCGAAGGCGAGATCGAAATCGCCAAGCGTATCGAAGGCGGCCTGAAGGACATGATCCAGGCCATCTCCGCCTGCCCGACCACGATCGCCGAGATCGTCGCGCTGGCCAAGAAGATCGAAGCCGACGAACTGAAAGTGGACGAAGTGGTGGACGGCTTCGTCGACCTGAACGAAGCGAACAACGCGCCCGCCGTATCGGCCGCGCCTGCCGTCGCGTCGGATGAAGACGAAGAAGAGGAAGAGGAAGTCGAGGAAGAAGACGGCGACGCCAACGGCGGCGCGGCGGGCTTCTCGACCGAGCAGCTGGCGCAGCTGAAGAAAGCCGCGCTGGAAAAGTTCGACGTCATCTCGACCCAGTACGACAAGATGCGCAAAGCCACCGGCGGCTACGGCTCCAAGGCTTACATCTCGGCGCAGGAAGCCATTTCGGCCGAGCTGCTGGGCATCCGCTTCACCGCCAAAGTGGTCGAGAAGCTGTGCGACACGCTGCGCGGCCAGATGGAAGAAGTGCGCCACATCGAGCGCGCCGTGCTGGAACTGTGCGTGAACAAATGCGGCATGCCGCGCGCCCACTTCATCAAGGTCTTCCCTGGCAATGAATGCGACCTGGACTGGGTTGACGGCGAAGTCGACAGCGCCTATCCGTATAGCGCCATCCTGGGCCGCAACGTGCCTGCGGTGAAAGAGCTGCAAAAGAAAATGATCGACCTGCAAGCCCGCGTGGCCTTGCCGCTGGCCGACCTGCGCAAGATTAACAAGCAGATGGCCGCCGGCGAAAAACGCGCGCGCCAGGCCAAGCGTGAAATGACGGTCGCCAACTTGCGTCTGGTGATTTCGATCGCCAAGAAGTACATCAACCGCGGCCTGCAATTCCTGGACTTGATCCAGGAGGGCAATATCGGTCTGCTGAAGGCGGTCGACAAGTTCGAATACCGTCGCGGCTACAAGTTCTCGACCTACGCGACCTGGTGGATCCGTCAGGCCATCACCCGTTCGATCGCCGACATGGCCCGCACCATCCGCGTGCCGGTGCACATGATCGAGACGATCAACAAGATGAACCGCATCTCGCGTCAGATCATGCAGGAAACCGGCAGCGAGCCGGACCTGGCGACCCTGGCCGTCAAGATGGAAATGCCGGAAAACAAAGTCCGCGAAATCATGAAGATCGCCAAAGAGCCGATCTCGATGGAAACGCCGATGGGCGAGGACGGCGATTCGCAGCTGGGCGACTTCATCGAAGACAACACCACGCTGGCGCCGCTGGATGCCGCGCTGCACGCCTCGATGCGCAACGTCATCAAGGAAGTGCTGGATTCGCTGACCCCGCGCGAAGCCAAGGTGCTGCGCATGCGCTACGGCGTGGAAATGTCGAACGACCACACGCTGGAAGAAGTGGGCAAGCAGTTCGACGTGACCCGCGAGCGTATCCGCCAGATCGAAGCCAAGGCCATGAGCAAGCTGCGCCAGCCGTCGCGCTCGGACAAGCTGAAGACTTTCCTGACGCAGAACTAAGCGTCGGCGTAATAAAAAAGGGAGGCCGCGTGCCTCCCTTTTTTTATGCCGTGACAAACCGCGCATTTTTTTGGGCTTGCTTGCAATACACTAGCGGTATCGAAACCCTCGGTCTATGCATGGAAAACCACGTCTCTCGTCCCCGACTCCGCAACATGTGGCTCGGCCTGCTGGCCGGGAGTGCTGCGGTGATGTATCTCGGCCTCGTACATCCTTATCTGATGGAATTGCGCTACCCGCCGGGCGCCACGCCGCTCGAACGCTTCAACGATCATTCGGACACCGCGCTCTGGCTCTGGCTGCAACTGCTGGACTTTGCCGGCGGCGCGGCGGCCGGCGCTCTGGTGGCGCACTGGTCGCCGCGCGCGTCATGGCGGGCGCTCGTGCTGATGGTGGTGGGGGTGCTGGTGTACACCGTGTTCGCAGAATTGCCGCACACCGGCTCGGTGCTGCGGCGCACGATATGGCATCTGGCCGTGGCGGCGGGCGTGCTGTGCGGAGGCTTGCTGTATCGCTGGCGCGAGCGCCGCGGGGCCGAGACGCCGATGCGCGCCGTGCCTGCCGATCATGTGCTGGACTTGCCGCACACGCCGGCCTGGCAAGCGCTGCTGGTGATGGCCATCTGCTTCGGTGGCGTCATCGCGTACTCGCTCGGCTCGGCGTTCGGCGGCTCCGGCGTGTCGGGTTTCAGTGACCGGGACTTTGCCGCCATCATCGCGCAGGAACTGCTGCCTGCCTGCATGGCGCTGGCCGTGTTGCGGCTGAACCGTTATCCACTGGCGACCTTGCTGCCCAAGCCGTCCTGGGGCGGGCTGGGTGTGGGCGTCATGCTGTATGCAGCTACCTGCCTTGCCAGCACGAGTGTCGGGCTACTGCTTGGCGAGCAGCCGGCCCAGCCCATCGACGAGATGATGGCGCAGTCGCATGTCACGCTGTATGGACTGCTGCCGCTGGCGCTGGTCAACGCCGCTTTCGAGGAAGTGTTCTTGCTGGCATACTTGCAGCGTGGATTGCGGCGCTTCGGCGCCTCCAACGCCATCGGCATCGTCATACTGGTGAGGCTGCTTTGCTACTGGTACCAGGGGCCGGTGGGCGCCGCCGGGATGCTGGCGATGGGGCTGGTGTTCAGCATTTACTACGCCCGTACCGGCCGGTTGTTCCCGGTGATGGCCGCGCACTTCGTGGCGGGTCTGCTGCCTTTCCTGTCAACGCTGAGATAAGGCGACGAGATGATGCGATACATGGTTCTGGCATGGGCATTGGCCGCTGCGCCCGCGTCGGCCGCAGCGGAGACGGTCGATGTCGCGGCCGGCATCCAGCTGGCGCAGATCGACTTCGATGCCTATCACGCGCTGCTGCTGGAGCGCTGCAAGGTGGTGGCGCCGGATTCGGTCGATGCCTTGACGGGCGCCATGGCGCAATGGAAGGAGCGCAACGCGGACGCGCTGCTCATCCTGCGCCAGCTGTACAAGGTGCAGCTGATACAGCAGATGCGCGCCCGCCAGCCCGATGCCACGGACGCCGCCATCGACGCCCATGTCGCGGCGGTGCACGGCGTGTTCAATTCCGGCCTGAAGGACAGGGTGGCCGGCATAGCCGTCGGTGAGGCGAAGGCGTCCTGCGAGAGCGGCTACGCCCAAAGCCTGCTGACCCAGCGCGAGATGGACTTCAACGTGCTGCTGAAGCGGATGACGCTGGGACGCTGAGCGCATCGACAGGGTATTCCATTTTCACTAAAAATGCCATAATTGCAATTTTCCAGCAATCGGCGAATCATGGAACTCACTGAAGAAATGGACCTGCTGCTTGAGCAGGCGGAAGCGACGGTTCAGCGCTATCTGAAAACCGAGCCGGGCTTTCCCGTGTTTGCGTTGGTCATGCATAACCCTGAGGAGGTCGTGGCCCTGGTGGCCGATGGGTTCGACGACTTGCGCACGGCGATAGGCGGGCTGCTGAAGCAGGTGCTGCCGATGGCCGCGCAGGGCGATGTGATGGCGACACTGATCTGCTCGTCGATGCTGGCCAACCCGGACGTCGATGACGGCTGGCAGGCGGCGATGTTCGACATCGAAGACCGCCAGCGCAACCGCGCCTACGTGGTGATGCCGTATCGAAAGCGGGACTACGGCGGCTGCCAGTACCGGCCGATGGAATTCTCGCGGGGGCAATCCCAGATTTTTTCCGGAAGTTGATGAAAACAGTTTATATCAATACTTTGTTATGGGTTTGGTCGCTGGTGGCGCTGTGCGCGGCGGCCGCCCACATCGTGATGCCCGAGTGGACCGCCGCCGGCGTGCCGCCGATTCAGTACGATAGCTTCGGATACCAGTCGGTGCCGCGCCCATCCGGCGTCAGGTCGAGGATGTTCCACAACGGCGTCGGGTCCGGAGCGCCGCGCGGATCCTGGCCCGGATCTTCGGTGCCACCCAGTTCGCTTGCCCAGAAATGATAAACCTTGCCGTCGCGCTTGACCCAGACGTCCAGTGCCGGCCACTCGCTGCCGTCCGGCGCCAAGCCGCGATAGTCGCGCGGATAGTCGTCGCCGACGCACTGGTAAAAAGCCAGGTTGCGCCAGCCGCGTTCGCGCGCGAAGGCCAATTGGCGCGACACCGGTGAACGCCCCAGTACCGCTACCGCCAACCGCTGCGACAGGTCGCGCGACGGCGTGTCGATGGCGCCCAGGAAGGCGGTGCACATCGGGCACGGCCGTTCGCGCTGCGGGCCATACATCCAGAAATACGTCACCAGCGTGTCGTGCCGGCCGAACAGTTCGGCCAGTTTCACCGCCTTGCCGTTCTCATCGATGAAGCTGTAGTCCGGCGCCTCGCCCCCGAGGGGCAGGGCGCGACGCTGGGCGGCCACGCGTTCGATGTGCCGCCGCAGTTCTATCTCTTCCGCCAGCAAGGCCGTGCGCGCGGCACGGTAGTCGGCGCTGTCGTTCGGATAGGGCGTACTTCTGGCAGCCAGTTCAGCTGCCGGCGTCAGCGTGGCCATGTGGACCTCCTATTGCATGAACCAGCCGTGGCTGACCACCAGCGATTGCCCGGTCAGCGCGTTCGACGGGAAGCTGGCGAACAGCAGCGCCACTTCGGCCACGTCTTCCACCGTGGTGAACTTGCCGTCCACGGTATCGGCCAGCATCACCTTCTTGATGACGTCGTCCTCTGAAATGCCCAGCGTCTTGGCCTGCTCGGGGATTTGCTTGTCGACCAGCGGCGTGCGCACGAAGCCCGGGCAGATCACGTTGGCGCGCACGCCATGCTCAGCGCCTTCCTTCGACACCGCCTTCGCCAGCCCGATCAGCCCGTGCTTGGCCGTCACGTAGGCGGACTTGAGCTTGGATGCTTCCTTCGAATGCACCGAACCCATGTAGATCACGCTGCCGCTGCCGGCCTTGTACATATGCGGCAGGCAAGCCTTGGTGGTCAGGAAGGCGCCGTCCAGGTGGATGGACAGCAGTTTCTTCCAGTCCTCGTAAGGGAAGTCCTCGACCGGGTGGATGATCTGGATGCCGGCATTGCTGACCAATACGTCGATCTGCCCCCAGGCCTCGACCACCTTGGCGATGCCGGCGTTGACCTGCGCTTCATCGACCACGTTCATGGCGATGGCCATGGCCTGGTGGCCGGCGCCCTTCAATTCTTCGGCGGTGGCTTGCGCCGCTTCCAGGTTCAGGTCGGCGATGACGATCTTGCCGCCTTCGCGCGCGTAGACCAGTGCGATTTCCTTGCCGATGCCGCTGGCGGCGCCGGTGACGATGCAGACTTTGTCTTTCAGCTTCATGTGTTCGCTCCTCGTGGGGTGGGAATATAACTGCCTGATTACAGCAAGACCGTGCCGCGCCGTCTATGCGCTGGCGTACATAGCAGGCAAAGTCAGGCGCACGAACGCGCCGCCTTCGCTGCGGTTGCCCATCTCTATCGCGGCGCCGGCCCGGGCGGCGCGCTCGCGCATGCCGACCAAGCCCCAATGGCCGCTGCGGCCGCCTTGCGCCAGCGTGTCCGCCGCGATGCCCTGGCCGTTGTCGCGCACCAGCAAGGTCAGCTGCTCCGCGCCATACTCCAGCTCGACGACGATCTCGCTGGCCCTGGCGTGGCGGAAGGCGTTGCAGATGGCTTCGCGGCCGATGGAAAACACTTCATCGCCGGTGATGACGGGCAGTGCGTATGGTGCGCCTTTTTGTTCGAGCCGGAAACTGGCCGAAAGTCCAGCCGCCAGCCGCTGGCCGAAGCGCTCCAGCGATTGCGCCAGCGTTTCATCGTCGCGCAGCGGCGAGCGCAGGCCGCGCACTTCATCGCGTCCTTCGACCAGCGCCTGCTCGATGTAGCCGATGCCGCGCTCCATGGCGGCGCGCGCCGGCAGGGTGGCCGGCATCTGCTCCATCGCCAACTGCATCATCAGGATGGTGCCTTGCGCCTCCTGCAAAAACGTGTCGTGCAGCGCGCGGGCGATGCGTTCGCGTTCGCTCAGGCGTTCGACATGGCGCGCTTCGATCAGGCGGGCTATCTGCGCCAGCCGCCAGCGCCAGGCCAGCACCGCCAGCGCGGCCAGCGCCAGCAGGCAGATCACCTTGAACCACAGGCTTTGCGTGAAGGTCGACGCGATCGTCACCGGCAGCGTCGCGCCCACGGTGTTCCAGACGCCGTCCTTGTTGGCGGCGATGACCTGGAAGCGGTAGCTGCCCGGCGCCAGGTTGGTGTAGAAGGCTTCGCGGCGGCCGCCGGCCTGCTGCCAGTCGTTGTCGACGCCATCGAGGCGGTAGCGGAAGGCGAGCTTGTCCGGCATCGACAGGCCCAGCGCGCTGAAGCCGATTTGCAGATTGTTGGCGCCCGCAGGCAGTTCCAGCGGCCCGGTCGTCGGATACGCCTTGCCGTTGCTGGAGACCGCGCGGATTTCCACCGGCGGCGGCGTGGCGTCGCGGCCGGTGCGGCCGGGCGCTATCGTCGCCGCGCCGCCCACGCCGGACAGCCACAGCCTGCCGTCGCTGGCTTCGACCATGGAGGGAAACGGCCCGGTCGGCTGGATGCCGCCGCTGACGCCGTCGTCCTTGTCCAGCAGCTCGTAGCCGAGCGCGGCGCCGGTGCGCAGGAACTGGCCGAGCTGCGCGGCGGCGATGCGGAAGGCGCCGTCGTGGCCGTGCAGCCACAGCTCGCCGCCGGCCGTTTCCACCAGGCCGCTGATGCCGCGCAGTTCATGGCCGTCGGCCAGTTGCAGCGGAATGAAGCGCCGGCCGTCGTACAGGGCGGCGCCCAGTTCGCCCGCGACCCACAGGTGGCCGTTGCGTTCAACCATGGTCAGCACATTGCCGATGCGCAGGCCCTGGGCCGTGCCGAGCATGCTCACGGCGCCGTGTTCGATGACGGCGATGCGGTTGTCCGGGTAGCCTATCCAGATGCGGTCGTGGCGGTCGGCCAGCATGGACAACACGCGCGCGGCCGGCAGGGCGGGGTCGTCGACCAGGCTCCAGCCGCCTTCGTGATGGCGGTAGATGCCGAGGTTGACGTAGCTGGCCCACCAGTCGCCGCTGCCGTCCTGGGCCAGTGCGCGTGGCGCCATGTGGTCCATCAATGCCGCCGGCGGCGACGGGATCATGGCGCCGCTGCCGCCCGCGTCCGGCCGCCAGATGCCTTCGGCCGTGCCCAGCGCGGCGCGGCCGTCGCGGCCGGTGGCGGCCGAGCGGAAGGCATGCGGCGAGCTGTCGTAGCGCCGGCCGCTGACATCGACCAGCCACGAGCCCGCGTTGTCGGCGCTGATGCGCACCTTGTCGTCCGGGCCAGGATACAGGCCCGGCGTGACGATCTCCAGATGGCTGGGCAGCGGCCGCGCGCGGTTGGGGCGGAACAGGTCCAGCCCGCTGACCGTGCCGATCCAGACATTGCCTTCGCGGTCTTCAAAAAAGGTTTGCGGATTCATGCCGCTCAAACCCTGCTCCTGCGTGACGCGCTGGCGCGGATCGGGAAACACGTCGGGCAGCATGCGCTCGACCCGGTTCTCGCTCAGCAGCCACATGGTGCCGGCGCGGTCGAACCACATGCCGCTGCCGGGCAGCTCCGGCCTGGCGGGCTGGCGTGCGGCCGGCGCCTGCTGCGACATGCGGTAATTGGCGTCGCTGCCGTTCGAGGCCCACACGGTGCCGTCGGGCGCGGCGGCCAGCGACGACAGCCGGATGTCGGCCGGGCTGGCGATGCGGTAGCGGCTGTCGCCCTGGCGGCGGTAGTAGACGGCGCGGTCGCTCGACACCCATTGCGTGCCGTCGCGGTCGAACAGCACTTGCCAGACCGATTTGGCGCCCGGGTCGAAACCGCTGTCGGCGCCGATGCGCTGCCAGCGGCCGCCGTTGAGCCAGGCCAGGCCGCGGGCGGTGGTCACCCACATGGCGCCGTCCGGCGCGCGGCTGAAGCTGTAGGTGGCGCCGGGCGGGAAGCCGTCGGCGGCGCCGTAGTGGCGCACCTTGCCGTCCTTGAACACGCTGGCGCCGCCGAAGCGGTAGCCGACCCACAGCGCGCCGTCCGGCGCGGTGTACAGCGGCAGCACGATGGTCGAGCGCAGCGAGTGGCCGCCGACGCGGTCGCGCCGTTCGAAGTTGATGCCGTCAAAACGGTATAAACCGGTCGGCGTGGACAGCCACAGCCAGCCGTCGCGGGTTTGGGTGATGGCCTGGATTTGCGCCGGAGCGCCCTGGGCGGCGCTCCAGGCGCGGTGGGTGTAGTCGCTCAGCAGGCGCGCATGTTCGGCCGCGCTTGCCGGTTGCAGGGCTGCCAGCATCAGGCCGGCGGCCAGCCGCAAAGTGCGATACATCAAGATTCTCATGCCGACAGCATAGCGGCAAAGAGAGAGGCGGGCATCCTCTATTTGGAGGAGACCGCCGCCGGCAGGTTCATGCGCAATACGGTGCCGGCGCCGGCCAGCTGCGCCACCGCCAGTTCGCCGCCGAAATCGGCCAGGCGCTCACGGATGCCGCCCAGGTCCAGCACGCCTTGCTCGGTGTGCTGGTCGGGGTGGCCGTCGCCGCTGATGACGATGGACAGCAACTCCGGCCGCAGATTGAGCGTGGCTTCTACGGTGCGCGTGCCGGCGTGGCCGCACACATAGCCGAGCGCGGCCAGCACGACGTGGTAGATGCCGGAGATCTGGCGCTGGTCCAGCGCGACGCTGTCTTCGATCAGCTCCAGGCGGCAGCGCAGGCCGTGGCGGCGCTCCAGCCGCTGCATCTGCCATTCGATCGCGGCCGACAGGCCCAGTTCCAGCGTGCTCGGATGCAGCTCGTTGATCAGCTCGCGCACCGCGATGATGCTGGCGTCCAGCGTGTGCAGCGCCTGGGCGGCGCGCTGGTGCAGCCGCGGCTGGCGCTCGCGCGTGCGGTCGTGCAGCGTGGCGACATCCAGTTTCAAGGCCAGCAGATTTTGCGCCAGGTCGTCGTGGATATCCTGGGCGATGCGGCGGCGTTCGCTTTCCTTGGCCGTGTGCTGGTGCTCGGACAGCGCCCGCAATTCCTGCACCGACGATTGCAGCAGCTGCTCGGCGCGCTTGCGGTCGGTGATGTCGACGCACATGGCGATCAGCAGGTTGGGCTGGCCCTGCTCGTCGTAGGTGGGCAGCTTGTGGGTTTGCAGCCAGCGGTTTTCGCCCAGGCCGGGGTGCCACAGTTCTTCTTCGTAGACGAGGTGCTTGCCGCTGGCGAAGGCGGCGCGGTCGTGTTCGAGGAAGTAGGCGGTCTGGTCGGCGGGGAAGAAGTCGGCGCCGTCGTTGCCCTGCAGGTCGGCGAAGGAAATGCCCCACAGCGCCTCGCAGGCCGGGTTCATCAGCACGACGCGCGATTGCGCATCCTTGATGAACAAGGCCAGCGGCATGATGGCGATGATGTTGTGCAGTTCGCCGTCGGCCGGTTGCATGCCGCCGATGGCGGCTTGCAGCCGCGCTACGACCTCTTCAATGTTCGATTTTCCCAGCGATTCAATCAAGCTTTTCATATTGGCGGATAGAAGTGGTCTTGTTTATATTGTAATGCCAATTTAACCAGTTTGATTAATCTCTAAGGAAATAAAAAAAACGCCCAGGTGCAGACCTGGGCGTTCAGAGCGGAGCGCGCGACGTTTAGCCGGTGTTGCGCAGGCCGGCGGCGACGCCGTTGATCGACAGGTGGATGCCGCGATGGACCCGTTCATCGGCCTTGCCCGGCTCGCTGGACAGCGCGCGGTGGCGCTTGATGAGCTCCACCTGCAAGTGGTTCAGCGGATCGAGGTAGGCGAAGCGGTTCTGGATCGAACGCGCCAGCAGCGGGTTGCCGGCCAGCCGCTCGGTGGCGCCGGTGATGCTTTGCAGGATGGACAGCGTGTTCGCATGCTCTTCGGTGATGCGCTTGAAGATGCGTTCGCGCAGTTCCTTGTCCTGCACCAGCTCGGCGTAGCGCGAGGCGATCGCCAGGTCGGTCTTGGCCAGCACCATGTCCATGTTCGACAGCAGCGTGGCGAAGAACGGCCATTGCCTGAACATCGCCTGCAGCTGGGCCAGGCGCTCGTCGCGCTTGCCGTCCGCGACCCAGGCGCCGAGCGCGCTGCCGAAGCCGTACCAGCCCGGCAGCAGCAGACGGCACTGGCCCCACGAGAAGCCCCATGGAATCGCCCGCAAGTCTTCGATGCGCTTGGTCGACTTGCGCGAGGCCGGGCGCGAACCGAGGTTCAGCTCGGCGATCTCGGCGATCGGCGTGGCGGCGAAGAAGTAGTCGGTGAAGCCCGGGGTTTCATAGACCAGGTTGCGGTAAGCCTTGTAGGCGCGGTCCGAGATCTCGGCCATGATGGCTTCGAACTGGCGCAGCTGGGCCTGGTGGTCGGCGTCTTCCGACTGCGGCATCAGGCTGGCCTCCAGCGTGGCGGCGACCAGCAGCTCCAGGTTGCGGCGGCCGATGTCCTTGTTGGAGAACTTGGAGGCGATGATCTCGCCCTGTTCGGTCAGGCGGATCTGGCCGTTGACGGTGCCGTGCGGCTGCGCCAGGATGGCCTCGTACGACGGGCCGCCGCCGCGGCCCACCGTGCCGCCGCGGCCGTGGAACAGGCGCAGCTTGACGCCGGCCTTTTCGAACACGGTGACCAGGTGGGTTTCGGCCTTGTACAGCTCCCAGTTGGAGGTCAGGAAGCCGCCGTCCTTGTTGGAATCCGAATAGCCCAGCATGACTTCCTGGATCTGGCCCTGCCTGGCGATCAGCGATTTAAAGAGCGGGATCGCCATCACGGCTTCCATGATGCCGGCCGCGCGTTGCAGGTCGGGGATGGTTTCGAACAGCGGGATCACCATCAGGTCCAGCTCCTGCTCGGCGATGCGCAGCAAGCCCATCTCCTTTTGCAGCAGCAGCACTTCCAGCAGGTCGGACACGGTTTCGGTGTGCGAGATGATGTAGTTGCGGATGGCGCGGGCGCCGTACAGCGCGCGGATCTGGCGCGCGGCGCGCAGCACGCCCAGCTCGGAATCGGTCTCGGCCGAGTAGGCGATGTACGGCGAGTACAGCAGGCGCGGCTGCGACAACTCGCTCAGCAGCAGCGCCACTTTGGCGTCCTCGTCCAGCGACGAATAATCGGCCTGGCCGCCGGCCTTGGCGAACAGTTCGCCCAGCACGCGTTCGTGGATGTCCGACGATTGGCGCATGTCCAGCGAAGCCAGGTGGAAGCCGAAGATGTCGGCCGCGCGCTTCAAGGTCGACAGGCGCGGCTGCACCAGCACGGCGCCGTGGTTGGCGTTGAGCGAATCGACCAGCACTTGCAGGTCGGCCGCGAACTCGGCCGCCGCCGCGTACGGCTCGGCGTGGCCCACTTCCTTGCGCAGGATGTTGGTCGCGCCCAGCGCGCGGGCGGTGCTGGCCAGGCGGGCGTAGATGCCGATCAGGGCGCGGCGGTACGGCTCGTCGGCGCGGTGGTCGGACAGGTCGGGCGACTGGTCGGCCAGCGCTTGCAGCTCGGGGCTGCAGGCGATCATCAGCGTCGACACCGACAGTTCGGCGCCCAGCGTGTGCGCTTCCTCCAGGTAGAAGTCGAGGATGGTGGTGGCCTGGCGTGTCAGCGCGTGTTCCATGGTGCCGCCGTTGACGTTGGGGTTGCCGTCGCGGTCGCCACCGATCCAGCTGCCCATCTGCACGTAGGGCGCGGTGGTGGCTTGCGCCTGGCCGTAGTGGGCGGCGATGTCGGTCTCGATATCGTCGTACAGGCCCGGCAGCTCGCGCAGGAAGGTGATGCGGTAGTAGGACAGGGCGTTTTCGATCTCGTCGGCCACGGTCAGCTTGGAGTAGCGCAGCATGCGGGTCTGCCACAGCGTGGCGACGCGGGCGCGCAACAGGTGCATGTTGGCGGCCTGCTCCTTGGGCGTCAGCGGCAGGTCGCGCTCGGCCAACAGGCGGGCGATGTCGTGTTCCGCATCAAGAATGGACTTGCGCTGCACTTCGGTCGGGTGGGCCGTCAGCACGGGCGAAATCAGCGCGTCCTGGAAGAAGGTGGCCACGGTTTCCTGGCTGACGCCGGCTTCCTTCAGCTTGCACAGCGCGAAGTTGACGCTGCCCTGCTGCGGGTTGGAGCCGGCCAGCAAGTGGGCGCGGCGGCGGCGGATGTGGTGCTGGTCTTCCGCGATATTGGCCAGGTGCGAGAAGTAGGAAAACGCCCGCACCACGGAAATGGTTTGCTCGCGGGTCAGGATTTTCAGCATGCCGTCCAGTTCCTTGGCGGCGCCGGCGTCGGCCTCGCGCCGGAAGCGCACAGCCGTTTGCCGGATGGTTTCGACCACGGCGTAGACTTCCTCGCCTTCCTGGTCCCGCAGCACGTCGCCCAGCAGGCGGCCTAGCAGGCGGATGTCTTCTTTAAGGGGCGCGTCTTTGTCCACGCCAGGTTGTTCAGCCGTTTGATCGTTCGTTGCACTAGATTGGTTTGCCATGAGATAAGCCGCAAAGATGTGAAAAGTCGGTGCAAAGGCTTGTGGCCCGGTTCTGCAAGAAGGGGAGCGTGATAAAATTTGTGATCTTAAACACGCGCGTTTTAACTGGCCTGCGCCGGTTAGCGTTAGCTACAGCGAAAGAACTGGTTTTGAAAATATCGGAATTACTACAAAATCCTCCGTCCACCTTGGTGATCGCTTCGCGTGAAAGTCGGCTTGCCATGTGGCAGGCCGAGCATGTACGGGCTCGATTGACTTTATTATATCCGCAGTGCGATATTAAAATTGTAGGAATGTCGACAAAAGGCGATCAAATTCTTGATCGAACTTTATCAAAAGTGGGCGGCAAGGGTCTGTTCGTTAAAGAACTTGAAGTCGCGATGGCCGAAGGCCGCGCCGATCTGGCGGTCCATTCGCTCAAGGATGTGCCGATGGAGCTGCCGGAAGGTTTCGCCCTGGCCGCCGTGCTGGAGCGCGAAGATCCGCGCGACGCCTTCGTCTCCAACGACTACGCCTCGCTCGGCGAGCTGCCGGCCGGCGCCGTGGTCGGCACCAGCAGCCTGCGCCGCCAGTCGCTGATCGCGGCGCGCTACCCGCATCTGGTGATCAAACCGTTGCGCGGCAACCTCGACACCCGCCTGGGCAAGCTGGATCGCGGCGACTACGCGGCCATCATCCTGGCCGCCGCCGGCCTCAAGCGCCTGGGTCTGCCAGAGCGCATCCGCGCGCTGCTGGACCCGGCTGACAGCCTGCCGGCCGCCGGCCAGGGCGCGATGGCGATCGAGATCCCCGTGCGCAAGGACGCCGGCGGCGTCGACCTGATGGCCTTGCTGGCGCCGCTGAACGATGAAGCCACCTTCCAGGCCGTCACGGCCGAGCGCAAGGTGTCCAAGGTGTTTGGCGGCAGCTGCCAGGTGCCGCTGGCGGCCTTCGCCACCGTGCAGGACGGCCAGATGCATCTGCGCGCCATGGTCGCCACGCCGGACGGCGCCCGCATGGCCAGCGCCGAGGTGCGCGGCGCGGCCGCCGACCCGGAAGCGCTGGGCGAGCAGGTCGCCGCGCTGCTGCGCGCGCAAGACGCGGTCGACATCCTGTCGTCCTGCCTGAGCGAAGCCGCCCAGGCCGACGCCGATGCCCGTTCGGCCACGCTGGCTGGCGACGCGCCGTCCTCCGCCACCTGACCAGCGGATGACCGGCGCCGTCGTCATCACCCGTCCCCTGGCGCAAGCCCTGCCGTTGGCGGCCCGTGTTAGCGCACTGGGCCGCCAGGTGGAACTGTTGCCGCTGCTGGAAATCGAAGCCTTGCCCGAGCCGGCCGCCTTGCTGGCCGCGCTGTCACGCCTGTGCGCGCCGCAGCCGGGCTACAAGATGGTGGCCTTCGTCTCGCCCAACGCCATCGACGCCGCTTTCGCGCATATCCAGCAGTGGCCGGCCGGCGTCAGGCTGGCGGTGCTGGGGGAGGGCAGCCGCGCCGCGCTGGCCGCCCACGGCGTGACGCCGGAGACGGTCGACATCGTCAGCCCGGCCGACAGCGCCCACAGCGATTCCGAACACTTGCTGCAAACGCTGGACCTGGCCGCGCTGAACGGCCAGCCGGTGCTGATCGTGCGCGGCGAAAGCGGCCGCGAGCTGATGGCCGACGGCTTGCGCGCGGCCGGCGCCGTGGTCGACGTGGTGCCGGCCTACCGCCGCTCCGTGCCGCACCTGACGCCGCAGCTGGCCGCGACCCTGCGCCGTTTGCTGTTGCAGCAAAACGACTGGATCATCACCAGTTCCGAGGCCCTGCGCGGCCTGTGCGCACTGCTGGCGCAGCTCGACGCCGACTATCCTGATGCGGCGCAACAGAATCCCGTTGTATTGATGCAACAACAGCATTTGATCATCCCGCACGCCCGAATTGCCGAAACGGCAAACAATTTGGGCTTTTCCCGACTGACGCTCACCGGATCAGGCGACGAACGCCTGCTGGCCGCGTTACAATCACGCCTATGAACGATTTGCCTACCTTACCCGATCCTGTCGTCTCCGCCGGCGCCGCCGCCGAGACCCCGCCTGCGTCCAAGCCGCAGCCTGAGCCCAGCCTGCTCGAAACCGTGCAACAGCCGCAAATGCTGCTGGTCGGTATCGTCGTGCTGGCCATCCTGCTGGCCGGACAAACCTGGTCCTCGCACAACCAGGTGCGCAACCTGCGCGAGGAAATGGCGCGCCGCCTGCAAAAGGGCGACGCCAGCAATGCCGAAACCGGCACGCTGGCCCGTGCCGTGCAGGAAACCAGCAAGGAGCTGCAAGCCAAGGTCGGCCTGCTGGAAAGCAAGCAGCAGGAAGCTCAGAGCCAGCAACTGGCGCTGGAGCAGCTGTACCAGGACCTGTCCAAGAACCGCGACGAATGGGCGCTGACCGAGATCGAGCAAGTGCTGTCGACCGCCAGCCAGCAGCTGCAACTGGCCGGCAACGTGCCGGGCGCGCTGATCGCGCTGCAAAACGCCGACCGCAGCCTGTCGCGTTCGGACAAGCCGCAATTCATCACCATCCGCCGCGCCATCGCCAAGGACACCGAGAAGCTGAAGGCCTTGCCGAGCGTGGATTCGGTCGGCATGGCGCTGCGCCTGGATAACGTGATCGCGCAGATCGATACGCTGCCGATGCTGTCGGACGAAAAGCCGACGCTGCCGGCGCCGCCCGAGAAAAAATCCAAGGCCAAGGCGGCCGGCGGCAAGGGCGGCAAGCCTGAACCGGTCGAGCCGACCAGCCCGTGGCTGCAAGCGGTGCAGGACACCTGGAACAGCTGGAGCAGCGAGATGTGGACCGACGTGCGCCAGCTGATCCGCGTGCGCAGCGTCGACACGCCGGATGCGCTGATGCTGTCGCCGACGCAGGCTTACTTCCTGCGCGAGAATCTCAAGCTGCGCCTGCTGAACGCGCGCATGGCGCTGTTGTCGCGCAACGAGGCGGCCTTCCGCGCCGACCTGATCGCGGCGCAGGAAGCGCTGGTCAAGTACTTCGACGTGCGCGCCAAGTCGACGCAGACGGTGCAGACGCTGCTGCGTCAGGTCCAGACCAGCAACCTGGCGATCGAGATGCCGACCCTGTCGGACAGCCTGAACGCCGTGCGCAACTACAAAGCGAAGCCATAAGTCATGCGTTTATTTCTCTGGATAGTCGCTTTGATGGCCGCCGCCATCGGTATCGCCGTGACGGCGCGTTTCAACCCGGGCAATGTGGTGCTGTTCTACCCGCCGCACCGGATCGACCTGTCGCTGAACTTCTTCGTGGTGCTGGAAGTGGCGCTGTTCGCCTTCCTGTACTTCGTGATCCGCGCCTTCCGCGCCACCATCAGCATGCCGGGCAAGGTTGCCGCCTACCGCCAGCGCAAGCGCGAACGCGATGGCAACAAGGGGCTGCGCGAAGCGTTGAAGGCCTTGTTTGAAGGCCGCTTCGGCCATGCCGAGAAGGCCGCGATGCGCGCCTCCGAGCTGCCGGAAAACGCCGGCGTGGCGTCGCTGATCGGCGCCCGCGCCGCGCACCGCATGCGTCAAAGCGCGCGCCGCGACAACTGGCTGGCCAAGCTGGCCGACGACCAGGCGATGAAGACTGCGCGCCTGATGACGATGACCGAACTGCTGGTCGACGACCATCAGCCTGAGCAGGCGCTGGAAGCGGTGCGCGAGCTCAACGCCAGCGGCACCCGTCACATCCATGCGCTGCAGTGGTCGCTGAAGGCGCAGCAGCAGGCCAAGAACTGGCCGGAAGTACTGCGTCTGGTGCGTTCGCTGGACAAGCATCGCGCGCTGCATCCGGCGCTGTCGTCGCGCCTGCGCGAGCTGGCGTATGACGACATGCTGTCCGACAGCGCCCACGATGCCGAATCGCTGATGCGGGTCTGGGCCACGGTGCCGACCGCCGACCGCATCAAGCCCTACGTGGCTTGTCGCGCCGCCACCGCGCTGAACGCGCGCGGGCTGCACGACGAAGCGCGCCTGGTGGCGGAAGAATCGCTGGCCGCCGACTGGGACGACCGCGTGGTGCGCGCCTACCGCGAAGCGGCGGCGCCGGCCGGTTCCGCCGCCTTGCTGGTGCAGATCGAGCATTGCGAAAACTGGATACACGCGCGTCCGACCGACGCCGAGCTGGCGCTGACGCTGGGTTCCCTGTGCCTGAAGCAGAAGCTGTGGGGCAAAGCCCAGCGCTATCTGGAGCAGGCCCTGTCGGACGCCGCCGACCCGCGCATGGTGCGCGAATCCCACCTGAAGCTGGCGCAGTTGCACGAAGCGCTGGCCCAGCCGGAAGAAGCCGCGAACCACTACCGCCAGTGCGCGCTGGCTACCATCCTCTAAAAAAACCACCGGCCTGAACGCGCTCAAGATCGCGTTCAGTGCAGGTGGGTTTTTTTATATCGCGTAGTACCGCTTCAGCAGCGCGTTGACGGCGGCGGTCATGCCCAGCATCGCCGCCGCGTGCATGGCGCACGCCGCCAGCATCAGCGTCTGCGAGCCCGCCACGGCCACCTCGCGCACGGTGCCGTCGCTGCTGCACAGCGGAACCAGCACCGGCGCCAGCATCAGGCCGGCGCCGTGCAGGGCCGTCATCAAGGCGGCCGAGGCGGCCTGGCCGGCCGCGATGGGCGTCAGCGTCCGCAGCGCCTGTTCATGCCTGCGCATGGCAGCACGCGGACGCCGCCGGCGCGGCCTCGTAACGGTCGTGGTGACGCACCCACGCCATCGTGTAGGGCAGGCCTTCCTCGTGGCGGCCCAGCGGGGTCAGGTCGAGGAAGTTATAGGTGTGCATCATCACCTCCACGCCGCGGCCGTAGGTCGAGTAGCTGTGGTAGACCACGCCATCGTCATCCTTGCAGAACACGCTAACGCCGGGCATGTCGGGATTTTTCATGGACAGGCGCTGGTAGTTGTAATCGACTGCGCCGCTGGCCAGCTCTTCGGGCCGGAAGCTGACGTGGAAGTCATAGTTGAAATCGCCATCCCCCGACGATACCCAGTTGAAGCGCCAGCCCATGCGGTGGCGGAAGCATTCGATGTCGTCCAGCGCCGCGCGAGAGATGGCGACGAAGGTCACGTCACGCTGCGCCAGGTGGGCGAGAGCGCCGTCGGTATGGTCGGCCATGTAGGAACAGTGGGCGCATCCCTGCTCGGCGCCGGGCGTGAACATGAAGTGCTGCACCACCAGCTGGCTGCGGCCTTCGAACAGATCGGCCAGCGTGCGCCGGCCTGACGGTGTGTCGAACACATAGTTTTTTTCAACGCGCACCCACGGCAGCGCCCGGCGTTCGCGGGCGACCTGGTCGTGCAGGCGTGTCAATTCCTTCTCGCGCGCCAGCAGGGCGTGGCGTTGTTGCAGCCACTGGGCGGGGGAGACGACGGCGTGGCTCAAGGTTCCGGCGGTCTGCGCCTTGCGGCTGATATTGCTGATAGTGCTGGTCATTGCTGTCTCCTTTGGAGGCGCCAGGGATCGGCGCCGCAGGACAACTTTAGGCCTTCGGCGGCGCAGCGGGGAGTAACAAGATTGTCGTGAAACCGGCTTTCGGCCACGCCGCCGCGCTGCTGCGCTGCACAAGCGGGCTGTAGTTCGCTATAATTACGCGGTTAAACATTTGCCAGCACTTACGAGGAAACCCCCATGAGCTTGAATAAAGTATCTTCCGGCCGCGATCTGCCGAACGATTTCAACGTCATCATCGAAATCCCGATGAACGCCGATCCGATCAAGTATGAAGTTGACAAGGAGTCGGGCGCGATCTTCGTCGATCGTTTCATGGGCACCGCCATGCACTACCCATGCAACTACGGCTACGTGCCGAACACCCTGTCCGCAGACGGCGACCCGGTCGATGTGCTGGTCATCACCCCGTTCCCGCTGATCCCGGGCGTGGTGGTGCGCTGCCGTCCTGTCGGCGTGCTGAAAATGACCGACGAAGCCGGTGAAGACGCCAAAGTGCTGGCCGTGCCGGTCGACAAAGTACTGTCGATCTACAGCCACTGGCAGAAGCCGGAAGACCTGAACGAACTGCGCCTGCGCCAGATCCAGCACTTCTTCGAGCACTACAAAGATCTGGAAAAGGGCAAATGGGTCAAGATCGACGGCTGGTACGGCCCGGACGAAGCCAAGGAAGAAATCCTGAGCGGCGTCGCTGCGTACAAAAAAGAAAACGGTATCGCGTAATTCAAGCGACCAGTAAAAAAGCCCCGCAAGGGGCTTTTTTTTATCCGCGCGGTGCGCCGCTGGCCGCTTCCGCCTCACGCCGCAGGCGCGACATGTATTGCGGCGTAATGCCCAGGTAGGACGCGATCGCGCGCTGCGAGATGCGCGCCTCCAGCCCCGGATACTCTTCGCGGAAGGCCGCCAGCCGCTCGTGGGCCGAGGTCTCGCCATTGGTGTAGGCGCGCTGCGCCAGCGTCTGCAGGCCGTGCATGGCGATGTTCAGATGGTAGTGCTGCATCACCTCGTGCTGCGCGCGCAGCTCGCAGGAACGTTTCCAATCCAGGGTAAAGCCATGGATAGGCGTTTCCGCCACCAAGAATTGCACCGCCGCCTGGCCGTTCTCGCCGGCGATCAGGTCGGTCAGCGTGGTGGCCGATTCGCCCTCGCGGTAGAAACGCAGCGTCACTTCAAGGCCGTCGCGGTTGAAGAAACCGCTGCGCACCACGCCGCTGCTGATCCAGTGCACATGGGTCGCCGGCACGCCGGCGCGTTGCAGAAACTCCCCCTTGCGGACGTGGAAAGGCTTGGCGATCGGTGCCAATAGCTCGGTTACGTTGCTGTAGGATTCATCGCTGACGTCGATCCGCTTCATCGTGGCGGTCTTGAACCGGTCACGCTGTCTTATAAAATCTGCATTCATGCTTTGCTTGCCACGTTCCTGATAAAACCCTCCAAGGGGCCCAGAGTATAGGCCCGATTGAAATTGCTGTGAAGCAAACTGGTTTCATCCCCGGGAAGATAATAGTTAACGCTACCATTCTAACCGTTTGAGAGTTTCCGTGCCGCCAGCCGGCTTTGTTGCTGTGTCGTGCCATTTTGACACATATTCATTGATGTTGAAATGATAACCATGTACCATTAAGTTTGTATTTTTATAACTAACTGAATGGGGAATTTTATGACGACTTTGATGACGCGTTTGCTTGCCGCCGCCGGACTGTGCCTTGGTTTGGGCTGGAGCGCTGGCGCCGCCGCCACCAATTACGATTTCAGCACCTTCATGACCGATGGCCAGGGCTACGAGAATGCGACGTTCGGCGACCTGACCATGAGTTCCGAGGCAGGCAACCTGAAGTACGTGGACTCGTATGGCGGCGGCCTGTTTGCCGGTACCGGCGGCGACAGCGATATCACCTTCACCTTCGCGCACGCGGTCAGCAACATCTCGATCCGTGCCGGCGACGGCGCCGGCGATGCGGATGCTTTTGGCATCACCGCTTACGCGTTCGGCAGCAACGCGCTGCTGGGCACCTGGTATTCGCCGACCTTCGGCACCAATCCCAACAACCAGTGGTACACCTTCTCGATTCCGGCGGCAAACGTGGGCCGCATCGTGTTCGATCCCTGCAATTCGGCCAATTGCCCCGGCCATCTGGGTGGTTTCGGCGGCGTGGTCGTCACCGACCTGAACGTGACCGCCGTGCCTGAGCCTGAAACCTATGGCATGCTGCTCGCCGGCCTGGGCGTGATGGGCGCCGCAGCGCGCCGTCGTCGCAACGCAGCTTAAGCAGGAAGGCTAGGGCAGCTGTGCCTTGAACGGGGTGCGCTCACCGAGCTCATCGATGTACTCGTCCATGGCTGCCGTTTCCTGTTGCAGGAAGTCGGCGATGGCGTCGGCAAAGCGCGGGTCGGCCACCCAGTGCGCCGACCAGGTCGGCGTCGGCACCAGTCCGCGCGACATCTTGTGCACGCCCTGCGCGCCGCCTTCAAAGCGCGCCAGGCCGTGCCGAATGCAGTAATCGATAGCTTGCACATAGCAGGTCTCGAAGTGCAGGCCCGAGACGAATTCCTGCGTACCCCAGTAGCGCCCGTACATGATGCCGCCGCCCACCAGGTTCAGCGCGGCCGCCACCGGCGCGTCGCCGCGTTTGGCCAGCACCATCATCATGCTGTCCGGCGCTTCGCGCAGCAGGCGTTGGAAAAACTCCAGCGACAGGTACGGCTTGGAATAATGCGCGTGGTAGGTCGACACGTAGCAGCTGTAGAAAAACTCCAGCACCCCGGCGCCGATCTGCTCGCCGGCCAGGTGTTCGAAGGCGATGCCCGCATCGAGCACGCGCCGCTGGTCCTGGCGGATCTTCTTGCGCTTCTCCATCTTCATGCTGGACAGGAAGGCTTCGAAGTCCGCGTAGCCGGCGTTCTCCCAATGGAATTGCACGCCCTCGCGCAGCATGAAGCCGGCCTTGGCCAGCGCCTGCTTGTCCTGCTCGTCGGGGAAGAGGATGTGCAGCGAGGACGTGCCCAGCTGCCGCGCCACCTGCAACGCGGCGCGCGCCAGCAACTGCCGGTCTTCCTGCGTGCGCGCCAGCAGACGGCTGCCCGTCACCGGCGTGAACGGCACCGCCGACAACAGCTTGGGGTAGTACTCGATGCCGTTGCGGTGGAAGGCGTCGGCCCACGCGTGGTCGAACACGTACTCGCCCCGGCTGTGATCCTTCAGGTACAGCGGCATGGCGCCGTCCAGCACGCCGTCGCGGTGCAGCACCAGGTAGCGCGGGGTCCAGCCGGTGTCCTCGGCGGCGCAGCCGCTTTCGTGCAGCGCGTGCAGGAAGGTGTGGCTCAGCGTCGGGTTGTCGCCGGCCAGCGCCTGCCATTGTGCAGTGTCGACGCCGTCGAGCGAATTGATGATCGTAAACTCTGCTTCTGCCACGCCTGCCTCCGGCCCTTGATGTTGGCGCAAGTCTAGCCTATCTGGGCCGTGTCTGTTGGCGGCGGCGCGGCTGTCCCCGTGCGATAATTCGATTTTGTCTATCCGATGTGCCCGTGAAAGACTACACATGACCTCGAATTTCCTGAATCTGTACACGCACGATTTCGCCCGCGTCGCCATCGCCGCACCGGTTTGCCGGATCGCCGACCCCGCCCACAACGCCGCCCAGACCATCGCCCTGGCCGAACAAGCCGCCGCACAAGGCGCGGCGCTGGTGGCTTTCCCCGAGCTGGGCCTGTCGGCCTACACCTGCGACGACCTGTTCCACCAGCGCGCCTTGCTGGACGGCTGCCTTGATGCGCTCGACAGCATCGTCGCCGCCTCGGTGCAGTGGAAGCTGGCGCTGGTGGTCGGCGTGCCGCTGCGGGTTGAGCATCAGCTGTACAACTGCGCGGTGGTGATCGCTAACGGCCAGATCCAGGGCGTGGTGCCGAAGAGCTACCTGCCCAACTACGGCGAGTTCTACGACGCCCGCCAGTTCAGCAGCGGCGACTACGCGGTCGCCACCGAGATCGACCTGCTGGGCGAGCGCGTGCAGTTCGGCTCCGGCCTGCTGTTCGAAGTGGCCGACATGCCGCTGTTCAAATTCCACGTCGAGATCTGCGAAGACGTGTGGGTGCCGATTCCGCCGTCGTCGTTCGCGGCGCTGGCCGGCGCCACCGTGCTGGTCAACCTGTCGGCGTCGAACGCGCTGGTCGGCAAGGCCGGCTACCGCAACCAGCTGGTGTCGCAGCAATCGGCGCGCTGCATCTCGGCCTATCTGTACACCTCGGCCGGCAGCGGCGAATCGACCACCGACCTGGCCTGGGACGGGCAGGGCGTGATCTGCGAGAACGGCGAGATGCTGGCCGAGTCCAAACGCTTCGCCGACGAAGCCACGCTGACCTTTGCCGACATCGACCTGGAGCGCCTGTCGCGCGAGCGCATGCGCATGAACACCTTCGCGCAATCGGTGCAGCGCCACGCGGCCGAGGTCAACAAGTTCCGCACCGTGTTCTTCGAACTGGAGATCGGCCGCGAACAGCCGCTGGCGCTGAAGCGCTGCGTCGAACGCTTCCCGTACGTGCCGTCCGACGCGCGTCGCCGCGACGAGCGCTGCAACGAGGTCTACAACATCCAGGTGCAGGCGCTGGCGCAGCGTCTGACCTCCAGCAATATCAAGAAGATCGTCATCGGCATTTCCGGCGGCCTCGATTCGACGCACGCGCTGCTGGTCTGCGCGCGCGTGATGGACAAGCTCAAACTGCCGCGCACCAATATCCTGGCCTACACCATGCCCGGCTTCGCCACCAGCGAACGCACGCTGATGCAGGCGCATGCGCTGATGAAGCTGGTCGGCTGCTCGGCGCAGGAAATCGACATCCGCCCAAGCTGCATCCAGATGCTGAAGGACTTGAACCATCCATACTCGGAAGGGCAGGCGCAGTACGACATCACGTTTGAAAACGTGCAGGCCGGCGAGCGCACCAACCACCTGTTCCGCCTGGCCAACCATCACCACGCCATCGTCTGCGGCACCGGCGACCTGAGCGAGCTGGCGCTGGGCTGGTGCACCTACGGCGTGGGCGACCACATGTCGCACTACAACGTCAACGCCAGCGTGCCGAAGACGCTGATCTCGCACCTGGTGCGCTGGGTCGCCGAGTCCGGCGTGATCGGACGCAACGATGCGCAGGTGCTGCTCGACATCCTTGGCACCGAGATCAGCCCTGAGCTGGTGCCGGGTACGGCAGACGGCCAGCCGGAGCAGCGCACTGAAAGCACCATCGGCCCGTACGAGCTGCAGGATTTCAACCTGTACTACGTGCTGCGCTTCGGCTTCCGTCCATCCAAAGTGGCGTTCCTGTCGCTGACCGCGTGGCAGGACAAGGAGCAGGGCCGCTGGCCGGACGGCGACCACGTCACGCGCAACCAGTACAGCCTGGGCGCGATCAAGCACAACCTGGGCATCTTCCTGGACCGCTTCTTCCGCACCAGCCAGTTCAAGCGCAGCTGCGTGCCGAACGCACCAAAGGTGGGCAGCGGCGGTTCGCTGTCGCCGCGCGGCGACTGGCGCGCGCCTAGCGATGCGCAAAGCGTTGTATGGCTGGAGGAATTGCGCTCCATTCCGGTGCAGGATGAAAGGAATTGACCGGTATTCGCATACGTTGATGGACAGCGTGTGCGTGTCGATTACAATAGAACCAAGGCTCGCGGCTTGCCCGGCTACAGATTTTCGATTTAAACAAAATAAGGAGAAGTCATGAAACAGATTACCGCTGTGATCAAGCCGTTCAAATTGGACGAGGTGCGCGAAGCACTGGCCGAGGTCAACGTCACCGGCCTGACCGTTACCGAAGTCAAAGGCTTCGGCCGCCAGAAGGGCCACACCGAACTGTATCGTGGCGCTGAATACGTGGTCGACTTCCTGCCGAAAGTGAAGGTTGAAGTCGTGGTCGACGACGGCGTGGCCGAGCAGGTGGTGGACGCCATCATCAAGGCCGCCCGCACCGGCAAGATCGGCGACGGCAAGATCTTCGTGCAAAACGTCGAGCAGGTGATCCGCATCCGCACCGGCGAAACCGGCGCCGACGCTGTGTAATTTCGCCTTTGCTGTCATATCAAGGAATGCCGGCCAATCCGGCATTTTTTGTATAACGATGTTTGGTTATATTAGTTCGAGTTTTCTACGTGGATTAGTAATATAGACACACTGTCCACTCACTGGGAACTCGTGTCATGACCACTCGCACTCGTACACTTGCTGCACTGTCGCTGTTGTCCGTCGCAGCCAACCTGGGCGCCGCGCCCAGCGTCTATCCTACCGGCGTCACCCGCTACGACACCGCCACCGCGTACAACAGCTACGTGATCTTCAGCGGCCAAGACAAGAACACCCACCTGATCGACATGAACGGCAACGAGGTTCATCGCTGGAACGCCGAGGGCTTCCCTCCGGTGCTGCTGGACCCGGCCCTGACCGGCGGCAAGCGCGGCCACGTGCTGGTGCAGCTGGCCAGCACCACCGGCACCTCGAACGAAGGCAACGGCCTGCGCAACCAGGCCATCGGTGAGCTGGACTGGAACAGCAATGTGATCTGGCAATGGGGCGCGGCAGGCGGCGCGCAGGATGCGTATGCGGCGCCGGTCGAAGGCAAGGCGTCCTCGCAAGTGCCGGGCGGCAGCGCCAAGCAGCACCACGACTGGCGCCGTCTGCCGAACGGCAATACGCTGGTGCTGGCCAACCTCGTGCATCCGGTCGCTGGCTTCGCCGCGCCGCAGGTGCTCGATGACGTGATCTACGAAGTGACGCCGGGTGGCGACATCGTCTGGAAGTGGGTGGCGTCCGATCATTTGAACGAGTTCGGCTTCAAGCCGGAATCGCTGAAGCTGGTGAAGAACGGCTACTCGCCACGCGGCAAGGCTGCGCCGTTCGATTACCTGCACATCAATAACATGTCGGTGCTGGGCCCGAACCGCTGGTTCGACGCGGGCGACCAGCGCTTCAATCCCGAGAACATCCTGATCGATTCACGCGAGGCCAACTTCATCGTCATCCTCGACAAGCAGACCGGCAAGGTGGTGTGGTCGCTGGGGCCGGACTATCCGGCGCAGGTGCGCGGCCCGCGTGTGCTGCCGCGCCCGGTGGACCAGATCGTCGGCCAGCATGACGCGCATCTGATCGAGCCGGGCTTGCCGGGCGCCGGTCACATCCTGGTGTTCGACAACCAGGGCGAGGCGGGCTATCCGCGCGTCAGCGTTGGCGTGCAGCCGCGTTCGCGCGTGCTGGAGATCGACCCCATCACCAAGCAGATCGTCTGGGAATACACGGGCGGCGATTCGAACGGGCCGGAGTGGAGTTTCTACAGCTCCTTCATCAGCAGCGCGCGCCGCCTGCCGAACGGGAACACGCTGATCGATGAAGGCATGAACGGCCGCATCTTCCAGGTGACGAGCAAGGGCGACATCGCCTGGGAATATGTCAGCCCGTACTTCGCGCCGACGCCGGTAGCCGGCGCGGGCAAGCCGGTGTTGAGTAATTGGTTGTACCGCGCCCAACCGGTGCCGTACAACTGGGTGCCGGAAGGCACTCCGCGCTCCGAGAAAGCGGTCACGCCGCCGGAGCCAGGCAAGTTCCGCGTAGCCACGAACTAAGCGCGAACACGCCCCCGCGCTGCCGATCGCGGCAGCGCCATCACATACCTACAACAACAGAACGCGCCGGCCTTCATGCCGGCGCGCGGGGCGGTTCACGCCCGCTTATTTGAATGGAAGAATGCTATGCAACAGAATAAACTGGCCGCCGCCGTCGCAGCGGCATACGGACTCCTGCTGGTCGCCGCCGCTCCGGCGCAGGCGCAGAGCGCTGCGGCGCTGGGTGTATCGGCCGTCTCCGGCGCCGCCGCTGAAACGGCTGCCGCAGAGGGTGCCGCCGATCCGGCAGCGACCACCGCCGCAGCAGCCGATGCATCGCTGGAAGTAGTGGCCCGCGTCACTGTTTCCACGCGCCGCCGCAACGAGACTTCGCAGAGCGTGCCGACCTCGATGAGCGTACTCGACAGCAGCGCGCTGGAAGGCAACCGCGTCTACCGCGTGCAGGATTTGCAGCAACTGCTGCCCAGCACCACCGTCAACTACGTCCATGCCCGCCAGATGAGCTTTGCCGTGCGCGGCCTCGGCAACAACCCGGCCAGCGACGGGCTGGAAGGCAGCGTCGGCGTCTATCTGGACAACGTCTACCTGGCCCGTCCCGGCATGGCCGCCTTCGATGCGCTGGACATTCAGCAACTGGAACTGCTGCGCGGCCCGCAAGGCACGCTGTTCGGCAAGAACACCACCGCCGGCGTGCTCAACATCACCACCAAGCAGCCCACCTTCCGCACCGAGAACAGCGCCCAGCTGTCGCTCGGCCAGCAGGATTATGTGCAGGCCAAGGCCGTGATCTCGGGCGCGTTCTCGGACACGGCGGCCGGCCGCATCTCCGCCTACAAGACGCACGAAGGCGGCTACATCACCAACGTCTACAACAACAGCAAGGTGCAGGGCGGCGACCGCGAAGGCGTGCGCGCCCAGTTGCTGCTGGAGCCGAACAACAAAGTGAGCGCGCGCCTGATCGCCGACTACAACGTCGAGGACTCCAACAACGGCACGCTGATCTTCTACAGCGCCGGCCCGAGTGGCAAGTTCCTGACGCAGGCCGCCGCCGTCGGCGGCCACCCGATCACCGATCCGACCAAGCGCGCAGTGAATCTGGACAGCGGCTCGCATGTGGACGTGCATCAGGGCGGCGTCTCCGGCGAGGTCAACTGGAAGCTGGACAACGACTACAAATTCACCTCCATCAGCGCCTACCGCTTCTGGAACTTCACGCCGCACAACGACGACGGCCTCGACGTGCCGATCACGCTGAACGTGGGCGCCTCGGCGCGGCACCGCCAGTTCACGCAGGAAGTGCGCCTGGCGACGCCGCTGGGCCAGCCGGTGGAATCGGTGCTGGGCGCGTACTACTACTATCAGAACCTGGACAACGTCAGCTTCACCTACAACGGCCCGCTGGCCGACAAGTTCAACGCCACGCCGGCCGGCGCCTGGAGCAATGTGACCAGCATCGGCAACGGCCACCTGCGCGTCAACAGCTACGCCCTGTTCGGCCAGTCGATCTGGCACATCGATCCGAAGTGGGACTTGACCGGCGGCCTGCGCGCTACCTATGAAGACAAGATCGCGCAAGTGACGCGCGACGCGCCGATCGGCGGCGCAATCGTCAGCGGCCCGGCGCTGGCCTCGCGCACCGCCCGCTACGGCGTCTACAACTCGGGCGACGTTCACCTGAACAACCTCAGCCCGTCGGCGCTGGTGACGCTGGCCTACAAGGTCGATACCGATGTGTTGGCCTTCGGCAGCATCTCGCACGGCGAGAAATCGGGCGGCATCAATCTGTCGGTGCCGGGCGCGGCGGGCGTCGCTTCGCTCAAGGTCAACAACGAGAAGGCCAACAACCTGGAGCTGGGCATCAAGAGCAATCTGCTGGAGCGCCGCGCACAAGTCAATTCCAGCCTGTTCTGGAACGAGGTCAAGGGCTATCAGAGCAATGCCTACGATCCGGTCAGCGCCACGTCCTACCTGACCAACGCCGGCAATGTGCGCAGCCGCGGCCTGGAGCTGGACACCAGCTTCGTCGTGGTGCGCGGCTTCACGCTGGGCGCCAACGGTTCGTTCAACGACGTCAAGTACAAGGAGTACAAGAACGCGCCGTGCCCGAGCGAGCGTCCCGGTGCTTCGTGCGACCTGTCCGGCCGCGCCGCGCTGGTCAATGCGCCGCGCTGGATCGGCAATCTCAGCGCGCAGTATGCGCGCACGCTGGAGGCCAACGTGGAAGGCTACGCCAACGTGAATTATGCCTACCGCAGCGGTACTTACGGTACGCTAGACGCTTCCGAGTACTCGCGCATTCCCGCCTACAGCCTGACCAATCTGTCGGCCGGCGTGAAAGTGAAAAACGGCCAGGCCCGTTGGGATATTTCGGTCTGGGCCAAGAACGTGTTCGACAAGACTTACTACACCAGCACCTGGAACACCAGCCCGAGTGCTTATAACGCCGTGATCGGAACGCCTCGCCAGGTTGGCGTGACCGCCCGCGCAGACTTTTGATTGGAGACCATGAATGACGAATAACAACCGCCGCCGCGTCCTGAAATCCCTGCCTGCGCTGGCGCTGGCCGGCTACCTGCCGAACGGCCTGGCCGCCGGCAAGGACCAGCCCAACATCATCTTCATCCTGGCCGATGACCTGGGCCACGCCGACCTGGGCGTCTACGGCCAGACCGATTTCCGCACGCCCAACCTGGACAAGCTGGCGGGGCAGGGCATCCGCTTCACGCAGGCTTACGCCAACTCGGCCGTATGCTCGGCCACGCGCTTCGCGCTGATCACCGGCCGCTATCAGTACCGCCTGCGCGGCGGGCTGGAGGAGCCGATTGCCGGCGCCTCCGACACGCTGGGCCTGCCGCGCACGCATCCGACGCTGCCGTCGCTGCTGAAGAAGCAGGGCTACGGCACGGCGCTGATCGGCAAGTGGCACCTGGGATATCTGCCGACCTTCGGCCCGCTGAAGAGCGGCTACGACAGCTTCTTCGGCAACTACGGCGGCGCTATCGACTACTTCACGCACAAGCCGGGCGTGGGCCCGCAGGTGAAGGAGGATTTGTACGAGGGCGAAGTGCCGGTGCATCAGATCGGCTACTACACCGATCTGCTGGGCGCGCGCGCGGTGGACTTCGTGCAGAAGCAGCAGGCCGGCAAACCCTTCCTGCTGTCGCTGCATTACACGGCGCCGCACTGGCCGTGGGAAGGTCCGGGCGACGAGGCTATCTCTCGCGATATCGACAACATCTTCCATTACGATGGCGGCGACCTGGCCACGTATGGCCGCATGGTCGAATCGCTGGACGCGTCGATAGGCCGCGTGCTGAAGGCGCTGGAGGACAAGGGGCTGGCGGAGAACACCATCGTCATCTTCACCAGCGACAACGGCGGTGAGCGCTTCTCGAAGACCTGGCCGCTGACGGGGCAGAAGACCGAGTTGCTGGAGGGCGGCATTCGCGTGCCGGCCATCGTGCGCTGGCCGGCCAAGATCGCGGCGGGGCAGGTGTCGGAGCAGGTGGCGATCAGCATGGACTGGCTGCCGACCTTGCTGGCGGCGGCAGGCGGTGCGCCCGATCCCGCGTATCCGACGGACGGCCGCAACCTGCTGCCACAATTGCTGGGCCAGGCCGCGCCGCAGGAGCGCACGCTGTTATGGCGCTACAAGTCCAACGCGCAGCGCGCTATCCGCTCGGGCAATTGGAAGTATCTGAAAATCGGCGGCAACGAGTTTCTGTTCGACGTGGTCAAGGACCAGCGCGAGCGCGCCAACCTGGCCAAGCGCCATCCTGAAGTGTTCGCGAAGCTGAAGTCGCAATGGGAACAGTGGAACCAGGACATGCTGCCGATCACCGCCGACGTGCGTACGCATGGCGTCAGCGGCAAGGTGCAAGCGGACCGCTACGGCGTGCCGCCAGCGGGCAGCGTTAGCGAATAGGGTAGATGTAGAAAAAGTCGTCGTCACGCTCCCAGCCTTTGGACTCGTACAGCGCTTGCGCCGTGGCGTTGTCGTTGGCTGTGGAGAGCGCCAGGCGGATGGCGCCGACTTCTTTTGCAAAATCTACCGCCGCCGACAGCAGCCCGGCGCCGACGCCTTTGCGGCGCCCCAATTCGTTGACGAACAAGTCGTTCAGCACGTAAATCCGGCCGAGCGAGACGCTGGAGAAACTCGGATACAGCTGGGTAAAGCCGACCGGCTCCGCGCCGTCGTGGGCGATGAACAATACCGATTCGCCGTGGTTGAATCGGTCCACCAGAAACTTCCTCGCCGCTGCTACATCGCTGTCGCGGCCGTAGAACTGGCGGTAGCCGTCAAACAAAACCGATAACGCTTCGATGTCGGAAAGCGCGGCCTGGCGGATGCTGATGTTGCTCATGCGGTGTTTGTCCTTTTAAATTGGTTTGAATTAAAGCGCATCCTTGACGCCTCGGAACCCCAGGCCGCCGGAGCGGTCCTTGGAGGGCGCCATCAGCAGGTACTTGCCGTGTTCATTGAGCTTGTAGGCTTGCGGGAAGTACCAGTACGAGTCTTGCGGCTGGTAGTAGCTGCCGCCGCGCAGGATCGCTGTGCGGGTGTGTTCGTCGGCGAACTCGTTGGTCCACTGCCAGATATGGCCGACCATGTCTTCAACGCCGAACGGACTGGCGGCTTGCGGATGCTGGCCGACGCGCTCGGGCGGCGGCAGGTCGCGGCTCTTGGCTGGCGTCGGGACCATGGCGGCATCCCACTCGTTACCCCAGGGGTAGAGCCGGCCATCGTTGCCTTGCGCCGCGTACTGCCATTCCCATTCATTCGGCAGGCGCTTGCCGGCCCAGCGCAGATAGGCGCGGGCGTCCTCCAGCGATACCCAGGTGACAGGACGATCTTCATCGCCGGCCTTGGGGCTGCCATGCTCCCAGTGCTTCAGGAAGTTATGGTCGTCCTTCGGGCGGTAGGCGCTGGCGGCGATGAACTGCTTGAACTGCGCATTGGTGACCGGATGCTTGTCGATGTAAAACGGTTTGATCGCGATCCGATGCAAGTGCCCGCGTCTGGCGGAGGATTCCCACGGATACTGCACATCCAGCCCCGGCTTGTTCTCGCCCTCGATTTCAATGCCGCGTACCTGGAAGTCGAACGTGGCGCCGGGTATCTTGACCATGCCGGCCGGCGCATTGCGGGCAGGCGCGGTCGCTTCGATCGGCGTCATCTTCTGCGGCAGCGGCGCCCATTCGTTCGAATAGGCGCGCAGCGGTTTGGCCGCTTGCTGCGCCAGTCGCTTCATGATGCTGTCCAACCCGGCAACTGGCGTATCGCGGTCGAGGCGCAGCACGGCGCCGTAGCCGTGCGGCTCCAACGGCATGCTCAGCTCGGCGTAGCCGTCGCGGATCAGCGCAGTGAGTTCCTTGCCGTTCCAGACATCGAAGTAGCGCTGCCCAGGCTGATGCGGCACCCGCATGATGCTCTCGCTCACGCTCCAGTCGGTGCGATTGATGAGGGTCCACAGCGTCTTTCCGGCCAGCGGAAACTCGCTGGCGTAGACGCCGTAATGCAGCGTCGGCACATGCGGCCGCCAGTCGGCGCTGACGAGGTATTCGGGGAAAGCGCGGTAGATGCTGGAGATGCGGCGCATCGCCTCGCCATCGCGTGGCGTGAACTGGTTCCACCAGCCCCAGACATTTTCCCAGCTCTCGATGCCGACGCCGTTGAAGAAGGCATCCTGCAGGATGTTGGTGCGGTCGGTCGCCCAGCGGTCGCATACGTGCACCATGTGGCGCGGTTCCAGCCACTTCCATTTGCTGACCAGTGGCACCAGCGAAGTCGGCCAGTAACCCCAGCTCTGCTGGTTGTAGGCCAGCATGGCGTCGCTCTTGAACGCCAGCTCGGGCTCCAGTGCGACCGGGTGGCCGGTGGCGTCGGAGGCGGTGCGGTATTCGATGGGCAGGCCATCCATCGTGTCGCCGTTGATGCCGTCCGCGCCGATCTCGGCCATCAGCGCGGCGGTGGCCTGGTGCATGCTGGCGCCGACATCGCGCGAGCCGGTATCCCACGGCATGGTCGGGAAGAAGACCTTGACGCCGCGCGCATGGAAATCCTTGATGAGCTGGCGCACGCCGGGTATGCCGCCGGGCAGGTCGCGCACCATGTCCCATTGGTTGCGGTTGTCGATGCCGATGTTGGGATAGACCGGCCACAGCAGCACGCTGTCGATGCCGCCATAGCGCCGTTCGAGGTCGTTCAGGTAGCGCTCGACGGTGTAGCGGCCGGCAACCGGGTCGTACAGATAGCGGTCCTCGACCATCGCCTGCGGCTGCACGAAATTGCGCTGGGTCCAGCGCAGTTCAGGGCGGCGGTATTGCGCGTCGTCGTAGTCGATCTTGGCCAGCTGGGCGCTGCGCCAGGTACGCATCGCTTCCAGCCATGCGGCATGCTGGCCGTTGGGATCGCGTTTCCAGTTGTTCAGGCGGGCGAGCCAGTCGGCTTCGCCCACGTCCTGCTGGTCGGGGCCGAGCAACTGGCTGCCCCGTACTTCGATCGCGATAGGTGCGGCGGTGGCAAGTGCGGCGCTCAGAAGCGCGGCCGCCAAGGCGATGCGTTTGGGTTGGGGCGCCATCAGTTCTTGTGATAGTGGACGTGCAGCTCGAACTTCCATGTGACCAGCCGCAGCACGGTGATGGTGGCGGCGCTGGCCCACAGCGCGAAGTCGTCGGAGACATCGGTGTACTGCAGGCCGATGTACATCCAGCAGCCGAAGAAGGCGCAGATGGCGTAGGGTTTGCCGTCGCGGAAAACCATCGGCACTTCGTTGCAGACGATGTCGCGCAGCACGCCGCCGAAGATGCCGGTGATGACGCCCATCATCGACGCGATGAACAGCGGCATATGCGCCGCCTGCGCCTGCGATACGCCGGCCACGGCGAACAAGCCGAGGCCGATGGCGTCGGCCACCACGATCAGACGTTCGGAAAGGATCTGGCGCAGGGTGCGCATCAGCGGGGCGGCGACCAGCGCCAGGATGAAGATCAGGATCGCGTATTCCTGGTGCAGCACCCAGAACAGCGGCCGTCGGTCGAGCAGGATGTCGCGCAGCGTACCGCCGCCGAACGCGGTGATGAAGGCCACCGTGAACACGCCAACCACGTCCATGCGTTTGCGGCGCGCCTCAACGAAGCCGGAAAACGCGCCCACCAGAATCGCGACAATCTCGATGACAGTGATCAGGGAAACGTGCGGAACAGGGACGTGCTTCATGTAGGCTACGAACAAGGTTGCAATGTTCGTAGGTTAACATGACAAACAGACTACGTGTAATATTGTTTCTTAATTGGAACGTTAGCGGACAGGCTTGAGCGCGGCGCGCAGCAACACGATCAGCGCACCTTCGCCGCCTTCGGACGAACGCGCCTGGCAGAAGGCCACGACTTCTTCCTTCTGCACCAGCCAGCTGTGCACCATGGAGCGGAGCACCGGCTCCTGGCCCTTGGAGCCGAAGCCGCGGCCGTGGATCACACACACGCAGCGATGGTTGCGCATGGCCGACTTGCGCAGGAAATCGCCGATGGCGTCGCGCGCATCGTCGCGGCGCAGGCCGTGCAGGTCCAGCTCATCCTGCACCGGCCAGTGGCCCTTGCGCATCTTTTTCACCACATCCGGGCCGACGCCGGGAGCGGCGTAGTTCAGCGACGGATCGTCTTCCAGGTAGTGATCGACTTCGAACAGGTCGGACAGCGACTCGCGCAACACAGCCGCGTCGTCCTCGGCCTGCGTCAGCTTGCGGGCCGGCGCCGCGGGTGCGGCGGCCGACTTCGGCAGCGACGGCACATAGCGGTCCGACACCGGCATGCGCTTCACGCCGCCCAGGCTGGACTGGAAGATATTCGCTTCCACGGCCCGGGTTTTTTCCTGTTTGACGCGCTCGGCCTCGGCGGCCGCGCGCGTTTCAGCCTGTTCCTTGAGCTGCTTGCTCAGGGATTTCAGGTCGGCGAAGTCTTTCAAGCCCACGATTTACTCCTGGCCTTCCAGGTAGCGCTGGGCGTCCAGCGCGGCCATGCAGCCGGTGCCGGCGCTGGTGATGGCCTGGCGGTAGATGTGGTCCTGCACGTCGCCGGCGGCAAACACGCCCGGTACGCTGGTCGCGGTGGCCATGCCTTCGGTGCCGGTCTTGGTCTTGATGTAACCGTTGTGCATTTCCAACTGGCCTTCGAAGATGCCGGTGTTCGGCTTGTGGCCGATGGCGATGAACAGGCCGTGCACGGTCAGGTCGGTAACGGCGCCGTTGTCGGTCGATGCGATCTTGATGCCGGTGACACCGCTGTCGTCGCCCAGCACTTCCTGCAGCGTGTGGTTGTACTTGATGACGATCTTGCCTTCGGCGACCTTGGCGTTCAGGCGGTCGATCAGGATGGCTTCGGCGCGGAACTTGTCGCGGCGGTGGATCAGCGTCACTTTGGTGGCGATGTTGGACAGGTACAGCGCTTCCTCGACGGCGGTGTTGCCGCCGCCGACCACGGCCACTTCCTGGCCACGGTAGAAGAAGCCGTCGCAGGTGGCGCAGGCGGACACGCCTTTGCCCATAAAGGCTTGTTCCGACGGCAGGCCCAGGTACTGTGCCGAGGCGCCGGTCGAGATGATCAGCGTGTCGCAGGTGTATTCATGGCTGTCGCCGATCAGGCGGATCGGCTTTTCCTGCAGCTTGACGGTGTGGATGTGGTCGAACACGATGTCGGTATTGAAACGTTCCGCGTGTTGCAGGAAGCGTTGCATCAGGTCCGGGCCTTGCACGCCCATCGGGTCCGCAGGCCAGTTTTCCACGTCGGTGGTGGTCATCAGCTGGCCGCCTTGCTCGACGCCGGTAACCAGCATCGGCTTCAGATTGGCGCGGGCGGCATAGATGGCGGCGCTGTAACCGGCGGGGCCGGAACCAAGGATCAAGACGCGGGCGTGTTTAGGAGTGGTCATGGGATGGCTTCTGTGTATGTTGAATTAGCAGGCAATGCAAGATTATAGTTCAAGCTGCGCATCAGGATGAATCGTCGGGCCAGTTGCAGCCCAGATGCCTTAGAATAGCCATATATAGATATTTCCTGACCGATAACATTGCAACACCTTTATACCTATGAGCAGTAAAAAAGTTCAGGAACGCATGCCGAAAGCTACTTCCGCCGGTTCTTCCGCCTACACCCGCACCCCGACCGAACGCCAGCCCTTGCCCAACCGGCTGGTGCGGCTGCTGTCGGAGGCGCGCTGGCTGGCGCTCGCCGTGCTGGGCCTGTATTTCGTGCTGATCCTGGTCAGCTACGACAAGATGGACCCGGGCTGGTCCCATGGCACGCTGGTGCCCAAAGTGCACAATCTGGGCGGGCGGGCTGGCGCCTGGCTGTCCGATCTGCTGTTGTACATCTTCGGCATTTCCGCCTGGTGGTGGGCATTCTACGTGCTGCGCATCGTCTGGCTCGGCTATCGCAGCCTGACGCAGAAATACGTGCTGTCGCGCGAGCCGGAGCCGGAACACGCGCAGGAACCCATCATCCGCACCATCGGCTTCCTGCTGCTGTTTGTCGGCAGCGTCGGGCTGGAATACCTGCGCATGTACACGCTGCATGTGCAGCTGCCGCGCGCGCCGGGCGGCGTGCTGGGGCAGTTGATCGGCCATTCGGCCCACGTCGCGTTCGGCTTTACCGGCGCCACGCTGCTGCTGTTGCTGATGTTCGGCCTGGGCCTGAGCCTGTTCTTCCACGTCTCGTGGCTGACGCTGGCCGAGCGCATCGGCGCCGGCATCGAGACGGTGATCGACTGGTTCATCCAGCGCTACCAGTACCGCGAAGACCGCCGCCAGGGCGAGGTCGCGGCCGTCAAGCGCGAGGAAGTGGTGGTCATCGAGCGCGCCAAGCACGTCGAGAAGCATCCGGTGGCGGCGCCGCCGGTCAAGATCGAGCCGCAGGTGGTCACGGTGGTCAAGTCCGAGCGCGTGGAGAAGGAGCGCCAGGCCAATCTGTTCCAGGATCTGAACGGCGACAACCGCTTGCCGGCCCTGTCCCTGCTGGACGAGGCGGCCGAGGTGCAGGAAACCGTGTCGATCGAAACGCTGGAATTCACCAGCCGCCTGATCGAGAAGAAGCTGTCCGACTTCGGCGTCGAAGCCAAGGTGGTGGCTGCCTATCCGGGTCCGGTCGTTACGCGTTACGAAATCGAACCGGCCACCGGCGTCAAGGGCAGCCAGATCGTCGGCCTGGCGCGCGACCTGGCGCGTTCGCTGTCGCTGACTTCGATCCGCGTGGTCGAGACCATTCCGGGCAAGAACTACATGGCGCTGGAACTGCCGAATCCGAAGCGCCAGATCGTGCGTTTGAGCGAGATCGTCGGTTCCAAGGTCTACAACGACAATCCATCGCCGCTGACCGTGGCGCTGGGCAAGGACATCGCCGGCAAGGCCGTGGTCGCCGACCTGGCCAAGATGCCGCACTTGCTGGTCGCGGGTACCACGGGTTCGGGTAAATCGGTGGGCATCAACGCCACCATCCTGTCGCTGCTGTACAAGTCCGATCCTGCCGATGTGCGCATGATCCTGATCGATCCGAAGATGCTGGAGATGTCGGTGTACGAAGGCATACCGCACCTGCTGGCGCCGGTCGTGACCGACATGCGCCAGGCTGGCCACGCGCTGAACTGGGCGGTCAATGAGATGGAGCGCCGCTACAAGCTGATGTCCAAGCTGGGCGTGCGTAACCTGGCCGGCTACAACGCCAAGATCGCCGAGGCGAAGAAGAAGGAAGAGCACATCCCGAATCCATTCAGCCTGACGCCGGATTCGCCGGAGCCGCTGGAAAAACTGCCGACCATCGTCATCATCATCGACGAGCTGGCCGACCTGATGATGGTCGTCGGCAAAAAGGTGGAAGAGCTGATCGCCCGTATCGCGCAGAAGGCCCGTGCGGCCGGCCTGCACTTGATTCTGGCGACACAGCGCCCATCTGTAGACGTGATTACCGGCCTCATCAAGGCCAACATTCCGACCCGTATCGCCTTCCAGGTGTCGTCGAAGATCGACTCGCGCACGATTCTGGACCAGATGGGGGCGGAAGCGCTGCTTGGCATGGGCGATATGCTGTACATGCCGCCGGGCACGGGCTTGCCGGTGCGGGTGCACGGCGCCTTCGTGTCGGATGACGAGGTGCACCGCGTGGTCAAGCACTTGAAGACCACCGGCGAGCCGGACTACATCGACGGCATCCTCGAAGGCGGTACGCTGGAGGGCGAGGGCGGCGGTGCATCCGGTGAGGCGGGCGAGGCGGGCGGCGAGGCCGATCCGATGTACGACCAGGCGGTGCAGGTGGTGTTGAAGAATCGCCGCGCATCGATCTCGCTGGTGCAGCGCCATCTGCGCATCGGCTACAACCGCGCGGCGCGCCTGCTGGAACAAATGGAAAATAGCGGAGTGGTCTCCGCGATGCAGTCGAACGGCAACCGCGACATTCTGGTGCCGGCTGCCAGTGCAGAATAAAAGAGGATAAACCGTATGATGCGTTTCAAGAATATCGTGGTGCTGGGCGCCGGCCTGCTGGCAGTGGCGTTCGCGCAGGCGAGCGCGCTGGAGCAGTTCAAGTCCTTCGTGGCTTCGACCAAGTCGGCCAAGGGCGAGTTCACCCAGAAGCAGATCAAGAACACCAACGGCGAAGCGCCCAAGGCCTCCAACACCGCCACCGGCACCTTTGTGTTCGCCCGTCCGGGCAAGTTCATCTGGACTTATGTGAAGCCTTACGACCAGGTGCTGCAAGCCGACGGCGACCAGCTGTTCATCTTCGACAAGGACTTGAACCAGGTCACGGTGAAGAAGCTGGGCGATGCGCTGGGCTCGTCGCCGGCCGCCATCCTGTTCGGCAGCAACGATCTGGAAAAGAATTTCACGCTGACCGAAGCTGGCACCAAGGACGGCCTGGAATGGATGAAGGCCGTGCCGAAAGCCAAGGACACCAGCTTCGAACAAATCACCATCGGCCTGCGCAATGGCTTGCCGGAAGCGATGGAGTTGAAGGACTCGTTCGGCCAGACCTCGGTGCTGTCGTTCCGCAAGATCGAAAAAAATCCTGCGCTGACTGCGACGAGTTTTAAATTCGTCATGCCGAAGGGCGCCGACGTATTCAATAATTAAAGTCCGCCGAGCCGGGCGCCAACGCCGCAGCTGCGACGCTG
Source organism: Rugamonas aquatica (assembly GCF_009380215.1). Classification (GTDB taxonomy): domain Bacteria; phylum Pseudomonadota; class Gammaproteobacteria; order Burkholderiales; family Burkholderiaceae_D; genus Rugamonas; species Rugamonas aquatica_B. Next base: position 83,847 of record NZ_WHUG01000004.1, read on the forward strand.
CGGCGTTTTTCCATTTTTACGGGTTGACCTATCGTGGCTGATTTATTTACCACCGAACCACGCCAGCCGCTGGCCGAAGCCTTGCGGCCCAAGACGCTGGACGACGTCATCGGCCAGCGCCATCTGCTGGGGCCGGGCAAGCCGCTGCGCCTGGCGTTCGAGTCCGGCCAGCCGCATTCGATGATCCTGTGGGGGCCGCCGGGCGTGGGCAAGACCACGCTGGCGCGGCTGACCGCCCATGCCTACGAATGCGAGTTCATCGCGCTGTCGGCCGTGTTCTCGGGTGTGAAGGATATCCGCGCCGCGATGGAGCAGGCCCAGCACAACCTGGACATGGGCAAGCATACGATCCTGTTCGTCGACGAGATCCACCGCTTCAATAAATCGCAGCAGGATGCCTTGCTGCCATACGCCGAGTCCGGCCTGGTGACGCTGATCGGCGCGACCACCGAGAATCCCTCGTTCGAAGTCAACTCGGCCTTGCTGTCGCGTTCGCAGGTCTATGTGCTGAAGTCCTTCGACGAGGCCGAGCTGCGCCAGCTGGTCGACAAGGCCCGCGCCAAGGTGTTGACGCATCTGGTGTTCGACGACGCCGCCATCGATACGCTGATCGGCTACGCCGACGGCGACGGCCGCCGCCTGCTCAATCTGCTGGAACAGACCAGCACGGCCGCCAACGCCGCCAAGACCAACCAGGTCACGCCCGAGTTTATCCAGAATGCGCTGACCCTGAACGCGCGCCGCTTCGACAAGGGCGGCGATAATTTCTACGACCAGATCTCGGCGCTGCACAAATCCGTGCGCGGCTCGAACCCGGACGCGGCCCTGTACTGGCTGTGCCGAATGCTGGACGGCGGCGCCGACGCCAAATACCTGTCGCGCCGCATCGTGCGCATGGCGTGGGAAGACATCGGCCTGGCCGATCCGCGCGCGATCCAGCTGGCCAACGACGCGGCCGCCACGTTCGAGCGCCTCGGTTCGCCGGAGGGCGATCTGGCGCTGGGGCAGGCGGTGATCTACCTGGCGATTGCCGCCAAGAGCAATGCGGGCTACAACGCTTTCAACGAGGCGATGGCCTTCGTCAAGAAGGACAAGTCGCGCGAAGTGCCGGTCCACCTGCGCAATGCGCCGACCAAGCTGATGAAGGAGCTGGGCTACGGCCACGAATACCGCTACGCCCACGACGAGCCGCATGCCTACGCGGCCGGCGAAACCTACTTCCCCGACGATATGCGCGAACCCGGCTGGTACCGGCCCGTGCCGCGCGGCCTGGAAAGCAAGGTCATCGACAAGCTGGCCTTCCTGCGCAAGCTGGACGAGGACGCCGGCAAGAGCTGAAACACCCGCTACTGTTGTTTCGCGGCAACGGGGTGGGCGCCATCGTAAATCGGCGTAAGATAGGGCTAACACATCGGACGGGATAACCTCCCGGGAGTTCGTATGCGGCCTTTTTTCGGGATGCTTTTAAGCTTCAAGTTTAAAATCACCTCCCTCGTGATCGCGCTGGTATTGGTGGCTGGCATAGGCGCCGGCGGCATCGCGCTGCTGATCGCCGAATCCGAGCTGCGCCAGGTGATCGCCCGCCAGGAGCTGTCGCTGCTGACCAGCGCGGCCGCTTTCATCGACAGCGACATCCAGGATAAACGCCAGCTGCTGAAATCGCTCACCGAGCAGATGCGGGGACGCGAGGTGACGCTGGGCGAGATCCAGGAGCTGGTGGAAGCGCACCAGACGCTGCGCGAAGAGTTCTTCAACGTCTCCGCCTTCGACGCTTCGGGCACGCTGGTGGCAAGCCTGCGCGACCGCAACGCCAAGCGCATCAACATCTCCGACCGCAAGTATTTTCAGGACACGCTGAGGCTGAAGGAGGGCGTGATCTCGGCGCCGTTCCGCAGCATACTGTCCGGCCGTCCGGTGGTCGTGCTGACGCAGCCGCTGCACGATGGCGAGGGCAAGATCATCGGCGTGCTGCTGGGCGCCATCGATTTGCAGCGGCCCTCGTTTTCTGCGCAGCTCGATGCGCTGCGTTCCAACTCGGCCGGTTATCTGTTCATCGTCACCGACAACGGCACCACCATCCACCACCCCAACCGCAGCCTGATCCTGGAGAAGGGCGACGACGGCCCCGGCACGATCGTCGAAGCCGCGCTGCGCAGTCCCGAGGGCTGGGAAGACGGCATCCTCGACGATGGCGAACCGGTGCTGCTGGTGCATAAGCATTTGCGCGAGGTGGACTGGACCGTCGCACTGTCCTATCCGGTGCTGAGCGCGTTCGCACCCATGCACAGCGTGCGGCTGCGGGCGTTTGTCGGCTCGGCCATCCTGACCGGGCTGGCCGGATTGTTCGGCTGGGTGATTACGAAGAAGCTGCTGCTGCCGCTGGGCCGGCTGCACCGCCATGTGGAAGACATCAGCGCCGGCCGCGCCGACATCACCGTGTTCGACGTCGACCGGGCCGACGAGTTCGGCCACCTGAGCCGGGCGTTCTATGCGCTGTCGCAGCGGCGGGAGCGGGCCGAGCAGGAGCTGCACCGCCTGGCCACCACCGACGTGCTGACCGGCCTGCACAACCGGCGCATGTTCGACGACTTCCTGCCGAAGGCGCTGGCGCGCGCCGCGCGCGCGGGCCAGCAGGTGGGGCTGGCCATCCTCGACATCGACCACTTCAAGGACATCAACGACACGCTGGGCCATGCGGCCGGCGACCAGGTGCTGGTCGAGTTTGCGCGCCGGCTGGTCGGCGCGGTACGCACCACGGACACGGTGGCCCGGCTGGCCGGCGACGAGTTCGTGATCGTGTTCGAGCAGCTGGCGACCAACACCGAGATCGATGTGCTGGGACGGAAAATCATCGACGCCATGCACCAGCCCTTCCTGGGCGGCGGCGCGCAGCGCGCGGTGACGGCCAGCATAGGCATCGCGCTGACGACCAGCCCGACCGTCACGGTCGACGAGATCATGCGCGCCGCCGACCAGGCGCTGTACGGCGTCAAGGCCGCCGGCCGCAACGGCTTTGCCGTCAACCACGTCGGCGCCGAGCGCGTGCTGCGGGCGCGGGGATGATGTAAGATGAAGGATTGACGAGGCGGCTTAGAGGAAGAAAATGCAGCAGGTAACAAAGGTCGATGGCATCGAAGTCTATAGCGAAGGCGAGGGCACGGAGACCATCGTCATGATCCACGGCTGGCCCGACACCTACCGCGTGTGGGACGCCCAGGTCGAGGAACTCAAGCATCGTTACCGTTGCGTGCGCTTCACGCTGCCGGGCTTCGACGTCACCAAGCCGCGCCGCGCCTACTCGCTGGATGCCACCATCCGCATCATTTCCTACATCGTCAACAGCGTGAACCAGAAGCAGAAGGTGATCCTGATGCTGCACGACTGGGGCTGCATGTTCGGCTACGAATACTATATGCGCAACAAGCAGGCGGTGTCGGCCATCATCGGCGTCGACATCGGCGATGCGCAGTCGAAGGCGGTGCGCAGCTCGCGCAGCCTGTCGCAGAAAATGATGGTCAAGGGCTACCAGAGCACGCTGGCGCTGGCCTGGGCGATCGGCGGGCCGATCGGCAATATGATGACGCGCTCGATGGCGCGCATGCTCAAAGTGCCGTCGCCGTCGGAATTCATCAGCGTCAAGATGAACTTCCCCTACTACATCATGGCGGCCGGCGAGGCCGGTTCCTACCGTTCGATGGTGCCCTTCGTGCCCAAGGTGCCGGTGCTGTTCATCTATGGCGTGCGCAAACCTTTCATGTTCCATTCCGACAGCTGGGCCGAGAAGCTGGCGGCGAAGGAGGGCTGCAAGGTGGTGGCCTTCGATACCGACCACTGGCCTATGCTGCGCCAGCCCGAGCGCTTCAATGAGGTGGTGCTGGACTGGCTGGTGAAGCCGGCCGACAACGACGAGGCCGCCGAGCAGGACGCGGCGGCCTGATCCCGCACCGGGCCGGTCAGCGCAGCTTGATCGGCTTCAGATAGGGCGCGAACGGCGGCGCCGGCAGCTGCACCGAGGCGTAGGCCTGGCGGAAGCACTCGGCCTTGCTGTTTTCCACATCGGTGGTGCTGCGGATGACTTTGCCGCTGGCGTCCAGCGTCAGCACGATCACCACCGGATACTTGGACTTGTCGTGGCAGTTGCCGCGCTCGTCGAGCTTGTTCGTGTTGTTGAAGTTGATCGACACGTCCTCGTACTTGCTGGCCTTGTCGTTCGGGAACTGGGCATTGAATTTCGCCATCTCGGTGGCGAAAGCCGGATTGGCCGGCGGCGGTGCTTCGTCCTTGGCCGCGCCACCCATGGTCGAGCAGCCGGCTGCCATCAGCATGACGGCGCCAGCGGCGCCGATTTTCAGGAATGTGGTTTTCAAAAGTCTCTCCTCGTGGTCTGTACTGTTGACGCATCGTACATAGTCCGAGGATAGCGTGGCGCACGATTAGTTGCGTAGGAGAAATCCTACACTCTGCAGCGTCGAAGCGAACTTGCGCTGCAAGGCGGCCCAGCCGTGCGGCACTTTGGTATCGGCCGGCAAGCGCACGTGCACCGTGCCGGCGCCGGCCGCGTCGATCAGCATCAGGCCGTCGTTCGGCACTTCGAAGCGCTGCCCCTGGCGCAGCATGAAATCGGTGTACTCCCCGTAGGCGGTGATCCAGGCGGTGCCGGACAGGCATTCGATCTGGCGGCCCGCCGCGCCGGCGATGCGCAGTGGATGGTTGGCCGTCAGGCGGTATTCCGCCTGGTCCTGTGTCAACGCCAGTAATTCCGGTTTCATTGCTGCCTCCTGCTGTGGTGAGTCGTGCAGCCAGAATACGCAGCGGCGGCCGACCATAACAGACGCAACAAATCGAAATTGTCACCGTGACAGTGCGGTATTGGCTAAACTGTTATGGTCGAAATTTTCACTTGCTGTACCTGTCGCGGCGTAGCGGGGGCGGGGCACAATCGCACTATGTCCAATCAACTGAACCTGTACGAGCACCTGGCCAACGAACTGGGCGGGCTGATCGCCAGCCGCGTGTTCGCGCCCGGCGACCGCCTGCCGTCGATCCGCCACCTGGCGCAGCAGAAGCGGCTGTCGGTCAGCACGGTGATGCAGGCGCTGCGGCTGATGGAGGACCGCGGCCTGGTCGACGCCAAGCCGCAGGCGGGCTACTACGTGCGCCATCGCGCGCGCATGTCGGCGGTGATGACGCATACCGAGCATTTGCAGGAGCCGGCCTTTGTCGGCATCAACAACCTGCTGATGCGCGTGCTGAAGGCCAACGAGGATCCCGGTCTGGTGCAGATGGGCTCGGCCTGGCCGCTGCAGGAACTGCTGCCGATGAAGCGCATGCAGAAAACCGTGGCCGCCGTGGCCCGGCGCGATCCGGGCTTGCTGAGCACGGTCAGCTGCTACGACACCAACTATCCGGAATTCGCCCGCCAGATCGCCCGCCGCGCGCTGGACTGGGGCCATCTGGAGTTGAACGAGATCGTCGTCACCGGTTCGTGCACCGAGGCGCTGAGCCTGTGCCTGCGCGCCGTGGCCAAGGCCGGCGACACCATCGCCATCGAATCGGCGACGTACTTCGTGCTGCTGCAACTGATCGAGTCGCTGGGCATGAAGGCGCTGGAGATACCCACCCATCCTAAGACCGGGCCGTCGATCGACGCGCTGGAGCTGGCCATGAACGCCGGCCTGGTGCAGGCCGTGCTGCTGATCCCGAACGCCAACAATCCGCTGGGCTGCATCATGCCGGAGGCGAACAAGCAGCGGCTGGCCAAGCTGCTGTCGCAGCACGATATTCCGCTGATCGAGGACGATGTCTACGGCGACCTGTGCTTCACGCCGCAGCGGCCGTGGCCGGTCAAGGCTTACGACACCAGCGGCCATGTGATGCTGTGCTCGTCGTTTTCCAAGGCCATCAGCCCCGGTTCGCGGGTCGGCTATGTGGTGGCGGGGCGCTACGCACAGGATATCGTGGTGCAGAAGATGATCTCCAGCGGCGCCACCAGCCATTTCTTCCAGGCCGTGCTGGCCGACTTCCTGACCGGCAGCGCCTACGAGAACCAGCTGCGCAAGATGCGGCGCGCGCTGTCGCAGCGCATCGCCCGCATGTCGGACGCGATCTGCGAGAGCTTCCCGCACCAGTGCACGGTGTCGGAGCCGCAGGGCGGCTTCGTGGTCTGGGTCGGCCTGCCCGAGCATGTCGATGCGCTGGCCCTGCATGGCGACGCCGTGGCCGCCGGCGTGGCCTTGATGCCGGGTCAGCTGTTCTCCGCCACGGGCAAGTTCCGCAACTATCTGCGCCTCAACTGCGGCAACCCCTGGGGGCTGCGCACCGAAGGCGCCATCGCCACGCTGGGCGAGCTGGTGCACCGCCATGCCGACCAGCCGGTCGCGCTGCGCAGCGCCGCCTGACGCCGCCGTTCTCCGCCCGTTTCCCACCCGTTTTTTGCACTTCAGCCGCCGTTTCGGACGCTTCGTCGCATCCCGATGGCGACGTGTAGGGCCTTTAGGTACAGTACAACCATACCAAGCAGCGTTACAAAAGAACGCGAAACCAACCACCTGAAGGAGTACATCATGAACATCGCTAAAAACATGGAAATCATCTTCGTCGCCGCTACCGTACTGGCCGCCGCCACGACCTTCGCCACCGCAGCCGACGCCACCGTCGCACCGGTCGCCCCAGCCGCCAAAGTCGCCGTGTCGACCGCCAAGATGCAAGTCGTCACCGTGACCGCCAAGCGCCTGAGCGCCGCCGAAAAAGCCGCACTGTAATCGCCGCAGCCGGCGGGCTGCTCAAAACTCGCAGGGAAGTGGCATCCTCTTGGTACAATTGACGTTTTCGGTGCGACATCGTGTCGCGCTCAGAGCAGCTGGGACTCTTGCAGTATTCCAAGCCTTTGAAGATGTCACGTGGATGCGTGTAAGTCCCTGATTTTCCGGGGAGTTGTGAAGTAGGATCGTCTGCAATGCTGAGATGATCTAAGCATAATTTACTTCACGGAACAGATGAGGATCGAAGTAGTTGCATGTCTTCCCGCAACCTCGATTGGGAGTCTGTCTGATTTTTAGCCCGACCCGGGTTAAAAGTGATGCGTTGCGGTGACAACGTAAGCGATTTATACAACTGCTTACAACTTTCCTTTTGTCACCTCTGTCACCTTCAAAGTAGGACCTGATGGATTTTCCTTCTGGTCCAAAGATTCAGAGCGCAAAGCTCTGCAATGCCTTGTCGTGCTCCACCAAGCCAGTATTCGGCTCGGCAGATGCCACGACCGGATGTACGACCATTCGTAGCCTACTCAAGCATGCGTCGCTGGTAACGGCGGGGTATGAAGCCTTGAGGACAATGATCCCCGATTTCATCGGTACTGAATTTGCGTGAGCAATTTCGGCAGAGACTGTTAGCAGCGTGACGGTTGAGGAGCTAGGCTAGTGCCGCATGGGTAACCCAAGTGAACTGTCGTTTGAACCTTCGTGACAATTGAAAGGCCCAAGCTGCTGTTGGCCTTAACCAAATGGTGTGTAGCGGGATGCTTCCGTCGAAACAGGGAGCACGTCGTCAATATGCTACCGGAGGATAGGCAGGCCCTAAACGGCTAGATGCGAAGCACTTGATCGCGTCGGCATTGCCGGGAACGTGGTAAACCCGATAATTCGCCTCACCATCCAGGTTATCGGGTGACGGCAAGTGAACCGCAAGGCGAGCTGATGAGTTAGCGGGCAGAGGAGGATGGAAAAAGCGAAGGCCGTTCTGTAATGGCGCGGATAGGGATTCAAAATTTGTCCCAACCTGAAAGGGTGCAGACTTCCATCTGGTGAAATAGTCGTGCAACGACTGTATCGATTTTAATAGTTCTTAACTGCCCCGAAGGGAACGCAAACTGCCCTTCGGGGGAGGCCTGCGTCCTTGGAGGGTATCTACTATCCGAGGTTCAGCATGGAAACGACTGATCGCAGCATGATTGGTTCTGCGTCCTCGCACATTCCGACGGACTGGTTCGCCATCGATTGGCGACGCGTGCAACAGAATGTGAGAGTCATGCAGATTCGGTTAACGAAGGCAACACAGGAAGGCGACTGGCGCAGGGTGAAAGCCTTGCAGAGGTCGCTGACCCGCTCGTTTAGCGCGAAAGCGCTGGCAGTCAAGCGAGTGACGGAGAATCAAGGCAAACGGACGGCGGGAGTCGACCGTGAACTATGGGGAACGGCGCAGCAGAAATTTGCTGCAATCGCCCGGTTGAAGAAGCAAGGTTATCGGCCCTTGCCATTGCGGAGGGTGTTCATTCCCAAATCAAATGGAAAGATGCGCCCGTTGGGCATCCCGACCATGCGTGATAGGGCTATGCAGGCGTTGTATCTGCTCGCACTGGATCCGATTTTGGAAACGCTGAGCGATCCGAACTCTTACGGGTTCAGGAAAAATCGCTCAACTGCCGACGCCATGTCCCAGATATTCGTGAAAATGTCCATGAAGGTTTCGGCCCAATGGGTGCTGGACGCTGATATCGAAGGATTCTTCGACAACATCAATCATAACTGGATGCTCGACAACGTCTGTATGGATAGGTCGATACTCCGGAAATGGTTGAAAAGCGGTGTCGTTGATCGAGCGCAGTTATTGGCAACGACGGCCGGAACGCCGCAAGGGGGGATTATTTCCCCCGCCTTGGCAAACTGGACGCTGAATGGATTGGAATCCCAGCTCATCGAGCATCTGAACGCGAAATGGGGTGTGACGAAGGTCCGTGGGTTCAAAGTTGGTGTCATACGGTATGCGGATGATTTTGTGGTGACGGGAGCTTCACAAGAGTTCCTGGAAACTGAAATCAGACCCTGGGTGGAAGCATTCCTCGCGCAACGGGGACTGCGTCTGGCTCAGTCCAAAACCAAGATCGTGCACATTGACGAGGGCTTTGACTTTCTCGGATGGAACTTCCGCAAATACTCTGGGAAGTTGCTGATCAAGCCTAGTAAGAAAAACGTTAAGACGTTCTATGAAAAGCTCAGAGATGTCGTTGGCAGCAATCTCGGTTTGAAACAGGCGGACTTGATTCGCCTGCTCAATCCGATATTGCGGGGATGGGCGCAGTATCACTGTCCCGTGGTGGCGAAGGAGGCGTTCACGCGCATCGATGGCTTGCTGTTTTGGCGATTGATGCGTTGGGCGAAACGCAGGCATCCGAGCAAGAACATGGGCTGGATACGCCAGAAGTATTGGCATTCGGTCGATGCGCGAAGTTGGGTGTTTGCAGCTGAAGTGTATGATGAAAATGGCAACGGTGAATTGAAGGAGTTGTACTCGTTAGCGCGTACACCCATCAAGCGTCACAAGAAAATCGTCGGGAAGTATCACCCCTACGACCCATATTGGGAAAAATATGGAGAGACTCTTCGGCAGGAGCGCATGCTGGATAAGATGCGATACCGCAAGGAATGGGTTAAACTATACGTTTGCCAACGTGGCATGTGCGCGTTGTGCGGGTGCGAGATGGATGTCGAGACGGGATGGCACGACCACCACATAGTTTATCGTGTGGCCGGCGGGACTGACGTTCTCGGAAATCGCGTACTCCTGCACCCCGCTTGTCATACCCAAGTTCATAGCCTTGGCTTGAAACTTGTGAAACCGGCTTCTGAATAGAAGCTTTTTATTTTGCTTGAGCCGTGTGCTGCGAAAGTAGCAAGCACGGTTCTTAGGGGGGAGGGATGCCGGAAACGGCTCCTTCCTACCCTCCATACAACGGCACTTGTTCCCATGATTGATATCCAACTTCTCCGTAAAGATATAGCCAACGTCGCAGCGCGCCTGGCGACCCGCAAGTTCCAGCTCGACGTGGAGGCGTTCAACGCCCTCGAAGCGGAACGCAAAGCGATCCAGATGCGCACCGAAGAGCTGCAGGGCAAGCGTAACTCGCAGTCCAAGCTGATCGGCATGATGAAGGGCAAGGGCGAAGACACCACCGCCCTGATGGCGGAAGTGGCCGGTCTGGGCGACGAGCTCAAGGCCAACGAGACGGCACTGGCCGCCTTGCAGGCCAAGCTGGGCGATTTCGTACAGGCGATCCCGAATCTGCCGCACGAATCGGTCCCGGTAGGCACGGACGAAAGCGGCAACGTGGAAGTGCGCAAAGTGGGCACCCCGCGCAGCTTCGAATTCGAAGTAAAAGATCACGTCGATGTCGGCTCCCCGCTGGGCCTGGATTTCGATGTGGCGACCAAGCTGACCGGCTCGCGCTTCTCGGTCATGAAAGGCGGCATCGCCCGTCTGCACCGCGCACTGGCGCAGTTCATGCTGAACACCCACACCGACGAGCACGGCTACACCGAGTGCTACACCCCTTACATGGTCAACGCCGATTCGCTGCGCGGCACCGGCCAGCTGCCGAAGTTTGAAGCCGATCTGTTCTCGGTGAAAAAAGGCGGTGCGGAAGGCGAGGGCGAGAACTTCTACCTGATCCCGACTTCGGAAGTCACGCTGACCAACATCGTGCGCGACGAGATCGTGGCGGCCGACGCGCTGCCGCTGAAGATGACCGCGCACACACCATGCTTCCGCTCGGAAGCGGGCAGCTACGGCCGCGACACCCGCGGCATGATCCGCCAGCACCAGTTCGACAAGGTCGAGATGGTGCAGGTCGTGCATCCGGACACCTCGTATGCCGTGCTGGACGAAATGGTCGGCCATGCGGAAACCATCTTGCAGCGTCTGGGCCTGCCGTACCGCGTGATGTCGCTGTGCACCGGCGACATGGGCTTCGGCGCTACCAAGACCTACGACCTGGAAGTATGGCTGCCGGCGCAGAACACCTATCGTGAAATCTCGTCGCTGTCGAACTGCGAAGCCTTCCAGGCCCGCCGCATGCAGGCGCGCTTCCGCAATGCCCAGGGCAAGCCGGAACTGCTGCACACGCTGAACGGCTCGGGCCTGGCGGTGGGCCGCACGCTGGTCGCCGTGCTGGAAAATTACCAGCAGGCGGACGGCTCGGTGGAGATCCCGCCGGTGCTGCGTCCGTACATGGGTGGATTAACTCATCTGAAGGCGTAAATACTCCTTCCATTTTCCCAGCGGCCTGCTATAATCTTGCCTTCTCGCAGCAGCAGGTGGGAAAACGGAGAGGTGGCAGAGTGGTCGAATGTACTTGACTCGAAATCAAGCGTAGGGGCGACCCTACCGTGGGTTCGAATCCCACCCTCTCCGCCACAAAACGCTGCTGTAAGAAAATGTACCACCAGGAGAGGTGGCAGAGTGGTCGAATGTACTTGACTCGAAATCAAGCGTAGGGGCGACCCTACCGTGGGTTCGAATCCCACCCTCTCCGCCACGAATAGCAGTAGAAAAAAAAGCTTCCGGGAGGAGGCTTTTTTTTCGTCCGCGTTTTCCATAGCGTGCGACGTGGCGAAAAATGCAATGCTATGATCGCGCCAATGAATTCATGCGAGGCGATATGGGCGGCAAGGCGATCATCAGGCTGGGGGACAAGACCTCACACAACGGCACCGTGCTGGAAGGCCATCAGGACGTGATCGTCATGGGCAAGCCGGCCGCCGGCGTTGGCCACAAGGTGTCGTGCCCGAAATGCCCCGGCACGCACACCATCGTCGAAGGCGCGGTCACGCACACCATCATGGGCATCAGCACCGCGGTGGAGGGCATGAAGACCTCCTGCGGCGCCACGCTGGTCGCCTCCCAGCAGACCGATACGATAGGCTAGGCGTCAGCGCAGCACTTCTTGTACTTCTTGCCGCTGCCGCAAGGGCAGGGATCGTTGCGGCCGACTTTCGGGCCTTTGGGCGGATGCCAGTAGGCGTTGATCTGGATGACCGACGGCGTGACGGCGTCTTCCCAATCGTCGCCTTGATGCTGGAACGGCGCCAGCCATTCCGGATGGCTGGCTTGCAGCGGCGCCCAGGCGGACGCATGGGCCTGCACGCCGGCCATGAAGCCGTCGCACCATTGCTCCGCGCCCCAGCTGCCGCCGCATTCGTAGATCGGCTCGAAGCTGCCCGGATCCTTGTTCATCCAGGTTTGCATGTAGTGGTAGTGGCGCAGCGCCAGCGGCTCGGCGGCCGGATTCTTCAGCGCTGCAGGCAGCCAGCTTTCCGGCGCCGGCGCGCCCGGGCCGATGACCATGGCCGTCAGGAAGCCTTCCAGCCAGGACACGTCCTGCAGCGCGTCCAGCGCATCGTATTCGTCGTCGTTCAGTGGTGTGTGCTGCATGGTCTGGCCCTCGTTGCTGTATGAGCCGACATTCTACGCATCAATCATGTGGGCAGGTTTGTGACTTTAGCAATATGATGCGCTTCAGCACCATCCAATACCCACATACAAGGAGCAGAAATGAGACTGATGAAAACGCTGGCCGCAGCCGGCCTGATGATGACCGCCCTGTGTACCCAGGCGGCGCCCACCGCCGTGCCCGACACCGCCCAGGTCAAGGCCGCGCACGATCTGCTGGTGGCGATGCAGGCCGAGAAAATGGTACGCACCACCGCCGGCATGAGCAAATACCCGAGCCCGGCCCAGCGCGAGCTGATGATGGCCAAGCTCGACAAGCTGCCCAATGAAACCGTCTACACCCGGCTGGCGCTGCCGGTGGCGCGTCTGCTGAGCACCGCCACGGCGGTCGAGATGACCCGCTACTACCAGTCCAGCTATGGCCAGAAAGTACTGAACCAGACCTACAACGGCCCGCCGCGCCTGTATCCTGCCGACCCGGTCCCGACCGCCAAGGAAAAGACGGAACTGAAGCAGCCGGCATTTGTCAAAGCCAACCAGGAGTTCAAGGCCGCCGAACAGGCCATCCACCACGAAGCCTTCGTGCTGATTGGCGAGATCAATAAGGGTAAATAGTTTATTTCGTTTTCGGCGGCTCGGGCGTGAGCTTGGGCGTCTCGACGATCAGCACATGCTTGTCGACGGCGCCCGACTTTTCCTGCTTGACCACCTGTACGGCGACGGGCCGGTTGTCGTGCACCGACCTCGGACGCATTGGAGCCAGCATGTTTATCCCCTGTTGATTATTGTTGGAGTGGCAAATGGGGATAGGGCCGCTTTTTGCAAGTTGTCAAATAGTAAAAAGTGTTGGATACTCCAATCTTTCCCTATTGAGGATGTCCGATGTTGAAGAAGCTCGCTTTTGCCTTGGCCTTGCTGCCGTTCGCCGCCCACGCGTCCAACCTGCCTGAATATCCCTTCATTCACGTCGCCGGCGAAGGCTATCTGCGGCTGATGCCTGACATGGGCGAGATCGATTTCGACATCAGCGCCTACGACGCCGACACCAACGCCGCCGTGGCCGTGGTGCAGGCGCGGGTGGCGGAAATCCAGGCGCTGCTGGCCGAGCAGGGCGGCGATGCCGGCGCGGAGACCGAAGCCGAGGCTTCCTTCGCCGACATGCGCAAGGAAATGCGCAAGCCGGCCAATCCCGATCCGAACGCCGCGCCAGACTACGAGATCCGCAGCGCGGTGCACATCGTAGTGCGCGATCTGACCAAATGGCGCGCAGTCATGCTGGGCCTGCTGGGCAAGCCGAATATCGACCACATGAGCACCAGCTTCGGCAAGAGCGACCGTCTCAAGGTTGAGGCCGAACTGACGGCCACTGCGATCAAGGATGCGCAGCGCCGCGCCGAGAATCTGGCGACCGGCCTGGGCAAGAAAGTGGGCGCCGTCACGGCCATCACCAACGGCCAGCTGCGCAACCTGACCAACGCCGTCGGCCTGCTGCCGACCGATATGTACAACAACCGCCGCGGCAGCAACGCCAAGGCGGGCGAGAAGGATTTCCTGACGATCCAGTCGCTGCAATGGTCGCAGACCGTGGACGTTATCTACCGCATCAAATAAGCAGGAAGGGAAGCGCATGTTGATCGTCAAATTCGTGATGGTGGTTCTGTTGGGCCTGTGCTCGCTGGCGTCGGCCCAGGATGTGTTGCTGGTCGGCCATGTGCAGAGGGTTATTCTGCAGCCGTCGGGGACCGAGAATTGTCCGCCGCCTTGTCCTGCCGAGGTGCTGGTTGAGGTGACCGGCCTGCGCGCCATCTGCATTTATAACGGTGGAGGGTGCGAGACTATGGAGGTCAAGCCCGATCACGTCTATCGCGGCGATGCGGGCCGTGAGATATGGCAATTCAAGTCCCGCGTCGGCGAATGGGGGGCGAGTTTCCCTGTGACCGAACAGGCGATCGTCGTCAGCCAGGAGGGCGGCTCCGTTTCCTGGTCGTTGGCGACCGAGCGGGATGGCAAGCTGTTCATCGACCCCAAGCGCCTGCGCAGCATAGGCGGGGTACCGACCTCGATAGGGGGCACAGAAGAACTGGTGGCGCTGGACGACGTATTGGCCCGCCTGGGTGGGGGGCGCTGACTTGGAAGCGCAGGTGGCATAGGCTCCTGCTGGCCAAAAAAGCCGTCATTCTGAGCGCAGACTTTGTGAAAAATGAGGACGAAGAACCTATAGTGAACATTCTACTTTCGCTTTGTATAGGATTTTTCTCTATCATAGTGTGGATAGTGTTTGGATCCTCAACTAGATTGGATTACTCCGTCATTATGAATGCTGCCGTCCTGCCTGCGTTTTTAATCGGATTTTTCAGCACTCGCAAAATTGGTTACCTCTTAATTGCACCAACAGTAAGCTGCTTATGCATTCTGTCCCCGCCGTGGCTTGTGATGCATAAATCCCAATGGGGGGGAGGGTGCTGAGGTATTCTTCTATGCCCTCGTTCTTACCCCCGGCTATTTTCTTCTCTACCTTGGGGCATCATTATTCGGGTACTTCTTGAGATCACTAACCAGCAGAAGCTCAACGCGGACTTAGCTGGCATCAGCTGTGGATTCATCCGGGCGATCGCGCCGAAGTCGAATCTGGTTTTATTGCAAGCGACTTATGAGAAAATTCTCGACGTTCCACTGTATCTAACACTTAAAAGTTCCAATGTATCTTAATGCAACCTTCTCTGCCTCGCCGTTTGACGACCATTACCAAATGGCGTTGATCTATTGTTTTGACCAAGATCAGAACTATTGCTTTTCACTTTCCAGGTTTCCAGGTGAAAATGAAATTGAAGTTATGGTGCTTGATCAAGTTAATCGTAAGGTCAGCGATCTTTCCGTCGTACTGGAAGGTTCGACTTTGAACATTGCGTTGGATGACGAGCTTGCGGCGCAACTTGACGGCCATGGCAGTTATACAATTTGTTTGATTGGTATTGAGGCCCGTAAGCTGGAAACCCTTCGTGACGCCCTTCGAAAAATTTTTGAAGGTAAGCATGGACTCAGAATTGAAGGTTGATACAAGATAAGAGAAAACTTCAGCAGATGAGAAACTTAGACCGCATATTACTTGCGTTAATCGTGGTCGCGTTAATTTGCTTTCCGTCTTTGAACTACGACCTTGCGTTAGATGGAGCAGAAACAACTTACTTTGGCTTCCCTTTTCCTTGGAATTCCAGAGGCGTCGCGGTTTCATTGGGGAAAGATATCTATGTCATTCCGCTTATTCTGGATTTATTTTTTTGGACGTGGATTGGAAATCTAATTTTCCGAAATACGCGGCGCTTTGGTACAAGAATCAGGATGTTCATTCGCTGGACGATATTGGGGCTTGGCCTATCGAGTCTCTCTCTAGTAGTCGTAACGTTTTTGTTTAACGAAAAGTTCTTCCACTTATGGCCGCTACCTGGTCCTTTTTATGTGGTCGCAGTTCGACTCGGGTTAGGCTTCTGACAGCTGCGGACACAGCTTACTCAATACCTCTATCCATCTAAAATGATACTGATTCACAGCAACCAAAAATTCGAATGCAATCTTACCAATTCTCAATTCCAGGGAGTATTGGTTCTGAATACTGAGCGGCGAGCTGAGTTGCGAAAGCTCGTTGAGTCCGAGCCTGAAGACTGGTACTTGGACCGGACAGGCGAACGGCTTCCTCCAGACCAGCTCTTCGAGGCGTCGCCTTGGAGTATGGAAACTGCACAAGGGGTCATCAAGATATTGATGAGATTTTTAGACCTTGAGTCAGGAAGCGCAGTGTTTAACGTGCCTGATAGCTATGCCGGGGAATGGTTTCGGTGGCTTGACGACCAACCTATGCAGGAATAGACGGATCTCGACAGCAGTCGGATAATGCGACGACCAGCGTGCGTCACCGCACGCTGGCCGCGCATCGCTTCCTTGTTTATCCGTCGTTTCCCCTAATCTGCTTCTTGAACCCGCCCACTTCAGGAGGACAGCCCCATGACGACCCACGCCCACACCACGCCCGAGCCCGACATGCCGCCGCCCGAGCCGGAAAAAGATCCGCCGCCGGACAATATGCCGCTGCCCGACCAGGCGCCGATCGAAGAGCCCCAGCCCAAGCAACCGCCGATCAAGACCTGAGTTTCCAACAGTGACAAAGTGTGATTGTTGTTGCTCAACGGATACATATTTTAAACTTTGTGTTGTCCGTCACACCGGCGTAATCAAAGAGTTTCTATAATTTAGTCAGGTCATCGTTTTTCCTCTCACGGAGAGCATCATGGGCAATTCCTTACACAACAAAATCTACCTCGGCCGTCGTAGCGTCGCCTTTAGTGCGAAGCGTGTCCAAGCCCTGATTTGTGTAGCGGCGTTTGCCACCATCGGCCTGATCTGGCTGGCGATTCGAGCGTTGTGAATCACACTTTATTCTCGTCTTGAAGCGGCCATGCCGCCTCCGGTCGCGTGCCGGAGGCGTGGGAGAGGCGCATTTTCTTGCCGTCGCTCCGCCGGGCGCGTACCATGAGGGCCGCAGCAGTCTCTTATGGAAAAAATGGCAATGAAGAACGAGAAATTAACGCAAGACGAATACAACGCACTCGATGAAGTGAAGCGCGGCATCAAGGGCGAGCGCGTCAGCGCCTGCGTCGGCCGTAACACCAAGCGCCTGGCCGGCCTCAAGCTGTTCAGCATCGCCAAGAACGGCCGCATTTCCCTCACCGACAAGGGCGAGGAACTGTTGTTCCTGCGCCGCTGCGTGCTGGGCTTGCGCGCCATTGAAGCCGATCCGGCCAGCGCTATCGATGCCGACGTCGCCCTGTTCCTGGGCAAGAAGTCGCACATCGTGCCGCGCGCCGAAGGTGGCTACGCGATCAGCGACAAGGGCAAGGAGTCGCTGGCGGACATCGCCAGCCAAGGCTTGTAATACAAAAAAACGCTCCGCCGGAGCGTTTTTTTTGCGTTAATGTAGAGCTATAAAACAAAACAAGAAGAGACCGCCAAGCCGCCATGAGATTGACGACCCTGCAGAAGTTCCGAAAACTGTTCGGCATTCTCGTCGCTGCGGTCGCTGCGGTGCTGCTGCTTGTTACGCTATTCGTGGTCCATGTGCTGCAGGTCAGCCAGGAGCGCTACTACGCCAACGCCGCCGAAACGGCGCACAACCTGGCGGTCTCGCTGGAAAACTTCCTGCACTCGCATTTCGAAGAAGTCGACCTGGCCATGCGCCGCGCCGGCGTCGAGTTTCGCACCATGCACGAGGCCGGCCGCTTCGACGACGAAAAATTCAGCGCCTACCTGCGCACGCTGCGCGAGCGCATCCCCAACGCCCAGGCGGTGCGCGGCTCGGACGCCGCCGGCCGCGTGATCTACGGCGAGCAGGTCGACCCGGCCCATCCGCAAGACCTGACCGTCCGCGAATTCTTCCCGCGCGCCCAGGTCGAGCACGATTTGATTGTCGGCTTGCCGGTCAAGTCGCGCATCAGCGGCGAGTGGGTGCTGCCGCTGGTCTATCCGCTGGCCATGCCCGACGGCAGCTTCGGCGGCACCGCCTACGCACTGATGACCAGCTCGCGCCTGACCACGCTGTTTTCGTCGCTGAACATCGGCCCCAACGGCTCCATCCTGCTGCTGGACGACCGCCGCCGCGTGCTGCACCGCTATCCCTTTGTCGAAGACATGGCGATCGGCACCACCATCAAGGTGTCGCCGCAGACCCAGGCGATCCTGGAGGGCCGGCAGAAGGACGATACCTACACCGTATTCAGTTCGCGCGACAACCGCGAACGCACGTTGAGCCTGGAGCGCGTCGGCAACTATCCCATCTATGTGGTGGTGGGGCTGGCCAGCGACGATTTCCTGGTGCCGTGGCACAAGGAGGTGCGCAATGCCGTGATCTTCCTCTGCCTGCTGCTGGCGTTTGCCGCGGCGCTGCTGGCAGGCGTGTGGTACGCGATGCGCAAGCAGTACCAGTCGGTGCTGCAATTGTTGGATACCGACCGCGCATTGCAGACATCGATGGCGCAGCTGACCGCATCGGAATCGCGCTGGCGCTCGCTGACCGAGGGCTTGCCGCAAATGGTGTGGACGGTGACGCCGGAGTTGCGCATCGATTTCATGAGCCACCATTGGGAGCGCTTCAGCGGCGTGCCGACGGCGCGGTTGCTTGCGGCCGGCGATTGGTCGCCGGTGCTGCATGTGGACGACCGTCCGGCGCTGCTGGCCGAGTGGCAGCGCGCGCAGGCCACCGGCGGCGCCTTCCGCTGCGATTGCCGGCTGCTGCGCTATGACGGCGTGTGGCGCATCTTCGACAACCACGCGCTGCCGCAGAAGGATGCCGAGGGCAGGGTGCTGGGCTGGGTCGGCAGCAGCACCGACCACACCGAGGCGCGCGAAGCGCACGAGGCGCTGTTGCTGGCCAAGGAGGCGGCCGATCAGGCCGGCCGCGCCAAGTCCGAGTTCGTCGCCAACATGAGCCATGAAATCCGCTCGCCGATGAACGCGGTGCTGGGCATGCTGCAATTGCTGCAGCAGACCGAGATGAGCGAACGCCAGCAGGATTACGCGGCCAAGGCCCACGCGGCCGCCAGCGCCTTGCTGGGCCTGCTCAACGATATCCTGGATTTCTCCAAGGTGGAGGCGGGCAAGCTGGCGCTCGATCCCCATCCGTTCAGGCTCGACAAGCTGTGGCGCGACCTGGCCGTGATTTTGTCGGCCAATGTCGGCGCCAAGAATATCGAGGTGCTGTTCCATATCGATCCGCAACTGCCGGCGATGGTGGTGGGCGATGCGCTGCGCTTGCAGCAGATCCTGCTCAACCTGGCGGGCAACGCCATCAAGTTCACCGAGCGGGGCGAGGTGGTACTGTCGGCCCGGCTGCTGGAGCGCAAGGGCAACGCCTTGTCGATCGCCTTCGCCATCCGCGACTCCGGCATTGGCATTTCGGAAGAACAGTGCCAGCGCATCTTCGACGGCTTCTCGCAGGCCGAGGCGTCAACCGCGCGCCGTTACGGCGGCACCGGCCTGGGCCTGGCGATCAGCCAGCGTCTGGTGCGCTTGATGGGCGGCACCTTGCGCGTCACCAGCGAACTGGCGAAGGGCAGCGTGTTCGAATTCATCGTCGATCTGGGTGTGGCGGAGGCGCAGCAGGAAGCGCCGTCTGAGCCGCCGTCCGATCAGACGTCGTTGAGCGGCCTGAGCTGCCTGGTGGTGGACGACAACCCGACCGCGCGCATGGTGTTGCGCGAGATGGCGCTGTCGTTCGGCTGGCAGGTCGACGTGGCCGAGGGCGGCCACGAGGCGCTGGCGGCTGTCGGCGACCGCATGGTGCGCAACGAAGCTTACGACGTGGTCTTCATCGACTGGCGCATGCCGGCGCTGGATGGCTGGGAAACCAGTTGCCATATCCGCCGGCTGGCGCCGTCAGGCAAGCTGCCGCTGATCGTGATGGTGACGGCGCATGACCGTGAATTGCTGGCGCAGCGTCATCTGGAAATGGAGCCGGTACTGGATGGCTTTGTCGTCAAGCCGGTGACGGCCTCGATGTTGTTCGACGCGGTGGCCGATGCGCGCATGGAGCAGCGGGCGCCGCTGGCCGCAGTCGCGCTGCCGTCGATGCGGCGGCTGGAGGGCTTGCATTTGCTGCTGGTGGACGACAATCCGGCCAACCAGCAGGTCGCCAGCGAACTGTTGAGCAATGATGGCGCGGAGGTTGAGGTCGCCAGTTCGGGGGCGATGGCGATAGCCGCCGTGTCGCGCCACGGGCCGCTGCCGGATTTGATTTTGATGGATATCCAGATGCCGGAGATGGATGGCTACGAAGCGACGTCGGCGATCCGTCGCAAGCTGGGCGCGAAGGCGCCGCCCATCGTGGCGATGACGGCCAACGCCATGCCGGCCGACCGCGTCGCCGCGCTGGACGCGGGCATGGTCGATCACATCGGCAAGCCTTTCGACTTGGCGCAGTTGATCGCAGTGATACTGAAGCACGCGCGGCGCCATGGTGCAGCGCCGGCGGCAGGTGACGGAGTTGCGGCGGCCGCTGTCACCGCAGCGACCGCGGCCATAAACGCCAGCACTGCTGCCGGCGCGGTACCGTTGCCGGAAGCGGGCATCAACAGCGCGGCCGCGCTGAAGCGCCTGGGCGGCTTGCACTCGGTCTACCTGATGGCCTTGCGGAGTTTTGTGGTGGAGGCGGGACAGCTCTCAGGGAAACTGCAAACTGCCCATGTCGATGGCAACGCCGGTGCGGCGCTGCCACTACTGCATACGCTCAAAGGCCTGGCCGGCACGGTAGGCGCCGACCGCCTGGCCGGATTGTCGCAACTGGCCGAACTGGCGCTGAAGGCTGGAACCGGTGATGCAGCCTGGGATCAACTGACCCTGGTGCTGGACGCCGTTCCCGGCGTGCAGGACGACGTCCAACATCTGGTGCGCCAGCTGGACCCAGCCGGCGCCTGATGTTCATTGAGTTTTGCCTGATTTTGTTCAATTTATTTCAAAATTAAACAGCAATCTTGGGAAATTAAACTCATGCACTTCCGGTTACGCCCCATCTCGGACCTTCGCACTTATTATCGAAATCACCCCAAAGCGGGAGTAATCTATGCTTGAGACCGGGGCATATCCGAATGCAAATCAACACGGACAGGGCCCCCTGGCGCAGCCTTATTTATATGCAACGGAATAAGAACTTTGGTTCAAATCAGACGTTTTGTGAGAGAAGTGCCTCTTTTCGGTAAAGTACACATCGTCCAGTCGTCGCAAAGGCAATAGATCGCCGTCTAAGACATCGGTCTTCATGAACCGAAAGGTTTTCAGCTTCTTTAGGCGCTCAACAAATGCAATCGTTTTTATCGGGCCGCAATCATGTAACTTCAGCTCTTCAAGATTTCCGCAATTCCCCAGTTGTTCGTAATCGGCTATCTTCTTGCAGTCGGAAACAATGAAAGAACGTAGATGCGGCAGATGCAACGGCCCCAGCGCCTCAAGCTTATTCATGTAATGCAACTCAATTTTCCTTAATTTATCAAATCTGGAAACCCCGCCTAAGCTGTGAATTGTCGACTGAACCAATTCAAGTTCCTGTAATTCGGGAAAGGCTGGAAAATCAGCAAGATCACCTGCAACAGATTTGTACTTCGATAATCTCAACGATGTAATACCTGATTGATGTGCATTCCTTAGTAAGTTCTTCCTCCAATCCCCAGACAGCCTTCTAAGAGGCGGTAGCATCGAAAGGTCAATTACTCGAACTACGTCATCAAGCGATAGCTCCTCCAGCTCTGGAAGAGCACTTAATCCCTCCATGTCTAAATCAGGCAGTCCCCGGAGAAGAAGTATCTTCAATCCCTTAAATTCGCTAAGCACCTTGAGTGAATCGATTGAACATCCATCACGAGATGAAAGACTTATACCGTCAGCATTCTGCTCAGCATAAGATCGAAGAGACGCAATCTTGTCCCCAGGAAGGAATCGCATCACGCGATATCGCCCCCATTTTAAAATTTCAGGTTCACTCATGTTTTCGTTCATTGATGCTTACTTTATCGTATCTGAACATGGCCGCTATTGGCCGGTTTCAGCCTTCAATGGCTGACGCTATTTTGAGTGCATCACTTGCCCTGTTTGGGCTTGTACTTCGGGTTAGCTAGAAAACTGTTTGGAACGATATTTCCTATAGCGTCAACCTCCCACGCTCCGGCAATCGCTTCCGGCGGAACAGTATCATTTGGCCCGTAAGTGCCATCAATAACGTACACCCAACCGTTCGGGTGCTTCCTCGCCTCTTGAATCATCTCCGGTGTAGGTTTCAGTTTAGAGAAATCTGTTTCCAAAGCCGCAGCTCCTCCAGCTATCAACGAAAGCAAAAACAACGGTGTAGAAATAACGAGTGTACGAATTAGCACTGTGGTTCCCTAACATTTGCTTTAATTACCGGGCCCGCCTTGCGAAGAATCTTATCTTGCCAAGAGTAGCCTTTTTCCTTTGTTCTTCATGGTCGTCTCGCGATGGTCTGCTGTTGGCCGAACTGAGTCGATTATACAAACCCACCTTTGAGATCCGAGGTCGGCGCGGCGAGCTCCTCGTTTAACCCACGGCGAATTTTTTGCAGAGCTACCTGCTCTTCATCAGCATTTTCAGGATGAAGTGCTCGCGCAATATGCCGAGCCGCATCCGCAAGTATCGTCCCCCAAGCCAATTCCTCGTCAACGCCCATCCCGTCCCTGTACATGCCGATCTTCAATGAGCAATGCAATTGCTTTTCAGCTACCCATACGCGCAGCATTTCCACCGATGCCGCGTCCCTTTGTGCTGCAGTAGGTATTGGACGTTCGTTCATACAAATCTATCGTCAAGTTTTAATGGCGGCTGTTGGCCACTTACGGAAGCGGGTCTTTATCATCGTTCACGAGGCCACTAGCTAAAAAATCATATCAGTTACGAATTCTTGTGGCTCGTTATCTCAGCCAATAGCTCGGGCGGAATTGACTGGCCATTTGAACTCAAATGCCGTGCCGTTTCATGCAATAAATTCATTCGTGTAATTTTCACTACGGCCCATGCAATGATTGCAGCAATCGGGACGAGAAGAGCGATTATTGGAATCAATAGCGGCGACACATCGGTTAGAAAATTCATTTTTTTCCATTCGCAATAAATTTAACTTCAAAAAATCGGTATCGTGATGAGTGACGGCTTTTGGCCGATTGCGGCGCAAGCCAGGTCTTGAAAGTGGCTACTTATTGCCATTCACTGCATCGCCAAAACCCCGTCCTAGATCATATGTAATGCGCTTTCCCCAAGCGAGAAAATCATCTTCTTTGCCCGCGTAGGAGCCAAAAGTCTCGATTTCACTCTGCGCGGGATGGCGAAAATCAGCCATGCGGTGGAGCGTGATTCTTATCATGGCTGGGTGAGCAGGTTCTGCCGGAGTAGTAAAAACATAAATAAATGAATCTGCATTTGGATCTATTTTCGTGTAGCCGTTTGCCGTTTCGCTTACCTTCTTCTGATAGCTTTTCAATTGAGCTAATTGGACTTCACATTTGCGTATGCTTTCAGCCGAGGAAAAACCCTCCGGGGGAAGCGTAATTTCATCTGCACCAAATGCCAGTTTAGCGATAAATAATATTGATATAAAAAGTATTTTTATCATGCTATTTTACTAGGCTGATCATTGAGGTAGCCACATAGTACGAATCGTCTGCTTTTGGCCGAACTCAGCCAGCCGTCAAGCGCCTAGCATAGCAGGTTGCATGAAGGGAATATTCTCGGATTGTCACGTCAACCGGAGCCGCAAGGCTCCAACGGCGCGTGCAATCAGCGCCCGCCGAACAAAAAAGGGCTGGCACAAGGCCAACCCTTTGATTTCAGCGTTGTATAAATTGCCGGCTCTCTCGTGAGTCGAACACAGCAGCCGACGGATTACTGCGGCTGGAAACCATCCGCGCTGATTTGCAGCTCGGTCACTTCACCGTAAGTCTTGGCGATATCACGAATGGCGTCGGCTTTCCCCACCAGCACGGTTTGCAGCTTGGTGCGCGGGAAGTGCTTGTCCACCAGCGCCTTGGCGCGCTCCGGCGTCAGGCTGTCCACGTCCTTCATGAAGTTGTCGATCTGCTCGCGGCCTACCTTGGACGCGTACATATCGCCCAGCAAGCCGGCCAACTGCTCGCTGGTCTCGTAGCGCGGCGGGAACTGGCCCTTGACGTAGGCCTTGGCCGATTCCAGCGTCGCCTTGTCGATGCCCTTGTCCCACAGACGCTGATAGGTCTTGTGCGCCAGCGCCAGCGCCGCCTCGGTCTTCGGCAGCGCGGTGAAGCTGGAGATGGCGAAGGTGCCGGTCTGCGACAGCGTCGCGAATTCGCTGCGGGCGCCGTAGGTCAGGCCCGAGTTGACGCGCAGCTCATCATTCAGCCACGACGTGAAGCGGCCGCCGACGATGGTGTTGAGTACTTGCAGCGGCACGTAGTCCGGATCGTTGCGGGCGATGCCCACGCCGCCGATCAGGAAGGTGGTCTCAATCGCATCCGGCTTGTTGACCAGCCACACGCGCGCCTTGTCGGCCTGCACCTTGCCGTTGTCCTGCTGCGGCAGCGCCGGGCCGCTGGCCTTCCACGCGCCGAACAGCGATTCGATCTGCTTGCGCATCTCGGCCGCCTGGAAGTCGCCGACCACGATGATGGCGGCATTGTCCGGACGGTAGTAGTGCTGGTAGTAACCCTGCACGTCGCTCTGCTTGAGCGCGCTGACGCTGCTGACCGTGCCGCTGGCCGGAATCGCATACGGCGAAGTGCCGAACAGCATGGCCTTGTAGTAGTTGTTGACCACGTTGCGCGGCGCTTCCTTGGCCTGCTTCAGGCCGTTGACCTTGCGGTCGCGCAGCTTGACCAGCTCGGCTTCGTCGAAGCTCGGTTGCTGGATGATCTCGGCGAACAGCGGCAGCAGCGTGGCGCTGTCGGCGCGGGCGAAGTTGGCTTGCACGGTGCTGGCCTCGGTGCCGGCGCCGCCGGCCAGACGCGCGCCGCGGAAGTCGAAGGCCTGGTCGATGGCGGTCTTGTTGTGGGCTTTGCTACCCAGCAGCAGGGCGTCGCCGGTCAGGTTGGACAGGCCAGGCTGCTTGGCGTCATTGACGGCGCCAGCCTTGACCACGGCGCGCACCGAGATCAGCGGCACTTCATGGCGCTCCATCAGGTAGACGGTCAGGCCGTTGGGCAGGGTGACGGTGTCGAAGGCCGGCAGGCGGAAATCGGCGGCGCCGGCCAGCGGCGCGGCGGCCATGGTCGCCAGCACGGCGGCGGCCATCACAGTTACTTTGATGCTCATGTAATCAATCCTCCTTCGCAGCCAGCACGCCGACGGTGCGCTGCGATTTTTTCAGGTATTTGGCGGCGACGGCCTGGATATCGGCCGGCGTCAGTTTTTCGTAGGCGGCCGGGGCGTCGAACATTTTCTTGTAGTCGCCGAAGAACACCTCGTAATTGCCCAGCTGCTGGGCCTTGCCGTTGATGGTTTCCTGTTCGCGGTACAGGTTCAGCAGCTTCTGGTTCTTGACCTTTTGCAGCTCGTCGGCCGATACGCCGTCCTTGATCAGGCGCTCGACTTCGGCCAGCAGCGTCTGCTCCAGCTGGGCCGGCGCGGTCTTGGCGGTAGCCACGGCCGACAGGTACAGCAGGCCCGGGTCGAAGCCATCCATGCTGCTGGCGCTGACCTGGGTGGCCAGCTGCTGCTCGACCAGCGCCTTGTACAGGCGCGAAGTCTTGCCGTCGCCCAGTATGCTTTGCAGCACTTCCAGTGCGTAGTAGTCGGCGCTGTTGGCGGCCGGGACCTTGTAGGCGATCACCAGATTGGCCGAGGTGGCCGATTCCTTGGCGACGAACAGGCGGCGCTCGCCTTTCTGTTCAGGCTCGACGGTGCGTACGGCCGGCGGCAGCGCGCGCTTCGGAATGCCGCCGAAGTATTTGGTGGCCAGCTTCTTCACCTCGTCGGTCTTGACGTCGCCGACGATCACCGACACCGCATTGTTCGGCGCGTAGTAGGTGGTGAAGTAGCGCTGCAGGTCGTCCTGGGTCCAGGCCTTGATGTCGGACTCGTGGCCGATCACCGGCCACGAATACGGGTGGGCCTGGAAGGCGACGCCGTTGATTTCCTCGTGCAGCGCGCGGATGTTGGAGTTCTCCAGGCCGGTGCTGCGCTCGGACAGCACCACGCCGCGCTCGCTGGCGACCATTTTCGGGTCGATCGACAGGTGGGCGATGCGGTCGCTTTCCAGCGTGAAGATGGTTTCCAGCGACGAAGCCGGGAACCAGTCCTGGTACACGGTCAGGTCGTTGCTGGTGTAGGCGTTGTTGGAGCCGCCCTTGGCTTCCATGGTGCGGTCGAACATTTTCGGGCCGAAGTTCTTCGAGCCGTTGAACATCATGTGTTCGAAGAAGTGCGACAGGCCGGTGATGCCGGGCGCTTCATTGCGCGAGCCGACCTTCCAGAACGTGTACATATTCGCGTTCGGGATGGTGTGCGACTCCAGCACGATGAACTTCATGCCGTTGGCCAGCGTGAAGGTGTGGACCTCGTCAGCCGTGACGGCTTGGGCGGTGGCGGCCATGCCGAGCATGACGCTGGCGGCCAGGACTTTCCATTTCATGAGTGCTCCTTTGTGCGTGAAGCGCAAAGCATACGATAAAGTTAGTTGTTTTTGATAACTATTTGCGAATGAGGACATGAGCGGATAGCATGTAGAAAACAACTAGGGAGTATGCAATGGAAAAACCGATGAGCTGGACCGCCCATGAACTGAGCATGACCGTGCTGATGACGCCGGACATGGCCAATTTTTCGGGCAACGTCCACGGCGGCACCATCCTCAAGTACCTGGACAGCGTGGCCTACGCCTGCGCCAGCCGCTATTCGGGCAGTTATGTGGTGACGCTGTCGGTGGACCAGGTGATGTTCCTGCAACCTATCCACGTGGGCGAGCTGGTCACTTTCCTGGCGTCGATCAACTACACCGGCCGCACGTCGATGGAGGTGGGCATCCGCGTGGTGACGGAAAATATCCAGCAGCGTCTGGTGCGCCACGCCAATAGCTGCTACTTTACGATGGTGGCGGTGGACGAAAGCCGCAAGCCGGTCGAAGTGCCGACGCTGGTGCCGGAAACCACCGAACAGAAACAACGCTGGGACCAGGCCCTGCTGCGCAAGCAGGCCCGTCAAATGGTGCATGGAGCTCGCAAAGCCTGAGGAGGCTGTATGGAAATGAAGCGCATCAATGCCGGCAAGTTGCGCGCCATCGGGTACGATGCGCGCGACCGCATGCTGCGGGTGGAGTTCGACGACGGCAGCGCCATCGATTACTCCGGCGTGGGCAACGAGGTGTGGCGCAAGCTGTCCACATCGGGCGCCGCGTGGAGCTATTACCGCGATAATATCGAGGATGAATTCACCGGACGGCGCGACGTCGTGCGCAAGCCCACCAGCCGCGCCGACCTGGAAGACCTGTTCAAGCCGCCCGGCGGCGATGCCACTTAACCTGATCCGTACTTATGCTCACTGAAAACGTCCTGGAAAGTTCCGCAGTATTGTCCGACCAGCTGGCCTACGTCGTCAGGACGTCGCCGGTGCATGGACGCGGCGTGTTCGCCAACCGCGACATCGCGGTCAGCGAATGCGTGATCGAGTACACGGGGCGCGAGATCCCTTGGTCGGAGGCGCTGGAGCGCGCCGCCGCGCAGAACATGCCGCACAATCACACCTTCTTCTTCAGCCTGGCCAACGGCAACGTCATCGACGGCGGCGACCAGGGCAACGAGGCGCGCTACATCAACCATTCGTGCGAGCCGAACTGCCAGGCCATCGAGGACGAGGGCCGCATCTACATCTACGCGCTGCACGACATCCGCTGCGGCGACGAGCTCAGCTACTCCTATCCGCTGATCTACGAAGGCCGCCACACGCCGGCCATCAAGCGCTCCTTCGCCTGCCACTGCGGCGCGCCGGGCTGTACCGGCACCATGCTGGAGCCCAAGAAGCGGCGCCGTTCCTGAGGCCTTCACAGATGCTGGACTATTGGGATATCACGGCCCGTCTCGCGATTGCCTTGCTGTTCGGCTGCATCGTTGGCCTGGAGCGTAACTTGCGCGGCAAGCCGACCGGCATGAAGACGCTGGGCCTGGTCGCGCTCGGCGCCGCGCTGGTGACGATGGCCAGCATGCAGTTCGCTCCGCTGGATAGCGAATACGGCCGCGACGCCTTGAGCCGCGCGGTGCAGGGCGTCATCACCGGCATCGGTTTCCTCGGCGCCGGGGTGATTGTTTTCCACGCGGAGACCTCCAAGATCAAGGGCCTGACCACGGCCGCCTCGATCTGGGTGACGGCGGGCATCGGCATCGTGTGCGGCATGGGCGCATGGCGGGTCGCCGGCATCGGCCTGATCCTGGTGATGCTGCTGTTCCTGCTCGGCCACCCGCTGGAGCGCATGCTGCACAAGCGCTGGCTGGGCAAAAGCGAGAACGAGCGGGCGGACATCGACTTGCACGACGAATAGCGCTTAAGCGCACCTCATGCAGTGATGGGCGCCGTACTGGCCAGGTTCCTGCCCTCGATCAGCATCTGTTCGAAAGCATCCCCCGCCACCGGCTGGCTGAAGTAGTAGCCCTGGATTTCATCGCAGCCGTGCAGCCGCAGATACTCCAGCTGCGCCGCGCTTTCCACACCCTCGGCGATCACGCGCAGCTTCAGGTTGTGCGCCAGCGCGATGATCGATACCACGATGGCCGCCTCGTCATCGGCGCCGATGTCGCTGACGAAGGAGCGGTCTATCTTCAGCACATCGATCGGGAACTTGCGCAGATACGAGAAGCTCGAATAGCCGGTGCCGAAGTCGTCGATCGACAGCGCCAGTCCCAGCGCCTTGAGCTTGTGCAGCAGCTCCACCGCCAGCGCCACGTCGTTCATGAACAGGCCTTCGGTCAGCTCGATATCCAGGCACGATGGCGGCAGGCCGGTCTGCTCCAGCACCTCGGCGATCGACGCCAGCAGATTCGGCTCGCCGAACTGGCGCGGCGACAGGTTGACCGCGATCCGCAGCGGCCCGTGGCCCGCGTCCTGCCAGGCCTTGGCCTGGGCGCAGGCGGTGCGCAGCACCCAGGCGCCGATCGGCACGATCAGCCCGGTCTCCTCGGCCAGGCCGATGAAGCGGTAGGGCGCCACCATGCCCAGCTCGGGATGCTGCCAGCGTATCAGCGCCTCCATGCCGACGATGCGGCCGCTGCGCAGATCCACCTGCGGCTGGTAGTGCAGGATGAACTCGTCGCGCTCCAGCGCGCTGCGCAGCGCCGTCTCGATGCGCACCCGCTCCAGCGCCTCTTCGTTCATGGCCGGCTGGTAGAACTGCGTGTTGTTGCGGCCCAGCTTCTTGGCGCGGTACATGGCGATGTCGGCATGCTCAATCAAGCGCTGCGCCGGCGTGCCGTCGGGGTCGTAGACGGCCACGCCGATCGAGCAGGTGACGAAGAACTCCTTGCCCTCCAACAGCACCGGCTGCGCCACCGCCCGCATGATGCGCTGCGTGACGTCCAGCGACAGCGCCTCGTCCGGATACTCGGTCAGGATGGCGACGAACTCGTCGCCCGACAGCCGCGCCACGGTGTCGCTCTCGCGCACGCTGTCCTGCAGGCGCTGGGCCACGGTCTTGAGCAGCAGGTCGCCGGCCTTGTGTCCCAGGCTGTCGTTGACGAACTTGAAGCGGTCGAGGTCGATCAGCATGACCCACAGCGGAATGCCGCTGCGGTTGGCGAAGGCGGCCGCCTGCGTCAGCCGGTCCTGCAGCAGCACGCGGTTGGGCAGGCCGGTCAGCACGTCGTGATGGGCGATGTGGTGGATGCGCTGCTCGGACAGCTTGCGCTCGGTGATGTCGGTGCCGGTGCCGCGATAACCCTTGAAGCCGCCGTCCTGGTCGAACAGCGGCTCGCCGCTGATGCTGAACCAGTGCAGCTGGTTGTCGGTGCCGGGCAGCGCGTATTCGAAGTTGAGGAAGGGCAGGTGGGCCTCCAGCAGCGCGATGTGGTCCTGGCCCCAGCGCGCCTGCGCCATTTCCGGATGCTGCTCCCAGCGCGTCTTGCCGATGAAGCCGGCCGGGTCTTGCTTGCCCTTGTCGAAGAAGCCGCCGGTGATGCTGGTGAAGCGGAATTCGTGGTCCTGCTCCCAGTACCAGTCGGATGACAGCGCCAGCAGGCGGCGGAAGCGCAGCTCGCTTTCCTGCAGCGCTTCCTCGGTGCGCTGGCGGACGGCCACGTCCTCGTTCAGGCGCTGGTTGCTCAGTTGCAGATCGCGGGTGCGCTCGTCGACCAGGCGCTGCACCCGCACCGAGCGCCGCGCCAGCGAATTGACGAAGGCCGCCGTCAGCAGCGAGAACAGCAGGCCGCCGATCAGCGTCGACAGCGAACCCAGGTGGCTGGACAGGAAGGAGCGCGGCAGCGGCGTCACCTGCACGTGCCAGGCC
The DNA here is from genome assembly GCF_009380215.1 of Rugamonas aquatica. Classification (GTDB taxonomy): domain Bacteria; phylum Pseudomonadota; class Gammaproteobacteria; order Burkholderiales; family Burkholderiaceae_D; genus Rugamonas; species Rugamonas aquatica_B. The sequence continues at coordinate 114,073 of NZ_WHUG01000004.1, forward strand.
TTGCCGGCCGCGTTGAAGGTGCGGGTGTAGACATCGTGGTAGTCGAAGGCCAGCCAGCGCTGCAGCGGCTTGGCGGCCGCTTCCTGCCCGGTCGGCTGGCCGTAGCGGTAGATCAGGTTGTCCGGCCGCACGTCGTCGCCGACATACACTTGCACCACCAGCGAGGTGTCGTCCAGCAGCTCGGCGGCGTACAGGATTTTGTGGATCAGGTCGGTCGAGCGGATGACCGCGCCGGTGTTGCCTATCCACGCCGCGCGCCGCTGCTCGGCCGTGGCCGTTTGCGCGCCCGCGCGGTAGACCGGCATCAGCAGCACGAAGCCTTTCTGGTTGCCGCGCTCCTGCGCCAGCCGCAACAGCGGCGTGGCCATCGTCTGGCCGGCCGCCACCGCTTGCCGGACGGTGTTGGACATCGGCCCCAGCGACATCACATCCAGCCCGAACGCCGCCTCGTTGCCCAGCATCGGTTCCAGGTAGTCGACCACCGCATGCAGCGGCCGCGCCGTCAGCGGCTGGTTGCCGCCGTCGTGGATGCGGTAGCCGGGGTAGTGGCCGCGCAGCTCGGCCTCGTGGCGCCGCGCCGCCTCGTCGTCCAGCACGCGGTGGTAGTTGAAGGCCTGGACAAAGGGATAGCGCGCCAGCAGCGGCCGCGTGAAGTCGCCGAACTGTTCGCGGCTGACCGGCCCTGCCGACTTGAACAGGTCGTTGATGATGGTGACCAGTTCCAGCGTGTCGTCCAGGCCGCGGCGGATGGCGGCCGCGCGCACCTGGGCGCGCTGCTGGAAGCTCAGCTCCATCTTGCCGTACTCCAGCGCGCTGACCGCGACAAACAGCATGCCGGTCACGGCCAGGCCCGTGATCAAGGTCAGCGTCGCGGCCAGCGAGATCGAGGGTGACTTGAGGGACAGCGGCATGCGGCGCTTTCTAGTGGGACGGCGGGCTGGCGGACGATGCTAGTGTGTCATAACTCATGCTTTTGCAACAGCAATTTGGCATTGGGCGGTGCTCGCGCTTGTCTTATGCAAGCCACGCCTGGCCCGTCTGCGCCGGCCGGTTTGATGTTATATTGCCATGTCCCCGGCGCCACAGGAGCATACGTCATGAAGCAGGCTCATGGCTTTACCCGTCGCAGTTTCCTGGCGCGCATAGCGCGTACCGGCGGCGCCGCCGCAGCGTTTGCCGCGCTCGACGCGCTCGGCGGCGCCGGCCTGGCCTGGGGCGAAGACCGCGCCTACCGTGGACCGCCGGCCTTGCCCGGCGGGCTGGGCAAGGGCAAGCGCGTCACCATCCTCGGCGCCGGCGTGGCCGGCATGACGGCGGCCTACGAGCTCGGCAAGGCGGGCTTCGCCTGCACCGTGCTGGAGGCGCGCCACCGTCCCGGCGGCCGCAGCTGGACCATACGCGGCGGCGACCGCTTCGAGCAGGCCGACGGCGTGCAGCAGGCGCACTGGCCCAAGGCGCCGCACCTCTACCTCAATCCGGGTCCGGCCCGCATCTCGCACCACCACCGCGCGGTGCTGGGCTATTGCCGCGAGTTCGGCGTGCCGCTGGAAATCATGATGAACGATAACCGCGCCGCCTGGCTGCAGGACGACCAGGCGTTCGGCGGCCGGCCGGTGCAGGCCAGGCAGGTGCTGGGCGACAGCCACGGCTATTTCGGCGAGCTGCTGGGCAAGGCCGTTTCCACCGGCCGGCTGGACCAGGAGCTGAGCGGGGAAGACCGCGAGCGGCTGCTGGCCGCCATCGCCACCTTCGGTGACCTGCAGCGCGACGGCCGCTACACCGGCACATCGCGCAGCGGCTACAGCGCGACGCCGGCGCCCGGCCTGCCGCACGGCACGGTGCGCGCGCCGCTGCCGCTGTCCGAGCTGCTGCGGGCCGACTTCTGGCAATTCAAGGCGGCCTTCGGCGAAGACTTCGACCAGGCCGGCACCATGCTGCAGCCGGTGGGCGGCATGGACCGCTTCCCGGCCGCCTTCGCCCGGCGGCTGGGCCACGCGATCCGCTACGACACGCTGGTCGACGAGATCCGCAAGACGGCCCATGGCGCGCGCGTGGTCTGCCATCACGGCGGCGTCCGCAGCGTCATCGACAGCGACTATGTGATCTGCACCTTGCCGCTGTCGGTGTTGCGCGACATCCCCAACGATTTCGCGCCGGCCTACCGCGAGGCCATCGCCGAGGTCGAGTACGCGCGCTCGGCCAAGACCGCGTTCTATGCGCCGCGCCGCTTCTGGGAGCAGGACGAGGGCATCTACGGCGGCCTGTCGTGGACCAGCCGCGATGTCACGCAAATCCTCTATCCCTCGCACGGCATCGGCCAGGCCGACGGCGTGCTGGTCGGCTCCTATTGTTTCGGCGCCTTCCCCGGCGACGACATGGGCCAGTACCCGCTGGCCGAGCGCATCGAGAAGGCGCTGGCGGCGGGCGAGGCCATCCACCCCGGCTACCGCGGCATGGTGCGCGGCGGCGTCAACATCGCCTGGCCCAAGGTGCCGCACAGCCTGGGCTCCTGGGCCGAATGGAAGCCGGAGCAGTTCGACACCGTCTACCGGCTGTTGCAGCAGCCGGACGGCGTGATGTATTTCGCCGGCGAATACCTGGGCTACCTCAGCTCGTGGCAGGAGGGCGCGGTGCTGTCGGCCCACCACGCCATCGAGCAGCTGGCGGCGCGGGTGCGCGCCTGATTTTTTTCACTGAAAGGATGACCATGAGGATGACCATGAGGATGACCCTCAAACGCATGCCAGGCCTGCTGGCCGCCGCCCTGAGCTTGTCGCTGGCCTTGCCCGCCGCCGCCCAGACCAGGGTGCAGCATATCCAGAGCGCCGACAGCGGCATCGCCAACGCCGTGTGGGCCGGCGACACGCTGTACGTATCGGGCAAGCTGGCCAAGTCCTTCGACGGCGACACGCGCACGCAGACGGCCGACGTGCTCAAGCAGTTCGAGGCCACGCTGCGCGAGCAGGGCCTGGGCATGGGCGATGTGGTGCAGATGCGGGTTTATCTGGTGGCGGACGCCGCCGGCAAGCTGGATTTCGCCGGCATGAACGAGGCCTACAAGGAATGCTTCGGCACGGCGGCCCAGCCGAACAAGCCGGCCCGCGCCACGGTGCAGGTGGCGGCGCTGGTGGTGCCCAAGGCGCTGGTGGAGATCGAGGTGGTGGCGGTGCGCGGCAAGCCCGTCAAATAAGGGCGGGCTGCGTCAGGCTGGGCCGTTCCAGCGCATGCGCAGCACGATCCAGTGCGCCAGCAGCCGGTTGAGGATGGCGAAGCCGAGGCCATGGCTGCGCGCCACCCGCTGCTGCATCGCCAGCGCCGGCGACGGCTTGCCGCCCTTGACCGCGAACAGGATGCGGTTGTTGCCGGCGATGCCGCGGAACCAGCAGATGCGGCCCTGGAAAGTCTCGCGCAGGCGCCGCAGCATGGGACCGTACTGCGGATCGTAGCTGAAGATATTGGCCACCATCACGCCGCCCGGCCGCAGCGCGCGGCGGCAATCGGCATAGAAGGCGGCGCTGCCCAGCGCCGGCGGCAAGCCCTCGGCGTCGAAGCCGTCCACCAGCAGCACGTCGGCGGCGCCGGCCAGGCCGGCCATGTACTCGGTGGCGTCGGCCTGGATGATGCGGAAGCGGGCGTCGTCGCGCGGAATGGCGAACTGCTCGCGCAGCGCGATGACGTCGGCGCGCAACTCCAGCACGGTGATGCGGCTGTGCGGCAGGTAGCGGTAGCAGAACTTGGCCAGCGAACCGCCGCCCAGCCCGACCATGACGATGTGTTCGGGCCTGGGATGGAACAGCACGAAGCACATCATCGCCCGTGCGTAGCTGAGCACCAGATCGTCCGGCCGCGACAGCCGCATCTCGCTCTGGACCATGCCGGGCTGGAATTCCAGCAGGCGTTTGTCGCCGCGCGTGTGGACCTGCGGGCGGTTGTGAGAGGGGGAAGACGGTGTCAAGTGGGCGGTATTGTGGATTTACAGGGTCAATTTATAGTAGCATGCCCGCCAGCGCGCCACATTGCATTTACAGACGGAAAAATTGTAGGTACATTGGCGGTAGCACCGGCCAGCCCCTCCGGCGGCCTTCATGGAGACAGATACGATGTTTTTAGACCACCCTACGCTTACCGCCACCAACAGCTTCACCGAGCCTGACCGCCTGGAGCGGCTGACCCGCGTCTACGGTTACGTGGTGGCGCTGGCCGACATGGCCGGCAAGCAGTCCTTTATCGAAAAGGTCAGCCAGATGCACGACCACAAGGGCACGCTGATCGTGTTCTGGCACGACGCGCCTTCCGAGGATGAAAAAGCCTACTTCGCCCAGGCCTGGGCCAGCAAGATGGGCGACGGCAGCACCAACGTCGAGCACGAGGTCTGACCCGCGGCAGGTCATGGATATAAAAACTTTGGTACTGGCGCTGGCGCTGGGCAATCTGAGCCTGTGCGCGGCGCTGTCCTTTTTTGAGCAGGAGCGCCGCCGCGCCGGCCTGGCGGCCGCCAGCACCACCTGGGGCATGGCCAAGCAGTTCCAGGCCGTGGCCTGGGGCTTGCTGTTCCTGCGCGGCACGCTGCCGGACTTCCTCACCATCCCCCTCGCCAACGCCTTGCTGTTCACCGGCTTCGCGCTGGACGCCTCCGCCCTGTGGGAGCAGGCCGGCCGCCGCGTCTGGCGGCGCTACCTGCTGCCGGCGCTGGGCGCGGCCATCGGCGTGTTCACCGGCGCCTGGCTGCTGGACTTGCCGGCCGCCGAGCGCATCGCCATCGCCTCGCTGGTCATCGGCTTCTTCTTCATCGCCGGCGCCGCCGCGCTGGGCCGGAGCTGGAGCGCCGGCACGCTGCTGCGCCGCTACCTGGTGCTGTCGTCGCTGCTGCTGGCGCTGGCCGTGATGGCGCGCGGCCTGCTGACGGCCTTGCTGCCGGACGGCTGGAGCTGGGTCAGCCCGGCGCTGATACAGGGCGTCGGCATCGCCGCGCTGTACCTGATGATGCTGGGCAGCGCCTTCGGCTACCTGCTGCTGACCCGCGAGAAGCAGCAGGCCGAGCTGGACCGCCTGGAAGTGGTGGACGCGCTGACCGACGTGCCGAACCGGCGCGGCTTCTACCAGACGCTGACGCCGTGGATCGCGCTGGCGCGCCGACCCGGCATGCCGACCTCGCTGATCATCCTCAATCTCGACCATTTCAAGCGCGTCAACGACAACTACGGCCATCCGGTGGGCGACAAGGTGCTCAAGGCCATGGTCGACGTCTGCAAAAAACAACTGCGCGACAGCGACTTGATGGGCCGCCTGGGCGGCGCCGAATTCGCCATCCAGCTGCCGCGCACCTCGCTGGAAGACGCCATCATGGTGGCCGAGCGTATCCGCCTGGCCGTCGCCGCGATGCCGGTGAAGGCGGAAAAAGCCGTCATCAACATGACCGCCAGCCTGGGCGTGACCACCATCCGCGCCGACGACACCACCGTCAGCCTGTTCAAGCGCGCCGACGAGGCGCTGCAGGAGGCCAAGCAGGCCGGCCGCAATCGCGTGGCCGAAGCGCAGACCGGCGCCGGGGCGCTGGAAGCCTGAATTGCAACAGCCTGTCATCAGCAGGTAACAAACTGCGCTTATCGTGACTATAATCATGTAAATCGTTTAGTTTGATTCACCCGCGAGCCTTCGTTGCCGTTTGCCGAGAGAGGCTTCCACATATGTACGCTGCAGTAGATCTGGGTTCCAACAGTTTTCGCCTCCACATCGGCAAGCATGACGGGGAGGCGATCCGCGTTCTGAAATCCGTGCGCGAGCCTATCCGCCTGGCCGCAGGCCTGGACGACAAAGGCAACCTGACGCCGGCCGCCATGCAGACCGCGCTGGCCTGCCTGAAAAACTTCCGCGCCGTGCTGGCTGCCTACAAGCTCGATGGTGTGCGCGTGGTCGCCACGTCGGCCATGCGCGTGGCGCGCAATTCCGCCTCCTTCCTGCCCGAAGCCGAACTGGCGATCGGCTATCCGATCGAAATCATCTCCGGCGAGGAGGAGGGGCGCCTGATCTACATGGGCGTGGCCAACGCGCTGGCGCTGGCCGGCGAGCGCCGGCTGGTGATCGACATCGGCGGCGGCTCCACCGAGCTGATACTGGGGCGCGGCCAGGAGATCGAGCGGGTCGAATCGTTCAGCGTCGGCACGGTCAAGCAAAGCCTGTCGTTCTTCATCGGCGGGCGCGTCGACGGCCCCTCGTTCGAAGCGGCCATCCTGTCGGCCCGCAGCCATTTCGAGGATGCGGCGCCGCCGTATCATCCGCAGTACTGGAAGCAGTGCTACGGCTCGTCCGGCACCGCCCGCACCATCGCCGACATCATCGTCAAGAACGGCATCGGCCGCGAAGTCAACGCCGAGACGCTGAACGCGCTCAAACAGCGCTTCATCGAATTCGGCCACGTCAGCAAGATCGAGATGGCCGGCCTGCGCCCGGACCGCGCCAGCACCATCATCGGCGGCCTGGCCATCCTGATAGGCCTGGTGCGCGAGCTCGATATCCCGGTGGTGCAGCCGATCGAGGCCGGCCTGCGCATGGGCGTGATGTGGGACTTGCACCTGCGTTCGACCAAGCGTGACCGCCGCGAGCAATCGGTGCAGGCCTGCCTGCAGAAGTTCCACTGCGACGAACGCCGCGCCAACCGCGTGGCCGACGACGCGCTGGCGCTGTACATGCAGACCAAGCCGGCCGGCGACCAGTACGCGCGCCACCTGTACTGGAGCGCGCTGCTGCACGAAATGGGCATGGTGGTGTCGCACACCGGCTACCACAAGCACGCCGCCTACATGATCGAGAACGCCGACCTGCCGGGCTTCACGGCGCGCGAGCAGAAGACCATGGCCCGTCTGATCGCCGCCCACAAGGGTAATCTGCGCAAGGTGGCCGACGCGCTGGCCGAGCCGGACTTCACCAAAGCGGTGGTGGCGCTGCGGCTGGCGGTGCTGTTCATGCACTCGCGCATGGACATCGACTTCACGCTGATCAAGCTGCGCATGAAGAACCGCATCGAACTGGAAATCCGCCGCGAGTGGATAGGCGATCATCCGACCCTGTCCTACTGGCTGGAAAAGGAGCAGGAGCAGTGGGATGAAGTTGGGGTAGACTTCAGCATACGCACCATCGGCTAAATCTGTTGGGAGGTTTATGAGGAACGACGCCATGCATCGTAGCTGCGCCCGGGTGCTGCTGGCGCTGTCGCTGGCATCGGCATCGGCCGCCGGCAAGGAAAACGTCTCCCTGTGCTTCGAGCAGCAGGACGTGCTGCCATGGCGCACCGAGAAGCAGGGCGGACTCAATTTCGCCTTGCTGAAGATGGTCGAGCAGCGCCTCGATATCCGCTTCGATTATCAAGCCATTCCCTGGAAGCGCTGTCTGGCCGAGTTGAAGTCCAACGCGGTCGACGGCGCTTTCGCCGTCAGCTACAAGCCGGACCGGCGCGAGCTGGGCGAGTATCCCGGCGGCCAGCAGATCGACGCCAGCAAACGCATGCACATCGACAGCTATGTCGTGATCCGCAAAAAAGGCAGCAAGGTCGAATGGGATGGCAAGAGCTTCCGCAACCTGGACGGCGCCATCGGCTTCCAGCTGGGCTACTCGGTCGGCGACGTGCTGCGGGCGCAGAACGTGGAAGTGGACGAGGGCAGCCAGCGCGCCGACGAACTGGCGCGCAAGCTGATCGCCGGCCGCGTGGCGGCCGCCGCCGTGGGCGGCAGCGACGCCCACGGTTTGATGCGCGGCCCGCTGGCGCCGCAGCTGGAGGAGCTGCCCATCCCCATCATCGAAAAACCGTACTTCCTGATACTCTCGCACGGCATGGTGGCGGCGCGGCCGCAGCTGGCGGAGCGCATCTGGCGGGCCATCGAGGAAGCCCGCAACAGCGCCGCCTACAAGAAGCTGGAAGCGGCGGAAGGAGTCCGTCATTGATCCGCTGGTCCCGGCGCAGGAGCCGGCCCTGAGCGGCGGCCCGCTGGCCCGCCTGCGCAGCGCATGGCGCCGCAACATCCTGCTGCGGCTGGGTTTCGGCATCTTCATATCGGTGGCCGTGTCCACCGCGATCTACACCACCTATGTGATGCAGACGCTGAAAAGCGAGGCCGAACAGAATCTGCGCGAACGCGCCGAGCGGCTGACGGCGGTGCTGTCGCAGGCGCTGGCGCGGCCGCTGTTCGACATCAACAGCGCCGCCGTCTCCAGCGTGGTCGACGCCTCGGGCGCCACGCCGGAGGTGCTGGTGCTGCGCGTGCTGGCACCGAACGGCGCGGAGCTGGCCAGCTACGTCTCGCCGCTGCGCGAGCCGGTGGCGGCGATCAAGGTGCACCGCGACATCAGCTTCAGCGACGCCCGCCGCAGCTATCCGGTCGGCTCCATCGACCTGGCTTTCTCGCGCAAGCAGATCGACCAGGACCTGCGCCGCCAGATCTACAACACGGTGGCGGCCAACCTGCTGCTGGCGCTGGGCATCGTGCTGTCGATCTTCGTGGTCGGGCGCCGCGCGGCGCGGCCCTTCGCCGACATCCAGACCAGCCTGGAAAAACTGACGCGTGGCGAGACCGACATCAAGCTGTCCGGCATCGGCCGCGAGGACCAGGTGGGCCGCCTGTCCGGGGCGGTGCTGCGCTTCCGCGACACGCTGACCCGCCTGCGCGACGCCGAACACGAGCTGCGGGAGCTGAACCGCGACCTGGAAATGCGCATCGCCACCCGCACGCGGGAGCTGACCAGCTCCATGCAGCAGCTGGGCGACAGCCAGGCCAAGCTGCAAACCATCGTCGACACCGCGCTCGACGCCGTGGTGCGCATGGACCTGGCGGGTCGCATCGTCGGCTGGAACACGCAGGCCGAACGCATCTTCGGCTGGAGCCGCGACGAGGCGCTGGGGCTGGCGCTGGACAAGACCATCATCCCGCCGCGCTACCGCTATGACCATCGGCGCGGCATGCAGCGCTACATGGCCGGCGGCGGTGGCGGCACCGTGCTCGATGCGCGCATCGAGGTGGTGGCGTTGCGCCGCAGCGGCGAGGAATTCCCGATCGAACTGGCGATCACCCAGGTCAAGTCGGAGGGGCAGGACAGCTACGAGTTCTGCGCCTTCATCCGCGACATCAGCGACCGCCGCGAGCGCGAACAGAAGCTGGTGACGGCCAACGTGATGGCGGAGGCGGCCAACATCGCCAAGTCCGAATTCCTGGCCAATATGAGCCACGAGATCCGTACGCCGATGAGCGCCGTGATCGGTATGGCCTATCTGGCGCTGCGCACCGAGATGACGCCCAAGCAGCACGACTACATCAGCAAGATCCACCGCGCGGCCTTGTCGCTGCTGGGCATCATCAACGACGTGCTGGATTTCTCGAAGATCGAGGCGGGCCGGCTGGACATGGAATCCATCCCCTTCGTGCTGGAGGAAGTGCTGGCCAACGTCTCCAGCGTGACCGCGCAGCGCGCCGCCGACAAGCATCTGCGCTACCTGGTGTCGGTGGCGCCGGACGTGCCGCGCTATCTGGTGGGCGACCCGCTGCGGCTTGGGCAGGTGCTGATTAACCTGGCCAACAACGCCGTCAAGTTCACGGCCGAAGGCGAGCTGGAACTGCGCTGCGAAGTCCGGCCGGCCGCCGCGCCGGAGGGCATGGCCACGCTGCGCTTCTCGGTGCGCGACACCGGCATCGGCATGACGCAGCAGCAGAAGGCCAAGCTGTTCCGCGCCTTCAGCCAGGCCAACGGCTCCACCACCCGCCACTACGGCGGCACCGGTCTGGGGCTGTCGATCTCGCAGCAGCTGGTGCGGCTGATGGGCGGGCGCATCGATGTCGAGAGCGAGCCGGATCACGGCTCGACCTTCCATTTCGATTTGCAGCTGCCGCTGTCCGATGCGGCCGCCGTGGCGGTGCAGGCGGCCGTGCACCATGGGCCGGTGGGCGATCTGACGCTGCATGCGTCGCCGCGCCGCGCCGCGCGCGTGCTGCTGGCCGAGGATAGCCCGGACAATCAGGACGTGACGCTGGAGCTGCTGGAGCTGCAAGGCATCGCGGTGGACGTGGTGGGCAACGGCCGCGAGGCGCTGGACCGCCTGCTGGCCGCCGGCCCCGATACCTACGACCTGGTGCTGATGGACCTTGGCATGCCGGTGATGGACGGCCATGAGGCCATCCGCCAGCTGCGCCAGGACAGCCGCTTCAACGAACTGCCGGTGATCGCGGTAACGTCGCATGCGCTGGCCGGGGTGCAGGCGCAGTGCCTGGAGGAGGGCATGCAGGACTACATCGCCAAGCCGGTGGACCCGCAGCGCCTTTACAGCGTGCTGTCGCGGTGGCTCGGGCTGTCGATGCGGGCGATCCCGCCGCTGCCGCCGCGCGCCGATGGCGGCGTGGTGGAGCCGCGCCAGGCGCTGGCTGAACTGCGGGCGCTGCTGGCGGAGTTCAGCGGCGACAGCGTCGATTATTTCGGCAGCGTGCGCGCATCGCTGGCGACGCTGTTGCCGCCGGTGACGATGAGCCGCCTGGTCGCGCATATGGAGCACTACGAATTCGAGGCCGCCGGCAAACTGCTGGCGGCGGTCGCACAGGAACAGGAGGGATCATGAACATCAAGAACGGACGGCCGACCATACTGATCGTCGACGATACGCCGGACAATATCACGCTGCTGTCCAATTTATTGAAGGATAAGTACAACACCAAGGTCGCGACCAGTGGCGCGACGGCGCTGCAGATCGTCGCCGGCGCACAGGTGGACCTGATCCTGCTCGACATCATGATGCCGGACATGGATGGCTACGAGACTTGCCGCCGCCTGAAGGCCGACCCGCACAGCAGCGCCATCCCGGTGCTGTTCCTGACCGCTAAAAGCCAGCCCGAGGACGAGGCCACGGGCCTGAGCCTGGGCGCTGTAGATTTCTTACGCAAGCCGGTCAATCCGGACGTGCTGTTCGCCCGCGTCGCGCTGCATTTGCGCTAGAACAAGCAAGAAAAGCGTAAATGATATATATTGTTTATATTGTTGAATTAAAATTGGAGTTGTTATGAATAAACCTGTCAATGTTCTCGTTAATGGCAAAGCACCTGCGCTGCCGAAAAAACCGGTTGTGAAACCTGCCGCCAAGGCCGCAGCCAAGCCGGTAGCCAAGGCCGCCGTCAAGCCTGCAGCGCCGAAAGCCGCCGCCAAACCAGCTGCTGCGAAACCGGCGCCAAAGGCCGCCGCCAAGCCGGTCGCCGCAAAAACCGCGCCGAAGGCCGCAGCGAAACCTGCTGCTGCGAAGGCCGCACCTAAGGCAGCCCCTAAGGCAGCGCCGAAGGCTGCCGCCAAGCCTGCACCTAAAGCCGCCGTCAAAGCCGCACCGAAGGCCGCAGCCGCCAAACCGGCACCGGTGGACGCAGCCGCCAAGGACAAGGCACGCAAGGAAAAGCTGGTGCGCGACAGCTTCACCATGCCGGAGCAGGAATACGCGGTGCTGGGCCAGGTGAAAAAAGCCTGCCTGAAGGCCGGTTTCGAAATCAAAAAGAGCGAACTGCTGCGCATCGGCGTCGCGCTGATTAGCCAGATTGACCTTGCCACGCTGCAAAATGTGTTGGCCGGCCTGCCACAACTGAAAACCGGCCGTCCAAAGAAAAGCTAAGAAAAAAACAACACTTCGGCCATTGTCACGGAACTGACACCACCTTGTCATTTTCCTGAAGTATTCGACCGTTACGCTTGCTTCGTCTCCCACAGAAAGGATGAAGCATGCAAACTTCGATCATACAAGCCGACGTCCGAGCAGCGTCCGGTAAGCTGGTACTCAGTATGGCAAGCACACCGGAAGAGCTGCGCGAAGTACAGCGCCTGCGCTACAAGGTGTTCATCGAAACAATGGGATTGAGTTCGCTGGTCCGCGAGGATGGCCTGGACAGCGACGAATTCGACGAGCACTGCGATCACCTGATCGTGCGCGATACGAGCACGCTCAAGGTGGTTGGCACCTACCGCCTGTTGAGCGCAACGCGCGCCCGCAAACTGGGCCGCGTCTACTCCGAGGGCGAATTCGACCTGGGCCGCCTGAACAACCTGCGTGGCCGCATGGTGGAAGCAGGCCGCGCCTGCATCCATCCCGACTACCGTGGCGGCAGCGTCATCATGCTGCTGTGGTCCGGTCTGGCCGAATACATGCGTCGCGAAAATTGCGACTACCTGGTTGGTTGCGCCAGCATCAGCCTGGCCGATGGCGGCCACAATGCCGTCGCCGTCTACCAGTCGCTGGCCGCCGCCCATCTGGCGCCGTCCGAATACCGCGTCACCCCGCACCTGCCGTTCCCGTTCTCGAAACTGGAAGCCGCGCAGAAGCCGCAAGTACCGCCGCTGTTGAAGGGCTACATGCGTTCGGGCGCCTGGATTTGCGGCGAACCGGCATGGGATCCTGATTTCGAAAGCGCCGACCTGTTCCTGCTGCTGCCGCTGGCGAATCTGGACGGCCGCTACGCTCGCCACTACGGCGTGGCCGGCGAACAGCTGGCTGCCTGACGCAGCGCCACGGCCCCGTGTAGAATAAGCCGTTGTGCTTATTCAGCGGGGCTGTGATGAAGTTTGAAACAGAGACGGAACGAACGGGATCGCAGGAGCGGTCCGTGTTGCGCCGTCGCGGCGGGGCGTCGCCGGACGCCAGCCGCACCACCGACCACGTCGCCGAGGAACGCCCGGTGGCGCTGGTCTTCAATGGCATTTCGCATGCCGTCATGATGGTGACTCCGCGCGAGCTGGAAGCATTCGCGCTCGGCTTCGCGCTGACGGAAGGCCTGGTCGGCAAGGCCGCCGACGTTTTCGATATCGAACTGCGGGAGCACCCGCGCAGCTTCGAGGTCGCCCTTACCATCGCCCAGGAAGATTTCATGCAGCTCAAGCAGCAGCGCCGCTCGATGGCGGGCCGCAGCGGTTGCGGCGTGTGCGGCGTCGAGAGCCTGGAGCTGCTGGATTTGCAGCCGTCGCCGATCGAAGCGCCGGTGTTGCACGATGCGGATGCGCTGCCGCCGGCGATCGCCCGCGCTGCGGCGGAGCTGGGCGGACACCAGCAACTGATGCGCGCCACCGGCGGCGTGCATGCCGCCGCCTGGTGCGACGCGAACGGCGCGGTGCTGCGCGTGTGCGAGGACGTAGGCCGCCACAATGCGCTCGACAAATTGATCGGGCATCTGGCGCAGGAGGGCGTGGACATGCGGCGCGGCTTCGTCTTCATGTCCAGCCGCGCCAGTTATGAGCTGGTGCGCAAGGTGGCGCGCATGCACATTCCGATGCTGGCGACGATCTCCGCCCCCAGCACGCTGGCAATCGACATCGCCGCCGAAGCGGGCGTCAAGCTGGTGAGCTTCTGCCGCCAGGACGGCTGCGTCGAATATACCTAGCTATTCCGCCGACGACTGATAGTCCGACAGTTGCAGCAGCACCGGGATCGATTTCGAGGTCGGCGTGCCGGCGCCGTCGGCGGTGCTGTGCAGCGGGATCAAGCCGTTCGTCTCCGGGAAGTAGGAGCCCAGGCAGCCGCGCGGGATGTCGTATTCCACCAGCAGGAAACGGTCGGCGCGGCGTTCGACATCGTCGTCCCACACGCTGACCATGTCCACCCACTGGCCGTTGCGCAGGCCCAGCATCTGCAAGTCTTCCTTGTTGATGAACACCACGCGGCGCAAGCCGAACACGCCGCGATAACGGTCGTCCATGCCGTAGATGGTGGTGTTGTACTGGTCGTGCGAACGGGCCGTCATCAGCGTCATCAAACGCTCGCCGTACTTGGCGCGGGCGCGGTGGATAGGCGTGTCGGTATCGACGGCGCGCGGCAGGAACTGCGCCTTGCCGCTGGTCGTGCGCCATTCGCGCTCACGCGAGGCGACCTTCAGATGGAAGCCGCCCGGCTTGGCCACGCGTGCGTTGAAGTCGTGGAAATCGTCGAACACTTTTTCGATGGCGTCGCGGATGCTGGCGTAGTCGCTGCCGTAGGCCAGCCAGTCCACCTTGCCGCTGCCCAGCGTGGCGTGCGCCATGCGCGCCGTGATCGCGGTTTCGGACAGCAGGTTGTCGGAGGCCGGCGTGTTCATGCCGTAGGACAGGTGCACCATGCTCATCGAGTCTTCCACTGTCACGCCCTGCGGCACGCCTTGTTGCAGGTCGATCTCGGTGCGGCCCAGCGTTGGCAGGATCAGCGCATCCTTGCCGTGCACCAGATGGCTGCGATTGAGCTTGGTCGCCACGTGCACCGTCAGGTCGCAGGCGCGCAGTGCGTCGAAGGTCAGCGGCGTATCCGGCGTCGCCATGGCGAAGTTGCCGCCCATGCCGAAGAAGACCTTGACCTTCCCGTCCAACATGGCCTGGATGCTTTCGACCGTGTCGTAGCCGTGCGCGCGCGGCGGTTCGAAGTCGAACACCTTCTGCATGCGGTCGAGGAAGGCCTTGGCCGGTTTTTCCTCGATGCCCATGGTGCGGTCGCCCTGCACGTTGGAGTGGCCGCGCACCGGGCACAGGCCGGCGCCGAGGCGGCCGATATTCCCGCGCATCATCATCAGGTTGGACAGCATCTGGATCGTCGCCACCGCGCCCTTGTGCTGGGTCAGGCCCATGCCCCAGGTGCAGATCACTTTCTGGCCACGGATGTAGACCTCGGCCAACGCCTCGATCTGCGCGCGCGGCACGCCGGATTCGGTCAGCAACTGGTCCCAGTCCTGGGCGCGCAAATCCTGTTCGAAGGCTTCGTAGCCGGTGGTGTGGGTGGCGATGAATTCACGGTCCAGCAGGCTGGCTTCACCGGCCGCCAGCGCGGCGTCGTCGCGTTCGACCAGGCGCTTGGCCACGGCCTTGATCAGCGCGAAGTCGCCGCTCAGTTTCGGCTGCACGAACATGCTGCTGATGTCGGTGCTGGAATTGGTCAGCATCTCCATCGGGTGCGACGGGCTGGTGAAGCGTTCCAAACCACGCTCGCGCAATGGGTTGATGGAGACGATGGTGGCGCCGCGCTTGGCGCAGTCGCGCAACTCGCCCAGCATGCGCGGGTGGTTGGTGGCCGGGTTCTGGCCGAAGATCAGCAGCGTGTCGGCGTGTTCGAAGTCTTCCAGCGTCACCGTGCCCTTGCCGATGCCGACCGTGCCTGGCAGGCCGCGGCTGGTCGGTTCGTGGCACATATTCGAGCAGTCCGGGAAGTTGTTGGTGCCGTACATGCGCACGAACAGCTGCAGCAGGAAGGCGGCCTCGTTGCCGGTGCGGCCGGAGACGTAGAACGTGGCCTGGTTCGGGTCGGGCAGGGCCTTCAGGTGGCGAGCGATCAGCGCGAAGGCGTCGTCCCAGGCGATCGGCAGGTATTTGTCGCTGGCGCTGTCGTAGAACACGGGATCGGTCAGGCGGCCGTGCTGTTCGAGTTCGTAGTCGGATTGCGTCAGCAGTTCGGTCACCGTGTGGGCGGCGAAGAAGCCGGGGCGCACGCGTTTGCTGGTGGCTTCGGCCGCCACCGCCTTGACGCCGTTTTCGCAAAATTCGAAGGTGGACGCGTGCTCGCGGTCCGGCCAGGCGCAACCCGGGCAGTCGAAGCCGTCCGGCTGGTTTTGTTTGAGCAGGGTTTTGTAATTCCCGCCGCTGACCTTTTCGCGCACCAGATTGATCGCTACCTGCTTCAAAGCGCCCCAGCCTGCGGCTGCGTGTTGGTAGGGTTCGATGCGTCCTTCGGGTTTTGTCTTCTGCATAACATATTCCAGTGATTCTTGTTGAGCGGAGTATAGTGCAGAATGACGTTTTTGAGCTTGAAGGAGGGTGTTTTGCGTCACGCTTGGTCATGCCGATTTCGGGCTATGTGACAGTTGGTGAGCATTTTTTGATTGGCAATATGTAGAATGTTTTTCCCTCGTGCCATGGATTGCACTTCAGTAGAAAGTCCGTTTGACGTTAGATTCGTAAATATGGCCAGCGGCTGTGCATTTTTTTGTTCTGGATTGAACTAATTTCTTGGGAACGTATGCGCTCCCCCAAGACGTGATTATCTTCACCTAAAGGCGTACATGCTCAGGATTACGCGAATAGCCATGCGCGCCATCGCAGTAGCGTTAATAGTGGCTATTTCGGGGCTTTTTTTCATTACTACATCCGACTTCGAGTGTTGGAGCATATCCCCTTGGTCGTAATTCCAGGCAAATGGGTATGCGGGAATGTCGAACGTTGCCGTTTGCCGCTACAGATTGACGATCACCTAGTCTGGTCCAATCCCTATTCGATGTGACCTCCTTGTGTTGCCGCTCGACTATCCAGAACGTGGACGACCGATTGAATTCACAGCAAAAAAATGGACATTGATTTTTGTATATGAGTATTTTAATCATACCCTTGCTATACATCTTCGGTGTCCTCGGAATGCTTGGAATTTCTTTAATTCCAATGCATTTATGGTCAATCGCTATAAAGAGAAAAATAAAGTACCCACTAGACTTATCTCGGCGAAGCGGGTTTGTTGTAGCTCTAGTACTACTTCCAATTTTATTTTCGACATGGCTTGGCTCGCACATGCTACCCAAAGTATTTTTATGTCTTTTAGAAATGCAGTGTGGTCCAAACCGAGCGGCTGGACTTATTAATTTGGCTATGTTCGGAGTTTCGGTACTGGCGGTTGAAATTTTCTGGTTACTTGCAAAGATTTTATGGTCAAAATGGCACGACCCGAAGAATCCCTAGAGCGCCGCTGCTTGCGGCCAGAAGTTCCCGCTCAAATTCCTGCCGCCTTGTTGCCATCCATGCAACCACGTGGCAAGATGGTGGATTGTCCCAGACTAAAAAAATAAGTCCGAAATGTTCTCTTTTAAATGCGCTTCATGTGGCGAAGTTCACGAAGGAATGCCCAGCTTTGATGCGCATGCGCCGCTGTCCTATTACGAGGTCCCCGAAGGAGAGCGAGAAGAACGATGTGACTTGGGTAGCGACGATTGCGTAGTAGACGGAGAGTTTTTTTTCGTTCGTGGATGTATAGAAATTCCGGTGTTAGGTGAAACAGAGCCCTTTAGCTGGGGTGTATGGGTTTCGCTCAGCGAGGCCAATTTTTCCGCGTGGATAAAGTGCTATGACTTGGATAACCGGTCACATGTAGGTCCTTTTTTTGGCTGGCTTAATGCCTGGCTAAAACCTTATCCGGACACAGTAAGCCTCAAGACGATGGTCCATATTCGGGACAATGGAATTCGACCTTACATCGAACTTCAACCCACGGACCATCCGCTGGCTGTAGAGCAACGAAACGGAATTACCGTCGAACGAGTCGCTGAACTCTATGCGCTCATGATGCACCCCGTCGACAAGTAACGGCCGGAAGCGGCGGTTCAACAACCATGTGGGCGAAGGAACGGAACCGCATGCCCCTTCCAGACCGCAGTGGCAGGCTACTCCGGGACAACAGTTTTGCTTCAACGAACATCTCCTAACGGCGCACGCCTGTATTTATGACCGCACATACTCACAACTTTCCCCACTGGCCATTCCCAGATCCCATTCCCACGGCCACCTTCTGCACGGACAAAGTAGCACGCGGCGACTTCGATGTGCTGCATGTGGCCCACGATTTCAACGGGGACTGGCAGTTCCTGGACGGTACCACGGACGAGCCCGGCGAATGCGTCATGCTGTGTCTCGGCTGTCTTTTCGAGAAGCACGCCGACATCGCGGCTATCGCAGATCTTCCGCGCGGCTGGGGGGCCTACCGCGACGTTGCAGGGGCCAAATGGGAGCGTTGGGCGCTGGACCCCGAAGACGATCAGGACGGCGGGGAAGAAGACGCGCCGCGTGAATGCGGCGGAGCCGAGGCCGACGCCAAGGCACTTGCTGACATCGAAACGTACGGCCTGCACATCATAAGCGTGATGGAAGAAGATGAACATGTACCGTTCTCTTATTCGATTGGTATCGAACAGTCGCTCGGCATGCCGGAGCTGATCGTCATCGGCCTCAAGTCCAACGTGGCCCACAGCGCCATCAACGAGTGCTATCGGCAGATGAGGGAGGGCGGGCCGATCGCGCCGGGGGCACGCATCGCCGGTCTGCTCGGTGGCGATTTCGAGTGCCTTATCGGCGAAGTGTCCTCCGAGCAAGTTGCCGACTACATGCACTGGGCGAGTTGGCTGTACAAGGGCCGGCCGTTTCGAGCCTATCAGATCATCTGGCCGAGCACTAGCGGCGTGTTTCCGTGGGAGCCGGGTGCCAGCGATTGGCTAATCGCGCGCCAGCCTTTGCTGGCCTGATACCCTGAGCAATGCTTCGATAAAGGTCCGCTTCGGGACGGAACCTGCCGGTTGTTGCACGCCGCATGTAAAGCGAAATATGAGCTGATAATTACAATGGATGAAGAAATTACGACCGCGCTGATTGGCGTGCTGGAGGCGCTGTGGCGCATCAACGCCGAATGGCCGGACAAGCCTTGCTCGCTGGCGAAATTGAGCAAACAGTCGGAGCGGCCGATGTCGGTGCTGCGGCGCCAGCTGACGATGCTGGTCGATGCCGGCTGGGTCGCGCTAGAGCTGGAGGAGGGCGGCGTTGCCGGCACCGTGCTGCTGACCGAGAGTGGTCGGCAGCTGGGCCGGGAGCTGTTCTCTTAAGTTATTTTCCGCGACGCCGGCGCGCTGCCTGCACGGCCAGCAAGCCTGCCAGCAGCATCCCATACGTGGCCGGTTCCGGCACCGGCGCCAGCTGGTAGTGGTACAGCGCCACATGCAGATTCGGATTGGTCAGCGACTGGCCGCTGCGGTCCGGATCGACCACCTGTTCCACATACAGGTCCAGCGTGCCGTCCGCGCCCGCGCGCAGGGCGATGCCTTCCATCTCCAGCGCACCTGTCGGCTGCGGCAGGCGCAGCACTTCCTCCACAGCGCCGCTCAGCAGATTGCTGCGGTAGATCGATTGCGTCGCATTGTCCGACGCCATGTACAGCCAGTCCCCGACCACCTTGGCGCCCTGGATGCGCGCCAGCGACGTGTCCAGCGTGATGGTGTGGCTGAAGCTCCAGTCGTCCAGGTTGTAGACGTTGATGGTGTTCCCGCCCTGCCATTCCTTGCCATAGCCGACGCCGCGCTTGGCGTCGATGGCCACCCAGCTGGCCAGGTCCTTGTTCGGATTGGCGGGCGTGCCGCCCAGCTCATAGACTTTGCCGGTGTAGCTCAGGTCCGATGCGTTGAACAGCGCCACGTGCGGCTTGGTGTAGCCGGCCGTGGAGTCGAGCGAGGCGTAGATCACGCCGTTGTGATAATCGATGTCGCCGATGTGGTTCAGCCCTTGCGCCATCAGCGCGCCGGGGATGCCGGGCGACAGGTTGCCCGGCAGCGTGAACGAGGAATTGCGTTGCACGGAATCGAAGTTGTTGTCGGCGCGTTCCAACCCGTACTGCCAGGAGAAGAACCACTGCTTGCCATCGGTGGCCATGCCCTGGCTGCGATACAGGCCTGTGAAGGAATTGGGCGTCGGCGTGTGCATGTAAAACTTGTCGACGCCGGCCAGCTTCCAGGCGTCGGCGGCGTGTGCCGGGATCAGTGCGGCGGCGCTGAGCAGCAGGGCCAGCAGGGTGGGGACACGCATGACTTACTCCATTATCAAATTTGCTTGATCTTATGATAATGTCGATTTATTACCGGCCAACGACAAACTTTAAAATGCCTTGCCCCGCAGCCCGGAATAAACGGCGTCGAACACCCGCAGATGATCGATGGCCGGCACCGGGCCACTGCTTACCGGATCGCCCAGACGCTGGACTTTCCCCTCCGTGCCGCGAAACGCCGGCCAGTGCGGCACGCCTTTGCCGTTCGGGTCTCCGGTGGCGGCGAAATGGACCCAGTAGCTCGACATCACCGCAGCCAGTGTGCGGTCAGCGGCGCGCCAGGCCCAGGGAGCTTGGCCCAGATGGTCGAACATATACCAAAGCTCGGCGTAGTGGCTGGCGCCCCAGCCGGCATACACTGAATCGGCCGGGAACGGCGGGCGATGGTCGAAGCTGTAGTAGTACACGGGGCTGCGCCCCTTTTGCGCCAGCCGCGCCCAGGCCCACATGTCCCAGCCAAAGCGCAGGTCTCGTTCAAGTCCGAGCCGGCCTTCGCGCGCCTGGGCGTCGGTGGCGTGCGGATACGCCGCCAGCAGCGCCGGCGGCAGGGCGCCGACGCTGGTGGTGATGTCGGCTTCAAAGCTGTCGGCGCGCACCGCCGTGACGTTGACCAGCGCCCGCGCTTCTTCGCTGTTTGAGCCCAGCAGCAAAGGCACGTCGTGATAGCGTCCCTGCGTGTAGGCGTCGTACGGCGACAGGGGCAGCACATGCGGTTCGATTACGGGATGGGTGACGGCGCCTGCGCCGCCTCCGGTCAGGCGATCTGCCGGCAGCTTGCGCATCGCTTCCAGCGTGGTGGCGCCCAGCGACTCCATGTAGCTGGCGCCGTCGCGTTCCGCGTTGGCCAGCAGGTAGCCGGGCGCCAGTTGCAGCGGTTCGAAGATGCCGCCGCTCTGCGCGATGGCGCGCTGGAACAGGCCTTTCGCGCGCGGCGACGAAAGCAGGGCGCTGACGGCCATCGCGCCGGCCGATTGTCCGGCGATGGTCACGCGGCCTGGGTCGCCGCCGAAGGCTGCGATGTTACGCTGCACCCATTCCAGCGCCGCGATCTGGTCCATCAAGCCGTAATTGCCCGATGAGTGGTGGGGCGATTCCGCGCTCAGTGCCGGGTGGGCCAGGAATCCCAGTGCGCCGAGGCGGTAGGCGATGGTCACTACCACGACGCCTTTGCGGGCCAGGCGGTCGCCGTGATACAGCGGCACGGACGCCGAGCCGTTGGCATAGCCGCCGCCGTGGATCCAGACTATCACCGGCAAGCGCTGGCCCACGCGGCGCGGCGGCGCCCATACGTTGAGGTACAGGCAGTCCTCGCTGACCTCCGGCGGCGTCTCGCCCGGCATCGACACGCCTTGCTGCATGCAGGCCGGAGCAAGCTTGCCTGCGTCGCGCACGCCCTGCCATGCAGGCACTGGCTGCGGCGGGCGCCAGCGCCATGCGTCCAATGGCGGAAGCGCGTACGGGATGCCGCGATATACGTCCACGCCGTCTTGCTGTTGTCCCGCCAGCGCACCATCCCCCGTCATCACCGGCGCCGTCTGCGCTGCTTGCGCCGACTGCGCGCCGCTGCAAGCCAACAACTGCAACGTCAGCAACCACCTCCATACCGTCTTGCCCATGCCAGTTCCTCCTCGATTGGTCAGCGGCCAGTGTCGTCGGGCGGCGCCGATCCGGCTAGACCGGCTGGTCACATTTTCCCCTCGGCCCGTCCCAGATCGCTGCTAGAATCGTCCGCATGACGATTTCCGCTCATCCCGCTCCGGCGCATACGCGCTGGCCCACCTGGCTGCGTCCGCACGCCTGGGTGCTGCTGTATTGGCTGGCCTTCCTGCTGGTGCTTGAACCCGGCAATATCGTGCGCGCCAGCCAGGCCGGCCAGACCTTGAGCCTGTCCCATGAAGTCATCCGCATCCTGCTGGCCGCCTTGCTGGGCACGACCGTCACGTCGGCGGTGCAGGCGCTGGTTGAGCGCTTCCCATTGCGCGGGCCGGGGCGCGGCCGTCATCTGCTGATCCACGCGGCCGGTGCGGCCGGCCTGGCGCTGACATTGGTGGTGGCCTCGTGCCTGCTGGCGGCGTGGGTCTTCGCCAGGCGCTGGCTGCCGTCCTGGGACGAAATTTGGGACCAGCTGGTGAGCAATTTCACGCTGCTGATGTTTGCGCTCGCCGCGTTGACTGCGCTGGTGCAGGTGGGCTTGCAGCGCACGGTATCGACTGCGTCGCAGCCCCGTCCAGCAGCTCCGGCGCCCGCGCTGGATGCCGCACCCGCGCTGACCCATGTGCAGGTCAAACGGCGCGGCCAGGCCATCTCCCTGCCGCTGTCGGAGGTGGACTGGATCGAAGCGCAGGGCAATTATGTGGCCCTGCACGTCGGCGCGGAACAGCATCTGATGCGCGACACCGTATCCCGTTTTGCGGCGCGTCTCGATCCCCTCCAGTTCCAGCGCATCCACCGCAGCATGATCGTCGCGGTCGACCGCATCCGCTTGTTCGAAGCGCTGGCAAACGGCGACGCGTTATTGCACCTCACGCGTGGCGGCCCGCTGCGCGCCAGCCGCAGCTACGCGGCTGCCGTCAAGGCGGCCGCACCCCAGCCAAACCTGCAGAAATAAAAATCCGCTTGCAATCGCCTGAAGCCAGGATTAAACTTCATTTGTACCGATCGGTACAAACAGCATGAAAAGGCAATCAAATGACACGTCCACCTCTCCCTCCGTTCACCCGCGAAACCGCGATCCAGAAAGTCCGCCTGGCCGAAGACGGCTGGAACACCCGCAACCCGGAAAAGGTCTCGCTGGCCTACACCGAGGATTGCCGCTGGCGCAACCGCGCCGAATTCGTCACCGGCCGCGCCGCCATCGTCGGCCTGCTGACCCGCAAATGGACACGCGAGCTGGAATACCGGCTGATCAAGGAATTGTGGGCATTTGAAGGCAACCGCATTGCAGTTCGCTTCGCCTACGAATACCATGACGACTCCGGCCAGTGGTACCGCGCCTACGGCAACGAGAACTGGGAGTTTGCGGAAGACGGCTTGATGCGCCACCGTCTGGCCAGCATCAACGAAGCGCCGATCGCGGCGGCCGACCGCAAGTTCCACTGGGATGTGAACGGCCCGCGTCCGGCCGATCACCCCGGGTTGAGCGATTTCGGATTTTAGAAAGCAGACATGGCAAGAACGATGGTTGAACGCGGCGACGTGATCCCGCTGCTGGCGGAAGTGT
The DNA here is from genome assembly GCF_009380215.1 of Rugamonas aquatica. Classification (GTDB taxonomy): domain Bacteria; phylum Pseudomonadota; class Gammaproteobacteria; order Burkholderiales; family Burkholderiaceae_D; genus Rugamonas; species Rugamonas aquatica_B. The sequence continues at coordinate 136,875 of NZ_WHUG01000004.1, forward strand.
TTCGGACTTACGGCTTCGAAGGCGCGAGCCTGGCGCGGATTTCCGAAGGCACGAAGCTGGGCAAGGGCAGCATGTATAACTTTTTCCCCGGCGGTAAAGACGAAATGGCGGACGCCGTACTCGCCGAGATCGACGGCTGGTTCCGCGACCAGGTGTTCCAGCCGCTGCGCACCGCCGACGATGCGGCGCAGGGGATAGAGCGGATGTTCGTCGCGGTCGGCCGTTACTTCCTGTCCGGCCGCAAGGTATGCCTGGTCGGCGTGTTCGCGCTGGGCCATGAGCGCGACCGCTACGCGCTCAAGGTGCAGGGCTACTTCGCCGAATGGGTGGGTGCGCTGGCCGCAGCGCTGGTGCGCACCGGCCGCGACGCAGACACCGCGCAGGCGCTGGCCGAAGATGCCGTCGGTGGCATTCAGGGCGCACTGGTGCTGGCGCGCGCCGCCGACGAACCGGCGCTGTTCATGCGCACGCTGGAGCGCATGCAGCGGCGCCTGTTGCCTCCTACGGTTTGACCATATCGTCGAAGGCCTTGCGCTGGCTGGCCTGGTAGGCCGGCGTGCGGCGGATGCGGCCGATGGCGTCCCACAGCTTTTCCATCAGCTGCGGATTGGCGTCGTAGAAGCGGCGCGAGGTGACGAGGAAGTAGGGCGCGTCCGTGAAGGGCAGCGGCAGTTCCTCAATCTTGCCGGCGAACTGCGGCAGGGCGAGCAGCTCGCGGCCGTGGTACTCGGTGCCGACGGCGACATCGGCGCGGCCGGCCAGCATCTTGGCGAAATTGGTTTCCATTGTTTTGCCGCTGTTGTCGATCGCGACTTCCAGCGATTTCAGGTGATCGTGCAACATCACCATGCCGAAGGGGACCAGCACCGGCGTGGTCAATTGCGAGAAGTGCTGGCCGTCCCATTCCACCTTGCTGCCCACGCGGCGGAACACCATCGAGCGGCCGCTGTTGACGGCGCGCGCCGCATCGGCCGCTGCGCCATGCATGGGGTAGACGTAGAACTGGGCCAGCGTGGGCGTATAGGGTGCGTAGGGAAAACCGTCGGCGATATTGGTGCGTATCTCTTCGCGGCAGCGCGTCAAAGGCGCGGCATAAAATTCAACGGAGATGCCCAGTTCCTGCGCGGCGTGGCGTATCAGCTGGTCGGCAATGCCGCCGCCGGCCGCCGTGATGAAGGGCCGTATGCCCGACTCCATGGTGCAGAGGCGCAGTGTGACGGCGCCGGCCTGGCAACATAGAAAAAACGATAAAGCGAACGCACAGACAGCAGCACGGGCCATGTCGATCTCCACCGCAGTTTGAGATCATTCTACATGAGCGTGCGGCCGTCATACCAGCCCGATATCGCGCCCCCTGGTGCCGAAAATCTGTTCGACCTGTCCGGCATTGAGGCCGTACATGCGCGCCAGCAGGCCGCCGAACATGGCGCGGTATTCGTTGAGCACCGGGTAGTCGCGGTTCTGGAACAGCGTGGCCTGCTCCAGCCGTATCTGCTCGCCGCGCACCTTGCCGCCCTGGACGCCGCCGCCCAGCACCCAGTACACGGTGCCGTGTCCGTGGTCGGTGCCGCGGTTGCCGTTTTCGCGGAAGGTGCGGCCGAATTCACTGACGACGATGACCACCGTGTCCTTCCAGTCCGGCCCCATCTCCTGCGCGAAGCCGGCCAGGCCGCGACCCAGTTCGTCCAGCCTCCCGGCCAGGTAGCCGGTGGCGCCGCCCTGGCCGACGTGCGTATCCCAACCGCCGACGTCGACGAAGCCGATGTTGTATTTGTCCTTCATTAGCTTGGCGATGCGGCGCGCTTCCAGTTCGAAGCCCTTGGCGGTGATGGCGTTGCGGTTGGCCGCATCCATCTCGCCTATCATTTCCTTCATCACGTCCTCGCGCACCGCGAAGCCGTCACGCACCGGCTGCGACAGCGCGCTGCCGTCGTACATGGCGGAGATCAGCCTGGCCTGGCGCGCATCGACCGAAGGCTTGGCGATGGTGCGCAGCGCCATGTTCGGCAACTGCACGCCGCCCTGCATCACCAGCGGCAGCTGGTCGGTGAAGGAGATGGCGCTGGCCTTGTCGGCGGTGAGCGTCTGCGCCAGCCGGTTCAGGAAGCCGGAGCGGTAGTCGCGCGTGCGGTCCAGCGCCTGTCCCAGCTCGATGCTGTCCTGGGTTTCGAAGTGGCTGCGCGAGATATCCTCGGTGCCGGCGAACGGCACGAACGCCGCCTGGCCCGCCGTGAACAGCGGATAGATGCTGTCGCGCAGGGCGGGGTGCAAGCCCCAGTCGCTGTCGATGGGCAGCGCGGAATTGAGGTCGGCGCTGGGCTTGGGCACGGCGATGTTGGGCCGCACCTGGTAGTAGTACTGGCTGGAGATCGGCACCAGCAGATTGGTGGCGTCGTAGCCGCCGCGCATGAAGACGAACAGCAGCCGGATCTTGCTGGCCGGTGCGGCCCACAGATTGCCGGCAACGGCGGGCAGCGCCAGCGCGGACAGGGATTTGAGCAGGGTGCGGCGTTTCATCTGTGGGCTCCTAGCGGTGCATCAGTTCGGGCGACGACAGCAGGAAGGTGTTCCATTCCTGCGGCGAGGTGGCCTGGTCCAGCACCTGGCGGGTGGCGGGGGCGATGGTCTTTTGCAGCGACTGGTAGTACAGCGCGTTGGCCAGTTGCGGGAAGGCGGCGCGTTCCTGCGCCTGCGGGCCGTCGGTCTTGAACAGGCCCGCGTTGCCGGAGCCGATGGCCTTGGCGATTTCGAAGCGCGTGGTCATCTGGCCGGGACTGGCCCAGCCGGATTGCGTGAGCTGGTAGCCGTCCGGCGTCTGGCGGCCGTACAGCGGTTCTGCCATGCGCGTGAGCCAGTACAGCATTGGCCCGGTGTTGAGGACCACCTTGTCGTCGTAGGCCAGGCGCACGGCCGACACCACGTAGTGCGCCGGATCCTTGAATTTCTGTCCGAGCGATTGCGCGAATTCGGCCGACGTGAACATCGTGCGCAGCACGGCGGCGATGTCGCCGTCGGTGGACAGGAAGGTGGCCGACATGCGTTCCACCAGTGCAGGCGGCGCTTCGTCGGCGACGAAGTAGAGCGCCAGCTTGCGGCTGATGAAGCGGGCGGTGGCGGGATGGCGGCTCAGGCGGTCCAGTGCTTCGTCCACTTCCGCCAGGCCGCGTCCCTTGACCGTCTGGCCGAGGAATTCCTTGTTGCCGTAGTCGTGGCGGTTCGGGTTGAATTCAAACAGCCCTTGCCGCACATACTGCGCTTGCAGTTCCTTCTTCACGCCTGGCGCCGTCGTGCCGAGGTTGACGCCGACGCCGGTGAGGATGCGCGCCAGCTCCTGCACGTCGCGCTGGCTGTAGCCGCCGTCCACGCCCAGCGTGTGCAGCTCCATCAGCTCGCGCGCGTAGTTTTCGTTGATGCGGTTGGCGGCGTTCTGTTCGTTGTCCAGGTAGCGGATCATGGCCGGATGGCGCAGCGTGGCGGACAGCAGGTCGCGGAACTTGCCCAGCGCATGGGCGCGCACGGCGGTGTCTTCGTAGTCGCCGACCAGTATCCGCAGATTGCTCTTACCCTGGTGGACGTTGAAGTGGTTCATCCAGAACCACGTCATCTGCTCCTGCAACTGGTTGGGCGAATACAGGTCGCGCAGCAGCGAGCGCGTGGCCGCTTCCTTGGCGATGCGGTTCAACTCCTGCTGGTAGGCCTGCTGCGCGGCTTTCTTCTCGTCGTCGTTGGCGATCTTGTCGGCGTCCTTGCGCTGCTGTTCCAGATCCTGGTTCAACTGCATCAGCGGCTTGCGGGTGATGGTCATGGCGTCGATCTGCGCCTGCGCGGCGGCCGGCAGCCGCGCCGGAGACGGATGCAGCTGCTGTTCCAGCCAGGCGTCATAGCCCAGCTTCTCGGCCTGCTGGTAGGTCGTCAGGTTGACGCCCCAGCTGACGCGGTTCAGCGCACCACTAAGCTGCTCCGGCTTGACGGCGGAGACCCCGCCGCCCGGCGTGGCGCAGCCGCCCAACAGCAGCAGGGCGCCGCAAGCGGCGAGGGGAAGTGTTCGTTTCAGCATGGCGGAGGTCTTTATCGGCTGGGTGTGAAGAACAGAGTATGCCAAGCTGTGCAGGCTGCTGTATTCATTTTGTTTATGACGCAACAAAATGTTACAAGCAACGTTGCAGAGAGATAGGCTTAAATTGCACCGGAGTATTTGGTATATTGAGACAAACAACAACCAGTCGAGCATCATAATGCCCACCATCGATCCGCGTGTAGACGCCTACATCGCCAAGTCCGCCGAATTCGCGCAGCCCATCCTCCACCATCTGCGCGCCATCGTGCACGAGGCCTGTCCGGATGTGGAAGAGACCATGAAGTGGAGTTTCCCGCACTTTATGTACAAGGGCATGATGTGCGGGATGTCGGCCTTCAAGGCCCACTGCGCGCTGGGCTTCTGGAAGGGCGAGCTGCTGATGGCCGACGAGGCCAACCGCGAGGCGATGGGGCAGTTCGGCCGTATCGAGACGGTCAAGGATCTGCCGTCGAAGAAAGTCCTGACCGGCTACATCAAGAAGGCGATGAAGCTGAACGACGACGGCATCTCCGCGCCGGCGCGCGCCAAGCCCGCCGAACCGCGCCCGCTGGTCATCCCCGACGATCTGCTCGCGGCCTTGAAGGAAGTGCCGGCGGCGCAGCGGCACTTCGAGGCCTTCAGCCCAAGCAAGAAGCGCGACTACGCCGAGTGGATCGCCGAAGCCAAGACCGAGGCGACCCGCAGCCGCCGCCGCGAACAGGCGGTCGAGTGGATCGCGGAAGGCAAGGCGCGCAACTGGAAGTACGAGAAGTGCTGAGGCGCTATTCGATCGACAGCCGCACCGCGAAGCCCAGCATGGCGCCGGAAAAGATCCAGCGCTGTGCCGCCCGCACGCGGCGGTGCTTGCTCAAGTAGCTGCCCAGGCGCTTCGCCGCCACCGTCAGCGTGACATCGTAGACCACGCCGAACAACACCAATATCACGCCCAGCTCCAGCATCTGCGTCCAGACGGCGCCCGCCGCCGGGCGGATGAACTGCGGCAGCAGCACGGAGCAGAACAGCAGCGCTTTCGGATTCAACAGATTCCCCAGCAGGCCGCGCAGGACCGAGGCGCGGATGCCGCCGTCGCTGGCGACTTGCTCGCCGCTGGCATCGGTGTCGCCCGACGGCGCGCGGAAGATCTGCAACGCCAGCCACGCCAGATACACCGCGCCGATCAGGCGTACCGCCGTGAACAGCCAGGGCGCGCTTTGCAGCAGCGCGGCCGCGCCGCAGGCGGACAGGGTGACGTGCAGCGCGCGCGCCATCGCCAGGCCCGCAGCCACTGCGAAGCCGTGCCGCATCCCTTTGCGGCCGCTCGATTGCAGGACCAGGGCCATGTCCGGCCCCGGCAACGCATACACCACGGCCAGGGCTCCCATAAACACCAGCAGCAAATCCGGCGACACCATGACGATCTCCTCTAAAAAAACCGTCATGATGCCCTAGAATTCTGAGGGGATTTTGGGCTATTTTCTCTGTAAAAGTCTTAAAATTGAGGGGATTCCACTACTGCGACATGTCATGAATGAACTGGATAACCTCGACCGAGCCATCCTGGCGGTGCTCACGCGCGATGGCCGCATCCCCGTCGCCAAACTGGCGGAACGGGTGGGCCTGTCCGAAACCCCCTGCACGCGGCGCCTGAAGCGGCTGGAGCAGGACGGCTACATCACCGGCTACCGCGCCACGCTGTCGCGCCGGGCCATGGGACTGGGCGTGCTGGCGTTTGCACAGGTCAGGTTCAGTGTGCACGACCGCACGCTGGCCGACCGCTTCGAACGCGAAGTGCTGGCCATCGACCGTGTAATCTCTTGCCACAATATCTCCGGCACGGCGGATTACCTGCTGAAGATAGTCGCGACCGATCTGGATGAATATGGTGATTTCATGCGAGACGTGCTGCGGACTTTACCGGGGGTGACCTCGGTGGAATCCATGTTGTCGCTGCGCGAGGTGAAACCGGATGACGGTTTGCCTGCTTATTGATGCTGGTGGTGCTTTGAAGTAGTAATAATGCGGCGTTCAGCGGGGTTTGGGCTGTACGCTAGTGCATTTGAGGGGCGCCGGATACCGCATGCCGGCGCCTGGCATGGCAAGTTCAGCTGGGCTGCTCAATGCATAGACGCGGTCGACAGATCCTTCAATTCCCGTATGCTGATATCTGATTTCTCATGCATACGCAGCAAGATCGTTGCCCCGACAGCCAGTTTGCGATGTCGGATCTTGCTGATAATGGGAGGCTGCACCTCTAAAACTCGGCAAAGTTCTGCGTCGTTTTTCAGGTTCATCTTTTCGATCAAAGTATCAAGAAGCTTGTTCGGAACAAAACTGGATGGTTCCAGTGCCCGAGCGCGATTCATGGCTTCGATCAGTTCCAGCTTTTTTTGCCGTACGTTCATGATTGCTCCTCCTTTGCTCAAAACGTGAAAGAAATTACGTTTCCCGGCAAGGCTAGCGTCCACACTTTTCTGGTCTGAATGTGGTACGCAACTCAACATTCTTGATAACCATGCAAGTTGATTTCAATAATACTACGGCGAGAAAATAATGGGAGGGTTTGATAAAAAAATTATCTTGTTTATTGCTTAAACGGGTTGACGATTGTTGTTTCTTGTATGCCGGTTTTTGATAGTTGTAGGATTTTGTCTGTCATTTCGGCCGCAGCCTGCGAATGCGTGACCATGATCGCGCATGCGCCGGTGGCTTTGATCTCCCGGCGCAGCAAGGTCAGGATACTGTGGGCGGTATCGGGATCGAGGTTGCCGGTCGGTTCGTCGGCCAGCACCAGGGCCGGGCGGTGCACCAAAGCCCGGGCGATGGCGACCCGCTGCATTTCGCCGCCGGACAGTTGATGGGGAAAGTCGCCGCCGCGCCCGCCCAGTCCCACGGCATCGAGCATCTCGGTGGCGCGTTCGGTCGGCAGGCCGTTCAGCAGCAGCGGCAAGGCGACGTTTTGCAGCAGCGTCAGGTGCGGCAGCACGTGGAAGGCCTGGAAAATGAAGCCCATGCGCGCGCGCCGCAGCTTGGTGGCGGCGTCGTCGTCCAGGCCGGACATCGGCACGCCGTCGACGATGATGGGCGATGCGCCGGCTGCCGCATCGGGCGTATCGAGGCCGGCGATCAGGTTGAGCAGCGTGGATTTGCCGACACCCGAATCGCCCATGATGGAGACGAACTCGCCGGCCTTGAAGTTCCAGGACAGGTTGGACAGCACCGGACGGCCGCTGGCATAGGATTTGGACAGGTTGCGCAGTTCGAGCATGGAAGGTTTATCGAGGTTAGCGGGTGAGGGCGCGGCGCAGTGCAAAGCTGATGCCGTCGACCAGCGCCACCAGCAGCAGCATGGCGATGATGACGGTGGCGGCTTGCTGCATCTGGAACAGCGACAGGTGGTACTTGAGCATCTGCCCCAGGCCGCCGGCGCCGACCACGCCGAGGATGGCGGCGGCGCGGATATTGTTCTCCCAGCGGTACAGGGTGTAGGACAGCATCTGCGGCAGCGTTTGCGGCAGCGTGGCGTAGAAGAAGGCGGCGGAGGCCGAGGCGCCGTTGGTGCGCAGGCTTTGCTCCGGCAGCGGCGCGGCGTTTTCCAGCGAGTCGGCGAACAGGCGTCCCAGCACACCGGCGGTGTGCGCGGCCAGCGCCAGCGTGCCGCCGAACGGCCCCAGGCCGCAGGCGATCAGCAGGATCGAGGCCCACACCAACTCCGGGATCGAGCGCAGCACGTTGAGCAGGCCGCGCATCAGCGCACGCGCCGTGCGGCCGAAGCGGCCGGAGGCCGACAGCGAGAACGCCAGGCCGGCGGCCACCGCCAGCAGCGTGCCGAGCGCGGACATGGCCATCGTCTCGACGGCGGCCCAGCCGGTTTTGACCAGGAAGGGTGCGGACAGGTCGGGCGGCGCGAAGCCTGCCAGCAGCTCCAGCGTGCTGTTGACCGCTTCCAGCGTGAAGAACTCGCGCCACTTCAGCGGCAGCGAGGCGAAGCTGGCCACCACCAGCACGGCCACCATCGCCAGCATGGCCAGCACGGTCCAGTCGCGGCGCGGCGGCTTCGGCATCGTGGGATGGTTCATCCGAGGCGCCTCCGCAGGATCTTGGAGAACTGGTCGGCCAGCGCCACCAGCAGCACGAACACCAGCAGCATCGACGACACTTCGGCGCCGGCCAGCATCTTCATCGATTCATCCATGCGCTGACCGAGGCCGCCCGCGCCGACAAAGCCCATCACCACCGAGCCGCGCACCGCGCACTCCCAGCGGTAGACGGTGTAGGACATCAGCTCCGACGCCGCCTCCGGCAGCGCGCCGTACAGCAGCGCGGCCAGTCGCCCGCTGCCGTTGGCCAGCAGCGTGTCGCTGGCGTGGGCGTCGGACGATTCGAGAATCTCGGCGTAGACCTTGCCCAGCATGCCGCAGTAGGTGAGGGCGATGGCCAGCACGCCGGCGGTCGGCCCCAGGCCGATGATGCGGACGAACAGCAGCGCCCACACCAGCTCCGGCACGCTGCGCAGCAGCACCAGGGCCCAGCGCACCGCTTGCCGCGCCACGCGGGCGAGCGGCCGCATGCGGCCCGTGCCCAGGCGCGAGACGGACAGCTGGCTGTTGATTATCAGTGTGGCCGGGATAGCGCCCAGCAGGGCCAGCGCCAGGCCGGAGGTGGCGATGGCGATGGTCAGCCAGGTCTGCTCCAGCAGCATGGCGAGGAATTCGGTGCCGTGCGCGGGTACGAGGAAATCGGCCAGGAAGCGGCCGGTGGCGCTGAGACTCTGCCAGTCGAACAGTATCCACGGCTTGAATTCGGCGACCACCAGCATCGGCCACAGGATCAGCAGGCAGACGGCGGTGGCGGCGACGCGGCCGCGCCAGGCCGGGTCGGGATGGGCTGCGGGCGTCGCCATCACAGGCAGGCGCCGACGCCGAGTTTGACCGCCATCGCGTCGTGTTCGGGCGGCGGCGTGCTGGCTCCGGGCTGTTCGCCCTGATACAAGGCGGCGATCATGTCGGGCGTGACCTGGTCGCGCGGCAGGTCGAATTCGATGCGGCCGTCGCGCAGGGCGACGATGCGCGGGAAGTGGCTCAGCGCCAGGTCGACCTGGTGCAGGCTGCAGATCAGCGTGGCGTTGCGGGCCTTGGCCTCGTCGCGCAGCGTGGCCAGCGTCAGTTCGGACAAGGCCGGGTCGAGCGCGGACAGCGGTTCGTCCACCAGCAGCGCCTTGGCCGGCGACAGCAGCAGGCGCGCCAGGCCGCAGCGCTGGCGCTCACCGCCGGACAGGCGGTCGACGCGGGAATACAGTTTGTCGCCCAGATTGAAGCGCGACAGCGCCTGCCACGCCGCCTCCGGGTCGGCAGGCTTGGCCAGCGAAACCAGCGCGCGCCACAAGCTCCATTGCGGCAGGCGCGCCGCCAGCACCGCCGTCACCACGCGCTGGCGCGGCGGCAGCGGCGGCGTTTGCGGCGCCAGGAACAGCTGCGCGCGCAGGCGGTGACGCTCCGCGTGGCCCAGCGCCCATGGATCGGTGTCGAAAATCTGGAAGCTGCCTTCGGATGGCTGGTGGGCGCAGGCCAGCGTCGCCAGCAAGGTGGTCTTGCCGGCGCCGGACGGGCCGATAATCGCCAGTTGTTCGCCCTGTTGTATCGTCAACGAGATCGCATGCAGTGCGGCCGCCTGCGATGCGCCGAGGTGGCGCACCGTCAGGTTCTGCAAGTGGTAAGTGGGCATCGATTACTTCTTCAGCAGGCCCGCGTTTTGTGCAGCCGCTTCGATCGCGGTGTAGTTTTCAGCCTTGGTCGGGATGAATTTGGAGGCGCGCTGCAGGTCCATGATGACCTTGTCCTGAGGGTTCTTGGCATCCAGCGCCAGGAAGGCGTCGGTCAGTTTTTTCTTCAGGTCGGCGTTCATGTCGGTGCGAACGCTCCAGTTGTAGTCGTAGTAGCCGGGCGTGGTGTAGAACACGCGGACCACGGCTGGATCAACCTTCTTCTCGGCGACCAGTTTTTCCCAGACCGAGATGTTCAACGCGCCGGCATCGACCTTGCCGCCTGCAACGGCGGCCACGGTGGCGTCATGCGCGCCGGAGAAGGCGATGCGTTTCAGGTCGGTGTCCGGATTGATCTTCGCGGCCAGCAGGAAGGAGCGCGGCATCAGGTGGCCCGAGGTCGAGGACTCCGAACCGAAGCTCAGCGTGTGGCCTTTCAGGTCTTCCAGCTTGTTGATGTCCTTGTTGGTGGTGATGAAGACCGACTTGAATTTTTCATCTTCGGCGCGCTGCACCAGTGGCGTGATCTGGTTCTTGCTGCGGTCCTTGGCCTGCACGAAGGTGAAGCCGCCGAACCACACCATGTCGACCTTCTTGTTGATCAGCGCTTCGACCGAGGCGGCGTAGTCGGTGACAGGGGTGAACTCAACCTTCATGCCGATCTTCTTTTCCAGGTATTCGCCCAGCGGCTTGAACTTGCGCTGCAATTCGGTCGGGGCTTCGTCGGGAATGGCGGAAACGCGGAACACGTGGTCGCTCGACTGGGCGTGGGAGTGGGCGGCGGCCAGCATCAGGCCGGCGGCGAACAGGGATTTGAGTGCGCGCATGGCGGAGAGTTTCATAGTCAGTGCCCTTTTTGTAAGATTTGTGCCGGTTTAGCGACTAATGTGAAGGGCCGCACAGTTTTATCGGCCCGGTACTGCAGAATGAATATTCGGCTATCATAACAAAAATGTTATCCGCAGCTGGGATGACCACCTTTAAAGGCAGAGCAACTATGCAGATGTCCCGCTCCTCGGCGATCCGTGTTGTTTCAACCGATGCAGGCAACACGCTGGCGCCGCAGCTGCGGCAGCGCGCGCATGGCAGCGCGGCGGTCGTGGCCGAGATCAGTGCCGGCCTGCTGGCCGCCAAGCCATACACCTCCCCCAAATACCTGTACGACGGCCTGGGCTCCAAGCTGTTCGAAGCCATCTGCGAGCTGCCCGAATATTACCCCACCCGCACCGAGGCCGGCATCTTCGCCGAGCATGGCGCGGCCATGGCGCAAGCCATCGGCACCGGCACCACGCTGGTCGATCTGGGCGCCGGTAATTGCGCCAAGGCCGCCAGCCTGTTCCCGCTGCTGCAACCGGCGCAGTATGTGCCGGTCGATATTTCGCGCGACTTCCTCACCGAGGCCGTGAGCCGTTTGCAGCAGCGCTTCCCGGACATCGAGATGACGGCGCTGGGGCTGGACTTTTCCAACGGCTTCGCGCTACCGGACAGTGTGCGGAGTGACCGCCGGCTGTTCTTCTATCCCGGTTCATCGATCGGTAATTTCTCGCCGGAGCAGGCGGTCGCCTTCCTGCAAGGCCTGCGCGCCAACGCCGGCGCCGACGGCGGCCTGCTGATCGGCGTGGACCTGATCAAGGACAGCGCGGTGCTGGACGCGGCCTACGACGATGCGCTGGGCGTGACGGCTGCCTTCAACCTGAACATGCTGCGCCACCTGAATCACCTGATCGGCGCGGACTTCGACGTCGGCCAATGGCAGCACCGGGCCTTCTTCAACGAGACTGACAGCCGCATCGAAATGCACCTGGAAGCGCGCACCGCGCTGACCGTGCGCTGGGATGGCGGCGAGCGCCATTTCGCGCGCGGCGAACGACTCCACACCGAGGACAGCTACAAGTACACGCGGCAGTCCTTCGTCACCCTGCTGGAACGCGCCGGCTTCGCCACGGCCCAGGTATGGACCGATCCGTCGAACTGGTTTGCCGTCATCCACGCCAGGGCCATCCCTGCCTGAAAGCCGATGACGCCCATGGATATGCGCCTGCCGCAGCAAGACCTCTCCGCCCGCTATGACAAGGTACGCCGCCGTTCGCTGGCGCTGGCCGAACCGCTGACCGACGAGGATTGCGGCGCGCAGTCGATGCCGGACGCGAGTCCGATCAAATGGCACCTGGCGCATACGACCTGGTTCTTCGAGACCTTCATCCTGGAGCGCATGGAGGCGGGCTTTAAGCCATTCCATCCAGCGTTCCGGGTGCTGTTCAATTCCTACTACAACGGCATCGGCGAGAAGCATCCGCGCGCGCAGCGCGGCCTGTTGACGCGGCCCGCGATGGCGCAGGTGCGTGCCTACCGCGCCGATGTCGATGCCCGCATCACCCGGCTGCTGGCCGGCGATCTGGATGCGGAGCAGCGCGCGCAACTGGCGATGCTGGTGACGCTGGGCCTGGAGCACGAGCAGCAGCACCAGGAACTGATGCTCACCGATGTCAAGCACCTGCTGGCGCAAAGCGCGCTGCTGCCCGAGTACATGGCCGTGCCGCTGGCGCGCGCCAAGGCGCCGCCGCCGATGGCGTGGCTGCCGTTCGCTGGCGGGCTGACCGACATCGGCCATCAAGGCTCCGGCTTCTGCTTCGACAACGAACTGCCGCGTCACAAGCAGTATGTGGCGCCGTTCGAGCTGGCGTCGCGGCTGGTGACGAACGGCGAGTATCTGGAGTTCATCGCGGCGGGCGGCTATTTCAATGCCGCGCTGTGGCTGGCCGAGGGCTGGGACTGGGTGCGCAGCCAGAATTTGAATTGTCCTATCTACTGGCAGCAGGACGAGCAGGGACAGTGGCTTGAGTTCACGCTGCACGGCGCGCAGGCGCTGGACCTGGCGCGGCCTGTCACGCACTTGTCGCTGTTTGAAGCGGATGCCTACGCCCACTGGGCCGGCGCCCGTTTGCCGACCGAGGCGGAGTGGGAATTCGCCGCCGCGCAGGCGGCTGTGGAAACCGGCACGCTGCATCCGGCCGGCGCGGCCGGCACGGATGGTTTGCTGCAGATGTTCGGCCATTGCTGGCAGTGGACCAGCAGCAGCTACGCGGCCTATCCCGGCTACCAGAGCGCACCCGGCGCGCTGGGCGAGTACAACGGCAAGTTCATGATGAACCAGTACGTGCTGCGTGGCTCGTCCTGCGCCACGCCGGACGGCCACGCGCGCGCCAGCTACCGCAATTTCTTCCCTGCCGGCGCCCGCTGGCAGTTCACGGGCGTGCGGCTCGCGCGCCTGGCACCGTAGGCCCTACAGCACCTTCAGGAAGGCCGCCAGGTCGGCCGCTTCCTGCGCGGTGAAGCCGATGCTGAAGCGCTTGTCGTAGAAGGCGACGATGTCTTCTATCGTGTGCACCGAACCATCGTGGAAGTAGGGCGAGCGTGATTCGATGCCGCGCAGGCTAGGCACTTTGACGCGGCCGATGTCCTTCCATTTCCCCGACAGCATGGCAGCGCCAGGATCGGTGGTCGTCACCGTCTCGCCGCTGGTGTTGTTGCGCAGCGTGTAGAGCGGCATGTCCGCCGTGCGGCGTGCGCCGTCCGATACGCCGGTATTGAACATGCGGATGACCGAGTGCGTGCCGGAGTTGGGCGTGTCGTGGCAGCTGGCGCAGGAGCCGCGTTGCAGCGGGCGTCGCAGCTCGTCGTTGAACCCTGCCACGCCGGTGATGTTGAACGGCTTGTTGTTGAAGATTTGCTCGCCGCGTGCGATGGCGGCGCGGGCCAGGTTCTGGGCGCTGGGAGCTGGCGGCGGTGGAGCAGGGCGGCCGCGCACCGGCGGTGGCGGCGGGAGCGGGCGGTCCAGGTTGCGCCAGGCGCCGAACATCGCCATCACATTGCGGTTGAAGGGCGCGCCGGTCTGGTAGTCGCCCGATTCGAGGTCGTTGATGCCGAAGTAGAAGGCGTTGGCCGGCAGCCTGGCCGGGCCGCCCAGCGCGCCGGCGTCGGTCAGGCTGCCGGCGTCGATGGAGCTGATCTGCGTGGTGAACAGCGTCTTCTCGAAATCGACGATGGCACGCTGCTCTGCGGCGGTCAGGCCTTGCGCCGCTTCGGCGTGGCCGCGCACCGCGCTATTGGACTGGTGCAGCAGGCTGGCGTCGACGCTGGCAAAGCACTGGGCGGGCCGCACGTCCTTCAGGCACAGGGTGGAAGTGGCGTCGCTGGCGGTTTCGCGGCTGTCCCACATGACGCTGCTGGTGAATTTGAGATTGGTGGTCGGCAGCGGGCGGCGGAACAGCGAGAGTTCCTTGGCGCTGGCGTAGTTGTAGGGGTCTTCGGTTTTTATCAGCGTGAACTCGGCGCCGGTGGGCATGGGCAGGCCGACGCGTATCAGGCCTTTGGTCAGCAGCATGCTGTAGGCGACGCGTTTCTGGTCCAGCGTGGCCGTCGCGGCCAGTGGTGAGACTGCGCCGTCCACCAGGCGGAACACGGGATCGGTGCCGCCGCTGGCGGTGAAGCGGGCGGCCAGCTTGTCCGGGCCTATGCTCCAGCCGTTGTCCGCCTGATGGCAGGTGGCGCAGGAGCGGCCGTTGCCGAAGGGTTTGAAGAAGGGATTGGCCGTGTCCACCGAGCCCGCGCTGCTGAAGGTGAGCGAGGCGCCTTCGTCGTTGGGTACCGGCGCCAGTACGATGGGCGGCGCCGCTGCTGCGGGCGCGGCCTGCACGGTGACGGCGGCGAGCGTGGTGGATGCGCCCTGTGCGCCGCCTTGCACTACGCGCTGGGTGGTGGTGCTGGTGTTGTCCGCTGTCGGGCTGCTGCCGCCGCAGGCGGCCAGCAGGGCGGCGATGGCCGGTGCCAGGTAAAGCGCGCGTTGATACATGGTGGTCTCCGTCTTGTGTGATGACGGTGCGAGATTGCCGCTCAAATGTGTAGAAAAAATGAAGGCCGCCGGAGGTGTCGCGTTTTTGCCAGTCCCTCATATTTTCCCCACATTTGGCGGTTATGATGGAGGCATGAAGCCAGTGAGCCAGCCATGCGGTTGACCATCGCCCGCAAGATCGCGCTGGCGGTGATCGCTATCGTCATCCTGTGCGTGGGCACGATGGCTTGGGTCGCCAGCAGTAATCTCAAGCGCGGTTTTGTCGCCTATCTCAATGAATTACAGGTGCAGGATTTCGACCAGTTGCGCGAGCTGCTGGAGGAGCGCTATCGCACCGAGGGCAATTTCGACTGGCTGCGCGGCCAGCCGCGCGCGCTCGGCGAGCTGCTGAACCGGATCACGCCGCGCAGCCAGGTGTTCGAGCCGGATGGCGATGCACGCCGTCCGCATCGGGGCCGTCGCCCACCACCGCCTCCGCACGCCGGGCCGCCTCCGGAACACGGCGATGAACCTGGCGAGTACGGCGCCCTCCGCCCACCGGAGCGGCGCGATCCGCCACCGCCGGAAACCGATCCGCCACCAGCCGATGCGCAATCCGCCGAACCACGGCCAGCCGCGCCGCCGCCACGCCGCAACGATCCGATGGACTTCGCGCAGCGCATATCCATCACCGACGAGCAGGGACGCAAGTTGATCGGCCCTCCGGACATCCAGGTGGGCGCCGAACGCGCCATCAAGGTTGACGGCGTGGTGGTCGGCCACATGCGGCTCATGCCGCTGCGGGAGACCGGCGGCGCCGATGCCAGCGCCACCGTCTTCCTGCGCGAGCAGCTGCAATCGATCCTGCTGATGTCCGCGGTGCTGATCGCCCTCGCCATCCTGGCCGCGATCTGGCTGGCCCGCCATCTGCTGCGGCCCGTGGCCGCGCTGCGCGATGTGACGGCACGCCTGGCGCTGGGCGAGCTAAGCGCCCGCGCGCCACTGCTGTCGCGCGACGAAGTGGCGGAGCTGGCGCTGCACGTCAACGCCATGGCCGAAGCGCTGGAAGACAGCGAACG
The DNA here is from genome assembly GCF_009380215.1 of Rugamonas aquatica. GTDB lineage: Bacteria > Pseudomonadota > Gammaproteobacteria > Burkholderiales > Burkholderiaceae_D > Rugamonas > Rugamonas aquatica_B. Next base: position 152,600 of record NZ_WHUG01000004.1, read on the forward strand.
CCAGCGCCGCAAGATGCTGGCCGACGTTTCGCACGAACTGCGCACGCCGCTGACGGTGATACGCGGCGAGATCGAAGCGCTGCTGGACGGCATCCGCCAGGCCGACGCCAACGCGCTGCAATCGCTCCATGCCGAGGTGCTGCGCCTGAACAAACTGGTCGACGACCTGCACCAGTTGACGATGGCCGATGCCGGCGACCTGCACTACCACTGGCATGAACTGAACCTCGGCGAACTGCTGCGGCCTACCCTGGAGCGTTACCAGCCGCGCGCGCAGAAGTGCGGCCTGGACCTGAGCTGGAGCCTGCCGTCCGTGCCGCTGGTGCTGCAGGGCGATGCGGGCCGCTTGCAGCAAGTCGTCACCAATCTGCTGGAAAACAGCCTGCGCTACACCGACAGCGGCGGGCAGATCGTGGTCGCGCTGAGCAGCGCTGGCGGCCATGCGGAGATCATGGTGGAAGACAGCGCCCCAGGCGTGCCCTCGGACGTCCTCGGCAGCATCTTCGAACGCCTGTACCGCGTGGATGGCGCCCGTACGCGTGAACGCGGCGGCAGTGGTCTGGGTCTGGCGATCTGCAAGGCGCTGGTGGAAGCGCACGGCGGTAGCCTAGCCGCCGCGCCGTCCGTGCTGGGCGGCGTGAAAATGGTGATGCGTCTGCCGCTGAAAAAATAGGAGCAAGCACGTGCCCAATATCCTGATCGTCGAAGACGACGCCAAAATCGCCGCGCTGCTGGCGGACTACATGAGCAACGCCGGCTGGCAGACCTGCTGCATCGCCGACGGCCGCAGCGCCGTGGGCATCATCCGCGACGGCGGCGTCGACCTGGTGCTGCTGGACCTGATGCTGCCGGAGCTGGACGGCATAGGCGTCTGCCGCGAGGTGCGCGCGTTCTCGCAGGTGCCCATCATCATGCTGACCGCGCGCGTGGACGAGATAGACCGCCTGCTAGGCCTGGACAGCGGCGCCGATGACTATGTCTGCAAGCCGTTCAGCCCACGCGAAGTGGTGGCGCGCGTGCGCGTGCATTTGCGCCGCAGCGGGGCAGGGATGTCGCAGCCGCCGTCGATGCCGCCTGTATCGGCCACACCGGCCTCGCCGTTCCAGATCGACCGCGCCGGCATGCGCGTGCTGCACAACGGCGCCGCGCTGGCGCTGACGCCGTTGGAGTACCGCCTGCTGGCGGAGCTGATCGACAATCCCAGCCGCGTCTACACGCGGCAGCAGCTGCTGGACTTCGCCCATCAGGACCAGCGCGACATCAGCGACCGCACCGTCGATTCGCACATCAAGAACATCCGCCGCAAGCTGCCGGACGCCGAATGCCTGCAATCGGTCTACGGCGTAGGTTACCGTTTCGAGCTGCCGCTATAATTGGCGATTCACTAATAGCCGGGAGCACCATGGTCATCCGCCGTTTGGTTTCATCCGACGCATCCGCGTTTCAGTCGCTGCGGTTGCAGGGCTTGCGCTTGTCGGCGTCCGCTTTCGGTTCCAGCTACGAAGAGGAATGCGATACGCCGCTGTCAACGATAGAGGCCAGGTTTGCGCCGGACTCCGGCCGCAATATGTTCGGCGCCTTTGATGGCGATGAACTGGTCGGCATCGTCGGCGTAGGGCGCGAGACCGCGCTCAAGGTGCGGCACAAGGCTTTTGTGCGCGCCATGTACGTCGCACAGACCCACCGCGGCCGTGGCCTGGGGCGGCAGCTGATGGAGCATGCGCTGGCGTTTGCGGCGACGATGCAGGGCGTTCAGCGTATGACGATCTCTGTCACCGCCGGCAATGCGGAAGCGGTCGGCCTGTATGAATCGCTGGGCTTCAAGGAGTTCGGCCGCGAGCCCGATTCGATGATCGTCGATGGCGAGTTTTATGACGAGATCATGATGTCGCGTGCGCTCGCCGCTACGCCACCAGCCGGAACTGACTGACCACCTGATTCAACTGGCCGGCCTGGTCCTGCATGGCCGCCGCCGCTGCCGCCGCCTGTTCGACCAGCGCTGCGTTCTGCTGCGTCACCTGGTCCATCTGGCTGATGGCGATGTTGATCTGTTCGATGCCGCCGGTCTGCTCGCGGTTGGCCAGCGTGATCTCGCCGACGATGTCGGTCACTTTGCGCACGCTGTCCTGCACCTCGTTCATGGTGCTGCCGGCCAGGTCGACCAGGCGGGCGCCTGCCGCCACCTTGTCCACTGAATCGTCGATCAGCGTCTTGATTTCCTTGGCCGCGCTGGCCGAGCGTTGCGCCAGGTTGCGCACTTCCGACGCCACCACCGCGAAGCCGCGACCCTGCTCTCCTGCGCGCGCCGCCTCCACCGCTGCATTCAGCGCGAGGATGTTGGTCTGGAAGGCGATGCCGTCGATGACGCCGATGATGTCGACGATCTTGCGAGACGAATCGTTGATCGAGTTCATGGTGCCAACCACCTGCGCCACGACTTCGCCGCCGCGCTGCGCCACCTGCGAGGCAGACTGCGCCAGCTCGTTGGCCTGATGAGCGTTGGCGGCGTTCTGCTTGACGGTGCTGGTCAGCTCCTCCATCGAAGCGGCGGTTTCCTCCAGCGAGCTCGCTTGCTGCTCGGTACGCGAAGACAGGTCCATATTCCCGCTGGCGATTTCCGCTGAGGCGGTGGTGATGGCGCCGGTGCCGTTGCGCACGCGGCCGACGATGTTGGCGAGGTTGTCGTTCATCTTGCCCAGCTCCCCTAGCAGCTGGCCCATTTCGTCGCGCTGGTCGTTGGTGATGCGGGAGGTCAGGTCGCCCGACGCCACTGCGCGCGCCATCTTCAGCGCGTGGCCGATAGGATCGGTGATCGAACGCGTCACGCGCCAGGCGAAGGCCAGGCCCAGCGCCAGCGCCACGATGCCCAGCCAGGCCATCATCTGGCCGGCCATGGAGATGTCGTGCTTGACCAGTTCACCGTTGGCGGTTGCCACGGTCTTCTGCAGGTCCGCCAGCTGGCGTATGCTGGCCTGCACCTTGGCCAGTTTGGGCAGCATGTCGGTGCGCAGCACCTCCTGCGCTTCATCGCGCTTGCCGTCGGCCAGGATTTTGGAGACGCGCGTGAAGGACGCCACGTAGGCTTTGCGTTGCTCGCGTATGGTCGCCAGCAGGGCCTTGCCTTCGTCGGTGTAGAGCAGGGCGTCCAGCGTTTCGAGCGCGTCGCTGATGGTCTTCTTGTTGACGTCCATTTCGCGCTGGATGTCGGCCGTGCGCGCGGGGTCGGGCGCGGTGAACAGCTCCAGCGTCAGCGCCGCGTTGGCACGGGTGGTGCTGCCGACGGTGGCCGCCGCATCGGCCTTGACCCAGTCCTTGTCGATGATGGTCGCATTGAGCTGGCTGATGCTGCTCAGCCTTTGCAGACCGACGCCTATCAGTATGGCCATCAACACCAGCACTGCACCAAATGCGACAGCCAAACGCACACCGATTTTCAGGTTCGAGATATTCATGCACGACTCCATGAGGGCACCAGGCGAGAATCCAGTATAGCGAGAATGGTGCGGTGCGACATCGCTCATCAACGCTGGTGTTGCGCGGGGTAGACGAAGCGTAGTATCTTGGCATTTTTGTCATTTGGAGCAGCACGTGCTGACACGCCTGCGCGCAGGATTGAAAACGGCTTTTCTGGGAACCGTCACCGCCACGGCGGCATGCGCGCGCACCAGCGTGGAGACGCTCGCGCGGCCCGAGGGAATGCGCCGCTACCTGCTGGCGCAACCCGGGCGGCGCTTGCCGGGCAAGCGGCCGTTGGTGATCGTGCTGCATGGTGCTGGTGCTTCGGCCGAGCAGGTGATGGGGCAGGCGTTTCCGCCGTCGCCGCTGTCGGTCTGGCTGGAGATCGCCGAACGCGAAGGGCTGCTGGTGATCGCGCCCGATGCCGGCGCAGGTGGTTGGAGCGACTGCTTTGCTAGCAAGGAGAAAGTCGAGAAGAAGGACGATGTCGCGCTGCTCTCGGCGTTGATCGACAAGGCGGTCGCCGAATACGACGCCGATGCGGAGCGCGTTTATCTGATCGGCGTGTCCCGTGGCGGCCATCTGACCTACCGCGCGGCGGTCGAGATCCCGCACAAGCTGGCGGCGTTTTCCACCATCGTTTCCGGCATGCCGCCGCCGCACGCGGCGCCAGCGCCCACGGCGCCGCTGCCGGCGCTGTTCTTCGGCTGCACGGCCGATCCGCTGATGCCTTACCGGGGCGGCAAATACTTTTACATGCTGGGTTTCCTGGACCCGATCAGCAGCATCGACGACAGCGTGCGGACATGGCGCGAGCTGGCCGGCCTTTCCGATGAACCCCGCGTGCAGCAGATCCCGCATCGCCACGAGTGGGACTGGACGCGGGTGACGCGCTACATGTGGGGCGACGCTGCAGACGGGTTGCAAGTGGGGTTGTACAAGATCGAAAATGGCGGCCATGCGGAGCCAAGTCCCAGCAGGCGCTATCCCTCGCTGATAAGCAAGCTGGCAGGCGCGCAGAACGCCGATCTCGAAGTGGCGGAAGCCGCCTGGGAATTCTTCAGGGAGAAGCGGGCGGCGCTTGCCGCCCGCGAGGCCGCCTTTACTTCTGCTTGTCCAGCACTTCCATGATGGCGGCGGTGATGGTCGCCGGTTCGCCATGCGCCACTTCGCTCACCGGCATGTCGCCAAAAGGCTTGCGCGCTGCGCGCATCTGGCTTGCGCTGGTCTCCAGGCTGTCAAGCTCGGAGGCGCGGGCGCGCCAGTAGGTAGGCCGCGCTGACTGCGCCGCCTGGGCCGCCGCCAGGCGCGGGCCGATTTCCCCATTGATGGTGGTGGCCGGATAAGCGCAGCCGGCGCCGGTCTTGCCCTGTTCCGCCGCGTTCAGGCAGGCCAGCGCCGCTTCCAGATTGGTGGCGCGGTCTGCGGGCAGCGCATCTTCATGCATCGCGTCCACCAGCACCAGGCCGGTGACGGCGCCGCGTGAGCGCAGCGCGTAGTGCTGCGCCACCATGGCGCCGTAGCCCGCGCCCACCACCACGAAGGGCGCATCCAGATGGGCGTTCTTGATCAGGAAGTTCAAGTCCTTGCTGGCGTTGGCGACCGTCGATGCGCGCATGATCGGATCGCTGGCGCCTATGCCAGCGCGATCGTAGACGCAGGCGCGCGTGCGCTTGGCCACTTCCGGCAGCACCGCCGACCAATCCCATCCTGCGCGGCCGCTGTCGGCTTCAAACAGCACCGTCGGTGATCCCTTGCCGGTGCAGTACATATTGAGTTTGCGGCCGCCGACATCGACCTTGATTTGTGCGCCGGCCAGTGCGTCCTGGCCGACAGGTGGCGTTGCGTGGGCAGCTGCGACCGTCAGCAGGAGGGCGGCGGAGAGAGCGAAATGGTTCATGGATAGGAATGAGATGGATGGTGAAAGGGCGCCCTCGTGGGGCGCCCATCAGAATCCGGCTCTGGCGGCAGCTGGCCGGTGCGGGGATTATACGGTAGCGTCGGCGCCCGCTGGCGCTGCGGCGGTTTCGCGCTGCGTGAGCTGGCGATTGACGGCGCTCAGCACCGCCTTGAACGAGGCCGTGACGATGTTGCTGTCGATGGCCGCGCCGAACAGGGTCGGGCCGTTAGCCAGGCGCAGTTCGACATAGCAGGCCGCCTTGGCGTTGGCGCCCGAGCCTATCGAATGCTCATGGTAGTCCATCAGCTTGATGTCCAGGCCCAGTGCATTGACGAAGGCGTCGATAGGACCGTTGCCGCCGCCTTGCAGCGCCAGCGGCGCCTTGCGGTGGGTCAGGGAGATATCGATCTGCACCGGCTCGTCGCTGCTGGTGTCTTCCACCATCTTGTGCGCGTTGTAGGCGTACGGCGAGGTCTGCTCGAAGTATTCCTTGTTGAAGATGTCGTAGATGCCTTCGGCGGTGATCTCCAGGCCGGTGGCGTCGGCCACGGCCTGCACTGCACGGCTGAACTCAATCTGCAGACGGCGCGGGAGCACCAGGCCGTAGTCCTGCTCCAGCAGGTAGGCCATGCCGCCTTTGCCGGACTGGCTGTTGACGCGGATGACGGCGTCGTAGCTGCGGCCCAGGTCTTGCGGGTCGATAGGCAGGTAAGGGATCTCCCACAGCGCGCCTTCCTGCTGCTGGGCGAAGCCTTTCTTGATCGCGTCCTGGTGCGAGCCGGAGAAGGCGGTGAACACCAGGTCACCCACATATGGGTGGCGCGGGTGCACCGGCAGCTGGTTGCACTCTTCAACGCATTTGCGCACTTCGTCGATGTCGGAGAAGTCCAGGCCTGGATGCACGCCTTGCGTGTACAGGTTCAAGGCCAGCGTGACCAGGTCGACGTTGCCGGTGCGTTCGCCGTTACCGAACAAGCAGCCTTCGACGCGGTCGGCGCCGGCCATCACGGCCATCTCGGCGGAGGCGACGGCGGTGCCGCGGTCATTGTGCGGGTGGACGCTGATAATCAGCGAATCGCGGCGCGCCAGCTTGCGCGACATCCATTCGATCTGGTCGGCGTAGACGTTCGGCGTGCTGCACTCGACGGTCGACGGCAGGTTGATGATCATCTTGTTCTGCGGGGTCGGTTCCCAGATCGCGGTGACAGCGTCGCAGATATGCTTGGAGAAATCGAGTTCGGTGGTGGAGAACGATTCAGGCGTGTACTCGAAGCCCCATTCGGTCTGCGGGTGCTGCTTGATCAATTCCTTCACCAGCTTGGTGCCGGTGGTGGCGATGTTGGTGATCTCTTCACGCGACATGCCGAAGACGACCTTGCGGAACACCGGCGCCACCGAGTTATACAGGTGGACGATGGCGCGCTTGGCGCCGGCCGCCGATTCCACGGTGCGGCGGATCAGCTCATCGCGCGACTGGGTCAGCACGATGATGGTGACGTCGTCGGGAATGCGGTTTTCCTCGACCAGCTTGCGCACGAAGTCGAAGTCGGTCTGGGAGGCGGAAGGGAAGCCCACTTCGATTTCCTTCAGGCCGATCTTCACCAGCAGTTCGAAGAAGCGCAGTTTTTTCTCGGCGCTCATCGGTTCGATCAGGGCCTGGTTGCCGTCGCGCAGATCGGTGCTCATCCAGATCGGCGGTTTCGAGATGACGTTGTTCGGCCACTGGCGGTCGGACAATTGAACTGGTGGGAAGGCGCGGTACTTCGCTGCTGGGTTCTGCAACATCATGGGGAACTCCTGTGTCTCAAATTGGGAAATGCTGGATGCCGCGGTTCGACGAATCGTCGTGCGCTGGCGCTGTGCTGTGGCGAGGGGCTGCCGTGCGGCCACGGGATACTAGGCTCGGCAACCGATCGGTAGTTTTAGCAGTAGCGACAAGGCTGGGAACATCGGTGCAAACTTTCCTGGGATTTGTAGACAGGTGCGGCTTGTGGCCGGCACTGGGGTACAGCTGGAACGCGGATTAAGCGCGTGCTAGTAGGCGCGCTGCTAGCGATAGGGCGCTAGCAGACGGCAGCAGGAAAGCGGATAGGTGCAGATGCGAGGTCATGGCCTTAAATGTACGAGATCGGCGGCGTGGCTGTCAAGGAGATTTGACCTCTGCGGCATGAATGAATAATATCGTGGCATTTTTGATATCTGAAAAAGGAGGCGTATGCCATTCAAGCTGCCATCCGCCATCGCGGGTTTTATCGGCGATGCAGTCCTGCAGAGGGACGAGATCGGCGAATCGCCCTGCCAGGTCCATCGCTTCCGGCGCGGGGATGAGGTGTTTTTCCTGAAGACGTCGCCCCTGGTGTACGCGTCCACCACCTACAGCGTGATGCGCGAGGCGGCCGTGCTGCAATGGCTGGCCGGACGGGTGAACGTGCCGGAGGTAGTCCTCTCCGCATTGGCCGACGATGGCGAATGCATGATTACGCGCGCCGTGCCGGGCGTGCCGCTGTCGTCGCTGATCGCCGAGGGCCGTCCGGTGCTGGAGCTGTTCCGCGAAGCGCTGCGCCAGCTGCAATCGGTGTCCGTGGCCGATTGCCCGTTCGACTCCGGCGCGGCGGTGCGGCTGCGCGAGCTCGATTACCTGGTCGGCAAAGGGCTCATCGACGAGGACTACGATTTCGAACAGTGGCCAGGCCTGGCCACGCCGGCCGACCTGCTGGCGCGCTTGCGGGCCACCATGCCCAACGAGGACCTGGTGTTCTCGCATGGCGACCTGTGTGACAACAACGTGTTTGTCGACCAGCGCGGCGAGCTGCACTTCATCGATGCCGGACGGGGAGGGCTGGCCGACCGCTGGCTGGACATCGCCTTCATCCACCGCAATCTGCGCGATGAGGTATCGGAACACAGCGCCACGCAGTTCCTCGATGGGCTGGGCGTGCCCGACGCCCCCGCGAAGCGAGAGTTCTTCGAGCAGCTCGACGAACTGTTTTGAGGTCGAGCAGTTATACTATCGCCCTGCGAAAAATTTAAGTTCGGGATATGTCGAAACAGAAGAAAGCGGTGGAAGCACCTCGGCTGCCGCCGACCAGGCAGGAATCGGAGTCTGCGTGGTCCGCCGACCCTGCCGCTCAAAAGCTGGCGCGCGAGCACAGGGATGCACAGGTGCGCGGCGTCACGTCGATCCAGGCGATGCGCGAGGCGATCAAGCGCGTATCCCGCACGCTGCCCGCGATCACCGAAGTGCCTCGCATGCGCGCGCTCGATGCCGCCGCCTTCCGCAAGCGCGCGGCGGAAGGCCTGCCGTTCCTGATGACAGGGCTGGTCGACCGCTGGCCACTGTGCGGCCTGACGCCGCAGGCCTTGCGCGAGCACTACAGCCACCTGCCGGTGCGGGCGCGGGTGGGCGACTACATCAACACCGCATTCGCGCCCGACCGCGCCATGCAGGACATGTCGATGCTGGAGTATCTGGAGCTGGTGGCCGCGGGCACGCACGACCTGCCGCCGTATCTGGGCAATCTGGAATTGCGGGAGTTGAACCGGCTGTGCCACTGGCCCACGTACTTCGACAAAATGGGTCCGCCGCGCTTCTGGCTCGGGCCTGCGGGCACGGTGACGCCGCTGCATTGCGATTACGACGACAATATCTTCGCGCAGATCTGGGGCACCAAGCGCATCTTCCTGGCGCCGCCGCATCACGACGAGTTCCTGTACCCGAACGAAGCGAACGCCATCCTGTTCGGCTCTCCCTTCGATCCCGAAGCGCCGGACTTCGAGAAGTTCCCGCTGGCGCGCCAGGCGACCACGATTGAAGTCATCGTCAATCCCGGCGACATGCTGTACGTGCCGGCCGGCTGGTACCACCAGGTGCGGGCGCTGACGTTCTCTCTGTCCTCCAATCGCTGGGCCAGGGCCATGCCGTTTGCATTGAACGGCGATACCTCTTTGCGGGCGCCTGAAATGCGGTAGGATGGTGGTTGCAAAAACCACCACTTTACGAGGATGCTAATGGTTCGTCTGTCACGACTCTGGGCCTTGCTTTGTTTGAGCGCGGCTTGCGCGATGGGTACTGCGGCTGAATTCCCCGACTATCATTTTGTTCACACCTCCGGCGAGGCGTTCATGTACGTGGCGCCCGATAACAGCGAAATCGTTTTCGATCTGAGGGCGACCGACCCGAGCGCGGAGCAGGCTTTTTCGCGCATCAATGGCCGCATCGCGGAGCTTCAGGCCTTGATGACAGCGCAGTCGCTGCCCGATGCCTTGTCCGTGGGCGATGTAAAGCGCGAACAGTTGGCGGCGAAGGACGGGAATCCGGAGTTGGTCCAGATGAAGTGCAGCGTACGGATCAAGGTGGATGATCTCAGCAAATGGAAAGCCGTCATCGCACCGGTGCTCAATATGCCTGACGTGGACAAGCTGTCCGTCTTCTTTGACACCACGAAGCGTGAGGACATCGACAACCAGTTGCTGGAGGAGGCCAGCAAGAGCGCGCGCAAGCGGGCGGACGTGATCGCGCGGTCATTTGGCCGGCAGATTACGACTGCATCGGCGATCACCGACGGGCAGCTGCGCAATCTGACTTTGTCGATCGGACTCGTGACAAGCAATGGCGCCACCAATCGGGTGAGGCGCCTGGAGCCGGCGGCCGACATGACCGGCATTACGGTCATGAAGTTTGCCAAGTCGGTTGACGTGGTGTTCAGGACCAAATAAGCCGGCTCGATGTTCGTTTGCGGAGGCGGTCAATGATGGATGTGGCGATTACCCTGTTCCAGGGCCGCGTGGCGGATCACAATAACCTGGCGATACCGGGCGCGAAGTCGGTCGCACGCATGCTGGCGGACCAGCTGGGGCTTGGCATCACCGTCGTCGGCACACCGGCGCCTGCACTCAACGCTGGATGGCAAACGGAATTGGACGCGGCCATGCCGGACCTGCGCGCGCTGGCCGCGCAGCTGGACGAGGTGTTCGCCCGCCGCGCCAGGCCGCTGAGCGCGACAAACCGCTGTGCCGCCTCGCTGGCGATCTTGCCGGTGGTGGCGCGCCACCGCCCGGATGTCTGCGTGGTGTGGTTCGACGCCCATGCGGACCTGAATACGCCGTCCACCACCGATAGCGACTACCTGGGCGGCATGGCGCTGTCCGGACCTGCGGGCTTGTGGGAGTCGGGATTGGGCGCAGGCCTGGCTTTGTCCAACGTGGTTCTGGTGGGCCAGCGCGATCTCGACGCGGCGGAGGTGCGGCTGATCGAATCCGGCGCGGTGACGCATGTGCCGCCCGGCCCGGAACTGGCCGACCGCTTGCGCGCGGCAGTCGCCGGGCGTGCCGTCTACATGCACCTCGATTGCGATGTGCTCAATCCCGGCATCGTGCCGACCGATTATGTGGTTGAAGACGGACTGTCGCTGGATGACTTGCACGCCGCCTGCGCCGTGCTGGCGGAGTCGGAGATGATCGGCCTGGAGATCGCGGAGTTTCAGAATGCGTGGGAAGAGGGCGGCGAACCCGTGTCGCCGGCCCATCTGATCGCTGCACTGGCGCCGGTACTGAAGGCGCTACGCCGTTCAGTCCAGCTTCAGGCTGCGGGACAGATGGCCGAACACCGTTGATACGCGCCGCAGGTGGCGCGACTCGGCGTGGCTGAGCAGCCAAAGCTCGGTTTGCGCTTCGTCCAGCACTCCGCCCAGCTGCGCCAACTCCTTGCGCTGCCGCGCCAGGAACAGCGGCAGTATGCCGACACCCAGCCCCAGCGCCACCATCTCGGCCACGCTCAGGATGCTGTTGACGCGGAATTGCGGCGTCACCTTGGGATGATGTTTTTTGCGCCAGATGACCGACGGGTGTTCCGGCAGCGCGTCGTCCGGCGCGATCCACGGCGCCTTGTCGGCATTGGCCTTCTTCCATTTTCCGCCGCGCGCGGTGAACAACGCCACGCGGATGGGACCGATGTGTTTTCCGACCAGATGCGCCGGTGGCCGCTTGGTGGCGCGTACTGCGATGTCGGCCTCGTGGCGGGTCAGGTTCGCCAGCTGGTTGCTGGTATCCAGTTCATAGGACAGCAGCGGATGGCTGGCCTGCAGATCGCGTAGCGCGGGCGCGATCAGCGCATGCAGGAAAGTGTCGGTGCTGGTGATGCGTACCGTGCCGTCCACCTGTTCGGGGCTTTGCTGCGCGGCCGCGCGCGCCGCGTCCAGTTGCGCTTCGACCTGCTCGCCGTGCTGTGCCAGCGACAGCGCCAGTTCCGACGGCCGATAACCAAGGCGCGAGCGCTCGAACAGACGCGTGCCCAGGCCTTTCTCCATCCGCTGCACCGAGCGGAAAACGGTGGAGGCATCCACCGACAGCCGCTCTCCAGCTTCGGCCAGCGTGCCGCCGCGTACCAGTGCCAGGATGATGTCGAGATCTTGCGATCCAAGTTTGTATTGCGTTTTTGCAGAGGACATGTGCGAAGTCGCCTATTTTCATTGCGAAATTGAAATCGTATATTAACTCCATCGAACTTCTGGAGGGAGCTAATAATGGATGCAAAAATGAACAGCGCCGCTTACGGCGTAACGCTGCTGCGGGTGAGCCTGGGCGTGATGTGGATCGCGCATGCGATGCTGAAGTGGCTGGTATTTACGCTGCCCGGCACCGCGCAGTTCTTTGTCAGCGTGGGCTTCCCCGGAGGCCTGGCGTATCCGGTGTTTGCGGCCGAACTGCTGGGCGGGGCCGCGCTGGTGCTTGGCATTTACGCACGCCAGGTCTCACTCGCCCTGGCGCCGGTGATGGCAGCAGCGGCGTACGTACATGCGGGTAATGGCTGGGTGCACACCAGTGCCGGCGGTGGCTGGGAGTATCCGGTGTTCCTGGTGTCCGCGTCGCTGGCGCTTTGGCTGATCGGCGACGGTGCGTTTGCGCTGCGCCGCAGCCGCTCCATGGTGCCGGCATGACGCCCGTCCTGGTCAGCCACCCGCTGTGCCCCTATGTGCAGCGGGCGGCGATTGTGCTGGCGGAGAAGAGCGTGGCCTACGAGCGGCGCGATATCGATCTGGCGGCCAAGCCGGATTGGTTCCTTGCCGTTTCGCCGCTGGGGAAGACGCCGGTGCTGCTGGCCGGTGGCGCGGCGGTGTTCGAATCGGCCGTGATCTGCGAGTATCTGGACGAGACTCACGCGCCGCGCCTGCATCCGTCGGACGCCTTGCTGCGCGCGCAGCAGCGCTCGTGGATGGAATTCGGCTCGGCGCTGTTGAATCTGATCGGTGGCTTCTACAACGCCGCCGACCGGCAGGCGCTGGCCGCCAAGGCCGCCGAAATCCACGCACGCTTCGAGCAGCTGGAGGCCGCCCTAGGCGAAGGGCCGTATTTCATGGGCGGCCAATTCGGCATGGTCGACGCGGTCTTTGCGCCGGTGTTCCGCTATTTCGACGTGTTCGACGCGATAGCGGATTTCGGCATGCTGGCCGGGCTGCCGCGAACGGCCGCATGGCGCGCCGCGCTTGCTGCGCGGCCGTCTGTGCGGCAGGCCGTGTCGGCCGACTATCCGGACCTGCTGCGCGCCTTCCTGGAAAAGCGCGGTACGGCGTTGTCGGCCCTATGCGTGAAGGCGCCGCGACAAGCCGCCTAGATCGTATGCGCCAGCACGAAGGACAGGATGTCGGCCGACAGCGCATTGGCGGCCTTGCGTGAGTTGCTGAAATGGCCGGCGTCATAGTCGACCCGCAGCAGTACCTGCTTGCCGCTGGTGCTGGCGGCTTGCAGGCGGGCGGCGAACTTACCCGGCACCCACGGCTCGACGCGCAAATCATTGGCACCGGTGATGATTAGCGCCGCCGGGTAGCGTACGCCGTCGCGCACCGCGTGGTAGGAGTCCATCGCCAGCAGGGCCTTGAACTCGTCCTCTTTCTTGACGGTGCCGAATTCCGCATCGTTGCCCGGCCCGTTGCTGGTCAGTTCAAAACGCAGCGTGTTGAATACGCCCACCTCGCCGATGACGGCGGAAAAAAGTTCGGGCCGTTCGGTGATCGCCCGCCCGGCGACGATGCCACCCGCCGACGTGCCCCACAACGCCATGTGCCCCTTGCCGGTCCAGCGCAGCTTGACCAGGTGTTCGGCGCTGTCGATGACATCACGCCACGAATTGGGCTTGGTCGCTTTCATGCCGGCGCGGTGCCAGTCCTCGCCCTGTTCGCCGCCGCCGCGCACATGGGCGTACACCAGCACGCCGCCGGCGTCGAGGAAGGCCAGCTTGGCGGGCTGGAAGCCAGGGTCCATGATGGTGCCGTAAGCACCGTAGGCGATCAGCAGCAGCGGGTTGCGGCCGTTGAGGCGCGTGCTTTTGCGATGCAGGATTTCCAGCGCGATGCTGGCGCCGTCGCGCGCGGGCGCGTGCAGCCGGGTGGTGACGAAGTCGTTGGTCTTGAACGACGGGGCGCGCACCAGCACCACCTGGCGTGCCGCCAGCCTGGCGGCATCGACGTGGAAGGATTCGGCCGGCCAGGTCAGTTCATCCATATGGAACCAGGCGCCGTCTTCGTCGACGGCGGTGGCGATGCTCCAGACGGCGCCGGTGCGGGACAGCTGCACGCGCTCGACACGGTCCTGGTAGTCGATGCGGCGCAAGCCACCCAGACCTTCGGTGATGTCGTGCACATAAACGCCGTCGCGCGCGGCGGCCATGAAGTCGATCACCTGGGCCGATGCCGGCAACACCACTTTGCCGCTATTGAAGTCGCCGCTGGCGGCATCGACTTTGACGACTTCGCCCTTGTCGCTGCGGCCATGCGCCAGGATGTAGACGCTGTCGCCGTGCAGCAGTGCCATTTGCACGCCGGCGCTGCGGCCCGCCAGCTTGCGCCATTGCGGGCGGCCCGCCAGCAGATCGTCTGCGCGGGCGATATACAGCTGCGCCAGGTCGTTGCCGTTCAACAGATGGCGGCCCAGCACCCAGCTGCTGCCTGGCGCGCCATCCACGAATGGCGCATCGTCTTCCATCGTTTCGAAATCCGGGCCTTCGCCGGAGCTGAATACCTTCTGGTCGCTGGACGGATCGGTGCCCAGCCGGTGCAACCAGCAGGCGCCGCCCATGCCGAAGTCCGGCGCGCCCGGCACAGCGTCCGCGCGCAGGCGGTAGGAGAAGAAGCCGGAACCGTCAGCGCTCCAGCCGGCGCCACGCGAGATCACGCGCGTGATCTCGGTCGACTTGCCGTTGGCGACATCGCAGATATACAGCGTGCTGCGTTCGGAGCCGCCTTCCGACAAGCCATAGGCGACGTGGCGTCCGGTGGGCGAAGGGATATGCCAGTCCAGCGCTCGCGTGGGAGCGCCTGCGGCCGCGCCGGCGGATGGATCGAGTAGCAGGCGGCGGGGGCTGTCCGGCGTGTCGCGCACAAACAACTGGATGCTGTTGGCGCCGGCGGGGCGCATCAGCAGGAACAGTTTGCCGCCGGCCGGCGTGGCCATGGCCAGCTGGTCGAGATCACTGGTGTAGTGCTCTATCCGGCGCAGCATGGAGGCGCGCGGTGGCAGCCGGTCCAGCTGGCGGCGCGCATAGTCACCCTGGCCTTTGAGCCAGACATCCCAGCGCTCGCTGCGCGGCCGCGCTTCCATCCAGCGGTACGGGTCCACGACTTCGGTGCCGAAGTAGTTGTCGGCGACCGGCTCCACCGGTGCGGCGGGCGGGCCGTCGGCCGCTGGTTTGGCCGTAGCGTTGAGCGCCCACACAGGGGCGGTGGAACCAGCGAGGAAGACGGCAAGCCAGTGACGACGCGAGATGCGGTTGCTCATGCTACGCTCCTTATGGAAGGACGACGAGGGAGCGTTATATTATCATTTCCACATCTTCTGCCCGCCGGCGACTCAGGCGCTCACCGTCACCCGGGCCTCGCCTGCGGCCATGCGGCCGATGACGGCAGCCTCGCCGAAGCCTTCGCGGCGGAACAGCGCCAGCACTTCATCCACGCTGCCGGCGTCGCAGGACACCAGCAGGCCGCCCGAAGTCTGCGGATCGGTCAGCAGCATGTGCTGCGCTTGCGATACCGACGGCGACAGGTCGACATCCTTGCCGTAGGCTTCCCAGTTGCGGCCCGAGGCGCCGGTGAAGTAGCCGTCGTGCGCCAGCTGTTCAACGCCCGGCAGCAGCGGGATCTTGGCCATCTCCAGATGCGCGGCCAGCTTGGCGCCGCGCGCCAGTTCCAGCAGGTGACCCAGCAGGCCGAAGCCGGTGACGTCGGTCAGCGCGTGCACGCCCGCCATTTCCGACAACGCCTTGCCCGGCTTATTGAGCTTGGTGGTGTTGGCGATCATGGCCTGGTAGCCGGCGGCGTCCAGCTTGTCCTTCTTCAGCGCGGCGGACAGCACGCCCACGCCCAGCGGTTTGCCCAGCACCAGCACGTCGCCGGCCTTGGCGTCGGCGTTGCGCTTCACTTTGGAGGGATGCACGAGGCCCAGCACCACCAGGCCGTAGATCGGTTCGACGGAGTCGATGGTGTGGCCGCCGGCGATGGGAATGCCGGCTTCGGCGCAGATCGATTCGCCGCCCTTGATGATCTGGCCGATGGTTTCGATCGGCAGTTTGTTAATCGGCATGCCGACCAGCGCCAGCGCCATGATAGGCGTGCCGCCCATGGCGTAGACATCGGAGATGGCGTTGGTGGCGGCGATGCGGCCGAAGTCGAACGGGTCGTCGACGATGGGCATGAAGAAATCGGTGGTGGCGATCAGCGCCTGCTCGTCATTGAGCTTGTAGACGGCGGCGTCGTCGGCGGTCTCGATGCCGACCATCAGTTCCTTCGGCACCGGGAAGCCGGACGAATTCTTCAGGATCTCGGACAGCACGCCCGGCGCGATCTTGCAGCCGCAGCCGCCGCCGTGGGAAAAGGAGGTCAGTTTGATAGCTTCAGTGCTCATGATGTCTTTCCTAGGTTAGCTTTATGCAGCAGATTATCCACTAACTCCAGCAATGCCGCCTGCTCGGCGGCTGGTGCGAAGAGTGGAGCGCGTGCGTCGCACTGGGCGCGCAGCAGTTCGTAAAAGTCCGGCTCAGACAGCGCGCGGTCGATCAGCCGCGCCAGCGCGGCGGCGTCGCCGGGCGGGAAGTAGCCTGCGTAGCCGTCGCCCAGCATGCCCCGGTTGCCGCTGATATCGCTGGCCAGCACCGGCACGCCGCTGCATACGGCTTCGATGATGACGTTGGCGCCGCCCTCCATCTGCGAGGTGATCGCCATCAGGCGGCTGCGCTTGAGGCGCTGGCGCGTGGCCGCATGCGGCAGCGCGCCCAGCCAGCGGTAGCGCGGGTGCGCGGCCTGCGTGGCGAGCGCCGCCTGCTCCAGCGCCGGTTCCAGCGCGCCGCCGATGTGGACCAGGCGCGCTGCGGGCGTGGCGATCAGCGCGGCGGCGTGCATGAAGGTCAGCGGATCTTTTTCCGTGCGCAGGTGGCCGATCATGCAGATGTCCAGGTGGCGCCGGGCGCCTTGCGCGGCGGGCCGCAGCGTGGCGGCGGACTGGAAGATCACGCCGGCCTTGGCGCGCAGCGGCGCGGGCAGGGCGTCCAGGCCGGCCGGTTGCAGCAGCACCAGCGCGCTGGCCTGGCGCAGCGACTGTCGGGCGCTGTCGTCGGTATGGATGTCGCGATACAGGTCGGTCCCGGTCAGCAGCAGGATCGAAGGGCGTTGCGGGAAGGCTGGCGTGTAGGCGTCCAGCGACGGAGCGGAGCGGCGCGCGTGCAGTGCGATCAGCAGGTCGGGTGGCGGTGCGCCGACGGCATTGTCGGGCCACTGTTGCGAAATCGATACCCGGTAGCGCGTGCGCAGAAACCGCGCCCAGCGGCTTGCGCTCTGCCAGTTGCCGTTGTTGGCGCGGGCCGAGGCGGGACTGACGATCCAGATGTGTTGTGTGCTCACTGGTGTTTTGGCTGGAAGTCGCTACAATCGGCTCATGACTTCGAGCCCTTCTTCATTCAGGAACTTCACGCCGCAACAGATGGCGCAGGCGCTGCGGCATGCGCGGGATTATACGCTGTCGCTGTTCGATTGCTTCGCCGCCGCCGGCATGGACGTGTCGATGCGCGTGCCGCAGCTGCGCATCGTCAATCCGCCATTGTGGGAACTGGGCCACATCGCCTGGTTTGCCGAGTGGTTCATCCTGCGCGAGGCCAGCTCCAGCCATCCGGCCGACGCCCACGGCAACTGCCTGTTGAGCAAGGGCGATGACTGGTTCGACTCCGCGATGGTGCCGCACCGCAGCCGCTGGACGCTGGATTTGCCCAGCACCGGCGCGCTGAAGACCTACTGCCACGAAGTGCTGGACCGCGTGCTCGACAAACTCTCGCGCGAACCGAACGACGATGAGGCGCTGTATCCATACCGCTTGGCGCTGGCGCATGAGGACATGCATGGCGAGGCGCTGCTCTACACTTTGCAGACACTGGGCCTGTCCGCACCGGCGCAGGCGGCGCGCGGCGAGGCTTCGCTGTTTGCGCCGTCGGAGATCGGCCTTCCCGGCGGGACGATAGAGCTGGGAAGCGCGGCTGGCCGTGGCTTCGTGTTCGACAACGAGCGCCAGGCGCATGCCTGCCGCGTGACGCCGTTCACCATCGACAGCGCTTTGGTCAGCAACGCGCAGTATGCCGATTTCGTCGGCGATGGCGGTTACGACAATCGCCAGTTCTGGAGCACCGCCGGCGCCGACTGGCTGATGCGCCAGGAGCGCTCGGCGCCGCGCTATTGGCAGCGTGACGGCGGCCAATGGCGCACCATGCGCTTCGGGCAGCTTTCAACATTGTCCGGCGCGGAGCCGGTGCGCCACGTGAACCTGTATGAGGCGCAGGCCTACTGCGCTTGGGCCGGGCGCCGTCTGCCGACCGAGATGGAGTGGGAGTATGCCGCGCTGTCCGGCCATCCGGCCTTCCGCTGGGGGCAGTTGTGGGAATGGACGGCGTCGCCGTTCGAGCCTTATCCCGGCTTTGAGGTGGACCGTTACCGCGAGTATTCCGAGCCCTGGTTCACCAGCCACCAGGTACTGCGCGGCGCCTCGTTCGCCACGCCGCCGCGTTTCAACTCGGCCAGGTTCCGCAATTTCTTCCTGCCCGAACGCGACGACATCTTCGCCGGATTCCGAACCTGTGCGTGGCCGGGTTAGTTGAACATGAGCGGTTGAAAAATTCGGATATCCGTATTTCGCAGCTGATGAGGAAATTATGTGCTGCGCTGCGGGAATCTGAACGAAGGGGGGGCGATAAGGCCTAGGCCGGGTTGAGGATTTCAAAATCAAAGCCTTGCGGCCAGCCGTATGGCACGACGCGCAGCGCGTCCTCCAAGACTAGCTGAGGGGGCACATCCTCATACCCGTCTTGAGTGTTCGAGATCATCACCACTGCGTAGCTGGAGCCCTTCGTGGCGGTAATCATATTGGCCAAGCGAGCTAACTCTCTGGTCCACTCATTCACTTGTCGGGCTAGTGCTTTGGCCTGCTGCTCAGCTGAGCCTGTCCATGCTTCGACATTTTCCGTAGTTGATTTTCCCTATTGATCCTGCGTACAGTGTACTTGGTAGGGACTGCTAGCATCCTTAGGCCAATCACGCTTTAGATGTTCAGTTGCGATCTCGATCGCACGTTGCTTCGAAGGTGCCTCGATATTTGAATAAGTTTGTGTATCGCCTAGCTGACTTTCTGTGAACCTGAACACAATAGTAAAAATAGGCATGCTGCTTTCCCTAGTTTCGGCCTGATGCCGTGTCGAGTGCATACTGAGCCTCGCGCTGCGCGTCCAGCAGTGGACCGACAACGATGCTCCCATATCCCGCACGCTTGCATGGTTCGCATGCGCGCTGGACTCATGATGCTCCTGTGTCTAGTTAAAGCCGTCAATCTTGATGGATTGATGCCAGCATATTCATAAAGCGCATGCTCGAACGCCTCTTGCTTTTCGTATTCCTGAGCTGAGGTGCCATGCAATGGCAACGGCTTCGACACGGATTCCCTAAATAGGTGAGTCAGGATTAAGGATTCGCCAGCCATCGGTGCGTATACTCGAAAGAGGAATAAGGTTACCCCAAAGAACCATTCCTCGTAACGTTACGCCACAAAAAATCCCGACTACTATACCGCTCGGCGACGTCAGATGTGGGAAAACACTCCATACAAATAGCGTGATTAGAGCGTCAGCGATAGCCCCCCCAGCGAAGATAAATCGTCGGGCAGTTCGCGACACAGAAAATAGCTGAGAATTGTTGATGTCAAACGCCGGGAACGGAAGCCCACGCTTGCCATTCAATGGTCGGAAAACAAAGGTGCCTCCTTTAATGCCGCACAGGCGTGCTGCGGTCATGTGCCCAATCTCATGAATCAAGGATCCCAGGCCAACCCACAGCACAATAATAGTCATCGCTACAAAGTCTGCTTGCAAACTTTCCGCGTGTACCACCGCATTCAATGCGGCGAAAGCATCCAGCATAATTTTCCTATTCGTCCTGGCGCGGGGTATAGCCGATGGCGTCAGCCGCCGAAATTATGCTGTGCATCGCTTTTTCGAGATTTACTTTGGATGCCCTGTAGCGCTGATCGTTCAGCACAGGGTTGGTCATCAGGAGCGATTGAAGCTTGTCCCGGATCGGGATCAGTTCATCCACCAATTGCATTTGTGCGTTCAATTCTTTGAATGGCATTTTTTTCCTCACTGGCCAGCACCACGCCGACCTTCTCATTGCACCAGGCCCGTCATGCGGGCCGTGGGTGCTGCTGCGGGAAAATTTCCAATTTACTTGATCAAGCCGAGGCGCCGCATCGATGCCTCGATCAGTGGCCTCATATTGTCAGGGCACGGTTTCACGCGCTCGTTCAGAGATTTGCGATTCGCCGCTGCTTTGGGGGCTAAGCCATTCAATTCTTTGACGTGCGCAATCCAGCAGTTCTGCATGGTCTTGCCGGTGGAACTGCGCACATCGCTGCGGATCTGCTCGTATGTGGCCATCTTGGATTTTCCTTGGCGAGATAGCTACGGACGACCCGCCGAAATATCGATCACGTTGGATCTCGCGCGCGCAGCATCGATCTCCGCCAGTTTCGCGTGCGCTTCTTCTACGGAAGGGGCTGCGGCGAAGATTTCCATTGCTTCCAGACAGCGAGCACGCCCGTATTCGTTGCATTCCAGATAGGCCGCGAAGGTCCTCAACTTGCGCAGCTCTTCCTCGCTCAGTTCCACATCTGGCTTATGTGTGGCCAGCACGATTCTGGCTCTATCAATCCGGTTCCCGTTGCGGAATCTAGTTACCAAATCCTTCTCGTCCTGGCTTAATTCAGCAAATTCGATCATGTCGTTTTCCGTGTTAAAAAAGTGTGAGTGACTGTGTTACTTAATCCAGCTCCTCCTCATCGTCATACACCTCAGGCAGAACGAATAGCATTTTAGTGGGCAACAAGCTCATTCCGAAGCCGTTGGCGTCTTTTTCTAGTCTAACACCGCATGTTTCCTCGCGTCCTCCGAAAAGTCTGGACATCACAATGAGCCGCATCTGTATGATACCCCTCCAGGTATTGATCTACTTGAGGGGAGCACCATGGGAACTGTGCGTAGGATCATCACTTTGACCGACAAGCAAGACGATTGGATTATGGCGCAAATTGAAGCTGGGAACTACATCAACGACAGCGAATGCATTCGTGACCTGATCCGACGTGAACAGGAACGTGGCGCCGAGCTTGATGCTATCCGCGCTGCATTGACGGAAGGTGAATCCAGCGGTGAACCTAGCTCCTTCGATGCCAGCATATTCAAGCAGCGAATGCACGGCCGTTAATGAGGCCTGCGCCTGGCCGGGTTAATTTAAACAATAAGAACGATTTTTCGCGGGAGCTCTGCTATTCTTTTCTTTTCCAAGAAAAGGGCGCACCCGATGAAACTTAAGCATCTCCTGATCTCCGCTGCTGTCATGGGCGTGGCCGCGCCGTCGTTTGCCGATGCCGGCAAAGTGGTGGCGATACGCGCCGGTAAGCTGGTCGACGTGGTCGCCGGCACTGTGCTGAAGGACCAGACCATCATCATCACCGGCGAGCGCATTACTTCGGTCGGCCCGAGCGCATCGGCCAAGGTGCCGTCCGGCGCGCAGCTGATCGATCTGTCGTCGCAGACGGTGCTGCCAGGCCTGATCGACATGCACACGCACTTGACCGGCGACCCTTACCTGGGCGGCTACAACGCGCTGGGCGTGTCCGACACGCGTGCCGCATTGTACGGCGTGCGCGCCGCGCGCAAGACGCTGGAGGCGGGATTCACCACGGTGCGCAACGTCGGCGCCGGCGGCTTCGGCGATGTCGCGCTGCGCGACGCCATCAACGACGGCGATTTCATCGGCCCGCGCATGCGCACCGCCGGTTACGCTATCGGCATCCAGGGCGGCCACTGCGACGAGAACCTGCTGCCTGCCGATATGAAGTTCACCAGCCGCGGCGTGGCCGACGGCCCGTGGGAAGCCCGCGCCAAGGTGCGCGAGATGGCCAAGTACGGCGCCGACGTAATCAAGATCTGCGCGTCGGGCGGCGTGCTGTCCAAGGGCGACGAGCCGGGCGCGCAGCAGTACACGCTGGAAGAGATGCAGGCCATCGTCGGCGAGGCGCACAAGTTGGGCCGCAAGGTGGCGGCACACGCGCACGGCACCAGCAGCATCCGCGATGCGATCCTGGCCGGCGTCGATTCGATCGAGCACGCAAGCCTGATCGACGACGAGGGCATCAAGCTGGCGCGCGAGAAGGGCACCTACCTGGTGATGGACATCTACAACGACGATTTCATTTTGCAGGAAGGCGAGAAGGCCGGCATGCTGCCGGAATCGATCGCCAAGGAAAAGGTGATCGGCCAGCTCCAGCGCGATAACTTCCGCAAGGCCTTCACCGGCGGCGCCAAGATGGCCTTCGGCACCGACTCCGGCGTCTACCCGCACGGCGACAATGCCAAACAGTTCGCCTACATGATCAGGTACGGCATGACGTCGATGCAGGCGATCCAGGCGGCCACCATCAACGCGGCCGATCTGCTGGGCTGGAAGGACCGCGTCGGTTCCCTCACCGCCGGCAAGTACGCCGACATCATCGCGGTCAAGGGCGATCCGGCCGAAAACGCCACCGAGCTGACCAAAGTGACGTTCGTGATGAAGGGCGGCGAAGTAATCAGAAAATAAAGGCTCGCCGGGTCATCCCGCTGGCTCGCGGGGCCATGCTGTTGTGGTGCGGATGGTATAGGGAGAAGATTGATTTTCTATATACTTTTCGCTTTCAGACAGTGCACTGCGAGCCAGTATGAGTTTTCAAGCCTTCCCCCGTCATCTGGCCCTGCTGGCGATGGCCGCCGCACTTGCTGCCTGCGGCGGCGGTTCCGGTTCTTCCTCCGGCGGCACGCCTGCCGACACCACCGCCGGCACCTTCATCGGCACCGCGCCCGACACCACCTCCAGCATCGCGCTCGATGGAATACCCCGGGTGGTTCCGCTGCCGGGTGGCGCGCCATTGAAGGGCATGAGCGATGCGATGATCGTCGGCGACAATATCGTGATGCGCTCGTTGTCCGATTCCTCCATCACCGTCAACGGCAAGCAGGTGTATGCGCGCACGCGTTTGAGCGTGATGGACAAGACCGGCACGATGGTCTCCACTACCGACTACGGCTTCTCGCTGGCCGCCGGCTACACCGGCGACTGGGTGATGCTGCCGTCGCCCGACGGCTTCATGATGGTGCAGTCGGGCACCGGCACCAAACTGCTGCGCTTCGACGCGCAGGCCAAGCGCATCGGCGACGCCATCGACCTGTATCCGCCGGTCGCCGCGACATCGACCACCGAACTGGCGCCGGCCGAAGGCAGCGCTGCGGTCGACGGCAACGGCTTCTGGCATGTGGCGACCTTCTCGCTGCTGCCTGTCACCGACAAGACGCAATATCAGCTCAAACTGTGCAAGTTCGATTTCAACGGCCGGCAGCTGACGCCTCCGTTCGAGATATCGACATCGGCTCTGCACCCGCATGTGGCGGCGACGGGGGGCGCGGTGCTGACCACCTGGCTCGAAGGCGGCGGCGCCATGGTCGGCATGTGGCCGAAGGGCCTGGGCGCGCCGGTCCTGCGTTCGGTGGGCACGGGCGGCGCCCGGCCTTACGCGGTGGCGCTGGACGACAACGGCAAACTGGGCGTGATCTGGAACGGCAAGGCCACGCTGTCGAGCCCCGGCGGCGTGATGGGCGTGGCGATCGACAAGAACGGCGTGGCGGTGCTGCCGGTCGGCCGCACCGATCTGGGGCAGGAAACCCTGTCCGGAAAATGGGCCGGCACCAGCCGCGCGCCGGAGATCGACGCGCGCCTCTACAAGGGCAATCTGCTGCTGGCCGATGTGGTGGTCGGCTCCTACAACCCCGGCGATCCGGTCGGCGATGTGCTGGTGGTGGCCGATTATGGCATCGGCACGGCGGCGCTGTCGGCGCAGAAGTCGGCCACCCTGCGCATCAAGATGTTTGGCCCGGGCTCCGAAATCGGCAACACGCCGGTGCTGCGGCAGATGGTGTTCGGCGACCATACCGTGTTGTTGATCGGCGACGAGAACCATCTGAACATCCAGCAGTTGACCCGGAAGTGAGAGATTTGTCCTGGGCAGGGATGATGTTGTTTATTTTCATCATTAGTTAATGCATAATCCGCATAACGAAAACTACTGATCAACGCGCGCCCCAAACAGCGTCGCGCGTTCTCTTGTTTTTCCCACACTCCGCATTGAGCCAGAGCGACGCCGCAAGCGTCGCCGTTGGCGTTCGCCCTTTTCGACAGGAAGATTGAATGGAATCGTTCAAGAAGTTAAAAATAGGTACCCAGCTTGCGCTGAGTTTTGGCACGCTGACGGCGTTGATGCTGATCCTGGCGACGTTTGCGGTGGTGCGCATGTCGTCGATCACCGGCGCTTTCCAGTTGCAGCAGCAGGTGGCGGCGCAGAAGCTGGAGCCTTTGTATGTGGCCCGCGAAGCGCTGGCGCAGACCGGCCTGGCCGCGCGCAACGCCTACATTTTCACCGACAACGCGCAGGCGGCCAAGGAACTGGCGCAGCTCGACGAGCAGAAGGCCATCTATCTGGCCGCGCTGGAAAAGATGACGCCGGCCTACAAGGGCGACGCCAATTTCGAGAACGTACGTAGTGGCCTGCTGAAGATGGCCGATGCGCTGAAGCGTCCGCGCCAGCTGCGCGAGGCGGGCGACAACGAGGCCTTCGGCCGCTTCCTGACCGAGGAATGCAGCCCGCTGCGCCGCCAGATCGTCGCCGACATCGCGACGGTGATGGCCGCCGCGCAGGCGGAAACGGCGGCCGCCAGCGCTGGCGTCAACGCCCATGCCAGCGATGCGCGGTTGTGGATCGTGCTGCAGGCGGTGCTGTCGTTCGCGGTCAGCGTGCTGATTGCGTGGGCGAATACGCGCCTGCTGCTCAAGCAGTTGGGCGGCGAACCGGCTTACGCCACCGAGATCGCCAACAAGATCGCCGAGGGCGACCTGGCCATCGATGTCGAAGTGAAGTCCGATGACAAAACCAGTCTGCTGCACGCGATCAAGGCGATGCGCGACAGTCTGTCGTCCATCGTCGGCCAGGTGCGCCAGGGGACGGACATGATCGCGACGGCGTCGTCGGAAATCGCTTCTGGCAATCGCGACCTGTCGTCGCGCACCGAGCACCAGGCGGAGTCGCTGGAGAAGGTGGCGACGGCGATGGAAGAACTGACGTCGACGGTGAAGCAGAACGCGGGCAATGCGCAGCAGGCCAATGTGCTGGCGGTGTCGGCTTCGGAAGTGTCGGAGCAGGGCGGTCATGTGATGGAGCAGGTGACGGTGACGATGGCGTCGATTAACGAGTCGTCGAAGAAGATCGTGGACATCATCTCGGTCATCGACGGCATCGCGTTCCAGACCAATATCCTGGCGCTGAATGCGGCCGTGGAAGCGGCGCGCGCGGGTGAGCAGGGCCGTGGCTTCGCGGTGGTGGCGACCGAAGTGCGCAACCTGGCGCAGCGCTCGGCCGCGGCGGCCAAGGAGATCAAGTCGCTGATCGACGATTCGGTGGAGAAGGTCGGCACCGGGTCGGAGCTGGTGCACAAGGCGGGTGAGACCATGCATGAAGTGGTGGCCAGCGTGAAGCGCGTGACCGAGATCATGGGCGAGATCAGCGGCGCCAGCATGGAGCAGACGGCCGGCATCGAGCAGGTCAACGACGCCATCGGCGAGATGGACAGCATGACGCAGCAGAACACCGCGCTGGTCGAACAGGCCACGGCGGCGGCGCAGGAGCTGCAGGATCAGGCATCGAGCCTGGCGCATGTGGTGGATGTGTTCAAGCTGGATGCAGGCCAGCGCTCGGCCAGCGTGCACGGCATGCGCGGCCGCGCGCGCCGCCAGCCGGCAACAGGTGCACGACGCAATGAGGAAGTGCGCCGCATCGCCAACGGTTAGATATCGCTTGCATACGTGGAGCCACCCGTTACATAATTGATAAATCATTATGATTAATGGGGGCTTGGTGAAACGTGTTTTCAAATGGTCGGCAGCGGTGCTGTCGGCCGCGTTGTTGGTTCTGGCGGCGCTGGTCGCTCATACTATTTATTTCAAACCGCTCAAGCTGGACTGGTTTTATACGCGGCTGTTTGCGGTGTTCGCGCTGCAAAGTCCGGAGCAGTTGTCCGCCATGCGTATCCTTCCGGGCTGGCTGGACTTCTCCAGCGCGAAGCTGGACGACGCCACGCCAGCGCACGAGCAGAAGATGGCCGACCTGGCCAAGGATGCGCTGGTTACGCTTAAACGCTACGACCGCAATGAGCTGGACCGCGAAGGCCAGCTGTCCTACGATACGCTGAACTACTACCTGCAAACACAGGTCGACGGCGAACCCTTCAAGCTGCACGATTTCCCGGTGAACCAGCTGCACGGCGTGCAGAGCGCATTGCCGGACTTCCTGGTGCAGACGCACGAGGTGGAAAGCAAGGCCGATGCGGAGAACTACATCACGCGCCTGAAGCTGTTCCCGCAGAAGTTCTCCCAACTGACCGAAGGCCTGAAGCTGCGCGAGGCGCGCGGCATCATCCCGCCGCGCTTCACCGTGGAGAAGGTGCTGGTGCAGATGCAGGGCATGATCGCTCAGGCGCCGCAGCAGCATGTGCTGTATGTGAGCTTCAAGCAGAAGCTGGACAAGATCCCGGCCGGCGAGATGGACGCCGATACCCGCAAGCGCCTGCTATCCCAGGTTGAGGCGGCGGTGCAAGAGCAGGTATATCCGGCCTACCGTGGCCTGATCGCCTACTTCACCGCTCTGCAGCCGAAGGCGCAGCGCAACGACGGCGCCTGGAGCCTGCCGAATGGCGACGCCTACTACGCGTGGTGCGTGCGCCAGCACACCACGTCCGCCATGACGCCGCAGCAGGTGCACGACCTGGGCCTGGCCGAAGTGGCGCGGGTGAGCGGGGAGATGGACGCCATCCTCAAGCTGCAAGGCCTGTCCGACGGCTCGGTCGGCGCGCGCGTGCAGCAGTTGGCCAGCCGCCCGGAGCAGCAGTATCCGAATACGCCGGCCGGCAAGAAGGACATGCTGGGCCGCTACCAGGTGATACTCGACGAGATCAACAGCGGCATCGGGCGCGCTTTCGATATCCGACCTAGCCTGGGCGTGAAGGTCGAGCAGATTCCGGCGGCTTCCGAGGCGACTGCGCCGGGAGCCTACTACAGCGAGGGTTCCTTCGATGGCAGCCGGCCCGGCATCTTCTATGCCAATATGCGCAATCCCGGCGAGACGCCGAAGTTCGTCATGCGTACGCTGGCTTATCACGAGGGCATACCAGGCCATCACTTCCAGGTGGCGATTGCGCAGGAACTGAGCGACGTGCCGTTCTTCCGCCGCGTGATCGGCTTTACCGCCTATGCGGAGGGCTGGGCGCTGTATGCGGAGCGGCTGGCATACGAGCAGGGATACGAGAAGGATGAGCTGGACAACCTGGGCCGCCTGCGCGAAGAGATGCTGCGTTCGACGCGCCTGGTGATCGATACCGGCATCCACTACAAGCACTGGACGCGCGAGCAGGGCATCAGCTACATGATGGAGAATACCGGCATGCAGGAAGGCGATGCGACGGCGGAGGTGGAGCGCTACATGGTCGATCCAGGACAGGCGCTGGCCTACAAGGCCGGCATGGTGAGGATACTGGCGATGCGCGAACACGCGAAGCAGGAGTTGGGCGCGAAGTTCGATCTGAAGCAGTTCCACAACGAAGTGCTGTCCCACGGTTCGCTGCCGCTCGCCGTTCTGGAGCGGGTGATCGACGACTGGATCGCGCGCCGCAAGCAAGGCGGCTAGTGAGATACTTCACCGTTAGCCTGGCGATCGCTGTCGCCAGCGCTTTCTTCATGGCGGCATGTTCGCGCAATAACGATGCGTCGGGCGAAGACGTTTATGTCGGCAAGCCGATTTACTCGCCGGACCATAAGCATATCGCCGTGCTGTTTACGGAGAGCGGTGGGGGCGGCATATCCCCCTATTGCATCACCCGCGTGTCGGTGGCGGCGGCGTCCGTTGAGCCGTCCATAGCCTATGCGGAAAAATATCTGGTGTACCAGGGAGGATGTCACTCGCTGGGCTTTGTCGAGATTGAGGGAAAGCGGATATTGCAGGATGCGCCCGCGTTAAAATGGGATGGATCCAGTGTACTGAGCATCAGCTTCAATCCCCGTCTGGCTGCCGGCTATGTCAGGAAGGTGATTCTGGCCACGCATTCCTATGACGGCGCGGTGAGTGTTGTGTCGGTTCCATAGATAGAACGCGCTATCCAATGATGGCCATGTGGGAATCCGTGTATTTTGCTGGAGGGATGATCGCGTATAGTTGCATATTTAGTCACCTCTCTGCGCTATGTATCTTACCTTCCGAAGCATTGTATTGACCCTGGCGGCCGTCACCAATTTCGCGATGGCCGACGAGGGCGTCGTTTTTCGCGAGCCTTACACCTTGCGGCTGCATCAGGATAAAACGCACTACGTGGAGTACCCGGTTGGCAAGGTGCCGTTCGTGCTCAATGGCTCGGTGTTCCTGTTCAAGGACGATTACTTCGGCATCAACCTCGATGTTCAGGATGGCGCGGTGGCTGCGGTCAAGTATCTTCCGAGCCCGGAGTCCGCCGACGTTTCCTTGCGCTTCACGCAGTCGGTCAAGGAAGATGGCAGTTCCATGATGCTGCTGGAAATCGTCAATCGCACCAAGTACACGCTGATGATGAATGGCGTGATGGTGACGCCGGCCGGCAAAGGTCCGGTTGTCACCAGCATCATTCCGGTCCAGGCAGGACTGGTCAACTTCGAGTCGTGGCCGCACCCGATCGCGCAGCTGGTCTTGACCAAGCTGGCGATCAAATAGCAGCGCTGCCTGGCTGCGCTTAGATCAGCGATTCCGCCAGATCACGCAGGTCGTCCGCGTATTCGAGCTCGTTCAGCTCCTTGCGGGCGACGCCGCTGCGCCATGCTGCGGTGGCGATCTTCGGCGTGACGCCGCTCAGCAAGCGCGGATCCAGCAGGCCTGGCACCACGTAGTCCTTGCCGAAGCGGGCGTCGCTGCGCGCCATGTCGGCCAGCGCCACGACGCAGGCGCGCTTCATTTCCTGGTTGATGGTCGAGGCGCCGCAGTCCAGCGCCGCGCGGAACAGGTAAGGGAAGCACAGCGCGTTGTTGATCTGGTTCGGATAGTCCGAACGGCCGGTGGCGATGATGGCGTCCGGCGCCACTTCGCGCACCAGTTCCGGACGCAGCTCCGGCTCCGGATTGGCCAGCGTGAAGACGATAGGCTGCGGCTTCATGCGCTCGATATCCAGCGGCGACAGCACGCCGGGACCGGACACGCCGAGGAACACGTCGGCGCCTTCCATCACGTCGGACAGCTTGCTGGCATTGGTGTCCTGCGCCCATGCGGCTTTTTCACCGTCCAGGTTGCGGGCGGTGGTCAGCACGCCTTTGCTGTCGCAGACGTAGATGTTCTTGCGTTCCGCGCCCAGGTCCACCAGCAGTTCCAGGCAGGCGATGGCCGCCGCGCCTGCGCCGGAGCAGACGATCTTCACGGTGGCGATGTCGCGGCCGGTCATCTCGATCGCGTTCAGCATGCCGGCGCCGACCACGATGGCGGTGCCGTGCTGGTCGTCATGGAACACCGGAATCGACAGGCGCTCGCGCAGCTTGCGCTCGATGTAGAAGCATTCCGGCGCCTTGATGTCTTCCAGGTTGATGCCGCCGAAGGTCGGATGCAGCGCGGCGATGATGTCGATCAGCTTATCGGGATCGGTTTCGTCGATCTCGATGTCGAAGGCGTCGATGCCGCCGAATTTTTTGAACAGCACCACTTTGCCTTCCATCACAGGCTTGCCGGCCAGCGCGCCGATATTGCCCAGGCCAAGCACCGCCGTGCCGTTGGTGATGACGCCGACCAGGTTGCCCTTGGCGGTGTACTCGTAGGCCTTGGCCGGCTCGCGCTGGATTTCCACGCATGGCGCGGCCACGCCCGGCGAGTACGCCAGCGCCAGGTCTTCCTGGGTGCTGACGCTCTTGGTCACTTCGATGGCGATCTTGCCGGCGCTGCCGGCGCGGTGGTAGGCCAGCGCTTTCTGTTCGATGGTGCTCATGGGTGTCCTCGTTATTTTATTGGCTCTGAATGCGAAAAACGCCTGCACGGGCCGAAGCCGGTGCAGGCGCAAACTGCTGGGGATTAGTCGATCATGGATACAGGCCGCGTACTTCGCGGGCCTGCAGCACGCGGGTGCACGCCAGGATGAAGGTGGCGGTACGCAGCGTGACCTTCTTCTCCTGCGACACCGACCATACGGCGTTGAAGGCGTCCTGCATGATGCGGGTCAGACGGGCGTTGATCTCGTCCTCGCTCCAGAAGAAGCTGGAGAAGTCCTGTACCCACTCGAAGTACGATACGGTCACGCCGCCGGCGTTGGCCAGCACGTCCGGCACGATCAGCACGTCCTTGTCGGTCAGGATGTCGTCCGCTTCCGGGGTGGTCGGGCCGTTGGCGCCTTCCAGGATGATCTTGGTGCGGATCTTCGGCGCGTTGGCGGCGGTGATCTGCTGTTCCAGTGCGGCCGGAATCAGGATGTCCGATTCGATGCCCCAGAACGCGTCGCGGTCCAGGAAGGCTTCAGCGCCTGGGAAGCCGCTCACGCTGCCGCATTCGGCGACGTGCTTGTGCAGACGTTCCACGTCCAGGCCACCTTGATGTACGACGGTGCCGGTGTGATCCTGTACGGCGATGACTTTGGAGCCGGCTTCCGCGAACATGGTCGCTGCCACGCCGCCGACGTTGCCGAAGCCCTGGATCGCAACACGAGCGCCTTCGATAGCGACACCGCGCTTGGCGGCGGCTTCGCGGCCTACGACGAACACGCCACGGCCGGTCGCTTCGCGGCGGCCCAGCGAGCCGCCCAGCGAGATAGGTTTGCCGGTGACGACGCCGGTCGACAGATTACCTTCGATCATGGCGTAGGAGTCCATCATCCAAGCCATCACCTGTTCGTTGGTGTTGACGTCCGGTGCCGGGATGTCCTTGTTTGGTCCGATAATCAGCGAGATTTCGCTGGTGTAGCGGCGGGTCAGGCGCTGCAGCTCACCACGGGACAGGGTCTTAGGATCGACACGGATGCCGCCTTTGGCGCCGCCGTATGGCACGTTGACTGCCGCGTTTTTCACGGTCATCCATGCCGACAGTGCCATCACTTCGGACAGGGTCACGTCCTGGTGGAAGCGCACGCCGCCTTTACCTGGGCCGCGCGACATATTGTGCTGGACGCGGTAGCCTTCGTAGTGGGCGATGGTGCCGTCATCGCGCTCGATCGGCACGTCGACGGTCAGGATGCGCTTCGGACGCTTCAGGGTCTCGACCCAGCGCGACAGGCTGCCCAAGTGCGGGGTAACGCGGTCGATCTGCTGCAGGTAGACGCCCCAAGGGCCCAGGTCTTCTGGATTGAGGTAGGAAGGAAGTGCGTGTGCTTGTACAGTGGTCATGCTCAAGTCTCCGATGGAATTCGTGGCTGAAATCCGCTCGTGGCGGTCTTCAAGTGGAGCGAATCATAGGCCTGGAGGCTTGAGAGGGGCCAATGCTGTATGCGCATTCGGCTATGCAAAAAATGCATAGTTAACGAAGTGGTACTGCAGCGGTACTCCGTAGTGCTACTGAATCGGCTAGCGTTCCGACACCGCGACGCGGCGTTTGCGGCCGCTGTTTTTCTGCTGCTGTTCGAGGAATTCCCACAGCCGTTCGACGATGGCCTTGCCGCGCCGGTGCGCCGACGGGCGCTCGCGGTAGAGGCGGATTTCCATTTCGATTTCCCATTCCGAGGCGCCGCCGTCGGCGCGCGCCAGCTGCTTTTGCTTGAGTTCCCGCGTCACCGCAGATTCGGGCAGGAAGGCCACGCCTCGGCCTTCCAGCGCCATCATCTTCAGGCCTTCGGCCATGTCGGTTTCGTAGTGCGGGTCCAGGTGCAGCGGGGTTTTGGCGTCGGTCAGGATCAGCTCCACCATGCGGCCCAGGTAGGCGTTATTCGTGTACGACAAAAACGGCAGCGGCTCCTTCTTGGTGCCGGGCAGCGTAAATTCCGGCGCCTTGTTCTTGTCGCAGCGGGCGTAGGCGCACAGCGATTCGCGGCCCAGCACCAGCATGTCGTAGCGGCCCGGATCGAGCTGCACCGGCTGGCGCGGATGGTGGTAGCACAGCAGCAGGTCGCAGCCGCCTTCGACCAGCTGCATCACGGCGTCGTGCACGTTGAGCGCCATCAGGCGGCTGCTGATGGGCGCGAAGTCGTGCTCCAATGCGGTCAGCCATTTCGGCACGAAGGTCAGCGACAGCGTGTGCGGCACGGCCAGGTCGATGCTGGTCTGCGCGGCGGCGCGCTTGGAGCGCAGCATGTCGCGCGCGCCGTTGATCTGCGCCAGCATCTCCAGCGCCTGCTCGTAGAACACGATGCCGGCGGGCGTCAGCGTGGTGGGGTAGGAGGTGCGGTCGACCAGGTCCGTGCCCAGCCAGTTCTCCAGCGACTGGATGCGGCGGGAAAAGGCGGGCTGCGTCACATGCCGCAGCGCCGCCGAGCGGCTGAAATTATTGGTCTCGACCAGCGAGATGAAGTCTTCCAGCCATTTGGTTTCCATGCACGTTTCCTTTTACTGCGGTTGCGGGGTGTTGGTGCTGCTCGTGATGTCGCGGATCGGCGTGAGCAGATACGCCAGCGCCGCGAACACCACCAGTATGATGCCACCGCCGAAGAACAATTGCGACAGCGAGATCATCGTCAGCACCCAGCCGGTGACGGCGGCCGACAACGGCGCCAGTCCCATGAAGATGAACATGAAGATGCTCATGGCGCGGCCCATCATGTGCGGCGGCACGCGCCGCTGTATCCAGGTGAAGACGTTGATCTGCATGTAGCCCGACAGCAGGCCTAGCGCCAGCATCAGCGCGGCCGCCTGCCAGGCGGCGTGCACGGCGCCCAGCGGCATCACCAGCAGGCCGGCGACGCCGTCCACCAGCAGCAGCAAGGTGCCGAAGCTGGCGAAGCGCAGGCGCGCTCCGGCCGCGGCGGCGCCGGCCATCCCGAGCAGCATGCCGGCGCCGTTGGCGCCCATCAGCAGGCCGAGGGTGGAGGCGCCGTGCAGCTGTTCGCTGGCCAGCACCGGGATCGCCACCTGCATCGAGCCGCCGATGAACAGCGAGACGATGCCCCAGTAGATGAAGCACATCCGCATCGGCACGTCGTTCCATACCATCATCAGGCCGGCGCCCACGGAGCGCAGCACCGATTGCGGCGCTTCCTGCTGCGCCGGCGTGGCCAGCTTGCCGACCTTGGACAAGGTCCAGGCCGAGGCCAGGAAGCTGAGGCAATCGAGGCCGAAGGCGAAGGCCAGGCCACGGGCGTCGGCGATCACGCCGCCGCTGTTGCCGGACAGCGCCAGCAGGCCGGCCGCCATCAGCGGGCCGATCAGCATCGACAGCTGGCGCAGCCCCATCAGGAAGCCATTGGCCGCCTGCAGGTGCTCGGCGGCGATCGCCTGCGGCATGATGCTGGTGCCGGACGGGATGCCGAAGGCTTGCGCCAGGCCGATGCCCAAGGCCAGCACGTAGATGATCATCAGCGTCAGGTGGGCGTTCAGGTCCAGCGTCACGGACAGTGATGCGCTCAGCGATACGGTCATGGTCGGCTGGTTGTTCAGCACCAGCAGGGTCAGCAGGCCGAGCAGCAGGGCGTTGGCGTATTTGCTCAGCATCAGCACGCGCTTGGGCGAGTAGCGGTCCACCACGGCGCCGCCGATCAGGATGAAGATGGCGCGCGGCACGCTCATCAGCGCGATGACCAGGCCCAGCGCCAGCGTGTCGCCGGTCAGCTTGAGCACCAGCCAGGGCAGGGCCACCATCGTCAGTTGATCGCCCAGCATGGAGATCACTCCGCCGCGCAACAGCCATTTGAAGTTGTGGTTGCGCATCAAGGCCGCGCGTTGCAGTTTTTTCGGATCGTCCATGGTGGCGGTCTCGTTCAGGAGTTGGAGGCGTTCATGCCGGCGATGAGGGCGAGTGCGCCGCTCAGTTCGTCGAAATGCGCGGTGGGGCAGTTGCGCAGCAATTCCTTGCTGATCTGCTCGGCCACGGTGATGGCGTTGGCCAGCAGCTCGCGGCCGGTGGCGGTGATGGCGGCGTAGGCGACGCGGGCGTCACGCGGGTCTTGCTGGCGTTCGACCAGGCCGATCTTTTCCAGCGGCAGCAGGGTGCGGGTGACGCCGGACGCGGTCAGGCCCTGGCGCTCGGCCAGGTCGACGCGGCGCAGGCGGCCGCCGGGGGCGCGGTTCAGGTAGTGCAGCAGCATGAAGTCGCCGAAGCTGATGCCGTGGTAGCCGCCCAGCACTTGGTCGAGCCGGCGCACCAGCGCGGCCTGGGCGCGCGCCAGGCGCAGGGCAAATTCCAGGCTCGGACTGACGTCGGCCGGGATGTCTTGATTCATCTCTTGATTGATCTCGCTCATGCTCGTTCCTTTTGTTGATTTGTTCTTGATAAATACCTGATTAAGCAAGTATATCGTAATTGCTTGCGTACGCAAGTATTTTTTTGCACTTTACGCCACAGAATTCAAACTACAGTTTTTTGCCGTGGCAGTTCGGCGCTAGAATTGCTACGGCTTAAGAAAAGCTTTACCTAAACTACAGAAAAATAACGGAGACTTTTATGCACATGGGCACCACCGAGATCTTCCTGATCGCGATGATGATAATTTTTAGCGTGCCGTACCTGATCTGGCGCTTCGGCAACACCGACTACTACGCGCCGCTGGTGGTGGTGCAGATCATCACCGGCATCCTGCTGGGGCCGGGCATCATGGGCCGTGCCTATCCGGAGTACTACAGTTTCGTGTTCAACCCGCAGGTGGTGCAGTCGCTCAACGGCGTGGCCTGGTGGGCGGTGATGATCTTCGTGATGATCGCCGGTATCGAGCTGGACTTGAAGAAGGCCTGGGAGCACCGCCGCGAAAGCACCATCACCGCCGGCCTGGCGCTGGGCACGCCGCTGGTGTTCGGCTGCATCGCCGCGCTGGGCCTGGTCGGCTACGCCGGCTGGATGGGGCCGAAGGCGCAAAGCTGGCAGTTCGTGCTGGGCGTGGGCATGGCTTGCGCGGTGACGGCGCTGCCCATCCTGATCCTATTGATGGAAAAACTGGAAATCCTGCGCCAGCCCATCGGCCAGCGCATTCTGCGCTACGCCAGCCTGGACGATATCGCCATCTGGGGCGTGCTGGCCGTGATCCTGCTGGACTGGGACCGCGTCGGCCGCCAGCTGGGCTTCCTGGTGGTGTTTGCCGTCGCGACCAAACTGTTCCGCATGATGATGGTGCGGCTGGAGGAGCGCGACCGCTGGTATGTGTCCTTCATCTGGCTGGCGGTGTGCGCGTTCGCCGCAGACTGGGCCGGCCTGCACTACATGGTCGGCGCCTTCCTGGCCGGCGCGGTGATGGATGCGGACTGGTTCAACCAGGAGAAAATGGACTTCCTGCGCGCCAATGTGCTGATGGCCATCATGCCGGTGTTCTTCCTCAGCACCGGCCTGCGCACCAACTGGGCGGTGGGCGGTTCGGCCGTATTCATCGTGGCGGCGGTGCTGTTAATCGCTTCGGTCAGCGGCAAGCTGGCCGGCATCCATATCGCCGGCAAGATCCTCAAGTGGGGGCCGGGCGAAGCGTCCATCATCGGCTGGCTGTTGCAGACCAAGGCGCTGATCATGATCATTTTCGTCAATATCCTGCTCGACAAGCAGATCATCACCAGCGAGACCTTCACCGCGCTGCTGCTGATGGCGATCGGCAGCACGATGCTGACGGTGCCGATGGTGTACCCGAAATTGCAACGGGTGGCGCAGCTCATCTTCAAAACCAGCTGATATAATGCCGGGATGAACGATACTACTCAACTCCCTCCGCTGCCCGATCGCCTGTCGATCGACCCGCGCAGCAAATTCCACGTTGCCGCCGTGTTCGAACACGATGTGGGCATCCGTTTTAACGACAAAGAACGCCTGGACGTCGATGAGTACTGCATCAGCGAAGGCTGGATCAAAGTACCGGCCGGCAAAAGCCTGGACCGCTACGGCAATCCTATGCTCATCAAGCTGAAAGGCAAGGTCGAAGCGTTTTACCGTTAATACAACGTTGATACAAACACTGTAATGCAAAAACACCACCAGCACTGAACGCGTTCAGGCTGGTGGTTTTTTTTCGTCGGTCAGAACTTGTGGTTGTACTCCGCCGAGAAGCGCACCTGGCGTTCAGGCGCGCGGCCCAGCACCTGGTTGTAGTACGGGTTGATGGTGTCGGCGCCCGAGTTGTAGACCGGCTGGGTGGCCATGACGGTCTGGCGGTTCAGCAGGTTGAACACGTCGGCCTTCAGTGTCAGGCCCTTGAACCAGGCCGGCATGTAGGTCGCGTTCAAGGCCAGCCGCATATCGGTCGGCAGCGTGCCGGCCGAACCGCGCGGCGACAGTTTCTCGTCGCAGTAGAAGGTGGCCGCGCCGTACCAGCCGGCCGGGTTGTTGTTGACGTTGAGCGCCTTGGGCAGGTTGCCGATGCAGGACTTCGGTCCGCCGGAAACGATGTTGATGTTGGTGCCCACGCGCCACTCCGGCGTCAGCTGGTAGTAGCCGTAAGCCTTCAGCACATGCGTGTGGTTGTTCGGCAGCAGGCCATTGGCGCCGTCCATCAGCTCGGGATAATCGAAGGCGGTGGTGGCGGCGATGTCGGCCTGGCCGATGTCGGATGCGACCTGGCCTTCCATATTGCCGCGGCTGCGCGACAGCGTGTAGTTCACCTTGCCATACCAGCCGTTGCGCAGCGGATGCTCGGCGAACAGATCCAGCGCGGTGTAGATGCGCTGCACTTTCGGCAGTCCGATATCTTCGGCCGACAGCGGCACCGTCACCAGCTTGCCGTCGCCGCCCAGGTCCAGTTCCAGCGTGTTGGCCTTGCCTGGATTGATCAGCAGGCAGGGCATGTTGTAGCGGCTGGCGTCGACCTTGTTGCGGCTTGCCCAGGCATTCACCGGACGCTGGTCGCACCAGTCTTCGATGGTGTTGCGCAGCGTGCGGTAGGTGAACTTGGCGCCCACGGTGTAAGACGGCGTCAGGGCCGCTTCGAAGCCCAGCGCCAGTTCATCCTGGTAGGTGGCGCCGAGGTTGCTGGCGGCGACCTGGTGCGGATCCTTGGGGTGGCCGTACTCATTACCTGCGGAGAAAGGCGGGCTGATTTCGGTCAGGCCGGTCGGCGCACCGGTTTTCGGATCGACGCCGGTGTAGGTGAAGTAGTGGTCGATGTGCACCGGGTTGCCCGCCAGGCGCAGCGCTACGCTGGTGGGGATTTGCAGATGGTAGCGGCCGGCGTTGGCGAAGAGCTTCAGGCTGCTGTCGCCGCGCGCGTCCCAGGCCGCGCCCAGGCGTGGCGCCAGCATGTGGCGCTGCTCGGCATAGGCGACGCCGGCGCTGTTCTTGTTGGTGAACTGTTCGTTGCGCAGGCCCAGGTCCAGCAGGATCCTGTCAGTGATCTGCCAGCGGTCCTGCACGTACTGCGCGCTCTGGTCGGTCTGCGGCGAGGCCGCATCGCTCTGGTGGTACTCGTCCACGTAGTAGCCCTGGGTGCCGTAGCCGCCGCCGGATGCGGGCGAGCGGCCGCCTGGCACCGTTGCGTTCGGATTGGTCGAGCGCGAGTAAATCCAGCTGCCGCCGCCCGCCAGCGACGAGCCGTTGATGGAGGAGACGTTGTTGTGGTCGATACCGGCGCGCAGGCCGTGGTCGCCCAGCTTGTACTCGACATCCAGACGCAGCGTCGATTGCTTGTCTTCGGCATTGGCGACCTGCATGGTGCCGCCTATGGTCTGCGGGTTGCTGTAGACCAGGCCGGGCACTTGCGCGCGCGCCGGCGCCGACACCTGGTAGATGCCCGGCACATAGCCTTCGGTGCTTTGCGGGTAGGTCGACTTGAAGCGGCCGGCCAGTGCCGTCACGGTCAGGCGGTCGGTCAGGAAGCCGGTGTACTTGAGGATGGAGTCGTTGGTGATGGCGCCGTCGCCGGTCACGCCGTCTGCGCGCACGTTGGTGCGTTGCAGGTCGGTGTAGCTGAAGCCGTAGTTTTGCTGGGTCTTCTTGGTCTCGTCGTGGATCTGGGTGAATTCCAGACGGTGATCGTCGTTGATGTTGTAATCGAGTTTGACCAGGTAGCGCGGCGTGCGGCTCT
This sequence comes from Rugamonas aquatica, assembly GCF_009380215.1. Taxonomy (GTDB): domain Bacteria; phylum Pseudomonadota; class Gammaproteobacteria; order Burkholderiales; family Burkholderiaceae_D; genus Rugamonas; species Rugamonas aquatica_B. The sequence continues at coordinate 190,729 of NZ_WHUG01000004.1, forward strand.
CGCGTTCGGTCCAGCCGTTGGTCTTGTTGGTCGAATCGGAATCCTTGCTGATGTAGGCGGTGTTGAAGCGGTCCTGCTCCACGTTGGCGAACACGAACAGCTTGTCCTTGATGAGCGGTCCGCCGACATAGGCGCTGCCGAAGACATCGTTGGCGGTGTTGGCGCCGCGATAGGTCAGCAGCTTGCCATCGGTGGCCGGGTTGGCGCCGGTTTGCGGATAGTAGGTGTCCTCCGGTTTGGCGCGCAGCTTGTTGGGCGTGTACTGCAATACCGCGCCGGCTTCCCAGCGGTTGGTGCCGCTCTTGGTGGTGATGTTGACCACGCCGCCGGTGGAGCGGCCGAATTCTGCGCTGTAGCCGCCTTGCAGTATCTGCGCCTGAGCGATGGCGAAGAAGGGCAGGGTGGTCGAGCCGATCTGCTTGTACACATTGGTGACGGGGAAGCCGTTGATGTAGTACGAGTTCTCCGACACGCCCGCGCCGCCGAAGCTGTCGCCGCCGATGCGCGGATTGCCGCGCGCGGTGCTGGGCGCCAGCTGGATGATGCCCGAGATGCTCTGCGCCACCGGCAGCGCTTCCAGTTCGCGCGCGGTGAAGACGGCGCCGTTGTTGGTGTTGCTGACGTCGATGGTGCGGCGGCGGGTCGTTACGGTGACCGCTTGCAGGGCTTCGAACGAAGCTTCGACGCCCTGGCCGATCAAGGCTTCCACTTCCAGCGTGCGTTCGATTTCGCCATTCCGCATCAGCATGACCTTGTAGCTGCCCGGTTGCATGGAGGTGGCCTGATAGCGACCGCTGGCGTCCGGATGGACCGTGCGGCGCGCGCCGGTGGCGATGTTCTCCAATACCACGCTGGTGCCGTTGTGATTGGCGATCTGGCCGAAGATGATGCCGGTGGCGTTCGATTGGGCATAGGCTGGTGCGGTAATGCCGCCGGACAGCAGGGCTCCGCCGAAAGCCAGCGCGAGGGCGTGGGCTACAAGCGTCATCCGGATGGGGTTCTTCATGATGTCTCCTAGTCGTTTTTATGATGGTCGGCCACCACGGGCAGCCGACCAAGACATACTAGGGAAGGAGGCGTTAGCGATCTAATGAATCTTTGGTCGCTACCATTGCTGAAAACGATATGCGGAGTTTATTCGGGCAGCGTGATCTGCAACGGCGCCTTGCCGTCCCAGGCTTTATCGAACAAGGTCTTGCCGTCCAGGCGCACCAGCACGCGTTGCGCCGGCTGGCCTGGACGCAGGCGCGTCGTCACCAGATCGAGGCCTTCGCCTGTACCACCCGCGCCGAACGCGCGTATGCGCCGCAAGGCCATGCGCGGCCAGCCCTTGGGCAGACGTGGCGCGAAGCTGAAGCTGCGCAGGCCTGTCGCCTCGATGCCGAACAAGCCTTCCGTCATCACCCGCGCATACAACCCGCTTTCTGCCGACAGGTGGCGTTGCTGGCCTTCCGGCCAGGCTTCCACTGCATACGGTACGTGCTCGCCCAGCAGGCGGCGGCCGGAGTAGTAGCGCAGATAGGGCATGGTGCGTTCCAGTTCGCCCGCTTTCAACAGGCCGCGCAACGCGTACAAGGTGGCGCGGTCCCAGAAGGTTTTGTCGCCTGCCTCGGTCAGCACGCCGTTCTCCGACCACAGTTGCGGCGACAGCAGCGCGTCGATGGTGCCGCGTTGGCGTTCGTTGATCCCCAGCGCCAGCGGCAGCGCGATCCAGGCGCGCAGCTTGTCGTTGCCGGCGTAGTAGCGATAGGTGTCGTAGCCGCCGATGGATGTGCCGAAGTGGCGTTCGATGGCGGTGCGTTGTTCCTGCGCCTCCTGCCGCAGCGCTGCGGCGCGCTGCGCGTCGCCCAGGGCCGCGTTCAGGCGCGCGGCGCCGGTCAGGCCGCCGTAGGCCAGTACGTTGGTCGACAGGTTGGCTTTGCCGGATGGGAAGCGGCCTTCCAGTTCGTCGCTGTCGGAATGGACGATGCCTTCGCCGTCGCGCTGACGGCGCGTGAATTCCAGACACCAGTCGATCAAGGGCAGCAGCTGGCGCGCGGTGCCGGCGTCGCCCTGGGCCAGTGCGAACTGGCTGGCGCCGTAGGAGATCATGGCGCAGTCGCCGCGGTCGCCGGCGCCGTTCCAGTAGCTGCGTCCTTCTGCGACGATGGAGGAGGGCAGCGGCCGGTACTCGGGATTCATGTAGCGGGCGAACAGGCCGAAGCTGGTCAGCGCGCTCTGCACGGCGGCGCGGTCGCCCAGGTAGGGGAAGAAGGGATTGACGTATTCGGCCTGGTCGTTGGCCCAGACGGCGGCGTAGTAGCGCGTGCCGCCCGGTCCGTGCAGCAGGCCGCCGCGTGTGGCGAATACGCTTTCGGCGGCGCGCACTTTGGAGAAGGCGAACATGGCGTCGAGTACAGGGTCCGGCGTTTCGAGTACTAACTCGTTGCGCCATTGTGCGACTTTGCGGGCGCGCGCTTGCAGTGCTTCGTCCGCATCCACGTACACCATCTCGTTTTGCAGGCGGCCGCTGATGATGACGTCGACGTGCACGCGCGCGCCCGGCGCCAGCGTGCCTTCGTGCGCCGCCGACTGCACGGCGATGACGTAGGCGCCGTGCGTGCCGCGTTCGGCCGGCGTGGTCTCGCTGTTCTCCAGCGCGGCGAAGCTGTAACGACGGGCGGTCTTGCCGTTGTTGACCAGTTCCAGCCGCTCCACCAGCGCCGGTTCGTCCGGCGACGGCGTCAGCGTGCGGTTCAGCAGCAGGCCGGGCGCCAGTTCGGATTGCAGACTGAGTTGGCCGTCGAAGCGTACTTGCCGCAGGCGCTCGGCGGCGACTGGTGCGCCGTCGATGGCGATGGCGGGCGTGGCCTCGGGACCGAACTTGCGTATCAGGCTGGCGTGCGTGTCGTCGGGGATGATGCGCAGCATCGGCCATACCACGGTACGCGTCAGCAGCAGCGTGCCGTCGGCTTGGCTGCCGTAGTCGATCACCGCGGAGACCTGGCGGCCGCTCATCTCCAGCTGGTCGCGATGGGTGTCGCCGACTTGCCAGCGGATGGCGTTGCCGTCGATCTGCCAGCGCGGCGTGAAGGCGGGTGGCGCTGCGTGGATCGCGCTGGCTGCGTGCGCGGTGGCTATGGTGGCGGCGAAGGCGGCGGCCAATGCGGCGGCCAGTACGGCCGCGCGCGGGCGAGTTTGTTTGTGCATGCGGTGGTGCTCCTTATTGCGTCTGCTTGGTCGGGCGGATGATGGCGGTCCAGCCGCCGCCTGGGGCCAGGCGCATGGTGAGGCGGCTGTCGCGGGTGACGCTGGCGCTGCCTGGCTGCACGTCGGTGGCGAACACCGCTGCGTTCGGACCGTCTTCCATGCTGCTCATCTGGTAGCTGCCTTCGCCGAGGAAGGACAGGTCGAGCGCCAGCTCTCGGCCGTCGCTGCCGGTCATCGCGCCCACGTACCACGTGTCGCCACGGCGGCGCGCCATGGCTACGTAGTGGCCCAAGTCGGCGTGCAGCACGCGGCTTTCGTCCCACTCCACCGGCACCTGTCGGATGAAGGCCAGCGACGATGGATTGGCGCGGTATTGCGACGGGCTGTCGGCCAGCATCTGCAGCGGGCTTTCGTAGATCACGTACATCGCCAGCTGGTGCGCGCGCGTACCCTGGCTCATCGGGCGGTCGAAGCTGGCGACGAAGTCCTTGCGGTGGGCGTTGCTCATCGCGCCTGGCGTGTAGTCAACCGGCCCGGCGAACATGCGGATGAAGGGCAGCGTGACATCGTGCTCCGGCGTTTGCTTGTCGCTCCACTTGTTGTTCTCCAGCCCTTTCACACCTTCGAAGGTGAGCACGTTGGGCCAGGTGCGCTGCAAGCCGCTGGGCTTGAAGCTGCCGTGGAAGTCCACCAGCAGTTTGCGGGCGGCCGCTTCACGCGCCACGCGTTCGTAGTAGTTGACCATCCACTGGTCGGCACGCTGCATGAAGTCGACTTTGATGCCGGCCGCGCCCCAGCGCGCGAACTGGTCCAGCGCCGGCTTCATTTGCGTGTCCAGCGTTTTCCAGGACACCCACAGGATGATGCCCACGCCGCGTTCCTTGGCATGCGCCATCAGCGCAGGCATGTCGATCTCCGGCTTGACCGCCAGCAGGTTGCCCAGCTCGTACCAGCCTTCGTCCATGATGATGTATTCGAGGCCGTTCTCCGCCGCGAAGTCGATGTAGTGGCGATAGGTGCGCGTATCCAGGCCGGACTTGAACGGCACGTTGTACAGCTTGTTGCCGTTGTACCAGTCCCAGGCGACCTTGCCTGGCTTGATCCAGTCGGTCTGTTGCAGTTCCTGCGGCTCGGCCAGCAGGTAGGGCATCTGGTTCAGCAGCAGGCCGCCAGCGTCGGCGGCGATGCCGAGGATGCGCCACGGGTACGAGCGCGTGCCGGCGGTGCGCGCGATGTACGGCGCTTCCTGCGTCACGGGCACGTTGCGGTCGTCGCGTGCGGTGTCGGCCAGCGCCACTTTCGGGAACACGGCGCGCAGGCCGTCCGCTTCGCCGTGCAGGTACATGCCGGGATAGTCGCGCAGGCCCGATTCGGTCAGCACCAGATGTGCGCCGCCGCCGCGCACCAGCGCCGGCACGCCGACCAATTTGCCTGCTGCTTCGCTGACAGCCAGTTGCTGGTAGTAGTGCTCGTTGTGCGACTGCATGGACTTTTCCTGCGGCCAGTACAGCGTATCCTGCGGCCGTACGTGGACGCCGGCCAGCTCGTCCTCGACTGTCACCTGGCCGGGCAGCTCGGTGCGGAAGCGATAGGCGATTCCTTCGTCGTAGGCGCGCACTTCCAGCGTGTAGCCGCCGGCGAAGTCCAGCCGCAGCGCGTTGTAGTGGTCGCGCACCTGGCGTGATTTCTGCGCCACCAGTGGGCGCACCGTGGCGTCGATGCTCACGCGCTGCTGTTTGGTCAGGCGCGGATGGTCGCCCAGCGTGCCGATGCCGCTCAGCTTGAGGCCTATCGGCGTGGGCAGCACCAGTTGGGTGTCGCGGTGCTGGACCGCCAGCGTCAGCTGCTCGCCGGTGTCGATGGTGACGCGCAGCTGGCGGTCGGGCGAGCTCAGTTCCAGCGTGGATGCGGCGTGGCCGGCCAGCGGCGCGATCAGGAATAGTGCGCCGGCCAGGCGGCGCTTCAGGGATACGGGTAGTTGTTTCAAGGGAGGTCTCCATCCAGGTGTTTTGGGGCATGCTAAGCGCGCTGCGCATAGCGGTCCATTCACCTTTTACGCGACTGCTATACCGAACACGGTATAGCCAGCGCGGCCTGCCGTCGTATGGCTTGCAGCAGCAGCTCTGCGCCTGGCGACAGCAGGCTGTCGCGTCGGCGGATGATGCCGAACGGGTCCATCTGGCAGGCCAGCTCGATCGGCAGCACCGTCAGCTGGCCCAGCTCCTGGTAGTGCAGCGCGACGTCGGCCGACATCACGTTGAGCGCGTCGCTCATTTGCAGCATGCTGGTAATCAGCACGATCTCGCTGGTGTCGACCACGTCGCTCGGCGGCTCCAGGCCGGCGTTGTGGAACAGCTGGTCGAAGCGCTGGCGCAGGATGGTGCCGGGCGGCGGCATGATCCACGGCGCGCGCGCCAGGTCTTGCAGCGTGAGCTGGTCGTGCACGGCCAGCGGGTGGCCGGCGCGCGCCACCACAACCACCGGTTCTGCCGCCAGCTCTTCGTACTGCAGGTCGGCGCTGTCGTGGAAGGTGGTCATGCGGGCCAGCAGGAAATCGAGGGTGCCGCGTTGCAGGCGTTCGAGCAGCACCATGCTCGATTCGATCTGCACGCCGATGCGCAGTTGCGGCACCTGCTGTTTGACGCGGGTGATGGCGCAGGGCAGCAGCCGCATGGCCGGCGTCATGATGCTGCCGACATCGACCTGGCCGGCCAGGCCGGACTTGAGGGCGACGATGTCTTCGTGCGCACGCGCCAGGCTGGTCAGGGCCATGCGGGCGTGGCGTATCATGCTTTCGCCGTAGATGGTGGGCTCCATGCCGCGCGGCAGGCGCTCGAACAGCGCGATGCCGAGCATGTCCTCCAGCTCCCGGAGCTGCTTGGATGCGGCCGGCTGGGTCATGCACAGGGCGTCGGCCGCGCAACTGAGTGTGCGTTCGTCGTCGAGCGCGATCAGCAACAGTAGTTGGCGGGTTTTCAGCCGCGCGCGCAGGAACCAGTTCGGATTCGGCGCGTTCATGCCCAGTGATGATTCCATCATGGCGTCTCCCTTGTTGTTATAAAAAAATTATAAGGGGCGGAGCAATAGCCAATCAATGATGCATTAGAGGCCTTTGATATCGAAATCGGCATAGTGCCTGAAAACGAAACGGCCCGGTCGGATCTCGACCGGGCCGTTTGTGACCGGAGTGGTGCCTGTTACTGCGCCTGCGGTTCGCCGCGCAATCTATCCAGCATCTGCAGGGTAGCCGGCAGCAGGTTCATGATGCCGTGATAGGCGCAGTATTCACAAAATGCTTCCTCCGGACTCATGGCGGTAATGCTGGCGTCCGAGTGTCCGCGGCGGCGCAGTGCGCGTAAGCAGGCTGCGTCCATATTCCTGGCGTTCATGCGCTGTTTCCCTTTCGAATAAATGAGGTGGATATGATGTTCTGAAGCAATTATATGCTCAAAATAGTTCTGTGTGGCAACTATATTGGATTTTCTTAATTTATGAAAACATTTTGCTACGATGGCGCCTCCGGCATCGGTGGCCGGAGGCTTGCAATCAGGAAGTAGTGCGGGGGGAGTGGGAAAGTTCCCCCGCGACCGAGCGGCGGCGGTGGCGGGGGAGGGCGCGTCAGGCGGCCGCTTGCGGCGCCGGTGCGGCCAGGGTGTTGCGGTTCAGGCGCCACAGCAGCGCCAGGCCGATCAGCGAGGTGCCGACCACGACAAAACCCACGACATCGAAGTTCTGCAAGCGGCCGGTCGCGCTCTGTGTGACGATGTGGCCGGCCACGACCGACGCCAGGCCGCCCGACAACTGCTGGATCGAGGCGCTGATGGCGTTGAACGAGCCGCGCTGGGTCTGCGCCGGCACCGAGGCCATCATGGCCTGGAACGGGATCATGCGCGAGAAGATTCCGATAAACAGCACCGTGTTGACGATGATGAGCACCACCAGCGAAGTCGCGCCCAGGTGGGTGTAGACCAGCACCATGGTGATGGTCAGCGCGGTGCCGAACAGGAACACGCGGAACTTGCCCACCGCATCGGCCGCCTTGCCGACCATGGGGCCGACGAAGATGGTGCACAGGCCGGTGACCAGGTAGACCGTCGGCAGGTGCTGCAGGTCGATGCCCAGGTTGTTGACTACGTAGGCGCTGCTGAACGGCATCAGCATGAAGCCGCCGGTGGTCAGCAGGGCGGTGGTGGCGAAGGCCAGCAGGTAGCGGCGCTCGGTCACGGTATGGAACAGGTGCATCCAGGCGCTGTGCTCCTGCGGCTTGCCCAAGTGGCCGTTGACCGGTTGCAGCTTCCACGCCACCAGCAGGCCGCCGGTCAGGCCGAACGCGGCCATGGCGACGAAGGGGATGTGCCAGTTCCACTTGCTCGACAGGTAGATGCCGGCCGGGATGCCCAGCACCTGGCTGGCGGCGAACGCGGTCTGGATCAGGCCCATGACGCGGCCGCGCTGCTGCGGTGCGAACAGGTCGGTGGCGATGGCCAGCACGACGGAACCGATGACGCCGCCGAACAGGCCGGTGACGATGCGCGCGGCCAGCAGCGATTCAAAGCTCGTCGCCAGGCCGCACCACAGCGTGCCCAGGATGAAGCCGGTGTAGAAGAACAGCAGCAGCTTCTTGCGGTCGAAGCGGTCGGCGAAACCGGCGGTCAGCAGGCCGGACGCGCCGGCGCTGAAGGCGTAGGCCGACACCACCAGGCCGAATTGTTTGGGGCCGATGTTCAGCGCCGGCATGATGACCGCGCCGAGCGGCGACATCAGCATGAAGTCCAGGATGACGGCGAATTGCAGGAAGGCCAGCATCGCCACAACAACTTTTTGGTAGCCGCTAAACGGCGTCGGTACGGGTTTGGTCATAGGTCTTTTTGTTCTTTATTGGGACGGCAGAAGCCGTGTCTATCTTTGTGAAACTGGGCCCGCTCTTCCGGCGTCATCGCCTGCCAGCGTTGCCAGCGTTCGCGGCCGCCGTGGCCGCCGCCATGGCGTCCGCGGAAGCCGCCGAACAGGATACGGCATAGTACCAGCAAGCCCAGCGCGCGCCAGTAGTCGATTTGCAGGCTGCCGGTGAACAGGCCGGGCATGACCCAGTTCCATAACAGCATCACCACCCAGCCGAGCAGGGCGACTCCGGCGAGGATCAGGGGCAGGAACAGCAGTTTCTTTTTCATTTCAGATTCTCCTTTCTTACATCATTCGTTGTCGTACAGGGTTTGCAGCCGCGTGCGCAGGTACAGGACCGCGTAGCGTTTGCGCGCCAATAAGGTGTTGACCGAGGTGCCGCTTTGCGCGGCCATTTCTTTGAAGCTGACGCCGTCCAGTTCATGCGCGACAAACACCTCGCGCTGGCTGGCCGGCAATTCTTCCAGCGCCGTCTGCAGTTCTTCCAGCAGCACGGAGCGGGCGTAGGCGTCTTCCGGGCTGCCGTCAGCCGAGGGCAGCAGCAGATCGAGGCTGCAGCCCTCGCCATCGTCGTCCGTCATGTCGTCGAGCCGCACCTCCTTTTTCTTGCGGAAGCGGTCGATGATGCGGTTGCGCGCAACGCGGAACAGCCAGGCGCTGGCCTGCTCGATCGGCTCCGGCAGGCGGTAGGCCTGGACGAACTCGTAGAAGACATCCTGCAGGATGTCGTCCGCATCGGTCGGATCGCGGACGCGGCTCCGGATGAAATTCCCGAGGCGCGAGCGTTCCCGCAGTACGGTTGCTGCGATGTCCTGTTCGGTGGTTGAGTTGGGTGGTGTCATTACTTGGTAGACGACTCACGGCTGCTTATATTGTGGCAACTTGCAGAAATAATTATTTATATAATTGATAAGCTGGTGTAAAACGTCACCATACTCCAACGGGGACAAGACCATGCAGCTTTCCAACTATCTTTTCTTTACGACGATGTGCGAACCGGCGCTGGAGTTTTACACGCGCTGCGGGCTGGGCCGGATCACCGACGTGTTGCGCTATGGCGTGGACGGCATGCCGGTCCATAACGAGGCCATGCGCGGGCGCATCATGCATGCCAGGTTCGAAGGGCCGGGTGTGTTGTTCTTCGCGTCGGACAACGATGATGCCGAGCCTATGCGCGGCTCGTCGCACATTCTGCAGATGAACGACAAGCAGCAGACGGAGCAGCTGTTCGCGCGCTTGGCCCAGGACGGCAAGGTGACGACGCCGCTCGCCATGCAGCCCTGGGGCGATTACTACGGCAAGCTGACCGACCAATTCGGCGTGCAGTGGATGCTGAATTGTTCGGTTTAATTTAAACGCGAGCGCCGATGTTCCAGCAGGCGGCAGTGTAGCGCACCTGGCCGCTGTCGATGTAGGGCGCGAAGCCGGCGCGGGCGGCGGTGCCGACTTGCCGGCGCGTGTGGTCGTCCGCCGTCTGCAGCAGCCTGCCGACCGGGCCCATCTGGGTGGCGTAGCGCTCCAGCTCCGCCTCGGGGAAGCTGCACGCCACGTCCAGCGGCTGGATATCGATGTCGCTCCAGCCGGACTGTTCCAGTATCGCCTGCACGTGGTGGCGGTCTGCGAAGCCGAACTGGCCAGGCTCGTTCGGCACGCGGGGCGGCAACTGGGGCAGCAGGGATGCCGCGCTGCGCTCGGCGGCGGTCATGAAGGGATTCTCTTCCGGGCTGCGCCAGGCGATCATGCGCAGCGTGGCGCCGTCGCGCGCGGCCAGCCGCAGATTGCGGAAGGCGGCGACGGGATCGTCGAAGAACATCACGCCGAAGCGCGAAATGATGGCGTCGTAGCTGGCCGGTTTGAAGGCGTGGCGCTGCGCATCGTCCTGGATGAAGACGGCGGAGGAGCGGCTGTGCGCTGCGCGTTCGCGGGCCGAGGCCAGCATGGGGCCGGAAATGTCGACGCCGGTGCAGTGGCCGTTTGGGCCCAGTTGGCGGGCGGCTGCCAGCGTGGTGGCGCCGGTGCCGCAGCCCACGTCGAGCAGGCTGCGCGCGTTGGCGGGCAGGGATTGCATCAGCAGGTCTTCGATGGGCTGGTACATGCGGTCGAGCAGGTTTTGTGTCGCGACCCAGGTGTGGCCGGCCGCGCCTTGCCACATGGAGGTTTGTTGTGAGCTCATGATGGGGCCTTTCGCTTGTTGGGGAGTAGGGAAGGTGCTACTGTGCCACTTCAAGTCAACTTGAGGTCAAGCGATGGCGAGCATGGATATAGCGGAAGTGGCCCGGATCTCCGGCATGCCGGCGTCTGCGCTGCGATATTATGAAGAAAAAGGACTGATAGTGTCGGTCGGCAGGCGAGGTCTGCGGCGGCTGTTCGATGATGGCGTGCTGGAGAAGCTGGCGTTGATTGCCTTGGGGCGCGCATCGGGCTTCTCGCTGGACGAGATTGGCGGCATGTTCGGTCCGGATGGCGACTTGCGGATCGATCGTCAGTTGTTGACGGCGAAGGCGGATGAGCTGGAGCGCACCATCAAAAAGCTAAGCGCCATGCGCGACGGTCTGCGCCACGCGGCGGTATGCAAGGCGGCCAATCACCTGGAGTGCCCGACCTTCCGCCGCATCCTGCGGATCACGGCCAGGAAGTAGGCGGGCTTTTGCTTTCTCCATGGACTTCGCCTTGGTCACTTTTAGAAGAACTCCGGAAACTTATTTTTTACATCCTGTAGTGTTTGCTCGGAATTCGAAATGCTACTTTTCAGTTTAACAGTCTGGTCGTGTAGATCGACAATAAATGTCCATTGGCCGGCGTTATTGAGTCTTCCGCTAGCCACCTTGATGTATGGCTCTTTGCAGTATGACGCCACGCCCATTCCTCGCGGGAAGAGCTGGATCTCATCAACGCAATAGTCCCCCTCTGGCAATATCAAGAGTTGGAGATTTTCACGTCCGCTCCCATACGTCTTTCCAGTGGCTAGATTTCTCAGCCATCCCCCGCTTCCATGATTGGGGCCGACTTCCGTGCTAAAGCCGGCGCGGATATCGATAATCAAAACACCCTCGTTGGCCTTGACCGTATCCTCAGCAAGTGCAAAAGGTGTAACGAGAAACCACATGATGGATAGGGGAAGCGCTATTTTCATTTACGGGCAGGCCTTCTCTTCTGGTTCGATGGTTTTTTAATAGAGCAGCGCACGCACGATAACATTTTGCTTGCGAAAAAAAATCACCGATTGTCACGTCCAGCCGATGTCATCCTCAATGGTGAATGTGGCGACTGGAAACGCCTCGCACCCAACGCAAAAAGCCCCCGCCGGCACTGGCCGCGATCTTGATCGCGTCCAGGCCGACGGGGGCTTTTAATTCAGCGGACTACCGATTAACGGTCGCCGTAGCTGCGGCGTGCGCCGTCGGTGCTGCGTGGGTTGCTGCCTTTGTAGCCGCCGCCGGTGCTGCCTTCCTTGCGCGGTGCGCCTGGCTTGCTGAACGTGCGCTGACCCGATGGCTTGGCGCCACCACGGTTGTCGCCCGGCTTCCAGCCGCCTGGACGCGGCGACGAACGCGATGCCGACGCGGTCTTCTTAGGCTCGTAGCCTTCGATGACGTTGACCGGAATCAGCTGCTTGGTGAAGCGCTCGATGCGCTTGACGTTCATGCCTTCAGCGTGGTTCACCAGCGAGATCGCCAGACCGTTGCGGCCGGCACGGCCGGTACGGCCGATGCGGTGCACGTAGTCTTCTGGGAACTTCGGCAGGTCGTAGTTGAACACGTGGGTGATGGTCGGCACGTCGATACCGCGAGCGGCTACGTCGGTGGCGATCAGGATCTTGACCTGGCCGCGACGCAGGCTGTCCAGCGTGCGGTTACGGGCGCCCTGGTGCATGTCGCCATGCAGTGCGGCAGCCGAGAAACCGGCGATGTTCAGACGGTCGGCGATGGTGTCGGCGTCACGCTTGGTGGCGGTGAAGACCACGGCCTGGTCCAGCGAGTCGTCGCGCAGCAGGTGGTCCAGCAGGCGGTTCTTGTGCGACAGGTCGTCGACGAAGTGCACGCGCTGGGTGATGTTCTCATGCTTGTTGGCGGCGCTGACGATCTGGATGATCTGCGGCTCTTTGGTGATGCGGCGGGCCATGTTGCCAACCACGCCGTCCAGCGTGGCCGAGAACAGCATGGTCTGACGGGTCGATGGCGTCGCTTCGACGATCTTCTCGATGTCGTCGATGAAACCCATGTCCAGCATGCGGTCGGCTTCGTCCAGCACCAGGATTTCCAGTTGCGAGAAGTCGATCTTGCCCGATTCCATGTGGTCGATCAGACGGCCTGGGGTTGCCACCAGAATCTCAGGATTCTTGGCCAGCAGTTGCATCTGTTTTGGATAAGGCATACCGCCCAAGATCGACACGGCCTTGATGCGGCGCAGGTTGACGCTGTACTTGTCGGTATTGGTGGTTACTTGCAGGGCCAGTTCGCGGGTTGGGGTCAACACCAGCATTTTTGGCTGTGCAGCTTTGAAACGTGGGCGCTCGCCACGGGCGCGGGCGGCTTGCATTTCTTGATTCGGAGTCTTGCCGGCGGCTGCCGGGTCGATCTCGGACAAACGGTGCAGCGACGGCAGCATGAACGCTGCAGTCTTGCCGGAACCGGTTTGCGAGGAAACCAACAAGTCCTTGCCTGCGATAGCGGCAGGGATAGCCTGCTGCTGTACTGGCGTCGGCGCGGTGTAGCCGGCGTCGGTCAGGGCTTTAATGATGGACGTGTTGAGACCAAGTGCTTCAAATGTCATGCTGTTCTTTCGTAAAAAACCGGCGTTCATGCAAAAGCTGAACGCGAAATAGCTACGCCTACCAAAACGAAATGACTCAATCAAAATCGAAAGAAATTTCGGCACAAAAGCTTTGCGCCGGGACGGTGTCAGGTGCGACACCAAAGGCGGGAGGGCTTTAATAGCGACATCAGGGCGATGCGCTAAGGCTTGCGAAGCTGCTAGTAATACCTGGCTGATCAATCGGCGCTGCTTTTGTTGCAGCGCGCTCATTGCAGCGCACAGGCAACACTATACAGTAGTTGGCCTTCGCTGTATAGGTCAAAGCATTTCTATTGTGCAGCGCCGCAGTTATTTATATGATAATTTTATGGTTTTGATTGGGATGGACGATGCGAATTCTTTGGGGTGGGGCGATGATGTTGGCGGCGGTGCAGGCCGTGGCCGGGCCGGTGACGGAGTTGCAGCCGCAGCAATTGGCCGCGTTTATCGCCAGGCACGAGTATGTGGTGGTGCAGCTGACCTCGCCCGATCCGGGTTGCGGCTATTGCAAGGGCGCCGACCAGACCTTCGACCAGGCCGCAGCCTTGCCGCACCAGCCGGCGCTGGCCTTCGCGCGGGTGCAGTGGACGCCGTGGCGCAAGATTCCCGATTTCAGCAAGCTGATGAAGGTGTATGGCGTGCCGACGCAGTATGTCTTCAACAAGGGCAAGCTGCTGGGCGACATCAGCGGCCGTCCGCCGGCGGCGCCGGCCTTCCTGGCGAAGGTCGACGAGGTGATCGCCGATCCGCCCGCCGACCGGGTGGCCGCCGAGCCGCAGGCCGCAGCGCCGGAGGCGCCGTCCGTGCCGCTGAGCGAGGCGGAGCAGGGCGCGTTGCGGCAGATGATACGGCGCGACGCCCTCAAGCTGGTGACGGGCATGTGCGCCAACCGCTTCCCCGATCATGCCAGGGCCTATCAGGACGCTCTGCAGGCCTGGAGCGGCGCCCATCAGGCTGGCTTGAACCAGGCCGCCACGCTGATGTTGGCGCGCACCAGCCGCGCCGATGCGGCGGTCATGAGCAAGCTGGTGGACGCGGAGCAGAAAGCCATGCAGGCCTGGCATACGGGCAAGCTGGGCCTGTCCATGCAAAAAGCCCCGGCCATGGCCGATTGCGACAAGATCGCCGCCGCGATGAAGGATCTGCCTTGAGCTGCGTTTGGCTTGCAAAACGGTAGTGCGCGTGCGTCTGCACGGTTCGTACGTTGCGCTTGATGATATAAAAACTACAATTTATACTGTTGGGGTTGGTACAAGCACATCGCAACATATAACTCATGGGATACACAATGAAACTGAAATCGACCCTGCTGGCCGCCGCGCTGGCGATGGCTGCGCATGCGGGCGCGGCCGAATTGATCACCAACGGCAGCTTCGAAGCCGGCACCATCGTTCCGAATCACAGCGATGCGGGCGCGCAGCAGCTGCTCAGCGGCGACAGCTCCACGCTGGCCGGCTGGACTGTCATCGGCGGCAATGACATCGCCTGGATCGGCCTGGGCAATCCGTATGCGATCAACGCGTCGGCCGGCAATAACTTCCTCGACCTGACCGGCTGGCACGACCAGAGCGCCACCGGCGGCGGCATCAAGCAGACGATCGCGACCACGGCGGGCGCGACCTACACGCTCAGCTTCGATATCGGCAATTCCAACAACTACAACTTCGGCAGCAACGACAGCCTGTTCGTCACGGCCGGCAATGTGGTGGGGCAGCAGGTGTGGACCACCATCAACAACCAGCCCAGCTCGTGGGAGCATGTGACGATGTCCTTCGTGGCCAGCGGCGCGACTACCGACGTGTCCTTCGGCGGCGGCCAGGCCGTGTGGTACATCGGCCTGGACAACGTCAGCGTGACGGCTGCGGTGCCCGAGCCGTCGTCGGCGCTGATGCTGGGCGCGGGCCTGCTGGGCATGGGCGCCTGGCTGCGTCGCCGCCGCAGCTGACGATCTGTTGTTTTAGAGGAAGGCCACGACTTTGCTGATGTCGAAAAAGTAAGCTCTGCGGTATATTGCTGTGCGTTATATATTTAATAAAGTTTATATGCGTACAGCTTATCTTTTTTTCGCAGTAATGACGGCGGCCAGCTTGTCGGCCTGTGGCGGTGGTGGCGGCGATACGCCGGCCAATGGCAACATAACGCAAGCGGCGCAGCCGGCGACTCCGGCGCCGAGCACGTTCGCGGTCATCGCGGCCGGCACGACGCACACGATGGCGGCTTACGAAACGGTGCTGGTGCCTGCGGGCGCCGTCATCAGCGGTCCGGATGGCTCGACCGTCAACCTCAACGGGCAATCCAATACGATCAACGTGCTGGCCGGCACGATAGTGACGGTGCCGGCGACGGCGACCGGCCCGGCGACCAATCAGGTGGTGGCCAAGGCCGCGCCGCAGGCGGCCTTGCTGGTGTCCGAGCCGATCGCCGGCGGCGGCATGATCGGCGGCGAGGCCTCGGTGGACGGCGCGGGCGGCCAGGCCAGGTTCGGCGGCATCCATCAACTGGCGGTCGACAAAGCCGGCAATTTCTTCGCCTCGGACCGCAACGGCATCCGGCAGATCACGCCGAGCGGCGCGGTGACGACGCTGCCAAGCACGCCGGCCGCCACGTTCGACGGGATGGCGCTGGACGCCGCAGGTAATTTCTACGGCGCCGGCGCCTACGACGACACGATCTACCGGCGCACGCCCGACGGCGTGGTCAAACCATGGTTCACCGGCTGGAATGGCGGCGTGACGCCGCAGACCAGCGTGCGGCTGGCGGTCGATGGCGCTGGCAATGTGTATCTGGCCGATTACGCCGGCAAGCGCATCCTGAAGTTCAGCCCGGCCGGCGTGCGCAGCGTGCTGGCTGGCGGCGGCAGCGGCGACGGCAATGATGGCGTCGGCGCGCAGGCTGCCTTCCACGGCCCGTCGGCGCTGGCGTTCGACGCCTCGGGCGCCTTGCTGGTCAACGACAGCGACGCGGTGCGCCGGGTGCTGCCGGACGGCACAGTGAAAACCGTCGCCCATATTCCCAAGCGCCTCATCGCCCCCGATGGCCCGATCGCGGTGGATGCGGCGGGCAACGCCTATGTCGCCGGCGACACCGATCTGCGTCGGGTGAAGCCCGATGGCACCGTCACGGTGTTGACGCTGATGGGCGGAACGCCCTACACGATGGCGCTGGCGATCGGTGCCGACGGCAAGCTGTACGCCGGCACCGGCTGGGCCGCGCCGGTGCAGCTCTGGAAGATCACGCTCTAATAAAAAACGCCCTGCATGCAGGGCGTTTTGCTTGGGTGATGCGGCAGGACTCAGGTGTAGTCTTCCGCGTTCAGGCCCATGACGTGCGAGAAGCCGCCGTCGACGTAGGTGATCTCGCCGGTGATGCCGGAAGCCAGGTCGGACAGCATGAAGGCGGCGGTGTTGCCCACTTCTTCAATCGTCACGTTGCGGCGCAGCGGGGCGTGCGACGAGGCAAAGCCCAGCAGCTTGCCGAAGTCCTTGATGCCGGACGCGGCCAAAGTCTTGATCGGGCCGGCCGAAATGCCGTTGGCGCGAATGCCCAGCTTGCCCAGGTTTTCCGCCAGGTAGCGCACCGACGCTTCCAGCGAGGCCTTGGCCAGGCCCATGGTGTTGTAGTAAGGGATGGCGCGGACCGCGCCCAGGTAGGACAGCGTCAGCAGCGACGAGCCTTCTTTGAGCAGCGGCAGCGCGGCCTTGGCCATCGCCGGGAAGCTGTAGGCCGAGATGTCGTGGGCGATGCGGAAGTTCTCGCGGGTCAGGCCGTCCAGGAACTCGCCGGCGATCGCTTCGCGCGGCGCGAAGCCGATCGCGTGCACAAGGCCGTCCAGCTGCGACCAGCTCTTGCCCAGGTCGGTGAACAGGGCGGCGATCTGTTCGTCGCTGCCGACGTCGCAGTCGTACACCAGGTTGCTGCCGAATTCGGCGGCGAATTCGGTGATGCGGTCTTTGAAGCGTTCGCCGACGTAGGTGAACGCCAGTTCGGCGCCTTCGCGATGGCAAGCCTTGGCGATACCGTAAGCGATGGAACGGTTCGACAGCAAACCAGTGATGAGGATTTTTTTGCCTTGCAAGAACGCCATAGTGACTCCGATTGCAACTGCGCGCCCGGGCTCGCCTTTTTTGCAGGCTGGCTGGCGACGTCAGTGGGGTTGTTATTGATGTGAGAGGCCCGTTGCCGGCCGCTGCAAGACCAAGATTGTAGGGCGAGTGGGCCGCGACTGCAACCTTTGATCGCGGCCCCGGCCCACGCGCCATGCGCTGGAACCGGGGCCGGACGGGCTTTGATGCTAGTTCTTGCGGCGGGATTTGCCTTTGGCGGCGTCGTGCGACACGCGCGCCTTGACCAGTGCGACCGGGCTGGACTTGGCAGCCTTGCCGCCCTTGGCCAGTTTGTAGCCGGCCTTGCTGGTGGTGCGCTCGCGCTCGGCCTCGAAGGCGACGGTGGCGTTGCGCTCCACTTCCGGCGAGATGTCCACGCTGGCCGAGGTCGAGATCTTCGGCACCAGGATGGTGGAGCCGGCCTTGAGCAGCGATTTCTGCGGGATGTTGTTAGCCTGGCGTATCACTTCCGGCGTGGTGTGGAAGCGCGAGGCCAGCGTGCCGATGCTTTCGCGGGCGGTGGTGATCTTGTGCGTGGTCCAGGTCGACAGATCCTTGCCCCATTGCGCCAGATTCAGGTGGAACTTGTCGGCGTTTTCCTTGGGCAGCAGGATCTTGGTCTGTTCGTCGCCGGTGATGACCGGGCGCTTGAACTGCGGGTTCAGCGCCTTGAACTCGTCGACCGACAGCTCGGCCAGGTGGGCGGCGATGGTCAGGTCGATGTCGCTGGTCTTGTCGACGGCGGTGAAGTAGGGCGTGTTATCGATGGCCGGCAGGTTCAGGCCGTACTGGGCCGGATTGGCGATGATGTTCTTCACCGCCTGCAGCTTGGGCACGTAGTTGCGGGTTTCGGCCGGCATCAGTTCGGCCAGGCTTTCGAAATCGGTCGGCTTGCCGGCCGCCTGGTTGCGCTTGATGGCCTTCTGCACCGAGCCTTCGCCCCAGTTGTAGGCGGCCAGCGCCAGCTGCCAGTCGCCGAACATGTCGTACAGGCGCTGCAGGTAGCTCAGCGCGGCGTCGGTCGAGGCCAGCACGCCGCGGCGCTCGTCCTTGAAGGCGTCCTGCTTGAGGTTGTAGTCGCGGCCGGTGCCCGGCACGAACTGCCACATGCCGGCGGCGTTGGCGCTGGACAGGGCTTGCGGGTTGAACGCGGATTCGATGAAGGGCAGCAGCGCCAGCTCGGTCGGCATGTTGCGCTTTTCCAGTTCGGTGACGACGTGGAACAGGTAGCGCGAGGCGCGCGCCGTGGTGCGGGCGATGTAGTCGGGACGGGTGGCGTACCAGTTGACGTGCTTGCCGACCAGTTCGTTATTAATATCCGGAATGGCGTAGCCGCTGCGGATGCGGCCCCAGACGTCTTTTTCGCGGAAAGCGTCATCGTCAGCCAGCTTGGCCGGTTTGTTGACTTTCAGGGAGGAGACATCGAGGGCGGGGGATTTGGGCAGGGCGGACAGCGGCAGTGACGCCGGCGGCAGGCCCGGCGCTTCATCGTGGGCCTGGCTGATCGCCGGCGCCATCAGCGCCAGCAAGGTGGCCAAGGCCGCGGATTTGGAAATTCGTGCTTGCATAGTTTTCCATTGTTGCCGACGAGTAACATCGGACGGACTATGAATAAACGTGGAGTGTACGAAGGTCGTCCGGTCGAGTCAAGAAATATGTCAGGCGGATGACTAATTCTTTTACGCAATAGTTCTGCGTAAATAAGCCGGAGATCGCTGCAAAATGGCTGAAGTATGAGTTCCCGCAAAGAGTGCGTACAATTCTGTTTTTGAGCAGTCACCAAGGAATTGAATTATGAGTAGCCCCGCCATCGATCACGACGCCGTCATCGCCGAGACCGTCAACTGGGTGGAGAAGGCCGTCATCGGCCTGAACCTGTGTCCGTTTGCCAAGGCCGTGCATGTGAAGAAGCAGATCCGCTACGTGGTCTGCGAAGCCGACACGCCGGAAGCATTGCTGGAAAAGCTGATGGAAGAGCTGGAGTATCTGGCCGAAGCCGATCCGGAAAAAGTCGACACGACGATGATTATGCATCCGAACGTGCTGGCGGATTTCGAGGACTACAACGAGTTCCTCGACGTGGCCGACGCCGCGCTGGAAGAGATGGAACTGGACGGCATCCTGCAGGTGGCCAGCTTCCACCCGGACTACCAGTTCGCCGACACCCACAAGAACGATATCGAAAACTACACCAACCGCTCGCCGTATCCGACGCTGCACCTGCTGCGCGAGGACAGCGTGGAGCGCGCGGTGGAGGCTTTCCCGGAAGCGGGCGACATCTTCGAAAAGAACATCGAGACGCTGCGCGCGCTGGGCCACGACGCCTGGGACAAGCTGTTGCAGGTGAAATGATGGGAGATTTGCCGGTACGGCCGGACACGCCCTGCGTGGCGGTCTGCTCCACCACCTTCGATGAAATCTGCCGCGGTTGCGGCCGCACGGTGGTGGAGGTGGCGCACTGGGTGTCCATGAGCGCCGACCAGAAAGAGCTGGTGTGGCAGCGCATCCTGGCGCAGGGCTACCCGCGCCGGAATACGTAGTCGTTCCCGCGAAAGCGGGAATCCATGCTGAGTCAAGAGCATTGCTAACGCGCGCTCAGTATGGATTCCCGCCTGCGCGGGAATGACGTGGGTGGATCAATAGGTGCCGATGAAGTTCTTCTTGCCGATGTCCAGGCCGTTGTGGCGCAGGATGTCGTAAGCCGTGGTGGCGTGGAAGAAGAAGTGCGGCAGCGCGTAGTGGAACAGATAGGTCTGGCCGGTGAAGTGCTTGGTCTTTTCGCCGCTGCCGGTGGTGATCTCGCGCGTTTCGCTGCCTTCGATGGCGCTGGCCGGCACGCTGTCGATGTAGGCCAGGGTCTTGACGATGCGGGCCTTCAGGTCGGCGAAGCTGGTTTCGGTGTCTTCGTACGACGGCACTTCCAGGCCGCCCAGGCGGGCTGCGGCGCCTTTCGAGAAGTCGCAGGCGATCTGGATCTGGCGGGTGAACGGCAGCATGTCCGGGAACAGGCGGAACTGAAGCAGCGCGTTAGGTTCGATTTTCTTCTCGGCCGCGTGCGTCTCGGCTTTGTCGAGGATGACCAGCAGGCTGTTCAGGATCTGCTTGAACACTGGAATGGAAGCGGAATACATGGAAAAAGTGGTCATGGCAAGGTCCTCAGTTGAAATGAGTCGCGATGATAGCGTGCCTGTGGGTTTTTTGCTGGCGCGCTGACTTTTACCGCATTTTCCGTGCATAATTCCAGTTAGAAACCTTAAAGTTTGCGCTATTACCCAATTACAGACAGATGATGCAAACTTATCACTCGCGACCGGTGCATGATTAGCGCCGTTTACCAAAAGATGCGTGCCAGGCTCAGCGCCTTGTACGGTCTATCCATCTATGGCGCGCTGTTACTGGTGGTGTTTGGCGGCCTGGTGATCCCGGCCATCATCGGCAGCTACCTGCTGATCGGCGTGCACGAGCAGAAATCGGCGCGCGTGGCGCTGGACGAATCGCTGCAGCGCAATGCCGACATCCTGGCGCTGGGCATGCAGGAATCCCTGTGGAATATGAATGCCGAATCGGCTCATTCGCTGGTCGAATCGGTGATGCGCGACCGCTCGGTGCTGCAAGTGGAAGTGGTCGGCCAGGCCGACACCCAGTTCATGAGCGTGCATTCGCCGCGCCAGGCGGCCGGCAATGTGTACCGCGCCGAGCGCGAGATCCTCGTGCGCGGCGAGCGCATCGGCCGCATCACGGTCGAGATGGACGACGCCCGCAGCCAGCAGGAGCTGCGCGAGAAGCAGCTGTCCTATGTGTTCGTGCTGGCGGCGCAGCTGATGGTGTCGCTGCTGCTGATCGTGCTGTTCCTCAATTCCCGCCTGATTAAACCGCTGCGCAAGCTGATGCGCTTTTCCGACCGCCTGTCGCACGGCGATTTCGAGACCCGGCTGGACCTGGTCGGCAGCGATGAGCTGGGCCGCCTGGCCACGCAGCTGGAGCAGATGCGGGTGGCGATCAAGCGCCTGTTCGAAGACATCGGCCAGCGCGAGGAACGCTTCCGCACCATCGTCACGCAGGTGCCGGGCGCGGTGTTCCGCTTCCGCCCCGACGGCCCGATCGACTTCGTGTCGGACGCCATCGAAGAGATTTCCGGCTATTCCGCCGCGCAGTTCATGCGCAGCACCACCCATTCCTGGACCAACCTGATCGCGCCGGAAGACCGCAAGAAGCAGCGCCGCAGCGTGTCCGAGGCGATCCGCACCGGCCAGTCCTACGAGGTCGAGTACCGCATCCTGGACGCCGCCGGCACCGAGCGCTGGGTGGCCGAGAACGGCCAGCCGCAGCCGCACGATGGCGAGGGCAATGCGCCCTGGGTCGACGGCATCATCTCCGACATCAGCCAGCGCAAGCACAACGAGATGCGCATCGAAGCCCTGCTGGCCGAGCAGAGCGCGATCCTGGACAACGTGATGTTCGGCGTGATGTTCGTGCGCAACCGCCAGATCGTGTCGGTCAACCGCCGCTGCGAGGAGCTGTTCGGCTACGAGCCGGGCGCGATGACGGGCGCCTCGACCTCGATCGTGTTCCCGAGCTCCTTCGATTTTGAATCGGCCGGCGCGCGCCAGTATCCGTCGCTGTCGAAAGGCGATTACTTCAACGAAGAACGCCACTACCGCCGCAAGGACGGCAGCCTGTTCTGGTGCATGGTCAGCGGCTACGCGCTGGACGACAAGCGCGCCAACGAGGGCAGCATCTGGGTGTATGCCGACATCACCGCGCGCAAGGAAGCGGAAGAGAAGCTGCGCCTGTCGGCCACCGTGATCGAGCACATCGCCGACGGCGTGGTGGTGCTGGACGCGAACGGCATCATCGTCGCCGTCAATCCGGCGTTCACGCAGATCACCGGCTACACCGAGGCCGAAGCGCTGGGCAAGGACCGCACGCTGACGCGCTCCGGCCGGCACGACGCCGAGTTCTATGCGGAGATGTGGCAGGAGCAGATGGACAAGGGCTTCTGGCGCGGCGAGATCTGGAACCAGCGCAAGAACGGCGAGCTGTATCTGGAATGGCTGACGGTGAGCGCGGTGCGCGACAGCCGCGGCGAGACCACCCATTACGTCGGCGTGTTCAGCGACATCACCAAGGTCAAGGAATCGCAGGAAAAGCTGGACCACCTGGCCCACCACGATCCGCTGACCGCGTTGCCGAACCGCCTGCTGTTCCACGATCGCCTGCAGCACGCGCTGCAACGCGCCGCGCGCGACGGCGAACAACTGGCGCTGCTGTTCATTGACTTGGACCGCTTCAAGAACGTCAACGACACGCTGGGCCACCACATCGGCGACGAGCTGCTCAAGCAGGTCGCCAAGGCCTTGCACGAGCGCCTGCGCGAAGGCGATACGCTGGCGCGCCTGGGCGGCGACGAGTTCATCGTCCTGCTGGAGAATATCGAGAACCAGTTCGGCGCCAGCCAGGTCGCCGAGAAGCTGGTGCAGATGTTCGAGCAGCCCTTCATGGTAGCCGGCCATGAATTGTTCGTCACCTGCAGCGTCGGTATCAGCCTGTTCCCGGACGATGCGGTCGACCTGAATATGCTGATCCGTAACGCCGACGTGGCCATGTACCAGGCCAAGGCGCGCGGCCGCAACGGCTACAGCTTCTACACGCCGTCGATGACGGGCGAGGGCGTCGAACGCCTGCGCCTGGAGACCTTCCTGCGCCGCTCGATCGAGAAGGACGAGATCTTCCTCAACTACCAGCCGCAGGTGGAAATCGATACCGGCCGCTTGATCGGGGTCGAGGCGCTGGTGCGCTGGAACCATCCGGAGCTGGGCCTGATCCCGCCGATCCGCTTCATTCCGCTGGCCGAGGATACGGGCTTCATCAACCAGCTGGGCAAGTGGGTGCTGGAAGAAGCCTGCCGCCAGATGATACGCTGGCAGGCCGCCGGCCTGAATGTGCCGAAGATGGCGGTCAACCTGTCGGCCAAGCAGTTCGAGCGCGGCAGCATCGTCAACATGGTGGCCGACATCCTGCGCGAGACCGGCCTGGAGCCGCAGCGCCTGCAACTGGAAGTGACCGAGTCGGTCATCATGAACACCGGCGACGCCATGGTCTTCATCAACGACCTGCACTCGATCGGCGTCGGCCTGGCGATCGACGATTTCGGCACCGGCTACTCGTCGCTGGCCTACCTGAAGCAGCTGCCGGTGCAGACGCTGAAGATCGACCGTTCCTTCATCAAGGATATCTCCACCGACGTCAACGACGAAGCCATCGCCATCGCCATCATCCAGCTGGGCAAGAGCATGAATCTGTCCGTGATCGCGGAAGGCGTGGAGACCGAGGAGCAGGCGGCCTTCCTGCTGCGCCACGGCTGCCATCTGGCGCAGGGCTACTTCTACAGCAAGCCGGTGGCGGCGGACGATATGCTGACACGCTGGCGCACCTCATAAAAACCGGGAGACCGCAATGCAGGGACTGAAGCTCGGCGCGCGCCGCCGGTTTATTTTTGGCGGCGTGGCCGTCGCCGCCGGCGCGCTGGTGGTCGGCTGGGGCCTGATGCCGGCGCGCCAGCGCCTGAACGCCACGCACACGCTGCCGCTGGACGGCGACGCGGTCGCGCTCAACGGCTGGGTGGCGGTGGCGCCGGACGGCACGGTCAGCGTGGCCATGCCGCGCAGCGAAATGGGGCAGGGCGTGCATACCGCGCTGCCGATGCTGGTGGCCGAGGAGATGGACGTGCCGCTGTCGGCGGTGCGGCTGGTGCAGGCCACCACCGATAAAATCTACGGCAATATCGCCATGCTCAAGGACGGCCTGCCTTTCCATCCGGACGATGACGGCAGCTTGAAGGCGGCCGTCGGCTGGACCGTCGGCAAGGTGGCGCGTGAGCTGGGGCTCATCATCACCGGCGGCTCGTCCAGCGTGAAGGATGCGTGGCAGCCGATGCGCGAAGCCGGCGCCGCCGCGCGCGCCATGCTGGTGGCCGCAGCCGCCAGGCAGTGGAATGCGCGTCCGCAGGATTGCCGGACCGAGGATGGGCAGGTGATCCATGCCGACGGTCGGCGCCTGTCATACGGCGCGCTGGCGGTGGCCGCAGCGACGGCCGCGCCGGGCGAGATCCGCTTGAAGGATCCCAAGGACTTCAAACTGATAGGCCGCGCGCAGCCGCGCCGCGATACGCCGTCCAAGGTGAACGGCGAGGCGGTATTCGGCATCGACGTGCGTCCCGAGGGCATGGTGTACGCGGCGGTGCGCATGTCGCCGGTGATCGGCGGCGTGGTCTCCAGCGTCAAGCCGGAGGCGGTGCTGAAGATGCCGGGCGTGATGCAGGTGGTCGATTTTTCCAGCGCGCTGCCGCAGCAGACCGGCGCCGGCGCCGGCGTGGCGGTGGTGGCGAAGACGTATTGGCAGGCCAAACAGGCCGCGCTGGCCCTGCCGGTGCAGTGGAGCAGCGACGAACGGGCCAAGCTGTCGAGCGCCGCCATCTTTGCGGAGTTCGCGGCCAGGCTGGATGCGGAATCGGGCCATGCCTATCACAAGGCCGGCGACATGGATGCGGTGGAGGGCAAGGCTGCCGGCGTGGTCAAGACCGTGACGGCCGAATACCGCGCGCCTTATCTGGCGCATGCGGCGATGGAGCCGGTCAACTGCACCGCGCAGTTCAAGGACGGCAAGGTGTTCCTGTGGGCGCCGACGCAGTCGCCGGGATTCGCGGCGGAGGTGGCGGCCAAGGTCGGCGGCGTCGCGGCGGACAAGGTGGTGCTGGTCGTGACGATGCTGGGCGGCGGCTTCGGGCGCCGGCTCGATGTGGACATGGTGGCGCAGGTGGTGGCGGTGGCCAGGCGGGCCGGCGGCCTGCCGGTGCAGATGATCTGGTCGCGCGAAGACGACACCACGCACGACGTGTATCGCCCGGCGGCGCTGGCGCGCTTCAGCGCCAGCCTGGATGCGGCGGGCAGGGTGCTGGGCTACGATAACAAGTCGGCCAGCGGCTCGGTGTCGCACCAGTTCTTCAAGCGTAACCTGGGCTTGCCGCCCGGTGGGCCGGACAAGACCACGGCCGAAGGCGAGTTCGATATGCAGTACGAGTTCCCGAATCAGCGCATCCGCCACGTGATCGTCGACAGTCCGGTGCCGCTGGGTTACTGGCGCTCGGTAGGGCATTCGCACAATGCGTTTTTCAAAGAGAGTTTCATCGACGAGCTGGCGCATGCGGCGGGCCAGGACGAGGTGGCGTTCCGCCGCGGCCTGTTGAAGCAGCACCCGCGCCATCTGGCGGTGCTCGATGCGGCGGTGGCCAGGGCCGGCGCCGCGCCGGCCGGCCGCGCGCATGGCGTGGCGCTGCACCAGTCCTTCGGCACCATCGTCGCGCAGGTGGCCGAGGTGTCGGTGGAGGGCACGGAGATCCGTGTGCACCGCGTGGTGTGCGCGGTCGATTGCGGCATCGCCGTCAATCCCAACATCATCGCGCAGCAGGTGGAGTCGGCGGTGGTGTTCGGGCTGTCGGCGGCCCTGTTTGGCGCGGTGACGATCAAGGACGGCAAGGTCGAGCAGAGCAACTTCCACGACTATCCGGTGGTGCGCATCAACCAGGCGCCGGAGGTGGAAACCATCATCATGCCGAGCGCCGAACATCCCGAAGGCATGGGCGAACCGGCGACGCCGCCGATCGCGCCGGCCGTGGCCAATGCGGTCTTCAAACTGACCGGCAAGCGCCTGCGCAGCCTGCCGCTGACGCTGTGACGGCGAATATGTTCTTTCCAGAAGAAGGACGAAACCGGCACCTGGCGCACTAATAGGCGTTGAGCGCCTTGCTCATCGTATCCCAACGGTCGCGCTTGTCCGCAGAGCCGGCCGTGGTCTTGCACTTGGCCGCGATCTGTTTCATGGTGTCCCATCCCTCTTTTGAGAAAATATCCTTGAGCGCAACGATCTTTCCGATCTCGACCAAGTCCTCGGTGGGCAGGTTGCATATCGAATTCGATGGCTGGGTGTAACAGCCGACATGCGAGTCGATCGCCACCTTGCGCATTGCCGGGCAATCGCAGGCCTTGACCGGCTCGGTAATTTCCAAATGGGGAACGATGGCTTCCTGCAGGCAGACTAATGTCGCATTGCGCCATTTCTCGCCTTCCTTTGAAAATTTTGTATTTCCCAAGAAACGCTCGCAATAATTTTTACCATAAGAGATAAAATATTCCGACGATGATGTGGAGCAATTGCAGTATTTCGCAAAACACTGGGTATATACGCCGCAGCTCGGCGTTGCAGAATTCACGCATTGCGCCAATGCGTATTTCTCACAAAAAATAACAAAAATGAAAAGTACGCAGCGGAACCAATTTGACATTTTCATTCTCCCTTGATTGAAACGTTGGATTAGCGCTGTTGAATATGAATTTAAATAATCGTGCTCCATCCTCTATTCGGGACGTCAGGAATTGATCAATAGCGCAGCAGCAGGGTGCGCATCCTGGAATGTCGCGGAAAGCAGACAGATTCTGGTCTCGAAACCTTCGTACAACATCGCGGTCAAGCCTGCCATGCGCAATCCCGTGCGGAACTGCAAGGCGGCACCGCCAGCGAGCCGGGCTGCCAGATTCGGGCAGCCCAGCCCTACAACCCCTTGCAGGGAGGTACTGGCCGCAGCGCCGGGCGCCAGCGCCTGAAGGCGCCATCTGCCGCGCTGCTCGCCGTTGTCGCCGGTGCGGAACACAAAACCATCGTCGCCGACGAGACTCTCCGACAACACCGCTTCGACCTCGGGAAGCAGGGTGGAAAAACGATCCAGCACGCTGGTAATGACACTGGGATGCGCGCCCAATTCTTCGCTAATGCGGCGTAATTTTTCTCTCTCCAATGGTTGCATTGGAATGGCTTTGGCAATAAGCGGAGCAAAGTTTGCCCCTATCCCCGTAACAATAAGTTGTCGACGAGTAAGCATGAAATTATCCTTTGCAAAACATTAAGAATACTCTTAATATCAGTCGCCTGAAAGCATTTCGATTTAACCGTTTTATTGTTCGTTTTTAAAAACCAACAGTGGGGAGCGGGAATGAAATTTGTTAGCTTGGGATTGATATGGGTTGTGACATTTCTTTTATCCGGCTGCAGCAGTTACCGGCTTGACCGGCCAGAACAGCTTTATCTGGCGCAGTCCTATCTGCCATTGCCTAAGGATTTCAAGCCCCCTCCAGACTTGCCTGCACCGCACCCCTATATCGCCGCGGGTAACGACGATTGCACCGCTCCGCAGGGCGCGCCATGGCGCCGGCCCACAGGCAAATCGCGCACCACGCTCCAGGTTTTGCCGGGCATGACCTTGCTGGTCACAGAAACCAACTACAACCGCAATGCGGCGCAGGGCGTGCCCATCGCCAGCCGCTGGCCGTGGAAGTTGCCGTCGGCCGGCGCCTGCGGAGACGACCGCGACTGGAGCCGCGCAGACCTGGTCGCGGTCCGTCATCTCCTGAGCGCCGCCAGGCTGCCGAAGGAAGCCGCCACTCCGGATACCGACTATTACCTGCAGCTGGTCAGGGCGGCCGGCTGCGGCGAGGCAGACGGCACGAACCAGGCGTGTAGTTTTTCCAAGGTCCGCAGTCGTTTGCTGGAACCGTTTGTCACCAGCCTGGAGGTCAGCTACCGGGATGTCGGGCCAAATTACGAGCAGGTTCCGGCGGAGGGCAGCGCGTCCTCGGCGTTTCCGTTTCCACCCGATGCGGTCACAACTGTCCCTGTGATCGGCGGCAACCTGGGCGGATGGCTGACCGATATGACCTCGGTACGGCCGGACGATTTTTTCCAGTTCGCCCTGCCATCGGAACTGAACCTGAAGATGGATGTCGGGCAGCTGTGCGCGCGCTTGAGCAGCCGGCGCAATGCCGCTCCCATCTATGCCGGCGCAGCCGCGCCCGGCAATCCGCTGGATGTCGGCCATCATTACCAGACGGTGTCGCTGGCGGTGTGCAATTTCACGCTCAAACGGCTGTCGCTGATGCCGCGCGCGTCGTGGCCGCTGGCGCCGGCGCCGGGAGCCGACCTGGTGTTGCTGAGCAGTTCGGACCCGCTGCTGCTGTTCCGGCCGCCGGCGTACCGCAGCATGCTCGATTCCTCCGGGCGGCGGTTGTGTCCTCCCGCAACGCCGGGCGATGGCACGTGCCCCGAGGACGACAGGCTGAGCCAGGGTTTTGTTGACTTCGACATGCTGATCGAGTTGCACCTGGAGGGCGTGCGCGAAGCGTTGCAAGTACCGTCGACGATGAGCGTGGCGCAGTTCGAGCGCCAGCATGGCGCGGGCAAGAAGGTGGTTGAACTGCAGCGCGCGGCGGTCTGGCTGCCGCAGGCGCTCGCGTTGCGCGATCTGGCGGATGCCCGCGTTTCGGGCACGGTGGACACCTCCAAACTGGTATCCGGACCGAGCCTGGCGCTGCATTTCATGCCGGACCAGTCCGAGGAATGGCGCCGTCACAGCGGCGTGTACATCGTCGACTCGATGAAGGAGCAAGTCATCCTGGCTCCTGGTGATCGCATAACGCTGGCGAGGTAAGTCATGTCCAAGCTTGAATTTCTAGGGTGGGTGCTGGATGGCGCCGTCGATGGCGCGCGCGAGTACTTCGCGCCGCCCGCGCCCGGCATGTGGGGCGCGCGGGTGCTGTACGTCGAGCAGCGCGGCGGCCGCCATTGGCTGGGGACGGACGATGAAGTACTGAAGTTCAAGCTCGATCAGCTTGAAATCGAGTTGGAGTTCGACCGCGACGGGACGGAGGTGGCGCCGGCACCGGCGGGCAGGCTCAGGCTGATGCGCTCGGATAACCGCCTGTTCATCCGGATGGGCAAGCCCGCCACCCAGCCCGGCGCGTACCGCTTCCGCATCGGCCCCGGCGTGTTTGCCGACGGCAGCTGGCAGGCGCTGCAGTTTGGCGCCGATGGCGCGGTCATTGTGCCGTTGTCGGTGCAGCGTTATTTTATCCTGGATCTTGCCGACGGCCTGGGCAGCGAGAATCCGTTGGTAGTGCAACTGGGGCCGGGCAGCATGACGCTCAACCTGCAGCAGCGCAGCCTGAGCCTGTCGCAAGAGGCCTTGACCGCGCGTCTGCGCAACGCCAGGGCGAATGAAAGTCATGCCAACCGCGCGCTGGAAATGTTTAGCCAGCCGTTGTCGTGCTCGTTCAAGGAGCTTGCCGCGCAAGCCCCGCTGGCGGTGCAGTTCCGCGCCCGGCCCGGCAACGCTGCACCGGTGTGCCTGAACGTCGCGCGCACCGGGGCGCTGCCCGAGGCCGGCCTGGAGGTGCTGCAGTGCGGCCTGCGGTTGACGTTTGAAAAGGCGGGCAGCGGCGCGACGGCCTTGCTCAGCGAAGCGGACCTGGCGCCGCTCGACGGCCGGCCGATCCGGCTGCGCCTGATGGGGATATGGAACTCGCGCAACCAGGCGGAGGAATGGTCGTGCGCGACGCCGTTGCCGCTGGCCTTCCGCATCGGCCGCAGTCGCAGCGCGGGCGCCGACCAGGATCAGTGGAGCGCCGCCGTGCTGCGTCCCGGCGCCGAGGTGCTGGGCGGCCTGATACGGCTGAACGGCAGCCTGCCCGGCAAGACGACGCCGTTGCCCATGCACGGCGTAATACCGGGCGCGCAATTTCGCCTGAGCGGCGCCACCGCCGCCGCGCTGGTCCGCACTGTGGCCGCCAGCGACAAGGACGCGCCATTGCCGGCGCGCGAGTGGCGCGCTGCCAAGCTCATGTGTGGACAGTCGCGGCCGTGGTTGCGGCTGTCGGAGGCCGAGCTGCATTATCCGCGCCCCGGCGATGCCTACGGCAATGTCGAGCCATGGGTGTTTCGGGGAGCGCCCGGCGGCGTGTCGGGCGGCGTGCCGGCCATTCCGCTGGCCAACTGGCGCGATGGCGCCGCTGCGCCGCTGGCGGCCGCCAACCAAGAGATCGATGCCTCGTACAAGGCGTGTGCGCTGGCGACCATGGCCGGCGTGCACGAGACCGGCCTGGTCGACGCCAGCGATAACCAGGGCCGGGCCTTGCCAAAAATCGTCGCGCTGATGCCGCGCGACGCGCTGGCCGCGACCATGCAGACGCTGGTGCTGGAAAAGCATGTCAAGACGCTGCAGCTGGCCGCGCCGCCGCCGGCCGGCGCGCGCGCCGCCGCCGTCCTGTCGCTGTCGGTGGCCACGCCGCCGCTGGAGGCGGGTTTCGAATACTCAGTGTGTTGGGACGGCGCCAGGCTGCCCTCGGCCACCGCCACGTTTGCGCTCAAGGATTGGCCGGAAACGCTGATGACCAAGCTCGACATGGCGGTGCCGGTGAAGGTGGGGCTGCTCAAGAACGATGGCTCGCGTCTCAACGCGCTGCCGTTTGCGATACTCAAACTGGGCCGGCAGCGCGGGCTGGAGGCCATACTCCGGGAGCTGGCCGCTTATGCACCCGCCCAGGCCGCCGCGCAGACGCCGGCCGCGCTGGGCAAGGTGATCGATCTCATCGCCGAGACCGACGCCGCGGTGCTGGCGGCCAGCTGGGTGGGACTGGTGGCGTTTTCCGTGCCGCTGGACTTTTCCGAATTTACCGCGCTGGAGCAGACCATCCCGCTGGGACAGTCGACCAGCCCGCGGCTGGAATTCCTGGCGCTCGGTTCTCGACGCGGCGACACGGGGACGGCGGCCGACAGCGGCGCGGTGTCGGCGGCGGTGAGCTGGCGTTCTCCCTACGACCAGCAAGCTCATCCGCCGGTCTACGACAAGCCCGAGTCGGAAGTCAGTCTGTGGCCGAGCTTGCTCGACATGCGCTTCCGGCAGGGGCAGATGACGGCCTTCAAGGCGGCCTTGCAACTGGAGTTCCGGGCCTTTTTCGGCATGGGCCACCCGGCGGCTGCGGCGGCCGGCGCGGCATTGAACAATCTGGCCATCCAAGTCCTGGGCAGCGCGCGCAAGACCGATCCGAGCGCGCCGAATTCGCCGGTGGAATTCCAGTTCGTCGCCGACAGTAAATCGCTGACGCGGATTTATCCGATCGGCAAGGCAGCGGCGGATGCCGACAAGGAAAGCTTCCTCGAAGGGGTGTGGTTCAAGCGCCTGGAACTGGTGGACACGGTCGCCGCCGACGGCCGGCGGCAGTCGCAGATACGCATCAACGGCGAGATCGAGCTGCGCAAGCCGGACAATTTTTCGCTGGCCGGCCAGTTCCTCTCCAAGATCGAGGGCCGCCGCATTGCCTTCCTCAACCTGGGCATCGACATACCAGGGCCGCCCCGGCTGGACCCGCGGCTGCTGAAGATTTCCTATCCCAGCCTGTCGTTCAATCTCGACTTGCCGCACGTGGAACTGTTCGGCAACGCGCTGAGGATGAAGCTGTCCCAGCTGGCATTGAACTGGAACGGCGGCTTCGATTTCCCCGGCATGAGCAGCTTGAATCTCGGCACGCCCGGCTGGCGCTCGGCGCTGCCGAATCTCGTCTTCATCGGCCGTCTCGATTTCGGCAGCTTGCCGGCGATGTTCGCGCGCAGCCTGTCGGGCTTCTCGCTTGAACTGGGATTGGGCTTGAACTTCGATCCGGCCACTGCCAGCCTGGGGAGCGGGCGGGAGTTGTTCGTGCGCGGCTTTGGCTTCGATGGCCTCGACTTCGACCTGTTGCAGTTCCTGAGGGTCAAGATCGATCGCCTGAGGCTGGGGGCGTTGCCGAGCGCGCCGGGCGCTCCTAAGGGCGCCAGCCTGACGCTGGGTGGCGCGACCGTCCAGCTGTTGCGCTACACCATATTCGACCATGCCTCGGGCGGCTTCTTCAGTCGCGAGCAAGGTGGTGGCGAAGGGTTCTGGGCCTATTTTCCTGCCAGCCAAGGCAACAAATTCCTGCTGTTTTTCGACTGGGGCTTTGTCGCCAAGAATGTCGATTTCGCGCCCGAAGTGGCCAAGACCCTGCTGGTGCCGCCGCCGCTCAACCAGATCAGCGCCGATGCCGACACCGGCCTGGCCACCGGCAAGCAACTGGAGCTGCTGTGGGACCAGGGCAAGATCGGGCCGGCCACTGACGTCGCCGGAAGAGGGTGGACCTTTGCCGCCGGCCTGACGGTGTTGGGCGGCAGCCTGCGCGGCCGCGCGCTGATCCAGGATTCGGGCTTTGCCGGGCTATCGGTCTGGGGCGACGAACTGAAGAAATGGTTCGGCTACGATTTCTCGTTCTGCGGCATTTACCGGCGTAATCTGACGCCCGGCGAGGATTATTTTTATATTTCCACCACGCTGCCGGCGGTCACGCTGGGCACGATACATTTCACCGGCGGGGTGGTCGCCCTCGAAATCTATACCTCCGGCGACTTCATGGTGGACTTCGGCTTTCCGTGGCCGGGCGCCAACGGCGGGCGCGAATGGCTGCGCACGATAGGCGCCATCGTCACCCCCGGCCAGGCGTCGGCCGGGTTTTATTTGCGCAAGCGCGAGACCCGGCTGGATGACGCCGCCGGCGGCGGTACGCTGCTGACCATCAGCGCCGGCTTTGCCGTCCAGTGGGGGCTGGGTGCGGCCTTCGGCGGCGGCACCTTCACGGCCTGGGTGCGCATCGGCCTGTATGCCGTGCTCGAAGGCGTGGCGGCGTTGCGCATCCATGACCATCGCCTCGATCTGCAAACGCTGATCGTGTCCGGCGCCGGCGGCGTGCTGGTCGAAGGCGAGGGGGCGATCGACTGGTGGGTGATTTCGGTGCGGATCCACGTCTGCGCCTCGGCGGAAATCAGCCTGACCCTGAGCTGGCAGGCGGGCGGCGCCACGACCCTGGCCTTGCGCGCGGAGCTGTATGTCAGCGCCTCGGCCGAGGCTTGCGTCGGCGGCGGCTGGTTCAAGCTGTGCCGCAGCATCCGGGTCGGGCTGAGTATACCGGTCACTCATCAACTCACTTTCTAAACCATGCCTAACATCCTCCTCGTACCCGACATCTTTTTTCACCGCTGGGACCGCAGCGATGGCGAGCTGTGGCTCTGCCTGCGTTCCTACATCCTGGCGCCTGGCGTCGATGCCGACCATCCGCACGGCCGGCTCGACGATTTCCGCGCATGGGCCAGCGACCCGCATGGGGAACACACCAGCTTCAGCTACTCCATGACGCCGCCCTCGGTGCCGGCCGGTGCCTGCGTCGCCCGCCTCGATAGCGATACCCGGGCCATTCCGGTGAACCTGCCGACCAATGTCGATGTCTGGCTGCGCATCACGCGCGGCTTGACCGATCCGGCTACCTGGGTACGCGTCGCGCGCTCGCGCGGATGCCTCACCTCGCAGCAGATGCTGCCCGGCGGTCCGGACCAGGCCAAGGCCGCCGCCGGCGCGCCGGCGCAGGCAGCGCAGTCCTTCGCCTACTGGTTCAATGAAACGGTCCGCGCCAGGCACGACGCCAGCCCGGCCGCGGAACAGGATCAACTGTCGGGCTGGTTGGAGTTGCGTATGGAGTCCGGCGCCAAAATCCATTGGCAGCATGAGCGGCAGATCACCGGCCTGTTCCGCAACGAGGCCGACCCGGCCAAACCCGCACTGCCGCTGTTCCGTCCGGCTGATGCATGGGGCGCCAGCCTGCCTCCCGGCGCCGAGCTCGAGACCAATCTGTTCTGGCTGTGCGGCCAGATGTTGCCGCTGGGCCGCAAGCCGGTGGCCGGCAATATCGCCAGCATCACCGGCATCGATCTCTGGTTGGTGAAGGATGGACTGGCACTCGACCTGCAGGCGCCGGACCCGGCCGCACGGCTGTACGCCTTCCAGATTCCCAAGCCGGACCCGAGCCTGGCTCAAGTGCCGTATTTCAGCCAGATTCAGGACAGCTATGCGGCGACGCTGCGCTGCGCGCTGGAAGCGCCGGCGGTGCTGTTGCGCAGTGCGTTGACGGTAGACGCCACGTCAGCCAGCCCGCTCACATACTTTGGCCCAGCCTTGCGTTCCTATACGAAGGTGGGGACGAGCTTGCCCTCTGCCTGGGAGCACGGCGTGAGCGGGGGCCAGGAACGCCAGCTGTCGTCGCCGGCGGGCACGGTGCATTTCCCGCTGCTCAAGAATCTGGCGGCGGTTCAGATACGCGCACCAGAGCAGGCCGGCGTGGCCGGACCCGGCGCCATGAGCGTGACGCCGGTGATCGCGGTGCGGGGCAAGCTGAGTCCTTATCGCCGCTTTCCGAGAATGACCGGCGCCCAGCCCCTGCTGCCGACGGTGATGGTGTTCGATCCTGACCAGGGCGGCGACGAATTGCTCGGCTTGCTGGCGGCGGCACAGGGCCAGGCGGGGCTGGCCGCGATGTTCAAGAGCGCCAGACTGGACAATGGATGGACGCTGGAATTGCTGGCCAGCGCGCCGCTGCCATGGGATGGGCCGCAGGTCATGTACCGGGTGCTGGCGGTGCCGCCGGCGAACGCGGTACAGCCGGACCCGGCGGGGCCACGCACTTGTCCGCCGTGTTCGGCCGTGATGCACTTGCGCGCGCCGGTATCGCTGAGCGCGGTGCTGGGTTTCCAGGATGTCGAGCGACGGCATGCGGCGTGGCTGTGGAAGCCTGCTGGGGTGCATACGCCGGCGGCCCTGCAACAGTTCTGGCGCGCCAGCGCGCCGCAATGGGCCGACCTGCCGGTGACGACGCTGATGATCGACGGGCCCGCCACCCTGACGGAGGCGGTCGACGCCTTGGTCCTCGGCGATTACACGTTTTCCCTGGCCAACAGCCGCCTGCGGATCGAGCAGTATCTCGGGGTCTATGCGCCGCTGGCCGGCGGCGCGGCGAACTGCTCGCCGAACCAAACCCCGCTGCAGGACTATGAAGACGATCTGGTCAACTACAACACGGTGCGCATACGGCAGGCGACCGGCGAGTTGCTCGATACGCGGGTACGCTTTGCCCAGCAGGTCAGTCAGTCCGAGCGGGAATTGCATCGGCGTCAGGTGATACCGCTGCTTTTCGAGTGGCAGCGTGAGCCGAACGACCTGAGGCAATACGCGACCGGCAACACTCGCCTTCCGGACCGTGATATTCCATCCATCACGTGGCAGCAGATGCAGCGCCACGTCAAGTTTGCGGCGTTGGAAACGACCGCCGCGGAACCTTTCTCCATCGAGCTGGAACATACATATGCCAGCGCGATGCCGGCGCTGACGGCCGCTGGCGGCGCGCTCGCCTTGCGACGCGGCGCGGCGTTTGACTGGCCGATTGCCTACCCGACTGCGGCCGAGTGCTCCGATTTCATGGCGACGGCGGGGCTCGCCTCGGCGCCGCCGCGCTTCGTGGTGTGCCGCTACGATCATGCGGCGGGCACGGTCGTCATCAGCTTTGACGCGGACCTGCTGGATCCAGAACGGCTGCGCATGCTGCCCAGACCGCGGGACCGCGAAGCGCTGGCCATGAGCGCCTGGCGGTCTGTTGCCGAGCTGGCCGGCACCGATCAGCTCGGGCTGGCGATTCAGTATGGCTGCTTCGACCTGGGCGGCCAGTTGGGGGGCGGCGCGGCGGGGGCGGCGCTGCAGGCGCGCAACGGCTTTTCGGGGCGCTGGCGCGACGCGGTGCGGTTTGACACGCGTCCGGTGGCGCTGCCGGCCGCCGCGGTCCAGGCCCTCAAGTCCTGGACCGCCGACTTGTTGACGGCTCAACCCGGCTTTCGGCCACTGGTGCTGACCATTCCGGTCGACGGGGCGGACTGGCGCCTGGGAAGCGCCGCCCACGTCGCGCGGATCGACCTGACGATCACCCGGGCTGCCGGGAACGTGCCGTCGGCGCAGATGCAACTGGCGCCGATCACCTCGCAGGCCGGCCTGGCGCAAGTCGCGCCGGATACGCTGTGGGGCGCCTGGGCGCAGCTCGGCTTTGGCCCCGGTGCGGACCTCAACGACCTGCCGGAGCCGATCCGGGCCGAGATCGTTGCGGCCTTCCGGCTCTGGCAAGCAAGCATGCAGGCCGGCAGCGACAGCATCACGCCGCAGTTGCCGCCGTCGACGCAGCGCGGCGCCAGCCAGGGCGTGATTGCCGAACTGGAGGGAACGGACTGGTTTGTGCCGCACGGCTCGCCGCCCGCCAGCGGCTTCGAGGTGCAAGCGCAATTGCTGCCGCTGGGCTTTGCGCCCTGCGCGCGCCATCCTCAGCTCGGTTCGCTTGCGCAAGAGGCGCTGCAGCGGGTGATGGTCAACTTGCGGGATACGGTCGATCTGGCGTTTGAACAATGGGCGAGCGGCTCCGACGCGCAAGCGTGGCAGGCCCGGTTTGCGCGGATTGCCGCCCTGGGCCAGCGCGACCATGATCAGTGGACAGGCCCGTTGCCGCAGCTGGTTTCCACCATCGTGCGCGAACTGCTGGCGCCGCAGCCCGACCACCGCTCGCCGGATGTGGCGGCGGAAGTGGGCGAGATGGCGGTCTCCTGTGGCGACCCGGCCACCCAGCTCGGCCAGCTAAGCCTGGCTGTCGAGCGGATGTTGTTGGAGGATATGGCCTTGTTCGCGGATGCCAAGGCCTTGCTGCTGACCCGGATGGCCTTTGCCGCCTCGTCCGCGCAGTCGTCGCCGCCGCCGGGCACCCTGGCGCGCGCCGGCTTCACGCGCCAGATCCGCCCCGAGCTCCATGATGCGACGGCGCAGGTCGACGTCGTGGTTGGCTGGAAGCAGCTGGTGGCGGCCGGCAGCCCGGGGGCGTCCGGACCGCTATCGCAGATCGGGTATCTGGAAGTGCTGGACGACGCACGTTATGACAATGCCTTTGAAGTCAACCGTGCCGGACAAAAGTTCGAGACGTTTGAAGCGATGGTGGATACCGAGGCCGTCCAGCAGGGGTGGACGGCGCGTGCTCCGCTGGTGCCCGCCCGCGACGAGAACCAGCTGGCGGCCGACTTGCCACGCGAACTGCGCCTGGCTTCGCGCAACATCGTCGCGCCGCCGGAGCTGCTGTGGTCTGGCACGCGCGACGAGTTGACCAGCGCCCTGGCGACGCTGGGCACCGGCCAGAACCAGGGCTGGACCCTGGATGGCCTGTCGAGCGGTGCCGGCCCGAAGGCCGGGGCGGCCGATCTGGCTGTGGCCGGCTTCCGGCGGCCGGGCGCGTGGGATGTCGCGCTGACGGTTGATCAACAGCTGGTGCATTTTGTGTACCGCGTCAGCGGCGATGAGGAAGGTAGCGCGGGGATCGCCAGCGACGCCTTCAACAACGATGGCTTTTTCCTGCGCGGCTTGCGCAACCGCGAAGGCTTGAAGCAGGCCCTGGACCCGGAGAAAGTGGCCAACGCAAAGCATGCCCCGACGCCGGCGCTGGCGTCAGCGGCAGAGCGTTCGCTGCGCGACTTTCTTGATGCGCCCAGGGGGACGAGTGCGGCGGCCGATCTGTGCGACAGGACGCTGTTGAACAACCTGCCGTTTTACCAGCAGCTTGCAACTCTGGCGCGGACCGAAACAGCGCCGTCGCTGCAGGATGATGCGGTTCTGTTGCGGCTGCTCAAGGAGGGCGCCACGCCGGGCGATTTCTGCCTGGGCGCCAAGGCCGGTGGCCAGGAATTCCTGCAACGCATACGCCATGTCGCGCTGTTCACGCCGGTCGCGCAACCGGCGGACGGCGCCAGGATCATGGTCGCCTACCTGGTCGTCTCGGTGGCGCTGGATGCCTGGACCGGGTGGGATGTGTCGCTGAGCCAGAGCCGCAACATGCCGCTGGATGCCTGGTCGCCGACCTGCGGTGCGCATCAGGGCCGGCGTCCTGCGCCATTTTCCGAGGTCTTCTGGCAGGCGACCGATCAGGCCAGCATGCCGACTACCCAGCATATCGCCACCGCCGCCGCTAATGGCCCCGGCCACTGGCGCCTGGCCCCGGGGGATTTCCACGTTTTTGCCTTGCCGCCGGAGTGGATAGGGCAGGTGCTGAGCGCCAGAACGGTGCTGGACCGCTTGTTGTTTGAAGCGAAACTATGGGTGGGCGAGCATCACAGCGCAACCATCCTGGCGAAGGAGAGCGCAGGACTGGCCTACGATATGCCGTTCAGCCTGACGGTATTTCAGGAGCAGTTCGTCAGCCGGCAGGGCCAGCCGCAGCCGGTGCGCTATCCATTCCAGAGCTTCGTGAGCTTGCAGCCGGGCGACGCGTTGCAGAGCCGTGTCTGGTTCCCGGAGGAGTATGCGACGTTTAGTGTCGACGTGCGATGGTTACGTCCGCGGGGGGCGGTGTTTATGGCGATAGAACGCATCTTTATCCGGGCTTAGAGGCAGGCTCCACTTGCGCTGCCCCCGGCAAGCGGTCTAAGCTTGAGGGCTGCGGCCCAGCCGGTAGGGCCGCAGTCTTTCGATCCATCCCTTTTGACGTTAGCCCATATGATTTTTCGCCAGCTTTTCGACCCCACTTCCTCCACCTACACCTATCTGCTGGGCGACAGCGGCGAGGCGCTGCTGATCGATCCGGTCTACGAACTGGTGCCGCGCGACCAGGCGCTGCTGAGGGAGTTGGGCTTGCGTCTGCTGGCGACGCTCGATACGCATGTGCATGCGGACCACGTCACCGGCGCCTGGCGCCTGCATCAAAGCTGCGGCAGCGGCATCGCGCTGGCGGCGGCGGCGGGCGCCGAGCTGGCGGACCGCCCGCTGCGCCACGGCGACCGCATCGCCTTCGGCAGCCGACACCTGACCGTGCGCGCCACGCCCGGCCACACCAACGGCTGCCTGACCTATGTGCTGGACGACGAAAGCATGGCCTTCACCGGCGACAGCCTGCTGATACGCGGCTGCGGCCGCACCGATTTCCAGCAGGGCAGCGCGCAGCAGCTGTTCGCGTCGGTGCGCGAGCAGATCCTGACGCTGCCCGATGGCTGCCTGCTGTATCCGGCACACGATTATCGCGGCATCACCGTCACCAGCGTGGCCGAGGAGCGCCGTTTCAATCCGCGCCTGGGCGGCGATGTCGATGTGGGCGACTTCACCGGGCATATGAACAATCTGCACCTGCCGCATCCCAAGCTGATCGCCGTGGCGGTGCCGGCCAATATGCGCTGCGGCCAGCCCGAAGGCAATGCGCCGGTGCCGGACACGCCGTCCTGGGCGCCGCTGACGCTGCGTTTCAGCGGCGTGTGGGAAATCGAACCGATGGCGTTGCTGGAGCATCTGAACCAGGTGCAGATCGTCGATGTGCGCGAGGCGCCGGAGTTCATCGACCAGTTGGGCCATCTGCAGGGCGCGCGGCTGGTGCCGCTGTCGCAGTTGATGGACCGCGTGGGTGAACTGGACCGCGAACGGCCGGTGGTGGCGGTATGCCGCTCGGGCGTGCGCTCGGCGCAGGCCAGCGTGCTGCTGGCCAAGGCCGGCTTCGCCCAGGTCGCCAACCTGGCCGGCGGCATGCTGCGCTGGAAGCTGGAGGCGCTGCCGGTGGCGTCCGACAGCGTTTGACGATCTAGCGGCCGGCGGCCACGTTCAACACCCAGTTGACGCCGAAGCGGTCTTTCAGCATGCCGAACAGCGGCGCCCATTGCGAGGGCGTGAGCGGCTGCGTGATCGTCGCGCCTTCGCTCAGCTTGTCCCAGCAGGCGGTGATTTCTTCCGCCGTCTCGCCGCCCACCACGACGAAAAAGGCGTTCTCGCCCTGATGCCACGGCAGGTCGGCCGTCACCTGGCCCCACATGACCTGGTTGGCGTCCGACGGCGTGCGGACGTTGCCCGCATCCTGGTAGGTGACGATATCCACGGCGCCGCCGAACACGGCCTGGTAGAAGCCGAGGGCCTGGCGGGCATCGCCGCGGAAGTTGAGGTGGGTGCTGGCCTGGACTGACATGATGACGCTTTCTGTGTGTTGAAGGAGTCGCCATTCTATGGATCGCTACTGTCAGTTTCTGGCAGTATGCTGCGGCCTGCGACGAATTCGGTGCGGCGCCATTCCTTCAGCAGGGCCTGGCGGTGCCTGGGGTAGCGCTGGTCCAGCAGCGCCGCCTCGGTGATGCGGTCGGAGCGGAAGTTGCGGAAGCCGTCGCGCAGCTCGCACCAGCACATCACCACGCGCGTCTGGTCGAAGTACACCAGCGCGTAGGGCCAGACCACGCGCTGCGAGACGGCGCCTGCCGGGTCGCGGTAACTGATCCTGAGCTTGTGCTCGCTGCGGATGGCCGTGCGCAGCAGGTCGGGCTGGACCGGCGTGTGCAAGGCCTTGCGGCCGGCGCCGACCAGCAGGGCCGACGCGTCCAGCTCGCGCCGCATGTCGGGCGGCAGCACGGCCGCAATCTTTGCCAGGGTGCCGAGGGCGCCCTGCGCCAGTTGCCGGTCGCCGCTGTCGGCGACCAGGCGCATGCCCAGCACCAGCGCCTCGATCTCTTCCTGCCCGAACATCAGCGGCGGCAGCATGAAGCCGGGCCGCATGACGTAGCCGACGCCGGGCTCGCCCTCGATGGCGGCGCCCTGGGCTTGCAGGCTGGCGATGTCGCGGTACAGCGTGCGGATGCTGACGCCGGTTTCGACGGCCAGCACCTGGCCGCTCACGGGGCCGCGGTGGCGTCGCAGGACTTGCAGCAGCTTGAGCAGGCGTTCGGATCGGGACATGGCGCGATCATAGCGCAGGAAAGCGGCGGGGCGGCGGGTTCTCCTTCTGCGCGGTTGTGACAATCTGTGTAGATGGCGGGCAGCTTAAGCACGTATAGTTGCTTTTTTCGTCATTCGAGTGAGCCTATGACCCGCGTGCGCCGACTTACCGTCCTGATTTGTGCCTTGTGCTCGGCATTCGCCGTCGCCGCCGCCACGCCCGACGACGAACAGAATGCGGAAATGACCAAGGCCTTGCATCGCAACCTGCTGCGTTCGTTCGCGCTGGACAAGGACTTGAAGATCGACCCGGAATTGCGGACGGCGGCCGGCGACATCAGCGCGGCCCACGTGGCCCGCATCGACCAGCTGTTTCCGGCCTGGCTGGCCGAGGAGCGCCAGCTGCAAACCCAGGCCAGCGCGGGCAAGGCCCCGCGGGCCAACGAGTTGTTTTTTGCCGTCTGGGCGCGGCTGTTGAACGAATTGGCGCTGTGGCAGATCGAGCCGGGCGACGCCGACTACGAGCGCGCAACGCTGGCGGTGCTGCAGTCGTCGCCACGCGTCTGCGATGTCGCCGGCGAGGACCTGTACGGCGATTTCGCCACGCGCATCGCCCGCATCCAGGCCATGCCGGCGGCCCAGCGCGCAGCGGCGCTGGCGACCGAGCGGCGCCTGCTGAGCCGCTGGGGGCAGGCGCGGGAGGTCGCGGCCTGGCCCGATCCCTTGCCGCAGGACGCAGGCGCGCAGTGGCGCAAGCGGGCGGCAACGGCCGGCGAACGGCCGGTGCCAGCGCTGTCGCCGGCGTTGGCGAGCGCCATACTGGCCGATAAGAAAAGCTTTGGAGACTTGTATCCGCAATTAAAATGCGCGCTACAGCAATGGTGGTTGCAAGTGAGCTTGCAGCAGGGCGCGACGCCGGCCGCCGCGCTGAATGCCTTCCGCTACGGCACGCTGATCAACGCCATCGACCGTTTTGCCGACTTCTATGACCAACCGCCGGCGGACGGCAAGCCGGCGCTTGCCGGCTTGCCCGTCTATCCGAGCGCCGCCGCCCGCTTCATGGCCACCGGCGTCACCACCATGCGCGCGCGGCTCGATGCCGCCGGCAAGCCTGTACAGGCCACTGTCACCGCCCGCAAGATCACCGTGCCCGGCATCCGCGGCGTGCGTCCGGTGGCGTTCGAAAATATCTTCGACGCGGCGGCCGTGAAGTACGCGCTGGGCGGCTTCCGCTACGACCGGCCGCGCGGCGCCGAGCCATTCGCGTTCAAGCTGGAGTGGAACCTGTCGGACGAGCCTGCCGTCAATCAGACCAAGCAGGGAAGCCAATGAGCTACGCGTCGAAATCCCTGAACACCTTGCTGGCATGGGCCGTGGCGTGCGGCGCCGCTATCGCTGCTCCGGCGGCCGCCCCCGTGTCCCCGATCACCACCGAGGCCGAACAGGCTTTCTGGTGGGGCGACTTCGCCGCGCTGGAGCGGCAGAACGCTTTGCTCCGGCAGCCTGGCCACATCGCCGCCGATGGCGGCTCGGATGTCGAAATGTTCCGTGTCGGCCTGAACCGGGTGATCGACAACCACGTCGCCGACCGCGAGCCATACTTGCGGGAGCTGGAGGCGTTGACCCTGCAATGGGCCACCGAGCACCCACAGTCGGCGCTGGCGCATGTGCTGTACGCGGATGTGCTGGTATCCCACGCGTGGTCGTATCGCGGCAACGGTTACGCCAAGGACGTGCCGCCGCAGGCGTATGAGGAGTTTCAAACCTATCTGCAGCGCGCGGCCGAGTATCTGCTGGCCCACGCCGACGTCGCCCTGACCGACAGCTATGCACACAATATTCTGGTGCGAATAGGCATGGGGCTGGGCTGGAGCGCGGCGCAGCAGCGGGCCACCGCCGAGGACGGCCTGAAACGCAATCCCGAGGATTTCGGCCTGTACTTCAGCGTACTGAGCACCA
Source organism: Rugamonas aquatica (assembly GCF_009380215.1). Classification (GTDB taxonomy): domain Bacteria; phylum Pseudomonadota; class Gammaproteobacteria; order Burkholderiales; family Burkholderiaceae_D; genus Rugamonas; species Rugamonas aquatica_B. The sequence continues at coordinate 233,146 of NZ_WHUG01000004.1, forward strand.
TGTTGCCCAAGTGGGGCGGCGACTCCAGGTCGCTGGATAAATACATCCGCCAGGTGACGTCGCAGACCAAGGCCACGTATGGCACCGGCATGTATGCGCGCCTGTATTCGTACGCGGCCGAGAACCAGTATGGTCACGCCCTGTTCGAGGACAGCGGGGCCGACTGGCCGACCATGAAGCGCAGCTATGAGGATATGCAGGCGCGTTTCCCCGACAGCCCGGCACGCCGCAACCGCTATGCCTATATGGCTTGCCTGGCCAAGGATACGCAGACCTTGCGCAGCCAGCTGGAGGAATTGGGGCCGCGGGTCGACGCGTCGAAGTGGGGGCCGAACCCGCAGCGTAGTCTGGAGGGTTGCCAGCGCCTGGCGGCCAAGAGCTAAGGTTTAGCTCAGGCCTGCGCGTTGCGCATCAGCGTGCGCAGGTTGCAGTCGGCCTGCCAGCGGCGGCGTTCTTCGCTGCTGCGGGCCAGCTCGGCCAGCTCGGCGTCGCTTTGCCCGGACTGGGCCAGCACCAGCCGGTGCGCCACGCCGGCGTCCGGCAGCATGGTGCCGAAGAAGGCCACCAGCTCGTGGTGCTGGATCAGCAGGGTGGGGAAATTTTCCACGTCGAGGTCGCCCACGATGTCGGCGTGGTCTTCGATATCGATCCAGACGAAGACCTTGTCTGGGTGGCGCGCGGCCAACTCGTCGAAGGTGGCGCGGTAGGACTCGCAGGTGCCGCACCAGGCGGCGCACAGGCAGGCCACGATCCAGCGGTCGCCGGCCAGGGCGGCGGCGATTTCTGCGCGATTGTCGGAATTCAGGGTCAAACTGTGCATGGTGTTCATCGGTTGGGGGCGGCCTCTGCGCCTGACGGCTGTATTCTACATCCCCGCGCGGGGTCGCGCCTGCCAGCCCGGCAGGTTAAAATACGGGATGCCTACTATTCTTGCCATTGAAACTTCCTCCGAACTCGCCTCCTGCGCCTTGCTGCGGGGCGAAACGGTCATCAGCCGCGTGTCCTCGGGCGTGCGCACCCATTCGCAATCGGTGCTGCCGATGATACAGGAGCTGCTGGCCGAAGCCGGCATCGCGCTGAAGGATTGCGATGCGATCGCTTTCGGCTCGGGGCCGGGCTCGTTCACCGGCGTCCGCACCGCTTGCGGCATCGCGCAGGGCCTGGCGTTCGGCGGCAATCTGCCGGTGGTGCCGGTGGTGACGCTCGATGCCATGGCGCTGGCCTGCCATCAGCAGCATGGCGCCGGCGAGGTGCTGGCGGTGCTGGATGCGCGCATGGGCGAGGTCTATTGGGCGCAGTATCGTTTCGAAGCGGGGGCGGCGCCGCTGGCGGTGTTGCCGCCGGTGCTGTCGGCGCCCGAGGCCGTGCAGCCGCAGGGCGCGCCTGTCGCTTGCGGCAATGGCTTGACGGCCTATGCGGCGGCGTTTGCCGGCGGCGGCCATGCCGAGGTGATGCCGCATGCCGAGCAGGTGGCGCAACTGGCGGCGCAGGCTTTCGCCGCGGGGCAGACGGTGACGGCTGCCGAGGCGCAGCCGCTGTATTTGCGTAACAAGATCGCCTACACCCAGGCCGAGCGTCGCGACATGGCGGCCGCCAAAGCCGCTGAAGGTGGCGCATGAAGCAAGTGTGGGATCTGGCGCGGCTGAACTATGAGCCGATGCGGCAAACCGATCTGGCCGAGGTGGTGCAGTTGGAGCAGAGCGTGTATCCGCATCCATGGAGCATGGCCAATTTCGTCGATTCGCTGAGCAGCAATTACGAGGCGTGGGTGTTGCGCGATCAGGAGGGCGGCTTGCTTGGCTATTTCCTGCTGATGGCGATTGTCGACGAGGCGCATTTGCTGAACGTGGCGGTGTCGGCCGAGCGGCAGGGACAGGGACTGGGACGGTTTTTGCTGAACCAGGCCGTGGCTTGCGCGCGCGGCCTGGGCATGGAGTCGGTGCTGCTGGAAGTGCGGCCTTCGAATACGCGGGCGCTGGAGATTTATGAGCGCTACGGTTTTAAACATATCGGTCGACGCAAGGGCTACTATCCCGCCGCCGATCAGCAACGCGAGGACGCTATCGTTATGCGGTTCGGTATATGAGTCAGCGTAGTACGGTGTTCCTCGATGAGATGGGCGTGGGCGTGCAATGGAAGTTGCGCAATCCGGCATCAGGCGAAGAGGCGGGCGGCCAGCAGGAAACTGTTGAGTCGGTTGTTGAGGTGGTCGCCGAGGCGGCGCCTGCGTTTGTGCCGGCTCCCGCGCCCGCGCCGGTGATTGCCGCCGCGCCGGTGGCCGCACCTGTGGCCGCACCGACGCCTGCGCCTGCGGTCGCGATGCAGCCGCCCGTGGCCGCACCCGCGCCATCGTTCGCGCCGGAGCAGCCGCTCGCCGACGAACCCGCCGCCGCGATGGACGACGACTCCACCGCCTGGTTCGACGAGGCCCCCGTACCCGCACGCGCCGCGCCGGTCAGCGACGAGGCCATCGCCGCCATGGACTGGACCGCGTTGAAGACCGCCGTGTCGACCTGCACTCGCTGTAGCCTGTGCGATGTACGCCGCAACGCCGTCAACGGCCGTGGCGCCGCCGATGCGACGTGGCTGGCCATCGCCGCCGCGCCGTCGCGCCTGGACGAAAAGGAAAACCAGGCCATCACCGGCGAGGCGGGCCAGCTGCTGGACAATATGCTGAAGGCCATCGCCCTCAAGCCGGAGACGGATGTCTACGTGACCAACCTGGTCAAATGCCGCCCCGTCGCCGACGACGGCGCCGACCGCGCGCCGACCGGCGAGGAGTTGCTGGCCTGTCGTCCGTTCCTGGACCGCGAGCTGGCGCTGACCGGCGCGACCATGGCCATGACCTTCGGCCAGTACGCCGCCAAGGGCCTGATGATGGGCCCGGCCGCGCGCGGCAAGGTGATGCGCTACGGCGCCGCCGAACTGCCGGTGGTCGCGACCTATCACCCGGACGACCTGCTGCGCCGGCCGGAAGACAAGGCCAAGGCCTGGGGCGACCTGTGTCTCGCCAAGGCGGCCCGTGACTAGCCAGCCGCCGGCCGCGCCGGCGAGCGCGCCCCCGGCCAGCGCCTCCGGGGCGCTCGCCGCGCCGACGGACAGCTATCAAATCCGCTTCGAACAACGCTGGGGGCACCTGACCCGTCCGCACGTGCGCGCACTGGCCTGGCTGCTGGACGCGCCCGACCTGCTGGACCCGGCCTCGCCGCACTGGCATGGCCGCATCGCCACCCTCGGCGCGATGTCGCAGGAAACCGCCGACTGGCTGGCCGCGCTGGAACAAGACCCCGTCCCGCTCGACGCCGCGCTGGGCGCGCGCCACTACTCACGCCTGGGCCTGTACGCCGAAAAACTGATGGCCTTCTATTTCGCCGAACACGGCAAGCTGGTGGCCCACGGCCTGCAAGTACGCGCCAACCGCAACGACACGGTCGGCGAGTTCGACTTCCTGCTGCGCGACGGCGACGACCTGGTCCACCTGGAATTCGCGACCAAGTTCTACCTGCTCGACGCAGCCGAGGCGGGCGCCGACTTCAACGGCCTGATCGGCCCCAATCTGGCCGACACGCTGGGCGCCAAGATGCGCAAGATCTTCGACAAGCAGCTGTCCCTGGCCGCCCATCCGGCGGCCCAGCCCCTGCTGCCGCAACCGGTGGCGCGCGCGCAGGCGCTGGTCAAGGGCTGGCTGTTCTATCCGGGCGGCGAGGAGGAGGCGATGCCGGGCATCTCGCAGCCGCATTGCAGCGGCTTCTGGATGCCGCTGCAGCAAGCCGCCACGCTGCAGGGCGAGCACTACGCCATCATGCCGCGCCTGCACTGGCTGGCGCCGCTGAAGACGCCGCTGGACGCGGTCTCGCTGAACCACGCGGAACTGCTGGCCGCGCTGCACGATCACATGGCGCAGGCGGCCGCGCCGGTGATGGTGGCGGTGCTGCGTCGGGACGGGGAGTGGCTGGTGGAACAGCGCCGCGGCTTCGTGGTGCCGGACGACTGGCGCGCGCAAGCCGCGCAGCGCCGCCAGGACGGCGCGCTGCCGGCCTAGCCGCATCGCTCAGGGACGCAGCCAGTCCAGCTGCATGGCGCGGAAATCGAGCGGCGCCATGCCGTAGGCGCTGCGGAACACCCGGCTGAAGTGGGCCGGACTCTGGAACGCCAGGTCGCGGGCGATCTCGGCGATGGCCGTCTCCGGCGCCAGCACCAGTTCATTGGCCGCCTCGCGCAGGCGGCAATTGCGCACATAGGCCGCCAGGCCGCCCTCGGCCTCGAACAGGCGGTACAGGCTGGGCCGCGACAGCGGAAAGGTCTGCAGGATATGCTCCGGCGTCAGGTCCTGGCGGTACAGGTTGGCGTCGATGTAGAGCCGGATCTTGTCCTGCCAGGCGGCGCGCACGGCGGCGCGCTGTCCCGATTCCAACCGCGTCTGCTTGACGAAGGCGGCCAGGATCAGCTCGCCGCAACGGCGCAGCGCCGCGTCCAGTTCGGACGGCGGCAGCGTGGACAGCGTGCGGCACAGCGCCATCAACTGGTCGAACAGCAGCCGCGTCAGCGGCGAGCTGTAGTTCACCACCTGGCCATGGATGGCCTCGGCGTCCGGAATGGCCGCCTCCACCACATGGCGCGGCAGGAAGAAGGCCAGCACCCGCGCCGACGCCGGCCGCATCATGCGCATGGTCTGGTTCATGTCCAGCGCCAGGATGCCCGGTACGAACTGGGCCGCCTTGCGGCTGCCGCCGCCGACTTCCGTTTCGATGATGCCCTCGATCGCCACATGGAACACATAGTCGCGCATGCCGTCGCGCGAGATGTAGCCGGGGCTGCGGACCTGGCAGACGGCGTCGGTGCGGCTGTCGAGGAAGATCAGATCTTTCAGCACGTAGGTGGAGATTTCGCCGCGAAAACCATGCTTGCGCTGGCTGCGCGACACCGGCACGTCCATGATGCGGCCCACGTATTCGCGCCACGCCTGGGCCTGCAAACCGGGCGCCTCGTTGGCCACCGTGAAGTGGTTGATCGCCATCGCCGGCTCCTCACCAGTCGCCGGCGGCAGGGCGTAACGCTGCCGGTGACCGGACAGGTGCCTGCGGGTCGTGGCGGTGTATTGGTGGCTGGAAGGGTGCTTCATGGACGGTAAGGCATGAATGTAGGATCATTATTGTATCTGATTCGCAACAAATGATCTGGTGTGCAACTTTAATCTCCAAAAAATGAGACAGGCAGGCAAGTGGAAAAGTTTTTGCCCGGAATATCCGGTGGCAAATATCCCCCCACTTTAACGTTACGCTCAAGGAGCAATGCCATGTTCTTCCGTGAATCCTTGCGGGCCGCCGTGACTGTCGTCGTCCTGCTGCAAGGCGCCAGCGCTTTCGCCCAGACCGATGCCCAGAAACTCGCCGTCTTCGACGCCAATTTCTACCTCAACAAATATCCCGACCTGAAGGCCGCCTTCGGCAACGACGCCCAGGCGGCGCAGCAGCACTGGCTACAAAACGGCCTCAAGGAAGGCCGCGACGCTTCGCCCGCCTTCAGCATCGGCGGCTACCGCGCCCGCTATTCGGACCTGCAGCGCGCCTTCGGCTACGATTTTTCGGCGCTGCTGCGCCACTGGTACGACGCCGGCATGAAGGAAAAGCGCGACCCGCGCGCGGTCGGCACCTACATGGCCGACCCGAACATGGCGCCGCTGGATCCGAACTTCTACCTGGCCAACAACTCCGAACTGCCGGCCGCGATCGGCATGAACGTGCCGCGCCTGGTCGAGCACTGGCTGACCTACGGCATGCCGCAGGGCCGCGCGCCGAACGCCGCCGTCGCCGCCAAGCAGGTCAACCTGGACACGACCTTCTATGCCGACCGCTATCCGGACCTGAAGCAGGCCTTCGGCTACGATGCGGTCAAGCTGTATAACCACTGGATGAACTACGGCCGCGTGGAAGGCCGCTCGCCGAATCTGTCGACCTACAACCTGATGCTGCCCGCGCCCCGTTCCGCCAACGGCCTGAGCGTGCTGCGCCTGGGCGACTACATGAAGCCGGGCGACTACATGATCTCCAATAACCGCCGCTACATCCTGGCGTTCCAGACGGACGCCAACCTGGTGGTGTACGAGACCGACCACCCGTCCAAGGCCAGCGACGCCAACCGCCGCTGGTACCAGCATCCGCAAAGCTTCGACACCAAAAAGAAATACTTCATGGTGCTGCAGCCGGACGGTCATTTCTGCACCTACGAGGGATCGTCGTCGGCCGACCAGGGCCGCTACATCGGCTGCGTGCCGGACAAGGCGGGCGGTCCGATCGGCCGCTACTTCGTCGCCCTGCAGGATGACGGCAACCTGGTGGTGTACAAGGGCCAGGGCCCGGACGACAACCGCGGCTGGATCTGGGACCGCATCACCACGCTGCCGTCGAAAGGCTTCAATTTCAAGTCCATCGTCGAGAACGTGGACAACGTGGTGCGCGCCGGCGCCGCCGCCATCGTCTCCGCCTCCAACGAGGTGGCGCACACCACGGTCGACGTCAGCAACAAAGTCGCCAACACCACCACCAGCGTGGCCGTGACCGTCGGCCGTGAAGTCGAGCAGGGCGGCCAGATCGTCGGCCGCGAAGTGGTGCGCAACGGCGAGATCGTCGGCTATGCGGTGGCCAATGCTGCCGTGGAGGCGTGGAACTTCCTGAACAGCAGCTGCGGCGCCATCGGCCGCAAGGTGTTCCCTATCGATGCCTACTTCAAGGGCGCATCGACGGTCGCCAATGCCGTCGTCAAGTACGGCAACACCGGCGGCGGCCATCAGCTGGCGTCGGCCGAGCAGTGCTTCGACTGGGCGCAGGACGGTTTCTATTGCGCGATGCCTAAGGAGCTGGGCAAGATCGTCAGCCAGGCCGGCAGCATGCCGGGCAACGTCATCAACCTGAGCACCAAGATCTTCAATGAAGCCAAGTCCAAGGATTGCCTGATCGCCGGTGCATCCACGGTCATGGCGGGTGCGCTGGGCATGGAGATGTGCGCCTTCACCAAGGTGGTGGTCAACGACGCCAAGGGCGCTTACGCCTGCTATGCGGCGGCTGAAGCCAAGGGCATCATGGCCAAGTTCATCCCCGGCGGCAAAACCAATGGCTTCCCGTCGCAGACCGCCTGCACGTCGGCCGGCCAGCTGGCGCTGCAGGTTGCCGAGAAGGTCGTCACCGATGATTTGTCGGACCAGGTCAAGCTCGCTGCCAAGAGCGGCAAGTCGGCCGCACTGGTGGCCGAGCAGTTGATGGTGGTCTACAGCATCGCCGGCCAAGCCAATAGCTACCAGAACATCGTGGACGAGCTGCACAAACTGCCTGAGTGCAATTGAGGACGGGACTGAGATGAAGATCAACGTAGTTTTGGCCGCAGCCATCGGCCTGGCGCTGGGCGGCTGTGCCGCGCCCGGCGCGGCGCCGGGCCAGAAGCAGGCCGGCGCTTTCACGCCGCTGGCGGTCGACCGCAGCGGCGGTGGACTGAGCGCGGCGCTGCAGCATGCCAACCTGTCCTCGGCCTCGCGCCAGGTGGCGGCGGAAGGCATACGCGCGCTCGACGCGCACGAGTTCAAGAAGGCCAGCGATCTGTTCAACCTGGCGCTGAAGACCGACTTGAACAACTCCTATCTGCACTTCTTCAACGCGCTGACTTATCACTACCGCGCGCTGGAAGGCGAGGGCGCGCTGTTCGCCCTGGCCGAGCAGGGCTACGAGATGGCGGTGCAGTTCGATTCCAGCAATTACACGGCCATGCATTACCGTGGCTTGCTGCACCTGGACCGGCGCGAATATGCGCAGGCCCAGCACTACCTGATGGAGGCGGCCCTGTACGACAAGCGCGATCCGGATCTGCTGTACGACCTGGCGCTGGCGTCGTATCAGATCAAGGATCCGAAGACGGCGTATGCGGCCTTGCAGGCATTGCAGTCCGTGGCCGACGAGAAGGAAGCGTATTCGCCGCGCGTGTTGCGGGCCAAGGCCATCGTCGCCGCGTCGGCGGCCGATGCGCCCGGCGCCGAGCAGGCGCTGGCGGAACTGCGCCTGCATAATGGCAGCAGCGCGCAGACCGCGTTCGTCGCCAAGCGCATCGACGACTGGAAGGCCTCGTATGCGATGCCGATGGTGCAGGCGCAGTATCCGGCGCCGGCGCAGCCCTACGGCTCGCTGCCTGCGGGCGCCAACACCGGCGTCCAGCAACCGCCGCAGGCGTCGCCCTACGGTGCGCTGCCTGCGGGCGCGAATACCGGCTTGACGGCTTCGCCGTACGGCGCGCTGCCGGCCGGCGCGAACATGGGCCAGCAGGGCGGCAATCCTTACGGCCAGCTGCAGGGCATGCAGGGCCAGTTCGGTGCGCTGCCGGGCGCGCGCCTGCCCGGCGCTTTCATCGAGAAGCAGATGGCGCTGGTCGACGTGGTCATCATCTCGACCGAGGAAGACAATGGCAACACCATGGGCGTCAACCTGCTGGATGGTTTGAAGCTCCAGTTCGGCAACAGCTCGGGCACGCCGGCGTGGGCCAAGACCACCAGCCGCGTGTTCGATGCGCTGACCGGCGTGAACACCACCGACAGCCAGTCCATCACGCGCCTGATCGGCGTGCCGGGCGTGACGTATTCGCTCAACATCGCCAACGCCACCGAGATCAACAGCGAAGTGCTGGCGCGGCCGACGCTGGTGGCGCTGGGCGGCCAGACCTCGCAGTTCTTCTCCGGCGTGGACGTGGTGGGCGCGGCCGTGTCGAACGGGCAGGGCAGTTCGGTGCAGGTGCAGAAGGAGGTCGGCGTCAAGCTGACGGTGACGCCGGAGTTCCTGCCGGAGGGCTTGATCAAGCTGCAGGTGCAGGCCGAGCGTACCTTCCTGACCAACCCGAATTCGAACGTGGTGTTCGACTTCCGTCTCGATACCACCAAGACCATCGTCAACGCCAACGTGGTGATGCGCTTCGGCGAGACCATCATCCTCAGCGGCCTGTCCGAGCGCGACAAGTCGGCCAACAACAGCGGCGTGCCGGGCCTGCGCGAGGTGCCGCTGGTGCAGTACCTGACCTCGCGTAACACCCAGCGCGACTATCACAAGAACGTGATGATCTTGCTGACGCCGCGCCGGCCGCAGTACACCTATCGCGACCAGGCGCAGATCGAGGAAGAGCGCAAGGGTTACAGCAACTTCGACCGCGTGGAGGCGGAGTTCCAGGACAAGTATACGATGTGGTATCGCCCCTTGCCGAGCATGGCGCACGTGGCCTTCGCCCTGTCCGAGAGCGCCTTGTTCCGCGAGTTCCGTTCCGGCGATCTGGAGACGCCGAGCTGGACTTCGCGCACCACCCATGGCGGCCGCTTGCGCGACGCCCTGAGCTTCCTGTTCTACTAAGCGGAGCTGCCTTGGCGATCTGCTCTCTCATGCGCCGGCTGACGGCGCTGGCGCTGCTCGGCTGCGCGTTGGCCGCGTCGGCGGCCACGCCCGACGGCCTGATGCCGGTGCGCGGCGATGCCCACGAACTCGTCATCACGCCGGATGGCTCGGTGCTGGCGCTGGACCGCGACGGACGTCCGTGGCGGCGCCGGCGCCAGGGCGACGGCAGCTGGGCCGGCCTGCCGGGCCAGTTCGCCGCGCTGCGCGCCGGCCTGGATGGCAGCGTGTGGGGCATCACGGCGGCGCATGAGTTGTATGTGCTGCGCTCGGGCAGCTGGTGGTCGCCGGCCGGGACCGGCATCGACGATGTCGCCGCCGGACCCGACGGCGCCTTGCTGCTGCGGGAGAGCGGGCGCGGCTGGCGCGACGAGCCGGCCAGCGGACGCCCGTGGCCGGCCGATGCGGCCAGCTACCCGCGCGCGCTGGCCGACGCACACGGCTTGCCGTGGCTGTGGCGCGCGGACGGCCATATCGCCCGCTATGACGGCACCGCCTGGCAGCGCAGCGACGTGCCCGATGGGCGCGGTTTGAGTTCGTTGTCGCTGAGCGCGGACGGCAGCGCGATGCTGATCGACGATCGCGGCGCGCCGTGGCGCTGGGAGCCGGCGCGCCGCGCGTGGCAGGCGCTGACGGCCGATGGCGCCGCCGGCATCGTGCAGGTGGCGCTGGGGCCGGCGGGCAAGCCCTGGTTTGTCGGCGCCGACGGCCGCGTGCTGGCGAGCGATCTGTTCGATGCGGCGACACCGGCGGCGCGGCCGCCGGCTTTATTTACACGGCTGCTGGCCTGGCAACGCGTGCGCGGCCAGGCCGAGGGCTTGAGCATCGGCGCGGACGGCACGGTGCTGACGCTGGACCGCGAAGGCAGCCTGTGGCAATGGAAGGGCAAGAATAACTGGAGCATGTTGCCGGGCCAGGCCGCGCGTGCGGCGGTGGCGGCGGACGGCTCCGTCTGGGCCGTGCTGCGCGGCGGCCGGGTGGCGCACCAGGTGCGCGGCTTCTGGCAGGAGGCCGGCTTCGAGGCGGCCGATATCGCGGCCGGTGCACGCGGCGATGTCTGGGCCTTGCGCACCGACGGCCAGCTGGCCTTGCTGGTGCGCGGCGCCGGGCCATGGCAGCTGCTGCGCGACAGCGGCGGCGCGGTCGCGATCGCGGTCGGCAAAAATGGCGAACCGTGGATCATCGACGCCAACGGCGAGGTGCGTTCGCGTCCGGCGGACGCGTGGCGCTCCCATCCCGGCATCCGCGCCGTCAGCCTGGGCGTGGGACCGGAAGGCACGGTCTATGCGACCACGGCGGAACTGGGCATCTACTGGCTGGACCCGCGCGAAGGACAATGGAAGCCGGCCACCGGCAAGGCGCTGCGCATCGCGGTCGGGCCGCAGGGTGCGCCGTGGGCGATCGGCGCCAACAGCGAGGTGCTGGCGTCGGCCTTCTTCCTGCAGGAGGATGAACGGCGCGTGGCGCGCCAGACGGCGGCGCAGCAACCGGCGGCGCCGGTGCTGAGCTTCGTGCCGGCGCCGCCGGCGTCGGTGCTGGCCAGTTCCAACAAGCCGCTGGCGTACACGCGCGTCGACGGCCGCTACATCGATATCGGCGTAGGCGGCGACGGCAGCGTGTTCGCGGTCGGCAGCGAGGGCGGCCTGTATTGCTACAACCCCGAGGACCAGCGCTTCCTGCTGGCCAGCACCGGGGCGGCGCGGCGCGTGGCGACGGCGGCCGGCGCTACGCCGTGGCTGGTGAACGCCGGCCAGGACGTTTCCTATTTCGACCGCGGCTGGCATGCGGTCGCCGATTTCAAGGCCAGCGATATCGCCGTCGCGCAGAATGGCGGCGTGTTCGCGGTGGAGGCGAACTCCCAGCAGATCTACCGCTATGCGGCGCAGGAGGGCGTGTTCACGCTGGCGCGCGACGCCAACGGCACGGCCTTCCCGAAGGCGCTCAAGGTGGCGCCGGTCAGCAACACGATGGTCTGGATTATCGCGCCGGACCAGCAGGTGCTGCGCTGCACCGGCAACAGCTGCATTGCGCAGGGCGTGTCCGCGCGCGACATCGGCATCGGGCCGGAAGGCTCGGTGATGATCGTCGACCTGATGGGCGGCGTGCGGCGCTACGACTTCAAGGCGCTGGCGTTCAAGCCGGCGGGCGGCGCGGCGCGTGAGCTGTCGGTCGGCCCGCAAGGCTTGCCGTGGCTGGTCGATGCGGAGGGCGCGGCGCAGGCGGCGTCGCTGCCCAAGCCATCCGTGCGGGCGCGCGCGACGGCGTGCAATCAGCGTTTCAGCGGCCAGCCGGTGCCGATGGCGCAGCCGCCCGCGCAGTTCAAGGCGGGCGACGACAGCGCCGTGCTGGCGCCGGGCGGCAGTGTGAATATCCTGGCCAACGATACGGTCAATGGCGTGCGGCCGGTGGCGGCGCAGGTGCTGGTGGTGTTTGCCAGCGCCACGCCTTACCTGGCCTACGCGGACGGGCTGGTGACGGTGCTGGCCGGTGCGCCGCCTGGCGCGCTGCTCAACGCCAGCTACAAGCTTTGCCAGCTGCCGACCGGCAGCAGCTGTTCGCCCCCGGCGACGGTGACGGTGGCGGTGCCTGGCACCATCAGCGCGCAGCCGGACCGCCTGTCGCTGGCGGCTGGGCAGGCGACGCCGGCGGGCGCGCTGCTGGCCAACGATGCGGCGAATGGCCGTCCCGCGGCGGCGGGGCTGGTGGTGGTCAGCGGCGGCTTCGCGGCGCCGGGATTGGCCGTGACGGCCAATGGCGCGGTGACGGTGGCGGTGTCGGTGGCGCCGGGCAGTTACGCGGGCAGCTATCAGATCTGCCTGACGGCGTCGCCGGCGACTTGCGCCGGCACGACGGTGGAAGTGACGGTGCAGGCGCCGCAGTTCGTGCTGGCGGCGCCGGTCGTCAATGTGCAACTGGAGGCGGGGCGCAGTACGGCGGCCGGCCAGTTGCTGGCTGGCGCGCGGCTCAACGGCAGCGGCATCTCGGCGGGCATGGCGACGGCCAGCGGACAGTTTGCCGCCGCTGGTCTCAGCGTGAATGCCGATGCTTCGGTGTCGGTGGCGGCGGGGACGGCGGCGGGCAATTACAACGGCAACTACCGGCTTTGCCTGGCCAGTGCGCCGTCGAATTGCGCCGGCGCGCAGTTGCTGGTGACGGTGACGGCGCCGCCGGTGTCGATCGCCGCGCAGGCGGACAACCTGACGCTGGCGCCGGGGCAGACCTCGGCCGCCGGCGCGCTGCTGGCCAACGATACGCTGAACGGCGGGGCTGCCGATCCGAGGCTGGTGACGGTCAGCGGCAGCCTCGGGACGGCGGCAGCGGTCATCAATGCCAACGGCACGATCGGCGTGGCGGCGGATGCGCCGGCCGGCACCTACAGCGGCCGCTACCGGGTGTGCGCAGTCGCCGTGCCGACGGCCTGCGCCAGCGCGGCGGTCACGCTGACGGTGGCGCCGACGGTGACTGCCGGCGCGGCCAGTGTGACGATCAATTCCGGCGCCGGCGTGCCGGCTTCCACGCTGCTGTCGCGCATCGCTGCGAATGGCCGCGCGGTGCAGGCCGGGCAGGTGGTGGTCAGTGCGAGCTTTGCGGCCAGCGGGATCAATGTCGGTACCGACGGCGCCATCGGCGTTGCTACGGGCACGGCGGCCGGTACGTATGCGGGAAGTTACAGCGCTTGCCTGAGCGCGCAGCGGACGATCTGCGCCACTGCGTCGTTGACGGTGGCGGTGCTCGATACGGTGCAGGCGCAGGCGGACAGTTTCGTACTGCGGCAAGGCGACGGCGGTGCATCGATCCTGGCGAACGATACGATTTCCGGCCAGGCGGTGTACATGGATCAGCTTGCGCGGGTGACGGTACGGGTCAGTATGAACGTGCCTGGGATCAGTTTCGGTGCCGATGGCACGATCAGCATCGCCAGCGATGCCGTGCCTGGAAATTATGCGGGCAGTTATCGCCTGTGCGTGGCGGCTGCGCCGGCCAATTGTTCCAGCGCCGCGATCAGTGTGGTGGTGCAGGCGGCCCCGGTGGTGCCGCCGACGCCGGTGGAACCGCCACCGCTGCCACTGCCGCCTGTCGAACTGCCACCGCCCCGGCCCTAGAACCGGCGGCGCGGGGTCTTAGTGCTTGGCTTCGCCGATCAGCGCGACCGAATCAAATTCGCGCTGGTTGGCGGCATGCTTGCGCATGATGAAGAACATGGTGCCAGCCAGGAACAGGCCGAACAGCACGATGATGACGTCCAGGTTCAGGTGGCCGCGCAGCATCAGCGAGTACATCGCCAGCATGGTCAGGATGGACAGGTTTTCGTTGAAGTTCTGCACCGCGATCGAGTGGCCTGCGCTCATCAGCACGTGGCCGCGGTGTTGCAGCAGCGCGTTCATCGGCACCAGGAAGAAGCCGCCCAGCAGGCCGACCAGGATCAGCAGCGGATAAGCCAGCGTCACCGATTTCACCAGGATCATGCTCATGACGATGACGCCCATGGCGATGCCCATCGGGATCACGTTCAGCGATTTGCGCAGCGAGATGAAACGCGCCGACAGCACCGCGCCCAGCGCGACACCGACGGCGACCACGCCCACCAGGCTGGTCGATTGTTCGTAGGTCAGCTTGAGGGTGCGGTTGGCCCATTCCAGCACGATGAATTGCAGCGTCTGCGCGGCGCCCCAGAACAGCGTGGTGACGGCCAGGGAGATCTGGCCCAGCTTGTCTTTCCACAGCAGGCCGTAGCAGTTGGCGAAGTCGGTAATCAGCTTGATCGGATTGCGTTCCTGGTGGCCGTAGACGCAGCCGGTGTCCGGGATGCGGGTGTTGAACAGCGCCGCCAGCATATAGATGAAGACCACCACGCACAGCGCCGCTTCGGGCGCGGTGTCGATGCCGGTGTCGATCATCGGGAAGTCAAAGCCCAGCAGGAAGGAGGAGACTTGGCTGCCGACCAGCTTGCCACCCAGCACGGTGCCGAAAATGATCGACATCACGGTCAAACCTTCGACCCAGCCATTGGCGGCAACAAGTTTCTCTGCGGGAAGTAATTCGGTGAGGATGCCGTATTTGGCAGGGGAGTAGACGGCGGCGCCGAAACCGACCAGGGCGTAGGCCAGCAGCGGGTGGACGTGGGCGAAAATCAGTAGACAACCTGCAACCTTAATCAGGTTGGAGATGAACATGACCTTGCCTTTAGGCATCGAATCGGCGAAGGCGCCGACAAATGCCGCCAACAGCACGTAAAACAGCGTAAACGAGAGCTTCAGCAGCGGGGTAATCCATGCTGGGGACTTCATCGTCACCAGCAGGTCGATCGCAACAAAGAGCAGCGCATTATCCGCCAGGGACGAGAAAAATTGCGCTGCCATAATGGTATAGAAACCACGATTCATACTGGGGTGCCTGAAAACTTATCTGGCTTGCTTTATACCATGCTTTGTTCGTATCCCCAAGAATTGAGCCGTGCGGATATTCCGCTACACGGTAAAATACGGCCTTCTAATTCTCAGCAAAGAATGCTTATGCCCCGGCCGATCGTCGCAACCATCCACGTTGATTCCATGAAGCATAACTTGGCGCTCGCCAAGGCCAATGCGCCGGGCGCCAAGGCCTGGGGCGTCCTCAAGGCGAACGGCTACGGCCACGGCCTGGAAAGGGCGATGCGCGGTTTCGCCGACGCCGACGGCCTGGCGCTGGTGGAGGTCGATAACGCCGTGCGTCTGCGCGAAATGGGCTGGAACAAGCCCGTCCTGTTATTAGAGGGATACTTCGATCCGGCCGATCTGGAGACCATGGCCAGCTACGGTTTGCAGGCTGCCGTGCATTGCAACGAGCAACTGGCATGGCTGGAGGCGGCGCAGGCGGACCTGAGCGCGCGCGGCGTCCGATTTGATCTGCATCTTAAAATGAACAGCGGCATGAACCGTCTCGGCTTCATGCCGGATGCCTATGCCGCCGCGCATGCGCGGCTGAGCGCGATGTCCTGCGTAGGCAGCATCACCATGATTACCCACTTCGCCAACGCCGACGATGCCGAGCATCCACTGCTGCCGATCGCCGAGCAGGTGCGCCGCTTCGAACTGGGCACGGCCGGACTGGCCGGCAGCCGCAGCCTGTCGAACTCGGCGGGCGTGCTGATGCACCAGAAGACCTTGCGCAACGACTGGATACGTCCTGGCATCATGCTGTACGGCGGCTCGCCGGGCGGCGCCACGGCGGAATCGTTCGGCCTGCAACCGTGCATGACGCTGAGCAGCGAGATCATCGGCATCCAGAACATCGTCGCCGGCGACGTGGTCGGTTACGGCAGCCGCTTCCAGGCCGAGGGGCCGATGCGGATCGGCGTGGTGGCCTGCGGCTATGCGGACGGCTACCCACGCAGCGCGCCGATGGGCACGCCGGCGCTGGTCGACGGTGTCCGCACCAGGCTGGTCGGGCGGGTGTCGATGGATATGTTGACGGTCGATCTGACCGATCTGCCGTCGGCGCGGGTGGGCAGCAAGGTGACGCTGTGGGGCCAGGGCATGCCTGTCGACGAGGTGGCGACGGCCGCCGGCACCATCGGCTATGAGCTGATGTGCGCGCTGGCCCAGCGCGTGCCTGTGGTTGAAGGCTGAGCCGATGGCCAAGGCAAAAACCAATTACACCTGCAGCGAATGCGGCGGCACGGCCACCAAGTGGACCGGCCAGTGTTCGTCCTGCCAGCAGTGGAACACGATGGTGGAGACCGTCATCGAGGCGGGCGGCAACAACCGTTATTCGCAACCGCAGCACTTGTCGCTGGCGCAGACGGCGCCGGTGCTGTCGCTGGCCGATATCGACGCCATCGATGTGCCGCGCTTCGGCACCGGCATCGAGGAGTTCGACCGCGTGCTGGGCGGCGGCCTGGTGGCGGGCGGCGTGGTGCTGATCGGCGGCGATCCCGGCATCGGCAAGTCGACCCTGCTGTTGCAGGCGCTGGCCAATGTGTCGCATCTGAAGCGGGTGCTGTATGTCAGCGGCGAGGAGTCCGGCGCGCAGATCGCGCTGCGCGCCAAGCGCCTGAACATCGATGCCCGCGATTTGAAGCTGCAGGCGGAGATCCAGCTGGAGAAAATCCTCGGCACGCTGGCGGACCTGAAGCCGGAAGTGGCGGTCATCGATTCGATCCAGACGGTGTATTCGGACGCGCTCAGTTCGGCGCCGGGTTCGGTGGCGCAGGTGCGCGAGTGCGCGGCGCAGCTGACGCGGGTGGCCAAGCAGACCGGCATCACCATCATCCTGGTCGGCCACGTGACGAAGGAGGGCGCGCTGGCGGGGCCGCGCGTGCTGGAACACATCGTCGATACGGTGCTGTACTTCGAGGGCGACAACCATTCCAGCTTCCGTTTGGTGCGGGCAATCAAGAATCGTTTCGGCGCGGTCAATGAGCTGGGCGTGTTTGCGATGACGGAGAAGGGCTTGAAGGGCGTGTCGAATCCGTCGGCGCTGTTCCTGTCGCAGCATGACAACCAGGTGCCGGGGTCCTGCGTGATGGTGACGCAGGAGGGCACGCGCCCCTTGCTGGTCGAAATCCAGGCGCTGGTTGACGCCAGCCATCTGCCTAACGCGCGCCGCTTGTCGGTCGGTTTGGAGCAGAATCGTCTGGCGATGCTGCTGGCGGTGTTGCACCGGCATGCGGGCATCGCTGCCTTCGACCAGGACGTGTTCATCAACGCGGTGGGCGGGGTGAAGATCACCGAACCGGCGGCCGACCTGGCGGTGCTGCTGGCGATTAATTCGTCGATGCGCAGCAAGCCGCTGCCGCGCGGTTTCGTGGTGTTCGGCGAGGTGGGGCTGGCGGGCGAGATCCGGCCGGCGCCGCGCGGGCAGGAGCGTCTGCGCGAGGCGGCCAAGCTGGGCTTCTCGATGGCGATGATCCCGAGCGCCAATGCGCCCAAGCAGCCGATCGAGGGAATGACGATCATCGCTGTCGATCGTATCGATGATGCCTTTAATAAGCTGCGCGAAATCCAATAACGTTGTATTGTTACGTGTTGTAATCGTCAATGCTGCTTAATTGTTAAAGCTTGGTTGCTAAAGCTTAGTTGCTAAAGAATACGTACAAAGGACAGGATAGTGTTAGTTGATCAAAGGTCGGTAGCGCGCAAGATCGTGCGCGCCAAGGCGGTGGTGATTATGGACGGCATGCCGCCCCTGCAGGGACGCACGATCGATATCAGTGCGCAGGGCTTGTCGCTCAATTTCGAGCACAAGCTGGGGACTGGACATATGGGGCAGCTGTCGTTCGAGCTGTTCATCGATGGCAAGGCGCAGCTGCTGACTTGCCGTTCCAAGGTGACGTATTGCATCTTCAGTGGCGATCATTTCAAGATCGGCTACCAGTTCCTCAATCTGGATTCCATCACTTCCGGCGCGATCAACAAGTTTCTGCGCTAGGCCCCACGTAGCGGGCCCTGGGGCGGATCAGGCGGTTGGCCTGCACTTGTTCGAGTGCGTGCGCCAGCCAGCCTACGCAGCGGCCCAGCGCGAACAGGATGAACGGTGCGTCGTCCGGCAGTTCGTGGGCGGCGGCCAGCAGGGTCAGCGCAAAATCAATGTTCGGCAATTCCCCCGCCTGCGCTTCGGCTGCGGCGGCGAGGTCGAAGTACGTCTGTAATTTCGGCTGTAATTTCGGTAGTAACTCCAGCAGCGCGCGGGCGCGCGGGTCGCCTTCGGCATACAGTTTGTGGCCGAAGCCGGGCAGCGGGCGGCCGCTGCCCAGCCATGCCTGGACTGCCGGGCTGGCGCCGTGCTGGTGGGCTGAGGCGATCAGTTGGGTTAATTCGGCGGAGGCGCCGCCGTGCAGTGGGCCGGTCAGCGTGGTGAAGCCGGCCAGGATCCCGGCCGCCAGCGAGGCGCCGGTGGAGATGGCGACGCGGGTGGCGAAGGTGGAAGCGTTCAGTTCATGGTCGGCCATCAGCACCAGGGCGCGGCGCAGCAGGTCTTCGGCGGCGGGGCGTTGCCAGGCTAGTGCGAGGCGGTGGCTGATGGTGGTGTTGATGTCGCTGGCCGGGGCGGCCATCATGGCCGCCGTGAGCGTGGACAGGACGCTGGCGGCTTCGGCGCGCAGCTCGGCGGCCGGGCGGCCCAGCGAGGGTGAGTCCGTTGCGCAGCGCAGCGCAAGGGCCAGCAGGCCTGCGCCCAAGGCGCTGGCTGGGCGCGCACTGGCGGCGGGCGCCGGTGCTGCGGCGATGGCAGCGGCCGCCGTTGTCGCCGCCGCGTTCGCTGCGGCTGCGGTTGCGGCCAGCACCTGGCCAGGCTCGGCTTGCCACAGCAGGTCGGCGATGTCTTCCAGCGTGGCGGTCTCGGACAGTGTGACGGCGTCGCGGCCGCGGTAGAGCAGGCGGCCGTCGGCGGCGGTGGAGAGGGCGGACGGCAGCACCGGGTCGCCCCATTGCATCGCTTGCGCGGAGACCGTCTCTATCTTGCGGCGGCCGTTGCTGCGCTTGGCCATGCGCAGGATGTCGTCGCGGTGGTAGAGGCTGCGGCGCGGATCGTCGGCGTCGGACTTGGCGCGGATCTTCCCCCGGCTGACGTTGGCGTACAGCGTCTGCGGGCGGACATTCAATACATTCAGCGCTTCTGCCGCTGTCATCCAGACCATTTCTGATTCCTATGTTGACGCTTCAAGTCAAGATTGACGCCCCCTGTGGGCGGTCCTAAGCTGGGACAGCATATCAAGTCCCGGAGCGCTCATGTCTAAAATGTTGGAAGCTATTTCGTCCGCGCTGTCCCTGCCGGCGCCGGAGTGCGTGACCCTGGCCGGCGAGGGCGCGCTGCCGTCGTGCTACGCGGTGACGGACTTGGCGGCGGCCTCGGTCGGCGCGGCGGCGCTGGCTGTGCGGCACCTGATCGCGGCGCAGGGCGGGCCGGCGGCAGAGGTGACGGTCGACCGCCGGCTGGCGTCGCTGTGGTTCGGCTGGTCGCTGCGTCCGGTGGGCTGGGAGCGGCCGCCGTTGTGGGACCCGGTGGCCGGCGACTATCCGACGGCGGACGGCTGGATACGCTTGCACACCAATGCAATCCACCATCGCGATGCGGCGCTGGCGGTGCTGGGTGCGCCGGTGGAGCGCGCGGCGGTCGCGCGGGCAGTGGCGGCGTGGCGCGGCGCCGATCTGGAGGCGGCCGTGGTGGCGCAAGGCGGTTGCGCGGCGATGATGCGGTCCAGCGAGGAATGGGCGGCGCATGAGCAGGGACGGGCTGTGGCGGCCGAGCCGCTGGTGGCGTTGGCCGGGCAGGGCGGCAGTTTCAACGCGGGCTGGGCGGCGACGCCGTCGCGGCCGCTGGCGGGGCTGAAGGTGCTGGACCTGACGCGGGTGCTGGCCGGGCCGGTGGCGACGCGGTTTCTGGCGGGCTATGGCGCGGACGTGCTGCGCATCGATGCGCCGGACTGGAGCGAGCCGGGCGTGATACCGGAAGTGACCTTGGGCAAGCGCTGCGCGCGGCTGGATTTGCGGGCGGCGCAGCATCGCGCCGTGTTCGAGGAATTGCTGGCGCGGGCGGATGTGCTGGTGCATGGATATCGCCCGGACGCGCTGGAGCGGCTGGGGTTTGGCGAGGCGGCGCGGCGGCGCTTGAATCCGGGGCTGGTCGATGTGGCGCTGGACGCCTACGGCTGGACCGGTCCGCTGAGCGGGCGGCGCGGCTTCGACAGCCTGGTGCAGATGAGCGCGGGGATAGCGCAGCGCGGCATGCAGTGGCAGGGCGCGGCAAAGCCGGTGCCTTTGCCGGTGCAGGCGCTGGACCATGCGACCGGGTATCTGGTCGCGGCGGCGGCGGTGCGCGGATTGCTGTACCGGCTGGAGGAGGGGCGGGCGACGCAGGCACGCCTGTCGCTGGCGCGCACGGCGCTGCTGCTGGAGCAGATGTCGCCGGCGCTTGCGGAGGCGGGCGTGCAGCCGTTGGGCGCGACGGCCGAGCCACCGCTGGCCGCGCCCGCCGATGCGGATCTGGCACAGGCGCTGGAGCAGACCGCCTGGGGGCCGGCGCGACGCTATCTGCCGCCGCTCCACATCGAGGGCGCGGACATGGTCTGGGATAGACCTGCCAGCGACCTGGGCTCAGCGCCGCCGCGCTGGTAGCGCCGTTGGTCGCGGATTGGAGGGCAAACAGCCTTCTGTTCGCGGCTTTGAAACTCCCGCTGGTGTTGCATAATGGCTAACCAATCAAAGGCGGATCGGATCATGGCGACTTCCAGCATTACTTCCAGCGGCAATACCGGCAGTTCGACGGTGTCGAACGATATCTACAACCGCGTCCAGCAGACCATGGCGTCGCAGAACAAGGCGGCGACCAAGCTCAATACGACGCTGAAGAACGACCAGACCAAGCTGTCGGCGCTGGGCCAGCTGCAGAGCGCGCTGGCGAACTTCCAGTCGATCGCCTCCGGCCTGACCGGCAGCGGCTTGAGCACCAGCGCCGCCACCTCGGTCAAGAATGTGCTGACCGCCGCCTCCACCGGCACCGCCAAGGCCGGCACCTACGCGGTCAACGTCAAGCAGCTGGCCCAGGGCCAGTTCCTGACCAGCGACGCTTTCGCTGCCGCCGATGCCAGGATAGGATCCGGCGCCGTCACCACCGTCAAGATCGACTTCGGCACGGTCGGCGAGGACAAGGGCTTCAAGGCCAATCCGGGCGCGGCCAGCAAATCCGTCACCATCGACAGCAGCAACAATACGCTGGACGGCATCGCCGCCGCGTTCAAGGCGGCCGGCGTGGACGTCAA
The DNA here is from genome assembly GCF_009380215.1 of Rugamonas aquatica. GTDB lineage: Bacteria > Pseudomonadota > Gammaproteobacteria > Burkholderiales > Burkholderiaceae_D > Rugamonas > Rugamonas aquatica_B. The sequence continues at coordinate 254,296 of NZ_WHUG01000004.1, forward strand.
AGTGGTCAAGGGCGACGATGGCAAGTTCTCGCTGGCGATCGCCGGCCCCAGCGGCGCGGCCAACAGCATGCGCATCAGCGCCAGCGGCGATGCGATGCTGAAAAGCCTGCTCGGCTACGACCCGGCCGGCAGCCAGAAAATGAAGCAGACCAGCGCCGCCATGGACGCCATCCTGACCGTCGACGGCAAGGATGTCACCAGCGCCAGCAACACGCTGGACAAGGACAAGGGCATCGCCGGCATGACGCTGACGCTGACCGGCACCGGCAAGACCGATGTCACCGTGACGCAGGATCCCAGCCAGGTCGGCACCAACCTGAAGGCCTTCGTCAGCGCCTACAACGATTTGAACAAGAAGCTGCAAGCCTTGCAGAAGGGTGACCTGAAATCGGACACGGCGATGGGCCAGGTCACCAGCCAGCTGGACTTGCTGCTGAAGACGGGCGGCGGCAGCGTGTCGATCGCGGCGCTGAACGCGGCCGGCATCAGCCAGGACAGCAGCGGCCAGCTGGTGCTGGACGATAAGAAGCTGCAAGCGGCGCTGACCGCCGATTCGGCCGCGGTGGGCAAGCTGTTCACCAATGGCGGCAAGGGGATTGCCGATCTGCTATCGTCGAAGGCGGCGGCGCTGACCTCGGACAGCAGCACGATCAGCAAGGAAGCCAGCCTGCTGGGCCGCGAAATCACCAGCATCAATGGCCGGCGCGCGGTGATGACCAAGGCGCTGACGGCCCAGGCCACGGCGCTGGTGGCGCTGTACTCGGCCCAGGCCCAGACCGGCGCCGGCAGCGCGATCAACGGTGCGGCCGGCAAGTCGGGCACGCTGTTCGATATGCTGGGTTGACGTTTCAGACGGATATTTCTAACGAATTCCTTGCGTCGGAACTGGCTATGCCCGATCATCACGGCTTGTGATTGATTCCACTCGGAGGGGCTATGGCAGGGAAGTTCGTTGGTACGATGCTGGTGGCGGCTGGCCTGATGGCCGGCGCAGGGCAGGTTGCGGCGCAGGCGCAGGAGGAGAAAGTCCTCAATATCTACAACTGGTCGGATTACATCGCCGACGATACGGTTAAAAACTTTGAAAAAGAAACCGGTATCAAGGTCCGCTACGATCTGTTCGACAACAACGAAATCCTCAATTCCAAACTGGCCGCCGGCAAGTCGGGCTACGACATCGTGGTGCCGACCGCGCAATGGGCGCGCCTGCAAATCGACGGCAAGCTGCTGCGCAAGCTCGATAAATCCAAGCTCAGCAACCTGAAAAACATGGACCCGGCGATCCAGGCCAAGCTGGCCAGCATCGATCCGAACAATGAATACCTGGTCGACTGGCTGTGGGGCTATACCACCGTCGGCATCAACGTCAACAAGGTCAAGGCCGCGCTGGGCGGCATGCCGATGCCGGACAATGCCTGGGATCTGATCTTCAATCCGAAATACGCGTCCAAGCTCAAATCGTGTGGCGTGTCCTTCCTCGATTCGCCGTCCGAGGTGCTGCCGGCCGCGCTGCTGTACCTGGGCAAGCCTGCCTACTCGAAGAACGCCGCCGACTACGCCGAGGCGGGCAAGCTGCTGCAAGCCATCCGCCCGAATGTCACGCTGTTCAGCTCGTCGGGCTATATCAACGACATGGCCAATGGCGCGGTGTGCGTGGCGCTGGGCTGGTCGGGCGATATCAGCATCGCCCGCCAGCGCGCGATCGACGCCAAGAACGGCAATGTGATCGAGGTGCTGGTGCCGAAGACCGCGGCCGCGCTGGTGTTCGATACGATGGCGATCCCGGCCGATGCGCCGCATCCGAACAACGCGCATCTGTGGATCAACTACATCATGCGCCCCGAGGTGCACGCCAGCCTGACCAACAAGGTGTTCTACGCCAATCCGAACACGGCCAGCCTGAAGTTTGTGCGTAAGGATATCGCCGGCAACCATACGGTGTTTTTGTCCGACGCGGACAAGCAGCGCATGGCCGCGCCGGAAGCGGTGCCGGCCGATATACGCCGCAACATCACCCGCATCTACACCAAGTTCAAGACCGGCCTGTAAACGATGATCGGCGCGAGAGGCGGGTCCGGTCAGGACACGCCGCTGGCGCCGATGCTGCTTCAGTGAAGCGATGGCTATTCGTGATAGCGGTCGATCAATTTATGTTTGCTGCCGCGCGTTTCCTCGATGATTTCGTACACGACCAAGGCGATCATCCCGCCGAAGATCCCCATCGCGAGCAAGGTGAACATGATAACCCTCCCTCAAGTTGTTACGATTAAACTTTAGCAGACGGTTGCCGCTTTGCAAGCTCGGCAGTTATTTATTTGACGACCAGGTCGGCCGCCATCACTGCCTTGAGGTAGACGCTGGCCGGATTGCCGGGGTCGCGCTGGGCGAACCACCAGGCGCTGGCCTTGCGGATATCCCATTCGAGGTCGTCGCCGGTTAGCAACAGTGCGGCCACCTGGCCCAGCGTCGGCTGATGGCCGACCACCAGCACCGAATCCTTGTTGCCCGGCCAGTTGGCGGCCTTGAGAATGTCGGACGGATCGGCGCCGGGCGCCAGGTCGGTGTGCATCTTGAACTTGCGGCCCAGCGCTTCCACCGTCTGCAGCGTGCGTACGGCGGGGCTGGCCAGGATGCGGCAGCTGTCGGGCAGCTGGGAGTCCAGCCATTGGCCCATGCGGCGGGCCTGCTTCTGGCCCTTGACCGTCAGTGCGCGTTCCAGATCGGACATGCCGGGACCGGCATCTTCGGCCTCGGCGTGCCGCCATAAAATGAGATCCATGTTTTTCTCCTGAGCGACATGTGAAAAAAGATCCCCGCGCCACCTCCCGGCGGCGCCTCTCTTGCTTACTCCCCGAGCTGGGCGCCCGCCATGCCCAGCGTGTCCATCAGGTGCTGCTGTGCGCTGTAGTGGGGCTGCTTGCCGCGCGCCTTGCGGCGCTGGTAGTGGCCGTCCGCCTCCAGCTCCCATGCGTTCATATTATCCTTTAAATACGGATTCAAGCCTTCTGCCAGCACGCGCCGCTTGAGCGCCTTGTCCAGGATGGGGAAGGCGACTTCGATGCGGCGGAACAGGTTGCGGCTCATCCAGTCGGCGCTGGCCAGCATGATGTCGTGCGCCAGGTCGTTGCGGAAATAGTAAATGCGGCTGTGTTCGAGGAAACGGCCGATGATGGAGCGCACCCGGATGTTTTCCGACAGGCCCGGCACGCCGGGCTTGAGCGTGCAGGCGCCGCGCACGATCAGGTCGATCTTGACGCCATCCTTGGAGGCGGCGTACAGCGCTCGTATCACCGATTCGTCCACCAGCGCGTTGATCTTGACGATGATGCGACCCGGCCGTCCGGCGCGGGCGATGCGCGCTTCGTTGCGGATGGCTTTGATGATTTCGTTTTGCAGCGCGAACGGCGCCAGCCACAAATGGGTCAGGCGGTGCGGCTTGGTCAGGCTGGTCAGGTGGATGAACACTTCGTTCACTTCCTGGCTTATGCCGGGGTGGCTGGTCAGCAGGCCGAAGTCGGTGTAGAACTTGGTGGTGGTCGGGTGGTAGTTGCCGGTGCCGAGGTGGGCGTAGAAGCGCAGCTTGCTGTCCTCGCGGCGTATCACCAGCGCCACCTTGGCGTGGGTCTTCAGGCCGACCACGCCGTACACCACCTGGGCGCCGGCCTGTTCCAGCTTGTCGGCCCAGTTGATATTGGCTTCTTCATCGAAGCGCGCCTTCAGTTCGACGATGACGGTCACTTCCTTGCCGGATTGGGCGGCCAGGATCAGCGATTCCATCAGATCGGAGTTCATGCCGGTGCGATAGATGGTTTGCTTGATCGCCACCACGGCCGGGTCGAGCGCGGCGCTGCGGATGAAGTCGATCACGGTCTGGAAGGACTGGAACGGGTGGTGCAGCAGGATGTCGCCGTCGCGCAGGGCGGCGAAGATGTCCGGGCTGCCGGGCTTTTGCGCGATGCCGGGGAAGAAGGGCGGGAAGCGCAGCGCCGGATTGTTGACGTGGTCCATGATCTCGGTCAGGCGCACCAGGTTGACCGGGCCGTTGACGGCGTACAGCCGGCTCTGGTGCAGGCCGAACTGGTCGAGCAGGAATTGCGACAGTTCCGGCGGGCAGTTCTTGGCCACTTCCAGCCGCACCGAGGTGCCGAACTGGCGGCCTTGCAATTCACCCTTGAGCGCCTGGCGCAGGTTCTTGACCTCGTCCTCGTCGACCCACAGGTCGGAGTCGCGGGTGACGCGGAACTGCGAATAGGCGATCACTTCGCGGCCGGCGAACAGGTCGGAGATGTGGGCGTGGATGATGGAGGACAGCAGGCAGAACGAGACGCCGCCGCTCTTCGACAGATGGTCAGGCAGGCGTATCACGCGCGGCAGCACGCGCGGCGCTTTCACAATCGCGATGGCGGTGCCGCGGCCGAAGGCATCCTTGCCGGACAGCGAGACGATGAAATTCAGGCTCTTGTTGACGACTTGCGGGAAGGGGTGGGCCGGGTCGAGGCCGATCGGCGTCAGCAGCGGGCGCACTTCGGTGTCGAAGTATTCCTTGACCCAGGCGCGCTGCGCCTCGTTGCGCTCGTTGTGGCGCACCAGGTGCACGCCGTTGGCGGCCAGCTGGGGCAGTACTTCCTGGTTGAGGATTTCATACTGGTGGGCGACCAGCGCGTGGCATTCATTGCTGATGCGCGACAGCGTGGCCACCAGCGCAGGGTGGTTGGACAGCGAACCCTCGACGCTGCCGGCCGCCAGCAGGCTGGCCACGCGCACTTCGAAGAATTCATCCAGGTTGCTGCTGGCGATGCACAGATAGCGCAGCCGCTCTAATAAGGGGATGCTTTTGTCTTCGGCCTGCGCGAGCACGCGCCGGTTGAACATCAGTTGCGACAGTTCCCGGTCCAGAAACGCGGAGTTCTTGTTTACTTCAGCATGCAAGTCAGGCTTCATGTCTTTTTGTTCACTTTGCAGGTAAGCTCATTCTATCCTTTATTGCGGAAGAATGATGCAACAGTGTAAATAAGAAATATGACAGCTGCGTGACACGTTCTGTCATAAATGACTTGTGTGACGTTCCAATTATGACAGGAAGGCGTAATATATCCGGGCGCGTTGGTCTGTTCCCAGAGGGAGGAGCGCAGTGAAAGCGGGGGGGGATAACTATTTTTGACATATTTCGGTCATGTCATAAACCTGTCATATAGTCCCGGTAGACTGCGCAGCATCCTAACCTGTCATAACAAAAGGACTTGATATGCGACTGAAACAACTGTTTTCCTCCCTGGTAGTTGGCGTAGCGGCTGTAATGGCCTTCTCGTCCGCTGCTCACGCCGCCGATATGACCGGCGCCGGCGCAACCTTCCCTTACCCGATTTACGCCAAGTGGGCTGAGTCGTACAAAGCCGCCACCGGCAACGGCCTGAATTACCAGTCCGTCGGTTCGGGCGCCGGTATCAAGCAGATCAAGGCCAAGACCGTCGATTTCGGCGCGTCGGACAAGCCGCTGAGCGCCGCTGAACTGGACGCCGAAGGCCTGATGCAGTTCCCGGCCATCATGGGTGGCGTAGTCACCGTGGTCAACCTGGACGGCATCACCCCTGGCCAGCTGAAGCTGACCGGTCCAGTGGTTGGCGACATCTACCTGGGCAAGATCACCAAATGGAACGACGCCGCCATCGCCGCGCTGAACCCAGGCGTGAAGCTGCCAGCCGATGAAATCACCGTTGTGCACCGCGCCGACGGTTCGGGCACTACCTTCCTGTTCACCGACTTCCTGTCGAAAACCAGCCCTGAGTTCAAGACCAAGATCGGCGCCGACGCAGCCGTGAAATGGGCCGTGGGCGTAGGCGGCAAGGGTAACGAAGGCGTGGCCGCAAACGTGCAGCGCATCAAGGGTTCGATCGGCTACGTCGAGTGGGCTTTCGCCAAGAAAAACAAAATGTCGCACACCCAGCTGAAAAACAAGGACGGCAACTTCCTGCAGCCTGACGACGACTTCTTCAAAGCCGCCGCCGCCAACGCCGAGTGGACCAAGACCCCAGGCTTCGGCGTGGTGCTGACCGACCAGGCCGGCAAGAACTCGTGGCCGATCACCGGCGTGTCCTTCATCCTGATGCACAAAGCTCAGGCTGACGCCAACAAAGGCAAGGAAGTCATCAAGTTCTTCGACTGGGCCTTCAAAAACGGCGGCACTTCGGCTACCGAACTGGACTACGTTCCACTGCCGGCATCGGTTGTCAAACTGGTTCAGGATGCCTGGAAAGCCAACCTGAAAGACGCTTCCGGTAAAGCCATCTACTAATCCGGACCGTCCCTTCGCCGCGCCGCAGCACAGCGCGGACGGCGAGGGGGTTAGCCTGCGCCTCCCGACCGGGAGCCGCAGGCTAGCTACCATCCACGAGACAACCATATGAGCGCTGATATCACTTCCACGCCACTGAACAAACCGGAGCCGGCCATGAACACCGCCACCGCCGCCTTGACGGCCGCCGAGCACGCAGCCACCCAGGCCATGCACCGCACCATGCGCAACCAGCGCATCCAGGACTTCTTCTTCCACAAGACCACGATGTTGTTTGCGCTGTCCGTGCTGGCGGTGCTGCTGGGTATCATCATCTCGCTGATGGTGGGCGCCTGGCCGGCCTTCAAGGAGTTCGGTCCGGCCTTCATCACCACCGTCGAATGGGATCCGGTCAACGACAAGTACGGCGCGCTGATCGCCATCGTCGGCACCCTGGCCACGTCCGGCATCGCGCTGCTGATCGCCTTCCCGGTCAGCTTCGGCATCGCCCTGTTCCTGACCGAGATCTGCCCGGCCGGCCTGCGCCGTCCGCTGGGCACGGCCGTCGAGCTGCTGGCCGGCGTGCCGTCCATCATCTACGGCATGTGGGGCTTGTTCGTGTTCGCGCCGCTGTTCGGCGACTACGTGCAGCCGCTGCTGAAAAACACCATCGGCCATCTGCCCATCATCGGCCAGTTCTTCAGCGGCCCGACCATGGGCATCGGCATCCTGACCGCCGCGCTGATCCTGGCGGTGATGATTATCCCGTTCATTTCCTCGGTGATGCGCGACGTGTTCGAGATCGTGCCGGCCGTGTTGAAGGAATCCGCCTACGGCCTGGGCTGCACCCGCTGGGAAGTGGTGCGCAAGATCGTGCTGCCTTACACCAAGACCGGCGTGGTCGGCGGCGTCATGCTGGGCCTGGGCCGCGCGCTGGGCGAGACCATGGCCGTGACCTTCGTCATCGGCAACGCCAACAAGCTGTCGTGGTCGCTGTTCGCGGCGGGTAACTCGATCGCCTCGACGCTGGCCAACGAGTTCGCCGAAGCCGACACGCCGCTGCACGTGTCCTCGCTGTTCGCGCTGGCACTGATCCTGTTCGTGATTACCTTTATCGTTCTGTCCGCCGCCAAGCTGATGCTGGCTGGCATGTCCCGCAAGGAAGGCGTCAAATAATGAATCAAGTTATGAATCCGGTTTATCGCAAGCGCTTGCTGACGCACCGCATCGGCATCGCGCTGTCCGTGGCGGCGATGTCGGTCGGCCTGCTGGTGCTGGCGTGGATTTTGATTACGCTGGCCGTCAAGGGCTTCGGCGCGCTTAGCGTCAACCTGTTCACCCAGACCACGCCGGCGCCGGGTAGCGAAGGCGGCGGCCTGGTCAACGCCATCGTCGGCTCGCTGATGATCGTCGGCCTGGCCACCGTAATCAGCACGCCGATCGGCATCCTGGCCGGCATCTACCTGGCCGAGTACGGCGAAGAAAACAAGATCGCCGCCGTCACCCGCTTCGTCACCGACATCATGCTGTCGGCGCCGTCGATCGTGATCGGCATGTTCGTCTGGGCCATGTACGTGGCCACCGCCAAGCACTATTCCGGTTACGCCGGTTCGGTGGCGCTGGCGCTGATCGCGGTGCCGGTGGTGGTGCGCACCACCGACAATATGCTGCGTCTGGTGCCGAACAGCCTGCTGGAAGCGGCGTTCGCGCTGGGCGCGCCGCGCTGGAAAGTGGCGATGATGGTGCGCCTGCGCGCCGTCAAGGCCGGCGTCATCACCGGCGTGCTGCTGGCCGTGGCCCGCATCTCGGGCGAGACCGCGCCGCTGCTGTTCACCGCACTGAACAACCAATTCTTCAGCGCCGACATGAACGCGCCGATGGCCAATCTGCCGGTGGTGATCTACGGCTTCGCCATGAGCCCTTACGACAACTGGCGCGAGCTGGCCTGGGGCGGCGCGCTGCTGGTGACGTTCAGCGTGTTGGCGCTCAACATCCTGTCGCGCACCGTGTTCAGCCAAAAAGCACCGAATTAAACTCATCCTGATAAAGCGATCAATAATGAATACGCAACTGAGCCAAGAGAACGTGGTAGCCATGAACGGCAAACGCAAGACCATCGAGATTTCGGGTCTGAATTTTTTCTACGGTAAGACCCAGAGCCTGACCAACGTCAACCTGGACATCCACGAAAAGCAAGTGACGGCCTTCATCGGCCCGTCCGGCTGCGGCAAGTCGACGCTGCTGCGCACGCTGAACCGCATGTACGACCTGTACCCGGGCCAGCGCGCCGAAGGTTCGATCATGTACCGCGGCCGTAACATCCTGGAAGAAGGCCAGGACGTCAACATGCTGCGCGCCAAGGTCGGCATGGTGTTCCAGAAGCCGACCCCGTTCCCGATGTCGATCTACGACAATATCGCTTTCGGCGTGCGTCTGTATGAAGACCTGTCGAAGGGCGAGATGGACGAGCGCGTCGAATGGGCGTTGAAGAAGGCGGCGCTGTGGGGCGAAGTCAAGGACAAGCTGACCAAGAGCGGCCTGTCGCTGTCGGGCGGCCAGCAGCAGCGCCTGTGCATCGCGCGCGGCGTGGCGGTGAAGCCGGACGTGCTGTTGCTCGATGAACCGACGTCGGCGCTGGATCCGATCTCGACCTCGAAAGTGGAAGAGCTGATCAGCGAGCTGAAGCAGGATTACACGATCGCCATCGTCACCCACAATATGCAGCAGGCGGCGCGCTGCTCCGACTACACCGCCTATATGTACCTGGGCGAGCTGGTGGAGTTCGGCGAGACCGACCAGATCTTCATGAACCCGGCGCGCAAAGAGACGCAGGACTACATCACCGGTCGCTTCGGCTGATCGCACCTATAATAGCAAATCGACTACGGAGCCTTAGCATGATCGGTGAACACTCATCCAAGCAGTACGACAACGAACTGGAAGCCATACGCAGCAAGGTGCTGCTGATGGGCGGCATCGTCGAGACGCAATTCCTCGACGCCATGACCTGCTTCCGCATCGGCAATCCCGAGCGCGCCGACCGCGTGATGCGCGAGGACGACGCCGTCAACCAGCTGGAAGTGTCGCTGGACGACGCCTGCAGCCACCTGATCGTGCGCCGCCAGCCGGCCGCCAACGATCTGCGCACCATCATGGCGACCATCAAGGTCATCACCGACCTGGAGCGCATCGGCGACGAAGCGACCAAGATCGCCCGCACCGCCAAGGCGCTGCATGCGCGCGGCGCGGTGACCGTCAACCACTACGAGATGGTGCGCGGCATCGCCAACAACACCAGCGACATGCTGCACGACGCGCTGGACGCGTTCGCCCGCAACGACGGCAAGCAAGCCTTGCAGCTGATCGCCCAGGATGCGGTGATCGACCATGAATTCCGTTCGATCATGCGCAATCTGATCACCTTCATGATGGAAGATCCGCGTACAATTTCGGCCGCGCTGGACACCCTGTGGGTGGCCAAGGCGATCGAGCGCATCGGCGACCACGCCAAGAACATCGCCGAATACGTCATCTACGTCGTCGAAGGCAAGGACATCCGCCACACCAAGACCGCACCGATACCGGACGACGTGCCCGCGCAAGCTGAGTAAAAAGAAATAATAAGAGAAATAATGGCATCCGATAAAACTACCGTACTGATCGTCGAAGACGAGCCCGCCATCGTTGAGCTGGTGACGTTCTCGCTGCGCGAGGCGGGCTGGAACTGCTGCGCCGTGCAGAGCTGCGCCGAGGCCTGGGACTTCATCCAGACCAAGACGCCGCAACTGATATTGCTGGACTGGATGCTGCCCGACCAGACCGGCCTGCGCCTGCTGGCGCGTATCCGTTCCGACCGCCAGTTCAATGAAATCCCGGTCATCATGCTGACCGCCAAGAGCATGGAAGAAGACAAGCTGGCCGGCCTGAACAGCGGCGCCGACGACTATGTCACCAAGCCGTTCTCGCCGCGCGAGCTGCTGGCCCGCGCCAAGGCGCTGTTGCGCCGCAAGAGCCCGGAGCATGCGCAAGCGACCATGCGCGCAGCCAATGTGATGCTGGACCCGGTCAGCTGCACGGTGTTGATGGACGAGCAGAAGATCGACATCGGCCATGCCGAGTACAAGCTGCTGAAGTTCCTGCTGGCCCATCCTGAGCGGGTGTTCTCGCGCAGCCAGCTGCTCGACAAGGTGTGGGGCGACCATGTGGTGATCGAAGAGCGTACCGTCGATGTCCATGTGCTGCGTCTGCGCAAGGCGCTGAAGGAAGCGGAGCATCTGATCAAGACGGTGCGTAGCGTGGGCTACATGCTGTCGGAGAAATAATGAATCCCAAACTGGTGTTCTGGGTGCCGGCCGCGCTGCGCACCGCCGTGATCCTGGCGGGCTGCACGGCCCTGGGCTGGATGTTCGGCTGGTTGAACGGCCTGGTGCTGGCGCTGATCGCCATGATGGTGCTGGTGTTTGTGCAGCTGTCCTATCTCTACCAGTTGAGCAACTGGATGGACGATCCGCAAAGCGCCAAGCTGCCCGACGGCTGGGGGGCGTGGACCAATATCTTCTCGCGCCTGTACCGCATGCGGCGCGACGATGAGAAGAACCAGACCGAGCTGACCGAATGGCTGGCGCGCTTCCGTCAGGCCATGCATCTGCTGCCGGACGGCGTGGTCATCATGGATGACGTGCTGTTCCTGGAGTGGTGCAATCCGGCTGCCGAGAAGCATCTGGGTTTGACGCATGAGCGCGACAAGGGCATGCGCGTGACCAATCTGGTGCGCAGTCCGGATTTCATGGACTACATCATCCTCGGCCGCTACGAGCAGCCGCTGACGATCAGCTTCCGCGAGCGCAAGCTGATTGTGCATATCATTCCGTTTGAAAACCGCCGGCAGATTCTGGTGACGCACGATGCCACCGAGACCGAACGCATCGAAGAGATGCGGCGCGACTTTATCGCCAACGCGTCGCACGAGTTGCGCACGCCGTTGACGGTGATCGTGGGCTTCCTGGAGATCGCGGCGTCGGAGGGGCTGGATGCGGCGACGCGCTCGGCTCACCTGAAGCTGATGACGGAGCAGGGCCATCGCATGCAGCATCTGATCGAGGATATGCTGACCTTGTCGCGTCTGGAGTCGGTCGATTATCCGATGCGGCCGGAGCAGGTCGATGTGCCCAAGCTGATGGAACAGGTGTTGCGCGATGCGCGGGCGCTGTCGGCTGGCAAGCATGAGATCACGATGGCGGTCAATGGGCCGGACATCATGGGCAGTTATGAAGAGCTGCACAGCGCGTTCGGCAATCTGGCGTCCAACGCGGTGCGCTACACGCCGGCCGGTGGCAAGATCCATCTGGTGTGGAAGGAGTATGAGGGCGGCGTGAAGTTCCTGGTGGAGGATACCGGCATCGGCATCAGCCCTGAGCACATCTCGCGCCTGACCGAGCGCTTCTATCGCGTCGACAAGAGCCGTTCGCGCGAGACGCAGGGTACGGGGCTGGGCTTGGCGATCGTCAAGCACGTGCTGCTGCGCCATGGCTCTACGCTGCAGATCAAGTCGGAGGCGGGCAAGGGCAGCAGCTTCATCGTCTGCCTGCCGAAGAGCGCCATCGTTCAGCAGCAGCCGGAGTTGTTGCTGAACTAGTACCCTGCTCAGCGCTATGGGTAGGTGAAGAAGATGAAGTGCACGGCGTTGAGCGCGATGTGGATCACGATCGGCGCTTCGATGCGTTGGGTGCGCTGGTAGGCGTACGCATAGCCCAGGCCCGCGATGGCGGCGAGCCCTGCATACAGCGGGCCGCCGGCCAGATGCGCGGCGCCGAACAGCAGCGCGGAGCAGGCCACCGCCAGCCACGATCCATAACGCCATCCTCCCATCGCCGACGCCAGCCGCGCCTGCACGAAGCCGCGGAAGAACGCCTCTTCGGCGACCACGGTGAAAAACAGATTCACGGCGAGGAATTGCAGCGTGACATCCGGCAGCTTGAAAGCCGGGTGCACGAAACCGGCGCCGGTAGCCAAGGCCATCACCACCCCCACTGTCACCAGCAGCACCGGCCAGGTCTTGCGCAGCACGCCGCCCAGCTCGGCAAACGACGCAGTACGCCGGCATATCAACGCCAACAGAATCAGCCCGACCGCGCCCTTGTCGAAATTCGCATACTGGGTAAACGGTTTGGCGTCGGCCGAGAACACCGCGCCCGCAATCACCACAGGATTGCTGAATCCCGGCAGTTTATGAATAGCCAGCGCGAACGCCAGCACCAGCGTGAGCACGCCGGCCACTATCCGCAGATATTTTTGAGATGAAGCGCTGGTCAGCCAGGCCGCGCCGCCGAACACCGCCAGCGACACGTAGGCCGGCGCGTGCAGCACGCCGGACAGGCCGCCGCACAGCAGCGCCACGGCGAACCACATTTGCCAAGGGGTGCCCGGTAACAGCGGCGAAGGTTTAATCCAGACAGCGCCCACGGACAGGGCGAGAGAAATGAAGGTCAGCAGTGTGAGGGTGGGCATTATTGAAGGAAATCAGTAAGTTGAATTTCCTTCAATAGTATCACTCCAGCCAGCCGATCAAAACGGCCGCTTAGAACTTGTAGGCTACGCCCGTCATCAGCACCGGCGAGGTCTTGCGCTTGGTCAGCGGGCTGTCGGCGGCGTCGCCGCTCAGGTGCGAGACGCCGAGCGCGGTGTGCACCGACCAGTTCTTGTCCAGCACGTGATTCCAGTTGACGCCGGCCGTGACGTTGGAGAAGCCGCCTTTGGCCGTGTAAGCCTTGTAGCCGGAAGCGGCGCTTTGCGCGGCGGTCACGCCGAAGTAGGTTTGCATGTGCTTCTTGTCGGCGTATTCGGTCGACAGGCTCAGGCCGATCTGGTCGCTGGCGGTGGTGTAGAGCTGCGTCGACGCGCCCAGCGTGTAGGTGGCGCCGTGTTCGCGGTGCGCCAGGTTCTGCGTGGTACCCAGGCTCAGGCCGACGGTGCCCAACTGGTAGCTCGCGTTCAGCACGACCTGCGCCGCGCCCTGGATGTCGCCCATGCCCTTGAGCGCGTCGGAACCGTCGAAGACGTTGCGCTTGTGGTCGGCGCGGGCGCCGCCGTAGCTCAGCGCCGCGCTCAGGTTGACGCCGCTGACGTTGCTCTGGTAGCCGATGCCGCGCATGGTGCTCAGGAAGATGCCGTTGTCGTAGGTGCGCTCGAAGTAGGGCAGCGGCACCACACGGCTCTTCTTCGAACCGGTGTATTCCGGCACATAGGCCAGGCCTGCACCCAGCGTCATGCTGTCGCCGGCGGCGGGCGCGGTTTTTGGATTCGTCGACGGCAGATCGAGGGCGTCGGCGTAGCTGTTGCCGCTGATGGCGCAAAGGGAGGCGATGGCAAAGGTGATGGCGAGGCGCATTGAATATCCTGTGAGATGATGGTTCGGTGGTCCGCCGGCGCGTCTTGGGGAGGTAGCCCGGCGTATGACGGAGCGAAGTGTCTCAACATTTGCGCCGCGCCGCTATCGGCTTGTCTGAAGTATCATCTGCTGAATTCTTTGGTACCGCGTCGCGGTGCCTGACTTTCGGAGCCGACCATGTCCCTGACCCTGTATTACCACCCGCTGGCCTCGTTCTGCCACAAAGTGCTGATCGCGCTGTACGAGAACGGCACGGCCTTCGACAAGCGCCTGATTAACCTGGGCGAAGAGGCCGACCGCGCCGAGCTGCAGGCGATCTGGCCGCTGTGTAAATTCCCGGTGCTGCGCGATCACGAGCGCAGCCGCGACGTGCCGGAGACTTCCATCATCATCGAATATCTGGACCGCCATTTTCCCGGCCCGCAGCCGATGATCCCGGCCGACTGGGATGCGGCGCTGGACGTGCGCCTGTGGGACCGCTTCTTCGACCATTATGTGCAGGAACCGGTGCAGACCATTGTCGGCGCGCACCTGAGCGGCCTGCAGTGCGACCAGACCAAGGAACGCACCAAGCTCAAGACGGCCTACAAGATGATCGAGAAGCGCATGGCGGCGCGCAGCTGGATGTGCGGCGAGGCGTTCAGCCTGGCCGATTGCGCGGCGGCGCCGGCGTTGTTCTACGCCGCCACGCTGTTGCCGTTCCCGGAGGAATACCATCACCTCGGCAGTTACTTCGAGCGGCTGGTCAGCCGTCCATCCGTCAAGCGGGTGCTGGACGAGGCGCAACCGTATTTCTCGATGTACCCGTTCTTTGACGATATCCCGGAACGCTTCCTGGCAACTGCTTAGTTTTTGTTGCCTTCGCCGTCGGCGCTCTGCATCGAGGCCGGCTGCTCCATCGAACGGTTCTGCGCCGCCACGGCGGCGAACTGGTGGGCCTGGTCGATGATTTCCTTGCCGGCAGCCTTCTGCAGGCGTAGCTGCTGGTCGGCCTGGGCGGCGGCTTTCTGCGTGACCGCCTCGGCCAGCTCGGAGGCGGTGCGCGCCGTCTGCGGTGCATGCTGCTGCACCACCTGGTTGATGCTGGTCTGGAACTCGGTGGCGACCTGGTTCAGCTGCTGTTGCCACGCTTGCAGCTTCTGCGCCACTTGCTCGACCGACGGCGTGTCGGCCGGCGTGCGTTCGGTGGCCGGGGTCAGCAGCGCGGTGCGCAGGGCTTCGGTGGAATCCTGAAGCCAGTCACGGCTGAATTGCAAGTTCACGTCGGACAGTTTGCGTACCGATTGCAGGGTAGCGATGGTCAGGTCGCTGAAGTAGTCGATCCGGGCTTCCACGTGATTTTTTGCTGCTGGCGAAATGGTTTCCACAAACGAATTCATTGACTTCTCCTGATTGGTGAGGGGCCAAGGTGAGCATGGTGTGGCTGGCGTTCTGGCCGGACGCCGCTGCCCTAATCTTGGCAGGTACGGGCGGTTTTCGCCACCCTGGAGCCGGGCGGCATGATTCGTTTAATCTGGTCAATACATTCTCCGCTTCGCCACGCGCTTGTCCGTCTCGCCACATAGCGATGGACCGGCGCCGGGCCGCTGCACTAAGGTGGCGAGGTGACTTCACATCTGAGAGCGAGCCCATGAAAAGAAGAAGTTTGTTGCAGGCCGCCGCCGCCTTGCCGGCGCTGGCGTTGACCCCTTTGTCGGCCTTGAGCGCTGCCGCCGGCGCCGTGGCGCGGCGTGTGCGTCCGGGCGACGCCGGCTGGCCGTCGGCGGCCGCCTGGCAGCAGTTGCAGCAACGCGTGGAAGGGCGCCTGCTCAAGCTGGACGCGCCGTTCGCCGCCTGCGCCGCCAGCGTGGACGCCCCGGCCTGCGGCGCCGCGCTGGCCACGTTGAAAAACACCTTCGCCATCGGCGACCAGCCGGCGCTGACGCAGACCAGCGGCTGGCTGGACGCATGGTCCTCGCAGCCGAGCGCCTACGCGGTGGTGGCGCGCACCACGGCCGACGTGGTGGCAGCGGTCAACTTCGCCCGCGACCACCATCTGCGGCTGGTGGTCAAAGGCGGCGGCCACAGTTATCAGGGCACGTCGGACGCTGCCGATTCGCTGCTGGTGTGGACGCGCCAGATGAACGACGCCACCTTGCACGACGCCTTTGTCGCGCAGGGCAGCAGCGCCGCGCCGCAGCCGGCCGTGACGCTGGGCGCGGGCGCGATGTGGATCGACGCCTACGACGCCGTCACCACGCGCGGCGGCCGCTACGTGCAGGGCGGCGGCTGCACCACGGTCGGCGTCGCGGGACTGGTGCAGAGCGGCGGCTTTAGCAACTTCTCCAAGGCTTACGGCACGGCCGCCGCCGGCCTGCTGGAAGCCGAAGTCGTCACCGCCGACGGCCAGGTACGCATCGCCAACGCCGGCAGCAACCCCGAGCTGTTCTGGGCGCTCAAGGGCGGAGGCGGCGGCAGCGTCGGCGTGGTCACGCGGCTGACGCTGCGCACGCGCGAGCTGCCGGAACATTTCGGCGCCGTGTTCTTCAGCATCAAGGCGGCATCGGACCAGGCCTACCGCGCGCTGATCGCGCAGATGATGGCCTTCTATGCGAGCACGCTGTTCAAGCCGCAGTGGGGCGAGCAGATCGGCTTCAACACCGACAACACCATGGACGTTTCGATGGTGTTCCAGGGTCTGAACCAGCAGCAGGCCGAGGCAGCGTGGGCGCCGTTCCTGGCGTGGCTGCGCGAGCGGCCCGAGTACGCCTTCGACAAACCGTTCCGCGCGCTGGCGCTGCCGGCGCGGCAGTTCTGGAACGTGGCTTTCTTCAAGCAGCACGCGCCCGGCTTCATGGTGGCCGACGAACGCCCCGGCGCCCCCGCACACCACGGCGTGTGGAAGGGCGATGCGGCGGAGGCGGGGTGGTTCATCCACGGCTACCAGTCGGCGTGGATGCCGGCGTCGCTTCTGGCCGCCGACGGGCAGGCGCAGCTGGTGGATGCGCTGTTCCGCAGCACGCGGCACTGGCGCGTCGGCCTGCACTTCAACAAGGGATTGGCCGGCGCCCCGGCCGCCGACATCGCCGCCGCGCGCGATACGGCGATGAATCCCGATGTGCTGGACGCCTTCGCGCTGGCCATCATCGCCGGCGGCGACGGGGCGCGCTATCCGGGCATGCCGGAGGCGAAGCAGGACGCGGCGGCGCAGGCGCTGCGCGGCCGCGAACGTGCGGCATCGATCGGCCGGGCGATGGGGGAGTTGCGCAAGGCCGCGCCGAAGGCCGGCTCCTACGTGTCGGAGAGCGATTACTTCATCAAGGATTGGCAGCGGGCGTTCTGGGGGACCAACTACGAACGGCTGGCGCGCGCCAAGCGCCAGTACGATCCGCACGGCCTGTTCTTCGTGCGCCACGGCGTCGGCAGCGAGGCCTGGAGCGAGGACGGCTTCACGCGCAAGGGCTGATGCTCACGCCGCCCGCTTCGCTCACGGCTCGATGTTGGGCGCGCGGCGCGGCACCAGATGCAGCTCCTTCTGGCGTCCGCCGATGTAGCGCACGCCGGCCTGGTCGAAGTAGGCATCCTCCTCCAGCATGATGCGCAGCGGCGCCGCGTAGGCCGGCAGCGTGGTCGCCGCATTGAGCTCGATCGAATACGCGGTGCGGTAGCGCAGCGCCTCGTCGCCGCTGCCCGGCACGCCGTCCTGCATGTCCCACATGCCGATGGCCGGTCCGGCCGCGTGGCCGTGGTAGCCGATGGGGTGGGTGTAGATGGTCGGATTGAGGCCCTCGGCGCGGGCCTGCGCCAGCGCCGCCGCCAGCACCTGGTTGCCGCTGCGGCCCTGGCGGAACTGCGCCGTCAAAATATCCTGCACGCGGTTGGCGCGCGCGAAGGCCTGCACCAGCGCGGGCGGCGCCGCGCTCTCGCCGGGCTTGAGCACGTAGGCGTGCTGCTGCACGTCGGTGTTCAGGCGCAGGTAGGTGATGCCGATGTCCACGTGCAGCAGGTCGCCGGGGACGATCACGTCGGCGTCCGCCAGCGCCGAGCTCTGGCTCGGGCGCTGGATCTCTACCGATGGATGGAACCAGGTGTCGTAGCCCAGGTCGCGGATCTTCTGGCGGAACCACCACACCACGTCCGCAGTGGTGGTGATGCCCGGCGTGATGACGCGCTCCGAAAAGCCCTCGGCGATGATCTTGTGGGTGGCGTCGATCAGCTGCGGATAGATCTGCATCTCGTGTGCGGTGCGGGTCTCCAGCCAGCGCACCGCCAGCGGCTCGGCCGACACCACGCGGGCGCGGTACTCGGCCGGCAGCGCCGCCAGCAGCTCGGTGTAGTCGGTGTGGTCGATGCCGTCGGCGTGGCCGAAATGGCGCGAGGTGTCGAGCGCGATCTTGTTCGGCTTGCGCTGCGCGATCAGCGCCACCAGCGCCTGCCACTGGTCGGGATACTTCTGCATGTCCCAGGCCGCCGCGATGCTCTGGCCGACGTTGTAGCGCGCCACCGCCAGCCGGTCAACGCGGCCGGTGGCCGGGTCGCGGTAGAACAGCAGCACGGTGCGGCGGCGGGCGTTGAGCCACTCGGCCGGCAGCATGGTCTTGAGCACCGGGTCTTCGTTGTACTCGCGCGAGACCACTATCCACATATCGATGCCGGTCTGCGCCATCATGTCCGGCAGCAGGGTATCGAAGCGTTCGGCCAGCAGCTGGTTGACCACCACCGCCTGCTCGCGCAGCGGCAGCACCTGGGCCGGGGCCGACGCGGCGGCCAGCAGCAGAGACATCGCAAGGAGATATTTTTTCATGCAGCCATGGTGGCCCAGAGTTCCCGTCGAAGTCAATCAACTAGCTGTAGGCTTGTTAAAAAAGCACTGTTGCGTTACGCTGGCGCCACGACCACCATCACACGAGGAGAGGACATGGCATCGATTTTCTATCTGCACGGCGGCCCGGGCCTGAGCGTCGCCATTGAAAGCACGCGCTTCCCGCTGGCGGAGCAGGTGCAGTGGTGGCAGCAGCCGTCGGCCGCGTCGTGCGCGCAGCGGCCCTACCTGGATTTGCTGGAAGCGGCGCTGGCCGAGTTCCGTCGCAGCGCGCAGGCGCATGGCGCGCCGTTGACATTGATGGCCAGCTCCTTCGGCGCGCATCTGGCGACCTATATCGCCAACCACGCGCCGGAAGCGGTGGCGCGCGTGGTGCTGCTGGCGCCGACCTACAATCCGGAGCAGGCCGCGCTGCGGCTGGCGCGCCATGCGCTGGCCGTCAATGCAGGCCACGCCGATGTGCCGAAAGTGCAGGCCGCGCTGGCCGCCTATGATGCGGCGCCGGGGCGGGCGAAGTTCTGGGAAGTGTTCGGCGTGCTGCAACTGCTGCCGGATGTGCCGTCGCTGTATTTCGGCCCGAACGCGGGCGATGCGCCTGGCCATTTCCTCGGCGTGCTGCATCAGCCGGGCGCCTTCGATGGCCCAAGCTCGGTGGCGATCTCGGACGATTTTGCCGCCAGCTTCCAGGCGCCGGGGCGCAGCGCGTTCAACGGTCCGGTATCGATAGTCTTTGGCCGCCACGATCCGATGATCGACGCGGAGCATGACGGCGCGTTGTGGCGCGCGGTGTTCCCGCAGGCCGTCTTCCGCACCGTCGACAGCGGCCACTTCCCGCTGCTCGAAAGTTCGGTAGAGGCCTGCCTGGCTTAATCCGTCGTTCCGCATCGGCGGACCGCCGCGAAAGCGGGAACCCATGCTGCGTCTCCGAGCATCCGGTGTATGGATTCCCGCCTGCGCGGGAATGACGGCGCTGCCGTCAGCGCGAGAAGTGCGCGTCGATTTCTTCCAGCGTCTTGCCCTTGGTCTCGGGCAGCAGGAAGGTGGCGGTGAGGAAGTACAGCAGCGCGCAGCCGGCGCCGTAGAAGAACAGCGTGGCGTAGCCGTACTGTCCCACCGTCGGCAGGAACACGGCGGCGATCACCGTCGAGACGAACTGGTTAATCAGCAGCGCCACGCTCATGCCGTTGGAGCGTATCCGGTTGGGCATCAGCTCCGACAACGCCAGCCACACGCACACGCCCGGGCCGACGGCGAAACTGGCGACGAACAGACAGATCGCCAGCGCCACCTGCCAGCCGTGCGTGGACGGCGGCACCGCCGACAGGTGGGCCTGTTCGATGCGCAGCGGCGCGCTCGCACCCTCGGCCGGATCGGCGAAGGGATTCAAATGCAGGCGACGGAAGAAGGCGCCGATCACACTGTCCGCCTGCACCGTGTCCTCGCGCGCCAGGCGCAGCTCCGGCAGCGCCGGATCGTCGCTGCGGCGGCTCTGCACATTGGTGAAGGGACCGTAGGAATAGGCCAGAGACAGCTGCATCGGCGCGCCGTCGCCGGCGGTGCCGCCCAGCGCCTGCAGCGTGGCCGGATCGAGACGCAGCACCAGGCTGTCGCCTTGCGCGCGCGCCTGCAGCATGGCGCTGATGTCGGCCTGTTCGCCCTCGACGCTGCGGAACAGCAGGCCGGCAGCCAGCAGCGCCACCACGATGCCGCCGGTGCCGAGCATCATCAGGAACTTGCGGCCCTTGCGGTCCACCAGCACCACCGCCACCACCGTCATCACCGCGTTGAGCACCTTGAGCGCCACGTCGGCCATGTTGGCGGTGGCGCCGGGCAGGCCGGCTTGATTGAGGATAGTCACCACATAAGCCAGGATGGAATTGATGCCGGTCGCCTGCGTCAGCGCCAGCACCAGACAGGCCAGCAGGAAGGGTAGCACGTAGCGGCGGCTCAGCAGACGGTCGCCCGCGCCGGCGTTGGCCGCGGTTTCCGGCGACAGCGCCAGTTCGATGTCGCGCAGTTCCGCCTCCGCCTCGGCGGCCGGGCGGGTGCGCAGCAGCGCGGCGCGGGCCTGGGCCGTGCGACCCTTGCGCGCCAGCCAGCGCGGCGATTCCGACAGCAGCAGGCCGCCCAGCGTGAACACCAGACCAGGCACCAGGCACACCCAGAAAATGCTGCGCCATGCATGGTCCTTGGCCGCGAACACGGCGTCCGCGCGCTGCGCTTCGGCCAGGCCTTGCGCCGCCGCCGTCGCGGCGTCCACCGTCTGCGCCTGGAACAGGCCAATCAGCGCCGCCGCCACCAGGCCGATGGTCAGCAGCAGCTGGAACAGCGCCGCGCCGCGCCCGCGATGGCGCGCATGCAGGCACTCGGCCAGGTATAGCGGCACCACCACGCCGATCAAGCCGCCGCTGATGCCTTGCAGCAGACGGCCCAGCATCAGCGGCAAATAGCCGTCGGCCAGCGCGATCAGCGGTATGCTCAGCGTGAACAGTGCACCGGCCAGCACCATCGCCGCGCGGCGGCCGACCAGGTCGGCCAGCGCGCCGGCGAACAGCGACGACAGCACGGATCCCAGCAATACAGCCGCCACGATGAAGCCCAGCTGCTGCGCCGTCAGCTTCCACGCCACCGACGCCGTCGACTCCAGATAGGGCAGGGCGCCGGCGATGATGCCGACGTCGATCCCGTACAGCAGGCCTCCCATGCCGGCAATGAACAGCAGGAAGCCCATGGCGCGATTGGGGGCGGTTGACAGGGTGGCTTGCATCGAAACTCCGGCTAGTGGGTGGAAAGATCGATGGCTTCGCCTTCAACGAAGACGGCCACCGGCTGCAGATCGGCGTTCAGGACTACGATGTCGGCCCAGGCGCCGGGCGCCAGGCGGCCGCGCTCGGACTCGCCGATGTAGTCGGCGGGGTACAGCGACAAGCGGTTGGAAGCATCGGCCAGGTCCAGCCCGAGGCCGACGAAATTGCGCAATGCCTGGTCCATGGTCAGCACCGAGCCGGCCAGCGAGCCGGTGGCCAGCCGCACGCAGCCCAGGCATTTGTAGACGCGCTGGCTGCCCAGGCCATACTCGCCGTCCGGCATGCCGGTGGCCGAGGTGGCGTCGGTCACGCCGTACAGGCGCGGAATGGCGCGCAGCGCGGCGCGGATCGCGCCTTCATGCACGTGCTGCAGGTCGGGGATGATCTCGGCGTATTCGGCATGCGCCAGCGCGGCGCCGGCGATGCCGGGATGGCGGTGGTTGAGCGCCGTCATGCCGTTGAACAGATGGGTGAAGCCGGCCGCGCCGGCGTTCAGCGCGGCCACGCCGTCCTCGTAGCTGCCGTTGCTGTGGCCCAGCTGCACGCGGATGCCCAGCTCTTTCAGCTTGGGGATCAGCGCCAGATGGCCGTCCACTTCGGTGGCCAGCGTCAGCGCGCGGATCGGCGCCAGATCGTGATAGCTGCGCACCAGCTCCAGGCTGGCCACGGCCACCGCGTCCGGCGGTTGCGCGCCGAGCCTGTGGATGCTGAGGAAGGGGCCTTCCAAGTGCACGCCCAGCATGCGCGCGCCGCCGGCCGGCCGTTCGGCGATCACGCCGGCCAGGCCCTTGAGCGCGCGGCGGATCGAATTGTCGGTGGCCGTCATGGTGGTGCCCAGCATGGCCGTGGTGCCGTGGCGCGCGTGGCTGCGCGCCACGGTGGCGCCGGCGTCGCCGCCCTGCATGATGTCGGCGCCGGCGGCGCCGTGCACGTGCAGGTCGATGAAGCCGGGCAGGATGGTCAGGTCGCTGTCCGCTTGCTGGTCTGCCTGGATGGATTGAATGCGCTGGTCGAAGGCGATGCTGCCCGTGATCCAGCCTTGTGGGGTAAGGATTCTGCCGCTTAACACTGTTATTCCGCTATCAGGAGTTCGATGCCGGCTTCCAGCAGGCCGTCGCGGTATTCCGCGCTGATGCTGGCGTCGGTAATGACGGTGTGGACGCGGTCCAGCTGCACGATGCGGTGCAGGCTGACGCGCCCGAATTTGGAGGCGTCCGCAAGGACGATGATTTTCTTGGCCCGCTCCACCATCTTGTGGTTCAGGCTCGCTTCCGCCTCGTGGTGGGTGGTGACGCCGAACTGCAGGTCGAAGCCGTCGACGCCGAGGAACAGCTTGTCGAAGCTGTAGGCTTGCAGGCAGGCCTCGGCCTGCGTGCCCTGGATGGACAGCGACTGCTTGCGCAGCAGGCCGCCCGTCAGGATCAGGTCGACGCCGGGCGCGTCGGCCAGCTCCCAGGCGATGTTCAGGCCATTGGTCATCACCGTCACGTTCTGCGCGTCGCGCAGATGGCGGGCCAGCGAGATGGTGGTGGTGCCGGAATCGATGATGATGTTATCGCCCGGCTGCACCATGCGCGCGGCCCAGGCGCCGATGCGCTCCTTCTGCTCGTGGTTCAGCGCATCCTTCTGCGGTATGGTCTGTTCCGGCGGCGGCATGCGCGTCAGCGTGGCGCCGCCGTGGCTGCGGGTGGCCAGTCCCTGCGACTCCAGCGCACTGAGGTCGCTGCGGATGGTGACGGCCGAAACGCCCAACTGGTCTACCAGCGCGGCCACCTGGACCGAGCCGTGCTGGGTAAGCGCCTGCAAGATGGAGGCGCGGCGTTGACTGGTATTTCGCATTATTTTGCTGTCGATTCTACAAAAACTTCGAGCTTAACAGATCGCGGCCGCGCTGCCAGCCGCTGTCGCCACATCAGCTGTTGCATTGAGCGCTGCGTTGCGGTTGCAGGCACGCGCGTATTGCGCCAGCACGCGGCCGATTTTGTGCTCCAGCAGCGCGTCGGCGTTGGTGGCCAGGCGGCCCTGCAGCACTTCCAGATACTGCTCCGGCAAGTGTTGGCTCAGCAGCGACAGCGGGATCGCCAGCGCATCGAGGTTGGCGCACAGGCGCTCGACGGCGGCCGTCACCGCCGGCTCGCCCCAGTAGTAGCGGCAACGGTCGCTCAGGCCATAGCGGCGCAGCAGGCGCTGTTCGGCGCTGCTGCCAGGGTAGTGCTTGGCCCAGTGCTTGGGCTGCGCCAGCATGGTTTCGTCCAGCACCTGCATCAGGCGCGAGGCCCGGCCGGCCGGCACCAGTTCCTCTTCGATGCAGCACAGCGCCTGCAAGGCTTCGCGCAGCGCGAAGGTGGCGGCCGGGCCGACCTTGAGGATGGCGAAGTGGTCGCGCACCATATCGTGCAGCGCCGATTCGCGCTGGTAGTCGGTGGAGTGGGCTTCGAACACCAGGCCGGGCTGGCCGGCCACGAAGGCCGACAGCGCCGTGGCCTGGGCCGCGTCGTAGTGCTGGATCTGGCTATGGTCGAAATCGACGCCCGGCTGCACCACCATCGCGATCACGCGGCGCCAGGCGCTATGCAGCTCCATCGCGAAGAAGGCCAGGCGGTGCACGTCCAGCGTGCGCGCGGCGGCCTTGGGCGAGGTGACGGCGCCGGCCTGCGCCAGATTGGCTTCGCCGCCGGGGATGGGGACTTCGGTGCCGATCACGTACACCGGCGGCGGCAGGCCGGCCTGCTCGGCCGCCTTTTCCGCCACCGCGCACAGGCGCGCCGAACGGGCCGCGATGGTTTCGTCGCTCAGGATCTGCGGATCGTCGGCGCAGCGCATGCTGCAATCGAGGTGGATCTTGTGGAAGCCCGCCGCCGCGTAGGCCGCGATCAGCGTCTCCGCGTGCTGCATGGCGGTGGCCGCGTCCAGGCCCTGCCAGGCGTTGGGGCCGAGGTGGTCGCCGCCCAGCACCAGCCGCTCCAGCGGGAACTGCTCGCCCTTGGCCAGGTTGTGCACATAGTCGCGGAAGGCCGGCGGCGTCATGCCGGTGTAGCCGCCGAACTGGTCGACCTGGTTGGAGGTGGCCTCCACCAGCAGCACCGTGTCGTAGTCGGCCGCCACGCGCATCGCCGCGCGCAGCACGCTCGGATGGCTGCAGCATACGCTGTACAGGCCTGCCGGTTCGCCGCGACGGTGGGCGGCGATGATTTGCTGGACGGGGGACAGTGGTGGGGACAGGTCGGTAGTTTTCATGGGCTTAGCGGATGGTCAGTTGTTGACGGGCGAGCAGGGCGGCGCCGCGCGCGCCGCCGGCGTCGCCGAATTTCGGCGGCAGGATGGGCGGCACACGCACGCCGGGGAACAGGTGGCGGCGCGTGGCCGCCGGCAGCTGCTCGTAAAGGTGGGCCAGCTGCGACAGGCCTCCGCCCAGCACGATGGCGTGCGGGTCCAGCGTCAGCACCAGCGTGGCCAGTGCGTGGCCGAGCAGGTCGACGTGCAGCGCCATGGTCCTGGCGGCATCGGCCGAACCGGCGCGCGCCTGCGCGACGATGGCGGCCGGCGTCAGGTCGCCGCCGCCGGCGTGGCTGTGCAATTGGCTCATGCCGGGGCCGGACACATAGCGTTCCAGGCAGCCGCGCCGCCCGCAGGGGCAGCCGATCACCGGCAGATCGTATTGCGCCAGCAGCGCTGCCGGCAGCGGCCAGTGGCCCCACTCGCCGGCCACGCCGTTGGCGCCGCGCAGCAGGCGGCCGTCGACGCAATAGCCGCCGCCGGCGCCGGTGCCGATGATGGCGCCGAACATCGACGGCTGGCCGTCCGCCGCACCGCCCTGCGCTTCGGACAGCGCGAAGCACTGGCAGTCGTTGCCGACGGCGACAGGGCGTTCCAGCGCCTCCTTCAGCGAGGCCACCACCGCGCGGCCGTTCAGCGCCGGCACGTTGGAGCTGAGCTGGCGGCCGGTGACGCTGTCGATCACGCCCGGCAGGCCGATGCCCACCGGCGCCTGCAGGCCCAACGCCTTGTCGGCGCGGCCCACCAGGCCCTGGATCGCCAGCAGGAACTCGGCGAAATCGGTGCCCGGCGTGGCGATGCGCTCGCGGTGGGCTTCCTTCAGTTCATGGCCATCCTCGGCAAACGCCACCAGCTCGATCTTGCTGCCGCCGATGTCGATGCCGTGATAGCCGCGTGGTTCAGAATTCGTCATGGCGATAAATGGTGACGCCCTGGACGACCCGGTTGACGGTGCCGCCGGCGAATGGATTGTCGGGACGCAGTTGCAGCAGCGCCGACTGGTGCAGCGCGTACTGCTGCGCCATCAGCAGCCACAAAGGCGCCAGCCACGCGTCCGGCCAGGCCGGGGCGTCGATGGTGATGTCGGCGCCTGCGCCCACGGTCAGGCAGCGGCCCGCGACCTGGTCGCGTTGCAGCTCCAGCAGCAGGTCGTGCTCATAGCGGCGCGACAGCGGATCGGCGCTGCGGAACAGCACCACCAGCGTCTCGGCGTTCAGCGCGGCCTTGGGGCCGTGGCGGAAACCGAGCGCGCTGTTGGCCATCGCCAGCACGCTGCCGGCGGTCAGTTCGAGGATCTTCAGCGCCGCTTCTTTTGCCAGCGCCTCCAGCGGGCCGCTGCCCAGGTAGACCACGCGCGACACGCGCTGCGCGGCCAGTTCCGCCACCGGCGCCTGCCAGTCGGCCAGTGCGCGTTCGCCCAGTGCTGCCAGGGTGTTCAGGCGTTCCGGCTGGAAGTCGGGATCGAGCACGCTCAACGCGGCCAGCAGCATGCAGGTGAAGCTGCTGGTCATGGCGAAGCCGCGGTCGCAGCTGGCGGCCGGCATCATCAGGTTGAAGGTCTGCTCGTCGCCCGCGCCTTGCACGGCCAGCTCGCCGTCGGCGTTGCAGGTGATGTTGAGGAAGCGCGCGCTCGGCACCAGGTCGCGCACCAGCTGTACGGCCGCCGTGCTTTCCGGGCTGTTGCCGCTGCGGGCGAAGGACACCACCAGCGTCGGCGCGCTGCGCTCAAGGTACAGGGCAGGGTGGGTCAGCAGACTGGTGGTCGACAGCGCGCGCACCTGGCACGGCCAGGCGGCGTTGATTTCGTCGGCGATGATTTCGCCGACATAGGCCGAACTGCCGGCGCCGGTAAGGATCACGCGCTGCTGCGGATTGCTCAGGGTGTCGCCGAGGAAGGCGGCGATGCGGCTTTGTTCGGCGGCGAGATGCGTCGCCAGTTCGCGCCACAGGGCGGGCTGGTGGGCGATTTCTTCGGCGGTATCGAGGCCGCCGATATCGCGCCAGGCTTGGGGGGCACGCTGGAGTAGGTTGGTCATCGAAAGAAATTGTCTGGTTAGGTCAGGAAAGAATAAGGTTTAATTTTCGAAATGTCAAATTCGAAAGTAAAAAGAAAGTTAACTCGGCACAACGCAGACCGCATCTGTACCACTTTCGCCACGTAAACGAAAGTTTGTTATTCGATCAACTATCAATACGAAAGATTTTGCAAGCTATTTGAAATATTTCCCTTTGTTTTTGTTGACCGCGTTTGTTTTTATTCCTAGAGTAATTGCACCACAACGCATTTTCTTTCGAAATAAGCAAACTATGAAACAGATTCCGGCACTTGCAGCCGCCTTGCTCTCCATCGCCAGCGCACCGCTGCTGGCCGCACCGATCGGCAACCTGCGCACCGTCACCGCCGGCCCCGGCCAGCAGTGGGATTTGGTCACCGACACCGGCGCCCATATACAGCTTAGTCTTCCGCGCGCCGATGTGCTGCATATTTGGGCCGGTCCCAAATCCGGCCTGACCGGCGCCGGCGACAAGGCCGCGCCCATCGTCGTCGCCACGCCGGCCGCCACGGTCGAGCATAGCGTCAGCGAGCAGGCCGACCATATCCTGATCCGCACGCCGGCACTGAGCCTGCGCATCGACCGCAAGCCGCTGCGTTTCAGCCTGTTCCGCGCCGGCGACGCCCAGCCGCTGTGGCGCGAGATCCAGCCGCTGGAACTGGGCGACAAACAAACCGTGCAGACGCTGAGCAGCGACAAGGCCGAACGCTTCTTCGGCGGCGGCCAGCAGAACGGCCGCTATGAATTCAAGGGCCGGCAGATGCAGGTGTCGTATTCCGGCGGCTGGGAAGAGGGCGACCGTCCGAGCCCCGCGCCGTTCTTAATGAGCTCGCGCGGCTGGGGCGTGCTGCGCAACACCTGGTCCGACGGCAGCTACGATCTGCGCCAGAGCGACCAGATCTCGCTGGAGCATGACGAGGCCCGCTTCGACGCCTACTACTTCGTCGGCAAGGACATGCGCGACGTGCTGGCGCGTTACACCGAGTGGACTGGCCGCGCGCGCATGCTGCCACGCTGGGCGCTGGAATACGGCGACGCCGATTGCTACAACGACGGCGACAACGTCAAGAAGCCGGGCACCGTGCCGAAAGGCTGGACCGACGGCCCGACCGGCAAGACGCCGGACGTGATCGAGAGCGTGGCGCGCCAGTACCGTGAGCACGACATGCCCGGCGGCTGGATCCTGCCGAACGACGGCTACGGCTGCGGCTATTCGGCGCTGCCGGAGACGGTGCAGGGCCTGGCCAAGTACGGCTTCCGCACCGGCCTGTGGACCGAAAACGGCGTCGAGAAAATGGCGTGGGAAGTCGGCACCGCCGGCACCCGCGTGCAAAAGCTGGACGTGGCGTGGACCGGCAAGGGCTATCAATTCTCGCTGGACGCCAACAAGTCGGCCTACGACGGCATCCTGAACAACTCCGACGGCCGGCCGTTCATCTGGACCGTGATGGGCTGGGCCGGCACGCAGCGCTACGCCGTCACCTGGACCGGCGACCAAAGCGCCAGCTGGGACTACATCCGCTGGCACGTGCCGACGCTGATCGGCTCCGGCCTGTCGGGCCAGGCCTACGCCACCGGCGACGTCGACGCCATCTTCGGCGGCAGCCCGGAGACCTACACCCGCGATTTGCAGTGGAAGAGTTTTACGCCGGTGCTGATGGGGATGTCCGGCTGGGCCGCGGCCGAGCGCAAGCACCCGTGGTGGTTCGCCGACCCATACCGCAGCATCAACCGCCGCTACCTGAAACTGAAGATGCGCCTGACGCCATATATGTACACGCTGATGCGCGAGGCCGAGCAAAGCGGCGCGCCGCTGGTGCGCGGCCTGATGTGGGATAACCCGGAAGACCCGGCCGCCTACACCGAAGCCTATAAGTACCAGTACCTGCTGGGCCGCGACCTGCTGGTGGCGCCGGTGTACCGCAGCCAGGCCGTCAGCCAGGGCTGGCGCCGCGCAATCCACCTGCCGCAGGGCCAGTGGTTCGATTACTGGGATGGCCGCCAGGCCACGGCCGGCAAGGGCGGACGCGATATCGACCTCGCCGTCACGCTGGAGAAGCTGCCGGTGTTCGTGCGCGCCGGCGCCATCCTGCCGATGTACCCGGAGATGCTGTACGACGGCGAAAAGCCGAAGGACGTGCTGACGCTGGACCTGTATCCGCAAGGCGCTTCCGAATTCACGCTGTATGAAGACGACGGCAACACCCGCAAGTATCAGGACGGCGCCTTCAGCCAGCAGTTGATCCGCATGAAGGCCGCCGCTGATGGCGTGCAGGTCGACGTC
The DNA here is from genome assembly GCF_009380215.1 of Rugamonas aquatica. GTDB lineage: Bacteria > Pseudomonadota > Gammaproteobacteria > Burkholderiales > Burkholderiaceae_D > Rugamonas > Rugamonas aquatica_B. The sequence continues at coordinate 283,176 of NZ_WHUG01000004.1, forward strand.
GAACCGGTGGTGGGCAGCTACGCCGGCCAGCCGGCGCGCCGCGCCTATCAGCTGCGCGTATTGAGCCGCCAGCGTCCGGCCGCCGTCAGCACCGGCAATACGATACTGCCTCCGCTGGCCGACCGCGCAGCCTTCGACGCCGCCACGGCAGGCTGGTACTTCGACGCCGCCGAACGACTCGGCACGCTGCACGTCAAGACCGCCAGCCAGGACATCCGCCAGCCGCTGCGCTTCAACGTGCAGTCCGCAGCGACGCTGGTCGCTGACGACGCCTTCCCGACCGCGCCGGTGCTGGGCCGCGCCATCCCGGCCGACGCCATGATGGTGATGAACCGTCCGGCCGAGGAAAACGGCCACCCGCTGGAAAACGCTTTCGACAACAACCCTACCACCTGGTTCCGCACCGCGCGCAGCCCGGCGGTGCAGGGCGGTCCGCATGAATGGGTGATCGGCTTCACCGAGCGCCGCCTGATCGACGGCATCGAGCTCGCGCCGCGCAACGACCAGCACTGGCAGCACGGCCAGATCCGCGACTACGAGATCTACATGGGCGACAACAACGGCGACTGGGGCCAGCCGATCAAGCGCGGACAGCTGAAGCTTCAGCAGGGCGCGCAGACGATCAGCTTCCCGCCGGCCGCCGGCCGCCTGATGCGCTTCCGTGTTCTCAGCACGCAGAACCCCGAGGGCGATGGCGCCTCCGCCACCGATCCTATGGTGACGGCGGCCGTCACCCCGGCCGCGCGCGCCTTCAACGCCGCCGTGCCGAGCGAAGTGCAGCCGATCACGCTGTCCGAATTCCACGTGATGGCCTACGAGCCGCCGGCCGGTGCGGAGCTTCAGCAATACCTGTCCGACTTGGCCTTGCCGAAGAATGTCAGCCGCGACAAGCCGGCGCAAGGCAAAGAGATGCGTATGAACGGCCTGTGGTTCCGCAAGGGCCTGGGCGTGGGCGCGACCAGCCGCGTCGACCTGCAACTGACCGGCAACTGGAACCTGCTGCGCGCCGACCTCGGTGTGGACGACAGCTGCCGCAGCGCGGGCGGCTTGCAGTTCCAGGTCTGGAGCGGCGAACGCCTGCTGTACGACAGCGGCTTGATTAACGCGCCGGCCGTCGTCAAGCCGGAAATCGATGTGCGCGGACTGAGTCAACTCAGCCTGCGCACCCTGGGCGCGCGCGGCAGCAAGCCGGCCCAGGTCTGCGGCAACTGGGCCAACGCGGTCCTGCTAGGCACAGAGGGCAGCACCGTCAAACCGCGCTAACCCCTATCTAATGTTTCAAAAAAAGAGCCCCTCTCCGGACCGGGGAGGGACCCTTGCAGCCTCACGATAACAAACCACTGATAACAGGGAGACAATTATGCATATGAAAAAACTGGTGGCCGCGATGGTGGCGGTAGGTTTGGCTTCAACCGCGCTGGCCGCCGACGAGCAGGATGAGCAGGCGCAGAAGAGCGACAAGGACCAGAAGATCACACGGGTCGAAGTGACCGGCTCCAGCCTGAAACGCATCAACGCCGAGACGGCGTCGCCGGTGCAGGTGATCGACGCCAAGCAGATCGAGAACATGGGCGCGCGCACGCTGCTGCAAGTGCTGGACAACCTGCCTGCGGCACGTCCGTCGCAGCAGGACTTCCGCTCGATGTTCACCGGCTCCGACGGCGCATCGCAGGCCAATCTGCGCGGCTTGGGCGCGCAGGGCACGCTGGTGCTGCTGAACGGCCGACGCCTGTCGTTCTACGGTGCGCCGGCCGGCTTCCAGACCATGTTCGTCAATATCGACGCCATTCCCGCAGCCGCCATCGAGCGCATGGAGGTGCTGACCGACGGCGCCTCGGCGGTCTACGGCTCCGACGCGGTGGCCGGCGTCATCAACGTCATCACCAAGAAAAGTTATCAGGGGCTGGAAGCGCGCGGCAGCGCCGACTTTTCGTCCAACGTCAAATCCTACGGCGAGCGCCAGGGCAACGTCATCTACGGCCTGGGCGATTTGAACAGCGACGGCTGGAACGTCTACGGCTCGATCAACCTCTATCAGCGCGACCGCATTGCGCTGGAAGACACCTATCTGAAGCGCCCGGACTACTTCTACGTTAACAACCCGACCTTCGTTTCCGGCATGCGCATCGGCGTCGGCAGCGAGCCGGGTGTGGTCAATCCGGGCACGCTGTTCGTCTTCGACAAGGCCAACAACAACGCCCGCACCCAGCGCGCCGTCAACGGCTGCAACACCTCGATTACCGAGGCCTCGGGCACCCGCTGCGTGTGGAATACGCTGCCATACCAGCTCGACACCGGCCCGAAATCCGACCGCGCCACCGGCTACCTGAGCGGCCGCGTGAAACTGGGCGGCGACCTGGAAGGCTTTGCCGAAGCGGCCTACACCCATATCAAAATGCGTGGCGAGAACGGCCCGCGCAGCTTCAACAGCGGCGGCACCAGCAACTGGTTCGCCCGCAATACCGGCACCACGCTGAACACCTTCATCAATCCTTATCTCGGCCCGAACAACGTCTACCTGAAGGGCAAGCTGGATGCGGACATGGCGGCCAAGATGGGCGGCGCCGCAGGCCTGAACTACATCATGCTCGACGCGCCGGGCCACTTCGGCCAGACCAACGAGGATAACAACTACCGCGCGCTGGTCGGCCTGCGCGGCAGCATCGGCGGCGGCTGGGACTTCGAGACGGCGCTCAGCGTGGCGGGCAGCCATTCGACGCTGTACCAGACGATCAATATCAACACCGCCGGCTTCGCCAAGGCGTTCGGCCCGTTCACCACCGACGCCGCCACCGGCCGCACCTACATCGCCGACAACCCGGCCTACAAGTTCGGCGAAATCAGCGATTCCAATTCCGCGCTGCTGCGCGCCGCCTATCCGACCTTCGACATCCAGTCCTGGACCAAGCTGATTACCTGGGATGGCAAGGTCGAAGGCACCATCTTCAAACTGGGCGAACGCGAAGTGCGCGCCGCATTCGGCGTCAACCTGATGCGCGAGAGCTTCTACACGCCGGGCAATCCGGACGCGGCCAACGGCCTGATTACGCAGCAGGGCGGCTCCTGGTTCGACGGCCAGCGCAACGTCGCCGCCGTATTCGGCGAGGTGGTGATACCTGTCACCGACAAGCTGGAAGTGAACGCCGCCGCGCGCCTGGACAAGTACCCGAACTTCGCCGCCAACCTGGCGCCGAAACTGGGCGTGTTGTGGCGCGCGCGTCCTGAGGTGATGGTGCGCGGCACCTACTCCGAAGGCTTCCGCGCACCGAACCTGGCCGAATCGGGCAGCGGCGGCGTGTTCGCGCAGGTGGGCGGCATCCGCGACACCGTGCGCTGCGACGAAACCAATGCGATCGCCAAGGTGCTGATGAAATCCGTCTCGCCGGCCGAGGTGGAGCTGGGCAAGGGCCTGCTCAATTCGAACTGCTCGACCACGGTCGGCGGCCTGACGCCGCCTAATCCGTCGCTGCGTCCGGAGAAGGCCAAGATCTCGACCGCAGGCCTGGTGCTGCAACCGGCCAAGGATGTCAGCGTTTCGGTGGACTACTGGTTCGCCTACCGCCGCAATGAAATCGTGCGCCAGGACTTCAACGAGCTGTTCACCCAGCTGGTCGACAAATACGGCCCTGGCTTGTCCGGCACCAGCGCCGCGATCCGCAACCCGATCACCGACGGTGACCGCGGCAATATGGCGGCGGTGGCCAGCATGTGCGCCAACCCTGCCAATGCTGCGGCCTGCGCCGGCGGCGTGCCGAAGTACACGGTGGGTAATCTGGGTGGCTTGATTAACTCCTATTCGAACCGTGGCCGCACGCTGATCGACGGCGTCGATATCGATGCGCGCACCCGCTTCTCGCTGGGCGAATGGGGCAAGTTGAACACCGGCGTAGCGGCCACCATCCGTCGTCGCGAGACCTACAACTCCGAAGACGGCACCGGCTTCACCGGCAACGTCGTCGGCTTCTACGACTCGCCCCGCGTGCGTGCGACCCTCAATGCCGACTGGGCCTACCGCAACTTCATCACCAGCGTGTTCGTCAACTACACCGGCAAGACCAAATGGGCATACGGCCCTTGGGACAAGGACAACACGCCTGAGAAGTGCACCGCGGCTTCGGTGGCGCTGCCAGCTGACCTATGTGGCGGCGCGCCGTCGTACTACACGGTCAACCTGGGCTTGAACTGGAAACCGATGAAGAACCTGGACGTGGGCCTGAACATCAAGAACCTGCTGAACAAGCAGCCTACCTATGATCCTAACGGCTGGGAAGGTTACAACCACAGCCAGAACCTGTTTGGCCGCATGTACTCGTTCTCGGCCAGCTACAAGTTCTTCTGATCCGCGCTAAAACAACAACAGGAGGAGCAGCATGCAACACCAACGATTCAAGCCGCGCAACAGCGCCATCCGCCAGGCGACGGCAATACTCATCGCGCTGACGGTGGCCGGCAGCGGCGGCCAGGCCTGGGCGCAGTCCAACGCCACGGCTACCATCTTCGGCGAAGTGCAGTCGCCGGCCGGCGCCACCGTGGTGCTGGAAAACCTGGCCACCGGCGCGCAGCGTACGCTGACGCCGGATGCGTCGGGCCGCTACATCGCCAACTCGATGCCGCCGGGCCGCTATGCGGCACGCGTGGTGCGCGGCGGTACCGTGCAGGCCACGCAGGAAATTGAAGCGTTGGTGGGCGGTGGCGCGGAGGTCAACTTCGCCGCCGTCGATGCCGCCGCCACCGTTGTGGTGCGCGGCGCCCGCACGCTGATCGACGTCTCCAGCACCAACAACGGCGTCGTCTTCACCGCCAAGGAGCTGAAGGCGCTGCCGGTGGCGAACGACGTCGCCTCGGTCGTGCAGCTGACGCCGGGCGTGGCGCGCGGCACCAACTCGCAGTATGGCAGCGCGCCGCAGATCGGCGGTTCCGGCCAGTCGGAGAACGCGTTCTATGTGAACGGCTTCCCGATCACGAACATCCTGACCCAGGTCGGCGCGTCCGAGCTGCCGTTCGGCGCCATCTCCAACATGCAGGTGCTGACGGGCGGCTACGGCTCGGAGTTCGGCCGCTCCACCGGCGGCGTGGTCAACATCACCACCAAGAGCGGCGGTAACAAGTTCGAATTCGGCGGCAAGCTGTCGACCCTTCCGCGCGGCTTGAAGGGCACGACCGCCAATACCTACTTCCCCAACACGGGCGCCAATCCCAAGACCGATGGCAAGCTGCTGTACGCTAACCAGGACAACGGCAGCACCAGCAAGACCATCGGCCTGTATGGCAGCGGCCCGCTAATCAAGAACAAGCTGTTCGCCTTCGTCGCGCTGGAACGCACCAAGTCCGACAGCCAGTCGGTCGGCGCTTCCACCGAGACCAAGGCTTCAGACTTGCGTACCGGCTGGAACACCAGTAACACGGAAGTGAACCGCTACCTGGCCAAGATCGATTACAACCTGGCCGAAGACCATCACCTGGAATACACCAAGCTGTATGACCGCACCACCACGCGCAGCCAGGCCTACGGCTACAGCTACGCGACGCAGTCGAGCACCGGTGTGCCGGGCGGCAGCGGCGAAACCACCATCAACTGCTGCGGCGCGGCCTCCGCGCCAGGCGCCGACATCGATGTGCTGAAGTACACCGGCTACCTGACCGACAATCTGACCGTGACCGCCTTGTACGGCAAGTCGCGCACCATCCACCGCCGCTCGCCGGAAGGCTACGATCCATCGCTGCCGCAGATCTCCAGCACCACGGCGGTACAGGTGCCGGGCCTGAATTATCCCAGCCCGCAGACCGTCACCGGCAACCTGGTCGATCCGAATTCCGGCGACGAGCAAAAGGGCAAGCGGCTGGATGTCGAGTATCGCCTCGGCAGCCACTCGCTGCGCGCCGGTATCGACCGCATCGATGTCGATTCGCGCGTCGGTCTGGGCCTGGCCGGCGGCTATCGCTGGTCCTACCACAAGGATGCGCCCAACGCGCAGATCAATGGCGCCAACCAGACCTTGGCGCAGGGCGGCGGCTTCGGCACGCAGGGTTACTACGTCAGCCGCGACTTCTACAGCAACCTCGCGCATCCGACCAGCGAACAGTCGGCGCAGTACATCCAGGACCACTACCAGATCACCGACCGCGTGCTGCTGGACCTGGGCCTGCGCCGCGAACAGTTCACCAACTACACCAGCAACGGCGACGCCTTCATCTCGCAACGCAATATGATCGCGCCGCGCGTCAGCGCCAGCTGGGACTACAACGGTGACGGTTCGCTCAAGCTGTCCTTCAACGCCGGCCGCTATCACCTGCCGGTGCCGTCCAACCTGTCCAGCAATATGGCGGCGCCGTTCACGTCGACCAGCGAATTCTTCACCTACACCGGTGTCGATGCGACCACCGGCGCGCCGACCGGACTGCACGCGCTGGGCACCAAGCCTTATTCCGCCAACAACGCCTACGGCCAAAGCCGCGACGCGCGCGAAGTCACCGCCATCGGCCTGAAGCCGCTGTCGCAGGACGAATTCGCGTTCGGCCTGGAGAAAGCCTTCAACAAGAAACTGGTGGCCGGCGCCAGCTTCCTGTACCGCCGCCTGAACGACACCAACGACGACAGCTGCGACCAGCGTCCGATCGACGCCTGGGCCACCGCCAACAAGGTCGACACCAGCAATTGGGGCGGCTTCCAGTGCGCGATCATCAATCCGGGCCGCGACAACGCGCTGTGGATCGACTTCGCCGACGGCAAAGGCCTGCGCCGCGTCGACATCTCCGCGGCCCAGTGGGGCAACCCGAAACCGGAGCGCACCTACCGCGCGCTGAACCTGTTCGTCGAGCACCCGTTCAGCAATGGCTGGTACGGCAAGGTCACTTACACGCTGTCCGCGCTGAAGGGCAATATGGAAGGGCAGACCGATACCATCGGCGGCGGCGACGTTGGCCTGACCGTCAGCGACGACCACAAGGAGCTGATGTACAACGCCTATGGCTATCTGCCGGGCGATCACCGGCATGCGATCAAGGCGTATGGCTTCATGCAGGTGCTGCCGGAGCTGACCGTCGGCGGTAACCTGGCGTTGACTTCGGGCGCTCCGCGCAACTGCATCGGCAACCTGCCCGACAACCTGCGCTTTGCGAATGACTACAACTCGGCCTACTTCTACTGCAAGGGCGTGGCGACCCCGCGCGGCAGCCAGGGACGTTTGCCATGGCAGGCGCAGTTGGACCTGAACCTGGCCTACACGCCGCGCTACGCCAAGGGCCTGAGTCTGAAGGTCGATGTGTTCAACGTCTTCGACCGCCAGACCGCCACGCGCTACAACGAGACCTACAATGACGGCAGCGGCATCTCGCGCAACTACCTGCAAGTGGCGGGCCGCACGTCCCCGCGCTCGGTGCGTCTGACCGCCGAGTATGAGTTCTGATCTTCAACCTGAGGAGAGCACAATGAAACAACGACGTTTGTTCCTGTATTCCGCAGCATTGATGTTGAGCGCCTGCGGCGGCACGTCCGCCGACGGGCAGGGTACGCAAACCGCCGCCAAGGTGGTGATGGGCGGACCATCGGCCACCATTGCCGCCGCCCCTTCGAAGGCGGTGGCGCTGGCCGGCAACGCCTTCATCACCACCGCGCCCGCCGGCGCGGAGGAGGAGATCAATGACAATGGCCTGGCCAACTGGAGTAACCCGGGCACCATCACCAGCGCTTACTTCCGCATGGCCTCCGCCGGCCAGGTGACGCTGGGCCTGGACGCCCGGCTGGCCGGCAGCAACAACAGCACCATACGCGTCACCGTCAACGGCACGCCGTTCCTCGTCAAGCTGTCCGTCAATGGCGCCAGGACTTACCCGGTCGGCACCGTCAACGTCGCCGCGCCGGGTTATGTGAAGGTCGATCTGCAGGGCGTCAGCAAGGACGGCGGCTACTTCGGCGATGTCTCGGCGCTGCGCGTGACCACCAGCGCCACCATCAACTACGCCAACGATCCGGCCAACTACTACTGGTCGCGGCGCGGACCGTCGGTCCACATGGGCTACACCACGCCGGCCAACACCGAGTACTTCTACAACGAGGTGACGGTGCCGGCGGGGCAGGATCCGGAAGGCTCCTACTACATGGCCAACGGCTTCGGCCAGGGCTACTTCGGCATCCAGGTCAAGTCGCCGAGCGAGCGCTGGGTGCTGTTCTCGGTGTGGGATCCTGATGGCGGCGGCAAGACCACGCTGGTCAAAAAAGGCGCGGGCGTGGTGGACAACAGCTTCGGTGGCGAAGGCACCGGCGGCCAGTCCTACCTGAGCTACAACTGGATTACCGGGAACACCTACCGCTTCATCACCCGTGCGCGGCCGGACGGCGCCGGCGCCACCGACTACTCGGCGTGGTTCTACGCGCCGGAGCTGGGCGTGTGGCGCTTCATCGCCACCTGGAAGCGTCCCGCCACGACGACGTATTTGACCGGCGCCTACTCCTTCCTGGAGAACTTCATCGATACCCAAGGCTATACTGGCCGGCGTGTATCGTTCGGCAATCAGTGGGCGCGCAATGTGTCAGGCGCGTGGTCCGAGGTGACGAAGGCGCGCTTCACCGGCGATGCCACCGTGACCAACGTCCAGCGTATGGACTACGCCGGCGGCCTGGATAACGGCCAGTTCTACCTGCGTAACGGCGGCTTCTTCGGCGACTATGTGCCGGTGAACCAGAACTTCACCCGCGCCGCCACCGGCCAGCAACCGGCCGTGGATGTGACCACGCTGCCGCAGCAATAAAAGAATTTTTAAAGGAGCACCATGAAATCTGTTTTTAATCGACGAGACTTCCTGACCGCCGGCGCAGCGTTGGCCGGCAGCCTGATGATGCCGACCGCCTTTGCCGCCACCCGCGAGCGGGTACGCATCGGCATGATCGGCACCGGCATGCGCGGCCAGGTGCTGTTGCAGGAACTGCTGCGCCGCGATGACGTGGAAGTCGTCGCGCTGTGCGACATCGAACCCATCATGCTGGGCCGCGCGCTCAAGCAGGTGGAGAAGTCTGGCAAGGCCAAGCCGAAGACCTTCGGCGAGGACCGCGATCCGCAAGCCTACAAGCGCATGCTGGACGCCGGCACGCTGGACGGCGTCATCATCGCCACGCCGTGGGAATGGCATGCGCAGATGGCCATCGCCGCCATGCAGGCCAAGGTGCCCGTCGGTTGCGAGGTGGTGGCCGGCGTGACGCTGCAAGACCATTGGGATGTGCTCAACACGCAGCTGAAGACCGGCACGCCGTATATGCTGCTGGAGAATGTCTGCTTCCGCCGCGATGTGATGGCGGTGCTGCAGATGGTGCGTTCCGGTTTGTTCGGAGAGCTGATCCATCTGCAGGGCGGCTACCAGCATGACCTGCGCGCGGTGAAGTTCAACAGCGGCGATCCGGCCAAGCCGTATGGCGGCGGCGTGGAGTTCGGCGCCAAGGGCTGGTCGGAGGCCAAGTGGCGCACCGAGCATTCGGTGCAGCGCAACGGCGAGCTGTATCCTAGCCATGGCATCGGCCCGTGCGCGATGTACACCAACATCAACCGCGGCAACCGCTTCACGCGCATCAACAGCTTCGCCACCAAGGCGCGCGGCCTGCACGACTACATCGTCAAGCAGCCGGGCGGCGCGGCCAGCCCGAATGCGAAGACGCAGTTCAAACTGGGCGACGTAGTCACCACCACGCTGGCCTGCGAGAACGGCGAGACCATCCTGCTGCAGCACGACACCTCGCTGCCGCGCCCTTACTCGCTGGGCTTCCGCGTGCAGGGCACAGACGGCCTGTGGATGGACGTGAACAATTCCATCCACATCGAAGGCAAGAGCAAGCCGCACCAGTGGGAAGACTTCCAGGCCTACCAGGACAAGTACGACCATCCGCTGTGGCGCAAGCACGCCAAGGATGCGGAAGGCGCAGGCCATGGCGGCATGGACTTCTTCGTCATCCAGTCCTTCATCGAGGCGCTGAAGGCGAGGGCGCCGATGCCTATCGATATCTACGATGCGGTGACGTGGAGCGCCATCACGCCGCTGTCGGAGCAGTCGATCGCGCAGAACTTCCAGACGCTGGACTTCCCCGACTTCACGGCCGGGGCATGGAAGACGCGCAAGCCGATCTTCGCTTTGTAAGGTGGGGTACAATCTGCTGCGCCTAAACTCAGCACCAGCAGATTGAACCCCTACATGCCATCACGCCGCCTTTCCCTTATCGCCTTGACCATCTTCGCAGCCGCCGCAGTTGTCGGCTGCAAGACCAATCCATCGATCGAGACGCCTGCGACACCGCCGCTGGCGGTGCCGGAGCCTCTGCCTCCCAAGAAGATCAAGATCGGCCTGGCGCTGGGCGGCGGGGCGGCGCGCGGCTTTGCACACATCGGCGTCATCAAGGCGCTGGAGGCACAGGGCATTTACGCGGACATCGTGGTCGGCACCAGTGCCGGTTCGGTGGTCGGCGCGCTGTACGCGGCCGGGAATACCGGCTTCCAGTTGCAGAAGCTGGCGATGGACATGGACGAAGCGGCGATCTCCGACTGGGCTGTGCCGCTGTTCGGCAAGAGCTCCGGCGTGCTGAAAGGCGAGGCGCTGCAAACCTATGTGAACAAGGCGGTCAACAATCAGCCTATGGAAAAGCTGAAGATTCCGTTCGGCGCTGTGGCCTCGGATTTGAAGACCGGCCAGCCCATCCTGTTCCAGCGTGGGAATACGGGGATGGCGGTGCGGGCGTCGTCGTCGGTGCCCGGTGTGTTCCAGCCGGTGGTGATCAACAACCGTTCGTATGTGGATGGCGGCCTGGTGGCGCCGGTGCCGGTGCGCTTCGCGCGCGACATGGGCGCGGACTTCGTCATCGCCGTCAACATCTCGACCCAGGCCGATGTGCAGGCCACCGTCAGTTCGCTCGACGTCATCATGCAGACCTTCAGCATCATGGGGCAGCGCATCAACCAGTATGAGTTGAAGGATGCGGACGTGGTCATCGCGCCTAGCCTGGGCAAGATGGCGGGCAACGACTTCGCCGGCCGCAACCAGGCCATCCTGGCGGGCGAGCAGGCCGCCGCGCAGGTGATGGCGCAGATCAAACAGAAACTGGAAGCCAAGCGCAAGCCCTGACACAGGGACGGCCCCAGTCGCAGTACAATATCCGGTCCAATAATAAGGAAGAGCACATGCAAACCAAACCTTACCTGTCGCTTGCCGACATCAAGAAAATCGCTGCCGGCGCTGAAGCCGAGGCTGTGGCCAACAACTGGCCTGTCGTCATCGCCATCGTCGACGACGGCGGCCACCTGCTGTGGTTGCAGCGCCAGGACGGCGCCGCGCCGCTGTCGTCGCACATCGCTCCTGCCAAGGCACGCGTGTCGGCGCTGGGCCGCCGCGAATCGAAGATCTACGAAGACATGATCAACAACGGCCGCACCGCCTTCCTGAGCGCCCCGGCGCCGATGGCGGACGGCTTGCTGGAAGGCGGCGTGCCTATCATCGTTGACGGCCACGTCATCGGCGCCGTCGGCGTCTCGGGCGTCAAGTCGGCTGAGGATGTGCAAGTCGCCAAGGCCGGTATCGCCGCGCTGAACTAAGTTTTCGCCGCAAACGAACGCAGTACAAGAATGCCGCCTGGCGCAAAACCAGGCGGCATTTCCTATTGGAGAATCGTCGCAGCATGCAAACGGCATGTCTATAATGTGATATCGCCAGCGATATCGCTGCGATGCCATGACTCCGAAGCATTTGGCCAAGATTAAGAAGACCTTGCTGGCGATGCAGCGGAGTCCGCGCGGCCACAAATCGGCAGAATTTGACGGATTGGCCAGAGCACTCGGGAGGCAGCGGGACAATCGCGGTAAGGAGCCAACCTATATGCGGCGGCATGACCCCGAGTTGGCGCGGCCTTTGAGTATTCCTGCGCATGGTGTGGATGTGAAAGTGGGAGTGGCCGCCAGTATTATTCAAGCGTTGCTGGATGACGTGGCCCAATGGGAAGCGTATATGCGAGGAGAATGTGATGACGGGAAAAAATGACAACCAGGTTCGGGCGATTCTCGCGCGTCCTTATGTTCGAAGACTTTTGCCGGACGAGGCAGGGGGCTACACTGCCTACATCCATGAATTTCCCGGTTGTGTTGCAGAGGGCGATACCGCCAATGAGGCATTGTTTAATCTGGATAAGGTTGCCGCTTCATGGCTCGCTGTTTCTCTCGCACACGGACAGCCGATTGCCGAACCGATAGAGCCATTTGATTTCAGCGGCAAAGTTGCGCTCCGCATTCCGCGCAGCCTGCACAGGGATGTTGCGGAGTTGGCGCAATTGCAAGGGTGTAGCGTTAATCAACTATTGTCGGTCGCTATTTCTGAGTATGTGGGGCGGCAGGGCTTGCCACAGCTATCGGTTGGACCGCCGGCGCGGGCCAAATCCAATATTGTAAGTAAATAAACCGCTACTGCCGGCGGCATATTTTTGCCGCTATTTCGCTGACGGTCCATTGCCAAGTAGGGGAGATTTGGTTATAATTCAAAGGTTTAGCCAATCTCACCTCTACCGTAGCGACTACCACTCACTCCATCATCAATTGACCTTCCACCCTGGCCTGCGACGGCGGGGGATACACGACGGTCGTCTGACGTGGCGCAGCTACGGTAACTTTATCAGGAGTTGCCCTTGCCGCCATTTTTTTCTGGCCCTGCCGTTCCAGCCATACTGGCCCTTGCTGACGGAACTATTTTCAAAGGTTTTTCGATCGGCGCCGCCGGTCATACAACCGGCGAAGTGGTCTTTAATACGTCCATGACCGGCTATCAGGAAATCCTGACCGATCCTTCCTACAGCCGCCAGATCGTCACCCTGACGTATCCGCATATCGGCAATACCGGCGTCAATCCGGAAGACGTCGAATCCACCAAAGTCCACACGGCCGGTTTAATCATCCGTGACCTGCCGCTGATGGCGTCGAATTTCCGCTCCACCCAATCGCTGTCCGATTACCTGAAGGCCGAGAACATCGTCGGCATCGCCGGTATCGACACCCGCAAGCTGACCCGCATCCTGCGCGAGAAGGGCGCCCAGTCCGGCGCCATCCTGGTCGGCACGCAAGGCAACGAGCCGTCGGCGTCGCAAGCGCTGGACCTGGCCCGCTCCTTCCCCGGCATCGCCGGCATGGACCTGGCCAAGGTCGTCACCGTCAAGGCGGCCTACGACTTCACCGAAACCGAATGGACGCTGGGCGAAGGCTACGGCAAACTGGCCGATCCCAAGTTCCACGTGGTCGCCTACGACTTCGGCGTCAAGCGCAACATCCTGCGCATGCTGACCGCGCGCGGCTGCAAAGTCACCGTCGTGCCGGCGCAGACCACCGCCGACGAAGTGCTGGCGCTGAACCCGGACGGCGTATTCCTGTCGAACGGCCCAGGCGATCCTGAGCCGTGCGACTACGCGATCGCCGCCGCCAAGGTCTTCATGGCCAAGAAGCTGCCGCTGTTCGGCATCTGCCTCGGCCACCAGATCATGGGCCTGGCCTCGGGCGCGAAAACCCTGAAGATGAAATTCGGCCACCACGGCGCCAACCACCCGGTGCAGGACCTGGACAGCAAACAAGTGCTGATCACGTCCCAGAACCACGGCTTCGCCGTCGACCCGGACACCTTGCCGGCCAACTGCCGCGTAACCCACAAATCGCTGTTCGACGGTTCGCTGCAGGGCTTCGCCCGCACCGACACGCCGGCCTTCTGCTTCCAGGGCCACCCTGAAGCATCGCCCGGCCCGACTGACGTCGCTTACCTGTTTGACCGCTTCATCGGCATGATGGAAGCTACGGAGAAAAAATAAGATGCCAAAACGTTCTGACATTAAAAGTATTCTGATCATTGGCGCTGGCCCGATCATCATCGGCCAGGCTTGCGAGTTCGATTATTCCGGCGCACAGGCCTGCAAGGCCCTGCGCGAAGAGGGCTACAAAGTCATCCTGGTCAACAGCAATCCTGCGACCATCATGACCGACCCGGAAATGGCCGACGTCACCTACGTCGAGCCGATCACCTGGCAAGTCGTGGAGCGCATCATCGCCAAGGAAAAGCCGGACGCGATCCTGCCGACCATGGGCGGCCAGACCGCGCTGAACTGCGCGCTGGACCTGCATCGCCACGGCATTCTGGACAAGTACAAGGTCGAGCTGATCGGCGCCACGCCGGAAGCCATCGACAAGGCCGAAGACCGCTCCAAGTTCAAGGACGCGATGACCAAGATCGGCCTGGGTTCGGCCAAGTCGGGCGTCTCGCACACCATGGAAGAATCGTGGGCCGTGCAGCGCACGCTGGGCTTCCCGGTCATCATCCGTCCGTCGTTCACGATGGGCGGCACCGGCGGCGGCATCGCCTACAACGAAGAAGAATTCGAAACCATCTGCAAACGCGGCCTGGAAGCTTCGCCGACCTCCGAACTGCTGATCGAAGAATCGCTGATCGGCTGGAAAGAGTACGAGATGGAAGTGGTGCGCGACAAGGCGGACAACTGCATCATCATCTGCTCGATCGAAAACCTGGACCCGATGGGCGTGCACACGGGCGACTCGATCACCGTGGCGCCAGCGCAGACGCTGACCGACAAGGAATACCAGATCATGCGCAACGCCTCGCTGGCGGTGCTGCGTGAGATCGGCGTCGACACCGGCGGCTCCAACGTGCAGTTCTCGATCAACCCGGCCGACGGCCGCATGATCGTCATCGAAATGAATCCGCGCGTATCGCGTTCGTCGGCACTGGCGTCGAAAGCCACCGGCTTCCCGATCGCGAAGGTCGCTGCCAAGCTGGCCGTGGGCTTCACGCTGGACGAGCTGCGCAACGAGATCACCGGCGGCGCGACCCCGGCCTCGTTCGAACCGTCGATCGATTACGTCGTCACCAAGATCCCGCGCTTCACGTTCGAGAAATTCCCGACCGCCGACCACCACCTGACCACGCAAATGAAATCGGTCGGCGAAGTGATGGCGATCGGCCGCACCTTCCAAGAATCGTTCCAGAAAGCGCTGCGCGGCCTGGAAGTCGGCGTCGACGGCCTGAACGAAAAAACCAAGGACCGCGAGAAGATCGAAGAGGAACTGGGCGAGCCAGGTCCTGAGCGTATCTGGTACGTGGGCGACGCGTTCGCCCAGGGCTTCACGCTGGAAGAAGTGCACAACCTGACCAAGATCGATCCGTGGTTCCTGATCCAGATTAAAGAGATCGTGGACCTGGAACTGTGGATGGACACGCAGAAGCTGGACCAGATCGACAAGCCTACGCTGTACAAGCTGAAGCAAAAAGGCTTCTCGGATCGCCGCCTGGCCTTCCTGCTGCAGACCGATGCCAAGGCTGTGCGCGCCAAGCGCCATGAGCTGAACATCCGTCCCGTGTACAAGCGCGTGGACACCTGCGCCGCGGAGTTCTCGACCAACACCGCCTACATGTACTCGACCTACGATGAAGAGTGCGAGTCCTCTCCCACCGACAAGAAAAAGATCATGGTGCTGGGCGGTGGTCCTAACCGTATCGGCCAGGGTATCGAATTCGACTACTGCTGCGTACACGCGGCGCTGGCGATGCGCGAAGACGGCTATGAGACCATCATGGTCAACTGCAATCCAGAGACCGTGTCGACCGACTACGATACGTCGGATCGCCTGTACTTCGAATCGCTGACGCTGGAAGACGTGCTGGAAATCGTCGACCTGGAAAAACCGGTCGGCGTGATCGTTCAATACGGCGGCCAGACCCCGTTGAAACTGGCGCTGGACCTGGAAGCCAACGGCGTGCCTATCGTCGGCACCTCGCCGGACATGATCGACGCCGCCGAAGACCGCGAGCGTTTCCAGCAGATGCTGCACACGCTGGGCCTGCGCCAGCCGCCTAACCGCACCGCGCGCACCGAAGCCGACGCCCTGGCGCTGGCGCAGGAAATCGGCTATCCGCTGGTGGTCCGTCCTTCCTACGTACTGGGCGGCCGCGCGATGGAAATCGTCCACGAGCAGCGCGACCTGGAGCGCTACATGCGCGAAGCGGTCAAGGTATCGCACGATTCGCCGGTGCTGCTGGACCGCTTCCTGAACGACGCCATCGAGTGCGACGTCGACTGCATCTCCGACGGCGAAACCACCTTCATCGGCGGCGTGATGGAGCACATCGAGCAAGCCGGCGTGCACTCGGGCGACTCCGCCTGCTCGCTGCCGCCTTACTCGCTGGCGCAGGAAACCATCGATGAACTGAAGCGCCAGACTTCGCTGATGGCCAAGGGCCTGAACGTGGTCGGCCTGATGAACGTGCAGTTCGCGATCCAGAAGCAGGAACGCGACGGCGAATTGCGCGACGTGGTCTACGTGCTGGAAGTGAACCCACGCGCATCGCGCACCGTGCCGTTCGTGTCGAAGGCCACCGGCCTGCAACTGGCGAAGATCGCCGCGCGTTGCATGGTCGGCCAGACCTTGGCACAACAAGGTATCACCAAGGAAGTCGTGCCACCTTACTTCAGCGTCAAGGAAGCCGTGTTCCCGTTCGTGAAATTCCCTGGCGTCGACACCATCCTCGGACCTGAGATGAAATCGACCGGTGAAGTCATGGGCGTCGGCAAGACCTTCGGCGAAGCCTTCGTCAAGTCGCAGCTGGGCGCGGGCATCAAGCTGCCGAAATCGGGCAAGGTGTTCCTGTCGGTGAAATCGTCGGACAAGCCGCGCGCCGTGAAAGTGGCGCGCGACCTGGTGGACATCGGCTTCACGCTGGTGGCGACCAAGGGCACCGCTGCCGTCATCGCGGCGGCCGGCATTCCGGTCACGCCGGTGAACAAGGTGGTCGAAGGCCGTCCGCACGTAGTCGACATGATCAAGAACCACGAAATCGTCCTGGTCATCAACACGGTGGAAGAGAAGCGCAGCGCCATCACGGACTCGCGCCAGATCCGCACCTCGTCGCTGGCTTCGCGCGTGACAACCTACACCACCATCGCCGGCGCGGAAGCAGCGGTCGAAGGCATCCGTCATTTGGACGAGTTGCAAGTGTACGATTTACAAGGGCTGCATAAAACCTTACACTAAGGTTCTTTCGTCGCCTCGGTGACGGGAAACAGTACCTTTTAACCACAGAGCTCGCGCTGCAGGTTGGCGTGGCCTCTGTGGTTTTCCATTGTAACAACAGAGTAAATATAAACATGACTTCAGTTCCACTTACCAAGTTCGGCGCAGAACTCCTGAAAGAAGAGTTGCACCAGTTGAAGACCAAAGAACGCCGTATCGTGATCGACGCGATTGCTGAAGCGCGTTCGCATGGCGATCTGTCGGAAAACGCCGAGTACGATGCCGCCAAGGAGCGCCAGGCGTTCGTCGAAGGCCGCATCGCGGAACTGGAAGGTAAGCTGAGCGCAGCACAAATCATCGATCCGACCACGCTGGATGCCGATGGCCGCGTGGTGTTCGCGTCGACCGTGGACCTGGAAGACCTGGATTCGGGCGCGAAAGTGACCTACCAGATCGTCGGCCTGGATGAAGCGGACCTGAAACTGAGCAAGGTATCGGTGACCTCGCCGATCGCCCGCGCGCTGATCGGCAAGTCGGCCGGCGACGTGGTGGAAGTGCAGGCGCCGTCCGGCCCGCGCGAATACGAAATCCTGGAAGTGCGTTATATCTGATGCTGCTCGCGCGTACACGTTTGCTGGTCGCGACGCTGTGGGCGGGCAGTTTGTGGGCAGTCGGCTATCTGGCCGCGCCGACGCTGTTCGCCACGCTGAGCGACCGGGTGCTGGCCGGCACGATCGCCGCCAGCCTGTTCAAGAATCAAGCCTGGCTGTCGATCGCCTGCGCGCTGGTGATGCTGGTGCTGCTGTGGGTGAGCAAGGGCGCCGAGACGGGCGGCATCTTCGCCGGTTCGGCCGCGAACTCGGCCGCCAAGACGCGCCGCACGCTGCTGGTGGTGGTCATCGCCATGCTGGGGTGCACGCTGGTGTCGCACTTCGGCCTGCAACCGATGATGGCCGCGTTACGTGCCGCGGCGGGGCCGGGCGGTGTGATGGAAGGCGCTGCCAAGAATGAATTCGGCATGTTGCACGGCATTTCCAGCAGCATCTACCTGGTGCAGAGCTTGCTGGCCGCGTGGCTGGTGGTGAAACAGTAATACAGTAATACAGTAATAATAGTTTCGTCCTTTCCCAGGCGGGAAAGGACGATGCATCAGGCTTACTTCGAGCCCAGTGCGCTCTTCTTGGTCGACTTCTGCAGTGGCTTGGCGCGTTTGATATTGCCGCCTTGCGTCACGCGTTCATTTCCCTTGAGCAGTACCTTGGTCACAGACGGGCGTTTGGTGCCGCTTGGGCTAGGCTTGACGATGGTGACTTCGCGCAGGCCTTTGCCGGAGGTCGAACGGGCTTTTTCCGTTTCAACCTTGGGACGGTACAGCACCAGCAGCTTGCCGATGTGTTGCACGGGGGCCGCATCCAGCTTTTCGCAGATGGTGTCGTACATTTCGGCACGGGCTTCACGGTCATCGCCGAAGACGCGGACCTTGATCAGGCCGTGCGAGTCCAGGCCCAGCGAGATTTCCTTGAGGACGTTGGCTGTCAGGCCTGCCTCGCCGATCAGGACGATAGGCTTGAGACCATGCGCTTCGGCGCGCAGAGCGCTGCGCTCAACAGGTGTAAGTTTTTGCATAATATATTTTTAGTGGTTCCCTTAAAGGCAGTATTCTACGCGAATGAAGAAGAAGAAATTAAACAAAAACTGGTTACACGACCACATTAACGACCCTTACGTGAAATTAGCGCAAAAAGAGGGCTACCGCGCCCGCGCCGCTTTCAAGCTCAAGGAGATCGATGAGGACGAGAACCTGATCAAGCCCGGCCAGGTCATCGTCGACCTCGGCTGCACTCCCGGCAGCTGGGGGCAATACGCGCGTCGCAAGCTGGCCGGCAAGGAGGGCGGGGGCATCAACGGCACGCTGATCGGCCTCGATCTGCTGCCGATGGAGCCGATCGCCGACTTCCACTTCATCCAGGGCGATTTCCGCGAGCCCGAGGTGTTGCAGATGCTGGAGGACCATGTCAAAGGTCAAAAAGTTGACCTGGTGTTATCGGATATGGCGCCCAACCTGTCCGGCATTCCCGATTCCGACGCCGCGCGCATGGAGCATCTGATCGATTTGGCAATTGAATTCTCCCAGGCGCATTTGAAACCGACCGGCTCGCTGCTGGTTAAGTGTTTTAAAGACATGGGTTTTAACGATATCGTGCTCAAATTCCGCCGCGAATTCAAAACCGTGATCCAGAAAAAGCCCAAGGCCAGCCGCGACAAGTCGTCCGAGATTTTCCTGCTGGGGCGCGGCCTGAAAAACCCGACCGATGGCATGTTGTCGGCGCAACCGCTGGAATCTGATGAATTCCCCCTTGGACGCCCTTGATATTTGACGCTCGGGCCGCACATCGGCACGGTGAAGATCAGTTTTGACTTGATCGCACCGGTATTTTGGTCAAATAATGTGTTTTTTCGGCTGGAGTTTGGCCGCACGCGTAAGCGGGCTTCTGGCACCGCCTGCTTATTGCGAGTAAAATCGGGTTTCTAGCTATAGGTAAAAGATGCGCCCTGCATCCAAGGAGTTTTCGTGAATAACATGTTTTCCAAATCAGCCATCTGGGTAGTTGTCGTACTGCTCCTGCTCATGCTGTACAAGCAGTTCGATAGCCATGGCACCGCAGGTGGCAGCAAAACCATCGCTTATTCCGAGCTGCTGGATGAAGTCAAGGCCAAGCGGATCAAGGATGTGCTGATCGAGGGTACGGCCATCACCGCCACCCGCAGCGACGACACCAAGGTGCGCGCCACCGCCACCGGCCTCGATCGCGGCCTGGTCGGCGACCTGCGCGACAACGGCGTGCACTTCGACGTGCGTCCGCCGGAAGAGCCATCGTTCCTGCAGCAAGTGTTCGTTTCCTGGTTCCCGATGCTGTTGCTGATCGGCGTGTGGATTTTCTTCATGCGTCAGATGCAGGGCGGCGGCAAGGGCGGCGCGTTCTCCTTCGGCAAATCGAAGGCGCGCATGATGGACGAAACCAATAACACCGTCACCTTCGCCGACGTCGCCGGTTGCGACGAAGCGAAGGAAGAAGTCAACGAGATCGTCGACTTCCTCAAAGACCCTAGCAAATTCCAGAAACTGGGCGGCCGCATTCCACGCGGCGTGCTGATGGTCGGTCCTCCGGGCACGGGTAAAACCCTGCTGGCGCGCGCCATCGCCGGCGAAGCCAAGGTGCCGTTCTTCTCAATCTCCGGTTCGGACTTCGTCGAGATGTTCGTCGGCGTCGGCGCATCCCGTGTGCGCGACATGTTCGAGAACGCCAAGAAGCATTCGCCTTGCATCATCTTCATCGACGAGATCGACGCGGTCGGCCGTCATCGCGGCGCCGGCATGGGCGGTGGTAACGATGAACGCGAACAGACGCTGAATCAGCTGCTGGTGGAAATGGACGGCTTCGAAGCCTCGTCCGGCGTGATCGTGGTGGCTGCCACTAACCGCGCCGACGTGCTGGACAAGGCGCTGCTGCGTCCGGGCCGTTTCGACCGTCAAGTCTCGGTCGGCCTGCCGGACATCCGCGGCCGCGAACAGATCCTGAACGTGCACATGCGCAAAGTGCCTATCGGTACCGACGTCAAGGCCGACATCCTGGCCCGCGGCACGCCTGGCTTCTCGGGCGCCGACCTGGCCAACCTGGTCAACGAGGCTGCACTGTTCGCCGCGCGCCGCAGCAAGCGCCTGGTCGACATGATCGACTTCGAAGATGCCAAGGACAAGATCTTCATGGGCCCTGAGCGCAAGTCGATGATCATCCGCGAGGAAGAGCGTCGCAACACCGCTTACCACGAGTCCGGCCACGCCGTCGTCGCCAAGCTGCTGCCTAAGGCCGATCCGGTCCATAAAGTGACCATCATGCCGCGCGGCTGGGCACTGGGCCTGACCTGGCAGTTGCCTGAGCACGACAATATCTCGGGCTACAAGGACAAGATGCTGGAAGAGATTTCCATCCTGTTCGGCGGCCGTATCGCTGAAGAGATCTTCGTCGGCCAGATGTCGACCGGCGCCTCGAACGACTTCTCGCGCGCCACCAAGCTGGCCCGCTCGATGGTGACGCGCTTCGGCATGTCCGACAGCATGGGCGTGATGGTCTACGAAGACAGCCAGAACGACGGCTTCTTCGGCGGCGCATCGAAGACGATTTCCGAAGCGACCCAGCAAATGGTCGACGCCGAAATCCGCGCCATCCTGGATCAGCAATATCAACTGGCGCGCAAGCTGCTGGAAGAGAACCGCGACAAGGTCGAAGTGATGACCAAGGCGCTGCTGGAATGGGAAACCATCGATGCCGACCAGATCAACGACATCATGGCTGGCCTGGAACCGCGCGCGCCGAAAGCCGGCGTGACCATCCGCAAGCAGCCGCCTAGCGACGGCGGCTCGGGCGTATCGCCCAGCGTGACCGCACCAGCCTGATACGTGGCTGAGCAGTAGCATAGAGGGGTGGGGAGCAATCCTCGCCCTTTTTTTATTTTTCTTCCGGTTACGCATGCGATCTACATTACAGTTTGGCCGTTTCAACTATCCGTGGCGGGGCGATCGCGCCCGCGCCCGCGCCCGCGTGATGGGCATCCTCAACGTCACCCCCGATTCGTTTTCCGACGGCGGCCAGCACCAGTCGCTGGAGTTCGCCATCTCCCATGCAGAGCAGATGATCCTGGACGGCGTCGATATCATCGATGTCGGCGGCGAATCCAGCCGTCCCGGCGCGCCGCCGCTGCCGCTGGAGCAGGAGTTGCAGCGCGTGATGCCGGTGCTGTACGCGCTGCGCGATATCGGCCCGGCCATCTCGGTCGACACCTACAAGCCGCAGGTCATGCGCGAAGCCATCATCGCCGGTGTCGACATGATTAACGACATCAACGGCTTCCGCGCATCGGGCGCCATCGATGCGGTGCGCGACAGCGACTGCGGCTTGTGTATCATGCACATGCAAAACGATCCGCAGCGCATGCAGCTGGCGCCCAGTTACACGGACGTGGTGGCCGAAGTCATCGCCTTCCTGCGCGAGCGCATCGAAACGCTGACGGCGGCCGGTATTGATCCGCGTCGCCTGTGCATCGATCCGGGGTTTGGATTCGGCAAGACTGTGGAGCATAATTACGCCTTGTTGCAAGCCACCGGGCGATTGATCGCGGAACTGGATGTGCCGCTGCTGGCCGGCCTGTCGCGCAAAACGATGGTGGGTGCGGTGACCGGCAAACCCGTTGAGCAGCGCATGGCCGGCAGTGTCGGCGGTGCGCTGGCGGCGGTGGCGCAGGGCGCGCTGATCGTGCGTGTGCACGATGTGGCGGAAACCGTGGATGCGCTCAAGGTATGGCAGGCGGGAATTAACTTACAACGATAAAGAGAACACACAATGTCACGTAAATATTTTGGAACTGACGGCATCCGCGGTCTGGTGGGCGTCTCGCCAATTACGCCGGACTTCGTCATGCGTCTCGGCTATGCGGCCGGCAAGGTGCTGGCGGGTAGCCGCAGCGGCTCGGCCCGGCCCACCGTTTTGATCGGCAAGGACACCCGCATTTCCGGCTACATGCTGGAAGCGGCGCTGGAAGCGGGCTTCTCGGCCGCCGGCGTCGATGTCATGCTGGCCGGCCCGATGCCGACCCCGGCCATCGCCTACCTGACGCGCGCGCTGCGCCTGTCGGCCGGCGTGGTGATCTCGGCTTCGCACAACCCGTTCCAGGACAACGGCATCAAATTCTTCTCCGGCCAGGGCACCAAGCTGCCGGACTCGGTCGAGCTGGAAATCGAAGCCGCGCTGGACGAGCCGATGGCCTGCGTGGCCTCGGAAAAACTGGGCCGCGCCAAGCGTCTGGACGATGCCCAGGGCCGCTACATCGAATTCTGCAAGAGCACCTTCCCGAACGAACTGGACCTGCGCGGCCTGAAGCTGGTGGTCGATTGCGCCCACGGCGCGGCCTACAACATCGCGCCGCACGTGTTCCACGAACTGGGCGCTGAAGTCATCGCCATCGGCAACAAGCCGGACGGCTTCAACATCAACCTGGGCCACGGCGCCACCGCGCCGGACGCCATGGCGGCCGCCGTGCGCGCCCACGGCGCCGACCTCGGCATCGCGCTGGATGGCGACGCCGACCGCCTGATCATGTGCGACGCCAACGGCCGCCTGTACAACGGCGACGAGCTGCTGTACCTGATGGTCATGGATCGCCTGGCGACCGGTCCGGTGGCCGGCGCGGTCGGCACGCTGATGACCAATATGGCGGTCGAAGTGGCGCTGAAAGAGAAGGGCATCGGCTTCGCGCGCGCCAAGGTCGGCGACCGCTACGTGCTGGAAGTAATGAAGGACAAGGGCTGGCTGCTGGGCGGCGAGGGCTCCGGCCACCTGCTGTGCCTGGACAAGCACACCACCGGCGACGGCATCATCTCGGCGCTACAAGTGCTGTCGGCATTGAAGCGCGCCGGCAAGTCGCTGGAGCAGTGCGCCGGCGACCTGGTGATCTTCCCGCAGACGCTGGTCAATGTGCGCGTCTCGCCGGGCTTCGACTGGACCAAGAACGCCGCCATGGTGGCGGAAAAGGAACTGGTCGAGCGCGAACTGGGCGACAGCGGCCGCGTGCTGATCCGCGCTTCCGGCACGGAACCTTTGATACGCGTGATGGTCGAAGCACGTAACGCCGACGATGCGCAGTCGATGGCGCGCCGCATCGCCGACAAGGTGGAAGCGCAGCTGGCTGCGTAAAATTTCAGCAGTGTAATAAATCGCCTGCCTGTCATTGACGTAGGGAGGGGCAGGCGTTAGAATACTGTCTTCGGAGTGTGGCGCAGCCCGGTAGCGCACCTGGTTTGGGACCAGGGGGTCCAAGGTTCGAATCCTTGTACTCCGACCAAGAACTTTTAAAACGGGTTGTCGAGAGACAGCCCGTTTTTCATTTCCGTAACGTATTCTCGTTGCGAACATATCTGCCCATAGCTCAGTTGGATAGAGCATCAGCCTTCTAAGCTGAGGGTCGCAGGTTCGATTCCTGCTGGGCAGGCCAAAATACACATTAAAATCAACGGTTTGCATCAATTCCACAATGCCCAATTACTGAGCATTGTGTTATTCAAACTGAGTTGGGTTATTCGAACCCGATTTTCCCGGGCTGCACCCGCTCCGGCTTGCGGCGGTAGATGCGGTCGGTGACGCGACTGTCGACGTGCGAGAGTAGGGCTCGTGCGTGTTCCAGTGTCTCGGCGTCGCTGGCGCACTTCGCGCGCAGGTCGTGCTCGGTGAACCGCTCCGCCAGCTTCGTTTCCTTCATGATGCGTACCATGAAGCGCTGCCACATCGAGTCCCAACCGCTGACGGTTTCCTTCACCGGATGAATATAGCTTTTGCCCGCGCGTGTGCAGAACAGCAGGTGCTCGACCTTCGTCGACCGAACCGCGATAGCGGCATCCACAGCGGCGCGCAGATCATCGTTCCACTCGTAGATCGTCGACTTCCCTGTTTTTCCTGCCGTCTTGTGCCTTGTCACGTGGATGCCGTCCCCCTTGAATGCCTCGGTTGGGTTTAAGCGGAGCAGGTCGCTCCTGGCCAGGCCGGTGAGCAGTTTGATCCGGATGTAGGCCTGCATCATCAGCACGCTGCCTTGCTTGCGCTTGCTGGGCAGGGCAAGCACCTCGATCAGCTCCCAATCCTCCACGTAGCGCGTGCGTGACGCCTCGCCGTCTAGGCGCACCTCACCCTTGAAAGGGTGGCGATCTATCAGTCCCCATTCCACCGCCTTGGTGAACACATGCGACAGAGCATCGACAGCGCGGTGGGCCGCGATTCGCGTAGTCTTGCGTGACTCGACATACTGGTAGACGTTCTGCGGCCGGATCCAGTCCAGCGGCGCATCGCCGAAGACCGCCTTCAGATTACGCAGCGCACGGCGCCGCTCTACCTGGTGGCGCGGCGACTTCTTCGGTAGCTCCTCCAGCGAGTAGCGGTCGAGCAGCGCGCCGATCGTCTTGGCCGCGTCGACCACCTCCAGACGTTTGGCCCATTCCGCGTAGGCTTCCGGCAGGCTGGCACCCAAGCGGAACTTCCTCTTCCCGTCCCAACGGCTTTCCAGTCCGGCCGGCACCTGGTAGTAGTAGGCGCCGTGCGCGAACACCCAGCGCGCCGGCAGGCCGGCATTCTCCTTCAGTCGCTTCCTAGGCATTCGCCGCGCTCCAGTTTGGTACAAACTCTTTCTTACGGGCCGATGCGGCCGGCGCGCCACCGAGCTCGCGCTCGACGTGTGCGCGCAGCACCAGCAAGCCGC
Source organism: Rugamonas aquatica (assembly GCF_009380215.1). GTDB lineage: Bacteria > Pseudomonadota > Gammaproteobacteria > Burkholderiales > Burkholderiaceae_D > Rugamonas > Rugamonas aquatica_B. The sequence goes on from NZ_WHUG01000004.1 coordinate 308,498, forward strand.
CATCGGCGCGGATTCGGTAGACGATGCCCAGGGCGTTCAGCATGCGGCGCTGCGCCACGCGCGTCTTGCGGTCTGTCATCTCGCGGAGCTCATCCGCATCGAGGAACATGTTGCTCATAAATTATTCTCCAGCGCCGGTAGCGGCGCGATGGTCATTGAGGTTCCTTGGCCAGCGTGATCTCGCTGGCGGGGATGGGAATCGGGCTGCCAGTGAGGTAGACGGTGGTTTCAACGTCGCCACCTGAGAGGCCCGCCTGCATCTGCTGGATGAAGCACGGCCTCCCGTCGTGCATGACCCTCTGCGCCTTGTAGATCGCCCGCAGCAGCATCTGGTCCCTCGTAAATGCTTCGGCGGTGGCGCGCTGCGATACACTCAACTGTGTCTCAGTTGCTCCCATGGCTCCTCCTGTAGGTTTTGGTGAGTGCCTTGTTGACGCTGTGGCCGCGCTGCAGCACGGCCCGCGCCAGGCGAGCGCGGTCATGGTGGCTACTTCCTGATTGGCGCAGAAGGCCAAAGTAGCTGTTGGCGGAGGTGTAGACGTCGGCTGGGTCGATACCGGCAATGCGGCTGATCGCCTCGTTCACGGTGCGCCGCCGCGTACGGGTGTTCCATGGTCGGATGACGTGGCCGACGAAGTCGACGCCGCGCGCCACAGGCTGGAGGATCGTCTTGGTCGGATTGAGCTTCGCATGCAGGCGCTCCGGTAGGAACGCATCGATCCGCGCCAGCGCGCCGCCGAGCCACTGTGGTGACTCGTGCAGCAGCACGAAGTCATCGACGTAGCGGACATAGTGTCGCGATCGCACCTGGTGCTTGGCGAACTGGTCGAGTGCGTCGAGGTAGATGTTCGCGAAGAACTGCGACGACAGGTTTCCTATCGGAAGTCCGAGGTGGGCCGGCTGATTGGTCAGGCGCTTGTGCGGCGGGACGCGGTCGAGCAGCTCGGCCGCGCCGCGCAGCTCATAATCCTCGCGGGGATCATGGTGCAGTACCGTGCTGGCCAACTGCATCCACCAAGGCTCGCTGACACGCGCCGCGATCTGGGCGTGCAGCACCTGCTTGTCGATCGCGACGAAGAAGTTCGCCAGGTCGCACTTCAAGTACCACAAGGGCTTGGACCAGTTCTCGCTGGCGCTCCGGATCTTGGCTTCCAGGCGCTGGGCGGCGTACAGCGTGCCGCGCCCTGGTATGCAGGCGCAGGTGTCGGCGATAAAGCTGCTGTAGAACCGAGGGGAAATCCGGTTGTACAGCAGGTGGTGCACTACACGGTCCCGGAAGTCGGCCGCCCAGACCTCGCGCGCTTTCGGACGCGTGACGACGAAGCAGATGGATTTCCCGGGCTGGTACGAGCCGTCCGCCAGCTCGTCGTGCAGGTCGATCAGGTTGCGCTCCAGACGCTCCTCAAACAGCAGGGCGCTTCGGGAGTTGCGTTTGTTGCGCCGGCAATCGAAGTACGCGACTACCAGCTCCTGCAGATCGAAGTCCGCAGGAATCACATCGTTTTCATCTGCGGACGACACGCACCCGGCCTTCGTTCGACTTGTGGTTGTAGTTCTGGTTGCCATCGTTGAAGTTCTGGTTCCACGCGTTGGATGGGTTGGAGGCGTGCTGCGTCTATTCGTGCTATCTACGTCGCCCCACCGAAGGCCTTGGCCGATCAGCGGGGAAACTGCACCAGGCCTGACCAGACACCGCCGGTTGGTTCCTGTGATGTGCATGGCGGTGGCCTTGTGAGCCAGCGGCACGACCAGATTTAAAAATCGCTCAGACATGACGGCCTTGACGGTCACATAGCGGGCGACGATGCGGAGTGCTTTCGCCATCCACCGGCCTGCCGGCCGACTTTCGCCGTGATGCCGATCGCCTTGGCGTACTGTCCTTTCGAGATCAGCCCCAGGTCAACGGCAAGCCGGAATAGCAGCTCCGTGACCTGGAGCCGCTCCAGCAGCATGTCCAGGTGAGGCACCTTGTCCCGAGCGCAGTTCGCCTTGTAGACGAGTAGCGAGAGGTCCAGACACTCGGCGTTGATCTTCTGGCCGACCGTGGTCTTGTAGTCGCGGCGCATGTTCTTGATCAGCTCCATGGCCAGCAACATCAGTTCGTAGGTCAGCTTGTAGATCGGCAGTTCGGTATGGAGGGCCATATAAATTACTGAATTACTGAATGATTAATCTGCGGACGACACGCACCCGGCCTTCGTTCGACTTGTGGCTGTAGACCTGGTCGCCATCGTAGAAGTACTGGCCCCACGCGTTGGATGGGTAGGAGGCGTGCTGCTCACCCGACCAGTGCCAATAAGGCTCGAACTCGTCCTTCAGGTTGGCGAACAGCAGCGACTGCTCGCGGCGCGTCGGCAGCTCACCGCCGGCATCTGCCGCGAATTTCTTCGCCTGGTCCCACGTCAGTTTTTCAGCCTTGGCCGGCAGCAGAACCAGGTGGATATCCGGGGCACCGTTTTTGCCCAGCAGCAGGCCAGCGTACAGCTCGCCTTCACGCAGGATCTGCGCCAAAAACTGCGCCTTCGCTTCGGGCGCGCCCTGCGCCACAATTGCTTCTTCGGTCATGATCGTCTTTCGTTATGAGAGGTTGGCCGCCGGCCGAGGCGCGGCGGTACTGGGTGCGACAACTGCGGGTCTTGCGCTACCACCAGTTCCAGATCGCTAGGCCGATGAACAGGCCGTAGGTCAAGACGATCTCGATCCAGATGGCACGGCGGAAGTTGTGATTCGGTTTGACGGGTGGCTTAGTCACAATCGCCTCCTTCGGTATCGGAAAAATGGGCATTCCGGAGCGCCACCAGTTCGTAGTACCGCTGCAGGAACTCAGCCTTGGCCTCGCGCGGCGCCAGCGGTGTGATGGGATCAGGCAGCGGCTGGACGCCTGCCAGGCATGCCCACTGCCCAGCACCTGCCGGCATCAGGTCGCGCTGCTCGGTGGCCAGCAGCACCATGTCGGCGGTCTTGATCTCGGCCGGCATCACCGGATTGACGCCGAAGCGGGTCAGGACGGCGTGCTCCACGGCCTTCTCGATCACCTTGTAGTCAGGCAGCATTGCTTTTAGTGGGCGAGATACGTCGCCGATGAAGGCCTCCGCCGCGTCATGCAGAAGCCCCGCCAGCGCATGCTCAGGAGCCACTACATAGCTGACCAGCACCGAGTGCTGCGCCACCGAATAGAACTCGCGCACATGGCCCGTGAAACGGCACACGTGGGCCAGTGCGTGGGCGACGTCCTCGATGTCGAAGACGGAGTCGGCGGGCGTTACGAAATTGAAGTAGTTGCCCGACTGCGTGAAGATGTCCGGACGCATCGGCGCGCCGACGAAGTTGGCGTGGCCGCTCATGCTTTCGCCTCCCCGCCCAGGGCCTCGACCACGTCGGCCATCAGCTTGGCCAGCTCACCGGTCATCAGCATGAAGTCGCCGTCGAAACGCTCGTCGTTGTTCTTGGTGCTGGATTCCTTTTCAGCGATGACGTCCAGCGGCTTGATGCCCTTGATCGCCAGCGACTCGGTCAGCACGAAGGAAATCTTGCTGTCCCAGGTCATCGCCAGGCGCATGCACTGCTTGCCGGCCGCGATGTGGCGGCGCACTTCGTCCGCTTCCAGCGTGTGGCACACGTAGCGCACGGCCGCCTTGCTTTCGCCGGTGGCGCGCAGTTCGGTGTCCATGTCGACCGTGAAGCCGGCCGGCGCATCGTCGGCCTGCAGCCATTCGGTCATCACGCCCACCGGCGAGCGCTGCACGCGCAGGCTTTCCAGCGGCAGCTTGTCGACCGCCTTGAGCAGCAGCTTAATGACTTCGTCGGCCTTGGCCGGGCTGGCGGCATCGACCACCAGCCAACCGTTGACCGGATCGATCCACACGCTCGTAGTGTCGGCAATGCTCAGCGCGCGCGGCAGCAGCTCATCGGCGATCTGTTCCTTGAGTTCCTTCATCGCCTTCTTGCCAGGCATGAAGCCCTGCGCCTCGTTCATTTCCTGTGCGCGCTTCTTGGCCAGCTGACTAACCGCCTTGGCCGGGATCAGCTTCTTCTCGGTCCTCAGGTGCAGGAGCATCTGGCGGTTGACGTTGTGCACCAGGTCGCCGCCCTCGCGCGGAGGAACCCAGCCCTGGCGGATCAGGTCATTGCTCTCAGCTGGCACGTACCAGTGCGGCGCCAGCGCGTCGATCAGATCGGCGGCCGTCATCTGCCAGTTCTTTGGCAGGCAGTAGATTTGTAAGTTCTTGAACCACGACATGGCGAGTCCTTCTCGTTATTTTTGGCTGATGATCTGGTGCATGCGTTCTTCCGCCGCGCCTTGGGCGCGGAGCGCCTGGAGCAGTTCCGCACCGATGCTGGTGTACTCGGCGCGCAGCTGGCGGCTGCGCTGCACGCTCAGGCGGTATGCACGCCGTGCGTTGTGGCGCCGCACCGCGCGGTACAGCAGGTAGGCCCAGCCGATCATGGCTGCACCATTGCCGTCACGCCCAGTGCGCCGGCGTCATACGCCGCATCGATCAGCAGGCCGAGGTCGCCGATCGCTGCATAAGTACGCATGCCGTCGGCAGTGCGCTCGGTGATGAGAAATTTCATGAACGTCTCCATCAGATTGGCGGATGCGCCGCAGGCGGCGCCGAGTATCGAATTGATGAATGACTAAATTGGCAATCTGCGGACGACACGCACCCGGCCTTCGCTCGACTCGTGGTAGTAGTACTGGTTGCCATCGTTGAAGTTCTGGCTCCACGCGCCGGATGGGTAGGAGGCGTGCTGCGTGCTGGACCAGTACCACCAGTCCTCCAACGCATCTGCGCCGCCTTCGCGGAAGGTCTCGACGGTTGTTTGAGTTGGAGTCTCGTCGGCGTAGGCTTCGCCCACCGGCACGCTGCTTGGGTTGATGCCGTCTTCGCCGTCGGCGTAGTTTTCCTGGGCGGTGGGTTTGAAGGCGCGGTATTGCAGCTCCTGCTCGTCGCGGCTCGGGATGTACCAGTCGCTGAACCCGTTGACCGTCAGCGCCATAGCCGCCTGCGCCAGCTCGCTGCCAGCGCTGGCCAGCGCCTCCGTGTTGGTCTGGCCGTCGGCGCGGTGCTTGGCGCCATCGACCATTGCGGGCGCTGACTGCAGCTTGCCGCGCAACTCGCCGGCGGCACCGGCCGTGATCAGCGCGAACTGCTTGCCTTCGACCTGGATGATGCCGGTGAAGTAGCCGCCGCCGAAAGGCGCGCCGATGATGGTGGGAACGGCCTCGGGGGAGAGGGCAGGGGATGCAGCAGCTACAGCAGTGCTCATGGTGTGCTCCATAGGTTAGGCGAAGGAAGCCGGCGCGGCGCGCCGGGAAAGAAAATTACTGAAGGACTAAATGGGCAATCTGCGGACGACACGCACCCGGCCTCCGTACGACTTGTGGTCGTAGCCCTGGACGCCAACGTAGAAGCCCTGGCCCCACGCGTAGGATGGGCTGGAGGCGTGCTGCGTGCTAGACCAGTACCAGGCGGCAGCCAGCGCGTCTACGCCGCCTGTACGGAAGTTCGCGGCGATGGTCTGGGCTGGGCAGTCCTCGGTGTATAGCCTGCCAACGGGAAGGCTGCTCGAATTGGCGCCGTCACCGCTGGTGACGGCGTTGCGCTGGGTGGTGGGCTTGAGGTTGCGGTACATCAGCTCCAGCTCGTCGCGCGAGGGGATGTACCAGTCCTTGTGTCCGCCGATGGTGAGGTCCATCGCCTGCGCGGCCAGCGCGCTACCGGCCGCCACCATCGTTAGTGTGTTGCTGGCGCCGTCACAGCGCGACACCGGCGCGGCAGGGCCGCTGTAGTCGCGATTCCATATGCCGCGCAGCTCGCCCTCGGCGCCGGCCGTGATCAGCGCGTAGCGCTTGCCGTCGACGGTGATGATGCCGGTAAAGTAGCCTCCGCCGTACGGCGCACCGATGGCGCCGGTGAAGTCGGACTCAGGTTGCGCCGATAGTGCGCTAAGGCCCAGTTGGGCGATCAGGTCGGGGGATGCAGTGATGACGCGCTGGTCGACGTCGAGCACGACCAGGTGCTGGCCGTAGCGGTCGGTGTACTTGGTGAGGCCTTCCCACCTTGAGGCGACGGCCAGGCCGGCGATGATGCGGTCACCCAGCTTGGCGCTGTAGGTGCGTTCTTCGGTGATGCTCAGGACTGCGGCGGCTGGGGACATCTTTTTCTCCATCGGTTGAGGATTCGATGGAATTACCTTACCAAAAAGATAAACTTACCGCAAGTTGAATTTACCAAAAGGATTAAAATAATTGTCGACCCGATAGAACTTCAACTATTATGAGGAGCGGGTCAGCAATTCTGGGTGCAAAAAAAACGCCCGCGCATGGCGGGCTGGCGATGAGTGATGCAGGTTACTGGGAAATGGGGAACTTCGATCCTGCCGCGAAGATTCCTATCATTGCTATGACGGTTACGACCAGTGTCATTATGGCAAAAAGCTTGATAAATGTTTTCGCAGTAGGGTTGCTAGCGAGTTCCAACATCCGCGTGACAATATACATTCCTATCATGATGCTAAGTGCAGGGATCATAGAGCTCCTGGTGCGGCAAGGGCGTGCCGATTCGCCAGATGATTATAGGAAAATTGACAACTGGAAATCTATCCAATTGTATTAATCGCTGCTGTTACCCTGCCTGTCACGCACCAGCTTCTTTAGAGTAGAGATTTCCTCAGTCAGCGTTTGTATTTGTGCTAAGACTGGTCCAGCACGTAGGCGGTGATTGATTTCGGCATTGATTGACCAGGCCTGTCTGGCTGCTGCTTCCACCAGCTGCGTATGTAGTTCGGTTGAGATTCGGATGGTGAATGCCACCGTCCCTGTCTCGGATTTGGTTTTTTTCATCGCGCGATGATTGCGCGCCCGCTACGAAAAGTGTTGTTTTTGGTGCGTATTCGCACCATATATTTTGAGAACTGACGGACTGCAGATTTAACATTGTCGAGCTATTGCTAGCTACGATAGCGAGGAGCGGTGGAATTGTTGAGATGAAATAATAATTACCAATGGGTACCGGTGTTACATTCCGCGTATATTGAAGCCATCTCAACAGCCACAAGGAGTCACACGATGGAATGCAGCGATCCGAGACGTTCGGATGAGGATAGGGTGAAGGCGGCGCTTGATCGAATGGACGATGAGGCTGTTGCGGCCATGGCCGACATGATGGAGGATGCCGCAAAAAAGCATCCTCGGCCAGCGTTGCCTGGTCGCCAAAATGTGAACCCAGTTTCAGACGAATAGTTCACGGGAAACATGTTGATCTGCCAAAAACTCGCAGGTCAATTTTTCAGCATTAAATAATCTATTCCTTGTGACAATTCGTTAGTTTGCACAGATACAAACAGGCGTATTGTTGCCGTTCAAATACTTGAATTGCTTAAGATGAACGACAGGGATCGAGCACTAAAAGCTTGGAAAAATTTATCCGATGAATGCCGGGCAGGGATGCTTCCGATGTTACAGGCTATGGCCGTCGCCCGTCCCAGAAGGCCGGTCCTTCGGCTTGTGGTCGATAACGGTTGCAAGGATCTTCTTGGGGGCGTTGTCGGCGGCGCTTTCGATCATCGAAACGCCAACATCATTAGCAATTCTGTAACGCCTAAGGATGGCGGCCTCGCGCTCGTCAATCGCTTTGATGTACACAAGTTGCTCTAAATCCAGGGAATATCGAACCTGATCTGGTGCTGCCGCGCGCGACTCCGAATCCATGTCAGAACCTTTCTGGTGAGCGACGTCCAGCCAGCCTCCTGGCTTAGAAAACGCCGTCTCAATTCGCTTAGCAATTGAGTTTCCAATATTCTTCTTCGGGTTCTTGCCGATTATCTGGCTAACCTGAGACGCATCCATCTCCAGCATCCGGCCGAAATCAGTCGGGCCGCCCACACTATGCGCAAGCGCTCTGGCGTTTTCACGGCGTATGTCTTCTCTCGTCATTTCAGCATCATCCAGTAATTTACCAAATAGATAAATGACCAAAAAGGTAAATTTCGCCTTGCCTTGACTTTATCTTTTTGGTAAAGTCGATTCATGGACATGAAAACCTTTTTGCGTCAATCCACCCCCGAACAGCGCGAAGCGCTCGCTGCGACAGTGTGCTCTTCTGTTGGCTACTTCTACCTCATTGGAGGGGGCCACAAGAAGCCGGGCGCCAGTCTTTGCAAACGGTTGGTGGCGGCTGAACCTAGACTCTCGCTCCCTGAGCTCCGGCCCGACATATGGCCTCCAGTTAGCCCCAGTTCATCGGACGCACCCCTGACAAACGACAAGCTTACATAAGGCGAGATCAAGATTTCTAGCTTGGCCGATGGATGCTTAAGTATCTCATTCAAATAAACCAACTTTGCATTTGTTTAAAGGATTTGCAAATGAATATCCTCGACACCCTGTACAAGACCGCACATGACAGCCCCGGCGGATGCGAGGCGTTGGCGCGCCGCTTGGGCATGTCGGCCCAGGTGCTGCGCAACAAGGTCAATCCGAACACGTCCTCGAACAGGGCGACGCTGGAGGACGTGGATCGCATCCTCGGCGTTACAGGCGACCACGCCGTGCTGCACTCCCTGGCCCGCAACCACGGCTATGTTTGCGTGCGCGTCGACGACACCGCGATTGCCTCCGACACCGCCGTACTCGAACTCGTCATGAAGGTGTGGGCAGCGAGCGGCGACGTCGGCGCCGAGGTGCACGCGACACTGGCAGACGGGATCGTCGAGCAGCACGAGATCGAGCGTGTGAAGGCGGCTGTGTACCGCGTCAACCGCTCGCTGAACGAAATGGTCAACCGCCTCGAAGGCATGGTTCAGAAGTAGCCCAATCACCCAAAGGAGAAATGCATGTCGGATGCCGAAACAACGCTCGACCAGAGCAAGCTGATCGATCACCTGCTCAACAAGATGCACCTGAAGAATGACGCGGCGTTGTCACGCCTTCTGGACGTCGCACCACCGGTCATCAGCAAGGTGCGCCACCACCGCCTTCTGGTCGGCGCATCGCTCACGATCCGCATCATGGAAAAGTGCGACCTGACGTTGGCTGAGGTCAAGTCCTTCCTGGAGCCCGTTGCAGCATGAGCCAGCAGTCGAATATCCAGAGTCCGCCAGCGCAGCAGGCCGTTGATGCGTGGCAGTTTTACCCGGTTCACGTGATGACCCGGTTGCACTACGAAGCCCTGGCCCGCGAAGCGGCAGGCCAGAAATAGGAAAGGCCCGCGTACGAGGCGGGCCTTAGGTACAACAACTACAGAGGAATCTATGTTATCACACTCGCCAACCACTATCCCCGAGGTCGTTCCGCAGTCGTTCCGCACGCAGCAGAACGAACTAGCCTGGTCCGCAATCGAATCCGTGCTGCGCAAGTTCGGCGCGGCCACCACAAAAGAAATCGCGGACGCTATCGGCCTTTCGCCAGCGTCCGCGATCGCACGTCTGCGCGAACTGCGCGAGCTGGGTGAGGTTCGCTTCGGCGCCGCACGCGGCCGCTCGACGATCCGCACCTGGTCGCTGGGTGCCGAGGACTTCATTGAGCGCGCCGAGCAGATGATGCCGACCATCACCAAGGCGACGCAGCTGGGTATCTTCCAGCGCGATCCGCTGGTCGCTGCGCTGTTTGGCGATGGTCAGGCGCGCTGCGTTAGCTGCAATCAGCCGCAAGGTGCTCTACACGGGGAAGGCTGTGTTTTCGTCAGCATCAACATCGATGCCATTCATCAAGAGGTAGCAGCGTGATGCCCGGCGCCGAGGTAATGATCGCTGGGGGGGGGGCACCAGTTCCAGCACGGCCGACTGCGCAACGTGGACAGCACTTCGTTCACGATCCCGTTCGCGCACGTGCAGCTGCGCGGCATCAAGGGCACGTTGCTGAAAACGCGCTGGGCGTTCGTGCCGGAGAAGTACCTGGTGGAGTTCGACGTCGAGGCGTTGCGCGAGCAGACAATGCGCGAGACGGCGGAGAAGTTCGGTCTCGACTCGGCGCCGTACAAGCGACTGCTCAAGCAACTGGAGGCCGCCCATGAAGCGTGATCTGATGACCATGCCGCTGGACCTAGGCAATGAGCTGATTATCGACAACTTCGCCGGGGGAGGAGGCACCAGCACCGGGCTGGAAGAGGCATTCGGCCGCCCGGTCGATATCGCCATCAACCATGATCCCGAGGCCCTGGCGCTGCACGCGATGAACCATCCGCACACGAAACACCTGTGCGAGAGCGTGTGGGATGTCGATCCGATCAAGGTCACGAACAACCAGCCAGTCGGCCTGGTCTGGCTGTCGCCGGACTGCAAGCACTTCAGCAAGGCCAAGGGCGGCACGCCGGTGGCGAAGAACATTCGCGGCCTGGCCTGGGTGACGCTGCGCTGGGCGGCGAAGTGCAAGCCGCGTGTGATCATGCTGGAAAACGTCGAGGAGTTCAAAACGTGGGGCCCGCTGCTGGTAGACGCCGAGGGCAACTTCCGGCCGGATCCGGCGAGGAAGGGAAGGACGTTCGAGAGCTTCCTGCGCCAGCTGCGCGGCCACGGCTACACGGTCGACCACAAGGAGCTGCGCGCCAGCGACTACGACACACCGACGATCCGCAAGCGCTTCTTCCTGGTGGCGCGGCGCGACGGCCTCCCGATCCGATGGCCAGCGCCGACCAATGGTGCGCCGACTTCCGCTGGCGTGCTGGCCGGGAACCTGGCGCCGTGGCGGACTGCTGCCGAGTGCATCGACTGGTCCATTCCTTGCCCATCGATCTTCGAACGCAAGCGCCCGCTGGCCGACGCCACACTGCGACGCATCGCCAAGGGTATCCAGCGCTACGTGGTGGACGCGGAAACGCCGTTCATCATCGGGCAGGGCGGTCCGATCTATTCGGGCAAGCCAGTCTCGGCCGAGCAGCCGTTCGGCACCCTGACGACCGAGAACCATCGTGCCTTGGTCGTGCCCAGCATCGTGCCGGTGACGCATCAAGGCAGCGACCGCAGCGAATCAGTTCACGAGCCGTTCCGCACTATCACCAGCGCGCAACGCGGCGAGAAGGCGCTGGCCGTCGCTACGATGGTTCAGACCGGTTATGGCGAGCGTGACGGCCAGGCGCCGCGTGCGCTGGATATCGAGAAGCCGCTGGGCACGGTTGTGGCCGGCGCCGGCAAGGCGGCGCTGGTGACGGCGTTCCTGAATGAGCATGCGAACTCCACCCACCAGCGAACCATGCCGGTCGATGAGCCGCTGCGCACCATCTGCGCCCAGGTCAAGGGCGGGCACTTCAGCGCCGTCTCGGCGACTCTGGTGGGCGTGGGCGGCAGTGCTGGTGAAAGTCGCCCGCGCGGCGTTGATGAGCCGGCCGCCACGATCACCGCCAAGGGCGACACTGCGTTGGTCACGGCTCACATCACCAAATTCCGCACCGGCGCCACCGGCAGTGATATGAACCTCCCTGTACCGACGATTACTGCCGGGCCCAAAGAGAACCCAGCCGGCGCGCCCCACGCGCTGGGGATCGTCACTGCAAGCCTGATTCACATGGGGCACGGCGAGGGCGCCGGCGGCGGCAAGCGCTTCAGTCACGGCATCCGTGACGTCGAACTGCCCATCAACACGATCACCGCCAGCGGCGCAACGGCCGGCATCGTGACCAGCAACCTCGTGAAGCTGCGCGGCACGAGCAGCACGGCCGGCATGGATGAGCCGTTGCACGCGGTCAGCGCCGGCGGCCAGCACCACGCTGAGGTGCGCGCCTTCCTGGTGAAGTACTACGGCTCGGAGCAAGACCCGCGCCTTGAAGAGCCGCTGCATACCGTCACGACCAAGGACCGGTTCGGCCTGGTGACCATTCAGGGCGTGGACTACCAAATCGTCGACATCGGCCTACGCATGCTGGAGCCGGCTGAACTGTATCGCGCCCAAGGCTTCCCGGTTGAGTACGTGATCCGCGAGATCCCGGACCCGAAGCTGCTGTTCAAGGACGGCCACCAAGCTGATGACGATCCTCTGGCGCTGCCGCGCGTGCCGCTGACGAAATCAGCGCAGGTCCGGATGTGCGGGAATAGCGTCTGCCCGCCGATGGCGCGTGCGCTGATCCGCGCGAACTTCACTCATGAGCGCGAGATTGCGAGGGTTGCGTAAATGCGTGAATACTCAAGAGTAGGCCCAAAATTCTGGATCGGCGCCACCGGCAAGTTGTTGCGTAAGGCTGGTATGGAAGCCCAGATCGTCGCGATGTACCTCATGACTTCGCCGCACGCGAACATGCTTGGGCTGTACTACATCTCCACCCCCTCCATCGCGCATGAAACAGGACTTGGCTATGAAGGGGCTATGAAGGGCCTTAAATGCGCAATCGACGCCGGTTTCTGCGAGTACGACGAGGAAACGGAGATGGTGTGGGTCGTTGAGATGGCCGCGTATCAAGTGGCCGATAAGCTCAAGGCGGCCGACTTGCGCGTCAAGGGCGTACAGAACGAGTACGACTCGCTACCCGAGAACCCATATCTGGCAAGGTTCTTTGCTAAGTATGGCACGCCATTTTGCATGCAGCAGCAGCGTGGCGAATCAGTGATTTCCACCGGTTTACCAGAAGCCCCTTCTAAGCCCCTTCCTAGCCAAGAGCAGGAGCAGGAGCAGGAGCAGGAGCAGGAGCAGGAACAAGCGCAGGAGTCGCCGCGCCCGACTGCCGCAGCCGAACTGAGCATCGTGTTCCGCAAAGCGGGCATCCGCACGCAGCCTGCCGACCCTCGCTTGGTTGCCCTTGCCGAGCAGGGCGTGACATCGGAGACGGTCAGCGCTGCGTGCGACGAGGCGCGCAGAGCAAAGCCCAACGAGATGCTGGGGCTCGGCTACGTCTGCAAAATCCTGGAGCGCTGGGCTGCGAATGCTGCCGCCCTGCGTACTTCCGGCGCCGCCCCTCCATCGCGCACCCAGCACCAGAGCTCGACCGACAAAGCCCGCAACTGGGCTTCACGCATCCAACCGAAGGGGAAGACCGATGGGATCATCGATATCAACGAACGTCCTCGCTGACTCTCAGCCTGGCTACGCTGTCGCTCCGTTGCCTGAAAGCTGGGTCGAGCAGCTATTCCAGAAAATGCTGCTCGACTATGGCAAGAAGTTCACGGACATGTGGGGCAGCGCCGACATGGACGTGATGATAACGCACTGGTCGCGAGAGCTGGGCGCCTACAGCGATGTCGAACTCCAGCGCGGCTGGCAGGCGATGGAGCGCATGAACTGGCCGCCGTCGTTGCCGGAATTTAAGGCACTGTGCCGGCCACCGGTCGATCCGATGGTGGCGTTCCACGAAGCACAGGCCGGCATGCTGGCGCGCGTCGCTGGGCGCATGGGTGAGTGGTCGCACCCGGCGGTATTTTGGGCTGCGCAGCAGCTGGGCGCCGTCGTAACCGATCAGCTGTACTCGACCGTGCGCCCGCGTTGGGAAAGGGCACTCGCCGATAGCATGGCAAAAGGCGAGTGGGCGGCGATTCCCGTTCCCATGGTGGCGCTGCCAGCGCCTGGTCGCACGAGGTTGGCGGATAGCGTGGCAAAGCAGCGCTTGGCCGAACTGAAGGCTTCCGGCGTCCTGAAGCGTGAGCCATCGCCGGACACCCGCTTGGACTGGGCGCGCAAGATCGTCGCCGCTGAGGCGAATGGCGACCGGACGGTTGAACTGTATTCGCTGAAGCTGGCCCAGGCGGCTCTGGAGCGCGGGTGAGTGCTGAGGTCTTCAAGGTGGGCGCGGTCTGGCACTACCGGTTCCAGGTGAAACCATTTCCTCGCGTGCAGCGCAGTACTCGTCTGCGCGACCGCACCGCAGCCGGGCGCGTGGCTGATAAGGCCTATGCGGCGACCGTCGTCCGCGCGAATGGCGGTGACCCGGTGCCGACGCTGAACCAGCTTCTGGTCGACTGGCTGGACGTGCGGGGGCGGCACTCCAGCGCGCACCACATCCGCAGCGTGGAGACGTTCGGGCGTCTGCACACCTACGGTATGGACGAGCTGCTGATCAGTCAGCTCGACACCGACGCGGTCGAGCGCGCGCGCAGCAAACACCTGGCCACGCACAGCCACGCTTCAGCCAACCACTGGCTGCGTGTGCTCAAGCTGCTGGTGCGCTGGGCGGTGCGCCGCGAGATCCTGCCGCGCCTGCCATGGTCGGTGACGATGCTGCCGGTGCAAAAGCGCGTGCGTGCCATTCTGCCATTGTCTGCCGCCATGGCGTGGTTCGCCGCAGTAGATCGCGCCTCGACCCGATCCCCGAGCATTGGTGTGGCAGCACGCCTGATGCTGTGGCTTGGCCTGCGCGAATCGGAAGTGATCACGGCGCGCTGGGAATGGATCGACTGGGAGCGCGGCACGTACACGCCTGGCAAGACGAAGGGCAAGGAGGCCGACGCGCTGAAGATGATGCCTTGGCTGGTCAACTACCTGACACCGCTCCGTCAGTCGGAAGGCTTGATCGTGTGCCGGGCAGATGGGAGCCCCTACGGCGCCGGCCTGGCGCGCCGTGCCATTCGGGTAGCCAACGCGACATGCTCGACCAAGGGCATTACCCCGCACCGCCTGCGCGGCACCATCGCCACGGTGATGAGCGAGAACGGCGCCCCCATCCAGAGCATCCAGGCCTACCTGCGCCACAAGGACGTTCGCACGACCATGGCCTACCTCGAAAAGAACACAGACCTGATCGACACCGCACAAGCAAAAATAGCCGAAAAAGCGGGTTTAACATGGCGAGAAAGTGGCGAACGACCTGAAGGCGAGCCTTATAGAACCTGAATGTGCAGATTATTGAGGATCATCAGAAACAACCCAGCCCGCCGGCGCCAAAAAGCTGGATGAAACAACCGCAAGACCGTCAAAACGAGAGGAATACCATGCTGCTGCGCGTGAAAAAACAAGATGTCCAGTCCGATTCGTGGGTGCGCCCCGATCCGCTCGACTACTGCCTGGCCGTCTGGAAGGAGTGGATGGCCAGCACCGGCCAGCGCAACCTGGGCGCCCGCATCATGGGTGGCTTGGTTGGTGAGACCGACGGCCACGGCCAAGACCTGCACGAGGCTCAGCATAGCCATGACATGCAGGTTGCGGCCGCGACCGACGCGATGATCGACAGCCTTGACCGCATCCATGTGTGGGCTATCTACGCCAGCTGCCGTATCGCCACCGCCTGGCGATTCCCCAACGCCGACCTGCTGACGACAGCCGCCGCCGCCCGCGCCGAACTGATCGTCAAGTTGAAAAAAAATGAGTGCACTCGGAATCTTTTCTGATATAGTGCACGCACACGGGGATTCGTTCGCCCCGAGAAAAGTAAGCCCGCCACCGCAAGGTCGTGGGCTTTTTGCATTGGCGCACTCATTTCGTGAGGCCGGCATGACGCAGACGACGCACCCATCAAAAGAAATGGTCCGCAGCTACTTGGACCACAGGATGCATCAGCGCGTGGAGCCACCTCCGGCCATGGAGGAGATCCGTCGGCAATTGGGGTGGCACTTGCTGCCAGAGCCAAAGCGACCAGACTACTGCGCCGAGGAATGTGATGCAAATGATCCACCGGCGTGACCTGATCCTGCGTGCAATCCGCAACGGTGATAGGCGCCGCCTCGACCAGATCGCCGAGCGACTGGCAGATGCTGAGCGCGCACTACAGATACTGCATGCCAAGGGCTACGGCGCCACCGGAATGACAGCTAGCGCGACTGCCGCGCAGGTGCCGGAGCGAAGGTGAAGAAATGAAACTGATATTGAAGATCGGCGCTGGCACACTGGTGATGCTGGGCAGTTGGTCAGCTTCAATCGCGTTGCCTCACGCTGCTTGGTGCCTCGGGGCGATGGCCGCTACGTTGTACGCAGTCATCACTAGCGAATGAGTCGACTGCAGACGCTTAAGCCGCGACTCGGCACTACGCCAAGCAGGCTATCCATTATCCAGCCTGGCAGCTGGCGCACCGACAAACAGAGCAGCACTGCGCGCGGCTACAGCTACAAGTGGCAGCAGGCCCGCGCCGGCTATCTGGCGCTACATCCCTTTTGCGCTTACTGCTTGCGTGAGGTCGGCATCTGCTACGACCAAGAGGCTGTGGCAATTGGCTTGCAGTGCACCAAGGCCGGCATCGGCCTACCGTACGCGCAGCTGGTCGATCACGTGATTCCGCATCGCGGCGATATGAAGCTGTTCTGGGACTCGACTAACTGGCAGTCGCTGTGCTCAACGCACCACAGCCGCGACAAGCAGCGCGAAGAAGCTGGAGGCTGATCGGTGGCCGTGAGGTGCGATCGACGCGCCATGGGGCTGTGCCGATGCGGCAGCGGCATCAACGAACGGGCCGCGAGGCCAAGAGGGGAGGGGGTGGTCGAAAGTCTGGCCGCCCGATCCGTCTAGACCGCATGGTATCCCACGCGCAGAAAATTTCTCCCCTGGAGGGTAGGGTTAATGGAATTAACAGGCAAGCGGAGGGCCTTCGCGGACGCCCGGCTTGCCGGAAAGTCCAACAAGGATGCGGCGATTGCGGCCGGCTACAGCGCCAAGACTGCCGGACCGGCGGGCTCCCGGCTGGCGAAGGATCCGGCCATCGCGGCTTTCATCGCGAAGTACCAGAAACCGGGTGAGAAGGCTCCACCACCACCGCCAGCGCCGACGGCGCCGTCGTTCGACGTCCAGGCTGCGATCATGCACTCGGACCCGAAGAACTTCCTATTGGTGGCGATGAATGATCCGGCCGCGCCGGCCAAACTGCGCGTCGAGGCAGCCAAGGCGCTGATGCCATTCATGCACAAAAAGCCCGGCGAGACCGGCAAGAAAGAGCAGCGCGATGTCGACGCCAAGAAAGTTGCTGGCCGGTTCGCATCGGCGGCGCCGCCGCAGCTCAAAGCCGTAAAGTAGGGACAGAAAAATGGAGTGGTCAACAGCCTGCGTCGACTGGGCCGACAGGCTTGTGGCAGGCGCGTCGATTATCCCGCCGCCGATCTTTCCGCCCCAGGCCGAGCAGGCACTGGCGATCTTCAAGGAACTTCGAGTGGTCGATCTGCCCGGCAAGCCGACTTTCGGCGAGTGTAGCGAGCAGTGGGTGTTCGACTTCGTAGCCGTCATCTTTGGCGCCTATGACGCGGACACTGGTCAGCAACTGATCCGCGAGTATTTCCTGTTGATCAGCAAGAAGAATACGAAATCGACGATCGCCGCCGGCATCATGTTGACGGCGCTGATCCTTTGTTGGCGGGAGGAGGAGGAGCACCTCATCCTAGCGCCGACGAAGGAGGTCGCGGACAACAGCTTCAAGCCGGCCGCCGGCATGATCCGCGCCGACGATGAGCTGTCGGCCCTGTTTCATATTCAAGAGCATGTACGCACGATCACGCATCGCGTCAACCGGGCATCGCTCAAGGTCGTGGCGGCCGACACCGACACGGTGTCGGGCAAGAAGTCGGGCCGCATCCTGATCGATGAACACTGGCTGTTCGGTAAGCGTGCCAACGCCGACGCGATGTTCATGGAAGCCACTGGCGGCCAAGTGTCGCGGGACGAGGGGTGGGTCATTTACCTGACCACCCAGAGTCAGGAGCCACCGGCCGGAGTATTCAAGGAAAAGTTGCAGTACTACCGCGACGTTCGGGACGGCAAGATAGTCGACCGCAAGTCGCTGGGCGTGATCTATGAATTTCCGGACGAGATGGTCAAGGCCAAGGGCTACCTTGATCCCGCCAACTTCTACATCACGAATCCGAACATCGGTCGTTCCGTCAGCGCGGTATGGCTGGAGGATCAACTGCGCAAGCAGCTGCACAAGACGGACGGATCGCTGCAGACGTTCCTGGCGAAGCACCTGAACGTCGAGATCGGTCTGAACCTGCGCACCGACCGGTGGCCGGGTGCCGATTTCTGGGAGGCGCAGGGCATCGAGGCGCTGACGCTGGACCAGTTGTTGCGTCGGAGCGAAGTTGCGGTGGTCGGCATCGACGGCGGCGGCCTGGACGACTTGCTTGGCCTGGCGGTGATCGGGCGCGAGCGAAAGACGCGCCGCTGGCTGCTTTGGATACACGCCTGGGCGCACAAAATCGTGCTGGAGCGTCGGATGGAGATCGCGCCGGCACTGCGGGACTTCGCCGCCGATGGCGACCTGACCATTGTGGAGCAGCCCGGACAGGACGTCATCGAGGTGGCGGACATCATCTGCCGCGTGCGTGACGCGCGCCTACTGCCGGACGAGAAATCGATCGGTGTGGATCCGGCCGGCATCGGCGATGTGGTCGACGAGCTGACCGACCCAGACGTCTCGCGTGGCTTCACGATGGAGCAGATCATTGGGGTATCCCAGGGATGGCGGTTGAGCGGCGCCATCAAGACAACCGAGCGCAAGATCGCCGGAAAGGAAATGGTCCACGGTGGTTCCCGATTGATGGCTTGGTGCGTCGGCAACGCGAAGGTCGTCCCGTCCGGCAACGCCACGCTGATCACCAAACAGATCTCCGGCACCGCGAAGATCGACCCGCTGATGGCCGTGTTCAACGCGGTGTCGCTGATGTCGCTCAATCCCGAAAGTAACGCAATCGACCAAGGCTTCGTCTCCCTCTGATGATCAATCCATTAAAACTGCTGGCCACCTTGCTCGGGGGCGGCCAAGTCGCACCCGTCGAGAACAGCACGACGGTGATCTCGTCCAGTGATCCGCAGGTCATCGCACACCTGGGCGGCTCCAGCGCTTCGTCCGGCTACGCCGTCACGCCGGATAGCGCGATGCGCGTGTCGGCGGTCTACGCATCCGTGCGGCTGCTGGCCGGTGCGCTGGCGTCGATCCCGGTCGCGCTATACCGAGAAAAGGACGGTGTGCGCGAATCCATCAGTCCGGAACTGTGGTGGCTGTTGAACGAGGAGCCGGCGCCAAGCTGGACAGCGGCCTCGATGTGGGAATGGGTGATGTTGTCGATCTGCCTGCGCGGCGACGGCTATGTCGAGATCCGACGCGCCGGCCCGGCCGTGAAGACGCTGCGTCCGCTACATCCGGACCGGGTGGCCGCGCGCAAGGTGGGCGACTACCTGCTGTACACGGTATGCGAAGAAGACGGCACCCTCCGCGCGGTTCACCAGGACGACATGCTGCACTTCGCCGGCTTCGGTTTCAACGGCGTGCGCAGCATGTCGGTGATCCAGTGGGCTGCCTTCCAGTCCATCGGTGTCGCGCTGGCCGCCGACACGTTTGCAGGCAGCTTCTTTGCCAACGGGGCCGCGCCTAAGCACGTTATCAAGACCGCCGGCCGCATGGATGAGGAGCAGGTGGAACTGCTGCGCGGCGAGTACAAGAAAAAATACGCCGGCGCAAACAACGCCGGCACGCCGATGGTGCTGACGCAGGGCCTCGACCTGAAGGAAATGAGCATGACCGCCGACGACGCGCAGCTGCTGGAGACGCGCAAGTGGCAGGTGATCGACATCGCTCGCGCATTCGGAGTGCCGCCGCACCTGATCGGCGCCCAGGAAACGACCAGCTCCTGGGGTACCGGCGTGGAACAGACCACGCTCGGCTTCATCAAGTTCGCGTTGCAGCCGCACATCAACCGCGTCCGGCAGGAGCTGAACCGCAAGCTGTTCCGCCGCGCTTCGCCGTTCGCTGAACACAAGATGGAGGCGCTGCTGTCGGGCGACTTGAAAGCCGAGGGCGAGTACATGCGGCAGTCGGTCGGTGGATCACAAGGCCCGGGCTGGATGACGATCAACGAGATCAGGAAAATCAAGAACTTGCCGCCCGTTGAAGGCGGCACCGCGCTCTATCGCCCCGAAAAGCTGGCTCAACCCGCCAATTCCCCCAATAAGGACACCAATGAAGAAAATAGCCCAGCTGCTGCGTAACGGCGCAGGCGCCGTGCCGGCGAAGATCGTCGCCGAGGGCGAGCCGGAGGTGCTTTACCTGTACGACATCATCGACCCGTATTGGGGTGTCGGCGCGGCGCAGTTCAACAAGGCGCTGGCGGGCATGAGTGGCAAGAAGGTCACGCTGCGCGTCAATTCGCCCGGAGGCGACGTGTTCGATGGCCGCGCCATGGCTGCCGCCATCGCTCAGCACGGGGACGTGCACGCCGTCATCGAAGGCCTGGCTGCCAGCGCAGCCACCTACGTGACGGCCGCCTGCGCCTCGGTATCGATCGCCGCTGGCAGCTTCTACATGATCCACAACGCCTGGACGATGGCCTACGGGAACAAGGACGACTTGGTGAAGACGGCCGAGCTGCTGGGAAAAATCGACGAATCCATCATCGACGACTACGTCAAGAAGACAGGCAAGGCGCGCGACGAAATCATCGCCTGGATGAATGCCGAAACCTGGTTCACAGCGGACGAGGCCGTGGCCAACGGCTTCGCCGACAAGGTCAGCGACTCGGCCAAGGTTGAGAACAATTGGGATCTGAGCGCGTACAACAACGCGCCGAAGCCACCGCCCCGCGACGACGCGGCGGACTGGGAAGCGGTCCGCCAGCGCAACGCCAATCGCCTGCGCCTCCACGAAATCGGATAACGCACTCGCGCAATCCACCTCCAGCCGCCCCGAGCGGCTTTTTTTACGCCCGTAGAAAGGGAAACGCAATGAAATCGATTCAAGCACTGCGCGAGGAACGTCAGCTACTCGCCAAGGAAGCCCGCAACCAGATGGAGCAGAAGGGCGACCGCGCCTGGACCAAGGACGACCAGGCGACCTTCGACGCCCGCGCCGACAAGATCGATGCGCTGGAAACCGAAATCACCGCACTGGAGCGGCTGATGAAAATCGAGATCGAAGACCACAATCGCGACGTCGAGAACTTCCGCCGCAACCCCGGCGCGCTGGCTGAGAACAAACCGCGCGCGCTGTTCGAAAAACTGCTGCGCGAAGGCCCCCAGGCGCTGAGTCGCGACGAAATGGTGGAAATCCGCAACACCATGTCGACGACCACCCCATCCCAGGGCGGCTATACGGTACAGACCGATGTAGCCAAGGAGCTGATCGACGCGCTGAAGGCATACGGGGGCATGCGCGGCGTCGTCTCCAGCATCACCACCTCGCAAGGCAATCCGCTCGGCTATCCGAGTTCGGATGGCACGTCGGAAGAGGGCGAGTGGGTAGCGGAGAATGTTCAGGCGTCGTCCGCCGATCCGTCGTTCGGCACCGTTGGCCTGAACACCTTCAAGGCAAGTTCGAAGATCATCACCATCCCGATCGAGCTGCTGATGGATGCCTCCATCGACGTCATCGCGATGGTCAACAAGCGCATCCGCGATCGCCTGGGCCGCACCATGAACAAGGGCTTCACCACTGGCACCGGCACCGGCCAACCTACGGGCTATGTCACCGCCGCTGGCGTGGGCAAGGTCGGCGCCACCGGTCAGACTGTTACCGTCACGTACGACGACCTGGTCGACCTGCAGGAATCGATCGACCAGGCGTATCAGGACGCCGGTACCTGCCGATTCATGATGCACCAGCAGACCCGTAAGGTGGTCCGCAAAATGAAGGACGGCGCCGGCCGCCCGATCTGGTCGGAGTCCTACGAGGCCGGTATCAAAACCGGAACGCCAGCCCAACTACTGGGCGCCGATGTCACCATCAACAACGACATGGCACAGCCGGCCGCCAACGCGAAGACCATCGGCTTCGGCGACTTCAGTCGCTACATGATCCGCGACGTACTGGACATCATGCTGTATCGCTTCGATGACTCGGCCTTCGCCAGCAAAGGACAGGTTGGCTTCCTGGCGTTCTCGCGCGCTGGTGGAAATCTGCTCGACGCCAACGGCGTCAAGCTGTACCAGCATTCCGCAACCTAAGCCAGTCAAGCAGCGGCGGGGTGTTCCCGCCGCAATTCCATCGGAGAGAACATGAGCAAGAACCAACCTAAGGCTGGTAGCGCAGCCGCGCCTGATGGCGAAGTGAAAGCCCGCGTCTTGATCGACTGCGACCTTGGTAAGTGCAATGAGGTGGTGCTGGTCGACGCGGCGCTTGCCGAGACGATGGGTGACCTGATCGACACCGACCCTGCCGCCGTCGCATACGCCGAATCCATCGCGAAAGAATAATCATGACCATCCGCCTGCTTTGTGCCTACGACAAATATCCGGCAAACGCCATTGTCACGCTGGATGCCGGAACCGAAACGGGCCTCATCACGGCAAATCTCGCCACCGCTACGCTGACCGGTGGCGTCGTCTACTTCGCTCCAGTGCCAGTGATCCGTCAAGCCAAACTTCTGTTTGGCGGCGGCTATGTGACCGTCAAGGCAAATGAGCAGGCGAACGCCCAGTTGCCCGAGGGGCAGGCACTCACTGTCACTGGCGCGGCGAACACCACCGGAGCTGTACAGCGTGTCGATGCATCCGGCGCCGTCCTGCAATCGTGGGTCATTGGCTCCGGTGCGTTGCCGCCTATCGGCCCGTTCGCCGGCTCGCAGCAGTTCCAGGTTTACTGTTCCACAGGTAACATAAGCGCGACAGTGGGAGATGCAGTAGTGGGCACTGCGCTCGCTGCCAATGCCCCAGCAAAAGGCCTGAAAACGGTCTTCTGGGGGGATAGTGCAATGGGCAATAGCGCTTTCCAGACTAGCGTAAGCGCGATTGGTGTGTGCACGCAAACCAACGGACTGGCCACCGCACATATTGTCGCTCATGGATGCTACAAGGGCGAGCCGATCAACATCGTCAACAGCGAGGACACGTATTGGTACGGCAAGCACACGGTGTCTACAGTTATTGACGCGGACAACATCCAATTCGCAGTTGATTCGCGGGCGATTCCGGATCTGTACAACTCGAAGACGGCTGACGGCATTGCAGTTCCTGCCATCATCCTGAGCCATCAGCACGGCAAGAACAACCCGGCGTTGCAATCCATGATGTTGGCCGGGGTAATCCCTACGGACTTCGTCAACTTGGGCGCAAATACGCAGACCGCGCTGTCGATGGCTTGGCACATCGAGCGCGATCTGGCTGACTACCCTGATTATGATCTGTGGGTGTGCGCTACCGTAGGTGCGAATGACGTGCGCGCCAATGGCGGATCCGGCAATCTGAAAAAAGCGCTCGACAACGCCAAGGCCCGCCTGCTCCGCTTGAAGCAGGCGGGTAAGCGGGTGCTGTATCTCGGCTGGCAGCCAAATGACGCACGAGACAGCGGCAAGAGTCCACCGTGCTACCAAGCCGATGGCGTGACGGCATTCCCATCGAACACAGACACTGTGGCCAAATGCACGGCCCGTTTTCATCAGGAGATGGGGGCGTGGTGCGTTGAAAACGGTATCGAGTATTTGCCGCAATATATGGCATTGGTCGACCCCGCAAGCGCTAGTGGCTACGCCGTTACCGGAACAACCGCCAATGATCTGCTGGCCGATGGTGTGCATTTCGGTAAGCGCGCCGCCTATAAATTCGCAAAGCAACTGGGTGCTCCATGGTTTAAATCCATCTTCCCTGGCCGGGCGCTGCCTTTGCCCGCATCACTGATGGACCGGCAGCATGACACAGCAGGGGCCGTCGTCAACCAGGCGTCGAATTACATTATCCGCAATCCACTTTTGTTGACGGTGAGTGGAACTGCGGGGCTGGCAGCCGACTGCGCGATTGGTGTAGCCTTCGGCATGCCAGCGGTCGTGAGTTTTGCGCTGAATCCGCGCACGCTGGCTACTGACGGGGATGCCCTGGGTAATAACCAGCGAGCGGTATTCTCGACAACGGTTACCTCAAAGGATCAAGCCGGCTCCCTGACGTTCACCGTTCCGACGGCTGATATCAAACTCGGCGGGAAGATACGGGCCTGCGCCCACGTGCAGTTCAGCGGCCTCGCCAGTTTCGAAGGCTACCGTATGTATTTGAGTATCGTCACGTCCAACTACGGGACCATTGCAGTATCGGCCACTGTGTCCGAGGGCACTAGCACGGACGTGAACAACTTCGACGACACCGAGGTGATCAGCGAGTATCCGTTCACTCCGTGGGCTTTCATCCCGGCGGACGCAGCTATCACCAGTGCGGCCCTGGTCGTGCAGGGCTATGTGAAAGCGGCGTCAGGCGCCGGCACCGCAGGGTTCATCATCGACGTGGGGCGCCCGGGCGTCGAGAGCCGCGTGGTATGAAGTGCTTTGCACTAGTCTTGTCAGTACTGGTTTCGGTAGCTAACGCCGATCCGCTTACAGACATGTCCATTCAGCGCGACGTTGTCGCCTACCACTTGGCGCAAGGCGAGAGTCGCGCCGAAGTCTGCGCGGTCGTCGGGCGTTGCTTCGACCTGCACTGCATCGACACCGGTACCGAGTTCGTATTGACGCGTGGCCGCGGCGCCGGAATCACCTACCTGGTGACGATTAGCGCAAAGGAAACGCAATGACCCTGATCGTTGAAAACGGCGCCGGCCTGGCGAATTCGGAGATCTGCATCTCGGTGACTGAAAGGAATGCTACATGACCAAGCTCCGCACCGTAGCGCCTACTGTACTAGCTGTGACTCTGGTCGATGCTAAGCTGGCACTGCGCATTGATGGCGATGACATGGACGCACTGGTGACCATATGGACCAAGGGCATCATCGGCGCGCTGGAGCATGAGGTTGGCCAGTGCATGATGGAGCAGACGTGGGAGGTCCGTCTTCCTTGCTTCCCCGGTGTGCCATGCTGGGAGATCGGGAGGGCGGCACCGCGCCAAGTATCCGCTGAGATCAGCTTACCCCATCCAGTACTAAGCGTCACCTCCGTCAGCTACATTGACCAGGACGGCAACACACAGCTGTTGGCGCCATCTGCGTACCGGATCAACCGCACGCGATACACCAGCACGCTGTCGCCAGCACGTCATGCCACCTGGCCAGCGACGGCTGAGGATTGCGCAGCCGTTGTCGTGGTGCTGCAATGCGGCTACGGTGACAGCCCGTCAAAGACACCGGAGGAAGCGCAGCTATACATTTTGGCAAAGCTCGCAGAGCAGTTTGATCCGGCCTCGCGTATGGAGCGCGACACAGTGCAGTCGGCATTCGTCGACGGGCTGCTGGACCGTTGCAGGAGTTACGCATGAGTCTGGCCGCGCTGCTCGACAAACGCATCACGCTGCAGGTTCTGGGGCTGGAGCAGGACGAGGCTGGCCAGCCCGGCGCCGAGGGCTGGAAGAACGTCGTGATCGAAGGTGATGGCAAGGTGTGGGCCGGCATCAGAGACCTGAGCGGCCGTGAGCTGATCGCCGCAGGCGCCGAGGAGAGCGTTGTTCAGACCATCATCACCATCCGCCACCGCGCGGGGATCGCCGCAACGATGCGCGCCTTGCACGGCGCCCACATATACAACATAGAGGCGGTGCTGGGGCAGGATGGCCGTAGGCTGCAGCTGATGTGTTCGAAGGTGCTGGCGTGACGTTCAGGGTTGATACCAGTCCGCTGGCGGAACTGAGCGCAAAGCTGCGCCTGCTGGGGCAGGTGATTAAGGAAGAGGTTGCGCTGGACGGCGCTGCCGCCATGGCGAAGGTCATGTACGACGAGGTGCGGCTGCATGTCAGCGTCTCAGGCAAACCACACAAATTTTACGGCCGCGATTCTGTTCGGACCGGGGTGACATATACCTTTCAGCCGGGGAACCTGCGGGACGCCATCTATCGAGTGTTTTCGCGAGACCAGTCCAGTGATACCAGAAAGACCTATCAAGTGAGCTGGAACCACCGCAAGGCGCCTTACGGATTCATGGTCGAGTACGGGACCGCGCACGCCGCCGCCCAGCCGTTCATGCGCCCATCGCTGGCGCGCATCCCCGACGCCATCGCCGCAGGTAAGGCGCGTATGGGTGTTCGAATCTCCGCTGTCATGGGGGGTATATGAGCCTGGAGGGACTGATCGCCACCGCGTTGCGACCAGTCGCCGGCAGCCGCGTCTATCCGGACTTGGCGCCAGCGGACGCGCAGCGGCCCTACATCACATACCAGGTGGTCGGCGGCAGCGCCGTCAACTATGTCGAGGCCTCCGTGCCGGACATTCAGAACGCCCGCGTGCAGATCAGCGTCTGGGCTGACACCCGCCTGGCCGCTTCCGATGTCGGCAAGCAGGCCGAAGATGCACTCAGGCTGTGCCTTCCGCTGCGAACGACCGTCCTCACTGCAAGACGCTCACTGTACGACCCGACCGAGCAGCTTCGCGGCTGCATGCAGGACTTCGATTTCTGGTACTGAGCAACACAACCTAGCCCTTCATGGGCATTCACCGCAGGCCGCCAAGAGCGGCCTTTTTTACGTCCATCGAAAGGAAACACCATGCCACAAGTCCCTACGGGCAGTACCTTCTTCGTCGCTACGTCCTTCGGATCGGCCCTGACCACCACCAACGTGAGCAATGCCACCGAAGCTGTCGTGACTTCCGCCGCGCACGGCCTCGCCAACGGCGATATCGTCGAAGTCACCAGCGGCTGGGGGCGACTGCAACTGCGTGCATACCGTGTCAAATCGAGCGCCGCCAATACCTTCGTGCTGGAGAACGCTGACACCACCAACCTGTCGTTCTTCCCCGCCGGCGGCGGCGTAGGCTCGGTGCGCAAGGTCAACACCATGCAGCAGATCACGCAGGTGATGAACCCGAGCGCATCCGGCGGCGAGGCGAAAAAGGTTGTGTACAAGTACGTCGAATCTGACGTCGAGTACTCGATCAACGATGGCTTCTCCGCCGTGTCCCGCTCGTTGGAAATTGACGCGGACGCTATCGGCACTCCTGGCTACATCGCACTGAAGACCCTGACCGACGTGCAAAGCAACACCATCCTGAAAACCATGACCAAGTCGGGCAGTTTCACGCTACTGCCTTGCACCGTGGCGATGAACGAGGAAGTCATCTATCAGGACGGCCAGATCAATCGCGTGAAAGTCGACTTCTCCGGCAACAACAAATCCACACGGTACGCATCGTAATCCGTTCTCCGGCCCGCCTTGGCGGGTCTTTCCATGCCCGCTCGGTCGCACCTTGTCGGGTCTTTTTATCCTCGATGAAAGAAAAATATGAGCACCGCAAAAGTAACCCTCGGCAATGCGCCCAAGAGCTTCAAAAAATCGGTCTCCATCGTGCTGCTGAGCGGCTCCCTGGCCAGTATCGACATCAACTACATCTACCGCACGCGCTCGCAGTTTGCCACGCTGATCGACGAAAAGATCAAGGCTGATGTCGCTGCAGAGGACGCGGTGGTCGCTGCCGCGAAGGCGGCTGCAGCCGATGCTGAACAGAGCAAGGGCGCGGCCGCACCCTCCGAGCCGGTCTCGCGACCTCCAGCCAAGACCGTCGCCGAGTGGTTTAAGGAAGCCGACGAGGGCGGCGCCAAGTTTGTCCTGAAGATCGCCGATGGTTGGGACCTGGACGATCCGTTCAATGAGAAGTCGCTGCTGCAGCTGGAGGACGAAAACCCCGGCGCGCTGGCGGCCATCGCAGCCATGTATCGCCAGTCGGTGGCGGAGGTACGGGTAAAAAACTCGTAGAGCTTGCAACGGCCCTTTATGAGCGTATGCCGACTGCGGAAGAAATTGAGCAGTCGGGATTTGCGCTGGAGGACTTTGCAAGCGATCCGGTAGACGTTCTGCCCGATAACGAGCCGGTATTCCTGCTGTTTGAGGAGATGGCCACGCAGTGGCGCATGGGCATGAACGGACCGACCGGCCTGGACTACAACGTCATGTATCACAAGATGAGCCGGATGTCCCTGTCGGACGAAAACTACCGGCTGATGGAGTTGGACATCAGGGTGCTGGAGAGCCACGCCCTGGCCGCAATGCACCGCAAATAACGCCGCCTTGAGCGGCTTTTTTTATTGGACAAGTGATGACAGATACGATTTCCGCCGGCGTCATCGAGATGTCGGTCGGGACCAGCGGCGTCGACGCGGGCCTCGCGCATATCGATGGCGGCGTTGCGCGTACCGGCCGGAACTTAGCCAATCTCGGTCAACAGGGTACCGCCGCGCTGGATAGTATCGGCGCTGGAGGTGCCAGTGCAGCGGCGCGTGTCGACAACACCACCCGCAGCCTAATCGGGTCCGTCGAGCGCGCGACTGCCGCGCTGGAAGCCGGCAAGAAGTCCGGCGCTGACTACTTCGAGACTCTGGCGCGTAATCGCGGCGCCGACCTGACCCAGCTCGCGCCGTTTATTGCCCAGCTGCGCGAGGTGGAAGCGGCCCAGGTGCGCGCTGCTTCCGCTGCGAACGAGACGCGGATTGCTCAGGAGGCGGCCGCCGAGGCGGCGCGGGCCGAGTCGCTGGCACAGCGCGAAGCTGCGCATGCGCTGGCTGGCCGCGACAACTTCCTCGCCGGACTGCGGGAGCAAATCGCGCTTTATGGACGGTCGTCGGAAGAAGTGCTGCGCTACCGCGCCGCCCAGGCCGGCATCGCGCACGACGCTGACCCACTGATCGATCAGCTACACGATCTACGCACCGCGCATGAACAGGTTGCTGTGGCGGCGCGCGCCGAGGCGCAGGCTCAACGGGAGGCAGCGCAGGTCCAGACGAATCAGAACTCCTTCGTCGCAAGCCTGGAGCAGCAGGCCAACGCCATCGGCCGCACCCGGTCGCAGCTTCTGGAGATGCAGGCCGCCCAGCTCGGCGTCACCAATCAGGCCGCGCCTTTCATCGCCCGCTTGCGCGAGGCCGAGGGCGGCCTGGGGCGTACGGGCGCGTCGGCGGCGCAAACCGCCGCCGCGCTGCGCGGCGTGCCGGCGCAGTTCACCGACATTGTCACCAGCATTCAGGGCGGCCAGGCACCGTTGACCGTGTTCCTGCAGCAGGGCGGCCAGCTTCGCGACATGTTCGGCGGTGCCGGCCCTGCGGCCCGTGCGCTGGGCGGCTATATCGTCGGCCTCATCAATCCGTTCACGCTGGCCGCCGCCGGTGCTGCTGCGCTGGCGATCGCGTACCACGAAGGCAGTAAGGAGGCCGAGGCGTACAACCGCGCTTTGATTATGACAGGGAATGCCGCAGGCGGAACGGCGAATCAACTTGCCGATGCGGCCCGTAACATCGGTAAGGTGGCGGGCTCACAGCACGAGGCATCTAGCGCGGTGGCCGAGCTGGCCGCCACAGGGAAGGTGGCTGCCGCAAGCCTGCAGAGGTTCGGCTTGGAGGCCGTCGCCTCGCAGCACGCGCTCGGCAAAAGCATCTCTGACACGGTCGAAGAGTTTGCCTCCCTTGGGCGAGACCCGGTCGCGGCCCTGGCTAAGTTGAATGAAAAATACCATTTCATTACAGCGTCCACCTATGCACAGGTAAAGGCCTTGAAGGACCAGGGCAAGGCGACCGAAGCGGCTCAAGTAGCGCAAGACGCATTCGCTAATGGGTTGAATGGACAGCGCGAAAAGGTATTGGCTACATTGACCGACTGGGAACGCGGCTGGCTCAAGATCAAGAAAGCTGCGCTCGGTGTTGTGGATGGCACGATTGATCTGGCGCTTGGCCGCGAGGCAACCAATTCTCAGAAGATCAACGCCCTATTGGCCGAGCGTGAGTTGATCGAGAAGCGAATAGGTGTTGCGGTTCAGAAAGGAGACTCGGATAAAGAAAAAGGTTTCCGGGCCGACCTGGATCGCAATAAGCAGCAGATCAATGGCCTGCGTGCTAAGACGGACGCGGATAGGGCGGCAGCGGCCGCTGAAGCCGCGTCCGCAGCTGCTGGTGAGGCCCGGATTAAGTGGTTGGATGAAGGTGATAAATATTTGTCGCGTGGCGCGCAGTTGGAGCGCGACATTACCAGGGCTAAGAATGATGGCATCGCCGCCGGCGTTTCTCAGGCCGATATCGAGAAACGTATCGGCGAGATCCGCAAAAATTACGCCGACATTTATAACGATCAGATTGACGCCCAGATCGAGAAGATCAAGCAGCGTGCGGCCATCGAGCAAGAGGTCGACAAGCGGACCGGGCTCTCCTTGGCCGCTGCACGCGCCACTGGTCTGGCATCGAGTTATGACCTGGACATCCAGTATGCCGAGAAGGTTGCGGCGCTAGATCAGGCAGCGCTGGCGCGCGACAGGAAGGGGCTGCTGGACGAGATCGAACTCACCAAGCAGAAAATAAACAGCAAAAAAGCAATCCAAGTTCTGAACGATCAGATAAAACTGCTCGACGAAAAGTCGTTGACGCGGAAGGCGGAGCTGGAGAAGCAGATCGCTGATCTGGACACCAAGAATACGCGCCAATCCGCCAGTGATCTGGCTGATCTTGCCGACAAGCGCGTATCGGATCGGGATGCCTTGCTGGCTCAGATGCAGGCTCAAGAGAACGCGAACTCCCTCATTGGTGCCAGCAAGGAGCAGATCAACGCTTTCAACAAAGCACTGGTGAACGAGAGTGCCACGCGGTTGGAGAGCCGGGCGGCCATTATTGGAGGCAACGAGGCGCGCAAGGAGGAAGCCGACGCGATGATCGCCAGCGCCGCCGCGATGCGCTCACTGGCACAGGCGCAGGCCGACGGGCTGCTGAAGACCGAGCGCTTTGACCAGCAGAAAAAGCTGTGGGAGTCGATCGACCAGACTGCGCACGACACGTTTGTGAACATCTTCGACAACGGCAAAAACGCTTTCGACCGGTTGCGCGATACGCTCAAGGCCGGCCTGCTCGACCTGCTGTATCAGATGACGGTCAAGAAGTGGATCTTCAGTATCGGCGCGCAGGTCACTGGCTTCAGCGGCTTGGCCGGCGCTGCGCAGGCATCGAGCATCACGGGCGGTCTGCCCGGCCCTGGCGGTGCGATCAGCCTGCTGCAAACGGCCAAGGGTGCCTACGATGCGATTTCGAATGGCTTCGCCGGGATCTCCAACTCGGTAGCGGAGGGCGTCCAGTCGGGGATCAACATGCTCGGGCCAAACAGCGGATTCTATTCGAGTGCAGGCTCCGGCATGCCGCTGTCCTCGCCAGCTTCCGCCGCCGGTACTGCTGCGCAGTATTTGGCCGGCGCCGCCGCCGGCAAGATGCTTGGCTCCGCCATCTCGGGGCAGTATGGCATTGGCGACCACGGCAGCGCGGTGGTGAATATCGCGACGGTGACCGGCTCACTCTTCGGTGGGCCAATCGGCGGCGCGATCGGCGGCGCGATCGGGGGCTTACTCAACCGCGCCTTCGGGATGGGATCCAAGGACATCACGGCGCAAGGGATCAACGGCAGCTTGGGTAACAGCGGCTTCACGGGCCAAACTTTCCAGACCTGGCATCAGGACGGCGGCTGGTTCCGCAGTGACAAAAACGGGACCGATAACACGCCCGTGGACACAGCCACCGCCAAGTCGCTGGGGGATGCTTACGCTGGGATCAAAAAGGCGTCCACGGGCTTCGCTGAGGCCCTAGGCATTGATGCCACGTCCATCCAGAACCGCACACAGTCGTTGAACATCGCCCTCACGAGCGATGCAGCGGAAAATCAAAAGGCGATCTCCGACTTCTTCGTTGGGGTGGGCGACACCATCGCCAAGGAACTGGTTCCGGGGCTCGCTGCCTTCTCGGCATCTGGCGAGACGGCCAGCACTACGCTGCAGCGAATTGCTGGGGACTTCAGCGGCGTGGAGGCGATCCTGACCACTATCGGGAGGACTTCCGAAACCGCTTTCGGCGCCGTCGGTCTGGCCTCGGTCGAGGCGCGGGAGCGTCTGATAGCTGCCGCCGGCAGCCTCGATTCTCTGTCCAGCGGCACGGCGTACTTCGCCCAGAACTTCCTGTCTCCGGCCGAACAGATGGCGCCGATCATTGCGAACGTCAAGAAGCAGCTTGCGGACCTCGGTGGCGCCAGCGTGACCACGAACGATGACTTCAAGCAGTTGGTACTGAGCCTGGTGGACTCCGGGAAGTTGGCGACCGATGCTGGCGCCAAGCAGTATGCCGCCCTGCTGCAGCTCGCGCCGCAGGTCAAACAGGTGACTGATTACATGGGCACCCTGAATGGCGTGCTTGCCGAGGGATCTGCCGTCTTGAGCGAACGGGCCGACCTTCAGAAACGGTACGACCAGGCCACACTATCGTCTGACCAGTTGCAGGCGCAGCAGCGTGCGGCGCTCGACCCCAGCAACCGGGGGCTGTTCGATCGGGTGCAGGCTGCCGAGGCAGCGAAGTCTGCCTCGGACGCATTGAAGTCGGTCAACGCCGGCTACCAGCAGCAGATCGATGAATTCATTAAATCCACCATGTCCGTGACTGAGGTGCGCGCCCTTGAGATCAGGGGCATGGACGACAGCACCGTCGCACTGTACGACCGCCTGGCCGGCCTGAAGGCGGAGTCGCTGGCTCAACAAGCTGCTGCCGCCGCGATACAAAAGGCACGAGACTCGGCCACGACGGGGCTTCAGGCGCTGGGCAACGCGCTGGTTGACTCCATGAAGAACGCGGAGGCGGCCGGTAAGTCGTTGAACGATTTCGCTCAGTCCCTCTTGCTGGGTGACCTCTCCGCGCTGAATCCCGAAGACCGGTACAAGGAGGCGAAACGACAGCTGCTGTCTTCGGACTTGGGCGATACGGCCGCTGCGACTGCATTTCTGAATGCATCCAAGGCCCGTGACGCCGGTGACTTTTCCTACTCGCGCGACTTCGCCCTGGTGCAGTCGCGGCTTGCGAGCGCTGCGTCAGCTCAGTTCAGCCTGGCTGCATCGATTCCGGCAACGTGGGCTCAGATGTCGCAGTTTTACCGCGAACAGATGGCGCCCGGCTTCTCATCTCCAGCGCAAAACCTTGTGGCTGCGTCGACCAGCTCAACTGCGAATTCGGGTTCTGTGGAAGACGCTTTGATGAAGATGGGCGAGAAGGTTGTCGCGGCGCTGGCGCCGATCGCTACCAATACCGAGAAGGCCGCGTCGGTGCTTGACCTGGTAACTGAAGGTGGCTCCGCCATGCTGGTGACGTCATGACGGCGATCCTGAGTTTCATTGCCCCCCTGGCGATCACGTCGGGCATGGTGGTCAGCAGTACGGCTATGAGTCACACGTCCGGAGAGTTGGAGTGGGACGCCTCGACGTCTTATGCGAAAGGCACGGTGGTCTTTCGCGCCACGCTCGGCCGTCGATACGAGAACCTGATTGCCGGCGTGAACAGCGGCCTGCCGGAAGACAGTGCGGATCGCTGGGACGATCTGGGCGTCACGGACAAGATGACGATGTTCGACGGCGAGGTCGGCACGCAGTCGATTGCGGACGGCACGCTGACCGTAGTGTTCCGCCCTGGCGCATTCAACGCGTTGTTTCTTGCCGGCCTGGAGGGAACGCACCTTGACGTCACGGTCCGGGACTATGTGGGCGGAACGGTGCTGCTCAGCTACTCCGGCTCACTGGAAGGGTCGCAGCCGGACGACTACT
Organism: Rugamonas aquatica; assembly: GCF_009380215.1. Taxonomy (GTDB): domain Bacteria; phylum Pseudomonadota; class Gammaproteobacteria; order Burkholderiales; family Burkholderiaceae_D; genus Rugamonas; species Rugamonas aquatica_B. The sequence continues at coordinate 341,761 of NZ_WHUG01000004.1, forward strand.
ACGAATGGTGCTTCGCACCTTTCCGGCAGAAGACCGATTTCATCGCTTTCGATATCGAGCCATATGGCCGGTCCGAAGTCTCCATCACGATCACCAATCCAGGTGGCGTCGCGAAGTGCGGCATCGCTTCCTTGGGCGACCTGAAAGAGCTGGGGCCGACGCTGTCCGGCTTGACGGTCGAACCCAAATCATATGCGCGCGTGACGACCGATTCTCGTGGCAAGACCAGTATTCGGAAGGGTAAGACGGCTCGCGACATGTCCATCGCCGCCCTGATCCCGCTTGCCGATGCGGATCGTGTTGTTGATGCCCTTAGCACCGTGTTGGGGACTCCGATAGTGGTCATCGCATCGAATTCTGACCAGATGCAGGCGGCACGTGTGTTCGGCCTGCCCACTGGAAAAGTCACCTATCCAGGCAACCAGTTCGCCAATCTTTCATTGAACGTCCAAGGAATGATCTAATGTCTATTTCCCCTCCAGACCCAATTTCGGCGGCGCCGTTGCCGGCCCCGGTGCGTGGCCAGAAGGCGACGTTTTCTGATCGCCTCGACGCGTTCGTGACGTGGGTGACAGGAAGCGTTGCGCAATTTTCAGCCAGCGCCGCCAACGCGTACAACAATGCACTTGAGGCCTATAACTGGGCGCAAGTGGCCTTGAGCTCAGCGTCGTCGGCGTCCAGCTCAGCCGCCGCCGCTGCCGCATCAAGTAATGCCGTCAAGTGGGTAAGCGGCACGACGTATGCCGATGGCGTTGTGACGTGGTCTCCGATCACGCGCTTGTCATATCGCCGCAACGGCGCAGGTGCCGGCACTACAGATCCATCGATCGATACAGCAAACTGGGTTCTGCAGCTCTACACCCTGGGGATCGGTGGCGCCACTGCGGCGGGCAGCGTCACCTTGCTGAACACCTCCGGCGGCGCGCTGCGGGTCGCGCCGACTGGGCCCGGCTATTTCGTAACGTTGCCGGATGCGACGACGATGGTGAAAGGTGCGCTGGCTTTCACCATTCACAACGCAGGCACCGACGATTACGGCGTGCGTGACTTTTCTGGCACGCAGCTGGGCTGGATTCGCGCAGGGAAATGCGCGGTAATCGGTCTCGCCACCAACGCGACCGCCGCAGGCCAATGGGTGCCATGCAACGTAGAGAAGCTGGGTGTGACCGCAATCCTCACCCCCGCCTCAATCTCAGCTGGCAACGGGGGTGGGGTGCTTGAGGCGATCCCGCTCGACGCTACGCGGACGCTGCTGTTGTTCGGTACCCTCTACGCTGCTGTCTATGACTCCTCATCCCAAACCTGGGGCACTCCGGTGCTTGTCCGGGCGAGCGTCCTGTATGCGTGTGCGGTGCTTTCGGCTGCCAATCAGGTACTGGTCGCCTCCTGCCCCGGGTCGTCCACTTCGATCCAGGTTGTGGCGCTCTCTGTTTCGGGAGTCGCCATTACCGTGAACGCGGCTGCGACGGCATCGGCGCCGGCCGCAGTATCCCAGATGGATCGATTGGTGGCCGTCAATGGTGGGTTCGCATTCTCCTACTCCTACAACGATGGGAGCGGTACGCTGGGATCTTCGGTACGTGGCGTATCGTTGAGCGGCACGACTCCCGTCATCGGTACTGAGCGGAACTTTGGCAACGTGGAGGCGCTGCCGCGTCTTTTCGTGACCGGAACAGTGCTCCGGGCCGTAACGTACTCCAGCAGTTCAAACCTGAAGGCTCAGCCTTATAGCCTCGCTGGTTCGACGCTGACCGCCGGTACCGCTGCAAACACTACGTCGTCGTCAACATTTACATCTCAGCTGTGGGCCTTCATCAATGGCAACGGCAACTTGGTGGCTCGGTACATAGACGGAGTCGGCATCACTGCTGCGGCTGTATTCAAACTGACGGGGACGACGGAAGCCGTCAGCACCGTTCAGTTGCTGAACGTCCCGACCACAACATGCGCCTACCTGGAGGTGTCGGCAGGGAAGGTAATTTTCGTCACGGACGGGAACACCAATAACTCTGCCAGCTGGAACATCTTGACGGATACGGCAGGTACAGCCTCGGCCGGCACACAAGCGTCAACAACGCTGGCCTCGTCAGTTTCCTATCTCGGCGCCATCGACGTGTCGGGTACCACGGCTCGCTTTACTGGAGGAGTCTCGGCATCATCTGGAATCCCTGCGACTTTCATCCTTACTCTGGATTGCTCCGGTTCTTCTGGTGTTCTGCAGGGGCTGCAAACCGCTGCCTATATTCCATCCGTGAAAAACAATAGCCGAAATGGTGTGCGAAATGGAGAGAAGTTGGTGGCGGGGGCGAGCACGTATGTTTTCGCAGACGCATCAACGGACGCCAACCAATCCAAACCGTATGACGTCATGTTCGGCCCGCGCGGAGTGGTGCAGTCGATAGCCTTGGGTGTCGCTCAGAATGTTAGTCGGCCTGGCAATGCGGCAAACGAAGCGTGGGCGGTGGGCTACATCACTTCGACGTCGCCGATCTATATCAAACGAGTGGAGGCTGCAGCATGAACCTTTTGAAAACTGAGGTTGGCGATTTCGGCCCCTTCTTCTTTTCGGCGCGACAGGAAGGCGGCTGGCTCTGCGACGGCGTCCTCTATCCGGACAGCGTAGTTGGGGGTGGGGAACTCGTCCAGGTGATGCACGATGATCCGACCCCCTGATGTGGGCCCAGGCCCTGAAGAGTCACCGTCCCTCCCTCCCGATCCCGGCGCCTGATAGCGCATCTGAAAATCTCGCCCCTTGGGCATCTCACGAAAGGTCCACATGACTGAACCAGTCTCAGCCACGGCAGCAATTCTTGCCACCCTCGTAAAATCCGCCGTCGCGTACTTGCCTGGAGCAGCTGGCGCGGCTCTCTCACTGAAGTTCCTCGGCGGCGAGCTGGGCGTTGGTCAAAAGATCACGTCCTTCGCCGTTGGTTTCGTCTGCGCGTGCTACCTGGCGCCGGCGGCCATCGACCTGTTCAGCATCCAGGGCGGTCGCGTGCATGCTGGCATCCAGTTTCTGGTCGGCCTGTTCGCGCTGGCCACCTGTCGCGAGCTGTTCGTCGAGATCAACAGTGCCGACCTGATCGGCTCGTTGAAGCGGCGCTTCCTGGGAGACCGCACATGAACGCCCAGACCGTTCAGCAGCTGCTCACTGTCGGCGTGCTTGGGGCCTGCGTCTGGGGTGTTCTCAATCCCAGTATTCGCACGCGTACCATCGGCACGCTGGCGCTTTCCCTGATTGGTATTCTTGCCTTTGTGAGCCTGATATGACACTCGACCAACTGATTCAAATCATGCCCCTGGCCCGCCGTCGTGCGGGTCTTTTTTTAGATGCCATCAATGCGGCCATGGCAGAGTTCGGCATCGATACGCCGGCGCGCCAGGCGTCGTTCTTGGCGCAGGTGGGTCATGAGTCCGGCCAACTGCTCTATGTGCAGGAGCTGGCCAGTGGCGCGGCCTACGAGGGGCGCAAGGCTCTGGGGAACAACGTCGCGGGCGACGGTATCCGCTTCAAGGGCCGAGGCCTGATTCAGATTACGGGCCGCGCCAACTACACTGCAGCCGGCGCCGCGCTGGGCCTTGACCTGGTGCACTACCCAGAAATCCTTGAGCAGCCAGCGCATGCCGCGCGTTCGGCGGGCTGGTTCTGGAAGACGCACGGGCTGAACGCATTGGCAGATGCTGGCGATCAGGTTGCTGTGACGCGTCGGGTGAACGGCGGAACGAATGGCCTGGCTGACCGGCTGGCGTTGTTTGCAGTGGCGCAGAAGGTACTGTCGTGAGCGCGCTCGATGGGGTGATGGGCGCCGCAGGCGGAGTGGTAACGGGAGGCCTGTGGAAGGTCGGCGCTATCGTGCTGGGCGTACTGCTGATCGGCGCAACCTGCGGCCTGGGCTTCGAGTGGTGGCTGGCCTCGCGTGATCGCGACGTCGCGCGCGCCGACCTGAGGGCGGAGCAGGGCGTCAACGCCGCGCTGCGCGCTGGCATCGATACCCAGAACCTTCGTCTAGCGCAGCTCGGTAAGGAGAAGCTGGCGGCCGAGGCGCGCGGTGTAGCGGCGCAACAGCTGGCCGCCGCGAACGGCAAGCGCTTCGACGGCGCGCTGGCTAAGCTGGCTGGCGCGCATGCCGCCACGTGCGCCGAGGCGATGCCCGCCGTCAACCAACTACTGAAGGATGTCCGCCAATGAAGAGAAACCTACTGCTGGCCTTGGCGCTGGCCGGGTGCGCGAGCGCGCCGCCGGCGCCGCAGGTCATCGACGTTCCGGTCTACGTGTCATGCGTCAAGAGCGAGACGGTGCGGCCGGATTACGAATTCGGCAAACTTGGCCTCGATGCCGCCGACGGTGAGAAAGTCTTGGCGCTGGCGCGGGACTGGCCACGCGCCCGGAAATACGAGGATCAGCTGGAGGCCGTTATTGCGGGCTGTCGGTAGTTTGATATACTGTGTTTTTATACAGGTACAATCATGCCGCAAGATAACTTTAAGCCGCCTTTGACCACAGAGCAGCTGCGCGCTATCGGCCTGCGCCGCGATGCCGCCGACGTCATCCCGCTGCTTTGGGAGATAAAGCGGCTGCGCGCGCTGGTTCTGCGCGGGGATCAGGTCGTTCGGCGAATCATCCACGGCGATTATCTGGTGGAGATTTTTAAGCAGGAGCTACTCGGCGAACCCGTCCTTGAAGAAGAAGAGCTGCGGCGCGCATCTGTCGACCTGGGAGCCAGACCTGACAGCGCCCGGGCCGATCGGGAGGAGCGGTAGGTGTTTCTGCTCGTCCTCAATAGTTTGGAATGTCATGTTGCAACAGAAGGAAAAGGGTTGCAAGCTTGAACTTGCAACCCTTTGATTTCCCTGCGGATGCTGTAGGTTGGCTGATAGGGCTCATCCCTGGCAACAGGAATCACAATCCTGGTGCCGCACACCCTACATCAGGTGATTGGCGCATCACCGTGCGTGCTCCAGTTATTCAGCAGCCACGTCGTGACATGCGCGTGGCTACGCTGGTTACCGGGCAGGTAGCGGTGGATCAGACGTTCGGCTTTTTTTGCCACTAAGCCAGTGTCGCTGCCGGACGACGTGTTCTCATTAGCGAACTTGTTCACAAAGTACAGCACTTCGTACCATTCCGAGCGGTTCAGCAGGGCACTGTCCGGTGCGTTACGTTTGCTTGGGTCGTCGCCTTCGGTGACGCCTGGCGTGTAACGGAACTGCAGATCGCTCTTTTTCAGCGGGGTGAGGCGGTGATCGGCCATGGGGCCTCCCATTCAATTTGCCGGGATCAGAAGGGATCTGACCGGCCAGCGACCCTTACTTTGTGGTGCAACAAACAATTTCAATGGTGAATTCGATATATTTTTTCAGCAACTTCTTGGCGGGTTATTGGGAAAAGTTGACCCATTTGAAATCAATGACTTAGGTGATTGTCATTCGATCCGAAATAACCCACTTGCTGGGTCGTATGTCATTGATTTTAAAATGAAATAGCCGCTTGGAACATCTGACTTCTAAGCTGAGGGTCGCAGGTTCGATTCCTGCTGGGCAGGCCAGTCTTTCTTCCCGATAAGTTAATTTTGTCGTCTTGATATTTTTTCAACGACGAGAGCTTTGCTCATGGCGAGCGAGGCGGCGTTATCGCCTGCTCAGGCCCCCTGTCGGCCGCCCTCCCTGAGCGCGACAGCGCGGATTGTCGTGGACAATCTCAGAAAATTACCCCCAAAATTATTTTCACCTAGCACAATATAGTGCGCCATGGAACTTGAAATATTTTCATGATGATAGGCTTCCGTCAATATACATTGCGTATTTGTAATGATAATTGCGCGATATTCAGTGTTCCCATGTGATACATTTTGATACATTGCGTTACTAATGATTTAAGACCGCAAATACTCTGAATTCGTCCATAACACCTCGTCATATTGATTCCCTCCTCATGGAAAATCTTTTAATCAAGCTCAAACCGCTAAATGAATTTCTGGCGAGTATTAAGCTGCGTATTGTCCATAGAGCCCTTCCACTGATAATAAATGGGCGCGGCCACATGCGTTTGCTCAGGCTCCTGTCAAGCAATGGCCTTGCTTCCTTATCCAGCCTGCATCCCGACTTGAAGTATAAATATCTTCGGAGTAATTATTTATTTTCTTCCTTATCGATCGGTGATGCGCTGGGTATCGTCTTTCATCACTACCGTGTTTTTTCCGGAAAAATATCGGCTGAATTCTTTCCGCGCTTATTTAGGGATAAACCATTATTGTGGAGTTTGAAGCAAGAATCTGGTGATTTCGGAATTAGAATGATGTTCCCCCATGATTTAAAGCGTCCGCAACGGATGCTCGATCATGAAGGCGACTTGGCGCTGGTATTTGAGGCCGACAATTTGCCGATCTACGTGCTGTGCATGACCATCGTTCCCAATGTCGTTGCAAGGAAATACTTCCATACTGTCGATAACAAAGATGTGATTTTTGTTGGGCGCGTGCAAGGCGTGCCGGGGGAGTTCGAGAAGGTGAGGGCGGCAACCAAACGACTGCATGACATCACTCCGGCGCGTTTGCTTATCAGTGCGACGGAAGCGGTTGCAGAATTATTCGGCATCGAAACGATAATAGGCGTCTCCAATGGCGAGCAATTATCGAAGAGAAAAGACCACGATGAGGTGGAATGTCTTTTCAACTACGATGCATTCTGGACCAGTATAGGCGCGCATGCGACGCATGGCGGACTGTTTTCTTACCAGTTGCATGGCTCCGAAAAGCCGATTGAAGAAGTCCAGCAAAAACATCGTTCAAGAACGCTGGCGAAAAGACGCTTCCGGGCTGAAGTGGTGGCGACGCTGGGAGATAGCTTCCGTTACGAAATGGCTTGCTCCGCGGTCAAGGCAGTTGAGCAAATGCCGGCAACGCAAGCGGCATAAACAAGCGACATAAACAAGGGCGGCGCGGTAACCTAGATCCGGTCCGTTTCGCGCCGCACCACACGTCCGATGATGATACATTCACCCTCGCGGCAGCTCTTGCGGCGATGGCGTTGCTGGTCCTGGTTGTCCGAGGTCAGCCACCAGTCGCCGCGGTCGCGCGTCAGGCGCTTGACCACGGCCTGGCCTTCGTAGTTGACGGCAAACACCACGCCATCCTCCATCGCCGTGTCGGCAGTGTTGATAATCACCAGGTCGCCCGCGTACAGATTGGGCTCCATGCTCTCGCCCTTGACCGCGATGGCGATCAGCCGCTCCGGGATGTAGCCGTGGCGGTCGGCCCAGTTCTTGGAAACGCTTAATTTGCTGCCGTCGTAAATCTCTGGAACAGTTTGAAAGCCCGTCATACCTGCCGATAGCTGAAGTTGCACTTTGCGGATTTCGTAAAAATCTGGATCGCCTGCATCCGCCACCACCACCTGCCGATACTCCCGCTCGACGCCGCCGCTGCGCGCGCGCGGCTCGCGGCCTTCATGTAGCCATTCGAACCTGACATTGCAGGTCGCCGCCAGCTGGGCCAGCGTCTGCGTCTCCGGGCCTTTCTTGCCCACGCCCTTGAGTATGCGGTTGATCGTCGGCTGCGGTACGCCGGAGGCGCGCGCGAGGGCGCTCTGGGTGGTGAACCCAGCCTCTTTCATAGCTTCATCGAGTCTGCTTGCGATATCCATGGCACGAACTATACGCGCATGAATAAAAATCCGCAATAATTTATTCATTCAGGTATTGATTGCCTATCCATTCGCGTATATTCTGTGTCCATGAATAAAAATATTTCGAATTTCCCACGCTCCAACCACCTGCCCATGCCGCTGACGCCGGGCGATTGCGACCTGCGCGATTTCACCTTCATGCCGCTTGATGTGCTGCGATTGCGCGACAGTGACATCTCGGCCATCGTCAGCGGCGACGAGTTCCGCGCCGCCGTGCTGCTGTGGTGCGCATCGTGGCACCAGATCCCGGCCGCCAGCATTCCCGACGACGACGTGGTGCTGGCGCAACTGGCCGGCTATGGCCGCGTCGTCCGCGAGTGGAGCAAGCTGCGCGCCGGCGCGCTGCACGGCTGGATCAAGTGCGCGGACGGCCGCCTGTACCACCCCATCGTGGCGGAAAAGGCCAACGAAGCCTGGCAGGCCAAGCGCGCCCAGCGCTGGAAGACCGAGTGCGCGCGCATCAAGAAGCACAACCAGCGTCATGGCCAGGACGTGCCGTTCCCCACGCTGGAAGCATTCCTGGCCGACGACGGCGCACCGCTGTCCCGCCCCTGTCCCCCGGGACCGGACTTCCAAGAGACAGAGACAGGGACAGGGACAGGGACAGGGACAGGGACAGGGAAAAGTTTACCAGCCAGAGCACAGGCCGCAGACGACGCTCCACCGCCGCCCATGTCCCGCATCGGCGAACTGTGTCGGCGATTGCGCCAGCTCGGCATTGCCGCCGCGCCAGGCTTGTTCGCCAAGCCGGGCTGGGGGCCGGTACTGCAACGGCTGGACGACGAATTCATCGTCGCCGTGGTGGCGCAAAAGCTGCGCGCCCATCCCGGCGAACATTTCAGCGCCGCTTATTTCCTGCCGGTCTTGAGCGACTTGATGCGCAACCCCGGCAAACCCGCCCAACCATCTTTCGGAGGAACCCATGCAGAACGCCAGCGCGTACTTGACCAACTCACGGGCCGCCACGGCGGCGCCGGCGAACACCACACCATCGACGGCCAGGCCCGTCTCGTCGGATAGCGTGGAGCGCCTGTTCGCCGAATTCGAGCTGCTGTACGGCAGCCGCCTGGCCGACCTGTGGCGCGGCACCGATGTACGCGGCGTCAAGGAGAACTGGCGCAGCAAGCTGGCCGGACTGTCGGTGGGCGAAGTGCGGCGCGGCGTTGCCGCCTGCCTGGCCCGGCCTTGGCCGCCGACGCTGCCGGAGTTCCTGCAACTGTGCCGGCCGCCGGCCGACGCCGAGTCGATGTTCGCGGAAGCGCAGTGCCAGGTCAGCCGCCGCGCGTTCGGCGACGACCACTGGCCGTGCAAGGCGCTGTACTGGGCCGCCGTCGAATTCACCTTTGCCGATCTGCGATCGCTGGCCTGGCAGAACGCCCGCGCCCGCTGGACCCGCATCCTGACCGCCAAGCTGGCGCACGAGCACGAACTGGCCGACGTACCGCGCCCGGTGCCCGCGCTGCCGGCGCCGGGACAGGCGCTGACCGATGTCCACACAGCCCGCATGCGGCTGCAGGAAATCAAGGCGCTACTGAAGAACAACCCAACCAATACCAGCAACACTTAAGGAGTACAGACCTATGTTAGTAATCGCAGAAGAAGCACTGTTCAGCAGCGCGCACGCCGCGCTGGTTTTCGCATTCAATTTCTCCGGCCAGCAGTACGACAAGTCCATGATGGCGCGCATGGCCTCGGGGCCGACCAAGGAGGGGAAGGGCCTGGGCGGCCTCGATGGCGCGGCCCAGGCCGGCATGATAAGGGCCGAGCTCGACCGTCTCGATCCGATGCTGATGCACATCCTGATCGCGCGCGTGGCGCCGCCCGCCGTGCCTTGCGATTGCGGCCGCAACTGCTGCGCAGGCTCCAAGCCGAACAAGGTGTGGGTCGACGCCATCCTGTTCCTGACCGAGCGCGCGCTGGGCGAGATGTCGGGCCTGCTGTCGCACTATCTGCTACGTCGTGGCATCATCGAGCGCTGCTTCGGTATCAAGCACAACCTGGCCGACCTGGCCGACCAGTGCGGCGTGCATCGCGATACCGCCAGCGCGCACAATGCCAAGCTGGTGCGTTGGCTGAAGGGCGCGCCGGCCAAGGGCCGCATGCCTGCCGTCAGCGGCGCCGAGCACAAGGCGTGGATCGCCGTCGGCGAACTGCTGCAACAAACAAAAATGATCGATTTTTAAAAAAGTGCTTGACCGTTCCGCAAAACACGCGGAGAATAGGTCTAACTTTGATAAGTTCAAGAAGTACGTCAAAAACCCGCCTAGTGCGGGTTTTTGCATTTCTGCGGCAGTTTTTTCCTCGCGCCGCTCCCTCCCTTTCTTTTCTGGTGAACCCCATGGCCGATCAAACTGATGTCGCCCAAGCGCTGGTGGCGGCGATCAGCGCCGCCGTTTATCCCAACGGTACCGGCGCTGCTTCCGTCACCGGCGTTACCGCCGTGATCTACGCCGGCTGGCCCAATGCCGCCACGCTCAACGCCGACCTGAGCGCCGGCAAGGCCCACGTGTCGGTATTCCCGACCGCCACCGAACGCGTCACCCAGCCGGCCTGCAGCGAATGGATGGCGCAAGCCATTCCAGCCTCGACGCTGAGCCTGACGGTAGGCGCCGGCACCGTGACGGTGGCGGGCACGCCGGCGGCGGGGCAGAACGCTGCTGTGCTGGCGGACGGCCTGCCGGTGGTCTACGCGGTGCGCGCCGGCGATACGCCGACCGCCGTCGCCACCGGCCTGGCCGCGCTGCTCAATGCGCAGCGCCCGGCCAGCAATGTCGGCGCCGTCGTCAGCGTGCCGGGCGTGCGCAAGCTGGTGGCGCGGGTCGGCGTCGGCGGCAGCAATATGCGCGTGCTGCGCCGGCAGGAAAAAGTGTTCCAGATTTCGGTCTGGGCCAACAGCGCCGCCGCGCGCGATCCGCTGGCCGCCGCCATCGACGTGGCGCTGGCCGGCGCCTGGCGCGTCGCGCTGGCCGACGGCACCAGCGGCACCTTGCGCTACAAGCGCAGCGTGCAAAACGATGCGATGGAAAATGCCACCGTTTTCCGTCGCGATATTCTCTATGCCGTGGAGTACGCCATCACGGATAGTGCCAGCGCAACCCAGATCGTCGCCGAGCAGCTCGGCGTCGCGATGCAGTTCGCAACAGGTGGGCAGTACGGCGCGACAACGCTGTATTCGTAACGCCGTCTTCCACCTGCTTTCTTGCCCGCCATGTGCGGGCTTTTTTTATTTTTAGGAGGCTTACATGCCGGTATCACAGCAAGGCGCCATCAACACGACGGCGCTGATCGTTCCAGATCTCTACGTACAGATAGTGCCGCCCAGCGTGTCACTGCTGAATGGCGTGCCGACCAATGTGCTCGGCATTGTCGGCACCGCCCAGTGGGGCCCGGTCAATTCCGCGTCGCCGGTGGGCAGCACCGCTGACTATGCGCGCATCCACGGCTCGCTGCAAAACCGCAAGTACGACATGGGCACCGCCCTGGCGGCGGCGGTCCAGCAGGGCGCCGCCAGCATGCGCTGCGTGCGCGTGACCGACGGCACCGACACGGCCGCCACCGCCGCCATCCAGTCGGCCGGCATCGCCGCGACCGGCTCGGTGGCGTTCACCGCCAATCCGGCGGCCGCCACCACGCTGACGCTGGCCGGCACCGTGGTGACCTTCGTCGCCAGCGGCGCGGTCGGTAACCAGGTCAACATCGGCGCCTCGCTGAGCGCGACGCTGGCGACGCTGCTGGCCTTCCTGCAGGCTTCGCTGGACGTCAACATCGACAAGTTCACCTTTGCGCTCAATGCCAATACGCTGAACCTGGCGGCGCTGCTGCCCGGCGTGGCCGGCAATACGCTGACCGTGGCCACCAACGTGGCGGGCGCCACGGCGTCCGGCGCGACGCTGGCCGGCGGTGTGGCCGGCACCCCGGCGCTGACGCTGAGCGGCAAGTACACCGGCTCGCTGGGCAACAGCCTGCAAGCGACCATCGCCGCCGGCAGCCAGACCGGCACCACCAAGGTGACGCTGGCGCTGTCCGGTTTCGCGCCCGAGGTGTTCGACAACATCCCCGGCGCCGGCAATGCGCTGTGGGTGAACATGGCGGCGGCCATCAACAACGGCAACAGCGTGGCGCGTCCGGCGTCGGTGCTGGTGTCGGCGGTGGCTGGCGCTGCCGTTGGCGTGCCGGCGTATGCCAGCTCGAACTTCGCAGGCGGTACTGACGGCGCCAACAACATCACCGGCGCGCTGCTGCTCGGCTCCGACCTGGGCAGCCGCACCGGCATGTACAGCCTGCGCAGTTCCGGCGCGGCGGTGGCCATGCTGACCGATTGCGACGACATCAGCACCTTCGCGGCCCAGGCCGCGTTCGGCCTGTCCGAGGGCATCTACATGGTCGGCGTGACGCCGCAGGGCGACAACCCGGCGGCTGCGGCGGCGGCCAAGGCGGCGGCCAACATCGATTCGTATGCGTTCAAGCTGCTGCTGGGCGACTGGGTCTACTGGAGCGATCCGGTCAACGCTATCACCCGCGTCATCTCGCCGCAGGCGTTCGTGGCGGGCCTGCTGGCCAACCTGTCGCCGGAGCAGTCCGGTCTGAACAAGGCCTTGTACGGCATCGTCGCCACCCAGCGCAGCCTGCAGAACCGCGCCTACTCGTCGGCCGAGCTGCAGGTGCTGGGCCAGGCGGGCATCGACGTGATCGCCAATCCGGTGCCGGGTGGCGCTTACTTCGGTACGCGATTCGGCCACAACACCTCGTCCAACCCGGTGACCAACGGCGACAACTACACCCGCATGACCAACTACATCGCCTATACGCTCAACACCGGCATGGGCAAGTACGTTGGCCGCCTGCAGTCGAGCCGCGCCGACGATCCGACCCGTCTGCAGGCCAAGGCCACGGTCGACGCCTTCCTGGCCAATATGCGGCAACAGGGCCAGGTGGCGGACTTCTCCACCATCTGCGACCTGAGCAACAACCTGGCGCCGCGCATCGCCACCGGCTACATGCAGATGGACGCCAAGGTGCAGTACCTGTCGGTGGTCGAGAAGTTCCTGATCAATATGGAGGGCGGCCAGTCGGTGCAGGTCGCCCGCACCAGTACCGTGGCCGCCAACTAAGGCGGTTTTCATTTTCATCCATGCCGCCTGAGGGCGGCTTTTTTATTTGGAGCGACATATGTCGGCAGCAAACCAAACCCTGGGCAAGGACATCCGCGTCGTCATCACGACGGCCACCGGCAACTTGAACATTCCCACCACGGCGATCATGAAGTTCGACGCCCAACCCGTCACCACCGAGGAGAAGCGCACCGGCCTGGACGGCGAAGCGCGCCACACGGTCACGCACAACGGCTGGAAGGGCTCGTTCGAAATCGACCGCTTCGACAGCACGCTGGACGACTTCTGGGCCCAGGCCGAAGCCAACTACTACAACGGCATGAACGTGCCGTACGGCTTCATCCAGGAAACCATCCAGGAGCCCAACGGCGGCGTCTCGCAGTACCGCTATGAAAAAGTGGTCTACAAGCTGACCGAGCTGGGCGCCCGCGAAGGCGACAAGACCGTCAAGATGAAACTGGAATTCATGGCCTCGCGCCGCTTGAAAGTCCAGTAAGCCGCGTGCTGCAAGGCGCGCGGTCATACGGCCGCGCGCCATTTTTTATCGAACAGGAACTGCAATGAACAAACCAACTATTTCCATCGAGACGGTGTCGGACGACATCGTCAAGGCCGCCAATGCGGTCGCCACCGTCGTTGCGGGCGGCCTGCGCATCGGCCTGAAAAAACCGAACGTGCTGCGCCAGTACCAGATCGTCGAGACGGTCGGCGCCTCGGCCCGCAACGAAGTCTACATGGGCATGGTCATGCCGCTGTTGTGGGTGACGCAGATCGACGGCGACGACCAGCCGCCGCCATCGACCAAGCGCGAGCTGGAAGCGCTGATCTCGCGCCTGGGCGAGGACGGCATCAGCGCCGTCATGAGCCACGTGGCGGAGCAGGCCGGCGTTGCCGTGTCCGAGGCCGCCGTAAAAAACTAGCACGGAACCCCGCATTCGCCACGGTGGTGTACCTGGTGAAGAACGGGGTTCCGTTCGATGTGGCGCTGAGCCTGCCGGAAGAAGTCGGCACCGCCTGGGCCATCGCCCTGGGCGAGCAAGAGGGCGGCGAATTCGATTTCGCCGCGATGCGTTGGAAGCCCAGGAAGTAAGGGCGCGATCTACAGGAGTTCCCATGGCAGGACCATACATATCAATGATCAATCTGCGGCTGACAACCGAGACCGGCCAGGCGCTGATCGATCTCGCCAAGCGGCTCAAGGACGTCGACGACGCCGCCAACAAGACCAAGACCGGCATGGCCGGGCTGGAAGAGGCGTTCAAGAAAATCAAGGAGAAGGGCGCATTCGGCAAGAGCGTGGCTGGCGTGGGCATGGGCATGTTCGAACAGCTCAGGAAGCCGTATGAGGAAGCCGCCAAGGCAGCCCAGGCCCAGGCGAGTTTCGAGACGCTCAACCTGGGCGCGCAAGCCAACGCCGATGTCTACGCCAAGGCCGCCGCCGTGTCGCACCAGGTGCTGGGCAGCGGCATCGCCGACAACATCACCCGCGTGCGCGAACTGCATGGCGTGTTGGGCGATCTGCCGCAATCGCTGGCGCTGTCGGGCGACTTTGCCCAGTACGCGTTCGCGGCCACCGCCGCCAATGGCGGCAAGGAGGTCGAGGGCCAGACCGTCAACGCCGCCAAGGCTTTGTCGCTGCGCGGCGGCAATCTGAGCGGCTCCGCACCGGCGCTGCGCGAGGAACTGGACCTGCAATCGCGGGTGAGTTTCGCCAGCGGCGGCAAGGTCGGCGGCGCGGAATTCGTCGCGGCAGGCAAGGCCGGCAAGCAAGCCTATCAGCACTACGACAAGGAATATTTGTACGGCCAGTTTTCCGCCTACATGGCGCAGACGTCCGGTGAAACGGCCGGCGCCAATGGCCAGGCCGCCTACGCGACGCTGGTCGGTGGCGGCATGGACGGCAAGGCCAAGGGCTTCCTGTCTCAGCTGGGCCTGTTGCAGACGCAGGGCAAGGGCCATCCCGGCCCCGCCGGCCTGAGCGCGGCCAACGCCGGGCTGATGGCGCAGCGGCCGGACAAGTTCATCGGCGAGGTGCTGGTGCCGGCCATGCGCAAAAAATACGGCAAGATCGGCAACGAACAGATGGCGTCGCTGCTGGAGAAAAAATTCGACCAGCCGACCGCGCGCTTCCTGGGCGACCAGATCGTCAACCAGCCGCGCCTGCAAAATCAGGCGCAGGCCTACCAGAAGGCCAGCGGCTACGGCGGCGCCTACCAGAGCGCGCTGCAATCGCCAAAGGGCGCGGAAATGGCGGCGGCGCAGTCCTGGAAAAATCTGCTGACAGTGATCGGCACCGCCTACCTGCCGCGCGTCGTTGACGGCCTGACGTCGCTCGCGCACGGCCTCGACAAGCTGAGCGCGCTGCTGGAGGAGTATCCGGCGCTGACCACGGGGCTGGTCTACGGCTTTGGCCTGCTGGCCGGCGCGCTGGCGATCGGCGGCACCATATCCATGGTGACTGCCAGCCTGGGTGGACTGGCTATGGCGGCCACCGCCATAGTTGCCTTGTCGACGCCTATCCTCCTGGTGGTGGCGGCAGTGGCCCTGCTGGGCGCCGGCCTGTACTTTTTACTGCGAAAGTCGCCTCCCAAGCCGGAGGCGCCGGATGCACATACACCGACCACGCGGGCGCCATTCGCCGCATCCGGGCCTTACCTGGCCGGCTCGGCGCCGCCGCCTGTGGGCACGCCGACGCCGGTCAAGCTGGCGCCCGGCGTGCCTTACCAGACCTTCAGCCCGGTGCCGCCGCCCATGCCGGCGCCGGTGTTCAAGGTCGAGAACAAGCTCGACTATCGCAACATCACCACCCGCATCTTCCAGGAGGCGGGCACGCGGATGGCGCGGCCACCAACCGGCCCCAACACTCACGACGGCAGCATGCACGCGCCGTCGGTCGCTTACGCAGGATAGACATCATGGCCAACACAGCATTTACCCTGACCCTGGGCAGCGAGACCTTCCAGGACTTTGAAATCCCAGAGAGCATCCCGCTCGGCGGCAAGCAGCAACTGGTGGCGCACCAGTTGCCCGGCGGCGTGCGCGTGGTGCAAGCGATGGGCGCCGAGGACGAAGCCATCCAATGGAGCGGCGTGTTCCTCGGCGCCACGGCGCTGCAGCGCGCCCGCGCCATCGACCTGATGCGGGTGGAAGGCAAGCCGCAGCAGCTGGCCTTCTTCGAGTACAAGTTCCGCGTCATCGTCAAGAGCTTCCAGTACAGCGTCGAGCAGCGCTACCGCGTGCGCTACACGCTGGAGCTGGACGTGATCGAAGACAGCACCCGGCCGCGGCCGGCCGCCAAGGCCGCCGACCTGAACGCCGCCATCAGCGCCGACGCCGCCAAGGCCGGCGCCATCGCGGCCAAGGTCGGCGATCCGAAGCTGACCGGCTTGCTGAAGACGATGAACGACAGCATCAAGTCGGTCTCCGATTTCGTCCAGGCCGGCAGCAAGGCCATCAACGGCGTGCTGGAGCCGGTACGCGGCGTGGCCACGCAGGTCAAGGGCATGATCGCCGAGGCCGGCGCGACGCTGCAAACGGTGACGACGCTGGGCGGCATCCTGCCCAACAACCCGGTCGCGCAGCAAGCCGCCAGGCTGACCAAGCAGCTGGACGCGGCCGTTAAGCTCCCGGACCTGCACCAGTTGCAAGCCGTGGTCGGCCGCATCGAAGCCAACCTGACGCGCGCCTCGGGCGCGGTGACGTCCTTGCAGAAAGTGGTGGTCGGCGGCGAGAACCTGTTCAAGCTGGCCGCCAAAACCTACGGCGACGCCACTAAGTGGATCGCCATCGCCCAGGCCAACAAGGTCACGGACCCCAATGTGAGCGGGGTGCAGAGCGTGGCGGTGCCGCCGTCGCCGGTGGATAGCGGTGGAGCACCCGTCCAATGATCAACCAGGCACAAGCAACCAATGGCGGCAGCCGGCCGCGCGGCATGGTGGTCGCCAACGGCGTGCCGTTGAGCGGCGTCCACAGCTTCGAGGTGGTCAACAACGCCTTCTTCCAGGCCGACACCTTTCATCTGACCTTGCTGCTGTCGGCTCAGCCGCCCGGGCGCGGTGTGGATTTCTGGTCGCGCCAGGAGCAGCTGGAGCTGGAGTTCCTGCTGGGCTTCCCGGACGATCCGGACAACCCGCGCAAGTCCGACCTGACCAGCTTCCTGCTGGGCTGCGCCGACGAGATCGAGATCGACCCCGGCGCCAACACCATGGTGCTGACGGGCCGCGACCTCAGCGCCAGGCTGATCGACTTCAAGCGCACCAAGGTGTTCAGCAGCGGCACGCTGGTGGCGTCCGATGTCGTCACCCAGATCGCCAAGGCGCAGGGCTTGACGCCGGTGGTGACGCCGACCACGGTGGCGGCCGGCGGCTACTATCAGATCATCAAGGCGCTGGTGGCGTCGGACGTGACCTACTGGGACATCGTCACCAAGCTGGCGCAGTACGAAGGCTACCAGGCCTATGTGCGCGGACGCGAGCTGCATTTCGAGCCGCGCGTGGCCAAGAGCGCCGACCCGTACGTGCTGCACTGGCAAGCGCCGCCGGCCGATGGCGGTGCGGCGGCGTCGAACGCGGTGCAGCTGAGCTTCCAGCGCAACCTGTCGCTGGCCAAAGATTTGCGCGTCAAGGTCTTGTCGTTCAACAGCAAGACCAACCAGGCAGTCAGCGAAGTGGCCGAGCGCAAGCGCGTGCAACAGCAGGGCGGCGTGGTCGTGCCGTTCGGCGGCGAGCCGCAGGAATACGTGCGTACCTTTCCCAATCTGGACGCCAGCCGGGCGCAAGCCAAGGCCAAGGCCATCCTGCAGGAATTGTCGGCGCACGAAATGAGCCTGTCGGCCGAACTGCCGGGCGATGTGCTGCTGATGCCCACCAGCCTGATCCAGGTGAGCGGCACCGGCAGCGCTTTCGACCAGGCGTATTACACGGCCTCGGTCACGCGCCAGTACGCCTACGACGGCGGCTTCCGCATGAGCGTGGCAGCCAAGAACCAAACCCCGAACTCGTGAACGGAGAACCTCGCATGAACACACTCATCAACAGCATCCGGCTGGTGTCGCAGACGGCTGGGCAGGGCCTGGCGCGCACCCGCATCGGCACCGTCACCAGCTACGACCCCAACACCTACAGCGCCAAGGTGCTGCTGCAACCGGAGGGCGTGGAAATCGGCTGGCTGCCGATCACCAGCGCCTGGAGCGGCAATGGCTGGGGCCTGTTCAGTCCGCCCACTTCGGGCGACACGGTGCAGCTGGAATTCCAGGAGGCCAGCATGGACGCCGGCCTGATCGTCGGTCGCTTCTACAGCGACCAGGCGCGGCCGTTGCCCGCGCCCAGCGGCGAGCTGTGGGCCGTGCACAAGAGCGGCGCGCAGTTCAAGCTGCTCAACAGCGGTGCAGCCTTGTTCAGCGACGGCCACGGCGCCAGCATCACGCTGAATGGCGACGGCAGCATCACGTCGGCGGCGTCGAGCTGGAACCACAGCGGCACGTTCAAGCTCAGCGGTGACGCCACCATCAGCGGCAAGCTGGCTGTCAGCGCCGATGCCTCGATCACCGGCAAGCTGGCCGTCAGCGGCGATGGCAGCGTCGATGGCAAGCTCACCGTCGGCGGCGATGTCCGGGGCGCCGGCGTCAGCCTGCGCACCCATACCCATCCTGGCGTGCAGTCCGGCCCGGGGATGACGGGAGCACCGGTGTGAGCGATCTTTCCCACTACATCGGCGGCGATCTGGCGCTGTCCGTCACCGGCGACCTGGCATTGAGCAGCGGCACGCTGGAAGGCCAGCAGCGCATCCTGCGGCGCCTGCTGACCAACGCCGGCGACTACCTCTGGCAGCTGGACTACGGCGCCGGCGCCTCGCAGGAAATCGGCAAGACGCTGGACGCCGGCCGCCTGCGCGCGCTGATCCGCGAGCAATTGTTTAACGAGGCCATCGTCTCACACCAGCCTGATCCGGTCATCCTGATCAGCCCTATCGACCATGGCATCAGCGTGCGCATCCAGTACGTCGATGCCGAGGTCCGGCAGCCGGTCAATCTGGCATTCAACATCAACAGGTAAGCCATGACTATCACAACCAAAACCTTCTCCACGCTGGTTGCCGACCAGGTGGCCGCGATCCAGGCCAAGACGTCCAGCCTGATCGACTTCACCGTCGGCTCCATGCTGCGCGCGCTGGTGGAAACCAACGCCGCCCTCGGCCTGTGGCTGCAGGCCATCGCGGTGCAACTGCTGTCGACCATGCGCGCCGCGACCGCCAGCGACGCCGACCTCGACAGCTGGATCGCCGACTACGGCCTGGCGCGGCTGCCGGCCTTGCCGGCGGTGGGCGCCGTCACCTTCGCCCGCTTCACGCCGACCAGCCAGGCGCTGATTCCGTTCAGCACGCAAGTGCGCACCGCCGACGGCAGCCGCGGCTACACGGTCACGGCCGACAGCAACCATCCGGCCTGGACGGCGGATGGCTATGTGCTGGCGGCCGGCGTGTCCAGCCTGACGGTGCCGGTGCGCGCCAACGTCGCCGAGGCGGCGGGCAACGCCGGCGCCGGCCAGGTCAGCGTGCTGTCGCAGGCGGTGACGTATGTCGACACCGTCAGCAACGCGCTGTCGTTCTCCGGCGGCGCCGATGCCGAAACCGACGCCGCGCTGCGAACCCGCTTCGTGGTCTACATCGCCTCGCTGTCGCGCGCCACCCGGGCCGCGATCGGCTACGCGATCAGCTCGGTGCAGCCGGGCACGGTCTACACCATCACCGAGAACCAGCAGTACAACGGCACGGCCGATCTCGGCTACTTCTACGTGGTGGTGGACGACGGCTCCGGTGCGCCGTCGGCGGGCTTTCTCAACGCCGTCAGCAGCGCCATCGAAGCGGTGCGGGCGATCACCACGCGCTTCGGCGTGTACACGCCGGTGATCGTGCCGGTCGCCGTGTCGCTGGCGGTGACGCTGGCCGCCGGCTACGACACCGTCGCCACGCGCGGGCAAGTGCAGGCCGCGATCCAGAACTACATCAACGCGCTGGCGCTGGGCCAGACGCTGACCTACACCCGGCTGGCGCAGGTGGCGTATGACGCTACGCCCGGCGTCACCAACGTGACGGCGATGCAGCTCAACGGCGGCAGCGCCGACGTGGCGGTGACGGCGCGGCAGGTGCTGAAGTTCTCGACCGTGACGGTGTCCTGATGGCGGCCGGGGACAACGGCGACATCGTCGCCCGCCTGAAGGCCACGCTGCCGACCTGGTTCAGCGACAGCACGCCGGTGCTGGACGCCTTGCTGTCCGGCTGGGCGGCGAGCTGGTCTTTTGTGTACGCGCTGCTGGCCTACGTCAAGCTGCAAAGCCGCTTGCTGACCGCCAGCGATGGCTGGCTGGACATGATCGCCGGCGACTTCTTCGGCCTCGGCTTGCAGCGTCAGGCGTACCAGACCGACCAGAGCTACCGGACGGCGATCCAGGCCAACATCTTCCGCGAGCGCGGCACGCGCGCCGGCGTGATCAAGCTGTGCCAGGACATCACCGGCCGCACGCCGATCCTGATCGAGTCGCGGCGACCGCAGGACTATGGCGCGTATGGCCAGCCCACCGGCTTCTACGGCCAGGGCCGCTACGGCACGCTGAGTACGACGCCGTACGAGTGCTTCGTCAAGGTGTACCGGCCGCTGTCGGGGACGCCGCAGTACGGCATCGCCGACGCCGACATCTACGCCGCCATCGACGCGGTACGGCCGCACAACGTGACGGTCTGGGTGCAGCTGCTGTAAGGGCTGCTGCGTTTTTTTTAACAAGGCCGCTACCCGCGGCCTTTTTTCTTTCAGGAGCAGTATGGATCGCGCAACTGTTTATAACGGCGAGGAACTGATCGAGACCGACATTTTGAACGGCAACAAGTTCGCCATGATCGGTCTCGCCAAACTCGCCCAGGCCGTGCTGGGCACGGCGCCGGTGTTGCAAGGCCTGGCCTGCACACCGGGCACGGGCCTGACGGCGGCGATTGCCGCCGGCCAGGTGTATCAAATGGCGGCGGTCGATGCCACGCCGTATTCGTCGCTGGGCGTCGACTCGCGCCAGGTGCTGAAGCAGGGCATCCTGGCCGACCCGATCGCCGTGCCCGTTCCCGCGCCGGGCACGGCCGGCAAGTCGATCAACTATCTGGTGCAGGTGCAGTTCCAGGAGGTTGATACGGGGGCGCTGGTGCTGCCGTTTTATAACGCCAGCAATCCGGCTATACCGTACAGCGGTCCCGGCGGTTTGGGCACGTCGAGCATGACCATCCGCAGCGGCAAATGCGCGGTGCAGGTTAAGGCAGGCGCGATGGCCAGCACCGGCTCGCAAGTCACGCCGACGCCCGACGCCGGCTGGATCGGCGCCTACAGCGTGCAGGTGGACTACGGCATGACCACGGTGCCGGCGCCGAACATCGCGCCGGTGGCGGGGGCGCCGTTCCTCACGCTGGCGCTGCCGCAGGCGGCGCCGCTGTCTCAGGTCCAGAACAATGGCCTGTGCTACGCCGTCGATGCCGGCGCGGCGAACGCCTACGCGGCCGCCTACAGTCCAGCGGTGACCGTGCTGACGGATGGCATGGTGCTGGAATTCAAGGCGGCCAACGCCAACACTGGCACCGCGACCTTTTCGCCCGATGGGCTGGCAGTCAAGGCAATTATTGGCGGCGCACATGCGCCGCTCCAGGGGGGCGAGATCGTTGCAGGCGGAGAGGTCGAGCTGATGTGGCACGCCACGCTGAATTCCTGGGTACTGCTGGGATGCACTGGCGGCGCGCTCCAAGTCGGAGCAGCAACGCAAAGTAGGCACGCCGTTTCACTCAGCCAGGTGCTGTCGCTGGTGGGCGGGATGAATTCACTTTCTTATTTTATGGGACAACTCTAAATGGCTACAGGACTTTTGGGAAAGGTCGCGCTCGCGGCGACCACCAACACGGCGGTGTACACCGTCACCGCGGGCAAGAGCGCGACCGCGAATATCCGTGTGATCAACCGCGACTTGATCAACTCGGTCACGCTGCGGCTCGCCATGTGTCCGCCAGGCTATACGGCCCCAGCGGCACCTGCCAATGCCGATTACATAGAGCCAATTGACTTGGTTCTGCCAGCCGGTGGTGTACTTGAGGAATCGGCGATGGCTATGAGTGCTGGCGAGGTCGTGGTGGCATATGCGAGCGCGGCCACCGTCACGGTTCGCGTTTATGGTTTTGAGAGCTAAGGAGAAAGTTTATGGGTCGTTCAATTACTGCGTCAACCTCGTTGACCGCAACCGTGCTCGGCATCCCCTTGGGGGGCTATGCCGATGTTTTTTCCTCTGGGGTCAATTACAAGGCGGTTGGCTCGATTCTTTCGCGTGCAGCCTACCCCGACTTTTCTGCCGCATTCCCTGTGTCTGGCGTCGGCACCTATGTCGCCAACCAGCAGATAATTGACTCATCCAATCGCTCGGCCGTCGCTTTTGGTAACGGCATTTTTGTCGCGGTTGGAAGCGACGGAGTCATTTCATCTAGTGCCAACGGAATATCATGGACCAAGCAAGTTTCCCCTGGTTCTAGCTATGCCGCCGTGATATTCGCAGGCAATCAGTTCGTAGCCGTCGGCGGCGGCGGGTGTGCGACCAGTCCAGACGGCGTCAATTGGACGGCTCGCCCGATACCTGCCCATCCGACGGCGTGGACATCAATCGCATACGGCAACGGAGTGTATGTCGCCGTCGGCGGACCATACAACACGGTGGTCAACAGCGTGAGCGCGACGAGCACGGATGGTATAACGTGGACGCAGCGGGCCATGCCGATCGCGTCAACATGGAGTCGCGTGTCTTTCGGCGCGGGCACCTTTGTCGCGTTGAGTACTACTAATTCAAGCGTCTATGCGACCAGCGTTGATGGCATTGGATGGGTCCAGCGGGCGATGCCGGCGGCAGGGAACTGGGAATGTCTCATATACGCCAACGGTATCTTTCTGGCGATTGCTAGCGGCGTTGGGAAACCTGCAACCACGACCGCAGCGACCAGCGCGGACGGCTTTAACTGGACAGTCCGCGCTATGCCGACGGGGTCTTCGTGGTCGGACGTGGCTTTTGGAAATGGGGTCTTTTTTGCGGTGAGCAATAACGGAGGCGGCGTAGGAACCATAGCAGCATCTAGCCCTGACGGAGTCACCTGGGCTCAGCGGATTATGCCTTCGGCCGTTTGGACTGCGTTGGCCTTCGGCGCTGGGCAATTCGTAGCTGTATCCGGGAACGGCGCGTCGACCATCGCGGCAAACGTCTATGTCGAGGGTGCGACGAGTGCATATATTTACATCTCCGGCACAGCTGGAAAAATTGTGAGGGTCTTATAATGGCTATGCAATATCTCCTGGACGCCAATGGTTTCTTAACCGGGATCTACGACGGGCCGCTTATCCAGCCTAATGGCACTACGGTTCCGCCTACTTACGTTCTTGGTATGACACCGCAGTTCCAGAAGGAGAAGGGGGCCTGGGTCAATCAGAGCGCGTTGCCGCTGCTGACGCCAATGACGCTGTACATGGCCTTCACGCCCGGCGAGAGGATCACGATCAAGGCGTCCAACGACGCCATGGTGAAAGAGTTCTGGTCGATGTACCAGCTGTCGGTACAGCTCGACAAGCCTACCGACCCCAACCTGGCCTCGGTGCGCGACATCATCGCCTACCTGGCCAAGCCGGCGTCGCCCGGCCCCGGCGGCGGCATCCTCGCGTCGCCGGAGCGGGTGCAGCAGATTTTGGCCGGCATCCCGCAGTAAATAGCTACGTTCAACACCACAGCCACCTTCGGGTGGCTTTTTTTATGCCTGGAGAACATGCGCATGACACACGAAACCATCGAAACCGGCGCCGCCATGCTGGCCAAGACTGCGCCGCCCATCGCCGTCGTCGGCGCCGAATACATCGGCATCACGCTGCCCGAACTGGTCCACCTGGCGACCCTGTTCTACGTCGGCCTGATGATCGTCCACAAGTGCTGGCACATGTGGAAGGAATGGAAGACCGGCAAAATCACGCCCGAGTCGGAAGGGGAGCTGCCATGACCCCCGCCGACTTCATCGCTGCCATCGGTCCCGCCGCCCGAGCCTCGGCCGCGCGAACCCGGGTGCCGGCCAGCTTCGCGCTCGCCGAAGCGGCGCTTGAATCCGGCTGGGGCGCGTCGCAGCTGGCGCTGCAAGCCCGCAACCTGTTCGGCGTCAAGGCCGACCCGGCCTGGCGCGGCGACGTGCTGCTGATGCCTACCCGCGAATTCGTCAAAGGTCAGTGGCAGATGCAGCCGGCCCGCTGGCGCAAGTATCCGGATTGGCAAGGTTGCATCGACGACCACGCGGCCTTCCTGCTGGCCAACCGGCGCTACAAACCGGCGTTCTCCTGCCGCGGCGGCGAGGCGTTCGCGCGCGCGGTGGCCGCCGCCGGCTACGCCACCGATCCGCAATACGCCGACAAGCTGATCGCCGTGATGCGCGGCCGCCAACTGTCGATCTTCGACCGTCCGGAGGCGCTATGAAATCCGCCTTCCTGACACCGCTGATCACCGAGTGCGTCGACGACCTGGCCGCCGGCGGACGCGGCACCTGGCGCGTGATGGCGCCATTCCGCTATCAATCTGAAATCCTCGGCCGGGTGATTGAAGTCGAGGCCGGTTTCCTGACCGACTACGCCAGCGTGCCGCGCCTGCCGGTGCTGTACCTGCTGTTCGGCGACACGTCGCACAAGGCGGCCGTGATCCACGACTGGCTCTACCATCACCACGAGGTGTGCGACGAAGCCACCGCCAACCGCGTGCTGCGTGAGGCGTCGGAAGCCGACGGCATTCCGGCCTGGCGCCGCCTGGGGATTTATCTGGGCGTCCAAATTGGCGGCACGCCGTCATGGAGGGCGGACGGTCCCGCTTAAAGCGCGCATATTATTGGTACACTGCTGCATCCGAAAATTCTGAAAGAAGAAAATGACCTCCGGCACACTGCCCAACAATGCGACCACCGAAGAAACCTGTTCCTGGTTAAGTGAACAGACCGGCACGCCATGGAACCTGGCGCGCTTGTTGGAAGCGGGGTTGACTCCCCATGTCTGGCTGGATTATTCGGAGGAATATGCCGGCTTATTCGCCGAGGGGATTACCCGTTATCCCGCTCCGATATTCTTTATCGAAGATACCCAGCGGCTTGCCGCCGGCAGCAGCGACGTATTAATTAGGATGACGCGCGATTCGGACAAGATAGTCTTCAAACTGAAACCACCGGGTATCACCATGCCTTTGGATGCGCTGCGTTTCTTCCATCGGGATATAGCCAATGTATTGGAAAACATATTGAACCCGAAAGAGGAGGTTGTCGCAGCGCCTCCGAAGGAAGTTCTTAAAGGAATTACCAAGGAAGAAGTGCTGCGCGTATTCGGCGGCATGGCCAAGCTGGATTGGGAAAAGTCACTGGCGAGCGGCATCGGGATATTCGGCGATGACGGTGCGCGGGTCAGAAAGAATTCCCGTGCCGGGAAGAATACCCATCTGTGGAATCCCGTGACGCTGGCGCTGGGATTGAATGATGTCTATCGCGTGCCGATGTCGCATTTGAAGAAGGCCTTCGCGGCCCAGCCGGACCTGCGCCCCTGGAAAGCGTCCTGGCTGGAGTCTTTGGCTCTGCTGGGAGAGTAAAATTATGCTAACAATTGGCTTGTTCGCGCCGCTTTCTGGCGCACACCCGTAGGAGCAGCGAATGACGATAGACACTCTGAACTTCACGCCTTGGTCCGCGCTGTTGGGCGGCATACTCATCGGCGCAGCGGCCGCGATGCTGGTCTTGTTGAATGGCCGAATTGCCGGCATTAGCGGCATCCTTGGTGGATTATTACGACCGGTGCGCGGCGATATTCTCTGGCGTCTCGCTTTTATTTCTGGACTAATAATCGCACCGATAGCCTACGGCGTATTTTACGCCTGGCCCGAGATTTTGGTTGAGGCGGATACCGGAGCATTAATCGTCGCCGGACTGTTGGTCGGCGTCGGTACACGATACGGTAGCGGTTGTACCAGCGGACACGGTGTTTGCGGAATATCCCGACTGTCTCCACGCTCAATCACGGCGACCATCATTTTCATGGCGGCCGGTTTTGTTACTGTCTACTTGATGAGGCACTTATAATGGTTGTCGCATTTCTAAGCGGGCTGCTATTTGGGCTTGGCCTGATTATTTCGGGCATGGCGAATCCCGCCAAAGTACTCGGTTTTCTGGATTTGGCCGGGAAATGGGATCCTTCGCTGATATTCGTCATGTGCGGAGCCATCGCGGTAGGTTTTTTTGCGTTTTTATATGCCGGCCGTCGTAAAACGACTTTGCTCGGCACTGAATTGAAATTACCCACTGCAACTAATATCGACCGCCGTCTGGTAATCGGGTCGATATTATTCGGCGCAGGTTGGGGAATTGCCAGTTTTTGCCCCGGACCGGCCCTGGTAGGGCTGGGAATGGGCTTGCCGAAGGCTATTTTGTTCGTGCTGGCGATGCTGGCCGGCATGGGGATCTTCGAGCTGATCGAACGCCGGCGCGGTGGATAAGTTACCGCTGCGACAAAATTGCGCAGCGGTCTATTTTGCTTTTGAAACAGCAACTTAGCGTTGTCCAGTCCGGCTTGTTAACAAGCTTATCCACAGAATTTGTTAACAACCCGGACGTTCAAACGATCAGAAACGATAACGCGCCGTCAATTGTACCGAGCGCGGGGCGCCGGGCAGGTTGAGGTTTTTGCTGCTGCCGTGACCGGCCACGATGTAGGCCTTGTCCAGCAGATTCAGCACGTTCAGCGTCAGATCGATATTGCGGTGGCGGTAGTAGGCCATGGCGTCCGCCGTCACAAAGCTCGGCAGGACGACGGTGTTGCCCGGATTGGCAAAGCGCTCGCCGACGTAGTTCAAGCCGCCGCCGACGCCGAAGTGGCCCGCCAGCGCCTTGCTGACCCATAGATTGGCGCTGTGTTTGGGCGTCAGCGTAGGCCGCTTGCCCTGCACCAGCTGGCCATCATCCTTGGCGATCGACTTCAGCATCGACGCGTCCATGTAGGAATAACCCGACCATGCCTGCCAACCGTCGCCCAGATCGCCGCTGAACGTCAGTTCCAGGCCGTTGGTGCGCTGGGTGCCCAGTGGAATCAGCTTGTTGGTGATCGGATCGGACGATTTCATATTGGTACGCGTCAACTGGAACAACGATACGCCGGCCGAGGCGCGGCCGCCAAACAGATCGTATTTGGCGCCAACTTCCTTGTTTTTGGTGACTTCAGGCGCGATGTCCGCGTTATTAACCGCCAGAGCGAAGCCTTCTCCCGACGGCTGGAAGGAGCGGCTGAACGAGGCGTAGTAGGACCGGACCTGGCTCGGCTGGTACACCAGGCCGGCACGCGGG
Source organism: Rugamonas aquatica (assembly GCF_009380215.1). Taxonomy (GTDB): domain Bacteria; phylum Pseudomonadota; class Gammaproteobacteria; order Burkholderiales; family Burkholderiaceae_D; genus Rugamonas; species Rugamonas aquatica_B. The sequence goes on from NZ_WHUG01000004.1 coordinate 368,955, forward strand.
CTCCAGTTGCGGTCGGTGCGGGCCACGCTGGCCACGCCGGCGCGGCGTTCGACGGTTTCCTGCTCAAATTTGTCGTAGCGGATGCCGGCCAGCGCTTTCCATTCCGGCGACATCGTCACCAGGTCCTGAATGTAGGCGCTGCTGACCTTGAAAATGCCCAGATTGTTCGCCGTAGGCGCACCACCGGCTGTAAATGGCACAACCGGGTTGACTGGATTGAACAATGACACAGTCGCCACGTTGGCTTGCGAGCGTACCAACTGGTCCTTGTTCTGCTTGCCGAATTCCACGCCGTACAGCACCTGATGCTGCATGCCGGCCAGTTCCGCGTGCTGCGTCAGCTCGGTTTGATTGGTGTAACCATCCTCATCGCGCGCCACGTTGCCGCGCGTCAGCGAGGCGGTCTTTGCCACTTCGTTGACCGAGCCGATCAGCGTGTTGTTGCGGTCCAGCGTGTAGTTGTAGTGGCGGAAGGCATTGCGGATCGAGAACTTCTGGTTGAAACGATGATCCAGCGTAAAGCCGAAGGCGTGCACGCGCGATTCGCTGTAGTCGAAATCCTTGGCGTTGGCGGCGCCGTAGTAGGTGCTCGGCGGCACATCGACCGTCCGGCCCTGGTAGGAGGGGATGCCGAAGTCGGTCAAGCGCTTGTCGTGCAGGTATTCTGCTTGCAGCAGCAACAATGTGTCCGCGCTGAGTTTGAATTGCAGCGACGGCGCCAGCGCTTCGCGCTTCAGGAATTGCTGGTTGCGGTAGCTGTCGGCATCTTCCACCGCGCCGGTGATGCGGAAAGCGATGCCGCGCTCGGCCGCATTGCGCGCCAGGTCGAATTCGCCGCGCTTCTGGCCCCAGCTACCGGCTTGCAGGCTCACTTCGCTGCGGTCCATGCCCGGCTTCTTGGTGATGCGGTTAATCATGCCGCCGGACGAACCTCGGCCATACAGCACCGATGCCGGACCCTTGATGACCTCAACCTGCTCGACGTTCGACAGGTCGCGGAAATACAGCGCATCGTCGCGCATCCCATCGACAAACTGGTCGCTGATGGCGCTAAAACCACGTATCGTCACCTGGTCACGCTGGCCGTCGCCGGTCGACATGCCGATGCCGGGCACGGCTTTCAGCACATCCTGGAGCGAACGTGCGCCCTGGTCGCGCAGCAATGTCTGAGGCACGACGTTGACGGTTTGCGGAATATCGCGCAGCGGCGCGTCGATCTTGGTGGCGCTGGTGGAGGAGGTGGGACGGTAGCCATCGGCTTCGCCGGTGACGGTGACGACCGTCATCGTCTGTTCCGGCGCCGCGCCGGATTGGGCCAGCGCGGCGTTGGTGAGGGTGAGGCTGGCCAGCATCAATGCCAGCGGTTTCTTATTCAGTGCCATGGGATCCTTGAAGTAGTGTGTGGCTGGCTACTTCGTCGGACGAGAGTTTGGCTGGCTAGATGAGAATCGTTATCAACTGAATTATGCCCCCAAATCAAGAATCAGCGCAAGCCGGGCAACACTTGCACCTCGACCCCGGAGTACATCGCCGGCGCGTGATACACGCGTTGCGTGGCCTTCTGGAAGTCCTCGGGCTTGGCCTTGGGAATGTCCACGAAGGTTTGCGGATTCAAGTCCACCAGCGGGAACCACGAGCTCTGGATCTGCACCATGATGCGGTGGCCGCGCCGGAACGTGTGGTTGACGTCGCTCATCGCATAGTTGACGGCTTCCACCTTGCCGGGCGTGAACGGCTCCGGTTTTTCGAAGCTGTTGCGGAACTTGCCGCGCAGCGGATCACCGCGCACCAGTTGCTGGTAGCCTGCCATGGTCAGGGTCGGTTTCGGCACGTCGGGGCCGCGCTCCTCGTCGTCGCTGCCGCCCGGATATTCGGCCGGATAAACGTCGATCAGCTTGACGACCCAGTCGGCATCGGTGCCGGTGGTAGAGACGAACAACTTCGGCTTGACCGGCCCGGCCAGCGTGATGTCCTCTTCCAGCACCTCGCTGCGGTAGGTCAGCACGTCCGGACGCGACGACGCGAAGCGCTGGTCGCCGACCATGTATTCCTTCGGCGCACCCTGCGCCGGATAGGCCGTGAACGGCACCGGCTTGCGTGGATCGGCCACGTATTCGTCGTAGGCTTCGCCCGCCGCAGGCTGCTTCCAGCTCAGCGTGCCGTTCGGTCCGAGGAACAGCGTGCGCGCCTGTGTTTGCTTCGGCGGCCAGGCGGCGTAGTTGCGCCAGACATTGCTGCCGGTCTCGAACGCATACACTTCCGACACGTTCTTGTTCGCCACGCCCTTCAGGTGTTGTTCGAAGAATGGATACAGGATATTGCTGCGGAATTGCTCGCCGGTCTTGGCATCGAACTTGATGTAACCGAGGGTTTTGCCGTCGGCGCGGCCCCAGGCGCCATGCGACCACGGCCCCATCACCAGGCCATTGTAGATGCCGGGATTGTTGCGTTTGATGCTGCTGTAGGTGGTCAGCGGGCCTTGCAGGTCTTCGGCGTCATACCAGCCGCCCACGGTCAGCACTGCGGCCTTGATGTTCTTCAGGTGCGGCGCGATGTTGCGGGTTTTCCAGAAGTCGTCGTAGGTCGAATGCTCGATGGTCGGCTGCAGCAGCGCGCGCTGTTTCGCCGACATGGTGCCGAGGATGTTGTTCAGTGTCAGGTGCTTGAGGAAGAACTCGTAGCCATCGGCGGTGCCGTAGTCGAAGCGGTCCCAGGTTTTCGGCAGCGGCGTCGGATTTTCCGCTTCCACGAAGGCCGAGTAGAAATCGAAGTTCGCCGCCAGCATGAAGGCGCCGCCGTGATACGAATCGTCGTTCATGAACAGGTCGGTGACGGGCGCCTGTGGCGACGCCGCCTTGATCGCCGGATGCGAATCGATGATGCTGGCCGACGTGTAGAAGCCCGGATACGAGGTGCCCAGGATGCCGACCTTGCCGTTGTTGTTGGCGACATTCTTCAGCAGCCACTCGACGGTGTCGTGCATGTCCTCGCTTTCGTTGCCCTGGCCCTTGGCGCGGTTGGGCGCAAGGTGCGGCGTCATTTCGACCCATTTGCCTTCGGACATATAACGTCCGCGCACGTCCTGCTTGACGAAGATGTAGCCGCTGTTCTCGAAGTCCTGCGACGGTCCGATGTGTTCGGGGTAGAAGTCGACGCCGTAGTGCAGCTCGCCGCCTGACTGCACGCCCGCGCTGTACGGCGTGCGCTGGATCAGGAAGGGATAGGTCTTGCCGGCATCCTTGGGCACGTAGACGGCGGTGAACAGGCGCACGCCGTCGCGCATCGGGATGCGGAATTCGTACTTGGTGTAGTGCTCGCGCAAGCTGTATTTCGGCGAGCCGCCGGCATCGGCGGCGCCGGCCTGGACGGTGAGGCAGCCCAGCATCAGGGCGAGGGCAAGTGCAGTAAGACGGGGTTTCATGAGTTCCTTGTTGAATGAAGAAGTCAAAACCCGCCTAGTGTAATGCCAGTGGATAACTTTGACTGCGACAAATTTGCGCAGCGTTTATTTTTCCTTTGAAAACATCAACTTGGCATCAACGCCGCTGCCTTGTTAACAGCCTTATCCACAGAATTTGTTAACAACCGCGCTTACAGCATCGGCAGCTTCAGGCTGTCGACCACCATGCGTATCAGGCGCAGGCGGCCCGAGGTGTAGGGCGGGAAGAACAGCTTGATGAGCATCAGCGGCGAAGCGCGCAGCACCGCGCGTTCGTGCGAGAAAGCCTTGAAACCGTACTCGCCGTGCGCGCTGCCCATACCGGAATTGTTGACGCCGCCAAATGGCAGATTGCCGTGCGCGAAATGCGCGACGCAGTGATTGACGCAGGCGCCACCGGAGCTGGTCTGCTTGAGCACCTTGTCGATATTGGCCTGGCGCGTGCTCCACACATACAAGGCCAGCGGCTTGGGCGCGGCGTTGATGGCGGCGATCACCTGGTCCAGCTCGCGGTATTCGATGATGGGCAGCAGCGGCCCGAAAATTTCCTCCGACAGGATGGCGGCGCCGGCCGGTATCTGTTCGATCAGCGTCGGCGCGATGTAGCACTGCGCCTCATCGACTTCGCCGCCGGTATGCACGACGGCGCCGCGCTGCAGCGCGTCCGCCAGCAGGCCCGCCAGGCGTTGCGTGTGGCGCTGGTTGACCACGCGCGTCAGGTCGGGGCTTTGCTTTTGCGCGGCCGCGTCGGCGCCGTAGCGCTGTTGCAGCACTGCGCGGCAGGCGGAGACGAACGCGGCCTTGACGCTGGCGTGCACATACACATGGTCGGGCGCCACGCAGGTCTGGCCGTTGTTGAGAAACTTCCCCCACATCAGCGTTTCCGCCGCCAGTTGCAGGTTGGCGGTTTCGTCGACGATGGTCGGCGATTTGCCGCCCAGTTCCAGCGTCACGCTGGCCAGGTGCTGGGCGGCGGCGGTCATCACCAGCTTGCCCACCGACGGCGAACCGGTGAAGAAAATATGATCGAAGGGCAGCTGGAGCAGGGCGTGCGAGGTTGGTTGGCTGCCTTCGAACAGCGCCACTTCATCGGCCGGGAAAACGTCGGCGATGATGCGCGCCATCAGCGCCGACACGGCCGGCGTCATCTCCGACGGCTTGATGATGGCCGTGTTGCCGGCGGCCAGCGCCGACACCAGCGGGCCGAAGCACAAGCTCAGCGGATAATTCCACGGCGCGATGATCAGCACCCGTCCGCGCGGCTGGTACTGCACCGATGCATAGGTGCCGAGCATGGTGGTGGTGGGCCAGTGGCGGCGCGGCTTCATCCAGCGCTTGAGCGCGCCCAGCACCTGGCGGATTTCCTCCATCACCGGCAGGAATTCGGACGCTTCGACCTCGGCCGGGGACTTGCGGTAGTCGCTCTCGAAGGCGGCATAGAACGCTTCGCGCTGCGCCATCAGCGCGTCGCGCAGGCGCTTGACGCGGGCGATGCGCTCGGCGGCGGCCGATGCGCGCCAGCGCAGCGCGGTGGCCTGCTGGGCGTCGAAAGCCGCTTTGATCTGCTGCACGTCCGCTTCGTTCATGGCTGCCGTCTCCGATGTTGTCTATGTTGGAGGATCATTATTGCTGCTATTTTTGCAGCAAGCAAGTGCTTGATTAGTGGCTTTGATCGGGGGCGATGCTGTCGATCAGCGCGCGGCATACGGCCGACATGCGCCGGTGCGGCGCGTAGATCAGCGAAAACGGCCGGCTGCGGCCGCGCAGCTCAGGCAGCAGCTCGACCAGCTGGCCGTTGGCCAGCCTTTCCTCGGCCACGAAGCGGTAGGTCTGGCACACGCCCAGCCCCTGTTGCGCCAGCGACACCACGCCCAGCACATCGTCGGCCACCCGCATGCGCGGCGGCGCCGGCCAGTCGACATCTTGGCCGTCCACGCGCAGCAGCCACGGCGCCTGCCGGCCGGTGCTGGGCAGTGTGAAGGGCAGGCAGGCGTGGCCGGCCAGCTCGTCCAGATTGCGCGGCGTGCCGGCGCGGCGCAGATAGTCCGGCGCGGCCACCAGGCACAGCGCCGCGTCCTCCAGCCGCCGCGCGACCAGGCCGCTGTCGGCCAGTTCGCCCAGGCGTATCGCCATGTCGTAGCCCTCGTCGACCAGATCGACGTTGCGGTTGGCGATGCTCAGCTCGACCACGACCTTGGGATGGCGCTCCATGAATGGCCTGAGCAATTGCGGCAGCCGGTAGTGGCCGTAGGTGGTAGGCGCGCTCAGGCGCACCGTGCCGGACAGCTCGCCGCCCTGGCCCTGGATCGCGCGCTCGGCGTCGGCGATCAGGCCGAAGGCGCTGCGGGCTTGCTCCAGGTAGAGCCGGCCCGCCTCGGTCACGCTCAGTCGGCGCGTGGTGCGCCGCATCAGTTGCACGCCGAGCCGCGCTTCCAGCCGGGCCACGGCGCGGCTCAGCACGGACGGCGTGGTGCCCAGCGTCACCGCCGCCGCGCTGATCGTGCCCTTGTCGACGATGGTGACGAAGGCCTCCACATCGGCCATATGATCGAATTGCCTGCCCATTCATGCCTTTCAAGAACAAATGATTTGGTGGTGCGCATATTTACACACTTTACAGGCATCAATAAAGTGGCGCCACTACCCCACACCCACAGGAGCATCGCCATGAACACCACCATCCTCAAAGCCGCTGCCGGTACCGTGCTCGGCCTGGCAGCCGTCGCCGCCAACGCCGCCAACGTGCTGGTCGTACTGTCCGACGAATCGCAGCTGGCGCTGCGCGACCAGCGCAGCTTCAGCACCGGTTTCTATGCCAACGAATTGATGCAGCCGGTCAAAAAGCTGCTGGACGCGGGCCACACGCTGACCTTCGCCACCCCGCTCGGCAAGGCGCCGACGCTGGACCGCAGCTCGCTCGACAAAATGTACTTCGGCAATGACGAAGCCAGCATGCGCCAGCACGTCGAATTGCTGGACAAGCTGCAGCTGACGTCGGCCGAGCATTCGCCGGTGGTCAGCCTGGCGCGCGTCGAGCAGAACGGCTACGGCCATTACGACGCCGTCTACATCCCCGGCGGCCACGCGCCGATGCAGGATTTGCTGCACAGCGCGCCGCTGGGCCGCCTGCTGCGCGACTTCCACGCCAGCGCCAAGCCGACCGCGCTGGTGTGCCACGGCCCGATCGCCTTGCTGTCGGCGCTGGAGCAGCCGGCCCGCTACACCGCCACGCTGGAGCAGGGCGCGCATGCCGCCAAGGCGCCGGCCTGGATCTACGCCGGCTACAAGATGACGGTCTTCAGCAATGCCGAAGAGGATGCTTCCAAAGGGATGTTGAACGGCGGCGCGATGAAATTCTGGCCGCAGGACGCGCTGCAAAAAGCTGGCGGCTCCTTCAGCAGCGCCGCCAGCTGGCAGACCTGGGTGGTGGCCGACCGCGAGCTGATCACCGGCCAGAATCCGGCCTCGGCCAGCGCCGTCGCCGACCAGCTGCTGGCGCGTCTGAAGCGCTGATCCCGCTCAGTTGGGGCGGAAGCGGTCGACGATGGCCTGGATCTCGCCGCGCCGCTTCAGCGCCTGGATCGCCCGGTCCAGCGCCGGCAGCGCCAGCTTGCCGCGCGGCGGCAACGCGCAATAGGTGTCGAAGGCCGACACCTTGTAGGCCACCGGATTGAGCAGGGCCCGCTCCGGATGGATCTTGCGCTGATAATCGAAATACAGCGAGTTGGTCAACATGTAGCGGAAGCGCTTGCGCAGTAGCTTGGACAGGTTGAAGTCGTCGCTGATGGCGTCGTCGCGGGCGAACTCATCGCCCAGTGGAACTTCCAGGTGCGCGTAGCGGTAGCCGAGGATGGTGCCGATGCGTTGCCGGCGCAGCTCGGCCACGCCGCGCACTGCCGCCGTATCGAGGCGGGTGGCGACGATCTCGTTGTTGGTGAAGATGGCGTCCGACCACAGCCAGTCTTTGCCGTCCAGCCATTCCGGCCGCAGGTCGCACAGGATGTCGGCCTGGCCGTTGGCCAGCGGCGCCTCCACCCGCTTGCGCGGCACGTTCAGATAGCGCGGCGTCATGCGCAGCTCGCGCGCCAGCGCGTCGCCGAATTCCTTGAGTAGTCCGCCCACCAGCACGCCATCACGGAAATCCGTCATCGGCATCGCGCTTCCGGTGGACACCACGTAGACCAGCTCATCTGCGCGACCAGGCATGGCCAGCATCAAGCTGGCGAAAAAAATAAGAATAAACCTCATTCGGCTATCATACCTGCAGTGGCAACGGACGCCACCGGCCTGTGCGAAAATGCCTCATCGGCGCGGCTGCGCCTTGGGGATTGAACATGGACGACCGCTATTTCTACCAACCCGCGCTGGGCCACGGCCTGCCGCACGACCCCTTCAACGCCATCGTCGGGCCGCGTCCGATCGGCTGGATATCCTCGCGCGGCGCGGACGGCAGCCTCAACCTCGCGCCCTACAGTTTCTTCAACGCGTTCAACTACACGCCGCCGCTGATCGGCTTCTCCAGCCAGGGCCGCAAGGATACGCTGCGCAACATCGAGCAGACCGGCGAGTTCGTATGGAACCTGGCCACGCGCCCGCTGGCCGAGGCCATGAACGCCAGTTGCGCGCCGGCGCCGCCGGAGGTGGATGAGTTCGTGCTGGCCGGGCTGACGCCGACGCCTTCGCGCCTCATCGATGTGCCGCGTGTGGCGGAGAGCCCGGTTGCCTTCGAATGCCGGTGCAGCCAGATCATCCGTCTGAACAACGCGGCCGGCGAGCCGACCGACGGCTGGCTAATCATGGGGGAGGTAGTGGGCGTGCACATCGCGCAGACGCTGCTGCGCGATGGCGTGTACGACACGGCGGGCTCGCAAACCATCTTGCGTGGCGGCGGCCCGGCCGATTACTTCGAGATCAACCGGGACAGCCTGTTCCGCATGAAGCGGCCCGACTATCCAAAGATGGATCAGTAGGTGTAGAACATGCGCTGGATGTCCTTGCTGTCGCTGGTCTTGGTCAGGGCCAGCATCAGCAGGATGCGCGCTTTTTGCGGGTTCAGCGTATCGGAAACGACGAAGTCCAGCTCGTCGTCATTGGCCTCGCCGTTGCGCGCCACGATGCCCTGGCCGACGCGGGCCGAACGCACGATCAGCACGCCTTGCTTGCGGGCTGCCGTCAGCGATGGCAGCACCTTGGCGGCCAGGCTGCCGTCGCCGACGCCGGCGTGGATGATGCCCTTGGCGCCAGCTGCCACCAGCGCGTTCAGCGCCACCGGATTGACGTTGGCGTAGCCGTAGACGATGTCGACCTGCGGCAGCGCGTCGAGCTTGCTGATGTCAAACTCGGTGTCGACCGTGTGCTTGCGGGTCGACGCGTGGTAGAAGTAAGGCTTGTTGCCCTGGAAGTAGCCCAGCATGCCCAGCTCCGGGGTCTTGAAGCTGTCCGGGGTCGAGGTGTTGGTCTTGGTGACATCGCGGGCGCCGTGGATCTGGTCGTTCATCGCCACCAGCACGCCTTTGCCGACGGCTTCCTGGCTGGCCGCCAGCAGTACCGCGTTGTACAGGTTGATCGGGCCGTCGGCCGACAGCGCGGTGCCCGGACGCATCGCGCCCACCAGCACGACCGGCTTGCGGCTCTTGACCACCAGGTCCAGGAAGTAGGCGGTTTCTTCCAGCGTATCGGTGCCGTGGGTGATGACGATGCCGTCCACGTCGGACTGGGCCAGCAGCGTGTTGACGCGCTTGGCCAGCGTCAGCCAGTGCTCGTTGCTCATGTTTTCGCTGGCGATCTGGAACACTTGCTCGCCTTTGACCTGGGCCACCTTGGCCAGTTCCGGCACGGCCGCGATCAGGCGATCGACGCCGACCGTGGCGGCGGTGTAGCCGACCGTGGTGGTGCTGGTGGCGCCGCTGCCGGCGATGGTGCCGCCGGTGGCGAGGATGGTCACATGAGCCAGCGGGGCGGCGGCTTTTTCAGCTGCCCCAGCATAGGCGCTGAGCACCATTGCACAGGCTAATAATGCTTTGAGGAACCGTGCGGGTGTTGGGCTGGTCATGTGATCTCCTGATCTGGTTATAAAGCTTGAGATAGTAACAAATCCACTGGCTGTCAACAACGCAGGCCGTTGCCGCGTTATGGATGGCGTGAGATGATGTTTACGTAGATAATTGCTGTAAGAAAATTATAAAAGAGAAAATATTATGAATTATGCTAACACCACGCGCAGGGTCGCGGTGCTGGCGCTGATGGCCGTGTTGGCTGCCTGCGGCAAGAGTGCGGCGGAAAAGCGGCAGGAAGAAGCTGCGACGCTGACCAGTTTGGGCGAGAAATATGTGAAGGAAAAGGTGCGCGAGCCGGCTTCGGCGATCTTCCGCAACCAGGTGGTCGGCAAGGGCGGCGCCACCTGCGGCGAGTTCAATGCCAAGGATGCGTTCGGCGCCTACATCGGCTATCAGCGCTACATTTCGGTGGCGCGCGACCTGACCTTGCTGGCGCAGGATGTTTCGCCGGCCGAGTTCGAACAAAACTGGAACCAGCTCTGCCGCTAGCCCCGCCTGCCGGTTCGTCCGATTAGCGCTATCATGGCCGGATACTGACTGACCACAGGCTTGAGCATGGAAACAAGAACCGCGGGAGGCAAGGGCGCGCTCCCCGAAGCTGCATCGACCGACATCGGCAACCGCCGCCACCAGATCATGCCGACGCTGAGCGAAGCCGAGTTCGAGCTGCTCAGCCGCTACGGCGAACGCCGCCACTTCAAGGCCGGCGACATCCTGTTCCGCCAGGGCGACCGCCACATCTCCATGTACGTGAACCTGAGCGGCTCGATGGAGATCGAGCGCGCCTCGGCGCTGGGCACCGTCATCCTCGGCACCCACGGCCCCGGCATGTTCACCGGCGAGATCGGCACGCTGGCCGGCCGCGCGGCGGTGGCCACCGGGCGCGTCGTCACCGACAGCGAAATGATCGTCATCAGCGAAGAGTCCCTGCGCACGCTGGTGATCTCCGAAGCGGCGCTGAGCGAAACCATCATGCGCGCCCACATCCTGCGGCGCGTGGCCTACATGCAGGACCACACCGGTGGCGTGGTGGTGTTCGGCGCCCGCCATTCGCAGGCCACGCTGGTGCTGCGCCACTTCCTGACCCGCAACGGCCAGCCCACCGCCTACTTCGACACCGAACTGCACGACGAAACGGCGGCGCTGATGGAGCGCTTCGGCGTCACCACGGCCGATATTCCGGCCATCGTCACGCCGTCCGGCGAGGTGCTGCGCCAGCCGACGCTGCGCCAGGTGGCCGACAGCATCGGCCTGAGCTCGGACAATATCGACGGCCGCACCTTCGACCTGGTGGTGGTTGGCGCCGGCCCGGCCGGACTGGCGGCCGCCGTGTACGCGGCGTCCGAAGGCTTGAGCGTGGCGGTGCTGGATTCGAAGGCGCCGGGCGGCCAGGCCGGCTCCAGCTCCAAGATCGAAAACTATTTCGGCTTCCCGACCGGCGTGTCCGGTCAGGCGCTGGCGGGACGCGGGCTGTCGCAGGCGCGCAAGTTCGGCGCCGAGGTGGCGGTGCCGGTGCGCGTCAGCGCCGTCAACTGCGAAGGGCCGGATTTCGAAATCGCCATCGACAGCGGCGAGCGGCTGCGGGCGCGCTCCATCGTCGTCGCCACCGGCGCGCGCTACCGCAAGCCGGACTTGCCGGGGCTGGAGCGCTTCGAAGGCCGGGGCGTCTACTACAGCGCGTCCTTCATGGAAGCGACCTTCTGCGCCAACGAGGAAGTGGTGATCGTCGGCGGCGGCAATTCGGCCGGGCAGGCGGCGGTGTTCCTGGCCGCGCATGCCAAGCATGTGCATATCGTGGTGCGCGCCGACGGCCTGGCCGCCAGCATGTCGCGCTACCTGATCCAGCGCATCGAGGCGGCGCCCAACATCACGCTGCATACGCGCAAGCAGATCGTCGAACTGCAGGGTGAGGACAAGCTGGAACACATCAGCTGGCAGGCGGCCGGCGGCGAGGTGAGAACCGCGCCGGCGCGGCACCTGTTCCTGTTCCTCGGCGCGGAGCCGAACACCGCATGGCTGGGCGACTGCGTGGCGCTGGACGAGCAGCATTTCGTGCTGACCGGGCAGCAGGTTCCCGCGCAGGCGTGGCCGCTGGAGCGCAGCCCGCACTTCCTGGAAACCAGCCGTCCGCGCATCTTCGCCGTCGGCGATGTGCGCAGCGGTTCGGTCAAGCGGGTGGCGGCTGCGGTGGGCGAAGGCTCGGCGGCGGTGCAGTCGCTGCACCAGGTGCTGGCCAGCGACTAGCCTTCCGCCGCCTCAGACGCTGCGCAGCGGTTTGCTGTAGCGGGTGGCGCGGCGGATGGCCGGATGCTTGCCGGGTGCGTGGCCCAGCGCTTCCTGTGCGCGGTCGTAGCCATACTGCCACTGGTCGTTCATGTGCTGGACGAAGATGTCGTAGGTCGGCGGCATGGCCAGTTCGATGCGGTTGCGACGCCAGTCCAGCTTTTGCTGTAGCTGCTGCTTGGCCAGCACCACCGACACGTCCGACGAGTCGATGCGCAGATTGGCCAGGTGGGTATTGGCGTAGCGCAGGCGCGCATTGCCGTTGATGCCCAACACCGAGCGCCAGGCGGGAATCGCGAACACCTGGTCGAAGGCTTCCTTGAATTCCATGATGACTTCCGCACCGAGGCGGCGCGCGATCTCCACCGGGAACAGATCGAGCACGCCGCCGATATATTCCTGGCCGCGGTACTGCTGGCAGCGGAAGTAGATCATGTCGGCGATGGAGATGCGGGCGGCTTCGGTGAGCGGCACGCTGCCGTCGACCAGCAGTTCGCGGGCGACCGCGTGCTCGCCCCAGCGGGCGTCGCCCAGTGGTGACTGCATGCCGTCCAACAGGGCGGCCGCGTGCTCGCCGCAGAACACCGTCTCGGCGAACAGCTTGCGGCCCGCACGCGGCTGGCCGACTTCCGATGCGTCGAACAGCAGCTTGCCGCCGATGATGGCGACATCCACGTCCGGCGTGCCGGTGGCGGGCGGGAAGGGCAGTTGCGAGGGAATCTCGAACATGTAGTCGCCGAACAGATCGGGGATGACGGGCGCCCTGGCGGTCGACAGCTTGCGCCGCGCGGCGCGCAGCAGGCTGCCCGTCAGGTCCGCGTGCTGGGTCGATTTCAGGCTGCACCAGAACTGGTACATTTCGGGCGACGAGATCCAGGCGCGCTGCGCTTCCGGATCGGGCAGGTTGTGGATGATGGTGGCCGCAATCGCGCCGCCGCAGCTGGCCAGCAGCACGTCGGGCGCGCGCCCGGCCTGCCGCAGCGCGGCGTACATGCCGATATAGATGCCAAAGCGGAAACCGCCGCCGCCGAGGACCATGCAGCGTTTATACGGTTTATACGATTGTTGCCAAGGTTGAATTTGTGCTTGCGTCATAAACCGAACCATACCACAGCAGCCCTGGCGCCGATCGAATTTGGCTCATTGCGCGTAGCGCTCACCAGTTGATCTGCGCCGCAGCGCCGCGTTGGCCGGTTCGGAGACGTAGCGGGCGACGAGCGCCGCTACCAGCGCCGTCAGGCACAGGAACAGCAGCAGCCATGGCAGCCGGGCGGCGTAACCCAGGGTCTCCTTGGTCATCACGTTGCGCATCCCCGCCAGCACGATGATGTGGAACAGGTAAATCTCGTAGCTATGCCGGCCGAACCAGCGCAGCACCGACCTGTCCGGCGTGCCTTCCGTGGTGGACGATTGCGCCGAACTCCCCAGCAGGAACACGCCGCTCGCCAGCGCAACCAGCGTGAAGCCGAATACTTCATGCCCTTCGATGCCGCGCAAGTACAGCGCCGCCAGCGCGAGGCCGCCCGCGATCCGCAGCATCCGTCCCTGAAGCGCGTTCGGCGCGGCGCGCTGCGCCAGCATCGCCGTCAGGCAGCCGATGGCGATGGCGTCGAAGCAGGCCAGGTAGCCGTACATGAAGAAGATCTCGTTGTCGGTATGCTGGCTGCGGTATATCGGCCCGGCGACGATGGCGGCGCAGCACAGCAGCACGATCAGCCAATTGCGGCGCAACAGCAGGCATGACAGTGGCAGCAGCAGGTAGAACACTTCCTCCACCGACAGCGACCAGTACACGTTCAGGCAGTAGTTGAAGTAGCCGGCGGTTTGCATCAGCTGGTTGTGCCAGAACGTCAGCACCGAACCGGCGGCGATGAAGAAATAGCCGGCCGGCCGGTCCACATCGCCGTCCGAATTGGAGAAGAACGGCACGTCGAAGGTGCCCAGCACCACGATGATCGCCAACGCCAGCAGCAGGCAAGGCATGATGCGCGCGAAACGGTATAAATAGAATGTACCGATTTCGATCCGCGACAGATCGCCCCAGCGGCGCAGCGATGTGGACGTGATAAGGTAGCCGGAGACGGTGAAGAACATCGTCACGCCGAAGTTGCCCTGGAACGCGGCGCGCAGCAGCCAGGTTGGTAGCAGGTCGCCAAGCGGGCTGTTTTTCAGGCCGAAGGCCAGCGTGAAGTGCAGCACCAGCACGCACAGGATGGCGACGCCGCGCAGGCTGTCGATATGCTTGTTTCTCATTGGGTGACGGTCTCCGTTCAAAGTTGATGCTCCAGCAGGATGCGCAGCGTGGCGCTGGTCGGCGTCTGTGCAATGCGCTGGCGACTGCCGCTGGTGGCCGCGTATTCATGCGATTCGGTGGCGTCCTGGCGCAGCAGGTTGCTGGCCGAGATGCGCAGCTGCGTCTTGCCGTCCATCTTCCACAGCGCGTACAGATCCAGTTCGCGTTTCGGGCTGGTGGCCATCCGCACCAGCGGCGACTGCCGCACCGGGCCGCCGGCCTGGTAGTTCAGGTTTCCACCGAAGGTCAGCGCGGCGCCGGGCAGGCGGTAGTCCGCGCCCAGATTGGCCGTGAACGGCACCTGTTCTTCCAGGCGATTGTCCGGTCCCGGCACGCTCTCCACCCGCGACCAGTTGCGCGCCATGTTGGCGCGCAGGTCCAGCCTTGGCGACAGCGGCAGCTTGGCTTCCAGCTCGATGCCTCGCACGCTGGCGTTGCCATTGTTGAAGGGCGCTTCGACCCACTCGCCATCCTGCTGGAACAGGCGGGTCACGGTGACGTCACGGATGCGCCGCACATAGGTGCTGGCGCTGAGCAGCGCACCTTCGCCGAGATAGTGTTCGTAGGCCGCATCCATGCCCCAGGCCAGTTCCGGCCGCAGGTTGGGATTGCCCTGTTCATCGGGATTGGTTTCGTTATTGTTGTTGTCGTTGGTGTAGCGGCGCGGCAGCAGCTTGACCAGCGGTGGCGCCTTGTAGGTACGGCTGATGGCGAGCCGCAGCAGATCCTTGTTCGGCAACTCATAGCGCGATTGCAGTGAAGGGCTCCACACCTGCGAGCGCAGGTCCAGCGCGTCCGGCGCGTTGGCGGCTTCCGCGCGGCTGGCGGTGGTCAGGCGTTCGTGGCGCAGGCCCAGGTACAGCGAATAGCGCGGCGTGACCTGCCATTCGTCCTGCGCGAACAAGGCCACGCGGTTGACGTTGGCGCGGTAGTCGGCGTTGCTGCCGCCGGTCGGCGCGCCGTTGGCGTCGAATAGGGTTTCGTTGCGGTCTTCGCTGCGGACGGCGTGGCTGGCATCCCAGCCCAGCGCGATCGCATGGCGCTCGCCGACCGGATGGCGATAGGTGCCGCTGACCGTGACGGTGGTTTCCGACGGCCCGGAGTCGACGTGGTGGCGGCCCGCAGGTTTGCCGTCGCTGTCCATGCCGTTGAAGTCGAAGGTGCCGCTGCGGCGGTTGCTGCTTGCGCCCAGTTTGGTCTCCAGTTTGGCGCCGCTCTCCAGCAGGTGGGTCCAATTCAGGTCGCTGCGCAGCATGGCGAAATTGGCGACGAAGTTGGAGATGCTGCGCGGGTATTCGCTGTGCGGGCCGATGAGCGCCGTCTCGTTCTCTCCGTGGACGTTGTCGACGCGGCGCAGATTGGCGAAGCCGGTCCAGCTCAGCGTGTCGCCGCCGGCCAGCGTCCAGTTCAGGCGCGGCGCGAGGGTGAGGGCGTCGGTGTGGCCGGATTCGGTCTTCTGCATGCGGCGCTGTTCGAGGATGGCGCCGGCGGCGTCGCGGCGTTCTTCCATGTCCGTGGATGGCGCTTCGCTGCGCTTGTGGGTGAGCGTCGCGGCCAGGCTGTAGGCCAGGCGGCCATCCTGGTCCGACAGCGTCGCCGACAGCGCAGGCGTATCGACGCCCGCTTGCCGCGCAACGCTGGCGCTCAGCGCGCGCTGGCCGCGCTTGATGGTCTTCTTCAGGATGATGTTGATCGCGCCGGCGATCGCCTGGTTGCTGAATTCCGCCGTGGCGCTGCGCATGATTTCGATGCGCTCTATCGTCTCGGGTTCGATGGTGTCGAGCGAGAAGCCCGCCGCTAAGGGTTCGCCGTTCAGCATGATCTGCGTGTAGCCGTTGCCCAGGCCGCGCATGCTGATCGCGCCGCCGCGCCCTGGCACGCCGGTGATGCTGATGCCGGGCAGGCGTTTGAGCACGTCGGCCAGCGTCTGGTCGCCCTGGCGCATGATCTCGTCGTGGTTGACGACGATGCTGGTGGTGGTCTCGCGCTGGCGCTGGTCGGCGCGCTGGCCGGTCACTTTGACTTGCGGCGGTTCGGCCGTTTCGCCATCGGCTGCGTGGACTGCGTGGGCGCCGACGGCGAGCAGCAGCAGGCTGCCGGTGATGTAGTGTCGCTGCATATGCTTCCTTATCTTCAAAAACGCGGGCAATAGTTCCTCTTGCCGCAGCGGGTGGGCTGCGGTTTGGAGGCTGTGATGGGGTAGGGTTAGTAGCCTAGCTGCTGCTGGCGTAGACGCAGGGCGCGCTTGGTGGTGTGGGCGTCCAGATTGGCCAGTTTTGTGGCCGGGTTCAGGAGTTCCTCGCCCTGCCGCACTTCGAAATGCAGGTGCGGGCCGGTGGCGAAGCCGGTTTCGCCGACGGTGCCGATCTGCTGTCCGGCTTCCACTTTGGCGCCGGGCTTGACGTTCGTCGTGGTCAGGTGGGCGTACAGGGTGCGCTGCGCGCCGTGCTGCAGGACGACGGTTTTTCCGTAGCGGCCGGCGTTTTCGGTCAGTTCGCCTGCGCTGACGACGGTGCCTGCGGCGACCGCGTGGACCGGCGTGCCGCTCGGCGCTGCGATGTCGATGCCTTTGTGCGGCGTCACCAGCACGGTGCGGCGCACGCCGAACAGGCCGGTCACGCGCATCTTGTCCAGCGGGTCGCGCCAGGCGGCGGCATTTTCCGCCAGCGTAGCGGCTGGGGTCTCAGACGTGGCGGCTGGCGCGCGGGCGGACGGCTGCGGGGCGTCGGGCTGCTGGTCCACGCTGAATGCAAGCGCTGGTTGCAGCATGGCGCCGCCCGCCAGCACGACAGCCATCAGCACGGCGACGCCCCAGGCGACGGCGCTGCTGAGCACAGGCAGCGCGGCCTGCTGCATCTGGCGGATGCGGGCGGCGGCGCTGGCGCCGTTGATGCCGCCGAAGGCCACGCCGCCGGCCGGCATGGCCGCCGTCTGCGCCTTCCATTGCTGCAGCAGGGCGGCCGCATACTGCTTGCGCTGCTGCTGCGGACGGCCCGCCAGCACGCGCTGATCGCAGATCAGCTCCAGCGCCCATTCCATTTTTGCATTCATCCAGCGCAGCGCGGGATTGAACCAGAAGACCGTTTGCAGCACGGCCGACACGCCCATGCACAGCGGATCGCGTGCGCGCCAGTGGTGCAGTTCATGGGCGACGATCATGTGCTGTTGCTCTGCGCCGAAGCTGCGCAGATGGCGCGGCAGCAGCAGCACCGGGCGCCGCGCGCCGATCAGCATCGGTGAAATGGCGGCGTCGGTTTCCATCACGGCCAGGCGGCGGCGGGCGATGGCCGTCAGTTGCGCGCCGCTGAAGGCGCCGTGCTCCTGCAAGTCCTGCGGCGACAGTCGCTGCGAGGCGGCCAGCAAACCGCGCCATGCGTGGCGGGCGCGCAACTGGCGTGCCAGCGTCCATGCCAGGCCGGCGGCGTACACCAGCGTCCATAGTGCGGGCAGCACCAGCGTGAAAGGCGGCAGGTCGCCATCGCCGGCGGCATCCGACTCCGCCGCGTCGGCGCGGGCTTGCGGGGCGTCCGTCGCCGCCGGCGAAGGACGCGCGTCGCGGATGGCCGACGCTTCGGCCGCGTTCAGCGTCACCGTCGGCGTCAGGCTGTGTTGCGCGCTGTGCGGCAGCAATGCCAGCAGCGCGGCGCCGGCCGTTACGCCTTGCGCCGCCAGCCACACGGCGCGGCGCGGCAGCAGGGCGGGCCAGTAACGCAGCGCGGCCGCCAGCAGCGCCCACACCAGCATCCCGGCCAGCACGCAGCTGACGCTGGCCAGCATCCATTTGAACAGCGCCACGTAGGCCAGCATCATGGCTTGCCGGCCTCGTCGGACGGCCAGTCCTGCAGCATCTGCTCCAGCTGGGCCAGCTCGTCGCTGTCGACCAGTTTGCTGCCGGTGAACATGGTGACGGGCAGCGGCGCCGCCATCTCCATCACGCGGGTGCCGAAATCGCGGGCGAAGGCCGCCAGCGTGCCGACCTTTTCCAGCCGCGCGACGTAGACGTTGACGCCGTGCGCCGCCTGTTGGGCCAGCATCTGCTTGTCCAGCATGCGCTCCAGCGTCTTGCGGGTGGAGGAGAACGACCAGCCCAGCTCTTCGGCGACGGCGTCGTGCAACTCGCGGGCGCTCAGCGGCTGCTGTTTCCACAGCGCTTTCAACAGCGTCAGCTCGCTGACGGATGGGATGGGGATAGGGGTGGACATGGGCTAACCTCTCTGCGACGAATGGGGTGATTATGCGACACGTGTCGCATGCTGGTCAACAGTTGTCTAAAAATTTGTAACATTGCTTTGCATAAATTCTCTATATGTTACGATTAAGTTTTTGCTAATTGCCAATTGTGTACGGTCGTGCGGGATAAGCCGCAAGGTACCGCCGAGTGGGTCGTGGCTTGAAACCCGCAGCACCGTTATGAAATGCGCTATACAATGCCTGAGGCCGCAGCTTTCCGCCGCTGCCTCACAGTATTGGAAACACATATGTATTACGGAGAGCGCTTCAACAGCATCACTCACACCGTGGGCGCCGCGCTCGCGGCTATCGGCGGCACACTGCTGATTGTCCTGGCTGCGCGTACCGGCGACGCCTGGAAAGTGGTGAGCTTCAGCATCTACGCCGCAACCCTGCTGGGGCTGTACCTGACGTCGACGCTGTACCACAGCCTGCGCGGCCGCGCCAAAGACGTGCTGCGCCAGATGGATTACTGCGCCATCTACCTGCTGATTGCCGGCAGCTACACGCCGTTCACGCTGGTCAGCCTGCGTGGACCGTGGGGCTGGTCGCTGTTCGGCGTGGTATGGGGACTGGCACTGATCGGCATTTTGCAGGAAATCTGGTTTGCCAAGGGCGCGCGCGTCCTGTCGCTGCTCATTTACGTGGCGATGGGGTGGGTGGGCGTGATCGGCGCCAGCCCGCTGATCGATGCGCTGGGCTGGGGCGGGTTCGCCTGGCTGGCGGCCGGTGGCCTGGTGTACACGGTGGGCATCGCCTTCTTCGTCACCGACCACAAGTGGAGCTACGGCCACGGCGTCTGGCACTTGTTCGTGCTGGGCGGCAGCGCCTGCCATTTTGGCGCGGTCTGGCTGTATGTAGCGTGAAGCACCTGTACAACTGTAGGATTTCGAGAGTAGAGCACCAGTGGATATTAATTCCGACGACCTGAAAACCTTTATCACCGTGATCGACAGCGGCACCCTGAGTGCCGCCTCGGTCCACCTCGGCCAGACCACGTCCGGCGTCAGCCGCGCCTTGTCGCGGCTGGAGGACAAGCTGGCGACCTCGCTGCTGACGCGCACCACGCGCCGCATGGAGCTGACCGAAGAAGGCCATTTGTTCCTGGAGCGCGCGCGCGCCATCCTCGGCGCCATGGAAGAGGCCGAGGAAACCATCCGCATCCGCCGCCAGAAGCCGGCCGGCCGCCTGTGCGTGGACGCGGCTTCGCCGTTCATGCTCCATTGCGTGGTGCCGCACATGGCCGAGTTCCGCGCCATGTACCCGGAGATCAAGCTGGAATTGAGCAGCAACGACCAGATCACCGACCTGATCGAACACCGCACCGACATCGCCATCCGCATCGGCACGCTGACCGATTCGACGCTGCATGCGCGCGCGCTGACATCGAGCCCGCTGCACGTGCTGGCCAGCCCGGACTACCTGCGCCGCCATGGCACGCCGGACACGCCGGAAGACCTGGCGCGCCATTCGCTGATCGGCTTTGCGCAGTACGAGCAGGGCAACAACTGGCCGCTGCGCCACGCGGCCGGCAACAGCCTGCCGATCACGCCGTCGATCGCCGCCTCCAGCGGCGAGACGCTGCGCCAGCTGGCGTTGACGGGGCAGGGCATCGTCTGCCTGGCGGACTTCATGACCCGCGCCGACATCGAGGCCGGCCGCCTGGTCAAGATCCTGGAAGACAGCAACACCGGCTTCAGCCAGCAGATTCACGCGGTCTACTACCGCAACACGCTGCTGGCTCAGCGCATCAGCTGCTTCCTGGAGTTTTTGCAGAAAAAACTCTGAGCGGTTGACGGTGCGGTTCCGTACAGAGGTCTCCCGGGGGCGGGTCTACACTGGTTTCACGTTATCGCCGCCTCTGGGAGCCTATCATGTCGCAGACTACACACCCATCCAAACACCTGGTCCGTGCCTACCTGGAGCGGCGTTCGCATGAAGTCAAACCGCCGCCTACGCCGGAAGAAATCCGCCGCCAGCTGGGCTGGGGCATGCTGATGTTCGAGCAAAAGCTCGGCAACGGCCGTTCCTGATCCCTGCTTTGCCCCCGCCGGCACGCCATTCGCCGCCGGCGCGCGGGATTTTTCGCCGTTCACCGGCCCGTTTCCGCCGTTCGCCGAATAGCGGTTTCGCCGCCCGCAGTTCCCCGGTATCGTTACATCCATACCAACACGGGGGACTAACATGAGTATCCACACTGCTTACCGCTGGCGCCAACAAATGGTCTGGGGCATGGCGCTGATCGCAGCCGGCTGCGTGCTGCTGCTGGACCGCGCCGACATCATCGACATCGACTTCAACATCATGAGCTTCTGGCGCTGGTGGCCATGGCTGCTGGTCATCAGCGGCCTGACCAAGATCATCCCGCCGACCACGCCGCGCTACTTCCTCAGCGGCTGCTGGGAGATCTTCTTCGCCGGCTGGTGGTACGTGTCCTTCAACCATGTCTGGGGCATGGACTTCGGCCAGACCTGGCCGGCACTGGTGGTGGCCAGCGGGATCGGCATGCTGCTGCGCCCTTTGCTGGATAATGCCTTCCCTTCGATCAAGGAGCCGAAATGAGTACCAACCGTCAAAAAAGTCCGGCGTCGCAGCTCGTCGTCGGCCTGTTCGTGGTCGCCGTGGGCATGGTCTTCCTGCTCGCCAATCTTGGCTGGCTGGACCTGGATTTCACGCTGCACCTGTGGCCAACCGCGCTGATCTTCTTCGGCATCATGAAGCTGGTGCAGACCCGCACCACTTCCGGCGTGGTGGTGGGCGGTGCGCTGATACTGGTTGGCGCGATGATCCTGCTGAAGGAGACGGGCTTCATTTCCATCAGCTGGCGCTCGCTGTGGCCCTTGCTGCTGATCGCCGCCGGCCTGTCGGTGGTGTTCAAGTCGAGCACCGGCCGCTCCTTCCTGGAGTCGAGCTCCGACTCGCTGGAAAAAACCAGTGGCGACGCCGTGGTCGACATCACCGCCGTCATGGGCGGCTTCAAGCGCCGCCTGACCACGCCGGACTTCCGCGGCGGCGAGATCACCGCCGTCATGGGCGGCTGCGACCTGGATCTGCGCCAAAGCTCGATCAACGGCGAGGCGGTGCTGAATGTGTTCACGATGTTCGGCGGGATCACCATCAAGGTGCCGGTCGACTGGACCGTGGTCCTGCAAGGCACGCCGATCATGGGCGGCTTCGAAGAGAAGACCGTGCCGCCCGCCACTGCGGATAAACGCCTGATCGTGCGCGGTTACGCCATCATGGGCGGCCTGGAAGTGCGCAACTGAGCATGCAGGAGATTTCTTCCAGCCGGCGCGGCACCGCCATCTACCTGTTGGTGTGGTTGTTCCTCGGGATCGCGCTGGGCGGCGTGATCTCGCTGGCCAATGACGCGCCGCTGGCCAACGCCATGCTGTTCGCGATTCCGATGAATCTGTTGTACGCCTACGCGGCGGGTTACTCGGCCTACTACCTGTGCCGCGCCTATCCGCTCGGCAGCGGCAGGACCGCCGCCACCGCGCTGGTGCTGACGGTGGCGGCGGTGGTATCGGGCTTTCTGTGGCTGGTGCTGGGGCGCTCCTGGAACGGCGCCTGCCTGATGCTGGACGTGGCATGGGCCGGCATCGCATTCAACGCCCAGCTGTCGGCGCTGATCGTCGGCCTGGGCATCCTGCTGTACGGCTTCGCGGCGGCGGTGCACTACCTGGTGATCGAATTCGTCCGCGCCAAGGGCGCCGAGCAGCGCGAACTGGAATCGCTGCTGATGGCGCAGGAGGCCGAGCTGCGCATGCTGCGCACGCAGATCGATCCGCACTTCCTGTTCAACAGCCTCAACTCGATCAGCGCGCTGACCTCGCAAGACCCCAAGGCCGCGCGCCGCATGACGCTGGAACTGGCCAGCTTCTTCCGCCAGAGCCTGGGCATGGAGGCGCACAAGATGGTGACGCTGGACGAGGAGCTGCGTTTGATACGCCACTTCCTGGCGATCGAACAGGTGCGCTTCGGCGCGCGGCTGCTGGTGGAAGAGCAGGTCGACCAGCAGGCCGTCGCCTGCCTGGTGCCGCCGATGATTATCCAGCCGCTGGTGGAGAACGCCGTCAAGCACGGCATCTGCAATATGCCGGAGGGCGGCACGATACGGCTGACGGCGCGCCGGGACGGTTCCATCCTGCATATCCGCGTCGACAATCCGGTCGACCCGGACATGGCGTCGGCCCGCAGCGACGGCCACGGCATCGGCCTGACCAATGTGCGCCAGCGTCTGGCCGGCGTCTACAAACACGAAGCCAGCATCCACTGGGGACGTATCGACAACAGCTTTGGCGTGGACATCGCGATGCCCGCGCAAACAGGCGACGAGGGAGAGTAAAGCAATGCGTATCATTATCGTGGACGATGAGATGCTGGCGCGCGGCGTGGTGCGCGAATACCTGGCCGAACATCCGGACGTGGAAGTGGTGGCCGAATGCGCCAACGGTTTCGAGGCGGTCAAGGCCATCACCGAACTGGCGCCCGACCTGGTGTTCCTGGACATACAGATGCCCAAGCTGGACGGCTTCGAGGTGGCCGAACTGGCGGGCGCCAAGACCCGCTACATCTTCGCCACCGCCTTCGACCAGTACGCGATCAAGGCGTTCGAATTCCACGCGCTCGATTACCTGCTCAAGCCGTTCAGCCAGCAGCGCTTCGACCAGGCGCTGGCGCACGCGCGCGTCAACATGGGCAAGGGCGACGGCGATGGCGGCGCGGCGGTGCAGAGCATGGTGCGCGAGGCGGCCGGCCGCAACAAGCCGCTGGGCCGCGTGCTGATACGCGACGGCGCCAAGGTCCATGTCATCAACAGCGACAAGATCGAGGTCATCGAAGCGCAGGACGATTATGTGCAGATCCGCTCGGAGGGCAAGTCCTACCTGAAGAACCAGCGCATGGCGGAGCTGGAGGAACAGCTCGACCCGGGGCAGTTCCTGCGCATCCACCGCTCGTGGATCGTCAACATCGCCTGCGTCGACCGCATCGAGCAGGCCACCAAGGACAGCTACGTCGCCATCCTCAAGGACGGCGCCAGGGTGCCGGTCAGCCGCAGCGGCTACCAGAAGATACGCGCGGTCATTCAGTAAGCTGTTGCGGCGCGGCTTGCAGGTCGGAGGCGCGCCGCTGGGCGGCGCCGGACAGCACGCGCAGGATGGTGGCGTTGGAAATGTTGTAAGCGCTCAGATAGGCCCATGCGAGGGTTGCGCCCATGGTGGCGTCGATGATGACGGCCTGCTGTATCGCCCTGGAAAGCAGCGTGTTTTCCCTGTGTCTCATGTGTAGCATTCCTGAAAACTGAAGGCTCACGGAGTCGGGGTGAGTCGGCCAACACCAGTGGTGCTGCGCGGATGCGGGGCGCGGTAGTCCGGTCAAGCCAATATATCAGACCTGCCGCCGGTGGTCGATTGCATATCGCTATCGTTCCAGCGGCGGCGATTCACTGCGCCGGTGCGCGGTCCGTTGCCGCCACCTCGATGCGCCACCAGGCCGGCATCAGCTGTTGTATTTCCGGGCGGCCGAAGCGGTCGTCGATCAGGTAGACGGTGCCGCGGTCCGATTGCGTGCGGATCACGCGGCCGGCCGCCTGTACCACTTTCTGCATGCCGGGGAAGGTGTAGGTGTAGTCGTAGCCGGCGCCGAAGATGGCGTCCATGCGCTGGCGGATCTGCTCGTTGACGGGATTGATCTGCGGCAGGCCCAGCGTGGCGACGAAGGCGCCGATCAGGCGCGCGCCCGGCAGGTCGACGCCTTCGCCGAAGGAGCCGCCCAGCACGGCGAAGCCTATGCCTTCGCTGTCGAGCGTGTAGCGGGCCAGGAACTGCGCGCGCTCCGCCTCGTCCATGCGGCGCGACTGGCGCCACACCGGCACGTCCGGGTAGCGTTCGGCGAACTGATTGGCGGCTTTTTCCATGTAGTCGAAGCTGCTGAAGAAGGCCAGGTAGTTGCCCGGCTGGCGGCGGTATTGTTCGCCCATCAGCTCGGCGATCGGCCGCAGCGATTGCTGGCGGTGTTGGTAGCGCGTGGAAA
The DNA here is from genome assembly GCF_009380215.1 of Rugamonas aquatica. Lineage (GTDB taxonomy): Bacteria > Pseudomonadota > Gammaproteobacteria > Burkholderiales > Burkholderiaceae_D > Rugamonas > Rugamonas aquatica_B. Next base: position 393,292 of record NZ_WHUG01000004.1, read on the forward strand.
TGTGCGCGGCCACCTGCACCGACAACTGCTCCGCCACGAAGGGCGATTCGACATCGACCCAGGCCGTGCTGTCCGGCATGCCGAGCATGTCGCCGAAGTAGTTCCACGGGCTGAGCGTGGCCGAGAACAGCGCCGTGCTGTGGCTGCTCTCGAAGCGCGGCTTGAGGAAGGGCGCGGGCACGATGTTGCGGATGCACAGCACGGAGTTGGAGTGGCTGGCGCGCGCGCCTTCGGATTTCTCGATGTCGAACAGCGCGTGGTCGCCGAAGCTCTCGGCCAGCCGCGTGAACAGCAGCGCGTTGAAATAGAACGCCTGCAAATCCGCGTCGACGTAGGCCGGATGCTCGGCCATGTAGTCGGCGATGGCGGTGGCCGCCGTCTGCAGCGCGCCCATGAATTTTTCCGGCAGCGCGGCATACGACTGGTACTCGGCTGCCTGGTCTTTCTCCAGCTGGTTCCACTGGCGGTGCACGCGGTCCAGCGGCTTCTTCAGCTGTTCCGGCGCCAGCTTGCGCAGCAGGCGCAGCGCGGCGTGTTCCATGTCGGCCGAATACATCTTGCGGGCGCGCGAGACCATGTTGTGCGCTTCGTCCACCAGCACGTTGACCTTCCAGTCGTTCAACAGCGTCAGGCTGTGCAGCATGGCGCTGAGGTCGAAGTAGTAGTTGTAGTCGCCGATGACGATGTCGCACCAGCGCGCCATTTCGCTGCTCAGGTAGTAGGGGCAGACTTCGTGCGCCAGCGCGATGGCGCGCAGCGTTTCGCGGTCCAGCGCGAGGAAGGCGCCGCCCGGCGCCGGCGGCGCCATGATGTCGAGCGCGGCCTGGCGGGCGGCGGGCAGGCGGTCGTAGAAGCCGCGCGCCAGCGGGCAGGAGTCGCCGTGGCAAGCCTTGTCCGGGTTGACGCAGGCGGTGCTCTTGGACGCCATCTCCAGCGTGCGCAAGGGCAGCAGCGGCGCGCCGGTGCGGATCACGTCGACCGCGTCCAGCGCCATCTGCCGGCCGGAGGTTTTCGCGGCCAGGAAGAACAGCTTGTCGACGCCATGCTCGGCGCTGGCCTTGAGCATGGGGAACAGGCTGCCGACGGTCTTGCCGATGCCGGTCGGCGCTTGCGCCAGCAGGCACACGCCGCGATTGCTGGCCTTGTACATCGCTTCCGCCAGCTGGCGCTGGCCGGGGCGGAAGTCGGCGTGCGGGAAGCGCATCGTCTTCAGCTGCGCGTCGCGTTCGGTGCGGTGCGCCAGCTCCTGCCGCGCCCATTGCAGGAACAGCTCGCATTGCTGTTCGAAATACGCTTGCAGGCCGGCCGCCGTGTGTTCTTCCTGCAGCACGGTTTCCTTCTGGCTGCCGATGTCGAAGTAGACCAGCGCCAGAGTGAGCCGCTCCAGTCCCTCGCTGTGGCACAGCAGGTGGCCGTAGACCTTGAGCTGCGCCCAGTGCAGCTGGCGCTGGTTGTCCGGCATCTTCTTCAGGTCGCCGCGATAGGTCTTGATTTCTTCGAGCCGGCGCGCGCGCGGGGCGTAGCCGTCGGCGCGGCCGCGCACATGCAGCGGACCGTAGTCGCCGGATAGCGCGAGCTCGGCCTGGTAATCGTCGTCGCGGCGCGCGGTCACGGTGGCGTGGCCGGCGATGCCTTCCTGCGCCGTCGGCGACGGCGTGAAGCGCAGGTCGAGGTCGCCCGTCTTGGCGGTGAACTCGCACAGCGCGCGCACGGCGATGGTGTAGCGGGGCGGGGCCGCCTGCTCGCCCACGCTCATGCCGCCCATTGCAGGTAGCAGACCGAGACCGGCATGTCGTGCGCGGCGCAGTAGGCGATCCAGCGCAGCTGGTTGTCCTGCAGGCGGTCGCCGGGGCCTTTCACTTCGATCATGTTGTAGCGGCGCTCGGCCGGCCAGAACTGGATCAGGTCGGGGAAGCCGCTGCGGTTGGCCTTGATGTCGGCCAGGATGCGCTCGAACGCGCGCTTCAGGTGCAGCGCCGGGATGCAGTCCAGCGCCAGGTCGAGCAGCGTAGCGTCCAGCGTTTCCCAGTACACGAAGGGCGACTGGATGCCGGCCTTGGCGGCGTAGTTGGCGTGTATCGTGGCGCGATACTGGCCGTTGTCGAGCTGGGCCAGCGCGGCGTCGAACTGCTGGGCGCGGCGGCGCTGGAAATCGGCGCTGTGCAGGTCGGCCGGGCCGCGATGGTAGGGGTGGAAGAAGGCGCCCGGGATGGGGCTGAACACGGCGTCCCAGCACAGCAGGCCGAACAGCGAATTGATCAGCGCGTTCTCGACGTAGTAGACGGGGGCGTCGTCGCGCGTCAGGTGGTCGCGCACGACGAACTCGACGTAGTCGGGCTGCTCCGGCGGCGGCAGGCTGAGGTCGATGCGCAGCGCTTGCGCGGGCGTGCTGGCCTGCGGCTTGGCGTGGCCGAGCTTGCGCGCCAGGCGCGGTTGCATGCGCAGCAGTTGCTGGCGCTCGGCCTCGCTTTCCGGCGCCAGCAGCGCGGCTTGCAGCAGCTCGAAGGCGGCGCGCGGCTGCTCGTCTTTTTCCAGCACGCGCACGGCGCGGGCGCGGGCGCCGGGGTAGTTGCAGCCGGCGTACAGCGCGTGCGCGGCTTGCCAGTCGGATTGCTTTTCAAGGTGCTGGGCGATCTGGAAGGTCAGCTTGTCGCGCCGGCTGCGCAGCCATTCGTTGTCTTCGGGGCAGGGCGGCAGGTCGCGGATCACCTCGTCCGCCGGCTCGCCTTCGATGAAGCGCTCGTGGCAGCGGTGCAGGGCGAGGAAGTCGTCGATGTCGCGGCGGCTGCGGAAGCCGCGCGCGGCCGGCGAGAAATCGACCTTTTCGTACTGGTAGATGCCGAGGTCGGACAGCACGAACTCGGTCCAGTCCTGGTGGTAGTTGCCGAAGAAGATCAGGCGCAGGCGGTCGCACAGTTCCTGCGTCAGGTTGCGGTAGCAGTGGTCGCCGGCGCCTTCGTACCAGGCGGAGAAGCGGTGCTGGCCGTCGTACTGGGCGCGCAGCGCTTCGAGCTGATCGGCCTTGCGCAGCTGGCGCTGGTGCGCGGGCAGCTGGAAGATCTTGCCGATCTCCGGTTTTTGCAGCAGGTCGAACAGTTGTTCCAGGTCGAGCGCGGGATCTTCCTCGATCAGGCCGAGGGCGGCCAGCGGGCGGGCGGCTTCGTGGGTGCTGCCGATTTCGGCGTACACCAGTTTGCTGGCGCGGAACACGGTGCCCTTGCGCATCACCATGCGCACGAACAGCGCGCGCGAGGCTTGCGGCAGCGCGGGGAAGACGGTGATCAGGGCGCGTTCGTCGGCGGTCAGCAGGTCTTCGTAGCGGCCGCCGATCCAGGTCAGTACCTGCTGGAAGTTCTCCAGGTAGTAAAAGGGATTTTCCAGGACTTTGTTCATTGCCGGCGCGAGCTGTTACGATAACTGTGTTTATGTACAGTGTACCGTATTTGACGGCGTAGGCCCAGCAAATTAAAAAGCCAGGCGCGCAGGCCTGGCTGGTGCGGGAGGACGACGGGCTTATTTCTTCGCGGCCTTGGCCGGCTTGACGGTGTTCTGGTCGACCAGCGCGTTGGCCTTGGCGATCTGCGCTTCGACCGCTTCCACCGCCTGCTTGGTGGCCTTGGTCACTTGCTCGTAGCCGGTGAAGGCGTTGTCGATCGCGGTCTTGACGATCTGCACGGCGTTTTCCGAACCGGGACGCACGTTCTTCGTGACGTCGTAGATCAGCGCGCTCAGCGTGCTCTTGGCTTCGGTCATGTGGGCGTCGGCGGCGCGGGTGAATTCTTCACGGATCTCGGCGATGATGCCGCCCAGTTGCTGGTTGTAGGCGACGGCGCCGGCCATGCCGGGCTGGACTTTGGCGGCGGCCAGCGAGAGCGCGGCCTTGGGATCGGCGGTCTGGCTGATTTCCTTGCCGGCGGCGAGGCCGTCTTCCAGTTGGGTCTTGGCGGTGGCCAGGTTCAGGGCGACGACTTGCTCGACACCTTGTACGGCTTTGCTGGTCAGGGTGTTGAAGGTTTCGAGCTGAAATTCAAACAGTGCTTTGGTGGCGTTGGCAAATTGTTCGGGATTCGTAAACATACAGTCTCCTCAAGATGATGGATGTAGCTTGTACTGCCCCGGGATTCCCCCTGTTGTTGCGGCCCCATTATTTAACAAGAACTAACTTTTCGCAACGGCTATCTTTATAGGGGCCGGAGTCCTTTTCCCAGCCCGGTCCCAGCGGCGTCTGCGAGCAGGCGATGCCGTTGTCGATCTTGCTGCGCCACTTGTACCACGGCGCCGGCCCGGCGTTCAGGCTGGCGCTGCAGAGCGCCAGCAGGGCGGCTGCGGCCGCGTATCGTTGGATGTTGTGCATGGTTCAAACCAGTTGTTGGGTGCAGACGCGGTTGCGGCCACTATTCTTCGCAGCGTACAACAAATCGTCGGCGGAGGCGATCATGTTGATGTGGGCGGCGTGCGTGGAACTGGCGAAGTCGACGCTGGCCACGCCGAAGCTGGCGGTGACGGCGATCTGCTGGCCCTCGTGCTCGACCGGCGTGGCGGCCAGCGCGTGCCGCAGGCGCTCGGCCAGCAGCGCGCCGCCGGCCAGGTCGGTCTCCGGCAGGATCAGCAGGAACTCTTCGCCGCCGTAGCGCACCACGCTGTCGACGCTGTCGCGCGTCATCGATTGCAGCAGCGCGGCGAAGCGCTGCAGCACGGCGTCGCCGCCGTTGTGGCCGTAGTTGTCGTTGACCGCCTTGAAGTGGTCGAGGTCGCTCATGATGACGGTCAGGCTCAGCCGGTAGCGCTGGGCGCGCGAGATTTCCGTTTCCAGCAGTTGCTCGTGCAGGTGGCGGCGGTTGTAGCAGCCGGTCAGCGGATCGCGCACGGACAGGTTCTTGAGCACCGTTTGCGCGCTGTATTCGTTGCGCAGCAGTAGCTGGTAGCGGCGCGCCGCCACGTAGCCGAACAGATTGGTCAGCGCCAGCAGCGCGCCCATGGTCGCCAGCTCGACGCTGCGCAGATGGCCCAGCCGGTCGGCCAGCAGCAGAAAGCCCGCCGTGGCCGGCGCCGCGATGGCGGCCGCGTACAGCAACCGGTTCGGAATGTAGATGTAGATGACGATGACGACGATGGACATCGAAATCGCATGCAGCGAAAACTCGGTGGGCCGCAGCGCCGCGATCAGCAGGAAGCCGGCCGCGCCCGCGAGCTCGACCACGCTGGCCACCATCCGCGTGACGGGGATGGATACGGGCCGGCGCCGCAGCAGCACCAGGCTGCCCAGCGCGGAGGCGGCCACCAGCAGGCGCGCGCTGGCCAGCACCGCCGTGTGCAGGCTGTAGCCCAGCCAGATGACGTCGGTGACGGCAAAGCTCAGGTAGAACAGCGAGCAGAAGACAAACGTCACCCGCAGTTGCGCCTGCGTCGTGGCCAGGTGGTGGCGCAGAAAGGCTTGCTCGGCCGCCCGGTCGCTGAATTCGCAGCGCAGGGTGGCCATGTCCGTCTTTGCAGGCTGGGCGGGATGTGGACGCACTGGACTAGTCTCTCTGGCTAGGGGCCGGCTGATTGCCGGTCTGTTACAACCTATTATACGGCTGCAATATTTGCGTGCAGGAAAATAGTTGAGCCCGTCTACAGCGGCGCCACACGGGGCAGGCGCATGGTGAAGCTGCTGCCCAGTCCGGGCGCGCTGACGGCCTCGATCCGCCCGCCCAGCACGCCGGTGACGATGTTGTGGGTGATATACAAGCCCAGGCCGGAACCGCCGGCGCCGAGCCGGGTCGTGAAGAAGGGATCGTAGATGCGCGCCAGGTTGGCGGCCGGGATGCCGACGCCGTCGTCGGCGACCGTGATGGCGATCTCGCCGTTGCCGCAGTCCTGGGCGCGTATCATGATGCTGCCGCCGCCGCGGCCGTCGAAGCCGTGCACGATGCAGTTGTCGATCAGGTTTTCCAGCGCCTGCGCCAGCGGGCCGGGGTAGCTGTCGAGTTCCACCCAGTGTTCGATTTCCTCGACCAGCTCCAGCCCGTGCTGCTTGACGGTGGCCTGGGTGGCTTGCAGCAGCTGCGCCACCAGGTCGCCCAGCACGAAGCGGCTGCGCGGCGAGCCGGCGCTGTCGACCGCGATGCGGCGGAAGCTGGCCACCAGCGCGGCGGCGCGGTTCAGGTTGCGCATCACCACCTGGTCGGCGTCGGCCGCCTGTTGCAGATAGCTTTCCAGTGCCGAGCGCCGCAGTCCGCCCTCCATGTCGCGCTTGAGCTCGGCGGTGCGCTCGGCCATGCTGCCGGCCATCGTCAGGCAGTTGCCGATCGGCGTGTTCAGTTCGTGCGCCACGCCGGCCACCAGCGCGCCCAGCGCCGCCAGCTTGTCGCGCCGCACCAGTTCTTCCTGCGTCTGGCTCAGGTTGTCCAGCACCGTGGTCAGTTCCTCGTTGGCGTGCTCGGCGTCTTCCTTGGCGTGCTGCAGTTCGGCGGTGCGCGCGTGCACCAGCTCCTCCAGATGCTCGCGATGGCGCACCAGCTCGGCCTCGCGGCGGGTGCTGGCGATGGCGATGCCGGCCAGGTGGGTGGCGGCCTTGATCAGGCGGCGGTCGTCGTCGGTCGGGCTGCGCGGCTCGCGGTAGTACATGGCGAAGCTGCCCAGCACCGTGCCCTGGTCGAGCAGGATGGGCATGGCCCAGCAGGCGCGCAGGCCGTAGCGCAGCGCGATGTCGCGGTACGGCGCCCACAGCGGATCGTTGAGGATGTCGCTGACCACCACGGTTTCGCGGCGGTGGATGGCGGTGCCGCAGGAGCCGCCCGCCGGCCCGGCCGTCAAGCCGTTGATGGTCGCCAGATACTCGGCCGGCATGCTGGGGCCGGCGGCCGTCAGCAGCGTGACGCCGTCCGGCGCCACCAGCATCACCGTACACAGCACCGGCGGCGCCTGCGATTCGATCAGCAAGGTCAGGCGTTCCAGCGTGTCGTTCAGCGGATCGCCGCGGGCGATCATTTCCAGCACCAGGTTCTTGCCGTCGCGTAGTTGCTCGGCCAGCCTGCGGCTGGTGACGTCGACGATGCGCACGTGCATCAGCCGGTGTTCGGGCGTGTTCAGCGGCACCATGCGCAGCTCGCAAGGCACCTGGCGGCCGGAGCTGTGCTGCACCAGCAGTTCGAACACTTGCACATCGCCCGCCATCACCTGCTCGACGTAGCCGGCGAACACCTCGGCCGACGGCCGCCCGTCCGCCTGCACCGGCGGGCACAGCGCGGGCAGGTCGGTCTGTATCAGCTCGGTCTCGGTCATGCCGAACAGCGTGCGGGTGCGCAGGTTGACGTCCAGCACGCGGTTGCTGCCGCGCTGCATCAGCAGGATGGCGTCCGGAGAGCCGGACAGCATGTGGTGGTAGTTGACTTCCAGCGTCGCCATGGTCGGCAGGTCGGACACCGGCGCCGGCGTGATCCGCTTCAGTTGCAGCAGGATTTTTTCGGCAACGTCTTCGCTGGGGAAGGACAGCGGCAGGTAGGCGCCGGCGCCGGCTTCGAGGGCGCGCTCGCGCTCTTCGGCCGTGGGGGAGCCGGACAGCAGGAACACCGGCAGTTCGTAGCCGACGCGGATGCGCTGGCACAGTTCCAGCCGCGCGCTGCCGGCCAGCGCCACATCGAGCAGCGCCAGCACCACGCGGCCGCCGGCCGCCAGCGCCAGGGCTTCGTCGCCGCGCCGCACCTGCTCGACTTGCAGGCCGTGGCCCGCCAGCATGATCCTGAGCGTGGCGAGGTCGTAGGTCGTGTTGGTGGCTAGCAGGACGATGCCTGGCTGATCGGATGGTAACGGCTGCATCATGGCTGTGGGTCCGCTCCGCAGTAGGCGATGGGAGCCAGTGTCACAGGATGGGCGGGCCGGGTCAAGCCTTTATGCTGCCTCCAGTGCGGCGGCTTCCTGGGCTTGCCGGATCAGCGGGAAATTGTCCTCGATCCAGTCGACCAGCACCTCCAGCCGCTCGGCCGCCTGGCGCCCCAGCGGCGTCAGGCTGTACTCCACGTGCGGCGGCACCACCTGTTGCGCCACGCGCAGCACCAGGCCGTCGCCGGCCAGCGCGTCCAGCGTCTGCGCCAGCATCTTTTCGCTGACGCCGCCAATCTCGCGGCGCAGCTGGCTGAAGCGGTGGGTGCCGTCCAGCAGCACCACCAGCACCAGCACGCCCCAGCGGCTGGTGATGTGGCCCAGCACGATGCGCGACGGGCATTCGGCGGCCAGCACATGAGGGCGCGGATGGCCCTGGTTTTCGATCAGCACCTTGCGCAGGGAGCGGCTGGATTTGACTTGACTCATTTGGGCTTCCTCGGATTGTTGGGGTACTTACCAAATTGTACGTACTTACAAATAGTAAGTATAGGTCTTATTATAGCCCTGACCGCGCGGAAACCTCCCCGCGGCAGCTTACTCAAAGGAAGACCATATGATTATCGTGACTGGCGCAACCGGCCAACTGGGCCGCCTGGTGATTGCCCGCCTGCTGCAAACCGTCCCTGCCGCGCAGATCGTCGCCGCCGTGCGCGACGTCGCCAGGGCCGCCGACCTGGCCGCGCAAGGCGTGCAGGTGCGCCGCGCCGACTATGCCGATCCCGCCTCGCTGGACGCCGCCTTCCAGGGCGCCAGCAAGGTGCTGCTGATTTCGTCGAACGAACTGGGCCAGCGCGGCGCGCAGCACCGCAACGTGATCGACGCCGCCGTGCGCGCCAGGGCCGGCCTGCTGGCCTACACCAGCGTGCTGCATGCGGACACCTCGCCGCTGGCGCTGGCGGCCGAGCACCGCGACACCGAGGCGGCGGTGCGCGCCTCCGGCCTGCCGTACACCTTGCTGCGCAACGGCTGGTACGTGGAAAACTACACGGGCAACCTGGGCGGGGCGCTGGCGCATGGCGCGCTGGCCGGCGGCGCAGGGGAAGGGCGGATCGCGGCGGCGGCCCGTGCCGATTACGCCGATGCGGCGGCGGCCGTGCTGAGCAGCGCTGGTCCGGTCGAGCAAGTGTATGAGCTGGCGGGCGACCGCGCGTTCACGCTGGGCGAGCTGGCGGCGGAAGTGTCGCGCCAGTCGGGCAAGGTGCTGCCGTTCCACAATCTGCCGCAGCAGGCGTATCGCGACATGCTGGTGCAGCTGGGGTTGCCGGTTCCGCTGGCCGGGCTGATCGCCGATTCGGATGCGCACGCCGCCAAGGGCGCGCTGGATGACGGCAGCTGCACGCTGGGCAAGCTGATCGGCCGTCCGACCATCTCGCTGGCGGACGCCGTCAAAGCGGCGCTGTAATGAAAAAAGCCTCCATCTGCTTTTCAGCTCGATGGAGGCTTTTTGCGGAATTCTGTGGTGCCCACGGAGGGACTCGAACCCCCACACCTTGCGGCACATGGACCTGAACCATGCGCGTCTACCAATTCCGCCACGTGGGCACTGTTACTGCTTTTCTGCTGCGTGTTCTGCAACAGAGGCCCGAATCTTAAAGGACGCCCCGGGCCTCGTCAATAGAGATTTCGTGCTTTTGTGAAATAATTTCATCCGCTTGGATATAATGGCTGGGCGACTTTACGGGAACCCCGCCCCATGCCTGCCTCTTTGCGCGCGCTTGCGCTTGCCTTGCTGCTGCTGCCTGCTTGCGCGCCGGCGGAGGAGGTCATCACGCTGATTAACGGCGAATGGCTGCCGTATATGTCGGAAAAGCTGCCCGACTATGGTCCGATCTCGCACATCGTCAGCGCCGCGTTCGCGCTGGAAGGGGTGACGGTGCGCTACGTCTTCCGCCCCTGGAGCCGCGCCTACGCCGAGGCGGACAATGGCAGCGCCAACGGCTCCATCGTCTGGAGCGTGTCCAGGACTGAAAGCGACCGGCTGCGCCGCTTTTATTTCAGCGATCCGGTGTTCGAAGGGCAGTCGGTATTTTTCCACCTGAAGACTTACCCGTTCGAGTGGACCGGTTTCGACCAGCTGCGCGACATCAAGATGGGTGGCACGGCCGGCTATGTCTACTGGTTCGACAAATTCCCCGATATCAAAATCGACCGCACGGCGGCCACCGACGAGCTCAATTTTCGCAAGCTGCTGGCGGGGCGCTTCCAGATCTTTCCGGCCAACCTGGATGTCGGCCTGCACATCATGCGCAACGACCTGACGCCGGCGCAGGCCGCGCAGATCACCTGGGATCCCAAGCCCTACAACATCACGCCCTACCATCTGATGCTCAGCAAAAAAGACAGCGCCAACCGGCGCTACCTGGCGCTGTTCAACCGCGGCCTGCAGCGGCTGCGCGACAGCGGCCGCTATGCCCTGTACATGAGGGAAGTGCGAAGGGAAGGCAGTAATGAAAAAAGCCCCCAGAGGCCGTAAGGCTCGCTGGAGGCTTTTTTGCGGAATTCTGTGGTGCCCACGGAGGGACTCGAACCCCCACACCTTGCGGCACATGGACCTGAACCATGCGCGTCTACCAATTCCGCCACGTGGGCACTGTTGCTGCTTTTCTGCTGCGTGTTCTGCAACAGAGGCAGCATCATGCCGCATGGCGGCGCTGCCGTCAAGGGCTGCTTGCAACATGATGCAATCGGCACGCGGCCGGCCGTCGAAACCCACAATGAAAAAAGCCCCCATCTGCTTTTCAGCTCGATGGAGGCTTTTTTGCGGAATTTTTTGGTGCCCACGGAGGGACTCGAACCCCCACACCTTGCGGCACATGGACCTGAACCATGCGCGTCTACCAATTCCGCCACGTGGGCACTGTACTGCTCTCTGTCGCTGCGTGTGCTGCAACAGAGGCCAGAATCATAGGGGAGCGGCGTGTCCGCGTCAAGAGCGAAATGCTGATTTTTGAGAAAGATTGCATGAGGCCGCACGAAAGATTTCCTGCTTGCTTGTTTGCTCACACTTTCGTAAGCTCCTGAGTGCTACCCCGCCACCCGTAACAACCGGAGACAGGCAATGGACATGCTGAGCAGTTGGTTCGATAGCCAGGGTTTCATGCCGCACGGGCACTGTTTTTTGTGGATACCCTCGATCCTGTGGATGAGCGTGATTTCCGACGCGCTGATCGCACTGGCTTACCTGACCATCCCGGTCACGCTGCTGTACTTCATCCGCAAGCGCCGCGACATGCCGTTCGACTGGATGTTCATCGCCTTCGGCATCTTCATCCTGGCCTGCGGCGGCACCCACCTGGCCGACATCTGGGTGATCTGGCATCCCGACTACTGGCTGGCGGTGATCCTGAAGGCGATCACCGCCGTCGCCTCGGTGGTGACGGCCATCGTGCTGGTGCGGCTGGTGCCGGTGGCGCTGCGCATCCCCAGTCCGGCGCAGCTGGCGGCCGTCAACGCCGAACTCCTGAAGGCCAACAACGACCTGCGCGCCGCCATGGAGCGCGCCGAAGTGGCCAATCGCGCCAAGAGCGCCTTCCTGGCTGCGATGAGCCATGAACTGCGCACGCCGCTCAACGCCATCCTCGGCTACACGCAAATCCTCAGGCGCGACAAGGGCTTGAGCGCATCGCAGCAAACCGGCGTCAGCACGATACAGCAGGGCGGCCAGCATTTGCTGGCGCTGATTAACGACGTGCTCGACCTGTCGCGGGTGGAGGCCGGCAAGATGGAATTCCATCCCAAGCCGGTGGCGCTGGGCGATCTGTTGTCGGTGGTGGCCGACATCATGCGCGTGCGCGCCGAGCAGAAGCAGCTGCATTTCGAGCTGGAGCTGGTGTCCGGCCTGCCGGTGGCGATCGATGCCGATGAAACCCGGCTGCGCCAGGTGTTGTTGAATTTGCTGGGCAACGCCGTCAAGTTCACCGACCGCGGCACGGTGCGGCTGCGCGTGCAGCCGCTGCCGGCCAGGCCCGGCGATGCGGACGACATGGCGCAGCTGCGCTTCGAAGTACACGACGACGGCATTGGCATCGCGGCCGATCATATCGAGACGATTTTCCGGCCGTTCGAGCAAGTGGGCGATGTATCGCGCCGCGCCGGCGGCACCGGCCTCGGCCTGGCGATCAGCGGCCAGCTGGTGCGCTTGATGGGCGGCGAGCTGAAAGTGGACAGCCGGCTGGGACAGGGCAGCCGCTTCTGGTTCGATGTGCCGATGCGGGTGGTGGCCGCGCCGGCCGCCGTCAGCAGCGACGGCCACAACGCCACCGGCTATCTGGGGCCGCGCAAGACCATCCTGGTGGTGGACGATGTCGCCACCAACCGCGCCTTGCTGCGCGACCTGCTCGGTGCGCTGGACTTCCGCATGCTGGAGGCCGACAACGGCGTCGCCGCCTTGCGCCAGGTGCAGGCGCGCCTGCCCGACCTGGTGTTGCTGGACATGGTGATGCCCGACATGGACGGCATTGAAACCACGCGCCGCCTGCGCGCCGACGCCCGCACCGCCAACACGCCGGTGCTCATCATCTCGGCCAGCTCGACGCCGGAGGAGGAAGCCCGCTCGCTGCAGGTGGGCGCCAACGCCTTCCTCAGCAAGCCGGTCGACGAGCGCGAACTGCTGCGCGAGATCGGCGCCCATCTGCGGCTGGAGTGGAGCACGGCGTTGCAGTGAGGCCGCATGCATGACTTTCGGCACTCCCTCCTGATGACTGCGCAGGCCTAACATCACCCATCGACTCGCCGCATGCGCCGCACGCGGCGGTCACTATCTTCCGATGATGGGGTGATATGGTTACGCGACGCGACATGATGATCTTGGGTCTGGCCGCTCCCTGGCTGACTGCCTGCGGTGGCGGCGGCTCTGGCGGCGGTGGCGCCGGGCCGGAAAACGTGGTCCTCTCGGCCATCATCGACGATGACTGGAACCGGGCCGCGCCGGAGGGCGAGGGCGTGGCGCCCGCGCTGATGCAAACCCTGCTGGCGGAGGGTGCGCAGATTCCATCGCTGCGCAGCCTGCTGGTGGTGCGTAACGCCCGTCTGATCGGCGAGCGCTACTATGCCGACGGGCAGTCCTCGGACCTGCGCCACATCCGCTCGGCCACCAAGACCGTCAGCAGCCTGCTGGCGGGGCAGGCTATCCGCGATGGAAAAATACGCGGCGTCACCTCCACGCTGGCCGAGTTGCTGCCCAGGGAGATGGCCAGGGTGCCGACCTCGGTGGCGGGCAATGTCACGCTGGCCCAGGTGCTGCGCATGCGCAGCGGCCTGGCCTGGGATGAGGACGTCCACATGCAGGAGCTGCTGCACGCGCCCGACCTGGCCAGCCTGGCGCTGAGCTTGCCGATCGCGCCGCTGGGGCCGAACGGGCCCTACTGGAACTACAACTCCGCCGTCTCGCATCTGGTGTCGCCCATCGTCGCGAACGCTTATGGCGAGGACACGCTGGCGGTCGCCACGCGCAATCTGTTTGCGCCGCTCGGCATCCGCCAGACGGCCTGGCAGCGCGACGGGACCGGGACGATACTCGGCTCCTTCGGCCTGCAACTGCGGGCGCGCGACCTGATGAAGCTGGCGTGGATGGCGCTCGACGGCGGCATGTGGCAGGGCAAGTCCGTGGTGCCGGCCGCGTGGCTGAACGAGAGTTTCACCAATCACGTCCACATCGGCCCGATAGGCGATATGAGTGATGTCGGCTACGGTTATTTGTGGTGGCGCGGCATGCTGGGCGGCCACCAGGTGATTACGGCCTATGGTTTCGGCGGACAGTTCGCCATGCTGGTGCCGGATTTGCGCATGACCATCGCCACGGCCGCACTGTGGGATTTGCCGCTGGACGAGGGCAGCGCGAACGAGGAACTGATCTTCAACCTGATCGGCCGCTTCTTGTCCAAACTGTAAAAAGCGAGTGCGAATGAAAAAAGCCGCAGGCCTTTTAAGGGCGCTGCGGCTTTTTTGCGGAATTTTGTGGTGCCCACGGAGGGACTCGAACCCCCACACCTTGCGGCACATGGACCTGAACCATGCGCGTCTACCAATTCCGCCACGTGGGCACTGATGCTTCTCAACAACTCTGCTATTATAACGACGGGGAAGGTTTCGCGCCAGATGAGCTTACGCTCCTTACTGCACATCAACCCTGTCTAGCAATTCTCACTTTGCCGCTGTTTTTCAACTTTGTCGCTGCGAGAGACCAAGATTATAGAGGAATTTTGCGGGATGTCAAATGCCCCAACATAAAAAATCCGCTCGGATTCGCGTAAGCAGCCGCAAATTAGTCAATCAGGGCGTTTCCAAGTACACTACGCCTGTCGTCGTGTCATATATATGCACCTGACGATTTTGCCAGGCCGGATTTCCTCTGAACACTGTCAATAATAACTACAGAAATACTTTTGAACCAATCTACCCATACCATTCCCAGCCGGGAGGAAATTCTCGGCATCTTCCGTAGCGCCAAGGCGCCGCTCGATCTGCGCGCACTGTCGAAGTCGCTGAAGGTCGCGACCGAGGCCCAGGCCGTGTTGTCGCGCCGCCTGAACGCCATGCAGCGCGACGGCCAGATCGTCTCCGACGACACCGGCCACTTCTCGCTCGCCACGGATACCGGTTTCATCTCCGGCCGCGTCAGCAGCCACAAGGACGGCTTCGGCTTCGTCATCCCGGATGAGCCGGGCGAAGACCTGTTCCTGCCCGAAAAGGAAATGCAGAAAGTCCTGCATGGCGACCGCGTGCTGGCCAAAGTCATCGGCGTTGACCGCCGCGGCCGTCCGGAAGGCACCATCGTCGAAGTGGTTTCGCGCGCCAACACCCACATCATCGGCCGCCTGCTGAACGAAAACGGCGCCTGGATCGTGGCGCCCGAAGACCAGCGCATCGCCCAGGACATCCTGGTCGAAGGTGCTATCGGCAAGGCCAAGTCGGGCCAGATCGTCAGCGTTGAACTGACCGAACAGCCGATGCGCTTCAAGCAGCCGGTCGGCAAGATCGTTGAAATCCTTGGTTCGCTGGACGACCCCGGCATGGAAATCGAAATTGCCGTGCGCAAGTTCGGCGTGCCGCATGTGTTCTCGGACGCCGCGCTCAAGCAAGCCAACAAGCTGCCGGACGTGGTGCGCGATATCGACCTGGCCGACCGCGTCGACCTGCGCGACGTGCCGCTGGTGACCATCGACGGCGAAGACGCGCGCGACTTCGACGATGCGGTCTACTGCGAACCGGTCAAGATCGGCCGCAGCAACGCCTACCGTTTGATCGTCGCGATTGCCGACGTCAGCCACTACGTCAAGCCGAACGATGCGCTCGACGCTGACGCGCTGGAGCGCAGCACCTCGGTCTATTTCCCGCGCCGCGTGATTCCTATGCTGCCGGAAAAGCTGTCCAACGGCCTGTGCTCGTTGAACCCGGCGGTCGACCGCCTGACGCTGGTGTGCGACGCCGTCATCACCGCCAAGGGCGAGATCAAGGCTTACCAGTTCTATCCGGCCGTGATCCACTCGGCCGCGCGCCTGACCTACACCGAAGTGGCCGACATCCTCGGCAACACCAAGGGACCGGAAGCCGCGCGCCGTCCAGGCATCGTGCCGCACCTGCTGAACCTGTACGAGGTGTACAACGCGCTGTTGAAGGCGCGCACCGAACGCGGCGCCATCGATTTCGAAACCACCGAAACCTACATCGTCTGCAACCCGTCCGGCAAGATCGAGAAGATCATCCCGCGCACCCGCAACGACGCCCACCGCCTGATCGAAGAATGCATGTTGACCGCCAACGTCTGCGCGGCCGACCTGCTGATCCGCCACAAGCATCCCGGCACCTACCGCATCCACGCCAGCCCGACCGCTGAAAAGCTCAAGCAGGTACGCACCTTCCTCAAGCAGGTGAACCTGAGCCTGAACGGCGGCGACAAGCCGACCGCCGGCGATTACGCCGAGCTGATGCGTCAGGTCAAACAGCGTCCGGACGCGTCGCTGCTGCAAACCATGCTGCTGCGCTCGATGCAGCAGGCGGTCTACAGCCCCGACAACATCGGCCACTTCGGCCTGGCGTACGAGGCCTATGCCCACTTCACCAGCCCGATCCGCCGCTATCCGGACTTGCTGACGCACCGCGCCATCAAGGCCATCCTGCTCGGCAAAAAGTACGAACCGAAAGTGGCCAGCACCAGCGTGCTGAACACCAACGTCTCGAACGCGACCCGCAAGCAGCAGGCCAAGGACAAGGCCGAAGGCAAGGAAAAGAAAGCCGCCGACCTGACCGTGTGGGATGCGCTGGGCGTGCACTGCTCGGCCAACGAACGCCGCGCCGACGAAGCGTCGCGCGATGTCGAGAACTGGCTGAAGTGCTACTTCATGCAGGACAAGCTGGGCGAGGAATTCACCGGCATCATCACCGGCGTGACCACCTTCGGCATCTTCGTGCAGCTGGACCAGCTGTTCGTTGAAGGCCTGGTGCACATCACCGACCTCGGCGCCGACTACTTCCAGTACGACGACGCCCGCCACGAACTGCGCGGCGAACGCACCGGCAAGAAGTTCCAGCTGACCGACCACGTCAGCGTGCAGGTGGTGCGCGTGGACCTGGAATCGCGCAAGATCGATCTGCGTCTGGCTGGCGCCGACGCGCCGCCGCCGCGCGCCGACAAGGCCGATGCGCAATCGAAGGACCGCAAGACCAACATCAAGCCGGGTCCGGCCGTGCCGAAAGCGCAGCCGGTCAAGGCTGTCGCCAAGAGCCAGTCCAACAGGGCTGGCGCCGGCAAGCCTGCCGCTGGCAAGCCGGCCGTCGCGAAGAGCGCCGCCAAGCCCGCAGCCAAGGCCAAGGGCGGCCGCAAGACTAATGCCGGGGCGGCTGCCCCGGTAGCACCCCGAGCAGCGAAGACTGTCTCAAAAAGTAAAAAGAAGCGATAAATGAGTAAGAATAAAATGATTTTCGGTTTCCACGCTGTCACGTCGCGCTTGCGCCATGAGGCATCGTCCGTGGAAGAGATTTTTGTCGACATCGGCCGCGACGACCGCCGCATGAAGGATCTGATCGCCAACGCCAAGGCGGCCGGCGTGCGCGTGATGCCGGTCGATTCGGCCCGCCTCGACAAGATCGTCGGCACCCGCCGCCACCAGGGCGTGATCGCCTTCGCCTCGCAGCTGGCGCTGGCGCGCAACCTGGATGAACTGCTGGACGCCATCGAAGGCCCGCCGCTGCTGCTGGTCCTGGACGGCATCACCGATCCGCACAACCTGGGCGCCTGCCTGCGCGTGGCCGACGGCGTCGGCGCACACGCGGTGATCGTGCCGAAGGACCGTGCCGTGGGCTTGAACGCCACCGCCGCCAAGGTCGCCTCCGGCGCGGCCGAGACCGTGCCTTACATCACCGTCACCAATCTGGCGCGCACGCTGCGCGACCTGAAGGACCGCGACATCTGGCTGATCGGCACTTCCGACGACGGCGAGAAAGGCCTGTACGAAGCCGACTTCACCGGCCCGACCGCGCTGGTCATGGGTTCGGAAGGCGAGGGCATGCGCCGCCTGACCCGCGAGACCTGCGACATGCTGGTCAGCATTCCGATGTTCGGTTCGGTTGAAAGCCTGAACGTATCCGTCGCATCCGGCGTCTGTCTGTACGAGGCACGCCGCCAGCGTATCGCCAAAGACATTTAAGCGATATGCACTACCGGCGGCCTGATACGAGGGTCGCCGGGTTACACTCCCGCCTCCCCCGAAGCAAGCCGCTTCCCAGCAACCACCGACCGAATACGCTACCATTAGCGTTTCAGTTGCAATCCCGATCACCCCATGTTCCATCGCCTGCGCCAAGACATTAACAGCATCATCGAACGCGATCCTGCGGCCCGCAACGCCTGGGAGGTGCTGACCTGTTACCCCGGCTTGCAAGCCATCGTCATGCACCGCTGGGCGTACTGGTGCTGGACGCGCCGCATGAAATGGCTGGGGCGCTTCATCTCTTACCTGGCGCGCATCGTCACCGGCATCGAGATCCATCCGGCCGCCACCATCGGCCGCCGGGTGTTCATCGACCACGGCTTCGGCGTGGTGATCGGCGAGACCGCCGAGGTGGGCGACGACTGCACCATCTACCAGGGCGTGACCCTGGGCGGCACGTCGCTGCACACCGGCGCCAAGCGGCATCCGACCTTGGCGCGCGGCGTCATCGTCGGCGCCGGCGCCAAGGTGCTGGGCGGCTTCACCGTGGGTGAGTACGCCAAGGTCGGCTCCAACGCCGTGCTGTTGAAGCCCGTGCCTGCGGGTGCGACGGCGGTCGGCAATCCCGCGCACATCGTGCAGAAGGAGCCGGCGTCGGCGACCAGCGCCACGGCCAATCTGTTCAGCGCCTACGGCGTCACGCCGAACGGCGACGACCCGCTGTCCAAGGCGCTGCACGGGCTGATCAGCCACGCCGTCAAGCAGGAAGAGCAGATGGAACGCATCCTCGCCACGATGAAGGCGGCGGGCTTGCAGTGTCAGGGCGTGCCCGAATGTGATAAATTGAATTCCGACCAACTCAACAAGCTCGTTGAATAAGGATGATGTCTATGGAATCGTCGCCCGATGGCGCAGAAGTGCTGGACCCGTTTGAAATCCGCGTACTGGCCGTGCTGGCCGAAAAGGAAGCGCTGACGCCGGATAACTATCCGCTGTCGCTGAACGCGCTGGTGAATGGCTGTAATCAGTTGTCGAGCCGCGACCCGGTGATGGCGCTGTCGGAAGAGACGGTGGCCGAGGTGTTGCAGCGGCTGATGCAGCGCAAGTACGTCAACGGCATCACGCAGGCGGGCGCGCGCGTGACCAAGTACGAACACCGCATGCGCATCAAATGGTCGCTGGAGCAGGACAAGCTGGCCGTGCTGAGCATCCTGATGCTGCGCGGCTTGCAGACCGCCGGCGAGATCCGCACCCGCAGCGGACGTCTGCACGAATTCAAGACCGTCGGCGATGTCGAGCAGGCGTTGCAGTTCCTGATCGACAAATATCCGCCGCTGGTATCGAAGCTGGCGCTGGCGCCCGGCACCAAGGAGCCGCGCTACGGCCAGCTGCTGGGCGGGGAAGAAGCCCTGGCTCGTGAAGAAACCGCCGCCAGCATGGGCGGTTCGGTCAGCGTGGCCGGGCAGGGCGGCCGCGTCGCCGCGCTGGAGCAGGAAGTCCAGCAACTGCGCCAGCAGGTCGAAGAGCTGACCGCGCAGTTTGCCGAATTCCGCAAGCAGTTCGAATAAGGCCGGGCTTTTATTCGAACCTGAACTCGATCAAGGCGTCGCTGGAGTAGGTTTTGTCAGCCAGCGGCACCGAGTACATTTTTCCGTACTCGTCGACCTTGAGCTCCAGCCTGCGGGCGCCGTCGACCAGTGTGGCGCTGGTGATGGCGCGGTCGCTGCGCACGTTCATGTTGAAATCCTTGAACGAACACCAGTCTGTCGTCAGCGTGAAGGTGTTGATCATCGCGCGTATCAGGAAGGGTATGTAGTTCTTCGCGATCGCCATCAGCACCCGGCACTCCAGCTGGATGTCGCCCAGGCGCCGCATGTCCGCCGGCACGCCGGCGCTGCGCACGTCCGGCATCCAGCCGTAGTCGCTCTTCTTCTGGTTCAGCACCACATCGGCGTTGTCGTCCTCCGCCGCCCGGTTGCGCGGCAGGGCGAAGCTGTGGTCCGCCGCCAGCGGCACGACGATGTCGGTCTCGCTGCCGGACAGACGCACCACCACATTGTCCATCGCGTCGGCGGGCGCCTTCCTTTTAGTGTGCAGGCGGAAGCGCAGTTGCTGCGCATTCGGCGCCAGCGCGTGCTGGCTATCAAAGGCGTCCAGGCCGGAAAGCATGTAGCGGTAAGGCTGCATTTCCGGGCTGCGGGTGCCGTTGATGACGACCATCTGATCCGACCCTTCCGTTTCGGCCGCCGTGGCCGGCAGCGCCGTCACGGCGGCCGCCAGCAGAGCGGCGGTCACGAAGTGCTTGCCCGCCATGCTCAGCCTTCTTCGCGGCGGCGGCGCATCCAGACGGCGGCGGCGATCATCGCCACGCCGGCCGCGACGCCTATCCATACGCTGGCGCCGGTCAGCGTGCCCCACGATGCGTCGAAGATCGATTGCGGGATCTCCAGCTTTTTCATGTCATGGTGGCGCATCGCGTTGTCGGCATCGAACACCAGCCACGAACCGGGGATCACGCCCAGCAGGATGCGGTCGACCACGCGGGTGACGAACCAGCTGGCGTCGAAGCCGAAGTGCAGCATCTTCTCGGCCCACACCAGCAGCAGCGAGGTCGCCAGCGGTGTGCCCACCGCCCACAGGAACACCTTGGAGCGCGCCATGCTCGACACCATCAGCAGCCAGCCCACCGTCGGCAAGGCCCACAGCATGTAGACCGGCAGCAGTCCCACCAGGCGCAGCGGCATCAGGTACAGGTCCGGCGTGGCCAGCAGTGCGCCGAACAGGTTGGTGCCGTGCGCCAGCATCGCCACGCAGCCGGCCAGCAGGATCAGCAGCGACAGCACGATGCCGATCGCCATCGTGATCAGCGGCGCCACCACCAGGGCCAGCACGACCTTGGACATCACGGTGGTGAAGTCCGACACCGGCAGCGATTTCCAGAACAGCAGGCTGCGGTCGCGGCGTTCGTCGTGCAGCGCGCCGAGGCAGTAGAAGAACACCAGCAAGCTCAGCAGCATCATGCCCGGCATCGCCGACACGATGTAAGCCTGCGACGCGGTCTCGACGATGCGCGTACGCACCGCGCCTTCGATGGTGACGGTGCCGATCTGCACCGCCTGGCCGTCTTCGTTGAAGTTGACGTTATGCCCCAGGAAGATGCCGGTCAGCGCCAGGGCCGCGACCAGGCCGGCGATGACGATGGGCGCCCAGAACAGCATGCCCTTGTGTTCCCACATTTCGCGCTTGATCAGCCATTTCATCGTTTTCATGCGTAGGTTCCTTTCATGGTCGCGACAAACAGGTCGGCAACGCTGGGCGTGCGCAATTCCCCGAAGGTCGACAGTTGCAGGCGCGGCACGCCATCGAACAGCATGATGGGCTTGCCGAACACGGTGCGCTGGCTCATCGGCTTGAGCGCGTTGGCGGCGGCGACGAACTGCGGCTCGACCATCACTTCGGTGAAGCGCTCGCCCACCTCGTCCATCGACGCCGCCAGCGAGATCTGGCCATCCTGGATGAACATCAGGTCGGTCAGGATGTGCTCGACTTCCTCGATCTGGTGCGTGGTGATCAGGATGGTCTTGTTCTCGTCGAAGTAGTCTTCCAGCAGGTTCTGGTAGAACTGCTTGCGGTACAGGATGTCCAGGCCCAGCGTCGGCTCGTCCAGCACCAGCAGCCTGGCGTCGATCGCCATCACCAACGCCAGGTGCAGCTGCACCACCATGCCCTTGGACATGGCTTTGACCTTCATGTTCGGGCTGAGCTTGGTGTTGGCCAGGTATTTCTCGGCCTTGCTGCGGTCGAAGCGCGGGTGCACGCCTTCGACGAAGTCGATCGCATCCTTGACCTTCAGCCACTTCGGCAGGATGGCGACATCGGCGATGAAGCAGACCTCGTTCATCAGGGCTTCGCGCTGGGTGCGCGGGTCCATGCCCATCACTGACAGCTCGCCGTCGAACTGGGTCAGGCCCAGAATGGCTTTGAGGGTGGTGGTCTTGCCCGAGCCGTTGGGGCCGATCAGGCCGACAATGCGGCCTGCCTCGACCGTGAAACTGGCGCCGTTCAGCGCGGCCTGCTTGCCGTACTGCTTGCTGATCCTGGTCGCGGTGATGATGGCGCTCATGACGCACCTCCGGGGGCGGCGGACTTGAGCAGGGTGTCCAGTTCCAGGCCCAGACGGCGGATGCGTTCCAGCATCAGCGGCCATTCTTCGCGCAGGAAGCGTTCACGTTCAGTGGCCAGCAGTTTGTCGCGGGCGCCGTCAGTTACGTACATACCTAGTCCCCTTCTTTTTTCTACGAGTGTTTCGTCTACCAGCTCCTGGTAGGCGCGCGATACGGTAATCGGGTTGAGTTGATAATCCGCCGCCACCTGCCGTACCGAGGGCAGGGCGTCGCCCGGTTTGAGCAGGCCGTCGAGCATCATGCCGATCACCTTTTCCTTGAGCTGCCGATAAATCGGCGCATTGTCATTCCAGCCTATCGTGGACATACATGTGGTCCCCTAGTGTGTGTTGATGGAGCGGTGTTGTAGTAAACTATAACACTGCCGTTAAAAAAATCAAGCGCTGCGTTGTTTTATTTGTTTTTCCATCAGCGCCAGCGCGTTGGGCAGGGCGGCGCCGGCGGCGGTGTTGTCGAAGATGACCCAGCCATCCTTGCCGGCCAGATAGGCGGCGACGCTGTCCAGATACTCGTCCGTGTACGACGAGTAGTACATGCGCGGGCTGCCGTGCAGCCGCGCGTACACGGTGTCGCCGGTCGCGACGTAGGGACCGGGCTGGCCGGCGGGCGGATCGGCGATCACCCGGGTGACGCCGTGCTCGCGCAGCAGCGCGGTGGCCGCGCCGGTGAACCAGCTGTGATGGCGCGCTTCGCAGGCGATGCGGCAATCGAGCAGGCGGGCGATGCGGCCGAACAGCGCGCCGGCCGGCGCGGCATCCAGCACCAGGCTGGGCGGCAATTGCACCAGCACGCAGCCCAGCTTGGGACCGAGGGCGCCGGCCTCGCCGGCAAAGCGCGCCAGCAGTTCGTCGACCTGCTGCAGCCGGCGGTCGTGGGTGATGCTGCGCGCCAGCTTGACCGAGAAACGGAAATCGTCCGGCACGTCGGCGGCCCAGCGTTCATAGGTGCTGGCCTGGTGCGGGCGGTAGAACGAGGAGTTGATCTCCACCGCATTCATGACCCGGGCGTAGCGCTGCAGATGGCTGCCGTCGGCGGCGAACTGCGGCGCCGACGCACGGTCGATACTCCAGCTTGCGCAGCCAACTCGTGTGTGGGTCATAATGTGGGCGATCCGCCATTTTCAGAAAGAAGACATGAGTGATCTTAAACGTTATGCCCGATTTGCCGCGCCGCTGATGGTGGCGGCTGTGGTGGCCGCCTGCTCGACGCTGATCGGCCCGCGCCAGGTGGAATTGCCGCAGGCGCGCTTGCAGCAGAACCTGGAACACAAATTTCCCGTGCACCGCCGCGTGCTGGGCATCTTCGAAGTCGAGCTGAGCCATCCGCAGCTGGCCATCCTGGCCGACAACGACCGCGTCGCGCTGACGCTGGATGTGAACGTGTCGCCGCTGCTGGCGCGCCAGTCGTGGCACGGCAGCATGGCGGTGTCGGGGCGTTTGAAGGTGGATAACGTGCGCAACACCATCTACATCAGCGATGCCCACATGGACCGTTTCGCGGTGGACGGCATGGACGAGGGCAAGCAGAACCAGATCGCCAGCGTCGCCAACCTGCTGGGCGAGAACACGCTCAAGGATGTACCGGTGCACACCTTCCGTCCGGAAGACTTGCGCTACGCCGGCGTGCAGTTCGTGCTGACCGGGATCAGCACCCGGCCCGGCGCGCTGGTCGCCAATCTGCAGCCGGCGCAGTAAGCGCCAGCGCGCTCAGACGAAGCCGAGGTTGCGCGCGCTGGCGTTGTAGTTGGCCAGGTTGGGCAGCATGGCCAGCAGGTCGGTGTTCGACACGCCCAGCCAGCTGCCCAGCGTGGCCGCATACTGTTCGATCGACGTGGTCGGCAGCAAGCGGCCCTGGCCGACATCGTCCGGGCCGTCGCTGGCCACCACCGGCGCCTTGCCGTAGTAGCGGCCGCCCTTGACGGCGCCGCCCAGCATGAAGTGCATGCTGCCCCAGCCGTGGTCCGAGCCGTCGTTGTTGCCGCTCAGCGTACGGCCGAAATCGGATGCGGTGAAGGCCGTCACCTGGTTCGCCACGCCCAGCTCCACCGTGCTCTGGTAGAACGCCGCCATGGCGTCGGCCACGCTTTTCAGCAAGCCCGGATGCACGCTGACCAGGCCGTCGTGCGTATCGAAGCCGCCCATCGACACAAAGAACACTTGCCGCTTGGCGCCCAATGCCGAGGCGCTGGAAATCATGCGCGCCACCATCTTCAACTGGTCGCCCAGATTGCTGTTGGCGGGGAAGGGCGTGTTGATCGCCGGCGCGCCGGCCAGGGCCGAGGTCAGCACGTCGTTGGCCGAGATCGCCCGCTGCGTCACGCGCGCATAGTCGGACTGCATCGCGTGCCCATGCGGCTGGGTGAGCAGCGTCTGCAGCGCGCTGCTGCAGCTGGCCGAGCCGAACAGCGGACTCTGCAAGCCGGTGAACGGCACTGAACCCTTGGTCGACACCTGATACTGCACCGCCTGCTTCCCGGACAGGAACACGGCGTTGCCGGACACATTGACGCAAGTGAAGGTGGCGTTGCCATTGCCCGATTCGAACAGGTCGCCCATGCGGCCGCCCCAGCCCGAGGTCGCGCCCTCCGGCATCGACGATTGCCATTCGGATTGCTGGTCGTTGTGCGAGAACAGCTTGGACGGCAGCGGCACCGACTTGGCCAGGTATTGCTGCTTGGTGGTCGGCTGCACCAGCGTGCCGACGTTGAGCAGCACGCCCATCTTGCCGGCGTTGAAGATCGGCAGCAGCGGCGCCAGCTCCGGTGCCAGCGCGTACTGGTGGGCGACGCCGTTGACATCGACCGGCGGCGCCGTCGTGTTGAGCACGGTGCCCGTCAGCGCGCTTTGCTGGTAGGCCAGCTTGGAACGCAGCGCGTAGTAGGCGTTGTAGCTGCTGGCGTCGTACGGCACCAGCGTGTTGGCGTAGTCGTTGCCGCCGTACAGGAACACGCAGACGATGGCCTTGTAGTCGCTGGCGTTGGCGGCCGCGGCTTCGGCCATGGCCGCCAGGTTGACGGCCAGCGGCGCGGCCACGCCGCTCATGGCCAGCATCGAGGCGCGCTGCAGGAAGGCGCGGCGGGAAGAATTGGTGGTCATGGTGGCTCCCTATTGTTGAACCAGATATTCCGGCGCGGCCATGACCATGGTCAGTGCGGCGTAGATGCGGTTGCGCAGCGCGGCGTCGGTCTTGGCTGGCATAGTGTCGATGGCGCCGCGTATCAGGCCGACGGTGGCGCTGCTCAGCTGGCCGGCGGCCAGCACCAGGTTGATTTCGTCGACCAGCTTCTGGCCGCTGGCGGCCAGCGGCAATAGCGTGCTGTAGTCCGGCAGCACATCGCCCACGCCCTTGCTGACCGCGCGCTGCATGTAGTTGACGTAGCCGACCACCGAGGTTTCATTGGTCAGCTGGAATTCCGGCGCGACCAGCCCGGCCTTGGACACGGCGCTGTTGGGCGGCACGTAGCCCGGCCGGTAGAAATTGAACACCGACGGCGAACGCAGCGGGCTCTGGCCCAGGCGGCTGGAAGCATCGCTGGTGTTGCCGATGGCCCAGGCGTCCGAAGCCGAAGCGGCGCCGTAGGCGCGCGCCCAGCCGATGAAGCGCAGCATCGGTTCGCGCAGCTTGCCGTAGTTGGGGCCGATGTAGGTGTCGGCGCGCGCTTCGGGATCGAGCAGCAGCGCCTTGACCACGGCCGCCAGGTTGCCCTTGGCGCCACGGCCGTCGTTGTTGAACACGGCGGCGATGCGCGCCACATAGGCCGGCGAGGGATTGCTGGTGACGAGTTTCTGGATCAGCTGGCGGCTGATGAAGGGCGCCACGTTGGCGTGGGCGTAGATGATGTCCAGCGCGGCCTTGAGCGCGTCGGCGCCGGACAGGCCGGCGGCCACCGTGCTGCCGAGGAAAGTGGAGGCGCCGGTCTCATGCCGCTTGGGCACCTGCGTCATCGGCCGGCGCAGGAAGTCCGGCACGGCGTTGGTCTGGTTGCCCATGTCGAAGTCCCAGCCGGTGAACACGCGGGCCAGGCCGGTGATGTCGGCCAGGCCGTAGGTTTCCCTGGGCGCGCCGTTGCTCTGTTGCGGCGTGCCGTCGGCGTTCAGCTGCACCAGGCCGATGCTGAACAGCTGCATCAGCTCGCGCGCATAGTTTTCATCGGGCAGGGCGCCGGTGCTGGGGTTTTGCTTGACGTTGCCACGGAAGGTCAGGTACTGGCCCATCGGCGCGCTGGTCGAGATCGCGCCCAGCAGCGCGCGGTAGTTGCCGAAAGCGTAGTCCTCCAGCAAGTCCAGGTAGGCCGCCGCCGAAAACGAGCGCCAGGGCGCGCCGACCAGGCCGTCGATGGCGACCACGCAGATTTCCGACAGCGCCAGCGTGACGCGCTGGCGCAGCGTGTCCGGCGCGCTGATCAGCTTGCGCCAGGCGCAGGCGTCGAAGCCGTTCTCCGAATTGCGGTTGGCGACATCGTTAAAGCCTTTGGCGATCAGCCAGTCCCAGCGGGTGCCGGAGCGGGGCGCGGCCAGTTGGGCGTCGATCCAGCCGGCGTAGCCCAGCGCTTGCACTCTGGCGATTTCGGCGCGGCTGGCGCCCATCGAGGCTTGCGCCAGAAAGCGGGCGGCGGCGGCCGGGGTTGGTGTTGGGGTCATGGCGAGGTTCTCCGTAGGGGGCTCGGATATTGCTATGCAGTAATTTATGCTGAGTTCGTCTGACTCGCCAGAAATATTTTGTAACCAGACATTGCCTTACAACGGTCGGGCTATTGATTGCTTGCATCTTGCGCGCGCCGCTTGCATTTCGCGCCGTTTTGCGGCGTTTCGTCGCATCGCGGCCCATGCCGCCGCGTCAGCGGGCATAGTGGCGTCACCTTAACCAGCCATGCGGAGCGCATCATGATTCAGCAGATTGTCAGCCACACCCCCATCTACGTTTGGGCCTTGCTGGCCTTCCTGATATATCGCGGCCTGTGGGCCAGCCGCGAGCGCGAGATCAGCCTGCAGAAGCTGTTCATCATTCCGGCCGTGATGCTGTGGTTGTCGCTGTCCGGCACGCGTACCGATGGCGTGCTGGGTGGCGGCGTGTGGGGTGTCTGGCTGCTGGGCTTGCTGGCCGGCGTGGTGCTGGCCTGGACGCTGGGCCGCGCCATGGTCATCCAGGTCAACCGCGCCGCCGGTACCGTGCTCCTGCGCGGCAGCTGGATGCCGCTGGCGCTGATGGTCGCCATCTTCGTGAGCAAATACGCGGTGGCGGTGGTGACGGCCATGCACGCGGAAACCCGCAGCAGCCTGCCGTTCATGCTGGCTGTCACCAGCCTGTTTGGCTTGTTCAATGGCGTATTTGTCGGCCGCCTGGCGCGCTGTGTGGCGGCCTGGCTGCAATCGGCCGAGCCCGTGGCGGCTTAATGGATTTGCAACTTTCCTTGTGATGCAGGGCAAGAGCTTCTACAATTCGCGACATTGACGAAATGTTGGAGCGAGCTTTATGACGATATTTGGAATTGGATTACACGTGCTGGTGGCTTTGTTCTTCGCCGTGCACGTGATCCGCAGCGGGCAGCAGATGTACTGGCTGATGATTTTGTTCGCCTTCCCGCTGCTGGGCAGCGTGGTGTACTTCATCGCGATCTACCTGCCGGATTCCCGGCTGGAGCACGGCGCCCGCAAGATGGTGACGGCGGCCGCCCGCACCCTCGATCCGGGCCGCGAACTGCGTGAAGCGCGCGACGCCTATGCCTACACGCCCACCGCGCAAAACCAGATGCGCCTGGCCACTGCGCAGCTGGAAGCCGGCAACGCCGACGAGGCGGCATCGACCTACGAAGCCTGCCTGCAAGGTCCGTTCTCGGGCGACCTGGAAATCCGCTACGGCGCCGCGCGCGCCACGCTGGCCAGCGGCCGCGCGGCGGCGGCGGTGGCGCACCTGCAAACCATTCGCGCCAGCGACGCCAATTTCCGCGGCGAGCAAGTGTCGCTGCTGCTGGCCCAGGCCCTGGCCGCAGCCGGCCGCCAGGACGAGGCCAAGGCCGAGTTTGAATTTGCGCTGGGCCGTTACAACAGCTTTGCCGTGCAGGCCGAGTTTGCGATCTGGGCGGCAGGCAGCGGCGACGCGGCGCGCGCCGGCCAGTTGCACGCCGAACTGCAACGCACCATGGAGCGCTGGACCCGCCACACGCGCGACATGAACCAGGACCTGATACGCCGCCTGAACGCGGCGATGGCCGCCGCCGGGCGTTGACGCGCCGATTCGGCCGCCGTCGCGATTGAACATTACCGATCCGTCATGTTGCTGATAAAAAAAAGACAACGCAAAATGAGTGTCATAAAATCAAGTGCTTCTCAACGACAGTGAGACTGCACATGAAAATCAAAGCATTCCTGGCGGCGCTGGTGGCGGTGGTCTGCTGCGCGATGCCGTCAGCGCAAGCGCAAGACCAGACCAGCGACCGCCGTGGCACCGAGCGGGTCAACTTCGACAGCTACACGCCGTCGACGATGTACGATCTGGCACGCGAACGGCGCCAGAACTGGGCGCCGCAACCGGTCTGGGGTTTCCTGACCGTGCCGCAGAAAAAAGAAAAAGTGCCGGCCATGGTCATCATGCACGGCAGCGGCGGCATCGAATCCAACACGCAGATGTGGGTGGCCGCGCTGAACCGCATCGGCGTGGCGAGCTTTGTCGTCAGCAGCTTCGAGCCGCGCGGCATCACCAGCACCGTTGTGAACCAGACGCTGCTGTCGCCCGCCGCCAACCTGATGGACGGCCTGCAGGCGCTGCAAGTGCTGGCCGCCGATCCGCGCATCGACGCCGAGCGCATCGGCGTCATGGGCTTTTCGCGCGGCGGTGAAGTGGCGTTCCGCAGCGCCATCGAGCCGCTGCGGCACGCGGTCATCAAGTCCGACCTGAAGTTCGCGCTGCATATCCCGCTGTACAGCGGCTGCAACCAGATCTACTGGTCGCGCCAGATTACCGGTGCGCCGATACTCAGCCTGGTCGGCGGCATCGACGACTACACCGGCGTGGCCTCGTGCGAACGGCTGGCGTCGCTGTACGAAGGGGCGGGCGCGCAGATCCGCACCATCAAATATGACGGCGCCTACCATTCCTTCGACGCGACCTATGGCGTCAAATTCCTGCCCAATGCGCCGACCACCATACCCTGCGGCGTGGTGCGCTGGGAGATCGACAGCTGGACCATTTATTCGGAGCTGACCGGCGGCATACTCGATCCGGCGGCGCTGCCTGAGTTCTATCGCCAGTGCACCAAATACGGCGTGCATGTGGGCCGCAACACTGCCGCGGCGGCGCAGGCGCGCAGCGACGTGGTCGCCTTTGTGCAGCAAGTGTTCTTCGGCATCCAGCCGACGCAGCAGGAAACCCGGCCCTGATTACTTCGGCTTGGCGCTGTGGCCGGGGTTGTTGATGCCCCCGGTCGCGGCGATGGCTTGATTGAGCTTGGCCATGGTCTCGGCCGGCACGTCCTTGCTGCACAGGATGTGGCGCTTCATCCCCGGCGGCATGTCGGGGAAGTCGTGGCGCACCGCCACGTGCAGCGTCTTCTCGCGCGCGCGAAAATATTCCCAGTCCTCGCGGTCGACGAACATGAACGAGGCGCGGCCCACCGTCAGCATGCGCATCATCAGCGTGGTTTCCACGGTGCGGCTCATGATCTGGTTCTTGCTGTCCTTGATCATCTGGTCCAGCGCCGGCCCGTAGGACACGCCTTCCACCACCCCCAGCGTCAGGCTGGGATCGTCCAGCAGCGAGCTCAAGGTTGGGTGCGCCTTCACGCGCTGCACGGCGGCCTGCGAGATCAGCACCGTATGCGGCAAGTCTTCATGGATGGGCGAGGTGTATTGCGCCACCGCCTCGCGCTCGGGCAGGCGGTACCAGCTGATCGAGCAGTAGTTGGTGGCGCCGTGCGTGAAGTTGGCCCAGATCCGTTTCTGCGGTTCGTTGACGAACTGTACTGGCACGCCGGCCACGCTGAAGATGTTCTTCACGCGCTCCAGCAGGAAGCCCTTGGCTTCGCCCTGTTCGGTGTAGTGGTAGGGCGGCTTGTCGCGCCAGGCCACGGTCAGCGGTGGCGCGCACCAGCCGCTGGCGCTCAACATGGCTGTGGCGGCAAAGGGCAGGCTGCGAAAGAACAGGGCGCGTATCGTCATGGGCCAATTATAGGACCATCCGCTGCACTGGCGCGAGAACTGTGGGAAAATCTTGCACGTTTGATAAACAGGAGACCCATGAACACCTTGCCGCCCGCCTTTGTCGCCGCTTGCGACGCCGTCGATTTGCATCATCCGGAAGTGGCGCGGCTGGCGCGCTCGCTGGCCGCCGACACGCCGCGCGCCACCGCGCAGCGCTGCTTCGAATGGGTGCGCGACCAGATCCAGCACAGCATCGATTTCAAGCGCGACGAGGTCAGCGTCGATGCGTCCGAGGCGCTGGCGCTGGGCACCGGCTTGTGCATCGCGAAAAGCCATCTGCTGGTGGCGTTGTTGCGCACCAACGGCATTCCGTCCGGCTTCTGCTATCAGCGCCTGACCTTGCGCGACGCCGGCTCGCCGTTCTGCACGCACGGCCTGGTGGCATTGTGGCTGGAAGAGGGCGGCTGGTACCGCTGCGATGCGCGCGGCAACAAGGCCACGGTGCAGTGCGAGTTCACGCCGGGCGCGGAGAACCTGGCCTTCCCGGTGGTGAACGAGGGCGAGCAGCTGTACCCGCAGGTGTGGGCGCAGCCCTGGCCCGAGCTGGTGCGGCGCATGCGTGAGTTGCCGTCGATTGCGGCCTACTGCGTGACGCCGATCGACGCCGCGCCGCCAGCAGACGGCGTGGCGCTTACGCTGGAATGATTGCGCCGCCGAGGTCGTGGCGCGTGACGGCGCCTTGGACGTCGATGGCGATCCAGCCGCCGCGTGGCGGCGTCGCTTCCGGTTCCCAGTCCGGCAGCACGTAGCGGCGCTTGCCGTCCACGTGATGCAGCGCGGGGCGGTGCGTGTGGCCGTGGATCATCACGTCGGCGCCGGTGGCGGCGAACACGTCGCGGATGGCTTGCGGCGTCACGTCCATGATCTCGTAGGATTTATCGCCCTGGTCCTTGCGGCTGTTCTCGCGCATGCCGGCGATGATGGCCTTGCGCTGCGCCAGCGGCATCGCCACGAACTGCTGCTGCCACGCGGGCTGCCGCACCATGGCGCGGAATTCCATGTACTTGATGTCTTCGGTGCACTGGGCGTCGCCGTGCAGCACCACCACACGCTGGCCTGCGATGTCGGTGACGAAGGTTTCCGGCAGCAGCGTCAGGCCTGCTGCGGCGGCGAACTGCGGGCCGACCAGGAAATCGCGATTGCCGGCGATCCAGTAGACGGCCACGCCCGCATCGCTGACGCGGCGCAGCGCGGCGATGATCTGTTGATGCAGGGGATCGCTGATGTCGTCGTCGCCGGCCCAGTATTCAAACAGGTCGCCGAGCAGGTACAACTGTTGCGCGCGCCGCGCATGCCGCTCCAGGAAGTCGAAGAACGCTTCGCTGGTGGCGGGATGCGCGGGCTGCAAATGCAGATCGGAGATAAACAGCGCGCAGACCTGGCCGGCGCGCATGTTGGCATCGCTCATTAATTAAGCAGCCAGTTCGATCTTCTCGATGATGATGTCTTCTGCCGGCACGTCAGCGAACATGCCGCTGCGGGTGGTTTTGACTTTTTTCATTGCGTCGACCACGTCGGTGCCGTCGATGACTTTACCGAACACGGCGTAGCCCCAGCCGTCCTGGCCTGGGTAGTCCAGGAAGGAGTTGTTCTTGACGTTGATGAAGAACTGGGCCGATGCCGAGTGCGGCGCCGAGGTGCGGGCCATGGCCAGCGTGTATGGCTCGTTTTTCAGGCCGTTCTTGGCTTCGTTTTCGACGGTGTCGTCGGCAGGCTTCTGCTTCATGCCTGGCTCGAAACCGCCGCCCTGGACCATGAAACCGTCGATCACGCGGTGGAAGATGGTGTTCGAGTAGTGGCCGGCTTCCATGTATTTCAGGAAGTTGGCGACCGATTTCGGCGCTTTCTCGTCGTTCAGTTCGACGGTCATGTTGCCCATGTTGGTGGTGATGATTACGTTGGTCATTTTTATGTCCTGAGGTAGTTAAAGAAAACGGCAGGCCGCTATTTTACAGTTTTGGCTGGATCGGGGTCTTCAAAATCGTCGCCGACTTGATTACGACCGGGATCACCGGAATATTCTGGAAGCTGCCTTTGTCGTCGACCAGCACGCCCTTGATCTTGTCGACCACTTCCTGACCCTTGATGACTTTGCCGAACACCGTGTAGCCGAAGCCGTCGCGGCCCGGGTAGTTCAGGGCGTCGTTGTCGGACACGTTGATGAAGAATTGCGAGGTGGCGGAGTTAGGATCGCCGGTGCGGGCCATGGCCAGCGTGTAGGTGTTGTTGGTCAGGCCGTTCTGCGATTCGATAGGCACCGGCGGGTTGGTTTTCTTTTGCTTGAGCTTTTCATCGAAGCCGCCGCCCTGGATCATGAAGCCGTCGATCACGCGGTGGAAGATGGTGCCCTTGTAGAAGCCGGCCTTCACGTAGGTCAGGAAGTTGTCGACCGATTTGGGGGCTTTCTCGTGATTGAGTTCGACGACGATATCGCCCATCGAGGTCTTGATCTCGACCTGCGGCGTGGCATTGTTGGCGGCCGGCGCGGCTGCCAGCGCGGCGCCGGACAGGGCGACGCCGGCAAACATGGTCATCAGTTTGGCGAACAGCGATGGCTGAGTTTGGTGCATTGTTACTTCCTCATATAGGTTTTATCAGTGGGAATAGTCAGACTTGCCAAAAATCCTAAGACAGATTGGGTCTATGCTGTTTTTATCAATGCTATACTTGTTCATTCTACCCCTTAGAAGGTGGAAAGAATAACTACCGAGTGTCAGCCGGTCCCCAACGTGATGCAACGAACCAGGTGCGCCCCAACTGTGCCGCGCCCGGTTCTCGTATTGCCTGCGACCCCGACGCGCGCTTACAAGAGAATACGCAAGAGCCCGATGAGCAATTTAAAGATTTACAACACGCTGGCGCGTGACAAGCAGACATTCGTTCCCATCGAAGCCGGCAAAGTCCGCATGTACGTCTGCGGCATGACCATCTACGACTACTGCCACATCGGCCACGCCCGCATGATGATGGCGTTTGACGTCATGTACCGCTGGCTGCTGGCGTCCGGCTATGAAGTCACGTACGCCCGCAACATCACCGACATCGACGACAAGATCATCAAGCGCGCGGTCGAGAACGGCGAGACCATCTCGCAGCTGACCACCCGTTTCACGCAATACATGGACGAAGACACCGGCGCGCTGGGCATCCTGCCGGCCACGCTGGTGCCGCGCGCCACCGAATACGTGCCGCAGATGCTGGCGCTGATCGAAACGCTGGAGAGCAAGGACCTGGCCTACCAGGGCAGCGACGGCGACGTCAACTACGCGGTGCGCAACTTCCCCAACTATGGCCGCCTGTCGGGCAAGTCGCTGGACGACCTGCGCGCCGGCGAGCGCGTCGACGTCAACACCGGCAAGCGCGATCCGCTGGACTTCGTGCTGTGGAAGGCCTCGAAAGAGTCCGAGCCGGACGAGGTCAAGTGGGATTCCAAGTGGGGCAAGGGCCGTCCGGGCTGGCACATCGAGTGCTCCGCCATGTGCTCGGCACTGCTGGGCGAACATTTCGACATCCACGGCGGCGGCGCCGACCTGCAGTTCCCGCACCACGAAAACGAGATCGCGCAGTCGGAAGGCGCGTTCGGCCGCACCATGGTCAACTACTGGGTGCACAACGGCTTCGTGCGCGTGGATAACGAGAAGATGTCCAAATCGCTGGGCAACTTCTTCACCATCCGCGACGTGCTGAAGAAGTACGACGCCGAAGTGGTGCGCTTCTTCATCCTGCGCGCCCATTACCGCAGCCCGCTGAACTATTCGGACGCCCACCTGGACGACGCCCGCGTCGCGCTGACCCGCCTGTACACGGCGCTGGACGGCGTGGAAGGCGACGGCCTGGCGCTGGATTGGCAGGAGCCGCACGCCGCGCGCTTTGCCGAAGCGATGGACGACGACTTCAACACGCCGGTCGCGCTGGCCGTGCTGTTCGACCTGGTGAGCGAGCTCAACAAGTCGAAATCGCCGGCGGTCGCACGCCAGCTGAAGGCCCTGGCCGGCGTCATCGGCCTGCTGGCCCGCACGCCGCAGGAGTTCCGCCAGGCCGCCGTCGGCGAGACCGATACCGATGGCGACGCCGCCATCGCGGCCAAGATCGCCCAGCGCATCGAAGCCAAGAAGGCGCGCAACTTCGCCGAATCGGACAAGATCCGCGCCGATCTGCTGGCGGCCGGCATCATCCTCGAAGACAAGCCTGACGGCACGACCAACTGGCGCCGCGCATAATGGTCAGCGCCAAGGATAACGAGGGCGCAGGCGGCCCGGTATCGGCCGTGCCGCCGTACTGGGAAGAGGCCAAGATCGAGCTCATGAAGCGGGACCGCATCATGAAAAAGCTGATCCCGCAATTTGGCGACCTGCACCTGGTCGGCCATGACGACCCGTTTACCACCTTGGCGCGTTCCATCGTCGGCCAGCAAGTGACCACCAAGGCGGCCGACGTCGCCTGGAAAAAGCTGCTGCTGGTCAGCCCGAAATGCACGCCGGCGCAGATCATCAAGGCCGGCGCCGAGCAATTGGCGGCCTGCGGCCTGTCCAAGCGCAAGACCGAATACATCCTCGACCTGGCCGACCACTTCAAGAACAAGCGCGTCCACACCAGCCAGTGGGACCAGATGGATGACGAAGCCGTCATCGCCGAGCTGGTGCAGATCCGCGGTATCGGCCGCTGGACAGCCGAGATGTTTTTGATATTTAATCTGCTGCGACCGAATGTTTTGCCGCTCGATGACCCCGGTCTGATCCAGGGCATCAGCCAGAATTATTTTTCCGGCGAACCCGTGTCCCGCAGCGATGCGCGCGAGGTTTCGGCCAACTGGGAACCCTGGCGCACCGTCGCCACCTGGTACTTATGGCGTAGTCTGGACCCGGTTGCTGTAGAATAGATGCTCTAATCGCTGTGCGAGGCTTTTTTGTGCCCGCATGGCTGAGAATAATCACGGAGGTACAATGACCAAAACGACTTTCCTCAACTTTGAGCAACCGATCGCCGAACTCGATGGCAAAATCGAAGAGCTGCGTTTCGTCCAGGACGATTCGGCTGTCGACATCTCTGAGGAGATCGACCGTCTGGCCAAAAAGAGCCAGCAACTGACCAAAGACATCTACGCCAAGCTGACCCCTTGGCAGGTTGCGCAAATCGCGCGCCACCCGCAGCGTCCATACACCATGGACTACGTCAACGAAATCTTCACCGACTTCCACGAACTGCACGGCGACCGCAGCTATGCGGACGACCTGTCGGTAGTCGGCGGCCTGGCGCGCTTCAACGGCCAGGCTTGCATGGTCATCGGCCATCAAAAGGGCCGCGACACCAAAGAACGCGCCATGCGCAACTTCGGCATGCCTAAGCCTGAAGGCTATCGCAAGGCCATGCGCCTGATGAAGCTGGCTGAAAAATTCGGCATCCCTATCTTCACCTTCGTCGACACGCCGGGCGCGTTCCCGGGCATCGACGCTGAAGAGCGCGGCCAGTCGGAAGCGATCGGCCACAACCTGTACGTGATGGCGGAACTGAAAGTGCCGTTGATCGCCACCATCATCGGCGAAGGCGGCTCCGGCGGCGCGCTGGCGATTGCCGTCGGCGATGCGGTGCTGATGCTGCAATACGCGACCTACTCGGTGATCTCGCCGGAAGGCTGCGCATCGATCCTGTGGAAGACGTCCGAGCGCGCCGCCGATGCGGCCGAAGCGCTGGGCCTGACCGCGCACCGTCTGAAGGCCATGGGCCTGATCGACAAGATCGTCACCGAGCCGCTGGGTGGCGCGCACCGCGATCCGAAACAGATGGCCACGCTGCTCAAGCGCGCGCTGGCTGATTCGCTGCGCCAGTTCCACGGCATGAAAACCAAGGACCTGCTGGAAGCCCGTCACGAGAAGCTGATGAGCTACGGTAAGTTCAAAGAAACCACGCCGCAAGAGTAATCGCGCGCGGCATGACACAACGACCGGGGGCGCATGCCCCCGGTTTGCATTTTGGAGCAGCAATTGAAGAAGCAACAGATCCCGACCCTGACCTCGACCTTTGAACAGGCAGTCGCCACCGCGCTGGCGCAGCAAGACGCCACGCCACGCATGGCCGTGGCCCTCAGCGGCGGCCTCGACTCGTCAGCGCTGCTCCACCTGGCGCACGCCTACGCGCAAGCGCATGGCGTGGCCTTGTACGCCTTCCACATCCATCACGGCATCAGCGCCAACGCCGACGCCTGGCTGGCCCACTGCGAGCAAGCCTGCGCCGCGTTGGGCGTGACCTTCGAAGCGCGCCGCGTGCAGCTGGCCGATCAGCAGAAGAGCGGCACCGAAGCGGCCGCCCGCAAAGTGCGCTACGCAGCGCTGGGCGCGCTGTGCGCCGCGCACAACGTGCCGCTGCTGCTGACCGCGCACCACCTCGACGACCAGGCCGAAACTGTGCTGCTGCAACTGCTGCGCGGTTCCGGCCCGGCCGGCCTGTCCGGCATGGACGCCGCCAACGCCGCGCCGGAACTGCTGGCCAATCCCGGCCTGGTGATGGCGCGTCCGCTGCTGCCGGCATCGCGCAAGCAGCTGTCGGCTTACGTGGCCGAGCACGGCATCACTTACATCAACGACGAATCCAACGACGATCCGCGCTTTGCCCGCAACGCGCTGCGCCACAAGGTGATGCCGGCGCTGGCCGAGGCCTTCCCCGGTTTCCAGGAGCGCTTCGCGCGCAGCGCCCAGCACGCGCAGTCGGCCCAGCGCCTGCTGACCGAGCTGGCGCAGCAAGACCTGGCGCTGTGCCTGGTCGACGACTGTATCGACATCGCTCAACTGCGCCTGCTGAGCCTGGACCGCAGCTACAACATGCTGCGCCACTGGTTCGGCACCCGCAACCTGCGCATGCCGAGCGCGGCCTGGTTGTCCGAGATGCTGGCTCAACTGCTGGAAGCGCGCGACGGCGCCCAACCTCTGGTAACGCACCCCGATTGCCACGTAAGACGTCACCGCGACCGCCTGCACATCACGCCCAAGCTGGCCGACCTGGAAGGCACGCGTGAAGACGAGTTCGACAAAACGCCGGGCACCACCTTCCGCTGGAACGGCGAGACGGAGCTGGCGTTCCCGGCCTACGGCGGCGTGCTGCATTTCGATGCGGCCGGTGAAGGCGAAGCCGGCCTGGACGGCGACTGGCTGCGCGGCCAGCAACTGCTGATCGAGTTCCGCAAAGGCGGCGAGCGCCTGAAGCCGGCCCACAACCGACCGACACGCGGCCTCAAGTACCATTATCAGGCGCTGGACATTCCAGCCTGGGAGCGTTCGCGCTTGCCGGTGCTGAGCGCCGGCAAGCAGGTCTTGTTCGCGGCCGGGGTCGGCATGGATTGCAACCAGCTGGTAGGTGAGGGCGCTTCACGCTGGCGCCTGCGTTGGCAGGCTGTATAGACAATCACCCCTATCTGCCGAATTTTGTATGTAGATATGTCTATTCGGTATGACATTATGAGTTTTTTGACTTGTTATTTTGCAGTGCGACATGTAGAGTTAAGGGTTCCATTTACCTTTATTTGAGCGGAAAACTCACTGTTATGGCTTTAATCGTGCACAAATACGGCGGTACGTCGATGGGTTCGACGGACCGTATCAAGAACGTGGCGCGGCGTGTCGCCAAGTGGCATGACGCCGGGCACCGCATCGTCGTCGTGCCATCGGCAATGTCCGGCGAAACCAATCGCCTGATCGCCCTGGCCAAGGAAATTCAAGAGCAGCCTGACCCGCGCGAACTGGACATGATCGCCTCCACCGGCGAGCAAGTATCGGTTGGCCTGCTGTCGATGGCGCTGCTGGCGATCGGCAAGAAAGCCGTGTCCTACGCCGGCTGGCAAGTCGCGATTAAAACCGATTCCGCTTTCACCAAGGCCCGCATCCAGTCGATCGACAATGAAAAGGTCAACCGCGACCTGGACGACGGCAAGATCGTCATCATCACCGGCTTCCAGGGCGTGGATGAGGGCGGCAACATCTCGACCCTCGGCCGTGGTGGCTCGGACACTTCCGCCGTGGCGATCGCCGCCGCGATGAAGGCCGACGAATGCCTGATCTTCACCGACGTCGACGGCGTGTACACGACCGATCCGCGCGTGGTGTCGGAAGCGCGCCGCCTGAAGGCGATCACGTTTGAAGAAATGCTGGAACTGGCGTCGCTGGGCTCGAAAGTGCTGCAGACCCGTTCGGTCGAATTCGCCGGTAACTATCGCGTGCCGACCCGCGTTCTGTCGTCGCTGACCGACCCCATGCTGGACCTGGAAGTAGAAGCCAACTCGGGCACCCTGATTTCGTTTGAGGAAGACACACATATGGAACAAGCAGTCATCTCCGGTATCGCGTTCAACCGCGATGAGGCCAAAATCACCGTACTGGGCGTGCCTGACCGTCCGGGCGTGGCGTACCACATCCTGGGCCCGGTGGCCGACGCCAACATCGAAGTCGACATGATTATCCAGAACCAGTCGGTCGATGGTAAAACTGATTTCACCTTCACCGTCTCGCGCAACGACTACCAGCGCGCCGTGGACGTGCTGAACGGCACCAAGGAAGAGCTGGGTGCTGCCAGCATCACCGGCGACGCCAAGGTATCGAAGATCTCCGTGGTCGGCGTTGGCATGCGTTCGCACGTGGGCGTGGCGTCGCAGATGTTCCGCACCCTGTCGGAAGAGGGCATCAACATCATGATGATCTCGACTTCGGAGATCAAAATCTCCGTATTGATCGATGAAAAATACATGGAACTGGCCGTTCGCGCGCTGCATAAAGCGTTCGAATTGGAAAAGGCATAATTTTTCAAAAATATCGTTGGGTAGCCTTGACCAAATGTGTCTCGGTCTATACTATGACGGTCGTCTGCTCTAGCGCAGTTTGGTAGAAAAGACATAGTTGAGTGATCGACTAGGAGACGTGGCCGAGTGGCCGAAGGCACATCCCTGCTAAGGATGCATACGGCTTATACCTGTATCGTGGGTTCGAATCCCACCGTCTCCGCCAGAACAAATAAAAAAGCCTCCCCTGCGGGAGGCTTTTTTATTTGTCTGGACGGAACGGTGGGGTTCGAAGGATTTGCGCTTGCAAGCGCAAATCCCCTCCGAATCGCCCAACTGCTGGCGCAGCGCGCCAGCCCCGCGCGCCGAGGGCGCGCGACGTCCGCGTCACCCAAGCGCCGCCCTTGACCAAAGGCGAAACGATCTATACGATAGCGACCACCTACTCCAAAGCAAGACCGTGGAGAAGGCAGAGTTGAGTAATCGACCGGGAGACGTGGCCGAGTGGCCGAAGGCACATCCCTGCTAAGGATGCATACGGCTTATACCTGTATCGTGGGTTCGAATCCCACCGTCTCCGCCAGTATTTTTAAAAACCCGCTTCGGCGGGTTTTTTCATTTCTGTCCTTCTTGTTGGTCCCAGCCGCTGATTCAGCGCAAAGCCACATTCACCGGACCGGTATGGGCCACGTCGTCCGCCTGATCCAGCGACCAGCGGCTGCGGTCGAGCGTTATGTCGTGCTTCGAGCCGGCCTTGGTGCTGCGCAGCTCGACCCGCATCTGGTCGGCGCTGAAGGTCAGGATGCCGTAATTTTTCAGCGGACGTCCGAACAGCAAGGTCTTGCGCGCGACGCCGGAGCTGACGATCTCAATCACGCCGTTGTCGTCTTCCAGGTAATTGTCGTGCACGTCACCGGACGCAATGAAGGCGCCGGGCCGTCCGCGCATCAAATCGCACAAACGCGTGCATGCCGCCGGATACTGAGCCCAGCTCTCGTCACCGATACGGTGCACCGTGCTGCTGGACGCGACCATGATGAACTGCATGGTCGAGGAACGGAATACCTGTTCCAGCCACTCCCACTGGACCGCCCCCAGGATGGCGTCGCGGTTGTCCGCGCTCTGATGAGGACTGCTGCGGTAGTAGCGCTCGTCCAGCACGATGATGTCGACCGGCGCTGCGCGCACCACCCGGTACACGTCCGGGTTCGCCTTGATACCGAAGGCGTTGACGAATTCCTGGCGCGCGGCTTCGCGCAACGCCGGGTCATGGTCGCCGCCGTAGCGGTTATTGCCCAGGAAGTCGTGGTCGTCATAGATCGCGACGACGCGCTTTTCGTGCTCGGCCATATGCGCCAGCAAGGCCTGGAAATGCGCTTCCTTGAATTGCGCGGCATAGAGCGCGCGCAGCTCGGCGCCCAGTACGGCGGGATCGGTGTGATGGTCATGGCCGAGGTAGACGGTGTCGCCGAGCAGCAGCAGCACATCCGGATCCTCGTCCAGGATTTCTTGCCAGACAGGTTGAGGATCGATTTGCTGTAGCTTGGCGCAGGAAGTCAGGGCGATTTTCATGGTGATGCCTCCGTGTTGGGGAAGGGGAACGAAACGAGTCTGGTTTGCGGCCTGCTAGGGTGTCGCATCTGCCTGCTGCAGCCTTTGGACATGCGGCCGGCAGTCCAGGGCGGCCGCAGCGCAAGCGGCGATGGCGCTCCGCTGGGCGGACTGCTCCATGAGCGCGGCGGCGGCCCGTCCGATGAACCAGCCCAGTGGCGCGCGTTCGGCATGGCGTTCGGCTTCACAGGCGCCGTCAGAAGACAGATCGTAGGTCAGGTATTTCGGCCTCAGACCGGTGTGCGATATGAGGTCGTCCACCGCATCGCTGGCCCGCGCGGTGCGTGAAGCCAGCAGTGCCACGAGCGCGGTCGGGATCGGGGAGTGCCTGTTTTGTTGCGCCGTGCATAGACCTCGGTCGGGCCCGAGGTTGCCATCGATGTCCAGCAGCACTGCGCCGGGGCGCGCATCCGGAAACAGCCGGGCGAGCGTATGGGCGCCGGAATTGTCTGCATAGCCACCGTCGACCAGCCGTCGCGCAGGTCTGTCGAACGATTTTCCGGCGGGCGTGACGATGGGGAAGCGCGCACTGTGCAACACCGCCATCCCCAGCGTCATGTCATACGGTTGAAGCAGGGGACCGCTGTTGGCTGTCCTGTGTTCGTTGGAATAGTAGGCGGTCTTGCCGTTGTCGGCATCCGCCGTATTGAAATAGACCGCCGGGCGGTACTTCATCCCGCCGTCGAGTTCGGTCAGGCGCATGCCCAGGCCGGGGACCATGCCGGAGCTTCGGCTTGCAATGGCATCGACTATCCCATCCTGCCAGCTAAGCAATAATGCTTGACCGCGTATCGGTACTTGCCAGAAGAGCGGCAGATCGTGCGCCAGCATCCGGGCGATGGCAGGCGACAAGTGATCGCGCACCAGCGCACTGCGGACCACATCGGTTAGTGGGGTCGCTGGGTTTGGTGCGCCGACTCGGCAGTCGAGCCATAGTGCGGCGTGCAGTTGCTGGCGAGCGGTCAGGTAGGTCGCGATGCCCAGGCTGCCGCCCGACACCCCGCTGAAGGCGCGGATGCGTTCACCAAATTGTCCGCAACTCATATCGTCGGCCAGTGCCAGCACTTCCGCGGTGTAAATGGCGGCACGCAAACCACCGCCGTACGCATTCACCAGCATCTCGCGGTTATCGTTCACCGTTGGCGGCAGGGCGGTCGCGGCAAGCCCACCTTGTACTTCCATATGTTCCTGGCCGAGAGATTCGCTGCCGAAGATGGCAACCAGTGCCAGCACAGCGAGCGCTACGGCCCCAGTCAGGCCGGCGACCTGTTGAGCGAGGCTCCGGATGACCAGCTGGCCCAGTGTCAAGGCCAGCATTGCGGCGATCAGAAAGAACAGCACGGCCGCTGCCGACCCCAAAGCGCGCACCATTTCGCGCGACAGCAGTGTCATTGCGTTCAAGACGAGCAGGCTGGAGACCAGAAGCAGGAACAACTGGGGCAGGCGTTGTGCCAGTGCGTGAAACGTCGCAGCCGAAGAGGGTGCCATGCCCAGTTGCCGCAATAGCCTGCGGCGATGGATAACGAAACTGAAGGAGGCGGTGGGTAGCACGGCAATGGGCAGGATCCAAAGCTTGGTGCTTGCCGGCAGAGACAGCGTACAGGTCACGATCGCAATAGCAACCGCCGCCGCGATGGCAATAAGCCGTACCACGCGGCGATGGAAAAATATGTAGACGCATAGAGGCGACGCCAGCAGGGCTGTGGTGAGTGCTGCTGCGGTGGCTGCATTCAACAGCGGCATGAAGGTGGCAAAGAGCAGGGCGCCCAAGGCTGCAGCTTGTACTGCCAAGCCCAGGATGCGCGGATACCATGTGACCGCTACGCTAAGTTGAGTCGCGCCAGGTGGCGCCATCAGGGCACTTGGGATCGAAGCTGCCATCTCGATCGTGCACAGCAGTCGCGAGCAATACCAGACGCCGCCTGTCAGCAAGAAAGCCGTGGCGATGTACGCGACCAGCGGCGTACTACCTGGTTGGGTTTCCGTCGGCGCGGATACAGGAGAGGCGGCTGTAAAGCTGTGAAGGATTTCGCGGGTTTGCGGGACGGCAAAGAACAGGATGGCCGTCACGGTGGCAAACATGGTGGGAATGGCAGCGCGCCGCAACGCAACGTATAGCCAGGGCAGCACAGGTGACAGCCTGAGGGCGAGGAAATCGAGGAGGTGAGTTATTGCTGTGTTCAGCTTTCTCATGGTGCTCCGTCCTTGGACAACCGCGCCGGAAGGATCTGTTTTGGTGGCGCCAGGGTGTGTAGCTTAACAGCTGTATTTCGTGGATTGCTATCCAACTCTCTCTCGATATCGGTGCTGTTGCGTTAGCAAGGAGATATTTTCAAATTGTTATGATTGGAGAGAATTATGGAGGCGGGCCGGCCGCACAATAGGGCTGTGTAGGATCTGTCCTACAAAGATGGGCTGAAATCCATAGCCGACGAGAAATCAAAAAGGAGTAACCATGCCGTCCGTTTATGTGAAGTTGCGTGAGCTCTGGCGGCAATGTCACGAGGTGCGCGTCGGCTATCTGGCGCGGACGAGGGAACTCCTTGAAGAGGTAAAACGGCCCGCCGCCAATGCGGCGTTCGAGCAGTTGCTGGGCGAGGTCGCGGCGCTGCATTGTCGTATCTTCCGGCGCAGTCCGCGGCGCAGGCCGGAACTGATCGCGCTGCTACAGGGGGCGGTTTATACGGCGGCGCATGACGTTGACAAGGGGCGTGAGTTATACAAGCAGGCAGAGCAACGATTCCAGCAATCGATGCAGACCACGAATCAGCTGGCGTTCATCGGTGGCGCCTTCTTTGGTGCGTTGATCGGGATGATCGCAGGTTATTGGATGATCGGTCTCACCACTTCCAAATTGCCTTTGGCCGGCAATCTCGCCGACGGACAGACGATCGCGTCACTGTGCTTTTACGGCTTGTTCGGCAGTTTGACCAGCATCTGGCTCAGGGTGTCGGCGATGTCGCTGCAGCAGGTCGACAGCCTGGCTTTCGTTATCGTTTCCGGCATGATCCAGCCCTTCATCGCGCTGGGCTTTGTCGCCGTCATTTTCGTTATCATCCGATACCAGGTATTAGGCATTTCGATCGGCACCGAAGGAAATAAAGAAGCTGTGTTGTGGGTCGCCGCTTTCTTGTGTGGTTTTAGCGAGCGCTTCGCACCTGCGATTTTGAATTCAACTGCCGCAGCATTTACTGCCGGGAAGTCGGCAAGCAAATGAGCGACAGCGCTGGGCTCCCGGCAGCGACATTGAGTGCGAAGCTGGTGTGATTCGCCGCCCTTACTGATTCTTCGGCACGGCCGGCAACTGCTCGGCCCACAGGCGCGCGGATGCGTCCAGCGCCTGGCGGCGCTCCGCCGCCACCATCGGAATCAGGCGTGCCCGCGCGGCGCGGCCGGAGGCGCAGCCGGCGTTGCGGTCGCGCCGTCCGAACTGGCGTTTGAGCACGCAGTCATACTCATACACGGCCGCCGCATCCTCGTAGGCCGCTTCCAGCTGCTGCGGCAGCTCTGCCGCGTAGCGCACCACCAGTTCCGCCGACGCGCCCTTGAGCCCGACGTCGAAGGCGCCAGCCTGATGGCCGTACTTCACCGCCTGATTCAGTGTGCGCCAGGCGGCCGGCTGCTTGCGGATATTGGCGATGCCGGGTGGCTGGCGCGTTTCCGAGCTGCCGTCCGACGAGGTCATGGTCATGCCCCAGCCATTGTCGCCGGTGAGTTTTTCTTCGTAGCAGGCCAGGCGATTGTGCGCCTCGATCGCGCGCAGGCGGATCGCGTCGCGGTCGCCCGCATCGGCTTCCTTCTGATTATCCTTGAGCCAGTCTTTGTAGGCGGCGTTGGATTTCTTGCCGATCAGGATGTCGCAATCGCTCAGCTCCAGGCCTGCGGCATGCGCGCTGGCGCAGCCCAGTGTGGCCAGGAGAAGGGTGTACAGCAAACGGTGGGTGGTTTTCATCGTGGTCATTTTCTCTATCAGTTAATATCGTTTAGTGTTTTTCGAATTGCATAGGGCGGCCGCGGCGTTCCAGTATCAGCTTGCCGTCCTGCACATC
Organism: Rugamonas aquatica; assembly: GCF_009380215.1. Classification (GTDB taxonomy): domain Bacteria; phylum Pseudomonadota; class Gammaproteobacteria; order Burkholderiales; family Burkholderiaceae_D; genus Rugamonas; species Rugamonas aquatica_B. The sequence goes on from NZ_WHUG01000004.1 coordinate 437,605, forward strand.
GAGCGTGAAGTTGAAGTTGGCCGATGCGGCCGCAGGCGGTTGGAAGTCCAGCTGGTAGCGGCCGCGCTGCGCGTCCGCCGCCGGCACGGTGTACACCATCCATTTGTTTTCGTTGACTTCCAGATGGCTCACGGCGATCTGGCGCACCGGCCCGCTGAAGCTCGTGCGCCAGCCTTGTGCGCCGGTCTTGCCTTCCGACTTGAGCGGCGCGTCACCCAGGACTGCCACCTTGAAGTCGGGGATGCTCTTGCCCTGGTAACGCAGGTCGACCAGCAACTGGCCCGCAGGCAGGGTGACAGGAGGTGCATCGATGGAAGGGCGCATCGATGCCGCCTGCACCGGCGCGGTCTCGGAGCGGAACACCACCTGCTGGTTCCAGACCGTCCAGCTGCCCTGGGCGTATTCATCGACGGCGCCATAGGCCATCGAGTACTGGAACTTGCCATCCGGCCGCAGCAGGATTTCCGCGCCCACTTCAGTGGCGCCGGCCAGATAGTAGTGGCCTGGCAGTTTGGCTTGCAGCGTTTGATCGGCTGCCTTGTCCTGTTGCGGCTCCGCATCCGCCGCAATGATGGGGCCGGCAGGCGCGCGCCAGCCGGCCTTGGCCAGCAGGCCGGTCAGCGGATCGTTTCTGCTCGCGGCGATCGCCACCCAGGTGCCGGCGTCGAAGGTTTCGCGGCCCGGTCCAAGCTGCGGCAGGCGTTCCACCAGGTGCTGGCCCAGCCAGCCTTCCAGCAGCAGGTCGGGCCGCCCGGACAGGTGCAGCGCCAGCCGCTCCTGCATGCCGGTGCAGACGTCGCCGATGGCAAAGCCGTGCTCGCGCAGCACCGTCCAGTAGCTGGCTGGCGACTCCAGCACCACTTTGCCCAGCTGGCCATTCGACTTCATGCAAACCTGTTTGATCGGCAGGCTGAAGTCCTTGGTCACGAAGCGCAGCATGTCGGCGTTGAGCGAAGCGACGGCACGGTCCAGCGCCGTGCCCCAGGGTTGCACGGTGGACGTGTCGATCACGCCGCCATGGGCCAGCAGAACTTTGAGGGACTCCATCTTCCCTTGTGAAATCGCGTATTCCACCGGGCTCGCCTGCAAGCCGTTGTTGTCCAGCTTGTTGTGCAGGTTCGGATCCTCGCCATGCGCCAGTATCGTCGGCAGCAGATCCGGGCGATCCGCGCCGATGGCGAAGAACAGGAAGCGGGGTTCGCCTGGGTTTGTGTCGCTGTCGGCGTTGTCCAGCAAGCCGTGCTGGATCAGCAAGCTGGCCAGCCGGCGATCCGGAGAAGAGAATGCCCTGCCGATGGCCTGTCCACTCATCTTCTGCAAGGGGGCGCCTGCTTCGATCAGCTTGCGCACACGCGCCGCGTTGATCCCGTTCGGGTTCTCCAGCACGTACTCCACCAGCGAGCGCCTCATCTCGGCCAGGGATCGCTTTTGCACTTGCACCACATGGTGCAGCAGCAGGTCCAGCATGGCGTCGTCAGGCGCCTGCAGCGACAGCGACAATGCCGAGTCCCATTCGCTCAAAGGATCGGCGCCTTGCGCCAGCAGGGCTTGCACGGCTTTGGGCTCGTTGTTGCGCACGGCGTCGGCCAGGTCCTGCACGCTGCCGCCGGCATGGACGGGGGCGCCTAGCGCGGCCAGCTTCGGTATCCATTCCAGGCGGCGGGCGGCTGTGGCTTGATTCAGCAGTGTGCCGCTTCCCAGCTGCTCGTTGCGGGCGTAGAGGCTGCGGTAGTTGTAGCTGAAACCATTTTGCGGCGGCGCTTTCTGACTCCAGTTCATATCCCTGACCAGCAATTGCTGCAGCACTTTGTCGCGGCCGGGCGCGCTGCTATGCATGGCCAGCATGGCGGCATCGAGCCAGCGGTCGCGCTTCTGCTTGCCGTAGCGCGAGACGCGCGGCTTGAGCCAGGCGATGGCGTCGGCATTGCCCGCCTCGGCAGCGTAGTCGAAGGCGGTTTTGCCTTCTTCATCGTCATCGACGGGACTGGTGCCGGTCTTCAGGAGCGCGTCGAGCACCGCCGTGCCGCGCGTCTGGGACAGCATCTCAGGCCAGGTCCGATAGTCGGCGTGGGGGAGCTTGAGCTTGAATCCACGATCCTTGCCGCGGAGCTGGTCGATATCATCGCGGATGAACGGCCGCGGCGCTCCAGCCTGCAGCAGCGCCAGCAAATTCCCGGTGCGCTGTTCCGGCGTGATCAGCTCCGGCAGGTTGCGGGCGTACTCCTTTTGCTCCAGCGCGAATTCCAGCGGCGCATAGCGATTGTTCTGGCCGCCGTACTGGCGCGGATCGGCGCCGTGCTTGAGCAGCAGCCGCACCATCTCGGGCGTGCCGAACATCGCGGCCAAGTGCAGTGGCGCGGCGTGGTCCCGCTGGTCGCCCTCATTGATGCTGGCGCCGCGCCGCAGCGCCTGCGCCAGCATGCGGGTCTTGGCCGGCAGCAGCGCGGCATGGCGAGCCTGCTGCGCGTGCCAGTGGGCGGTGTCGCGCGTATGATTGCCCTCCTTGCGCCAGGCCTCGGCTTCCGCGTACAGGCTGGCGGCGGGCATCAGCAAGGTGTGCAGCAGTTTTTTGCCTTCGACCAGATAGTCGTCGATGTTGTTGACCTTCGCCAGCAGGCGGGTGAAGTCGGCTTCCTGGCCTTCATTGGCGGCTTTGAACAGGGCCAGCACTTCCGGTGTCGGCGTGAGCTTGCCCCGCGCATCGTCGACGTAATTGATCTTGCGCTGCATGCCGTAGCGCGACGCCTGCGGGAGTGCATCGCCTTTCTTCCACGTGTCGAGCAGCGCATGGCCTTCGTTGAGCTGCGCTCTGGTCAGGGTGTCGTCCCAGCCGTCCTTGAATTTTTGTGCTTCCGTGCTTCCGCCTTTGACGGCCAGCCGGTACAAGACAAACGCCAGCACGTAGTCCTTCGGCACGCCGTATCCCATGGTGTACAACTCGCCGAGCTGATACTGTGCATCCGCGATACCGCCTTGCGCGGCCTTGCGCAGCCAGAGCGCGGCCTGTTCGGGATTCGGCGTCATGCCGTAGTGGGCACTCCAGTACAGCGTACCTGCCTTGTGGGCGGCCTCCAGATCGCCCGTTTCGGCGAGGGCCTTGTACCAGTCGCGCGGATCGCGCCGGCCTGTCGTGGAGACGGCCGGCAACGGCGTGCCCGGCTTCCAGGCGGCGGCCATGCTTTCCGCCTCGGCCAACTGCTCGGGCGACATCTCTTCCACCTGGCGTGCCAGCGTCTTTTCCGATTCGCCGCCATCGTCCTTGTCCAGGCGCCGGCTGGCCAGCAGGTTGAAGGCATGGCTCAGCACGCGGTCGTAGGGCACGCCTTCGGCCCGTTCGAGGCGCGTCGCCAGCCGGGACAGATCGCTGGCGCCGCCCAGCTCCGCAACCTTGGCCATCCAGAAGGTGGCCTGCGTCGGGTTGCTCATCTTGTAGCTGTAGTCGTACATCGCGATCAACTTGCGCTGCGCCGCTTCGTTGCCCGAGCGGGCCGCCAGCAGGTACCAGGATTCCGCCGTCGTCAGATTGCGCCCTTTATCCTTGCAGTGCTGCTCGTCGTTCTGATAGAGATCGCCCAGCGTCTTTTGCGCCGCCGCGTCGCCCGTTTCCGCGATCGGGGTGAGCGTCTTGACTGCTTCTTCGCAACGGCCTGCCTCGTAGGCCGATAAGCCGCCGGTCAGATCTGCGCGGGCAGTGCCGGCCAGGCCGATTCCTATGCCGAGCAGGGCCAGCGCGAGGACTGTTGGTTTCATACATGCTTTCGGAGTGCCGCGGCAGGGCCGCAAAGGCCGCCATGATAAGCCGAAGACATATATTTATGGCAACACCATTGAAATCCGATTGAAATCGCCGAAGTTGCATTTCAGGATGTTGTCATACAATAAAAATTAATTTAAACAATAAGGGAATGGGCATGCGAGTTGCAAAGATCGGATTATTGATGGGGGTGTTGTTTGCCACGGCGCTTGCCTCGGCCGCGGTTCCGGAGGGCAGGTGGAAGTTTGAGCGGGCAGGCGACTTCGAGGGCCGTATCCCGGCGAATCAGGCGCCGCCGTTCCCCACCCTGGAGTTTAGTAAAAACGAAGTCAGCCTGTCTGCAAGCTGCGTTGCCAAGGTCACGTCGGAACCCTATTATTTTCCGGATGTGTTCCAGCCGCTAACCAAGCAGGGTATTTCGGCGAAGCAGATGGATTACTTCCTGTTGAAGAATTTTCATTTGGCGCTGGCCGGAACGAAGGAGATCTACTCCCTGGATTCGACGGAAAAATGCGGGAGCCGTCGCACCATGGAATTCTTTGTGATAGGCGACCGGATCCTGGCTGTGACAGGCATTACGTTTTACTCCTACGTAAAAGTCCCGGTCGAAGCGTCGGCGGGGCCGCAGGGGACGATCGCGTCGGCGTACAAGCTGAGCCAGCTGCCCTTGGATTACGACCGCTATTATGCGTCCTGCCTGCCGAAAATCCTGGCCAAGGGCCGGCCGCATACGACCGACAAATGCGCCCCGGATTACTTCCCTTACGTCGCCGATCCAAAGAGTTCCGATCCCATCATGAAACTTGTGGGCAATCACGATTATTCGAAGTGGGGACAGCAATACACGGAGGGCTTCTCTCCACCGTTCCAGCAGAAAATTCCAGCAACCTTCCTGGTGTTCGCGCCGATGAAGGATGTGGTCCTGGTGCGGGTCGATGATTTTGCCTACGTGCGCAATGAGGAGCGCGACATCATGAGCGGCGTGTATCTTTCCATCGCCGGCGGCAAGGTGGTCGATCAGATCTACGGCTGTCAGTTCAACCGCGACTATGTCTGCATGCACGAAGGGCGGGCGAGGGCGAAGCTATTGGACAACGGCAAGTTTCAAAAGCTGCAGTGATGCAGCCAGCCTGGCAGCAACGCCGGCCACAGCGTTAGAGCCTACTGTTTATTCGGTTTATACCGTTTACACCCTAAGGAGCAATGTTGGGTGAGGCATATTGCTAAAATGGTACACTTACGGATTTGGCATGGAGGCGGACATGGTCACAGCGGTGGGAGCGGTCGGCGCCAGTGGCGCTTCGGGCGGCAACAGTGCGATTGAAGTGCTGCAAAGGAAGATGGGCGATTTGATGAAGAAGCTGCGGGAGGCGACGCAAGACCGGTCGCCGGGCGCGAAGGAGCGCTTGAAACTGCTGCAGATGCAGATCCAGGCGCTGCAGACGCAGATCGCGCAACTGCAATCGGCCGCCGCGCAGAAAGCCGCGCTGGAACAGTTGAAGCATCAGCAGGAGTTGTCGGCCGCTGCGGCGCGCAAAGCGAAATCCAGCGAAGCGACGGTGGGAAGTGTGGTCGATACGACCGCGTGATGATGGCGTCCCCAGGGGGATTCGAACCCCCGTACTCACCGTGAAAGGGTGATGTCCTAGGCCTCTAGACGATGGGGACTGTGAACTGCCAAATTGAAACACATTGGTGGAGGTAAGCGGGATCGAACCGCTGACCTCTTGCATGCCATGCAAGCGCTCTCCCAGCTGAGCTATACCCCCCTGTGTGCGGCCGAGATTATAGCAAAGGGCCTGCGTAAAGCAAGAAAGAATTGATTGCTTCGCCAGATGGCGCGGTTTTGCCTTTCCAATCTGTAATAAAGTGGTCATCCTGCCGACAGCCTGGAACGGATAAAATTCGCCAACCCTACGGGCTGGATGATTTTATCCTCGAATTTTTCCACGGCATCAATGTCAACGCATCGATGATCACAGCGAGCTGATCGGGCAAGCGTTGCACACCCTCGGCAAAAAAACTGCATGTCGACGGCATTCCGGCGCGGCGGTAACTGGAATTTCTGCGCAAAACGAGGGTATCATGACTCCATATATTGACGAACGCGGCGACAGCGATCAGCGGCCGTTTCTCGGTCAATAATAATAAGATTTTCTTGAACAGGGTAGTATGAAGACTATTGAATTGGCAGGCGGTCCACATGCCGTGCTGGCATTGCATGGCCTGCTGGGGAACCCGCTGGAAATGCAGTATGTGGGCAAGCGCCTGCAACGTGCAGGGTATACGGTGGTCATCCCGCTGATACCGGGCTATGGCTATTCGTCCGGCCAGGCCGACTCTTATCGGACCACGCGCAGCGAGCGCTGGTTCGAGGAAGTGTCGCGCCTGTTCGACCAGCTCAAGCAGACCCACAAGAGCGTGTCGGTGGTCGGCCTGTGCATCGGCGCGGTGCTGGCCTTGCGTCTTGCTATCGAGCGCGGCGACGAAGTGGCCGCCCTCGGCCTGCTGGCCACCACCTTGTCGTACGACGGCTGGAGCATCCCCAAGTATCGCTTCCTGCTGCCGCTGGCGTACTACACGCCGGCGCGCCACTGGTACTCCTACCAGGAACGCTATCCCTACGGTCTGAAAAACGAAAACTTGCGGCGCTGGATCGCGCGCGAGATGAAGGTCAGCGATTCGTCGGCGGCCGGTGCCTCGCGCCTGTCGGCCGAGGGCATCTTCCAGGCCCACCGCCTGATCAAGCAGGTGCGCAGCCAGTTGTCCAAAGTGATCGCGCCGGCGCTGATTATCCATGCCGAGGAAGACGACGTCGCCAGCACCAAGAGTGCCGACCTGGTCGAACGCAGCATCAGCTCGCCGAGCCGCCGCAAGATCATCTTGCACGACAGCTACCACATCATCACCCTCGACAATGAGAAAGAACTCGTTGCCGACGAGACGATCGCGTTCTTCAACCAGCACCTGCCTGCCGAAGACGCGCTGCTGAACCGCGCTTAACACATTCCATACTGAGACTATTTTTATGAATTCCTTTCCAACCGTAGCCAAACTGCTCGCCAAAAGCCTCGACCTGCCGGAAGACCAGATCCAACCGCAAACCGAACTCGAAGCGCTGGGCGCCGATTCGCTGACCGTGATCGAACTGATCTTCGACCTGGAAGAAGAGTTCGGCATCGAAGTCGGCGACGAGCGTCCTAAACTGGTCGTGGTGCAAGACATCGCCGACCAGATCGATACCTACCTGGCCGGCAAGGCTGCCCAGGCATGACCGCGCAGCGCGTGGTGATCACCGGCCTGGGAGCGATTTCCTCCCTGGGCGTTGGCGCCGACCATAATTTCGAGCAGGCGCTGGCCGGCCACAGCGGCATCGGCCTGCTGCAGCTGGGCGGCGACCGCCAGCGTCCCGGCACGCCGGCCGCGCAGATACGCGGCCCTTTGCCGGAGCTGGTCAAGACTTCGGAACTGCCGGTGTTCGACCGCTTCGCGCTGCTGGGCTGGGCTGCCGCCAGCGAGGCGCTGGCCCAGTCGGGCCTGGACGCCACCGTCGCGCCCGAACGCAGCGGCGTGTTCTGGGGCACCGGCATGGGCGGCGCGCTCACCGTGGAATCCGGCTATGTCGATTTGTTCATCGACGGTAAAACCCGCGTGCGGCCGATGTCGGTCGTGGCCGGCATGAACAACGCGTCTGCGGCGCAGATCGCGCTGCGCTGCGGCTTCAAGGGCAGTGTCAACAATTACAGCAGCGCTTGCGTGTCGTCGGCGCAGGCCATCGGCGAAGCCTATCGCCACATCCGCCACGGTTACGCCGATCGCGTGCTGGCCGGCGGTTCGGAAGCCTTGCTGAGCTACGGCGTGGTCAGCGCATGGGACGCCTTGCGCGTGCTGGCGCCGGTCGATGCCGAGCATCCCGAGCGTTCGTGCCGGCCATTCTCGGCCGGACGCGGCGGCCTGGTGCTGGGTGAGGCGGGCGCGGCGGTCATGCTGGAATCGCTGGAGTCGGCGCAGGCGCGCGGCGCCACCATCCTGGCCGAGCTGGTCTCCTACGGCACCAGCAACGACGCCACCCACATCACCAAGCCCGACGCCGACGGCCAGGAGCGGGCGATGCGCCAGGCGCTGGAGCAGTCCGGTCTGCCGTTGTCGGCGATCGGCTACATCAACGCCCACGGCGCCGGCACCGCGGCCGGCGACGTCGCCGAGACCACGTCGATCAAGCAAGCTTTTGGCGAACTGGCGGGCAAGCTGCTGGTCAGCTCCACCAAGTCCATGCACGGCCATACGCTGGGCGCGGCAGGGGCATTGGAATTCGTGCTGACCACGCAGGCCGTGCGCCACGGCGCCGTGCCGCCGACGGCCTTCCTCGACAAAGCCGATCCTGAGTGCGATCTCGACTACGTGCCGCGCGAATGCCGGCGCGGACTGGACTTGCAGGCCGCCATGTCGAACTCCTTCGCTTTCGGCGGCAGCAATGTCGCGCTGATCGTCAGCGCTTTCCGGTGAGCGTTCCGTATCGGCGTTGGGCCGCGATGGCCTTGCTGTGCATGGGCTACGCGCAGGCGCAAGAGAGCGCCAACCACCTGGTCGGCGATGTCGGCCTGGGTGTCAGTGCCGCGCCGGTCGCGGTGGCGGCGCAGTCGCGCAGCACCGGCGTGGTCCCGTATCTCAACTTCGATTACGGCCCGGCGTTTGCGCGCATCGACACCTTCGGCGTCAAGCTGGCGCCTGTGGGCTATGGCAGTGTCGAACTGGTGACGCGCGCGATGGAGGATGGCTACCGCGCCAGCGCGCCGCCGCAAGCGCGCCGGAGCTCGTCGCTGCCGCTGGGCCTGGGCACCTTGCAGGTGACGCCGGTCGGCGCCTTCATGGCCAATCTGTACCGCGACCTGGGCAAATCGCACGGCGCCATGCTGGACCTGATGTACGCGGCGGAAATCGAGCAAGGGCCTTACGCCTTCTATCCGCAGGCCGGCCTCGAATACCGTTCGGCCAGCTATGTGCGCTATTACGACGGCGTCGCCCGCCATGCCAACAATCCGTTTGTCGGCCTGCTGGTGGAAGCTCATTTGGGCGGACACTGGTACCTGGTCGCCAACGTGCGCCGCACCTGGCTGGACGATTCCATCCGCAGCAATCCCGCCGTACGCCGGCGCTCGCTCGATTCCGGGCTGGCTGCGCTCAGCTACCGCTTCGATTGAAAATCTTCAACTTCACGCACACACGATGATGAAACCAATTTCCTATTTGATCCCGCTGTTCGCTGTCGTATTTTCCCTCTCCGCCTACGCGGGCAACGCCGCCAAAGCACCTCGCCAGGATGGCGGCAGCAGCAGCCGCATCGAGGTCACCGACGACGGGGGCGTGGCGACCATCCGTGGCATGGGCGGCACCACCAACATCTTGGGCGACAAGGTGGAGCTGTTGCAAGGCGTCGTGTATCTGAACGGCCGCTCCTACGGCACGGTGCCCAATAGTAGCGAAATCAAATACGTGGTAACGAAGACCGCCCGCACACTGTACGTGGACGGCAAGCCGCGCAGTCCCGCCGCAAAATAAGCCGCCTGTCTGTCTGTCTGTCTGTCTGTCTGCCTGTCTGCCTGCTTACTTGCCGCGCCTTCTGCGCATGACGAGTCCGGTAGTCAGCAACAACATCGGCAGCAGCCCGGTCAGCAGCGCCAGTGCCTGACCGCTGACGCCCAGCGCCTTGCCGCCATGTAGCGCCTCCAGCACGCCGAGCGCCTGCTGGACGCCTTCGCGCTCGCTTGCGCGCCGCTCCTTCATCACGCGGCCCGAGTAGGCGTCGACAAACACCTCCACCTTTTCGCCGCGCTGCGGACCGCTGCGCGGCACCATATCGACGCGGAACACGCCGCCCTTGGTGAAGGGCGCCATGATGAGGCGCGTCTCGGCGTCGCCGTAGCGCCGGTGGGCCACGGTCCACGCCTGGCGCAGCGACAGCCGCTGGCCGGACGCGGCGGGCTGCGAGCGGTAGCCGAACGCGGGATCGAGCACGGTCTCGAACTGCAAGGCCAGTCCGCTGGCCAGCAGGATGGCCAGCGCCAGTGCCGCCACGCTGCCGATCCGCCGGTGCCAGCGCGCCGGCGCCGTGTCGACGATGGCCGCAGCCGCCTTGCCGCGCACGGCCCGCCAGCGGTTGACGGCGGTGATCGCGCCGGCCGCCAGCAGCACCAGCAGGCAAGCCGCCGTGACGATCTGCAACAGCTTGCCCACCGCGCCCAGCGTCAGGCTGGTGTGCAGCGCGTAGAGCAGGCCGATCAGGTCGCGCCGGTCCAGCGACCACGCGCCGTAGGGCGTGACCACCAGCGCCTCGCCGGTGCCGGGATGCAGGCGCGCCAGCCAGTAGCGCCGTTCGCTGGGGATCAGCGGATCGGGCGTCGGCCAGAAGCCGGTGGTCAGACGGCCGGCATCGTCGATCTGCGTGACGCCGATGCCGGCCGCGCCGGGATGCTGGCGTTCCAGCGCGTCCGCCATGTCCACCAGCGGCACGCGGCGGGCGGCCGGCACCGTCAGCTCCGGGTTGAGCCAGTCGTCCAGCGGATCGGACAGCACCAGCAGGCTGCCGCTCAATCCCTGCACCACGAAGAAGGCGCCGAACACATAAGCCAGCCAGCGGTGCGCGGAGCGCCACCAGATCCGCATGTCGCGCCGCTTGCGCGCTGGTTCAGTAGCGGGCATTGATGCGTACTCCGGCGGTGCGTCCTTTGCCGACCTGGTACAGCGTGCCGTAAGGCGCACCGGCGGCAAACGCGTACACGGCGTAGGCCTTGTCGGTCAGATTGTCGATGCTCAGGTCGGCCGACAGCGTCTGGTTCAACTGCCACGACACGCCCGCGCTGTACAGCGCATACGCTTGCTGGCCGACGCTGTTGGTTTCGTTGAACCAGGTCTTGCCGACATAGCTGATGCCGGCGCGTGGGATCAGGCGGCCGCCTCCGGCCAGCGTTATCGTGTACTCGGCGCTGAGGTTGCCGGTGGCGTTGGGCGCGTAGGGCACCTTGTTGCCGGTCAGGTTGATGCCGGGGTTGGCGGCGTCGGCGTAGCGGGTGAACTTGGTGTCGTTGAGCGCGGCGCCGGCCTTCAGGTACAGGCTGCGCGTGGCTTGCCATCTTGCGTTCAGGCTTGCGCCCTTGGTTTCCACCTCGCCGGCGTTTTGCAGATACTGGCCCTGTACCGGGCCGACCGACAGCTGATAATCCCTGGTACGCATGAAGTAGGCGGAGCCGGACAGTTCCAGTCGGTGGTCCAGCAGTTCGCTGCGGAAGCCAGTTTCCAGGTTGCGCGTGGTTTGCGGATCGTAGGTGTAGCCGATGTTTTGCGGCGTCACCGCGCGCGTGTAGCCGCCGGCCTTGAAGCCGGTGCTGTACAGGCCGTACACGGTGAGGTCGTCGGACAGCCGGTAGTTCAAGCCCAGCTTGGGCGAGGTGGCGTGGAAGGTCTTCTCGCCGCCCAGCGCCATCGCGCCGTAGCTGGTGTCGGCACGGGCGCGCTCGCGTTCGAAGCGCAGGCCGGGCACCACGTCCAGGAGGGCGGTGGCATGCCAGGTGGCTTCGCCGTAGGCCGCGATCGAGCGGATGTTTTGCTTCGAACTCAGCGTCGCGGCGGGTACGTCGCGCGTGAAGTCCAGGTCTTGATAGTAGATGCCGGCCACGTAGTCGATGGATGGTCCAGGTTTGGAGACCAGCCGCAGTTCCTGGCTCAGGGTGCGCTGGGTTTCCGGCGTGTAGGTGGCGAAGATGGTGCGGTCGAAATTGCGGTCCTGGAAGCCGGTCAGCGACGACAGCGTGGCCGCGCCGAAGTCGTAGGCGGCGTTGAGGCCGAAGCTGTCCGTGCGCAGCTTGTAGTGCGAGGGCATGGGCAGCGCCTGGCGAGCGCCCAGGTCGGGGCCGACTACGTAGTACTCCTCGTCGAAGCGCAGCGTGTCGCGGGCGGCCGTCAGCATCAGGTCGAGCGGGCTGTTGGCCGGCGCGTAGCGCAGCCGCATGCGGCCGTTGACGTCGCTGCCGTCGCCGAGGCGGGCGCCGGTCATCATGTTTTTCATTTCGCCCCGGTCCTTGCGGCTGCCGACGGCGAAGTCGGCAAACAAGCCATCCTGCATCAGCGGCGTGTTCATCAGCAGTTGCGCGCCATGGCCGCGCTGGTCGACATCGGCCGATGCATCGAAGCGCGGCTTGCCGTCCGGCTTGCGCGTCACCACGCTGATGATGCCGCCCACCGCGCCGCGTCCGTACAGAGTGCCTTGCGGGCCGTACAGGATCTCCACCTGCTCCAGCCCCTGCGGCAGTAACTGCGAGAACAGCGCCTGGTCTTGCGGCAGGCCGTCGACGTACAGCTGCGCGGTCGGATTGTAGTAGTCCACCGAGGATAGGCCGCGGATGGTGACGTTGGTGTAGGCCCTGCTGGAGCGCTTGCGGATGTTCACGTCGGTGAACACGCGGTCGATCTGGTCCACGCTGCTCAGGCCACGCGGCCTGAATGCCGACTGGCCGGCGGTGTCGAAGGCGCCGGCGATGTCGTCGGCTTTCTGGTCGCGCTTGGTCGCCGTCACCGTCACGGTGGGCAGGGTTGCTTCCGTGGCCGCATCCTGCGCCACGGCGTTGCCCGCGCATAAAGCCAGTCCCATCCAGTACTTTGCTGCTTTCATATTGCTTCCTCTATGCCTGAAAGCATCGAAGGTAGGGCAGTGCGCCGTGCAGGGGGAGCAAGATCCGGTATCAAATAACACGTTCAGGAATTATAATGAGACTTATTCTCAATTGAGTGGCCTGCCCATGTCCAAGCGTCCCGCCTCCCGACTCGTCATTCCCCACCATGCGCGCCAGAGCACGGATATGGATGGCGTGGCGTGGGGGCTGTCCGGCGAGGCGGTGCATATCGGCCTGGTGGACCGGCATGTGGAGCAGGATGTCAGCCTGCCGTCGGAATCGGTGGCGCCGCATTTGTCGCTGACCTTGCTGATCGAAGGACGCGGACATTTCCTGATGGGCGGCGACGTCACGCCCTGCCAGTTCGTGAGCGGGCACTGCCTGTTGAGTTGCGGTTGGGAGCCTTTCGGCGGCGAGGATTTCATTCCGGCGCATACCCATTTCCAGGCGGTGCTGTTCCGCTATCCGCTGAATCTGCGGCTGGTGTTCGGCGAGGCGGCGCCGGTGCCGCGCACCGGTTGCGATGTCTACCCGCATCCGCGCGCGCGGGCGTGGCTGGCGCGCTTGCCGATGATGCCGTGGATGCTGGAGCTCGCCAACGAGCTGATAGCGCAAGGGCTGCCGACCGAACCGCTGGCGCTGCTGCGCGCCCAGGCGCAAGCCTTGAAGGCGCTGCACGATGTGGCGGCCGAACTGGCCGGCGGCCAGGACCGGCTGGAGCAGGAGGGCGCCGGCGTCGCCGCAGGCAAGCGCATGGCGCTGACCGGGCGCGATCGCCGCAGCCTGCTGGACGCGCGCCGCCATATCGACGCCCATGTGGCCGAGGCGCTCAGCGTGGCCGGCATCGCCGCCGCCTCGGGCTTGAACGAGGCCACGCTGAAGCAGGGCTTCCGCCAGTTGTTCGGCGCCAGCGTCTACGATTACGTGCTGCAAAGCCGCTGCCAGCGGGCGGCCGAGCTGTTGCGCACTACCGCGCTGGCGATGCCGGCCGTGGCCGAGCGCTGCGGCTTCGCCCACGCCAGCCATCTGGCCAAACACTTCCGTCGCCGCTACGACGCCACGCCGCTGCAATACCGCAAGCAGCACGGATAGGCGCGCCAGATAGGTGCCGGACGTCTATTCTTCGCCGTATATGTCCTTGATCATTTTGACGGTGGCCACGCCTTTGTGTTTCCGGTCTTTGCCATGTTTGTCGGCGGCCCAGATAGATCGGGTGAAACCATAGTCTTCATAAAACTTTACGACGCGCGGTTGGTCTATCGCATCCGTGATGAGAAAACGCGCGGCAGTGGCTGAGTCAACGATGGCACCGGTGACCAAGTCCAGGATGCGTCGCCCGATCTGCTGATTTTGTAGCCGTGCGTTGACGGCTAGCCTGCATATCTTCACCGCTGGGAAGGTGGGCAGCGTGCAGTTGTAGTTGAGTGCCATGTGGGATATTTCCACGACTGTCAGAGGGATAGAGTCGTTGGCAAGGGTGACGTAGCCGACGAGTCCATCGAACGCTTCGTGAAACAGCAAGCTGGTTCGGCTGAGATAGTCGCGGTGCATGTCCAGCGCAGATTCTTTAAGAAACGAATCCAGACTGATAGTCCCACATGTGAAGGCAGGAATAAAAGCTTCCGCCTCGGACGTAATCTGATCGATCGGTATGAGCGCGGAATATCCCTCGTCCGAGAGGAGCATGTCAGGAGCGTTGGAAACGAGCGGTAACGGCGGGGTTTTCAGCCGCACGGACACGCTCTGCACGTTCCATGGCCTTGGTTCGCTGGGTGTCCGATATGGGGGTGGAAATTGCGTTGCGTATGACTTTGGCAGTGTTACTTCTTAATTCAAGCACATGCTTTGCGCCCGCTTTGAACTGAACTGTCGCAGCCGCGACTTCTCCGCGCGATGCCGTGGTGACGACGGCAGCACTACTTTTGCCAGCTTTTTTAGCTGACAACGCCATCACTCCAGACTGGGAGCGGTAAAGCCAGCGAGTGTTTTTTTTCGGTTCCATGGTCGGATAATAGCGCAGGCGTTAAGGAAATGCTGTTGAGTATTCTCAATCAATTTTTGGATACGTGTTAAAACAACAAAACCATTTTTGCTCTTTATAGGACTACAGGTGCCGCTAAAAGTTCCTTGAGAGTGCCTTAGCGTAAAATATCGCCCCTCCACCAAGCGACGCACCATTCCCTATGAATTCCGGTTTGACCCCCACCATTGCTGCCGCAGGCTTTCGTGCCGACCTGGTCCGTTGGCGCCAGCTCGTCACGCCGGCCTGGCTGGCGGCCTTGACTGCGGGTGCGGCGGTCGAGGCTGCGCCGAAGGCGGGCTGGCGCTTGTTCGAAGCTGGCTGTGATGGTGCGGCGTTGTTCGATCATTCCCACATTCCCGGCGCGGCGTACTTCGATACTGGTAGTATCGAGCAGGAACCCTTGTGGAACAAGGTTTCCGACCAAGCCCTGCACGCACTGCTGCTGGAACGCGGCGTGCGTCACGACACCACCGTCATCGTCTACGGCCGCAACAACCTGGCCGCCGCACGGCTGGCGCATCTGCTGCTGTACGCGGGCGTGGCCGATGTGCGCCTGCTCGATGGCGGCTATACGCGTTGGCAGGCCTGCGGCCACCCCAGCATGGCCGGCCCGGCAGCCGCCCCGGTTGCTGTGATCGACTTCGGCATCTCCTTTCCCGCACATCCCGAATACCTGATCGGCACGGCCGAGGCGCGCGCTCTGCTGGCGCGCGAAGACGCGGTGCTGGCCAGCATCCGCACCGAGGCTGAATTCATCGGCAGGGTTTCCGGCTACAACTACATCGCCGCCGGCGACATCCCCGGCGCGCGCTGGGGCAGGGCGGGCGAGGACGGCGACGTCAACAGCATGAGCGCCTACCACCTGGCCGACGGCAGCATGAAACCGGCCGCCGATATCGTCGCGCAATGGGCCGAATACGGCATCGTCCAGGGCAGACCGACGGCGTTCTATTGCGGCACCGGCTGGCGCGCTTCCATGGCCTTTTTCTACGCCTGGCTGATGGGCTGGCCCGACATCAGCGTCTACGACGGCGGCTGGTTCGAGTGGAGCCAGACGGCGCCCGCCGCCTGAACACTGTCCAACTTTCCATACAGGACCGCCGTGGGGCGTATGGATTTCGGGACTCCAGGCCCGCCCCGCCAAATGTTTCTATAATGAATTATATTTAGAATCAAGGACTTGCTTCCGAATTTAAGCTTGTTTCATGCTGGCACAACCATTGCTAACTAGCCCAGACCCACGGCGCATGCCGAGGGACTACGACAACAAGAATTTGGAGAAGCCAAGTGAAAAAGAAACGTCCATTAACCCTCTACATCCTGATCGCCATGGTGCTCGGCGTGCTGGTCGGGTATGCCTGCCACGACACGTTCCCGGACAAGAAGATCGCCGCCGACATCGCCAGCCACATCTCGATCGCCACCGATGTCTTCCTGCGCCTGATCAAGATGATCATCTCGCTGCTGGTGTTCTCCACGCTGGCGGTCGGCATCGCCCACATGGGCGACGGCAAGGCTGCCGGCCGCGTCGGCATCAAGGCCATGGGCTGGTTCGTGATCGCCTCGCTGGTATCGCTGACGCTGGGCATGGTGCTGTCCAACTTCATGCAGCTGGGCACCCATCTGGGCCTGCCGCTGCCGCCGGTTGACGCCGCCACCGGCCTGAAAACCTCGGCCTTCACGCTGAAGGACTTCGTCAGCCACATGGTGCCGAAGTCGCCGATCGAGGCCATGGCCAACAACGAAATCCTGCAAGTGCTGGTGTTCGCCATCTTCTTCGGCAGCGCGCTGAGCGCCCTCGGCGAAGCCGGCGCCAAGCTGACCGCCGTCATCGACCAGCTGGCGCAAGTCATGCTGCGCATCACCGGCGCCATCATGAACCTGGCCCCGCTGGCCGTGTTCGCTGCCATGGCTTCGGTCATCACCACCAACGGCCTGGGCATCCTGGCCACCTTCGCCAAGTTCATGGGCGGCTTCTACCTGGGCCTGGTGTGCCTGTGGGCGCTGCTGATCCTGGGCGGCTTCGCCTTCATCGGCAAGCGCGTGTTCCGCCTGATGGCGCTGATCCGCGAACCTTTCCTGCTGGCGTTCTCGACCGCGAGCTCGGAAGCGGCCTACCCGAAACTGCTGGTGGCGCTGGACCAGTTCGGCGTACAACGCAAGATCTCCAGCTTCGTGCTGCCGATGGGCTATTCCTTCAACCTGGACGGCTCGATGATGTACTGCACCTTCGCCGTGCTGTTCATCACCCAGGCCTACGGCATCGACCTGTCGCTGGGCACCCAGATCACCATGCTGCTGTTGCTGATGGTCACGTCCAAAGGCATCGCCGGCGTGCCGCGCGCCTCGCTGGTGGTAATCGCCGCCACCTTGAACCAGTTCCACATTCCGGAAGCGGGCCTGCTGCTGTTGATGGGCATCGACCAGTTCCTGGACATGGGCCGTTCGGCCACCAACGCGGTCGGCAACGCCGTCGCCACGGCCGTGGTCGCCAAGTGGGAAGGCGCGCTGGAAGAAGAAGTGCAGCAACCTGTCGCCGCCACGATGCGCGCGGCTTGAAAAAAATAGAGGGGACTGAAAGATGCAAAAGTATGTGATCGGCGCGCTGGCGCTGGGCCTGGTATCGGCCGCGGCGCAAGTACAAGCGCAATCGAGTGTGACCGTCTACGGCGTCGTCGACGCCGGCCTGGTGCTGGAGCGCGGCGGCGCCGCCGGCAACACGCAGAACATCAGCAGCGGCGTGGCCTCCGGCTCGCGCATAGGCTTCAAGGGCAAGGAAGACCTGGGCGGCGGCATGACCGCAGGCTTCGTGCTGGAGAACGGCTTCACCGTCGATACCGGCGCCGCCGGGCAGGGCGGCCTGCTGTTCGGCCGCCAGGCCTATGTGTGCCTGTCCAGCAAGGAGGCCGGCGCCATCAGCATCGGCCGCCAGTATTCGCCGTACTACAAGGCCACGCGCGACGTGGCCGATCCTTTCGTGATCGGCCTGGCGGGCAATGCGCAGAATATCTTCTCGCCCAATTCGCGGGTCGATAATTCGGTCGAGTACACCACGCCGCGCTACAAGGGCTTCTCGGCCGATGTGCTGTACGGCTTCGGTGAAGTGGCCGGCGACAGCGCCAGGAACCGCGCCATCGGCGCCGCCGCCAGCTACGACAACGGTCCGCTGAGCCTGGTGCTGGTCCATCATCAGCGCGACAACGCCACCGCCACCGCGCACAGCCGCAACACCATGCTGGCCGGACGCTACCGTTTCGGCGGCGTCACCACCCACGCCGCCTACTCGCGCAACCAGGACTTGCTGGGCAACACCAGCAACGACGGCCTGCTCGGCGTCAGCGTGGCGGTCGGTGCGGGCAAGCTGCTGGCCTCGTATGTCGACCATCGCGACGACTCGGCCGCGCAGCAGCGCGCGCGCCAGATGGCGGTCGGCTATGTGCATCCGCTGTCGGTCCGCACCGACCTGTACGCCGCGTACGGCCACATCATCAACCGCAACGGCGCCAATTTCCACGTCGGCAATGCGACCGATAGTGGCGCCGGTACAACCGGACTGAACCTCGGCGTGCGCCATGTGTTTTAATGTGAGCGGATGAAACTACAATAACAACAGGGGAGCTTATGGCATCAGCAGCGCAGACCGTCTTGCCGTCCGGGTCGGGAAGCCGGCTGCTGCGCCGGTTCGTGCTGTGGCTGCTGGTGCTGGTGTGCTGCCTCGGGCTGGCGCTGCTGGTCTGGCGCTGGACCGAGAACGCCGCCATCGACAAGCTGCGCCTGGCCGGCGCGCAACGGCTCGACAGCTACGCCGTCAGCCTGGAAAACCTGTTGTCAAAGTATGATTTCCTGCCCGGCACGCTGGAGCTCAACAAGGACGTGATCGCCTTGCTGCAGCAGCCCGACGACGAGTTGCTGCGGGCCGAGGTCAACGCCCATCTGGAGCAGCTGAACAAGCTCTCCAAGTCCACCACCATCTACATCGTCAACCTGCAGGGCTTGACGCAAGCCTCCAGCAACTGGCGCGAGCCGGACAGCTTCGTCGGCGACAACGTCGCCTTCCGGCCTTACGTGCGCGATGCGCTGCGGCGCACGCCGGGCGGCTTCTACGGCGTCGGCACCACGCGCGGCGAGCCGGGCTACTTCTTCGCGCACGGCATTTATCACAACGGCCACATGCTGGGCGTGGCCACCGTCAAGGTCAATATCGAGAAGCTGGAAAAGGGCTGGGTGCAGGGCACGGACAAGGTGATGCTGACCGATGCCCACGGTGTTGTATTCCTCAGCTCGGTACCCGACTGGAAATACCACGCGCTGGCGCCGCTGGAGCCGGCGGTGCTGCAGGAGCTGGAAGTATCGCGCCAGTATTTCTCGCACGCCTTGCTGCCGCTGGGCCTGCGTGAATTGCGCCAGCTCGACAACGGCGCCAGCATCGTCGCCACGCCGGCCCCGGCCGAACGCACGCGCATGCTGAGCCAGACGCGTTCGCTGTCGCCGCGCAAGTGGCAGTTCGTCTACCTGTCGGACCTGGCGCCGGCCGAGGCCAGCGCGCGCAACGCCTTCCTTTTCACCTGGCTGTCCGAAGCGCTGCTGGTGATGCTGGTGCTGTACGCTCGCCAGCGCCGCCGGCTGGGACGGCAGCGGCAGCGCGCCCGTCTGGACTTGCAGCGCGCCTACGACCATCTGGAAACGATGGTGGCCGAGCGCACCGCCAGCCTTCAACAGATGACGCACAATCTGAGCGAGGAAAACGTGGTGCGTCGGCATGCCGAACAAAAGCTGCGGCAGGCGCAGAGCGATCTGGTCCAGGCCGGCAAGATGGCGGTGCTGGGGCAGATGTCGGCCGGCATCACGCATGAACTGAACCAGCCGTTGACGGCGCTGCGCACCATGTCCGACAACGCCCGCGTGCTGATCGAGCGCGGCCGTCTGGATGAAGCCAAGGGCAACCTGACGACCATCTCGCAATTGATCGCCCGCATGGGCGCGCTGACCGGGCAACTGCGCCAGTTCGCCCGCAAGGCCGACGCCAGCCTCAAGCCGGTGCCGGTGGCGGCCGCGATCACGGCCGCGCTGTTCCTGGTTGAACGGCGGGTGGAGCAGGAGCGGGTCAATTTCCGCATGTCGATGCTGAGCCAGGGCGTGCACGCGCTGTGCGACAGCAACCGGCTGGAGCAGGTGTTGGTCAACCTGTTCACCAATGCGCTGGACGCCATGGACGGCTGCGAAACGCGGCAGCTGACGGTCAGCGTGACGCGCAGTTTTCAGAAAGCGATGATCGCCGTCTCCGATACGGGGCCGGGCATACCGGAGGCGATCCGCAACCATTTATTCGAACCATTTTTTACAACAAAACCGCAAGGGCAGGGGTTGGGCTTGGGGTTGGCGATTTCCGAGCAGATCATCCGCGAATTTGGCGGCATGCTGCTGGTTGAATCGACCACCGCAGGCGGGGCCCGGTTTATCATCGAACTGCCGATTGCGGAGCCGGAGACAACATGAAAGTATTATTGATTGAGGACGACGCCACCGTGCGCGCCGGCAGCGCGCAGGCGCTGGACCTGGCGGGCATCGACGTGCAGGCCTTCCACACCGCCGAACAGGCGCTGCCGCTGATTACGCCGGGCTTTGACGGCGTGGTGGTCAGCGACGTGCGCCTGCCCGGCATGAGCGGGCTGGACTTCATGGCCGCCGTCAAGGCCATCGACGCGCAACTGCCGGTGGTGCTGGTGACGGGCCATGGCGACATCACAATGGCGGTGGGCGCGATGCGCGACGGCGCCTACGATTTCATCGCCAAGCCGTATTCGTCGGAGCAGTTGACCGAGGTGGTGCAGCGGGCGATGGAAACCCGGCGGCTGGTGCTGGAAGTGGCCGCGCTGCGCCACCGCATCGAGCATGGCGAGGGCATCGAAGCCACGCTGCTGGGCGACTCGGCCGCGATCCGCGACCTGCGCCGCCTGATCCTGGACCTGGCCGATGAACCGGCCGATGTGCTGATCTACGGCGAAACCGGCACCGGCAAGGAGATGGTGGCGCGCTGCCTGCACCAGTTCAGCCGCCGCCATCAGCGCAACTTCGTCGCGCTGAACTGCGGCGCGATACCGGAAACCATCTTCGAGAGCGAAGTGTTCGGCCACGAGTCGGGCGCGTTCACGGGTGCGGCCAAGCGGCAGGTAGGCAAGATCGAACACGCGGACGGCGGCTCGCTGTTCCTCGACGAGATCGAGAGCCTGCCGATGGCGTTGCAGGTGAAGATGCTGCGCGTGCTGCAGGAGCGCTATGTCGAGCGTCTGGGCTCCAACAGCCCGGTGCCGGTGGATGTGCGCGTGATCGCGGCGGCCAAGGTCGATCTGAAGGAATGGTCGGACCAGCAGAAATTCCGCAGCGATCTGTACTACCGCCTGAACCTGATCGTATTGAACCTGCCGCCGCTGCGCGAGCGGCGCGAAGATATCCCGCTGCTGTTCGAACACTTCCTGCTGGGCGCCGCCGCGCGCTACAAGCGTACCCCGCCGCCGGTGCCGGGACCGCTGATGCAGTCGCTGATGGCGCACGACTGGCCGGGCAATGTGCGCGAACTGCGCAACATCGCCGAGCGCTTTGTGCTGGGATTATCGAGCGGCGCCGACGGCCTGCTGTCGGCGCGCAGCATGGCGCCGTTGCCGCTGGCGGATCAGGTGGGCTGCTTCGAACGCGCCGTCATCGAGCAAGAGCTGCGCCGGGCCAGCGGCAGCGTCACCGAAGTGAGCAACGCGCTGGGCGTGCCGAAACAAACGCTGTACTACAAGATGCAAAAGTACGCGCTGACGCCGGACGATTACAAGTAAGTTAAACCGCCAGGAGCAAGGCGAAAAGATCGTCGTGCCCAAGTTCCTGGTGATACTCTGCGCCGCGGCGATTTTATTCGCAGCAGACCGTGATGATCGTATTTTTGCCGATCATGGCGTCGATGCTGCCGATCATCAATACCTCGCTGGCGATCAAGGAAGTGGTCAAGGGGACCATTACGGTAGCGGAATACGCGACCGTCTTCGCATCGACGCTCGCCGTCGCTGGCTTGCTGCTGGCGCTGAGTGTATATTGGTGCAAGCGGGAAGAAGTGCTTTTCCGTTCGTAAGGCAATTTCGAATCAGAGAGAATTCAGGAGCATAGATGGCATTTACACTAGAGGTTCAGAGCGATGTGCGTCCAGCCAACTTACCTTCGATATGGGTACAGGCCTTGGCTCAACATGGCATAGCAATCGAGTTTCCACCAAATTTTTTATCTGAGTGTGAAACAGGCGTGCTCATTATGAAGGTATTGGCCGCGCCGGCCGCTCTCACGAGAGAAGACGTGAATGAACCAGCGTCGGCGTATTTCGAATTTTGGACGGATGAAGATGGCTTTGGATTTAGTACGGCTAGCGGCCGTAGCACCGTAGACTTCGCGGTTCAATGTCTCTGCGCTGCTACATTGGCTGATCACCTTGATGCAGTATACATCGATCCACAGATGGGGAAATCAGCCAGGGGTGCAGACGCGCTATCCTTGGCAATGGAAGAGATTAAGTACTTTATCAGTACGCCAGATGAAGAGGTTTACCGGAAGTTCGTCGACTGGAATACTCTCTAGCTGGCTTTTGTCGGCCAACAGCGGGCCTGACCGATTGGGCTACTCTCTTTCAGGCACCGGCACGTTGAAGCCGTTCAGCGTGACCGACACCAGTGCGTACAGCCCGACCAGGTAGATCAGCTCATTCGTACCATGCTGGCCGAAAGTGTGGACGGCTAGACGGTACACCGGCTCGGGCAGCGTACCGCCGCGGCTCAGCGCATAGGCCATGTCGTAGGCTATGCTTTCTTCCTTGCTCAGGTCCGCCGGCTTGACGTCCGCCACCAGCGTGGCCAGGCGTTCGGCCGACATGCCTTCGCGCTCGGCGACGGCGATGTGGGCGTAGATTTCGTAGGCCGCGTTGTAGCTGGCGCCCACCACCAGGATGGCGATCTGCCGCACGTTGTCGGCTAGTGTGGCGTTGGCGGTCATCGCCAGCGTCAAGTCCCAGATCGCCTTGCCGATGCCCGGCTCGTGCAGCCACGGGTTCCACGGCCCCATCAGCGCACCATCCTCGCGCACTGCGATGAAGTCGTTGAAATTGCTGGTGATACCCTTGCGCATATTGTCGTACAGGGATGCTTGCTCGGGCGTCAGGTCTTGCGGGGCGATCAGGGGCAGGCGCATGGCGATTCCTTTGGTGGTTGAATTCTCATCCTGTAGCGTAAGCAGGAACCGCCGCGCGCTCTGTACGCCATCACACGTTGCACTCGCGGCGGCCAGGCTCGGCCGAGAAGACGAGGTAGCTGCCAACCGCTAGCACAAACACACTGGCCGCACCATACGTCATCACGCCACCGAAGCCGGACACCAACGCTGCGGTGACGCCGTCGCCAGCTGCTGCTTGGGGATCTCCGGCGGCGATCTTCTCCGCGAACAGCCGTAAGTTGGCGCTGTCGGCTATGTTCATCGTGTTGCGCAGATGCGTGATGATACCTTCCACCAGTATGCATCCCATCAGCGCAATATTGAAGGCCAGCGAAATCATGCGGGCGCTGGTGTCCGCACCGGACGCCATGCCCACGCGGTCGGCCGATACGGATGCCGTGATCGTATTGGTGACGGTGGTGTTGGTCAGGCCCAGGCCTATGCCCGCCAGCACGCATCCCGGCAGGATCAGCGAACCCGGTTGTGCGGACAGGCTGCCAATCTTCATCAGCACGAAGCCCACGCCGATGATCGATAGCCCCAGCGGTATCACGATGCCCGACTGGTAGCGTTGCGACAGACGCTCCGCCACCATCGGCACGAACAGCGTAGGCAGGGTGTAGGCCAGCAGGGCCAGTCCGGTCTGCACGCTGTCGTAGCCGAGCCCTACGTGGAAGTAGATCGGCAGGTAAATGATGAACGGCCAGAAGCTGAAGTTCATCCCCATCGAACCCAGCAGCGCCCCGGAAAAATGGTGGCTCTTAAACGCCGAAAAGTCGATCATGGGCCGCGTGCTGACTTTCTCGGCGACGATGAACCCGGCGAAGCTCGCGACCGACAGCGCGATGATGCCAAGCGCTGGCAGGCTGGTGAAGCCGAGCACCGGCCCCTGCGTGACGTACAGCACCAGGCAGAACACCGCCAACGACAATGTCACGATCCCGCCAACGTCCAGGCTCTTGGCATGCGGATCGCGCGATTCCTGCACGCCTGCGCGGCTCAATAAATACGTGATGACGGCCAGCACACCGTGCACCAGGAACACCCACTCCCAACTGGCCAACGCCAGGATAGCGCCGCCGATGATGGGGCCGAAGCCCAAGCCGGCGCCGAACACAATGCCCCACCACGCGAACGCCGCGCCCCGTTCACGCCCGTCCCGGAACTGCGTGGACAGGATGGCGATCTGGCAGATCAACATCATCGCTGCGCTCATGCCCTGGAAAAAGCGGGCGACGATCAGCACGGCCGCACTGGCGGTCAATCCGCAGACGAGCGACGTGACGCCGAACGCCACGATGCCGATGGTGAACATGCGCTTGCGGCCATAGCGGTCGGCCAGCGTGCCGACGGCCATCAGGATGGTCGTCATGGCGATGGTGTAGGAAGCCATGACCCACTGGAGCTGCCGGAAGCTGGCGCCCATCACGCGCTCGACAGTGGAGAGGATAGGCGGAACGCTGGAAATTTCCAATCCCAGCATCAAGGCGGACAAACAAACAGCAGCCAGGGCAAGCGTGCTTTGGCGTAAAGGGCTAACAGTCATGAGCTACTTTCTAAGGGACCGGAGTGAACGGCAACTGTAGGGAAGACTCATACATTCCACAATGCTATGATTGGGTATATCAGTAACAACAAATTCGAATAGATGATGAACAGAGTGACGTTGGATGTGGAAGCGGTGCAGGCATTCGTCACCATCGCCGACTTTCAGAGCTTCACCAAAGCGGCGGAAGCGCTGGGCACCACGCAAAGCGCCATCAGCGTGAAATTGAAGCGATTGGAAGAACGGCTGGGCCACAAGCTGATCGAACGCACACCCAGGCTGGTGCGGCTGTCCGCGCAAGGGGCGGTGTTCCTCAATGCCGCACGCGATTTCATCGCCGCGCATGACGGCGCAATCGCTGCGCTGTCATCCGAGCGCCGGCGCTTCCGGCTTGGTATCGCCGCGCATGTGGCCGGGCCGGAAGTGCCGACCTTGCTGGCTCGCCTGAATGAACGCGACCCGGCCTTGACCATCGAAGTACGGCTGGAAAACTCCCGCAGCCTGCTCGATGCCTTCGACAACGGCGAACTGGACGCCGTGATCGTGCGTCAGGAAGACGATGGCCGCAATGGTGAGGATTTGGGGCCGGAGCATTTCGGCTGGTTCGCTGCACCGGGCTTCAATCAGCGGTGCGGGGAGCCGTTGCGGCTGGCGGCTTTGGCGCCGGGCTGCGGCGTGCGCGACATCGCCACGCGCGCGCTGAACGGTGCGGGAATTGAATGGGTCGAAGTCTTTGTGGGCGGTAGTGCGGCTGTTGTTGCTGCTGTTTCTGCCGGATTGGCGGTTGCGCCTTTTTCCTGCCGCCTCGCGTCGGCCGACGTGATCGAGGTCGGTCAGCTGCTTGGATTGCCGGATTTGCCTTCGTCTCGCATCATGCTGCATTCGACCTTGTCGGATCAGCGCTCTCGCGAAGCCTTGCGGACGTTGGCGGCCGCGTATCGGGAACATAGGCATGCACCAGCGCGTGGTGAAGCGCCTCGCGATCTTCGGCGGAAGGCTGGTACAGATAGTTGAATTTGCCGGCAACCATGGTCGCTACCGGCAGGCCGTCGCGGAACAGCACGCGGTTGCCGGCCAGCGCGGGGATCTTATCGCCGGGTAGCAGCGTGCCGCACAGGTTGAGCGGGTCGATGCCGGAGATGCACGCCAGGCTGCCGTCGTGTTTGCGGCGGCGCATGTCGCGCAGCAGGGGAATGGCTTCGGGCAGGGCGAACTGTTCGCCGGACAGGCCTGCGATGAAACGGCCGCCGCGTATCTCACCACGCGCTTCGAGGCGGTGGTAGATGGGCAGCAGCTCGCGCCACGACGGCATCCATGCGGCTTCGCGCTCCAGCAGCCGCCAGAACATCACGCCATAGCGGCGCAGCAGCGTCATGGCGATGTGCTCCAGCGTTGCGGGATCAGTGCGTGGTTTGCGCGGCGGAGGGGGAGGGCGGCCGGTGCTGGAGGCGGCTTTGCTGCCAGTGCCTGCGGTGATTTCGCTCACGCGTTCGCGCACGGTTACGCCGTCGCCGCGCCGCACCAGTGCCCAACGGCCGGCTTCTTCCATCGTGGGCGCTGCGCCTGCGCCACGATGGCGGCGCTTGTCGTTGCTGGACTTCTTGTTCGCCGGTAGCAGCATGGCGCGCAGTCCGACAAAACTGTCGGCGTTGACCAAGCCTGTCGCCACCAGTTCGCCCAGCGTGTTTTCCAGCTCCACAGGCAGCAGGCGCGCATCGTGCGACAGTTCGTCGAAGAACATGGCGCCGTCGCGCCGCAGCGCTTCGAGCACGCGTGCGGCGCGCGGCGATACTTCGATCTCGCCTGCTACGGCGGGTAGCGCATGCCATAAGCCCAGCTGACGGCGCGGCAGCAGCACCAGCGGCGTATTGCGCACCGGTCCTCCGGCGGCGCTTGCAGGTGCGCCGATGCGCGTCCAAACCAGTTTGCCGCTGCGGCACAGGTCATCCAGCCAGGACTTCGAATAGTCCCGCATGCGCAGCGACAGCAGATCGCTCTCCCACGCGCCGGCGCCGGCTTCGTAGCCTTCCAGCTGGGCCAGCAGCAGCGGCAGCGAGTCCTCGCCTTGCAGCTGCGTGTCCGCCGACAGGTGCTGCCAGTCGAACAGGAAGCGCATGAAGTCCTGGCGCTCCACCGGTTCGATCTCGCGCCGCAGGCTCTTGATGGTGTAGCGGTGGATGCGCGCCAGCAGATGGCGCTCGCACCATTCCTCAACGCCGGCGCCGGGTGTGAAGCGGCCGCGCATCACATAGCCTTCGCTTTCCAGATGGGTGAGGGCGATGGTGGCGCTGCTGATTTTCAGGCCCAATGAGCCGGCAATCGCGTCCACCGCCAGCGGGCCGAAGCCGCTCAGCCGCGCGCGCAGGATTTCGACCAGCGCGGTGTCGGCGGGCCATTCGCTATCGATGTCGGCGGACGGTGGGGCCAGCGGTGGCGTGCACCGCGCCTGCGGATAGGCGGCCTGTACGTAAGCCAGGCGCTCCAGCGGCACCCAAAAATCGAAGCCGCCCGCGTCATCGCGCATGCGTGTCGCCCGCCCGCCGGCCGCCAGCGCCTCCAGCCAGCCGATCCAGCCTTCATTGGAAACCGCCTCCGCATGCGTAATGCAGGCCAGCGACATCAAAGCCTCATGCATCTCATCGGCATTGCGCGCATTCGGCCAGGCTTCCTCGGACACGCTGGCGATGGCGCCCGCGTCAAGCGCGCCCAGGTCGTCGGTCGACGCCGGATCGGTCCAGCGCCGGTTGATGACGGCCTGCGTGCGCCGCTCCTCCAGCGGTGCATCGTCGAGAAAGGCGTAGGGACGGGCATTGAGAATCTCCATCGCCAGCGGCGACGGCGCCGGCAGGTCGCGCGCCAGCAGCGTCACTTCGCCCGCCTCCATGCGGCGCAGCAGGGCAAGCCATCCCTCGCTGTCCATGGCTTCGTGCAGACAGTCGTCCAGCGTCTGATCGACCAGCGGATGGCTGGGCAGCTCGCGCTCGCCGACGATATTTTCCAGGCACGCCGCCTGATCGGGGAAGACGGAGGCCAGCAGATCGTCGCTCTTCATGCGCTGCAGCTGCGGCGCCACCTTGCGGCCGCCCGTATAGCGCGGCAAGGCCAGCGCGGTCGTGGCGTTCCAGCGCCACCGCACATTGAACAGCGGCGCGTCGAGCAGCGCCTGGATCAGTATGTGCTCGGCGGTGGCGGAGCGCAGGTAGCGCCACACCTCGTCCAACGGGAAGCTGTGCGCGATCGACAGCGACAGCACGATGGCATCCTCGGTGGCGGCGGCCTGCAGTTCGAAGTTGAAGCTGCGGCAGAAGCGCTTGCGCAGCGCCAGTCCCCAGGCCCGGTTGATGCGGCTGCCGTATGGCGAGTGCAGCACCAGCTGCATGCCGCCCGATTCGTCGAAGAAGCGCTCCATCACCAGCGTGTCGCGGGTTGGCAGCGCGCCCAGCGCGGCGCGCGACCGGGCCAGGTACTCGACAATCTGCCGCGCCGCATCCTCGCCAAGACCAAGATGCTCGTACAGCCAGTCGACGGCGCGCTCGATGGCGGCAGCGCCGTCCGGGGCCGCACCCTGGCTGCCGGCCAGCTGCCGCTCGATCTCGCCGCGCAAACGCGCAACGCCCATCGACAATTCGTCGCTGCGGCCCGGCGCCTCGCCCAGCCAGAATGGAATGTTGGGCGCAGCGCCGTGCGCATCCTCCACCCGCACCTTGCCCGCTTCCACGCGCTGGATGCGGTAAGAGGTATTCCCCAACTGGAAAACGTCGCCGGCCAGGCTCTCGACGGCGAAGTCCTCATGCACCGTGCCGACCATCTGGCCCTGCGGCTCCAGCACCACCGTGTAGTCGGCGTTGTCCGGTATGGTGCCGCCGGAGGTCACGGCGGTGAGCTTGCCGCCGCGCCGGCCGCGCAGCGTGCCGGCCACCGTGTCGCGATGCAGATAGGCGCCGCGCACGCCGTTGCGGCCCGTGTAGCCGTCGGCCAGCATGCGGATCACGGCGTCGTAACGGTCGCGGGGCAGCAGCGAGTAGGGCGCAGCGCGGCGCACCATCGCGAACAGCTCGTCCTCGCTCCATTCGCGGCAGGCCACTTCGGCCACGATCTGCTGCGCCAGCACGTCCAGCGGCGCGGCGGGAATGTGCAGCAGGTCCAGCTCATCGCGGCGCACGCAGTCCAGCAGCGCCGCACATTCGATCAAATCGTCGCGCGAGGTCGGGAACAGCCGGCCCTTGGGCAGGCCGCCCACATGGTGGCCCGAACGGCCCACGCGTTGCAGCAGCGCGGCGATATTCCTCGGCGATCCGATCTGGCACACCAGATCGACATCGCCGATATCGATGCCCAGCTCCAGCGACGCGGTGGCGATCAGCACCCGCAAGTCGCCGCGCTTGAGGCGCTGCTCGGCGTCGAGCCGGTATTCCTTGGACATGCTGCCGTGGTGGGCCGCCACCAGTTCCGCGCCCAGCCGCTCGCCAAGGTGGCGGGCCATGCGCTCGGCCATGCGGCGGGTGTTGACGAAGATGAGCGTGGTCTTGTGCAGCACCGACAGCTCGGCCAGGCGGTCGTACACGCGTTCCCACACCTCGTTCGGCATGACCGCCTCCAGCGGCACCGGCGGCAGCTCCAGGCCCAGGTCGCGCGCCCGCACATGGCCGACATCGACCACCGCGCAATCACCGTCCGCGCCGACCAGGAACTGCGCCACCAGCGACAGCGGTTTCTGCGTGGCCGACAAGCCCACCCGCACCGGCGGCTGCGCACACAGCGCATCCAGCCGCTCCAGGCTCAGGGCCAGATGGCTGCCACGCTTGCCGCCTGCCACCGCGTGGATCTCGTCGACGATCACCGTGCGCACGGACGACAGCATGGCGCGGCCGCTGTCTGAACACAGCAGCACGTACAGGGATTCCGGCGTCGATACCAGGATGTGCGGCGCGCGCCGGCGCATGGCGTTGCGTTCGGCCTGGGTGGTGTCGCCGGTGCGTACGGCGCTGCGGATGCCGTGGTCGGCCAGCCCCATGGCGGCCAGCTCGCGGCTGATGCCTTCCAGCGGCGCCACCAGGTTGAGACGGATGTCGTTGGACAGCGCCTTCAGCGGCGACACGTACAGCACCCGCAATTCATCTGGCAGCGGGCCGCTTGCGCTTTCCGCCACCAGCGCGTCGATGGCGGCCAGGAAGGCGGTCAGCGTCTTGCCGGAACCGGTGGGCGCGGCCACCAGCACCGGCCGGCCGCCCTGGATCAGCGGCCAGGCGCGCAGTTGCGCTTCGGTCGCTTGCGGGAAGGCGTCGGCGAACCATGCCGCCACGGCGGGATGGAAGGCATGGCGTGGGGCGGTCGGTCGGGCGTGCATACGCTATTAGATGGGGATGATGCGGCCGAAGTCAAACAGACTTCGTCGGAAGCAGAACAATGTTACGCTTCAATATTGTCATTAAGTAATTCACCTAGGCGTTCACGATGAATCAACAGCCCGGCTCCCAACCGCCCATCCCCGACTTCCTGACGGCCCCAGGTGTGCTGGGCGCGCAGATCCAGGCCTACGACTGGTCGCAGACGCCGCTGGGCCCGATCGCCGATTGGCCGCAAAGCCTGAAGGCGGTGGTCAGCCTGATGCTCAGCTCGCCGCAGCCGATGTGGATGGGCTGGGGCGAGCAGGCGACGTTTTTATACAACGACGCCTATATCAACGTCCTCACCGCGGCCAAGCACCCCTGGGCGCTGGGTCAGCCGGCGGCCGACGTCTGGGCCGAGATCTGGGACTATTGCGGACCGCTGGTGGACCGCGTGTTCCATCACGGCGTAGCCACGCTGGCCGACGACGTGCGCCTGTTCATGCGCCGCGCCGATTTTCTCGAAGAGATGTTCTACTCCTTTTCCTACAGCCCGGTGCGCGACGAATCCGGGCGCGTGGCCGGCCTGTTCTGTCCCAACCTGGACGTCACGGCCAAGCACCTGAACGCGCGCCGGCTGCGCACCTTGTCGGACGTGAGCAGCCGCTCGCTGCAGGAAAAGACCGTGCTTGACGCCTGCGCCAGCACCATTGCCGCGCTGGCCGGCAATCCGGACGACCTGTCGTTTGCGCAGCTGTACCTGGCCAACCCCGACGGCGGCCCGGCGCAGCTGGTGGGCGCCACCCACGCCGGCATGGACGCCGCCTGCTTTCCGGTCGCCGAAGTGATCGCCGGTGGTGTCGGCCGCGAGGTGGCGCTGGGGCCGGTCGCCGGCCTGCCGCGGGGGCTGGCCAACCAGGCGCTGCGCCAGGCGCTGGTGCTGCCGCTGGCGGGCGTCGGGGCCGGCAACCAGGCAGCCGTGGGCGCGCTGGTGCTGGGCGTGAGCGCGGCGCGCAAGCTCGATGACGATTACCGCAGCTTCCTCGGGCTGATCGCGACGCAGGCCGGCAACGCCATCCAGCAGGCGCGCGCGACCGAGGGCGAACGCCTGCGCGTGGTCGCCCTGGCTGAACTGGACCAGGCCAAGACGCAGTTTTTCAGCAACGTCAGCCACGAGTTCCGCACGCCGCTGACGCTGCTGCTCGGACCGCTGGAGGAGGCGCTCGACGACGTCGGCCAGCCGCTGCCACCGGCGCAGCGCGAGCGCCTGCAACTGATGCACCGCAACGGCCTGCGCTTGCAGAAGCTGGTCAACACGCTGCTCGATTTCTCGCGCGTGCAGGCCGGCCGCGCCCGCGCCAACTTCGTGCCGACCGACCTGGCGGCGCTCACTTCCGACCTGGCCAGCAGCTTCCGCTCGGCGGTGGAGGGCGCCGGCATGCGGCTGGCGGTCGATTGCCCGCCGCTGGCGTCGCCGGTGTACGTGGACCGGACCATGTGGGAAAAGATCGTCCTCAACCTGCTGTCGAACGCCTTCAAGTTCACCTTCGAAGGCGAAATCCGCGTCAGCCTGCGCGGCGCGGGGCAGCAGGTGCGCCTGTGCGTGGCCGACAGCGGCACCGGCATCGCGCCCGACCAGGTGCCGCGGCTGTTCGAACGCTTCCACCGCGTCGAAGGCGCGCGCTCGCGCACGCACGAAGGCTCGGGGATCGGGCTGGCGCTGGTCAACGACCTGGTGACGCTGCACGGCGGCGAGATCGTCGTGCGCAGCGAGCTCGGTAGCGGCACCGAGTTCTGCGTCGCCATCCCGCTCGGCACCGCGCACCTGGACCCGGCGCAGATCGGCGAACCGGAACCGGCGCAGCAGCAGACCACGCGCGCCTACCTGGCCGAAGTCGAAGGCTGGACGCAGCCGGCCTCCGCGCCGCGCGCCGCCGCCCTGTCCGACGCGGCGAAGCGCGGCCGCCTGCTGATCGTCGACGACAACGCCGACATGCGCGACTACCTCCAGCGGCTGCTGGAAGCCGAGTGGCAGGTCGAAGTGCGCACCAACGGCGTCGAGGCGCTGGAGGCCATGGCGCGGCAGGCGCCGGACATGATCCTGTCCGACGTGATGATGCCGCAGCTGGACGGCTTCGGCCTGCTGGCGGCGGTGCGCGCCAATCCGGCCGTGCGCGGCACGCCGTTCATCCTGCTGTCGGCGCGCGCCGGCGAGGAGGCGCGGCTCGAAGGCTTGCAGGCGGGCGCCGACGATTACCTGGTCAAGCCGTTCTCCGGCCGCGAACTGGTCACCCGCATCGATCTGCTGCGGCAGCGCCAGCAGGCGCGCACGGTGGAGCAGGCGGTGGCGCGGCGCACGCAGAGCATTTTCAGCCAGGCGCCGGTCGCCATCGCCATCCTGCGCGGGCCGCAGCACGTGTTCGAACAGGCCAACGAGTATTACCAGGAGCTGGTCGGCCATCGTCCGCTGGCGGGCCTGCCGATCCGCGCGGCGCTGCCGGAGCTGGCGGGGCAGGGCATCTACGAACTGCTGGACGGCGTGCTGGCAACCGGGCAGCCATACGTGGGCCGTTCGATGCTGGTGCGGCTGATGCGCGGCCAGCCGGCGCAACTGGCCGACTGCTATTTCGATTTCGTCTACCAGCCCTTGCTGGACGACGCCGGCCTGCCGGAAGGCGTGGCGGTAGTGGTGTTCGAAGTGACCGAACTGGCCAACGCCAAGCGCGCGGCCGAACAGGCCAGCCGCGCCAAGGATGAATTCCTGGCCATGCTGGGCCACGAGCTGCGCAATCCGCTGGCGCCCATCGTCACCGCGCTGCAGCTGATGCAGCTGCGCGGCGGCGACTACGCCGTCAAGGAGCGCGCCGTGATCGAGCGCCAGACCAACCACCTGGTGGCGCTGGTGGACGATCTGCTCGATGTTTCGCGGGTGGCCGAGGGCAAGATCCATCTGCGCCGCCAGCCGGTGCAGATGGCCGAGGTGGTGGCGCGCGCGATCGAAACGGCCAGCCCCCTGATCGAACAGAAGCGCCACGTGCTGGAGCTGGACGTGCCGTCCGGCGGGCTGGCGGTGATGGCCGATCCGAGCCGCTGCGCACAGGTGGTGGCCAATCTGCTGACCAACGCCGCCAAGTACACCGAGCCGGAAGGCCGCCTGAGCGTGCGCGTCTGGCGCGATGGCGACGAGGTGGCGGTGCAGGTGCGCGACAACGGCATCGGCATTTCGGCGGAGATGCTCGGTTCGGTGTTCGACCTGTTCGTGCAGGAGCGCCAGGCGCTGAGCCGTTCGCAGGGCGGGCTGGGACTGGGGCTGACCATCGCCAAGAGCATGGTGACGCTGCACGGCGGCCGCCTGCAGGCGCACAGCGACGGCATCGGCTGCGGCAGCACCTTCACCATGTACATCCCGGTGCTGGAGCAGGCTGCGGACCAACCGGCCGCGGCGGCGGCGCCGGCCGGCAGCGGCATCGCGGCGCCGGCCGACGGCATGCGCATCATGGTGGTCGACGACAACGAGGACGCCGCCCGCGCGCTGGGCGAGGCGCTGGAGATGCTGGGCTATTCGGTGCAGGTGGTGTTCAGCGCGCCGGCCGCGCTGGAACTGGCGCCGCTGCTGCGGCCGGACCTGTGCCTGCTCGATATCGGCCTGCCCGGCATGGACGGCTACGAGCTGGCGGGGCGCCTGCGCCAGCAGGCCGCGCATGGCAACGGCAACCCGCGCCTGTTCGCCGTCACCGGCTACGGCCAGGACGCCGACCGCCGGCGCGCCATGGAAGCCGGCTTCGAACGGCACCTGACCAAGCCGATCAATCTGGCGCGTCTGGACGCCATGCTGCGCGGTGTTATTGAGGAATAAAGTGAGTTGCATTAAAAATATTTGTGTCCGATAGGAATGCTCCTACAAAAAAAGCCACTGCGCCTGCTATGCTAGCCAGCAATTTTGTGTTGTTTCAACCTTTACTTTCTAAAAATGGGGATTTGATGAGCTCGAACGATAACGCCCGCCGCATCGGCACGCTGATCCAGCAACACCAGGCCGAGATCCAGGCTGAATGGATAGCGCAGCTGCAAGGTCTGTCCTTCCGCAGCGACGCCGCGTCCGAGGAGCAACTGCGCCGCCACTGCGGCCAGTTCCTGGCCCTGTTGCCGAGCGCCACGCTCAACGGCGGCTTCGACAGCATCGATGGCCGCGCCTTCGACGAGGTGCGCGACCAGCTGACCGAGATCTCGACCCAGCGCGCGCGCCAGGGCTCGACCCCGAGCGAAACGGCGATGTTCGTGTTTTCCCTGAAACAATCGCTGTTTGCCAGCCTGCGCCAGTCGCTGGCCGCCGAGCCGGAACTGCTGGCCGAGGCGCTGTGGAGCGTGAGCACGCTGCTCGACAAGCTGGGCCTGTTCACGGTGGAAGTGTTCCAGAAGAGCCGCGACCAGATCATCGTGCGCCAGCAGCAGGAATTGCTGGAGCTGTCGACCCCGGTGGTCAAGCTGTGGCAGGACATCCTGGCGCTGCCGCTGATCGGCACGCTCGACAGCGCGCGCACCCAGGTGGTCATGGAGAGCCTGCTGGAGAAGATCGTCGAGACCGGCGCCGCGATCGCCATCATCGACATCACCGGCGTGCCGACCGTGGACACGCTGGTGGCCCAGCATCTGATGAAAACCATCGCCGCCGCCCGCCTGATGGGCGCGGACTGCATCATCAGCGGCATCCGCCCGCAGATCGCGCAAACCATCGTCCACCTGGGCGTCAACCTGGAGGACGTGGTCACCAAGGCAACGCTGGCGGACGCCTTCATGGTGGCGCTGGCCCGCGTCGGCGCCAGCGTGACCCGCACCGCCGCCTGAGCCGCCCATGGAACGCATACCTATTCTGCGCATCGGCGACCTGCTGCTGGTGACGATCCAGGTCGACATGCATGACCGCCTGGCGATGACGCTGCAGGACGACCTGACCGAGCGCATCGTGCGCGACAACGCCAAGGGCGTGCTGATCGACATCTCGGCGCTGGACCTGGTCGATTCCTTCATCGGCCGCATGATCAGCAACACGGCGGCGATGGCGCGCGTGCTGGACGCCCAGACCGTGCTGGTCGGCATGCAGCCGGCGGTGGCGATCACGCTGGTCGAACTGGGCCTGACCCTGCCGGGCGTGAAGACCGCCCTCAACGTCGAGAAAGGCATGACGCTGCTCGGGAAGAGTTATCTACGATGAGCAACGCCAGTGCATCCGAGGCGGTGCGGTTTACGTCGCGCCTGCTGGACGGCGGCGGCCAGGTTCAGCGCAGCAGCACGCTGCCGCTGCACACCGACGAACACGTGGTCGGCGTGCGCAAGGTGGTGCGCGAACAGGCGCTGGACATGAAACTGAGCCTGGTCGAACAGACCAAGCTGGTGACGGCGGCCAGCGAGCTGGCGCGCAACACCATCAAGTACGGCGGCGGCGGCATGGTGCTGGCGCAGACGCTGTCGGACGGCGTGCGGCGCGGCCTGCGGCTGGTGTTCGCCGACGACGGCCCCGGCATCGCCGACATCGCCCAGGCCTTGCGCGACGGCTACACCAGCGGCGGCGGGCTGGGTCTGGGACTGGGCGGCGCCAAGCGCCTGGTCGACGAGTTCGACATCGATTCACGCAGCGGAGAAGGTACGGCGGTAGCCATCACCAAATGGAAAAAATAATCAATTCGCTGGAAGAACCGCACTGGGTGGCGATCACCCATACCAGCGATATCGCCGCCGCCCGCCGTCTGGGGCAGCGGCTGGCGCAGCAACTGGGCTTTGACGACACCCGCGCCGGCCAGCTGGCCATCGTCATCACCGAGGTCGCCACCAATATGCTCAAGCACGCCGGCGAAGGCCGCATGGCGCTGTCGGTGGTGCACAGCGGCGAAGCCAACGGCATCGAGGTGCTCGGCTACGACCGCGGACCGGGCATCGCCAACCTGGGCCAGGCGCTGCGCGACGGCGTCTCCAGCGCCGGCACCGCCGGCACCGGGCTGGGCGCGCTCAAGCGCCTGGCCGACGAGTTCGACGTCTACGCGCCGCGTGGCAAGGGCGCGGTGTTCTTCGCCCGGCTGTGGGACGGCAAGATTGCGGCCGCGCCATTGCAGACTGGCGCGCTGTGCCTGCCGCTGGCGGGCGAAACGGCCTGTGGCGACGCCTGGGCCGTGGCGCGCCAGCGCCATACGCTGACCTTGCTGATGGTCGACGGCCTCGGCCACGGGCCGGAAGCGGCCAAGGCGGCGACGGCGGCGGTGCAGGCGATGGCGCAGCAACCCAGCCTGCGGCCGGCCGAACAGATCGCGGTATGCCACCAGGCGCTGCGGCCCACGCGCGGCGCGGCGCTGGCCGTGGCGCTGCTCGATCCGGCGGCCGGTGTGCTGCATTTCGCCGGCGTCGGCAACATCAGCGCCTGCATCATCGATCAGGGACCGCGGCGCCAGCTGGTGTCGCACAACGGCATCGTCGGCCACAATATGCGCAAGGTGCAGGAGTTCACGCTGCCGTGCGCGCCGGGCGCGCTGATCGTCATGGCCAGCGACGGCATCAGCACGCAGTGGGATCTGGAGCAGTATCCCGGCCTGGCCGGCTGCGCGCCGTCGGTGATC
This sequence comes from Rugamonas aquatica, assembly GCF_009380215.1. Classification (GTDB taxonomy): domain Bacteria; phylum Pseudomonadota; class Gammaproteobacteria; order Burkholderiales; family Burkholderiaceae_D; genus Rugamonas; species Rugamonas aquatica_B. The sequence continues at coordinate 473,764 of NZ_WHUG01000004.1, forward strand.
GCGGCGGTGCTGCTGCGCGATTGCGCGCGCGGCCGCGACGACGCCAGCATCCTGGTGCAACGCTGCCCGGAGGCCGCATGAACGTGCCGACCCGGATCCTGCAGGTGGGCATCGACAGCGAGCCGGACGTGGTGATGGTGCGCCAGCGCGCGCGCCAGATCTCGGCACTGCTCGGCTTCGGCGTGCAGGACCAGGTGCGGGTGGCGACGGCGGTGTCGGAAGTGGCGCGCTGCGCCTATGGCCGGCTGGCCGGCGGCCGCGCGCAGTTCGCGCTCGACCTCCAGGCCCAGCCGCAGCGGCTCAGCGTGACGATACGCGCCGACGGCGGCGCGCTGCGGCCGGTGGCGCTGCCGCCCGGCGTCGAGGCCGAGTCGCCGCTGCTGCAATTTGAAAACGCCATCGTCACGGCAGAGCGGCTGATGGATGGCTGCAGCGTGCAGCCCGGCGCCGAACCGGGCCTGCATGTGACGATGCACAAGGAACTGGGGCCGCGCCAGCAGCTCGACCACGCCGGCCTGGACCGGCTGGCGGCGGTGCTGGCGGCCAGCCCGGTGCAAAACACCTACGCCGAAATGCAGCAGCAGAACCGCGAGCTCGGTTCGGCGCTGGCCGAGCTGCGCCAGCGCCAGGACGACCTGCTGGCGCTGACGCGCGAGCTGGAGGACACCAATCGCGGCGTGGTGGCCTTGTACGCGGAGATCGAGGAAAAGGCCGAGCGCCTGCGCAAGGCCGACGAGATGAAGTCGCGCTTCCTGTCCAACACCAGCCACGAGCTGCGCACCCCGCTCAGCTCGATTCGCGCGCTGGCCAAGCTGCTGCTCGACCGCATGGACGGCGAGCTGACGGTGGAGCAGGAGCGCCAGGTCGGCTTCATCGCCAGCGCCGCCAGCGACCTGTCGGAGCTGGTCAACGATTTGCTGGACCTGGCCAAGATCGAGGCCGGCAAGGTGGAGCTGACCATCGCGCCCATCGATATCGGCAATCTGTTCAGCGCGCTCAAGGGCATGCTGCGGCCGCTGGCGCGCAACCCCACCATGGTTGAACTGGTGTTCGTGGCGCCGCCGCAGCCGCAGCTGCTGCTGTCGGACGAGGGCAAGGTGGCGCAGATCCTGCGCAATTTCATTTCCAACGCGCTGAAATTTACCGAAGCGGGGCAGATCACCGTCGAGCTGCGCGCCAGTGACGACCCCGACCATGTTACGTTTGCGGTCAGCGACACCGGCATCGGCATCAGCGCCGACAACCTGCAACTGATTTTCGAAGAGTTCAGCCAGATCGAGCACCCGCTGCAGCGCCGCTCGAAGGGGACCGGCCTGGGCCTGCCCCTGTGCCGCAAACTGGCCACGCTGCTGGGCGGCGCGGTCGATGTGAGTAGTGAAGCCGGTGCCGGCTCCACGTTTTTCCTGCGCTTGCCGCGCCAGTTCGAGCCCGGCGATGGCGACAGAGGCAGTTTATGATGAAGGACAAGCCCGTGAGCAATAGCGATATTCTGATCCTTAACGTCGACGACAACGACGGCGCGCGTTATGTGAAGACCCGCATCCTGCAAGGCGCCGGTTTCCAGGTGGCCGAGGCGGCCAACGGCACCGATGCGCTGTCGCTGGCCAGGCGGCTGGTGCCGGCGCTGGTGCTGCTCGACGTCAAACTGCCCGACATCAACGGCATCGAGGTCTGTCGCCAGATCAAGGCTGACCTGTCCACCTGCAGCGTGCTGGTGCTGCAGACCTCGGCCGCGCTGACGGGGCGCGACGACAAGATCCGCGGCCTGGAAGGCGGCGCCGACAACTACCTCGCCGCGCCGATCGAGGCCGACGAACTGATCGCCAACGTCAACGCGCTGCTGCGCCTGCAGCGCACCCAGGCCGACCTGCGCAACAGCGAGGAGCGCTTCCGCCAGCTGACCGACAATATCGAGGACGTGTTCTGGATGTTCGGTTTGTACAGCAACGAGCTGCTGTACGTCAGCAAGGCCTATGAAGCGATGTGGGGCCGCCCGCCGGAGCAGCTGCAGCAGCAGCCGGACGACTGGATCAACGCGATCCACGCCGACGACCGCGCCGGCGTCGAGGCGCACTGGCAGGCGGTGCAGAAAGGCGAGCATTACGAGCAGGAATACCGGCTGTGCCAGGCAGACGGCGTGCTGCGCTGGGTGCGCGACCGCGCCTTCCTGGTGCGCAACGCCAGCGACGCGCCATACCGCATCGCCCGCATCACCAGCGACATCACGCACCGCAAGGAAATGGAAAGCCTGCTGCATTCGGCCGACGAAAACAAGAACGACTTCCTGGCCACGCTGGCGCACGAGCTGCGCAATCCACTGAGCCCGATCCGCAACGCCGTCACGCTGATGGGCGAAGCGGACGCCGGCCAGACCGAGGTGCACCGCAAGGCGCGCGAGATCATCGTGCGCCAGGTCGGGCATCTGTCGCGGCTGGTGGACGACTTGCTCGACGTGGCGCGCATCTCGGAGGGCAAGCTGACGCTGCGCCTGCAGGAAGTGGAATTGCACGCGGTGCTGGAGCCGGCGCTGGAGGCGGTGCGGCCGCTGATCGAGGCGCGCGGGCATCTGCTGCTGGTGGATGTGCCGGAGCAGCCGATCTGGCTCAACGGCGATCCGGTGCGGCTGTCGCAGGCGGTCGGCAACCTGCTGCACAACGCCGCCAAGTTCACCAACAGCGGCGGCGAAGTGCGGCTCGAAGTGCGCCTGACTGCGCAGCAGACGGTGCGCATCGCGGTGCGCGACAACGGCATCGGCATCACCAGCTACAACCTGCCGCGCATCTTCAATATGTTCGCGCAGGGCGCCTCGGCGCACGACCGCGCGCACGACGGGCTGGGCATCGGACTGTCGCTGGTGTCGACGCTGGCGCGTATGCATGGCGGCAGCGTGGCCGCCGACAGCGCCGGCATCAACCAGGGCAGCAGCTTCGTCATCGAGTTGCCGCTGCTGGCGACGGCGCCCGCCGCCGTGGCGGCGCCGGCGCAGCAGCAGCCGGTGGCGTCCCGCCGGCTGCTGCTGGTCGACGACAACGTCGATTCGGCCGAAGTGATGGGCGAGCTGCTCAGGGTGATGGGCCACGAGGTCTACCTGGCGCACGACGCCGGCGGCGCCATGGAGCAGGCGCGCGCCCACCTGCCGGACGCCATCATCCTCGACATCGGCTTGCCGAACATCGACGGCCACACGCTGGCGCGCATGCTGCGCGCCGAGCCGGCGTTCGCGAAGACGCGCCTGATCGCGCACACCGGCTTCGGCTCGGCGCGCGACCACGAGAACACCGCCAAGGCGGGGTTCGACTTCCACCTGGTCAAACCGGCGACCTTCGACGACCTGGAACGGGTGCTGCGCGCGGTCTAGCTCGGGCCGGCCACAGGCCACTGTACTTGCCGGAGACGGTGCGATCTGTGTTCCTGTGGAGGCGGCGTTGGCAATTATGCTTACCTTGACGATATCAAGGAGCATCCGCCATGGAAGACCGCAAACCGCCAGCCCCCGCAGGCAAGATCGAACCCTACACCCATCCCGCCGCCGGCTGGGGCGCGTTGAAGTATGTTGCGCTTAATCTGTTCAAGGAGCGGGTCAGCGGCGTCAATTACAAATCGCTGTTCGCGCAGAACCAGCCGGACGGCTTCGATTGCCCGGGCTGCGCGTGGCCAGACCGCGAGCACGGATCGACCTTTGAATTCTGCGAGAACGGCGTCAAGGCGGTGGCGGCGGAATCGACCAGCAAGCGGGTGACGGCGGACTTCTTCGCCAGCCACACCGTCGCCGAACTGCTGCAGCAGTCCGACTATGAACTGGAGCAGCACGGCCGCCTGACCCGGCCGATGCGCTACGACGCCGACTGCGACCGCTATGTGCCGGTATCGTGGCACGAAGCGTTCGCGCTGGTGGCGCGCGAGCTGCAGGCGCTGGACCATCCGGACCAGGCGGCGTTCTACACCTCCGGCCGCGCCAGCAACGAGGCGGCCTTTCTGTACCAGCTGTTCGCGCGCGCCTACGGCACCAACAACTTCCCCGACTGTTCGAATATGTGCCACGAGGCGACCAGCCGCGGCCTGCCCGGCACCGTCGGCATCGGCAAGGGCACGGTGACGCTGGACGATTTCGAACATGCGGATACGCTGCTGATCTTCGGCCAGAATCCCGCCACCAACCACCCGCGCATGCTGGGCGAGCTGCGCGAATGCGCGCGGCGCGGCGCCACCATCGTGTCGATCAACCCGCTGCGCGAGCGTGGGCTGGAGCGCTTCACCAGCCCGCAGCATCCGGTCGAGATGCTCACCATGTCCAGTACTCCCATCAGTTCGATGTTCATCCAGCCGCGCCTGGGCGGCGACTTCGCGCTGATCAAGGCGCTGGCCAAACGGCTGCTGGAGCTGGACGATCACGCGCTGCTGGATGGCGGCAAGCGCCAGCTGGACCTGGACTTCATCGCCGGTCACACCAGCGGCTTCCACGAGTTCGCGCAGGACTTGCGCATGGAGAGCTGGCCGCTGCTGGTGGAGGAATCCGGCGTGCCGCGCGAGGAGATCGAGAAGCTGGCCCAGGTCTACATCCGCGGCGAGCGCGTGATCGCCACCTGGGGCATGGGCCTGACGCAGCATAAAAACTCGGTGCCGACGATACAGATGCTGTCCAACCTGATGCTCATGCGCGGCAATATCGGCCGGCGCGGGGCCGGCCTGTGCCCGGTGCGCGGCCACTCCAATGTGCAGGGCGACCGCACCGTCGGCATCGAAGAGCGTCCGACCGAAGCCTTCCTGGACCGCATGCGCGAGGTCTTCGATTTCGATCCGCCGCGTCACCATGGCTACGACGTGGTGGCCACCATCGCGGCGATGGCGAAAGGGAAGGTCAGGGTCTTCGTCGGCCTGGGTGGCAACTTCGCCGTCGCCACGCCGGATACGCCGCTTACCTGCAAGGCCTTGCAGTCCTGCGAGCTGACGGTGCATGTCGCCACCAAACTCAATCGCAGCCATCTGATCCACGGCCGCCAGGCGCTGATCCTGCCGACGCTGGGCCGCACCGAGATCGATGTGCAGAACGGCGTGCCGCAGGGCGTGACGGTGGAGGATTCAATGAGCATGGTGCACATCTCGTACGGCATCAACAAGCCGGCGTCGGAGGAGCTGTTGTCGGAGATCGCCATCGTGTCGCACATGGCCGAGGCCACGCTGGGCAGCGGCGCGGGACGCGGACGGTATGCGCTGGCATGGCCCGCCTATCGCGACGACTATGCGCGCATCCGCGACGATATCGAGAAAGTGTTCGACGACTTCTACGACTACAACGCACGGGTGGCGGTGCCGGGCGGCTTCCATCTGAAGGTGGCCTCGCGTGAGCGCGAATGGAACACCGCCAGCGGCAAGGCGCAATTCGTGCCGCACGCGGTGGAACGCGACACGCCGATCGCGCGCGCCCGCATCCGCTACGGCGAGCGACTGATGGTGATGATGACGACGCGTTCGCACGACCAGTACAACACCACCATCTATGCGCTGGACGACCGTTATCGCGGCGTGTTCGGCATGCGCCGGGTGATCTTCATCAACCAGGCCGATATCGACATGCTGGGCATGAAGGCGGGCGACTGGGTCGATGTGCGCAGCGTCTGGGACGATGGCGTGGAGCGCCGCGCCGACGGTTTCATGCTGGTGGCCTATGACATCCCGCGCGGCTGCATAGGCGCTTACTACCCGGAGACCAATCCACTGGTGCCGCTGTCCAGCGTGGCCGATGGCGCGGGCACGCCGACGTCGAAGTCGATCCCGGTGCTGCTGTCGCCGGGCGCCATGCCGGCCAACGGCGGGAAGTGACGCCATGATAGTCCGTCCATCCGGTAACTGGCTGCGCATGTTGTTCGTCTGGGACGGCTCGGTGCTCAAGTCCATCGTCCCGCAACTGCTGCTGATACTGGCGATCAGCTCATTGGCGGTGGCGACGGATGGCCGCATCGCCGGCATCAAGATCCCGCTGGATACGGCGCCGTTTCCGCTGGTCGGCGTCAGCCTGGCGATCTTCCTCGGCTTCCGCAACAACGCGGCGTATGCGCGCTTTGTCGAGGCCCGGCAGATATGGGGCCGCATCCTGATCGCGGCACGGTCGCTGACATCGCAGGCGCTGACCTATCTGCCGCAGGAGGACGACGGCTTCGCCCGCAAGCTGTTCGTGCGCCGCCTGATCGCCTTCGTCTACGCGCTGACGCACCAGCTGCGCGGCACCGATCCCAGGCCGGACCTGGCGCGCTATCTGAACGAGGAAGACCTGGAACACTTGAGCGGCATGGACTACATCCCCGTGGCGCTGCTGGACCGCCTGCGCCTGATGCTGGCGCGCGCCGCCCGCAAAGGGCAGGGGCCGGAGCAGATGCTGTGGATGCTGGATGCGCAAGTGGGCGAACTGGCGGCGGCGGTCGGCGGCTGCGAGCGTATCAGCAATACGCCCATACCGTTTTCCTACGGCGTGCTGGTGCACCGCACCGTCTACCTGTATTGCTTCCTGCTGCCTTTCGGCCTGGTGGACGCGATCGGCCTGGCGACGCCGCTCATCTCCGTGTTCGTCGCCTACACGCTGTTCGCGCTGGAGGCCATCGCGCAGGAGATTTCCGAACCGTTCGGCACCGATCCGAACTGCCTGGCGCTGCATGCGATGACGCGCAATATCGAACGCTCGCTGCTGGAGCAGTGCGGCCAGCCGAAGCCCGAGCCGGTCGCCGCCAACGCCGCCTACAACGTCAATTGAGCGTCAGCTGGCTGTCAGTTCGCCCGCCAGCTGGCCCAGCATGCGTACCGCCGCTTCCACGTCCGCGCTCCACGGATAGCTGTAGTTCAAGCGGATGCAGTGCTGCCAGGCGTCGCCGGTGGCGAACATATTGCCGGCGCCGACGCTGATGCCGCGCTCCTGCGCCCGGGCATACAGCTCCAGCGCGCGCACCGACGGCGGCATCGTCACCCACAGCAGATAGCCGCCGGCCGGCTGCGTCACGCTGGTCCCCGGCGGGAAGAAGCGCCGCACGGCGGCGGACATGATGGCGGCCTGCTGCGCGTAGGCCTTGCGCAGCTTGCGCAAGTGGAAATCGTAGCCGTCGTTCTTCAGGTATTCGGCGATGGCCAGCTGCGGCAGCGCGGCGGTGTTGAGCGAGTTGAGGAACTTGAGCTTCTCCACCTGCGCGCGGTAGCGGCCCGGCAGCGTCCAGCCGATGCGGTGGCCGGTGTCCAGGCTCTTGGAAAATGAATTGCAGTGCAGGACCAGTCCGTGCCTGTCGTACTGCTTCAATGAGCTGGGATGGGTGTCGCCGTAATACAGCTCGTGATAGACATCGTTCTCGATCGCCGGCACGTCGTGCCGCGCCAGCATCTCCACCAGCGCGCGTTTGCGTTCGTCGCTCATCATGAAGCCCAGTGGATTCTGGAAGTTCGGCATCAGGATGCAGGCTTTGACGCCCTGGTTGACGATGGCGGATTCCAGTGCGGCGATGTCTATGCCTTGTTCCGGATCGGTGGCGACTTCCAGCACGCGCATGCCCATGCGTTCCAATGCCTGCAACAGCGCGTAGTAGGTCGGCGACTCAACCGCCACCAGATCGCCGGGCTGCGCCACCGCTTGCAGGCACAGATTGATCGCTTCGGTGGCCCCGGTGGTGATGATGATTTCGGCGGCATCCACCGTCAGGCCGTTCTCCAGATGGCGGCGGGCGATCTGGCGTATCAGCTCCGGATTCCCCGGCGGCAGATCGGACAGCTGCTGGTTCTGGCCCACGCGCCGCGAGACAACGCCCGCATGGTAATTGAGCCGCGCCCAAGGGAAGGCCGCCGGATCGGGGAAGGGCGAGCCGAGGGGAATGCTGCCCTGGCCGATGGAGCGCAATGTCGTCAGCACCAGCGTGCTGGTGTCGAGCGCCGGCGCGCGCGCCAGGTCGGCAGGGGAGAGCGGCGCGGAGATGGCGTCCTTGCGCACCGGGGTATCCGGACGGCGGCGGACAAAGTAGCCGGACTGCGGCCGTGCTTCGATGATGCCTCGGCTTTCCAGCAGCAGGAAGGCGCGGATCACCGTCGAGATACTCAGCTGGTGGTGCTGGGCGGTCTGGCGCACCGACGGAATGCGCTCGCCTTCGCGCAGCACGCCTTGCGCGACCTGGCTGGCGATGGCGTCCGCCAGCGTTTCGTAGAGTTTCGCGGGTTTCATGGATAGCAGCGTAGCGGAAACCGTGCGCGGCCGCCACTACCGGCCGGGCTGTCCTCATGCCGGCGTGGCTATTTGGTGCGAATCCGCTTGCCGTCAAATCCGCATGTGCTGCACGATGTAGTCGATGAACACGCGCAGCTTGGGGGAGGCGTAGCGGCTGGCCGGCCACAGCATCGTGAACGTTACCGTCTGCTCCATGTAGTCGGCCAGGATGGTGTGCAGGCGGTTGTCCTTCAGCTCATCCTCGATGATGAAGGTGGGCAGGAAAGCGATGCCTTCGCCTTGCAGCAGCGCGTAGGTGATCGCTTCGACGGTGCTGCAGGTCATGCGTTCCTTCAGTTGCGGTTCCGGTTCTCCGTCCGCCAGCTTGAAGGGCCAGCGTTCGATGCGGCCGCTGGCCGGGAAGCGGTGCAGCAGGCAGTGGTGCTGCGCCAGTTCGCGCGGATGCGACGGCGTGCCGTATTTCGCCAGGTAGGCGGGCGACGCCACCACCACCTGCGGGCAGGCGCCGATGCGGCGTGAGGCCAGGCGCGAATCGTGATGGGAGCCGGTGCGGATCACGGCGTCGTAGCCTTCTTCGATGATGTCGACCATGCGTTCGGACAGGTCGATTTCCAGCGCGATCTCGGGATAGCGGCGCATGAAGCCTGTCAGCGTCGGCATCACCAGGCCGGTGAGCTGCGGCGTGCTGACGCGCAGGCGGCCGCTGGGTGTGCCGGAGAGTTCGGACAGTTCGGCCTCCGCCGCTTCCACCTCGCTGAGGATGCGGCGGCAGCGTTCCAGGAATAGCGTGCCCTCGGCGGTCAGGGTGATGCTGCGGGTGCTGCGGTGGAACAGCCGTACCGCCAGCCGCTGCTCCATGCGCGCGATGCTCTTGCCGACGGCGGACGAGGAGATGCCGAACTGCGCGCCGGCCCTGGTAAAGCTGCGCGCTTCGGCGACGGCGACGAACAATGAAATGCCACTCAGGCTGTCCATGGATCACTCTTATTGGGAAGATTGCGGAAGTATGTGTCCGATATCTTTGGAATTGCAAGCTATTTATCTTCAATGAGGGAAGCCTTACATTGGCTGTATTCCCAACTTAGTGAGCGAATCATGAACAAGCTGATGTCCCCTGTAGCAGTCGGTCCTTATACCATCAACCACCGCGTGGTACTGGCGCCGCTGACCCGCATGCGCGCCGAAGCCGGCGCCCGGCCTGGCCCGCTGATGGCCGAATACTATGCGCAGCGCGCCTCGCAAGGCGGCCTGCTGATTGGCGAGGCCACCATCGCCGCGGAAAACGGCAACGGCTACCTCGGCGCACCCGGTCTGTACGACGATAGCCAGATCGCCGGCTGGAAGATGGTGACGGACGCCGTGCACGCCAAGGGCGGCAAGATATTCCTTCAGCTATACCATGCGGGCCGCCAGTCCAACAAGGACGTGCAGCCAGCGGGTAGCACTCCGGTCGGTCCGTCGGAAGTGCCGCATGGCGGCGTGGCCTACACGTTGGAAGGCTGGGTGCCGAACACGCCCAACCGGGCGTTGACGATTCCGGAAATCGAAGGCCTGGTCGAGAGCTTCCGTTTGGCCGCCATCCGTGGCCAAGAGGCGGGCTTTGACGGGGTTGAACTGCACGCTGCCAATGGCTACTTGTTCGATCAGTTCCTGCAGGACGGCAGCAACAAGCGCACCGATATCTACGGCGGCTCGTTTGAAAACCGCGCGCGCTTCCTGCTTGAAGCTACCCGCGCTGTAATCTCTGTCTGGGGCAGCGACAAGGTGGCGGTGCGCATCGGCCCAAGCGGCAGCTGGGGCGATATGTCGGATAGCGACCCCGAGGGCTTGTTCAGTTACGTGGCGGGACGGCTGTCGGAATTGAAGCTGGCCTACCTGCACCTGATCGAGCCGCGCATCGCCGGCAATGTCGAGGACGAGACGCGCAGCCAGGCGCCGGTGGCCGCGCAGCTGATACGCAAGCACTACGCGGGCACCATCATCGCCGCCGGTGGTTTCGACCAGCAATCCGCCGAAGCGATCATCGCGGCCGGCGATGCGGACCTGGTGGCATTCGGCCGCCACTTCATCGCCAATCCGGATCTGCCGGAGCGCCTGCGCAACGGCTGGCCGCTGAACGAGTATGACCGCGACAGCTTCTTCGGCGGCACGGCGGCGGGCTACACCGATTATCCGTTTTACCGGAAGGAGGCGCTGGCCGCTTGAGCTGTCTGATCCGGTCAATTGCCGGCCGTGGTATAAAGGCCTGTTCAAATTTAGAGCAGGTGACTCATGTCGATCAAGTCTGTATTGGCGCTGTTGATGTGGTGCTGTGCGGCGCTGGCTTCGGCGGCGCAGGTGGCTGGGGTGGTGGCGCAGGCCAGTGGTCCGTTGACGGCGCGTTCGTCCTCCGGTGCGGTCAGACAGCTCAAGCTGCAATCCGAAGTGGAAAGCGGCGACACGCTGGTCACAGCATCCGGCGCCTGGACCACCGTGCGTTTCATCGACAACAGCGAGCTGACACTGAAGCCGGGCACCACCATCGTCGTCGAACAGTTCTCCTTCGATGGCGACAAGCCGGAGGCAGACCACGCGGCCTTCACGCTGGTCAAGGGCGGCCTGCGTTCGCTGAGCGGTTTGCTCGGCAAGCGTAACAAGGAAAAGTTCGCGATGAAGACGCCTAGCGCTACGATCGGCATACGCGGCACCACCTTCTTCCTCGAATACCTGACAGGGAAGGGCGATGCCGAACCGTCGCCGGGACTGGAGCCCGGCCTGCACGTGCATGTCAGCGCGGGCGGCATCTCGATCGACAACGAGGCCGGCCACTTCCAGTACGATCCCGGCCAGTTTGGCTTCATCAAGAACAATAGCACCCGGCCGGTGAAGATGTTCGCCAATCCTGGCATGCAGTTCGCGCCGCCGGCCGCGTTCGGCGAGGCCGACACCCTCAAGCCTTAGCCTTCCGCCACCTGCACCACCACCTTGCCGCGTGCCGTGCCTTCGGTCAGCGCGGTGTGGGCGGCGGTGACGCTGGCCGCGTCCAGCGTGTAGACGCCTGCATCCAGCGCCACCTTCAACTTACCGGCTGCGGCCAGTGCGCCGGCTTGCAGCATGATCGCGCCGTGGTGCGCGCGGCCTTTGCCCGACAACAGCGGCAGCAGCGTGAACACGCCCGAATACGTCGCGGCGCGGAACGACAGCGGCGCCAGCGCATGCGTTCCCCAGCCGAGACAACTCACCACATGGCCGCCGTACTGGCGCGCTGCTCGGAACGATGCGTCCAGCGTGGCGCCGCCCACCGTGTCGTAGACCACGTCGTAGCCTTCGCCGCCAGTGTGCTGCTCGACGTATTGTTCAACGCTGGTGCTCTGGTAGTCGATGAAGGTCGCGCCCATGTTCTCGATGGCGGTTCGCTGGCCGGCGCTGCCGGTGGCGTAGACGGTAGCGCCGAGCGCCACCGCCAGCTGCACCGCCATATGCCCGACACCGCCCGCGCCGCCATGCACCAGCACCTTCATGCCCGCGCCGACACGTGCGCGATCGACCAGGCCTTCCCAAGCGGTGATGAAGATCAGCGGCATGGCGGCTGCTTCGCGCATCGACATTTGTTCGGGCACGTGCGCCAGCAAGTCGGCATCGACCGCCGCGTACTGCGCCAGCGAGCCTTGCACGCCGCCTATGCCGCCCGTCATGCCGAAGACGCGGTCGCCGCGTGTGTAGCCTTGCACGCCTTCGCCCACACTCTCGACGATGCCTGCGATGTCGATGCCCAGCACTGCGGGCAGTTGGGCACGGGCGTGGTCCGCCTTGCCGGCGGCGATTTTGGTATCGAGAGGATTGACGCCGCTGGCGATCACGCGCACCAGCACCTGGCCGGCTGCGGCGACAGGGCGGGCGATCTGCATATCCGACAGCGGGGCGCCAAAGGCGTTCAGTACGACGGCTTGCATGGTGTTCATGGTGCTGCTCCTTGATGGTTGGTTGATGGAGCTATTCTGCGGCCACGCGACGGCGCGAAAAAGTGGGCGCCGCCGCATTCAGTATCCCGGGATCGTGAATAATCAGGCTAGAATCGCCCTGTACAACAGGGAGAACACGTGGACCGTCTGGATGCACTGAAGGTGTTTTGCGCCGTCGTCGATGCCGGAGGCTTCAGCCGCGCTGCGGCCAAGCTGGGGATTTCGACATCGTCCGTGACCCACCAGATAGGCGTGCTGGAAGCGCACTTCGGCGTCAAGCTGCTGAACCGCACCACGCGCAGCATGTCGCTGACCGATGAGGGCCGCCGTTGCGTCGAGCAGGCGCGCGGCCTGCTGGCGGAGATGGAGGAGCTGGAAAGCAGCATGAGCGACGCCCACCAGACGCCGCGTGGCATGCTGCGGGTGGATATGCCGGGCATATTGGCGCGGCAGTTCGTGGCGCCGGCCTTGCCGCGCTTCCTGGCGGCGTACCCGGAGCTGAGCGTGCGCCTGACGGCCAGCGATCGTCTGATCGACATGGTGGACGAGGGCGTGGACGTGATGCTGCGCATCGGCGAACTGCCCGATTCCGGCCTGGTGGCTCGCAGCGTTTTCAAGAACCGCTACATCTGCTGCGCCTCGCCGGACTTCATCGCCCGCCACGGACGGCCGCAGCATCCTGATGATCTGAACGATTTCCCCTGCCTGAACTTCGTCTACCCCAAGGCCCGCCAGCTGCGGCCGTGGAGCTTCCAGCGGGACGGCCTGCCCTTCACCAGCACGCCGCGCGGCGCAGTGGCGATCGACCACGTGGAATCGCTGATCGAGATGGCGGTGCAGGGCGGCGGCGTGGTGCAGCACCTGTCCGTGTCGCTGATCGAGCCGCTGCGCAGCGGTGCGCTGGTGCCATTGCTGGAGCAGTGGCAGGCGCCGGGGCCGGACGTGTCGGTACTGTACCAACAGCGGCACCAGCGCGCCGCACGCGTGGCGGTGTTCGTCGATTTCGTCGACACGCTGTTCAAGAACGCCGCAGCTTCCTTCCCGCCAGCGGATTGATGGTGCCGGCGCAGTCGCCGCAGAAACCGTACAGCGACAGCGAATGCTCGTGCAGCACGAAATTGCGTTCGCGCGCCACGGCCTCCTGGCGCTGCTCGATTTCAGCGTCGAGGAATTCTTCCATGCGGCCGCAGTTGGTGCAGATCAGGTGGTCGTGGTGACCGCCTTCATTCAGCTCGAACACCGAGGCCACCGATTCGAAATGCCGTCGTATCAGGATGCCGGCATCGGCAAACTGCATCAGCACGCGGTAGACCGTGGCCAGACCCATGTCGATGTTCTCCGCGTGCAGCAGGCGGTAGACGTCATCCGCGTTCAGGTGCTTGCTCTTCGATTCCTGAAACAGCTGCAGTATGCGCAGGCGGGGCAGGGTTGCTTTCAATCCGAGCTTGCGCAGTTCTTGAGGAATATCCATGTGTCTCCATAATGATAATGATTCTTATTCTCATAATATATGGAATTTATTTAATTGGCAACCGTCTCGGCGATATAGGGAACACGTTGATCCAACCATCAAGATGGTCGTCGAGACAATACATTCGATAGCTGGATGCTATGCAAATTAATATTTAATTATTGAAATTCGTGGTTTTTCGATAGATTTTTTGGTGTGGCGCTCTAATTGATCGACAGTTGCCGTACGGCAGTATAAAGTGACTGCATCCGATTCAGTTCTTCGGAGCGGCGCCTTAGCCACGTGCCTCGCGCGTTAGCCGCGACCTTCCCACCTTGTTGAGTTTTCCCCCCGTCCTCGCGGACGGTGTTCGCGTCTTCGCGCGTCCTGAACACGGTGCACTTGGCAGAACATGCCGTATGTAGACGACAGACAGGAACCACGAATGACCGTTGATTTTTCACCGCTGCGCGCCGCCCGGGCTGCGTTGACCTTTAGCCTGACGATGCTGGCTTGCGCCATGGCGCAGGCCGACGACACCGCCGCCGCGCCGTTGTGGACCTTCGGCGGCTACGGCACGCTGGGTTTTGTGCACAGTAACGACAGCCAGTCCGACTTCACCGCCAACGTGCTCAATCCCGGCAACGCCGGTGCCAGCCACGAGTGGAGCGCCACCGTCGACAGCCGCCTGGGCATGCAACTGGGCCTGAACCTGAACAGCCGCTGGTCGGCCGTATTGCAGGTGGTATCCGAGCGCACGCTGCAAAGCGGCTATGCGCCGACGGTCGAATGGGCCAACATCAAATACCAGGCCACGCCGGACCTGAACCTGCGGGTAGGGCGCATCGCGCTGCCGCTGTTCCTGGCGGGCGACTATCGCAAGGCCGGCTATGCGCTGCCGTGGGTGCGGCCGCCGGTCGAGCTGTATGGCGCCATCCCGATCAGCAATAGCGACGGCGTCGACGCCAGCTACCGCTGGAGCGCAATGGGCGTCCACAACGTCACCCAGTTCTTCTTCGGCCGCACCGACATCGCAGTGACGCCGCAGGCGCATGCCACGGCGCGCGCGATGACGGGCCTGTCCAACACCACCACCAGCGGCGCGCTGACCGTGCGCGCCAGCGCGATGACGACCGAACTGACGGTCAACCTGGCGCGCGAACTGTTCGCCGGCTTGAGCCAGTTCGGGCCGCAGGGCGCGGCGCTGGCCGCGCGCTACGATGTCAACGCCAAGCGCGCCGACGTGGTCACGCTGGGCGCCAGCTACGATCCTGGCGCCTGGTTCCTGATGGGCGAAGTGGGGCGCATGAACGCCCGTTCCTACCTGGGCGATAAAACCGCCGCCTACTTCAGCGCCGGCTACCGCTATGGCGACCTGACGCCGTATGCGGGCTACGCGATGTCGCGTTCGCGCACGCCGGCCCGCATCGACGGCCTGGATCTGCGCGGCCTGCCGCCGCAGTTGGCCGCCGCCGGCGCCCAGCTGAACGGGGGCTTGAACCAGATGCTGGCCACGATACCGCACCAGCGCAGCATCAACGCCGGCCTGCGCTGGGACGTGCGCGCCAACTACGCGCTCAAGCTGCAGTATGATCGTCTGACGCCGCTGCGTGGTTCGAACGGCACCTTCATCAACGTGCAGCCGGGCTTCCAGTCCGGCCATCCGATCAGCGTGGTCAGCGCTTCGGTCGATTTCGTATTCTGAGGGGAGATGCCATGCCTACCCTCCGACTGATACTGCAAGCGCTGCTGCTGGCGCTGGCCTGCGCCCATGTCGGCGCGGCCGAACTGGTGGTCATCGTCTCGGCCAGGAATCCGGTGACGGCGCTGCGCGCCGACCAGGTGGCCGACATCTTCCTGGCGCAGACCGGCCGCTTCCCCGGCGGCGATGAATCGATGGCGCTGGACCAGCCGGTCGGCAGCCCGCTGCGCGATGAGTTCTACAGCAAGGTGGCGGCCAAGTCGCCGGCGTTGATGAAGGCTTACTGGACCAAGATGGTGTTCACCGGGCGCGGCCAGCCTCCGCGCGAGCTGCCCAGCAGCGCCGCCGTGCGCAAGATGGTGGCGGAGAACCCGTCGATGATCGGCTACATCGACCGCTCGGCGCTGGATGCCAGCGTCAAGACCGTGCTGGTGGTGCGATGAAGGCCCGGGGACTGCGGCGCTGGTTGAGGCGCGGACTCGATACGCACTTCTCGCTGCCGCTGTTCGCCTTGCTGCTGCTGGTGGCGATGTGGGTGGTGACCTTCCACGAGATCGACGCCGAGCGCGTGCACGCGCGCGAGGCGGCCACCGATACGCTGCGCGAAATGATGGGCACTTACGAGGCGCAGGTGGCGCGCAGCCTGGATGGCATCGACCAGACGCTGCGCGTGCTGAAATACGCGGTCGAACGCAAGGGCGCGCTGGGCGCGCTGCCGGAGCTGGGCCGCGAAGGCTTGCTGCCGCCGGGCGTGGTGTTCGTGGTCAGCATCGTCGACCGCAACGGCGTCACCGTCGCCAGCAATCCGAAGGCGCTGCAGATTTCGGTGGCCGATCAAAGCTACTTCAAATTCCACCAGGAGCGCGACAGCGGCGCCACCTTCGTCAGCCACGCCACGCGCGACGCCGCCAACACCGAATGGCATTTGCACTTTACGCGCCGTCTGGACGACGACCTGGGCAACTTCGCCGGCATCGTCATCGTCGAAACCGATCCCGCTTATTTCACCAGCAGTTATGAACGCAGCCGTCTCGGCGAGCACGGCATGCTTGGCCTGGTGGGCAGCGATGGCGTGGTGCGCTCGCTGCGCATCGGCGACAAGCTGACCTTCGGCCAGCGCATGGAAAAACTGGCCGGCGAGATCACCGTCATGGACGGCGTGCGGCGCTACAGCGGCATGCGCGAGCTGCACGGCATTGCGCTGAACGTGGTGGTCGGCCTGGCGGAGAAGGAATTGATGGCGGGCTTCGAACGCCAGCGCCGCGAGAAGATGGCGGAGGCCTCGGTGGCCAGCACGGTACTGGTGATTAGCACAGCCTTGCTGTGGTTATGGTCGTGGCAAGGTGCGCGCAACCGCGCCCGCGTGCGGCGCGCGCAGGAAACCTATGCGGCGGCTTCGGCGGCCAGCCTGGATGCCTTCTTCGTCATGCGCGAAGTGCGCAATATCGCCGGCGAGATCATCGACTTCGTCTTCGTCGACGCCAACTCGCGCGCCGAGAAAATGACCGGCTACACCAAGGAACAACTGCGCCTGATGACGCTGTGCGGCATGATGCCGCAGGCGCGCGACAACGGCATGTTCGAGCATCTGGTGCACGTCACGCGGGTCGGCGGCGTGCATGAGCAGGAATGGGAGAGCAGCATCCCGCAACTGCGGGCGCGCTGGCTGCACCAGCAGGTGGTGCCGGTCGAAGGCGGCATCGTCGCCATCGTGCGCGACATCAGCGAACGCAAGCTGGCCGAGGAGCGCATGCAGCACCTGGCGCACCACGACACGCTCACAGGCCTGCCGAACCGCAGCATGATCGCCGACCGGCTCGACCTGACCATCGCCCAGGCGGGCCGCCACGGCGGCGCGGTGCTGGTGGCGTTTATCGACCTCGATGGTTTCAAGCTGGTCAACGACGGCCTTGGACACAACGCCGGCGACGAGCTGCTGAAGGTCGTGGCCGAACGCATGAGCGGCTGCCTGCGCGCCGGGGACATGGTCGGCCGTTTCGGCGGCGACGAATTCGTGCTGGTGTTGAACGAGCCGCGCAACGGCGCAGACGCCGCGCCGGTGCTGGAGCGCGTGCGCGAAGCGGTGCTGGCGCCGATCACGCTGAGCGGGCAGGATGTGCAGGTCAGCTGCAGCATCGGCGTGGCGGTCTATCCGAACGATGGCGCCGACGCCGAGACGCTGCTGATGCACTCCGACGCCGCCATGTACCGCGCCAAGGACATGGGCAAGAACAACTGTCAGTTCTACACCCGCGAGATGAACGCCTGCATCGAAGAGAAGCTGGTGATGCTCGAAGGCCTGCGCAGCGCGCTGGACGAAGGCCAGTTCCGGCTGGTGTACCAGCCCAAGGTGGATCTGCGCACCGGCCGCATCTTCGGCGTCGAGGCGCTGGTGCGCTGGGAGCATCCGGAGCATGGCTGCATCGGGCCGGACCGCTTCATCCCGCTGGCCGAGGAGAGCGGCATGATCGTCGCGCTGGGCGAGTGGGTGCTACGCACAGCCTGTCGCCAGAACCGCGCCTGGCAGGACGCCGGCCTGGCGCCGCTGCTGGTGTCGGTCAACGTGTCGCCGCGCCAGTTTGAAGAACAGCTGCTGGTGCAGCGCGTGGCGCAGGCGCTGGCCGACAGCGGCCTGGCGCCGGAATGGCTGGAGCTGGAGGTGACGGAAGGCGTCATCATGCGCGACCTGCAGCAGGCCGTGGCAAAGATGGCGGAAGTGCGGGAGATGGGCGTGTCGCTGTCGATCGACGATTTCGGCACCGGCTATTCGAGCCTGTCGGCGCTGAAGTCCTTCCCGATCAGCACCCTGAAGATCGACAAGTCATTCGTCCGGGATCTGGGCAGCAGCGACGGCGACGAAGCCATCGCCAGTTCCATCATCGACCTGGCGCACCGTCTGCGCCTGCGCGTGATTGCCGAGGGCGTGGAGACCGAGCAGCAGCGCGCCTTCCTGCGCCAGAACGGCTGCGACGAGATGCAGGGCTATCTGTTCAGCCGCCCGCTGCCGCCGGAGCAACTGCGGCAGCTGTTGCTGAACCAGGCGTTGCCGCCGCGGTCTTCACTGGCCGCGCTGCTGGACGTTACAGCGGCTTGATGACGTAGACGCAGCGGCGGGCGCCGTTGAGCATATGCTCGACGCGGCCCACCGAACACTCGGGGCCCAGCACGCGCTGGAACACATCGAGCTCCGAGCGGCAGAATTTCTGGCACTGGCGGGCAGCGGCGCAGATCGGGCAGTGGTTCTCGATCAGCAGCATGCTGCCGTCGTCCTGGGCTTCCACTTCGGCCATATAGCCTTCCGTGGTGCGCGCCTGCACCAGCGCCGCCACGCGCTGCGGCAGCGTGTCCGACGCCTGCAGGTGCTGGCGGTACTGCTGTTCGCTGGCCGCTTCGCGCGCGCCGATCAGCTTATCGAGACCGGCGTCGCCGAACAGGCCGCGTACCTGGTCGATCAGTTGCAGCGTCAGGTCGGCGTGGCGGTCGGGGAAGCGGGCGTGGCCTGCCTCGGTCAGCAGCCAGCGCCGCGACGGGCGGCCCGGTTTGTCGGCCACTTCCTCATACGTCACCAAGCCTTTTTCCTGCCATGATTCGAGCTGCCTGCGCGCGCCCATCGAGGTCAGGTCCAGCAGGCCGGCCAGCTGCTGCGCGGTTTGCGGGCCGCGCGTCTTCAGCAGGAACAGCGTTTGTTCGGCGGTGTTCATTGCAGCGCGCCTTCCAGCTTGGCGCGGTCGTCGCGGGCCATGCTGGCGTGCCAGGTCTGCATGCGCCAGGCCGACCACGCCGTCAGCATCGCGCCCAGCACCAGGATCAAACGCGTGTCGATCAAGGTGAGCACCGCGCCGACCAGGGCCATGATGATATTGGCCAAGCAGAAGGTGGTGGAGATCAGGCCCATGACGGCGCCTTGTCCGTGCGCGCCGAAACGCTCGGCGCACCAGTTGGGCACGATGGCGTTGTAGATCGAATGCGGTATGCCATACAGGATGATGGCGGCGATGCCGACCCACGCATTGCTGGCCGCGAGCAGCGCGATGAGCGAGGCGGTGATCAGCGCGAAGCGGCGGGCCCGCAGCAGCGGCTCTCCCTTGAACGGACGGCCGGCGAACATGGTGGTGGTGGTCATCACCGCGCACATGGCGGCGGTGGTCCAGGCGATGCCGCGCGCGCCGAAGCCTGGTACTTCGACCAGCCACAGTGGATAGAATTCGTAGAACGCCGTCACGCCGCAGGTGTAGGCCAGCGTGACGATGAACAGGTTGCGCAGGTCCGGTTCGCGCAGCAGGTTCAATGAGTGGCGGTCGCGCGCAACCTGCCACCACGAGGTGGTCGCCAGGGATGGTGCCTCGGTAGGCAGCACGGCGGCCACCAGCACGGCCACCAGCAGCAGCGCGGCCACGGCGATCCAGAACGGCACGGTGATGCCCCACACCAGCGTCATGCCGGCCAGCAGAGGTCCGGCCAGCCAGCCCATGTAGAAGGCGCCGTTCAGCCATGACAGGGCTTTGCGGCGCAGGTCGCCGTCGAGGCGGTCGGCCAGCATGGCGCGCGCCACCGAGCCGTTACCTTCCAGCAGACCGGTGACGAAGCGGGCTACGATGAACAGCGGGTAGGATTCCAGCAGCAGCGCGCAGGCCGTCGCGGCATGGCCAATGGCGGCGCCGACTGCGGTAATCAGCAGCACCGGGCGGCGGCCGTAGCGGTCGGACATGGGGCCCAGCAGCGCGGAGCCGATCAGCAGGCCCAGTGGGTTGATGGTCAGCGCCAGGCCGAACAGCAGCTTCGGCGGCAGGCCGAGGAATTGGTTCAGGCCATTGCTGACGCCTGCGGCGAACAGCGGCGGCAGGATGGGGTAGGGCAGGGATGCGCCTATCGTCGAGAGCAGCGCCAGCAGGCAGGCGGCGCCGATCAGCAGGGGTGTTTTCATCGTTGATGTTCCATTGAAGCAGTAGCGCTACTGTAGGCGCATACGGTAAATAAGTAAACAAAAATGTTTACTTATTCAAAAGCGCAGGAGCAATGGCAGGTTGGGGCGGCAGTCGTTCGTGGTGCCTTGCGCGCCGTGGTCGAAGCAGATTTCCATCAGGTAGGCGTCGCCTGCGCGCAGCGTTATCCCGGTGCCGGAGCAAGCCGCCTGCGCCGCCGCGGATAGCGCTTGCGGCGGCAGTGTCAGCGTTACCGAGGTGATGGCTTTGACGCCGGCCGGGTGCTGCAAGGGCTGGCGGCGCGCCTCCGCGTAGCTCGACGGCGCCGCGCCTTTGGGCAGGTGGAACCACATCGGCTCCGATGCCGGAACCGCCGCGCCGATGTCGATCCGCATGCCGGGCGGCAGATAGGATGGTGCGTACTGCCAGCTTGGAAAGGGGGCGCTGTCGTTGTCGTTGCCGCTGGGTCGGAAGCACACGCCGAACGGGCAGGCCGGGCTGCCGTCTGTCAGGCGTTCGGCCAGCAGGGTGGGGCTGGTCTGCGCGTTGCGCACTTCTTCATCGTCGGCGATCCACAGAAGTTCGAGGAAGGCGTTGTGGAAGAAGAAGCGGCGGTTCTCCGTGCCCTGGCCGGGGTGGCGGTTGCCGGAGCCTTCGGTCAGGCCGAGGGCGCGCAGCTGTTCGGCTTCTGGCGCGCCGGCGCGGGCGCGGATGAACAGGTGGTCGATCTGCATGGCGCTTATTGCTGCTGCTCGATCATGGTGCGGATCTTGACGGCCTTCTCGAAGTGATCGAGTTTGTGCGTGCGTATCCACCATTCGGCCGCTTCCATCAGCAGCTCGGGATCGTCGTTCCGGTTGGCGAAGAAGGCGTAGAACGACAGGCCGACCGTTTCGCCTTTTTGAGTGATCTTGTCGTTACAGACGCGGATAATTTTTTCTCTCAGTTGCTGGCGCACGTTGTGGGTTTCCTCTGTTTTTAGGGCCTTCACTATACCTTGATGCGCTATGATGCGGCATCACTCTTACACTGAAACACATGAAGAATTGGTTTGTCAGCCAGCGCGGCGCGTATTTTTTTCTGCTGCTCGGCATCGGCCTGATGCTGTTGTTCGTCGCGCTGGAGCGCCACTTTCCGCGCGCCGATCAGCTGGAGACGGCCAGCGGCCGCGTGACGTGGTCGCGCGCTGCGCAGGGCGGTTTGTATTTCACGCTGGGCGGCGAGGAGCGCCAGTTCGTGGTGTTCGTCAAGGGCGACGCGGACCAGCGCCTGCGGCTGGCGATCCAGGATGCGGAGGCTTATCCGATCAAGGTGCGCTACCATCCGGAGCAGGTCAGCAGCCCCAGTTTTGTGCCGGGGCGGTTTTATGCGGTCTATGGCGTGAGCGTCGGCGGCAAGGAGGTCTCCAGCCTGGCCGTGGTGCAGGGCAGCTACCGCCGCGACAATCTGGTTGCACTGGCGATGGGCGTGCTGTTCGCGGCCTACGGCGGCCGGCGCGTCTGGAACCTCAGGAATGCGGTCGCAGGCGCTCCAGCAGATCGATATCGCCGGCCACGATGAAGGCCAGGTTGGCCGTGATGTGTTCGACCGGCCAGTCCCACCAGGCGATCGCCTGCAAGCGCGCGGCCATCTCCGGCGCAAAGCGCTCCTTTATCTGCTTGGCTGGATTGCCGCCGACGACTGTGTAGGGTGCGACATCGCTCGTTACCACCGAGCGCGATGAGATGATGGCGCCGTCGCCGATTTTCACGCCTGGCATGACCAGCACGTCGTAGCCTATCCAGACATCGTTGCCGATCACCGTGTCGCCCTTGTATGGCAGCTCGCCTTGCGCGGGCATCACTTGCTCCCAGCCTTTGCCGAAGATCTGGAACGGATAGGTCGAGATGCCGGACAGCTTGTGGTTGGCGCCGTTCATGATGAACTTGACGCCGCGCGCCAGCGCGCAGAATTTGCCGATCACCAGTTTGTCGCCGATGAAGGGGAAGTGGTACAGCACGTTGCGCTCGAAGTTCTCCGAGTCCTCGGGATCGTCGTAGTAGGTGTAGTCGCCGATGACGATGTTCGGGTTGTTGACTGTGTTCTTGATGTAGCAGACTTGTGGGAAGCCTGCCATCGGATGCGGGTTATTCGGTGATGGTCCGTTCATTCATTCTCCTTACGTGTACTAGCGTCGACCTGACACAACGGGCAGATGACAGGCTGCTTCCGCCCCATCTCGGACCTTCGAATTTATTTTCCGAATTCGCTAAAGCAGACCGCATACATTTCAACTACATGCAAAGGTCAAATTGCTAACGACCGGTGGGAAGAATTCCAGTGCTATGATTTGATTGGAAGCTAGGATACATCTCATTAAACCTTGCCTTCAACGCCTGCACTTCTTGCATAAGCGCTTCATCATCCGGCCGAAACCAGTACAACATCTTGTCTACGATTAAAGGCGCTCTTTCCAGATGAGCAGAAATTAATTGATACACGCGGCGCTCCCCTAAGCCATCGACAGTTGCCTCATAGAACATTCGCACTGAACTAGCATTTCCATAGACGAAGCCATGTTCTAAGATAACTTCCAAAAATACTGGAACAAGCTGTACTCGCTTAACGAGCCGCAATCCGGCACCTGGATTAATTCTCATAACTCGCCAAACGAACTCAAACTTCTCATGCTCACTCTTCGTTCTGAGCACTGCGCACATCTCGTCCTCGCGCTTAGTGTCGCGAGGAAGCCCGGCATATTCTGTGGGGCTCGTCATTAGACAGTCTTTTCTTAAAAATTCTTAGTGGCTGAGCAGCCGCATTTGGCCGGCTTCTGCCCAAAGACAAAATTGATTAACGGTTAGGTGCTTGCTCGACTGTGTCTGAGAATTTTCGAAAGCACCGCAAACAATAAAAGATACTGTACAAAGAGTGTACCCGCAAAGCTCGGCGCGCTCGGAGAATGCGCGTTCTCACCGAACATAGCACTGGCCAAGTAGGGCAAGAAAACGAACGGTTGCACTAACCTCTGCAGCGTACCAAGTGGGCCATCAGCTCGGAATTCGGCGCTAAGCCAGCAAGTAAAACTGGCTGCAACCATGGCAAAAACTACGTTCATCAGAAAGACTTTTGCTTTCGACATATCAAGTTTACCTTGCTAATCGCAGTTCAACTGAAGGTCGGCTCCTGGCCGAACTGAGTCGATTATACAAACCCACCTTTGAGATCCGAGGTCGGCGCGGCGAGTTCCTCGTTTAACCCACGGCGAATTTTTTGCAGAGCTACCTGCTCTTCATCAGCATTTTCAGGATGAAGTGCTCGCGCAATATGCCGAGCCGCATCCGCAAGTATCGTTCCCCAAGCCAATTCCTCGTCAACGCCCATCCCGTCCCTGTACATGCCGATCTTCAATGAGCAATGCAATTGCTTTTCAGCTACCCATACGCGCAGCATTTCCACCGATGCCGCGTCCCTTTGTGCTGCAGTAGGTATTGGACGTTCGTTCATACAAATCTATCGTCAAGTTTTAATGGCGGCTGTTGGCCACTTACGGAAGCGGGTCTTTATCATCGTTCACGAGGCCACTAGCTAAAAAATCATATCAGTTACGAATTCTTGTGGCTCGTTATCTCAGCCAATAGCTCGGGCGGAATTGACTGGCCATTTGAACTCAAATGCCGTGCCGTTTCATGCAATAAATTCATTCGTGTAATTTTCACTACGGCCCATGCAATGATTGCCGCAATCGGGACGAGAAGAGCGATTATTGGAATCAATAGCGGCGACACATCGGTTAGAAAACTCATTTTTTTCTATTCGCAATAAATTTAACTTCAAAAAATCGGTATCGTGATGAGTGACGGCTTTTGGCCGTTAGCGCCCGTGACCTCTAGCCCCAAAATTTCCACCATGGCCTATTGTTCGCCACTTGCCACATAGTCTTACCTGCTCCGGCTTCCGGCCTGCAAACGTCTGGCTCAAACCCGACCCAGACATATTCGAAAGAGTTAATTCCTGAGCCATCGGGGTCAAGGCTCAGGCCGTTGCTGTTGGGTAGCTCACGCAATACTGCCTTGGCATCAAATGGTTGGTCCACGAAGACATAGTGGGTAGGCGCCTTTGGGTTCTCGATTCCAACGCGACAGACTTTGATGCCTTTTTTGCTAAGAACCTCTACAACCGGAACAACGGCCAGAGGAACCGATTTTGGCAACAACCAATGCGATACGAGCTTTGAATTATGCATTATTGGATTCATCTGGACTAGGTTATTTTGACTAGGTCTGCTTGTGGCCGGTTACGGCGTTTTCGCCGTCTAAATTCGCATGCCAAGCCATATTACAGACTCTGTTGCGCCAGCTAAAGCTGAGCTCAGCATTTGCCCAAACACTCCAGGTGTACGGTTGTGATTTTCTGCCGCGTCATGATGCTCTTGCTCCTCGCTGAGGATACTAGAAATTGCAGAGATGGCGTCAGCGTCGTCGGCTAAGAGTTCAGTCTGATGACGTAGATGGCGTAGCACGGTTCGTTCAACGGCTACAGTTGTAAGCGATATCGCGTTTGCGCCAAACAATCCAGTTCCGATTCCCAACACATAGCCGCCCGCTGCGCACAGCCAATAGCTCTTACAGCGCTTCAGCCCACGGCGTCGGAGCTCGTTATGAAAAGTAGCTCTGTGGTTCTCTTCATGCGCTCTGAATGTTAGGAGCTCAGGCAACAGGAGTTTTGCAGTAAACCGTGCCATAAAAATTTGACCAGAATAAATGCTGACCGCGCCATGCTCTCCAGCATGGTTCACTTTCAATATTCGCCCAGCCAAGTTAGTAGCAACCATCAGCGATGATGTCCTTCAATAAAATAAATGTCGGCTCCTAGTCGATAGCGAACGAGGTTAAAGCAGCGCTCAGCGAAAAACGTCAACCACGTTATAGACAAATCCGCCGAACATCAGAGCCATCGACAACCACATTGCTGGCAGCAGGCTAGGAGGAAACAACTTGGCGTAGGCATTGCGCTCCGCGCTGTCGTCGAGACCGACCGGCATACGCGCAACGCGGAAGAAGTCGTCGTAGGGGACGAAGGCCCAGATGCAGCAATATAGGCCTAGGCCAGCGCGCATCAGGGCGTGGCCCAGCTGGCCGCCCAGAACCAAAAATACGGCATTGGCGACCAGTGCGATACCGACAATGGAAGCGGCTACGGAAACAAGGGTCGCACGGTTCGGTTGAAATCTCATCATCTTTACTTTCAATGGTTCTACGAGCAGAGCCACATGATAGCGCCGCGAACAAAGAAAACATACTCTTCAATTCTCACACGTCACCGTTCAATTTTCAGCGTTCAAAGACGATGTGGACGTATATGAATCCGATTGTAGGTCCGCTCTTGGCCGACAACTGACAGCGATCTCGTTATTACTCTTCATCGTCCGCATCGCCGTGATGCCACTGAGAAAGGTCATTAACCGGTGAAGGCATCCGACCACCTAACCAATCGGCGCACAATGCTGGACTAAACTCCGGCACAGTGGACTCGATTACCCATGACAGGAAGTGCTTGGGTCCACCGTTCATGTACGGCGGCGGCGACACCGGTTTGAAGATAGTCGGCAGAGGTTCAGATATTGAGATGTAATTCAAAATGTGCCCCATTTCCTGGACTACTCGCCATGCCAGCGGATGCCCAATATCGATCTGAAATTTGACCCACCATGTCCCATCCTCAAACAAACCATGGCCGATGCTCGGCTTAATTCCCGGTACCATTTTCAAGAATATCACCAAGGGATCAAGCAACGAAAATTTATCCATCTAGGCTTCTTATCAAGTATTAGTTCACGAAAACGAGCGGCTGCTGTTGGCCGTAATAAGTCATCCATTCGAAGGACGCTCTTGCACAGCTTTTTCCAATTTTTCCGGTTGAGGATTCCCAAGCTCGATCCAGTCGAAGCTAAAAACCTTCATTTGGTCCTTAGCAAACTCCTCAGCTTTTGCGCCGGTGAACCCACTACCTGGGAGGCCAGTGTCCTGCTGGACAACCAGAATTGTCAGCGGCGGTAATCCTTCGATGAGGCAGTAGGATTGAATCGGCTCAAGTAGCTTACCAAGACCTGCGGCAGGAACGCCAATTAACTTAGAAAGAATGCCATAGGTCAGTGACTGGCGATTCTTAGCGGCAAACGCTAAAACAGCCCAAATTTGGCTTGCTCGTTCCGACTTTGTCATCTGAAATTTCCCTTTTTATCTTGGATAGCCGCTAGTGGCCGTTAGCTGCATCGTGTTGGATCGACTTAGGGGTTAAGACTCGTCCAACATTTGTCGTTTTGCCTCCTCCCAGCTGAACGAAGCAGTGTGGCCTAGGTTGCCGTCCTCAAAGTAGAACCACCGTTCGCCATGTTCTTTGAGTGTCCAGGCATCGACGACGAGACTGTCGAATGGCGGCGCCGAGTTCTTGACATCAACTTTGTATTTGACTCCCAATTTCATATTGGGGGAAAGTATTGCGGCCTACGTGCGGCCCGTATCTACAAGACAATAGGCTGCTGTGTTCGGATTTACTTTCATGTTTTCCATTCGCTTATGATTGACCGCTGTTTCCCTTTGATGACCGCTGATGGCCGGATGCTGCCCGCATGGTGAGAATAGCATCTTGCCTGCTTGCAAAATTCACGATTTGTCACGGCCAGGCGGACGTCGGCCTGTAGCGGACTGATACTGAGCTTCAAATTGCCGGGCTTGTCCTTATCAAGGAATTCAATTTCTTCTCGGCTTTCTTGTCGCCCTGGGCGGCCGATTGCTTGAGTAGTGCGACGGCAGCGGCCGCATCTCCAGGCTTGTCCCGCTCGAGGCGCATGATAGCAGCGTTGAATGCAGCAATAGGACTATTCAACGCTGCGCCGGCGTCGTACGATTTCAGCGCGCCGTCGGGGCAGAGCATGAAAATGTCCTTTGCAATACCAACTTGCAGCAAGCCGGCCGCGTCATGCGCTTTGACGAACTCAGCTTCCAAATCAATCGCCCAGCCCGGAACCAGCGACGCCATAACTTGGTCATTCTGGCCTACCCAGTAAGGGCCGCTGACCCGGCCGGTGAAAGCTTGGTGCGTCGTGTGCAGTGCGCCTTTCGGCGATACCCACACGAACCCGTTCTGCCCGGTAACGGGTAAGCCATCAAGTGCCTCTGACAGTTTCTGAGCCAGGGACTTGGAGTGCGAATCAGGCGCGATGCCGCTCCACGATGCGACCAATATCACGCGCTTGATCTTGCTTCCTTGCTGCCGCACCATGGCGGCTAGCTCTTCAATCTCAAGAATGCGGTAGTCCCCGTCATATAAGTGCCATGGGCTGCTATGGGTGGCAATTGACAGTGTCGTGGGTCCGTCGTCTGGCTTTGCATTCATGTAGTTAAACATGGCTTCATCCGCGCGGATGCACTGGCCACTCGCGGGGGAACATTGTTTGATCGAGACGAACCCCTCCAATTGCACCGTGGTAGAACAATCGGCCTGTGCAGCGCAGCAAGAGACAAGAATGAACAAGAACACGAAGAGTTTCATCGAGCGAGTCAAATTTAGTAATTCGATTTACACCACTAATGTTATCGGCGTATTAGTAGCGGCGGAGCTTGATTTGTTTTGCATGCCCGCTCTTGGCCGAAATCCGACATCGCTCCCGATGACGAGGCTGCGACTATGCTACAAAATCTTCCGCTTGGCATTTCCATGATGCCCAGTTGAGCACGGCCGAAAGCAGCAGCCAGGATCCAGAAAAAGCAGAAGCGAAATGAGTTTCAAAATTTTCGCAAAAATCAGTCGGCATTTGAACGGCTTCTGCCTTGTTAAAAACTGCGTAACACAATCCGCTCTCAAAATACGCGTTCAATTGAGATGATCCCAACGTACATTGGGAGCGCAGGCAACCACGACATGCTTATGGTTCGAGAGGCCAGCAATGCGGACAGCACAATCGCTCCGGCGCAAAGTGCGTTTGACATCCTCAGAATACTTCGGTCTGTAATCATGTAAGCGAATTATTAGGGTTCAGCACTACCACACCTATGACACGTCGCGCTGGCGGCGGAAGGCCAGCCAGCCGGCGATCAGCGTGAAGCTGGCGACGATCGCCACCACCACCCAGAAGCCCTCGGGATCCTGCGCCAGCGGTATGCCGCCGACGTTCATGCCCAGCAGACCGGCGATGATATTGATCGGCAGGGCCAGCACCGTCACGATGGTCAGCACGAACAGGCTGTGGTTATTGCCTTCGTTGACCAGCGCCGCGATCTCTTCCTGTATCAGCTTGATGCGCTCCTGTAGCGAAGCCATGTCCGCCAGCACCATCGAGAATTCCTCGGTCGACTCGCGCAGCTCCTGCGCGTCGATCTCGGCCACCCAGGCCGGCGGCCGTTGCAGCAATCGGAACAGCGCCGCCGGCTCGGGCGCCAGCAGTCGTTGCAGCCGCACCAGCACGCGCCGCAGCGCGCCCAGGCTGGCGCGTTTGGTTTTCAGTTTGCCGGCCAGCAGATTGTCTTCGATCTCGTCGACGGTGCTGATGGCGTTGCGGACGATCTTGATCAGCGCATCCGCCTGGTCGCGCAGCAGGTGGATCAGCAGTTCAACCGACGAGCGTATCGGCTCGCCGTTGCGCACCGCGTTGCGCAGGCCGTCGACGGCTTTCAGCGGCTTGCGCCGCGCGCTGATGACGATCTGCTTGTCGACGCTCAGCCACAGCGTGGAGATGTCGGAGGGTTCGAAGGAAAAATCGTGCAGCACGTCGTTGACCACGGCGATCAGCGTGTTGTCGGCCATCTCGATGCGGGTCGAGCGCGGGCCTTCGTGCAGGCTTTCATAGAATTCTTCCGGCAGCGCCGTGTGCTCGTGCAGCCACTTTTCGCTGGCGGTGTTGGCCAGGTTGTAGTGCAGCCAGATGAACTCCTGCGGATGCTGCTCGCGCGCAGCCAGCCACTCGCGCGCGGCGTCGGCGTCCAGCGGCAGGCCCTTGCTGTCCGGCGCGCGGCCGAACAGGTAGCCGCAAACCAGACCCGATGAATCGGAACCGTAGGACAGGGGCGCATTCTGCATTCAAGATCTCCGTGATGGTGGCGGCCATCAGGATAGCAAATTACGCTCCGGTGGGGTGAGATATCCTCGCCGCTCAGACCAGCAGCGCGGCGTTCATCTCGATGGCGTCGATCTTCGCTTCGGCCAGCATGGATTCGAGCTTCTGTTCGTCGATGAACAGGTCGATGGCGGAGTCGGAATGCGGCGGCAGGTCGCGCTGCGCTTCCTGCAATGGCGACTTCACCGGCGTCAGGTGATTGGCCAGCAGCAGCGTATCGAGCAGGGTGTCCGGCGGGATCGACATGAAGCTGTCGCGCAGGCCTTCGATGGCTTCGGCCACCGGCTCGGGGATGCACAGCTTGCGCATCACTTCGCGGGTGATGATTTCTTCGCTGGCCGAATGCCAGTTCTCGGGATCCTCTTCCAGCAGGCCGGGGAATTCGTCGGCGCGCGAGAGCAGGTAGAAGCCGCCCACTTCATGCACGATGGCGGCGAACAGCGCGGTGTCCGGGTTGATGCCGGTGACCTGGCGCGCGATGATGCGCGACAGCGCGGCCACGGCGATGGTGTGGTCCCACAGCTTTTCCGCCTTGGCGCGCAGCAGCGGGTCGACGATCTTGCTGCCGAACTGGCGCACCACCATGGCGGCGGCCAGCGCGAACAGGTTCTGGTAACCGATGCGCATGATGGCGCCGCGCACGTTGGTGATGACCGGCGCGCCGGAGCGGTTGAACATCGCCGAATTGGCGATGGCGACGGTGCGCGCCGCCAGCAGCGGTTCCGCCAGAACCAGGCTGATCGCCTTGTCCACCGGGCACTCCGGATCGTCGAGCGCGAGTTGTACGCGGAGTGCCGCATTGACGCTGGTCGGGAAGACCAGTTCACCGCGGATGGCCAGCGCCGCGATATGGCCGAATGCTTCGAGTTTATTCATGAACAAAATTATACGCATGCGCAGCCCCAATCTCAACGCCATCATGGGGTGAGGGCGGCTTCTTTGAGCGGCAGGAGGCGTCGATGCGACAGTGTGGGGGTAAAAGCGGCGGCGCGGCGCATGGGGAGCCGCGCGCGGCGCCGTATCAGGGGCCGCGCGCGGGGGGAAGCGTCAAGCGGTATCAGGCGTTGGCCAGCTGCGGACGGCGCGCGCCGGTGTCGCGGCTGTAACGGCTGACGGACAGGTCGTCGGACAGGATGGCCGGACGGCGCGCCGAGATCAGGTCGGACAACAGCTGAGCCGAGCCGCAGGACATGGTCCAGCCCAGCGTGCCGTGGCCGGTGTTGATGAACAGGTTGCGCAGGCCGGTGCGGCCGACGACCGGCGTGCCGTCCGGCGTCATCGGACGCAGGCCGGTCCAGAAGCTGGCCGAGGCGGTGTCGCCGGCGCCTGGGAACAGGTCGTTGACCACCATCTCCAGCGTTTCGCGGCGGCGCGGGTTCAGGCGCGTGTCGAAGCCCGCGATCTCAGCCATGCCGCCGACGCGGATGCGGTCGTCGAAACGGGTGACGGCGATCTTGTAGGTTTCGTCCAGAATGGTCGACACCGGTGCGGCCGAGGCGTTCACGATAGGCACGGTGATCGAGTAGCCCTTCAGCGGGTAGACCGGAATCTTGACCAGGTCTTTGAGCAGGCTGGTCGAGTAGGCGCCCAGCGCGACCACGTAGGAGTCGGCCGTCACCAGCTCGGCGCCGCACTGCACGCCTTTGATTTCTTCGCCGGCCTTGACCAGGCCGGTGATGTCGACGCCGTAGCGGAACTTCACGCCCAGCTGTTCGGCCATCGCGGTCAGGCGGGTGGTGAACAGTTGGCAGTCGCCGGTTTCATCGTTGGGCAGGCGCAGGCCGCCGACCAGCTTGTTCTGGTCCAGGCCGGGTTCGGCGGCGACCAGTTGTTCGCGGTTCAGCAGTTCGTACGGCACGCCGGTTTCTTCCAGCACCTGGATGTCCTTGGCGGCGTCGTCCAGCTGCTTCTGGGTGCGGAACAGCTGGGTCGTGCCTTGCTGGCGGCCTTCGTATTCGATGCCGGTGGCGGCGCGCAGCGCCTTGAAGCAGTCGCGGCTGTACTCGGCCAGGCGCACCATGCGTTCCTTGTTGACGGCGTAGCGTTCGGCATTGCAGTTCTGCAGCATCTGCCACATCCATTGCAGCTGGAACAGGGTGCCGTCCGGGGTGATCGACAGCGGGGCGTGGCGTTGCAGCATCCATTTCATCGCTTTGAGCGGGATGCCGGGCGCGGCCCATGGGGAGGCGTAGCCGGGGGAGATCTGGCCGGCGTTGGCGAAGCTGGTTTCCAGCGCAGGGCCGGGCTGGCGGTCGAGTACGGTCACGTCGTGGCCGGCCTGCGCCAGATAATAGGCGCTGGTGACGCCGATAACACCGCTACCCAAGATTACAACGCGCATGACAGTCCCCCGAATATTATTGAATACCAGATATTCCGCTATGGTATGCTTGTATCACTAGTATTTGTTACTGTATAACTTGATAAATTCAGTGGATTTTCATGCGAATTCAAAAGGAATCGGTCCGCAGCCTCGACAAACTGGACAGAAAGATATTGCGCATCCTGCAGGAGGATGGGCGGATCTCGATGAAGGACTTGAGCGAGCAGGTGGGCTTGTCGATCACGCCGGCCATCGAGCGGGTCAAGCGCATGGAGCGCGACGGGGTGATCACCGGCTACCACGCGCGCATCGATCCGCCGGCGCTGGGGGCCAAGCTGCTGGTGTTTGTGGAGATCACGCTGAACCAGAAGTCCGGGCCGGTGTTCGAGCAGTTCCGGCGCGAGGTGCTGCGCATACCGGAGGTGCAGGAGTGCCATCTGGTGTCGGGTGACTTCGACTACCTGATCAAGGCGCGCATCCACGAGATGGCCGAGTACCGCAAGCTGCTGGGCGATATGCTGCTCAGCTTGCCTGGGGCGGCGCAGTCGAAAAGCTATGTCGTCATGGAGGAGATCAAGGAGACGCTGATCCTGTCGACCGAGGTATCGCCAGGTTGAGCCGCCTGGCCGTTCGCCAGCTAACGCAGCAATTCCGCCGCTTCAGTTAAAATGCCATAACGGCATTATTTACGAAGTGGAGCAAGTGTGAACAATCAACACGGTACTCCAGGCAGCACCCATGTGGTCAGCGTGCATACGCTGGACGAGCACATGTCCAGCGACCAGAGCTTCAGCTCGGCCTACGCGCGCGCGGTCGGCGCCATCGCCGGCAACGAGGGCAGCTTGACGCTGGCCCAGTTCGCCGCAGTCACCGACATCGCCGGCGACGGCAAATCCTCCGCAGTCTTCACCGCATTGGTGCTGAACGCCATCGAGTCCGGCGTGGACGTGGACTGGGCGCTCAATGCGCTGAGCCGCAGTTGCGGCGGCATCGACCAGGCCGCGCGCGAAAACGCCCTCAGCATGACCATCCCGCTGCTGGCGCTGCACGGCGCCGACGCCCGTCCGCTGGCGCAGCGCCTGGCCAAGGCCCTGTCGGCCAAGCTGTCGCTGGAAGACCTGAACCGGCTGCCGCAGGCCGAAGAGCGCGGCATCCTCGCCAACCTGGGCGAGCAGGCGCGCCGCCTGGTGCGCGGCCGCTCGCTGGCCGACGCCGTGGCCGACTTCGGCCGCCATACGGGCCAGCCGGTGCTGGTCGAACACGCGCGCAATTTCCAGTCCGGCGATATCGACCATGTTCAGCTGCGCGAACTGGTGGGCAGCACCACGGCCGCCATCGCGCACGACATCAACGTTTATCTGGAACAGGCGCGCATGCTGTCGGTGGGGGAGGCTATGGCCGCCACGCTGGTCAGCGCCGCCAACGACTTGAAGAACCAGGTGCTGCAGCGCCTGACGCTGGTGGACCAGCGCATCGCCTACGAGCGCCGCCTGCTGCTGGAAGAAATCGACGACGCCGTGCACGACGCCGGCAACGCCATCGAACTGGAGATCACCGACCGCCTCAACACCGACCAGTGGAAAGACGAGGATGTGTGGGCCAGCATGGGCCGCCAGCAGTTCGGGCAGGAGATGGAGCGGCGGCTGGACCGCATCGTGCGCCGCAAGGAGCAGGCGCTGCACCTGATGCAGGAAGACTTGCGGCTGTTCCAGCAGGCGATGCGGCTGAATCAATCGTCGGTGTTCCAGCGTCAGCACCATTCGACGCTGGCCAAGCTGATGCCCCGGCTGCGGGTGGGCACGCGCATCGTCAACAGCGTGGACACGGCGGCCAATGTCACCCTGATGAGCGGGGCGGTGGTGGCGGCCGGCACCGGCACGGCGGCTTATCTGATCGGCGCGGCGGTGGTGCTGCCGGTGGTGGCGCCGGTAGCGCCGTTTGTCGGCGGCGCGGTGCTGCTGGCCGGCGCGTTCAAATGGTTCAGCGACGGCGGCAAGCGCAAACGCACGGAAATCCGCGACAAGCGCGCGGCCTTCGAGGCTGAACTGCGCAAGCAGCTGCAGGCGGCCGAGCAGAGTTTCAACACGCAGCTGGACCAGGTGGCGCAAGGCTTCCACGACTCGGCGCTTCAGCTCTTGACGCCCTTGCTGCTGGAAGCGGAAGCGGCCGGCCGCGTGCCCGGCATGCGCCAGCGCATCGCCGACCGCGTCATCACCCAGGCGCAGGCCGCGATCCGCCAGCTCGACGCCGAGCTGGGCAAATAGTTTGTCATTCCCGCGAAAGCGGGAATCCATAGGGCGCGTCCGAAGTTGGCTCAGTATGGATTCCCGCGTGCGCGGGAATGACGTGGGTTAGAGGTTGCGGGCGATGATGGCGGCGGCAGCGGTGGCGGCTTGCTGCAGCGGTTGCGTCAGCGTCTGCGTGCTGTAGACCGGCGCCTGCGGCATCGCCGCGCCCAGCATCGGGCCATCGGTCTTGCTGATGTCCACCGTCACCGTGGTCGACAGGCCGATGCGCAGCGGATGCGCGGCCAGCTCCTTGGGATCCAGCGCGATC
The DNA here is from genome assembly GCF_009380215.1 of Rugamonas aquatica. Taxonomy (GTDB): domain Bacteria; phylum Pseudomonadota; class Gammaproteobacteria; order Burkholderiales; family Burkholderiaceae_D; genus Rugamonas; species Rugamonas aquatica_B. The sequence continues at coordinate 507,943 of NZ_WHUG01000004.1, forward strand.
CGCACCGGCAGCCGCTGCACCACCTTGATCCAGTTGCCGCTGGCGTTCTGCGCCGGCAGCAGCGAGAACGCGCTGCCCGTGCCGGCCGACAGTCCGATCACCTTGCCGTGGAAGGCGACCTTGCTGCCATACATATCGGCCTCGATCTTCGCGCTCTGGCCGACGCGGATATTGCGCAGCTCCGATTCCTTGAAGTTGGCGTCCACCCACAACTGGTCCAGCGGCACGATGGACAGCAGCGAGCTGCCCGGCGTGGCGCGCGCGCCGATCTGCACGCTGCGCTTGGCCACATAGCCCGACACCGGCGCGACGATGGTGTTGCGGCGCGCCGCCAGCCATGCCTGCACATAGTCCGCCCTGGCCGCCTGCACCGCCGGATGCTGGTCCACCGGCACGCCCGCGACGCCGGCCTGCGCGGCCTCGGTCTGCCGGGACGCCACCGCCATCGCGGCGCGCGCGCTGTCGACGGCCTGGCGCGCATGCTCGACTTCCTCGTCCGACACCGTGTGGTCGGCCGCCAGCGGCTTGCGGCGGGCCAGGTCGTCCTCGGCGGTTTTCAGTTGCAGCTTGCGCAGCGCGACCGTGGCGTCGTACTGCGCAACGTCGGCGTAGCGCTGGCGCTGCTGGCGCACGGCGGCGCCGAGGCGGGCGTCGGCCTGGCTCAGCGCGACATCGGCATCGGCCGCATCGAGTTTTATCAGCGTGGCGCCGGCTTGCACCATCTGCGTTTCGTCGGCGCGGATTTCGGTGACGTTGCCCGTCACCTGCGACGACAGGTTGACCAGGTTGCCGCCCACGTAGGCGTTGTCGGTTTCCTGTTCGTTGGCCAGTACGGCCTTGTAGTAGATGGCGTAGGCCGCGCCGGCGGCGATGAACAGCAGCGTGATCGCGGCCAGCACGGTCTTGCGTTTGCGGTCGTTGGGTTTGGTGGTGTCAGTGCTCATGATGGATTCCCGGTTTATTTGGAGGCTGTGGCGATGGGCGCTTCTTCGCGATATCCGCCGCCCAGCGCATGGTTCAAGGCCACTTCGGCCAGCAGCTGCACCTGCTGCAGATAGAGGTCGGCGTCGCGCTGCTTGAGCAGCGCCAGTTGCGCCGTCAGCACGCTTGCATGGTCGGCCAGGCCGCGATCGAGCCGCGCCTGCGCCGACGCCATCTGCGCGCGCGCCGATCCGGTCGCCGCCGATTGCTGCACGATCTGCTGCTCGATGCCCTGCAACTGCACGCCGTCCTGCGCGACCTCGCGCACGGCGTCGATCACCGCCTGGTTGTATTCGGCGATGCGTTCGTTGCGGTGGGCGCGGGCGCCGTCCAGCTGCGCGTCGAGGCGCTTGCTGTCGAACAGCGGCAGCGTCAGCGTCGGGCCGATGTACAGCGTGCGGCTGGCCGCTTGCAGCAGGTTCTCCAGCTTGACGGTGTCCAGGCCGATGGAGCCAGTCAGATTCACGTCGGGATAGAACGCCGCCCTGGCCGCGTCTATCTTGCTGAGCGAGGCCTCCAGCTTCCAGCGCGCCGCCTGCAGGTCCGGCCGGCGCGCCAGCAGCTCCATGCCGAGGCGGGCGGGCAGGGCGTGCGCCGCGCTGCCCAGCGGCTGCGGTTTGAGATCGGCCAGCGCATCGCTGCCGGCGCCGGCCAATGCGCGCAAGGCTTCGCGTTCGCGGCCGATGTCGGACTTGAGCTGCGCCTGCTGTTTGCGGATCAGGCTCAGTTCCGTTTCGGCTGCGCGCTGGTCGTCGGCGACGGCCAGGCCGGCGCGGATGCGTTTGGCCTTGTCCTGCACCAGCGCGGCCTGGGTGGCGGCCAGTTGATCGGCATTGGCCAGGCGCGCCCACGCGCCCTGCAGGCGGAAGTAGCTTTGCGCGATGGCGGCGGCCAGCGCCCGTTCCGCTTCGGCGTATTCGGCGCGGCCGGCGTTGAGCTCACCGACGGCGGCGGCCACCTGCGCGCGGTTCTTGCCCCACCAGTCGAAGTTGTAGCGGGCGTCGAGGCGCAGCGTTTCGGCGCTGAACCAGGAGCCGCCTATCGGCTCGGGGAACAGGCCGGTGCCGGAGTAGCGCTGGCGGTTGGCGCCGGCGTAGCCGCTGACGTCGACGCCGATATCGGCCGCGGTGCGTGACAGCGCCGAACGCGCGCTGCCGATCTGCGCGGCCGCCACGTCCAGCGTCGGGCCGGCGGCCAGGGCTTGTTTAATCAGCGCGTTCAGCTGCTCGTCGTGGTAGGCGGTCCACCACTGGGCTTCGGGCCAGCCTTCGTGGGCCAGCTTGATGCCGGCCGAGAGTTCGGCGTTGGCGATGTCGCGCCGTACCGGTGGATGCATGTCCGGCGTGACGTGGGCGCAGCCGGCCAGCACCAGGGCCAGGGCCGCCGCCAGCGGCAGGGAGGCTTTTTTCATTTGAGGTTCCATTCGTTTCATCTTCACTCCATGGCGGCGTGGTCGACCACCGGCGCCGCCTGTTTGGCGGGCGGGCGTATCAACAGCAGCAGCGGTATCACGCACAGCGTCAAAATCATCATCAGCCAGAAGTCGTCCACGTACGAGATCATCGACGCCTGGCGGGTGATCTCCCCGTTCAGCGCGGCCGCCGCTTCCGGCGTGGCGACGTTCTCCAGCAGCGAGGGATTGACGGTGGTGATCTTCTCGGTCAGCGTGGCGTGCATGGCCTGCGTGTTCCGCACCAGCAGCGTCTGCACCAGCGCGATGCCGATCGAGCTGCCGATATTGCGTATCAGGCTGTAGATGGCCGTGCCTTCGGCGCGCATCTCCGGCGACAGCGTGGCGAAGGTGGCGGCGCTCAGCGGCACGAACACCAGCCCCAGTCCCAGGCCCTGGATCACGCCGGGCCAGACGATGTCGCTGCGCGATAGCACCAGCGTGTAGCGCGTCATCTGCCACAGCGAGAAGGCGGTGATGGCGAAGCCTATGCCCAGCAGCAGGCGCAGGTCGAACTTGCCGACCAGCCGGCCCACCAGCATCATCGCGATCATGGTGCCGATGCCGCTGGGCGCCGTCACCAGGCCGGCGACGGCGGCCGGATAACCCATCAGGCTTTGCAGCATCGACGGCGTCAGCGCGCGCGTGGCGAACAGCACCAGGCCGACGATGAAGATGAACAGCAGCCCGCTGACATAGTTGGAGTTCTTCAGCAGCCGGTAGTCGAAGAAGGATTTGCCGGCCGGCCGCAGCGCCGTGTGCGCGATAAAGTAGGCCAGGCTGAGCGCCAGCACCACCGCTTCCACCCAGGTCTCGGTGGCGGCGAACCAGTCGTTCTGTTCGCCGCGGTCGAGCAGCATCTGCAGCGCGCCGATCGACAGGCTGAGCGTGGCGAAGCCGAAGGCGTCGAAGCTCATCTTGCGCGCGCCCGGCACCGGACGGATGTAGCGCCAGATGCCGTAGAAGGCCAGCGCGCCCACCGGCACGTTGATGAAGAACACCCAGCGCCAGTTGTAGCTGTCGGTCAGCCAGCCGCCCAGCGTGGGGCCGAGGATGGGGCCGATCATCACGCCCATGCCCCATACCGCCATGGCCGAACCGTGCTTCTCGCGCGGATTGATGTCGAGCAGCGTGGCCTGCGACAGCGGCACCAGCGCGGCGCCGAACACGCCCTGCAGCAGGCGCGCGGCGACGATCTCGGCCAGCGAGCCGGACAAGCCGCACAGCACCGAGGCCACGGTGAAGCCGGCCACCGCCGTCAGAAAGATGTTCTTCTGGCCGTAGCGGTCGCACAGCCAGCCGGTCAGCGGCGTGGCGATGGCGGCGGCGACGATGAAGGAGGTCAGCACCCAGGTGATCTGGTCCTGCGAGGCCGACAGGCTGCCCTGCATGTGCGGCAGTGCGACGTTGGCAATGGTGCCGTCGAGCGCCTGGATGATGGTCGCCAGCATGATCGACAGCGTAATCATGGGGCGGTTGATCTCGCCTCCGGCTGCGCTCATGGACGCGATTCCAGGTCGGTCAGCAGCGTCTCCAGGAATTCGGTGGCGATGCGCAGCACGGCCGGATCGGCGTTGCCCAGCAGCTCGCGGCGCACGGTGGAGGCTTCGGACCACACGGTCTGATAGATCTCCCGGCCCTGGTCGGTCAGGCTGACCAGCTTGACGCGGCGGTCGGTTTCCGACGGCGTGCGCAGCATGTAGCCGGCCTTGACCAGGCGGTCGATGGTGGCGACCATGGTCGGGTCTTCGACGCCGACGCGCGCCGCCAGCCGGGTCTGCGACGGCGGTTCCTTTTCCTTGGCGGTGTAGGCGATCGCCATCCAGCTGGCCTGGCTGATGCCCAGGTGCTTGAGGCGGCGGTCGATGGCCACGCGCCAGGCGCGGGCGGTGCCGTGCAGCGCGGCGGAGAAACGCTCTTCGATAGAAGACATATTATTCATACACTAATGGTTAGGTCTCGAACCATTATTCTAGCACGTGCATTTTCTCTTCAGCAAGGGACGTGCTACGCTGGCGATATAGCCTAACCAGGAGTCGCCATGAAACCTTATCTCGCCGCCGCCCTCACTCTGCTGCCGCTGCTGTGCCAGGCCCAGGAGGGGCCGCCCATCACGCCTTACCGTCCCTCGGTCTCCAGCCCGGCGCAACTGCCTGCGGCCGGACAGCTGGAGCTGGAGCTGGGCGGCTTGAGCAGCAAGTCCGACGACGGCCGCCGCAACAGCCTGCCGTATGCGCTGAAGCTGGGCTTCAACGAACAATGGGGCGTGGTGATGAGCGGCGAAGGCTTGGTGTCCACACCGGACGGCAATGGCGGCCGCGCGCGCGGCATCGGCGATACGCTGTTCGTGCTGAAGCGCGCCTTTATCATCGATGAGGGCAGCGCACTGGGCCTGGAGCTGGGCGCCAAGGCGCCCACCGCCAAGGACAGCATCGGCAGCGGCCGCGCCGACTACAGCCTGAACGGCATCTACAGCCAGGACATGGGCAGCGTGCACATGGACGCCAACCTCAACGCCACCCGCCTGGGCGCGCATGACGCCGGCACGGGCCGGACCCAGACCGGTCTGTCGGCCTCGTTTTCGACGCCGCTCAACGAGCGCTGGGGCGTGACCGGCGAATGGTCGGGCACGCGCCGCAGCGGCGCCGACAGCACCGCGCAAGTGCTGATGGCCTTCAGTTACAGTCCGAGCAAGCGGATGACGGTGGACTTCGGCATGGCCCATGGATTGAACCACGCATCGCCGGACTGGGCTTTCTTCAGCGGCGTGGTGTTGCCGTTGGCGCAACTATGGTAAGTGATTGTGGCGCATTGTGTACGCTAGCGTACGGATAGTCGCCGCAAGGTTTGGTAGGCTTTCAAGTGAGCAAGTTCGCTCAGCCACGATTACAAGAAAAGAAGGCAACCATGAAAGCCAAGATCCTTGCCGCCAGCTTGCTGGCGTTGTCCTCCGCAGCGTACGCCCAGGATGTCGGCGTTTCCATCAGCATAGGCCAGCCCGGCTTCTACGGCCGCCTCGACATCGGCGACTATCCGCGTCCGCAGCTGATTTATCGCGAGCCGGTGCTGGTCCAGCGCCCGGTGCGCTACGTCGAGACCGCGCCTATCTACCTGCGCGTGCCGCCCGGCCATGCCAAGCACTGGGATAAACACTGCCGCGCCTACAACGCCTGCGGCCAGCGCGTGTATTTCGTCCAGGATGGCTGGTACCAGAACCAATACGTGCCGCGCTATCGCGAGCGTCATGGCGATGCCTATCGCGAAGGCCGCCACGATGAGCGCCGGGACGAACGCCGCGATGACCGTCGCGACGACCGCCATGACGACGACCACGGCAAGGGCCACGGCAAAGGCCATGGCAACGGCCACAACAAGGACTGACCACGCGGCGCCAGTCGCCTGCAGGAGACACGTTTGCAGAGCAAAATCTTGATCGTAGGCGGCGGGGCAGGCGGGCTGGAGCTCGCTTGCAAACTCGGCCGCAAACTGGGGCCGCAGGCGGTCACGCTGGTCGACAGCCGCCTGTTCCACATCTGGAAACCGTCGCTGCACGAAGTGGCGGCCGGCACGCTGGACGTGCATCAGGAAGGCTTGTCCTACCAGATGCTGGCGCACGATAACGGCTTCACCTTTGTCTACGGGCCGATGCTCGCGCTCGACGCGGCGCAGCGGCAATTGACCGTCGGCGCCATCTACAGCGGCGACAGCGACGACCACGCGCGGCGCGAACAAGTGCTGCCCGAGCGGCGCATCGGCTATGAATCGCTGGTGCTGGCGGTCGGCAGCACCTCCAATTATTTCGGCGTGCCCGGCGCGGCCGAGCACACCATCTCCCTGAACGCCACCGAGGACGCCGAGCGCTTCCGCCTGACGCTGCTCAAGCTGCTGACGCAAGCCGAGCTGCAGAAGAGCACGCGCCCCGAGGCCGGCGTCGACATCGTCATCATCGGCGGCGGCGCCACCGGCGTCGAGCTGGCGGCGGAACTGCGCGAGGCCAGCGGCGTCTATGCCGCCTACGGCTTCCGGCAATTGAAGGCCGAGCGCGACGTGCGCATCACGCTGCTGGAAGGCGCGCCGCGCATCCTGGCGCCGTTGCCGGAGAAGGTGTCGACGGCGGCGCTGGAACTGCTGCACCAGCGCGCCGTCAAGGTCGTCACCGATACCCGCGTCACGGCCATCGGCGCCGACGCCGTCACGGCGGGCGATACCGTCTATCCGGCGCAGATCGTGGTGTGGGCGGCCGGCATCAAGGCGCCGGATTTCCTCGCGCAGCTGGGCTTGCCGACGGTGAAGTCGGGCCAGCTCGATGTCGACGCCCGCCTGGCCGTCAAAGGCCATGCCGGCATTTACGCGCTGGGTGATTGCGCCGCCTGCGCCGGGCCGGACGGCAAGCTGGTGCCGCCGCGCGCGCAGGCCGCGCACCAGCAGGCCGATTACCTGGCCGCGCACTTGCTGCGCCGGCAGCAGGGCAGGCCGCCGCAGCAGCGGCCCTACGTCTACCGCGATTACGGTTCGCTGGTGTCGTTCGGCCAGACCACGTCGGTGGGCAGCCTGATGGGATCGTTGAAGGGCTTAAGCTGGTTCGTCGACGGCATGGTGGCGCGGCTGATGTACGTGAGCCTGCACCTGATGCACCACCGCGCCGTGCTCGGCACGGTGCGCACCGCCGTGCTGGCGCTGGCGCGCTTCCTCATCAAGCGCAGCACGCCGCTGGTCAAGCTGCACTAGCTCAGCTTGCCGCCGGCTTGGGCAAGACCATCGTCAGCGTGACGCCGTGTTCGGCGCCGGCCGACAGCGTCAGCGTGCCGCCCAGGTAGGCGGCCCGTTCGCGCGCCGTGCGCAGGCCGAACTTGTCGCCGATACTCTCCAGCGCGGCCGCCACCGGCCCGGACAGGCCGACGCCGTTATCCTTGACCGTCAGCATGACTTCGTCTTCGTTATCGTCGACGATGACGTCGACCTCGGTCGCCTGCGCGTGCGCGATGATGTTGCGCAGCGCTTCCTCCAGCGTGTGCAGCAGCACGATGCCGTGGCTGCGCGGGCAGCTCAGTTCGTCTTCGGGCAGGCTGCAGCGGGCGGCGATCTTGTGCTGCTGGCCGAACTGTTCGACCGCCTCGCCCAGCGCCACGCGCACGCCGAGGAATTCGAGCTTGTCGTTCCACAGCTTGATCTGCATCTGGCGGTTGGTTTCGACGATTTGCAGCAGCAGCTGCTTCATGTGGGCGGCGCGGTCTTGCAGGGCCGGCTCCTGCGGCATTTTCTGCATCAGCAGGCCCAGGTGCATGGTCAGCGCCGTCAGCGACGAGCCCAGGCTGTCGTGCAGCTGGCGCGACAGCGAGCGCCGTTCGTTATCCCAGCAGGTGTGGACGTGGCCGAGCAGGTCGCTCAGGTCGGCGCTGCGCAGGCTGTCCTGCTGATGGTGTTCTTGGTGCTGTTCTTGTGGCGACATGGTTTCTCTCTGGGCGGACTTTTGCGGATCATACCCGAGCTTTGCAAGTCATGGCGCACTCTGGCAAGCGGTCACTGCTTGACGGGCATGGGCACGCAGGCGCCTATCACTTCCATCAACTGGTCGATGTCGACCGGCTTGACCAGATGGCGGTCGAAACCGGCTTCCATCACGCGCCGCAGATCGTCGGCCAGGCCGTAGCCGGTCAGCGCGATCAGGCGGATGCCGGCGGTGGCGGGATCGGCGCGCAGGCGGCGCGCGACCTCGTAGCCGTCGATGCCGGGCAGGCCGATGTCGACCAGCGCCACGTCCGGCCGGCTGCGCAAGGCGGCGGCCACGCCTTCGTGGCCGTCGGCCGCCGACCGCACGTCGTAGCCGTAACAGCTGAGCATCATGGTCATCATCTCGCGGCCGTCGTCGTTGTCTTCGATCAGCAGCACGCTGGGCATGCCCTGTTCGCCGCCGGTCTCGGCCGGCAGCGGCGCCGGCGCCACCTGGTGCTCGATGCGCGGCAGGCGCAGCGTGAAGGTGCTGCCGCCGCCGGGGCCCTTGCTTTCCGCGGTGACGGCGCCGCCATGCAGGTCGGCCAGGCGGCGCACCAGCGACAGGCCGATGCCGAGCCCGCCCTGCGAACGGTCCAGCGTGCTGGAGCCTTGCACGAACACGTCGAACACATGCGGCAGCAGGTCGGCGGCGATGCCGACGCCGGTGTCGCGCACGCTGAGCACGACGTCATCGTTCTCGGTCCAGGTGCGCACTTCGATGCGGCCGCCGGGCGGCGTGTATTTGAGCGCGTTGTCGATCAGGTTGCTGGTGATCTGTTCCAGCCGGGTGGCGTCGCCGTCGATCCAGCCCTGGTCGAGGTCTTGCACCAGCTGGTAGTCGGCGCTGCGGCCGGTGGCGCGGTAGGTTTCCAGCGAGGCCGCGACCAGCGCCGCCAGGTCCAGCGGCGCGCGGTTGAGCAGGATCTTGCCCGACATCGCGCGCGACAGGTCCAGCAAGTCGTCGACGATGCGGCCCAGGTGCTGGCTCTGGCGCTGGATGATTTTCTTGGCGCGCGTGACGCCCTCGGCCGATACGCCGGGCAGGCCGATCAGCGAGGCCGCGCTGCTGATGGCCGACAGCGGATTGCGCAGCTCGTGGCCCAGCATGGCGAGGAACTCGTCCTTGGCGTGGTTTTGCCGCTCCGCCGATTGCCGTTCCTCGATCTCGCGCGTGAGCTTCTGGTTGGCGGCGGTCAGCTCGGTGGTGCGCAGGCTGAGCTGGCGGGCCTGCTTTTTCAATTCCTCGTTCTTCATCGCCAGCGCCACGAACACCGAGATCTTGGCGTACAGGATTTGCGGGATCACCGGCGTGAACAGGAAGTCGACGGCGCCGCGCTGGTAAGCCTTCAGCCGGTCGAGTTCGTCGGCCAGGAAGGCGGTGATGAAGATGATGGGGATGTCGGCCGAGCGCGCGCGCTGGTGGATCGCTTCGGCCGTTTCAAAGCCGTCCATGCCGGGCATGTTGACGTCCAACAGGATCACGGCGAAGTCGTGCATCAGCACCTGGCGCAGTGCCTCTTGCCCCGAGCGGGCCGCCAGTACTTCATAGGATTCCTGTTCCGCCCATTGCGTCAGCAGACTGGTCAATGCGAACAGGCTGTTGGCATCGTCGTTGACCACCAGGATTTTGGGTTTTTCTATTTTAGGCACGGGGTCTCTGCACGCTGCTGAAACTGCGAAATCTTCGCGGCCTTAATGCTGCCAGAGAAGTGAGTAATGGACACCATTTCATGATATCAATTGCATAAATGAATGTCAAAAAGCGGCCGCCCAATCGAACGCGGCCGTACGGCGCCGCGCAAGTGTTCGATTCCGTACAGACCCCGGCGCTGCGGGCTGCGACAGTGACGGCCTAGCCAACCGAAAGGAAAACATCATGAATATCGATACCGTCGTGGATAAAGAGTACCTGGGCCTGAGCTTCCGCGCGCTGGCCGACGCGCCCACCAGCGCATTGCGCGGCCTGAGCGCCAAGGATGCCAAGGCGCTGGCACAGGCGTTCAACGTGCACACGGTGCGCGAACTTGCCAACCTGGACTTCGTCAAATGGGCCAGCGCGATCACCACGCTGGCGGAACATGAGCAGGAGACGCCGGAAGAGCAGGCCAAGGAAACCCTGCTCGATGGCGGCCTGGAGATGACGTTCCCGGCCAGCGACCCGGTGTCGGTCGACGCCGGCATCACCCGCATCGAAGTGGCGCCGGAAAAAGTCGACGCGCATGACGATCACCAGCATGCCGGCAAGATGGAGGAGGCGGCGCACTAGGCCCGCTGCCGTTCCGCCCGGCCTCGGCTGTTCAGGCCGGGGTCGGCGACATCGCGTGCGCTTGCGGCGGAGTGCGCGTCATCTGCGCGGTGCAGCAGCGGTTCTTGCCCGAGCGCTTGGCTTCGTATAGTGCACCGTCGGCCACCGCGATCACCGAAGCCACCTGGTCGGCGTCGTCGGGATAGATGCCGATGCCGATGCTGGTCGACAGTTGCAGCGTCAGGCCGTTGATGATGTAGGGTTCGGAAACCGCCTCGATCAGCTTGGCGGCAGGTTCCTGCGTGTCGCCCAGTTGGGCGATATTGCCCATGACGATGACGAACTCGTCGCCGCCGACGCGGGCCACGGTATCTTCCCCGCGCGCGCAGCCGACCAGGCGCTGCGCCACCATTTTCAGGATCTCGTCGCCGGTGGCGTGGCCATGGGTATCATTGATGGCCTTGAAGCCGTCCAGATCCAGGTACATCACGGCGGCCTTGTTCTGCTGGCGGGTGGCGTGTTGCAGCACGGTGGCGATGCGGTCTTCCAGCAGGCGGCGGTTGGGCAGGCCGGTCAGCGGATCGTGCAGCGCCAGTTCCTGCTGCTGGCGGCTGTACTGCGCCAGCTCCTTGTACAGCAGGCGCACTTCCAGCATGTTGTGGATGCGCTTGTGCACTTCCAGCAGGTCGAACGGTTTGCTGATGAAGTCGCGCGCACCGGCTTCCAGCGCGGCGATCTTGAAGCTCGGCTGGGCGGTCAGCGCCAGCACCGGCAGGTAGCCGCCCTGTTCGATTTCCTTCAGGCCCTTCATGACCTGGAAGCCGTTCAGGCCGGGCATTTGCAGGTCCAGCAGGATCAGGTCGTAGCATTGCTGGCGGTGCAGCGGGCAGACCTGTTCCGGCAGCATGGTGGAGGAGACGTCGGTATAGCCGGCCTCACGCAGGATTTCCAACATCAGTTCGACGTTGTCTGCGCTGTCATCCACCACCAGTATCTTGGCGTTCAGGATTTCTTCTCGGCTCGGCATATTGTTCTCTGTCTGTCTCAAATAGGCCATTCCGGCCAGAAATTTATGGTCCCACGATCATAGCGAAGGCGTCTGTGTTGCGGCGCACACAAGCACATGGTATTTCCGTGTGGCAATTAATTGTACCCGGTTTTCCGTATTTTTGTAGTTTATCAAGTGATCTTCAGATTGCTTGTAGGACATTGCCGCGTCTATAAGTAGGAGTAATATAATTTCCGTGTGGCAATAATGTTCACGGCTATTAACCGGTTGCCATCGCCGCTCAGGCGTGCCGGTGGGTTGCTCCCATGGCCGCCACCTTGGCGATCAGCTCATTCGGCTCGACCGGCTTGGAAATATGCGCCAGGAAGCCGCTCGACAGCGCCTTGATGCGGTCTTCCGAACGGGCGAAGGCGGTCAGCGCGATGGCCGGCAAATCGCCGCCGCGCGCCGGCCCCAGCGCCCGGATGCGGTCCAGCAGGCCGTAGCCGTCCACTTCCGGCATGCCGAGGTCGCTGACCATCAGGTCCGGCCGCGCATGCTGCAACAGCGTCAGCGCTTCGGTCGCGGTGGCGGCGGTCAGCACGTCGGCGTTGCAGTCGTTGAGGATGCGCTTGATCAGCTCGCGCGCATCGTCTTCGTCGTCCACCACCAGCACTTGCAGGCCGGACAGGTCATGCGCCGCCGCGCGGCGGCCGGCGCCGCTCGTGCTCAGCGGTTCGTCATAGCCATGGCGGCGCGGCAGGCGCACGGTGAAGCAGGCGCCGCGGCCTTCGCCCTCGCTGTCGGCCTCCACCGTGCCGCCGTGCTGTTCCACCAGATGCTTGACGATCGCCAGCCCCAGCCCCAGGCCGCCGTGCTTGCGGGTGGTGGTGGCGTCGGCCTGGCGGAAGCGTTCGAACACATGATCGAGAAAGCCGGGGGAGATGCCAATGCCGCTGTCGCGCACGGCGATGGCGATCTGGTCGCCTTCGCGGCGGATGTGCACGTCGATGGTGCCGCCGGGCGGCGTGAACTTGATGGCGTTGGTCAGCAGGTTCCACAGGACTTGCTGCAGGCGGTTGGCGTCGCCGGCCACCAGGCCGGGCGCGGCGTCGAAGTGCTTGTCGATGCGGATCTGCTTGCTCTGGGCGGCGGGGCGCACGGTGTCGATGGCGGCGGCGGCGATGGCGGCCGGCGCCAGCGACAGCATTTCCAGCCGCACCTTGCCGGAGGCGATGCTGCTCATGTCGAGCAAGTCTTCGATCAGCTGGGCCTGGGCGCGGGCGTTGCGTTCGATGGTTTGCAGGCCGCGGTGCAGGTCGGCCTGGTCGCGGCTGCCGCGCCGCAGCACCTGGGCCCAGCCGAGGATGGCGGTCAGCGGCGTGCGCAGTTCGTGCGACAGCGTGGCCAGGAATTCATCCTTCATCTGGCTGGTGCGTTCGGCGTCGGCGCGGGCCTCGCGTTCGCTGTCGAGCAGGATCTTGCGTTCCTCGGCGGCCCGGCGCGAGGCGTCGTACAGGCGCGCATTGTCGATCGCGACGGCGGCCTGGGCGGCGATGCCGCCGATGATGCGCTCGGTGCGCTCGCTGAACATGTCCGGCTCCGGGTGGCCGAAGAACAGGCAACCGATCACCACGCCCGAACGCAGCGCCACCGGCACCGCCAGATAGCTGCGCACCGGCGGCTGGCCGGCCGGCGTGGCGCGGCATGGATGGTCGCTGGCGTAGCGGGCGTCGGCCGGCAGGTCGTTGCTGCGCATGGCTTCCCGGCCGCACAGGTCGCCGTCGGCCAGCGCGTCGTCATGCGGACGGCCGAAGCTGGCGTAGCCGGGCGGGGTGCAGCTGGACAGCGTGTGCAGCACGCGCGCGTTGCCGTGGCCGTCGGCGCCGTGGTAGAAGAAGGCGCCGCAGCGGGCGCCGCTGATGCTGGTGGCGGCGTCGGTCACTTCCTGCAGCAGCGGATGCAGGTCGCGGGTCGAGGCCAGCGCGTTGCCGGTGCGGTTGACCAGCTCCAGTACGGCGGTCTCGTCGCGCAGCGCTTCCTGCACGCGCTTGACCTGGTCGACATCGGTGCTGGTGCCGAACCAGCGCAGCACGCGGCCGGCGGCGTCGTGCACCGGATTGGCGCGCGTGAGGAACCAGCGGAATTCGCCGTTGGCGCTGCGGATCGGCACTTCGAGTTCGAACGGCAGGCCGGTGGCGCGCGACAGATCCCAGCGTTCCTGCATGGCGCCGACGCAATCGGGCGCATAGACCTGGCGCCAGCCGTCGCCGCTCATCTGTTCTGCGGTGGTGCCGGTGTAGGCGTACCACGGCTGGTTGTACCACACCATGGTGCCGTCCTGCTCGGCAATCCACGCCAGCTGCGGCATCGAATCGGCCAGCGCCCGCAATTCCAGCTGGCTCTGGCGCAGCGCTTCCCGGGCGTTCAGCAATTCCTGCTGGACGCTGGAAGAGGTCTGGAGCGCGGCGTCGTCCGTCGGGTGCTGGGAGGGAGTGGCGTCGGTGGGCTCGTTCGGAGGAATCATGTGGGCTTCAGCTGCCGCGAAGCTGGCGGCCGCCGGACGGCGGCTCGTCAGGCTAACGCTAGACGTTTTACGGTAGCTTCATTGTAGCCCCATCTCCCACCGTGGCTCCGCACGGTTGGTGGCGCTCAGGCCTGGGTGTTGCCGATGCGCCGGGCGATCTGTTCCAGCGCCGCTTGCAGCTGTTCGATGTCGTAGGGTTTTTGCAGCGACTGGGCGGGGAATTCCAGGTGGCGGGTCAGCTCGTCGCCGTAGCCGGAGGCGAACAGCAGTTGCAGCGCCGGCGTCTGTTGCAGCGCCTTGCGCGCCAGCTCGACGCCGGACATGCCGGGCAGGCTGACATCGGTGAACAGCACGTCGAAGCATTGGCGCGACAGTTCGGGCAGGGCGTCTTCGCCGGTGGTGGCGGCCTGCACTTCATGGCCGAGCGCGCGCAGCGTTTCGCACACCAGGTAGCGGGCGTCGGCATTGTCCTCGACCACCAGCATGCGCAGCGGCCGCGCGGTGTCGGCCAGCGGCGCGGCCTGGGCTGCTGCCAGCGTGCACAGCACGCCGGCCACCTGGCCGGCGGCGTCGCGCACCGGGGTGTAGTACAGGTCCAGCGCCAACTGGGCGACGCCGTTGTTGCGCCACGCGGGCAAGGTCACGCCGCGATAGCTGGCGCTGCCGCCAGCCCAGGCTTGGCCGATGGCGGCGCCGTTCCAGCTCCACGCGGCCGGCTGGATCGACGGCACGCTGCCACCGGGCGCGCGCAGGCTCGACAGGCCGATCAGCGCCGCGTAGGCATCGTTGTACACCATGATTTGTTCGGGACCCCACATCAGCAGCATGGCGCTGGGGGAATTGAGCAGGATGTCCACCGTCAGGCGCAGCGGCAATGGCCAGCCGGCAGGATCGCCAAGGGCGGTGCGCGACCAGTCGGGGGAGGGTGGCGCGACGGGGGCGGATGATGTCATGCTAGGGCAACCTGTCAGTATGTTGTCTTGGAAGGCAAAGCTGACCGCATCGTACACTAAAAAAAAAGCCCGCTACAGGAGCGGGCTAAATCTATTTCCTTGGAGGAGAATAGAGGAGACAGGTGAATGATGCTGCAGCGCGCAAGGGAAAGCAAATTCTTTCTCATGATGAGCGAGATCACTGGCATGAATGAAGCTACCCGCAAGCCTTGAAAAACCTGGATTTGTGAGTGAAATGCTCATGTTTTCCACCGCGCCGGGGCGCACTGCGGATACACTGGATGGCGGAGCGGCGCGGTGCCGCAAAAGGGAGGCGCAATGGCGACGGTAGTGAAGCACAGAAAGGTGAAGATTGTTGTGCTGGAACAAAACGAAGAGATCGCGGGCACTTGCCGCCAGGGTGATATCGCCATCATCAACGATCAGGCGGGCTGGTGGATCAAGTTTGTCGGCGAGGGCGGGCAGATCGATTGTTACGGCGTTCCCTATCCTTCCTATAACGAAGCGTTGTGGTCGGCCAAGGCGGCGGCCGAATTCGGCACCTGACAGAGAGTGCTGGACAAGCCGGGGGAGTGTCCCTATAATGCTGCTTCTTTCGAACGGCATGCCGGCTGAAAGAGATGCAGCAAAGCAGTTTGCACAGTGGTTGATTCGGTGTTTTAGATATCGAGCCAATTAAACGATAGAAAATATCGAACTTTGCAAAACGAAATTAATGCTTTATAATGTTGCTTAAGCGGCTGTAGCTCAGCTGGATAGAGTACTTGGCTACGAACCAAGGGGTCGTGGGTTCAATTCCTGCCAGCCGCACCAAAATTCGTAAGTGAAAGGGCCTGAAGAGCAATCTTCGGGCCCTTTTGCTATAAGTGTAAGGCCTTGAAACAGATTGCAAAATTTCTTCAAGGAATCCTTCGCCAAACAAGAAAACGCTGTTATAATCTTGTTTTTCGCGGCTGTAGCTCAGCTGGATAGAGTACTTGGCTACGAACCAAGGGGTCGTGGGTTCAATTCCTGCCAGCCGCACCAAAATTCGTAAGATGAAAGGCCTGGAGAGAAATCTTCAGGCCTTTTTTCTTTATCCGTATCTTCTCCCGCCATTCGGCATCCCCCCCCCAGCTCCCTTGCTTTGAAATAGTGTCGTATTTGCAATTCCATGATATTATCAAATCAATATATTTGGTAAATTGGAATGTTTCCAATCGACCCTTTAGGGCTTAACTTCAGGGAATACTACTCGCCATGTCCGTCAAACTTCTCGCCGCAGCATCTGTTCTTGCCCTCAGCTTTTGCGCTTCCAGCGCGCAGGCCTGGACCTTGGTTGCCACAGGTCATATTACCCGCGGTACTGACTCCACTGGCATTTTTGGTGTCGCTGGTCAGGATCTCACTGGCTTGACCTATACGCAGTCCATGACGGTAAGTACTGCGCCCCACGAGTGGACGAGCAATATGTTAGATGAGAGTCGCTATTGGCTGTTCGGTGCCGGGCCGAGTGTGACCGATACGATTACTCTAAAAGGTAAGACGTTCACATTTACCGCACCATTGATAAAGTGGGGCGCTCAACAAATCGAGATCAGTTCAGGTCCTTACGGCAGTAATTCTGTCAGGAGTCAAACCAAAGGCTTGTTGCAAGACGGTAGCACTATGTTCATGGGTTATTCGGTGTACAGCCACGCCGCGCAATTTCTCAAAGGGCTTACCTTTCAGCAGGCCATTTCTGTAGATACTACTGGTCCGCTGTTTCTTGCGGAATCTAACAGCTCCTACGTTCAGTTTAATTCGGAATTTGTTCCTGGACTGCCAACTGCGTATTTTGACGGCAGCCTCGATCATTTCTCGATCTACCCAACCCCTGACGCGCCTATTCCCGAACCGGCCACCTACGGCATGCTGCTGGCAGGTCTTGGTCTGATCGGCGCCTTCGCACGCCGCAAAGCCTGACCCCCGAGAGTCGCGGCAAAAGGGCGCTGCAAGAAATTTCTGCGCGCCCCTTCTGGATTTGAGTTTCCCCTGCTATAATATTGTCTTTCGCGGCTGTAGCTCAGCTGGATAGAGTACTTGGCTACGAACCAAGGGGTCGTGGGTTCAATTCCTGCCAGCCGCACCAAAATTCGTAAGACGAAGGGCCTGAAGAGAAATCTTCAGGCCCTTTTTCTTTGTGCCTGCGCTTAGTGCTGCGCGGCCTTGGCGCACTGCGCCGACAATACCGAGCGCTGCATCGCGTCGCCGACGCTGCGGATATGCTCTTGCGTGCAGGTGACCGCGTTGACTTCGATAGGTTGAGTCTGTTTCGCGAGGCTGCGATAGCCGAATACGCCAAGCAGGGCGGCGGCGGCCAGCGTGAAGACGACGTTGGTTTTAGATTTCAAAAATCATTCCTTTTTTGATAGTGCTTCCATGATACACGGGCCTCGTGCGATGATAATCCGATCATCGTCCCGGAGGAGTGTGCATGACCATCATCACTACCGTTGAAGACCTGCGTGTCTTGGCCCAGAAGCGCGTGCCGCGCATGTTCTACGACTATGCTGATGCCGGCTCATGGACCGAGTCGACCTACCGCGCCAACGTCGACGATTTCCAGACCATCAAATTCCGCCAGCGCGTGGCCGTCAACCTGGAGAACCGCACGCTGAAAAGCACCATGGTCGGTCAGGACGTGGCGATGCCGGTCGCGCTGGCGCCCACCGGCCTGACCGGCATGCAGCACGCCGACGGCGAAATCCTGGCCGCCAAGGCCGCCGAAAAATTCGGCGTGCCGTTCACCCTGTCGACCATGAGCATCTGCTCGATCGAAGACATCGCCGCCAATACCAGCAAGCCTTTCTGGTTCCAGCTGTACGTGATGAAGGACCGTGAATTCATCAACCGCCTGATCGACCGCGCCAAAGCCGCGCGCTGCTCGGCGCTGGTGCTGACGCTGGACCTGCAGGTGCTGGGCCAACGCCACAAGGACTTGCGCAACGGCCTGTCGGCGCCACCCAAGCTGACCATCGCCAACATCATCAACATGGCGACCAAGCCGCGCTGGGTGATGGGCATGCTGGGCACGAAGCGCCGCAGCTTCGGCAATATCGTCGGCCACGCGTCGTCAGTGTCGGACATGTCCTCGCTGTCGTCGTGGACCAGCCAGCAGTTCGACCTGAGCCTGTCGTGGAAAGACGTCGAGTGGATCAAGCAGCGCTGGGGCGGCAAGCTGATTATCAAAGGCATCATGGATGCGGAAGATGCGCGGCTGGCGGTGGAAAGCGGCGCCGATGCGCTGATCGTTTCCAACCACGGCGGCCGCCAGCTGGACGGCGCGCAATCGTCGATCGGCGCGCTGCCCGGCATCGTCGATGTCGTCGGCAAGCAGATCGAAGTGCACATGGACGGCGGCATCCGCTCCGGCCAGGACGTCATCAAAGCCTTGGCGCTGGGCGCCAGGGGCGTCTACATCGGCCGGCCTTTCCTGTACGGCCTGGGCGCGATGGGCGAAGAGGGCGTCAGCAAGTGCCTGGACATCATCCGCAACGAGCTGGATCTGACGATGGCTTTCTGCGGCCTGCGCGATGTCACCAAGGTCGATAAAAACATCCTGCTGCCGGGCAGCTACTGATGAAGCAGGGCTTACACGGCGAGGGTTTGTTGCGGCAGGGCGTGGCCAGCCGCAGCGCGTTGTCGGTGGCGATGCTGCGCGCCGCCCACCAGTTGCTCGACCAGCCGCTGGTGTTCGACGATCCGCTGGCGCTGGCCGTCATCGGCCCGGAGCACGCGGAGACGGTGCGCAACGCGCCGG
This sequence comes from Rugamonas aquatica, assembly GCF_009380215.1. GTDB lineage: Bacteria > Pseudomonadota > Gammaproteobacteria > Burkholderiales > Burkholderiaceae_D > Rugamonas > Rugamonas aquatica_B. Next base: position 526,361 of record NZ_WHUG01000004.1, read on the forward strand.
AGAAATTCGACACCGGCATCATGCGCGTGCTGCGCGCCGCGATGGCCGTGCGCAGCCGCTTCGCCGAGGATGAACTGGCGGCGGCGATGGAGCGGGGCGTGCGCCAGTACGTGGTGCTGGGCGCCGGCCTGGACAGCTACGCCTACCGCCATCCCGCCCCCGGCCTGAGCATGTTCGAGGTCGACCATCCCGCCACTCAGCGCTGGAAGCGCGGCTTGCTGGAGCAGGCCGGCGTGGCCGCGCCGGCGTCGCTGAAGTACGTGCCGGTCGATTTCGAGCGCGACGACCTGGCCGACAAATTGACGGCCGCCGGCTGCCGGCTGGATGAGCCGGTGTTCTTCTCCTGGCTGGGCGTGACCCTCTACCTGACCAACGACGCCGTGTTCGACACGCTGGCCTTCGTCGCCGGCCTGCCGTCCGGCAGCGGCATCGTGTTCGACTACGGCGTTGTGCCCGAGCTGCTCAATCCGATGGAGCGCATGGGCATGGCCTACTTCGCCAAGAAGTACGAGGCCGAGGGTGAGCCGTGGATTTCCTTCTTCGCGCCCGAGGTGCTGGCTTGCGAATTGCGCGCGCTGGGCTATGGCGACGTGTCCGACCATGGCGCCGATCAACTGCGCGCCCGCTATCTTGCAAGCCGCAACGACGGCCTCCAGCTGGGCGGCGGCACGCGTCTGATGCGGGCTCATGTCAAATGAATTTGGATGAATTAGAGTTATTGTTCTAGTATCGTTGTATTTAATGACAGTGCTTGCCGTGCGGCAATCGTAGCGTGCTAATCTCGATTTTGGCGGTCTCCTTATGCGCAAAACGCATGTGGAACCGCCTTTCATTCACTTCTAGAGGAAACAGAAATGGAAATCCTGATCGACACGACCTTCATCTCGATTACCGATTCGACCGAATCGGAATACCTGCAAGACGACATGAGCGGCGCTCTGGCTGATGTCAGCGTTTCGTGCTGCACCTGCTCCTGCTCCTGCTGCTGCTAATTGCCAGCTGGCGGGCGGGATGGCGGCGCTGCCGTCGTCCCGCCTTTCCGCAGCCACGACGATAGGTACCTCAATGAATGACACTCTTTACGTTTCGCCGCTGGCGGAAATCACCACGCTGGGCGACGACAAGATCGCCATGTCCGTGGTCGGCCGCCGCTTCACTGTCGAAGACAAGGTCGGCATGCTCAAGACCATCCTGGACCAGGCCGGGCAGGGCGTACGGCTCGCCGCACTGACGGAATCCATGGCCGACAGCTTCCCGCCCGAGGCGGTCGAGGCGGCCGTGACGGCGCTGGTCAACACCCGTGTGCTGGTGCGCAACGACGCCCGCGCCGGCGGCGACGCCACCCATCAGCATTTGCAGCACCGGCGCGAACTCGATGCGCTGATCCCGCGCGACCAGTTGGCCGCCTACGACCGCGCCAACTGGCTGCTGGTGCTGGCCGGCGAGGGCGCCTGCGCCGATGCGCTGGCCGAAGCGCTGGCGCAGATGAACGTGCCGCTGCAACGCATAGGTCGCGACGGCGAGCTGCCGGATACTGGCGACAAACGCGCACTGCTGCTGGTGTGCTCCGATTTCGAGGACTTCGCCACCTTCCGCGCGATGAACGCCAAGGCGGTCGAACGCGGCCTGGCCAGCCTCTATCTGGGCATAGACTGGAGCACCGTGCAGTGCGGCCCGATGGTGATGCCGAAGGCCACCGCCTGCTACGAATGCTATTTCCACCGCGTGCGCAGCACGCGCAAGTTCGTCGCAGAATTCGACGTGCGCAGCAAGCCGGAAAATATCCTGTACCACGCGCTGCCAAGCAGGCTGGCGATCCAGTTCGGCGTGGCCGAGGCATCGCGGCTGGTGCTGCAATACCTGAGCGGCACGCTGGACAACCTGCAGCACAGCGTGTTCAGCGAGATCGACAGCCTGACCGGCGAGACCCATCGCAGCCGCGTGCTGCGCCTGCCGCGTTGCGCGTGTTGCGGCAATGCCAGCACGGCGCGGCCGGTCGGCACCGTGTTCCAGCAATCGCTGCTGCGTCGCCGGGCTTAAATCATGGAACGCTTATCCGACGCAGCGCGCCTGGCGCTGATCCACGAAGCCCTGGTGCACCGCCGCCACGGCATCATCACCACCTTGCTGGAAGAGACCGAACATCCCGACGCGCGTGGCCTGTTCGTGTTCAACGCCTTGATGGTCGACGTCAAAGCGATGATGATCGATCCATCGCGGGCCAAGCCGAACAACCCGACCAGCGACCGCGCCAGCCTGGCCGGTTCCGGCGCCGCCTTCGACCGCACCTCGGCCCTGTGGGCGGCGTTCGGCGAGGCGATCGAGCGCTATTCGGCCGCGGTGCATTTCGACGACCTGCTGCACTACGCCAGCCAGGCCGAATTGGGCGCGGCGGCGGTGGGACTGGAGCGGTTCGTGCTGTTCTCGCCCGAGCAGTACGCGGCCGAGGGCTTTGAATTTTCAGCGCCGGACGCCGATGTCACCCGCGCCTGGGCGCGCGCGACCGACCTGTGCGACCCGGAGCGCGAGTGCTATGTGCCGGCGCAGATGGTCTATCTCGGCATGCAGGTGAAGAACCAGCGCGAGATCGTGTTCCAATCCTCATCGACCGGACTGGCGTGCGGCATGGACGAACAGCGCGCTATCCTGAGCGGCTTGTGCGAAGTGATCGAGCGCGACGCCTTTGCGGCCATGTGGCAGATGCGTTATGCGCCGCGCCGTCTGGAAGTGGGCGCATCGGCGCGGGCGGCCTTGCTGCCCGGCGTGCAGCGCGCGCTGGACCATCCATCGCTGGACGTACGGCTGTGGGACATCACCACCGATGTCGGCCTGCCGGTTGTGCTGTGCCTTGCGCGCAGCCGCAACGACGGCACCATGTCGCTGGGCGCGAGCGCGCAGCTGGGCGTGGGCCAGGCGATCAACAAGGCGGTGATCGAAGCGCTGCACGGCTATTGCTGGGCAAGCTCCATCCTCGGCGCGGGTACGCCACTGCCGGAGCGCAGTGCGATCCGCAATCCGGGCGACCACTTCGCCTATTTCCTGGAGCCGTCGCGCCAGCAGATGATGGACTTCCTGTTCGAGAACGGGCAGACCATCGATAGCGCCGACGCCTCGCTGCACCAACTGGCCACGCTGGACGATCTGCTGGCGCGTTTGCTCGCCATGGGCTTGCCGGCGCTGGCGGTTGATGTCACCTCCGAGGATATCGCCAGCCTGGGCTTCTGCGTGGTGCGCTCGCTGATCCCCGGCCTGCATCCGCTGCTGTTCGGCGACGGCATGTTGAGCCGCGACGAACGCCGCCTGCGCCAGATCGCCCGTCACTGGGGCCTGGCCGAGGTGCCGCCGCCGAATACCGATCCTCACCCATTCCCTTGATGCGGACCTCACATGAACCATAGTTTGCAAGAACTGCTGCCGCCGCAGGCCATGGCGGGCGATTTCGACATCGACGATCCGGCCGAGATTCTGCACGAGCAGACCAAGTTTCATCGCGCCACGCTGGCGGGGCAGGTCAAGAACATCGTCCGCTATCTGCGCCATCCGGCCTTCATCGCGCGTGGCGCGGCTGGCTATAACGTGTTCGCTTCCTGCCCGAAGATAGAGTTGCCGGAGCCTGACCTGGCGCTGGGCGAGCTGGCCGCCGCGATGGCTGGCCGCATCAGCGCACGCGGCTTCGCGCCGGCACTCAGCCTGCGCGAAGTCTCAAGCCTGCTGCACCATGCGCTGCGCGTGAACCGTTACCGCAGCAGCGACGCCGCGCCGCACGTCAAGCTGGCGTTCCGCGCCTATCCATCGCCGGGCGGCCTGTATCCGACCGAGTTTTACTTCTTCCTGAACCAGGTTGAAGGCGTTGAGCCGTGCATCGCCCACTACGACGCACGCGAGCACTGCCTGCGTGTGCTGAAGCAGCAGGACGGCGACGCTTTCGGCAGCGCCGAGGTGCGCGGCGGCGAGCAGTCCATCAAGGCGCCGCTGGTGTGCGTGATGACCAGCGTGCCGCAGCGTGCGACCGCCAAATACGGCCCACGCGGCTATCGCATGGCGCTGCTCGAAGCGGGCCACGCATCGCAGAACCTGTGCCTGGCGGCGCAGGGGCTGGGCATGGGATCGCTGGTCTACGGCGCCTACTACGACGATGAACTGGCTGCGCTGCTCGATATCGACGGCGTGACCGAGACCGTGGTATCGGTCATGCTGCTGGGCCGCGAGGCGCAGCCGGAGACCGCCGCGCCATGAACGACAACGCCATCCGTGTGCTGGGCGATACGCCGCAGGTGGCCGGAGCCAGTCTGCGGCAGGGCGCATTCGCGCTGCTGCGTCATGCGGCTGCGGCCGAGCGCGATGCCGCGCTGGCGGAGCTGGACCAGCTGTTTGCGCTGCGCGGCCGCTTCCACGCCTATCCGTTGCTGCTCGATATGGTGGCGGGCAAGCAGCCATGGCATGCGAGCGGTTCGCTGTTTGTGCTGGATGCCGCGCCGCTGCCGACGGCATTGCAGGCCCATTTCGAAGAGGCGATCGCCTGCTGCGCCGCCTTCCTGGAGCTGCCCGCACCGTGCATCCTGCTGCAATGCCGTGCTGAGAGCCGCGACCTGCATCTGACGATGGAGAGCTTTCCGGGTCTGGCAGTGCTGCGCCTGTCCACGCTGTCGCCCGGTTATCCGGATGATTTGCGCGCTGTGCAGTTTCACGAAGTGGCGCACTGCTTCCTGACCTGCGGCGTGCGCTTGCTGGACGAAGGGCTGGCGCATTTCTTCGCCAGTCGCCATGCGGGCGCCACGCTGCCGGCGGCGGACATGGAGCTGCTGCCGCCTATGCGTACGCTGCTGAGCCGCAGCGCCGACAGCATGTTTGGCGAAAGCGTCGACAGCGATCTGGCGGTGTACAAGTCGGCCTGCCGCGTCGGCGCCGATTTGCTGGAGGCGATTTATGCGTTGGGCGAGGCAGGGCGCATCACGCGCTTGTTCGCCGCCGTGGCGCGGGCCGGTTCGGAAGCGCAGATCGTGCGGCTGGTGGAAGAGGCCAGCGGGCAGAGTTTCCCTGCCGTCGCCCGCAGCGGCGGGCCGAGTGCTGCGCAGGCTGCGCTGATCGAGCGCGCGCGTCAGGCGGTATTCACGGCGTGGATCAACAAGAATCCTGCCGATATCGACGAGGACATCGCCACGCTGGAGGCGGGCGATGTCTATGCCGAACCGGCGTTGCTCGACAGCCTGCTCGGCGCCCGCATCAATCGCGCGCTGTTGCAGGTGAATTTTGCGACGCCGCCGTCGGCCGATGAACTGGCGCGGCTGGAGCTGCTGCTCAAGGCCGCGGAGTGTTTGCCGCAAGGGCGGCTGTGGCTGTGGCGCGGCACGCATGCGATCCTGATGATATTGTTGGCCCGGCCGAATATCATCAAGGTCGCCAGCGCCGGACAGCAGGCGATCCAGGCTTTCAACAAGGCCGTGCAGCTGATACCGAACGATCCCGATTTGCTGGTACAGCACGCGTCGCTGCTGCTGCACGCGCCGCCCGCGTACGGCGGCGACCGCGATCTGGGCGTTAGCAAGCTGCGACAGGCGATGCTGGACCCGGTCTACCGCGAACATGCGCGCCAGGTCTTGCTGGAATACGGCATCGAGACGCCAGCCGAGGAGACGGTCGCCGCCCCAACGGAACCGGTTGCTGCGCTGGCGCCCGTACTGCTGGAGCTGAGCGGCGTTGAGCTCCGCTTGTCCTCATCCTTCACGCTGCGCCCCGGCGCGCTGACGGTACGTCGCGGCGAACGCGTGGCCTTCGTCGGCCGCAACGGCAGCGGCAAGTCGATGCTGATGGAAACCCTGCTTGGCCTGCGCCAGCCTGACCGCGGCACCGTCGCGCTGCATCTGGGCGATCCGCGTGACGCGGCCACACGCCAGCGCATCGGTGGTCTGCTGCAAGGCTACGACCTGCCAGGCCAAACCAAAGTGCGGGAGATGATGGCGCTGCACCAGGCCATGTATCACCGCACAGACGCCGCAGTCACACGCGCACTGGGATTGGACGAGCTGCGCGACCGCTACTGGCAGCAGCTGTCACGCGGCCAGAAGCAGCGCCTGATGCTGTGGATGGCGCTGGCCCACGTGCCCGAATTGGCCATCCTCGACGAGCCCTCGCTGGGATTGGACGAGTGGTTCGCCCGCGCACTGCGCGAACTGCTGGCCACCTTGCCGGTAACGCTGCTGGTGATCTCGCACGCGCCTTCCGACTTGCTGGGCATGGACCGCATCTGCTGCATCGACGACGGCCGCATCGTTGCCGAGGGTACGCTGGCGTCGCTGATGACGCAGCGGGTCGGCCAATTCAAGGGCGTGCTGCGCCAGGCCTTGCCGGAACTGGCATTGGAAGCCTTGCGCGCATTGCCAGCACTGGTGCAGCCGCCGCGTGAACGCGACGGCGCCTGGGAACTGTTCGGCGGCGCCGGCTTCGACCAGGCCTTCCGCCAGTTTATCGAACAACAGCGTATCGGCACATTCAGCCTGGAGCCGGTGTCTGTCGAGGACTTCCTCGCCGACGTCACGCAAATCGCGCCCACGAAGGGGCTGTCAACATGAAGATACTTCTGCATCTGGTCAAAGCCGACCTGGCCATGTTCTTGCGCGGGAAGCTGGCGCTGTTCTGGACCTTTGCCTTCCCCTTGCTGATGCTGGTCATGCAGATGGCCTTGTTCGGCCAGGATGTCAAGCTTGGCCCGGTGTCGCTGGCGATCGTCGATCTCGATGGCAGCACCGAGAGCCGCGAATACCTGTGGCAGTTGCAGGTCGGCTTGCGCCAGCAGCACAGCGTGGACTTCTCACCAGTGACAACGCCCGCCGATGACGCCGCCGCGCAGGCCGACTTTGTGCTGACGATACCAACCGGTTTCGCCGCCAACATCGCCGTCGGCCGCACCACGGACCTCGCGCTGCGCAGCGGTCACGGCACGGGCGCCGCGTTCGATGCCGCCTACGGCCTGCTGCGCGGCTACAGCGACGCCTACAATCTCAACGGCCTGCATGCGCCACCGCGCGTGGCCTTGCCACCACCACCGCCCGCCGCCGAACAGACGCTGGACTATCGCCTGTTCCTCGTCACCGGCCTGGCAGGCATGGTGATACTGTCCACCAGTCTGATGGGATTCGCAGGTCCGCTGGTGGCCGCGCGCGAGGGCGGCATGTTCCGCATGTATCAGCTGTTCCCGATGCCGACCGGCGTCGTGGTGGCCGCATGGTGCGTATCGCGGCTGCTGATCGTGCTGGCCGCCAGCCTGGCGATGTTTGTCGCCGCGTGGGCCATCTACGGAGTGCGCGTCCACGCGGACGGCGTGCAGGTGGCGGCCGCCATCGCCATGCTGGCGCTGGGCACCGGCGCCTTCCTGGCACTAGGCCTGCTGATCGCGGCCATGACCAACAGCGTGGCCGCCGCCACCATGTTCTGCAATCTGCTGTATTTTCCGCTGCTGTTTTCGGGTAATCTCATGGTCCCGCTGGGCGGCTTGCCCAAGCTGGCACGCGCGGCGCTGGACTGCCTGCCGCTGAACGCGATGATGTCGAGCATACGTCGCGGCTTCACCGGCGGCATGGGCTGGAGCACCGATATCTACAGTGTGGCCTTGCTGTTGGCGATGCTGATAGCCTGCCTGGCGCTGTCGGCGCGGCGCTTTACGTGGATGCCGCGCTCCTGATTGCAGTTGAAAGAGGTATGAAATGAACGTACAGAATCGACCGAAAGAGCAGGAGGCCCTGGATACGCGCAGCAGGCTGCGCCGCCTTCCGCTGATCGCCGGCATGAGCGTCATCGCCTGCGTAGGCGTCGCCCTGGCCGTACTGCTGGCGCATGTGCAGCAGGCGGCTGTGGTGCCGCCACCATCGCTGGCGACCGGCGCAAGCGTCACCATCAAGTTAAGCGGCGTCGCCGGAAATAAGGGCATGGTCATGGCGGCCTTGTGCGACAAGGCTACCTTCCTCAAGCGCTGCCCGTACATGCAGACGATAGCCGCGTCGCCTGTCGTCAGCCTGACCTTCGACGGCGTCAAGCCTGGCTTGTACGCGGCCATGCTGTACCACGACGAAAACGGCAACGGTGAATTCGACCGTTCGCCCAACGGCATGCCGCTGGAAGGCTACGCGTTTTCGCGCAACGCCAAGGGCAACTACGGACCACCGACCTTCGAACAGGCGGTGTTTGAAGTCAAGGCCGGCAAAGAGGCTATCGACATCGACATGGTCTACTGAGAGGAAGCGGATGGCGGCCATACTGGAAGTTGACGCGGTATCCAAGCACTATCTGCGGGGCGGTGAACGCATCGTGGCGCTGGACCAGGTATCGTTCCGCATCGACCAGCCCAGCGTGACGGCCATCGCCGGCCCGTCGGGCAGCGGCAAGAGCACCTTGCTCGGCATGCTGGCGCGCTTCGACCGGCCGGACAGCGGCAGCATCAGCGTCGATGGCGAACGCCTGGACCTGATCGCGGAAACGCAACTGGACCAGTACCGCAACCGCAAGCTTGGTTTCGTCTTCCAGCAATTCAATCTGGTTGGCACGCTGACTGCGCAAGAGAACGTGGAACTGGCGCTGGCGCCGCAGGCGCTGTCGCCGTCGGAACGCAGCCGCCGCGCGGTCGCCGCGCTGGAGATGGTGGGCATGGATCATCGTCTGAAGCACGAACCGTCCGAGCTGTCGGGCGGACAGCAGCAGCGCGTCGCCATTGCGCGAGCGTTGGTTAATCGTCCCAGCCTGGTCATCGCCGATGAACCGACCGGTAATCTGGACGGCAAGACGGCGCAGCAGCTGCTGGAGCTGATCGACAATCTGAATCGCCAGGTCGGCACCACCTTCGTCATCGCCACCCACGACCAGCGGGTGATGGAGATGGCGCACGGCGTGGTGCGGCTGGCCGACGGCAGGCAGGTCGCATGAGTCAATGGCTGACGCTCGCGCTGCGCAATGTACGTCGCAATGGACGGCGCTCCTTTCTGCTGGGCGGGACGATAGGCGTCGGCACGCTGGCGCTGCTGCTGTTCGTGGCCTATATCTCGGCATCGCTCGATGGCCTGCGCGAGAGCACCATCCGCAGCGGATTGGGACATGCGCAGTTGGCCGGTGAAGGCCAGTTTGACGGCTACGCCGAGCAGCAGCTGCAATACGGCCTGGAGCGGCCGGTACTGGCGCGCGTGGAAGCGCTGCTGGCGCAGGAGCCGCAGGTACGCCGCGTGGTGCCGCGACTGTCGTTCGCGGGCTTGGTGTCGAATGGCGCGCGCACGCTCAACTTCGAGGGCAGCGGGGTGATGCCTGATCGTGAGCGGCAGGCGTTCGGCGCCTTTCAGACTTTGGCGGCCGGAGCGTCGTTGAGTGCCAAGCCGGAAGGGCGCTATCAAGTCGTGATAGGCAAGGAGATGGCGCGGCGGCTGGCGGTCAAGCCCGGCGATTCGATTACGTTGATGACCACCACTGTCAACGGCAGCGTCAACGCGATGGATCTGGAAGTGGTGGGGCTGGTGGCGACCGGTATCCCGCAGACCGATTTGTATCTGCTGCAACTGCCGCTGGAAACGGCGCAGGAGCTGCTGCGGACGACCAAGGTATCCAGTGTCGCCGTGCTGTATCAGGACACTGCGCAGGCCGACGAGGTATCGGGCCGCTTGCGTGGGGCGCTGGCCGGCGCGCGGGTCGAGCTGCGCACCTGGCAGTCGCTGGCGCCGTTGTACTCGCAGGTACTGGCTTTGTACCGCAATCAGTTCCTGGTGTTTGGTATCGTCATCTGCATCATCGTCTTCTTGGGCGTGGCGGCGATGACGCTGACCACGATCTATGAACGGGGCAGGGAGATCGGCACCATGCGTGCCATGGGCATCGGGCACGCGCTGGTGCGGCGCCTGTTCGTCATGGAAGGCATGCTGCAAGGCCTGTTCGGCGCTTGTGCCGGGGCGCTGCTGGCGTTTGTCGCCATCCTGCTGATCAATGCCGCGCATATCGAACTGGCGCCGCCGCCCGGCCGCAACGCCGGCGTGCTGCTGCAGATGTTGTGGGTGCCGTCGTATAGCGCGGCCATCATCTGCGCCTTGCCGCTGGTGGCGATGCTGGCCGCGTGGACCATCAGCCGCCGCATTGGCCGCATGCCTATCATGTCTTCTCTTTCCATACAGTGAGCCAGCTTCATGCCATTTCAATTTGACCGTGTCCGCTGGTTTGTAGGCTGCGCTGTTTTGGCGGCAGGCCCTGTGATGGCCGCGCCACCTGCGCAGGAGATCCTGCGGCAGGTGGACCGCTACCGTATGCCGTTCGATAGTTTTGAAGCGGCGGTACGCATCGTGCCTGTGCAGAACGGCCAGGAACAGGAACCCGGCACGTACGTGATACGCGGTGCGAATCACAATCAGGTGCTGGTGGAGGCGACCAGTGTCGACCAGCGCGGCCAGAAGTTCCTGACCACCGATGCGGGCATATTTTTCTACGCGCCCCGCACCCGGCGCGCGATCCGACTGACGCCGCTGCAAACGCTGCGTGGCAAGGCGTCGATCGGCGACCTGGCGCGCATCAGCTTTACGAACGACTATGACGCCGTGACGATGGATACACCGCCCGCATCCTGCACGGGCGACTGCGTTGCGCTGGCCTTGACCAGCAAGAACGAGGCGGCCACCTATACTCGGATCACGCTGCTGACGACCAAGCAGCGCGGCCAGTACGTGCCGTTGAAGGCCATGCTGTACGTCGCCAGCGGCAAGCTATTGAAGGTTGCGGAGTTCGACGCGGCAACCGGCGGTCTGCCGCCGGTCACGCGCTATTTCGATCCGCAACTGCCGGCCGAGCAGACCCGCGTGGTGTACGAGAAGATCAAGACGATGGAATTCTCCGCCAGCACCTTCAACCCGCGCAGTCTGGAACAATGAGCGCTCGCCGTTCAGCGTTGATGGCTGGGCTGCTGCTGTGCGGCGGCGCGCAGGCGGACGAGGACTGGCTGGGCGGGTTCGCGCTGGCCAGCCAGGAAGCCACGCGCTTGCAGGCGACGCCGCTCAACGTCGATAATTTTCTGGCGATCCCTGAGAAGAAGACCTCAATGGCCGGCCTGCTTGAGGGCCGCTTCCACGACCTGACCTGGCGCGCGCGATTTGAAACCTGGCGCAGCGATATCGACGGACGGCGCAGCGGCTCCTCGGGAACGCTGCAGGAACTGAACCGAGTGTTTCAACTCACGCCGGCGGTGACGCTATCGCTGGGCAAGCGCTTGTATGCGCTCGATCCATCCTTCGTCAATCAGCCGCTGGGCTTCCTGCAAAAACGCACGGACCTGAGCGATCCGCTCGATGAACTGGGCCAGTCGGAAGGGCTGCCGATGGCGGTGCTGGGCTGGACCGGCTCGCAGGCCAGCTTGACGGCGATTTACAGCAAGGACGCGGCGCGGCACGCGGACGGCTACAACCGCGGCGTTGAGCAGTCCATCGTCAGGCTTGGGTACGAGTTCGATCAACTCAGTGTGAGCATGCTGCTGCGTCGGGCCAGCGGAGAGTCCAACGGCATCGGCGCGACGCTGAGCGGAGCGATGGGGGAGCATCTGTCGTGGTACGGATCGGCGTACAGTACGCATGACACACGGCGTGCGACAGCCGGCCTGACCTACACCTTGCCGGACCTGCCCAAGCTGCAAATCGAATACGCCTACGATGGGCGCGGCATGTCCGATGGCGAGTACGCCGGGTGGCTGGCGCAGGTAGATCGCAATCAATCCTTGCCGCTGCCGGATATCGCGCGCAAGGGCTTGCAGGCACAGGCTGCGCAGGTGCTGACCAGCCAAGGCGCGCGCCAGCGCTATGTCAGCGTGACGCTGGCGCAAACTGTGGGGGATTGGGAACTGAGCGGAGGTGTGTACGCCGGCCGCGACGACCACAGCGCCGTGTGGCATGGCACGGCGGACTATCGCTATTCAACGCGCACCACGCTGATGTTGTCAGTACTGCGCCAGACCGGCGACGCCCGCTCCGAGCGAGGCCTGTCGCCATTCGGCAGCAGGCTCGCCTTCCGGGTGCGCCGGGCATTTTAGATCTACCGTTACTGAGGCAAGGCGAAATAGGCGATCCTGGTGTTGGCCGGTGCCGTGATGGCTGCCGCTTGTGCCGAGCCGGTGCTGTTGGTCAGTTTGCTTGCGTTATTGAGCACGAACGCTTGGTCGGTGAAGCCCAAGTACAAACGGTCATTTGCGGCATCGATTGTTACCGCGCTCCCGGAGTTCGGAGTCGGCAGCGAGAACGTGGTGACTGCCGGGCGGCCTGCTGCGGTGCTTGCACCATCGAGAACGATGACGCCTCCCTTGTCCGTGACCATGTAGAGACGGTCACGGCTGCTGTCTATGGAAAGCCGTTCTACGACGCCAGGCATGCCGATACGACGAGCGATAGGCGCTTCGCCATTGAAGCTATCGATGTGCTCGAAGACGAAAACTTCTGAGGGAGCGATGAAGTTCCAGCTGGTGTACAGCAGGTTGCGCTTCAGATCCAGGGTGAAGTTGTCATGGTAGATGTTCCCGGAAAAAATGCGCGAAGGTGCTACCGTTCCGTTGAGCTTGCTAGCCTGCTCAAACACGGCCACGCCGCCACTGCCCGGCGCCTTGAAGCCAATGTAGAGGCGGTCATTCGCCTTGTCCAGAACTACGTGCCGCAGACTGGTGTAGCCATTGATTGCCGGGATGATCGAGCGGGAGGCAGCAATAGTCCCGTCCAGTTTTCTCGCATTGGCGTACACGTCGATTTGGGTGAACGCGGCAACATAGAGTTCATTGCGGGTGCCATCGAACGCAGCGTCATACCAGGCGGATGTATTGGTGGTAAAGACCTTGGCGGACAAGGTGCCCGGTGTGGGCGTCAGCGTATCGATGGCCGCCATTTTCTGGTTGCCGCTGTCGCCGATGAAGATCGTGTTGCCGGTTAATACGGGTGGGGAAGTTGGCTGGGACGGTGAGGTGGCAGTACTGCCACCACCACCGCCGCCACCGCAGGCGGTCAAGGCTAACAAACAAAGGGAGAGTAGAGAGGAATTCAGACGCATGGTTGTTAATCTAGTCAATAAAAGGTAACTATTTTAACAGAAATTTCATTGCGGAAACTTTCTGGGCGCCTTGTATATTTAAGCGCAGAGGTACAGTCTCGCTCTGAGTATCTTTCGAACTTTTAAAGGGCCGGCTGGATTATGAAAATACTCGTCGTTTTCGCTGCACTGGTGATTGGCTTTGCGCCTGCGGGCATGGCTCAAACACCCAGGCTCCCGGCCATTGAGCAAGGCATCTATCATCCGGAACCGCCTTTTGAAAACATCAAGCAATCGTTTTATATTCGAGAGCGTGAGCGGCCGCTTCTGAATCTCATTACCGATGCGAGTACTTCGATTGCCCTGTTTTTGATCGATGCCCATAATGCGTTGCCTGGCACTTCCAAGCTTCTGGCCGAGACGAGCGATGGCCTGCGGCTTCCACCTATGGCCACTGTCGATAGAACCATGCGGTTTGTTGGCACGGGTCTTTACTGCTGGCAGAGCAAAAACGACGATCATCTGGAGTTTTTGATCGAGTGGGCCGATATCACCACCAATGCGCGCTACACCGACTCCTATGTGTTTGCGCGGCGAGGGGCTGCCTGGCGGTTTGAAAAACACGGCAGCATCCCGCCATGGCATTGGGCACAGACTGAACGTTATTTTCAGCGGGCGTGCCCATCGGATAGCTGAGGTTCAACGAAATTGTTTTCGATATGCGTCTACCATTTCAGCCACATCGTTCGGGACCGATTCGCTACGCCGCGCCATGATTATTTGCTTGCCATCTAGACCGGTGCACACCAGTTTGGGTTCGGCCGCTTCGCGGTGGCAGGGAATGACTGCACCGGCGCCTTTTGTTTCTCCTTTTGGCAGCAGCGGTCGAACCTGCAGCGTATCTCCGTCCAATGTCGCCGTCACGGGCCAACCCACGATGGCGCGCGGGGCAGGCTTGCCGTCGTCGACGCCGTCGACACGCCGGGGTGCCGATGCGGAGCCGGCCATCATTCCATAGCCGTCTGCGAGAAAATACATTTCGGCTTGCTCAGCCGTACCTTCAAACAGGGAAGCTCCCGTAGCCCATGTGCCAGCGATGTGAGCCGGCAGGCCTTCCGCCGCATGGGCCGCCGTGTGAAGCGAACTGCACAGCACGACCAACTTTAGCCACGAAGTACGCATTGTGTTCCTTTCGATTTATCCTGCGCTCGCCAGCAGGTAATAGGCGTCGTTCCCTTCGACTCGCTCCCGGTGCCATCCTTGCGATACATAGAACTGGTCCGCTCTGGTTCCCATTCCGGTACTCAGGCGAACAAACTCATTGCCCTGTTCGAAAAGCCATGCGGTGGCAATGTTGAGCAAATGCTTGGCGATCCCTTGTCCTTCATATTCGAGCGCCATGAACAGCGCCCAGATGGATGAATCGGTTTTGTTCGCATAGCAGAATCCGGCGATCACGCCATCGACTTCTGCGACCCAGCCGCGGCCCAGCAGTTCCAGATAATCCTCGTACATTTTCTGTGTAATGCGGCTCGGGTCGGAAAGCACATTCTCGCGAACGGCCAGGCGGATCGTCGACATGGCAGGAATGTCTTGCGACGTCGCCTGGCGAAAGACTATTTGGGTTTGTGGCATCTCGGTCCCTATTCGGCCAATTTAATTTCGATTTAATTATGCATTTAATATAATCTATTATTTTAGTTAACTATAGGGCTGGCGTAAAGATGAAGGCAATTATTACTGGCGGCAACCGAGGCATCGGGCTTGAAATATCGAAGAAGCTGTTGAGCAAAGGATTTGAAGTGCATGTCTTGTCCCGCTCCGGCGTCCCCGTCGCCATGGACGGATTAACCTCGTGGACAGCAGACGTTTCTGATTACGAACAGGCGCTGCAGATCGTCGAGAAGATCGGGACGCCGGACGTCTTCATCAACAACGCGGGCATGATGAACGCGAAGACGGCAAGCGACTACGACAGCGAGGCAATTCTCCACACGCTCAACATGAACCTGATCTCCGCCGTGCGGCTGAGCGTTCATGTGGCGGAGCGGATGGCGGGCAAGGGCGGCGGCCGTATCGTCAGCATGGGTTCGATTGCCGGCGAAATCGGCCATCCGGACATCTGGTATGGCGTTTCAAAAGCGGGCCTGATGAATGCAATGCGTTCGCTCGCACGCACCTACGGCGCGCGGGGCGTGATCGCCAACTCGGTCGCACCTGGCCCTGTCGAAACTGACATGATGAAAAACATCCCGCAAGACAGAAAGGAGCGCTTGAAGGCCGCAACCATCAGCCAGCGATTCTGCCTGGCGGAAGAGGTTGCGGAAACGGTCAGCTGGCTTGCGACCGACGCACCGGCATTCATTAACGGTGACGTCATCGATATGAACAACGGCACCAATTATCGATAACTGTCAGCCGACCACATTCCTGGGCGCGCCCGCCGCCCATGCTTCGATATTGTCGATCAACTGATCCGCCAGCACCTGCATGGCCTGCGAGCTGGCCCAGGCCGAATGCGGCGTCAGGATGAAGTTGGGCAGCCGCAGATTGAGCAGCACGTTGTCGGCCGGCGGCGGTTCCTGCACCAGCACGTCGAAGCCTGCGCCGGCGATCACGCCGCTGCGCAGGGCGTCGGCCAGCGCCGTCTCGTCCACCAGGCCGCCGCGTGCGGTGTTGATGAGCAGCGCGCTGCGCTTCATGCGGATCAGCTCTTTCGCGCTGATCAGGTTGCGCGTCTTGTCGTTCAGCGGCAGGTGCAGGCTGAGGATGTCCGAGGTTTCCAGCAGCTCGTCGAAGCCCACTTCGCGCACGCCATCGCCCGCCGCATCGGGCAGCGGCGAGCGCGTATGTACGATCACCTCCATGCCGAACGCCTGAGCGATACGTGCCACCGATTTGCCCAGCGTGCCATATCCCAACAGGCCCAGACGGCTGCCCGCCAGGTCCGCGATCGGATGGCCGAACAGGCAGAAACGGTCGGACTTCTGCCACAAGCCCGCCTCGATATCGGCGCGATACGCCACCAGCTGCCGCCGCAACGCCAGCATCAGCGCGAAGGTGTGCTCGGGCAGCGTGTGCACCGCGTAGTTGCGGATGTTGGAGACGACGATGCCGCGCTCGCGGCAGGCCGCCAGGTCGACGATGTCGGTGCCGGTGGCGGCCACCGCGATCATCTTCAGGTCCGGCAGCTGCGCCAGGTCGGCCGCGCGCAGCGGCACCTTGTTGGTGATGGCGATGGTGGCGCGCGCGTCGCGCAGGCGCGGCATGGCGTCCGCCGCCCTAGTGGCGGCATGCTCGGACCACGCATGCGCGAACGCAGGCTTGCGGATGTTGGCGATCACGCTGTCGCGGTCGAGGAATACGATGCGGTGGGCTTCAGTCATATGGCAACCTCAAAAGGAGTCGGGCGCGCCGGCGGTGCGGCTTTCGGCAGGCGCATGCCCGGATGGTTGGAAAACAGTTCGGCGACCCATTCGACAAACACCCGCACCTTGGCCGACAGGTGGCGGTTCTGCGGATAGACCACGTGCACCGGCAGCGGGTCGGTGCTCCAGTCGGCCAGCAGCTGTTCGAAGCGGCCGTCGGCGAGCATGGGCTCCATCATAAAGTTCGGCATCTGCACGATGCCCAGTCCCGCCAGACCCGCCGCCGTGTAGGCGTTGGTGTCGTTGACGGCGATGTGGCCGGGCAGGGCGACCTGTATGCGCTCGCCGTCGCGCGAGAAGTCCCAGTCGAACAGCTTGCCGGTGCGCGAAGAAAAATAGTTCACGCAGCGGTGGCGTATCAATTCGTCCGGATGCGCCGGCCGGCCGTAGCGCGACAGATAGTCCGGCGTGGCGCAGGTGACGAACTGCAGGATGCCGACGCGCCGCGCGATCAGGTTGGAGTCGCCCAGCTGGCCGCCGCGCACCGCGCAATCGACGCCTTCCTCGATCAGGTCCACCGTGCGGTCGCTGCAGCCCAGTTCCAGCTGGATGTCCGGGTAGCGCACGAAGAAGTCGGGCAGGGCGGGGATCAGCACGTCGCTGGACAGGCCGGTGGGCGCATCGACCCGCAGCCGCCCGCTGGGGCTGAGCCGCGTGCGCGACAGCGATTCCTCGGCCTCGCGCACGTCCGACAGGATGCGCAGGCAGCGCTCATAATAGGCGGCGCCGTCGGCCGTCACGCTGACCTGGCGCGTGGTCCGGTGCAGCAGCTTGACCGACAGCGCCGCCTCCAGCGACTGGATCAGCGTCGAGACGGTGGCCTTGGGCAGCTGCATATTGTCGGCGGCGCGCGTGAAGCCGCCGGCGTCGACCACCTGTACGAACACTTCCATCGCTTGTAGTTTATTCATCTTTGAGTCCCATTGTTCGGAATCCTGAACAATCAATTCGACATTGCAGTATTTATCAGATTGTAGATCAAGTTTAAGATTGCTGTACTGCACCAAGAAAGTACATTGAAGGAAAGGGGTTCAACATGAAATATCGGGATGGAATTTTTGCAACGATCGCACTGGCGCTGACTTCGGTCGCTCTGGCGGGCGTGGTCTATACCGATGCCTACTCGCAGGCGGCATCGGCCGAAGCGAGCGGCGTTCGTGCCCTGACCGAAGCGGCCGCCGGCGACGCCATCGCCTGCGCCGACACGGCCATGCTCTCCAGCGCCTCGGATACGGTGCAGCGATGAGCGCAACCGTCGAGCCATTGCCGCAGCTGTCGGACCTGCTCAAGGTCCGCACCCTGGAAGTGCGCGGCGCGCAAGGCCCCCTGGCCGGCCGCCTGTACACCAGCGGCGAGGCCGGCGCCAAGCGCGATACGCTGATCGTGTTCTTCCATGCCGGCGGCTTCAACAGCGGCGACCTGGACGATGCCGACATCTTCCTGCGCCATATGGCCGACGACAACCAGGACAGCGCCGTGCTGGCCACCGCCTACACGCTGGCGACGGTGCAGCCTTTCCCGGCCGCCGTCGAGGACGCGCACGCCGTGCTGACCTGGGCCAAGAAGCACAAGACCAAGCTGGGCTGGACCGGCAAGCGCCTGGTGGTGGCCGGCATCGAAGCCGGCGCCAACCTGGCGGCGGTCTGCGCGCTGATGTCGCGCGACCGCGGCGGCCCGGCGCTGGCCGGCCAGATCCTGGTGATGCCGATGCTCGATCCCGGTCTCAGCACCTGGTCGATGCGCGAGATGCAGAATGCGCCTGAATTGCTGGACGTGGCCGATGCCTGCGCGGCGGCCTACCGAGGCTACCTGCCGAACGCGGCAGACCGCACCCATCCATACGCCTCGCCGCTGCAGTCGAGCCGTCTGAAGAACCTGCCGCCGGCGCTGATCCTGTCGGCCGAAGACGACCCGCTGCGCGACGAAGCGGAACAATATGGCGCGAAGTTGATTGCCTGTGGTGTCAAGACCACCGTCAACCGAATGCCGGCAGCGTCCCTGAGTGAAGCAGGGGCGCGCAACGAATGCGCGTGCAAGTGTTACGCGCTGGGAGAAATCGCCAGTTTCATCGCTGGCCTGGAACGGTCTGAGACGCCGCCAGCCGCATAGGGTTCCCCAACCTTTAAGCAGTATCTGCAATCACGTCCCCACTGGCTTGCCGGCGGGGCGCTAGTACCGTGTTTTCTCGCAATTCGTTGAGGGCAACCGGTGCCGCCATTTCTATTAATTATTTTCATATAAAAGGGAATAAACATGAAAACCATTAAACAATTCACCGTCGTAGCCCGGCCGCTGGCCGCCGCTATGGCGCTGGCGGGACTGGCCGCTTTTGGCCTCTCCGGTTGCGAAGACGCTACCGGCAAGACAGCTGAAGCACCGGCCGCCGGTGGTCCTCCGATTTCGGCCGCAGTGGTCGTCGAGAAAACCATCACCGAGACGCAGGAGTTCTCGGGCCGTCTGGAAGCGATCGAGCAAGTGCAGATCCGTCCTCGCGTCGGCGGCTTCATCACCGCAATCAATTTCAAGCCTGGCAGCGAAGTGAAGAAGGGCGAAGTCCTGTTCGTCATCGATCCACGTCCGTTCCAGGCTGAAGCCAACCGCGCCGAAGCGGCAGCCGGCTCGGCCCGCGCCAAGGCCGATCTGGCCAAGGTGGAACTGGTCCGCGCTGAAAAACTGCTGGCCGACAAAGCCATCGCTCAGCGCGAATACGACGCCCTGGCATCGAGCCTGAAGCAGCTGGACGCCGATGCCCGCGCCGCACAAGCGCAGTACGAAGCGGCCAAGCTGAACCTGAGCTACACCCAGGTGACGTCGCCGATCAACGGCCGCGTATCGAAAGCGGAAATCACGCTGGGCAATCTGGTCGACGCTTCGGCGGTACTGACTTCGGTGGTCTCGCTGGAGCGCATCTACGCTTCCTTCGACGGCGATGAAGACACCTATCTGCGCGTTGGCGCCGCTGCCCACCAAGGCAAGCCGGCCACCGTGAAGATCGGCCTGGCCAACGAAACCGGCTTCCCGCACGAAGGCAAGCTGGAATTCGTCGACAACCAGCTCGATCCACGCAGCGGTTCGGTGCGCATGCGCGCCACCCTCAACAACACCGACGGCGCGCTGGTGCCAGGCCTGTTCGCCCGCGTGCAGCTGGCCGGCTCCACCGGCGCCAAGTCGGCGTTGATGATTAACGACCGCGCCATCAGCACGGACCAGAACCGCAAGTTCGTGTTCGTGGTCGACAAGGACAACAAGGCCGAGTACCGCCCTGTGACCCTCGGCCCTGCCATCGATGGCCTGCGCGTGGTGCGCGACGGCTTGAAGCCGGGCGAGAAGATCGTCGTCAACGGCCTGCAGCGCGTGCGTCCTGGTGCGCCGATCACGCCGACCGTGGTCGCCATGGATTCCGATCCGCTAGCCGCCAACGTGCCGAAAACCGAAGTTAAAAAAGATGAAAAAGTAGCGGCGGTCGCAACCAAGACCGGCACTTCCAAGGAATAAAAACTATGAACATCTCTCGATTTTTTGTCGACAAGCCGATTTTTGCGGCGGTACTGTCGATCATTATCTTCGTCGCCGGCTTGATATCGATCTTCAAGCTGCCGATCTCGGAGTACCCGGACGTGGTGCCGCCATCGGTGGTGGTGCGCGCGCAGTATCCTGGTGCGAATCCGAAGATCATCGCCGAAACCGTGGCCGCGCCGCTTGAGGAACAGATCAACGGCGTCGAGAACATGCTGTACATGTCCTCGCAAAACACCTCGGACGGCGCGCTGGCGCTGACCGTCACCTTCAAGATCGGCACCAACGTCGAGCAGGCTGAGACCCAGGTGCAGAACCGCGTTCAACGCGCGCTTCCGCGTCTGCCGGAAGAAGTCCGCCAGATCGGCGTGACGACCGTGAAGTCGTCGCCCAACCTGACCATGGTGGTCCACCTGCAATCGCCGAACGGCCGTTACGACGACCTGTATCTGCGTAACTATGCAGTGTTGAACATCAAGGACCAGCTGGCGCGCTTGCCTGGCATGGGCGAGGTGCAGCTGTTCGGTTCCGGCGACTACGCGATGCGTATCTGGCTGAACCCGCAGAAAGTGGCGCAGCGCGGCCTGACCGCCAGCGATGTCGTCGCCTCGATCCGCGAGCAGAACGTTCAAGTTGCTGCTGGTGTGATCGGCCAGGGCCCGACCAAGGGTGCTGACTTCCAGCTGACCGTGAACACGCAAGGCCGTCTGCAAAGCGAAGAAGAATTCGGCAACATCATCCTGAAGACCAATGCCGACGGCGCGGTAACGCTGCTGAAGGACGTGGCCCGCATGGAGATGGGTTCGAACTCGTACGCGCTGCGCTCCCTGCTGAACAACAATTCGGCGGTGGCGATCCCTATTTTCGAAGCACCTAACGCCAACGCCTTGCAGCTGTCGGCCGACGTGCGCTCGACGATGGCCCGCCTGTCGAAGGATTTCCCGGAAGGCGTCACGTACAGCGTTGTATATGACCCGACCCAATTCGTGCGCGAATCGATCCGCGCCGTGATCCACACCCTGATCGAAGCGATCATTCTGGTGGCACTGGTGGTGATCGTGTTCCTGCAAACCTGGCGCGCATCGGTGATCCCACTGCTGGCCGTTCCCGTGTCGGTGGTGGGTACTTTCGCCGTCATGCTGGGCTTTGGCTTCTCGATCAACACGCTGTCGCTGTTCGGCCTTGTGCTGGCCATCGGTATCGTGGTCGATGACGCGATCGTGGTGGTGGAAAACGTCGAACGGAATATCTCCAACGGACTGTCGCCGCATGACGCGACCATCCAGGCGATGAAAGAGGTGAGTGGTCCGATTATCGCGATTGCGCTGGTGCTGTGCGCCGTGTTCGTGCCGATCGCCTTCGTATCGGGTCTGTCCGGCCAGTTCTACAAGCAGTTCGCGCTGACCATCGCCATCTCGACCGTGATCTCGGCATTCAGCTCGCTGACCCTGGCCCCGGCCCTGGCCGCCGTGCTGCTGCGTCCACACGATGCACCGAAAGATGCGCTGACCCGCGTGATGGACAAGATCTTCGGCCGCTTCTTCGGCTGGTTCAACCGCTTCTTCAACCGCGCTTCCAAAGGCTATGAAACCGGCGTGACCGGCGTGTTGAAACGCAAAGGCGGTTCGCTGGTGGTGTACGCCATCCTGGCCGTGGCTGCGGGCTTCATGTTCAAGATCGTGCCTCCGGGCTTCGTTCCTGCGCAGGACAAGCAGTATCTGATCGGTTTCGCACAACTGCCGGACGCCGCATCGCTGGACCGTACCGACGCCGTCATCCGCAAGATGTCGGACATCGCCAAGGAAATCCCTGGCGTGGCTGATTCGGTGGCTTTCCCTGGCCTGTCGATCAACGGCTTCACCAATGCGCCTAACGCCGGTATTGTGTTCACCCCACTGAAACCGTTCGAAGAGCGCACCAAGAAGAGCGAATCGGCTGAAGCCATCGCTGCTGAAATCAACAAACGCATGGGCGCCATCGAAGGTGCGTTCGTGATGGTGCTGCCACCGCCGCCAGTCAATGGTCTGGGCACCACCGGTGGTTTCAAAGTGATGGTCGAAGACCGCGACAACCTGGGCTATGACGCGCTGTACAAGGCTATCCAGGCAGTGCAGATGAAGGCATGGCAGAACCCTAAACTGGCCGGCGTATTCTCCAGCTACCAGATCAACGTGCCACAGCTGTTCGCCGACATCGACCGCGCCAAGGCCAAGCAACTGGGCGTGCCGCTGCAGACGATCTACCAGACCTTGCAGATCAATCTGGGTTCGCTGTATGTGAACGACTTCAATCAGTTCGGCCGTACCTATCAGGTGCGCGTCCAGGCTGACCAGCAGTTCCGTTCGCACGCAGAAGACATCGCCCAGCTGAAAGTCCGCAACGACAAGGGCGAGATGATTCCTCTGTCGTCGCTAATGCGCGTGAAAGACAGCTATGGCCCGGACCGCGTACAGCGCTACAACGCCTACGTCGCAGCCGAGATCAATGGCGGCGCCGCTCCTGGCATCTCGTCGGGTGAGGCGCAGGCTGAAATGACCAAGATCCTCAATGAGGTTCTGCCTAAGGGTATCGGCTACGAATGGACGGAACTGGTGTACCAGGACATCCTGTCCGGTAACACGATGATGTATGTGTTCCCACTGTGCGTGCTGCTGGTATTCCTGGTGCTGGCCGCCCAGTACGAAAGCTGGACCCTGCCGCTGGCGGTGATCCTGATCGTGCCGATGTCGATCTTCTGCGCGCTGGTTGGCGTGAAGCTGACCCACGGGGATAACAACGTCTTTACGCAGATTGCCTTGTTCGTGCTGGTTGGTTTGGCCTCGAAGAACGCGATTCTGATCGTGGAGTTTGCACGCGAACTGGAACACCACGGCCGTACCATCGTCGAAGCCGCGCTGGAAGCTTGCCGCCTGCGTCTGCGTCCGATTCTGATGACGTCGATCGCATTCATCATGGGCGTGCTGCCGCTGGTGTTCTCGCACGGTGCCGGTTCGGAAATGCGTCATGCAATGGGTGTGGCGGTGTTTGCCGGCATGCTGGGCGTGACCTTCTTCGGCCTGTTCCTGACGCCGGTGTTCTACGTCCTGCTGCGCAAGCTGGCGGTACGCCTGGAGAAGAAAAAACCTGCCGTGGCTGGCGACGCCGCTCCGGCAAAACTGGAAGGGACTCACTGATATGAACAAGCTGCATATGATCGCTAAAGGTGTGGCGCCTGTATTGGCAGCCTTGCTGATGACCGCATGCGCCGCGCCGGAATTCAAGCAGCCTGCGATGGACGTGCCGGTCGCGTTCAAGGAATCGCAGCTGCCGGCCGCTGTCAAAGTGGCCGCCGACGGCAGCACCTGGAAACAGGCGCAAGCCGCCGAAGCGCAGCCGCGCGGCGAGTGGTGGCTGGCTTTCAACGACACGGCTCTCAATGAGCTGATCGCTGAAGCCACCCGCGCCAACGCCAACCTGGCCGTGGCTGCGGCCCGCGTCAAGCAGGCACGCGCCATCGCCGGCGTCGCCGAGGCGGATCGCATTCCGCAGGTCGGCGTCAACGTTGGCGCGCAGCGTCAGCGCCAGTCCGACGTGGCGCTTGGCCTGCCGGCCGGTACGCCGGTCGCTCCGGGCAATGTGTTTTCCGCTAACCTGACGGCCAGCTACGAGGTCGACCTGTTCGGCCGCGTATCGTCGAACGTCAGCGCCGCCCGCAACGACGCCGCTTCCGTGGAAGCGACTTACCGTTCGGTGCTGCTGTCGGTGCAGGCCGATGTGGCGCAGACTTACTTCCGTCTGCGTGCCACGGACGCTGAACTGGAAACGCTGAACCGCACGGTGCAGACCCGCGAAGAAAACGTCAAGGTCAACCAGCGTCGCTTCGACCTGGGCGACATCGGCGAGTTCGATCTGTCGCGTGCCAAGACCGAGCTGGCGACTTCGCGTGCCGAAGCCATCGGCCTGCAACGCCAGCGCGCGACGACCGAGCATGCACTGGCGGTCCTGCTGGGCAAACCGGCGGCCAGCTACACGGCCGGCGCCAGCCCGCTGCTCGACACGTCGCTGCTGCCGGTGATTCCGGCGGGTCTGCCGTCGTCGCTGCTGGAGCGTCGTCCGGACATCGCCGCGGCACAGCGCGCGATGGAAGCGTCCAACGCCCGCATCGGCGTCGCCAAGGCGGCGATGTTCCCGGCGCTGGCCTTGAACGCCAATGCCGGCGGCGCCTCGGGCAATACCGTCGCCGACGTGTTCAAGTGGAGCAGCCGTTCGTGGGTGCTGGGCGCGTTGATGTCGATGCCATTGATCGACGGTGGCCGCAACAAGGCCAACATCAATCGCAGCGAAGCAGCGCTTGAGGAATCGGTTGGTACGTATCGCCAGAGCGTGCTGGTGGCTTTCGCGGAAGTGGAAGACAACCTGGCGGGCCTGCGCATCCTGGCTGGCCAGACTGCGCAGATTGAAGATGCCGTGGTTTCGGCGCGTCGTTCCGCCGATCTGGCGCAGAAGCTGTACACCGCCGGTCGTTCGAGCTACCTCGATCTGCTGGACGCGCAGCGTAACCTGGCGTCGGTGGAGCGTAGTGCGGTGCAGTTGCGCGGTAATCGCGCTGTCACCACCGTGGCGCTGATCCGCGCGCTGGGCGGCGGCTGGGATGGCGCCAACGCTTCGCAGAAGGTCGCGCAGCGATAAGCTGGACGATTAATGCAAAAAGCCTGTGCACGCGTGAGCGGCACAGGCTTTTTTTATGTACGGTGGGCTGGGGGCCACCGCGTACTGCGGAATTACTTGGTGACGACTGGAGCAGGGGTAGCTGCTGCTTCAGCTTTCTCGGCCTTGGCGTGTGCCTTGGCTTTGGTTTTGTGAGCCTTGGCGTGGGCGTCGGCCTTTTCGGCTTTTTCGTCGGCTTTGGCGACGGCGACATCTTTCTTGGCTTCGGCTTCTACCTTGGCGGTTTTGGCTTCGGCTTTGACGGCGGCCTTGGTTTCTTTAGCGTCTGCCTTGGCGACGACTTTGGTTTCCTTGGCTTCTGCTTTGACGGCTGCTGCTGGAGCGGCTGGCGCGGTGGCTGGGGTCTGTGCAAAAGCTGCGGTAGCGAACAGGCCGGCGATCAGGGTAGCGATAAGTTTGTTCATGATGAAATCCTCATTCAGGTTGATTTAGAGCCGGGACAATTCCCGTGTCACTGAGCGAAAAACGCGGCCCGGATCGCTGTCGTTGACGGCCTTTACAATCGCTTACAAGCTCGCCAGATTGCTTACATGTTCGCCAGCGCACGGAATCGCCCGCCGCCCGGGCATACGCTGGCGGCATGGGAGACTCGCTTACAACCTACAAGTCCAAGCGCAACTTCGCGATCACGCCCGAGCCGGCAGGCGGAGGCGAGGAGGGCGGGGAGGCGCTGGCCTTCGTCATCCAAAAACACTGGGCCAGCCGCTTGCACTACGATTTCCGCCTGGAGCTCGACGGCGTGATGCTGAGTTGGGCCGTGCCCAAAGGCCCCAGCTACGACACGCACGACAAGCGCATGGCCGTGCATGTGGAGGATCATCCGATTTCGTACAACGACTTCGAAGGCACGATTCCGCCCAAACAGTACGGCGCGGGCAAAGTCATCATCTGGGACCGGGGCGTATGGCGGCCGCAGGGCGATCCGCGCAAGGCCTTGGCCGCCGGGAGCCTGAAGTTCGAACTGGCGGGGCACAAGATGCACGGACGCTGGGCGCTGGTCCGCATGAAGGGCAAGGGCGAGAAGCAGGAACCGTGGCTGTTGATTAAGGAGAAGGACGACTACGCCCGTCCCGCAGCCGAATTCAGCGTGGTCGATGAAATGCCCGATTCCGTCAAGGTGCTGCAGCCGCCGGCCGACTTGCCGGAAACGCTGTCACCGCAGCTGGCAACGCTGGTCGATGCGCTGCCGTCCTCGCCCGAAGACTGGCTATTCGAAATCAAGTTCGACGGCTACCGCCTGCTGGCGCGCATCGATGGCAAGGACATCCGCCTGGTCACTCGCAACGGCAACGACTGGACCCATCGCCTGCCCAACCTGCGCGGCGCCCTCGCCAAAATGAAGCTGCCCTCCGGCTGGTACGACGGCGAAATCGTGGTCCACGACGATAACGGCCGCCCGGACTTCGGTCTGCTGCAAAACGCCTTCGACGAAGACAATCCGGCGGACATCGTCTACTTCCTGTTCGACATCCCATTCCACAACGGCCGCGATTTGCGCGAGACGCCGCTGGAACAACGCCGAGCCATCCTGCAAGCGCTGCTCGACAAAAAGTCCACCGACACGGTGCGCTTCAGCGCCGCGCTGAACGCGCCACCCGAAGAGATGATCGCTGCCGCATGCAGCATGGGACTCGAAGGCATCATCGGCAAGCGCCGTGACGCCCGCTACACAACGCGCCGCAGCGACAGCTGGATCAAGCTCAAATGCGGCCAGCGGCAGGAGTTCGTCATCGGCGGCTACACCGATCCGCAAGGCTCGCGCAGCGGTTTCGGCTCGCTGCTGCTCGGCACCTACGACAAGGACGGCAAGCTGCAATACGCGGGCAACGTCGGCAGCGGCTTCGACGCCGCCACGCTGCGCGACGTGAAATCGAAGATGGACAAGCTGGCCGCCGCGCATAGTCCCTTTGCCCCCAACCGCGAGATCGACCACAAAGCCCACTGGCTCAAGCCGGTGTTGGTGGCGGAAGTGAGCTTCGGCGAGTGGACGCGCGCGGGCTCGATCCGTCACGCCGTCTTCAAAGGACTACGCAAGGACAAGAAGGCCGACGCCATCGTGCGCGAGACGCCGGCCCATCTTAAGGAGCAAGCAGACATGCAAACCGCAAGCACAGTGCAGGGCAAGCTGCCCGCCACACTCAAGATCACCAATCCCGACCGCGTCATCGACAAGCAAAGCGGCGCCACCAAGATCGCGCTGGTGCGCTACTACGCGCTGGTCGCCGCGCTGATGCTGCCGCACCTGAAGGGACGCCCGGTATCGCTGGTGCGCGCGCCGGACGGCGTCGGTGGCGAATTGTTCTTCCAAAAGCATGCCGAGACCGGCAAGCTGCCTGGCGTTAAACACCTGGACCCCGCGCTCGATCCCGACCATGCGCCGATGCTGGAAATCTCGACCGAACAAGGCTTGCTGTCGGCCGCGCAGTGGAACGTGGTCGAACTGCACACGCAGAACGCCAACGCCTCCAGCTACGACAAGCCCAATCGCATGGTGTTCGACCTGGACCCGGGCAAGGGCGTCGGCTGGCGGCAGGTGCAGGAGGCGGCGCAGTTGATGCGCGCCTTCCTCGATCATCTGGGCCTGCCGGCCTTCCTGAAAACCAGCGGCGGCAAAGGCCTGCATGTGGTGGTGCCGGTGAGGCCGGGCTACGGCTGGGACGATGTCAAGGCCTTCTCGCAGGCCATCGTTGCGCACATGGCCGAGCAGATTCCCGAGCGTTTCGTGTTGAAGAGCGGCCCGCGCAACCGTGTCGGCAAGATCTTCATCGACTATCTGCGCAACGGGCGGGGCGCCACCACGGTGGCCGCGTGGTCGGCCCGCAGCCGGCCCGGCCTGGGCATCTCGGTGCCGCTGGACTGGGATGAGCTGGAGGGCCTGCGCGGCGCCGACCAGTGGAACATCGGCAACGTGCATGCGCGGCTCGATGTCGGCAATGCGCCCTGGGATGATTACGCCAAGTCCGCCAAGGGGCTGGCGGCAGCGATGAAGATGCTCGGGGCGTCCGAGTGAGTTTCCGTAATGAAATTATAATTTAATATTGACAATAGGTGTTGTGAATGTTTTAATGCTGGCTCGATACATATCCAGGAAACGCCCAGATGAAAAAGCTGCCCATTTTGTTAGCCGGTCTGACCATGCTCGGCTCTGCCCACGCTACCGTCTATCAATTTGATTTCACAGCCAAAATCCAGGAAATGGTCGAATTCTCGCCGCTGACCTTCACCGGCGGCGCGGTTGCTTCCAGCAGCCTGTCGGGCAGCACGGTTTCGATCGGCGACATCATCACCGGCCATTTCAGCTACGACACCGAGACCGCCTTGTTCAGCAACGTCGGCGGCAGCGCCATGTACGCGGCGCCTGCGGCCCAGAACAGCCTGGGCGCCAGCATAGGCGGCAGCAGCATCGGCCTGGCCGACGCCACCTACAGCAGCACCAATGTGCAGGTCGCCAATAACGCGACCATGCTGGGCGGGGCAGATGGTTTTGGCATCGCCAATGTGTCGGCCAACGCCTTTGCGTCGCAGATGATGGCGGTGAGTTTCTTCGACAAGTCCGGCCAGGTCTTCAACGCCTCGGCCATGCCTGGCGAGCTGGATTTCTCCGGCTTCAGCCAGTCGAGCTTTTACTACACGTATTCGTCCACCGCTACCCACGCCATGATGGGCGCCAACGGTGCCCTGACTTCGATCACCGTCACCGAAGTGCCGCTTCCGGTCCCGGAGCCTGAAACCTATGCGATGCTGCTGGCCGGCCTGATGCTGCTGGGCTGGAAAGCACGCCGCCGCTAAGCCGCCGTCGCGCGCCTGGTCGTTTTGGCGGCCGGTTTCGCTTTCGATGCACGGCCGGTTTTCGCCGGCCGCTTGCCCAGGCTGTCCTGCAGCAGCGCCACCAGATCCACCACATTCGATGACTTGGCCGCCCGGGCTTCCGGTTCGGCGGCGGTGATGGTCTTGGTCTGGCCGGCTTTCACCTTCTTCTTCACCAGTGCCAGCACGTCATCCTTGTAGGTGTCGTGGTAGCGCTCCGGCTTCCATTCTTCGCTCATGCCTTCGACCAGCGACAGCGCCATCTGCAGCTCCTTGTCGCTGATGCCGGCCGCCTTCATGGTCGCCGGCGGCAGCTTCAATTCCTCGGCGCTGCGGATCTCGGCCGCGTAGCGCAGCGTGTTCAGCACGATCTTGTCGTCGACGCAGACCAGCGCGCACAGGTGCTGTTTGGTGCGTATCACCACCGTGGCGATGCCGATCTTGCCGGCCTTGCGCAGCGTCTCGCGCAGCAGCGCATATACCTTGGCGCCGCCGCGCGACGGCGCCAGGTAATAGGGCTGTTCGTAGTAGGTCAGCGGCACATCGGCCGCGTCGACGAAGGCCTGGATATCGATGGTCTGCGTGGCCTCGACGTTGGCGCGTTTCAGATCCTCGTCGGACAGCACCACATACTCGTTGTCCTCGTACTCATAGCCTTTGACGATATCGTCCCAGCTCACTTCCTTGCCCGTGTTCTTGTTGTAGCGCTTGTAGCCGACCGGCGAAAAGTCGCGGCGGTCGAGCATCGTCAGATCCAGCTCGTGCTCCTGCACGGCGGAATACAGTTCGACCGGAATGTGCACCAGCCCGAAGCTGATGGCGCCTTTCCATAACGCACGTGTCGCCATGATGTTCTCCTCGAAGCAGACAGTATTGGCCGCGCGGAGCGCAAAGACGGTGCGCTTGCTCACAGATATGCGTCAATACTGCGACGCAAAACAAGTTGCCTGAGGAAATAATCTGATCTTTAGTACAAAAAATATTGCTAATTATGAACTTTATGGCACACTACTGGGGGGATACATTTTTTATATTAAAAGCATGCGTAGGAGCAACATGATGCCGGACAGGACCAATAGCGTAGGCGTGTTTTTTAACGCCAATGGCGAGCGACGCTCGGAGTTCCAATCCTGCTGCGGAGAGATGTTCTCCCAGCTGACGATGACCGAACATGTCGAGGCGACCGCGACGGCGCTAGGCAAGCGCACCGTGGATTTGCTGGTGCTGGACCTGAACGGCTACGAGCAGCTGAGCGAGCTGGCCGGCGTCGGCGCGCTGATCCGCAGCCGCGCGGGTGCGCCGGTGCTGGTGTTGTGCGCCTACGAGCACAGCGCCTGGCTGCCCGAGCTGATGACCTACGGCCAGTTCGACTACCGCATCTGCCCGGTACTCAACGACGAGCTGCAACAGGCCGTGGAGCAGGCGCTGGCGGTACCCGCCGATGCCGCCGCCGCCCTGCAGCAAGAGTTGCTGGACAAGGAAAGAGAACTGCGCGACCTGCTGGGCGTGCAGCGCAGCCTGCAACGGGCGCTGAGCGGCATCGACAGCATCGAATCGATGTCGGCCCAGATCTGCCTGGCGCTGTGCAATTTCCCCGGCGTGCGCCATACGGCCGTGCTGCACATGAAAGAGCGGGGCGACCTGCAACTGGTGGCGCAGGAATCGCGCAACCACCTGGACCTGGCGCGCCTGCTGCAGCGGCGCGACCGTCTGCTGCAATCGCCGCTGCGCGACGTGTTCCCGCCGCTGCTGGCGGTGGCGCGTGGCGAGATGGTGCTGCTGGACGCACCGGAAAAAGCCGGCGATCCGGAACTGGCGATGACGCTGCACGACCGCTGCGTGCGCATGGTGCTGGCGCTGCCGCTGCGCGCCGAGCCGGGCGGCCCGGAGCTGGGCGCGATCTGCCTGATGTTCGACCGTCACATCACCTTCTCGCGCGAGCAGTTCGCCTGCTTCAGCAGCCTGGCGCAGTTTGTCAGCTTCGGCCTGGGCATGAGCGAGTTGAAGCACCGGAATGAAGAACTGTCCGGCCAGATTTCGCAACTGAGCACCGTAGACAGCGTGACCGGCGCCGCCAACCGCCGCGCCGGCGAGGACATGCTGGACAACGAAATCCGCCGCGCGCGCCGTTACGGCCTGCCGCTGGCGGTGCTGTCCTTCGATGTCGCCAGCTTCCAATCCGTAAACGATTTATACGGTTCCCCGGCCGGCGACCAGACGCTGCGCGTGGTGGCGGACGTGGTCAAGAGCCGCTTGCGCACCTCGGACCTGCTGGCGCGCATGCGCGGCGAAGAGTTCCTGATTATCGCCACCCACACCACGGCGGCCGACGCCAAACGCCTGGCGGAAAAGCTGCGCGGCGCGCTGGCCGAAGCGGACCTGCCGCGCACCGCCGAATTGGTCGTCAGCCTGGGCGTGACCCAGGTGGGCGGGGACGAGGGCAGCGCTACTGTCCTCGACCGATTGGATGCGTCGCTGCACCGCGCCAAGCGCGCGGGCCGCAACTGCATCGACGTGGTGGAATAAGGCCTAGATCTTTTCCAGCACCGTCGCAATACCCTGGCCGCCGCCGATGCACTGGGCGGCCAGCGCGTAACGGCCGCCGCTGCGCGCCAGCAGCGCCGCCGCCTTGCCGGTGATGCGCGCGCCGGTGGCGCCCAGCGGATGGCCGATGGCCAGGCCGCCGCCATCGATATTCAACACCTCCGGCCGGATCCCCAGTTCGCGCACGCAGGCCAGCGCCTGCGATGCGAACGCCTCGTTAATCTCCGCCACATCGATATCGCTGGCCTGCAGGCCGGCCAGCCGCAGCGCCTTTTGTGTCGCCGGAATCGGGCCTATGCCCATCAGCGCAGGATCGCAACCCACCGCCGCCATCGAGACGATGCGCGCGCTCGGCGTCAGACCGTGCTTGCGGGCGAAGGCCTCGGTCGTCACCAGCACCGCCGACGCGCCGTCGGTCAGTGGCGACGAGGTGCCGGCCGTGACCACGCCGTGCTCGGGATCGAACACCGGCTTCAGCCCGGCCAGCGCCTCGACGGTGGTGCCGGGGCGGATGCAGCCGTCTTCGGCGATGACTTCGCCGGTGCCGGTGGTGATGGGCACGATTTCATCCTTCAGCAGACCGGCGGCGCGGGCGCTGGCCGCCTTCTGGTGCGACTGGAAGGCCAGCTTTTCCTGGTCAACGCGCGCCACCTCGTATTTGCGGGCGACGTTTTCCGCCGTATCGCCCATGCTGATGTAGGCGTCGGTTTCGGCCAGCAGTTGCGGGTTGGGAGAGAAGTTAAAGCCGCCTTGCGGCACCATCGTCATCGACTCGATGCCGACGCACAGATAAGCCTCGCCCAGTCCCGCCTCGATCTGCGCTGCGGCGATGTGGATGGACGACATCGACGAGCCGCAGAAACGGTTGATCGTCATGCCCGGCACCTCATGCGGAAAGCCCGCCAGCAGCGCGACGATGCGCGCCAGGTTGTTGCCCTGCGAGGATTCCGGATAGGCGCAGCCGAGGATCACGTCGTCCAGCAGGCGCGGGTCGAGGCCGGTGCGCTGGATGAGGCCCCGCACCACCTGGGCGCCCAGGTCGTCGGGGCGGACTTCGGCCAGCTTGCCTTTGCGGGCGAAGTGGAAGGGAGAACGGGCATAGGCACTGATGACAGCTTTCATGGCTTAACTCCTTTAAATGATGCTCATAATGATTGATATATTACGCTCATAATGTATGATGTCAACAGGTGCACCGTGGGGAGACAGACATGAAGGTAAGCAGAGAACAAGTGGCGCTCAATCGCGAGCGCATCGTTGAAACGGCGGCGCGGCTGTTCCGCGAAAAAGGCTATGACGGCATCGGCGTGGCCGACCTGATGAAAAACGCCGGCCTGACGCACGGCGGTTTCTACGGCCATTTCGCTTCCAAGGAAGATTTGCTGGCCGCAGCCACCGAGCATGCGCTCAAGCGCTCGGTCGAGCGCTGGCAGGGCTACGTGCAGCAGGGCGCGGACACCGCGCTGGACAAGATCGGCGCCGGCTACCTGTCGGTTGCGCATCGCGACGGTCCAGCGAAGGGCTGTTCCGTGACCTCGCTGGGGGCTGATATCTCGCGCCTCGGCCCCAAGGCGCGGCATGCGCTGACCGAAGGCGTCAGTGCCCAGTTGGCCGTGCTCGAACCGCTGATGCCCGGCGATGCCGACGCCGACCAGCGGCGCCAGGCGGTGGCGACCTACGCCGCCATGGTCGGCGCCATCGTGCTGTCACGCGCAGTCGACGACGAGGCGCTGTCGCTGGAAATCCTGCAGGCGGTGCATGCGTCGCTGCCAACCCGCTGACCGGCGCCTATTGGGCTGCCGGCTCCCACGCGGCATCGTATTCCTTTTCCAGTAGCGCGCAGACCAGTGTGCCGAGCGAGACGCCGAAGACATCCTGCGCCGCTTGAGCGCCGCCATCGGAGCGCTCGGCGGCGCGGGCAAAACTGCTGAAGCGCGCCCAGTCGCTGCCCATGTGTGCGACCAGGACGCGTGCCAACTCGTAGGACAGCAGATTGCCATTGTCCGGCCGGAAGAAGGAAGCGCCCGACCAGAATTCCTGCATCTCCTGCGGCCCCCAGAATGCCAGATGCATGGCGTGGAGCTGGTGCTGGGTGTATCCGGTGCCGCCGCCGCGCGTCAGCCGCATTTCCGTGTTGACGGCGAGGCCTTCATCCAGCCAGCGCGGCAAATGCAAGTGGGCAAGCGCGCTGTGCGTGAGTTCATGCGCAATCACTGGCTCGATGTTCGCCAGGTCGTTGAGCGCGACGACGAAGTGCGGGCAACCGTGGTTGATGAACATGCCGCCGCTGTCGGCGAAATGACCGCCGTCCGGGTAGTAGGTCGAGACGTAGTGATAGTAGTCGGTTTCATCCGGCGCGACCACCAGCACGCTCTTGTCGTGTTCCGGGAATTGCGCCAGCCCCGCCAACAGTTTGTTGATGCGCGCGCGCGTGGTGGTCACATATGCAGCCGTCGCCAGGACCACGTTATTAGCCAGCGGCGACAACACAAACGCGTCATCGGCTTCGTGCAAGCGGAGCGTGGAACCGAAGGCGTCGCGCAGATGGCTTAGCCATGCTCTTTTGGTCACTTGCGACGCCAGAACGGCGCGCTGAGGGTCGGGCAGGGCGGCGGTCCATTCTTCCAGCGCTTGCCAACGAAAGAATGGATAGCCGTTCGAAGTTTGCATATGCGGCGCCAGTGCCAGCGGCGGCAGTCCGGCAAAGCTCAGTTGCAGCGGCGCGGGGCCGGCGACGGTCCCCGGCAGCAAGGGCTCCGCCGCCGGCGTTTGCGTTAGTGCGGGTTTGGTATGCCCCAGCGCGAAGAGCAGGCCGACGAAAGGCGCGATCCACAGCATGGCGATCACCATGTTCTGCTGCAAGCGGGTCTCGCCATTGAGGCGAATCCGGGTCCCTACGTACAGGTTGAGCGCGATAAGCAGGAAGAGTAGCGTGAGACCTGAGATCATGGGCGGTTTTTCTGAAACGCGGCTGTGAACGATAAACGATAGTTTTTAATTTGGCAATTGCCACTTGCGCCGCTCTTATGCGTTTTTCGGATTACGTAATGTAAAAAACGTGCTTGGGGCTGGGCTGCCTGGGGCCGATCGCGTAGACTGGCGGTATTTTCAAGCACCACGGATACACAATGCTGCATTGGTTGAAGCACTACCGGCGCGAACTGCTGGCCGGCGATATCTCCGCCGGGCTGGTGGTGGCGATGATGATGATCCCGCAAGGCACAGCGTACGCGCTGGTGGCGGGCCTGCCGCCGGTGGTCGGCATCTACGCCAGCATCCTGCCGCCAATTATCTATGCGCTGTTCGGCAGCAGCATGACGCAGTCGGTGGGGCCGATGGCCATCATCTCGCTGATGACGGCCACCGTCATCGGCCCGCTGGCGCCTGCCGGCTCGGCGCTGGCCGGCGTGCTGGCGGCGCAGCTGGCGCTGATCTCCGGCGCCGTGCTGCTGCTGTGCGGCGTGCTGCGCATGGGCTTCCTGGCCAACTTCTTTTCCCGTCCCGTGATGAGCGGCTTCACCGTCGGCTCGGCGCTGGTCATCGCCTTCGACCAAGTACATACGCTGCTGGGCGCGGAGCTGCCGCACGTGCACACGCCGAGCGCCGTGATGGGCGTTACGGCCTTGCTGCTGCTGGTGCTGTCCAAACAATACCTGGCGGGCCTGCTGAAACGCTGCGGCATGCCGGCCGGCGCGGCGGACATCGCCGCCAAGCTGGCGCCGATGGTGGTGGTCCTGGGCGGCATCGTGCTGATGGCCACCACCGACCTGGCCGCGATGGGCGTGCGCACCACCGGCGCCATCCCCGGCGGCCTGCCTCACCTCAACCTCGCCAGCTCCAGCGCGCACTGGAAGCCCTTGCTGCAACCTGGCCTGCTGATCGGCTTCATCATCTTCCTGATGTCGATGTCGGCGGCGCAGTCGCTGGCGCTCAAGCGCAACGAGAAGCTGGTCAGCAACCATGAGCTGATTGGCCTGGGCGCGGCCAACGTCGCCAGCGCGCTGACCGGCGGCTTCCCCGTCACCGGCAGCCTGTCGCGCTCCGCCGTCAACTTCGCGGCCGGCGCCAACACGCCGCTGGCCAGCCTGATCACCGCCACGCTGCTGGCCTGCGCATTGATGGCGCCCACCGGCTGGCTGTCGCTGCTGCCGTTGCCGGTGCTGGCCGCCACCATCATCGTCGCCGTACTCGGCCTGCTGGAACTGGGCATCCTGCGCACCGCCTGGCAGTACGACCGCGGCGACGTGCTGGCCTGGGGCGCGACCTGCCTGGGCGTGCTGGTGCTGGGCGTGGAGGCGGGCGTGGTGGTCGGCGTGGCGCTGTCGATGGGCACCCTGATCTGGCGCGCCAGCCGTCCGCATATCGCGGTGCTGGGCCGCATCGCCGGCACCGAGCATTTCCGCAATGTCGAACGCTATCCGGCCGAGACCCAGCCGGCGCTGCTGGTGCTGCGCATCGACGCCAATCTGTTCTTCGGCAATATGGAGGCGGTGGCCGAGCGCATCGAATGCGAGCTGGCCACCCACACCAGCGCGCGCCATCTGGTGCTGGTGATGACGGCGGTGAGCTCGATCGACACGTCGGCGCTGTACGCGATGTCGGAACTGAACCAGAGCCTCAAGCGGCGCGGCATCGGCCTGCACCTGGCCGAGGTGAAGGGGCCGGTGCTGGACCGCCTGCGCAACAGCGAGCTGCTGCGCGAATTGAACGGCCAGCTGTTCCTGAGCACCGCCATCGCCTGCGACCATTTACAAACTGCCAAGGATGTTGCTTGAACGTGCAAAATCTTGCTGTTCCTGTAATTTAATCCTTTTGGGCAATAAAATGCATGGACTTCGGGTCGGTTTGAACCTATGATTTAAGTCGAAGGTACCCCAGACTAACCCTAAAGAATGGTTTTCAGATGTTGGAGCGCTTCGCCCGTCGTGCAGGAAGAGTATCGATCGCCGTGTTCGTCAGCGTGACGCTGACCGCCGTGGTGACCCTGGTACTGACTACTTTTGCCCTGTACTTCTACCAGGTCGAGCGCGCCCAGCGCTGGGAACAGCTGCACAAGACGCTGGCCAACAGCGCCGATGAACTGGCCGCCGCCGTCGCGCTGCCGGCCTGGAACTTCGACGAAACCCAGATCGTCACCATCATGAAGAGCGGTTTGAGCAACCGCGACCTGTACGCCAGCGCCGTGGCCCCGGTGGCCAGCAACCATCCTTTCATCCTGACCCGCAACGACCAGGCGCAACTGGTCGCCACCACCCGCATGCCGGACGATCCCGAGCTGCTGTCGGTGCAGCGCGCCATCGTCGCCGGCGGCCAGAACATCGGCACCATCACCGTGTACGCCTCGCCGGCGGGCCTGATCGAGCAACTGCGCCAGCGGCTCTACACCATCGCAGGCATGATCTTCGTGCTGGTGGTGACGCTGGTGGCCAGCCTGTACCTGCTGCTGTGGCAGCTGATCCTCAAGCCGCTGACCACCATCGAGCGCTATGCCGCCAACGTCAAGGCCGGCCAGAACCCGGGCGCCTTGCCGCCGCGCGACTGGTTCTTCGGCGAGCTGAAAACGCTGAACGCCTCGATCCGCGAGATGGTGCGCCTGATGGACAGCCGCTACGTCGCCATGCACGCCAGCGAGGAGCGGCTGCAGATCGCGTCGAGCGCGGCGGCGATCGGCATCTGGGACTGGAACATCCCCAGCGACGAAGTGGTGTGGGATGAGCAGATGTACCGCCTGCACGGCATCGAGGGCCAAAAGGTGGCGCGGCCGTTCGAACTGTGGCGCAGCATGATGCACCCGGACGACGCCATCCCCACCGAGGCGCTGCTGCGCCAGGCGCTGAACGGCCAGGCCGAATTCGATGTCGAGTTCCGCGTGGTGTGGGCGGACGGTTCGGTACACCATATCAAGGGCGACGCCATGATCTTCCGCGACGCCGACGGCCATCCGGCGCGCATGGTCGGCGTCAATTACGACGTCACCGCCAGCCGCGTGGCCGAGCAGGAGCTGCGCCGCCACCGCATCCACCTGGAAGACCTGGTGGCCGAGCGCACCAATGCGCTGTCGGTCGCGGTGCTGCAGGCGCAGGCGGCCAACCAGGCCAAGAGCATCTTCCTCGCCAATATGAGCCACGAGCTGCGCACGCCGCTCAACTCCGTGATCGGCTTTTCGCGCCTGATGGCGGACTCCAAGAACATGCTGCCGGAAGAGAAGCGCAACCTCGCCATCATCCACCGCTCCGGCCAGCACCTGCTTACGCTGATTAACGACATCCTGGAACTGTCCAAGATCGAAGCCGGCCGCGCCGTCCTGCAAACCGAGGTGGTCGGCCTGGAGGACATGCTGCAGGAAGTGATGGACATGGTCAGCATGCGCGCCGGCCAGACCGGCGTGGAGCTGGAGCTGGACGCCGCCGGACTTCCGCCCGGCGCCCGCGTGGACGGCACCAAGCTGCGCCAGGTGCTGCTCAACCTGATGTCGAACGCGGTCAAGTTCACGGTGCAGGGCAAGGTCACGCTGCGCGTGCGCGGCGCCATGCGCAATGCGCAGAAGGGCAACCGCTGCGAGCTGGAATTCGAAGTCATCGACAACGGCCCCGGCATCTCGCCGGCCGACCAGGCGCGCATTTTCGAACCCTTCATCCAGGCCGAGGGACCGGGCGCGCATGAAGGCACGGGCCTGGGCCTGACCATCTCGCGCGAGTTCGTGCAGCTGATGGGCGGCGAGCTGACGGTGCAATCGGCGCCCGGCGCCGGCGCCACCTTCCGTTTCGCGATCTCGGTGCAGGTGGCCGACGGCGCGCCGGACAACGGCGACGACGAAGTGGCCGCCCTGGCGCCGCCGCAGCGCGGCCGCCGCATCCTGGTGGCCGACGACAATGCCGACGGCTGCGCGCTGCTGGAAAGCCTGTTGCAGCCGCTGGGCTTCGACGTGGCGGTGGTGGGCGACGGCGCCCAGGCGCTGGCGATGGTCGATGTCTGGCATCCCGACCTGGTGTTCATGGACTGGCGCATGCCGGCGCTCGATGGCCTGAGCGCGACGCGCCAGATCCGCGCCAACACCGCCGGACCGCAGCCGAAGGTGGTGGTGCTGACGGCGTCCGCCTTCGCCGAGGAGCGCGAGGAAGCGCTGGGCGCGGGCGCCGATGAATTCATGCGCAAGCCGGTCGAACAGGACCAGTTGTACGCGGTGCTGGAGCAGCAACTGGGCTTGCAGTTCCTGCGCCGCCACCACAACCCCCGCCAGGCCTTGCCGTCGCCGCTCTCGCGCGACGACCTGGGCCTGCTGGACCCGGCCCTGCGCCTGCAATTGAAGACCGCGCTGCAGGAACTGAACCTGGCGCGCGTGGCGCTGTTGCTGGCGCCATTGCCGGAGGAATTGGGGGAAGTGGTCGAGCGCATCGAGCACATGATACGGCTGCACCAGTATCCGCAGCTGTGCGCATTGCTGGACGAGGCGGGTAACGAACTGGAGGCGCAAGCCTGACGGGTATATCATAGTGGCAGTCAACGTGGCAGCAAACCAGGCGAGAGAGTTTTACATGCATCGGGATTTGTCGGAACAACATACCAAGGGCGAAGTGCTGATCGTGGAGGACACGCCGGCCTCGCTCAAACTGCTGAGCGACCTGCTGACCGAAGCGGGCTACTACGTGCGTCAGGCGCCGAACGGCGAGCTGGCCTTGTGGACCGCGCAGTCGCGCCCTCCGGAGCTGATCCTGCTCGACGTGCGCATGCCCGGCATCGATGGCTTCGAGGTGTGCCGCCGCCTGAAGGCCTCGCCGGAACTGAGCCAGGTGCCGGTGATCTTCCTGTCGGCCCAGCATGACACCGACGACAAGGTGCGCGGCTTCGCGCTGGGCGCCGTCGACTTCATCGCCAAGCCTTTCCAGGCCGAGGAAATCCTGGCCCGCACCGACGCCCACGTGCGGCTGGGCCGCGCCCAGCAGGCGCTGGCCGCCGAACGCGCGCTGCTGGAAGAGCGCGTGGTCGAACGCACCACCGAACTGGCCGCGCTGGCCGCCTCGCTGGAAAAGGAGGTCGAGCAGCGCCGCGCCAACGAGGAATTCATGCGGCTCTCCAGCCAGGTGTTCGAGGCCACGCAGGACGCCATCGTCGTCACCGACCGCGATGCACGCATCGTCGCCACCAATCCGGCGTTCACGCAGATCTCCGGCTACAGCGCGGAGGAGGTGGTGGGGCAGAGCGTGGCGCTGCTGCACGCCGGCGAGCCGGACGCAAAATCCTTCGAATCGATGGCGCAGTCGATCGCCAAGACCGGCCACTGGTCGGGCGAGATTCTGGCGCGCCGCAAGAACGGCGACACCTATCCGGGCCTGCTGAGCGCCTCGGTGGTGCGGGACGAGCAGGGCCACGTAATCAACCACGTGGCGGTGTTCATGGACATCACCGAGCGCAAGGCCGAGCAGCACCTGATCGATTTCCTGTCCAACCACGATGCGCTGACCGGCCTGCCGAACCGCCTGCTGGCGCGCCAGCGCTTCGAGCAGACGCTGGCCGCGGCCAAGCGCGAGCACCGCTGCGTGGCCGTCATGTGCCTGGACCTGGACCGCTTCAAGAGCATCAACGACTCCTACGGCCACGATGTGGGCGACAAGGCCTTGCAGGTGGTGTCCAAGTTCCTCAGCGAGACCGTGCGCGAAGGCGACACCGTGACCCGCCAGGGCGGCGACGAATTCCAGATCATCGTGTCGGACGACGCCCAGCTGGGCGCGACCATGGCGCTGGCGCAGAAGATCCTGGCCGGCCTGCGCAAGGAACTGGTGATCGATGGCCAGCAGATCACTGTCACCTCCAGCATCGGCATCGCCGTCAGCCTGACCGATGGCGACAGCTTCGATGAGCTGGTGCGCAACGGCGACACGGCGCTGTTCCGCGCCAAGGAGATCGGCCGTGACAACTACGCCTTCTTCACCGAGCGCATGGACGCGGAGATCCGCGACAAGCTGGCGATCCAGGGCCAGCTGCGCGGCGCCATCGCGCGCGACGAATTCGAAGTGCACTACCAGCCGCAAATGTGCCTGAAGACCGGCGAGATGGTCGGCGCGGAAGCGCTGCTGCGCTGGGATAACGCGGTACTGGGCAAGGTGCCGCCCAACCGCTTCATCCCGCTGGCCGAGGAGTACGGGCTGGTGAACTCCATCGGCGAATGGGTGCTGGAGAGCGTGTGCGCGCAGATCAAGGTGTGGCACGACCAGGGCCTGGGCGACATCAAGGTGGCGGTCAACCTGGCCGCCGGCCAGTTCGCCAACGACGCCACGGTGCCGTATGTGGAAAGCACGCTGCGCAAGTTCGGCATCGCGCCCGAGTACCTGGGCCTGGAGATCACCGAGGGCACGGTGATGGGCGATCCGAACAAGGCGGTGGCTGCGCTGCGCCGGCTGAAGGACATCGGCGTCAGCATCTCGCTGGACGACTTTGGCACCGGCTATTCCAGCCTGAGTTATTTGAAGCGCTTCCCGATCGACGTGCTGAAGATCGATAAATCGTTTGTCGACGATGTCACGACCAGCGCCAACGACGCGGCCATCGCATTGTCGGTGATCTCGCTGGCGCACAACCTGAACATGCGCGTGATCGCGGAGGGCGTCGAAACGCGCGAGCAGGTGCAGTTCCTGACCGAACGCGGTTGCGACGAGATGCAGGGCTATTTCTTCAGCCGCCCCGTCAACGCCGACGCCTTTACCGCGCTGCTGCGCGAACGCCGTAATCTGCTGGACATGTGATCAACCCTTCCCACTGGAGTGTTATGGAAAAGAAGTTCAGCGCCGCTATCGCCGGCGCATGCATGCTGTTAGCCGTCGCCGCGGCCGATGCGGCGCCGGCCGTCAAGCCCGGTCCCGCCGACGCGCAGTTCAAAGCCATCTACACCCAGGAGTGGAAGTGGCGCATCAGCCAGAAACAGGAAGAAGAGGAAGATGACGACAACGGCGTCTCCGCGTCGCTGCCGCGCATCGACGCCGCCACCCAGAAGAGCCGCCTGGCGTACTGGCAGGGCGTGATGAAAAAGCTGGACGGCATTTCGCAGGACAAGCTGTCTGCGCCGGAGCGCATCAACTATCAGGTTTACAAGGCGCAGATCGCCGCGCTGATCGCCGGCCAGGTGTTCCGCGAATACGAGAAGCCGCTGAACGCCGATTCGGCCTTCTGGTCCAACATGGCGTCGGGCGCGCGCCGGCCGCTGACCAACGAGAAGCAGTACCGCGACTACCTCAAGCAGCTGGCCGACACGCCGCGCTACTTCAACGAAGAGATGGACAATATGCGCGCCGGCGCGGCACGCGGCTTCACGCCGCCGAAAGTCACGCTGATCGGCCGCGACTCCTCGATTACCTCCGTCACCGACGCCAAGACGCCGCAGGATACGGTGTTCTACCTGCCGTTCAAGACCATGCCGGCGACGATGCCGGCGGCGCAGCAGGAAGCGCTGCGCGCGGAAGGCGTGAAGGCGATCCAGGCTTACATACTGCCGTCGTATCAGAAGCTGCTGAAGTTCATGCGCGAAGACTACGTGCCGAAGGCCCGCGAGGAGCTGGCGGCCGAGAGCCTGCCGGACGGTAAAGCCTACTACCAGTCGAAGATCGTGGAGTTCACCACCACGGCGATGAGCGCGGACCAGATCCATAAGATCGGCCTGAGCGAAATGGCGAAGATCCGCGCCGAGATGCACGACGTAATCAAGCAGACCGGCTTCGAAGGCGACCTGCCGGCCTTCCTGCAGTTCCTGCGCACCGACTCGCGCTTCTACGCCAAGACGCCGGAAGAGCTGCTGATGCGCTCCGCCTGGGTCGCCAAAAAGTTCGACGCCAAGGTCGGCCAGTACTTCGGCTACCTGCCGCGCCGCCGCTTCGCCGTGATCCCGGTGCCGGACGACCAGGCGCCGTTCTACACCTCGGGCCGTGGCGGCCCGGGCGTCTACCTGGTCAACACCTACAACCTGCCGGCGCGCGCGCTGTACTCGATGCCGGCGCTGACGCTGCACGAATCGGCGCCGGGTCACGCCTTCCAGATGCCGGTGGCGATGGAGCAGAAGGGCCGTCCGCCGTTCCGCAACGCCTATATCTCGGCGTATGGCGAGGGCTGGGCGCTGTACTCGGAACGTCTGGGCGTGGAGATGGGCATGTATGAAACGCCGTACGAGGTGTTCGGCATGTTGAGCTACCAGGCGTGGCGCGCGTCGCGGCTGGTGGTCGACACGGGCATCCACAGCAAGGGCTGGACCCGCAAGCAGGCGCAGGACTACCTGCACGACAACACCGCGCTGTCGGACCACGAGATCGAGACGGAGGTGGACCGCTACATTTCGTGGCCGGGCCAGGCGCTGTCCTACTACCTGGGCGAGATGAGCATCATCAACGCGCGCAAGAAAGCCGAGACGGCGCTGGGCGCCAAGTTCGACATCCGCGCCTTCCACGACACCGTGCTGCAACTGGGCTCCGTGCCGCTGCCGGTGCTGGAGGCGCGCATCGACCTGTTCATCGCCGAAGGCGGCAAGAGCCCGTATCCGAACCTGGACTAGGCCCATGCAACGGCTGCCAGCAGCCGTTGCAGTTTGATGGCCCGACTCGGGTTGACCATCTTCACATGCGAAATCCTGCCCGCCAGGTAGGCGCGGAAGTCGGGATGGCTGTCGCGGTTCTGCGTGGCCGGCCCATGCCGCACGCAGTTTGTCAGCGTGGCTTTCAGCCTGTCGTATTCGTCGCGCGCGATGTTGGGATGCGCGTTGACGACGACGCCCGTCACCTGCTGGCGCGTCCCTTCGCGCATCAGCCGCGTCTTGCGGGTATTGATGCGGAATCCCTCTTCAAGCGCAATTGCCG
This sequence comes from Rugamonas aquatica, assembly GCF_009380215.1. GTDB lineage: Bacteria > Pseudomonadota > Gammaproteobacteria > Burkholderiales > Burkholderiaceae_D > Rugamonas > Rugamonas aquatica_B. The sequence goes on from NZ_WHUG01000004.1 coordinate 569,211, forward strand.
CAACCTGAAGATGAAAGCGTTCGGCGGCGCGGGCGAAATCGCGGTCGCCGGAAAACGCCAGATCGTCGGCGTAGCGGCTGTATGACGCGCCCATCGCCTGCGCCAGCGCTTCGAGGCGCATGTCGAGTCGGTAGGCGCATAGATTGGCCAGCGCCGGCGAGCAGGGGGAGCCTTGCGGCAGGTGAGGGGACTTCAAGGCCTGGCGCTCCGCCCACGCGACCGAGGCGCCATCCTCTGCATCGCGAAACACGCCAAGCGGCGCGCGGTTGACGCAGACGCGTGCCAGCGCTCCGGCGACCTTGTTCGGGTAGCCCAGCTTTTCAAACAGCGCGTGGATGCGGGACAGTTGAATGCTCGGGAAAAAATCTTTCAGATCCATGCGGACGACGATGCGCTGATCCGCGTGCAGCGCCGCGTGCGTGACGCAAGAGTGTCCGCGCCGGAAGCCATGCGCGGCCGGATGCGGCGGCAGCAGGTCCAGGATCTGGCGCAGTATCTTTTGCTGGATGCGGCGCAGCCGCTCCTTGGGAATTTCGATCAGGCGCAGGCCGCCGCTGCGTTTGGGCACCCAGCGATAGTGATAGTGCTGCAGGCGCGATTCCCTGTCGCCGGCAAGACGCCATTGGTCGGCGAACCAATCGAGCGCGCCGACCGGTTCATCCAGCCAGGCGGCCAGGTCGCCGACCGATGACAGCTCCGGCAGCGCCAGCGCGGCGACCCATGCATCGTTGGGCGGTCGGATCGGCGGATCGACGCAGTAGCGGCGCACTTCCGGCAGTTCCAGGGGCGCGGGCGCTTCCTCTTCCTCGTCTCCATCGCCGCCATCGCCGGTGAGCAGTTGCAGCAGGATGTCGGCGATCTCGTGCCGGCTGAAGTAGTAGAAGTTCTCGCCCGTGCGTTCAATGAGCGCCGCGCAAACCTCGGCCGCCCATGGCGGCGGCGCGCCGAAAACACGGCCGCATGCCGCGATCAGCGTGTCCAGGTTGCGGTCGGAAGCGAGCATCGTATCGGCAAGCGCCAACACGCTAAGTTTTTTGATGTTCATGCGCAGTGAAAGGAGCGGAGAGCCTTCAACGAGTCTCGTGATGCGTGGGCTGACTTGCGTGGAAACGCAACGCGGCCCATGCGGCGAAGTGCTGAACATTAAACATCCCACGGGGTAGCCCCGTAGAGGCTGTCCCTGCACGAGGCAAAGACAGGCCGGCTTGAAGGTTCCGCCCCGCCGACACGGTAGCCGAATTTTAATTAATAATCAACAGCGCTCGCAAGCTAACCGATATGTAATTCTAAAGTGACAAAGCGCGTATATTGGGACGAAACCCGGTGTGTAGAATCGCGGCCCTACAATAACAACTCCCTCCGGGCAACACGTTGAAAATTTCGATCACCGCAGCAACCATCGCCGGCGCCTTGCTGGCGTCTACCTCCGTTCACGCCGCCGATCCTGCACCGGCGGCTTCCAAGTCCTCCTTCATGGAAGTCATCAGCGCCTCAAGCAATGAGTTGAACCGCGCATTGGGCGGCGAACGCGACGCCGTCAAGCGGATGGACATCCAGGCGAAATTCGACTATTCACCGGCGTTGCGGGCCAGGCTGAAAGCGGTCTTCGGCAATGAGCGCCCGTACCCGCTGGTGCGTAGCGCCGGCCCCAAGGGACAGGTGATCTACACGTCCAAACTGATGCCGCATACCTATCTCGACGCGAATGGCGCAGCGCTTTCATGGTCCGAACTCAATAGCCGATCCGTCGCCAACAAGGCTGGCTCGAGAATCGATACCACGCTGAGCCTGCAGTCTGCGACGGTCGTCGGCAAGGCCACCGCCGCCATGCTGGAAAACCTGAGCGGCGATATCAAACAGGTGCGCGGCCCGGGCGGCATCTGGTACAGCAACTTCAGCGCCAAACTCGGCTCGCTGGTGATACGCACGGCGGACGCTGGCGGCCCGGATCTCAAGGAGTCGGTGCGGCTTGAAGATCTCGCCGGCCGCGTCAACATCGAGCGTCGCGGCAAGACGGTGGACGTGGTGTACGGTCTCTCCGTCCAATCGATAGCTTTCGGCGGCGACCACGTGGAGCGCGCCAATCTTGGCATCCGCCTGGCTAACCTGCCGGCGCAGGCGATGCCGGACCTGGAAACGGAAATAACCAAGGTGCAGGGCGCCGGCCTGACGGAAGACGCGCAGACGCAGGTGCTGATGAAGTCGATGCTGGAGTTCGGCAAGAAGATGTTGAAGAGTGGCGCCAGCCTGGTGATCGACGACATCAGCGCCAGCTATCGCGGCAACACGGCGTCGATCAAGGGCCGCGTCGATTTCGACAAGGTGGTGGATGCCGACTTCAAGTCGCCGATGGAATTCGTCAGGAAGATCGTCGCGCGCTTCGACGTGCGCCTGCCGGTGGCCTTGGTGAAAGATGTGTGCCGCGTGATGGTGGACAAGAAGGTGGACCGGTCGAATCCCGATGCCGCCCAGTTGGTCGAAATGGCGACCAAGGACCTCGCTGCCACGACGGTCGGCAAGTTGGTCAACGAAGGCTATGCCGTGATGGACAAGGACGAACTGCGTTCGGCCATCGAGTTCAAAAACGGCGAGTTCACCTTCAACGGCAAGAGCATCGCCGTCCCCGGCATGCCGGCGCCTGCTGCGGCGCCGGCACCGTAACGAGCCTCAACCGCGCAGCATGTCGCCCGCGATCCAGTCCAGCACTGGCGGGCGATGCGGCGCCCAGCCCAGCTGCTTGCGTGCGCGCTCACCGCGCACGCGGCTGTTGGAGCCCAGGCCGTACGAGGCCATTTCATAACCCCATTCTTCCTTGGCCTGCTCCAGCGGCCAGTCCTGCGGGTCGCCCAGTTTCAGTGCGCGGGCGATGGCCGCGCTCATGTCGCGGAACGATGCCTCGCCGCTTTCGACGAAGTAGAAGGCGCCCGCTTCGGTCTTTTCCAGTGCCAGCAGATACAGGTCGACCACATCGTCGATGTGGACGTTGGACCAGATGTTCAAGCCGCGTCCCACATGGCGCACGATGCCACTCTTGCGTGCCTGCTTGAGCAGGCGTGGCAGCTGTACGCTGTCGCGCGGCAGCGCGCCGTGGCCGTAGATCAGCGTATTGCACAGCACCGCCGAACGCACGCCACGGCCGGCGGCGGCCAGCACCAGGTCGTCGATGGCGACGCGCGCGGCCTTGTCGGCGGTGGGGGCGGGGAGTTGGTCTTCGAGGTAGATGCGGTCGGTGCCTTCGCCGCCGGAGGCGTCGCCGACGATGCTGGAACCGCTGGTGTGCAGGAACACCTTGCCGGAACCGGCCAGCGCATCGATGAAGGCTTCGACGGCGGCGCGGTTGTCGCTGCTGGCGGCGTTGATGACGGCGTCGGCCGCCTGTGCCTGGGCGATCAGCAGATCGCGGTCGTTCAGCGTGCCGACCACGCCGGCCACGCCGATGGTGGCCAGATCGTCCAGCTGTTCCGGCTTGCGCACCAGGCCCACCACTTGATGGCCTGCGCGTACCAGTCCCGCTGCGATGGAACCGCCGATGAAGCCTGCTGCGCCGGTGATGAATACTTTCATACTGTGCTCACTTAATCAAATCGAGAAGCAAACAGTATGGGGATGAACGCCGCGCGCAAAAAGGCCGCGCGGCGCAAAGTACTATTGATTCAGAGGCAAATATCAGGCTTGAGCTTTGCGCTGCTTGCGCTTGGCGACTACGCCCAGCAGGGCCAGGCCGCCCAGCAGCATGGCGTAGGCGTCGGCTTCCGGCACTGGCGCGGCGGCCACGGAGAAGGACAGGTTGTCCGCATAGCCGTCGTTGTAGGAGCCGGCGTTGCGGGTCAGGTCCAGCGTGATGCCGACGTTGAGCGTGCCGACCGGGATGTAGCCCTGGGTGTCGCGCAGCAGCAGGCCGGTCTGGTTGCCGCGGTCCGAGTTGGAGACCGGGCCCACGCTGGCGCTGGACAGCGCTGCGCCGCCGGCGCCGTAGAAGGTCGCGGTCAGTTTGGCGTTGTCGTTCTGCGAGTCGTAGCCGCCCAGCCAGGCCGACAGGTCGTAGCGCGCGGCGCCGGTGCTGATCGTTGCGGCCAGCGACGACAGGTCGATGATCTGGCTGGCGGTCGACAGCGCCGCGTAGCCACCGCCGAAGAAATAGGTGCCACGGTCGGCAGGGCCTGGATCGGCAGGGAAGGGGAAGCCGCCGGCTGCGCCGTACTTGACGACTTCGAACTGCGGCGTGGCGTTCCAGCCGGTGACGCCGTTTTCGGCATTGCCGTTAGCGATCAGATTGGAGCCGAAGGTGGTGGCCTGTGCGGCCGGAGCCAGTGCCAGGGCAACCGTCACAGCGGCTGCAAAAGAAGTGAATCGCATGGTAGTCCTTAAACGGGAATAAAAAACGGTGCCTATTTTACAAGCAAAATAGACAAAAGTAAAACTCGAATGTTGGCTGTTTTGCACCACGACGGTGCGAAACGCTCGCTTTGGTGCGAAAAATGTTCTTACGGCGCTTGCAGCCCGTGATTCCGCTGGCACGACGATTGCATTACGTCAGTCATGCCCGATACCACCGCATCCAGAGAACTCGCCGCCGGCCACAGCGCCTGGCAGGCCAGTCTCACCCTGGGCTTTGCCGATGACGCCGGCACGACGCGGCTGTTCGACAACCGCCACTATGGCCCGCTGCGCGTGCAGAAGGCGCTGTATCCCGAAGACGCCAGGGTGTGCCACGCCATCGTCGTCCATCCGCCCGGCGGCGTGGTCGGCGGCGACCAGCTGTCGATAGAGGTCGGCGTCGGCCCGCGCGCGCATGCCTTCATCGCCACGCCCGGCGCGGCCAAGTGGTACAAGGCCAACGGCAAGGTGTCGCGCCAGAGCATGCGCCTGAGCGTGGGCGCGGATGCCGCACTCGAATGGCTGCCGCAAGAGACGATCTTTTTTGATACCGCTAACGTGGTGCTGGAGCAGCACGTCGAACTGGCCGCCGGCGCCACCTATCTGGGCTGCGAAATCCTCTGCATGGGCCGGCGCGGTTCCGGCGAAAGCTTCAACACCGGCACCGTGACCCAGCGCAGCAGCATCCGCCGCGACGGCAAGTTGATCTGGTGGGAGCAGGGCGCGATGCTGGGCGGACGGCTGGACAGCCCGCTGGCGCTGGACGGCAAAACCGTCTGCGCCACGCTCATCGCCACCGGCAAGCCGCTGGCGGCCGCCGTGCTGGCCGACATTCATTCCGACATTGCCGCCGATGGCGCGCACCTGTTCGGCGTCACCCACACCAAGGGCGTGATCGTCGCCCGCCACCTCGGCGACGACAGCGAAACCGCGCGCCGCCTGATGCTGATTGTATGGCGCCGTTTGCGCCCGCACCTGCTGGGCCGCGCGGCCGCCACGCCGCGCATCTGGCAAACCTGAGAACAACCATGGACCTGACACCAAGAGAAAAAGACAAGCTGTTGATTTTCACCGCCGGCATCGTGGCGGAACGCCGCCTCGCGCGCGGCCTGAAACTGAATTATCCGGAAGCGGTGGCGCTGATTACCTGCGCCATCATGGAAGGCGCGCGCGATGGCAAGACCGTGGCGCAGCTGATGTCCGAGGGCACCCGCATCCTGACCCGCGCCGATGTGATGGAAGGCATAGCGGAGATGATCCCCGACATCCAGGTCGAAGCGACGTTCCCCGACGGGAGCAAGCTGGTAACCGTTCATAACCCCATCCCCTAAAGGAGATCATCATGATCCCAGGTGAATATGTGCTTGAAGAGGGCGAGATCGGCCTCAATGAAGGCCGCGCCACCGCGACTGTCGTGGTGACGAATCAGGGCGACCGGCCGGTGCAGGTCGGATCGCATTTCCATTTTTTCGAAGTCAACACGGAGCTCAAGTTCGAGCGCTGGAAGGCGTACGGCATGCGCCTGAATATCGCAGCCGGCACCGCCGTGCGTTTCGAACCGGGCCAGCAGCGCACGGTGGAACTGGTGAAGCTGGGCGGCGAACAAAAGGTCTATGGCTTCAACGGCAAAGTCATGGGCAAGCTGGACCCCAATCCACCGAAGGGCTGACATGGCTACAATCTCGCGCCGCGCCTACTCGGAAATGTTCGGTCCCACCAAGGGCGACCGCATCCGCCTGGCTGACACCGAACTGTTTATCGAGATCGAACACGATTACGCCACCTATGGCGAGGAAGTCAAATTCGGCGGCGGCAAAGTGATCCGCGACGGCATGGGCCAGTCGCAGCGCGTGGCCGCCGACGTGATGGACACGGTCATCACCAACGCGGTGATCGTCGACCACTGGGGCATCGTCAAGGCGGACATCGGCCTGAAAAGCGGCATGATCGCCGCCATCGGCAAGGCCGGCAACCCTGACATCCAGCCGAATGTGACGATGGCCATCGGCGGCGCCACCGAGATCATCGCCGGCGAAGGCATGATCGTCACGGCCGGCGGCGTCGACACGCACATCCACTTCATCTGCCCGCAGCAGATCGAGGAAGCGCTGATGAGCGGGGTGACCACGATGATAGGCGGCGGCACCGGGCCGTCGGCCGGCACCTCGGCCACCACCTGCACGCCGGGGCCGTGGCATCTGCACGCGATGCTGGGCGCGGCGGACGCCTTCCCGATGAACCTGGGCTTTCTGGGCAAGGGCAATGTATCGCTGCCGGAGCCGCTGGAGGAGCAGGTGCGCGCCGGCGCCATCGGCCTTAAGCTGCACGAGGACTGGGGCAGCACGCCGGCCGCCATCGACAACTGCCTGTCCGTGGCCGACCGCATGGACGTGCAGGTCGCCATCCACAGCGATACGCTCAACGAAGGCGGCTATCTGGCCGATACGCTGGCCGCGTTCAAGGACCGCACCATCCACACCTTCCACACCGAAGGCGCGGGCGGCGGCCATGCGCCGGACATCATCGCGGCGGTGGGCGAAGCTAACGTGCTGCCGTCGTCGACCAATCCAACCCGGCCCTTCACGGTCAACACGCTGGACGAGCATCTGGACATGCTGATGGTCTGCCATCACCTCGATGCGGGCATCGCCGAGGATGTGGCCTTCGCCGAATCGCGCATCAGGCGCGAGACCATCGCGGCGGAGGACATCCTGCACGACATGGGCGCGATCTCGATGATGTCGTCCGATTCGCAGGCCATGGGCCGGGTCGGCGAAGTGGTGATGCGCACCTGGCAGACCGCGCACAAGATGAAGGTGCAGCGCGGCCCGCTGGCGCCGGATTCTTCGCGCAACGACAACTTCCGCGTCAAGCGCTACATCGCCAAGTACACGATCAACCCGGCCATCACGCACGGCATCGCGCATGCGGTGGGTTCGCTGGAGGTGGGCAAGATCGCCGACCTGGTGCTGTGGAAGCCGGCCTTCTTCGGCGTCAAGCCGCAGACGATTTTAAAGGGCGGCATGATCGCCGCCGCGCAGATGGGCGACCCGAATGCGTCGATCCCGACGCCGCAGCCGGTGCATTACCGGATGATGTTCGGCGCTTTCGGCGGCGGCTTGAAGAAGTCGTTCACCTTTGTGTCGCAGGCGGCGTTTGACGCCGGCATTGGCGAGCAGCTGAAGTTGAACAAGACGCTGATCGTTGCGAAGAACATGCGCGCGCTGCGCAAGTCCGACATGATCCACAACGGCGCCACGCCGAAGATGAGTGTCGATTCCGAAACCTATGAAGTGCGCGCCGACGGCGAGCTGCTGGTGTGCGAAGCCGCAGCCACGCTGCCGATGGCGCAGCGCTACTTCTTATTTTGACTACCATGCTGACATTGCACACCAAAATCCCGAGCGCGGACATCATCGCGGCACAACTGGTGCTGCCCTACGAACTGCGCGAGAAGTGCCGCCTGCGGGCGACGCTCGACACCGGCGAGGATGTCGCCGTGTTCACCGTGCGCGGCACCGTGCTGCGCGACGGCGACCTGTTGACCGGCGAGGACAAGCGCGTGGTCAAGGTGGTGGCCGCGCCGGAACCGACCTACAAGATCACCTGCGCCGACGCGCATACCTTGCTGCGCTGTGCCTTCCATCTGGGGAACCGCCACACGCAGGCGCAGGTCGGCGACGGCTTCCTGCGCATCCGCGCGGACGCGGTGCTGAAGGAGATGCTGGCGGGGCTGGGGGCGACGGTGATGGAGGAGACGGCTGCGTTCGAGCCGGAGTCCGGCGCATACGGCGGCGGACACTCGCACCATCACGACGGCAATCCGCTGGCGCCTATCCCGCTACGCCAGAAGATCCACCGCCCGGGCGATCAAAAATGATGCAAGCCGCCGCGCTGCTCAACCTTCTGCAATTCGCCAGTCCGGCCTTGCCGATCGGCGCGTACAGCTATTCGCAGGGACTGGAGGCGGCGCTGGAATCGGGCAAGGTCCGCAACGCCGACACCGCGCGCGTCTGGATACTGCGCCATCTGCACGAAGTGGTGGCGCAATGGGAAGCCCCGGTGTGCTGGCGCCTGATGCAGGCCTGGTCGCGGCGCGACTGGCCCGCAGCCTCGGAATGGGGCGAACGCTTCATCGCCTCGCGCGACAGCGCCGAGTTCCGCGCCGAGACCATTCAGATGGGCTACTCGCTGACCAAGCTGGTGGCGGAACTGGGCATCGTCGACGCTGAAATGCTGGCGCAGCTACAGGGCGAACCTGAAGTCGCGCTGCCGACCGCCTTCGCCTGCGCCGTCGCCGCACTGAACATCCCGCACGACGCCGCGCTGCTGGCGATGCTGTTCGCGTGGGCCGAGAACCAGGTGCTGGTGTGCGTTAAATCCGTGCCGCTGGGGCAGGTGGCGGGCCAGCGCATCCTGCTGTCGCTGCGGGCCGACATCGAAGCGGCCGCCCGCTACGCGCAAACCGTCGGCGACGACGATATGTGCAACTGGGCGCCCGGCCTGTCGCTGCTGTCGATGCAGCATGAAGTGCAGTACAGCCGTTTATACCGATCTTAATGAGAGAACCAACATGACTCCAACTTCGAATCCCCTGCGCGTCGGCATCGGCGGGCCAGTAGGCTCCGGCAAGACCGCCTTGTGCGAGATGCTGTGCAAGGGCATGCGTGACCATTTCGACATGGCCGTCATCACCAACGACATCTACACCAAGGAAGACATGGAGATCCTGCTGCGCGCGGACGCGCTGCCGGCCGAGCGCCTGATGGGCGTGGAGACCGGCGGTTGCCCGCACACGGCGATCCGCGAAGACGCCTCGATCAACCTGGAAGCCATCGCCCGCATGCAGGCCGACTTTCCCAATCTTGATCTGATACTGGTCGAATCGGGCGGTGACAACCTGGCCGCCACCTTCAGCCCGGAGCTGTCGGACCTGACGATCTACGTGATCGACGTGGCCGGCGGCGAGAAGATTCCGCGCAAGGGCGGCCCTGGCATCACCCGCTCCGATCTGCTCATCATCAACAAGACCGACCTGGCGCCGCACGTCGGAGCCGACCTCGATGTGATGGCGCGCGACGCCAAACAGCAGCGCGGCGCGCGGCCGTTCGTGTTCACCAACCTGCGCAGCGGCGACGGCGTGCAGGCCGTCATCGATTTCATACGCGAACAAGGCCTGCTGGGCCAAACCCATCACTTTGCACAGGAGATCCTATGAAGAACAAACGCATCGCGGCGGCTGCCGCACTGGTACTGGTCAGCGCCGTCGCAGCGGCCCACCCGCAGACGGGCGGCGCGCACACGCATGGCTTCTTCGACGGATTCGCCCATCCGTTCACCGGCCTCGATCACCTGCTGGCGATGCTGGCGGTGGGGATATGGAGCGCGCGCCAGTCCAGCGCACGATGGCTGCCGGCGACCTTCCTCGGCATGCTGCTGTCCGGCGTATTGACCGGCGTGGCCGGCTTGGTGATACCGGGGCTGGAGACGGGCATCGCGCTGACGGTGGCCTTGATGGGCGTACTGATCGCGGTGGCTGCGCGCCTGCCTGCGTCGATGGCGGCGCTGATGGTGGGCGCGTTCGCGCTCTTGCACGGCAACGCGCACGGCCACGAGCTGCCGGAGGTGGCCAGCGCCATGGGTTTGCTGACGGCTAGCGCGCTGCTGGTCTACGGGGGAAGGGTGTTGGGCCATGTGAGCCCGGCGCTGGCGCTGAAGGTAGCAGGCGCCGCGATTGCCGCCACCGGCGTGATGCTGGTGGCGACCGTCTGAGATTAATCGCGGTTTTCGGTGCGGCGCTCTTGCAGCACGATGGGCGCCGCGTTCTTCGGATACAGGCCCTGGTGCCCTTCGAAGCCGGCGCGGATGGCGGCCAGGTCGGCTTCCTGGTCGCCGGTCAGGAACACGTGATCGACCAGGCCCAGGGTCTTGTTCGGATAGTCGATATACACCAGCACCAGCGGCACCTTGGCCTCCAGCGCCAGATGATAGAAGCCGCTCTTCCAGTTCGGGCGATAGCCGCGCGTGCCTTCCGGCGTGATGCCGACCCAGTACCAGTCGGCCGCGTTCATGCGCTGCGCCTGCAGTTTGATGGTACCGCTCGGCGTGCCGCGTTCGACCGGTTCGCCGCCCAGCGCGCGGAACCATTTGCCCATCACGGGAAGCTTGAACAGCGAATCCTTGGCCAGCCAGCGGAACGGCAGCTTCAACGCCCACTTGCCGAACAGGCCGATCATGAAGTCCCAGTTGGACGTATGCGGATAAATCACGGCGATGCCGCGTGGGCCGGGCAGTGGGCGATACAGCATGCGCCAGCCGAACAGGCCCAGTACGCGCAAGGCGGCGCGCTGGCCCCAGGTCGGCAAATCCGCCGGCTTCAGTTGAAAATCGCTCATGTATTTTATCCCGTCTTTGTTTTTAACTTATTTTCACTATTGACAGGCTGGCATACCCCTCGTCAAAAAAACTGCGCAGGCATTCTATATTGATGCCGAGGTCGCGGCAAGCTCCTTCTATTTTTACTGAAATTGAAAGCTTGAACCTTTCTCACGTTTTTTCGTCCAACCGTCATGACGAAAAAAACCATACTCTGCATAGCAATCGGGACCCTCGCCATACCGGCAACGCTGAGCGCAGCAGTACAGGGATGGGAAGTATGCAGTGCGGCGACGCTGGCCGAGGCCCGCCGCCAGTTGAAGGCGCGCCCGCTGCTGGTTGGCGTGCTGCTGGTGGAGGCGCATGACGAGCAACTGTGCGCCGCGGTGGACGGCTTCCTGCACGAGCACTGGGATATGCACTGGATAGCGCTGCTGCATCCGCCCGCGCTGGAGTCGGCGGCGTGGCGGCGGCTGGTGCACGATCACTGCCGCGACTTTCACACCTGGCCGCTGGACGTGCAGCGGCTGCGGCACACGCTGGGCCACGCGCACGGCCTGGCGACGTTGTGCAGTCCATCCGATGGTCGCGGCCATGGCAAGCCGGAGCCCGCGTTGACGGGGCAGTCCGTCGCCATCGCCGGCCTGCGGCGGCAGATCGTCAAGGTGGCCGGCGCCAGTGCGCCCGTGCTGATCTGGGGCGAGAGCGGCAGCGGCAAGGAGCTGGTCGCGCAGGCTGTGCACGCCCATTCGCCGCGCCGCGCAGGTCCGTTCGTGCCGATCAACTGCGGCGCGATTCCGGCCACGCTGATCCAGTCCGAATTGTTCGGCTACGAGCGCGGCGCCTTTACCGGCGCGGCGCGCGAGAAGCGCGGGCTGATCGAGGCGGCGCAGGGCGGCTCCATCTTCCTCGATGAAATCGGCGACCTGCCGATGGAGCTGCAAGCGAACCTGCTGCGCTTCCTGCAGGAGAAGACCATCTACCGCCTGGGTTCCACGCACAGCATTGCGGTTGATGTGCGGGTGATCGCGGCGTCGCACGTCAACCTGGCGCAGGCGGTGGAGCGTGGCGCGTTTCGCGAAGACTTGTACTACCGGCTCAATGTGCTGGCGCTGGATGTGCCGCCGCTGCGCGAGCGCAAGGAAGACCTGCTGCCGCTGGCCGAACATTTTTTCCGGACGTATTCCAGCGAGCGGGCGCCACGCGTCAAGGGATTCAGCGGCCGCGCGGCGCAGGCGATCCGCGACTACGACTGGCCCGGCAATGTGCGCGAGCTGCTCAACCGCGTGCGGCGCGCGATGGTGATGGCCGAGGGGAGGCTGATCCTGCCGCAGGATCTGGGACTGAGCACGGAAACCGGGCCGCGTGAATCGGCGCCGCTGGACGACGCCCGCATCCGCGCCGAGCGCGACGCCATCGACGCCAGCCTGCAGCGGGCCGGGCGCAACATCACGCTGGCCGCGCGCGACCTCGGCGTATCGCGCATGACGCTGTACCGGCTGTTGGCCAAGCACGGCATCCCGGCGCCGTCACGTGCCTGTTACACCGCCGCTCCTCCATCGAAATAGCGGTGCTCTGCTCTGGCGGCAGGCGGCGCGCCACTGCCGCGCTGTCACAGCGGTGTGACGTTCAGCGCCGGAACGCAGGCGGCAGCGTTCGCGCCGTATCGGCGGCGTCGGCGAATTCTCCAGGAATTTCAACGGTTTGCGCGAACGGCGCCAGTGGTGGCATCAAGTTTGCGAAAGGAGGGGGAGCCGGGAGATCGGTCCCCTGGCACCCATTCGATTAACCGTACACCTTGTTTAGGTAGGGAGCAGCTATGAAAAAAACTTTGATCAGCGCAGCCATCGCGCTGGCGTTCGGTGCCAGTGCGGCGTACGCACAAACCACCACGCCGCCGACGGTGGCGCAGTCCGGTGCGGGCGCGCATGCGAACGATTCGTCGTCGGCGGTGCAGGACAGCAGCAACAAGAACAACAATAACAACAGCACCGGCGGCGCGACCGCCAGCCAGCTCGGCGCAGTGGCGGCCAACAACGGCGGTACGGCCACGTCCTCGCTCACCAACTCGTACAACACTTCGACGGCCACGGCCACCAGCACGCTGAACGGCACCGTCACCGGCAATACGGTGCATGACATCGGCAACAATGCCAGCAACAGCGCCGGCAGCACGGGCGGCGCGGGCGCCGGCGGCACCGGCGGTGCGGCGACGGCCGGCGCGGCAACCGGCACCGGC
>NZ_WHUG01000050.1 GCF_009380215.1 Rugamonas aquatica
CCACGGTGGCGAAATACTGCTGGCGACCGAAGCTGGCGCGCAGCCGGGTGCCTTCGGGCAGAAACACCTCCTTCCATTGATAGCCTGCTTCGGAGAGCTCAGCCGGCTGCTGGGGAGGCGGCGGTGGGTTGATGTAGTTGCGGATGGCCTCGCAGACGAAGGGCGCCATGCCGAGACTATCCGACCAGAATACGCCGGTGTGTTCGCCCAAGGCGAGCAATAAATCGTCGGGCACGCGGACTGGGAAGTGGAGGGCGGGAGCAGGCATGGGGTTCCCCAAAATCAGGTTTTGACTAAGCGCTGCGAACCACCGCTAAGGGGGACTACAGCGTCCTAAGACTTACTAAAATTTCCGTATCGAACGCTATCCGATACTAAAATTTTTAGGCCTCTATTCGTTAGAGCCGCTCAGTAGC
>NZ_WHUG01000051.1 GCF_009380215.1 Rugamonas aquatica
GTTCGAGTCCAACCAGCCCTACCAGTTTCTGCCTTGTAGTAAATCTCAGGGGGATTAGCTCAGCTGGGAGAGCACCTGCTTTGCAAGCAGGGGGTCGTCGGTTCGATCCCGTCATCCTCCACCAAAAGTTCAAACGTAAGTCAGCCAATCATGGTTGCGATTTAGGTTTGATCTTTTAGAGATCAAGTGCTGTACGTTCTTTAACAATCTGGAAGAAGTAAGTAAATTTTTATTGATCGTTTTGCGGTAAAACGCAAGATGATGGGTAATGATTGTATGTATCAACAAACGCAACAACGTAGTACTTCTTATTTCTATAACCGCTCCTTTGTTTAGTCGCAAGGGGCTAACGTTATAGGGACAAGTGAATAAGTGCACATGGTGGAT
>NZ_WHUG01000052.1 GCF_009380215.1 Rugamonas aquatica
GCGGCGATGTCGGTGGTCGACAGCGCGTTGAACTGGTTCGAGCTGAGGGCGCCGAACTGGTTCGAGCTCATCGCAACGATCTGGTCGGTGGTCAGCACGGCCAGGTTGGCGGTGGTCATCGCGCTGATCTGGGCGGTGCTCAGTTGCTGGAACTGGTCGGTGCTCAGGGCGGCGGTCTGGTTGGTGGTCAAGGCAGCGATGGCGGCGGTTTTCAGCGCGCCGATATCGTTGGTCTCGATGGCGGCGATCTGGCCGCTGCTCATGCCGGCGATCTGGGCGCTGGTCAGCGCGCCGATCTGGGCCGAACCCAAGGCGACGATCTGGTCGGTGGTCAGCGCCTTG
>NZ_WHUG01000053.1 GCF_009380215.1 Rugamonas aquatica
GTGTGGAAGTGCAGTAATGCATTAAGCTAACTGATACTAATTGCCCGTACGGCTTGTCCCTATAACCTTAGCAGGTTATGGTGAATGAGAAGTATGTTGGAACGTTCGTTGATACAACTTCATTACCTAAAATATTTACTACATAAACGATATAAATCGTTTATAATACTTCCTCCAGATTCTTGGCGGCGCGGAAAAAGACGCGATGCCTGTACAAGTCAATGCCTGATGACCATAGCAAGTTGGTCCCACCCCTTCCCATCCCGAACAGGACCGTGAAACAACTCTGCGCCGATGATAGTGCTGCAACCAGTGTGAAAGTAGGTTATCGTCAGGCT
>NZ_WHUG01000054.1 GCF_009380215.1 Rugamonas aquatica
CGGCAAACACGCGGTGTCGCCTTCCTGCTTTGCGAACCTGCAGGGCAGCGGCAACCGCAACGCATGGAAAGCCATCTGGCTGCGCCTGCCCGGCAGTGATGCATGGCTGCTGGCCGATGTCTGCAGGACGGCGCGGAAAGCGGCGATAACGCGTTTGCTCGCCGGCGAGGCGCAGGACGATCGTCAGCACACCCCGGCCGCAATCAAGCCGGCGCAAGACCAGGTCACGCAATCATCAAGGCCCCAAACAAACAGTCCAGCGGCGCCCAAGGGTGATCGCGCCCGCGCCGCACGACAACCCGTGGCGCGCCCATCGG
>NZ_WHUG01000055.1 GCF_009380215.1 Rugamonas aquatica
GAGCTCAGCGCGCCGATCTGGGTCGAGGTCAGAGCAACGACCTGGTCCGTGGTCAGCGCCTGGATGTTGGCGGTGGTGATCGCGGCGATCTGGCCGGTGGTCAGGTTCGACAGCTGGTCGGTGGTCAACGCCGCCAGTTGCGCGGTTTTCAGCGTGGCGATGATCGAGGTTTTCAGGCCGATGATGTCAGCCGTTTCAATCGCGGCGATGTCGGTGGTCGACAGCGCGTTGAACTGGTTCGAGCTGAGGGCGCCGAACTGGTTCGAGCTCATCGCAACGATCTGGTCGGTGGTCAGCACGGCCAGGTTGGCGGTGG
>NZ_WHUG01000056.1 GCF_009380215.1 Rugamonas aquatica
AATAAGAAGTACTACGTTGTTGCGTTTGTTGATACATACAATCATTACCCATCGTCTTACGTTTTACCGTAAAACGATCAATAAAAATTTACTTACTTCTTCCAGATTGTTAAAGAACGTACAGCACTTGATCTCTAAAAGATCAAATCTAAAGGCTTACCCTTACATTTGAACTCTTGGTGGAGGATGACGGGATCGAACCGACGACCCCCTGCTTGCAAAGCAGGTGCTCTCCCAGCTGAGCTAATCCCCCTGAGATTTACTACAAGGCAGAAACTGGTAGGGCTGGTTGGACTCGAACCA
>NZ_WHUG01000057.1 GCF_009380215.1 Rugamonas aquatica
TCCTGGCGCAGGGCCGTCTCGACCGCTGCGGTCAGGCCGGCGACCTCGCCGGCGCCCAGGTTGGCGGCCACGCCGCGCAGCCGGTGCAGGCTTTGCGCGGCCTGCGGGCGCTGGCCGGCCGCCAGCAGCGCCTTGACCTCGCTCACAGTGCCGCCCTGCGATTGTTCGAAGCGCTTGAGCAGCGCCACCAGCGCCTCGTGGTTGCCGCCCAGCCGGGCCAGCGCGGCGTCGATGTCGATGCCGGGCAGCGGGGGCAGGGCGGGCGCGTCCGGCGGTCCGGCGGTCCCGGCGGC
>NZ_WHUG01000058.1 GCF_009380215.1 Rugamonas aquatica
GTTCCTTCTCCCGAGTTCTCTCAAGCGCCTTAGAATACTCATCTCGCCCACCTGTGTCGGTTTGCGGTACGGTCTCGTATGACTGAAGCTTAGAGGCTTTTCTTGGAACCACTTCCGATTGCTTCAGTGCCTAAGCACCTCGTCCCGATCCCTTGAATTCCGCGCCCGGATTTGCCTAAGCGCCTTCTATGAACCAGAAACTGACTATTCCAACAGTCAGACAACCTTCCGCGATCCGTCCCCCCATCGCATCATACGACGGTGCAGGAATATTAACCTGCTTCCCAT
>NZ_WHUG01000059.1 GCF_009380215.1 Rugamonas aquatica
CCCCGGGAGGGGAGTGAAATAGATCCTGAAACCGTGTGCATACAAACAGTAGGAGCGGACTTGTTCCGTGACTGCGTACCTTTTGTATAATGGGTCAGCGACTTACATTCAGTGGCAAGGTTAACCAGATCGGGAAGCCGTAGAGAAATCGAGTCCGAACAGGGCGATAGTCGCTGGGTGTAGACCCGAAACCAAGTGATCTACTCATGGCCAGGATGAAGGTGCGGTAACACGCACTGGAGGTCCGAACCCACTAATGTTGAAAAATTAGGGGATGAGCTGTGGGT
>NZ_WHUG01000005.1 GCF_009380215.1 Rugamonas aquatica
GCCCGGCCGGAGGCCGCGACCGAAGCCGCAGCCGCCTTGGCCGCCGAACGCGCCTCGGCCGCCGCCAGCGCATCGGCCACCGCCTCCGCCGCAGCCGACGCGGCGGCGCCCAAAAGTGAAGTGCGCGTACGTGTATTGGTCATTTTACCGTCACAGTATGAGAAATTATGTGCCGAAGTGTACTGGCACTGTACTGGTTTTGTCACGTAGCATACACCCATACCGCTTATAACCATATTTATAACGCCACCGGAGACCCGCATGACCCACAGCGCCCCGCCGCCCGCCGCCCCAGCGCCGTCATTCCCGCGAAAGCGGGAATCCATGCTGAGCGTGCGTTCTATGGATTCCCGCCTGCGCGGGAACGACCGTCCCGGCCTGAGCGACGAAACCACCGGCATGCTGCTAGGCCTGATCGCCGTCGCCATCTTCAGCCTCACGCTGCCGTTCACCCGCCTGGCCGTGGGCGGCGGCAGCAGCGGCGCCGGCATGTCGCCCACCTTCGTCGCCCTCGCCCGCGCCCTGGTGGCCGCCGTGCTGGCCGGCGGCTGGCTGGCCTGGAAGCGCGCCCCGCTGCCGCCGCGCTCCGCCCTGCTGCCACTTGCCATGGTCGCCATCGGCTGCATCATCGGCTTCCCCTGGCTGACCTCCATCGCCATGCGCAGCCTGCCCGCCGCCCACGGCGCCGTGCTGGTCGGCATCCTGCCATTGGCCACCGCCGTCTTCGGCGCCGTGCTGGCCGGCGAAAAACCCTCGTCCGGCTTCTGGCTGATGGCCAGTATCGGCTCCGCGCTGGTGGTGGGATTTGCGCTGCGCCAGAGCGGCGGCAGCCTGCACTGGGCCGACCTGGCGATCTTCCTGGCCGTGCTGCTGGCCGCCATGGGCTACGCCGCCGGCGGCCGCCTGTCGCAAACCCTGGGCGGCCAGCACACCATCTGCTGGGCGCTGGTGCTGTCCGCGCCGGTGCTGCTGCCGCTGGTGGCCTGGCTGTGCCGCGCCGAAGGCGCCCAATTGGCCGCCGCCAGCCCCGCCGCCTGGGGCGGCTTCGCCTACGTCTCCGTCTGCTCGATGTTCATCGGATTCTTCTTCTGGTACCGCGGCATGGCGCTGGGCGGCGTGGCGCGGGTCGGCCAGGTGCAGCTGGTCCAGCCCTTCCTGTCGCTGCTCGGCGCCGCCGTGATTTTGGGCGAGGCGCTGGAATGGCCTACTGTCATTTTTGCAATTGCCGTCATCGCCGTGGTGGGTGCGGGCCGCAAAATGCAGGTGAAACGCGGCTAAAACCGTAGACTATCTTGATTTTGCACCGATTGTGGGCAGGCCCTGCCGCTGACGTACAATATCGGTCTTAGCCTAATGCATTCCCACTTACTTTTTGGATAACCACATGTCTGTCTACGAAAAACTGAAAGCGCTCGATATCACCCTGGCCGCACCAGCCACCCCGGCTGCCGCCTACGTCATGTACGCCCAAACCGGCAACCTGGTGTTTCTGTCGGGTCATATCGCCAAGCGCGCCGACGGCAGCGTGTGGGTCGGCCAGCTGGGCAAGAACATCGACACCGCCGAAGGCAAGGCCGCCGCGCGCGCCATCGCCATCGATCTGATGGGCACCCTGCAAGCGGCCGTCGGCGGCGACCTGACCCGCGTCAAACGCATCGTCAAAGTCATGAGCCTGGTGAACTCCACGGCCGAATTCACCGAACAACACCTCGTCACCAACGGTGCTTCCGAACTGCTGGGCGAAG
This sequence comes from Rugamonas aquatica, assembly GCF_009380215.1. Classification (GTDB taxonomy): domain Bacteria; phylum Pseudomonadota; class Gammaproteobacteria; order Burkholderiales; family Burkholderiaceae_D; genus Rugamonas; species Rugamonas aquatica_B. The sequence continues at coordinate 1,746 of NZ_WHUG01000005.1, forward strand.
TCTTCGGCGAAGCCGGCAAGCACGCCCGTTCGGCCTTTGGTGTCGCCCAGATCCCGCTTGGCGCCTGCGTCGAAATCGAACTGATCGCGGAAGTCGCGTAAGCGGGCGGCCCCTTACCCGGAGCCGTTCCTTTTATAAAAGCACGCCACAAGCGAGCTTGTTGAACAGCCGGCAGCGCCGGCACACATCTAGTGAGACATGTATGAAAATCGAAAACCCGAATCCGATCCAGTGGCGCTTCTCCGAACGCGCCGACCAGCTGCAATCGTCCTTCATCCGCGAAATCCTGAAGATCACGCAGCAGCCTGAGATCATCTCCTTCGCCGGCGGCCTGCCATCGCCGCTGACCTTCCCGGTCGACGAAATGAAAGCCGCCTTCGACAAGGTGCTGCACGATTCCGGCAAAGTCGCCCTGCAATACGGCCCGACCGACGGCTACCTGCCGCTGCGCCAGTGGATCGCCGATTCGCTGTCGACCAACGGCGCCAAGATCGTGCCGGAACAGGTGCTGATGACCTCCGGTTCCCAGCAAGCGCTGGACCTGCTGGGCAAAGTGCTGATCGACGAAGGCAGCCGCGTGCTGGTCGAGACCCCGTCCTACCTGGGCGCGCTGCAAGCGTTCTCGGTCTACCGTCCTGAATTCAAATCGGTCGACACCGACGAACACGGCCTGGTGCCATCGTCGCTGGACAAAGTCGCCGCCGGCGCCCGCCTGCTGTACGCGCTGCCGAACTTCCAGAACCCGACCGGCCGCACCCTGTCCGTCGAGCGCCGCCTGGAACTGGTGGAGACCTGCGCCCGCCTCGGCCTGCCGCTGATCGAAGATGATCCATACGGCGCCCTGAGCTACAAAGGCGATCCGCTGCCGAAGATGGTCGCGATGAACCCGGACGGCGTGATCTACATGGGTTCCTTCTCCAAAGTGCTGACCCCTGGCATCCGCCTGGGCTACGTGGTTGCCCCGCTGCCGCTGGTGCGCCGCCTGGAGCTGGCCAAGCAAGCCGCCGACCTGCACACCTCGCAGCTGACCCAGATGGTCGTGCACGAAGTGATCAAAGACGGCTTCCTGGGCCGCCACATCCCGAAAATCCGCGCCCTGTACGGCGACCAGTGCCAGGTCATGCTGGACGCAATGGCCCAGCACTTCCCGGCCGGCGTCGAATGGACCAAGCCGGAAGGCGGCATGTTCATCTGGGTCACGCTGCCTAAGCACATCGACGCCATGAAACTGCTGGACGAAGCCATCGCCCAGAAGGTCGCCTTCGTACCGGGTTCGCCGTTCTACGCCAACGAGCCGGAAACCAACACGCTGCGCCTGTCCTTCGTCACCGTGGCGCCGGACCGCATCCGTACCGGCATCGAGATCCTGGGCAAGCTGATCGCCGCCAAGATCTAAGTCATCGCACCTCGTGGGCGGCGCCCGCCGCCCACATTCCCCTGCCGCAAATACAACACTGCCGCCGCGACTTTATCACCAAAAGTCACGGAAACCGGTCAAAGCCGTAACATCCCATCAACATTAAGTAAGCCAATAGCATGCTGGCGTGGCATGCTTGCCAATTCCGAAGCAATCCTCGAAAAACAGCGGATTTTTTTTCACCCGGCGCGGGGCCGACGCGTTATGATTTGAACGGATAGTCACTTTCAGATCAGGCCAGCCTTTGTTCAACCCAGTCCCAAATCCCATCATTGCCACGCGGCGCGATGCCGCGATACTCATAGTGGACGACGCGCCGGAGAACCTGAGCGCACTGCGCAAGCTGATGGTCCAGCAAGGCTACCAAACCTTTGTCGCCACCTCCGGCGAACGGGCGCTGAAGATCGCCCGCCGCGTCCATCCCGACCTGATCCTGCTCGACGTCATGATGCCCGGCATGGACGGCTTCGAAACCTGTCGCCAGCTCAAGAGCCACGTCGCCACCCAGGGCATCCCGGTGATCTTCATGAGCGCCCGCACCGAGACCGAGGATGTGGTGGCCGGCTTCGACATCGGCGCCGTCGACTACATCGGCAAGCCGCTGCGCATGGCCGAAGTGTGCGCCCGCGTGCGTACGCAGCTGCACATCCGCAGCAAGAGCGAGACCCAGGAAGAACAGGCCGAGCGCCTGCGCACCATCGTCAACAACATGGCCGAAGGACTGCTGATTATCGAAGCGGACGGCCGCATCCAGTTCACCAACCCGGCCTGCGACAAATACCTGGGCTACCAGGAAAACGAACTGGCCGGCCGCGCCATCTCGGAGCTGCTCAATCCCCTGGTGGCGCAGGAATACCTGGACTACTTCGAACGCTACGCCGCCGCGCCGGAGACGGCGCACAGCCACGGCACGCGCGAAGTCATCATCCGCCACCGCAATGGCAGCTCGGTGTGCATGGACTTGACGCTGACGCCGATGTATCTGCGCCAGCCGCTGTTCATCGGCCTGCTGCACGATATCACCCACCACAAGCAATCGGAAGACGCGCTGCAGCGCGCCGCGATGGTCGACCCGCTGACCAAGATCGCCAACCGCCGCCACTTCGACACCTTCCTGGAAAAGGAATGGCAGCGCGCCATGCGCAGCGGCCTGCCCCTGTCGCTGGTGGTGCTGGACGTCGACCACTTCAAGCTGTACAACGACACGCTGGGCCACCCGGCCGGCGACGCCTGTTTGCAGCAGGTGGCGCAGGCCATCGCCTCGCACGCGCTGCGCCCGACCGACCTGGCGGCGCGCTACGGCGGCGAGGAATTCGTGCTGCTGTTCGCCGAAACCGACGGCGACTCCGCCTACCTGCTGGCCGAATCGATACGCGCGCACGTGGAGTCGCTGCAGATTCCGCACCCGCGCTCGACCACCTCGGCGTGGCTGACGGTAAGCATAGGGGTGGCGACGATCAAGCCGCACCAGCTGGACAACACCGAATCGCTGTTCGTCGCCGCCGACCGCGCCATGTACGTGGCCAAGGAAGGCGGCCGCAATCAGGTGCAAGCCACCCAGACCGGCAGCGCCGCGATGGAAGCGGTCAAGGCGCTGGTGATGCGCTGATGTCTTGAATTATTGGGCGTTGTCGGCACGCAGCCGCTGCACGAAAACCTGTGCGGACTCGCGTAGCGCCGGCCTGGCGTCGCCTTTCGGACGGACCATCGAACTGATGACGATGGCGACACGCCCGTTCACGTTGAGCATCTCCGTGTAGGCCCCGCCAGCGTTTTCAGGAAGATAGGCGCACACTCTGTCCGCCTCGTCGCACGCCAGTTTGGCCGCGCCCAGTTCGGCGGCGAAGCGCTTCTTGATGGCCGCAAACTCTTTCACGTGGACGGGGATGGCTCCGGAGCGCACATCGTCAAGCACAAGCACCATCTGGGCCGGACCTGGTTGATCGACGGTGGTCCCGGCCGGAACAAACGCGCCGATAAACAGACTGGTATTGACGGCCGGGTGCAGGCGCTGGTCGGTATTGGGGTCAAGCAGCAATGGTTGCCACCCGGGCGGCAAGGTCATCGCCAGCGAGCTGGCTGGCGCATTTCCGATTCTGAGTTTGCTGTCGCCGCGCGGCGCGCAATCCGCTGCTTGAGCAAGCCCCTTCGGCCGCACACGCATGGAAACCGACTTCACACTGCGCGGCTGTTTGCCCGCAGCCGCCTTGGCGCCGGCATCCGCGAACTCCCGGTCGAACAGCAGCCACTGGTCTTCGATCCGATAGCGGACTTCCGATGGCGCCCCCTTGGCTTCCCGGCTTACCGGATCGAGCGGCGTCACGCGCAGCGTGTCCGCGCCAATCCGCTGATAGGCCGACAAGGTCTCCGTCAGACCCGACGCGGCATGACAGCGCGAACGAACGAATTGCGCATCGTATTCGGCCACGCAATCGCGGTTCTGGTCATTGAAAGACTGGTCGGCAAGCGTCACATGCACCTGCTGGCTGCGCCAACAGCCCAACAACGCGTCGTCGGCGTTGGCGGCAAAATGCGACAGCAGGAACACACCCGCAACCAGAGATTTCATCATGCAGAACTCCTGTCGTCTCGCGGCAGGCAAGCCTACCGGCGTGAAATGTTATCTAATTCACAGTATGACACGAAGCTTGCCGGGCGCCATGTGACAATTGAATAGTATTTCCAATTGGAAATATTGCTATCATGCCGCACCGCCCACCCACTGCCCCGATTCCGCATGACCGACGACTACCGCTCCGACACCAGCACCACTGGCCTACTCACCGCCGGCGGCTCCGTCACCGGGAATTTCGAAACAATCTCCGATCAGGACTGGTTCAAAATCTCGCTCCAAGCCGGGACCACCTACCTGTTCAAGATGACCGGCGCCCCCGATGGCGGCGGCACCATGTACGGCTATTCCCACGCGTTACTGGAGTTGGTGAATCAGGCGGGAAGCACGCAAATCATGCAGGATGTCGGCCTCTACGGACGCGCGCCGCTCAAGCAGTACACCGCCACGGTCAGCGGCACTTACTATCTTCAGGCCAGCGCCCCGCTGGTCGTCGGCAGCTACACCTTGTCGGCCACGTTGCCGGCGGCCGACGACTATCCAGCCGGCATCACCACCAACGGCGTCCTCGGCGTCGGCGCGCCAGTCCACGGTGCGTTCGAACAGGCCAATGATGTCGACTGGTTCAAATTCCACGCCGAAGCCGGCCAGCATTACAAGATCGCCGCCAAGAGGGATGGCGACCCCGGCCTGGCCAAGGTGACGGTCTACGACACCAGCGGCAATAAGGTCGCCGACAACGTCCATGCCGAGGCTTTTGAACCGGCCAGCGGCGGCGACTATTACCTGGCGCTGCGCGCCTCCGGCGTCGGCGCCTATACCGCCACGGTGCAGGTGCTGACCGACGACTACAGCGCCAACGACAGCGCGCCCGGACAACTCACGGCGGGCAGCTCGGCCAGCGGCGTGCTGCAATACAGCCGCGACATCGACCGTTTCAAACTCGATATGGTCGAGGGGCAGTTCTACACGATCGGGCTCAAGAAATCCACGGCGCCGGTCTTTAACAACTTCATGAGCCTGGACCTGCTGGGCCCGGCCCCGGCCGGCGGCGCCAGCGCAACCTATGCCCATGCGGACAGCAGCGGCACGCCCCTCTCCATCACGGTCAAGGCCGCTGCCACGGGCACCTACTGGGTCGATGTCACCGGCAGCCTCGACAACAGCCCCGACCCTGGCGCCTATACGCTGACAGCCAGCGCAAGCCCGGACGATTACGCCGACAACCGGGACAGCGCGACGGCGCTGGCGGTGGGCGGCGTCATGAGCGGCACGCTGCAGTCCGGGTCTGATACCGACGTGGTGAAGTTGACGCTGACGGCCGGCATCACCTATGCGTTCGCGATGCCACAGAACCAGGCTGCCGATGTGCGCGTCCTGTTCTATGGGCCAGATGGCAGCGTCATCCATGACAGCAAAGACAGCGACGCCTCGTTCGGCTACACGCCGGTCAGCAGCGGCGCCTACTATCTCTGGGTGGGTGGCCGCTATGACCGCGGCATTTATACGCCAACCGACACCCGCTATACCATCACGACCGCCCAGGTCGGCAACGACGTCAGCGCGAATGCCGACACCACGGCCAGGCTGGCTGCAGACGGCAGCTACCATGGAACGCTGAGCCAGAGCGGCGGCGACCGCGACTGGGTAGAGCTCGACATGACGGCCGGCACCACCTACGTAATCAACCTCGACGGCCAGCACTACACGAAGTTAAGCATCAAGGACGCGACGGGAAAACAACTGGCCCTGTCGACGCCCCAGACCGACGGGCTCCCCGCCAAGACGCTGTACTACACGCCCACCGCCAGCGGCAGCTATTACATAGAAGTGGCGGCAAGCTACGCCGACGCCGGTCAACCCTACCAGCTGCGCATGAGCAGCTTCGTCGACGACTACGGCAACGATACGGCCCATGCCGGCAAGCTGGCCTACGGCGCCACCGTCAACGGCGCCTTGGAGATCGCAAACGATGTGGACGTGTTCAAGATCACGCTGAACGCGGACGAAGCGTTTTCCATTGCGTTCAACTCGCCACAACTGAGCGGCGGTTCCACGCAACGCGCCAATGGCCCCATGCTGCAAATCGTCGACAGCGCGGGCAAGGCGCTGCTGCCCTTCGGCGGCGCCGAGGCCCGGCAAGACTCACTCCAGAGGTTTATGTCCCTGGGCTCTGGCGACTACTACGTCAAGGTCGTCAATGCCGGCGCCGCAGCCGCGCCAGCCAGCTACACGCTGACTCCAACGCTGGAATATCCCGGCGACGACATCGGCAGCGGGCTGGATTATGCCAACACACTGGCCATCGGCCAGCTGGTGGCGAGTGCGATCGACCGCAGGTTCGATGTGGATACGTTCAAGGTCCACGTCAACGGCAGCGGCGTGCTCAGTGTAGACCTGGGCGCGGCCGCCGGCACGGTCAAGCTGACAGTGATCGACAACAAAGGCTCGTCGGTGCAGCCCAGCCAGAGCACCGACTATGGCAGCCACACGGTGATCAGCTACGCCGCGCGCGCCGCCGGCGACTATCACCTGATCCTGACCACCCCGTGGGAAAAGCCAGTGCCAGCTGATTACTCGCTGCTGGCCACCTTCGCTTCGGACGACATCACCGCCCCGCTGATGAAGGGCGCGTCCATCGCCAACGGCGCCACCGGCGTCGCGCTGCATGCCAAGCTCACGCTGACGTTCAACGAAGCCGTGGCGGTCGGCACCGGCCTGGCGCTGATCGACGACCACGGCGTGGCCGTCACCGCGCCCGGCGGCGCGGCGCTGTTCAGCGCCAGCGGCAACACGCTGCAGCTCAACCCGCAAGTCCTGCTGCATCCCGGCACGACCTACACGCTGGCGCTGCCGCAGGGCAGCGTGCTCGACATGGTTGGCAACCGCTATGTCGAACATGCCTGCTACAACTACCACTTCACCACGGTGAAGCCGACCGAGACCGGCAGCAGCGGCAACGACCTGCTCGCCGGCAACGCAACCGGCAAGCACATCGATGGCGGCGCCGGCATCGATACGGTGTACTACGACGACAGCAACGGCCCGCTGGACATCACGCTCAAGCAAGGCCAGGCGACCGTCTCGCTGCATGGCGCCGACACCGGCGACACGCTGACCGGCGTCGAACGGCTGCTGTTCCCCGATCATGCGCTGGCGCTCGATATCAACGGCCATGGCGGCCAGGCCTACCGGCTATACCAGGCCGCGTTCAACCGCGCACCGGACCTCGACGGCCTCGGTTACTGGATCAAGACGCTGGACGACGGCTACTCGCTGGACAAGGTTGCGGGCAATTTCCTCATCAGCAAGGAGTTCAAGCAGCAGTATGGCGAGAACCTCAACGATCACGACTTCCTCACCAACCTGTACAGCAACATCCTCCACCGCGCGCCGGACCCGGACGGCTTCGCATACTGGATGAATACCCTGCACAATGGTTTCGACCGCGCCATCGTGCTGAGCGGCTTCAGCGAGAGCGCCGAGAATCAGGCGGCGCTGCTGCCGCTCATCGGCCAGGGCTTCCCCTACACCGTCACAGCATGACGGCGCGACGGCAAACTACGCGCCGGACTTGCCGCGCCCAGTCTCACCGGCCTTCGCCGCCGTAATCTGACCGACAGCCGATTCAAGCTGTTCAAGCTCTCCCGCCGGAAAATTCCTTTTCTCGTCCGGATATATCTTGATGAATTCATCGTCGAGAAAATGCACAGACGCGGGCGCATCGTCGCCCTTCGTCCGGTCTTGTTTCAGCGAGAACGCATAGATCAGCTTTTTATCCACCCACATCGCGTCGATATAATTCGCTCGCAGGGAGTCAGACCGGCGGGCAAAGATCTTGTTGCCTCGGCTACGGACAAAATACGTATGCCAGTCATCCCCTCGGTCGCTGACCCTGATCTCGTAGCAACTATCTTGATCGCTGGCGGGATCCGGAGTGACGCTGGCGCGTTCGATTTTTTTGAACAGCGGCTTTTTCGCCAGGGCGCGCCCGAGCGGCTCGCTTTCTCTCAAGCCGCAATTTTCCGGCCCCATTTCCATGTGCCCGGCGGTCATTGCCGCCATCACAAAGTGGCCGTTGCGGTCGATGAATCCCACCGGCTTGTTATCCGGATCCTCATATTTTTTCTGCCGCAGCTCCGCCAGCGCCCGATGCAGACGCTCGCCATCGGGCAAATACGGGATCACGGTGGCCTCCCCTTCGATGTCAAACGTGCCGGGACTTGTGCGGATCAGCGCGTTCTTGGCGACGTCGGTGTGCCGCACAAAACCTGCCGCATGGGCCGCCCCACCGGTGGACTGAGCCAAGGTAAAATTCCGGCCATTGACGCTGAAATCGCCATATTGCGTGTCGTCGCCATTCTTCCGGTCGACATAGCGATACTTGTTATCGAACACCGCGAAGCTGTCCAGCCGGTACGCTCCCGGTCCGTCGATCGCCACGTCAAACGGAAAGGAAACCTCGCCACGTTCACGGTCGACGTAGCCGGTCGGGTAGGCCGCCCTGGCCTCGACGAAGACGCTGCAGGGATGGACGTGCAAAATAATTCCGTTACATGACTTTTCCCGGGACACCCCTTTGTCGTCAGGCCGGCTCGCGCTGTACGACAGGATGACCGACATGTATTGCAAATCGTCCGGCGGCGCGCCCTGGAAACTGAGAACGATCACTGGCTTGCCCTTGGGCAGATCCTTCACATCCTTGGCGTGCGGATACCTGTCATAGATGTCGCCGATCACAAACACGGCCAACGCGAACAGCAAGACGCCGCCGAGTATCTTTTTTTTCTTCATGCGCTATTTGAACCAGGCGAAGAACGTGGATTTGCGCATTGTATGGAAACTTAAACATTATCGAAAATGCATTATGCCATAGTGTGCCGTCACAGCTGTTCCGGATAGCCCGTGATGTCCGCGATCTCCTGATACATCGGCTGCAATTGCTTGTACATGTTCAGGTACACGCGCCGATACAGCTTGTCGTAAATCTGCCGGTTCGCCGCGACAGGCTGGAACACCCGGCCCGGCCGCGTCATCGCGCGGGTCGCGCTGTCGAAGTCCTTGTGCAGGCCCAGCCCCGCCGCGATCGCAATCGCCGCGCCCAGTCCCGAGGTCTCGTACACATGCGCGCGCGCCGCCGGCAGGCCGAAGATATCGGCAGTCAGCTGCATCGCCGCGTCGCTCTGCGAACCGCCGCCGGCCACGCGCAACTCCGTCACCGGCACGCCGCTGCGCTTCTCGATGCGCTCCTTGCCCTCGCGTAGCGCGTAGGCCAGGCCCTCAAGGATCGCCCGGTACATATGGGCGCGCGTGTGCACATCGCCGAAACCGATCATCGCCCCCTTGGCCTCCGGCCCCGGGGTCCTGATGCCCGGGCTCCAGTAAGGCTGCAACATCAGGCCCATCGACCCGGGCGGCACCTCGTTCACCAGCAGATCGAACATCGCCTCCGGCGCCATGCCCTGCTGCGCGCCGGCCATCTGTTCGAAGTGTCCGAACTGCTCCTTGAACCAGTTCACCATCCAGTAGCCCCGGAAGATCTGCACCTCAGTGCTATAGGCGCCGGGAATGGCCGCCGGATAAGGCGGTATCAACGGCGTCACTTCGACATATTTTTTGGTGGTGGTGTTGATGGTCGCCGTGGTGCCGTAACTCAGGCAGGCGATGTGCGGCTCCAGCGCGCCCGCGCCGATCACCTCGCAGGCCTTGTCGGCGGCGGCGGCCACCAGCGGCGTGCCTTCCGGGATACCGGTCGCCTCGGCGGCGGCGGCGGTGATCGCACCAATCACCGTGCCCGGCTCCACCAGCTCCGGCAGCATCTCCTTGCGGATAGCCAGCGCCTCCCACTTCCAGTCGCGCGCGCCGGCCCATTTGTGGCGCTTGTAATCGAACGGCAGGTAGGCCACCTGCGAGCCGATCGAATCGACATGCCGCCCGCACAAACGGAAATTGAGAAAGCCCGACAGCAGCAGATACTTGTCGGTCCTGGCCCAGATATCCGGCTGATGCTCGGCGATCCAGTTGATCTCCGCCTCGCGCCGGAAGTACTCGATGGTGCCGGACACGCGCGCCAGCTTGAACGCCGTTCGCCACAGGAAGCTCAAAGGCTTCTGCTTGCCCACGCGCCGCTGGTCCAGCCAGGTGATCGCCGGCCGCAGCACCTTGCCGTCGCGGTCCAGGTTGACCACCGTGCCGCGCTGCGTCGTCACCGCCACGCCCTTGATGGCGGAACGCGGAATATCGGTGGAAGCCCACAGCTGCTGGCACGCCTGGCCGACCGCCTTCCAATAACCGTCGGCGTCATGTTCCGCCCAACCGGGATGATCGGAGAAGTAGGCCTGCAAATGCACCTGCGCCTTGGCGGCCAGGTTGCCGTTCAAATCGAACAGCAATGCGCGCACGCTCTGAGTGCCGTTGTCGATGGAAAGAAGGTATTGGTCGGCCATGTCGCTCTAGTCTCGTAATGTATGCCCGTACTTATGCGGGCAGACTGTAATGGGTATTCCATAATGCCAGATAGGCTGCCTGCTCGGCATCCCATCGCTCGTCGCTCCAGCCCAGCTCCGGCTGACAGATGGCGCGTATGCGGCCGAGGATATCCACGCCACCGCCGCGCAGCTGGATGCCGAGACGGCTGCGGCGCAGCATCAAGTCCTCCAGCTTTTGCACCGACTCGCAGCGCGCCGCCCAGCGCAGCTGCGCCCAGATGGTTTCCGTCCCCGCGATCAGCGCCAGTTCGCCCGGCTGCGCAGCGGCGATCAGCGCCTGCGTCAGCGCACCGTAGCGGCCTTGCAGACGCCGCGCCTGCCCCGCCGGCAAATGGCGCTGATAAGGCAGACCACGCGCCGCTGCCGCCGCGCCGAACACCGGCTGCGGCTCCAGCCTGTCGCGCCACTCCGGCAGCAGCGTCGCCGCCAGTTTGAGCGCATCGAGCGCGATCACGCGGAACGTGGTCAGCTTCCCGCCTGTCACCGTCAGCAATCCGTCCTCCAGCCACAGCGCGTGGTCGCGTCCTTCCTTCGACGGATCGGCCTTGCCACTGTCGATCACGGGACGCACGCCGGCATAACTGGCGATCACGTCCCGCTCCTGCAAGCCTAGCTGCGGGAACTGGTCATGCAGGGCCGCCATCAGATAGTCGACTTCGGCCCGCGTAATGGCGGCCTCCCGCGACAGATCGTCCTTGTGGTCCACATCCGTCGTCCCCACCAGCGTCACGCCCTCCCACGGGAAGGCGAACACCGGCCGGCCATCCAGCGGATGCATCAAACTGATCGCCTGCGCCAGCGGCAAGCGCCAGGCAGGCAGCACCAGATGGCTGCCGCGCAAAGGCCGCAATCGAGGCTTGGCCGCAGCAGCCTTGCCAGACGCACCACCTTGCGTACGCAGGCCATCGGCCCACGCGCCGGTCGCGCTGATGACCAGCTTCGCCCGCACCTCGTGCACCGCGCCGCTGACGCCATCACGCAGCCGCACGCCGCGCACGCCGCCGCCATCCACCCGCAGCAGCGACTCCGCCGCCATGTAATTGACGGCCATGCCGCCAAGCTGCTGCGCCTCCTGCAACACGCGCATGACCAGCCGCGCATCGTCGGTCTTGGCATCGGTGTAGACCATGCCCCCCTTTAGCCCAGCAGCCGACACATTCGGCGCCAGCGCCCCGAACTCGTTCAATCCAAAGTAATGCCGCCCCTTCTGCCCCGCCATCCGGTCGTAGATCGCCAACCCAAGCAGGAACATGCGCTTGCCGGGCTTGCGCCCTTCGTAATCGCCGAACGCAAAACTCTGCGGCTCCACCAGCCCGGCAGCATGCTGCAGCAGATGCTGCCGCTCGTGCACCGATTCACGCGTCAGCGCAAACTGGCCTTCCTTCAGATAGCGCAAGCCGCCATGCACCAGCTTCGAAGAGCGGCTCGACGTGCCCCACGCGAAATCGCGCTGCTCCACCAGCAAAGCCTTCAGCCCGCGCCGCGACGCCTCCAGCAATATCCCCGCGCCGGTGATACCGCCGCCGATCACGATCACATCCCACTCGCGCGCCAGCAGATCCGTCAACGCGGAGCGCCCGCCATTGCGCCAGTGCGCCGTCATGGCAGCAGCTTCCCGGGATTCATGGTCTGCTGCGGATCGAAGTGGTTGAACAAGGCCTGCATCGCCGACAAGCCCAACTCACCCTTCTCCGCCACCAGATACGGCGCATGGTCGCTGCCCACGCCGTGCTGATGGCTGATGGTGCCGCCGTTTTCGACGATCGCCATGCTCACCGCATGCTTGAGCGTGCGCCAGCGTGCCAGATTCTGCTCATAATCGCCGGCCAGCCGGTACACAAAGGTCGAATAAACGCTGGCGCCCTGCGCATACAGGTGCGACAGGTGCGTGTAGGCGTGCACCTTCTCGCCGTGCTGCGCCAGCGCATCCGCTGCCGCTGCCTCCACCGCCTGCATCATCGTGCCGACGCGCGGCCAGTCCACCGCCGTCTCCACTGTATCGATCGCATAGCCGTGCTGCCAGGCCGCGTTGCGCAGGTAGACATTGCGGAAGCGGTTCTGCTTCCACTTGTCGCCCATCTTGCGGCCGATATGCACGCCACCGTGCGGCGCCGCCAGCACCAGCGCATCCCGCAACGCAGCCCTGGCGGCGGCCTTGCGTCCGCTCACGCCTATCATCAGCATGCACTTGCCGTCCTTGCAGCCGCGCCAGGACAGATAACGCTCCAGCGCCGAGATCAATTTCTTGTGGCCGGCCAGCGCCAGCATGGTGGTGGTCTCCAATGGATTCGACAAGCGCAGCATCGACAGCGACAATCCCGCCTGCACCACCTGCCGCACCGCCGTCTCCGCCGCGTCCCAGCTCGGGAAGAACACCGCATGAAACGCTTCGTACTCCGGCAGCGGCGTCACGCGCACGGTGGCCTCGGTCAGGATGCCCAGTCGTCCTTCGGAGCCAAGCACCACCTCGCGCAGGTCCGTGCCCGCCGCCGACGCCGGGAAGGTCGGGATATCCAGCGTGCCGGCCGGCGTCTCCACCTTGCCGCCTCTGAACATCTGCTCGATGCGCCCATAGCGCAGCGATTGCTGGCCGGACGAACGCGTCACCACCCAGCCGCCCAGCGTCGAATACTCGAACGACTGCGGGAAGTGGCCCAGCGTGTAGCCGCGCGCGCGCAGCTGCGCCTCCAGGTCCGGCCCGAACACGCCGGCGCCGAAGGTCGCCAGCTGCGATTCGGTATCGAGGTAATGCAGCTGGCGCAAGCGCGTCAGGTTCACCGACAACACCGGCTGCGCACCGGCCGGCGCGGTCAAATGCCCGGCCACGCTGGTGCCGCCACCCTGCGGTATCAGCGCCACGCCGAACTGCTGCGCATAATCGATCAGCGCCCGCACCTGCTCAGGGCTTTCCGGATACGCCACGCCGTCCGGCGCCGTGCCGATCACGCCGTAGCGCAGACGCAGCCAATCCGGCAGGCTCTGGCCTAGCGCACTGCGCAGCCGAACCTCGGCCGAGGTGTCCACCAGCGCATGCGGCGGCAGCCGCGAAGGCGCGATCTGCGCGCAAGCCTGTTCGAACGCCGCATCCGCCACCGGCAAGCCCTTGCCGATGCGTTGCGCCAGAAAGCCCAGCGCATCGTCATTCAGCGCAAACTCTATCGTATCGTCACCCCAACCGTTCCAGCGTCTCATTGTTTTCCTGTCTGCGTAGCGGAGCGCTTGCTATACTGGCGCGCACCGAGTTTCAATGACAACAGAATAAGATAACGAACCTACCTGGTATTGCGCTTTCATGACATCCGCCTTGTTCGATCATGCCAAGCCCGCACGCTGACCTGTCGCGCCGCGTGGCCGGCTCCTATCTCCAGCCCCTGCTCGAAGCGGCAGCGGCGCGCGGCGTCACGGCTGCGGCGCTGGAGCACGCGGCCGGCATGCCCGCCGGCGCCCTGCAACCCCTGCCCGACTCGCTGCGCGCCGACGACTACGTGCGCCTGCTCGACATCGCCGCCCGGCTGGCCGACGATCCGCATTTCGGCCTGCACGTGGGCGAACGCGTCAAACTGGGCACCTACAGCGTCTACGGCCTGATTTTGCTGAGCTGCCGCGACTTCGGCCAGGCCTTCGAACAGACCATGCGCTACGAGCAGCTGGCGCACGACCTGGGTCGCTCGGCCTTAATCGTGGCGGACGGCGTGGCCCACTACACCTGGCACAGCAACTACGGCCCGGCGCAGCGCCACCTGGCCGACAGCGTCTTCGCCGGCATCCGCGTGTTCGGCAACTGGCTGGCCGGCGTCACGCTGCCCGCCGCGCAGCTCACACTGACCCACGACGGCGGCTCCCCCGCAGACCGCGACGAATACGTGCGCGTGCTGGGCGCCATGCCCGCCTTCGACGCGACGGCCAACGTCGCCAGCTTCGACGCCGCGCTGCTGGCCTACCCGGTGCCGAACGCCGACGTCAGCCTCTACCCGGTGCTGCAGCAGCACGCCGAACAACTGCTGCGCCAGCGCGCACAACCCGACAACGCCATCACCCAGCAGGTGCATGCCGCCATCGTCCGCAACCTCGCACACGGCCAGGTGCGGCTCGCGTCCATCGCTGAAGAATTGAAACTGTCGCCGCGCACGCTGCAACGCAAGTTGAGCGAGGCCGGCGCGACCTTCCAGCAGATACTGGACCAGGCCCGCTTCGCGCTGGCCAAGGACTATCTGCGCCAGCCGGAACTGAGCCTGGTGGATATCGCCTTCCTGCTGGGCTATCAGGAACAGAGCGCGTTCAATCACGCGTTCAAGGAATGGGCCGGCGTCAACCCCGGCGCCTATCGTGCCTAGATCGCGTTGCCCTTGACCCGGATGAAAGGCCCCAGACATTTGTCGGTACGCCGCTCCACGCACATCAGGAACATGTCGCCGCTGGGATGGAACAGCAGATAGGTGGTGGATGAGTGCCCCACCTCGCTCACATCGCCGAGGCAATCGCGCTTGCCGTTATCCTTGACGATGGTGTCGACCTCCTTGTAGAAGCCGTCCTTGTCCGGCTGGTCGCTGATGGAGAAGGTGGACTCGGCCACCTCCTCATTGCTGAACACCAGCGTGGTGCCGTCGCTGCGGATGCGGTAGGTCTCGCTGCACGAGCCATCGGGCATCGTGATCCGCCAGGTGCCGACAACGGGATGTCCCTGCCGCACCGGAGGCGAAGCGCCGGCAGTCGCCATCAACACCGCCGGCATCGCCAGCACCGCCACCGCCCGTCTCAGACGCAAGTTCATGGCTCACCTCCGCATATGCTATTTCTCGGCCACCGCCTTCATATTGGCCAGGCCGGCCTCGAAGTCCTTGCCTATCATGCTGTCCATGCTTACCACGAGGCCCATCAGCTTGGTCATGAACTCGCTGGGGCCGGACATGGTCCAGCTCACGGTGGTGATGTCGCCCTTGGTCTCCAGCGCGAACACGGTCTGGCAATGCGATTCGAACGGCTTCAGGAAATCGAGCTTGATATCGACCTTGGCCGGCGTCAGGCCGGTGATCTCCATGCGGCCGGCGCCGACCTTGTCGTCACCTTCCCATGCGTAGACCGCGCCCTGGTCCTTGGGCGCGCCGCTGAAGGTGCGCTTCATGGCGGGGTCCAGCTTCTCCCACGGCGACCACGAAGTCCAGTTGTGGAAGTCGCTGATCAGCGGCAGGATCTTCTCCGCCGGCGCCTTGATGGCGATGGTGCGCTGCACGCGATAACTGTCCGGCTGCATGGCGGCCAGGCCCAACACGATCAAAACCAGAACGACGACACCAATGGCGATCTTCTTCAGCATGATTTTTCCCTTTTTTTAAGATGCGGATGGACGCTGCGCACCTAGCCTATCATGTTTTTTTAGTCAGTCGCACCGGCAATGCGCTTGGCGTCATCGTGAAGGTGAAACGCTCCTCGACCGGCGCCGCGCCTGGCACGCGCTCGATCACGAAATTCTTGACCAGCATAGACATCGCCATCTTGATCTCGGCCATCGCCAGATAACGGCCGGGGCAGAAACGCGGCCCGCCGCCAAAGGGGAACAGCTTGCGCGCCGGGTCGTCGCCGCTGCCGTTGGCGCCCTCCAGCCAGCGCTCCGGCCGGAAGCGTTCCGGCTGCGCCAGTTCGCAATCCCGTTCGGAGGCCAGGCGCAGCAACAGAAAGATCACCGTCCCCTTCGGCACTGACAGGCCGCCGACCACCGCATCCTCGTTCGGCTGCGCCGCCATGATGGGCGCCACCGGCTTCAGGCGCATGGCCTCGCGCGTGGCGGCGTCGATATACTTCAGATGCTCCAGGTGGTGGTAGTCGTCCAGCACGGCCTTGGCGCCCAGGACTTGTTCGGTCTCCGCCGCCATGCTGTGCGCGGCCTGCGGATGGGTCGACAGAAAATCGATCAGCCAGGCGGTCGTATTCGAGGTCGTATCCTCACCCGCGAACACCATCGTGATCGCATTGCCGACCACCGCCTCATCGGTCAGGCCGGAATCCGGCTCGTCGCGGGCGACGATCAAGGCCTCCAGCATGTTGGAAGGCTTCTGCCGCAGCGCCGGATTGCGCTCGATGCGCTTGCGGGCCTCGGCGATGAAGCCGAAGATGGCGCGCTGGATGCGCTCCGCGGCCGCAATCGCCTCGTGGTCGTCGGCCCGCCGGAGCACCGACACGCGCCAGTAAGCGAACGGCGATGTCAGGCGCTTGGCCACCAGCTTGAAGAGGAATTCGATATCGCGCTGCAGCGGATGTTCTTCCAGCTCCAGCGTGTTGATGTCCTGCCCCATCGCCAGGCCGATGGTCACGTCCAGCGTATAGGCCTTCAGGTCGCGCAGCACGTCGACCGGCTGGCCGGCGGCGATGGCGTTTTCCCAGCGCAGGCGCAGGCGTTCGGTCAGCGCGGTCAGCGTGGGGAAAAAGTTATGGATCACTTCCGGCGTCAGAGCGCGCATCACCAGTTTGCGCTGGCGGCGCCAATCCTCGCCCTCCGCCGTGAACAGGCCACGCGTGCCGACCTCGTTGAGCGCATCGGCGGTGCGGCTGGAGCGGCGCATCGCGTCGGGCCGGTCGCGCAGCAGGCTGGCGATCAGCTCACGATCGGACGTGACGACGATCTCCTTGCGCAGCACGCGGAAACGGTACATGGGACCGAACTCGCGCCCCCACCCTTCCAGCACCTGATGCAAAGGCTTGCGATTGATATCGCGGACATTCCCCATCAACAGCTGCGCTTTCGGCGCGGGCAAATCGGCAATGCGGCGCAGCGGTGGCGGCGCGACGGACGTCAGTTCCATGGTGTTCCCCCATTTGATTAGTCTCCGGGTACACTATACCCCGAAATGTTGACGATCTGCTCACTCAACCGGGGAAACCGATGCTATCGCATATCTACATTGGAACCAACGACTTCGAACCGGCATTCGCCTTCTACAACGCCGTCATGACAGAGCTGGGGACTCGCCTGCGCTTCAACGACGCATCCAAGCCGTGGGCTGGCTGGCAGCCGGCCGAAGGCGCTCGGCCCTTGTTCATCATCGGCAAACCATACGACGGCCAGCCGGCCGCCAGCGGCAACGGCCAGATGACGGCCTTCATGGCGCCGACCCGCGAGGCGGTCGACCGGGCCCACGCCGCCGCGCTGGCGAACGGAGGCCGCTGCGAAGGGGCGCCCGCTTTGCGTCCGCACTACCACGCCAACTACTACGGCGCCTACCTGCGCGACCCGGAGGGGAACAAAATCTGCGTGGTCTGTCACGACGCAGTATAAGGAACCGCCCTACAGCATGAGCATCACAAACTACGAAGGACTGCGCGTGGTCTTGCGACCCGGCCCGCTGCCGAATACCTACGAATTCGTCGTCGAGAATAACGGGGACTTGTTATTGTGGGATGTACAGTTGGACGTCTACCCGCTGCAGGGACCCGGCGCGTTCGGGTTGGACGACACGCATATGCATGCAGTCCCCGAACATCAACGCACAGCGACGATCGACTCTCTTGCCCCGGGCGCCTCGGTCTGCATAGCGCAGGAAACCTGGATCAATCGGGCCAGCTTTAAAGTGACGGCAAAACGCAAGCTACTAAGCGGCACGTTCTCGACATCACAAGGTGGAGCGCCGCGATGGGGGCTGCGGGCCGATTTCGTCATCGCCCCGCCGATTTTGCGCGATCGCTGAAAGCGCCTCGCCAGCTTCTTTAACGACTCGCAGGAATCGCCAAAGGCCGCACATACTCCAGCAAGCTAGTGAGCGTTTTCCCCGGCTCCTCCCACGGAATCATGTGCGCCGAGCGTTCGAACCAGACTCCCTTTTTATAGGGTGCATCCACCTGCTCCAGCCAGGCAGCGGTGGGGGCCGAAGGCGTCGTGTAGTCGTGGCGCCCCATGAACATCACCACCGGAATTGGAAACTTGTGCACCTGCTTGTAGTCGACCTGGAGGAATTCGGGCAGTATCCGGTCCAGCGTGAACAGACTGCCCTGATCGACCGCCTGCGCTGACTTGCAGTCATATTCAGGCGACAGCAAAGGCGCGTCGAAATAGTACTTCGCGCCGCCATCGCGATACGCACTCAGGCCACCATAGAATTGCGGCCACTTCCTGGCGATGATGATGCGCTCCCGCGTGATCGGCGTGTTGCCCGGATACGGCGCAATGGAATTGAGCTCCGCGATCGCTTCCGCATTGTTATGCGCGCGGGCCTGATCCAATCCGTACTGAAAACTGAGCCGCTCGTTGTCGGGCGTGTTGATCACCTGGCCAATGCCGACGTAGGCATAGAACAGGTCGGGCCGCACAAGCGCAGCCTTCATGCCGATGACAGTTCCCCAGCTGTGCCCCATCAGGATCACCTTGTTCTTGCCGTAACGCTGGCGTATGAACTCGGCGACCTCAATGGCATCCTTGACGTAGCGGTCGATGTGGATGCTGTCGCTGATCTCTCCGGGCTTGGCCTCCAGATAAGTCTTGCCTGCTCCACGCTGATCCCAATTGACCACCGTGAAATACTCCTCGATCGGCCGCTGGAACTCCCAGATGCTCGGCGTCAGCGGCGCCGCAGGGCCGCCGTGCAGGAACAGGATAATGGGATTGGACCTGTCCTGCCCGCGCACGTTGAGCCACTGCTTGATGCCGCCGATGGTCGTCGTGTACGACTCATCGACGCCGCCCGGCGCCACGATGCGCTGAAGGTCGCGTACAACCGCCCTCGCCTGCTCATAAGACTTCCCGGCTGGGCACTCCTCGGCGTTGACCTGAGGGTAAAGCGTAACAAGGAACAGTAAGACAGCTGCGTATATTCTCATCGTGACAGTTCCAGCAAAAGACAATGTATCAGGCCAGCGCTTCCTTCGCGGCTTCTTCGGGCGTCAAGCCCTCATAGAACTGGTCGGTGAACCACTCGACCTGCTCTTCGATATGCTCCTGCGCTTCTTCCTGCGTGGCGCCGCCCTTGACCAGGAAGCCCTCCACTTCGATACACCAGTTGATCAATTCCAGGGTTTCCGGATCCAGCTCTTCTTTTTTCTTTGCCATGATTTACCTCTACATCGGTGAGTACAAGCCGCCAGTGTAACAGGCGGCCCGCCTACTTCGCCGGATACAGCACCACCTGCACATAGTTGTTCATGTCGAAATAGCGCCGCGCCGTCTCCTTCAACTCCGCAGCCGTCAGCGCCGTCACGCGCGATTCGTAGGTCAGCACCTCGGCAGGATCGGACTGATTGACGAAGGCGTTCATCATCACCGCCATCCAATAGCCGTTCTCGCGCAGGCCGTTGCGGTAGTTCTTCAGCCAGGTCGCCTTCACCTTCTCCAGGTCCGCATCCAGCGCGCCGCTTTCCTTGATCTTGTCGATCTCCGCAAACGTCGCCGCCAGCACCTTGTCGACATTCTCCGGCGCGCATGGCAAGGTGGCCGTCACCGCGTAGTGCTGGTACGGGATGCGCTCGATGCCGCCGCGTATGCCGCCGCTATACATCGCCCCCATCTTCTCGCGCAGCACCTCGATCAGTTTGATGTTCAACACCTCGATCAATGCCTGCAAACGCATGCGCTCCTGCGAGGAGAACTGCGTCTCGCCGGTGAAGGACAGCGAGATTGTGCTCTTCGGCTCCGAACCCGCATGCACTTCCTTCTTGACCACGCCGCGCACCGGCCGCACGCCCTCGTCCTTGAACGCCACCGGGATATCGCCCACCGGCAGGCTGGCCAGATACGTGGCGATCAGCGGCTTGACCTTCTCGACATCGAAACTGCCCGCCATGAAGAACGTGAAGCCCTTGGCGCTGGACATGCGGCTGCTGTACAGGTCCACCGCGCGGTCCATGCCCAGCTGGTCGAAATCGGCCGGCTTGGGCGCACGCTGCACGCGCGGGTTGTTGTTGTACAGCGTAGCCGTGATCGTATCGCCCAGGATCGACTCGGGCCGCGCCAGGTTGTTCTTCGCCAGTTCGCGCTGACGGTCCACATACGCGCTGTAGATGACGGGATCTTTGCGCGGCTGCGTCATGTTCAGATACAGCAGCTGCAACATCGTTTCAACATCGCCCTTGCCGGAAACACCGCTCGCCATCTCGTTAAGCGAGCTGACACTGGCACTGGCGCCCGCCGTCTTCCCGGCCAATACCTTCACCAGATCGCTCGGCGTGTAGTTCTGCACGCCCATCTGGTGCACGATATTGCTGGCGTAGCGGGCGCTGAACAAGTCCTGGTCGCCCAGCAGCGACCAGCCGCCGAAACGCAAGCCTGTCACGATCACCTGGTCGTTATTGAAATCGGTAGGCTTCAGCACCACCTTCACGCCGTTGCTCAGCACAAGCTCGGTGAATCCCAGCTTGGCATTGACGGTCTGGCTGACGATGCTACCGGCCTTGGGCGGAACCGCCATCAGCTGGCTGGCGTACACCTTCTCCTCCCGCGCACTGACGCTGATCTTTTCGGCGGCGCTGGCCACGGCCAGCAGCTCATCAGCCTTCGGCGTGAGCGTGCCCGCCGCCTCGCTGCCGGAGTAGACCACCAGCTTGTTCTGGCTGTCGGGGATCGCCGCGCGCACGGCCGCATTCACTTCCGACAGTGCGATGCCCGGGATCAGCTCGTTGGCGTAGCGGTACTCCGCCGCGATGCCGGGGATGCTTTCCTTGTCGAGGAAGTTGCGGATGTACTCCCCCGCATAGCCGGACGAATCGGACTTGTCACGCTCGTTGTACATGCGCTCGAAGTTGCGCAGCAGGCCTTTCTTGGCGCGCTCCAATTCGGACTCGGTCACGCCGTACTGGCGCGCGCGCTGGTCTTCCTGCACCAGCGCGTTGATGGCCGGCGTCACGCCGCCCTTGCCCAGCACCGCGCCGGCGACGAAGGAGCGATAGCCGCGCATCACGCCACTCATGCCGCTGAAGCCTTGCAGGAACGGCGGATTGGCCTGCTGCGTCAACTCATGCATGCGCTGGCCGAGAATGAAACCGTAAATATTCTCGATCATCTTCTGCCGGTAATCGGCGATGGTGGTGCCGGGTTCCCATGCCTGGATCGGATAGCGGATGAAGACCGAATTGCTGCCGATCTCCTTGTCGGTAAAGACCACGCCTTCAGGTTCGGCGCGCTCCGGAATCCTGGCATACTCGCGCGGCCGCTCGTTCTGCGGATTTTTCAACTTCCCGAAATGCTGCGTAATCAGCTGCTCGGCATCGGCCGGCTCGATGTCGCCGACCACCACCACCGCCATCAGGTCCGGCCGATACCAGTCGCGGTAGAAGCGCTTAACTGCGTCGTACTTGAAGTTCTTGAGGATGTCCTCCTTACCGATGGGCAGCCGCTGCGCATAGCGCGAGCCGTTCAGCACCTTCGGCAGCAGCACCTTGTTCATGCGGTCGTCCACGCCTTTACCCAGCCGCAGCTCCTCCAGCACGATGCCACGCTCGCTGTCGATGTCGGCGTCGTTGAAGGACAGCCCGTGCGCCCAGTCCTCCAGCACCTGAAAGCCCTGCTCCACCACCTCGCGCTTCTCGGTCGGTATCGGCAGCACGTATACGGTTTCGTTGAAGGTGGTGTAGGCATTGAGGTCGGCGCCGAACTTCACGCCTATCGTCTGCAGGTAGGACACCAGTTCGTTGCGCTTGAAATGGGTCGAGCCGTTGAAGGCCATATGCTCGGTGAAGTGCGCCAGGCCTTGCTGATCGTCGTCCTCCAGGATCGATCCCGCCTTGACCACCAGCCGCAGCTCCAGCTTCTTCTCGGGGCGGCCGTTCTTTTGCACATAGTAGGTCAAGCCGTTGGCCAGCTTGCCCACCTTGACCTGCGGGCCGATGGGAATCTGATCGCTCAAATTCAGCGGCGGCTGATCGGCGGCTTGCGCCATGAGAGTACACGCCAGCAGAACGGCGGCGGAGGCGCTACGCATTGTCATCAGCTTCATACCCGTTGCAATTTTAGGAAGGAAAAGGCTACCTTACACCGAAATTCTTAATTTGGGCTAGAATCCTTGCTCGCCTGCCAGCCGGCAGGTTTTAACGACGTCTTCGGGGCGGGGTGCGATTCCCCACCGGCGGTAAGGCCAGCGATGGCCAAGCCCGCGAGCGCCTTTGCAATCCACCGCAAAGGGTCAGCAGATCTGGTGTGACTCCAGAGCCGACGGTATAGTCCGGATGAAAGAAGATGTGCGGTGACGCGGCCTCCCGCCCGAGCGATCGGTGCGGCGGGCCGCGCGTATTCGCTTGCCCTGTCGCGTTTTTCGCCAATTTTGCGAGGAGCGTTCCACATGTTTGACCAACAATCCGCAGTATCCCCCTATTCCCTCGTTTCGGACGATCTGGAAGGCCGCATCGCCGCGGCGCTGGACGCCATGCGCGCCGGCGTGCCGGTGATCCTGCTCGACGATTTCGACCGCGAGAACGAAGCGGACCTGATCGTCGCCGCCGAAAAAATCACCGTGCAGTCGATGGCGATGATGATCCGCGAATGCAGCGGCATCGTCTGTCTCTGCCTGAGCGCCGACAAGGTGCGCGCGCTGGAACTGCCGATGATGGCCGCCGATAACGGCAGCCGTTACGGCACGCCGTTCACGGTGTCGATCGAAGCGCGTGAAGGCGTGACTACCGGCGTCTCGGCGGCCGACCGCGTCACCACCATCCGCACCGCCATCGCGGCGGACGCCGTGCCGCATGACCTGGTCCACCCGGGCCACGTGTTCCCGCTGCGCGCCACGCCAGGCGGCGTGCTGGCCCGCAAAGGCCACACCGAAGGCTCGGTGGACCTGGCGACGATGGCGGGCCTGAACCCGGCCGCCGTGCTGTGCGAACTGATGAACCCCGACGGCACCATGATGCGCGGCGCCGACATCGAAAGCTTCGCCGAACTGCACGGCATGCCCATCCTGACCATCGCCGAGATGATCGAATGGCGCCGTAAGCACGGCGTTTAAACCGGCTTACCCAGTTTGACGTAGCGGTACACCAGCAGCAGGGCCCCGGCGTATGCCGCTGTAATCAGGCAGAACGACAGCGGCAGACGCCACGCCCACTCGGGCGCCATATGCATCACGGTGCCCATCATCGCCACGCCGACCAGGGCGCCGATCTGACGATTGGCGTTCAGCGCGGCGGCGGCGCTGTTGGAATGCGCCTTGCCCGCCACCAGCATCACCGTCGCCGTCATGCCCGGAATCGCGATGCCGATGGCGAAGTTCATCACCACGGCGGCAAGCACCAGCAGCCAGTAAGGCGTTTGCGGCGTCAGGCCGATCAGCATCACAAACGCCATCACCAGCCCCACCATCAAGCCATACAGCATCGGCGGCCGCGTGCCGACACGCGCAGTGATGCGTCCCGAAGTCAAGTTGCCGACAGCGAAAGCGGCCATCATCGGTATCAGCTTCAAGCCCGTATGCAGCGCGTCCGCGCCGGACTGCTGGATGAAAAGGCTAAGCAGGAACAGTTGACCGAACACCGCAAAGTTAATCAGGAAGCCGACGCCATTGGCCGCCGCGAAAGCCGGCGTATCGAACAGCGCCCGTGGCAACAAGGGGTGTGCGCCATTGCGTTCGCGCCGCACCAGCATGAAGGCCGCCAGCACCGTCGCCACAACCGCGCCCAGCACCGGCGCCGAGCCCCAGCCCAGCGACGGACCTTCGATCAGCACAAAGCTCAGCGCCGCCAGCGCCACCACGCCCAGCAGATGGCTCAGCATCGACAGCGCGCGCTCATGACGCGGCGTAGCCGGCGCCACCACCTGCGTCAGCACGATGCCCAGCAGGCCGATAGGCACGTTCACCCAGAACACGCTGCGCCAGCCGAACGAATGCACCAGCAGGCCGCCCACCAGCGGACCTGCCGCCGACGAGCAACCGACGATGGCCGACCACGTTCCCAGCATGCGCGCGCGGGTGGCCTGGTCTTCATAGGCATGCGTGAGCAGGCTGAGGGAGCTAGGCATGAACAGCGCAGCACCGGCGCCTTGCAGCAGGCGCGCAGCGATCAGCGCATTGCCGCTCGGGGCCACAGCGCACAGCACGGAACCGAGGATGAACACACTCAGGCCGCCTTGATAAACGTTCTTCGGGCCGAAGCGGTCAGCCAGCGCGCCGCCCGCCATCAGCAGCGCGGCGAAGGTCAGCGTGTAGCCGTCCACCACCCAAACCAGGCCGGTGAGCGGAACGCCCAGGTTGACGGAGATATCGGATAAGGCGGTATTGACGGCGGTGACATCGATCATCGCCATCACAAAGCCTATGGCCAGTGTCATCAACACCAGCAAGGCGGGAATCTGGCGCGGCTGGATCGCCGGCGCCACGGAGACAGGGGTAGTCATGGTGCGTCCTTTAGAGAGATGCGCCGATGTTAGCCCGCTTGCATGATGCAGTAAATACGCATAACATCAGCACTCCGATGCAAAAATGCATCACCCTCGGACACACCGCATGGATTGGGACAACGCCAGGATCTTCCTCGCCATCTACCGCAAAGGCACGCTGCGCTCGGCCGCCGCCTTCCTCGATATCGACCAGGCCACCGTCGGCCGGCGCCTCAACGCGCTGGAGGCCTCGCTTGGTGCGCGCCTGTTCCTGCGCACGCCGTCCGGCTACCTGGCCACGCCGGCCGGCGAACTGGCCGTCACCGCCGCCGAATTGATGGAGCACGCTGCGCTGCAGTTCCAGCGCGAGATGCAGGGCATCGACAACCGCCTGTCCGGCACCGTGCGCGTCGCCACCTCGGACACCATCGCCAGCCACTCGGTGCTGGGCGCCATGCAGCGGCTGCACGTCATGCATCCCGAAATCCGCGTCATCCTGAGCACCAGCACCGAGATCAGCAACCTGACCCGGCGCGAAGCCGAGCTGGCGGTACGCACGCTCAAGCCCACCAGTCCCGACCTGATCTCGCGCCACCTGGCCCGGCGCAGCATGGGCCTGTACGCC
Source organism: Rugamonas aquatica (assembly GCF_009380215.1). Taxonomy (GTDB): domain Bacteria; phylum Pseudomonadota; class Gammaproteobacteria; order Burkholderiales; family Burkholderiaceae_D; genus Rugamonas; species Rugamonas aquatica_B. The sequence continues at coordinate 27,132 of NZ_WHUG01000005.1, forward strand.
ACGCCGGCCTACCTGTCCGAACGCGGCATGCCGATCCCCGGCAACGGCATGCAGGGCCACGACATCATCATCTACCAGGGTTCGGTGGCGCCGCGCCACAAGGAGAAGCTGTGCCTGGAGCCGATCGCCAACGCCCGCGTGGCGATCGAGGTCAATAGCGGCATGGTCATGCTGGACGCCGCGCGGCGCGGCATGGGCGTGGCCGAACTGCCCTGCCACATGGCCGACGGCGATCCGCAACTTACCCGCGTATGGCCCGAACGCGTCGACCACTACGAGGTCTGGCTGGTGATGCACACCGATCTGAGTCGCAGCGCCCGCGTGCGCGCCACGGCCGACGCCATCATCGCCACCTTCGCGGAAGAAGAATAGGCGCGGCCGTGCCGGACACCTTCCGACGCCGTCGCGGTGCTAAGATGACCACATGAGCATGGACGCTTCTATTCCTCCGGCGCTGCGGCGCCTGAACCGCGCAACCGTCGCCTGGCTGAACAGCTGGTGGCGGCTGCTGCAATTCGCCGTGCTGATGCTGCCGCTGGCCTTCAGCCCCACCAGCTATCGCGGCGCCAACCGCAACCTGCTGGCGCGCCACATCGTGCGCGACACCGCCCCCAACCTGGCCTGGTATGGCGTGCTGTCGGCGCTGGTCAGCCTGGTGTTGATCCGCATCGTGGTGGTCACCTCGCAGAGCTATGGCCTCTCGCGCTTCGCGCTGGAGATGGTGGTGCGCGTGCTGGTGCTGGAGCTCATCCCGCTGACCGCCGCCGCCTTCGTCGCGCTGCGCACCACCCTGCCCGCCGGGCTGGAGTTCTCGCAAAGCCGCAACAGCGCCGCCAACACCAGCGAAGCGGAACTGCGCCAGGAATTCTTCCCACGCGTGGCCGCCGGCGTGTTCGCCGTGTGGATACTGGCCGCCGTCAGCTGCGTGATGACGCTGATCCTGGCCTACCTGTCGATGTACGGCTTCACGCCGTGGGCGCTGCCGGGCTACACGAGGGTGGTCGGCCAGGTGTTCAACCCGGCGGTGGCGCTGATCCTGGTGTTGAAGATCGTCTTCTTCAGTTTCGCAGTCGGCCTGATACCGATGGCCTCCTCCTTCTACTTCGGCAGCAGCTACCGCGCCAAAGTCACGCACGGCCTGTACGACATGGTGCGCCTGTTCGCCGTGATGCTGCTGATCGAAATCGCCTCCTTGATGGGCAACTACTACTGAGCGGAATAAAGCGATGACCGAACAAACAAACGAAGTGGCGCCGGTGCGCAACGCGGAATTCAAGGCGGCCCTGCTGCTGGTGCTGATGGTGGTGCTGGTGGCCGGTTCGGCCCTGTACCTGATGTATGCGCGTGGCGCCTTCGAATCGACGCAGACGCTGGTGCTGCAAGCGGACGATTCGGAAGGCGTCACCGTCGGCATGGACGTCACCTTCGCCGGCTTCCCGATCGGCCGCGTGCGGCGCATAGAGCTGGGCAAGGACGGCAAGGCACGCGTCATCGTCGACGTGCCGCGCAACGACGCGCACTGGCTGCGCAGTTCAAGCATCTTCACGCTGGAGCGCGGCCTGGTGGGCGGCGCAAAGCTGCGCGCCTTCAGCGGCATTCCGACCGATCCGCCGCTGGAAGACGGCGCAGCCCGCGCGCTGCTGGTCGGCGATGCCGGCGCCGAAATTCCGCGCCTGCTGGCCGCCGCCAAGGATCTGCTGGAAAACCTCAACGCGCTGACGGCGGAAAATTCCGCGTTGGCCGCCAGTCTGGCCAACGTGCAGGGCGTCACCGGCAAGCTCAATGGTCCAGGCGGCGCCATGGGCCTGATCGCCGGCGACGACAAGAACGCCCAACAATTGACTGAGCGCGCCAACAAGCTGCTGATTACCGTGAACGCACTGGCCACCAAGGCCGATAGCCTGATAGGCCACGCCGACACGCAAGTCTTCGGCAAGCAAGGCGTGATGACAGACGCGCAGGCGACCATCGTGCAGCTCAACGGCCTGCTGGCGGACGCCCGTAACAGCCTGAAGAAAATGGATGCGGTGCTGGTCGAAGCGCAAGCCGTCGGTGCCAACGCCAAGGAGGCCACGGCGGATCTGGGCGTGCTGCGCGGCGAAGTGGAAAGCAGCTTGCGCCGGGTGGAGCAGCTGGTCAATGAAATCAACCGTAAATGGCCGTTCAAGCGCGACACGGAGATCAAGCTGCCATGAAGACTACCGCTCACCTGATTGCAGCACTGACCGCCGCCACGTTGCTGGCCGCCTGCGGCAACAACCCGCCGGTGCCGGACTGGCAGATGAACGCGCAAAGCTCCATCGAACGCAGCACCGCAGCCTACATGTCCGGCAACGCCCGCGTGGAAGCGGCCGAGTACCAGCGTGCCCGCGCAGCGCTGGCCAGCACCGGCAAGGTCGATCTGATGATACGCGCCGAGCTGATACGCTGCGCCGCGCGCGTCGCCTCACTGGTGTTCGAAGACTGCGCCGGCTACGACAAGCTGTCGCAAGACGCCACCCCGGCCGACCGCGCCTACGCCGCCTACCTCTCCGGCCGCGCCAGCGCCGCCGACATTGCGCTACTGCCGCCCCAGCACCAGCCGGTAGCGGCAGGGATCAGCACCACCCAAGCCATCACCGACCCGCTCTCGAAACTGGTGGCCAGCGGCGTCCTGCTCCGCGCCGGCAAAGCCACGCCGCAGGTGCTGAGCGACGCCGTGGACACCGCCTCCGCCCAAGGCTGGCGCCGTCCGCTGCTGGCATGGCTGGGCGTCCAGGCCATGCGCGCCGAGAAATCGGGCGACACAGCCGAAGCCCAACGCATCAAACGCCGCATCGACCTGATTAGCGAAAAGCCGTAATGTGATACTGTTGGGGCATACTCTTTCATGCACCCGGAGCGCCATGATTTCCGTCATCGACATCCCGCCTCAAAGCGAAATATTCCGCCACCTTGACGGCGCCGACTTTTACGACTGCTACGAAACGGCCATCAAGCCAACGCCGCGCTCCGCGCTGGACTTGTATTTGCAAGTGGTCGCAGGTACCCCGGCATGGATCAACAGCCTGATGGCGTTGCGTAATCGCGTGGTCCAGCTGGTCGGCCTGAAGAACCTTGGCGGCCTTGGCGACGTCAACGCCGCCAAAGCGGCCAGCGACTACCGCATCGGCGACCGTGTCGGCATCTTCACCATCCGCTACCTCAGCGAGCAGGAAGTCATCCTCGGCGACACCGACAAACACCTGCACGTCGAAGTCTCCGTCTGCAAGCTGCAGGACAAGGTCGCCATCAGCACCGTGGTCCACATCCACAACCTGCTGGGCCGCGTCTACATGCTGTTCGTCGCGCCCATGCACCGCCGCATCGTGCCGGCATCGCTGAGGAACGCCCGTTTTATCTAGACCGGCTTCTGCTAGAATTCCGGCTCTATGAAAACCCGCCTCGTCTACTCCACCGAAACCGGCCGCATGTGCCCTGACTGCGGCCAGCCTGTCGCCGATTGCAGCTGCAAGGCCGCCGCCAAAGCCAAACCCGCCGGCGACGGCGTCGTGCGCGTATCGCGTGAATCCAAAGGACGCGGCGGCAAGACCGTCACACTGGTGAAAGGCCTGGCGCTGGACGCGGTCGCACTCGCGCTGCTGGGCAAGCAGCTGCGCAGCGCCTGCGGCTCCGGCGGCACCGTCAAGGACGGCGTCATCGAAATCCAGGGCGACCACTGCGACCTGGTGATGGAAGCCCTGAAAAAACAAGGCCACCAGCCCAAGCGCACCGGCGGTTAACGGGTACGCTGGTTCGACAGATAGATGTTGTCGGATTCCAGCTTGCGGCCGTCACGCACCGCCGCCTGCCAATCCTCGGTGCTCACCACCGCGCCGAAGTTCGAATGGAACACCGTATTGAAAACACGGTGTATCTCCTCCGCGCTGGCCTTGCCCGCCGCATTCTCATACGGCAGCGCGCCGGTGGCATTCTCCAGAACCTCCACTTGCAGGCCGCGATGCTTCGCCTCGAAGATGGTCGACGCATTGCAGTTGTGCGTCATGTAGCCGGCGATGGTCAGCGTATCGATGCCGCGCTCCTTCAGCCAGTCGGCCAGGTCGGTCCCGGCAAACACGCTGGCCATGCTCTTGTTGATGAAATGGTCGTGCGCTCGCTCGGCCACCACGGGATGCACTTTCCAACCGTCCGAACCCATGCCGAAGATCGGCGAAGCTTCCGGCGCATCGTGCTGCACCACCACCACGGGGATACCGGCTTCGCGCGCGGCGTCCATGGCGCGGCCGATATTCGGCAGCGAAGTCTCAACCGGTGGATACTCGATCTTCATCTTGCCGGTGAAGTATTCGTTTTGAACGTCGATCACGATCAAGGCACGGCGTGGGGTTGCGGTCATGTTGTTCTCCTGTAGGATAAGGCGGAAGCGCCCGGTGAGTGACATTCTGCGCCGCCGCACCGTTATTCAAAAGTGGCCCGAAGGCCACCATACGATATAATCAGGCCATGTCGACACGCACCCCGCCCATCCATAAATACCGCATCGCCGTCATCGCCTTCGACGGCATCAATCCTTTTCACCTGTCGGTACCATGCCAGGTATTCGGCGCCCAGCGCGCCGACTGCGGCAGCGCGACCTTCGACGTCAAGGTATGCGCGGAAGACCCGGCCGCGCCGCTGAGCACCACGGCCGGCTTCGACATCGTCGCCACCCACAGCCTCGCAGCACTGACCCGCGCCGACATCGTCATCCTGCCATCCTGGCACGCCGACTGCCGCCCGGCTCCCGCCAGCCTGCTGCATGCCTTGCGCCGCGCCCACCAGCGCGGCGCGCAGGTAGTGGGCCTGTGCATAGGAGCGTTCCCGCTGGCAGAAGCCGGCCTGCTGGACGGCTACACGGCCACCACCCACTGGGCCTGCGCAGACACCATGACCACGCGCTACCCCAAGGTCAAGGTCGACCGCGAAGTCCTGTATGTCGATGAGGGGAAAGTGGTAACGTCGGCCGGCGTGGCAGCGGGCCTGGATTGCTGCCTGCACCTGCTGCGGCAGCTGTGCGGAGCGGAGGTTGCCAACCGGGTGGCGCGGCAGTTGGTGGTGGCGCCGCACCGGCAGGGAGGACAGGCGCAGTTCATCGAGCGCCCGCTGCCAGTGACCGGCAGCGACGACCGCTTCGCACAAGTACTGGCGTGGGTTGGAGAGGATCTGACACAAAACCACGGCATCGACGCGCTGGCCGAGCGTGCGCTGATGAGTCGCAGGAACTTCACGCGCCACTTCCGCAACGCCACCGGTACCTCGTTCAAACAATGGCTGCTGAACCAGCGGCTAACCCACGCGCAGCATCTGCTGGAGAGCAGCGAAGTATCGATCGAAGTGGTGGCGCAGCAGGCGGGATTCGGTTCCGCGCTGTCATTGCGACAGCACTTCCGGGCGGCGCTGCGGACCTCGCCGTCCGAGTACCGCAAGCTATACCGCTCCGCCGCGCCGGAGTGACGGCGCGAGTCCTTACTCGTCCGAAGCCGTACCTGCGGCCGCAGCCGCTTCGCGCAGCTTGTCCTTCTTGCTCTTGCGCTTGCCCTTGATGCCGCCGTTGACGGTGTCCGTCACCGAATTGGCTGGCGCAGGCGGCAGCGTCTCCACCGCCTCAAAGCCCGCGATTTCCTCACGCGGCAGCAAAATACCCTGGCGCTTCTCGATCAGGCGGAAATGCTGCTCCGTCTCCGCGCTGACGAAGTTGATCGCCACACCACTCTCACCCGCGCGGCCCGTGCGGCCGATGCGGTGCGTATAGTCCACCGCCGAACGAGGCAGATCGTAATTGACCACCGCTGGCAGTCGAGCAATGTCGATACCACGCGCCGCCACATCGGTCGCTACCAACACTTGCAGACGGCTGGCCTTGAAGTCGCCCAGCACCTCGGTGCGCGCACCCTGGCTGAACTCACCGTGGAAGGCCCCGGCGCGGATGCCGTTTCGGTTCAATTTATCGGCCACATGCTCGGCCGCGTACTTGGTCGCGACGAACACCAGCACCCTGCTCCACTTGTGCTCCTGGATCAGATGCTTGAGCAGCATGGTACGGCGCGGCACATCGACCATGATCGCACGCTGGGCGATATCCGGCTTGCTCACCGGCTCGGACAGCACCTCGATGCGCGTAGGCTGATGCAGCATGCCATCCGCCAGCGCCTGCACCGCCGGCGGGAAGGTCGCCGAGAAGAACAGGTTCTGGCGCTGCTTCGGCAGCAGCTCAAGGATGCGGTTCAATTCTTCGCTAAAGCCCAGGTCCAGCAGGCGATCCGCCTCGTCCAGCACCAGCATCGCCGTGCGCGAGATCTTCAGCGCATTGTGGTCGATCAGATCCAGCAGCCGTCCCGGCGTGGCGACGACGATATCGGCGCCTCCGCGCAAAGCCATCATCTGCGGGTTGATCGACACGCCACCGAACACGATCGACACCTTGACCTGCATAGACAGATGCGACGCCAGCTTGCGGATCGACTCGCCCACCTGCGCCGCCAGCTCGCGCGTCGGCACCAGCACCAGGCCATGCAGCTGGCGCGGGCCGCTGCGGTTGTCCAGCAGCGCCTGCAACAGCGGCAGCGCGAAGGCAGCGGTTTTGCCGGACCCGGTCTGCGCCGCACCCAGCACATCCTCTCCGCGCAGGATGGCGGGAATGGCAGCGCTCTGAATGGCGGTCGGCTCCTGATAACCGATTTCGGTAACGGCGTTAATCAGTGAGGGAGCAAGGCCCAGCGAAGAAAAAGACATGTTGGCCTTAATAATGTGAATTTGTCGCCAGTATAAAGCATGCGCACCACACCCCGGCCGCCGTGATTTGCCCTGGACACGCATTCGTGGGAATATAGTATTTTCGACAAAGCCTACGAACATGATTAACTGGGACGCCCACGCTTGCCTGCCGCAGCATCCTCAGGCCGACTTCACGCCCGTCCAGCGGCTGCACGCCGCCGGGGTGAACTACGTCTCACTCAATGTCGGCGGCGACATGAACCCGGTCTCGCAAGTGATGTCGGTGATCGCCGGCTACCGCGCCACCATCGCCTCAGATCCCGACCGCTACGTGCTCGTTTCGAGCGTGGACGACGTGATCCAGGCAGCAGCCGACGGCCGCATGGCCATCAGCTTCGACCTGGAAGGCGCGATGCCGCTGCTCGAACAACCGGAGATGGTGGCCCTGTACGCCCAGCTGGGCGTGCGCCAGATCCACTTGGCCTACAACCGCAACAACAGCATCGCCGACGGCTGCCACGACCTGCCACGCGGCCTGACGCCGCTGGGCCACAGCATGGTGGCAGCGGTCAACGACGCCGGCATGCTGATGGACTGCTCGCACACGGGCCGTCTGTGCAGCCTCGATATCATGGCCGCATCATCGCAACCGGTGATCTTCAGCCACTCGAATCCCTACGCGCTGGTGCCGCACGGCCGCAACGTCACCGACGAACAGATACGCGCCTGCGCTGCCACCGGCGGCGTGGTGTGCATATCCGGCCTGTCGTGGTTTGTGGGTAAAGAGCGGCCGGGCGCCGACGATGTCGCCCGCCACGTGGCTTATGTGGCTAACCTGGTGGGTGTATCGCACGTCGGCATAGGCCTGGACATCTGCTTCCAGCAGCCGGGCCTGGACGATACGCCACCCGGCGTTTTCGACCCGGGCCACTGGTGGCCCGCTTCCGCCGGCTACAGCGCCGAACGCCCGCCAACGTTCACGCCGCCGGAAGTCTGGCGCCAACTGGCCGCCGCGCTGCGCAAGGTCGGCATGACCGACAGCGAGGCCGAACTGGTCATGGGCCGCAACATGATGCGCGTGGCGCAGCAGGTCTGGAGCAAGCCGCAGGCTCTGTTGAAAGCGGCCTGACGACGATCACGCGCTGAGCGCCTGCATCTCCGCATACAGGTTGACCTTGCCCTCGAAGCCGATGCCGACGAGGTCCGGCATGGTGATGTAGCCGTTATCGACCGTCACGCCATCCGGGAAGCCACCGAACGGCTGGAACAGGTCCGGGTACGACTCGTTGCCACCCAGGCCCAATCCCGCTGCGATATTCAGCGACATCTGATGACCGCCGTGCGGGATGCAGCGCTTGCGCGACCAGCCATGCTCCTGCAGCATATCCAGCGTCCGCAGGTACTCGACCAGGCCATAGCTCAATGCGCAATCGAACTGCAGCCAGTCGCGGTCCGCGCGCATGCCACCGTGGCGTATCAGGTTGCGTGCATCCTGCATCGAAAACAGGTTCTCGCCGGTGGCCATCGGCTTATCGTAGTAATTGCGCAGCGTCGCCTGCAATTCAAAGTCCAGCGGATCGCCCGCTTCCTCGTACCAGAACAGGTCATACTTCGACAGCGCCTTCGCATACTTGATCGCGGTGTCCAGATCGAAGCGGCCGTTGGCGTCCACCGCCAGCTTCTGGCCGTCGCCCAGAACACTGAGGATGGAGTCGATGCGGCGCAGGTCTTCATCCAGCGAGGCGCCGCCGATTTTCTTCTTCACCACCGTGTAGCCACGGTCGATGTAGCTGCGCATTTCGTCCTTCAGCTTCCCGTGGTCCTGGCCCGGATAGTAGTAGCCGCCCGCAGCATAGACGAAGATCTTGCGGTCCGGCGTGCCGTTGCCGTAACGGTCAGCCAGCAGCTGGAACAGTGGCACGCGTTCGATCTTGGCGACGGCATCCCACACCGCCATGTCGATGGTGCCAATGGCGACCGAACGTTCGCCATGGCCGCCCGGCTTCTCGTTGGTGAACATGCAGTTCCAGATCTTGTGCGGATCGAGGTTGGTGCCGGCGTCGTTCATCAGCGACACCGGATCCGCTTCCAGGATGCGCGGAATGAAGCGCTCGCGCATCAGCATGCCCTGGCCATAGCGGCCGTTCGAGTTGAAACCATAGCCCACCACCGGCTTGCCGTCGCGGATAACGTCCGTGATAACCGCCACCAGGCTCAGAGTCATCTTGCTGAAATCGATGTAGGCGTTGCGGATGGGGGAACTGATAGGGATGGTCTTTTCGCGGATCTCGACGATTTTCACGGTGCTGTCTCCAGTGGGCTAAGAATGGGACCAAGCTTACTCTTGAAAAGCAGTCGTATAATTCACTGATATTTACTCCTTTATACACTTCAAGTGAATAATGACATCGTCTCCGAATTGTCTTTCTTCGTGCTGCTGGCGAAGCTGGGCAGCCTTTCCGCCACCGCGCGGGAGCTGGGCATCACGCCGCCGGCCGTCACCAAGCGCCTGATGCTGATGGAGCAGCGCCTGGGCGTGCGCCTGCTGAACCGCACCACGCGCCGCGTCAGCCTAACCAGCGAAGGCGAAACCTACCTGTCGCAAGCCGCCCGCATCCTCGGCGACATCCGCGACATGGAGGAATCGGTATCGAGCAGCCGCGCCGCGCCCAAGGGCCTGTTGCGCGTGAACGCCACGCTGGGTTTCGGTCGCACCACCATCGCGCCATTGGTCTCCGCGTTCGCCCGCCGCTATCCGGACGTGGAAGTGCAACTGCAGCTGACCGACCGCGCCATCAACCTAGTGGAAGACGCCTACGACCTGGGCATCCGCTTCGGCGAACTGCCCGATACGCGACTGGGTGCGCGCAAGATCCTGTCCAACCGGCGCTTCCTGTGCGCCTCGCCGGCCTACCTGAAGCGGCGCGGCATGCCGCATCTGCCGCAGGATCTGGCGCAGCACAGCTGCATCCTGCACCGCCAGAACAACGATACCTACAGCACCTGGAAGCTGCAAAAGGGCCGCAAGGCCGAGACGGTGAAGGTACACGGCAGCCTGTCCAGCAACGACGGTGACGTGGTGCTGGGCTGGGCGCTGGACGGCCACGGCATCCTGCTGCGGTCCGAATGGGACGCGGCCAAATACCTCGACAGCGGCCGCCTGCAAGTGGTGCTGGCCGATTACACGCTGCCGTCGGCCGACCTGTACGTCTACTATCCGAGCCGGCAGCAGCAGCCGGCCCGCGTGCGCGCCTTCATCGACTTCCTCGCGGAGAGCATTCCGGCAGCGGCAAATAAACGCCATCGGATATAATGACAACATGATCGAAATGGCAAAACGACAAACGCTGCACATCTGGATAGCCTTGCTGGCAATCCTGTTCAGCGCACTCGCGCCTTCGATTTCGCACGCACTGGCCGCAGCCGGCGCCGACACCGTGGAAGTCTGCACGGTGAGCGGCTACAAACTGGTCAAGCTCGCCCCCGGCGACAACGGCAAAGCCCCAGCATCCGCCAAGCACGGCATGGAGCATTGCGCGTTCTGCGCCACACACGGCGGTTCCGACGCCATCCCCACCGCACCGGCTACCGTGCTGCTTGCGGATGGCGGCCGCGCTATCTACCCATCCCTCTTTTACGCCGCCCCGCAGCCGCTGCACGCATGGTCTGCGGCTCACGCACGCGCACCGCCCTCCCTCGTCTGATCCCTGCCCACGGGCGCACTTTTGTGCGCTAGGTCAAACTGTCTGACGAGGATAGCAATGAGCTTATCGTATTCTGCTACGGCCGCAGTCACGCGCGCCGGCCTGTATCGACGCATCTGGCGCTGGCATTTTTTTGCCGGCCTGGTTTGCGTACCTTTTATTTTTTCACTGGCGGTGACTGGCGCCATGTACCTGTTCCATCGCCAGATCGACGACCTGGTCTACGCCCCGCAAATGCTGCGCGCGCAGGCCAGCGACAACATGCAGCAGCCGTCCCGGCTGATCGCCGCCGCGTTGCACTCCTACCCAGGGCGGCCCAAGGCGCTCAACCTGCCTGAGGACGACCGGCACAACGCGCAGGTGGATGTGATCCTCCCCGACGGCAGCACGCTGCAGGTGTTTGTCGATCCCGCCACCGCCAAGGTTGCAGGCACCATCGCAGAAGACCAGCGGATCATGACCACCGTGAAGCACATCCATTCGCTGGCCATCGCCGGTGACGGCGGCAAGGTAGTGATTGAAATCGTGGCCGGCTGGATCATCGTCCTGATGTCCACCGGTGTCTACCTGTGGTGGCCGCGTGGCCGTCGAGTGGGCGTGGTGTCGATACGGCCGGGAGCCGAGGGGCGAACGTGGTGGCGCGATCTGCACGCCGTCACCGGCGCCTTTAGCGGCATCGTCATCCTGTTCCTGGCGCTGACCGGCATGCCGTGGTCTGTGTTCTGGGGCGCAAACGTCAACGCATGGCTGACCGCGCACGATCTAGGTGTCCCGAATGGCATGTGGCGAGGCGTACCCAAATCCACGCTGCCGGCGGGCGCCCTGGGCGAACTGCCGTGGACCCAGCAGCAGCTCGCGGTTCCTGAATCGGACGATCCGCATGCACACCACAAGGCCGTGCCGCACGAGGCCAGCGCCAACGACTATGTCCTGCTAAGCCACTCCGGCACGGCCAGCCCGGACGCCGTCGTCGCGCAACTGGCATCGATAGGCATCGATCGCGGCTACCGGCTTGCGTTGCCGCGCGATCCCCGTGGCGTCTACAGCGCGATCCGCAGCACCGGTCGTACGGAGGACCAGCGCGTGATCCACATCGACCAATACAGCCGCAATGTACTGATGGATATCGGCCCGGAGCGCATCGGCGCGATAGGCCGCATCACCGAATGGGGCGTCAGCGTGCATCAGGGCGGAGAGTACGGCACGCCCAACCTGCTGCTCATGCTGGCCGGTTGCCTGGCGCTGATCGCGCTTTGCATCAGCGGCATCGTCATCTGGTGGAAGCGCCGTCCCACCGGCAGGCTGGCCGCGCCCGAGCGCCGCAACAGCGACCAGCTGGCGCGTGGCGTCGTGCTGATCGCCGTGGTGCTGGGCTGCTGCTTCCCGCTGCTCGGCGCATCCATGCTGGCCGTGCTGCTGCTCGACACGCTGATCGCCGCGCTGCGCCGCCGTCCGCACACAAACTATCAATAACAGTAACTATCAACGACAGTAACAAAAGGATTTAGCATGAAACAGCACTACCTCACCGCCTGCCTGGCCATCGCCAGCGCCGCCGCTGCAACCGCCAACGCACAAACCGGCAACGAAGCGACCGCCGAGCCACGCATCAAAGTCATCGTCTCTGCCATTGGCGAAGGCTGGCTGCAACGACCGAATGCCGTCAGCGATTCCGCATTGCTGCTCAGCGCAACGCCCGGCTACAGCGCGGCGCAGGCTGGCGGCGTCTCGGCCCTGCCATTCGTCAATGGCCTGGGTGACGACCGCCTCAAGATCCGCATCGACGGAATGGAGATCACCTCCGCCTGCGCCAACCACATGAATGCCCCGCTGTCGTACATCGACCCGAGCCAGGTCGGCCGCATCGAAGTGCTGGCTGGCGTAACGCCGGTCAGCACCGGCGGCGACAGCATAGGCGGCACCGTCACCGTCAAATCCGCCGCGCCGGTGTTCGCCGAGACGGCGGATGCACTGCGCAGCACCGGCCGCATCACCATGAACGCTGGCAGCAATGGCGAGACGATCAACAGCGGCATCTCCGCCGGCATCGCCAGCGACCGCTGGAGCCTGGGCTACAGCGCAGCCTATGCGCGTGGCCACAGCTACGACGACGGCGATGGCCAGCGCGTGCTGGCCAGCCTGTACGAGAGCATCAACCAGTCGGCGGTGCTGGCCCTGCGCGGAAAAGACCAGCAGCTCACACTGCGTGCAGGTATCCAGCACATTCCCTACCAGGGCTTCCCCAACCAGTACATGGACATGACCGGCAACGACGGCAAGTTCGCCAACCTGGGCTACGTCGGCCGGTTCGGCTGGGGCGAGCTGGATGGCAGCGCCTACTGGCAACGGACCAACCACGATATGGGTTTCTTCACGCCGGAACGGCGCGGCATGATGCCGATGGTGACGCGCGGCCGCAACGCAGGTTACGCTCTCAAGGCCACGCTGCCTTGGGGCGACGCCGGCAAGCTGCGCGTCGGCCACGAGTACCACACCTTCCGCCTGGACGACTACTGGCCTGCAGTTCCCGGCTCAATGATGATGGGACCGCAGACCTATGTGAACATCAACGACGGCCAGCGTGACCGCGTCGCGCTGTACGGCGAGGCGGAGACTGTGCACAACGCGCAATGGACGTCGCTGCTCGGCGCACGTTGGGAGTCGGTACGCATGGATGCTGGCGACGTGCAGCCCTATTCCAACAACATGATGAACGCCGCCGACGCCGCAGCCGCTGCGGCATTCAACGCCCGCTCGCGCCGTCAGCGCGACAGCAATCTGGATCTGACCGCGCTGGGGCGTTTCGAAGCCGATGCGTCCACCACATATGAACTGGCGGCGGCACGCAAGACTCGTTCGCCCAATCTGTACGAGCGCTACTCCTGGGGGCGCGGCACGATGGCGATGACCATGACGAACTGGTTCGGCGACGGCAACGGTTATGTCGGTAATATCGATCTGAAGCCGGAGACCGCGTACACACTGGGCTTCACCGCGCACTGGCACGGCGCGGGGACTGCGGGATGGTTCGTCAAGCTGAACCCCTACTACAGCCGCGTGCAGGACTATATCGACGTGGATGTACTGGGGCAGTTCCATCCCTACATGCGGATGAGCGCGAGCGGTGCGCTGCTGCGCTTTGCCAACCACGACGCAAAACTGTATGGCGCCAACCTGTCCTGGAGCGTACCGGTTGCCAGCAGGTCTTCCTTTGGTTCGTTCACCTTCACCGGCAACGCCGCGTACGCGCGCGGAAAACGCACGGATGGCGGCGACCTGTATCGCATCATGCCGTTCAACGCCTTGCTGACGCTGGAGCACACGAGCGGCGCGTGGCACAACCAGATCGAAACCAAACTGGTCTCCCGCAAGGACCGTGTCGATGCACGCCGGTTGGAGCCGAAAACCGCAGGCTATGCCCTCCTCAACGCGCGCACCGCCTACCAAGTGCGGAAGAATGTGCGCCTGACGGCCGGCGTCAGCAACCTGCTGGATAAAGAGTATGCCGATCCACTGGGCGGCGTCTACCTGTCCGGCCTGCGCGCCGACGGCGGCGCACTGCGCCCGTTGCCGGGCCACGGCCGTTCGATCGACGTTGGCATCAGCGTCGACCTGTAAAAAATTGGGGTCAAGTCTGACATTTGGACACGGCCTCAGCCATCCTTGGCTATTTGCGGCAGAGCTCGTGTCCGAATGTCAGACTTGACCCCAGCCGTTTTTTGAGGCGCCACGCGTACCGGCAGCCACTGCGCCACGCAGAAGGCCATCTCCGGCAGGATAAACAGCCAGAGTAGCGGTGCGCCGGTGACGCTGAGCGTCCAAATCATCCAGGTTGAAAACAGCAGTCGCGCCACGCCGTCGAAACGGCCGAAGCGCTGCTGCGGGTCGCTGATACGCAATAGCGCCCACACCAGCACCACACTACCCAGCAAGCAGGCAAACAGCACATGGAACGGCGCGAACTCCGGCAGCGCGGGGCCGCCCAGCCGCTGGTTGATGTCGTCCAATTGCGTGCGGGCGAAGGCGAAACTCCACGGCGTGGCAAAGGGCGCCGTCACGATCAGATCGTAGATGGCGCTGCCGAGGACAATTTTACGAAAGGTGGATGCTGCAAGCATGACGTCTCCTGGAATATGGTGGAGCCATGCTAAAGCCTGGAGTACACTCCAAGGTCAAACGATATTTGGAGTTCGGGCATGCAAATCGGAGAAATCGCCAGCGCCACGGGGCTAAGCCGCGACACCCTGCGCTTCTACGAGAAGCGCGGCCTGCTGCGCGCGCGCCGCAGCGCCAACGGCTACCGCGACTATCCGCCGGAAGCAGTGGACTGGCTGCGCTACATCCGCCTGGCGCAAACGCTGGGCTTCACGCTGGGAGAGATCGAAGCCGACCTGCCGCTGCTGGCCGAACCGGAATCCTCCGCGCCCCAATTGCGCGCGGCGCTGGAACGCAAGCTGGAAGACATCGACAAGCGCATCGAAGGCCTGCACACCTTGCGCGGAGAACTGGCGCGCAGGTTGGGCGAGAACATGCAGGCCTGCCCGTTACAAGCCACATCCGACACTTAGAGTTCGTCAGCCTTTCCATCCGCATCAACTGAGGAAGCACCTCCGACTAGACGAACGGACTGGCTTCATACTCTCCCTTAGCGCTACTTCGCCGCCTTGATAAGCTTGCAGTTGTCAGGACCGAACTCCGACTGAAACTGCAAGACCTGCCCTGCCACTTCCAACGCCTTCATGCGCGGCGCCACCAGCGTGTACTGCCCCGCTTTGAGCTTGTCGATCAGCGGCTGGCATAGGCTTTCATCCGCATCCAGGTGTCCGACCGCCTTCCATTTTCCATCCGCCTGCTCGGCATAGAGCGACGGAGTTGTGTAAGGGCCTGTGTTAAACAGCAGCACCTCCGGCTTGCCGTCACCGTCGACATCGATCACCAAGGCGTCGCAAGTACGCCCGGACGTGACCAGACACTGAGCCTGAACCGCATCCGGCATGTTGTACCACTTCTGCGCCAGGAAGCTGGCCGGCAATCTGGTGGACGACGGCCACACCTTGACGTTGTCGGTGATAGACAACGGGGCCGCCGGCAGGCCATCATGCCAGCGGTTCGTCTCCTTCAAGGCCTTCGCGGCCAGGTCGCGTATCAGCGCCGCATCCGGGC
The DNA here is from genome assembly GCF_009380215.1 of Rugamonas aquatica. Taxonomy (GTDB): domain Bacteria; phylum Pseudomonadota; class Gammaproteobacteria; order Burkholderiales; family Burkholderiaceae_D; genus Rugamonas; species Rugamonas aquatica_B. The sequence continues at coordinate 42,731 of NZ_WHUG01000005.1, forward strand.
CGGTGGCCTGCTGCGACAAACGCGTCAACGCCTCCTGGCCATAGCGCTGCCCATCGAAACGCAAATAATGGAAATCGAATTGCGCCGCCTTGATGCGGCCTTTCTCCAGTCGCGCCACCTGGTTGCTCACCGACAGCCGCGCAGGATCGGAGACAGGCGTGAACAATGCCAGCAGCACCGCCAGCACCACGAAGGCCGTCGCCACGTTCACTTTGGCGATGGGGCACAGCCACGTCTCGTAGCGATGCGCAGCCCATGCATAGCCCAGCGCATAGCAGCTGGCGACCACCAGGCAGGCGGCCGCGATCACGCGGTCCGAGGTCCAGCCATAGTCGTGCACCCGCAAACCCAGGGCATAGACGGCGATGGCCGTCAGCGGCAGAATCAGCAACGCCGCCACGCGGGCGCTCACGCGCACCACCAGCGCCGCCTTGGCCTGGCCGTTCTGGAAGGCCGCGTTAATCAGCACGATCAGCACCGCATCGGCCGCCAGCAGCAGCGAGGTCGCGTGGCGCGTGGCCCACAGCACATCCAGCCCCGTGAACGGCAGCGCGCACAGGAAGCCGCTGACGATCAGCGCCGCCACCGGCAATATCCACGACAGCAGCACCAGCAGCAGGCTGCGGATTCCGCGCACGATGGCGGGCCGCACGTCCGTGATGTGCATCGCGCACGACCAGGCGAAACAGATCACCGGCACCACGAACCAGGACTCTTCCATCATCTGCTTGAGGAAGTCCAGCTTCACCATCGCGAACAGACCGCTGCCCATCAACAGCACCAGCCACAACGCGCCGACAAAGAAGGCCGAGAACATCAGCTGCACCGCCAGCTTCCACGCCAGCTCGAAATAGGTGTGATAACTGGCGACGCGGCGCTTGTCCGCAGCTCCCGCCATCACCAGCGCATGGGCGATGTACATAAAGACCGCGCCGAAAACCATCATGGGGCCAGGTATCGACGTGAACGCGCCCTTCGCCAGCTCACCGGCGCCCCGCGCCAGGTCCGATTGGCGACTGACGGCATGCAATGCCATGACCAGCACCACACAGACAGCAGCCAGCATCCACTGCGCCACATTCTTCGGCGCCATATGGCCCATGGCCGATATCAGCATCGCCGGCAGCAGCGCACAGGCCATCAGCAGAGGCGTCATCACATACGGCGTCCCGGCCGGCCACCAGCCTCCCCGGTCGGCCTGGTACAGCCAATACAACAGCGCGCCCTGCACCAGTCCCGTCGCCAGCCGCAGCACCATCACGCGCCGGCTGACGCCCGCGTCCAGCATCGTTTCATCCTGTTCCATGCATAACCTCTTCGTGAACCATGGGCCGAAGTATCTCACACGTTTATTATTTGGCATTGATAGCAACGCTTCTAATGGTCGTATGACGAGGCCAGTGCGGAGGCGCTATAATGCTCGTCTACGCTGCTCTTTTATCAACGTTCCGCACCCGGTCCGCCAAGTGAATCCACATCTCGACAAGCTGCAACCCTATCCGTTCGAAAAACTGCGTCAGCTGTTCGCGCAGGTGACTGCCAGCCCACAGCACAAGGCCATCAGCCTGGGCATGGGCGAGCCCAAACACCCGACGCCGCAGTTTATCCAGCAGGCGCTGATCGACAATGTGGACGGCCTGGCCAGCTATCCGACCACCATCGGCTCGGACGCGCTGCGCGGCGCCATCGCCGGCTGGCTGGAACGCCGCTATGGCATCCCCAAGCTGAACCCCGCCACCCAAGTGCTGCCGGTGAACGGCTCGCGCGAGGCGCTGTTCGCGCTGGCCCAGACCGTGATCGATCCGGCTGCCAAATCGCTGGTGGTCAGCCCTAACCCGTTCTACCAGATCTATGAAGGCGCAGCCTACCTGGCCGGCGCCGAACCGTACTTCGTCAACTCCGACCCGGCCCGCAACTTCGGCTGCGACTACGACAGCATCCCGAGCTCGGTCTGGGAGCGCGTATCGCTGCTGTTCCTGTGCTCCCCCGGCAATCCGACCGGCGCAGTGCTGACACTGACCGACTGGGAAAACCTGTTCGCCCTGTCCGAGCGCTACAACTTCATCATCGCCGCCGACGAGTGCTACTCCGAGATCTACCACGGCGACAAGGCGCCACTGGGCGCGCTGGAAGCGGCCCACACCCTGGGCCTGTCCACGATCGACAAGCCTTACGCGCGCCTGGTGGTGTTCAGCAGCCTGTCGAAGCGTTCCAACGTGCCGGGCATGCGCTCGGGCTTCGTGGCCGGCGACGCCGACGTCCTGAAAAAATTCCTGTTGTACCGCACCTATCACGGCGGAGCCATGAGCCCTTCCGTGCAAGCTGCTTCCATCGCGGCCTGGAACGACGAAACCCACGTCGAACAGAACCGCGAAAAATACCGCGCCAAATTCGCCGCCATCACCCCGCTGCTGCAGGAAGTGCTGCAGGTGGAGCTGCCGGACGCCGGCTTCTACCTGTGGGCGGACGTCAGCCAGACCGGCCTGTCGGACACCGAATTCGCCCAGCGTCTGTACGCCGAATATAATGTCACGGTACTGCCGGGCAGCTACCTGGCGCGCGACGCCCACGGCGCCAATCCGGGCCGCAACCGCATCCGCATGGCGCTGGTCGCCGAAACGGAAGAAGGCCTGGAAGCTGCGCAGCGCATCGTCCAATTCTGCAAGTCCCTTAACAAATAATTGAGTAAATCATGAGCCAACAACTCCAGCAAATCATCGACCAGGCATGGGAAGACCGCGCCAACATCAACCCGGGTAACGGCACCGCCGAACTGCGCGACGCGGTTTCGCACGTGATCGCGGGCCTGGACGCCGGCACCATCCGCGTGGCCGAAAAAACCACCGGCGACTGGGTTGTGAACCAGTGGGTCAAGAAAGCCGTGCTGCTGTCCTTCCGCCTGGAGAACAACGTGCAGATGCCGTCCGACGGCACCATGCAGTTCTACGACAAGGTTCCAACCAAGTTCGCCAACTACACCGCCGAAGATTTCGCCAAAGGCGGCTTCCGCGTGGTGCCTCCAGCTGTGGCGCGCCGCGGCTCCTTCATCGCCAAGAACGTGGTGCTGATGCCTTCCTACGTCAACATCGGCGCTTACGTCGATGAAGGCGCGATGGTCGACACCTGGGCCACCGTCGGTTCGTGCGCGCAGATCGGCAAGAACGTCCACCTGTCCGGCGGCGTCGGCATCGGCGGCGTGCTGGAACCTATGCAAGCCAATCCGACCATCATCGAAGACAACTGCTTCATCGGCGCCCGTTCGGAGATCGTCGAAGGCGTGATCGTTGAAGAGAACTCGGTGATCTCGATGGGCGTGTACATCGGCCAGTCGACCAAGATCTACGACCGCGCCACCGGCGAAGTGACCTACGGCCGCGTGCCGGCAGGTTCGGTGGTCGTATCGGGCAACCTGCCTTCGGAAGACGGCAAGTACTCGCTGTACTGCGCGGTCATCGTCAAGCGCGTGGATGCAAAAACCCGCGCCAAGACCGGCATCAACGAACTGCTGCGCGGTATCTAAGCAGGCAACAAGAACCGGGGACTCTTTGCAGTCCCCGTTTTTTTTGATACTGAGGAGAGAGCCATGGCCATGGAGCGACTGTTCCAGCTGATGAAGGAAAAGAACGCGTCGGACATGTTCTTTGCGGTGAATTCGCCGGTGCACATCAAGATCAACGGCAACCTGATCCCCATCAATCAGCAAAAGCTAGAGCCGGACAATATCCACTCGCTGCTGTCGGAGATCGCCTCTCCCGCGCAGATGGAAGAACTGGCCGCGACCAATGAGCTGAACATGGGCGTGTCGGTGCCGAACATGGGCCGCTTCCGCCTCTCCGCATTCAAGCAGCGCGGCACCATCTCCGCCGTGTTCCGCTTCGTGCCCGCCACCATCCCGCTGCTGGCCGACCTGCAGCTGCCGCCTGTGCTGGCGGACCTCATCATGGAAAAACGCGGCCTGCTGCTGCTGGTCGGTTCGACCGGCTCCGGCAAGTCCACCACCATCGCCTCGATGCTGGACCACCGCAACGAACTGCGCTCCGGCCATATCCTGACGCTGGAAGACCCGATCGAGTATCTGTTCAAGAACAAGAAGTCCATCGTCAACCAGCGCGAAATCGGCAGCGACGCCAAGGACTTCTACACGGCGCTGCGCAACTCCATGCGCCAGGCGCCGGACTGCATCCTGATCGGCGAGATCCGCGACAAGGAAACCATGGCCGCCGCGCTGGCCTACGCGCAGTCGGGCCACCTGGTGCTGGCGACCCTGCACGCCAACAACAGCTATAACGCGCTAAACCGTATTATCAGTTTCTACCCTATCGAAAACCGCGCGGCGCTGCTGCAGGATCTGTCGTCGACGGTGAAGGCCATCGTCTCGCAGCGGCTGGTCCGCTCGATCAATGGCGGCACGCGCACGGCGGCGGTGGAGGTGATGGTCAACACCCGCTACATCTCGGACCTGATCGAAAAAGGCGAAATCGGCCAGATCAAGGAAGCGATGGAGAAGAGCATGTCGCCCGGCTCGCAATCGTTCGAACTGGCCCTGCTCAAACTGGTGCAGGATGGTTTAATCAGCCAGGACGAAGCGCTGGCCAACGCCGATTCCGCCACCAACCTGCTGTGGCTACTGAATAATGGCCCGGACAGCAAGAGCGCCCAGGCCGAGCCGGACGCCAAAACTGCGCCGGACGAGGCCTCGTTCACCGAGTTCACGCTCAATACCTGAAGCGCCCTACTTCACCTCGCGCGCCAGCTTCAGCATCTGGTAGCTGATCGCCAGGCCGCGCCGCCTGGCTTCCGTTTGATTGATGCGGAACGCCAGGCCATTCGGCTCGATCACCAGGCCGATGATGGCGCCGCTGCGGAACGACTCCGCGCTGTCGCCCACCACCAGTACCGGATCGTCCGCCAATATCTCCTGCCAGCGCCGCAGATCGCCGCGCACGCCCGCACCAAGGACCAGCAGCTGGCATTGCGGCACGCGCTGCGGCTCGCTCAGTTGCAGCGTATGCACCGGGATGCCGCCCGGCGTGGACTGCATCAGCGCGCGCAGCGCGTCCTGCAAGGGCGCGTCGCCCGCCACGCAATAGGTGAACTCGCGCTGCGGCGGTGGCGGCCATTGGGTCAGCTGCGCGAAGCGGTAGATGAACGCCGCCTTCAGTTGCAACTGGTCCTGCCCCGCGCGCGCAGGCGACGCCAGCGCCGCCAGCATCGGCAGCAACAGCCATGCTTTGCGCCAGGCCGTCATGGGCCGAACTGCCTGCTCAGCGACAACCTCAACACGCGCCCCTCCTGCCGCAGTGGCGGTCCCACGCCATCCGGCTGGTCGTAGTAACGCGCATTGCCGACGTTGTACAGCGACAGGGCGATGTTGACGTCCGCGCCCCGGCGCCACAGCAGCGTGCTGTTAAGCAGGGTATAACCAGGCAGGGTTGTCGTCGCTGTCACGCGCCGGCTTTCGCTCAGCACCTGCCAGGACAGCCGCAGCTGGTCGCCTTGCAGCGGTTGGCTGTACAGCATTTTGAGCAGCGCACGCGGCGAATTATTCAAGCGCTTCCCCAGCGCGTCGGTGGTGCGTTGCAGCGACAAGGCGGCCTGCCACTGCTGGCCTCCGGTCCAGCGCCGCTCAAGGCCGAACTCCGCGCCCAGGCTGCGTATCAGGCCGGTGTTCTCAAACACGCCGCTCTCCTGGCCTACGCTGATCAGGTCACGCAGCCGCGATGCATACACCGACGCCCGGTACTGCACATTGCGGCTTAACGCATGGTCCCACGCCAGCTCCAGCGTGCGCACCCGTTCCGGCGTCGGCAACGGCGCTTCCCACGGCGCGTTGACCTGGTATTCGAACAGGTTCGCCTCGCGGTAGGCGCTGCCGTACATCAGCTTGAGCGACGCATCGGGCACGCCGCTCCAGATCCAGGCGAAGCGTGGATTGGTGTTGATGCCGCCGACCACCGTGCTGTCCCGGCGCAGGCCGAGCGTCACGCGATGGGTGTCGCTGAGGCGCCAGGAGTCCTGCACGAACAACCCTCGCCGCCGGTTGTCGCCATAAAACTCGGCGTCGGCCTCCTCGCCGACCGGGCCGGCGATGATCTGCTGCGTGCGGTCGTACTGGTACTCGAAACCGGCCATCAATTCGTGATCGCGCCAGCGCTGGGTGCTGACGCGCAGGTCGACGTTGTACCAGCGGCCCAGCGAGCGCTTGTCGAATTCGAACGGCGTCAGATCCCGGTGTATAAACGGGAAGGCCTGCAGGTAGTCGCTGCGCTTGGACGACACCGCGCCGTACAGGCTCCAGTCGTTCCCCAGGTCGCGCTGGTACTCCGCCGACAGGAAGCGGTTGTTGAAGACATTCCGGTTCTGCACGATAGGCACCGGCGCTTCCGGCGGCAGGAAGCCTGGCGCTCCCTGCTCGCGGTGGCTCAGGCCCGCGCGCAGCGTCAAGCCGCCGTAGCGGCCCATGCCCAGCAGGCGCTGGCCACGATCCCAGTTGTGCTCCGTGAAGGGCGCGTCGAAGCCCGGCGGCAGCGGATACTGGGCGTCGATGTCGCTCTGCTTGAAGGCGCTCAGCGCCAGCCAGCCCTCGCCGCCCTGCTCCCAGCGATGGCCGACGCTGGCGCGCACTTCGCGCAGACGGTTGGAGTCCACGCTGGCCCGCATTTGCACGCCATGCAGCTTGTCGGTGCCCTTAGTGATGATGTTCACCACGCCGAAGAAGGCGTTGTTCCCGTACAGCGCGGAGCCCGGGCCCGGCGCATACTCGACCCGGTCGATCAGGTCGACGTCGACAAAGAACTCGGAACCCAGCAGGCCGGCATCGTAGATGTTCTCGTTGATGCGCATGCCGTCGATCAGGAACAGCAGGCGCGAATTGTAGTCGCCGGGCCGCCCCAGGCCGCGCGCGCCGACGTAGACGAAGTTGCCGTCGCCGGTCACGTACAGGCCCGGCATGCTGCGCAGGACGTCCGCCATATTGCGCATGCCGTGGCGGGCGATGTCGGCGTCCGTCACGACGTAGGTGACGGACGGCGCCTGCGATGCGCTCTGCGCAAAGCGCGACGAGGTCGATTCCTCGACGTCGCGCGTCACATCGGTCGGGGTTTGCCGCAGCAGTTCTTCGAGGCTGGCCGGGGCCTGCTGTTGTGCCAGCGCCACGGGCGCGCAGCACGCAGCCGCCAGCAGCAGGCCAGGCTTAAGCGCCCGCATGCCGCGCCCTCCTGTAGGTGTTCTTGCCGGCCCGCTTGGCTTCATACATGGCCTGGTCCGAGGCATTGAGCAAGGCCGAGGCGTCGCTGGCGTCGACGGGCGCGAACGCCAGTCCGACGGTGGCGCCGATCGGCATCACCACGCCGTTGATCGTCAGCGTCACGCGCACCGCGTCGATCAGGCGCTGCGCCAGATGTTCGGCCGCCTCCTGGTCCGGCAGCGCCGGCAGGATCAGTGCGAATTCGTCGCCGCCCAGACGGCACAACACATCGCGCGAACGCACCACGCTGGCCATGCGGCGCGATACCTCGCACAACACGGCGTCGCCGGCTTCGTGGCCATGCTTGTCGTTGACTGTCTTGAAGTTATCCAGGTCGATGAACATCAGCGCCATCAACTCGTCGTTCTCCGTGCTGAACGCAAGATAGCGCTGCAACTCGCCCTGGAAGAACAGGCGGTTGGGCAGGCCGGTCAGGCTGTCCCTGTGCGCCAGTTGCTGGAACTGCTGGCCGGCCTCCTGCTCCTGCTCCAGTTGCTGGTGCAGGTCGGCCTGCCACACTTCGATCCGTTTCAGCATATCGTTGAAGCGTTCGGTCAGACGCCCCACTTCGTCGCGCCGGTAGACCGTGGCGCGCTTGCCGTAATCGCGTTCGCGGGCGATATGCTCGGCCAGATTGGACAGCTCCACCAGCGGCGCCAGTGCGCGGCGCTGCACCAGCAGCAGTCCGCGCCAGGCGATCAGGATCGCCATCGCGATCAGCGCAGCCGCGGCAGCACTGAGCGTCAACACCGCCATTCGCAAGCCGGCCAGGCTTTCGCGCAATACCAGCACGCCAACCACTTCATCCTTCAGACGGATCGGCGCCCATACTTCCAGCTCCTGCATCGTCACCGATGTCGCATCGGCCAGCAGTGCGGCGGCGACCGGCGGCACGATGCGCGGCGGCGGCGCATCCTCGCCGGCCTGCCACTGCGCGAACACGGCGCCGGCCGGGGTCTGCACCTGCACCAGCAGCAGATCGCTGCGGCGGGAAAACGCTTCAAGCTCGATCTGCGCAGCGGGACGGTCGGCAAACACCATCATCGGCGAGACGCTGTTGGCCAGCAGCCTGGCGCTGAGCTGCGCCGCATGCACCTGGCGGCCGCGCGCGACGTACCACGTGGCCGTCGCCAGCAGGGCGAAGGTCAGCAGCATGGTCACGCTGAGCAGCTGCAGGTTCATGCGGGTCAGACGCCTGACCAGCGAATCGGCGGGAGGAGATAAAGAGGCTTCGGACTCGGTCATGGATACAGTCGGCAGCATGGGCGGCAAAGGGCGCGGCGGCGCCGCAAAACCCCAGCAATGGTATTTCCACAAAGAATGTTCTTAGTGGAATTGTAAGCGCAAAGGCGGGGAAAGTGGGGCGAAAGCTGGGGCGTCGTGGCGGCGCTGCCACCATGGGGCGCGGGCAGGCCGCCCGCGCCGGTGCAACGGGGCGAAATCAGCTCCGGCGACGGGCCGCGATGCCGATGGCGCCCAGGCCAAGCGCCAGCATCAGCCAGGTCGATGGTTCCGGTATCGCGTTGACGGCATAGGTGATGTTGTCGATGCCGACGTTGTAGGCGCTGTCGTGCCATTCGATGCGGATGCCGCTGAGCGAAGTCCAGCTGCCGTCAAAACTGCTGGGCATATTGCCAGGCAGGCCGCCGACATTGCCGTCGTAGCTGAACAACACAGGGCCGCCGACCGCGGAAACCGTCAGATGGGTGCCGCGCATGTTGTTGGGATAGGAGCCAAGGTCGAAGTGGGTGACGGTGACGGCCATGCCGTTCAAGGGCAGCAGATCGATCTGCGCCGCCGAGTTGCCGTCGCCGCCGACCGCCCAGGCCACGCCGCGCAGCGTGTTGTAATCGCCATCCCACCAGCTCAAACTGGTGTCGTGCGCGCGCAGGGCCGAGTACTGCACATCCAGCACGCCCGGCACGTCGCCGTAGGACTGCGCGATGCTGCCGTAGTTGGCGCAGCCGACGATGCTGCCGTTGCCATTGGCCGCGTCGCTGCACACGGGCGCCGGTGGATTGAAGTCGATCACACCCGCTTGCGCCAATGCGGCGGCGCCGCCCAGCGCCAGGGCCATCAGAGTCTTTTTCATATTATTTCTCCGTTGTTGGTTGCGGCCAGAGTTAATATTGTTTCAGACCGCCCCGGGCATGTCTATTCGATATTTCTTTCCCCCGATGGCGAAGGCATAGCTTGCAACTAAGGAGCGTCCACGCAGATCAACAGGGGCCAGCCATGGTATTCTGTCGCCCTTCGCCTATAACACTCGTTTCCGCATTCAAGCACATGAAAATCACCCTCTACGGCATCCCGAACTGCGATACCGTCAAAAAGGCCCGCGTATGGCTGGCCGACCAGCAGCAGGATTTTGTCTTCCACGATTTTAAAAAGCAGGGCCTGACCCGCGAAATCGTCGCCGGCTGGCTGCAGCACCTGTCGCGCGATGTGCTGGTCAATAAAAAAGGCACGACCTGGCGCGCGCTGTCCGACGAACGCAAAGCCTCCATCGTCGATGACGACAGCGCCATCGCCCTGATGCTGGAAAACCCGTCCGTGATCAAGCGCCCGGTGCTGGACAAGAACGGCACCTTCGCCGTGTCCTTCTCCGACGCCCAGTACAAACAAATCTTCGACAAATAAACATGACCCCTTCCAAGACCCTGGCGCTGACCGAAAAGCTGATCGCCCTCTCCTCTGTAACGCCGGACGATAAAGGCTGCCAGCAGCACCTGATCGATTTGCTGTCGCCGCTGGGCTTTGCCTGCGAAGTGATCGAATCGAACGGCGTGACCAACCTGTGGGCGCGCCGCGGCACGACCTCGCCGGTGCTGGTGTTCGCCGGCCATACCGACGTGGTGCCGACCGGCCCTGTCGAGCAATGGCGCTCGGAACCCTTCAACCCCACCCACCGCGACGGCAAGCTGTATGGCCGTGGCGCCGCCGACATGAAGACCTCGATCGCCGCCTTCGTCGTGGCCTGCGAGGAGTTCGTCGCCGCCCACGCAGACCATAAAGGCTCGATCGCCTTCCTGATCACCAGCGACGAGGAAGGCCCCGCCACCGACGGCACCGTCATCGTCTGCAATATGCTGAAAGAGCGCGGCGAGACGCTGGACTATTGCATCGTCGGCGAGCCGACCTCCGACGAGACCCTTGGCGACATGATTAAGAACGGCCGCCGCGGCTCGCTGTCCGGCCGTTTGACGGTCAAGGGCGTGCAAGGCCACATCGCCTACCCGCAGCTGGCGCGCAACCCCATCCACCTGGCCGCGCCCGCGCTGGCCGACCTGGTGGCGGAACGCTGGGACGAAGGCAACGAGTACTACCTGCCGACCTCCTGGCAGATGTCCAACATTAACGCCGGCACGGGCGCGAACAACGTGATCCCGGGCGAGATGGTCATCGACTTCAACTTCCGCTTCTCGACCGCCAGCACCCACGAGGAACTGAAGCGCCGCGTGCACGCCATCCTGGACAAGCACAATCTGCACTACGACCTGAAATGGGCGCTGAGCGGCCTGCCCTTCCTGACTCCGCGCGGCACCCTGAGCGATGCGCTGGCCGCCGCGATCAAGTCCGAAACCGGCGTCGACACCGAATTGTCGACCACCGGCGGCACCTCGGATGGACGCTTTATCGCTCAGATCTGCCCTCAGGTGATAGAATTCGGGCCTCCCAACGCAAGTATCCACAAGATCGACGAGCATATCGAGCTGCGTTTTGTCGATCCGCTGAAGAATATCTACCGCCGTACGCTGGAAAACCTGCTGGCCTGAGTCACGCAGGCTGGCGGCGCGGCGTGCGCAAACCGATTACTGTTTTACCGAGATAGCCATGAACACGACTCCTTTCACCACGCCGCGCGACCTGTTGCGCTATGCCGTCACCCGCTTCAACACCGCCAAGCTGTTCTTCGGCCATGGCAGCGTCGAAGCCTTCGATGAAGCGGCCTACCTGATCCTGCACACGCTCAAGCTGCCGCTGGACCACCTGGACCCGTTCCTGGACGCCAAGCTGCTGCCGGAGGAAATCGCTGCGGTCATGGCTGTCATCGACCGCCGCACCAACGAGCGCGTGCCGGCCGCCTACATCACCAACGAAGCCTGGCTGGGCACCTACAGCTTCTACGTGGACGAGCGCACCATCGTGCCGCGCTCCTTCATCGCGGAACTGATCCCGCAGTACTTCGCGCCGTGGGTCAACGAGCCTGAAAACGTCAGCAACGTGCTGGAACTGTGCACGGGCTCCGGCTGCCTGGCCATCATGCTGGCCGACGCCTTCCCGGACGCTCATGTAGATGCAGTCGATATCTCGGCCGACGCGCTGGAAGTGGCGAAGAAAAACGTCGCCACCTACAAGCTGGAAGACCGCCTGACGCTGATCCAGTCCGACCTGTACGCCAATGTGCCGGACAAGAAGTACGACCTTATCATCACCAACCCGCCGTACGTGAACTCGTCGTCGATGAGCAAGCTGCCGATGGAATACCGCGCCGAGCCTGAACTGGCGCTCGATGGCGGCAAGGACGGCATGGACCTGGTGCGCAAGATCGTCGCCGGCGCCGCCGAGCGCCTGACCGACGACGGCATCCTGATCGTCGAAATCGGCAATGAACGCGAGTTCGCCGAAGCGGCCTTCGGTGAACTGGGCCTGACCTGGCTCACCACCAGCAACGGCGACGACATGGTATTCCTACTGACCGCAGACCAGCTTAAACTCTAAAAAAAACCGCGTCATTCCCGCGCAAGCGGGAATCCATGCTGACTATGGATCCCCGCTTGCGCGGGGACGACGGCACGAAAGATTCCAATGATTCGCTTTATTCAAGTAAGCCTGATGCGCGGTATTAAGCCGCTGCTGGAACAGGTCGATGTCACCCTCAACCCCGGCGACAAGATTGGCCTGATCGGCGCCAACGGCGCCGGCAAATCCAGCCTGTTCGCGATGATGCGCGGCGAGCTGCACCCGGACCAGGGCGAGATCGATTTCCCGGCCAAATGGCGTGTCGCTTACGTGGCGCAGGAAACCCCTCCGCTGGACCGCGCGGCACTCGACTACGCCATCGACGGCGACGTCACCCTGCGCAAGCTGGAGGCCGAACTGGCCCGCCTTGAATCGGAGCCTGAATCGTCCGAAAACGGCATCGCCATCGGCGAGATCTACAGCGCGCTGGCCGACGCCGACGCCTACACCGTGCAGTCGCGCGGCGAACAGCTGCTGCTCGGCCTGGGCTTCTCGATCGACCAGATGCAGCAACCGGTGGCCAGCTTCTCCGGCGGCTGGCGTATGCGCCTGAATCTGGCGCAGGCGCTGATGTGCCCTTCCGACCTGCTGCTGCTTGATGAACCAACCAATCACCTGGATCTGGACGCGATCATCTGGCTGGAGGACTGGCTCAAACGCTACGCCGGCACGCTGCTCATCATCTCCCACGATCGCGACTTCCTCGATGAAGTGGTCAACGTGGTGGTGCATATCGACGAGCGCAAACTGAAACGCTACTCGGGCAACTACTCGTCCTTCGAACGTCAGCGCGCAGCGCAGATGATCCTGGCCGCCGGCGCGCTGGAAAAGCAGCAGCGCAAGCGCGCCCACCTGGAATCCTTCGTCAACCGCTTCAAGGCGCAGGCCTCCAAGGCCCGCCAGGCACAGAGCCGCATGAAGGCGCTGGCCAAGATGGAAGAACTGGCGCCGCTGCGCGCCGCCGCCGAATTCTCGTTCGAATTCCGCGAACCGCTCAGCGCCCCGAACCCGCTGCTGGTGATGGAAGACGTCGACGCAGGCTACAAGATCGAAGACGAAAAAACCGGCGAGATCACGCACAAGACCATCGTCAACAACATCAAGTTCTCGCTGCAGATCGGCCAGCGTATCGGCCTGCTGGGTGTGAACGGCGCCGGTAAATCGACGCTGATCAAGACCATCGCCGGCGAGCTGTCGCCGCTGACCGGCGACGCAACCATGGGCAAGGGCCTGAACATCGGCTACTTCGCCCAGCACCAGGTGGAGATGCTGCGCCACGACGAATCGCCGCTGTGGCACCTGGCGAAGATCGCGCCGACCGTGCGTGAGCAGGAGCTGCGCAACTTCCTGGGCGGCTTCAACTTCCCGGGCACGATGGTGACCAGTTCGATCGCGCCGTTCTCCGGCGGCGAGAAGGCTCGCCTGGCGCTGGCACTGATCGTCTGGCAGCGCCCTAACCTGCTGCTGCTCGATGAACCGACCAATCACCTGGATCTGGAAACCCGCGAGGCACTGACCGAAGCGCTGGCGCAGTTCGAAGGCACGCTGGTGGTCGTATCCCACGATCGCCACCTGCTGCGCGCCACCACCGACCAGTTCATCATCGTCGCCGACGGCAAGCTGCAACCGTTCGACGGCGATCTGGATGACTACAAGGACTGGCTGCTGCAAACCAAAATGGGCAAAGGCACCGACGTGCTGCCGGCCGCCGGCAAGGCTAACAAGACCGATTTCCCGGTCGCCTCGCCGGTCGCGCCGCCGCCTACTGCGGCGCCTGCGGTCAACACCAAGGAACAGAAGCGCAAGGAAGCCGAAGACCGCCAGCGCCTGGCCACGCTGCGCAAGCCGCTGGAGCAGAAGATCAAGCGCCTGGACGACCAGATCGCCAAGCGCAGCGCGCAGAAAGCCGATGTGGATGCGGCCCTGGGCGAATCGTCGATCTACGACGCGGCCAACAAGGCCAAGCTGAAACAGCTGCTGGCCGATCAATCCTTCTTCACCAAGGACCTCGGCCAGCTGGAAGCGGAGTGGCTGGAGCTGCAGGAGCAGCTCGAAGCCCTCGCCTAAGCGGCCTGGCGGGCGCCGACCTGAACTTTTTGGATCGACATCAGCTTATCGATGTCGACCACGATCAGGCGGCGCCCGTCCGCTTCACCGATGCCCACCAGGTAGTCCACCGCGCTGGCGCCCGGTATCGGCTTAATCTGTCCCAGCGACAGCGGGACGATATCCGTCACCCCATCCACCACCATCCCCATCACGCAGCTCGACAGCTTGAGGATGATTACGTCCGTCAGCGGGTCGTGCTCCGGCGGGCGTGGCCCGAAGGCGATGCGCATGTCGACGATGGGCATGATGACGCCGCGCGACACGGCCACCCCGGCCACGATCTCCCCCTCCGATGAAAAGCGCTCCAGCGCCTTCAAGGGCCGCAGCTCTTGCACCTTGGTGAAATCCAGCGCGTAATCGAGACCGCCCAGCCGGAACACCAGATACTGGCTGGAGGCGACGACGGCGGTTTGGTCGGCGCTGGCGGATTGCGTAGTCAATGAAGGCATGATGATCCTTTCGTCCGGGACGTGCGGTAACAGGCATGTGCCATCCTACCTTTGCGTCCCCAAGCGGTCGTTGAGCAACGTCAACATTCGCCGGGCTCGCGGTTGCTGGTTTGCTACAATGAATCCATGACTACAGAACTCCCTCTCAGCGGCATCCGCGTGCTGGACCTGACGCGATTGCTGCCCGGCCCCGTCGCCACCATGCACCTTGCGGACATGGGCGCGGAAGTGATCAAGATCGAAGACCCCGGTCCCGGCGACTACGCGCGCGCCATGGGGCCGGTGCGCAATGAGGTGTCGCAGTTCTTCGTCGCCGTCAATCGCGGCAAGCGGATGATGCGCCTGGACCTGAAGGACGCCGCGCACCGCGAGCAGCTGCTGGCGATGGTGGAGACGGCCGACGTGCTGGTCGAAAGCTTCCGTCCCGGCGTGATGGAGAAGCTGGGCCTGGGCTGGCACACGCTGCGCGAGCGTAATCCCAAGCTGGTGATGTGCGCGATCTCAGGCTACGGCCAGCACGGCCCCTACGCGCTGCTGGCCGGGCATGACATCAACTACATCGGCTATGCCGGCATGCTGGACCAGAACGCCGGCGCCGGCGGCGTGCCGGCGCTGCCCAACCTGCAAGTGGGCGATCTGCTGGGCGGTGCGCAGTCGGCACTGCAGGGCATACTGGCGGCGCTGGTCGCGGTCAAGATGGGCGGCGCCGGGCGCATGGTCGATGTCTCGATGACGGCCGCCGTCATGGCGCATAACATCATGCCGCTGGTGGGCGTCAACAACGGAGCGCCCGCCGCGCCGGGCCGCGATCTGCTGACCGGCGGCGTCCCCTGCTACAACGTCTACCGCACGACCGACGGCCGCTACATGGCGGTCGGCGCGCTGGAGCTCAAGTTCTGGCAGGGTTGCTGCGATGTGCTGCAACGGCCGGACCTGAAGCCCCGCCACTGGCAGCTGGGCCAGCAGGTCGGCGGCGAAGACGCGATGGCGCTCAAGGCGGAACTGGATGCGGTGTTCGCCACGCGCACGCTGGCGCAGTGGACGGAGGCTTTCGCCAACACCGACTGCTGCGTCACGCCCGTTCTGCGCACCGAGGAAGCCTTGCAACACCCGCTGTTCCGCGACATCGTCAGCCGCCGCCTGCACGATACCGAAGGCGAGTCGTGGGCCGTGGCGCAGCCGGTCAGGTTTGCGCCGTGATCGATCCGAATGAAGTGGAGTTCACCGCGATCCGCGCGCAGGGGCCGGGCGGGCAGAACGTCAACAAGGTTTCAAGCGCTGTGCATCTGCGCTTCGACATCGTCGGTTCATCGCTGCCGGAGCATATCAAGGAACGCCTGCTGGCCATGCGCGACCAGCGCATCACCAAGGATGGCGTGGTGGTGCTGAAGGCGCAGCAGTCGCGTAGCCAGGAGGCCAACAAGGAAGAAGCCTTGCGCCGCCTGCAGGAGCTGGTCGACAGCGTGGCCGTTCTGCCCGCCGCGCGCCGCCCTACCCGGCCCACACGCAGCTCCCAGCGCAAGCGGCTGGACGGCAAGAGCAAGGACGGCGAACGCAAACAGCTGCGCGGCAAAGTCAGTCTGTAAAGGCCCGCAGGCACTGGTGCGCGCCCAACGCCAGCAGGCTGGCGAAGAAGCAGCGCCGGAACAACGCAGGCGCCATGCGCTCGCGCAGCCACTGCCCCAGCAGCATCCCACCCGCAGCCGGCAGCAGCGCCAGGCACGAGGCGCCCGCAGCAGCCGCATGCCACGCTCCCTGATACGCCAGCATGACCGCCAGCGCCAGCGTCGACACGGTGAAGGCCAGCCCCATCGCCTGCACCAGATCGTCCTTCTCCAGCGCCAGCGCTTGCAGGTAAGGCGCCGCCGGCATGACGAAGACACCGGTAACGCCGGCCAGCGCGCCGGTGACGACGCCCGCCAGCGGCCCAAGCCAGCGTTCGGAGCGCGGCGCAACCTGCCAGCGCCAGCCGGCCAGGCCCAGCGCGCCGTAGGCCAGCAACGCCAGTCCCAGCACCGCCCCGCTCCACGCGGCGCCGCCCCTTGCGCCATTCCCGGCGCCGACCAGCACCGCCGCCAGCGCAGTGCCGACGCACACCGCCAGCAGCATGGGCCGCAGGCGCCGCCACAGCGGGTACAGCGCCGGCCCGGCCGCCAGCTGCCAAACATTCGTCACAGACGAAGGCACGATCAACAGCGCGGCAGCCTCCAGCGGTGGCATCTTCAACGTCAACAGCGCCACCGCCACCGTCGGCAAACCCATGCCCGTTACGCCTTTAACCATCCCGGCAAGCACAAACACCAGCGCAATAAAAATGTAAGAAGTATCCATGAGCGCCATTGTGGCGCAGCACATGGCGCCTGAAAATCTGGAATATACTCAGTCAGACTTCGTCAATTCCATAGGCAGAAACCATGCGCTTCGACCTTACCGATCTCAAGCTGTTCGTCCACATCGCCGAAAGCGGCAGCATCACGGCAGGAGCGCAACTGGCGCATCTGGCGCTGCCTTCCGCCAGCGCCCGCATACGCGGCATGGAGCAAGCCCTGGACGTGCCGCTGCTACAGCGCGGCCGGCGCGGCGCCGAGCCCACCGAAGCCGGCCGCGCCCTGCTGCACCATGCGCGCCTCATCGCCCGCCAGGTGAACGACATGCAGGCCGACCTGGCCGAATTCGCCTCCGGCCTCAAAGGCCGCATCCGGCTGCTGTGCAATACCTCGGCCATGACCGAGTTCCTGCCGGACGCGCTGGCCGCCTTCCTCGCCGCGCATCCGCAACTGGGCATCGATCTTGAAGAACGCCTCAGCCGCGACATCGTGCAGGCCGTGGCCGAAGGCGCAGCCGACATCGGCATCGTCAGCGACGCGGCAAATGCTGAGGCGCTGCAAACCTTCGCCTTCCGCGACGACCGGCTCGCTCTGGTGATGGCGCGCAGCCATCCGCTGGCGCGGCAGTACCGCAGGCGCAGCAGCATCCGCTACGCCGACGCCCTGGCCCACGACTTCATCGGCCTGGCCGGCGACAGCGCCTTCCAGCAGTACGCGGCGGGACAGGCATCGCGACTGGGATTGCACATGCACTGCAAGATCCGCCTGCGCAGCTTCGAAGCGGTATGCCGCATGGCGGCCAGCGGCGCCGGGCTGGCGCTGATGCCGGAAACCGCGGCCCGCCGCAGCGCCGACGCCAACCGTCTGCTGGTGCTGAAATTAAGCGATGAATGGGCCGACCGAAAACTGCTGATCTGCGTGCGCGACCTGGATGCGCTGCCGCGCCATGCGCGCGAACTGGTGGCGACGCTGCGGCGGGATTAATCCGTCTCCGGCGCCCAGGCGACAGGCCCGGTGGCGCCGGAATAGATAGTGACCATACCGGCGGCCGTGGTGCGCACCTTGGCCTTGACCTCCTTGGCCGGACGGTCGTAAGCCGGCGGGCCGTCCGGCACGAAGGTCATGGTCCGCAGCAGCACGTCGCCGGTCAGCATCTGCACCATGCAGCGTGAACCGCGCATGACGGCCAGCTTCTGGCGCTGCACCTGGTTGACCTCTTCCTGCGCCTGCTCCTGCTGCACCTGCGCCGCCTTCATCGCCAGCGAAATTTTCGCCACCGCCTTCAGCGAAGGCCCCACCGCCGCCGCCATCTTGTGGAACAGAGGCTCCTGCTCGGGCGTCAGCATCACCTCGCGCTTGCGCACGCGGGTGGCCAGCGTCAGGTAGTTGCGCACCTCGGTCTGGCCGGTGATCGCATCGATTTCCGCCTTTCGCAGATTGGCCTCGTGCGCCGCGTGCTGCACCTTGGGTTGCAACTCCGCGATCTTCTTCTCGAACTTGGAGGTGTCCGGCACCAGCGTGTAAAGCAGCATCTCGTTCTGCTTGCGCGGCCCTGCACTGGTGATCTCGATCTTGCGCGCGGCAATGGCGCAACCCTCCGCCACCTTGATGACGACTTCCTCCGCCATGATCTCGCAGTTGCTAGCCTCGCCGATCACCACCCGCGTGCCGGAGATGATGCAGCTCTCCGCGCGCGCCAGCGTCACCTCGCCTCGTTTCGTTTGCAGCACCGCGCCCGACGCCACGCCCTGCACGCGTATGCCGCCGTCGGCATTGGTGGCGGTGCCGCCCATCAGATTGCGGCTCAGGACAATGTCGCCGCCGCGCGAATTGATGATGCCGAACACGTCGCCGTGGATGGTGATATTACCGCCATCGACCGAGCGCTGCTCCTGCACGTCGCCGAATTCCTCGTACTCGCCGGTCAGCTGAAGATTGCCGGTGGTGCGTGCGCTGACGCCCTCGCGGCTGATGATCTTGGGGCCGATCGACAGCCGCTTGGTGGCCGGGTCCACGCTGAGGAAGCCCTCCACCGCCGACACCAGGAACTCGCCGTCGCGCAGGTTCTCGATCACCGTGCCCTCGCCGGCCACGCTGCTCAATTCGATGTCCTTGGGCGCGGGCGGCTCCAGCACGATGCCCGACAGTTCGAAGCCACGCACACCCGGCGTACGCGGCACCTTGCGCAGCAGCTTGACGTTGGGCTTCACCTGCGGGAAGCGGTTCTGGAAGGCCTGCAAATCGAGCTTGCCATCCGATTTTTCACGCGGCGCATTGCTGCGGTGGATATCCGCCGACACTTCCACGATGGTAGCGTCGCGGCCCGGCGTGGCGTTGAGACGGCGCGCGACGATGATGCGCGCCAGCCGTCCGTTGGTGATGACGTCGCGCACGGCCGGGGCGTCGATGCCGAAGCGTATGCCCTTGACCCACATGTCGGAGACGAATTCGTCGAAGTTCAGGCGCGCCGGTTGCAGCGGCATATCCGGCACCTCGAAGAACACCGGCTCGAAATAGTACTCGGCCTCGCCGTTGATGATCTTGACGGACTTGTACAGCGCGCGGCGCGGCGGATGGAAAGGCTCGATGCTGTCGGCGAAGCGCACCAGCGGCTTGCTGGTCAGGCTGGGCGGCAGGTCGGGGCCGCAATTGTAGAGCAGCTTGATGAAGATCGCGTAATCGAGGTTGGCGAAATAGGCGCTGCCGAGGAAGATCTGGCTGACCGCCGCCAGGCAGGACACGGCCGTAGCCTCCGCCGCAAAATAGACGCCGTCGGCGCGCTTGACGATCGCTGATGGCAGATCGTTTTCCGCGCTTGGTTCCATCGCCGTCGCGTCATCTGACACAGTAATCCCCAGGAAGATGTACGTCGAAGCGCCGCCGCAGCGGCACTTCTTCACTTTTTTAATGTTATTTCTAGATTAGCATGAACCGCAGGCCTTGTGCGCGCACCATGGCTAGCCAGCCACAGGCCGCAGACGCGGATTCAGATGCCAGTCCAGCGAGCCGGCGCCGTCGCAGAACAGCAGCTCACCGCCGTTGGGCGTACCGCGCAGGCGCTGCTTGATGTCCTTGGACGGCAGCTGCGTGAGCGCTGCAACCTCGGCCTGGAACGGCATGGTACGCACCGTGGTCTCGCCGCTGACCATGCGCAGGCCGCAGCGGGCGATGCCGGCCGCCTCCACCTTCTGCTCGATCACCCGGGTCAGCTTGTCCTGCAATAGCTTCAACTGCGTCTGGCCGGCCTGCAGGTCGGTGCGCAGCTTGGCGATGGCTTGCAACTCTGCCGCCACCGCGCCCGCGATCTTGCGCAGGTGCTGGCCCTGCTCGGCGTTCAGTTGCAGCTCCTGGGTGCGCAGCTTGGCCGCCAGCGCCAGATAGCGGCGCACGTCCGGGATGGCCGCGATGCGCTCCACCTCCTGCTGGTAGCCCAGGTTGGCCTGCTCGAAGCCGGCCACCCGCAGTTCCAGGTCGGCGATCTCCTTGTCGAACTGGCTGACATCCTTCACCAGCACATAGACCACCATCTCGGTGCGGCGGCGCGGGCCGGCGCTGTCGATTTCCACGTTACGCCCCGCCACCGCGCAGCCCTCGGCCACTTCGATGCGGATTTCATCGGCGATGATCTCGCAGTTGGAGGCCTCGCCCAGCGTCACGATGGTGCCGGAGATGACGCAGTTCTCGGCGCGGCCGATATGCACCGCGCCTTTGCCGGTATGGATCACCGAGTTGGAGGCCACGCCGGTCACGGTAATGCTGCCGGCCGCGTTGGCGATGCTGCCGCTGACCAGGTTCTTGTCCAGCACCACGGTGCCGCCGCGCGAGTGGATATTGCCGTAGACGTTGCCGTGCACCGTGATGTCGCCGCCGGTGACGTCGCGCTGCTCCTGCACGTCGCCGAACTCCTCGTAGGCGCCGGCCAGCTCCAGGTTGCCGGTGGTGCGTCCGCTGACGCCATCCAGGCTGACGATTTTATCGGTGATGGAAATGCGGTTGGACTTGGCGTCGACGTTGAGGAAGCCTTCGCGGGTCGACACCAGATACTCGCCATCCTCCAGCATCTTGGCCTCGGTGCCGTCGCCGGCGAAGAAGCGCAGCGTCAAATCCTTGGGCTGCTCGGCCGGCGTCATGCGGCCGGACAGGTCGAAGCCCGGATGGCCAGGCACGGCCGGCAGCTTTTTCAGCAGCCGCACATTGGCCTTGATCTGCGGGAAGCGGTTCTGGAAGCTGCCCAGGTCGATGCGGCCGTCGGCCCTGGCCTTGGGCGCGTCGCTGCGGTGCAGGTCGGACGATACCTCGACCACGGTGGCGTCCTGGCCCGGCTCGGGTTCCAGCTCGGTGGCCACGGTGATGCGGTCGGCCTTGGTCGACGCGATGGCCGCCGCCACCGCCGCCACCTCGATGCCGAACAGAATGCCCTTGTTCCACATCTCGGCCACGAATTCGTCGACATCGAGCCGGGTCGGCCGTTCCGGGATCACGGTGCCGTCGGGCAGCGTGATCTCATCCAGGTACAGGGTCTCGAAATAGTATTCGGCATAGCCGCGCCCCATCTTGGGCTGCTTGTACAGCGCGATGCGCTGGTCCTCCATCACGCGCAGCTCGCTCGCCAGCCGCGTCATGCCCGGCGTGCCCAGGTCGGGGCCGACGCCGTACAGCGCCTTGACCAGCACCGGATAATTCAGGCCGACGAAATAGCTGTGGGAATGGAAGACTTCATTGATGGCCGCCGCCAGCGTCAGCGGCGACAAGGACATGTCGATATAGATGCCGTCCGGGCGCTTGGCCAAACCGATAGGCATGCCAGCGCCCGGAGCGTGCGACTCCTCTCCTGGCACTGCAGGTGCTAGCGGTTGAACCACAGTCTTCCTCCGAACGGCACGCGGCCGAAAGGCATTGCGTGTAATTAATTAATATTACACTTGGGCCAAGAAAAAGAAAGCGATTTTAGTGACATCGACGATAAAACTGTGAACTTATTGCTACAGATCAATGTTCAATAAATAACATCGGAGCAATACGCAACAGTCAACGACTAGTGGCGCGGCGGATTGGCGTAGATATCCTGACCCACTTCATTGATCTGGCGGCGCAGATCGCGGCGTTCGTCGGGCGTCAGGCGGCCGGCGCGGCGGCTCATTTCGGCGTTGCGGCCGGCTTCCTGCATGGCGCGGCGCTGCTCTTCCGCGCGGGCGTCGTAGCTGCGCGGATCGATCTGGCGGGGTTCCACCTGGCGTTCCATGCGTTCCTGGCGCACCGGCTGCACATCGCGTGAAGCAGGCAGGCTGCGTGGATCTTCGCGGCGTGGCGGGTCGCGGTCGGCTGAACTATCGTGCGCCATGGCGCTGCCGCTCAGCAGCAGAACACCCAGCAGGGTACGAACGCAAAAAGTTGCGCTTGCTGCCGCGTAGTGTTTTTTGTGATCGATGCCCATGGCGTTCCTAAAAAGCTGAATCTATGCCCAGAGTGTATGATGCTTTACCTGAGGGGGTAAGACGAATTGGGTAAAGTTTGTAACACTTTGTAATGGGTTGTCACAGACGTTTTCGCAAGTCCGAATATGACGTTACCATAGCAACATGAATATGACAAATCTGGCAGCCAAATGACTAGCACAACGACTGAATCCGGCAACACTCCCGCCAACCAGCATGGCCACCAGGCCAAGATCATGGTAGTGGACGACGACGTCCGCCTGCGCGACCTGTTGCGCCGCTACCTGACCGAGCAGGGTTTCAACGTCTTCACGGCAGAGAGCGCCACCGCGATGAACAAGCTGTGGCTGCGCGAGCGCTACGACCTGCTGGTGCTGGACCTGATGCTGCCGGGCGAAGACGGCCTGTCGATCTGCCGCCGCCTGCGCGGCGCCGGCGACCAGACGCCGATCATCATGCTGACCGCCAAGGGCGAGGACGTGGACCGCATCGTCGGCCTGGAAATGGGCGCGGACGACTACCTGCCCAAGCCCTTCAACCCGCGCGAGCTGGTGGCCCGCATCGGCGCCGTGCTGCGCCGCCGCGGCCCGGACGAGATCCCCGGTGCGCCGTCGGAAACCCCGCAATCGTTCGAGTTCGGCCAGTTCGTGCTGGACCTGGGCACCCGCACGCTGAAGAAAAACGGCGAAACCGTGCCGCTGACCACCGGCGAGTTTTCGGTACTAAAAGTATTCGCCCGCCACGCCCGCCAGCCGCTGTCGCGTGAAAAGCTGATGGAACTGGCGCGCGGCCGCGAATACGAAGTGTTCGACCGCAGCCTGGACGTGCAAATCTCCCGCCTGCGCAAGCTGATCGAGCCCGATCCGTCGAGCCCGCTGTACATCCAGACCGTCTGGGGCCTGGGCTATGTGTTCATTCCGGAGGGGCAGCCGCGCTAAGGCGCGGACGCGCGCATGAAGTCGAAGTTCCCTTTCACGTTTCGACCGGCCAGCCTCAAGAGCGGCCTGTTCTGGCGCACCTTTTTCCTGCTGGGCGCGCTGACCACCACCAGCATGACGGCCTGGGTCGGCATGATCAGCGTGGTGCAGCACGAGCCGCAGGTGCAGCAAATCTCTTCCCAGGTGATCTCGGTGGTGACGATCACGCACGCCGCCCTCACCCACTCGGCGCCGGAACTGCGGCGCGAGCTGCTGTTCGACCTGGTGTCCAACGAAGGCATCCGCGTGTTCACGCTGGAGGACGACGACAAGGTCGATCCGCCGCCCGACAACGCGCTGATGCCCGACATCCAGAAGCTGGTCAAGGCCAAGCTGGGCGCGGACACCCGCTTCTCCGCGCGCGTCAACGGCGTGGCCGGCTTCTGGGTCAGCTTCAAGATCGATGACGACGCCTACTGGCTGATGCTGGAACGCGAGCGCATCCGCGGCCTGACCGGCATCCAGTGGCTGGGCTGGGCCAGCGTGGTGTCGGTGGTGTCGCTGCTGGGCGCGGCCTTCATCTCCAGCCTGATCAACCTGCCGCTGCGCCGCCTGACGCAGGCCACGCGCGCCTTCGCCCAGGGCAAGCGCCCCGAGCGGCTGCCGGAAAAAGGCCCGATGGAAATCATGGAAGCCAACCGCAGCTTCAACCAGATGGTGGTGCAATTGCAGCAGGTGGAATCCGACCGCGCCGTGATCCTGGCCGGCATCTCGCACGACCTGCGCACGCCGCTGGCGCGCATGCAGCTGGAAGTGGAGATGGCCAACCTGTCGAACGAAGCCCGCGAAGGCATCCAGTCCGACATCGGCCAGATGGACGCCATCATCGGCCAGTTCCTCGACTACGCCAAGCCGACCGAGGTGTCGAGCTTCATCAACGTCGACCTCAGCGAGCTGCTGAGCGACACCGCGCATGAAGCCGAGCGCCTGCCGGACGTACGCATCGGCACCGACATCGTGCCCAACGCCCACGTGATGGGCAACGCCACCGACATCAAGCGCGTCATCAACAACCTGATCGAGAACGCCCGCCGCTACGGCAAGACGCCTGGCAGCGAGCTGACCGAGATCGACATCAAATGCAGCATCAAGGGCATGCACACGTCGCGCCGCGTGGTGGTCGAAGTGCAGGACAACGGCAACGGCGTGCCGGACGACCAGATCGAACAGCTGCTCAAGCCCTTCACCCGGCTCGACGCCGCGCGCGGCCAGGCCAACGGCGCCGGCCTGGGCCTGGCCATTGTCGACCGCGTGATGCTGCGCCACGGCGCCGAACTGCAGGTGCGCAACCGCGAAGGCGGCGGCCTGCTGATCCAGATCGTGATGAAGGCGGTTTGATGCGGGCTCTGACGATTGCACTGCTGCTGAGCGCAGCCGGCCACGCCATGGCCGCCAAACCTGCGCCCGCGCCGCCGCGCATCGAACAACGCGCGCCGACCGAAGAAGAACGCAATTCCTTCGACATCTACTTCCACCAGAAAATGGTGACAGAGTCGCACGGTGCGCGCCCGGTGATGCCGCTGTTCGCGCCGGCCTTCGACATCGAGCGCCAGCGCGGCAAGCCGTGGCAGGTGATCGCCCGCGTCGATTCGGCGCCGCGCCATTCGGCGGTCGACCTGTGCCGGCAGATACGTTCCAGCTTCATCTACGACGCCAAGGCGCCCAAGGACAGCCGCTGGAGCGAAACGGCCCAGGAACCGACGTGGCATGTGTGGCTGGCCCAGCCTAACACCATCTGCAGCGCCGTCCAGCACACCGTGCTGATGGACCAGGCGGTGCGGCCGGAGGACGTGGTGGCGCTGCTGCGCCAGCATGGCGAACTGCTGAGCCGCGCACGCCTGCTCTTCGCCGGCAACTCGCACTGCATCCGCCAGCGCGCACTGCCCTTCACGCTGCGCGCGATCGCACCGGCAGCGCCGGCGGCCGGCGCGCCCGTGATGTTCAGTCTGGTGTTTGAAAGCGACCGCGACACCGTGGCCCGCGTGGCCGTGCGCCGCCATCGCGGCGAGTACGCGGCCTGGAACGTGGACTGCGATTAGGCCACGTCCAGGCGAAGACTACGCGCTGGCGCCGCTGCGGTTGATCGGATGGTCCAGCGGCTCCAGCAGCCGCGTCAGCAGCAGCTCGGTCGAACCGTAGCCGTACAGCGAATCCGTCTCCAGCCCCGGCGTATCGTAAGGCACGGATTCCTCCCGCTCCGAGCGGCTCGGGTCGGCATCCGAATACGTCACGCGCCAGGCGCGCTTGAGCGCGTCCGCGCGGCGCAGGAACTGCGGCACCGGCCACTGCGCCGGATCCCATTCCAGCGCATCGCCCAGCACCGGCCAGTGGCCGCTGGCCAGCGCCATATCGCCCACGCGCAGCACCTTGACCGCATCCTGCGGCCGCAGCGTGGCAAGCTCTTCCAGTGACGGCAAACGCGGCAGCTTGGGGCCGAACAGATACGCCAGCATGATCTTGCTGCCCGGCGACAAGCGCGCCACCAAACCCCAGCCATAGCCGCCATCCAGCAACGGCACGGCAAACCAGCTTCCCTCGTGATACGACTGCCTCATTCCTAACCTTTCACTCGCACGATGCAGCAGGGTGTCGCCAAAATGTACCGACATGACGGCGCCTCCGATAAAAGCTGTGACTGCTTCGTTGGCGCCCTGCGGCGCAAAGCGCAAGTTTAGCGGCGCGGCGCGGAACGCGGCGCACGGCACCGCAGCCCGCGCCTGTGCTACACTACTGCCTCGCTAGGGGTCCTGGAGCTTTGCTGCCGGGTGAGAGATACCCTTCGTACCTGATCTGGATAATGCCAGCGAAGGAAAGCGCAAAGTAGTTCTCCCCTCCTTTGATGGCTCTCTTCGCGGTTCCAGCCGAACACGTAGAGAGTCCATATGTCCACACCAAAATTTGCAGTTTCCGCCATCGCCATGGCGGTGTTACAGGCTTTTCCCGGCGCCGCCGTCGCTGAAACCTCCGCCCCCGAGCAAGCCCTGCCCGAAGTGGTAATCACCGGCGCCAAGGCGCAGGCCAGCCGCGCCTCCGTGGCCGGCTTCTCCAACGCGCCTCTGCTGGAAACCCCGGCCTCGGTCAGCGTGCTGAGCTCGCAGCAGATGCTGGACCTGCAAATCCGCTCCACCACCGACGCCGCCAAATACGACGCCAGCCTGAGCGACGCCTACAACGCGGTCGGCTACTCGGAACAGTTCTCCATCCGCGGCTTCAAGCTGGACAACGCCTCCAGCTACCGCAAGGACGGCATGGCCATCCCCGGCGACACCCAGATCCCGCTGGAAAACAAGGAACGCCTGGAAGTGCTGAAAGGCTTGTCCGGCCTGCAGGCAGGCGTGTCCGCGCCGGGCGGCATCGTCAACTACGTCACCAAGCGTCCGACCGATACGCCGGTGCGCACCGTGGTGCTGGAAGAGCGCGAGCGCGGCACGCTGTACGGCGCCGTCGACCTGGGCGGCCGCTTTGAAGACAACCGTTTCGGCTACCGCTTCAACGCCGCCGCCGAACGCCTGCGCTCCTACATCAAGGGTGCGGACGGCAACCGCAAGTTCGTCTCGGCCGCCTTCGACTGGAAGATCTCGCCGCAGGCGCTGCTGCAAATCGACGCCGACTACCAGAAGAAATCGCAAGTGACCGCGCCCGGTTTCCAGCTGCTGAACAACCAGACGCTGCCGAACATCCCGGCCGACACCATGCTCAACAACCAGCCGTGGAGCCGTCCGGTGGAAACCACCAGCAGCAATATCGGCGCCCGCTTCGAGTACCAGTTCACGCCCGACTGGAGCGCCACCGTCAGCGCCAACCAGCACAACTTCAAGCGCGACGACTACACCGCCTTCCCTTACGGCTGCGGTGCGCAGGATCTGTACCCCGGCTTCTGCGGCAATGGCGACTACGACGTCTACGACTACGTCAGCCTGGGCGAGAAGAAATCGCCGCTGACCGTGCAAGCGCTGGTGCAGGGCAAATTCACCACCGGCTCGATCGCGCACGCCTTCACCGGCGGCGCCTCGCTGTTCAAGAACAGCGAGAAATGGGGCGACGCGCTGTACACCCAGGCCGGCCCAGACGGCAAGGCCTTCAGCAACATCTACCATCCGATCATGGTGGCGCCGAACGGCGGCACCAGCCTCCCGGTCTCCGAACGCCGCCGCGACAACGAACGCGCCCTGTTCGCGCAGGACATCCTGAGCCTCAACGAACAACTGAAGCTGCACGCCGGCGCGCGCTACGTGCAGGTCAAACGCGACGAAATCGTCGACGCCACGCTGCCGTTCGCCCACACCGATATCGGCTTCTGGCTGCCGAACGTGGCGCTGGTGTACAGCCTGCGTCCCAACGTCTCGGTCTACACTTCGTACGCGCAGGGCCTGGAGCACGGCGGCGTCGCCGGCATCGGCACCAAGAACGTTGGCCTCGCACTGGCGCCCGGCAAATCGAAACAGGTTGAAGTGGGCGTCAAGGCCGACATCCATCCGGACCTGAGCGCCAGCGTCGCCCTGTTCGAAATCCGCAAGGGCCTCGAATACACCAACGCGCAGACCTACCTGGTGCGCAATGGCCAGGCGCAGAACCGCGGCCTGGAGATGGCCCTGAACGGCCGCGCCTCGCGCGATCTGACGGTGGGCGTATCGGCCACCGCGCTCAACACGCGCCAGCGCGACACCGGCCAGGCGGACATGGACGGCAAACGCGTCCCCAACGTCGCCGCCTTCAAGTCGAGCGTGTACGCCGACTACGCCGTGCCGCAAGTGGCCGGCCTGTCGGTCAACGCCAACTGGGTCTACTCGGGCAAGAAGGCGTTCGACAAGGAGAACCAGGTGTTCGTGCCGGGCTATCACGTGATGAACCTGGGCGGCGCCTACGCCACCCGCATCGCCGGCATGCAGACCACGCTGCGCGCCAGCGTCGACAACGCGTTCGACAAGTTCTACTGGCGCGATGTGACGCCGGACCTGGGCGGCTACCTGATGCCGGGCGCCACGCGGACCTTCCGGGTGTCGGCCCAGATGGACTTCTAAAAGATCAGCTGCGCGCGCATCGAAAAACTCTTCGCTGCGCGCGCCGAGTTCCTGCCGATCAGGTAAGCGAATTCGTACTTGATCTCCTGCCGGCCGATATCGCGGTGCCCGAACACCGCCGGTCCGGCGCGGTGCGACTGCTGCCGGTATGGCAGCCAGTCATTCCACTTCCCCACTTCACCGAAGGCCTGCACGCCGGGCTGCAGCCACGGCTTCCAGTTGTGCTTGACCTGCAGCTGGGAAGTCAGCTCCATCGGATGCTCGCCGCCGCCCGGCGCCACGCGATAGTCGCGCTGGAAGAACAGATTGGCGTTGAACTGCGTGCGGCCGATTTCCGTCTTCAGCACCGGTCCCCATTCCAGCGCGTAGCCGCTGGCATTGTCGCGTGCCTTTTCCAGCTTGGTGTGCAGCGCCAGGTCGAAGTCGTACTGGCCCTGCGTCAGCAGATAGTCGTTCTGCCACGCCGTCTCCACCCAATGGCCGGCGCCGCCGTTGACCTTGACCCACTTGGCATAGACCTCGGTGTACCAGCGCGACGTGACGCCGTAGCCGATGCCGATTTCCGGCGCAGCCACGGTCAGGCCCTTGTAGTGGGCGTTCCAGTATTTGTAGTCGAGGGAGAGCTGGCCCTCCACGTCGTAGGTGGAGACCAGGTAGTAGCCGGTGTCGGCCAGCGCCAGCGGGGATACGCACATCAACATCGCCGCCAGCTGCTTTTTCATCGTAGGTGCCGCTCCACTTGGGACAGTCGTTCAGCCGGATCGCCGGATACCAGCAGATAGGGTATCCCACGCGCAGCCAGCTCGTCCAGCAGCATGCGGTCGATAATCACGCTCACCTCTTCGGATTCGCGATGCAGGCCTTCCTCCACCCATGGGATATCCGGCGCCGTCACCAGCGTGATGGCGTAATCCTGCCGGTGGCTGGCCGCCAGCGCGCCCAGTTGCTGGTCGAAGCCGCCGAAATAATGGCGGCCGTACACCAGCGTCATCAACGGCGCGGTGTCGCAAAAAAGATACTGGTGGGCGCGCGGCGCGGCTGCATCCTCGCGGTCGCGCTGCGTGGCGGCGATGTGGAACTGGTCCTCCGCCACCGGCACCCGCTCTTCCGTGTCGACGAACTCGCGCAGATACTCCGGCACCCACAACGTTTGATAATGCTCGGCCAGCGCCGCGGCCAGCGTCGACTTGCCCGACGAGGTCGTGCCCAGCACGGCCACCCGCAGCGGCGCCGCGCTCATTCCAGCACCATGCGGCGGTCCTTGCCGTCTATGCGCCAGGCGCGCAGGCCGATCGCCGCCATGGCGACGAACACCGCGTACAGCACCGCCGTCAACATCAGGTGCTTGTGCACGTACAGCACCACGTACAGCACGTCGACGATGATCCATACCACCCAGTTCTCCAGCTTTTTACGCGACAGCAGAAGCTGCCCCAACAGGCTGCCGGCGGTCAGGAAGCCGTCGGCCATCGGCACATCGGTATCGGTGTAGTGCGACAGGAACCACCACAGCAGCCCGAAACCCAGCAGCCAGCCGCCGACGGCCAGCCAGCCGCTGTTGCGGTCCAGCCGCGTCACGGGCAGCGACTCGGCCGTGCTCGGCACGCCGCTCAGCCACTGCTTCCAGCCCCATACCGACACCGCGATAAACACCAGCTGCAGCGCCATGTCGCCATACAACCTGGCGTCGTAAAACACCACGCCGTAAATCGCCGACGACAGGATGGACAGCAACCAGGCCCAGTGCAACTGGGTGATGTTGAACAGCACCGTGATTACCGCCAGCACAAAGCCGAGCAGTTCAAGCGGCGTAGTGCCGAAGCCAAACAGGACAAGCGGATCGTTCATCAGTTCCGGGGGTAGCGCGGCCAGGGCCGCCAGGGTGGGAAATATCGCCGCGGCAGTATGCGAGTTTTCAGCTGAATAAGCAAGATTTGGCGGCTCGCCGCCCGTACATTCCTAAAAACATAACATTACAAATTAAACATTGTTATTGATTTGAAATTGCCCATATGTCATTATTAATTGGCAACATCCTTTTAATCCATATGGAGCATCAGAATGCGAAAAATCCTGTTTCTTGCCGCGATACTGGCGGCTGGCGCAGCACACGCCGACTTCATTCCCCGCGTCCGGTCCGGACAAAACGTCGCCACCGTCAGCCTGAACGGCGGCAGCCTGACTTACTCGCAACCCTGGGGCAGCGGCACGCTGGGCGCCCTGATTGTCGATGCGCAGAATGTGCCGCGCCAGATCGAAAACGGCTTGAACGCCGCCGCCGCCAACGCCATCAACGGCCATGGCGCGACCTTCGGCCGAGGCACCGTGACCGGCACCCCCACCCTGACCTTGCGTCCCGACGCGAGCGGCGTCGTGTTCGCAACCATGACCGGCCTCAGCTATCGTGTCACCTCGTCCTTCAGCGGCACCAAGTGGGGCGTAATCAACTACAGCTGCACCAACACCACCGACTACAACAACATCACCGTCACCGCGCAGTACGGCACGGCCGATGGCGTGATCCCGCCCACCAAGGTCGGCATCAACGGCACCCTGAACACTTCCACCGATTGCGATTCCAACCTCAGCTGGATACTGCCGGTGCTCGGCGACATCCTGATTAACAAGGCCGAAGGCAAGGTCGATGCCGGCATCGCCAACGCCGTGCAAAATGGTCTGGCCGGCGTCACGCAGAACTTCTTCTTCAAGCGTGACCAGAACTGGCTGGTGGGCCTGAACCGCCTGATCCCGGCCGACAAGGTCGTCACCTACCCGGGCGGCAGCTTCCCGATCGGTCAATACATCGCCAACAACCTGCCCTACCTGATCGCCAACAGCCAGATCACGCTGAAGCTGGGCCGCGGCGCCAACCTGAATCCCGTATTGGGCACCAACGAACCGCCGTATGACCTGAGCGGCGACGCCATCACGCTGACGCTGACGTCGCCGGGCGTGAACTTCACCGCCAATCTGAGCGAACAGGTCAACGTGTACTGGCTGTGGCAATGCAGCATCGCCAATCCATCGCGCAAATGCCAGGATCCGCGCTAAGCACGGATAAGGAAAAAGCCCCGTGTGCGCATGCGACGCTCAAGATCGTCGCACGCCACACGGGGCTTTTTGCATCGGGATCGTCCAGGCTTACTTGGACTTGGCCGGATACTTGATGGTCATTTCCCTCAGCACGTTATCGGCGTGGTCCACTTCGGCCATCACCCACAGCATGTAGCGGATATCCATGTGGATGGCGCGGGTGATGGCGGTATCGAAGTACCAGTCCTTGGTGATGGACTCGTAGGTCGAATCGAAATTCAGGCCGATCAACTCGCCGTTACGGTTCATCACGGCGGAACCGGAATTGCCGCCGGTGGTGTCGGCGCTGGTCAGGAAGTCGACCGGCACCGTGCCCAGGACAGGATCCTTGAACTGGCCGTAGCGCTTGGCCTTGATCGCATCCAGCAGTTTCTGCGGCGCGTTGAACGGATCCTTGCCGGTGTTCTTCTCGACGATGCCTTCGACCGTGGTGAACGGCCCTTTGGTGATGCCATCCTTGGGCGAGTATGGCGACACGGTGCCGTAGGTCACGCGCAGCGTCGAATTCGCATCCGGGTAGACCGGCTTGCCCTGCGATTTCTTCCACGCGATCACGGCCTGCATGTATTGCGGGATCACGCGTTCCAGGTTGCCGTCCAATTCCTTGCGGCGTTCCTTCAGCAACTGGGTCACGTCGTCCAGCTTGACGGCCAGCTGCACGAAGGCGTCGGTGGACGCGGCCATCGCGGCGGCATCCTTGCCCACCCACGCCAGACGCTTGGCGGTGTCGCCCAGTTCGGACTTGGCGTACAGCGCAGGCACCGCGTCCACGGCCGGCAGCAGCGCATCCATGCCGCTGACATGCATGGACTTCGGCAGCTTGGCGTAGCGCTGCAAGGCGGCGACGAAGCGCGCCTGGTCCACGCTGCCCACGTAGGACTGCTCCAGGCGGTTCAGGCGGGCCTTGATGAAGGTCAGGTCGCGCTGCTGGTAGCCGGTTTCGCGTTCCGCGTCCGGCTTGGCGCTTTCACGCGCCAGGCGATACAGCGTGCTGCCGCTTTTCAGCAGGTCGCCGGTGGTGGCGACGCTGTAGCCGAATTCCTCGTCGCTCAGCGCCAGGTCGGCGGCGATCACGGCGTCCAGTTCGGCCAGCAGGGTTTTCGACACGCCCGCCTGCTTGTTGTACCAGGCGCGGAACTCCGCATCCTGCACGTCCTTGATGGCGGCGATGTCCTTGCGCGCAAAGCCGTCCAGCAGGCCCTGGGTTTTCTTCATCACGTTGTTCATGCTCTTGTCGACGCTGGCGTAACGCACGGCGGCGGCAGGATTGCCCTTGGTGGCGGCGGCGATCACGTCCAGGTCGGCCTGGATCTCGGCCACTTTGGCCGGGTAGGCCGAATCGCGCGCGGCGCGGATTTCCGACGGCAGCTTGTAGCGGCTGGTGCGGCCAGGGTAGCCGGCCAGCAGCACCGGATCGCCGTTTTTCAGGCCGGCGGCGGAGACCACCAGGAAGTCCTTCGAGTGGTAAGGCACGTTGTCCGGCGACGGATCGGCCGGACGGCCATCCTTGCCGACGTAGGCGCGCAGGAAGGAATAGTCGCCGCCCTGGCGTGGCCATTCGTAGTTGTCGATGTCGCCGCCGAAGTTACCGATCATGTCGGCCGGCGCGTACACCAGGCGCACGTCGCGTATCATCATCTGGCGGATGCGGTAGTACTCCAGGCCGCGGTGGAAGGCCGGCACCGAGCAGCGGTAGATCTTGTCGCTCTCGCATTCGGCGATCAGCGCCTTGATCGATTTTTCCACAGCGTCGTGGCGCTGCTTGCCGCTCATGGTGTCGCTCACGCCCTTGAGCACGCGCTCGGTGACGTTTTCCACCTTGTCGGTCACGTAGACCAGCGTGTTCGGGCCGCCCGGCAGCTCTTCGGCGCGGGTCTTGGCCAGATAGCCGTCGACGATGTAGTTGTGTTCAGGCGTGGCGTTGCGCTGGATCGCACCGTAGGCGCAATGGTGGTTCGTCACCACCAGGCCGGCGTCCGACACGAACGACGCCGAGCAGCCGCCCAGCGAAACGATGGCGCTCATCGGATGCTTGGACAGGTCGGCCAGTTTTTCGGCCGGGATGGTGATGCCGATGCGCTTCAATTCGGATTTCAGCTGCGGCAGCTGGTACGGTTGCCATTGGCCTTCGTCGGCCTGGGCCGCGGTGGCGGCCATCAGCGCCGCTGGAAGAACGAGATATTTTAACAAGATATATGCCCCAGTTTGAGTTCTGGCGGCAGTATATGCCTTCTGCGGAAGGCTGAAAATGCTTTTATGTTCAGATAGGCAGCTCAAAGTCCATCGTCAGCGTGCAGCCGACACCCGGCTTGTAGCGGCCGATATCGAGGCGTCCGCCCAGCGACGCCGCCCGCTGCGCCATGCCGATCAAGCCAAACGACTCGCTCTTGTCGCGGTGCTGGGGCGCGATGCCGATGCCGTTGTCGCTGACGATGAACAGCAGCCGGCCGCCCTTGCGCCGCAGCGTCACGTCGACCCGGCTGGCGCCCGCATGGCGCCGCACATTGCTCAGCGCCTCCTGCAGGCTGCGGAACAACACGATCTCCATCGCCGGAACGATGGCGGCGAACACCGCTTCCGCCGGCAGCACCAGCTTGCAGGCCAGGCCGCTGCGCTTGCGGAACTCGCCCACCTGCCACTCCAGCGCCGCCTGCAGGCCCAGGTCCAGCACCGCCGGCCGCAGATCGTTCATGATGCCGCGCACGCTGCTGATGGTGGTGTCGACGTTTTCCAGCACCGCGTCCACCCGCTGGTGCAGCCGCGCATGGCGCTCGCTGGTGCGGGTGCTGAGCATGGAGATGTCGATGCGCAGCGCCAGCAGGTTCTGTCCCAGCTCGTCGTGGATATGGCGGGCGATGCTGGTGCGTTCCTCTTCCTTGACCACTTCCAGGTGCTCGGCCAGCTTGCGCAGCTGTTCGCGCGATTCGTGCAGCGCGGCCTCGGCGCGTTTGCGTTCGACCACCTCCAGCATCAGCTGGCGATTGGCCTCGGTCAGTTCGGCGGTGCGCTCCTCCACCCGCGCATCGAGCTCGCGCGACAGTTTCAGCAGCGCCGCCTCGGCCTGCTGGCGGGCCGTGATGTCCGAGAACACGCCGATGAAGTAGCTGATGATGCCGTCGTCGTCGCGCACCACCGTCAGCGACATGGAGGCCACATAAGGCGTGCCGTCGCGCCGCCGGTTATACACCTCGCCCTGCCATTTGCCGTAGGTGCGCAGACAGCGCATCGCCTCGGCGTGGTAGCCGACTGGATGGGCGCCTGGCCGGCCGAGGAAGCGCGGATTGCGGCCCAGCGCCTCCTCCACCGTGTAGCCGGTCAGCGTGGTGAAGGCAGGGTTGACGAACACGATGTCCTGCAAGGCATCGCATACCAGCACCGCCTCGTTGATGCTGTCGAGTACCTGGAAGGCCCGCCGCCGCGCCTCGTCGCGCACATCGTCGCTGCCGATGTCGGTCAGGATCATGCGGCACTTGGGCACCACCATATCCATATTGGCTTCGATGCGGATGCGGTGCAGCGAACAGGCCGCCGCGCCGGCCTGCGGATCGAACAGCGGCACCTCCAGCACGGCGCGGCCGCCGTTGTGGCGTAGCGCCAGCAGGAAGCTGCGCAGCGTCGCCTGCGATTGCGG
Organism: Rugamonas aquatica; assembly: GCF_009380215.1. Classification (GTDB taxonomy): domain Bacteria; phylum Pseudomonadota; class Gammaproteobacteria; order Burkholderiales; family Burkholderiaceae_D; genus Rugamonas; species Rugamonas aquatica_B. Next base: position 77,762 of record NZ_WHUG01000005.1, read on the forward strand.
CGCCACGAACTGTTCGAAGCGCTTGCCCTGCAGATTCTGGCGCGCGCCGCCCAGCAGTTCGGCGGCGGCGAAGTTGGCGCGGATGATGCGGCCGTCGGCATCCAGCGACAGATAGCCGGCCGGCGCCTGATCGTACAGCGCCGCGTACCGGTCGCGCCCCGCCTCGGCCTGGTCGCGCTCCTGCTGCAGCTCGACCAGCGCGGTGTTCTGCATATCCAGTTCGATCTGGCTGACCTGGAGTTCATGCCATCGTTTGAGCTCATCGCTTTCGTTCGCCGCCGACGGCGGGCGGGCATCCGGCAGCGCTGCCACCGTCATTTCGGCGATCTGGCGCAGCTGCACTGGATCGAGTTCGGGACGATGGCGTTTGCGCATGCTAGTCTAGGCCTCTCTGCATCGAGCGTAGCTGCGTTTCAAGCTGCTTCGACTCGCTGATGTTGATGAAAGTAACCACTACTCCGTCGATCACATTCTCCACTGTCCGGTAGGGCATGATGCGTACCGTGTACCAGCCGCCGCTATGCGTGGGTATTTGCCGCTCGCTGAACACCAGCGTGCGCAGCACCTCCTGGGCGTCGCGCTCCAGGTCCGGGTATTGCAGGTCGTTGACGATGTCGCTCAGCGGGCGGTGCACGTCGCCCGGTATCAGCTTGTAGATCTGCGTGCTGCGGTCGGTGTAGCGGCGGATGCGCAGCTCGCCGTCGAGGAAGATGGTGGCGACATCAGTGCTGTTGAGCAGATTCTTCATGTCGCCGTTCACCAGCGACAGGTCGTCGACCTTCGATTGCAGCTCGGCGTTGACGGTGTACAGTTCCTCGTTCAGCGACTGCATCTCTTCCTTCGAGGTGGTCAGCTCCTCGTTGGTCGATTGCAGCTCTTCGTTGGTGGACTGCAGCTCTTCGTTGGCCGACTTGAGCTCCTCGCGTGAGGCCTGCATCTCGTCGCGCACCGCCTTGATTTCCAGCCGGGCCTGCGCCAGCTGCTGCTCCAGTTCCAGCACCTGCGGATTGTTGGAGCGCGAGCGGCGCTTTTCCGGCGGCAGCGGCGCGCTGCCAAAGGTCAGCAGCACGCTGCCGGACAAGGGGCCGTTGCCGGGCATGGCCTCGGCGGTCAGGTCCAGCGCCTGCGACGGCTTGCCGGCGTCGTCGCGCTGGATCAGGCCACGCACGGCGATCATGCCCTCGCCCTGGACCGCGCGCTTGAGCAGGTCGGCCAGCTCGTGCCGCAGGCCCTCGCGCGCCATCGCATGGATGTTCCAGTTGGCCTTGCCCGCCGCAGGTTCCAGATAAGCGCCGGTGCGGCCGTGGATGTACAGGATGTCGCCATGGGCGTTGACCAGCACGGCGGCCGGCGCATGCTTCTTGAGCAGCTGCTGCTCGACCTGGGATTGAAGATTACCGTTCATGGATGGGTGTTGGGTCTCGCTGGCGAATGGAATCGATACGCTGCTGACGCGTGTCGGAAAATAGTTGGCGACGCGTTCGATGGACGCGTCCAGGCGGCGATAGATGCGGCCCGCGCCGCTCATCGGCGCGAACAACTCGTTGAAATGGCCGGGCGTATCGGCGCTGCCGAGCATCAGCAGGCCGTCGGTCTTGAGCGCGTAGTGGAACAAGGGGATCAGCTGTTCCTGGAGCTTGGCCGTGAAGTAGATCAGCAGGTTGCGGCAGCACAGGATATCGAGCTTGGTGAACGGCGGATCGGAAATGATGTTCTGGCGCGCGAAGATGATGGTGTTGCGCACATCTTTGCGGATGCGGTAGCCGCCATTTTCCTCCGGCATAAAGTAGCGCTGCAGCTGCTCGGACGAGACATAGTCCTCGATGCCGGCATCGAACACGCCCTGGCGCGCGCGGTCGATAGCGTCGCCATCCAGGTCGGTGGCAAAGATCTGCAGCGTGTAGCGCGCCTTGGGCCGCTGCTGCTCCAGCACCTCGTTGAAAGCGATCGCCAGCGAGTAGGCTTCCTCGCCGGTCGAGCAGGCCGGCACCCAGGCCTTGAAGGCCGCGCCGTCCGGATGAGCCGTCAGCAGCTGCGGCAACGCCGTCGTCGTCAGGTACTCCCACACCTTGGCGTCGCGGAAGAAATTGGTCACACCGATCAGCAGCTCCTTGAACAGCAGCTCGATCTCAACAGGATTCCCGGCCAGCACGGCGACGTAATCGGCCAGCGCGGCGCACTGGCGCAGCTGCATGCGGCGGTCGATACGACGCAACATGGTGCTCTGCTTGTAGTCAGAAAAATCGGCGCCGGTCTGCTTGAGCAGCAGATGGAACACTTGCTGCAGCGCGCTGCGATGGACGGCTGCATCGGCCGGAAAAACGGTGGGCTCGCCGCGCCACCAGTCAGCCAGTCGGGCCGCCATCTCGCCCGGCAGCGCCACGATATCGACCACCTTGGCGGCGATGGCGCTGGCCGGCATGGGATCGAAACGCGCCGACTCAGGCAGCTGCGCCATCGTCAGACCGCCGCGCTCGCGCACCGCGCGCAAACCCAGCGTGCCATCCTCGCCCATGCCGGAGAAGACGATGGCCACCGCCCGGTCATTGCCGCGTACAGCCAGCGCCTGGAAGAAGCTGTCGATAGGCAGACGGCGGCCGCGTGAGCCGGACGGCGGCAGCACGGCAAAGCGGTCGCCGTCGAAACCGAGATCGTGATTGGGTGGGATCACATACACATGGCCTGCCTCGACCGCCATGCCGTCTTCGACCTCGCGCACCGGCATGCTGGTGACACGCTGCAGCAGCTCCGGCAGCAGCGCCTTATGCATCGGATCGAGATGCTGGATGACGACATAGGCGAAGCCGCTGGCCGGCGGCACGCAGGCCAGGAACTCGCAGATCGGATCGAAGCCGCCAGCCGACGCGCCGATGCCGACCACTGGCACAGCACCGTCGTCCGGCATCAACGCCGGGGCTTCGACAGGAGGAGCTAGCAATGCATGGGCGGTTCGTTTTGTCATTGTGGCATGGCCACCGCCGGAAGAACCCTGCACCGGCGGTCAGGCGTCTCGGAGAAAATGGTATTTGTTTACATCTTGCCAGATGATTATACAAACACCACGTCCAAAAACCAAGCGCCGCCGCCCCGCTGTTGCAGGCCGCTGTTGTAGTCCCTACTCGCTAGCCATATGCCAGCCGCCGCCGAGCGACTGGATCAGCGCCACCGCAGTCGTCTGACGATCGGCCTGCGATTGCACCAGTGCGCGGCGCGCAGCCAGCGCCGTGTTCTGCGCCGTCACCACATCGCTGTAGCCGACCTGGCCGGCGCGGTAGCGGTTGAGCATCTGCGCCTCGACCTGGTCGGCCGCCTCGGAGGCGACCTTGCGCAAGTCCTGCTGCTGGGCCAGCGCACGCGTCGCGGCCAGCTGGTTCTCGACATCGGCAAACGCGGTCAGCACGGTCTGGCGATACTGGGCAATGGCAGCATCGCGCGCGGCCTCGGCGCCGCTGACGCGGGCCTTGGTGGCGCCGGCGTCGAACAAGGTCTGCGCCGCCGACAAGCCCAGCGACCACAGATTGTTGGAGGCGTTGAACAAGCCGCCGGTGGAGCCGGAACCGTAGCCGAAAGAGCCGGTCAGGTTCAGGCTCGGGAAGTAGGCGCTGCGGGCCACGCCGATCAGCTCATTGGCGGCGGCCACGCGACGCTCGGCGGCGGCGATGTCCGGCCGGCGCTGCAGCAGCGTCGATGGCACGCCGGTCGGCACATCCGGCACCACCACTTTCCACGGTGCGGGCGGCAGGCTGAAATCGCTGGCGGCCTTGCCCAGCAGGACCGCGATCGCATGTTCCAGCGTGGCGCGCTGGCGGCCCAGCGTAACCTGGTCGATGCGCGCATTGGCCAGCTGCGTTTGCGCTTGCAGCAGGTCCGACTTGGCGGCGATGCCGGCGTTGAAACGGTTCTGCGTGATCTGCAGCACGCGCTCGTAGCCTTCGGTGGTGGCGTCCAGCAGCGCCTTCTGGGCGTCGGTCTGGCGCAGCGAGAAGTAGTTGGTGGCCAGCTCGCCCTGTGCCGACAGGCGCGCCGCGGCCAGTTCGGCGGCGCTGGCTTGCATGCCGGCGCTGGCGTTGTTGGCGCCGGCGCGCAGCTTGCCCCAGATGTCCGGCTCCCAGCTGCCGCCGATGCTGGCGCGGTACTGGTTGGCGGTCGGCGTGTTGCCGCCTCCGCCGGAGCGGTTGGCGCTGCCGTTCAATGTCGCCGCCGGGAACAGCGAAGCGCGCTGCTGGTCGACCAGCGCCCGCGCCTGCGCGTAGTTGGCGACGGCGGCGGCGACGTTCTGGTTGGAGACGTCGATGCTGTCGGCCATCTGGTTCAGCAGCGGATCGCCGAACAGCTGCCACCACGGGCCGCGTTCCAGCGTATCGGCCGGCGCGGCGGCGGTCCAGCCGGCGGCGACCTTCTCGGCTTCGCTGGCGGTTTCCTTGTAGGCCGACGGCTGCGGCGTGGACGGCAGCTTGTAAGCCGGGCCGACGGCGCAGCCGCTGGCCAGCAGCGCCGCCAGCGCGATCAATGTGTAGCGGAAGGATGGTGCGTATGTGTTCATGGTGTGCTCGGCGCTTCGCTGTGGATGCGGCTTAAATGTTGTTCGGACGGGCTGCGGCGACGCAGCTTGTCCATCAGGATGTAGACCACGGGTGTGGTCAGCAGCGTCAATACCTGGCTGGCGATCAAGCCGCCGATGATGGCCACGCCCAGCGGCTGGCGCAGCTCGGAGCCTTCGCCGAAGCCGATCGCCAGCGGCAGCGCGCCCAGCGCGGCGGCCAGTGTGGTCATCAGGATCGGGCGGAAGCGCAGCAGGCAGGCTTCGCGCACCGCCTGCAACGGCGTCAGGCCGCGTGAGCGCTCGGCTTCCAGCGCGAAGTCGATGATCAGGATGGCGTTCTTCTTGACGATACCGATCAGCAGGAAGATGCCGATCAGCGAAATGGTCGAGAACTCCATCTTGAAGATCAGCAGCGCCAGCACCGCGCCCACGCCCGCCGACGGCAGCGTGGTCAACACGGTGATCGGATGCACCAGGCTTTCATACAGGATGCCCAGCACGATGTAGATCACCACGATGGCGGCCAGGATCAGCAGCGGCAGCGACTTGTTGCTGTCCTGCGCGGCCTTGGCCGAACCCTGGAAGCTGCCGCGCACATTGTTCGGCATGCCGATTTCCGCCTCCGCCGCCTTGATCTGCTCAGCGGCGTCGGACAGGCTGGTGCCGGGCTGCAGATTGAAAGCGATGGTGGTCGCCAGCTCGCCGTCCTGGTGGTTGATCGAGGTCGGCGCCGAGCTTTCGGCGAAGCTGGCCAGCGTCGACAGCGGCACCATGGTGGTGGCCTTGGTGCTCAGCGCCGAACCGGACGAAGCATCCTTGACCGCTGGCGCGGCCACGTTGGCCGGCGTGGCGCTGGCCGCGGTGGAACTGGTACTGGTGCCGCTACTGGTTGCGCTGGAGGCCACCGTCAACGCCACCGGTGCGCCGTTAGGATTGCTGGCGCTCGGCGCGGGCAGGCCTTTGGAAGGCACGTAGACATCGTTCAGCGCCGCCGGGCTCTTGGCAAACTCGCGCGGCACTTCCATGATGACGTGATACTGGTTCAGCTCAGAATAGATCGTGGCGACCTGGCGCTGGCCGAAGCTGTTATACAAGGCGTTGTCGACATCGCGCGCCGACAGTCCCAGGCGCGAAGCGCTGTTCTTGTCGATGGTGACGAAGGTTTCGACGCCGTTGTCCGCCTGGTCGGTATCGACATCGGTGAGCGCCTTCTGCCCTTTCATCGCATCGGCCAGACGGCTGGCCCACTTCTTCAAGTCGGCCTGGTTGTCGCTCTTGAGCGTGTACTGGTAGTTCGAATTGGCCTGGCGTCCGCCGGCCCGCAGATCCTGCACGGGGCTGAGGAACAGGCTCACGCCCGTGACCCTGGCCAGCTTGGGCCGCAGGCGCGCGATCACGGCCTGCCCCGCCACCGTGCGCTGGCTGGCCGGCTTCAGATTGATGAACATGAAGCCGCCGCCGGCCCTGCGGCCGCCGGTAAAGCCCACCACCGTGGCGACATCGGGATCGTCCTTGATGATGTTGACCAGCTGCTTCAGCTTGCCCTGCATGGCCTGGAACGAGATGCTCTGGTCGGCGCGGATGCCGCCGTTGATCTGGCCCGTGTCCTGCTGCGGGAAGCCGCCCTTAGGTATCGCCGCGAACAGGTAGAAGTTCAAGCCGATCACGAACACAAGGCTCAGCATCACCAGCCATACGCTGGACAGCGCCCAGTCCAGGCTATGCTCGTAGCCCTTCAGGATGAAATCGAACCCGCGCTCGAAGAAGCGGGCGATGCGGCCCGGCGGCTTGGCGTGAACGTGGCCCGGCTTGAGCAGCCAGGCGCACATCATCGGCGTGGTGGTCAGCGAGACCACCAGCGAAATCATCACCGCCGCCGACAGCGTGACGGCGAACTCCTTGAACAGCGCGCCGAACTGGCCGCCCATGAACAGCAGCGGAATGAACACGGCGATCAGCGAAAGGCTGATCGACAGCACGGTGAAGCCCACCTCGCGCGCGCCCAGCAGCGCCGCTTCGAAGCGGTCCATGCCGGCCTCGATGTGGCGGGTGGTATTTTCCAGCACCACGATGGCGTCATCGACGACGAAGCCGGTGGCCACCGTCAGCGCCATCAGCGACAGGTTGTTCAGGCTGAAGCCCAGCAGGTACATGGCGCCGAAGGTGCCCAGCAGCGACACCACGGTCGCCACCGCAGGCACGATGGTGGCGCGCACGCTGCGCAGGAAGGCGCTCACCACCAGCACCACCAGCAGAATGGAGATAATCAGCGTGATCTCGATCTCGTGCAGCGACGAGCGGATCGAATTGGTGCTGTCGCTGGCCACGTCGATCTTGACGTCCGGCGGCAACTGCGCCTGCAACTGGGGCAGCTGCGCGCGCACGCTGTTGACGGTCTCGATGACGTTGGCGCCCGCCTGCGAACGCAGGATGACGATGATCGCCGGCTTGCCGTTGAACAGACCGAGGTTGTTATTGTCTTCAACGCCATCGATCACCTGCGCCACGTCCTGGAGGCGAATGGCGGTGTCGTTGCGCCAGCCGACCACCAGGTTGCGGTAGTCGGCGGCGGAGCGTCCGCCGCTGGCGTTGGCCGAGACGGAATAAATCTGCAAGCGGCGGCCGTTGCCCTGCAAGGCGCCACGCGGACGGTTGGCGTTGGTGGCCTGGATGGCCGCGCGCACGTCTTCCGCCGACAGGCCGTAGCGGTTCAGCGCATAGGGATTCAGCTCCACGCGCACCGCCGGCAGCGAGCTGCCGCCCAGCTCCACGTCGCCCACGCCGGTCACTTGCGACAGGCGTTGCAGCACGGTGTTGGAGACGGCGTCGAAGATCTGGCCCGGCGTGCGGGTGTCCGACGTCAGCGCCAGGATCATCACCGGAATGCCGGAGGTATTGGCCTTGCGGTAGGTCGGGTTGCTGCGCAGCGTGGCCGGCAGATCGACGCGGCTGGCGTTGATGGCCGCCTGCACCTCGCGGGCGACCGAGTCGACGTTGCGGTTCAAATCGAATTGCAGAGTGACGCTGGAGGAACCGGTGTTCGATTGCGACGTCATCTCGTTGACGCCGGCGATCACGCCCAGGTGGCGCTCCAGCGGCGTGGAGACGCTGGTGGCCATGGTGGCGGGGCTGGCGCCAGGCAGGTTGGCGTTGACCGAGATGACGGGGAAGTCCACCTGCGGCAGCGGCGCCACCGGCAGCACGAAGAACGCGCCGATGCCGGCCAGCGCCAGGCCGCACGTCAGCAGGACGGTGGCGATCGGACGCTTGACGAAGGGCGAAGACAGATTCACAGCGCACCACCTTCAACGGAGGCCGGCTGGTTTGCGTCCTTGCGGCCGAAGCGGCGCGCCAGGCTGTCGAAGCCGAGGTAAATCACCGGCGTGGTGAACAGCGTGAGCATCTGGCTGACGATCAAGCCGCCGAAGATGGCCAGGCCCAGTGGGCGGCGCAGTTCCGCGCCCTCGCCCCAGCCCAGCATCAGCGGCACGGCGGCGAACAGCGCGGCCAGCGTCGTCATCAGGATCGGACGGAAGCGCAGCAGCGCGGCCTGGTGGATGGCCTCGCGCGGCGGCTTGCCCTCTTCCCGCTCGGCCTCGATGGCGAAGTCGATCATCATGATGGCGTTCTTCTTGACGATACCGATCAGCAGGATGATGCCGATGATGCCGATCACGCCCAGATCCTGGCCGCTGACCAGCAGCGCCAGCAAGGCGCCGACGCCGGCCGACGGCAGCGTCGACAGAATCGTCAGCGGATGGATATAGCTCTCATACAGCACGCCCAGCACGATGTAGACGCAGATCACGGCGGCCAGGATCAGCCACAGTTGATTCGACAGCGATGCCTGGTAAGCGCCGGACGCGCCGAGGAAGGTCAGCGTGACCGAGGCCGGGAAATGGATCTCGGCGGCGGCCTGCTTGATGCCATCCACCGCCGTGCCCAGCGAAACGCCGGGGGCCGTGTCGAAGCCCAGCGTGGTGGCCGGATACTGCGCCACGTGCGTGACCTGCAACGGCGCGGCGCGCTCGCTGATGGTGGCCACCGCCGACAGCGGCGTGGCCTTGCCCGAGCCGGTGCGGATCTGCAGGTTGCCCAGGTCGGCCGGCGTGGTGATGTCGTCGCGGCGCGCTTCCAGGATCACGCGGTACTGGTTGGTCTCGGTGAAGATGGTCGAGACGATGCGCTGGCCGAAGGCGCTGTACAGCGCGTCGTCAATGGAGGCGGCGGTGATCGACATGCGCGAGGCGCTGTCGCGGTCCACGCTGACGTAGGCCGCATTGGCGCTGGCGCCCACGTCCGACACCACATTGCGCAGCTCATGCCGCGTGCGCATCTGCTCCGCCAGTTTGTTGGCCCACAGGTTGACGGTGGCGTTGTCCGCACCTTCGATCGACACGCGGAACTGGGTCGGGCCGGATTCGGCGTCGATGGTCAAGTCCTGGGTCGGTTGCAGGTACAGCGTCAGGCCGGCGATCTGCGACACGCGCTGGCGCAGGCGGTCCATGGTCTCCTGCTGGCTGCCGATGCGCTTGTGTTTCAGGTTAATCAGCATGCTGCCGGTATGGAGCATGGTGTTGTTGGCTGCGTCGACGCCGACCACGGAACTGAGCGTGCCGACGTCCGGATCTTCCAGGATCAGGCGCGCGGCCTGCTGCTGCAGCTCCGCCATCTTGGCGTAGGAGACGGCTTTGCCGGTTTCCAGGCGCGCCTGCAATTGGCCGGTATCCTGCGTCGGGAACAGGCCTTTCGGGATCACCACGTACAGCAGCACCGTCAGCGCCATCGTGCCCAGCGCGACGAGCAGGGTCAGGCCCGCGTGGTTCAACACCCAGGTCAGCGAGCGGTCGTAGTGGCCGACCACCCAGTCGAAGAACTGCTGGAAGCGCTGCGCGAAGCGGCTAGGCTTTTCTTCGGCGTGGCTCTTGAGCCAGCGCGCCGACATCATCGGCACCAGCGTCAGCGAGACCACGGCGGAAATCAGGATGGTGATCGCCAGCGAGATCGCGAACTCGCGGAACAGGCGGCCCACCACGTCGCCCATGAACAGCAGCGGGATCAGCACGGCGATCAGCGACACCGTCAGCGAGATGATGGTGAAGCCGATCTGCTTGGCGCCCTTGAGCGCGGCGGCCATCGGCGTTTCGCCTTCTTCGATGTAGCGGGCGATGTTCTCGATCATGACGATCGCGTCATCGACCACGAAGCCGGTGGCGATGGTCAGCGCCATCAGCGACAGGTTGTTCAGGCTATAGCCCAGCAAGTACATCACGCCGCAGGTGCCAATCAGCGAGATCGGCACCGACAGGCTGGCGATCACGGTGGCGCGCAGGCTGTGAAGGAAGGCGAAGATCACCAGCACCACCAGCACCACGGCCAGCAGCAGCTCCATCTCCACGTGTTCGACCGAGGCGCGGATGCCGGTGGTGCGGTCGCTCAGCACCTCGACCTTCATCGCGCCCGGCAGGCCGGCTTGCAGCTCCGGCAGGCGGGCCTTGATGGCGTCGACGGTGGCGATGACGTTGGCGCCGGGCTGGCGCTGCACGTTGAGGATGATGGCCTGCTTGTTGCCGGACCATGCGCCCAGTTCGACGTTTTCCGCGCTGTCCTTGACGATGGCGACATCGTTCAGGCGCACCGGGGCGCCGTTCTTGTAGGCCAGGATCAGTTCCTTGTAATCCTTGGCCGTCACCAGCTGGTCGTTGGCGTTGATGCTGTAGGCGCGGGTCGGGCCGTCGAAGCTGCCCTTGGCGCCATTGGCGTTGGCGGCGGTGATCGCGGTGCGCAGCGTGTCCAGGCCCAGGCCATAGGAAGCCAGCGCGTTGGTGTCCGCCTGGATGCGCACGGCGGGACGCTGGCCGCCGCTGAGCGTGACCAGGCCGACGCCCGACACCTGGCTGATCTTCAGCGCCAGGCGGGTGTTGACCACGTTCTGCACTTCGGTCAGCGGCATGGTGTCCGAGGTGATGGCCAGCGTCAGCACGGGCGCGTCGGCCGGGTTGACCTTGGCGTAGACCGGCGGCGCCGGCAGATCGGTCGGCAGCAGCGAGGCGCCGGCGTTGATCGCGGCCTGCACTTCCTGCTCGGCCACGTCCAGCGTCTGGCCCAGGCCGAACTGCAGCGTGATGATGGAGACACCGGCGGCGCTGGTGGAGCTCATGCGCTGCAAGCCGGCCATCTGGCCGAACTGGCGCTCCAGCGGCGCGGTCACGGTCTGCCCCATCACTTCGGGGCTGCCGCCGGGGTACAGCGTCTGCACCTGGATGGTTGGGAAGTCGACCTGCGGCAGCGCCGACAGCGGCAGGAACTTGAAGCCCACGATACCGGCCAGGACGATCGCCAGCATCAGCAGCGATGTCGCTACCGGGCGCTGGATGAAGGGTGCTGATGGACTCATTGTTGTGCCGCGCCCTGTTCTTTGCGATGACGGCGCTCGCCGGCCGGCGCGGAGGCGTCGGCGGATGCGCCGGCCGAAGCACCGGCGGATCCACCGCGCTTGCCCCTGCCGCCTTCGCCCGGCAGCGTGACTTTGGCGCCCTCTTTCAGGCGGTCGCCGCCCTCGGTGATGACTTGCTCGCCCAGTTGCAGGCCGCTGGCGATCTGCACCTTGTCCACCGTGGCCTGGCCGCGCGTCACCGGACGCACGGTCACGCTCTTGTCGGCCTTGAGCACGTAGACGAAATCGCCGCTCGAACCGTGGCGCACCGCCGTCACCGGCACCATGATCGCGTCCTTGATGGTGCGCAGTTCCAGGCGTACGTTGACGAACTGGCTTGGGAACAGGTTGGATTTGGCGTTGGCGAAGCGCGCCTTGGCTTTCACCGTGCCAGTCTGCACATCGACCTGGTTGTCCATGGCGGAGAATTTGCCGTTATCCAGCGCATTGGTGCGGGTGCGGTCCAGCGCGATCGCCGTCAGCGAAGCGCCGTCGTTCACCTGTTTCATCACGCCTGGCACGCTGTCCTGCGGGATCGAGAATTCCACATCGATAGGCGACAGCTGGGTAATCACGGCGAGTCCGTTGGCGTCGCCCGATCCCACCAGATTGCCGACATCGACCACGCGCAGGCCCACGCGGCCGGTGATCGGCGCGATGACCTTGGTGTAGCCCAGATTCAGCCTGGCCGTGCCTTCCTGCGCGCGGTCGGTCATGACCGTGCCTTCAAGCTGCTTGACCAGCGCCGCCTGCGTGTCCACGTCCTGGCGGGCGATCGAGTCCTGGCCCAGCAGCGTGCGATAGCGGTTCAGCGTCAGCTTGGCGTTTTCCAGCTGCGCCTCGTCGCGCTGACGCTGGCCGGAAGCCTGCAACAGCGCCATTTCGAACTGGCGGGGATCGATCTGGGCCAGCACCTGGCCGGCCTTGACCATCTGGCCTTCCTTGAACAGTACATTCTGCAAGATGCCCGATACCTGCGGCCGCACGGTGGTGGTGGCCGCAGCCGTCACCGTGCCCAGCGCTTCCAGCGTGACCGGGATATCGACCTTCTCTGCGGTCGCCACGCCAACCGTGGTGGGCGCACCGCCACGGCGTCCGCCGCCACCGCCTGGGCCACCAGGGCCGCCAGCGCCCGGACCACCGGCGCCTTGCGCTCCAGGCGCGCCCGGACCACCGCCGCCGGCCGGCTGGTGCGTCAGGTACCACGCCAATCCGCCCAAGCCCGCCATGGCGGCGACGGCGATGACGCTGCCGACCACCCTGGAACGGCGGCTGCGCTGCGGTGGAGTGGCGGTCTGATTCGGCTTGACTGGTGTGTCCATCTTTATCCTTGTGTAGGCGTGCGTGTCCATGGCAAACACACCATGGCGATCAATGCGTGGACTCTAGCACAGGCGTCCTGCCGCTGTCAGTCGCAGCCGACCGAAGGTTACAAACTCGCTACAAATCAAGGACTTTGCGCATTCTCCGTTAATGTAGCTTTACATATCTTTACCGGCGCGACATCGCCGCTTCACGCTGGCGGCGCACACTGGCCTCGTTGTCTCCCAAATCAACCAAACGAGGACAAAACATGAGTATCTTTAACCGCCAAACCGTTGCCGCATTCCTGCTGGGTTCCACGCTGGTCGTGGGCGTCGGCGCCTTTGCCGTCGAACGCCACATGGGTGGCACGCACGCCGCCATCGACGCCGGCGCCCATATGGACCGCATGCTCAAGCACCTGTACGTTGAAGTCGACGCCACCGATGCGCAGAAAGCCAAGATCGAGCCGCTGGTGAAGGCCGCCATGGCCGACATCAAGCCGCTGCACCAGCAGGTGCATCAGCTCCATGCGCAGCTGATTGAGCAGATTTCCGCCGCCACCATCGACCGCACGGCGCTGGAAACCACCCGCGCCAACGGCCTGGCGCTGGCCGACCAGGCGTCGAAGCGCATCGTGCAGCTGCTGGCCGATGTGGGCGACACCCTGACGCCGGCGCAGCGCCAGAAGCTGGCCGAGCACCTGAGCCAGATGCACGGCCGCCATGGTCATCACGGCTAAGCCGTCTTGTGAAGCGGCTCGCCTGTCCGTAGAATGGTTCGCATGACTGATCATATTCTGCTGGTCGAAGACGACCCCCGCCTGGCCGAGATGCTCGTGGAGTATCTGGGCCAGGCGGCCTTTCGCGTCACGCACGCGGCCAACGGCCGCGCGGCGCTGGACTGCATCGCCGCCGGCGAGGTCGACGCCGTGATCCTGGACCTGATGCTGCCCGATATGGACGGCCTCGATGTCTGCCGCCAGCTGCGCGCCGTGTCCGATATTCCGGTGCTGATGCTGACCGCGCGCGGCGACGCCATCGACCGCATCATCGGCCTGGAGATCGGCGCCGACGACTACCTGCCCAAGCCCTTCGAACCGCGCGAGCTGCTGGCCCGCGTGCGCGCCATCCTGCGCCGCCGCGTCGAGCACCGCCACCAGCCGGACGCCGCGCCCCAGCGCGTCAGCGAACTGCTGCAGTTCGGTCGGCTGGAGATCGACCCGGCCGCCCATGCGGCCCGGCTGGATGGCGTCTCCTGCGAGCTGACCGCCTACCAGTTCGACCTGCTGCAGGTCCTGGCCCGCCACGCCGGCCGCGTACTGTCGCGCGACAGCCTGATGGAACTGCTCAAGGGCGAACCGCTGGAAGCCTTCGACCGTTCGATCGACGTCCACATGTCGCGCATCCGCGCCGCCGTCGAAGACGATCCGAAGAAACCGCGCCGCATCATCACCGTGCGCGGTGCCGGCTACCTGTTCGCCAAGGTGCAGGACTGATGGCCGGCCCGCGCTTCAGCTGGGGCCTGCCGCGCCTCTACTTCCGCTTCTACGCGGCGCTGCTTTTCAGCCTGCTGCTGTTCGCGGTGGCCGTGGTCATGGTGTGGAACCGCACCGGCGGCCCGCTGGAACGCTCCAACGCCACGCTGGCGATGGTGATGCAGAACGTGCTGGCGCCGGCCAACGCGCCGCGTGCCGAACAACAGGCCGCGCTGGAACGCGTGGCCGCCAACCTTAACGCCCACATGACGCTGTACACCCACGATTGGGAGCCGCTGGCCGTGGTCGGCGTGCAGATACCGGCACGCCACTGGCGGCAGCACAATATGGACGCCCCGCCGCCGGAATCCTACGTGCGGTTGCCGGACGGCCGCCGTCTGCTGTCGAGCGAACCGCTGGGCTTCACGCGGCCCAAGGCCATGCTGCACAACGCCCTGCTGCTGCTCGCGCTGGGCATAGGCATCGCCGCCTTCCCGCTGGTGCGGCGCCTGACCAAACGCCTGGAGCGCTTGCAGCAAGGCGTGGAATCGCTGGGCGCAGGCGACCTGACGGCGCGTGTGCCGGTCGAAGGCAAGGATGAAATCGCACGGCTGGCGCGCAGCTTCAACCGCGCCGCCGATCAGATCGAGGAGCTGGTCGGCGCGCATAAGACGCTGCTGGCCAATGCCTCGCACGAACTGCGCACGCCGCTGGCCCGCATCCGCCTGGCACTGGAGCTGATAAAGGACGATGTCGATCCCAAGCGCCGCGCAGGGCTGGAACAGGACATCGCCGAGTTGAACGAACTGCTGGACGAGATCCTGCTGGCCAGCCGCCTGGGCGCGATCAACGACAACACGCAACTGGAAGAGCTGGACCTGCTGGCCTTGGCGGCGGAAGAATGCGCGCGCTACGACGACGCGGTGCTGAACGGCGCCTCCGCCCCGATGCAGGGCGATCCGCGCCTGCTGCGCCGGCTGCTGCGCAACCTGCTGGAGAACGCGCACCGCCACGGCGTGCCGCCCGCGCACGTCAACATCGCCATTGCCGACGGCACGGCCACGCTGGCCGTGTGGGACAGCGGCCCGGGCATACCGGAAGAGGAATTCGAGCGGGTGTTCGAGCCGTTCTACCGCCGCCGCGGCACACGCGACAACAGCGGTGCGGGCCTGGGCCTGGCGCTGGTGCGCCAGATCGCCCGCCGTCACGGGGGCGAAGCGCGCTGCGTGCTGATGCCGGATGGCCGCAGCAGCTTCGAGATTACGCTGCCGCTGGCTGCAACGGCAGCGCCAGAATGATGTCGTCGTAGTCGGTATCGCCGACACGGAAGGTGCGCTGGCCGATCTGCGCAAAGCCGCAGCGCCGGTAGAACGCCAGCGCATCGTGGTTGCCCGCATAGACGCCCAGCAGCACGCGGCCCGCGCCACGCGCGCGCGCATCGGCCACCGCCGCATCCATCAGGCGCTTGCCGACGCGCTGGCCGTGAAAACGGTGCAGCAGGTAGATGCGCTTGATTTCCAGGTCGTCCTCATGCGGATCGGCGACCGGCAGCTTGGCCGGCGCCAGCACCAGATAGCCGATCGGCGCCCTGCCCGGCGTGGCTTCCGCCAGCCAGATGCGCATGTCGCCGTCGGCCAGCCAGTCGCGGTAGACGGCTGCCGCATGCTGGCGTTCGCAGTGCGCGATGATGTCGCCGCCATCGAGGATGCCGGCAAACGCTTCGAGAAAACTGGCCTTGCCCACTGCGGACAAGGCCTCTTCATCGCCGCGCGCGGCGGCGCGGATGCCGATCTCGTTGCTCATATCAGGGCGATTCGCACAGGCAGTGGGTGATCGCGGTGAACGGCTTGCGTGCCGCCGAAACCTCCGACAGCCAACCCAGATCGTTGACGATGCCGACGGCCGCGTTAGGCGGCAGGCCGGTGCTGGCGGTAACGCCCACCTTCAGCTGCGCGCCCAGGGTTTGCGCGACCGACTGCGCCACCGCGCGCGCGGCCGAACCGCCCACCATCTCGACCAGGCGATCGAATTTGCTGGTTTCGCGTTCGATGTAGACCACGCGGTAGTCGGTCAGCTTGGCGCGCTTGGCGGCGGACTTCAGCGCGTCGCCGTAGCTGCCCAGCGTATCGACCAGGCCACGTTCCTTGGCTTGCGCGCCGGTCCATACACGGCCCTGCGCCACGGCGTCGATTTTCTCCGGCGTGGTCTTGCGGGCCTTGGCGGCGCGGCCGGTGAACTCGGCGTAGACGTGGTTGATGCTGCCCTGGATCACCTGGCCGAAGCGCGGATCCAGCGGACGCAGTGGATTGCTGGCGTCGCCCAGCCAGGTGGTCGGCTGGCCGGCGGTGTGGATGCCCAGCTTGTCGATCACCTTGTCGGCGGTCGGCAGGATGGCGAACACGCCGATCGAGCCGGTGATAGTGTTCGGGTCGGCGATCACTTCATCGGACGACATCGAAATCCAGTAGCCGCCGGATGCGGCGACGTTACCCATCGAGACCACCACCGGCTTGCCGGCGGCGCGGGTCAGTTCCAGCTCGCGGCGGATCAGCTCCGAAGCGAAGGCGCTGCCGCCAGGCGAATCGACGCGCAGCACCACGGCCTTGATATGGTCGTCCTCGCGCGCGGCGCGTATCAGCTTGGAGGTCGAGTCGCCGCCGATGGCGCCGGGACCCGTGCTGCCGTCGCTGATCTCGCCCTGCGCCACGATCACGCCGACGGCGTCGCCGGTGAATTTGGGGCGCACGCGGGCCAGGTAGTCGTCAAAGCTGATCTGGCGGAAGCTCTTGCCCTCGGTGTCGAGCGCGCCGCGCTTGATCATCATCTCGCGCACTTCGTCCTTGGTTTTCAGGCCGTCGACCAGCTTGGCCGACAGCGTCAGCTTGGCCAGGTCGCCGTTGACCGCGGCCACTTGCGCCGGCAGGTCGTTGATGGTCTTCATGACCAGGCCTTCAGGCAGCTTGCGCGCCTTCTCGATGTCGCCGGTGTAGGAAGCCCACAGCGCGTTGTTCAGGTAAGCCTCCGCCTCGGTGGCGGCAGGCGATGGGCCGTTGGCGATATACGGTTCGCCGAAGCTCTTGTAGGTGCCCACGCGCAGCAGGTTGACCGTCACGCCCAGCTTGTCCAGCGCATCGCGGTAGTAGTTGCGATAGCGGCCGAAACCTTCCAGCATCACCACGCCCATCGGGTGCAGATAGACTTCGCTGGCATGCGCGGCCAGCAGGTACTGGCGCTGGTCGTAGCTGGAGCCCCAGGCCACCACCGGCTTGCCGGAAGCCTTGAAGCGTTCCAGCCCCGCCGCCACTTCGCGCAGCATGGCCTGGCCGCCGCCTTCCATTTCATCGGTCAGCAGCACGGCGCCGGTGATCTCGGGATCCTTGGCGGCCGTCTCCAGCACGGACAGCACATCGCGCAGCTGCATCATCTTGTGGTTCTCGCCGCCGCGCACGCTGGTCAGCAGCGCGTCGCGGGCGTTGCCGCTGGACTGTTCGACCAGCTGGCCCTTCAGGTTCAGCACCAGCGTGGTCTTGGATTGCAGCGGCTTGGCGCCGCCGCCGAAGATGGCGTAGCCCAGCACGATGAGCACGAACAGGAACAGCAGGTTCAATACCGCGCGGCGGCCGGTATCCAGCGCCCGCCACAAAAAGGCACAGCCGCTGCGTATGTAGGAAAACGTTGATCTGCTCATTGATACTCCAGGTGATTGCGTAAATTACAAGAATAATACTGCATGCCACTGCTACTGTCGCGGTTTGGAAATCAGGCACAGCCCGGCAAACACCAGCAAGCCGTTCATGATAAGCAACTCCAGGCCCAAGCGGTAGCTGCCAAAAAGCAATTTCTGATGATAATCAATGGCGTAGCAGATGGCGGGACCGGCCAGCGCAACCAGCGGTACCCAACGATCGCGCACGCTGCGTCGGGTCAGGATGCCGAAGGCGAACAGGCCCAGCAGCGGGCCGTAGGTGTAGCCGGTCAGCTTCAGCACCAGGCCTATCATGCTGGCGTTGTCCACCCATTTGAACAGCAGCACCAGCAGCAGGAACAGCGCGCAAAAGCCCAGGTGCACGCGGTGGCGCAGGCGCAGCTGGGCCGCCGGCGGCAGATCGCTACGGCGCTGGATGCCGAGGATGTCGATGCAGAAGGTCGAGGTCAGCGCGGTCAGCGCGCCGTCTGCGCTGGGGAACAGCGCCGACACCAGGCCGATGAAGAAGACCAGCTGCACGGCGGCCGGCATGTGCTGCATCACCACGGCCGGGAACAGCTTGTCGCCGCTGGCGGCCAGGCCGACCGTGGGCGCGTACAGGCTCAGCAGGCCACCGAGGAACATGAACAGCAGCAGCACGCCGGTCAGGATCACGGTCAGCAGCAGCATGTTCTTTTGCGAATCGCGCAGCGTCCGCACCGAGATATTTTTCTGCATGATTTCCTGGTCCATGCCGGTCATCGCCAGCACGATGAAGAAGCCGGCCAGGAACTGCTTCCAGAAATAGGCGGGGCTGTCGACCGAGCTGGTGACGACACGCGTCAGGCCCTGCGCCTCCATCGCGGCCAGGCTGTCCGGCAGGCTCAGGCCAAGTTGGCCCAGCAGCCAGCCGGCGCAGATCAGCAAGCCCAGCAGCATGCCGGTGGTTTGCAGCGTATCGGTCCAGACGATGGTCTGCACGCCGCCTTCGTAGGTGTACAGCAGGATCATGGCCAGGATCACCAGCGTGGTCAGCCAGAACGGCACGCCCAGGCTGTCGAGGATGGTCGCCTGCAGGATGTTGACCACCAGGTAGAGCCGCGCCGACGCGCTCAGCGTGCGCGACAGGATGAAGAAGGCGGCGCCGCTCTGGTAGGACCGGCGGCCCAGCCGCACGTCGAGATAGTGGTAGATCGAGGTCAGCTTGAGGCGGTAGTACAGCGGCAGCAGGATGTAGGCGACGGCGATGTAGCCCAGCACATAGCCCAGTATCACCTGCACATAACCGAAGCCGTCGCGGCCGATAGCGCCGGGCACGCTGACGAAGGTGACGCCGCTCAGCGTGGTGCCCACCATGCCGAACGCGACCAGCATCCAGTTGCTGCGCTTGTTACCGATGAAGAAGCTGTCGTTGGTGGCGTTGCGGGAGGTGCGCCAGGCCACGGCCAGCAGCAAGGCGAAATAAGAGAAGACCAGGCAGAACAGGGAAACAGCGGACATGAGGTGGCGATTTAGTGATTCGATTCGCCGCCAATATACACCGGCCGTGCCTGCTGCGCGGCCGGTCCCTGTTTTAGTGGGCTACGGCGTGGATCGATTTCTCGCCGCCGGCGCTGGCGGGACGCGGATTCAGACGGTCCAGGCGGCCGCTGAGCACGGTCAAGCCCAAGGCGCCCAGCACCACCAGGCCGCCGACCCAGCCGGTATGGATCAGGCCGAAATGATCGACGATCAGGCCGCCGCCCCAGGCGCCGCCGGCGATGCCGACGTTGAAGGCGGCAATGTTCAGGCCCGAGGCCACGTCGACGGCGCGCGGCGTGAAGTGCTCGGCCTGCTGCACCACGTACACCTGCAAGCCGGCGACATTACCGAAGGCCACGGCGCCCCACGCCAGCACGGTCGCCAGCACCAGCCATTTGTACGGCGCGGTAAAGCTCAGCACGAACAGCACGGCGGCCAGGCCGAGGAAGATGATCTTCAGCGCGCCGATCGGACCGCGCCGGTCGGCCAGCTTGCCGCCCCAGATATTGCCGACCGCGACAGACACGCCGTACACCAGCATCACCAGGCCCACCGTGTTGGCGCTGAAGCCGGTGATGTCCTGCAGGATGGGCGCGAGGTAGGTGAAGGCGGTGAACGAACCGCCATAGCCGAGCGCGGTGATCGCATACACCAGCAGCAGACGCGGCTCGCCCAGCACCTTGACCTGTTGCAGCAGCGAGGCAGGCTTGCTGTGCTTGATGGTCGACGGCACGAACAGCAGGCTGCCGAGGAAGGCGATCACGCCCAGCGCGGACACGGCCAGGAAGGTTTCGCGCCAGCCGAAGTGCTGGCCGATGAAGGTGCCCAGCGGCACGCCCGTCACCAGCGCCACGGTCAGGCCGGTGAACATGATGGCGATCGCGCTGGCGGCCTTCTCTTTCGGTACCAGCGAGGTGGCGATGGTCGAGCCGATCGAGAAGAACACGCCATGCGCCAGCCCGGTCAGGATGCGGGCGACCACCAGCGATTCATAGCCAGGCGCTTTCCAGGCCAGCAGATTGCCGAGCGTGAACAGCACCATCAGCGACACCAGCAGCGTCTTGCGCGGCACTTTGCCGCTGAGGGCGGTCAGCACCGGAGCGCCGACGGCGACGCCCAGCGCGTACAGGCTGACCAGCAGCCCGGCCGACGGCAGGTTCACGCCCAGATCGGCGGCGATGGTCGGCAGCAGGCCGACGATGACAAATTCGGTGGTCCCGATGGCAAACGCGCTGATGGTCAGCGCCAGCAAGGCAATAGGCATGACATTCACTCCTGAAAAGTTGATGTCATGCAGTATCGGGACTTTCGTTAATGAGAAAAAGACTCGAAAATGGCAAACATATTTGATTTCAAGTCAATAATCATCACTCCATCTTGCCCAGCAACTGCGAGAGGCGTTCGACCGTGCCCGGAATGCGCTCCAGCATCGGGTAGCGCAGCGATCCGAAATACTCGATGCCGACCGCGTGTTCGGCGCCGTCCGCCGCGAAGGTCAATTCGATCGCCTGCCGGCTGGCGGCGGCCGAACGGATCGCCTGCTTCAACGCTTCATCGCTATACGGCTGCTTGCCGACAGTCAGCAGCCTGGCGCCGATGCTGATCCCCGCGCGGAACGCCGGGCCATCCCAGGCCACGCTTTTGACCGCGCCGCTGCGCCCCACCACGACGCCCAGCGACGTGGACAGATCGGCGCCGCCCAGGTCGGCCTCGTGCTGCACAAAGAACTCGCTCGGCTGGTCGGTGTAGACCAGGCGGTAGCCGCCGCGCTTCAGGCCGTCCAGCAGATGGGTATCGTCGTGCGTATGCAGGCGCTTGGTGAAGTAGTCCGCCCAGTTGTAGGCCACGATGCGATTCAGGGTTTTGCAGACATCGTCGAAGGTGTAGGTCGATATCGTGCGGCTGTTCTGCCCTGCGCCAAAGAAGACGGCGGCGAAATCCGCCAGGCTTTTCTTGTCGCCGCTCAGTTCGCGCAGCAGCATGTCCACGTCCAGCCACAGCATCACGCCTTCGGGGTAGTAGTCTTCGCGGCGCTGCCAGTCACGCCAGTTCGCCTGCTTGCCCGGCATGTACAGCGCGTCGATGGTGCTGTCCTGCAGCGATTTCCATAGTCGGCCCTTGCGCTCGCTCATCAGCGAGGCAGTCTCCGCCAGCGCATCCAGGCCCTGCTGCACAGTACGCATGCCCAGGCGCGAGGCCATGACGTCGGCCCAGAACTCGGTCTGTCCTTCGTACACCCACAGCAGGCTGCCGCGCATCGGCAGGTTCAGGTTGGGCGACCACAGATCGGCCGGCTGCCGCGTGCGGCCGTTCCAGGAGTGCGCGAACTCGTGCACGATCAGGTTGGCCAGGAACATCTGCTCGGCGGGATTGTGTGCATAGCCGGCCGACACGTTGATCTCGGTGGACTCCTGGTGTTCATAGCCGCCGCCGGACTGCATCACGTCCGACATCGACATCAGGAAATCGAAATGGCGATAGTGCTGGGAACGGAACAACTGCGGCACGGCCACCACCATCTGCTTGAGCCGGGCCAGCCATTCCGCCGGCAAGTCCAGCGCCGCATCGGAGTCGCCGAACAAATTCAGGCGCACCGGTATCGCCGGCGCCGAGGTCAGGTCGATGCGCTTGTAGTGCAGGCCGGCATAGACCGGCGCATCGGCCAGGTCTTCGAAATTGGCCTGCTTGAACGTGATGCGGTTGGCGGCCGCGCGCTCCGTTTCCAGCGAGGTGGCGTACTGAAAATCCTTGGGCAGCGCCAGCTCGGCCTGGACCGCGATATTGCGGATGAACCAGCCGGCCGGATACAGCGCGACCTTGTGCCAGGGCAGCGTCAGCATATGCGGGGAGATCAGCTTGGGGCCGTACAGGGCAGGCAGAAACTGGAATTCGATGTTCAGTTGCTTGACGCCTGCCGGAACGTCGAGCCGGAAGGCAAACGGATTGACCGGATCACGCTGCCAGTCCAGCCGTCGCGCACCGGCCTTGATCTCCAGGCCGGCCAGCGGCGCGACCTCCTGCGTGGCCGAATGGCTGCCGGTTTCCCATTGCGGATACAGCAGCACCATCGCACCCGGCTTTTGCACCGGGATGGTTTCATGGACGCGGAATATCTTGTGGACGGTGTCGGTCGCATCGACCTTCAGCTGGATGGCGCCGCGAAACGGCCGGTCGCGCGGGGTTTCAATCCCGGTGGCGTCCGGCGCGGGCCGCGGGCCGACGCTGGCGTAGACGGGGGCCGCGATCCCGATGGCAGCCAATACAGCGAGTAGCAGGTTTTTCATTTTGAGATTGCAATGAGCATGGAAAGCTTTCACTTGCAAAATGCATGCCAACTCCCAATGCAAAGCTCAGGGGCAAGGATGGACGCTACGCTGTCCGCAGCGTGTCTAGCGATGTCCGGCGGACGTCCGCTGCCGGCATGACCGCATTATTCCACCTTGCGATGCACATAGGCACGCGCCACGGCGGCGTTCGGATAATCCGGCCGCAATTCCAGCGCCTTGCGGTAGGCGTCCAGCGCCTGCGCGCCCTGCCCTTGTGCCGCAGACAGTTCGCCCAGACTGTCGTAGAGGTTGGCGTCGTCCGGATACAGCATGGTCGCGCCCTGCAAAACTTTGACGCCGTGCTGCGGCTGGCCGGCGCCGCTCAGTTCATAGGCGAAGCGATTGAGCGCTTCGGCGCTGGCGCCGCTGCCCGGATCGAGCGCCTGCGCGGCGCGCAGCTGGCGCAGGCCGGTATCGCGCCGGCCCACGGCCATTTCCACCGTGCCGTGCAGCGCCAGCGCGCCGGCATCGGCCGCGTACCAGGCGCCGGCCAGCCGCGCCGCCGCCAGCGCACCGGCGTCGTCGGCACCGGCCAGCATGCGCATCGCACCAGCCTTCAGTTCAGCCACATGGTCCGGATAGGCACGCTTGCCGGCATAGCGCAGCTTCATTTGCCGCTCCAATGCAGCAACGCCTGCCGCACTGCCCAGATCGGGCTGCCGCAGCGGTGCCGCAACGCTGCTGCGCCAGTCGCTCTGCAAGGCGCCGATGGCGGCTTCCAGCGACGGCGCCATGCGCTGCGCCCCGGGCAAGGCCAGGTAGTCGGCGAAGAAGGACAATGCACCCCGGTTCGAATAATCCTCCAGGCGGGCGCCGTTGGCCTTCAACGCGGCGGCCATGGCGCTGCCCAGCCGCGCCAGATGCAGGCCGCCCTTCGGATGGCGCGCAGCTTGCAGGCTGGCCGGGTCCGGCTGCGCGCTCCAGGCATTGACGAAGGCTAGCGATGCTGCCAACTGGCCGGCATCGGCGTCCATGGCCCGGCCGTTGCGCTCGAACCAGGCGCGCCCTTCGTCGAACACCGCCTGGGCCAGTACGTTAGCCGGCTGCAAGCTGGCATCCGCCACGTAGGCGCGACGGTGCCAGGCTTCGCCGGTGAGCTGTTCAAACAAACGCTGGACCAGCAGCCGCGTCTCCACCCGCTGCAAATTGGCCGCCACGGCGATGGTCAGCTTGCGCGAGGGGAAGCAAAACAGGTAGGTCGAAGTTTCGGGCTGGATGCCGTCATGGGCGATGCCGAAGCGGCCCGGCGTGACGCCGGTTTCCCAGCCCATGCCGTAGCCGGTGAAGTCGCCGCCGGCGGTCGTCATGGGCTCGAACATCATGGCCATGCTGGCGGGCGACAGCAGCTTTCCCTGGCTGACGCCGCCGCCGAAGCGCAGCATGTCCAGCACGGTCGCGCGCGTGCCGCCGGCGGCGAAACGGCTGCTGATATCGATGAATTCCGCGTGCCGCAGCTGGCCGTCCTGCAACTGATAGCCGCGCACGCGCCGGGGTATCAGCGCCAGCGGATCGTCGAGGCGGGTGTCAACCATGCCCAGCGGCCCCCACACGCTGCGTTGCATGTGCTCGCCATAGCTGTCGCCGGTGGCGCCTTCGATGGCGGCGCCCAGCAGGTTGTAGCCGTAACTGGTGTAGCGGTAACGGGCGCCGGGCGCGGCGATCAGGTCGAACTGGCTGAACACCGCGATCGACTGGCGCGTGTCCATATGCTGCTTGAAGTGCTGCTCCAGCGCCGAATTGCGGTAGGCGTCGATGCCGCCCAGATGGCCTAGCAGCTGGCGCACCGTGACCACCGATGCCTTGCGCGGGAAATACGGCACATACGATTGGATCTCGGCGTCGAGATCGAGCTTTCCCTGCTCGGCCAGGCGCAGTACGGCCGCAGCCGTCATCGGCTTGGTCACCGATGCCATGCGGTAGCTCGACAGCGCCGTTGCCGGCGTCTTGTTCTCGATGTCGGCGTAGCCATAGCCCCTCGCCCACGTCTTCCCATCCATGCTGTAGCCGATGGACAGGCCGGGGATCTTCCTGGCCGCCATCTCCGCGGCGACGAACTGGTCGAACCCGGCCGGGCCGGCGTTGGCGCTGGCGTGGACCGGCGCTGCGCAAGCGAGCATCAAGGGAAGCATCAAGGCGGTCAGTCTCATGGGTGGCATGGTAAGTTGGCGACCCTCGCATCCTAGCCGAAAGCACCGCCAGCGCCGCCGGCAAATGCATGAACGGCACCATGCCAGCCTGAATTGCACCGGCACGCCAGACAAACCCCGCTACAATGCCTGCTCGTCGATCCAAGGAAACCATGCGCCGCATTCTGATTGCCTGTTGCCTGCTATTGCTTCTGCCCCTGCCGGGCATGGCCGGCGCCGCATGGTTCGACGGCCTGCGTTTCATCCAGCGCGATTTCAGCCGCTGCACGGAAGCCGGGGCCGGCGCACAGCGCAACTTCACATTGGCGCAGTTGGCGCCAAAGCGCTCCTACTGTCTGCTGGCGCCGTTCGACATGGCTCAGCAGGCGACCGAGCCACATGTGTTGCAGCTGTCGGCGTTGGCCGCCACCGAAGTATTCCTCGACGGCGTGCTGGTCGGCAGCAACGGCATCCCCGCCGATACCGCAGCCGGCGAGCGCGAAGGCCTGATCGACTACCGGCTCACGCTGACGCCGCAGCAACTGGCAGCCGGCCGCCATACGCTGACGCTGAAAATGTCGACCTGGCACGCCAGCCCGCAAGTGCACATGCTGTTCCACGAACTATCGCTGCAACCGCAGTCATCGCTGCGCTCCGCCGCGCTGTCCAACCTGCCGGCGATGCTGCTGGCCGGCGCCCTGGCATTGGCGGCGCTGCTGTTCGCTGGCCTGATCGCGTTCTACCAGCGCAACGCCACCTGGTGCGTGTTCCTGCTGCTATGCTTGACGGCCAGCAGCCTGCTGCTGGTCGAGGCCTGGCGCGACCTGGCCAACTATGCGTACGGCTGGCACCTGCTGCGGCTGTGGTGCGTGACCGCCCTCAGCGCCGCCTTCGCCCTGCTGCTTCCCGCCTACTTCCTGCTGGCCAGCGGGGTTCGCCGCCTGCTGCCGGTGATGGGTGCGCTGGCGCTGGCCTTGCTGGCCGCCGTGCTGGCCGTGCCCTGGTTCGATGGCCGGGCCGCGCTGATGTTCGTCATCGCGCTGCTGGCAAGTACCGGCATCAACTTGCTGGCCTGGCGCCGCCGGCGCGACGGTGCGCCGGCAGGGCTGGCCGTGTCCTTGCTGTCGATCGGCGTGTTCCTGTTGCCCGGCATCGACTTCGCCCGCACCGGCTTCGCGCTGGTGGTGTGCCTGCTGCTGTCGACCATCCTGGTCCAGCTGCTGCGCCGCTTCGTGCGCGAGCGCGACCGCGCCGCGCTCGCGACGCGCTTCGAAAACCAGTTGCTGCGCAAAAGCCTGCAACCGCATTTCCTGATGAACGCACTGAGCCTGATCGGCGAACTGGTGCACCAGTCGCCGGTGCGCGCCGAAAGCTATATCGAAGCGCTGGGACGCGAATTCAGGATGCTGGGCGAATATGCCCGCCGCCCCACCATCGCGCTCGACGATGAACTGGCGCTGTGCCGCAACTACCTTGAGATCATGAGCACGCGCTACCAGCAACGCTTCACGCTGGACGTGCAAGGCACGACCAGCGCCGCCATGATGCTGCCACCGGCGATCCTGCTGACCTCGCTGGAGAACGCCTTCTCCCACAACCGCTACGGCCGCGACGTGGCGTTCACGCTGGACATCGATGCGCAGCAACACCGGATATGCCTGCGCCTGTCCGCGCCGCAGGCGCAGGCGCGCGCGCACCACGGCGGCGGCACCGGACTCGACTACATCCGCCAGAGCCTGGCCGAAGCGTTTGGCGCCAGGGCCGCGTACACCACCGAACATCGCGACGGCGCCTGGCTGTCCACCTTCGCACTGCCATGCGCATCCTGATCGTCGAGGACGAGCCCCTGGTGGCGCAGCGCCTGCAACGCGAAGTGGCGACATTCTTCGGCGCCGGCGTCCGCCGCGTGGCCCATTGCGATACGCTGGCCGGCACCCATGCCCTGCTGCGGGAAGAGCAGTTCGACCTGGTCCTGCTGGACCTGAACCTGCACGGCGAGGACGGTTTCAAATTACTGGAGATGACTGGACCGGCGCCGTTCAACACCATCGTGGTATCGGCCCATGCGGAGCGCGCGCTGACCGCCTTCGATGTCGGCGTGCTCGATTTCGTCGCCAAGCCGTTCAGCCAGGCGCGCCTGACGCAAGCCTTCCAGCGCCATCTGGACAGCACCGCCGGCGCCCGTTCGCGCAAGCTGCTGGTGCGGCGCCTGGGCGATATCGAATTGGTGGAGTTCAGCGCGATCAGCCACGTGCGCGCGGACGGCCATTACGCCGAATTGGTGATGGCGGACGGCAGCACGCGCTTTTATGACCAGCCGCTCGACAAGCTGCTGGAAGCGCTGGGGGAAGGCTTCATGCGCGTGCACCGTTCCCATGCCGTGAACCTGGCGCATGTGGTGCGCTTGACGGTCGAGGCCGGCGGGCGTTATGGGCTCGACACCCGTTACGCCACCGCCATCCCGGTGTCGCGGTCGCTCTATCCGGCCGTGAAGGCAGCGCTGGCCGCCCCCACGTAAGCCAGGCCGCAGCGCTTATTCGGCTTTGGTCAGCTCGACGCCGTCAACCGTCATCTTCATTTTCTTGTCGTCCTGATGCGGCGGCTTGCTCACCACGAAGGTGCTGCGGATGATGCCGACGCCGACGTCGAAGTTGTCGCCATTGAAGCCCAGCATGTCGACGTTGAGGTCGAGGTTCTTGCCGGGCTGCTTGCGTTTGTAGTGCAGCTTGCCGCTGGCGGCGATGTTGAGTTCCATATCCTTGCCCTTCCATTCGCCGATGTAGGCGCGCTTGTCGGACGGGATGGGTTGCGGATCGGCCTGCGCGAACAGCGGCACGACTAGCGCACCCAGCAGCAGAACGGATTTGAAGGTAAGCTTAAATGACATACGGATCCTTTTAGACTAGGTTTAAGATAGCTAAAATAGCAATCCGATTGTAATGTAAGCCGACGATGAACTCAGAAAAACTTGCCCTGCTGCTAACGCGCGAAATGCCCTATGGTAAATACAAGGGCCGCGTCATCGCCGACCTGCCCGGTCACTACCTGGGCTGGTTCGCGCGCGAAGGCTTTCCCTCCGGCGAGCTGGGCGGCTTGATCGCGCTGATGTACGAGCTCGACCACAACGACCTGCGCAGCCTGCTCGATCCGCTGCGCAAGGCCATCAGGCCTGCTTGAGTTTCTCTGGCTTGGCGACAAAGACCAGAGGGATGGCGAAGGGGCCGATCACGGCGACCAGCATGGCCCAGAGCGTAGTCGGCCGGACGTTGCGGCGCTTGGCGATGTAGAGGCACACAAAGCCCGAAAGCAGCCAGACTAAAGCGGGGACATATTCGGACATGGTGAACTCCAGGGACTGATCGAACGAAAGATACTCCATACTCGCATGAAAAAATTGCTAAAGCAATCGTGACGTGCCGGCAATGAAAACAAGTGTATAAAGACATCATTGCATTTGTGAAGGAGAACGTCATGCCGATCCACCCGCACGGCTGCACTTGCTTCATCATCCCTTCCCGCATGCTGCGCCAGCTGGCCGATGAGGCCGAGCCCGCCGAACGCCACCTGCTGCTGGACCAGTGCGAAATGTCGGCCCATCTGCGCGGCCAGCGCTCGGTCGCGCCGACGTTGGCGGGCACCGCCGCTCCCGGCGAAAAGCGCCGCACCGTCTACGACGCCAGGCACAAGGCCACCCTGCCCGGCAAGCTGATGCGCGGCGAAGGCAGCATGGCGGTGGCCGATGTCTCCGTCAACCAGGCCTACGACGGCGCCGGCACCACCTACGATTTCTTCCGCGAAGTCCTGAAGCGCAACTCCATCGACAACAAGGGCTTGCGCATCGACTCCACCGTGCATTTCCAGACCAGGTTCAACAACGCCTTCTGGAACGGCCAGCAAATGGTCTACGGCGATGGCGACGGCAAGCTCTTCCTCGGCTTCACCCACGCCCTCGAAGTCATCGCGCACGAGCTGACCCACGGCGTCACCCAGCACGCCGTGCCGGGCGGCCTGGTCTACGAAAACCAGAGCGGCGCGCTGAACGAGTCGATCTCCGATGTGTTTGGCAGCCTGGTCAAGCAGTGGAAGCTCAAGCAGAGCGCCGAGCAGGCGGACTGGCTGATCGGCGCGGGCATCCTGGCGGCCAGCGTCGGCAAGGCGCTGCGCTCGATGGCCGATCCCGGCAACAAGGAATTAACCTGGTCGGGCGACGAGCAACCGAAAACCATGGCAGGATATGTGGACGGCGGCGACGTGCACACCAATTCAGGCATCCCCAACCATGCCTTCTATGCGGCGGCCATCGCGCTCAAGGGCAATGCCTGGGAGAAGGCCGGGCCCATCTGGTACAAGGCGCTCGGCCTGCTGACCTCGACCGCCACCTTCGCCGACATGGCCAAGGCGACCACGCAGGCGGCGGTGCTGCTGTATGGCGCCGATTCAGCCGAGCAGCACGCCGTGCAGGCAGCATGGAAGGTGGTTGGCGTTGTGTGAAAGGATGGTCATGACACGGTTGATCTTGAAGTGCACGGGCGGCTTCACCGGCCCGGCCGGCGCGCAGACGCGCACCGTGGAGCTGTCGCAACTGCCGCAACCCAAGGCGCAGGAGCTGGAACAGTTGCTGACGGCCAGCTGCTTCTTCACGCTGCCGGAAACGCTGACCAAGGCGGCGCCGCAATCGTCGGATTTTCTGTACGACCTCAAGGTCGATGAAGGCCAGCAGGCACATTGCGTGCGCTATCACCTGGACGCCGCGCCCGCCTCGCTCAAGGCGCTGACCCACAAGCTCAGCGAAGTCGATCCCGACTAGCCGATCTTCAATTCCGGATAGCCGGTGCGCGGGTCCAGCTCGCGCGTAAAACGCTGGCCGGGCAGCAGCGCCAGCAACAGTTCGGCCGTGGTGCGCACCGTACAGCCCGCGCACACATGGCCGCCCAGCACGGTCCCCTGCGCATCCGACACCGACATATGCAGATGCGCGCCGTCCGCCGAGATCGAGCCGGCCAGGGTCAGGATTTCCAGATCGCCGCGCAGCGCATCGGGCTGCGGCATGCCGGCGTAGCGCAGCTGCGCGCCGTCCAGGCTGCCGATACCCTGCAATACGAAGCCGGCCTGATGGCCGCTGGCGGCCAGCGCCGCCACCACCGATGCGCGCAAATCGTCGCCCGGATTGAGCCGCAGCGCCAGCGTCTGCATCAGGCCACCATGCGCGCGAATTCGCCGTCGTCCACCAGCTTCTGCAGGTCGGTGGCGCCGCCGATCAGCGTGCCTTTTACGAAAATCATCGGGAAGGTCGGCCAGCCGGTCCACATCTTCAGCGCCGTGCGCGGACGCCATTCGGACAGGTAGGTGCCGTAGCTCAGATAGGTGTAGGGCGTGCCGAGGCCGTCGAGGATTTTGCGGGCCTTGCGCGGGAAAGGATTCAAGCCCATGCCGACCACCACCACCGTGTTGGCGGCCACGGCGGCCTGCACTTCGGCCACCAGATCGCGGTGATAGCCGCTGACGCGCTCGCGCACGGCTGGGTGGATGCGGGCTTCGTCCAGGATGTTACGGCTCATCGTTATTCCTCATGAATGTTAGATGAGCGTAAGAGTAGCCGCAAACCGGCGCGGCGGCATAGCCTTTTCCGCGCCGGCGCTTGCCGGATCAGAGCTCCAGCTTGGAGATCTTGGTGCCTTCGAGGTTCAGGTTGGCCATCAGGCCGGCGTTGGTCAGCACCAGCGCCTGCACCGGATTGTTGGCGGTGTTGGTGTCGATCTCGCCGTTGGCGCCCACCTTCAGCAGCGCCACCGAGCCGTCGACGCCGGCGGTCCAGCCTTTGCTGTTGCGGAATTTATCCAGCGCTTCCCGCGTCATGAACAGCAGCACCACGGCCTTCGACTGCGCGCCTGCCTGGAAGCCGACCGACAGCGAAGCCACGCTGTAGTAATCGACGGTCTGGCCGCCGCTGCGCAGCACGCCCTTGCCGTATTCGCCGCCCACCACCAGGCCGGCCGCCAGCACGCGCGGGAACACCAGCACGCCGGCCGACTTGCGCACCAGCTCGCGCGAGCCTTTGACTTCGGAATACAGCCGCTCCAGCGTGGAGTAGGAGCCCTGCTCGATCTCGGTACGCACCGCGGCCGAATCCGGCTTGGCCGCCGACGTGGTGGTGGTGCAAGCACTCATGCCCAGGCCCAGACCGGCAAACGCCAGCGCAACCGTGGTACGAACCAGGAAATTACGTTTTTGCATAGCATTCTCCAAAAAAGTGCCGCGGCCGCGGCGTTCAACTGTTAATCGATTATAAACTCCAGTGTCGCCTCGCCGTCGCACGGCTGAGCGCTTTGCGCGGTTTGCTCGAAGGCCGAACACAGGCGATTGCCTTGCGGGTCTTCCAGCCGGGGATGCACGCGCAACAGATACCTTCCCGGCCGCCAGATCCGCTGCGGCGTGAAGCGCCATTCACGTTCGCCGGACAGCAACTGCGCACCGCCCGCCAGTCGCTTGCCGTCCGGCGCCTGCAGGGCCAGCAGTGCTGCGGCATCGCTGTCCAGTGCATCGGGAAAGTTCACCCGCAGCGGCTGGCGGCCGCCCCGTTTGACAGCATGCACCGTCCAGCGCTGCGGGTCGATGCGCTGGCGCAAAGGCGCGACCACGCGCCAGTGTTTTTCCACCACGCGTCCCAGTTGCGGATCGTCTATCTTCAGCACCACGGCCTGCCCGGCGCGCAACGCCGGCCCCAGCCCCAGGTTCGGCCCGACGCCGGTCTTGATGCGGCCAGGATGCAGCAACAGCGTCACCGACTGGCCGCCGGCTTCGTTCAGCGGCAGGTCGAGGAAGGCGCCATCGATGAGCTTGCCGTCGCCGTCGAACAGGGCCACGTGGCGCATGTCCAGCGGCGATGCCAACGGCGCGTCCGGATGCAGCGCGATGCGCAGCAGGTTCTCCGGCACCTCCGGCCCGGACGGCGTCACCGTCACTCTCGGGCCGGCCAGCGCCAGCAAGGGAGTCAGCGCCAGCAGCGCGCCTCTAGCGCGCCAGTTCAGGATAGCCCTCCAGGCCTCGCGCGTATTTATGGAAGTCGCGGAACTTGTCCCCGTCCGGATATTGGTAGTCAGGGAAATCGTACTCGTTGACAAAGTCGCTCAAGCGCAGATAAGCGCCCTTGGGAATCGACACCAGCTGCATATTGCCGCCGGCATCTTCGCGCCGCAGCGCCAGCAGCAATTGCGGATTGAGGTTATCGATGCGCATCGCCGCCGACAGCGGCGTCATCGTGGCCTTCACGCCCAGATACGGTTTGGATGGCCAGTCGATCGGTGTGGTCAGCCCGGGCGCGGCGGCGCCCGCGCTCAGGTCGGCCGCCGACAGCAGATCGGCCGAGCGGCTGGAATTGACCAGCAATGCGAATTCCGCGTCGCCCTGCTTGAACGTGACTAGGCCGTTGGGCGCACTGCCCCAGCCCAGTTCGCCCACGGTCTTGGCGACGATGTGGGCGCCATCCTTCAGATCCTTGAGCGGTATCGTCACCAGCGGCGTGCAGGTGTAGGCGGCCACCAGCGTCGGCTCGCCGCCGATGGTCATCACCGCCATGCTGCGGATCGGCGCGCGCGTTTCGACTTCGTTGTGCACCGGGTGGTACATCTCGACCGTGGTGGCCCGGGCCTTGCCGCTGAACGGATAGTCGTACACCCGCAAGGTCGAGGCGAAGCTGCGGTTCGACAGGCCGGCCACGTACAGCTTGTTCTGGTGGAAGCGCATGTCGGTCACGGTCAGCGTCTGCGCCGGCAGGTCGCGCCAGAAGGCCAGGTCGGCCGCCGGCGCATCGGTGATCGCGGCCGAGCCGCTGGCCTTGCCGAGGTCGACGCGCGCCACCTTGCCGGCGGCATCGATGCGCACGATCGCCGGCGTCTGCCTGCCGTTGGCGCCGCGCACCGTCAGCGCGACGTAGGCGATTTCGCTGTCGGGCTGGACCGCCATGTCTTCAAAGCGCAGCGCCGACGGCGCCACGCCCAGCGCCTTGGCGATCGGCCCCTGCACATCTTTCAGATTGAATGGTTTGCCGGCGGCCTTGGCCGGCGCCTCGACCGGCAGCGCATGAATGCGCGCGCCCTTCCAGTCGGCCACGAACAAGGTTTTCGCATCGCCGAAAGCAAGCTTGGAAGCGGACTGGACGGCAACAGGCGCGGCCTGGCAATGGGCCGCGAACACGGCGGCCAGCAATAGTAGTCGTTTCATTTGCTCTCCATATTTATCGCGTATCAGCAATACCTTGATGGCGCGTTGTCGAGTTGTCGCCGGTTTTCGGCATCGACCAGAGTAGCATCTGCAACCGTCCGCACGGTGCCTAAATTACAACAAGCGGAAATTACTAAGGTTTCGCGCCCTGACCGAACAGGATGGCGCGCTCTTCGGCCGACATGCTGCGGTCCTTGCGGGCATACACATTCTCGACGCCGACGTAGGCCTTGATGGTGGCCGGCCGCTGCCGCATCGCCTCGAACCAGCGCTGCAGGTCGGGGAAGTCGGCCAGCGTCTGCCCATGCCCTTCGTGCGGCACGATCCACGGATAGCAGGCGATATCGGCAATCGAGAATTCGCCGGCGATGAACTCGCGGCCTTGCAGCTGCTTGTCCAGCACGCCGTACAGCCGGCTGACTTCGCGCGTGTAGCGGTCGATGGCGTAAGGCACCGTCTCCGGCGCGTAGATGTTGAAGTGGCCGATCTGCCCCGCCATCGGCCCCAGCCCGGCCACCTGCCAGGTCAGCCATTGCAGCGCCTCCAGCCGCGCGCGCGGATCGCGCGGCAGGCCGAAGCCGGTCTTGTCGGCCAGGTATTGCAGCATCGCGCCCGACTCGAACATGCTCAGCGGCCCGCCGCCATCGGCCGGCGCGTGATCGACCAGCGCCGGGATCTTGTTGTTCGGAGAAATGCGCAGGTACTCCGGCGCAAACTGTTCGCCCTTGCCGATGTTCACGCGGATCAGGCGGTAGTCGATACCGGCCTCTTCCATGTACATGGTCATTTTCAAGCCGTTGGGCGTGGCGGCGTAGTAGAGATCTATCATGGTTTTATTGTGCACCGGGATGACCCGCAGGCGGGATGCCAATCGCGGGATTTTTCAGGAGGCCATTCAGGCCGGGGGTTTCAGCGATTGCCAAAGGCCAGGCGCTTGCCTTCGCGCAGCATGCCGGCGAAGTCGGCTGCCGGGATCGGCTGGCTGAACAGATAGCCCTGCAGCTGGTCGCAGCCCAGCTCGCGCAGGAAGCTCATCTGCTCGGCCGTCTCCACGCCCTCGGCGACGATCTCCTGCCGCAGCTGCTGCGCCATGGTGACGATGGCGCGCGCGATGGCGCAATCGTTCTCTTCATACGGCAGGCCGATGACGAAGGAGCGGTCGATCTTCAGGGTGCTGATCGGGAATTTCTTCAGGTAGGCCAGGCTGGAGTAGCCGGTGCCGAAGTCGTCCAGCGCCAGCGCCATGCCCATCGCCACCAGCTCGTTCATGATGGCGATCACATTGTCGGTGCCGCGCACCAGCAGGCTCTCGGTGATTTCCAGGTTGATCTGGTCGGGCTGCACGCCGTGCCGCTCCAGCACCGCCGCGATGCGCTTGGGCAGCTGGTTGTCGAACTGCCGCGCCGACAGGTTGACGGCGATCGGCGGCATGATGAGGTTGGCGTCCTTCCACTCGCGCACCTGGCGGCAGGCTTCTTCCAGCACCCAGCTGCCGAGGTCGAGGATCAGGCCGGTCTCTTCCGCCACCGGGATGAACACGCCCGGCGACACCAGCCCGCGCACCGGATGGCGCCAGCGCAGCAGCGCCTCGGCGCCGACGATGCGGCCGCTGCGCAGGCTGACCTTGGGCTGGTAATACAGCATCAGTTCGTTGTTGCTGAGCGCCTGGCGCAGCTCGCTTTCGATGCGCAGGTGTTCCTTGGCGCGCTGGTTCATTTCCTCGCTGTAGAACAGGAAGGCCGATTCGATATTCTGCGCCGCCTTGTTCATCGCCACGTCGGCGTAGCGTATCAGGGTCGGCACATCGGTGCCGTCCTCGGTGTAGACGGTGATGCCGATGTGTCCGCCCACCTGCAGGCTGTGGGTGCCGATGACGATGGGCGCGGCCAATGCGGTCAGCAGCTTTTGCGCGACGATGGCGGCATGTTCGCGCTTTTCGATGTGCAGCAGCGCGACCGCGAACTTGTGGCCGTCCAGCCGCGCCAGCACGTCGGCCTCGCGCAGCGACAGCCTGAACAGCCGGCCGATCTCGCACAGCAGGCCGTTGCCGACCTCGTGGCCCAGCGTGTCGCTGATGGCGCCGATGCGGGTGATGTCGATCACCAGCAGCGCGCCGTGCTCCTGCGAACGCTTGGTCTCGGTCAGCGCCTGGCCCACCAGCTGGTTCAGCAGGCACAGATTGGGCAGGCCGGTCAGCGAGTCGTAGTTGGCCATGCGC
This sequence comes from Rugamonas aquatica, assembly GCF_009380215.1. Taxonomy (GTDB): domain Bacteria; phylum Pseudomonadota; class Gammaproteobacteria; order Burkholderiales; family Burkholderiaceae_D; genus Rugamonas; species Rugamonas aquatica_B. Next base: position 112,616 of record NZ_WHUG01000005.1, read on the forward strand.
TGCATGCGCGCCTCGGCGTCCTTGTGCACGCTGATGTCGGAGAACAGCGAGAAGGTATGGCTGATCTTGCCCTGCTCGTCGCGCACCACGCTGATGGTCACCGATTGCGGGAACAGCTCGCCGTTCTTGCGCTTGCCGATGATCTCGCCGCGCCACGGCCCCTCGCCCTGCATGGCCGAGCGCACCTTGGCGCGGAACTCGGCGTCGTGCACGCCGGAGCGCAGCAGGTCGGGCGTCTTGCCTATCGATTCTTCCGGCGTGTAGCCGGTGATGCGGGTGAACGAGGAATTGATCGAGACGATGCGCTCGTGCGCATCGGTGATCAGCACGCCCTGGTCGCTATCCTCGATGATGCGCGCGTGCAGGTTGATCTTGTCCGAGGCCGACAGCGCGGAATCGGCCGCGTTCAGTTCGACCAGCATGCCGACCGGATCGCCGGCCTCGTCATGGCGCAGCAGCAGGCGCAGCTTTACCCAGATCAGTTCGCCGCTCTTCTTGCGGCGGCGTACTTCGGTGCGGGCGCCGGTGGCGCCGCTGTCCGGCTCGAAGAACAGCTCGGCGATATTGCCGTCGTCGTCATCCTCGGCGTACAGGAACAGCACGTGCTGGCCCAGCGCCTCCTCGGCCGCGTAGCCGAACATGCGCTGCGCGCCGTCGCTCCAGCCGGTCAGATAGCCGGCCAGGTCCAGCTCCAGCTCGGCGTCGGCGCTCGCAGCCGCGTTCGGCTCGGCGATGCCGGAGCGCGTGGCCGCCAGCAGCGCGTCGAGCTCGGCCAGCGTCGCCGCCAGCGCCGTGCCCGACTCTTTGCGGGCCTGACGGCTCAGCGCGAGGCAACGCTCCAGCGCGTCACGCATGGGGAGTGCCCGCCTTGCCCACCGAGACGCCCTGCATCCACAGGTAGGCGTCGGCCAGGATCTGGTTGAAGCCGGCGTTGTCGATCTGCAGCGCTTGCAAGCCCTGCGTCAGCGCGGCGATGTCGTCGTGCTCGGCCGCTTCGACCACGTCGAGCAGCTGGCCCAGCTCGCCCTCGCGCGCCAGCAGCGCCTGCTGCACCGAGACGCTGATGGACAAGGGCTTGAGCACCTCGGCCAGCGGCATGCCGAACAGCACGCCCAGCAGCGAGAACATGCCGGTCATGAAGGCTTGCTCCTGGTGCGGCTTGTCCTGGCCGGCGGCCTTGGACAGCAGCTCCATCGCCCGCGCCCGCACCGACACCCGCGCCAGCAGCATGGCCGAGCGCTGGTCGGCCTCGCGCGAGGAAAACAGCATCAGGTTAAGCCAGCGCCGCAGCTGCGAACGCCCGAGGATCAGGATGGCTTGCGAAAAACTGGTGACGCGGCGGCCGGTGCCCATGCCCAGCGAATTGACCAGCCTCAGCAAATGGTAGGACAGCGTCGGATCCTGGCGCAGCAGCGCTTCGATTTCGTGGGTGTCGGCGTCGGCCGAGACCAGCTGCACCAGCTGCAGCGCCAGCGCGCGCGAGGCGGCCTGGCTGCCGACCGGCTTGGGCGGCGGCGCCAGGAACCAGTCACCGTCGATCCAGGCGACGGCGGCCGGCAAGTCGGAGGCCAGCGCGGTGTCGCTGTGGTGGATTTTATCGGCGGGCAGCGGCTTCCAGCCGGCCTCGTCCAGAATCTGATGGACGGCCTCGGCCTGGCCGGCGCGGTAGTAGCAGCTCATGCTGCCCGACGCCAGCTCTTGCAGCAAGCTGGTCTGCACCGCGCCGGCCTGCAGGCTGGCGGCGTCGAGCAGCAGCGCCGACGGCACGCCGTTGCGGTCGGCCAGAGGATGCAAAAACACGGGCGGCATGGCAGTCGTAGCGGTCATGGAATGTCCAGCGTATAACAGTCGGTGATCCCGCTATGGTACTCCGAAATTATTGGCGTCGGCCAACATTATGGTGCCGGGGCCGGCAATATCAAACGATGCGGCAGATGGTCGAGCAAGCGTTCGAACAGACCGGGCTGTTTCATGCGGCTGAGCCACCATTGCAGCGCGGCGCCGTGCTCGCCGCTGCGCCAGGCCAGGTAGAAGGTTTCGGCCGGCTTCGGCTCCTCCACTTCCTTTTCCACCAGCAGGCCGGCGGCGATGGCGGCGCGCGCGCACGGTTCCGGCAGGAAGCCGAAACCCATGCCGTCGAGCTGGTACTGGAACTTGGTTTTCATGTCGGGCACGGTCAGCGTGTCCTGGCCCAGCAGCAGGCCGACGGTGCGCGGCGCCAGCTGGCGGGCCGAATCGGCCACGCTGACGGCGCGGTGCTGCTGCAGTTGCACGCGGTCCAGCTTGCCTTGCACCGAGGCCAGCGGGTGTGACGGCGCCACCGCGAATACGAAGCCGATCTTGCCGATCGGCAGGGAGACATAGCCGCCGCCGGCCGGGCCGTCGCCGGCCACGCCCACCAGCAAGTCGGCGCGGCGGTCCAGCAGCGCTTCCCAGGTGCCGGACAGCGCTTCCTGCACGATGCGCAGCCGGGTCTGCTGGGCGACCTGGTAGAAGGCCTTGATATCGTCCTGGAACAGGCTGGCCGAGAACATGCTGTCCATGCCGACTGACAGTTCCGTCTCCCAGCCGGAGGCCACGCGGCGCACCCGGTGCTCCAGGTCTTGCGCGGCCTTGAGCAGGTAGCGTCCCTCCTTGAGCAGCTCGATGCCGGCCGCCGTCAGCTCCACGCGCGGGCCGTTGCGCTCGAACACTTGCACGCCGAGATCGTCCTCCAGCTTGCCGACGGTGTAGGAAATGGTCGACGGCACGCGGTGCAGCTCCTTGCCGGCGGCGGAGAACGATCCGCGACGGTCGATGGCGTCGACGATTTGCAGGGCTTCCAGGCTGAGTCTGAGCATTCGATTTTTTCGATAGTAGAGGGGTAAATTTTCCGTTTTTTTATTCCAAAACACAGGCGTACACTGTGGTTCATGGATGCGAAATTATCGCACATTAATTAAAAAGAAACGGAGCCCTACCATGTTGCAAATTCGTAAAAGTGAAGAACGCGGCGTCGCCAACCACGGCTGGCTGCAGTCGCGCCATACCTTCTCGTTCGGCAGCTATCACGATCCCGAACATGTAGGCTTCGGCCCGCTGCTGGTCATCAATGAAGACCAGGTAGCGGCCGGCCAGGGTTTCGGCACCCACGGCCACCGCGACATGGAAATCATCTCCTACGTGCTCGACGGCGCGCTGGCCCACAAGGACAGCTTGGGCACCGGTTCGGTGCTGCACTACGGCGATGTCCAGCGCATGAGCGCCGGCAACGGCGTGCGCCACAGCGAGTTTAACCACTCGCAGGACGAGCGTGTGCATTTCCTGCAAATCTGGATCCAGCCCAACCAGACCGGCATTCCACCAAGCTACGAGGAAAAGCACTTCACGCCGGAAAGCAAACAGGGCCAGCTGCGCCTGATCGCTTCCAGCGACGGCCGCGAAGGCTCGGTGCTGATCCACCAGGATGCGGCGATCTACGCCACCATCATGGCGGCCGGCGACAGCCTGCAACACACGCTGGCAGGCGGGCGCAAGGCTTACGTGCACGTGATCCGGGGCGAGCTGACGGTCAACGGCACGGCGCTCAAAGGCGGCGATGCGCTGAAAATCAGCGGCGAAACGCAGGTGTCGCTGCAGGATGCCGAGGACGCGGAAGTGCTGCTATTCGACCTCCCCGCCTGAGGCTAGAGGGCAGCCTAAAAAAACTTTCCGCCAGTTTTGGTATCATGAAGGGCACGCCGGGTCTGTTGGAACAGCCCGGCGTGCCTTTTTCACCTTGAATATCACTAATTGAAGAGCATAGCTATGTCGCAGAGCGCAGCAACCCCGGCAACCGACGAACTGGATTACACGACTTCCTGCGCCCTGCCGACCCCCTGGGCCCAGTTCACGCTGCACGCCTTTGTCGAAAAAGCCACCGGCAAGGAACACCTGGCCATGGTGCTGGGCGATATCGGCAATGGCGAGCCGGTGCTGGCGCGCGTCCATTCCGAATGCCTGACCGGCGACGTGCTGTTCTCGCAGCGCTGTGATTGCGGCGCCCAGCTCGAAGGCGCACTGAAGAAAATCGCTGCCGAAGGCCGCGGCGTGCTGCTGTACCTGCGCCAGGAAGGCCGCGGCATCGGCCTGATTAACAAGATCCGCGCCTACCGCCTGCAAGAGGCAGGCGCCGACACGGTGCAGGCCAACGAGCAGCTGGGCTTCAAGCCGGATCAGCGCACCTACGGCCTGGTCCAGCCGATGCTGGCGCAATTCGGCGTCAAAAGCCTGCGCCTGATGACCAATAATCCGCGTAAGATCGATGCCATGACCAAACTGGGCATCGAGGTGGCCGAGCGCGTTCCGCTGCTGGTCAACCGCAATGCCTTTAACCAGCACTACCTGAATACCAAGGCCGCCAAGCTGGGCCACATGATGACGCCGCTGACCCCGGCCCCGGTGGAGGATGGCGCACTGTAAGAGGTTGATTTTTAAGGACTGCATGAAATTTAAAGAGCTTGCCGCTACCCTCGCCCTGACCTGGGCCAGCGCCGGCGCGCTGGCGGCGCCCGCCGACCATCCGCCGGCCGCGCCCGCGCAACTGGCTGCGGCGGCGCAATCCTCCGCCAAGGCTTCGGCGCCCGCCGCCGACAACGCCGACGCCGCCCCGCTGCCGCCGCCCTCCAGCGCGGCCCAGCATCTCTACGGTTCCGCCAAAAACGATATCCTGCAAGTGCGCTCGCTGCTCAAGAGCGGCCGCACGCAATCGTCGGTGGGCTCCGGCTTCCTGATCGGCACCAGCAACCTGGTGGTGACGAACTACCATGTGGTCTCGCAGTTCGCGCTCGATCCCGACACCTACGTCGGCGAATGGGTGGACACCAGCGGCCAGCGCGGCAACGTCGAACTGCTGGCGGTGGACGTGCTGCACGACCTGGCCGTGCTGCGCGTCAGCCGCAACGGCACCGGCTTCTTCAAGATCCCCGATCAGCTGGCCAAGCTGACGCAGGGCCAGTACCTGTACTCGCTGGGCAATCCGCTGGACCTGGGCTTCGCCATTTCCGAAGGCGCCTACAACGGCGTGATCGCGCGCAGCTTCTACGACCAGCTGATGTTCACCGGCCCGATCAACTCCGGCATGAGCGGCGGCCCCAGCGTGACGGTCGATGGCGCGGTGGCCGGCGTCAACGTCTCCAAGCGCCTCGATGGCGAGCTGGTCAGCTTCCTGGTGCCGGCCCGCTTTGCGCAGGACTTGCTCAAGCGCGTGGAGCAGCAAAAGAAAACCCCGACCGACTTCACGTCCATCGTCGCCGCCCAGCTGCTGAACCACCAGCGCGCCATGGTCGACCAGCTGCTGGCCAGCCCGCTGAGCCTGAAGCCCATGGGCCCTTACCAGGTGCCGGTGCGCGAATCCGAACAGATGCGCTGCTGGGGCCGCTCCAACGTCAAGGCCGACAAGCCGTTCACGGTGGACGACGCCAGCTGCGCGATGGAATCGGCGATCTTCATCAGCGGCTCGCTGCAGACGGGGCAGCTCAGCATCCGCCACCAGTTCCTGCGCGGCACCGGCCTGGACAAGCTGCGCTTCGCGCAACTGGCCAGCGCCTCGTTCAAGAACGAGCACTTCGGCACCAACAAAGACACCCGCCTGACCGGCCCGCAATGCACCGAGGACTTCGTCAAGAACAAGGATGTGCCGCTGCGCGCCGTGCTGTGCGTGCGGGCCTACCGCAAGTTCGCCGGCCTGTACGACTTCGCGCTGCTGACCGCGACCACCGATCAGGGCTTGATGAGCTTGCAAAGCCGGCTCGACGCGCGCGGCGTCTCGTATGAAAACGGCTTGCGCCTGTCGCGCGTGTTCATCGACTCGCTGGGCCTGGCGCCGGTGGCGAAGAAGCCCGCCGCGGCAAGCAAGGGAGGCGCGCAATGAAAGCCCCCTACTTCATCGAAATCCTGGCCCGCAACGGCGACGTGCTGCACCGGCACAAGGTGGCCGCGCTGCCGATACGCCTGGGCCGCAGCTACGATAACGACGTCATCCTCGACGACGCCCACAGCGCCGCCGCCCACGCCATCGTCGACGCCAACGAGCAAGGCGAACTGGTACTGCGCGACCTGGGCAGCCAGAACGGCACCTACCTGAAAGGCAAGCGCCAGACCAGCGTGGTGCTGAGTGGCGACACCATGGTGCGCCTGGGCCACACGCGATTGCGCGTGCGCGCGGCCGACTTCCCGGTGGCCGCCGAAATCGCGGACACCACCATGCATGGTTGGGAAGGCACGGTGCCGGCCGCCATCGGCCTGGCGCTGATCGCCATCTTCACCTGCCTGGAGACCTGGCTGTCCGATGTCGAACCATTCGCGCTGATACGCTACCTGCTGGTGCTGGCCTCCAGCCTCGCGGCCGGCCTGCTGTGGAGCGGCCTGTGGGCGCTGGCCAACCGCCTGTTCGGCAGCCATGCGCGGCTGGGGCGGCATCTGTTCATCCTCGGCAGCGGCCTGGCGACGGTGGGATTGTGGAAGATCGGCAGCGCGGCGCTGGCCTATGCGTGGTCGGCCGAGACGTTCACACGCTACGGCAATCTGGTGACGCTGGCGATCGCCTGCGGCATGTTGTTCTTCCACCTCATCACGATCAAACCGCACCATCCGCGACGCTTCGCGGTCAGCTGCTGGGTGATGCTGGTGGGTGGCGCCGGGCTGATGCTGATGACCAATCTGCAAGGCACAGGGCGTGCGGCCGACGAGCTGTACATGTCGGTGCTGCTGCCGCCGGAAGTACGGCACAGTCCGGATCACAGCGTCGACCAGTTCATGGCCGATGCCGCCAAACTGAAAACCGGCGCTGACGCAGCCCGCGCCCACGCCATCAAGGACGGCACGCCGGAAACCGAGGACGACGACGACGGCTCCGAATAAATCCAGTCCACACAAGGAAAAAAGGGGGCTGACCCACAGGTCAGCCCCCTTTTTTAATTTTGGCTAAGCCAGCGAATTACTTGGCGGCTTTGCGGCGGCGGGCGATAACGCCTACCAGGCCCAGGCCAGCCAGCATCATCGCGTAGGTTTCCGGCTCAGGTACGGCGGCGGTGACGGACACATTGTCCAGTACCGCGCCCGAGTAACCGTCGCCACCAACGCTGCTGAACACCAGCGCTTGCGTACCGCCGGTGGTGGTGAAGTTGAAGGTGTAGTTGGTGACAGGGGTGCTGCCTTCGAACGAGTAGTGGTTGCCACCAACGAACACGTCCAGGCCTGCGCCGTGCGAGTACGGATTGTGGGTCAGGTCGAACGACAGCGTGTAGGTGGTGCCGGCCACTGCGGTGAACGATTGCGACAGTACGCCCGGACCTGGCGTGCCCAGCATGTCGATGCTGTTGCCCGAGATCGAGTTGTAGCTGTTGTTGATGACGTCGACCGAGTTGCCGCCGACGCTCCAGAAGGCAATCGCGCCATCGCCTGCGCCTACGCGCACGTAGTTGTTCAGATTGACGCCGCTGACGGTTTCAAAGTCGCCGTTCTGAATCAGGTTGGTGGCCGATGCGGCGCCCGAAGCGGTCAATGCGGTAACAGCTGCAGCCAGAAACAGTTTAGACATTTTCATGATGTGACTTTCAAAAAGGATAGGACGGCGACTCAATGTAGCCATTCTACCGGGGAATTTCAAAAGCACAACTAAAATTTCATTTTGTTACTGAATATATTTTTCAGGCAACATTTCTGCGGGATCAAGAAGGCCAGCCGCGCAGCACCTGATCCACCACTTCCTGCAACTGTTTGCGGGTGGCGCCAGCCGCCGCCTGCACCGCCATGCCATTGGAAACCGTCATCACATAACGCGCCATCTGGCCTGAGCAGCTATCGGCCGGCAGATCGCCGTCGACCTTGGCCTGCTCCAGCCGGGCGCGCAATTTAGCCTCGCTGGCGGCGCGGCGTTCGATCAGCGAATCGCGTATCGGCAAGGCATCGTCGCTGCAGGCCAGCGCGCCATTGATCACCAGGCAGCCGTGCGGATTTTCGGTTTCGGTCTGGGCGTCGGCATTGCCGCGCAAGAAGTGCTCGACCACGGCGCGCGCCGTCGGCTGTGCCAGCGCCGCGTTGAACAACGGATCGTGGGTCGCGCCGTAACGCTCCAGCGCCATGCGGAACAGATTCTCCTTGTTGCCGAATACGGCGTACAGACTGGGCCGGTTCATGCCCATCGCTTCGGTCAGTTCCGGTAGGGAGCTGCCTTCGTAGCCCTTTTCCCAAAACACTTTCATGGCCTTGTCCAGGGCGGTTTCCGCGTCAAAAGTGCGCGGACGGCCTGACTTGCGTGCTGATGCGGAATTATCTTTCATACCGTTCGGTTAAAAATTCATTGACAAAGTTCCTTGCGCAGATCATTATGAACCGATCAGTAAAAAACTCAAGTATTTTTACAGCCGATAGGAATAATCTCATATGAAAAACAACACCAGCGCTCAAGCCGTCTTGCCCGACGACGCGCCCCTCTCTATTTCAAGCTCCCCCACCCGCGCCGCCTGGCTGGCCGTGCTGTCGGTCGCCGTCGGCTCGTTCGCGCTGGTGACGACGGAATTCCTGCCGGTCGGCCTGCTGCCGTCCATCGCCGCAGAGCTGGGCGTGACCGAAGGCGTCGCCGGCATGATGGTGACCGTACCCGGCCTGGTGGCCGCATTCGCCGCCATCCTGGTGACGATAGGCGTCGGCAAGACCGACCGCCGCTACGTGATCTGGGGCCTGACCGCCACGCTGATCGCCTCCAACCTGATCGTCGCGCTGTCGCATTCCTATCCTCTGGTGCTGCTCGGCCGCGCGCTGCTCGGCATAGGCGTCGGCGGCTTCTGGGCCATCGGCGGCGCGCTGGGCAACCGGCTGGTGCCGGAGGCCTCGGCCGCGCGCGCCACCTCCATCATCTTCGCCGGCATCTCGCTGGGCACCGTGGCCGGCGTGCCGGCCGGTGCGATGATCGGTGAACTGGTGGGCTGGCGCATGGCCTTCTTCGCCGCGACCGCCGTGTCGCTGCTGGTGCTGGCTGCGCAAATGTGGCTGCTGCCTCGCCTGCCGACCACGACATCCCTGACCTTCGGCCAACTGCCTGCGCTGCTGCGCGTGCAGAAGGCGCGGCTGGGCATGCTGGCCACGCTGCTGATCTTCATCGGCCAGTTCGCCGCTTACACTTATGTCACGCCGTTCCTGAGCCAGGTCGCGGGCTTGAGCGCCAAGAGCATCAGCGTGCTGCTGCTGATTTACGGCGCGGCTGGTTTCGTCGGCAATCTGATCGGCGGCTGGGCCGTGGCGAAGAGCGTGAAAAATTCGCTGATCGCCACCGGCGTCATCATGGGCTTGTCGGCTGCGGCGATGCCGCTGTTCGGCGCCAGCGCCGCCGGTGCGACGGTGTTGATCGTGATCTGGGGCCTGGCCTTCGGCATGATGCCGATCTCGGTGCAGACCTGGATGTTCAAGGCCGCGCCGGATGCGATGGAAAGCGGCGGCGCGGTGTTCGTCTCCACCGCGCAGATCTCGCTGGCCAGCGGCGCATTGGTGGGCGGCGTGTCAGTCGACCATCTGGGTGTGGCGAGTGCGATGGTGGTCGGCGGCGTGTTCGCGCTGGCGATGGCCGCCGTTATCGCGGCGTGGGCCAAGGACGACGGCAAGCCCCTGGGCAAGCTGCACGCCGTGCACTGATCAAATACGTCCGCGTTTGAAGGCAGCCAGGAAGGTCTCGGTCTCACTGGCTGTCAGCACTTTGATTTCATCGCCATGCCAGGCATACAGGTACTGCATGCCTCCCATGCGGTCGGTCAGCTTGGCGTCCAGCAGGAAGCAGGTGCCCAGCGGGTAAAGCTCGACGTCGCTCATGCGGCGCGAGCACTGCACAGGCAGTGCGGGCGAAAATGCCTGTCCCGGCACAGGATGGATTTCCACCTTGCCCTCGGGCGCCACCGAGTGCACCGCCACCTGCCGATAAGCGTAGATATCACGCGCCATTGTTTATCCCTTGCGTCAAAAGCGCCATGGTAGCAGATCGTTTATCGCGCCGCCCTAGCCTACCAGCGTAGCGACGAAGTCGAGGAAGGCCAGCGTCTTCGCCGGCGGGTGGTAGCGCGACGGATAGTAGGCGTACAGCGGGAAGCGCTCGTCCGGCCATGCCGTCAGCACTGGCGTGACGGCGCCGGAGCGCAGCAGCGGCTCGACCGCCAGGTCGATCACCTGCGCCAGGCCATAGCCGGCCAGCAGTACGCTCTCCATCGTGCCGGCGTCGTTCAGCGTCAGCTGGCTGCGCGGGTTGACGATGGTGGTCTTGCCGCCGCGATGGAACTCCCATTCGTAGGGCTTGCCCGTTGCCGGGTTGCGGAAGTGGATGCAGGTATGTTCCGGGCCTTCGAGGTCGGAGGGCTTCTTCGGCACGCCGTGGCGGCGCAGGTAGGCCGGCGTGGCGACCGTCAGCACACGGGTGTCCAGCAGCTTGCGGGCGATCAGCGATGACGATTGCGGATGGCCGAAGCGTATCGCCAGGTCGAAGCCGTCGCCGACCATGTCGCCCAGCTGGTCGCGCGCCACCACATCCAGGTCCAACTCGGGATATCGTTTCAGGAAGCCGCCGAGCTTGGGGCCCAGCAGCAGGCGCGCCAGCAGCGGCTCGACGTTGATGCGCAGCCGTCCGCGCACCGCCACCGCACCCTCGCCCGCCGAGGCAACCGCCTCTTCCAGCCCGGCCAGCAATGGTCCTATCTGTGCGTAGAAACGGCGCCCCTCGTCCGTCAGGGAGACCTTGCGCGTGGTGCGGTCGAACAGCCTGATATTGAGCCGCGCCTCCAGCTTGGCGATGGCGCGGCTGACACCGGACTGCGACATCTCCAGCGCCTCGCCCGCGCGCACGAAGCTGCCGGCATCGACAATCGCCGCCAGCACGCGCATGCCGTTCACTACCCGTTCATCGAAAGCCATATATGCCAGTTAGTCATGAATGATATGAGTCACATGCTATCGGAGTATCGGTGATTTTGCATCAGAATTCTTGCATGCGGACTTACCGCCCAATTCAAGGAGAACATGATGGATGCAATGAAAAAACGGGTGCCGGCATGAGCGGCCGTCTGCTTGGGCAGCGCGTGATCGTGCTCGGCGCCTCGTCGGGCATCGGGCTGGCGGTGGCGCGCGAGGCGCTGCGTGAAGGCGCGGAAATGCTGGTGGTGTCGAGCCAGATCTCGCGCATCGAGAAGGCGCTGGAGCACCTTGGCGGCAAGGCGCAGGGATGCGCGTTGGATCTGCTGGACGAGCGGGCCATCGAGCGCTTCTTCGCCACCACCGGTGCGTTCGATCATCTGGTCTACACGGCGGGCGATGCGCTGCAAATCGGCGCGCTGTCCGGGACCGATTTGACCGCTGCGCGTTCGGCATTTGAGGTGCGCTATTGGGGTGCGCTGGCGGCGGCCAAGCACGGAGCTCGGCATATCAGGCCGGGCGGTTCGATCACGTTCACGACCGGCATCGCAGCGATGCGGCCGCAGTCGGGATGGGTACTGGGGGCCAGCGTGTGCGGTGCGATGGAGGCTTTGACGCGGGCGCTGGCGGTGGAGCTGGCGCCGTTGCGGGTCAACGCCGTGTCGCCGGGCGTGACCGCGACGAACCTGTGGGCGGACATGGCGCCGGTGCAGCGCAAGCAGATGTTCGACGATGTCGGCGATGCGCTGCTGGTCGGCCGTGTGGGCTCGGCGGAAGACATCGCCGCCGCCTACCTGTTCCTGATGACCAGCGGCTTCGCCACCGGCCAGACCCACATCGTCGACGGCGGAGCACTATTGATCTAGGCCGAAGACGGTTGAGAATGGCAGGCGCAGGATATCAAAACGATGTCCTGCGCCTGTTTTTTTCAGTGCCGCTTGAAGGATGTCCTCAAGCCACTACACTGAAATGACAACATACACATGGGAAGACAATGTCATCCGAATTATTTCATGACACGGACAGTCCTGATAGCTGGATCAATGCCATGCCCAACTATGACGACGAGATAGAATTTGACGAGGATTGCCCGGAGCTTGATTCGGAATTCTTTGACAACGCGGTTCACCGCATTCACGGACGGATCGTAGCACCGCGAAAGTCTCCGACCGATCCGGTTGACCCGGAAGTGCTGGCCTACATGAAGGCCATCACGCCGCTGGTGCAGATGGAACCCGATATTCTGGGCGGTATGCCGGTATTCAAGAGCACGCTGGTACCCATCAAACGGATGTTCGCCTATCTGCTAACGGGCAAGCCCATGGCTGACTTTTTGGCCGACTATCCATCGGTCTCCCGCGACACCGCCATCGGCGTGCTGGAGAACGATGCGACCTTGTTTTACGAAGCGATCAGCAAAGCAATCGACTCAGCGGCAATGCCCTCTTCCCTGCCCAGGTAACCCAGCTTCTCATTGGTCTTGGCCTTGATGTTGACCTGGCCGACAGCCACGCCCAGATCCTCCGCGATATTCGCGCACATGCCGGCGATGTGCGGCGCCATCTTCGGACGTTGCGCGATGATGGTCGCGTCGATATTGCCGATGCTGTAGCCGGTGGCCACCACGCGCCGCGCCGCCTCCTTCAACAAGGTGCGCGAATCGGCGCCCTTGAACTGCGGATCGGTATCCGGAAAGTGCTTGCCGATGTCGCCCAGCGCAGCCGCGCCGAGTATCGAATCGGTGATCGCGTGCAGCAGCACGTCGGCGTCCGAATGCCCCAGCAGGCCCACATGATGCGGGATGTCGACGCCGCCGATAATCAGCTTGCGGCCTTCCACCAGTGCGTGGCAATCGTAGCCCTGGCCGATGCGGAATGGGAGTTTGGTCATGTTTTCTATCCTGTGTTATTCGCCGGCAGCCAGATACATTTCCGCGATGCGGATGTCGGCCGGCAGCGTGACTTTCAAATTTCGTGGATGGCCTTCGATCAGCCGCGGCGACAGGCCGAGCATCTCGACCGCGCTGGCGTCGTCCGTGATGGCGTTGGCGTCCGGCGCGCTGCCCAGGGCGCGCAGCAGCAGCTCGTAGCTGAACATCTGCGGCGTCTGCGCCAGCCACAGGCCGTTGCGCGAGACCGTCGTCGCGGCCACCGGCACCGCACCGGTCGCGCGCTTGACCGTGTCCACCACCGGCAGCGCCAGCAGGCCGCCCGCCGCATCGTCGCCCACGCCGTCTATCAGCCTGGCGATCAGCGCCGGCGTCAGGCCGGGACGCGCAGCGTCGTGCACCATAATCATGTCACCGCCGGCCACCACGCCCTGCAGCTCGCGCAAGGCGTTGAGCACCGTGTCCATGCGCGTGGCGCCGCCGCAGCGCAGTACCGTCACGCCGTCCAGGTCCGCCGGCAGCACGCCGTCGATCTGGCCGTCGGCCGCGCTGACCACCACATAGGTGTGCGCCACCAGATCGCTGGCGCGGAAGGCGTCGACCGCGTGGCGCAGCATCGGCTTGCCGCCGACCGTCAGGTATTGTTTGGGTCCGTCCGCCGCCATGCGCGCGCCGACGCCGGCGGCGGGCAGCAGTGCAAAGTAGCGAGGTGTCGTTTTGGATGCAGTCATATTCTTCAATTGTTTTTATGGCGGCGCAGCAGGATCGCAGCGATCTCGCCATCGCACACCTTGCCCATGCGGGCGTATTCTTCCGGCGTATCGATCTCCGCCTGCTTCGGCCTGCCCTTTTCGAATTCGTCGCGGATGAACGGGAACCAGGTGCCGTTGATCTCGTGCTCCAGCGCCGACATCGCGGTGCCGGACGGCGCGTACAGCGGCTTGGCTTCGAACCGTTTGCTCAGCGCTTCGCGCACCACCTTCTCCACGCGCGCCAGGTTTTCCATATACGCCTGCAAATGCCGCTGCTCGTGTTCGAGGATCGCGTTGTAGCCGCAGGTGCCCGGCGCGAACTCGTTGCCGACATAGATCAGCACCGGCGAATAATTCAACTTCACGTCCACGCGCGGCGCGATGCATTCGTAGCCGCTGACGGGATCCTGCAACACCGGCCCACCCAGATCGACCGTGTACTGGCCCTTGGTAACGGTCAGCCCCAGCGTCACCATCTTGTTGTCCATATTCCCGGACTTCGCGGTCAGCGCCCGATACGGCAGCTGGTTGTTGATGGTGTAGCCGTTCTGTTTTGCGGACAGCACGGAGATCGTCTTGGCGATGCTGTCTTCGCAGCGGATCTGGAACGGCGTGCGCGCCGCAGCGGCTGTAGCAGGCGCAGCCGGCGCGGCGGCATGCACCGCGCCGCTAACGGCCGACAGGCCGAAGGCGATGGCGGCGCACAGCGGCTTCATAGCTTCCAGTCGCCCGCGCGCAGCTTGTCCAGCCAGAAGATGCCGATGACGGTCTTGACGTCGGTGATCTTCCCTTCGCGTACCCATTGCAGCAGCTCGTCGATGGTGGCGGTGAAGGTTTCGAGGAACTCGCCGTCGTCCAGCTTCTGCGGGCCGGCCTTGAGGCCGCGTGCCAGGTACAGGTCCAGATGCTCGTCCGAGTAGGCGATGGCGTTGTGGATGGTGCTGACGAACTGCCACTCGCTGGCGGTGTAGCCGGTTTCCTCTTCCAGTTCGCGCCTTGCGCTGGCCAGCGGGTCTTCGTTGTGATCGATTTTCCCGGCCGGGAATTCGATGAACACCTGATGCAGCGGATAGCGGTACTGGCGCTCCATCAGCACGGTGCCATCGTCCAGCAGTGGCAGGATCACCACGGCGCCGGGATGCAGCACGTATTCGCGCGTGGTGCGCTTGCCGTCGGGGAGTTCGATGGTGTCGCTTTGGACTTTGAGGAAACGGCCGTTGTAGACCAATTCACCGTCGATACGGGTTTCTGTCAGATGCTTGTCGTCCATACCTGCTCCACTGTCGTTGAAGAACGATAGTGTATCAGCCGTGGCGCTTGCGCAGGTAGCGGACGATGAATCCCGGGAAGCCCAGGACGATGAAGATGCAGGCGGAGATCGCGTAGAACTCCCAGGTCTGCTGGAAGCGATTGCCGATCTGCGCTTCGAGGGCGAAGCCGATAACGCCAACGACAAAGTACAGCACCGTCATTTCCGCCAGCCGCACGAACAGCGGCTTGCGGGGCCAGCGAGTGGCCACCAGTGCGAATACTTTGTCATTGAAGAACGGCAGGTTGGCGGCCACCAGTGCAGCGGCGATCACCAACCAGCTTGCGACGGAAACATCCATCAGGTGTTCAGCGTCAGGGTGATGGCTTTCAGGCAGGCCGCCAGCAGCGGGCCTGGCAGAATGCCCAGGGCTACGATGGCCAGGCCGTTCAGGCTCAGAGCGAAGCTCATGTCGCCCTTCGCCACGATAGGCGAATTGTCGACCGGCTCATCGAACCACATCACTTTAACAACGCGCAGGTAGTAGAACGCGCCGATCAGCGAGAACATCACCGCGAACACGGTCAGCCAGATCTGGCCGGTGCCCAGTACCGCGGTCAGCACCGAGAACTTGGCGGCAAAGCCCATCATCGGTGGCACGCCGGCCAGCGAGAACAGCAGGATGGACATAATCACGGCGAACCAGCCATTACGCTTGCTCAGGCCTTTGAAGTCGTTCAGGTTCTCGGCTTCGAAGCCGGCGCGCGACAACAGCATCAGCATGCCGAAGCTGCCGATGGTGGTCAGCACGTAGGTGATGGTGTAGTACATCGCGGCGCTGTAAGCAGCAGCAGCGCCGGAGCGGTCGGTGGTGCCCGCAACGCCGGCCAGCAGGCCAAGCAGCACGAAGCCGATTTGCGCGATGGTGGAGTAAGCCAGCATACGCTTCAAGTTGGTCTGCGCGATCGCGGTGATGTTACCGATGGCCAGCGACATAACCGCCAGCACCATCAGCATCTGCTGCCAATCGACTGCCATCGGCAGCAGGCCTTCCACCAGCAGGCGGATGCAGATGGCGAAGGTGGCGATCTTCGGCGCGCCGCCCAGCAGCAGGGTCACTGCGGTAGGCGAACCTTCGTAGACGTCAGGCACCCACATGTGGAACGGTACTGCACCCAGCTTGAACGCCAGGCCGGCGACCAGGAACACCAGGCCGAAGACCAGGATGGTCGGCTTGATGGTGCCGGCGGCGACAGCGGTTGCCACTTTGGCGATGTCCAGCGTGCCGGTCGCGCCGTACAGCATCGAGATACCGTACAACAGGAAACCGGAGGCCAGCGCGCCCAGGATGAAGTACTTCATCGCGGCTTCGGTGGCTTTGTGGTTGTCGCGGCGGATGGCCACCAGCGCGTACAGCGACAGCGACATCAGTTCCACGCCCAGGTACACGGACAGGAAGTTCGAACCGGAGATCATCACCAGCTGGCCCAGCGTGGCGAACAGCGCCAGCACGTAGAACTCGCCGCCCAGGTTACCGCTCAACATGCCGCGGTCGTCCGCGTATTGGCGCGAGTAGACCAGCGTCAGGCCGACAGTCAGGTAGGTGAACAGCTTGAGCAGGTTCGACATCGGGTCGGACACGAACATGCCGCTGAAGGTGTAGACCGTGGTGCCGGCCGCGAAGTCGTGGTAGCTCAGTGCACCGCAGATCAGGAGCGTCAGCAGCGACAGCACGTACGTTACCGAACGCTTACCCTGCGACAGGAACATATCGATCAACAGGATCGCCGAGGCGCCGATCAGCAGAACGATTTCTGCATACACCGGCACCATGTCGATAACAGGTTGTGGAATTGGAGTAGTCATTTATGTGTTTCCGTTTTCAGTAAGGCAGCTTGCTGTGTGCAACGTGAGCCAGCAGGTCTGCAACCGAGGTTTGCATCGTGTCGGTGAACGGCGCTGGGTACAGACCCATGGCCAGGACGCAGACCGCCAGAATACCCAGCATCAGGAATTCGCGGCCGTTGACATCGACCAGTTCAGCCACATGGTGGTTGGCGACCTTGCCGAAGATGACGCGCTTGGCCATCCACAGCGAGTACGCTGCGCCGAAGATCAGCGCGGTCGCGGCCAGCAGGCCAATCCAGAAGTTGAACTGGGTGGCGCCCAGGATCACCATGAACTCGCCGACGAAGCCGGAAGTCGCTGGCAGACCGCAGTTGGCCATCGAGAAGAAGATGAACAGCGCGGCGAACTTCGGCATCTTGTTGACCACACCACCGTAGTCGGCGATCTGGCGCGAGTGCGCCTGGTCGTACAGTACGCCGATGCACAGGAACATCGCGCCGGAGATGAAGCCGTGCGAGATCATTTGCACGATGGCGCCCTGCACTGCCATGGCGTTGAAGACGAAGAAGCCCAGCGTGACGAAGCCCATGTGCGCGATCGACGAGTAGGCGACCAGCTTTTTCATGTCCTTCTGTACCAGCGCGACCAGGCCGATGTAGATCACGGCGATCAGCGACAGGGTGATGACGAACGGCGCCATGTAGTGCGATGCGTCAGGCACGATAGGCAGAGAGAATCGCAGGAAGCCGTAAGCACCCAGCTTCAGCATGATCGCGGCCAGCACGGCGGAACCGCCGGTCGGCGCTTCCACGTGGACATCCGGCAGCCAGGTGTGGACCGGGAACATCGGCACCTTGACGGCGAAGGCCATGAAGAAGGCGATGAAGATGAAGATCTGTTCTTTCATCGTCAGGGCGATCTTGTGCCACATCAGGATGTCGAAGCTGCCGCCCGATACCTTGTACAGGTAGATGATGGCGACCAGCGTCAGCAGCGAGCCGAAGAAGGTGTACAGGAAGAACTTGAACGATGCGTACACGCGGTTCTCGCCGCCCCACACGCCGATGATGATGTACATCGGGATCAGGGTCGCTTCGAAGAAGAAGTAGAACAGCAGGCCGTCCATCGCGCAGAACACGCCGATCATCAGGCCGGACAGGATCAGGAAGGCGCCCATGTATTGAGCGACGCGCTTCTGGATCACCTGCCAGGCCGAGATCACGACGATCACGGTGATGAAGGCGGTCAGCGGTACGAACCACAGCGACAGGCCGTCGATGCCCAGCGAGTAGTAGATGTTGAAGCGCTCGATCCACGGCGACTTCTCGACGAACTGCATGCCGTGGGCGGTGTTGCTGAAATTGGTAATCAGCGGGATGGTCGCGGCGAAGCTGACCAGCGCGCCGATCAGCGATCCAACGCGGACCAGCGCCGCATTGGTATCACGGCCTACAGCCAGCACGATCAGGCCGAAGATAATCGGGAGCCAGATCGCGAGGCTCAGGTAAGGAGGTAGTGTAGATATGGTTGACTGCATCATGGTTATCGTTATCTCTTTGCGTATCAGCTAATTAAGCGTGCCAAAACGGCAGGAAGTAGACCAGGAACCCCAGAATGCCGAGGATCATGACGAACGCGTAGTGGTAGATATAACCAGTCTGCGCCAAACGGGTCAGCGTCGAGAACCAGCCCACCACTTTGGCGCTGCCGTTGACCAGCAGGCCGTCGATCAGGGTCTTGTCGCCCACGTTCCACAGGCCATTGCCCAGGGCGCGCGCGCCGCCGGCGAATACGACCTCGTTGAACTTGTCCATGTAGTACTTGTTGTCCAGCAGCGTGTGCAGGAACTTGAACTTGGCGTAGAACCAGGCCGGTACGCGTGGATTGATCATGTAGCAGTAGTACGCGGTAGCGACACCGGAGATGGCCAGCCACAGCGGCAGCGACGTCAGCGAGTGCATCGCCATCGCCATCGGGCCGTGGAATTCGTGCGCCAGTTCTTCCATCGCAGGATGGTTTTCGCCGAAGGTGATGACACCTTTGAAGAAGTCGCCGAACAGCATAGGACCGATGGTCAGGTAGCCGATGATGACCGAAGGGATGGCCAGCATCGCCAGCGGGAACCAGACCACGAATGGCGATTCATGCGGCTTCTGGCCTGGTGCCAGACCGTGGTGAGCGTGGTCGTCTTCCTCGTCGTGGCCGTGGTCGTCGTGACCGTGGCCGTCGTGGGCGGCGGCTGCGTTCGTCCCATGGGACTCACCATGGTGATGATCGTCATGCGCGTGGGCCTTGCCGAAACGCTCTTCGCCGTGGAATACCAGGAAGTACATGCGGAACGAGTAGAACGCGGTCACGAACACGCCAGCCAGCACGGCGAAGTTAGCGAAGCCTGCGCCCCAGATGTGGGTCGCGGCGACGGCTTCGATGATCGAATCCTTCGAGTAGAAGCCCGAGAAGAACGGGGTGCCGATCAGCGCCAGGGAACCCAGCAGGGAAGTGATCCAGGTGATAGGCATGTACTTGCGCAGGCCGCCCATGTTGCGGATGTCCTGATCGTGGTGCATGCCGATGATGACCGAACCGGCGCCAAGGAACAGCAGCGCTTTGAAGAATGCGTGGGTCATCAGGTGGAACACAGCCACCGAGTAAGCGGACGAACCCAGCGCCACGGTCATGTAGCCCAGCTGCGACAGCGTCGAGTAAGCGACCACGCGCTTGATATCGTTCTGGATGATGCCCAAGAAGCCCATGAACAGCGCGGTGATCGAACCGATGACCAGGATGAACGACAGCGCGGTGTCCGACAGTTCGAACAACGGCGACATGCGCGTCACCATGAAGATACCTGCCGTAACCATGGTCGCGGCGTGGATCAGTGCGGAGATCGGGGTCGGGCCTTCCATCGAGTCAGGCAGCCAGACGTGCAGCGGGAACTGCGCCGATTTGCCCATCGCGCCGATGAACAGGCAGATGCAGGCTACGGTCAGTAGCGCCCAGTCGGTGCCCGGCAGGGTCAGCGTCATCAGCTGTTCCTTCTTGGCGAAGACTTCCTGGTAGTCCATCGAACCGGCGTAGGCCAGCAGCAGGCCGATACCCAGGATGAAGCCGAAGTCGCCGACGCGGTTGACCAGGAAGGCCTTCATGTTGGCCACGATCGCCGTTGGGCGGGTGTACCAGAAGCCGATCAGCAGGTACGACACCAGGCCCACCGCTTCCCAGCCGAAGAACAGCTGCAGGAAGTTGTTCGCCATGACCAGCATCAGCATCGAGAACGTGAACAGCGAGATGTACGAGAAGAAGCGGTTGTAGCCTTCGTCTTCCGCCATGTAGCCGATGGTGTACACGTGCACCATCAGCGACACGAAGGTGACCACGCACATCATCATCGCCGACAGCGCGTCGATCTGGAAGCCGATTTCCAGCTTCAGGCCGGCCACGGTCATCCAGTTGTAGACGGTGCCGTTGTAGTGGGCGCCGTTGACGACATCGTTCAGCGTCATCGCCGACAGGATGAAGGCAACCAGCACGCCCAGGATGGTCGCGGTGTGCGAGGTCTTGCGACCTACGACGTTGCCGAAGAATTTAGTTCCTAACAAGCCCGCAATCGCGGCGCCGGCCAGCGGCGCCAAGGGTACGGCTAGCAGGAGATTAGGGTTAAGAGTAACCGCCATGATGAACCTTAATCGTTATTTTTCGAGGTTTGAACTTTAGCCACGGGATCAACCCTTCAGGCTATCCAGGTCTTCAACGTTGATGGTGTCCAGGTTACGGAACATCACCACCAGGATCGCGAGGCCGATTGCCGATTCAGCAGCCGCCACGGTCAGGATGAAGAACACAAAGATCTGCCCGGCCGCATCGCCCAGGTAGTGCGAGAACGCGATGAAGTTCATGTTCACTGCCAGCAGCATCAATTCGATGGCCATCAGCAGAACGATGATGTTCTTGCGGTTCAGGAAAATACCGACGATCGAGATCGCGAACAGTATCGCGCCAAGAACGAGGTAGTGAGCGAGCGATAAAGTCATGGTGCCTCCTTAACTTCAGCTTCGGCCTGGCCGCGCGTGGTGACCGGCGCAATCTTGACGATCTTCAGGCGGTCATTGCGCTTGACGCGTACGGCGTCGGCTGGGTCGAAATGTTTGGTGTCCTTGCGCTTGCGCAGGGTCAGCGCCACGGCGGCGATAATCGCAACCAGCAGGATCGCTGCGGCGATTTCAAAGCCGTAGATGTATTTGGTGTAAATCAGCAGGCCCAGTTCCTTGGTGCCGCCGATGTTGCCGGCGTTGACCGGCTGCTGATCGAACGACAGGAAGGAACGCCACAGCACGGCGGCCATTTCCAGCACGATGATGACACCGACGAAGGAAGCGATAGGCAGGTAGCCCCAGAAGCCTTCGCGCATCTTGTCCGTATCGATGTCGAGCATCATGACCACGAACAGGAACAGCACCATGACGGCGCCGACGTAGACCAGTACCAGCACGATGGCGAGGAACTCAGCCTCCAGCAGCATCCAGATGCCGGCAGCGGAGAAGAACGCCAGCACCAGGAACAGTGCCGCATGCACCGGATTGCGGGCCGTGATAACGCGCGTCGCAGCCAATATCATGATGGCTGAGAAGGCGTAGAACAAAGCAGTTTTAAATTCCATAACTAACCCAAGAGACGTACAGTTTATTGATCAACACACCGCTGCGGCGGAACCCGGCCGGAACCGGGCCCGCCTTCCGTCAGCGGTAAGGAGCGTCCGCTGCGCGGGCTTCGGCGATCTCGTTTTCGTAGCGATCGCCAACGGCCAGCAGCATCTCTTTCGTGTAGTACAGATCGCCGCGTTTCTCGCCGTGGTATTCCAGCACGTGCGTTTCAACGATCGAATCGACCGGGCACGACTCTTCGCAGAAACCGCAGAAGATGCACTTGGTCAGATCGATGTCGTAACGCGTGGTGCGGCGCGAACCATCGTCGCGCTGCTCGGATTCGATGGTGATCGCCATCGCCGGGCACACTGCTTCGCACAGTTTGCAGGCGATGCAGCGCTCTTCACCATTCGGATAGCGGCGCAGCGCGTGCAGGCCACGGAAGCGCGGCGACATCGGCGTCTTCTCTTCCGGGTACTGCACGGTGATCTTGCGCGAGAACATATACTTGCCCGTCAGCGCCATCCCTTTGATCAATTCGGTCAGCATGAAGCTGCCGATGAAGTCTTTTAAACGTTCCATTTTTTCCAGTCCTTACTTCCAGATATTCCAGGATGTCTGCATCCAGCCGGCCACGAACACCAGGTACACCAGCGTCAGAGGGATAAACACTTTCCAGCCCAGACGCATGATCTGGTCATAACGGTAGCGTGGGAAAGTACCGCGCACCCAGATGAAGACGGACACCAGGAAGAACGCCTTGGCGAACAACCAGAAGAAGCCGCCGAAACCGCCCCAGAATTCGAGGAAGGCAAACGGTGCGGACCAGCCGCCCAGGAACATGATCGAACCCAGGGTCGCGATCAGAATCATGTTGGCGTATTCGGCCAGCATGAACATGGCGTAGGCCATGCCCGAGTATTCGACCATGTGGCCGGCAACGATCTCGGACTCGCCCTCGACCACGTCGAACGGGTGACGGTTGCACTCCGCCAGGCCGGAGGTCAGGTAGACCACGAACAGCGGCAGCAGCGGCAGCCAGTTCCACGACAGGATGTTCAGGCCGTGGTCGGCGAACATGCCCTTCTGCTGACCGGCGACGATGTCGCCGAAGTTCAGCGAACCGGACACCATCAGCACGACCACCAGCACGAAGCCCATCGGGATTTCGTAGGAGATCATCTGTGCCGAGGCGCGCATCGCGCCCATGAACGAGTACTTCGAGTTCGAAGCCCAGCCGGCGATGATGATGCCGTAGACTTCCATCGAGGTGATCGCCATCAGCAGCAGCAGGCCGGCGTTGACGTTGGCCAGCACGGCTTCGGCGCCGAACGGTACGACCGCCCAGGCGGCCAGCGCCGGCATGATGGTCATGATAGGACCGATCACGAACAGGCCAGGGTTGGCCTTGGCCGGGGTGATGATCTCTTTGAACAGCAGCTTGAGCGCATCGGCGATCGGTTGCAGCAGGCCCATAGGACCAACGCGGTTAGGACCGACGCGGATCTGGATCCAGCCGATGAACTTGCGTTCCCACAGCGTCAGGTAGGCAACCAGACCCATCAGCGGCAGCAGCACGACGATCACACGGATCAGCGCCCAGATCAGCGGCCAGGCCGGCGCCAGAACGCTGTTGGCGCCCATGGCATTAATAGTAGTGACGAATTCAGGCAGAGCCATTATTTACCCTCCCCTGCTTTTTCAACGGTGATGGAGCCGAACATGCCGCCCAGAGCAGCGGTCGACGCGTGAGCGGCGGCGACGCGGACTGCATTGGCTGGCAGTTTGGCATCAACAGCGGCGACCAGGATCGCGCTGCCGGAACCTTGCGTGACCTTGACCTTGTCGCCGGCGGCGACACCCAGTTGCTGCGCCAGCGCGGACGACAGGTGCGCTTTAGGCGCAGCCGCATCGGCCATCTTCTGCAGCGACTCGGCGCGACGCACTACGGCGTCGGCGAAGTAGATAGGCACGTCTGCAATACGTTCCGTACCCGTCGAAACCGCAGCGGCGGCGACGACAGCTTGCTTGGTGGTGTTGTTCAGCTTGGCCGACAGGTCGGTCACGCCGGCGCCCAGCACTTCGTCGCGGATCGCTTCGGAAGTATCGTAGTCGAAACCGGACAGGCCGAGGATGTTACCCAGCACGCGCAGGACTTTCCACGCAGGGCGGGTTTCCAGCAGCGGCTTGACGGTGCCGTTGAAGCTTTGCGCGCGGCCTTCGCAGTTGACGAAGGTGCCCGAGGTTTCGCTGAATGGCGACACCGGCAGCAGTACGTCGGCGTAGTCCATGCCATGCTTGTACGCCGACATGACGACAACCATCTCCGCGTGTTTCAGTGCGGCGGTGGCGGCTTGCGGGTTGTGTGCGTCCAGCTCTGGCTCGGCGTTCAGCAGCAGGTAAGCCTGCTTCTGTTCGGAGAACGCAGGGGCCTTGGCACCGTTGGCGTTGACCAGGTAAGCACCAACGGTGTTGGCGGCTTCGGTCAGGTAGCCCAGCTTGGCGCCGGTTTGTTCGGCGATCCATTGTGCGGCGGCGTGCAGCGCGGCAGCCTGCGGGTGCTGCGTTGCCGCGTTACCCAGGAAGACGGCCTTGTTCTCGCCGGAGATCAGCGAAGCGGCGATCGCGTTGGCGGCGTCGGAAGCTTGTACGCCTTCGAAGCCCGCTGGTGCGGCGACTTCCTTGGCTTTAGCCACGGCCACGACAACTTGCGACAGCGCCGACAGCCACTCCGACGGAGCAACGATCATTTTGTTCGCAACGGTCATCAGCTGGTCGTCGTCGGTGGCGTGCAGGATGGACAGCTTGGCGCCGCCCTTCACTGCCGTGCGCAGACGGGTAGCCAGCAGCGGGTGATCCTTGCGCAGGAACGAGCCGATGACGAAGGCGCGGTTCAGCTGACCGAACTCGGTGATCGACATGCCCAGCCAAGGGGTCACATCGCCCAGCGAGAAGTCGCTGTGACGCAGGCGCGTGTCCACGCTGTCCGAGCCCATGGCGCGGGTCAGCTTTTGCAGCAGATGCAGTTCTTCCAGCGTCGAGTGCGGCGTGGCCAGTGCGGCCAGCGCGCCGGCGCCGTGTTCGTGCTTGATGTTCTTCAGGCCGTGCGCCACGTATTCCAGCGCGGTTTGCCAGTCGACTTCTTTCCACTCGCCGCCCTGCTTCAGCATAGGCTGAGTCAGACGGTCGGCGGCTTCCAGGCCTTCGTACGAGAAGCGGTCCTTGTCGGAAATCCAGCACTCGTTGACGGCGTCGTTTTCCAGCGGCAGTACGCGCTTGACCTTGCCGGCTTTCACCTGAACGATCAGGTTGGCGCCCAGGCCGTCGTGCGGCGATACCGATTTGCGGCGCGACAGTTCCCACGAACGGGCGCTGTAGCGGAACGGCTTCGACGTCAGTGCGCCTACCGGGCACAGGTCGATCATGTTGCCGGACATTTCCGAGTTCACGGTCTGGCCGACGAACGCGGTGATTTCCGAGTGTTCGCCGCGGCCGATCATGCCCAGTTCCATCACGCCGGCCACTTCCTGGCCAAAGCGTACGCAACGGGTGCACTGGATGCAGCGCGCCATCTCCTGCATGGAGACCAGCGGGCCGGCATCTTTCGGCACGACGACGCGCTTGTCTTCTTCGTAGCGCGATTCGCCCTTGCCGTAGCCGACTGCCAAGTCTTGCAACTGGCACTCGCCGCCCTGATCGCAGATCGGGCAGTCCAGCGGGTGGTTAATCAACAGGAATTCCATGACGGACTTCTGTGCCTGTACGGCCTTGTCCGAAGCGGAGCGCACAATCATGCCTGCCGAGACCGGCGTTGCGCATGCTGGCAAAGGCTTAGGCGCCTTTTCCACTTCGACGAGGCACATACGGCAGTTCGCAGCGATCGACAATTTCTTGTGATAGCAGAAGTGCGGAATGTAGGTTCCCAATTTGTTGGCGGCGTCCATCACCATGCTACCAGCAGGGACTTCGACTTTTTTGCCGTCTATTTCGATTTCAACCATGGTGATCGTTACCTGACGCAGCTTAGATGTAAGCGGGCACTAAGCAATGCTTGTGCTCGACGTGATATTCAAATTCTTCGCGGAATTGCTTGATGAACGCGCGCATCGGCATCGCCGCGGCATCGCCCAGCGCGCAAATGGTGCGGCCCTGGATGTTGTCGCAGATCGAGTTCAGCACGTCCAGATCCGAAGGACGTCCCTGGCCGTTTTCGATGCGGTGAATCATGCGGTACATCCAACCCGTACCTTCACGGCATGGGGTGCACTGGCCGCACGACTCTTCAAAGTAGAAGTACGCCAGACGCTCCATAGCCTTGACCATGCAACGCGTTTCATCCATGACGATGACGGCGCCCGAACCGAGCATCGAGCCAGCTTTGGCGATCGAGTCGTAGTCCAGGTCGGTGTTCATCATCAGTTCGCCGCGGATCACCGGAGCGGACGAACCGCCTGGGATCACAGCCTTGATCTTTTTGCCGCCGCGCATGCCGCCTGCCAGTTCCAGCAGTTTGGCGAACGGGGTACCCAGCGGTACCTCGTAGTTGCCCGGCAGTTCAACGTCGCCCGAGATCGAGAAGATCTTCGAACCGCCGTTGTTCGGACGTCCCATGCCCAGGTACTTTTCAGGACCCATGTTCAGGATGAACGGAACCGCCGCGAAAGTCTCGGTGTTGTTGATGGTGGTCGGCTTGCCGTACAGGCCGAACGACGCAGGGAAAGGCGGCTTGAAGCGCGGCTGGCCTTTTTTGCCTTCCAGCGATTCCAGCAGCGCGGTTTCTTCGCCGCAGATGTAAGCGCCATAACCATGGTGCGCGTGCAGCTGGAAGCTGAACTCGCTGCCCATGATCTTGTCGCCCAGGAAGCCGGCGGCGCGCGCCTCTTCCAGTGCATCTTCAAACTGGGTGTAGACCTCGAAGATCTCGCCGTGGATGTAGTTGTAGCCTACAGTAATCCCCATGGCGTAGGCGCCAATGGCCATGCCCTCGATCAGCGCATGCGGGTTGTAGCGCATGATGTCGCGGTCCTTGAAAGTGCCTGGCTCGCCCTCATCTGAGTTACATACCAGGTACTTCTGGCCCGGGAACTGGCGTGGCATGAAGCTCCACTTCAGGCCGGTAGGGAAACCCGCGCCGCCACGGCCGCGCAACGACGACGCTTTGAGGTCGGCGATGATTTGTTCCGGGGTGATCTTCTCTTCGAGGATCTTGCGCAGGGCGCTGTAGCCGCCGCGCTTGACGTAATCTTCCAGGTGCCAGTTCTTGCCGTCCAGGCCGGCGAGAATGACTGGGTCGATGTGACGATTGTGGAGTGACGTCATTTCTTCAGTTCCTCCACGAGGGTGTCGATTTTTTCGTTGGACATGAAGCTGCACATGCGCTGGTCGTTCACCAGCATCACTGGCGCGTCGCCGCAGGCGCCCATGCACTCGCCTTCCACCAGCGTGAAAGCGCCGTCGTCCGTGGTGCCACGGAAGTCGATGCCCAGCTTTTCTTTCAGGTGGTTGGCCGCGCGCACGCCGCCCGACAGGGCGCATGGCAGGTTGGTGCACACGGAAATCTTGTGCTTGCCGACCGGCTTCAGGTTGTACATATTGTAGAAGGTCGCGACTTCCTGCACGGCGATGGCCGGCATGCGGATGTAGTCGGCCAACTCGGCCATCACTTCCGGCGAGATCCAGCCCAGTTCAACCTGGGCGTGGGCCAGCGAGGCCATCACGGCCGACTGGCGTTGGTCGGCCGGATACTTGGCCAACTCGCGGTCGATTTTTTTGTAGCACTGCTCTGATAACAACATACTTTTTCCTTAGCGGTCGATACTGCCGAACACGATATCTTGCGTACCGATGATGGTCACGGCGTCGGCAATCATGTGGCCGCGCGCCATTTCATCCAGCGACTGCAAGTGCGCGTAATCGGGAGCGCGCAGCTTCATGCGGTATGGCTTGTTGGCGCCGTCGGACAGCAGATAGATGCCGAACTCGCCCTTCGGATGCTCCACCGCGCTGTACGCTTCGCCCGGCGGCACGTGGAAGCCTTCGGTGAACAGCTTGAAGTGGTGAATCAGCGATTCCATATTGGTCTTCATGTCGACGCGGCCCGGAGGCGCCACCTTGCGGTTGTCGGTCATGACCGGACCCGGATTGTTGCGCAGCCATTCCACGCATTGCTTGATGATCTTGTTCGACTGGCGCAGTTCTTCCACGCGCACCAGGTAGCGGTCGTAGCAGTCGCCGTTGGTGCCGATCGGCACGTCGAAGTCCATCAGATCGTACACTTCGTACGGCTGGTGCTTGCGCAAGTCCCACTGGATGCCCGAACCGCGCAGCATGGCGCCGGTGAAGCCCATGGCCAGCGCATCTTCCGGCGCCACCACGCCGATGCCGACGGTACGCTGTTTCCAGATACGGTTGTCGGTCAGCAGGGTTTCGTATTCGTCGACATAGGTCGGGAAACGGCCGGTGAACGCTTCGATGAAGTCCAGCAGCGAACCCTGGCGGTCTTCGTTCAGGTTGGCGACGGCCTTGGCCGAACGGATGATCGACGGCTTGTGCTGCGGCATCGCGTCCGGCAGGTCGCGGTACACGCCGCCCGGACGGTAGTAGGCCGCGTGCATGCGCGCGCCCGACACCGCTTCGTAGCAGTCGAACAGGTCTTCGCGGTCGCGGAAGCAGTACAGGAACGGGCCCATGGCGCCGACGTCCAGCGCGTGCGCGCCCAGCCACATCAGGTGGTTCAGGATGCGGGTGATCTCGTCGAACATCACGCGGATGTATTGCGCGCGCAGTGGCACTTCCAGGCCCAGCAGCTTCTCGATGGCCATCACGTAGGCGTGCTCGTTGCACATCATCGAGACGTAGTCGAGGCGGTCCATGTAGGGCACGGACTGCAGGTAGGTCTTCTGTTCAGCCAGCTTCTCGGTGCCGCGGTGCAGCAGGCCGATGTGCGGGTCGGCACGCTGGATCACTTCGCCGTCCAGCTCCAGCACCAGGCGCAGCACGCCGTGCGCGGCCGGGTGTTGCGGACCGAAGTTCAGGGTGTAGTTCTTAATTTCAGCCATGTTTTACTTCCCGTAGTTTTCTTCGCGGATCACGCGAGGCACGTTTTCACGCGGCTCGATGGTGACCGGCTGGTAGATCACGCGCTTCTGCTCGGGGTCGTAGCGCATTTCGACATAGCCCGATACCGGGAAGTCCTTGCGGAACGGATGGCCGATGAAACCGTAGTCGGTCAGGATGCGGCGCAGGTCGTTGTGGCCTTCGAACAGGATGCCGAACATGTCGAACGCTTCGCGCTCGTACCAGTTGACGGCGCGCCACAGCGGCACCAGCGACGGCAGCAGCGGCATTTCGTCGTCGGCGCAGAACGCGCGCACGCGCACGCGCCAGTTGTGCTTCACCGACAGCAAATGGACGACCACTGCGAATCGCAGGCCGTCCCAGGCGCCATCGCCGTAGTTCAGATAGTCGACGCCGGCCAGGTCGATCAGCTGATCGAAGCCCAGCGACTTGTCGTCGCGCAGCGTTTGCATCACGCCGTAGTAGTCGGCGGCTTTCACGACCAGCGTGATTTCGCCCAACGCCACGGTCGTAGTAACGCGATCGCCCAGGGCAGTGCCGAGGGCGGTTTGCAGTTGTTCCAGATGTGTAGTCATATTCTTGAAGCAGCCCCGTTAGCGTGCGATCGTATTGGTGCGCTTGATCTTGTTTTGCAGCTGCATGATGCCGTACAGCAGAGCCTCGGCCGTCGGCGGACAGCCCGGCACGTAGACATCGACCGGGACGATGCGGTCGCAACCGCGCACCACGGAATAGGAGTAGTGATAGTAACCGCCGCCGTTGGCGCAGGAGCCCATCGAGATGACCCAGCGCGGTTCCGGCATCTGGTCGTAGACCTTGCGCAGCGCGGGAGCCATCTTGTTGCACAGCGTGCCGGCCACGATCATCACGTCGGACTGACGTGGCGAGGGGCGGAACACAACGCCGAAGCGGTCCATATCGTAACGGGCTGCGCCCACGTGCATCATTTCGACCGCACAGCATGCCAGACCGAACGTCATCGGGAACATCGAACCCGTGCGCGCCCAGTTGATCAGCTTGTCGGCCGAGGTGGTGATGAAACCTTCGTTTAATACGCCTTCAATAGCCATGGCTTATTCCCAATCAAGGGCACCTTTCTTCCAGATATACCAAAAACCGACGACGAATTCGGCGATGAACACCATCATCGTGACGAAGCCGCCCCAGCCCAGTTCGCGCATGGATACGCCCCACGGGAAGAAGAATGCCGTTTCCAGATCGAACAAAATAAAGAGGATCGCGACCAGGTAGTACCGGACGTCGAATTTCATGCGCGCGTCTTCGAAAGCTTCGAAGCCGCATTCATATGGGGAGAGCTTGGCGGAGTCAGGCTTATTCGGCCCGAGTAAGTGGCCAAGGACTTGGGGAGCGATGCCTACGCCGAGACCGACGAGGATGAACAACAGGACGGGGAGATAATTTTCGAGGTTCACGATTGATGAGCTTATATTGAACGGTCGGTTAAAAGGACACACTGCGATGTTCTGCGGTGCTCTTAACGTTCGACCCAATCGTAAAACCGCTTAGACCAGGATCGAACGACACATCCTCGTAAAAAAGCCAGCTCAGGTACACTTCGGTGCTCCCTTGCTGGCCTTATATTTCTGGTGCCGACGACGAGACTCGAACTCGTACAGCTTGCGCCACTACCCCCTCAAGATAGCGTGTCTACCAATTTCACCACGTCGGCGTAAGGCCGCTATTCTACTGTGTTTTCACGCGGTTGTTAATCCGTATTGCGCCAAAACAAGAAGAAAAACGATAAATCTTTGCTTCTTTTTACTCTGAATTGTTTTTCTAGCTTGCAACGCTAATGTACTGCCAAAACAATGAGCAAACAACTTAAAAAGTTGCTAAGGGACTTGAACTTATTTTACAACTGAGTTCATTACTTAGTTCAGTATTGTATTACTTTGGGATCGAAGCTGCAGGACCCGTTGCTGCCGGAGCGGCTGGCGCGGCTGCCGGAGCGGCCGGAGCCGCTGCAGGAGCGGTCGGAATCGCTGCCGCGCCGGTCGCTGGAACCGGAGCTGGCGCCGCTGGCACAGCCTTGTCCATCACGCCGCCGCTGACTGCGCCGCTGCCGCGTTGTGCCGAGATGTACGACAGGGCCAGCGTGGCGCTGAAGAAGATCGCGGCTGCAACGCCGGTCGACTTCGACATGAAGTTCGAGGAGCCGGTGGCGCCGAACAGGCTGCCCGAGGCGCCCGAGCCGAAGGCCGCGCCCATGTCGGCACCCTTGCCGTGTTGCAGCAATACCAGGCCGATAATGGCGATTGCGGAAAGCACCTGCACTACGATAACCAGATTGAACAAAGAGTTCATGTTATTCCATTCAAAAATAAAAGATTTGTATCGTTTTGTTTCTACAACTTAAACGGCCTGGATAATCCCGAGGAAATCCGCCGCTTTTAATGCGGCACCACCTATCAGGCCGCCGTCGATATCAGGCTGGGCCATCAATTCTTTTGCATTGTCCGGCTTCATGCTGCCGCCGTACAAAATCTGCATGCCGGCCGCAACCGGCGCATTCTTCTGCGCCACGCGCGCGCGCAGCAAGGCGTGCGCCTCCTGGGCGATCTGCGGCGTAGCGGTCTTGCCGGTGCCGATAGCCCAGACAGGCTCGTAAGCAACAACAATCTTGGCCAGGTCGTCAGCGGCAACCGCATCCAGCACGGCTTGCAGCTGGCCGCAGATGACCGATTCGGTCTCGCCTGCTTCGCGCTGCTCCAGCGTTTCGCCCACGCACACCACCGGCGTCAGGCCGGCAGCCAGGGCCGCGACGGCCTTCTGCGCCACCAGCTCGCTGCTTTCCTTGTGATAGGCGCGGCGTTCGGAGTGGCCGCACAACACATAGCGGGCGCCGAAATCGACCAGCATCGCGGCCGAGACTTCGCCCGTGTAGGCGCCGGCAGCGTGGACCGACAGATCCTGCGCACCCCAGGCGACCGGGCTGTCTTGCAGTTCAGCCTGGCACTGGGCCAGGTAAGGAGCCGGTACGCAAACTGCGCAATCGGCGCCAAAGTCGTTCAAGCCGGCGATAATGCCAGACAACAAAGCAGTGTTGCCGGCCCGATTGCCGTTCATTTTCCAGTTGCCGATGACGAGTTTGCGACGCATAGTAGCCTAAAATTCAATAACCCGCTATTTTAACGCGAGGCTGGAAGCCCGGTCAAACCAGCGGCCGGAGGCGTCGCCCCGGAAATCGCAAAAATACTACGGTCGAGCCCACCTTCCGGCCCGCGTTTTTGACCTAGATGACTTGCAACATGATCTTGCCGACATGATTGCTGCTCTCCATCAGCGCATGCGCGGCCGCCGCCTGCTCCAGCGGGAACACCTCGTAAATCACCGGTTTGAGCTTGCGCGCCGCCATCAGCGGCCAGACCTTGTCCAGCAACTGCTTGGCGATCGCGCCCTTGAAGGCGGCCGACCGCGGGCGCAAGGTCGAGCCGGTGATGGTCAGCCGGCGGCGCAGCACCTGGCCCAGGTCCACCGTGGCCTTGCTGCCGCCCAGCGTGGCGATCAGCGCGATGCGGCCGTCGTCGGCCAGGCAGGAGATTTCGCGCGGCAGGTAGTCGCCGCCCACCATGTCGAGGATGACGTCGGCGCCACGGTCGTTGGTCAGCGACTTGACGATGGTGGCGAAGTCCTCGGTCTTGTAGTTGATGCCGCGCTCGGCGCCCAGCTGCATGCAGGCGGCCACCTTGTCGTCGCTGCCGGCGGTGGCGAACACGCGGTGGCCCAGCGCGCTGGCCAGCTGGATCGCCGTCACGCCGATGCCCGAGCTGCCGCCCTGCACCAGCAGCGTCTCGCCCTCGCTCAGGTGGGCGCGGTCGAACACATTGCTCCACACGGTGTAGTAGTTTTCGGGGATGGTGGCGGCTTCCAGCATGCTCCAGCCCCTGGGGATAGGCAGCACCTGCTCCAGCGGCGCGACCACGTACTCGGCGTAGCCGCCGCCCTGCACCAGCGCGCAGACCTTGTCGCCGATATCGAAGGTGGTGTAATCGAGATCGCCGTCGACGATCTCGCCGGCCACTTCCAGGCCCGGCAGGTCGGAAGCGCCGGCCGGCGGCGCGTAGTTGCCCATGCGCTGGAACACGTCGGGGCGATTGACGCCGGCCGCATGGACCTTGATCAGCACTTCGCCGCCGCGCACGACCGGCATCGGCCGCTCGCACAGTTTCAGGACATCGGCCGAGCCGGGATGGGTGATTTCAATCGCGCGCATGGCTCGCCCTCTCGTGAAGAAAGGGCGATTGTACGACAGCTGACAATTAGCTGCCGCCGGTGCGCGATTGCCTGGGCAGTGGCGTGTTCGGTTTCCAGGCCGCCGACAAGGCCTGCCCTTCCTCGATCTGCTCCGGCGTCATGCTCTTGACCACGGCCGAGCGCTGCTCGGCCGCGTTCATCGAACCGTTGGCCGCCGCCAGGTTCCACAACATATAGGCGATCACGTTATCCTGCGGCATGCCGGCCATGTGATAGCGGTACATCAGCCCCAGCGCCTGCTGCGCGTCCGGGTGGCCCTGCTCGGCCGCCTTGCGGAACCAGGTGACAGCCTGCTTGTGATCCTGGATTACCGCATTGCCGGTGTAGTACATGGCGCCGACGACATATTGCGCGTCGGCCTTGCCCTGCAGCGCGGCCTTGCGGTGCCACTCCAGCGCCTGCTTGTAATCCTGGGTGACGCCACGGCCCATGTAATACATCAAGCCCAGCAGGTGCTGGGCATCGGCATTGCCGGCTTTGGCGAGCGGCGATATCTCTTTCAAGGCCGCCGAGTAGTTTTTGTTGTTATAGGCGGTAGCGCCTTCGGCGAATCCGGCCATCGCAGCCTGTTGCAGGCCCAGTGCGAGACCGATCGCTAGTATGAATTTTTTCATGTCGCGTAGGTGTGTGTGTTTTACTTCCAACTTACCTTGCCCAGACCGTCAACGCTCACGTTGCGGTTCAGGGGCTTGCCATAGACAGTGACCGATCCCAGGCCGCTCAAGTTCAATGTCGCATTGGTCTTGGCGTTGACGGTGGCGTTGCCCAGGCCGCTCAGGTCGATGTTGACGGAGTCGGCCTGGAATTTCTGCGCATTCAATCCGCCCAGTCCGCCCAGCGTCGCCTTCAGCAGCTTGCTGTTGCCACCCAGCGTGATGTAGCCGGCGCCGCGCAGATCCAGTTCCACGCTGTCGTTTTCGCTGACCCACAGATGCATGCTGCCGACGCCGCCCAGATTGGCCTTCAGGACCTTGTAGTCACAGACCACCTTCATCGTGCCGGCGCCATCCATCGTCAACTCCAGTTCGTCTCCGCTGAAGCCGTTGATCTCGGTCGAGCCCACGCCC
This sequence comes from Rugamonas aquatica, assembly GCF_009380215.1. GTDB lineage: Bacteria > Pseudomonadota > Gammaproteobacteria > Burkholderiales > Burkholderiaceae_D > Rugamonas > Rugamonas aquatica_B. The sequence continues at coordinate 146,323 of NZ_WHUG01000005.1, forward strand.
TCGGACACCACTTCCCGCAACATCGGCAGCACCAGCTCGGCACGCGTGGAGGAGCGGCCTATCTTCAGGCCCCGCCCTTCGGTCTCCAGGTGCAGCGTATCGCCGGCGGTCGATGTCGTAATCTTTTCCATGGTGCGCTTGTCCGCGTACAGCGTCAACGAAGGCGTGGCGCCCTGGCGCAGCTTCAAGTCGAGTACGCCATCGAGCTTGACGCGCACCACGCGGGCATCCAGCGTGATGACGCGCTTCTCGGTGGCTTCGTCGGCTGCCTGGGCGCGGCCGAACAGCGCACAGAAAGCGGCAAACAGCAGGCCAAATTGGAAAAGCTTGTTCATTATCGGTTCCTCTGATGTGGTTCTTGGTGCGGCGAACGGCTAATGTAGCAGCGCACTAAGCTTTCTAGCAATCTTTGCAGTACGACCAATTGTCAAATTACGACAGGCTGGCTTTTTCCACTGCGGTCAGGCGTTTGGTCTTGATGAGGACAACTTGCATCGGAGCGTGGGCGGCGGCAACGTGGATGGCGGGTTGCAGGGCGACGGTGGCTTCAGCGGCGGCGCTGGCGTAGGCGGATACGCCCAGCAGTACGGCGGCTGCGACGAAGATGGCTTCCATGTTTTTGGCGATGTTCATTTTTGCTCTCCTTGAATGCGTTTCGGTATGTGATCACTATAGCCATCACTTAACTAACGATCATGCGGATTGCGACGAACTGCACAAATGGGGGACTGGGCGACAGAAAACCGGGGACAGGACAAACGCCGTCATTCCCGCGAACGCGGGAATCCATAGGACGCCTGCATTCAGCTTCAGCATGGATTCCCGCTTTCGCGGGAATGACAGGGAAGTAAAACTTACTGGTTGAGACCGGCGTTGACGGCGGTCCAGAAGCTGGCGTCCTCCATGCCGAAGGCGTAGATCGAAGTGCCGGCCAGGCCGTAGGCGCTCACCAGGCCGGTTTTCATGGCCACGCTCTTGGCGTTCTCATTCCACACCGTGTGCTTCTTGCCGCCGGTGGTGTAGTTGAAGGTGATGGCATTGACGTTGTTGTCGTACTTCGGCGTCACCCCGTACTTGCTCAGCAGCCCCGGCACGTTACGCCAGAACAGCTGGCTGCCCTCGCCTTCCTTCACCCAGTCATAGCCGTAGGCCGGAATGCCGTTCAACACCTTGGCCGCCGGCGCCTTGCTGGTGGCGTAGTCCAGCGCGTTCTCCATCCAGTCCGAACCGGCGACGGCGCCCGGCGCCCAGGCGGGGATCGCCTCGTCGTAAGTCATCACCTGGATATAGTCGGCCGACTGGCCCAGCGCGGCCAGGTCGAACGGCAGATTGTACGGATCGTTTTCGTCGGTGGCCGAGAAGGCCGGCACCGTCATGATCAGCTTCAGGCCCTGGGCGTGCAGCGCCGTGGACAGCGCGGCGGAGAACGCGCTAAGGTTGGCGCGGTCGGCCTGGTCCACCGCCTCGAAATCGACGTTGATGCCGGCGAAGCCATTGGCCTTGGCGAAGGCAACCAGGTTGGCCACCGCCGTGGCGCGCTTGGCGCCCGTGACCGCGTGCGAGATGAGCGGATCCCAGCCATCATTGGAGACGTTGGAGATGCAGCCGTAAATCGGTATGCCTTTGGACTTGAGGAAGGTGATGGCGTTGGTCGGCGTCGGATCGCCGTTGCCGACAATGGCGCCGGCGCTGGTGATGTTCCAGAAATCGATGGCCACCGCGTTGACGTTGGCGTAGTACTTGGTCAGCGAGTTGTAGTTGTTGCTGTAGCCCGAATAATAGGCCAGCACCATCTTGCCGTTGGCCAGCGCCTTGCTGCCTGGCGCGCCGCCCTGCACCACGCGCTCGCCGCCGGCATCGGCCGGTGTGTCGGGCAGCGGCGCCACACGCCCCGCCGCCAGATTGCCCATGCGCGCCATGGCTTTGGGCGATTGCTGGCCTGCGGGGTCGGAGCCCCCGCAACCGGCCAACGCAGCGGCGATACACACCGCTATCATTAATTTTTTCATCGCGTATTCCTCCGATTAAAGTTTGATGTAGATTTTTTGACGGTCCAGCACATACCCGACCAACCAGCAGCCCAGCATGTACACCACCGCCCACAGCAACGTCCCGTTGTAGGCACCCGCCCACGGACGGAACAGATTCAGGTAGATCCAATCGAAGACGTTCAGGTCGCCGATCTTGAAGAGGAAGAAGGTGGTCGCCACCACTTCGCTGAACAGGTAGATGAACAGCGTGTTGCGGCCGAAGACTTCGAAGAAGTAAGTCCAGCCGCGCTTGCCCAGCATGTCGATCACGTACAGCAGCAAGGACAGCGTGAACAGGTCGATGGCGATGGTGATGAGCGTATAGGAGCTGGTCCACAGCTTTTTATTGAGCGGGAATACACTGCTCCAGCACAGTGCCAGTACAGTCAGCACAGCGCCGGACATGGCCAGCTTGGCGACCGTCTCGTAGCTTGCGCCCAGCCGGCGTACCAGGCGGCCGGCGAAGTAGCCGGCCACCACGTTGACGATGGACGGCAGCGTGCTCAATATGCCCTCCGGATCGAAGGCGATGCCTTCGCCGTGATACATATGCGCCTCGCCCAGCACCAGCAGATCCAGCTTGCGCTGCGCGTTGCCGGCCAGCGTGTAGTCGCCGAAGCCGTACATGACGGCCCAGTAGCCCAGCAGCGCCAACACCGCGAACACCAGCGCGCCCTTCTCCTTCCAGTAATGCAGGATCAACGAACCGGCGCAGTAACCAAGCGCGATGCGTTGCAGTACACCGAAGATACGGGTGCCGGACAGCGGCAGTACAGTCAGCGAACCACCCTCGGTACTGAAGAACGGATACCAGTACATCAGGAAACCGCACAGGAAGATCAGCGCTGTGCGGGTGAAGATCTTTTTCAGCACCGCCGCCTCGCCCATGCCCTCGTACTTCTCCAGCGTGAAGCTGAGCGCCGTGCCGACCACGAACATAAAGGTCGGGAACACCAGGTCGGTCAACGTCAGGCCGTGCCATTCGGCGTGCAGGAAAGGGGCGTAGGTGGTGGCCGGTGTGCCAGGCATATTCACCATAATCATCAGCGCGACCGTCAGGCCCCGCAGCACGTCGATGGCTTGCGAGCGTTGATGCTGTGTTTTCATTGATCGTCGACTTTCAGTGAGTGTGTTGGGTTGCTGCAAACGTTATCATCTTCGCCAATGCACGGCGAATGACCATAAGCCTTTGATTTCATTATTTAATTCCCTACCCGGCTTACAGTTCCTTACGCATAAGGACGGGCTTGGCGGGAGCGCGTGACGGCGGCTGCAACAAAACTTCACAGAGCCTTACAAAATGTATTGCACGCCGTTGCGCGCTGTTGCGTTTCTGCTCAAGCCGGCAGGCGGATGGTGGCGTTCAAGCCTCCTTCGGGATGGTTCTCCAACACCAGCTGGCCGCCGTGGGCCTTGATCACGCTGCGGGCGATGCCCAGACCCAGGCCCATGCCGCCGTCGTTTTGTTCGCGGCCATGCGCCAGCCGCACATAGGGATCGAACAGGCTGGCGAAAGCATCTTCCGGCACGCCGGGGCCGTGATCGCGCACGGCGATAGCCACCACGTCCGGCCCGCTGCTGACGCTGATCTCGGCGCGGTCGCCGTAGTACAAGGCGTTGTCCAGCAGGTTGCCGATGGCGCGCTTCAAAGCCAGCGGCTTGGCGCGCACCGTGATGCCGCTGTCGCGGTAGCCCACCTCATGCCCGGCCAGCCGCGCGCTGCGCACCAGGCGTCCCAGCAGCGCGTCCAGCTTGACCTCGGCCGGGTTCTCGTGGATGTCGCTGTCCTTCACGCATTGCAGCGCGCCCTTGACCATCATGTCCAGTTCATCGAGATCTTCTTCGAACTCGTTGCGCAGCGCTTCGTCGTCCAGCAGTTCGGAGCGCAGCTTGAGGCGCGTGATCGGCGTGCGCAGGTCGTGCGAGATCGAGATGAACAGCCGCTCGCGATCCTCGATGTAGCGCTGGATGCGCTCGCGCATGGCGCTGAAGGCGCGCGCGGTGTTGATGAATTCCCGGCTGCCCGTCTCCGGCAGCGGCGGCGCGCGGTCGTCCTGGCCCTGGCCGAAGGCGGCGGCGGCATCCGACAAGGCGGCCAGCGGGCGCGTGATCCAGCGCACCACCAGCAGGCAAAGCAGCAGCACCACGGCCAGCGACAAGCCTTGCAACGACAGGCGATCCCACGCCAGCGGATCGTTACTGCTCAAGAAGTACGGGTTGGGCATCAACGCCGCCATGTACAGCCAGTTGCCCGGCTCGATCTCGGTCTGGATCACCAGGATGGGCGCGGGGTCCGGCTGCAGCAGCAGGATGTGCTGAACCCAGGCGTCCGGCAAGTCGCTCAGGTGCACGCCGTCTTCGGACACCACCAGCTGGTCCGGCCATGCGAAAGCCAGGTGGAAGCTGGGCGAATGCGGCAGGTCGCTTTTCAGCGTGGCGCCCACGGTCGCCAGCACGCTGCTGGCCAGCGGATGCTCGGCGATCTGCTGCACCGGCACGTAGGCGTGATTGAGGTTGACGAAGAAGCGCGTGCCGCCCATCTCGCGCAGCTGCTGGATCAGCAGCAGGCGGTAGTTCGGCGGCAGGCTGCGGAAGAAGCGGATCGCGCCGGAAGCGCCGTGCGCCATGTACTGCGACGCCGACTGCGCCTCCACCTGCGCCTTGGCGCGCAGCTGACTGGCCCAGATCACGCTGGCCGCCAGCTGCGTCACCAGCAGGCCAGCCGCCATCACCAGCATCAGGCGGCCCAGCAGCGACTGCGGCCAGATCCTGCCCAGCCGCTCCAGCATCCGATTCGATGCACGCTTAAGCATGCGAGACGCTGACATCGGCCGAGAACACGTAGCCGGCGCCGCGCACGGTCTTGATCAGGGCCGGCTGCTTGCCGTCGTCGTTGAGGCGCAGGCGCAGACGGCTGATCTGCACGTCCAGCGAACGGTCCAGCGGGCCGGCGTCGCGGCCACGGGTTTCTTCGCACAGCACGCTGCGGTCCAGGATCACGCCCGGATGTTCGACGAAGTATTTCAGCAGCTGGAAGTCCAGGCCCGTCAACGCGACGACGGCGCCGGCATTGTCGAGCACCTTGCGCTCCATCAGGTCCAGCGTGAAACCGACGAAGCGGTAGTAGCGCGCCGACGGCGTCTCCAGCGCGGTGCGGCGCAGGATGGCCTTGATGCGGGCCAGCAGCTCGCGCGGGCTGTATGGCTTGGCGATGTAGTCGTCCGCACCCAGCTCCAGGCCGACGATGCGGTCGGTCTCGTCGGAGCTGGCGGTCAGCATGATGATGGGGACATTGGAGCGCTGGCGCACCTGCTTGCACAGCGCGAAGCCGTCGGTATCGGGCAGCATCACGTCCAGGATCACCAGCGACAGCTGCTCGGTGTGCGCGTGCAGCTCGGCCAGGAAGCTCTCGCCGTTGTGCGACAGGATCACCTCGTACTGGTTTTTCTCCAGGTAGGTCTTGAGCAGGACGCGGGTCTTTTGGTCATCGTCTACGATCAGTATCTTGCGCACCGGTTGCTCCTTGGCTTCTGAGGTTAAACAACCGGAACAGCGCGCCCAGGCGGCGTTGCGCCTCGGCCGGCGTGGCCCGGTCGTCTAGAAAATATCGGTGGATTTCGGCGATGATGGCGTCGCGGCTGGCTTCATCGGTGGCCATGCGGTGCACCAGGCTTGGCGCCTGCACCGCCGCGCCCTGCGCGAAGGTGGTCCAGGAGGCGCGCGCGCAGCTGTCCATCTTGGACACGTCGGCGTCGCGCCGCACCGGCACCGCGCCCTTCAGCGCATTGAACTCGGCCTGCACCGGCGAGGACACCAGCAGCCGCGCCATCTTTTCCTGCGACGCCATGTGCCGGTAGTCGCCGGCAAACATTGTCAGCGTATCGACGCTGTACAGATGGTACTTGCCCGTGTCCGGCGCGGTGCCGCAGGCATAGTCGTCGTCCAGCGCCATGCCGCGTTCGGCCAACTCCGGCTTGGCCCAGTCACCCATAATCATCATCGCGGCCTCGCGGCGCGCGAACTGGCGCACCACTTCCGGCCATGGACGCTCATCGAGTTGGCCGCTGATCCAGCCCTTGACCACGCGCAGCCGTTCCAGCGCCTCGGCGGTGCGGCGGTCGGCGGCGGCGGCCGGATTGCGGCGCACGAACAGATCGCGATAAAACTCAGGACCACTTTCGGCCAGCACCAGATTCTCGAACAGCGCGGCGACCTGCCAGGCTTCGCTGCTCTGCGCCAGCGGCACGATGCCGGCGGCCTTGAACTTGAGCGCGACGTTCTGGAATTCGGCCCACGTCTGCGGCGGCGCCAGTTTGAGCTGGGCGAACAGCACGCGGTTGTAGTACAGCGTATTGACGCGGTGGATGCCGAGCGGCGCCGCCACCACGTGCTTGCGGTGCTGGATCAGCGCCTGGATGGTGGGGAACAGGAAGCCGTTCCAGTTGCCCGCGCTGGCCACGTTGTCGATTTCCAGCAGCAGGCCAAGTTCCGCCCATTCGGCGACGGAGACGCCGATGATCTGCGTGACTTCAGGCGCATCGCCCGCCAACACGCGGCTCTTCAACACCTTGCCCGCGCCCAGCCCCGCGCCGCCGGGGATCGCGGCATCCTTCCATTCAAGGCCTTCGTCGGCCATGCGGGAGGCCAGCACATTGGCGGCCTTGCGTTCGCTGCTGGAGGTCCACCAGTGCAGCACCTGCAGCGTATTGAGCGAAGCGACCGGTGAAGTCGCGCCGGTGGCCGCAGGCTGCTGCGGCAGTTGCGTGGCCTGGGCCATGGTCAACGCGCCGCAGTTGAACGCGCATGCAGCGGCCAGCAAGCCGAAGGACCAGGCCTTGGCAGGCGGCGCGCGGCGGGCGGTCGAACGAAATCGTAACCAGTCTGACCACGGCAAGGCTACTTTTTCTGTCGACGCAATCACTCGTTATCCCGAATAAAACAGTGCCACGATTATAACGGAGAAGGTAGCCTCCGGGATGAATTGGTATGCTTTGCGCGCGCCCTCCCCGCTCAAGGGTTGTCGATGCGCGACACCACGCCCGGCCTGCCGTTGCGGCCGAACGCGGCGACCTTGATCTGGCCCTTGTCCGATATGGGTCCGTCAACTGGTTTGCTAGTGGTATTCGGTTCACTGCCATCACTGGTGTAGCGCATCGCGATACCCGGCAGGACGTGGTTGACCAGCACCTTGCCGTTATCGACCACCAGCCCGGGAGGCGCGATGCGGTAATCGACGCCGGTGCGTTCCAGGTCCAGGCGCGGCAGCACGCGCTGGCTCAACGTGTTGACGAAGCCGGACCATGCGGTGCGGTGCAGCGCGGCGGCTTTGGCGGCGTCGGTCTCCGTGGCCCAGGCGGGATCGGGCGCCCATGAACGCTCGGCCATCGCCAGCAGGCGTGGCATGACGAGGTAATCCATGCGCTCCGTCGTGCGTACGGTTTCGGTGAACAGCGTCGCCTCCAGCCCGCGTATGCGGCGCTTGCCGTAGTCGGTCAGGGCGTCCTTGCCGACCAGCGGCAGATTGGCGTTCTTCAGGTAGTCCAGCGGGATGAAGTCGTAGACCGTATCCAGTTCGACGTAGTCGCCCCAGTTCACGCCCGGCTCTTCGGGATTGGCGTTGTAGGCCATGTCCATGTACATCTTCGTCACCGGCGCCAGCACGATGTCGTAACCGGCGTTGGCGAGGCGATAGGCGAAGTCCTCGGCGCCCTCGGTGTTGTTCCAGACGTAGGCGCTGAAGCCGCGCTGCGTGAAGCGTGGATTGGGGATCAGTTTATGCTCGCCGCGCACCTTGGTGGCGCGGGCCGCCATCTCTTCCCAGCCCGACGCATACAGGCCGTGCTTGCGCAGGATGGCGTCGACGCGGTCGTAGAAGTAGTCCCACAGTTCGGCGGTGCTTTCCAGTTTTTTCTTCTGCATGACAGCGCGGCTGGCGGGCGACTGCTCCCACGCGCCGCTCGGCAGCTCGTCGCCGCCGACGTGGATGGTGTGCAGCGGTGCACCGGCCTCCTTGTGCATCGCCACGACCTGCGCGATGACATGGTCGATGAAGGTGAAGCTGGATTCCAGGCCGGGATTGATGACGTGGTCGTTGTACAGCTGCGGCGATTTGTAGACCGACTTGTCGGCGAAATCGTTGAGCAGGTACTTGGCGGCGTCGCTCTTGCCTGCGGCTTTCATGCGGTGGTAGCGGGACTCCATCGCCTTGACGGCGGCGCGGGCGTGACCCGGCATTTCGATTTCGGGAATCACCTCGATATGGCGGGCGGCGGCGTAGCGCAGGATCTCGATGTATTCGGCGCGGGTGTAGTAGCCGGTGCCGCTGGCGTCGGCCGGATTGGGACCGGAGCCGTAGGCCGGTTGCAGGCGCACGCCCGGTTCCGCGCTGTGGCCGCGTACTGCGCCGATGGTGGTCAGCTCGGGCAGGCCGGCGATCTCCAGCCGCCAGCCTTCGTCTTCGGTCAGGTGGAAGTGGAATTTATTGAGCTTGTAGCGGGCCATCAGGTCCAGCAGCTTGAATACGGTCTGCTTGGTGTGGAAGTTGCGGCCGACATCCAGCTGGAAGCCGCGATACTCGAAGCGCGGCGCGTCGGTGATGGTCAGTTCCGGCAGTTCGATGCCGGCAGCGTCACTGCCCGGCAGCGGCAGCAGGTCGCGCAGCGATTGCAGACCGTAAGCCACGCCGGCGGCGCTGTTGCCGACGATGTCGATGCCGCTGCCGGCCTTGATCGTCAGTGTGTAGGCTTCCGGCGACGTGGAGCCAGGGACGGTGCCCACGCTCAGGCGCAGCGCGGCAGCGCCGGCGCTGCTGGCTGGCAGACCGGCCGCGAACAGCGAACGCGCAAACGCCGCTTCGGTCTTCAGCGCGGCCGGTGCGGAGATACTCGGCAACGCGGCCAGTTTCAGTTTGCCGCCGCCGGTCTCCAGATGCTGCGGCGTCGGGAACACCGGCGGCAGCGCGGCGGCCGGCAGCCAGTCGGCATTGGCGTTGCGGCGATAAATGTCCTGCACGATGACGACAGGCTTGGCGCCGCTGCTGCCCTTGTCCAGCTGCTCCGGACGCGTGACCGGTAGCAGCTGATAATCGGCGATGGCCTGGCCGACATCCGGCGCATCATCGTAGACCAGGTAAGGCCCGGCCGGCGCCTTGGCAAGCTTGATGACCAGGTCCGGATGGTTGTAAGCGATATTCAGCGTTTGCCCGGCAGGCACGCCAGCGAAGCCCGGTGCAGGACGAATGCGGAACAGATTGCCGGCAACCTGCTCCAGCACCAGCTTGCCCTCCAGCGGCCCGGTCGACACGCCGTCCATGACATTGAAGTACAGCGACCAGCCCCGCGCAGGCAAAGGCTGCTGGCCAACGTTGGACAGGATGAACCGCGCCTGTGTTCCACCGCCTGGCGACTCGGGCGTGAACACATTGCGCACTAGCTCCCAGCGCAGACGAAGCTGCGCGCCGCTGGCATATCGCTCCAACACGCCCCGGGCCGCCGGCGCCTTCACTTCCGGCGCTGCATACGCCACCTGCACCAGCGAGCCGCCCGCCATCGCCACCATCAGCCACGACGCCAAAACGAAACCACCGCACTTGCTCTGCTTACGCATTCGATTCCTCTTCATTTACCAGGTCGCGCCAAAACGGATGCCGTAGATGCGCGGGTCGTTATAGGATGCCGTCACATAGCCCGGGTCCACCACGCTGGCGTAGTTCTTCGCGAGCGTCTGGCCCCAGTTTTTCACATAAGCCTCCAGATGCCATTTGCCGTTCGGCGAAACCAGCTTGAGCGCCGCGTCGACCGTGGTGTAGGCCTTCTGTGCATCCGAGATGTGGGGATTATCCAGATTCCGCAGCGAGAAGTACATCTTGTCCTGCCAGCGTGCCGAAATCCACGGCGTCAGCGTGTACTCGCCAATCTCGAAGTCCTGCGACGCGTTCAGGTTCAGCGTATTGGCCGGCGCATACGGCAGACGGTTGCCCGCGATATTCAGCGGGAATTTACCGGCGAACAGCGGATCCGTTCCTTCGTACGCCACGCAAGGCGGAGCGCCGTACTTCTCGCGGATATTACAGCTGATCGAGCTGTCCTCGCTGTAGGTTGGATAGGACTTGATGACCGCCTTCAAGTGCGAATACGAATAGCCGATGTGCGAGCCGGGCCAGGGCTTGTACTCGCCCTCGATCTCCAGGCCCGAGATATTCGCCTGCGCCGCATTCTGCGTGCCGTAAATGACCACGCTGTCGCAGTAAGGATTGGTGACGGTGCACGGCACCTTCGGTATGATCTTGCCGACTGTGACGCCGCCGGTCAACTGCATGTCCTTGTAGCGGCTGTAGAACGCCGTGGCCGAGAAGGTCAGCTTGTTGTTCAGCAGCCGGCCCTTGTACCCCAGCTCGAAGTTGGTCAGCGTCTCCGGATTCCACGGCATGTTGGTGTAGTGCGGTCCCGGCGTCATGCCGGCGCAATTGCCGTTCAAGCCGGTGCGGCAAATGTCCTCCTTGTCGCTGAAGCCACCGGCCTTGTAGCCGGTCGACAGCGAAGTGTAGACAAGGTCACGCGGCGTCAGTTGGCGGCTCAGGCCCAGGCGCCAGGTGAACTTCTTCCACGAGGCCGAATCGTCGCTGACCACCGGATGGATGGACGAATCGAAACCGCCGGCGCCGTAGTAGCCGCCCATGCCAGGCTTCAGGTCCGAGCTGTTGAACGGGACGAAGCCCGGCGTTCCCGGCGTGCCGGGATTGTGCAATCCCTTGAAGTAGATAGCCGGATCGTCCGAGAACGCCGTGTCCCAGTACTGGCCGCCGACATCCTTGCGGGTATCGCGGGTCATGCGGCCGCCCACGGTCAGGTTCCAGGTCGGCGCGAATTCCCAATCGGCCTGCGCGAAGATGGCCTTGGAATCGGACTGGCGGTCGGCCTGGTGATAGAAGTACGACTCGGCCGGGAAGCCGTAGGTGCCCCACGATGCGCCCAGGTAGTCCTGCGCGTAGTCGATCATGTTCTTCTCGTGCATCCAGAACAGGCCTGCCACGTAGCGCAGGCGGTCGTACTTGCCGCGCAGTTGCAGCTCATGGACGGTGGAGACGTACTTCGAAGCCGTGGTGTACGTGGCGAAGTCGTTGAACGGCGACGTGCCGGGCCGCGTGGCCAGCTCGCTCTCGATAGGCTGATAGCCACTGTCGCTGTCCTGGATCTCGCGCCGCTTCTGGCTCGACCAGGAAGCGTTGTACTCAATGGTGGTGGATGGGCTCAAGTCCCATGCCAGGCTGCTGCGCACGGTGTCGATGGTCATGTCCATCACGCCCGGCACGTTGACCTTCACGTCCCACTGCCCGCCGGTGCAGGCGTACGGCGTGCCGGCCGCCTGTTCGCAGTCCTTGATCGGCAGGTCGCCCGCGCCGTTGTTCTGGTACTTCTCATACGTCAGGCGCCAGTCCAGGTCGGGGCGGATTTTCCAGCGCGCCTGCAAGCGCGCCGCGTATTCGTCCTTATTGGTGTAGAACTTGTCCGCGCCAACCTTCTGGTTGAAGCGCTGATCGACATCCGGAATGATGTTACCGGCGGCGTCACGCGCAGGCACGATGCCCAGCGCCGGGAAGTTCGCCGCATAGAAGTCCTGCTGCTGGTTGATGTAGCCATCGCGCTTGATCTTCATCGCCGTCACGCGCAGCGCGAAGTTGTCGCTGACAGGGATGTTCTGCACCGCCGATATCTGGCGTCCACGGTAGTTGCTCACATCCGTCTCGACGGTGCCGTAGCTGCTGCCGAATTCCGGCTTGGCCGGGATGATGTTGATACTGCCGCCGGTCGAATTGCGACCGAACAGCGTGCCCTGCGGGCCACGCAGCACCTCGACCTGATCCAGGTCGAACATCAGCGCTAGCGCAGCCTGGGGACGCGGCTGATACAGGCCCGCCACGTGCAGGCCGACGGCCGGATTGCCGATCTCCGTGAAGTCGGAGCTGCTCACGCCCCGGATCGCGATCTGCACCCCGCCGCTGCCATCGTTCGACGTACCCAGTTGCAGATTGGGGATCTGGCCACTCAAGCCGCGCACGTCGGTGATGCCATCGCGGCTCAAGGCCTCTTGCGTCACCGCCGTCACCGCCACCGGTGTCTTCAGCAGCGACGTGGAATGGCGCGTCGCCGTGACCTTGACCTCCGCCACCTGATCCTTGGTGGCGATGGCCGAAGTATCGCCACCATCCTGCTGCTGCGCCGCCGCGCCGCCGGCCATACCCGCGCAGACGCTGGCGATGGCGAGACTCATTAACTTTTTATTGGTACTGTAATGCGACATCATTGCTCTCCCGATTAAAACGTTATTTATCCCGCCATCTACCCAGCATTACGCTCAGCTTTTTTAGAACTTGGCTTTCAAGCCAACGCTGTAGCGCGCACCGTTTTCATACACACCTACCGGCAAACCATCCGTGGTATTGGTGCGGATGACTTCATTGGTGATGTTCACAGCCGTGAAGTACAGGCTGACCTTAGGCGTGATATCCCAGCTGGCCGACGCATCCCACTGGCCGTAGGCGCTGGTGACATCCTGGCCGCCTTCATCCAGCGCACCGTAAGCCTTGGAGCGGTAGTTATACGACAGCCGCGCGCTGTAGCCGTTCTTCTCGAAGAAACCGGTGATGTTGGCCTGGTTGCGCGAGTTGCCGACCACGTTCAGCTTCACGCCGCCCGCATTGGCGCCGGTCTTGGCGTCGGTGTAGGTGTAGTTGACGATGGCGCCGAAGCCGCTGCTGAAGGCTTGCTGCCATTGCAGTTCCAGGCCGTTGACCGTTTCGCCGTTGTTGGCGTTATACGGACGAGTCACCGGACGCATCACACCCGCCACGTTTTCCTGCGTCGTTTGCGTGTAGATGAAGGTATCCAGCTTCTTCGCAAACAAGGTCGCCGACAGCAGCGACGCATCGGCGTAGTACCACTCGGCGCCGATCTCCGCCTGGTTGGCGTGGTAAGGCTTGAGCAGCGGATTGCCGGAGGTGGCGGCGTTGGTGGTGCCGCTGATTTCCGTACTGGCGCTCAAATCGCTGTAGGTGTTACGCGCCATCACACGCGCCACTGCGCCGCGCACCAGCAAGTCCTTGTTGACGGTGTAGACCGCGTTCAGGTTAGGAAGCACGTCGGTGTAGCTGCGGCTGACGTTGGCCAGCGTGTAATTGCTGCTGCCCGTCACAGGCTGGAAGGCCTCGGAGTTCTGGTCGGTCTTGACGATGCGGGCGCCGAAGTCGCCGCGCCATTGGCCGAAGGCGAAGTCCGCGCGCGCATAGGTCGCGTAGATTTTCTCCTTGATCTTGTAGTACTCGCCGATCGCCTCCGCGTAGACCATGCCCTTGTCGTACATAGGGAAGCCCTTGGAATAGGCCAGGCCATCGTCCACCCACGCATACTGGGTCAGCGAGCCTGGATTGGCGGCCTTCTGGCTCAACAGCGGCGAGGCACCGGTCGACAGGTCGGCCAGCGAGAACGACTGCCAGCCCGCGTTGCCAGGACCGTCGGTGCCGATGGTGCGATGGTTCTGCACCGTGGTATCGCGGAACTTGGCGCCCACCTTCACCGACTTGAGGAAGCCGTTGTTCAGGTCCAGCGTCAGGTCGCCCTGCGCGTAGTTCTCCTTGGTCTCCATGCGGCGTATCCAGTCGCGGGAGCTTTGCAAAGTGAGCTTGCTCGCGTCGAGCGGATTGATGTCCAGGTACTTGACCTCATAGGTGTCCGGCGCGATGTTGAAGGTGGTGCGGGTATCGCCGACGAACCAGAAATTGCGGTCATGGTCGCTGCCGCCGGAGCCCTTGGTGGTGCCGGCCTGGCCGTGGAATTTCCAGTTATCGGCGTCATAGGTACCTTCCAGGTCCAGCACTTCCGACTTCACGTAGGACTGGCGGAAGATAGGCTCGAACGACACGCCGCCCGTCGGGCCGACAGTGCCGCCGACCAGCGCCTTGGTGCCGTCCGAGGTGGTGATGAACTTCGGATTGGCAACGGTGATGGAGTTGGTCTTCTTGTCCACCAGGCCGCCCGCTTCCCACAGGTAGTTCTGGTTGCTGTTGTCCATGCTCATATCCGAGTTCATGTAGTTCAGCGAGAGGTCGGTGTTGGCGTTCGGGCGGGCCTGCAGCGTGATGTCGCCGGTGGTACGCTTGCGGTCCTGGCGGAAGATGGCCGAGCCGCCGCCCCACGACGCATAAGCACCCGGCGTGACGACGCCGTTCTGATCGACGATGTTGTACTTGGTCGAATCGGTGAAGTTTTCCAGACCGTCGCGGCGCATGGTGCGTTGCTGGCGGCTCAGCGCGACCAGTGCGCCGAAGGTCTTCTGCTCATTGGTCCAGCTCAGCAAACCGGAAAGCTGTGGGTCGGTCTTCTTCGGCAGCTTGCTGTAAGTCGCTTCCGCCGACACCTGCGCCACCAGTGGCTTCAACTGGAATGGCTTGCGGGTCTTGACGATGACCAGGCCACCGATGCTGCCCTCATCCAGATCGGCCGACGGGCTTTTGTACACGTCGATGCTGCCCACCAGCTCCGATGCCAGGATGTCGTAGTTGAAGCCACGGCTCTGCGAATCGTTCTTCCACCAATAGCCGGAAGCGACGGCCTGGCCGTTCAACTGCGTCAGGTTCAGGTTCTTGTCGGTGCCGCGCACGAAGATGTCGCGGCCCTCGCCCCAGGTGCGGTCCACGGAGATGCCCGGCACGCGCTGCAGCGAGTCGGCCACGTTCTTGTCGGGGAACTTGCCGACTTCCTCGGCAGTCACGGTATCGATGACGTTGCCGGAGTCGCGCTTCTCGGCCAGATTGCGCTTCAGACGTTCACGGATGCCGCGCACCTCAACGGTTGCGGTGTCGCCAGCGGGTACCACGTCGCTGGCCTGCGCCGCTTCGGCCGCAACTGGATCGGCTGCATAAGCATGGTGCGCAAAGCCGCCGCTCAGCGCCAACGCGATCAAGTTAGGTAGTAGTTTTTTCTTAAATACCGGCTTAGTCATTCAATTCTCCTTGTTTGAAAATGTGAACCGCATAGACCTCAAACGCTGCGCATCATGCCGCGCGCGGCCGAGACCATATTCCCCGGACGCAGGCGTCGTAGCGCCTGTCCCCCTTCGTCAAAAACGTGGAAGGCAGTGCTGTCGGCCGAGAAGACGATGGATTGTCCGATCTCGACATGACGTTCGCCGTCCCCGCGTATCACCACGTCTTCTCCACCCTCACGACTGACGTAGATGTAATTAGCTTCGCCCAGGTGTTCGACCACACTGACCTCGCCTTTGAAAACTTCGGAACCGACGCGCGATTCGCTGATATGTTCGGCGCGCAGGCCCAGCGTCACCTTCATGCCGGTGCGCAGGCCGCTGCCGTCGACGTAGGCGCGCACCGCTTCGCCGCTGGGCAGCAGCACCAGCACGCCGCCGGGACCAGCTTCGGCGATGGTGCCCGCCATCAGATTCATCTTCGGCGAGCCGATAAAGCTAGCCACGAACAGGTTGCGCGGCTGCTGGTACAGGTCCAGCGGCGTGCCGGCCTGCTGGATCTGCCCTTCGTGCATGACGACGATCTTGTCGCCCAGCGTCATCGCCTCCACCTGGTCGTGCGTGACGTAGACGATGGTGGCGTCGAGCTGGCGGTGCAGCTTGGCGATCTCCAGGCGGGTCTGCACGCGCAGCGCGGCGTCCAGGTTGGACAGCGGCTCGTCGAACAGGAACAGGCGCGGTTCGCGCACAATGGCGCGGCCGATGGCCACCCGCTGCCGCTGGCCGCCGGACAGCTCGCGCGGCAGGCGTTCCAGCAGATGTTCGATCTTCAGCGTGGCGGCGGCGCGGGCGATGCGCTCCTTGATCGCCGCCTTGCCCTGCCCCGCCACCTTCAGGCCGAAGGCCATGTTCTGGAACACCGTCATGTGCGGATACAGCGCATAACTCTGGAACACCATGGCGATGCCGCGTTCGGCCGGCGGCAGATGGTTGACCACCTCGTCGCCGATGGACATGCTGCCGCCGGTGATGCTCTCCAGACCGCACAGCATCCGCAGCAGCGTCGATTTGCCGCAGCCGGACGGGCCGACCAGCACCACGAACTCGCCGTGTGCGATATCCAGATCGATGCCGGCCAGGACATCGGTCTTGCCATCGTAGGATTTACGCAGTTCTTTCAAGCTGACACTTGCCATTACATTCCTCTTTCGAATCAAGTCTGTGTCGTTCCCGCGCAGGCGGGAACCCATAGAACGCATACAATCACGCTCAGCATGGATTCCCGCTTTCGCGGGAATGACGGAAGCTATTTCACTGCGCCGGCCGTCAGGCCGCGGATCAACTGGCGCGAAAACAGCGCGTACAAAATCAGCATCGGTATCACCGCAAGCGACAGCGCCGCCAGCACGGAATTCCAGTCGGTGACGTACTGGCCGATGAACTGCTGCACGCCCAGCGTGACGGTCTTGGTACGGTCGGACGGCGCCAGGATAAGCGGGAACCACAGGTCGTTCCACGCCGGGATCATGGTGAACACCGCCACCGTCGCAATCGCCGGCCGTATCAACGGCAGCACCACCTGGAAGAAGATGCGTACCTCGCCGACGCCGTCGCAGCGCGCCGCATCCTTCAGCTCCGACGGCACCTGGCGCATGAATTCGGACAGGATCATGATCGCCAGCGGCAGGCCCTGCGCCGTGTACACCA
Source organism: Rugamonas aquatica (assembly GCF_009380215.1). GTDB lineage: Bacteria > Pseudomonadota > Gammaproteobacteria > Burkholderiales > Burkholderiaceae_D > Rugamonas > Rugamonas aquatica_B. The sequence continues at coordinate 163,038 of NZ_WHUG01000005.1, forward strand.
GGATCAGCGCGGCCAGCGTGTTGACCAGCTCCAGCTTGACCATCAGCTCCAGGATGGCCACGGTGCCGAGGCGGATCGGGATCATGATGCCGAGGGCCAGGAACAGCGTCAGCACGCGGTTGCCCATGAAGCTGTATTCCGACAGCGCCCATGCCGCCATCGCGCCGAACAGCACGATGCACAGCAGCGCCAGCAGGGTCACATACAGGCTGTTGCCGAAGTAGAGCAGGAAGTTGGTGCTGGCCAGGACTTTCTGGAAGCCGATGAAGGTCAGCGACTCCATCGTCGGCAGCGCCAGCGGATCGTCGAAGATGGCGGCGCGGCTCTTGACCGAGTTAATCAGGATCAGCGCGATCGGGAACAGCGCCAGCACGGTGTAGGCGATCAGCGCGGCATGCACCATCAGGCGGCCCAGGTCGAAGCGGGCGGCCAGCGGTACGGATGGATTCATGGCGATAGCGGTCATGGCGCGGCCCTCACAGTGCGAAGCGGGTCAGCCTGCGCTGGACACCGACAAAATAGACGCCCACGCCGGCCAGGATCACCAGGAACATCAGCGTGGCGACGGCGGAACCCAGGTAGGCGTTGCCGACCTGCGCCTGGTAGCCGAAGAAGGTGCGGTAGAACAGCGTGCCCAGGATATCGGTCGAATAATTCGGCCCAGCCAGCGCGCCCTTGATCGAGTAGATCAGGTCAAAGGCGTTGAAGTTGGCGACAAAGGTCAGTATCGTCACCAGGCCCAAAGTCGGATAGATCAACGGCAGCTTAATCTGCCAGAAGATGCGCAGCGCGCCGGCGCCCTCCACGTGCGCCGCCTCGACGATTTCCTCCGGCACCGCCAGCAGCGCGGCGTAGATCAGCATCATCGGCATGCCGATGTACTGCCACACCGAGATCACCGACAGTGTGGCCAGTGCGGTTTCCTCTTGTCCCATCCACGGCGCGAACCAGTCGGCCAGGCCGGCAAAGCCCATCAGCTTCTCGCCCACGCCCCACAGCGGCGACAGGATCAGCTGCCAGATAAAGCCGATAATCACCACCGACAGCAGCGTCGGCAAAAAGATCAGCGTGCGGTAGGTACGGGCGCCGCGCAGCCCTTTCAAACTAAACAGCGTCGCCAGCAGCAGGCCGATGGGATTCTGCAGCAGCATATGGATGCAGAAGAATTTGGCGTTGTTGGCCATCGCATTCCAGAAGCCGGCCGACCAGTCGGGATCGAGCAGGATGGTGCGGAAGTTCTCCAGGCCGACGAAGACGGTCGTGCCGCTGTCGTCCGCGCTGAAGAAGCCCTGCCCCAAGGTCTGCACCAGCGGCAGTGCGCTGAACAGGGAGTAGATCAGCACCGCCGGCGCCAGGAACAGCAGCAGTTGCCAGGGCCGCACCGTATTAACCGCATGTTTCAAATAAGCCTCCAGAATTTCAGAATTCGGGCAAAAAAAGAGCCGGCGCCGCGCCCGGCGCCGGCCAAAGGAATCACACAATCAGGGGGAGGGATTGGTGTGATACTACTTTTGCTGTGGCTTGTACCACTTCGCAAATCCGTTTTGCAGCTTGGTGGCGGCGTCCTTGGGCGCCAGCTTGCCGTTCAATACCTGGGCATTGATGTTCCACAGTTCGCTCTCCATGCTGGGTTGGCCGCGGTTCAGTACCTGGGCGTTGAAGCGGATGGTCGAAGCGCAGGTGCTGCGCCATTCCGCCATCTGCTTGGCGACCGGGTCGCGCACCGCGATCAGGTGGTTGGACAGCGAGAAGAAACCGGTCACGCGGTTGGTGTAGATGTCCGCGAACTCCTGCGAGCCCACCCAGGCCAGGAATTTGAAGGCGTCGTCCTTGTTGCGCGACTTCTTGTTGATGCCGATGCCGATGTCCATGTGGTCGGAGATGAAGCACGGGTCGCCCGCCTTGCGCACCGGCGGCGGAAACGCGCCCAGCTCCAGCCCCGGCGTCTGGCCGAAGTACGAGATGTCCCATGAGCCGGTCGGGTAGATCGCCGCGCGGCCCAGCGCGAACTGGTTCTGGCTGTCGCCGTAGGTTTGGGCGCTGGCGCCCTTGCTCAGGTAAGTGCCCATGCGCTGCTCGAACTGCAAGGCCTCCACGAAGGGCGCGTCGGTGAGCTTGGCTTTGCCTGCGATCAGCGCCTTGCGGCCTTCCTCGCCACGCCAGAAGTTCGGGCCGATATTGGTATAAACCATTTGGCTCGATTCCCACTGGTCGGCCGTACCTAGCGCCAGCGGCGCTACGCCGCCCTTCTTCAGCGCTTCCAGCACGGCGAAGAATTCATCCACCGTTTTAGGCGGTTGCAGGTTCAGCTTCTTGAAGATCTTCTTGTTGTACAAAAAACCGTGGATCACTGAAGCCATCGGCATGCAGAAGGTGTCCTTGGCGTCGTCCGTCTGCCAGGCCACCGTCGACGTGGGCGCGAAGTTCTGCATGCCCGCTTTGCCGTCCAGCTTTTCCAGATGGCCCTTCTTGTACAGCGACAGCGATACGTCGAAGGGACGGCAGGCGATCAAGTCGCCGGCCGTGCCGCCGGCCAGGCGCGCGGCCAGGCTGGAATCGTATTCGGTCGGCGCGGTCGGCGCGAACTTCACTTCGATGCCGGGATTACTTTTCTCGAAGGCCGGCAGCAATACCTTTTCCCACAGCGTCTTGTCGTCGACGCGCCAGCTTTCGATCACCAGCGTGCCGGCCTGCGCGGCCTGGGCGGAGAACATGGCGGTCAACAGTGCGTTGCGAACAATCCGGCGTAAATGCATGGTTAAGTCCTTTTTGCGTAGCTTTATTTACAACGATGAATTTATTCTAGCATTGGCTTTTCTGTGACAAGAGAGTTAGTTGCATTATGGAATTAAACTCGTAAGCCATTGAATTCATTAATATAAATTTTCACGGCACGGCCACCGCATTACATTTCCTTACCGCTGAAGGGGCCGCAACGGGGTCCGCGCCCCGGGTTGGCGCAGCACTGCGCAAGGCTTCGCAAGAAATGCTTACAAAACTTAACAAAACTGTTGTGACGCCTGTTGCAGGAAGGAGGCAAAGCGGCCGCGATCACCAGATAAAGCCTTGTTTAGTAAACCTGCGCTAAACTTTTCACCTAAGCCGCCAAGTCGTTTGACCCTGACAGGACCCTGATGCAGACTTCTCGAAAAATAATGGAGACAAGATGGACCAAGCCACCAAAGACGTCGCAGTGACGATCAGGGATATCGCCCGCGTCGCCGGGGTGTCCGCCGGGACGATTTCGCGCGCGTTGAAAAACGAACCGGGATTGACCGAAGCCACGCGCCAGATGGTGCTGGAGGCAGCACGGGAACTCGGCTACGACTTCTGCAAACTGCGGCCGAAACGCCTGCGCCGCCTGACCTTCCTGCTGCACCGCCAGCACAACACCGCCTCCAGCAGTCCGTTCTACTCGCCGGTGCTGCACGGCGCCGAGGAAGCCTGCCGCAAGCAGGGCATCGTACTGTCGTTCATGGCGGTCGGCCCGGCGGACGGTTTGATCGACCAGATACGCATGCACGCGCCGGACGGCATCGTCTGCGCCGGCTTCTTCGAACCGGAGACGCTGGAAGCGCTGCGCTCCACCGGCAAGCAGCTGGTGCTGATCGATATGAAGCTGCGCGGCTACAGCTCCGTCAACCCGGACAATATGATGGGCGGCTACCTGGCCACCAAACACCTGATCGACGCGGGCCGCACGCGCGTGGGCCTGATCTCAGGTCCGCTGTCGCACTACAGCATCCGCGAGCGCGCACGCGGCTACCGCCAGGCGCTGTTCGAGGAAGGCATACTGGCCGACCCGCGCCTGGAGGCGGGCCTGCCCGATGGCGTCGATCTGGAAACCGGCGCATGGGAAGCGATGGAACAGCTGCTGTCCCTGCCCCATCCTCCTGACGCCGTGTTCTGCTACAACGACAGCGCCGCCCTGGTGGCGATGCGCTGCTGCCTGGCCAAGGGCCTGAAAGTCCCGCACGACATCGCGATCGTCGGCTTCGACGACATCGCCACCGCCGTGCTGGGACACCGTCCGCTGACGACGCTGCGCATCGACAAAAAAGCGCTGGGCGCGCTGGGCGTGGAGCTGCTGCTGCAAGGCCAGATGGCGGGGCCGGTGGAAAAGATCGCACCGGTGGAGCTGATCGTACGCGCCAGCACCGTGGTCGAAGGCTGGCGCCCGAAGACTCCCGCAACCCCTAAATGGACCTGACGATGGCCCCAGATTTCCAGTCCCGTAGCACGCTGCTGGACCACATCCGCCACACCAAGCAGTTCTACGATCCGCGTTGCGTGGACCCCAGCGGCGGCTTCTATCACTTCTACAAGGACGACGGCACCGTCTACGACAAGCACACCCGCCACGTCGTCAGCAGCACGCGTTTCGTGTTCAACTACGCGATGGCATGGCGCCAGTTCGGCGACGCGGCGGATCAGCAACGCCTGCGCCACGCGCTGGCCTTCCTGCGCGACGCCCACCGCAATCCGGCCACCGGCGGCTACGCCTGGCAGCTGGACTGGAGCAACGGTAACGGCACCGTCACCGACGGCACCAACCACTGCTACGGCCTGGCCTTCGTGCTGCTGGCCTACAGCCACGCACTGATGGCGGGCGAAGCCCAGGCGCGCGAGTGGATCGCCGAAACCTATGCGCTGATGGAGCTGCGCTTCTGGCAATCGGCCCATGGCCTGTATGCGGACGAAGCCAGTTTCGACTGGTCCTACCTGTCGCCCTACCGCGGCCAGAACGCCAATATGCACGCCTGCGAAGCGCTGATCGCCGCCTTCGAAGCGACCGGCGAGCGCGCCTACCTGCTGCGGGCGGAAACGCTGGCCCGCAACATCACGCAACGCCAGGCCGCGCTGTCCGGCAACCTGATTTGGGAGCACTACCACGCCGACTGGTCGGTCGATACCGAATACAACCGCCACGACAAGAGCAACATCTTCCGTCCGTGGGGTTATCAGCCGGGCCACCTGACCGAATGGGCCAAGCTGTTGCTGCTGCTGGAGCGCCACGGCGCGCACCTCGCGGGCGACGCCAACTGGCTGCTGCCGCGCGCCGCCGACTTGTTCGACACGGCGCTGGCCAAGGCCTGGGACCATGAGCACGGCGGCGTGTACTACGGCTTCGCGCCGGACGGCAGCATCTGCGACGATCTCAAATACTTCTGGGTGCAGGCCGAAAGCCTGGCCGCCGCCGCGCTGCTGGCCGCGCGCACCGGCCAGACCCGTTACTGGACGTGGTACGACAAAATCTGGGCGTACAGCTGGGAGCATTTCGTCGATCACCGCTACGGCGCGTGGTACCGCATCCTGGGCACCGACAACAGCAAGCTGACCGACGAGAAAAGCCCAGCCGGCAAGGTGGACTATCACACCATGGGCGCGTGCTACGAAGTACTGAACGTATTGAAGGATTGAGATGACGGCATTTCCCATCTTCGTGGCGGCGGGCGAAGCGCTGACCGACATGATCGTGCAAGACCCGGCGCAGCGCCAGTGGCTCAGCCAGACCGGCGGTTCGACCTGGAACGTGGCGCGCGCCATGGCCAGGCTGGATACGCCGACCGCCTTCGCCGGCGCCATCAGCCGCGATGTCTTCGGCGAAGCGTTGTGGCAAGCCAGCGAGGCCGCGCGGCTGGACCTGCGCTTCCTGCAGCGCTACGACAAATCGCCGCTGCTGGCGATCGTGCACCGCACCGATCCGCCGGCCTACTTCTTCGTCGGCGACGACAGCGCCGATCTGCAATTCGACGCGGCGTCGCTGCCGCAAGGCTGGCGCGCACACTGCAAGTGGGCGCACTTCGGCGGCATCAGCCTGGCCCGCCAACCACTGGCGGACAAGCTGGTGGCGCTGGCCGAACAGCTCAAGCGGGAAGGTGTGCGCATCAGCTACGATCCCAACTACCGCCTGCTGATGGACCAGCGCTACGACGCCACGCTGCGCCGCATGACCGAACTGGCGGACGTCATCAAGGTGTCGGAAGAGGATCTGGAAGGCCTGTTCCGCACCTACGACATCGACCAGGCATTCGCCACGCTGCGCAGCTGGAACCCGGCCGCCACCTGCCTGTACACCAAGGGCGGCGACGGCGCATCGCTGCACATCGGCGACGTCGCCTGGCATCTGCCGGCGCCGTCCATCACCGTGGCCGACACCGTCGGCGCGGGCGATGCCAGCATCGCAGCGCTGGCGTGGAGCATGATGCATAGGCCGCAGTATCAACCTGCGCAGCATCTGCAGTTCACGGTGGCCGCCGGCGCCGCCGCCTGCATGGCGCCCGGCGCATCGCCGCCGTCGCTGGAGCAGATCGAGGCGCTCATCAAGTAAAACCTGGGGAAGAGACAGAGACGTCGTCATACGGTTGTCATACAAGCTCGATAAGATTGCCGACTTTGTATAAAACCCATTGTCCCTCTTCCCTAGGTTCTCATGTTCCCGACTACTCCATTCGTCCGATCCCGTTTGCACCTGGCCCTCGCGGCCGCTGGCCTGTGCGCACTGCACGGCGCGGCTTTCGCCACTGAAGACGGCAGCGAAGGCGCACTGTCCAAGGTCGTCATCAAGGCGACGGTGGAAAAGAAAAAACTGGGCGACAGCGTCAGCGGCGGTGCATTGGGCCGCAAGTCGGAACTGGATACGCCCTTCTCCACCAAGGCTGTCAGCAGCGACGAGATCGAAGACCGCCTGGCCACCAGCATTTCCGAAGTGCTGAAGTACGACGCCTCGGTGACGGCCATCAGCCCGCCGATCAGCACCCACCCTGCCACCATCCAGATGCGCGGCCTGCGCCTCGATGACCTGAACGGCTACAAGATCAACGGCCTGGCCAACGTCAACCGCGGCACCGAAATGCCGCTGGAGATGTTCGAGAGCGTGGAAGTGCTGAAAGGCCTGACCGGCTTTATGTACGGCTTCGGTTCGCCGGGCGGCATCGTCAACTACGTCAGCAAGCGCCCTACCACCGACAAGAGCTTCAGCGCAGCGCTGGGCTATCAGGAAGGCGGCGCGATCAAGGAACACATCGACATGGGCGGCCGCATGGGCCAGGAAGGCGACTTCGGTTATCGCCTGAACCTGCTGCATGAAGACGGCGGCGTGCAGGAGGAAAGCGGCTCCATCAAACGCAACGCGGCGGGCCTGAACCTGGAATGGCGCGTCAACCGCGACGTGGCGATCACCTACGATGCGATCTACCAGCGCCGCAAGAGTGTGGGCGGCACCGATGTCGTGATCTCGCCATCGTTCGTGGTGCCTTCGCCTATCGCCGGCGACAGCAAACTCAATAGCGTGGGCGCAGGCAGCGATGTCGAATTCGCGCTGTCCACGGTCGGCATGGAATATCGCCTGAGCCCTGAGTGGATGGCGAACCTGTCATACCGTACCTCGAACTCGACCCGCGTCTACAAGAAGGACCAGTACTACATCACCAGCAACAAGGGCGACTACAAGGACCGCGTCACCTCCGAGCTGCACGGCTACCACTTCGACCAGGCGCAGGCCAGCTTCGAAGGCAAGGTCAACGCCTTCGGCCTGTCGCATGAAATCGTCGCCGGCGTTACTTCGCAAAACCTGTCGTCGACTTCGTCAGCCGTCACGCCCAAGACCTATCTGGGAACAGGCAATCTGTACGCGCCGACCATCATCAACGTCGACAGCATCAACTGGAGCGGCGGCACCTACCGCGACGAAGCCACCCGCCAGGAAGCGGCCTTCGCCAGCGACACCGTGAAACTGACCGACAACTGGTCGGTGCTGGCCGGCGCGCGCTACACCCGCTACAACGACAACGCCTACTCCACCAAGGGCGTCGTCATCGCAAACTATCCAGCGCAGCGCACCACGCCGACCGTGGCGCTGATGTACAAGCCGGCCGCCGACACCACCTTCTACGGCAGCTACGTCGAGGCGATGGAGCAGGCTTCCAGCGCGCCGACTTCCACCCTCAACGCCAACCAGACCTTCGCGCCGCTGAAAAGCAAGCAGGCGGAAGTCGGCATCAAGACGGAGCGCAGCTTCTGGAACGCCAGCGCGGCGCTGTTCCACATCAAGCGCGGCGCGCAGTACACCAACGCCGCCAACGTCTACGTGGCGGACGGTGAATCCAAATACCAGGGCGTGGAATTCAACACCGTGGTGCAGGCTGCGAAGAATCTGTCGATCGAAGGCGGCTTGATGCTGCTGGACGCAAAGCTGGAAAACGCCGCAGCGGCCTACACCGGCAAGCGTGCCGTCGGCGCCCCGCGTCGTCAGGTGTCGGTGCAGGCGACCTGGCGTGAAGTGCTGCCAGGCCTGGCCTTGCACGCAGGCACCCAGTATCTGGGTGAACTGCCGATGGACGCGGCCAACGCCAACACGCTGCCGGCATACACGCTGTTCGACGCGGGCTTCAACTACCGTCATCGCTACTTCGGCAAGATGGTCAGCGTGCGCGCCAACATCTCGAACATCGCCAATCGCAAGTACTGGACCTACTATCAGGAGAACTACCTGAACGTCGGCTCGCCACGTACCGCCAGCGTGAATGTTCGCGTAGACTTCTAAGGTATGAAACCACCACGCCTTGCGGCAGGCGCCGCGCTATCCCTGTTGCTGTTGAACGCATTCGGCGAGCAGTATTATCAAACCAAGACGCCGTATCAACCGCAGCAGGCCAGCGCCAGCTACGAAGCCGCACCGCAAGGCTACCGCGCGATCTACACCCAACTGCTGGCACGGCATGGGTCGCGCGGTTTGAGCAGCATGAAGACCGACCTGGCGTTGTACCAGCTGTGGCAGTTGGCCGGCAAGGAAAAGGCCTTGACGCCGCTGGGCGCGCAGCTCGGCGACGATCTTCTGCAAATGATGAAGGCCAATGCGCTGCTGGGTTACGGCGTGGCCGGCATTACCAGGCCGGGCTACGGCAACGAGACCATGCAGGGTGTGGCGGAGCACAAGCAGCTGGCCGAGCGCATGGTGCGCCGCCTGCCGCAGCTGTTCCGCGACGCCGCCGGTGGCAATGCAGGGGGCAATGCTGGCGGCGCAGGCGCACAGCCGCGCCAGATCCTGCTGGTCACCTCCGGCAAGGACCGCGCCGTCGACAGCGGCGACTACTTCGCCGGCTCGCTGGTGGCGCAACAACCGAATCTGCAAGCGCTGATCGTACGTCCGCCATCGCTGGCGCCGCGCGCCGAAACGAATCACGACAGCCGCCCAGCAGGCACCGACCGCTTCCTGCTCTACTTCCACAAGCTGAGCGCAAAGCAGGACCAGGTGGCCGACAGCAGCGATCCGCTGTACGCCACCTACCAGGCCAGCCAGGAATACCAGGCATGGGCGAAGAGCGACGAACTGCACGCGCGCGAAGCCGCCTTGCTGGCGCAGCCGCAGGTGTCCGCCGCCGCCAAGGCAGTGCTGGAGCGACTGTTCACGCCAGCCTTCGTCGCCGGCCTGGACCAGGGCCGCTACAGCGCGGCCAACACCGGCACCTACAGCTACACCAGCGCCGACGGCAAGTTCACCAACAAGCTGACCGGCGATGGCGATACCGAAATCAAATCCTCCGTGGCCGCCGCACAAGCGCTGTACGATCTGTACGCAGCCGCCGCCGACATGAAGGCCGAGCTGAAGGCGGACTTCACGCGCTACATGCCCGCGCAGCAGGCCGCCGTGTTCGCGGCCACCGAGGATGCCATCGCCTTCTACACCAAGGGTCCCGGCATCGTCGAAAACGGCGGCGTCAATTACCGCATGGCGCAAACGCTGCTGGACGATTTTTTCGGCGAAGTGGACGCCATCGCCAAGGGCAATCTGTCGCACGCCGCCAAGCTGCGCTTCGCCCACGCTGAAATCGTCATCCCGATGGCGGCAATACTCGGCCTGCCCGGCATGTCCGAGCAGTTGCCTCGCGCCACTACCTACAGCTACAGCAATAGCAGCTGGCGCGGCGACCAGGTCGCGCCGATGGCGGCCAACATCCAGTGGGATGTCTACACCAACGATCAAGGCCGCACGCTGGTTCGCATGCTGTATAACGAAAAGGAAATCGACTTCAAGCGCGAATGCGAACAGTCGAAGATCACGCCCGGCAGCCATTTCTACGACTACGCCCGCCTGCGCGCCTGCTACCGCCCCAACTAACGCACGTTGTGGCGCTCAAGCGCCTCCCGCAGCGCCGGCATGTAGGTGCGGCTGGCGCGCAGGAGGCGGCCGTCCCGCAGGCGCAGCATGGCGTCGCGGTTGGTCAACGCTCGTAATTCGACGACCATGTCGATGCGGACAATCGCCGAGCGGTGCACACGCTGAAATTGCAGCGGATCGAGCTGCAAGGCAAGCAGGTGCAGGCGTTCTCGAACCAGGTAAGTCTTCTCGCCCACGTACAGCGTCGCATAATCGCCATCCGATTCGATGCGTTCGACTTCGCTGGTACGCACCAGTACAGTGCTTGCTCCCGCCCTTACCGTGAACGTCTGTATCCAGGGCGTCGACTGGGCGGTGTCGGCCTGCCGGCGCCAGGGGAAGGCCCGGCGTGCGCGATCCAATGCCTCTTCCAGGCGTTCGTCGTCGACTGGCTTGAGCAGGTAGTCAAGCGCTGCCAGATCGAAGGCCTGCAGCGCAAAGCTGTCGTAGGCCGTGACCAGGACCGCCATTGGCCTGCTGTCACTGGGCAGTGCACGGAGTACTTCAAGGCCGCTACGGCCAGGCATCTCAACGTCGATGAACACGAGGTCCGGACGCAGCGCAGCCAGGCCCTCGACGGCAGTGTCACCATCGCCATATTCCGCGACCAGCTCGAAGCCGGGCAGGTTCTCAAGCCGCGTCCTGAGCGCGAGCCGCGCCAGTGGCTCATCGTCGACAATCGCAACGCGTATCGGAATGGACTTCATGCTGCGGCACGCAGCGGCAGCATCAGGCGCACGTGAAAGCGGTTCTCATCGCTCCAGTCAGCGTTGAACTGGTGCTCCTTGCCGTACAGATGGCGCAGGCGCTCGGCTACGTTGACCAGGCCGATGCCGGCACCGGCGCTACTCTCGGATGCAGATCGGCGTCCATCGTTGAGCAAATCGACAGCCAGGTGCGTTCCGGTATGCTCCACGCGGATGTCGAGCCGGCCCGCCGTGCCTAGCGGTGCGATTCCGTGACGGATCGCGTTCTCGACCAGCGGTTGCAGCAGCAGGTACGGAACCGCAGCGTCCAGCACATCGGGACCCGCCGTCATCGTCACCCGCAGGCGTTCGCCGAGTCGTGCCTGTTCGATGTCGAGATAGGCCTCGATCAACGCCAGTTCCTCGGCCAGCGCGTGTTCGTGGCGGCCGTCGTGCGCGAGGGTCGCGCGCAGAAAATCGGCCACACGAGCGATCATGCGATTGGCTTCGCGGTTGTCCCCGGCGGAGACGAGGGCCGATATTCCGTTGAGCGTATTGAAGAGGAAATGCGGATTCACCTGCAAACGCAAGGCGCGCAATTCGGCGTCCCGCGCGTGCGCGAGAGCCTGCGCGAGGTGCAGCTGGGCGCGTTGCAGCGACAGGTAGTACACCGCCACCGCATGCACGGCGCAGAAGGCAATCAGCGCGAGCCAGCAGCCATCGAGCTCCCTTGCCAGGCCGGTCCAGCGATAATCGGTCCGCAGCCCAAGTGCGATTGCCAGGCGCTGCCCCGCCACCGCGTTCGCGATCGACATCAGGTAGCTGACCGCCAACAGCACCACCGCCGTGAACAGCAGCGAGCTCTCACGACGCCACAAAGCGCGCTGCAGCTGGGCCAATGGACCGATCCACGCCATGCAGGCCACGAAGTACAAGCCGCGAAAGGCGGCGGCGTAGCCGTGTCCAAGTTCGGGCAGTCCGAGGATCGCCATGCAGACAGCGACAGGCAGCGCCGCGAGGACAGCGACGAGGTGTGGAGCGGGTTCTTTCACGCAGGCTGTCCGGGGAAAAGGAAACCAGCAATTCTAACGTGTTAGCTGCCGATCGAGAACAGCATGGAGCTGATCTTCCAGCCGTCTTCGGTGTACACCATCTGCCAGCTTTCCGCGCCACGGTTGTTGATCTTGCCGCCGGAGAGGAAGTCGAAGTTGAAGTACACCGAACCGACGGCGCCATTCGTATCGATGCGCACATCGTAGAAACGCTCCTCGATCGGCTGGGGAGACGTCTGGACGAACTCCACGAACTTTTGCCAGGTCGAGCGGCGCACCTTGCGCGCCGTCGGGAACTTCGCCTTGATCTCGTTCCAGGTCGCGGTGTCGTCGACCGCCAGCCAGCTATCGTGGTCCTGCAGGAACAGGCTGCCCAGGGTTTTTCCATCATGGGCGATGATCGCGGCCTGAAACTGCTGCACGACCTGGCGTATGCCCGCCACGTCGGCGTCATGCGCAGTGTCGGCGGCGCGCGCAGGTGCGACGCACGTTACCAATGCGGCGACGACAAAAGCAAGGGAAGACAATATGCGCATACGGGCTCCAAAGTGACTAAAAAGTAAAGAAGTCACGATAAGCACGCCCGGCGCGCCGGTCCAGCGGAATGCGCCGGACCGTGCAAGGATTGCGGCAAAGCGGTGTAGCCCCTCGCAGGAGGTGATTGTATCCACAGGGAAACTCTTCACTGTCACAAACGCAACGTTTGATTCAAATCGTTACGAGGCTCTCTTTTTTATAGTGATAGACTTGGTAGGTCTTTTCATATTATGAGAGGCTTCCCCCATGAACCAGATGACCAGGCGTCAGTTCCTTCGGGTGACTGGCGCAACCATCGCGGGTTCGAGCATCGCGCTCCTCGGCTTTGCGCCGGCAACGGCCCTGGCCGAAGTCCGGCAGTACAAGCTGGCGCGCAGCACCGAAACCCGTAACACCTGCCCCTACTGCTCCGTGGGCTGCGGGATACTCATGTACGGCCTGGGCGACGGCGCCAAGAACGCCAAGGCCAGCATCATCCACATCGAGGGCGACGCCGACCATCCGGTCAACCGCGGCACGCTGTGCCCGAAGGGCGCAAGCCTCATCGATTTCATCCACTCCGAAAACCGCCTGCTGGTGCCCGAGTACCGCGCACCCGGCGCGACCGAATGGAGCAAGATGTCGTGGGATGACGCGCTGACCCGCATCGCCAAGTTGATGAAGGCTGACCGCGACGCCAACTTCATCGACAAGACGGCGGACGGCAAGACGGTCAACCGCTGGACCACCACCGGCATGCTGTGCGCGTCGGCGGGCACCAACGAGGTAGGCTACCTGACGCACAAAACCATGCGCAGTCTGGGCATGCTGGCATTCGACAATCAAGCACGCGTATGACACGGTCCGACGGTGGCAGGTCTTGCCTCGACATTTGGACGTGGTGCGATGACGAATCACTGGGTGGACATCAAGAACGCCGATGTCATCCTGGTCATGGGCGGCAACGCAGCGGAAGCACACCCTTGCGGCTTTAAATGGGTCACGGAAGCGAAGGCGCATCGCGGCGCCAAGTTGATCGTGGTCGATCCGCGCTTTACCCGCACCGCTTCGGTGGCGGACTACTACGTCCCTACCCGCACCGGCGCGGACATCGTCTTCCTCGGCGGGATCATCAACTACCTGCTCACGAACGACAAGATCCAGCACGAGTACGTCCGCAACTACACGGACATGCCCTTCATCGTGCGTGAGGACTTCGCCTTTAACGACGGCCTGTATTCAGGCTGGGACGAGAAGGCCGGCAAGTACACGGACAAGAGCAGCTGGAACTACGAGATGGGCGACGACGGCTACGCCAAAATCGACCCCACGCTCGAACACCCGCGCTGCGTGTACCAGCTGATGAAGAAGCACTACTCGCGCTACACGCCGGAGATGGTGGAGAAAGCCTGCGGCGTGCCTCCCGAGAAATTCCACAAGGTCGCCGAGATGCTGGCGTCGACCGCCGTTCCGGGCCGCGCCGCCACCATCCTGTATGCGCTGGGCTGGACCCAGCACTCCACCGGCGCGGAAACGCTGCGCACCGGCGCCATGGTGCAGCTCCTGCTGGGGAATATCGGCATTGCCGGCGGCGGCATGAACGCGCTGCGCGGCCACTCCAACATCCAGGGCCTGACCGACCTGGGGCTGCTGACCAATATGCTGCCCGGCTACCTGACGCTGCCCGGCGAGGCGGAACAGGACTTCGAGGCCTACGCCGCCAAGCGCGCGCTCAAGCCTTTGCGTCCGAATCAGCTCAGCTACTACAGCAACGCGAAGAAATTCCTGGTCAGCTTCATGAAGTGCTGGTGGGGTGATGCGGCCACGGAGGAAAACAACTACGCCTTCGACTACCTGCCCAAGCTGGACAAGCCCTACGACATGATGCAGGCGTTTGAGCTGATGCATCAAGGGAAAATGAACGGCTACATCTGCCAGGGCTTCAACATCCTGGCCTCGGCGCCAGACAAGCAGAAGATCACGGAAGCCTTGTCCAAGCTGAAGTTCCTGGTGGTGATGGACCCGCTGGCCGTCGAAACGGCGGAGTTCTGGCGTCCGTTCGGCGAGTTCCACCAGGTCGATCCGACCAAGATCCAGACCGAGGTATTCCGCCTGCCGACCACCTGCTTTGCCGAGGAACGCGGCTCGCTGGTCAGCTCCTCGCGCGTGCTGCAATGGCACTGGCAAGGCGCGGACGGTCCGGGGCAGACGAAGAGCGATCTGGAGATCATGTCCGGCATCTTCCTGCGCATCAAAAATGCGTACCAGGCCGACGGCGGCAAGTTCCCCGATCCTATCGTCAACCTGACCTGGCCTTACGCCAAGCCATACAGCCCGACGCCGGAAGAACTGGCGATGGAGTACAACGGCAAGGCGCTGAAGGAGCTCACCGATCCGAAGGATCCCACCAAGGTTATCCTGAAGAAGAACGAGCAGGTTTCCGGCTTCGCGCAACTGCGCGACGACGGCAGCACGGCCTGTGGCTGCTGGATCTTCGCCGGCTGCTGGACTTCGGCAGGCAACCAGATGGGGCGGCGCGACAACTCCGACCCGAGCGGCATCGGCCAGACGCTGAACTGGGCCTGGGCCTGGCCGGCCAACCGGCGCATCCTGTACAACCGCGCCTCGTGCGACCCGAAAGGCAAGCCCTGGGATCCCACCCGCAAGCTGATAGGCTGGAACGGCGCCAACTGGGCCGGACCGGACATCCCCGACTTCAAGGCAGACGAGCCGCCGGAGAACGGCATGGGGCCCTTCATCATGCTGGCCGAGGGCGTGGCGCGCTTCTTCTCGCGCGACGCCATGGCCGAGGGACCGTTCCCCGAGCACTACGAGCCGTTCGAAACGCCGATCGGCCACAACCCGCTGCATCCGACCAACGCGCGCGCCACCAGCAATCCGGCCGGCCGCATGTTCCCGAACGACAGGGCGAAGCTGGGCAAGGCGGCGGAGTTCCCGCACGTGGCGACCAGCTACCGCCTGACGGAGCACTTCCACTACTGGACCAAGCACGCGCGCCTGAACGCCATCATCCAGCCGGAGCAATTCGTCGAAATCGGCGAGGAGCTGGGCAAGGAGCTCGGCGTGGCGCACGGCGACCGCGTCAAGGTCAGCTCCAAACGGGGCCATATCGTGGCGAAGGCGGTTGTCACCAAGCGTATCAAGGCGCTCATCATCGACGGCAAGAAGACCCACCAGGTCGGGCTGCCTATCCACTTCGGGTTCAAGGGAGTCACCAAACCGGGCTACCTGATCAACACCCTCACGCCGACGGTTGGTGACGGCAATTCACAGACACCGGAATTCAAGTCCTTCCTGGTGAAGGTGGAAAAAGCATGACGGCCCGAGGAGAATAACCATGGCACTGCAATCCCTTGATATCAAGCGCATGTCGGCGACGACGGTGCAGGAGCCGGTGGCGCGCACGCCCGTCACCGGCACCGTCGCCAAACTGATCGACGTGTCGAAGTGCATAGGCTGCAAGGCCTGCCAGACCGCCTGCATGGAATGGAACGACCTGCGCGACGACATCGGCGAGACCACCGGCGTCTACGACAACCCTATCGACCTGTCGCCGCAATCGTGGACCGTGATGCGCTTCTCGGAACACGAGACCAATGACGGCAACCTCGAATGGCTGATACGCAAAGACGGCTGCATGCACTGCGAGGATCCGGGCTGCCTCAAGGCCTGCCCCGCGCCGGGTGCCATCGTCCAGTACACCAACGGCATCGTCGACTTCCACCAGGAGAACTGCATCGGCTGCGGCTACTGCGTGGCCGGTTGCCCGTTCGACGTGCCGCGCATCTCGAAGAAGGACGACCGCGCCTACAAATGCACGCTCTGCTCGGACCGCGTGGCCGTGGGCCAGGAGCCGGCCTGCGTCAAGACCTGCCCCACCGGCGCCATCGTCTTCGGCACCAAGGAGGACATGAAGGACCATGCCGCCGAGCGCATCGAAGACCTGAAGTCGCGCGGCTACGCCAACGCCGGCCTGTATGATCCGGCCGGCGTCGGCGGCACGCACGTGATGTATGTGCTGCACCATGCGGACCAGCCGGGCTTGTACCACGGCCTGAAAGCCAATCCAAGCATCAGCCCCATGGTCGGATTGTGGAAGGGCCTGACCAAGCCACTGGCGCTGGCCGGCATTGCCGTCACCGCGCTGGCGGGTTGGTTCCACTACTCACGCGTGGGGCCGAATGAGGTCAGCAAGGACGAGGAAGCCGAGGCGCTGCATGAGGCCAACCGTATCCGGGAGAGCGAAAAATGAACGCACCTGATCGCGACAAGGACGGCAACCCGCTGATCGCGCGCTACACGCCGAATGAGCGCAGCAACCACTGGATCACCGCCATCTGCTTCATCCTGCTGGCGGTGTCCGGGCTGGCGATGTTCCATCCGGCGACGGCGTGGCTGGCCGTGTTCCTGGGAGGCGGCCAGTGGACCCGCATCCTGCATCCGTTTATCGGACTGGTGATGTTTGTGTCGTTCGCGCTGCTGGTAGTACGCTTCTGGCACCACAACAAGTTCGAACCGGGCGACAGGCAGTGGCTGGAGCAGATCGGCGATGTAGTCAACAACCGCGAGGACAAGCTGCCCAAGGCGGGCCGCTACAACGCCGGGCAGAAGCTGTTGTTCTATGTGCTGATCTTCTGCATGTGCGGGCTGCTGCTGTCCGGCGTGGTGATCTGGCGCGCGTATTTTGCGTTCTACTTCCCCATCGAGATCGTGCGCTTCGCCGCGCTGCTGCACGCGTTCTGCGCGTTCGTCATCATCTGCTCCATCGTGGTCCATATCTACGCCGGCCTGTGGGTGAAGGGCTCGATCGGCGCCATGGTGCGCGGCACCGTCACCTATGGCTGGGCGCGAAAACATCATCCGCGCTGGTTTGAGGAGGTCGCCCGCAAATCGCGTGATTAGCCCGGCAATTTAGGATTAGAATAGTCTTCGGGCCGGCGGCGCTGTCGCCGCCGGCAATCTGGGAGACATCTTGGTCCAACGTCTGCTTGCCCCCGGCGAGATCGAAGCGCTCGATCACAACGCCATACCACGCCTGCTGCTGCCGCAACCGCGCAGCCTTTTCACGGCGCGCGCCGCCCGCCTTCGCCAGCTTGCCAAGAATGAAATCAAAGGTATCCCCGTCGGCGAAACGCTGCGCGGCTATCTGCTGCTGATGGCGGCGCTGGTGGACGCGCAGGCCGCCGTGGCGCATGCCCTTCCGGCGGAAACCTTCGCGCTGCCCGATGCGGCGGACATCGATGTCTCGCTGGAACACAATATGCCGCCGCTGCCGGTCAGCGGGGCGCGGCCGCCGTCGTGGCGCGCGGTGTTCGACGCCCTGCTCGATCAACTGGACACGCTGGCGGACGGCCAGCCGCAGATTGCCGCCGTACTGGCCGAGCTGCGCGGGCTGGAAAGCGCGCAACTGGAAGGCTGCGCCGACGCCGTGCTGGCCGAGCTGACCGACAGCGTGCATCCGCTGCACGCGCCGTTCGTCGCCGCCGCCTTGCAGGTGATGTGGACCATGCGCGCCGGCCAGCTGGATGCGCAACGCGTGCAGCCGCTGGTGACGAATACCCTCTGCCCCGTGTGCGGCGCGCATCCGGTGGCCAGCGTGATCCGCATCGGCGGCCAGTCGCAGGGCTACCGCTACCTGCAGTGCAGCTGCTGCGCGAGCGAATGGCATATGGTGCGGGTCAAGTGCTCGTGCTGCGAACATACCTCGCGCATCGCCTACCAGAGCCTGGAGCCAGCCGATGCGAACTCCGCGCCCGAGAACACCAGCAAGGCCAATGACCCTAGCAAGGTCGCCCGCGCCGAAACCTGCGAAGACTGCCGTACCTACCGCAAGATCTTCAATCAGGAACACGACTACAACGTCGAGCCGCTGGCGGACGATCTGGCCAGCCTGGCGCTGGATCTGCTGGTCGGCGAACTGGGTTACGCGCGCGCCAGCGGCAACCCTCTGCTGTGGTTCAACGCCGAATGAGCGCCAAGCCGGACACCGCCTCGCCTGCGCGCGCCGAAGCCCACGCGTCTACGGCGGCAGGCGCGATCCACCTGCCCGCCGTCCACCTGATCCTGTCGGACCCCGCATGCGGTCCGCTGATCGCCGAATACGGCCGCGTGCAAACGCTGGAAGCGGCGCGCGCGCTGCTGGCGGAACTGCGCAGCGTCCTGCTGGCCGGCCGCCGTGACGGCGTGCCCGTCGCCGCAACGTGCGACACCAGCATCCCCGCCCTGCTGGCCATGCTATCCGAACGCCTGCGCGACGCCAACCGTTCGCCGCTGCGGCCCGTCTTCAACCTGACCGGCACCGTCCTGCACACCAACCTTGGCCGCGCCCTGCTGCCCGACAGCGCGGTGCAAGCCGTGGCCGAGGCGCTGCGCTGGCCGATGAACCTTGAATGGGATATCGATACCGGCAAGCGCGGCGACCGCGACAACCTGATCGAAGAACTGCTACTGGAGCTGACCGGCGCCGAAGCGGCCACCATCGTCAACAACAACGCCGCCGCCGTGCTGCTGATGCTGAACACCATCGCCCAGGGCAAGGAGGTGATCGTCTCGCGCGGCGAACTGGTGGAAATCGGCGGCGCCTTCCGCATCCCGGACATCATGACCCGCGCCGGCGCCGTGCTGCGCGAAGTGGGCAGCACCAACCGCACCCACCTGAAGGACTACGCCGAAGCCGCCGGTCCGCAGACCGCGCTGATGATGAAGGTCCATTGCAGCAACTACGCCATCACCGGCTTCACCAAAAGCGTCGAACTGCCGGAGCTGGCGCCGCTGTCGAAGCAGCACCACATCCCGCTGGCGGTGGACCTCGGCAGCGGCACGCTGGTCGACCTGGAACAATACGGCCTGCCGCACGAAACCACGGTACGCGAGACCATAGAAGGCGGCGCCGATCTTGTCACCTTCAGCGGCGACAAGCTGCTGGGCGGCCCGCAGTGCGGCATCATCGTCGGCCGCGCCGATCTGATTGCACAGATCAAGAAGAATCCGCTCAAGCGCGCACTGCGCGTCGGCAAACTGACGCTGGCTGCGCTGGAGCCGGTGCTAGCGCTGTACCGCGCGCCGGACCTGCTGCCGGAACGCCTGACCACCCTGAAGCTGCTGACCCGCCCCACCGCCGCCATGCGCGAACAGGCGCAGGCGCTGCTGACGCCATTACAGGCGGCGCTGGGCGCAGGCTATGAAGTCAGCGCCGAACCGATGATGAGCCAGATCGGCAGCGGCGCCCTGCCCGTCGACCAGTTGCCCAGCCACGGCCTGGTGATACGCGCCGCCGCAACGGGCCGCGTCAGCAATGCGCTGGGCGTGCTGGAACAGCGCCTGCGCGCATTGCCACTGCCGGTGATCGGCCGCGTCGCGCAGGACGCGCTGTGGCTGGACCTGCGCTGCCTGGACGACCATCAACAGCAGCGCTTCACAGATCAACTGGCGCTGCTGGCCGTATGATCGTCGGCACCGCAGGCCACATCGACCACGGCAAGACCACGCTGACGCGCGCGCTCACCGGCGTCGATACCGACCGGCTGAAGGAAGAGAAGGCGCGCGGCATCTCGATCGAACTCGGTTACGCCTACGCGCCGCTGGAAAGCGGCGAGATCCTCGGCGTGATCGATGTGCCGGGCCACGAGAAATTCATCCGCACCATGGCGGCCGGCGTCACCGGCATCGACGCCGCGCTGCTGGTGATCGCCGCCGACGACGGCATCATGCCGCAGACGCTGGAACACCTCGCCATCCTGCGGCTGCTGGGCGTGCGGCGCGGCGCGGTGGCACTGACCAAGATAGACCGGGTCGACACGCAGCGCGTGGAGCAGGTGGAACGCGATATCCAGGCGCTGCTCGCGTCCACCGATTTTTGCGGCGCCCGGATCTTCCGCACCAACGCCGCCGCTGCCGGCGACACGGGCGTCGATGCGCTGCTGCGGCATCTGTCGGAGATGGCGGCCTCCCTGCCGGCCGGCGACGAACGGCGCCTGTTCCGCCTTGGCGTGGACCGCGTGTTCACCTTGCAGGGTCAGGGCACCATCGTCACCGGCACCGCGCTGGCGGGCAGCGTCCGCGCCGGCGACATGCTGCAACTCGCGCCGGGCGGCCAGCAGGCCCGCGTGCGCAGCATCCACGCGCAGAACAGCAGCGCCGACACCGGCCATGGCGGCCAGCGCCTGGCGCTGAACCTGGGCGGCGTGGCGAAAGAGGACATCGAACGCGGCGCCTGGGTGGTGGCGCCGGCGCTCGCCGACTGCTCCGAACGCATCGACACCGAACTGACGCTGATGCCGGACTGCGGCCATCCATTGAAGTCCTGGTCGCCGCTGCATGTGCACCTGGGCGCGGCGCATCGCACCGCCAACGTGGTGCTGCTGGACGGCGACCTTCTGGTCCCAGGGCAGACCGCCCGCGTGCAGCTGGTGCTGGATGCGCCGGTGCACGCCGTTCCCGGCGACCGCTTCGTGATCCGCAACGCCCAGGCCACCGCCACCATCGGCGGCGGCGTGGTGCTCGATCCCTTCGGCCCGGCACGCAAGCGGCGCAGTGCGGCGCGGCTGGCGTGGCTGCAGGCTTTGTCCGACTTTATCGCCGGCGGCGATATCGGCGCGCTGCTGGCGCGCAGTCCGCTCGGCTTGCGCATGTCCGCGCTGGTGCGGCTGTCGCAGCGGCCGGCGGACCGGATCGCGCTGCCGCCGGATACCATCGACATCGCCCTGCAAGGCGGCGACAGGCTGCTGCTGGCGGCGGCCGAAGTGCAGGCGCTGGAAGCGCGCATCCTGAACGGCCTGGCCGTGTTCCATGAGCGCGCGCCGGACGATGCAGGCCCCGAACGGGGGCGCCTCAAGCGCATCGTGGCGTCCGAGATGGAGGACCGCTTGTGGAGCCGTCTGATCGACGCACTGATCGGCGGCGACCGGATAAGGCAGCGCGGACGCAGCCTGCACCTGCCCGGCCACAGCGCCGAATTGAGCGACACGGAGAAGGCGCAGGCCGCGCCCTTGTTGACGTCCCTGCTGGAGGGCCGCTTCGATCCACCCTGGGTGCGCGACCTGTCGCGCGCGCACGCGCTGCCGGAGGCGGAGGTGCGGCGCCTGCTGCTCAAGCTTTCCAGGACGGGAGAGCTCAGCCAGGTGGTGCCCGACCTGTTCTACCATCCCTTGCGGCTGGCCGAACTGGCGGAGCTGGTGACGGCGCTGCCCGAAGTGCAGGCGTCGTCGTTCCGCGACGCCGCCGGCTTGGGGCGCAAGCGGGCCATACAGATATTAGAGTTCTTCGATCGCGTCGGCTATACTCGGCGCGTGGGCAACGTCCACCTGATACGGCCAGACGCGGTCTGGTCGTACAGTGGAGAGTAGTACCACGGAAGGCATACTCATCCGGTGATGGGGCCGGGCTTCAAACCCGGTGGGGGGCGTCAGACGCTCCCCTGTAAGTTCGACTCCTACTGCCTTCCGCCATTCACCGTATCGGCCACCATATCGACGCCCGCTTCGAAGCTGGGCGGGTGTTCCGCCAGCAGCGACCACAGACGATTGTGCTCCGCGCCCTGCACCACATGCAGGCGGCTCGATTGCGCGCGCGTCGCGGCGGCGACCAGGCGCTGTGGAATCTCCAGCGGGATGGTGGCGTCATGCTCGGCGGCGATCACCAGCAGCCGGCCTTCGAAGCGCGACAGGATATCCCATGCGTCGCTGTCGGACCAGCTGCGCTCACGCCGTATCACCGCCGAGAACTCGGGGCCGAACGGTACTTCGTAGGCCGACGGCGTGTACACACCGGGCACGATCAGCACCAGCGCATCGACGCGATGGCTTTGCGTCATGCGCACGGCGTTGTAGGCGCCCATGCTGGCGCCCACGATCGCCAGCGGCTGCGGCACGCCGCGCGCCTCGGCCACCGCCTGCGCCTGGCGCGTGCGGCTGGCCACCGACGATTGCGCCAGCGCGCCGCCGGTGTCGCCATGGCCGATGCAATCGAAGCTGGTGCTGCCTATGCCCCGCTGCTGCAAGGCCGCGCGCAGCAAATGATGACCATGGCGGCTGCCGGTACCCGCGCCGTGCAGGTACATCAGGCGGTTGCTGTCTGCGCCGACGAACTGGTCGCCCTTCAGCACGTGGCCTTCGTAAGCCACATCGAAATCGACGATCATTTGCCTGCCTCCTCTGCCAGACGCTTGTTGAGCTTCTCGCGCGACTGCCGGACGTAGGCCTTGCAGCCTTCGCCGCCGTCGAGCAAGGCGTGCGGCTTGCCGCTCTTGACCTTGTCCCACATGCCGGTGAAGTCCGGGTGCCCGGAGACGACGATATCGCACGCCACCTTGTCCAGCGCCGCGTAGCTTTGCTCATACTGCTTCAGCACCGCCGGATGGGCGCTGAACTTGTAGCCGTCGCTGGATACCGGGTTGATACTGTCGGCGAACACGATGCTGGCGCAGCGCCCCTGTTCGCAGGCGCTCCAGGTCCAGCTGGTGCCGCCCGTCGTGTGGCCCGGCGTGTACAACGCGGTCATGGCCAGCGGCCCCAGTTTGACCACCTCGCCATCGCGCACCGTGCGTATCTCGGGCACTTTGGGATACGGCGTATTGCCTGCGAATTGGGGATCGTCCTCGCCCATGCTGCCGCGCTTCAGCGCATCCGCCGTCGCCGGGCTGGCGACCACCGCCGCCCCCGTCATGCGCTGCAGTTCGGCGATGCCGCCGGCGTGGTCCCAGTGATCGTGCGAACTCAGTATCAGCTTGACGTCGCCCAGCTTGAAGCCCAGCTTGCGGATGCTGGCGGCGATCAGTTCGGGCGAATCGGGGAACGCTCCGTCGATCAGGATGTGGCCCTGGGGCGACGTCACCAGCACCGAGCTGAGTCCGGCCACGCCGACGTAGTAGCTGTTGCCATAGATCTGGAAGGGCTCG
The DNA here is from genome assembly GCF_009380215.1 of Rugamonas aquatica. Lineage (GTDB taxonomy): Bacteria > Pseudomonadota > Gammaproteobacteria > Burkholderiales > Burkholderiaceae_D > Rugamonas > Rugamonas aquatica_B. The sequence continues at coordinate 186,366 of NZ_WHUG01000005.1, forward strand.
ACCGGCTTGTTCCAGTCGTCGAAAATATGGGCATTTGCGAAAGCGGCCATGGCGCACAACGCGCCTGCCACACAGATTTTAATCATGAATGGAATTGGGATGGGTTGAAGGGCACGGCATTGTACCTTGAGCAAGACAGGGCGGCGGGCAGGCGTGGTCATTCCCGGCAGGGACTGGCACAATACCGGTTCGCCCAGACCAAGGACCAGTCCATGAAATCTCCTGCCCTCCACCTTGCCGCCCTCGCCTGCCTGGCCGCCGCCGCGCTGACCGCCCAAGCGGCCGAGCCGGCGCTGTCCGCCGCGGAAAAGCTTTATCAAGCCAACTGCGCCGCCTGCCATGGCAGCAGGATGGAAGGCGCCGTCGGCCCCACGCTGCGCGCGCACAACTGGCTGCACGGGGCGCCGACCAAGGCCAACCTCATCAAGATCATCAGCAAGGGCGTGCCGGAAAAGGACATGCCGGCCTGGTCGCCAGCCCTGAACGCCAGCCAGATCGCGCTGCTGGCCGACCTGATCGCCGCCAACGCCGGCAAGCCGGCCGCCGCGCCATCGCCGGCCACAGTGGCCGCAGCGGCGGCCGCCAAGGTCCAGCAGAGCGTGCCCGACCTGAGCGGATTCAAGCTGCCCAAGGGCTTCCACATCAGCGTCTACGCCAATGACGTCAGCACCGCGCGCAGCATGGTGGTGTCGGACAGCGGCATCGTCTACGTCGGTTCGCGCAAGGCTGGCAAGGTGTACGCACTGGTGCCGCGCGCCGACAAGCAGACGGCCGATGTCGTCACTGTCGCCGAAGGGCTGGAAAATCCGATCGGCGTCACGCTGCTCAACGGCGCGCTGTACGTCGGCGAGATCAGCCGCGTAATCCGCTTCGACAAAATCGACCAGCGCTATGCGCAGAAGCCATCCTATGAAGTAGTCAAGGTCAGCCTGCCCAACGACAAATGGCACGGCGAGAAGGTCATGAAGGCCGGGCCTGACGGCAAGCTGTACATCCCGGTCGGCGCGCCCTGCAATGTGTGCGATGTCGAGGACACCAAGAGCGCGAAAATCTACCGCATGAACGCCGACGGCAGCCAGCTGGAAGAATACGCGCGCGGCGTGCGCAACACGGTGGGCTTCGCCTTCCATCCGGCGACCAAGGTGCTGTGGTTCACCGACAACGGCCGCGACGAGATGGGCGACAACACGCCATCCTGCGAGTTGAACGTGGCGCCCAAGGCCGGCATGCATTTCGGCTTCCCCTATTGCCACGGCGGCGTGGTGCCGGACCCGGACTTCGCCAAGGGCCGCAGCTGCGAAGAGTTCGAGCCGCCGGTTGCCAAGCTGGGCCCGCACGTGGCGCCGCTGGGGCTGACTTTCTACACCGGCAAGCAGTTCCCCGAGGCTTATCGCAACAACGTCTACATCGCCGAGCACGGCTCGTGGAACCGCTCGACCAAGAGCGGCTACAGCGTGCGCCTGATTACGCTGTACAACAGCAAGGTCGTCACCGACACCGCCTTCATCGACGGCTTCCTGCGCGGCGAGGAAGTGGTCGGCCGGCCGGTGGATGTGGCGACGCTGCCGGATGGCTCGATGGTCGTGTCCGACGACTACGGCGGCCGCGTGTATCGCGTGACTTACGACGGCAAGTAATCCGCCGATAAAACCTGCCTGAAGTCCCATATGCGGACTTCAGGCAGGCCGGATAAATTGGCTTCACGGCCAGCCAGGTCGACCGCATCGTCCCAGACGTCCCTATCCCACTCGGGATCTTCCAACAGCTTCCGCAAGCTCGGCATTTTTATGAGCAGCCGGTCGACCTTGTCTCGCTGGTTGCGTATGGTGCTTTTCCAGCTGCCGCCGCGCCGGTCTGGCTGATACTTCCATTTCAGTAAATGCGCCATCAAGATCGCCATCCGGTGCGCCAGTTGGTGGCGGTGGCTGATGTTCATGTCCTCGATTTCTTCGGCGATGTGCTCGATATCGAGCAATGCCCATTGCCCCGAGCGCAGCAAGGCGACCTGCTCCATCCCCCACTCGGCCATGTCGTCTTCGTATGTCGCAGTCATGATGTATCCCTCCCTCATGAGGAGACCGCGAGCGACGGGAAAAGTTCAGCCCAGTTGGGCGACGGCGTCAGTGATGCGCTGTTCCAGTGAGCCGGTCAGCAAGACGTAGGGCAGCTTGCGGCGGGACAGCTCATCCAGGTACCAGCGGTGCTGCTGCTGGCGGAAATCGACATCGCGGCGGGTGCCGTCCTGGATGAAGTCGAAATCCGGCGCGCACAGGAAGAAACGCTCGTATGGCGCGTCGGCCATCGCCTCCAATGCAGGATCGGCGCGGCCGAACATCTCACGGGAATAGAACAAGGTGGTCAGCGGCGACGTGTCGCAGAACAGAAAGCGCTTGGCCTGCAGGCGCGCCGCCGCTTCGCGTTGCAGCTGCGTGCGGCCGATACGGGCCATGTCCTCGTAATTGAGCACGCCGTCTTGTGCCACCCACAGCTCGCGGCCGTACTCGGGCACCCAGGCCGTGTCCAGCCGCTCGGCCAGGACGGCGGCCAAAGTCGTCTTGCCGCTCGACTCCCCGCCGAGAATACAGACCCTGTCGACAAAGCTGGCATAGACCACGTCAGACAAAAACCGGCGATGCGCATGCGGATCGCTGCGCGCCATTGTTCCGGACACAGGTACAGCGCTCCGCGCCTGGTCCACGTTCACATGCCGCACCGTGTGCGGCCGCCCTGTGCGCTCGGTGAAGCAGCGGCCCAGTTCAAGGGCGAAACCGTCGCCATAGTCTTCGCTGGTGAAGACCGCTTCCACCGTCGTATCCAAAACATCCACGCACAGACTGGCGCAGAAGCGGCGGTGTATCAACGCGTCGTCATCGTTGTGCGGTACATCCTTGTCTACCACCAGCACGACCGCACCGGGAAAGCGCGCGCGCAGCCATTGTTCGCGCTTGCCCGCTTCGCAGCCCGGCAGCTCCGGCAGCGAATAGCTGATGATGAAGGTTGTGTCGCAAGCGTCCACGGCGCGTTGTATCAACAGTTCATGGCCCAGATGCAGCGGACTGAATTTTCCGACCACCAGGCCGGTCTTGAATTGCTTCATGCGTGAGCGCCATCCAGGGCGGAAGTATATTGAACGGTCTTGTCGTCGGTGGCCGGCACATCCAGCAGCACGCCGCCCGCGCCGAACAGCGCCTCCAGCGCGGCGCGCGCGTCGGCGCCCAGCGCCGTATGGGCCTGCGCCAGCCGCAGCACCACGACGCCATCAGCGCGCTGGTGCACGCTGAAGTGCGGTATCGGCAGATGCTTCAGCGCGTGCGTCACGTCGATATTGTTTATCCAGTTTCCGGACGCGAGATAGCGCACCGGCGAGCGGCCGGACAACCCTACCAGGACCGGCGCATCGGCATAGAACGACAGCGATGCATAATCGCCGGTGCGGTAGCGCAGCAGCGGCAGGCAGAAATTGAAGCCGCCCGTCAGCGTGATCTCGCCGCGCTGGCCGGGGGCGAGCGGCTTGCCGTCCGGGTCGAGTATTTCGACATAGAGTTCCGGTTGCAGCAGTACGTGGCCGCCGGCCTGCGCGTCGAATACGGCAACCGGGCCGACTTCGTTGAGCGAGTAGATGTCCAGCACCGGGCAGCCGAAACGCTGTTCCAACCTTGCCCGCAATGCCGGCAGCAACAGCATCGACACCGACAACAGCGCACGCGGCTTCATCGTCACCGGCAGTTCAAGCAGCTCGGCAAACGAGATCGGGTCGCCGGCGACGACTTCCGGCGACAGCGCGTCCAAATAGCGCGCACGGTCGTCCGGATGGCGCCATTCGTCGGGATACAGATTGATCTTGGCCAGCCCCGACTCGCCCATCGTCGGCGTCACCGACACATATGTGAAGCAGCGCTGCTGATGGCCAAGCAGCACCACGCCCACCTGCCCGCTGCCGTGCCGCAGCTCGACGCCGAAGCGCTTCAACGCGCGCTTGTGAAACGCCAGGTAGCGCGCCGCGACCACCGGATGCGATGCGATCAGCAAGGGATGGCCGGTCGTGCCGGTGGTGCGAAAATTAATCAGCCGCGCAATCTCCACGGTATCCGGCACGAAGGGCGTGATATCGGCCGCCAGCGCAGCCCTGCTCTGCGTCGGCAGATCCTCGAAGATCTTGGGTGGCGAGCCGAGTTGGCGATAGTAAGGCACCGTGTCGAAGGCGGAGCGGATAAACGCATCCAGCCAATCCGGCTTGCCATCCGAAGGCCAGCCCACCGTGGCCTGCGCCACATCGTACTCGAACCGGCGCACCTGCTCCACCTCATGCGCCAGCAGCTTGTTGCCGCTCTGGTTGCGGTAGAACGGCGCGGCAGGATGCTCGCACAAGAACTCCAGCATGCCCCGCCCCGCAGGCGTCAGCGTGGGAAAGCGTTCTTCTTCATCCGGGATCGCCATGCCTGCACTCATTCGCGCGACCATTTGTCGGCCGATTCCTCGGCAGCCTTGCGGGCCAGCGCTTCGCGAATCTCGGCGGCGCGGCGTTCGGCCGCGCGGCTCGCTTCCAGCAGGCGCTTGCGCTCCATGCCGCTGATGCCGGACAGGCGGTCGGTGGCCTGCGCCTCCGTCTCCCCGGCAGGCCGGAAGCCCAGCCGCGCCAGCGTCACGCGCACAAGCTCCTCGCGCCGGTCGGGATCGTGGACGAATTTGTGCGCCGCAGTCGCCTGCGCCAGTTCGCCAAGCGCGCCGTCGAGCAGCGCCAGCACCTTGTGCTGCGCCAGTTGCGCCGACAGGAACCAGTCATCGGCCAGCAGCCACGCCGCGATCATCACCAGCGCCAGCCGGTTGCGGTCGCGCCGCGCATCGGCGCCGACAAAGCGTTCCAGCGCCGCCGCAGGTGCATGCTTGCCTTGCATCTTCAGCAGATCGTTGACCAGCGCGGCCACGTGCACCGTGCCTGCCACGCCGATACGCGGCTCGTCGAGGAATTCGGCCGGCGTATCGGACAGGCGGTGCGTCAGCGTTTCAAGGGCGGGACCGGTATGTTCCATCATGCGTTCTTTTTCTTTGGCGGGGACTTGGGCGCGTAGTGCCGGCGGCTGAAGGCGCGCGCGAATTCTACCAAGTCCTCGAACTGCGCGATCGCGTGGATTTCCCACTGCTGCTGTTCCTTCGCCTGACGCAGCACTTTGTAGGCGGAGCTGCGCCAGTCGTCGTCGCCGAACTGTTCCCAGCCGGAGGGCAGGTTCAGCGCCATCGTGCCGCCTGCGTCGCCCACGGCCAGCGCCCTCGCGGCCACGTCCCAGCCGCTGTTGCCACGTTCATCCGGCTCGAACATGGTGGTGATGCCGTCGTCGGAGATGTGCAGGATGTGCGTGCGGCGCAGCCGGGCCTTCTCGTAGGTTTGCCGGAGCTGGGGAATCGGGAAGCAGGTGGAGCCGCCAAAAAATCCGGTCAGCACTTTGAGCACGCTGACATCGTCGCGCACAAAACCCTTGGTGACAATGACCTCGTCCTTGCCGCTCCACAGCGTGACCTGCACGCTGGACCCGGCGCGCAGTGCGGACAAGGCGATGATGGCGCCGGCCAGCGTCAGGTAGGAAGTCTGCTGGCGCGGGTTGGGCATCGATCCCGAACTGTCGACGTACAGGTCAAGGTCGATGGGTTCGGGCTTGCGCCGTGGCGCAGCCTCGCGGCCATAGGAGCGCTGCACCGTGGTCACGCCAGGGATCGGGCGCGGGCTCTGGATGACGGTTTGCAGCCAGTCGATCTGGTCCAGCGGATCGCCGATCTGCCACGGCTCCAGCCCTTCCAGCTGCAATTCGTCGGACTGCGGCGCCGGTGTGCGGGGGAAGGAAATCAGGTGCGGCAGCGCGCGTTCGCGGTAGTAGCGCACGGCGATATCCTCTTCACTGAGCTTGATGCCGGCCGCCTTGAGGATTTCGCCGTATTCGTATGGTTCGCGCATCTGGCCGGCGCTGTTGCTTGCGGCAGCCTTGTCGTCTGGGGGCTTGCCCGTTTCGTCGAGGCCCGAGATGCGGCTGTCCTGAACCGGGTGCACGGCATCTTCCATTTCGCCCGCTTCGATCTGCTGTCCGCCGCTCGGCTCACAGCCTTCGGCGGCATCTTTGGTGTCGAACATGCGGCGGAACTCGTCCTCCTGGTTCTGGCTGTCGACCAGGTAAGGCAGCAGCAGCGTGGCGAACCTGCCGGCGCCGTCCATCCAGTCCTTGGCGTAGACGCGGATCAGGCGCGCGCCCAGCCAGGCATCGGTGTCGGTCGCATCGTCGGCGCCAGCGCCGCCCAGGGCGCCCTTGGCGAGCTGCCACAGGTTCTCGTAGATGCGCATGTACAGCAGCCACACCTTGCTGCGCGACGCCGGATCGGCCGGCGCGCGGCCCTGCTCCAGAATGCGGTAGATGTCGGCCATGCGCAGGCCGGCCTGCCGTTGCAGGCGGTCGTTGATGTACAAGTCGGTGTACAGGTTGGCCACCATCGGCGCGTGCTTCTCCAGCGTGGGCAAGGCGCGGCGGATGCGCGCCAGCAGCCGGAACTGGTCGGTCGCGCTGGCCGGCGCCAGCACGTGGTGGCCGATCTCGTGCGCCAGGATCTCGACCGCGTAGTCGTTCAGGCCCAGCTCCTGCACGCCCTGCATGTCGACCACCACGCTTTGATCGAGCAGCCGTATCATCGCGAAGCTGCCGCTCAGGCCTTCGCGCGCCGCCTCCACCGTGCTGGCACACAGGCGGGCGTCGCGCAGGCGCGTGAACCGGCTCCACGCTTCCAGCGCCTGCGGCCAGGCCGCCTGCCATTGTGCGATCAGCGTGGCCGTCATCGCAACGGCAACAGCAGAATGGAGTGGCTGTATGCCGACGTCACGGCGACCGTGTGCTGGTTCGCGGTGGCCGCCAGTCCCTGCGCCGGCAGATCCAGTTCGATCTGGCGCTGCCCCAGCGTCAGGCGCTGGCCGGACAGGCTGACCGCGCCACGCGGCGTCGGCTCTTGCAGGTACTCGTATTCGTCGGCTGTGGCGCCATGCAGCACGGCGCCGCAGGCATCGGCAACCAGCAAGGCGTAGCGGTCGCCGCTGCGTACCCAGAAACCTTCGGCGGCCGGACGGACTTGCGGCGGCATCGCGAAAGCGCCGCCGAAGCCGCTGAAGCCACCGAACTCGCGCCCTTGTTGCGCGCGCTGCCGCTCGGCCGGGTCCGGCGTCCACCACGGATCGGCCAGCAGCACGGTGCGCAGCGCCTGCCAGCCGCCCTGGATGGAGCCGAAGGCCGCCAGCGCCAGTGCTTCCGGCAATGCGTCCGCCGCCTGGAGCGCGCCGGTGCGGAAGTGCGCCAGACCGGAACGCCATGCGCAGATCTGGCCTACCGCTTCCAGTTGCTGCCAGTCGTCGATCTGCGGCGCCAATGCCTGCATCAGCGCCAGCCATTGCGCCGGGCGCGCCACGCCGCTACGCTCCAGATGCAGCGCGGCGTTGGTCAGCATGCCGAGCAGGCGCGCCGGCTGCGCCAGCAGCAGCGCCGGATAACACGTCGCCAGCTCGCGCCAGACTTGCGCGATCAACGGCCCGGCCTGTCCTTGTCCCACCAGCTCCAGCGCGACATCATAGGCGGCCATCGCCACGCCGCCGCTGCGGTCGGGCGCATGCACGGCCGCCAGCTGGACCACGCCGTCGACGCCGCTCTCCAGCAACGCCGCGAAGGCCTGCGCATCGAAACTCGGATAGCGGCGCCGCGCCTCGGCCGCGCGCCGGTTGAATTCCGGGCGGCCTGCGGCCAGCACTTGGGCAAAGGCGGACGAGATCATCTTATTGCGACCGTACCCAGCTCAGATAATTGGTGTAGCGCTGATGCAGATACTTGAGCTTCAGCAGGTCGTCATACAGATGCCCGTACAGCTTGCGGCCCTTGAGCTGCTCGGCCACCAGGCGCTCGATCTTGGTGAGGCGGGCCAGCGCTTCGCGCTCGGTCAGGCCATCCAGTCCCTTGGCGAACTCGGCGGCGAAGTCGCCAACCGGGTCGCTGCGGTCCAGGTCCAGGCGGTCGTAGTCGGCGTTGGAGAGGTCGAACAGGCGGCGCAGCCAGCTCAGGCGGTCGGTGCGATAGGCGGCGTTTTCCGGCAGGCCGAAGAACGGCGCGTCCAGGTCCGGCTGCAACTTGTCGTGCAGGACGAAGGGCAGCACCTGGCGCAGGTCGTCCAGTTCGACTTCGACGTTGCCGCGGAAGTAGGCCAGCGCCTTGGCGTAGATCAGCAAGGTCATCAGGTTGCGCACCGAGATGCCGTTGAGGGTCTGGCAGCCCAGGTCCTTCAGGCGATCGCGTCCGGTTTCGGCGGCGACCACCTGGCTCCAGTCGAAGCCGGACAGGCGCGCCGTATCCTTGGTCATGTATTCGAACTGGCCGCCGGCGGTTTCCAGCAGCTCGAACTGGCTGGTGAAGAATTCCAGCCGGCGCCGCACCGGCTCCGGCACCAGGATCTCTCGCACCTCGATGCCGATGCGGTCGACCTGCTCCGGCGTGAAGATGATTTCCGGCGGCACCAGTTCCTCGGGCTTGAGGTTTTCCTCGACGCGCATCAGCAGGTCGCCGAGGAAGCGCGGGTTGAAGGACAGCGCCTGCACGATCACGTCAATACGGTCGCGCAACGCTTCGATCACCTCGTAGGTGCCGCCGCCCTGGTCGTCGTTGGCGGTTAAGTACCAGGCGGACTCGGGGCACTCGTAGACGTGGTTGAGCACTTCGGCGTAGTTATCGCCCATCAGCGTCAGCAGCGCGCTTTGGGTGCGGGTCGGGATGCGGTTGTATTCGTCGATGATCTTGACGCGCATGCCCAGCCACGAGCGCCAGGCGATGCGGATGTCGTCCATGCTTTGCGCGTTGACCAGGTCGGCCGGCAGCGGATTGCCGAGCAGGTCGGCGATGGTCATCTGCGGATGGCCGTGCTGCATGCCGCGCTTGACCTCCTTGACGGTGGCGCCGGACAGCACGCCCATCAGGATGGCGCTGGCGGTCTTGCCGCGTCCCGGCCCGCCGACGAACAGGCACTTGCGGCGCGTGGCGAAGGTCAGCAGCGGCAGCAGCACGAAGCTGGAATAGCTCTGCGCCGAGGGCAGGCTCAGCGTGCGCTTGCTGTCGCCGACCGAATACGATTGCGCCGGGCCGTGGTTGTACTCGATGTCATAGTGCGGGCTGATGATGGCGTTGTTGACGATCCAGAAGTAGGCCTGGCGCAGCTTCTCATCCAGCGACTGGGTCGCCGCGCCCTCCCCGGTGCCGAGCTTGACCGGCCCCTGATAAAGATCGGCGACATCGAACTGGCGCGGCTTCGGCGCGGCCTTGGGATTGGTGGGCGCTTTGGAGACGCGCTGGAACAGATTAAATGGAGGCATCTGCGCTGTCCAGTTGGGAAATTGGCAATGCGCAGAGTATAGCCGAGGCGGCTTTTTGATGTCGTGCGGCTAGTCGGGGAAGAAATCGGACGATAGGACTTCCTCAACGTGCCAAGGCAATTCCGCAGGAAATACCTTCAACTGCGTCTGCGCTTCAGCATCTCTCGCTGCGCGGCGGTAGGTTTTTTCCAGCCATTGAGGATCGTCGAGCAGCGTCTGCAAACTTGGGCAGTCATCGAGCGCGTCTTCGATGGCCGCACGCTGCGTGCGTATGGTGTGGGCCCAACTGGGGCCGCGATGCGATGGCTGGAATTGCCACTTCAGCAGATGGGCAAGCAGGACCACGAACCGGCTGCGCAGCGCTTTCTTTTCCCGATGGCCCACATCCTCGATCTCCCCGGCGATGTTGTCGATGTCCAGTTGCGACCACTGGCCGCGACGCAGCAAGGCCGCCTGTTGTTCGGACCAGGCGATGACGTCGTCTTCGTATAAGGTGCCCATAATCTGGTTTGACCGGGCGCGGCTCTAAAAGTTCAGGACGAAAAAAAACCGCCGGGGCGCTCCGGCGGTTTTTTTTGTCGAACGCTTTAAAGCTTACTGTGCAGCGGCGGCAGCGGCTTCTTCAGCAGCTGCTTTCATCGACAGTTTCAGACGGCCGCGGTCGTCGGTTTCCAGAACCTTGACGCGAACTGCCTGGCCTTCTTTCAGGTAGTCGGCAACAGCGTTCACACGCTCGTTGGCGATTTGCGAGATGTGCAGCAGACCATCTTTACCTGGCATGACTTGTACGATCGCGCCGAAGTCCAGCAGCTTGAGCACAACGCCGTCGTAGGTCTTGCCTACTTCGACCGATGCGGTCAGTTCTTCGATGCGGCGCTTGGCTTCCTGGCCGGCAGCAGCGTCAACGGAAGCGATGGTGACCACGCCTTCGTCGCTGATGTCGATCTGGGTGCCGGTCTCTTCGGTCAGGGCGCGGATGACTGCGCCGCCTTTGCCGATGACGTCACGGATCTTTTCTGGGTTGATCTTGATGGTGATCAGGCGCGGTGCGAAGTCCGACAGTTCGGTCTTCACGTGCGGCATGGCTTTCTGCATTTCGCCCAGGATGTGCTCGCGGCCTTCTTTGGCTTGCGCCAGCGCCACTTGCATGATTTCCTTGGTGATGCCCATGATCTTGATGTCCATCTGCAGCGCGGTGATACCGTTGCGGGTACCGGCTACTTTGAAGTCCATGTCGCCCAGGTGATCTTCATCGCCCAGGATGTCCGACAGCACGGCGAACTTGCCGCCTTCCTTGATCAGGCCCATCGCGATACCGGCGACGTGCTCTTTCATTGGAACGCCGGCATCCATCAGCGCCAGGCAGCCGCCGCAGACCGAAGCCATCGACGACGAACCGTTCGATTCGGTGATTTCCGACACCAGACGCACGGAGTAGCTGAACTCTTCCGGCGATGGCAGTGCGGCGATCAGCGCGCGCTTGGCCAGACGGCCGTGGCCGATTTCGCGGCGCTTAGGCGTGCCGACGCGGCCGGTTTCGCCGGTGGCGAACGGTGGCATGTTGTAGTGCAGCATGAAGGAGTCGGTGAACTCGCCCATCAGCGCGTCGATCTTCTGGCTGTCGCGTGCGGTGCCCAGGGTGGCAACCACCAGCGCCTGCGTTTCGCCGCGGGTGAACAGCGCCGAACCGTGGGTGCGTGGCAGTACCGAGGTGCGGATCGAGATCGGACGGACGGTGCGGGTGTCGCGGCCGTCGATACGTGGCTCGCCGTCCAGGATCTGGGTACGGACGATCTTGGCTTCCATGTCGAACAGGATGTTGTTCACTTCGGCTGCGTCGACTGGCGCGGCGCCGGCAGCGGCGGCTTCAGCGGACAGGTCGGCCAGCACTTCGCTGGTGGCGGCCTTCAGCTTGGCGGTACGCTCTTGCTTGTCTTTGGTCTGGTAGGCTTCGTTGATTTTGCTCGATGCGAAATGCGCAACGCGGCCGATCAGCGCTTCGTTCTTCGCTGGTGGCACCCATTCAACTTCAGGCTTGCCGCCGTCGCGTACCAGGTCGTGGATCGCGTCGATGACTGCTTTCATTTCGGTGTGGCCGAACACCACGGCGCCCAGCATGATTTCTTCGGACAGCTGCTGCGCTTCCGATTCCACCATCAGCACGGCGGTTTCGGTACCGGCGACAACCAGATCCATCTGCGAGGTCTTCAGTTGTTCAACGGTAGGGTTCAGGATGTACTGGCCGTTGGCGTAGCCGACGCGCGCTGCGCCGACCGGGCCGTTGAACGGTACGCCCGACACGCACAGGGCGGCCGATGCGCCGATCATGGCGGCGATGTCTGGATCGATTTCCGGGTTGACCGACAGCACGTGAATGATGACTTGCACTTCATTCAGGTAGCCTTCCGGGAACAGCGGACGGATAGGACGGTCGATCAGGCGGGAAGTCAGGGTTTCTTTTTCCGAAGGACGACCTTCACGCTTGAAGAAACCGCCCGGGATTTTACCGGCAGCATAGGTTTTTTCAACGTAGTCGACGGTCAGCGGGAAGAAGTCCTGGCCTGGCTTGGCGTCTTTGCGTGCGACGACAGTAGCCAGAACCACGGTATCTTCAATCGATACCATGACTGCACCGGAGGCCTGGCGAGCGATCTCGCCGGTTTCCAGCGTCACGGTGTGTTGACCGTACTGGAAGGTTTTCGTAACTTTATTAAACATGGGTAATCCCTTTCTATTTGCCGACAGATTTTCAGGGGCTGTCGTTCACCTCACCACAGACGGCATGCGCCGTCTTTACTGCAACTGCTAAAACCCAGGAATTCCATGTCGCACTGCCAAGACGCTATTCCGCTTGGCAAGTTTTCCCGGCAAAAATGACAAAATGCCCGCGTCAGCAAACTGGCGCAGGCATTTCGATTAAGCCGGATGACGCAAAAAATTACTTACGCAGACCCAGTTTAGCGATCAGATCGCGATAACGGGTAGCATCTTTGCCCTTCAGGTAGGACAGCAGGCTCTTACGACGGTTAACCATCATAATCAGACCACGACGCGAGTGGTGATCCTTGCTGTGTGCCTTGAAGTGGCCGTTCAATTCGTTGATGCGTGCGGTCAGCAGCGCAACTTGAACTTCTGGGGAGCCGGTGTCTTTTTGACCACGGGCGTTGTCCGCGATGATCGCGGCTTTGTTGATGTTTTCTACGGTCATGATATTTACCTTTAACATGCGGTGCGCGGAGTCTGAACCCTGCACACCGTGAACTTCAAAAAAAACTGATCCGAAGACCAGACCCGGAAGTATAGCGGAAAATCCCCCGCATGTATCCTGTGTTGGCTACAATTCTTCTATCTTTCCAGTCTTACAGAGGGGTTCGTCATGAAAAAACTGATATTTGTGGCAATGTTGCCGGTTGTATTGAGCGCTTGCGCCGGCATGGGTACCCCTCCCCTGACGGCCGGCGAACCCGCCGACGCGGTCAAAGCCAAACTGGGCCAGCCCACCGGCACCTACGCCAACGGCGCCGACACCATGCTCGAATACGCCGGCGGACCGTTCGGCCAGTACACCCACATGGCCCGCATAGGCCCGGACGGCAAGCTGATTTCCTTCGAACAGGTGCTCAGCAGCGAGAAGTTCGCCACCGTCAAGCCGCGCAAGGACAACAAGCAAACCATCCTCAGCACCTTCGGCAAGCCGGCCCAGCAGGTGCACTACGCCAGCGTCGACGGCGATGTGTGGGTTTACCGCTACAAGGAGCAGAACGTCTGGGATTCCGTGATGCATGTGGAATTCGACCGCAACGGCATCGTCCAGGCCATGGTCAACGGTCCGGACCCGGAACGGGAATCGCGCCGCGGCCGTTAAAAATGTAGCAAAGATACACAAACACAATCCCTCATCGCGAGGATATTCCCCATTTTTGTAGCCAAACTACTTTTTCAAGTAGATAATACGCCAACAAAAATGGAGATCCCCCATGCATGCAAAAGTGAAACCGGCCGCGCCGGCACAAAAGCCCAAGCTGTCGTTCTGGGCCATCTGGAACATGAGTTTCGGTTTCCTCGGCATCCAGGCCGGCTTCGCCCTCCAGCAAAGCAACGTTCCCCGCATCTTCCAGACCATGGGCGCCGAGCTCGACAAGATCGGCTTTCTGATGACCGCAGCGCCGCTGGCCGGCCTGCTGGTGCAACCCATCATCGGCTACCTGAGCGACCGCACCTGGGGCCGCTGGGGCCGTCGCCGCCCCTACTTCTTCATCGGCGCCGTGCTGGCCACGCTGGCGATGCTGGGCTTGCCGAACGCCACGGTGTTATGGACCGCCGCCGCCATGCTGCTGGTGCTCGACGTGGCGATCAATATTTCGATGGAACCGTTCCGCGCCTTCGTCGGCGACCTGCTGCCGAAAGAACAGCTGACCACCGGCTACGCCGTGCAGACCTTCTTCATCGGCGTGGGCGCGGTGGGCGCCTCGGCCCTGCCGTGGGTGCTGACGCACTGGTTCGACGTGGCCAACACCGCCGCCGCCGGCAAGACGCCGGACTCGGTGGTCTACGCCTTCTACATCGGCGGCGCGATCTACCTGGCGGCCGTGCTGTGGACCGTGCTGCGCACCCGCGAATACTCGCCAGAGCAGCTCAGTGAATTCCATCCCGAGCCGGAACAGGCGGCGCCGGCATCGACCGGCGTGCGCGGCTTTATCAGCGACTACCTCAACATGCCGAAGATCATGGTGCAGTTGTCGCTGGTGCAGTTCTTCACCTGGTTCACCTGGTTCTCGATGTGGACCTACGGCACGGCCACACTGACCCAGCACATCTATCACGCCACCGACACCACCTCCGCGCTGTACAACGAAGGCGCCAACTGGTGGGGCGTGTGCGGCGCCGTCTACAACGCGGCCTCGATCGCCTTCGCCTTCGTGCTGCCGCTGATCGCCGCGCGCACCAGCCGCAAGACCGCGCATGCGCTGGCACTGGCCGTCGGCGGACTGAGCTTCGTCTCGATCTACTTCATCACCTCGCCGATGATGTTGCTGCTGTCGTTTGCCGGCGTCGGGCTGGCGTGGGCCAGCACCTTGTCGATGCCCTATGCCATCCTCGCGGGAAAAATACCGGCGAAGAAAATGGGCATGTTCATGGGCATGTTCAATATGTCGATCGTGATTCCGCAGGTGGTGTCCGGCGTCTGCCTGGGCTACTTCCTGACGCATGTGTTCAACGGCAGCGCCGTGATGATGATGGTGCTGGGCGGGCTGTCGATGTTGATCGCCGCCGCGCTGGCCCTGCGCGTCGAGGAAGACTAGTAGGAACAGTCCCACGCGCAGTATGGGAGTGCACCGACGTAAAACGCCATGACCGATTGCTAAGATTCCGGCATTCAATTGCCAACCAATCGGAGCACTACATGTCCTTACGCACGCCCCCGGCACGCCACGCCATCTACGCCGCCTCCCTGCTCGCGCTGAGCACCGTCACCGCACTGGCCTGGGCCGATCCATCGCCCGCGCTGGACCGCGCCAGCGTATCGGTCGGCGCGTTCTACGCCGACCCGCGCATCAACTACGAAGGCGACACCAACTACGGCCACATCGACAGCGGCAGCTACAAGCCCGATCACGCGACGCTGCCGCGCGTGAAGGCGCAGCTGTTGCTGGGCGATACGCAGGGCCTTGACTTCGATTACTACAACTACAGCAAGACCTACAATCCCAGCTTAAGCGGCAGCACCAACCGCAACGGCATTCCGCTGACCGGCAACGGCAAGCTGAACGCCAAGCTGAAACTGGACCTGGCCAACCTGGCCTACAAATGGTGGCTGGGCAGCGGCAATGATGTGTTCGGCATTGGCGTCGGCGCGGCCTACTACCGCGCGCGCATCGACGGCACCGCCAGCGGCGTGCTGAACGGCGTGGCCGGCAATGCCAGTTATTCGGAAAGCGAAAACGCCTACGCGCCCTTGCTGGAACTGGGCTGGCGCCACGCGTTCTCGCAGAATGTGCGCATGTATGTGGACGCCAGCGGCATCAAGAAGAACGGCGGCAGCATCCAGGGCCACATCTACGGCGGCGCCATCGGCGTGGAATGGTATCCGACGCCGGCGGTCGGCGTGGTGGCGGAATACAGCGCCTCCAAGATCAGCCTGCATCGCGAGCGGGATGCCATGGATGTCAATGTTCGCCTGAACGGGCCGGCGGCCTACGTCAAGCTGCGCTTCTAAGCCAGGCGGGCAGTTCGGTCTTGCCGCGCGCCGACACCGACAGCGCGCGGCTGTCATCGCTGCGGCGCAGCCAACCGCGCTCGACGAAGTTGTCGAGCAGCGCCACGGCCAGCGGCCCGGCAAAGTGATCGCGGCGTTCGGACCAGTCGACGCAGCCATACAATTGCCGCTGCGCCGTCGCGCCTGCCGGCAGCACGATGCCCAACTCGCGCATCCGCGCTTCGCCTGCCGGCGTGAGCGGGTACTCGTGGCCGTCGCCCTCTCCCGCTTTAACCCAGCCGTTGTCGACAAAGCAGCGGCACAGATCCACGCCCAGCACGCCGGCCAGATGGCCGTAGCAACTGCGCGCATGACGCAGGCCGCGCATGGCCGGCGCCTGCCAGCGCGTGGTCTCGGGCAGCGCGCCATCGGCGACGCGCAGCAAGGCTTCCAGCGCATGGGCGACGTTGCCGTCGGCCAGCATGTAGTAGCGGTGGCGGCCTTGCGCGCGCACCCGTGCGAGGTTTTCGTCGACCAGCAGCTTCAGGTGCTGCGACGCGGTCGGCGCGGACACGCCGGCGTGCTGCGCCAGATCGGTGGCCGTGTAGAAGCGGCCATCGAGCAAGCGCGACAGCATCAGCGCGCGGGTCGGGTCGCCGATCGCGGCGGCCACGCGGGCGAAGCGCGGTTGCGGCGTGCTCATCGTGCGGCCACCGGTGGGTGATAAGGCGGCGCTTCGTCGCGCTCCATCAAGCCGTAATCGCGGATGACGCTCGCCACGCGCAGGCGGTAGTTGTCGAACACACCGGCGCGGCCGGCGCTTTGCGCCTCGCGATGCTGCTCTTGCTCGCGCCAGGCGCGCACCGCATCCTCGTCGCGCCAGAACGACAGCGACAACAGCTTGCCGGGCGGCTTCAGGCTTTCAAACCGTTCGATGGAAATGAAGCCGTCTATCTTTTCCAGCAACGGCGCCAACTGGGCGGCGCGGTCGAGATATTCGGCATAGCCTTCGGTGCTGGGGATGACTTCGAATATCACGGCGATCATGTGGAGCTCCTGGGAAAAAAAGGCGTTGGCGGCATTGCAGTCGACAAGATAGCTGTTTGAATCAGCGCATGCTTCGGCGTGGAGCGAAGTATGCGCTGCCTCCGCATCAACTACTGCGCACGGCTTGCGATGGCGTTCTTCACCCACTTGTCCAAGGTCGCGCCCTTGCCGGCAGCCTCAAATCCATTTTCGATCGTGACCAGAACACCGTTGGGGTCCAGCAGCGCAAAAGTCGGGTAACTTTTTACGCCGACCTGGTCGATCAATTCCTTAGCGCCAGCGACGGTGCGCCAGCTCAGCCGAGTTTGCTGTGCAAATTTCTTTGCCTCATCGGGCGAATCAAACGTGACTGCGAGGGTAGAAAATTCCTGATTACGCTCGGCGAATGCGTTGAGCATCGGCACTTCCTTGATACAAGGTGCACATTCAGAAAAATAAAAGCTCACGACGGTGTACTTGCCACGCAGAGCCTCGTTGTCGACAATATTGCCATCGGTCGCATGGAGTTTAAAGGCGGGAAAAGGCGAGCCGGCAGCAAGCTTGTACTTAACCTTGGCCGCCTTGGACTTCGCCGACTGGAGCTTGACGATGGCCGTGGCTTGCTCACCCACCTTGCTCTTCTCCATGCTGAATCCCGAGTCGGAGAGCTTTTTCTGGAACTGTGCGAAGGTGATCGAGGCCCCATTCACATCCTGGTACTCAACATTCTGATAGTCCGTCAGGGCCATTTGATCTCTGAATTCGAGTTCGGCACTTGATACAGACTTGGTGGATTTAACCGAATTCGCATTCGCGAACTGGGGAGTGCAAGCAAAGGAAATTAATAGCCCGACAGCAGCGAAGGAGAGTGAGCGCATGAGGAAGAATAATCGTGAAATAATTGACAATAGTAGCATATTGCCAATGCAAGCCATGGTGAAGGCGGCACATCTTTGCAGCGTATTCACCAGGGTGGGGAGAATGGCGACAGCGCTTGCGTAACCGCCTGCGGGCTGAGCGCCCTCGCGTCAAGCGAACGCATGACGCGGGCCACATCGGCTTTTCTCGCCTCATCGTTCAACACCGCCTGATTGTCCGCCATGGAGCGCAACAGCTGCGTGGTGAGCCGGTCGAGCTCGGGGCGCACGGTCTTGGCGAGATCGGGAGCGTCGTCAAACTTGCCGGCGTGTTGCGCGCTCCATTGAGCGAACAACTCGCGCTGCACGGTCTTCGACGCTTCGATCTGTGCGCGAAACACTGTCTCGATCCACACGCTGGAAAGGCCAAGCGCAGTCCCCTCCTTCACCGCGGCCTGGATGACTTGAGCTTCGCGCCCGAGGTCTTCAATCGGCGCCTGCGCATTCCATTTGGCGCGCGCCACGGCTTGCGCCAGCAGCAGGCGCTGGTCGATCGCCAGCCGTAACGGCTCCAATCCCCAAGGGAAATCCAGCCAGCGATCGACACTGCGCTGCATGGCGCCGCTGGCAATGAGCTGACGCAGCCATTGGTCGACAAAAGCCTTGAGCGCGGGGTCGCGCGGCAGCAGGATGGCTTTCTCCGCAAAATCGAAAGGCGCGTCGGGGTGCACCGCGCAGAGTCGCGGGCGCAGCCGCTGCTGAAGGCGCGCTTCGATCGCGTCGGTCATCATCAGATCGGCAGCGCCCGCGACGATCCGATCGAAAATCGTCACGTTGTCCGGGTACACGGTCAGCTGTGCGTTCGGCGCCTGCGATCTCGCGAAGCGCTCGTTGGTCCCGCCAGGATTGACGATCAACCGAACGCTGGGCTGGTCAATTTGCGCCAGCGTCTGGAATCGCGCCGAATTTTCGCAACGGGTGATGGGCGTCTTGCCGTCGCGCAGATACCCGACAGAGAACAGGCCCTGCTTCTGCCGCTCCGGCGTGATCGACACACCGCCCAGCGCGATGTCGAACTTGTTCTCGCCGAAGTCCTTCATCAGCGCGGGCCAGCTGGTGGGAACGATCTGCACCTTCACACCCAGCGCACGTGCAAGGCCGTCGGCCAGTTCGATGTCGAGGCCGACAAAGTCATTGCCTGCCCGGGAGCTGAAGGGTTTGTAGTCGCCGGTGGTGCCCACGCGCAGCACGCCGCGTGCGGTGATGTCATCGAGCCGGTGGCCGGCGCCTGCCTGGGCGCTTGCCATCACGCCGGCAAGCAGCAGCCCAAGCAGGGCAATCAGCCTCAAGCAATATGCATAGCGCGCAGATATCTGCATCAAGGCTGCGGATTGACGCGTTCGATCTTCGAATGCAGCTTGTTCAGCGCCGACAGATAGGCCTTGGCCGAGGCGACGATGATGTCCGGATCCGCGCCGACGCCGTTGACGATGCGCCCTTCCTTCGACAAGCGCATCGTCACCTCGCCCTGCGACTGGGTGCCGGTGCTGATGGCGTTGACCGAGAACAGCACCAGCTCCGCGCCGCTGCCCACTTCGGATTCGATGGCGTTGACGGTGGCGTCGACCGGTCCGTCGCCACGGCCTTCGGACACATGCTCCTCGCCGTCGATGGTGAACACCACTTTCGCGCTAGGCGTCTGGCCGGTGTTCGACTGTTGCGCCAGCGAGAGGAAGCGGTAGTACTCGCTCTCATGCGATTGCTGCTCGTCCGACAGCAGCGCCAGGATGTCTTCGTCGAAGATGTCGGCCTTGCGGTCGGCCAGCTCCTTGAAGCGCACGAAGGCGGCGTTCACTTCCGCTTCCGATTCCAGGTCGATGCCCAGCTCCTGCAAGCGCTGCTTGAAGGCGTTGCGGCCAGACAGCTTGCCCAGCACGATCTTGGTGGCGGTCCAGCCCACGTCCTCCGCGCGCATGATCTCGTAGGTCTCGCGCGACTTCAGCATGCCGTCCTGGTGGATGCCGGACGCGTGCGCAAACGCGTTGGCGCCCACCACCGCCTTGTTCGGCTGCACGGCAAAGCCGGTGATCTGCGACACCATCTTCGATGCGGCAACGATCTGCGTGGTGTCGATGCCGACGTCGAGGTTGTAGTAGCCGCCGCGCGTGCGCAGCGCCATCACCACCTCTTCCAGCGCGGTGTTGCCGGCCCGTTCGCCCAGGCCGTTGATGGTGCATTCGATCTGGCGCGCGCCGCCTATCATCACGCCGGCCAGCGAGTTGGCCACCGCCAGGCCCAGGTCGTTATGGCAGTGCACCGACCACACGGCCTTGTCGGAATTGGGTATGCGCTCGCGCAGGCGGCGTATGGTTTCGCCGAAAATCTCCGGCACCGCGTAGCCCACCGTGTCCGGGAAGTTGATGGTGGTCGCGCCCTCCTCGATCACGCCTTCCAGCACGCGGCACAGGAAGTCCTCGTCCGAACGGCTGCCGTCTTCCGGGCTGAATTCGATATCGTCGGTGAACTGGCGGGCGAAGCGCACGGCGTTGCGCGCCTGTAGCAGCACCTGGTCGGGCAGCATGCGCAGCTTCATCTCCATGTGCAGCTTGGAGGTGGCGATAAAGGTGTGGATGCGTTTGCGTTCGGCCGGCGCCAGCGCTTCGGCGGCGCGCGAGATGTCGCGGTCGTTGGCGCGCGACAGCGAACAGATGGTCGATTCGCGCACCACCGAGGCGATCGCCTTGATGGACTCGAAATCGCCTTGCGAGGCGGCCGCGAAGCCGGCTTCGATGACGTCCACGCGCAAGCGCTCCAGCTGCTTGGCGATGCGGACTTTTTCGTCCCTGGTCATCGACGCGCCCGGCGATTGCTCGCCGTCGCGCAAGGTGGTGTCAAAGATGATGAGGCGGTTGGATGAGTTGCTCATGATAGCTCCGTGGCTGATGCTTCGTTGCTTGAATTCTCAGGGCCTACCGCCCTTGCCGGTCAGCGCCGCTCGCTGGGGTCGCTGGAGTGTTCGTCGGTCTGGATCAGGCTGACCTTCTTGCCCTTGGCCAGCCGCCATGCCGATACCGCGTAGCCCGACAGGCCGTAGGCGATGAAGATCGGGAACAGCACTTTAGGCGGATCGATCGACACCAGCGCGAACACCAGCGCAATCAGGAACACCGCGATGAACGGCACCGATTTGCGGAAGTTCACGTCCTTGAAGCTGTAGAACGGCACGTTGGTCACCATGGTCAGGCCGGCGAATACGGCGATGCTCCACGAAACCCAGCGCAGTTCGAGGCCGGATACTTCCTGGTCCACCATCAGCAGCACGAAGCCGGCCACCAGCGCGGCGGCCGATGGCGATGGCAGGCCCTGGAAGAAACGCTTGTCGACCACTTCGATGTTGGTGTTGAAGCGGGCCAGGCGCAGCGCGGCGCCGGCGCAGTAGACGAAGGCGGCGATCCAGCCCAGCTTGCCCAGGCCGCGCAGCGACCATTCGTAGATCACCAGCGCCGGCGCGGCGCCGAAGGACACCATGTCCGACAGTGAATCGTACTGGGCGCCGAATTCGCTCTGGGTATTGGTCAGGCGGGCGACGCGGCCGTCGAGGCCGTCGAGGATCATGGCGATGAAGATCGCCCAGGCGGAGTGTTCGAATTTCTGGTTCATCGCCATGACGATGGCGTAGAAGCCGCAGAACAGCGCTGCGGTGGTGAAGGCGTTCGGCAGCAGATAGATCCCGCGATGGCGCGGCCGGTCGAGGTCTTCGCCCCGGGCGCGGCGGGCAAAACGGCTGAAGCGCGACATCTGGGGCGTTTTGCCTTGGGCTACGCCATTCTTGGCTCGGCGACGGGGGAATTTGGCCATAAGGTTCCGTTTCTGATTAACTGGTCATGTTGCGCCATCATTATAGTGGAGCCGCCCATAAAAAAGGGGATGGCGAGCCATCCCCCTATTCTGCCCAAGTTCGCTTATTTGAAGCGCACTTTGCCTACCAGCCGCATTTGCAGCGTGGTTTCGCCCGGTTCAAAGCTGGGCTCTTCCACCGGAGGCGGCGGCGGGCTGCCGGCCATCGCCATCGCCACGCGCGACGAGCCCGTGACGTTGACGCGGTCCTGGTAATTGCCCGAGCCTTCGAAGTCTATGGTGTCGATGACGGCGTCGCCGACCTTGCGGCCCATCGCGCGCGCGATCGAATTGACGCGCTCGGTCAGATTGGCGTAGGTGGCGGCGATGCGCTGGTCGTCCAGCTTGCGGGTGGTCTCCGGCGCCAGGCCGAAGTGCAGATTGTTCAGCGCCAGCGTGCGCTGGGCGGCGGCCACGGTTTTCGGCAGGCCAGCCAGGTTGACGGTGGTCACTTGCAGCGACTGCCCCACGCGCCAGGCGGTCGGCACGCGCGGCTTGCGCGGCTGGCCGTTCAGCGGCTGCGCCGGCTCTTCAGGATAAACCGGATAGGTGTAGTAGCCCTGGGTCTTCAGGCTGGCCTGGGGATCTTCCTGCTTGACGATCTCCAGCCCCTGCTTCATCTTCAGATTGACGCGGGAGGCGGCGGCGGCCTTGTCCTTGTCGACTTCCTCGACGGACAGCGTGATAACGGCCTGGTCATTGACGTGGCGGACTTCGCCGAATGCGGGGACCACCACCAGCGCACCAGCGGTCGGCAGGGCTTCCTGCGGCGCCGCCTGCGCGGACAGCGCGCAGGCGGTGATGGCGGCGGCGGTCAGATGTTTCATTACAGTCATTGCATTCTCCGTGATTGGTATAAAAGCAATTGCAACTGTAACTCAGCGCGCGCCGCCGCGCATAGACTTACTTGAATCGTACCTTGCCGACCACGTTCATTTGCAGCGTGGTCTCGCCCGGCTCGAAGCTAGGTTCCGACACTTCGGCGCTATCCATCATCTTGGCCGAACGCATCATCATCGGCGCCGGTGCGCCGCCCATGCGCTCCTGGGCGTAGTTGCCCGAGCCTTCGAAGTCGATGGTGTCCAGCACGGCGTCGCTGACCTTGCGGCCCATGGCGCCGGCGATCGAGTTGATGCGCTCGTTCAGATTCTTGTAGGTGGCGGCGATGCGCTGGTCGTCGAGTTGACGGGTGGTTTCCGGCGTCAGGCCGAATTGCAGGCCGTTCAGGGTCAGGATCTTCTGGGCGGCGGCCACGGTCTTCGGCAGTTTTTCCAGGTTGGTGGTGGTCACTTCCAGATACTGGCCCACGCGCCAGGCGGTCGGCACGCGCGGCTTGGACGACTGGCCGTTAGGCATCGGACGGTCTTCCGGGTACACGGGATAGGTGTAGTAGCCCTGGGTTTTCAGGCTGGCGCTCGGGTCTTCTTTCTTGACGATGTCCAGGCCCTGTTTCATTTTCAGGTTGACGCGCGAAGCGGCGGCGGCCTTGTCCTTGTCCTGCTCTTCGATCGCCAGGGTGGCGACCGCTTGATCGTTGGCGTGTTTGACTTCGCCGAAGGCCGGCACCACGACCAGCGTGCCGGAGGTCGGCAGCGATTCGAGCGGGGCGGCGTGCGCGGCGAGCGCGAAGGAGGCGGCAGCGGCTGCGGCGATAGTTTTCATGACGGTCATTGCGGGCTCCAAAATTAAAATTACAACAAGACGAACTTTACCTGAAATTACCCCGGAGACATGTAAGACATGGTGAGTGTTTGTAACAAAGTCCCATGTGCTAAAGTTGCCGCCGGATTCAATCACTTTCGAAAGCTGCCATGTCGTATCCGTATTTGAGTGACGTTATCAAGGCCTGGACCGGCATAGCCCTGCCGCTGCCGCTGGCGACCTTCGGCCTGTTCGTGGCGCTGGGCGCGCTGGTGGCCGGCGCGCTGTTCCGCGCCGAGTTGCAGCGCCTGTATGAAGCGGGCAAGGTCTGGCCGGCGCGCGTGCGCGGCGCCGATGTGCCGCCGCAGGATGTGGTCAGCGATTTCATGGTGGTGGTGATGGTGGCCGGCGTGCTGGGCGCCCGCCTGTTCCATATCCTTGAGCATACCGACCAGTTTGCCGCCGATCCGATGGGCATGATCTTTACGCGTTCGGGCTTGAGCATTTTCGGCGGGCTGATCCTGGGCACGCTGGCCGGCATGGTGTGCGTGCGGCGCTGGCGTTTGCCGGTGCGTCCGCTGCTGGACGCGGCGGCGCCGGCGATGATGATCGGCTATGCGATCGGCCGCATCGGCTGCCAGGTCTCGGGCGATGGTGACTGGGGCATTGCCGCCAACATGGCGTTGAAGCCTGAGTGGCTGCCGACCTGGCTGTGGGCGCAAACCTACGACAACAATATCTACGGCGAGCTGATCGCCCTGCCCGGCGTGTATCCGACGCCGATGTATGAAACGGCGATGGCGCTGTTGTGCTTTGCCGTGCTGTGGGCGTTGCGCAAGCATGTGTTCCGCATCGGCTGGCTGTTCTCGGTGTATCTGGTGCTGGCCGGCGTGGAGCGCCTGCTGATCGAGCAAATCCGCGTCAATCCCGTGTTCAATGTCGCGGGCCTGCATGCCACGCAGGCGGAGATCATCGCGGTAGCGTTGATTGCAATGGGTGCCATCGGCGCGATGATCCTCAGCCAACGTACGCCTGCTGCGGCCGAAAACATGAAAGACAATTTATCATGAAGCCGATTTTCATCGCGCTGATAGCTGGCGGATTCATGCTGTGCGCTCCGCTCACCCACGCTGAATCGGCCAGTGAACAACCGACTGTACGCCTGACAGGCGGTGGCGAAGTACCACCATGGGCCGGTGAGCCATGGGAAGACTCCTACGCGGGCGGCTACCCCATTACATGGAACTACCCGGTCTTTAAAGGACTCGACAAAATTCGCCTTGAAAAATTGAATGCTTGGGCGCGCACTATTTCACTGCAACAGCTGTTCTCCTACGACGGCATATGGTCGCCAAAAACCACGGCCAGTAAAGACTCTGCTGTGATCGCATTGCTGTCGCAGGAAAAAGCGGCGCGCGAGGCCGCGCTGACGCAATCGGTATTAATGCCGTCCAGGCGATTTGTGCGGCACATTACTTTCACCCTTTACAGCGAGATGCCAGGCGCCGCACATCCGTCGCATGGCCTGATCCATCCGATTTTTGACTATCGCAGTGGACAACAGGTGGAGACAGAATCTCTTTTCAAGCAGGGTGCGAAAGGCAAGCTGACTCAAATGCTGGAGCAAAGTATCGAACGCAGTTTCAAGGAGACGCCCGCATTGAACACCGATGACCTTGGACGCTGCCAGCACAACCGGCAATTCGAGTGGGAAGCCGTTTCGATTTTAAGCAACCACGAGATTATCGTCGAGTTCCCGTCGGTTTCAGGTGAAAATGCAAGCTGCGGCGAGGGGTACTATATTCTGCGCAGTCCGGCCATCAAAAAATTGCTGGTGTCGCCGCAGGATTTCGGCGTGGGCGAAATGCTTTATTCACCTACGAATTAACCTTGCTGCAAATTAGCACATATGCGCTACGCACTGTTAGCGTGCTACAGTTAAACATTAGCCATCAATACCATTAAAACATGATCCCACCTCGCGCTGCACTTGCCTGCCTGCTACTGGCTGCAGCCCGCTTGACCCCAGCCCAAACCGTGGACGCGCCGCCACTGCACTTACAGCTGCCATCGGCCTGGACACTCGACTCGGCCAGGCGGCCGATGGAAGGCAAGGGACCGGATGGCGAAAAGATGCTGGTGATGATAGCCCGCGCAGACCACCACGGCCAGGGAAGACGCGCACGCGTTTGCACAGGGCGTCCTGAAAGACGTGGCCAGCCGCAATGGCAAACTCGTCGTACGCGCTGTCGAAGAATTCCCTGTACCGGCGGGGAAAACTGCTTACTCGTCGGCTTCGGAGTCTTCTCGCATGTTCGGAAAATATTATTTCATCCAGTATCTGCTGGCCTCCGACGACGCAATGTTTTATTTCACGTTCGAAGGCAAAGGCGAAGCCATGCCGGCGCTGAAGCGCTTCGATGCGCTGATGAACGAGCAGCGCTGGGACGAATGAAAAAAGCCGGCTCGCGCCGGCTTTTCCGCATCGAAGATGAAGCTTAGTTCTTCGATTGATCGACCATCTTGTTCTTGGCGATCCAAGGCATCATGGCGCGCAGCTTGGCGCCGACTTCTTCGATCTGGTGCTCGGACGTCAGGCGACGGCGCGAGATCAGGGTCGGAGCGCCTGCCTTGTTTTCCAGGATGAAGGACTTGGCGTACTCGCCGGTCTGGATGTCCTTCAGGCACTGACGCATCGCGTCCTTGGTAGCCGAAGTCACAACCTTAGGACCGGTCACATACTCGCCGTATTCGGCGTTGTTCGAGATCGAGTAGTTCATGTTGGCGATGCCGCCTTCGTAGATCAGGTCGACGATCAGCTTCAGCTCGTGCAGGCATTCGAAGTAAGCCATCTCCGGAGCGTAGCCCGCTTCGGTCAGGGTTTCGAAGCCGGCCTTGATCAGCTCGACCGCGCCACCGCACAGAACAGCCTGCTCACCGA
Source organism: Rugamonas aquatica (assembly GCF_009380215.1). Taxonomy (GTDB): domain Bacteria; phylum Pseudomonadota; class Gammaproteobacteria; order Burkholderiales; family Burkholderiaceae_D; genus Rugamonas; species Rugamonas aquatica_B. Next base: position 212,300 of record NZ_WHUG01000005.1, read on the forward strand.
ACAGGTCGGTCTCGGTCTCTTCGCGGAAGTTGGTTTCGATGATGCCGGCACGGCCGCCGCCGTTGGCCGATGCGTACGACAGGGCGATGTCACGGGCGATGCCGGACTTGTCCTGGTACACGGCGATCAGGTGCGGCACGCCGCCACCCTGGGTGTAGGTGGCGCGCACGGTGTGGCCTGGGGCCTTCGGTGCGACCATGATGACGTCCAGGTCGGCGCGTGGCACGACTTGGCCGTAGTGCACGTTGAAGCCGTGGGCGAAGGCCAGTACCGCGCCTTGCTTGGCGTGCGGAGCGACGTTTTCGTTGTAGACCTGGGCGATGTTCTCGTCCGGCAGCAAGATCATGATGACGTCGGCGGCCTTGACCGCGTCGTTCACTTCCGCCACTTTCAGGCCGGCTTGTTCAACCTTGTTCCACGAAGCACCGCCCTTGCGCAGGCCGACGGTCACGTTGACGCCGGAGTCGCTCAGGTTTTGCGCGTGGGCGTGGCCCTGCGAACCATAGCCGATGATGGCAACGTTTTTGCCCTTGATGAGGGAGAGGTCAGCGTCTTTGTCGTAGAAAACTTTCATGGTATTTCCTTAGTAGTATTTTTGAATTTGTTTAAACTTTGAGGATGCGTTCGCCGCGTCCGATGCCGGAACCGCCGGTACGTACCGTCTCCAGAATGGAGGCGCGGTCGATCGAGTCGATGAACGCGTCGAGCTTGCTCTTGGCGCCGGTCAGTTCGATCGTGTAGGTCTTTTCGGTGACGTCGATGATGCGGCCGCGGAAGATGTCCGCCGTGCGCTTCATCTCTTCACGCTCCTTGCCCACCGCGCGCACTTTAATCAACATCAGTTCGCGTTCGATGTGCTGGCCTTCGGTCAGATCGACCACCTTCACCACTTCAATTAAACGGTTGAGGTGCTTGGTAATCTGTTCGATGATGTCGTCCGAACCGGTGGTGACGATGGTCATCCGCGACAAGGTCGCGTCTTCGGTCGGCGCCACGGTCAGCGTTTCGATGTTGTAGCCGCGGGCCGAGAACAGGCCTACCACGCGCGACAGCGCGCCGGCTTCGTTTTCCAGCAAGACAGAGATAATGTGTCGCATGTTATAAGTCCTCCGAACCCAACAGCATTTCAGAGAGCCCTTTGCCCGCTTTCACCATCGGCCAGACGTTTTCCGATTGATCGGTAATGAAGTTCATGAAGACCAGCTTGTCTTTCATGCCGAAGGCGTCGCGCAGCGCGCCGTCGACATCGCCCGGTTTCTCGATGCGCATGCCGACGTGGCCATAGGCTTCCGCCAGCTTCTCGAAGTTCGGCAGCGAATCCATGTAGGACTCGGAATAGCGCGAACCGTAGTCGATCTGCTGCCACTGGCGCACCATGCCCAGGAAGCGGTTGTTCAACATGATGATCTTCGGCGTCAGATGGTATTGCTTGCAGGTCGCGAGTTCCTGGATGCACATCTGGATCGAGCCTTCGCCGGTGATGCAGGCGACGGTGGCGTCCGGGTTGGCCATCTGCACGCCCATGGCGTACGGCAGGCCCACGCCCATCGTGCCCAGACCGCCCGAGTTGACCCAGCGCTTAGGCTTGTCGAACGGGTAGTACTGCGCGGCCCACATCTGGTGCTGGCCGACGTCGGAGGTGATGAAGGCGTCGCCCTTGGTCACTTCCCACAGCTTCTGCACCACGGATTGCGGCTTGATCACCAGGTCCGAGGTCGGATACTTCAGGCAATCCTTGCCGCGCCATTCGCCGATCTGCTTCCACCAGTCCTTGAGCGCAGGCGCGTTCGGCTTGGCTTCCGCAGCGTCGAGCTGGGCCAGGAATTCGATCAGCACGTCCTTGACGTTGCCGACGATAGGGATGTCGACCTTCACGCGCTTGGAGATCGACGATGGATCGATGTCCACGTGGATGATCTTGCGCGGGTTGGAGGCGAAGTGTTTCGGGTTGCCGATCACGCGGTCGTCGAAGCGGGCGCCGATGGCGATCAGGACGTCGCAGTGCTGCATCGCCATGTTCGCTTCGTAGGTGCCGTGCATGCCGGGCATGCCGACGAAGTTCTCGCTCGACGCCTTGTAGGCCCCCAGGCCCATCAGCGTGTTGGTGACCGGGAAGCCCAGCTTGTCGACCAGCTTGTTCAGCTCGGGCGAGGCATTGGCCAGGATCACGCCGCCGCCGGTGTAGATCATCGGGCGTTCGGCTTGCAGCAGCAGCTGGACTGCCTTGCGGATCTGGCCGGAGTGGCCCTTGTCGACCGGTTTGTACGAACGCATCTCGACCTCTTTCGGGTACGAGTACGTCGTCTTGTGCATCGAGATATCCTTCGGGATGTCGACCAGCACGGGGCCTGGACGGCCGGTGCGGGCGATGAAGAAGGCTTTCTTGACGGTTTCCGCCAAATCCTTGACGTCTTTGACGAGGAAATTGTGCTTGACCACGGGACGGGTGATGCCGACCGTGTCGCATTCCTGGAAGGCATCCTGGCCGATGGCGTGGCTGGGCACCTGGCCCGAGATCACGACCATGGGGATGGAATCCATGTAAGCGGTGGAAAGACCTGTCACGGCATTGGTGACGCCCGGACCGGACGTGACCAGCGCGACACCAACCTTGTTCGAGCTGCGCGAGTACGCATCGGCGGCATGCACTGCGGCCTGTTCGTGACGCACGAGGACGTGTTGGAATTTGTCTTGCTTGAAGATGGCGTCGTAGATATACAGTACGGCTCCGCCCGGATAGCCAAAGACGTGTTCTACGCCTTCCTCGGCCAGGCAGCGCACCAGTATTTCAGCACCTGTGAGCGTGTTCGCTCCTTGTGATGCGGTTGCTTCGGTATTCATGAAACATTCCTTTCAAGGTCCATAGGAGATTGATCGGATGCTCTTTCCTAACGAAGTAGGCCCACCTCTACAGCTTTGCCCTGCTTCCCTTTTTTTCTGCAGTCACACCTGCCTCTTCCGTCAACCGTAGTGACGTGCAAAGCAGTGCTAGCTGCAAACTCTCGTTTGGCTGGATCTGTCTGTAGCGGTTCTGCGTACCTCTCGCGCTTGTGGCACGGGTTAGAGCAAACTGCTGACATATGAAAGCGCGTCTCGTCGATTGCGGCGTTGTGTGCCTGCTGCGACCAGACCATAGAGCTTCGGGGTGTTCAAAGCGTCCCATACGGTACACCCGGCGCCCCCGTTTGGGCAAGGAAAAAATCGCAAAAAGCCTGACTCTGGTGCATTTTGCATCGTCAAAGCCGCAAAAACCATGCAGAAATGGCTAATTTTTGCTAGCATGCGCTCAGTTCAGAGCCGCTCACTAGCGGCCCAGCGCCGGCTTTTCCGGCAGTACCCACACCCGACGCATGGCCACAGACAAAGAATTATCCGACTTTCTCGAAAACGTCGAGCGGCGTGCCTTCAAACAAGCCGTCTACGCAGTGCGCAAAGACGAATCCGCATTGGACATCGTGCAGGACGCGATGATCAAGCTCGCCGAAAAATACGGCGACAAGCCGGCCGCCGAGTTGCCGATGCTGTTCCAGCGCATCCTGCAAACCACCATCCTCGATTATTTCCGCAGGGAAAAGGTCCGCAACACCTGGGTCAGCCTCTTCTCGGGCATGGCCCCCTCGGGCGGCGAGAACGAGGACTTTGATATACTCGAATCCTACGCCGCCGAAGACGGCACCGAGGCTTCCGAATCGAGCGCGGACAAGGTCGAGCGCCAGCAAATGCTGTCTTTGATCGATGCCGAAGTACAAAAGCTTCCGGCGCGTCAACGAGAAGCCTTCCTTATGCGTTATTGGCAGGACATGGACGTGGCTGAAACAGCCGAAGCGATGGGATGTTCCGAAGGGAGCGTGAAGACACATTGCTCACGTGCAACACACACACTCGCGGAGTCGCTAAAAGCCTTGGGAATAACACTATGAATACCGACGATCTGAATTTCGCTTACAAAGTGCGCCACGCGCTCAATGAAAAGCTGGACGATCTGCCTGCATCGACCACAGACCGCCTGGCTCAGGCGCGCAAGCTGGCGCTGGCCCGTAAAAAGGCGCATGTGGAGGCGCCGATGACGGTGCGCGCCACCAAGGCCGGACTGGCGACGGCCGGGGGCTTCTTCTCGTTCGCCTGGATGACCCGCATGAGCGTGGCGCTGCCGCTGCTGGTGTTGGTCGGCGGCCTGGCCGGCATCTACCAGTACGAGCAGGACCAGCGCGTGGCCGACCTGGCCGAGCTCGACGCCGCCGTGCTGTCCGACGAATTGCCGCTGTCCGCCTACCTGGACCACGGTTTTAACGCCTACCTGACCCAAAGCGAGTAACCAGCATGGCATTGAGCGGTCGCGCAAAATGGGGCGCAGGAACGGTGGTGTTAGCGGTAGCAGCGGCAAGTGCGCTGATTGGCTGCGGCAATTCCGACACGCCGGCACAGCCTGCCGCGCAGCATGCTTCGGCAACCGGCGCCCTGCCCGGCGCGGCGGCGGGCAAGCGCGCGTCGGCCAAGTCGCCGGAAAAAACCATGTGGAAGGATTTGACGCCCGCGCAGCAGCAGGCGCTGGAGCCGCTGGCGCCCGAGTGGGACCAGATGGAGCCGATCCGTAAGCAAAAATGGCTGGGCATCGTCAAGCGCTACAACTCGATGAAGCCGGACGAGCAGGCCCGCGTGCAGGAACGCATGCGCGAATGGGTCAAGATGACGCCGGAAGAACGCCGCCAGGTGCGCCAGAACTTCACCCGCGCGCAGAAGATCGACCCGTCGCAGAAGTCCACGCAGTGGGAATCCTACCAGCAGCTGCCGGAAGAACAGAAGCAGGAGCTGGCAGCCAAGGCGGCGATGAAGAAACAGGTCGCCAACCTGCCGACGCCCGCGCAGAGCAAGCTGAAAACCGTGGCGCCGATCAAGCCCGCCGTGCCGACCACGGGCGGCGGCCCTGCCACGGCGCCGGCTGCAACGACGGCCACCGCAGGCGCCGCGCCTGCCACAGCGCCCGGCATCGATCCCGCCACCGGCGCGCCAATACCCAACGCCTCGAACGTGGCGCCGGTGATCGCGCCGGCCGCCGCCACGCCGGCCTCCGCTCCTCCCGCCCAGCCTGCCAGCAGCAATGTCAAATAAGCCGCCTGTGACCGTACCGACCATCAAACGCCGTCTGATTTCGATGGTCTACGAAACCCTGCTGGGTTTCGCCGTGCTGTTCCTGCCCTTCCTGATTTTTGAATTCGCCGTCCATGGCAGCCACACACCCACCGCCGAGCACATGCGTCAGGCGCTAGCCTTCCTGGTGCTGGGCGCCTACTTCATCCACCAGTGGAGCCGCGACGGCCAGACGCTGGCGATGAAGACCTGGCGCCTGCAGCTGGTTCGCCCCGGCCACGCCCACCTGTCGCTGCAAACGGCCGCCGTGCGCTACCTGTTGAGCTGGATGTGGGTGCTGCCGGCGCTGCTGCTGTCGCTGGTGCTGGATCTGCACCGCTGGCAAGCGTTGGGCACGGTCGGCGCCGGTATCCTGCTGTGGTCGCTGACGGCCTTCTTCGACAAGGACCGCCAATTCCTGCACGACAAACTGACCGGCACCCGCCTGGTCCAGCTGCCGCCGCCTGAAAAGAAAAAGAAGGCCGTGCCAGTGGTGTAATTCTTGCAATCTTCTGTGGCAGAATAGGACTTTTGCCACAGGGGGTAGCACATGACCACAGCTGTTCGCTTGATGTACGGGGCAGTCCTTGCCCTGTCAGTCTCCGCCGCGTTCGCGGCCGACATTCCCGCCGCGCCTGTTGCGCGGGTTGAACCCGTCACCGATACCTACTTCGGCGAAGCCGTGGTCGACCGCTATCGCTGGATGGAAAACGACAAAGATCCCGACTGGCTGCCCTACCTCAAGCAACAGAACGCCCACGCGCGCGGCCTGCTGGACGCGCTGCCCAAGCGCGATGTGCTGCTGACCCGCATCCAGCAACTGTCCGGCGACGTCGCCACGCCGTCACGCATGCAGAAGGCCGGCGCCCGCCTGTTCTTCCAGCAGCGCCCGGCCGGCGCCAACAACTTCAAACTGTTCGTGCGCGAAGGCGGCAAAGACCGCGTGCTGGTCGACCCAACCAAGCTCGATACCAAGACCAGCCACGTCTCGCTGGACTGGTGGCAAGCCTCGCCGGACGGCAGCAAGCTGGCCTATGGCCTGTCCAAGGACGGCAGCGAAGACTCCGTGCTGCACATCATGGACGTGCGCACCGGCGCCATCCTCAAGGAACGCATCGCCGACACGCAGGGGGCCGACCCGAACTGGCTGGACGACAGCTCCGGCTTTTTCTACAACCAGCTGACCGGCAAGAACAACACGCCCGAGCGCTACCTCGATTCGGTGGCCCGCTTCCACAAGCTGGGCACCGACCCCGCCAAAGACCCGCTGCTGATGAAGCGCGGCCTCGACCCTGCGGTGAAGTATGAAAACATCCAGGCTCCCTCCATCGGCACCGCGCTGCACTCGGCCACTGCGCTGCTGATCCTGAGCGACGTGCGTCCCGAGAAGCGCATCTACGCCGCGCCGCTGCGCGACGTCATCAAGGGCAAAGCCAAGTGGCAGGTGGTCGCCGACTTCTCCGACGAGATCACCAACCTGGACCTGGATGGCGACAACCTGTACCTGCTGTCGACCAAGGGCCATCCGCGCGGACGCCTGCTGAAAACTTCGGCCAGCGCCCCATCGCTGGCCAAGGCCACCGAGGTGGTGGCGGAATCGAAGCTGGTCCTGCAAGGCATAACGCGCGCCAAGGACGGCCTGTACCTGCGGGCGATGGACGGCGGCCCGAGCACGCTGCAACGCCTGGGCAACGACGGCAAGCTGACCACCATCGCCCTGCCCTTCGAAGGCACGCTGCGCGCCGTCGAAGCCGATCCAGCTGCTGCAGGCGTGCTGACCGTGCTGACCGGCTGGCTGGAACCGGCCGGCATCTGGAGCGTGAGCGCCGACGGCAAAGTGAGCGACACCGGCATCACGCCGAAGCCGGCCATCGACACCAGCGCCTACACCACCGAACGCCGCTACGCCACCGCCAAGGATGGCACGCAGATTCCGTATAGCCTGATCTACAAAAAAGGCCTGAAGATGGACGGCAAGAATCCGGCCTTCATCTCGGCCTACGGCAGCTACGGCTCGGCCGCGTACACGCCGTCGTTCGCCGGCCGCACGCTGGCACTGGCCGACCAGGGCGCCATCGTCGGTTACGCCAATGTGCGCGGCGGCGGCGAGTTCGGACGCCAGTGGCACCGCGCGGGCCAGCTGGAAAACAAACCGAACACCTGGCGCGACCTGATCGCCGTGTGCGAGGACATGAACGCAAAAGGCTACACCTCGCCGCAGCATCTGGCGATCGGCGGCCGTTCGGCCGGCGGCATCACCATGGGCCGCGCGCTGGAAGAGCGTCCGGACCTGTTTGCGGCCGTGGTGTCGGGAGTGGGTTGGCACAATCCGCTGCGCTACGTGGCGGAGCAGAACGGCTATGGTGAAGAACCTGAATGGGGTGCGATTGCCGATCCGGCCGGCTTCAAGGCGCTGAAGAGCATCGACAGCTACCAGCTGGTGGCAGACGGCACCAAGTACCCTGCCATCATGCTGACCACCGGCGTCACCGATCCACGCGTGGCGCCGTTCCATCCGGCGAAGATGGCGGCCCGCCTGCAGACCGCAACGGCCAGCGGCAAGCCGGTGATACTGCGGGTGGACTTCGACGCCGGCCACGGCATGGGTTCGACCCGCGCGCAGCAGGATGTCGAAGCGGCCGATACCTACGCCTTCATCCTGTCGCAGACCACCGGGAAGTAATCAGAAGCGCTCGTGAGCCTGCAGGTAGCGCCACTCGCCTACCGGCAGGCTGGACATCGCGATGCGGCCGACGCGGATGCGCTTCATCGACACCACCGTCAGGCCGACCAGCTTGCACATATGTTCGATCTGGCCCGGCTTGGGGTTCTTCGGCGCGAAGCGCAGGCGGTTCTCGTTCTGCCAGCTGACCTTCATCGGCGGCAGCGGCTTGCCGTTGAACGGCAGGCCGTGGTTCAACAGCGCCAGGCCGTTTTCCATGATATCACCGGTCACTTCGGCGATGATCTCATGCTCGATCTTGACCGCTTCGTCGACCAGCTTGCGGCTGACGCGGAAGTCCTGCGTGAACACCAGCAGGCCGCTCGCATGCGTCTCCAGCGGCGTGGTCAGGGTCAGGTTGACCAGGTGGCGCTTGAGGAAGCGCTGGCCCGGCGCGGAGCGCGTCAGCGAGGCAGGGTTCAGCAGGTGCACGGCCGGCGAGCCGTCCTTGCCGATGCCACCGTTGGCGCCCACCGGTTTATGCAGCAGTATCGTCACCGGCAGGATTTCGAACAAGGTGGCATCCGGTGCGACAACGATCTGCTGTTCCATCGTCACGCGGGCGCCCGCCTCTTCCACCACAACGCCATCGACGCTGACGAAACCGCCCTCGATATAGAGTTCGGCTTCGCGGCGCGAGCAAGGGCGCATCTCCGACAGGCGCTTGGCCAGGCGGACGGTGTTATCGGTGCTGCTATCAGCGGTGGTATCGGTCATCCGAAGAAATCTCCAAAAACGGTAATGGCGCGGTCGATGTCCTCGCGCGATGCATCCATGTGCGTGACGATGCGCAGGTGCGGCGACATCGATACGCGTATGCGGGTCAGTTGCAGCACGTCGTTCAAAGCACGGCAGGTATCGGCCGGGATATCGACGTAGAAAATATTGGTTTGCGGCGTGCTGACCTTGATGCCTTTCAGCTTGGCCAGCTCGCTCGCGAAGTAGGCGGCGTTGTCGTGGTCTTCCGCCAGCCGCTCGAAATTGTGCTGCAAGGCGTACATGCCGCCCGCCGCGATCATGCCGGCCTGGCGCATGCCGCCGCCCAGCATCTTGCGCCAGCGCCGCGCCTCGGCGATCAATGGCTTGCTGCCGCACAGGACGGAACCGATAGGCGCGCCCAAGCCCTTGGACAGGCACACGGAAACGGAATCGAAGCCCGCCACTGCGGCACGCGGGCTCACGCCCAGCTTGACGGCGGCATTGCAGATACGGGCGCCGTCGAGGTGCGTAGCCAGGCCGCGTTCATGCGCCAGCGTGGTCGCCTGCTTCAGGTAGTCGAGACCCAGCACGCGGCCGCCGATGGTGTTCTCCAACGCCAGCAGCTTGCTGCGGGCGAAGTGGAAATCGTCAGGCTTGATATAGGCCTCGATGTCGGCCAGCGCTATGCTGCCGTCAGGCTGGTTGATGATGGGCTGCGGCTGGATACTGCCCAGCACCGCAGCGCCACCGCCTTCGTAGCGGTAAGTATGGGCTTCCTGCCCGACCAGGTATTCGTCGCCGCGGCCGCAGTGGGCCAGCAACGCCAGCAGATTGCTCTGCGTGCCGGACGGCGCGAACAGCGCGTCCTCGTAGCCGAACAAATCGGCCGTGTATTCCTGCAGGCGGTTGACGGATGGGTCATCGCCATAGACATCGTCGCCGACGTCCGCTGCATTCATCGCGGCGCGCATCGCCGCGCTGGGGCGGGTGATGGTGTCGCTGCGGAGGTCCAACCATTTTTCGTTCAGCTCACTCATCGTCCCGTCACCCTTTCCAGTTTATTGATTCGCTACCTGCTCGGTGAAGAAGCGGTTGCCCATCTCCTCCAGCCCCAATGTCTCCAGCACTTCCTGCAGGCGCTCCGATGGCCGCTGGCGCGGCAGGTTCTTGTACGTGGCGATGATGAGCTCATTCTTCATCGAATGCTCCCAGCCTACCAGCTCGGTCACGTTGACGTGGTAGCCGTGCGCCTCCAGTTGCAGGCAGCGCAGCACGTTGGTGATCTGGCTGCCGAATTCGCGCGTGTGAATCGGGTGGCGCCAAATCTCGGTCAGCGCGGACTTGGCCAGCGACTTGCCCTTGTTCTTCTTCAGCACCGACGCGACTTCCGCCTGGCAGCACGGCACCAGCACCATGTACTTGGCCTTCTTCTTCAGCGCGAAGTGGATGGCGTCGTCGGTCGCCGTGTTGCAGGCGTGGAGCGCGGTGACGACGTCGATCTGCTCCGGCAGCAGCTTCGATTCGGTGGACTCGGCCACCGACAGCGGCAGGAAGGACATGCCCGGGAAGTTAAACTGTTTAGCCAGTTCCTGCGAACGCGCCACCAGCTCTTCGCGGGTCTCGATGCCGTAGATGTGCGAGTTATCGCCCAGGGCCTTGAAGAACAGGTCGTAGATGATGAAGCCCAGGTAGGACTTGCCGGCGCCGTGGTCGACCAGCGATACACTGTCCTTCCCGGCCAGCACTTCCTTCAGCAGCGGCTCGATGAACTGGTACAGGTGGTAGACCTGTTTCAACTTGCGGCGGCTGTCCTGGTTCATCTTGCCGTCGCGGGTCAGGATGTGCAGCTCTTGCAGCAGCGCGACGGTCTGGCCGTCGCGGATTTCCGGCATGTTGTCCGCACCGGTAACGGTGGCGCCGATCTTGGTGGCTTGCTTACTTGGCTTCATCGATCCACGCCTGCTGAACCGCTTCAAGAACCTTTTCACCGCCGCGCGTATGGTCGTCGTCGAACTCTTCGAGGTCGACGATCCAGTTGTGCAGATCAGTGAAGCGGATAGTCAGCGGATCGATGTCCGGGTGCTTATCGTAGAGCGCTTCCGCAATCGCGGTGATGTCGGTCCATTTCATATCAGTGCCCGCCTTCGCTTGCGTGATTGATGGTGTATTTCGGGATCTCGATGACCAGGTCTTCGTCCGCCACCACCGCCTGGCACGACAGGCGCGACACGGCTTCCAGGCCCCAGGCCTTGTCCAGCTGGTCTTCTTCGTTTTCGCTGGCTTCGCTCAGCGAGTTGAAGCCTTCGCGCACCAGCACGTGGCAGGTGGTGCAGGCGCAGGACTTCTCGCAGGCGTGCTCGATGTGGATGTCATTTTCGAGCATGATGTCGCACAGGGTCTTGCCGACTTCGGCTTCGACAACAGCGCCGTCCGGGCACAGTTTTGCGTGGGGCAGGAATACGATTTGTGGCACTTGATACCTCTAGGTTTTGTTTAAACTACCTGGTCCAGCGTCTTGCCGGCCAGTGCGCTGCGCACGCTGCGATCCATGCGGCGCGATGCGAATTCTTCGGTGCCGTGCGCCAGCGCCTCGACGGCCGACTTCACCGCCGCATGATCGGCGGCGCCGGTCTGCGATTGCGCGACCACGTCGCGCACCTTGTTCATCAAGGCGTCGACTGCGACGCGCTCTTCGTCCGACAGCAAGCCCGCATCTTCATCCAGCGCCGACTGCGTGGCCAGGATGATGCGCTCGGCCTCGACCTGCTCTTCGCGCAGTGCGCGGGCGACCATATCGGTGTCGGCGGATTTGTACGAATCCTGCAGCATGCGCGCGACATCGTCGTCACCCAGGCCGTAGGCCGGCTTGACGGTGATCGATGCTTCCACGCCGGAGCGCAATTCGCGTGCGGACACCGACAGCAAGCCGTCCGCATCCACCTGATAGGTGATGCGGATGCGCGCCGCGCCGGCCACCATCGGCGGAATGCCGCGCAGCTCGAAGCGTGCCAGCGAACGGCAATCGGATACCAGCTCACGTTCGCCCTGCAGCACATGCACCGCCAATGCGGTCTGGCCGTCTTTAAACGTGGTGAACTCCTGCGCACGGGCGCAAGGGATGGTCGAGTTGCGCGGAATGATCTTCTCGACCAGGCCGCCCATGGTTTCGATACCCAGCGACAGCGGGATCACGTCCAGCAGCAGCCAGTCGTCGCCCGGCGCGCGGTTGCCGGCCAGCAGATTGGCCTGCACCGCCGCACCCAGCGCCACGACTTTGTCCGGGTCGATGTTCGCGTGCGGGATGGTGTGGAAGTATTCGCTGACAGCGCGCTGCACATGCGGCATGCGCGTCGCGCCGCCGACCATGACCACGCCATCGACATCGTCCGCATCGACGTTCGCGTCGCGCAGCGCTTTCTTGATGGCCTTCATGGTCTTGTCGATCAGGTGTTTGGTGATCTCCTGGAAGGTCTCTGCGGTGATCTTCAGATGCACTTCTTCGCCGGAGCCGAGGATGGCGTCGACGGTCACATCGTTTTTGGTCGACAGCTGTTCTTTGGCTTCGCGCGCTTTGACCATCAGCACTGCGGTGTCTTCGTCCGACAGCGGCGCCAGTTTTTCCTGCTGGTGGATATAGCAGAACAGGCGGTGGTCGAAGTCGTCGCCGCCCAGCGCGGAGTCGCCGCCGGTGGACAGTACTTCAAACACACCCTTGCTCAATTTGAGGATGGAGATGTCGAAGGTGCCGCCGCCCAGATCGTAGACGGCGTACAAACCTTCCGAACCGTTATCCAGGCCGTAGGCGATGGCCGCGGCGGTCGGCTCGCTCAGCAGGCGCAGCACGTTGATGCCAGCCAGCTGCGCCGCATCCTTGGTGGCCTGGCGCTGCGCGTCGTCGAAGTAAGCCGGCACGGTGATGACCGCGCCCACCAGATCGTCGCCCAGCGAATCTTCCGCGCGCTGGCGCAGCGTGGCCAGGATCTGCGCAGAGATCTCGACCGGGCTCTTGACGCCGGCGATGGTCTTCAGCTGCACCATGCCAGGAGTGTCCTGGAAATCGTAGGGCATGTTTTCCGCGTAGGCGATATCGGCCAGGCCGCGGCCCATGAAGCGCTTGACGGAAACGATGGTGTTCTTCGGATCGGTGGTCTGCGCGGCCTGCGCCTTGTAGCCGATGTTGGCATGGCCGTTCGGCAGGTAGCGCACCACGGACGGCAGCAGCGGGCGGCCATCCTCATCGTTCAGCACTTCTGGAATGCTGTTGCGCACCGTAGCGACCAGCGAATTGGTGGTGCCCAGGTCGATACCTACCGCCAGCCGATGCTGGTGCGGTGCGGTGGACATGCCTGGTTCGGAGATTTGCAGAAGTGCCATGGATGGACCTGTATTCTTATCTTGTCTGCTGAGGGTGCGCGCACGAGGCGCGGCGCTCAGGCTTCGATTGCTTCGAAGGCGAAGCGGACTTCTTCGCCGAATTTTTCAAGGAACATCAACGCGCGTACGCCCTGGGCCGCCGCGTGGAAATCGCCAGCGCCGATCTGCGTTTCGATGTCCGCCAGGCGTGCCTTGCGCTCGTTGCGCAGCTGCTTGTCCAACGCGTCCAGCGCGTCGCTGTCCTTGGCGGCGCGAGCGTCGCCCAGTTCTTCGCGCCACTCCATCTGCTGCATCAGGAAGGCCATCGGCATCGCCGTATTCGACTCGGTCTGCAAATCGACGCCATTCAACTCGCACAGGTACTGCGCGCGCTTCTGCGGATTTTTCAGGGTCTGGTAGGCTTCGTTGGCGCGGGTGGCCCACTGCATCGCGACGCGCTTTTCGGCGTCGGTGGCATTGACGAATTTGTCGGGATGGACGCGGCTTTGCACGTCGCGGTAGGCGCTGTCCAGCGCCCCCGCGTCTACGGCAAACTGCTGCGGCAGATTGAACAGCTCAAAGTGATTTTGCATGGCTTATCAGATGCGGAAGCTTTCGCCGCAACCGCAAGCGTCTTTCTCGTTCGGGTTATGGAACTTGAAGCCTTCGTTCAAGCCTTCGCGCGCGAAATCGAGCTCGGTGCCGTCGATGTACGGCAGGCTTTTCGGGTCGACGAATACCTTCACGCCATGCGATTCGAAGACGCTGTCCTCTTCCGCGATTTCGTCCACGTATTCCAGCTTGTAGGCCAGGCCCGAGCAGCCGGTGGTACGCACGCCAAAACGCAAACCGACGCCTTTACCACGGCGTTCGATGTAGCGGTTGATATGCTTGGCTGCTTTTTCGGTCAGGGTGATTGCCATTTGATTCTCCTACGTCGTTCCCGCGCAGGCGGGAACCCATGCTGACTGGCCGTATCCGGCTCGGCATGGATTCCCGCTTTCGCGGGAATGACTGGGTTACGCTGCGACTGGGTGCTTGGTCTGGTAGTCCAGTACCGCTGCCTTGATGGCGTCTTCCGCCAGGATCGAGCAGTGGATTTTCACTGGCGGCAGCGCCAGTTCTTCAGCGATCTGGGTGTTCTTGATGGCCAGCGCCTGATCCAGCGTCTTGCCCTTGACCCATTCGGTCACGAGCGAGCTGGAAGCGATGGCCGAACCGCAACCGTAGGTTTTGAACTTCGCATCTTCGATCAGGCCATCGGCGCCGACTTTGATTTGCAGCTTCATCACGTCGCCGCATGCCGGTGCGCCGACCATGCCGGTGCCGACGGTTTCATCGCCCTTTTCGAACGCGCCCACGTTGCGTGGATTTTCGTAGTGGTCCAACACTTTTTCCGAGTAAGCCATTTTGATGCTCCTGTAATCTTAAAAATTAGTGGGCTGCCCATTGGATCGAGCTGATGTCGATGCCTTCTTTGAACATGTCCCACAGTGGCGACAGCTCACGCAGTTTGTGTACCTTGGACTTCATCAGGTTGATGGCGAAGTCGATGTCCTCTTCGGTGGTGAAGCGGCCGATGGTGAAACGGATCGAGCTGTGTGCCAGCTCGTCGCTGCGGCCCAGCGCGCGCAGCACATACGATGGCTCCAGCGAAGCCGAGGTGCAGGCCGAACCGGACGACACGGCTAGGTCTTTCACGGCCATGATCAGCGACTCGCCTTCGACGTAGTTGAAGCTGACGTTCAGGTTGTGCGGCACACGGTGCTCCATGTCGCCGTTGATGTAGGTTTCTTCGATCTCTTGCAGGCCGGTGGCCAGGCGGTCGCGCAGGCCCTTGATGCGGGCGATCTCGCTGTCCATTTCCACTTTCGCCAGGCGGAAGGCTTCGCCCATGCCGACGATCTGGTGGGTAGGCAGGGTGCCGGAGCGCAGGCCGCGCTCGTGGCCGCCGCCGTGCATTTGCGCTTCGATGCGCACGCGTGGCTTGCGGCAGACGTACAGCGCGCCGATGCCTTTAGGACCGTAGGTCTTGTGCGCGGTGAAGGTCATCAGGTCGACCTTGGTTTTTTGCAGGTCGATCACCACCTTGCCGGTCGCTTGTGCGGCGTCGCAGTGGAAGATAATGCCCTTCGAACGGCACAGCGTGCCGATTTCGTCGATAGGCTGGATCACACCGATCTCGTTGTTGACCAGCATGACGGAGACCAGGATGGTGTCCGGACGGATGGCGGCGGTCAGCTGCTCGATGGTGATCAGACCGTTGTCCTGCGGTTCCAGGTAGGTCGCTTCGAAACCGACGCGTTCCAGTTCACGCACCGTGTCCAGCACAGCTTTGTGCTCGGTCTTGACGGTGATGATGTGCTTGCCCTTGGTTTTGTAGAACTGCGCCGCGCCCTTGATCGCCAGATTGTTCGATTCGGTGGCGCCGGAGGTCCAGATGATTTCGCGCGGGTCGGCATTGACCAGGGCCGCGACGTGGCCGCGTGCCTCTTCCACGGCCTTTTCCGCGGTCCAGCCGTACATGTGGCTGCGCGACGCAGGATTGCCGAACTGCTCGCGCAGGTAAGGAATCATCATGTCGGCAACGCGCGGATCGATCGGCGTGGTGGCCGAGTAGTCCATGTAGATCGGGAAATGCGGGGCGGTCTGGAACTTCACTGGCGCGATGTTTTTTTCTGGGGCATTCATCTGGTAACTCCGGGTTTTCTGTGTAATCTCTTAACCAAGCGCGGCGTGGTTACGGTGCATCACGACCACGTTTTGTTCAGCATTCTTTTGCTTCTGTTGATCGACCAGATCCTGCAACGAGACGGAATCCAGGTAATCCACCATTTTTTCGTTCAGCGTGGCCCACAGCTCGTGGGTCATGCAGCGCGCGCCGCTGGCGGCGTCCGCGCCGTGGCAATTTTCCTTGCCGCCGCACTGGGTCGCATCGAGCGGCTCATCGACGGCGATGATGATGTCGGCCACCGTGACCTTGTCGGCACGCCGGGCCAGGCTGTAGCCGCCGCCCGGGCCGCGGATCGATTCGACGATCTCATGACGGCGCAGCTTGCCGAACAACTGTTCCAGGTAGGACAGCGAAATGGCCTGGCGCTGGCTGATGCCGGAGAGCGTGACCGGGCCTTTGCCTTGGCGCAAAGCCAGATCGATCATCGCAGTCACAGCAAAACGGCCTTTGGTGGTCAGACGCATCACTACCTCGGTTCAACTGGGTTAAAATATCGACCTTGTCGCTAATCACAAAGGCTGATTAGTTGATCGATTTAGTCAAGTATACCAAACTTTAACAAAGTTTGCCCGGAGGCCCTTGTGCCCAAAGGGTTGCTTAGCGTTTCAACAACTCCATCGGTTTAAACAACTGGTGCATATCCCGATTGCCGATGAAGCTCAGGT
This sequence comes from Rugamonas aquatica, assembly GCF_009380215.1. GTDB lineage: Bacteria > Pseudomonadota > Gammaproteobacteria > Burkholderiales > Burkholderiaceae_D > Rugamonas > Rugamonas aquatica_B. The sequence goes on from NZ_WHUG01000005.1 coordinate 228,600, forward strand.
TGTAGGGGTGTTCCGCCGCGATCTGCGGGAATTCCTTCATTACCGGCAGCTTGCTCAGCAACTCAGCGATCTTCCCCCACAGAATCATCGTCGGCGTCCTGGATGCCTGCGCGGCCAGGCCGGCCATCACGGTCTGGAAGAACGGCAGCCAGGCCTTGGCATCCTTGGCCGGGGCCACGTGGCTGCGGAACACCAGCGAGGCGTTCAGCAGCAAAAAGCCCTGTTCGGTCAGTTTCTGCTGCATGTCGGCCAGGGTCTGGATGTGGCTGCCTGCGCCGCTGCGGGCGCGGGCGGAGACGGCGGCCATGGCTTCGCCGGCGGTGTTTTCCAGCGCCAGTTGGCCGTCGGCCACCAGCAACATCTTCATGAAGTTGCGCAGCGAGGTGGCCTTGTTGACCGGCTTGGACAGGCCTCCCCCCTCCTCGTTCGACCACAGGCTGCCGACGGCGCCATCCATGAAACAGACGCCGGTGGCGCTTTCCGCGCGCGGATACGGGCCTTCACCGACCAGCACGTAGCGCACCTGCTGCAACGGCAGCGCGAAGGCGGCGAACAGGCGCTGCTCAGTCGGCAGGTATTGGTCGTTGGCCAGTTGCGGCAGGTAGTCGGGCGTGGCGACCATCATCGCCTCCAGGCCTTGCACCAGCAAAGGACGCCAGGAAGCATCTGCGCGCGCCAGCGCATCGAGGATCGAAGTGGGGATCGTCATGAGAGGAAAGCTTTTGGGGAAAGGCGAGATTGTAGCGCCGAACGGCATCGCGGCCCAACATCTAAATGCGGCGGCTCATGCCTCCTGCTGCTGCGCCCCCTGCGCGCGCAGCCAGTCGAATACCTGCCCGACGATCTCCGAACGGGGCTGTTCCGCCACGCCAGACAGCCACCAGGTGGCGCCGGGAGCGCGCGGGTAGTCGGGCAGGATGTGCAAGCGGCCGGACGCCAGGCTGGCGTCCACCAGCAGGCGCGGCAGGCAGGCAATCCCGCGTCCGTCCAGGGTGGCATCGAGCAGCAGACGCGCATCGTCATAAATCGCCCGCTTGCGAAAGTGCACCAACGGCCCCAGGAAGAGCGGCGCCGTGGCGTCACCGGTCAGGCTTTCTTCCAGGCAGACCAGATCCACGTGCTGATGGTGCTGCGCCTGAGGCACGCCGTCCAGCCGCGCCGCCAGCTCACTGTTCGCCACCAGCAACCATTCATCCTGCAACAGCGGGATTTCCTGCAAGTCCGGCTGCAGGATGGGCCGGTCGCTGATGGATATGTCGACATCGATTTCATCGACAAACCGTGCGCTCTCATCCACCGACAGCAGCAGGCACAGCTCAGGCAACTGCGCTTCCAGCGCGCGCAGCCTCGGCTGCAGCCAGCCATGCAGCAACGGCGCCGGACACACCAGCACGACCAGCCCCGGATCGAGGTAAGTGGCGATGCGCCCCAGGCCGCTGCGCAGGACGGTCAGCGAGCGTTGCACGCTGCGCAACAGCACCTCGCCGGCCACCGTCAGCTCGACGCCCCTCCCCGCCCGGCGAAACAATGGCTGCTTGATCTGCTCTTCCAGCAGTTGCACCTGATGGCTGATGGCCGACTGCGTCACATGCAATTCATCGGCCGCACGCGAAAAATTGCCATGGCGAGCCGCCGCCTCGAAGCCCATCAATAGTTTCAGCGAAGGAATACGATGTTCTGACATATGAGAAAACTTAATAGATTAAAGCAAATCATATCATTTGTTCTCATGACTTGATCCGTCCACAATGCCGTTCTTGTTACTCACTCAAGGGATGGATGATGAATACACGTCGATACTTCTTACGTCATTGCATGGCCGGTGGCGGCGCGGTGGCTCTGGGCGGCCTGCTGGCGGCCTGCGGCGGTGGCGGCGACGGCGCCGCAGGCACCGCTCCGGTCACGCCCCCGGCGACCAGCGGCGGCGGCAACAACGGCTCGGCAAACAACACCGACAACTGGCGCATGCCCGACGAGGCCGAAGCCCACAAGGCGACGTGGATGGCCTACGGCGCCTCCAGCGCCATCTGGACGCGGGCCCAGGTGCCGCAAGTGCAACTGGCGCTGGCGCGCATCGCCAACGCGATCGCCGCCTACGAACCCGTCAACATGCTGGTGCGCCAGGACGAACTGGCTAGCGCGCGGCAACTGCTGGACGCGCGCGTCACGCTGATTCCCGCCGAGCTGGACGACCTGTGGATGCGCGATACCGGCCCGGTCTTCGTACGCAAGCCTGGCGGCGAGCGGGTCGGCGTCAAGTTCAACTTCAATGGCTGGGGCAACAAGCAGCAATTCGGCAAAGACGGCCGGGTGGCCGACCTGGTCTGCGCGAGCGCCCAGGTGCCGCTGCTGTCCACGCGCCTGGTGCTCGAAGGCGGCGGGCTGGAAGTCGACGGCAAAGGCACGGCCATCATCACGGAAAGCTGCGTATTGAACAGCAACCGCAACCCGGGCTTGAGCAAGGCCGAGTGCGAGGCGGAGCTGCGCCGCCTGCTGGGCATCCGCAAGGTGATCTGGCTGCCCGGCATCATGAACAAGGACATCACGGATGGCCATACCGACTTCTACGCACGCTTCGTACGCCCCGGCGTGGTGGCGGCGCACCGCGACATGGACCCGGACTCGTACGACTACGCGCTGACTCGCCGTCACCTGGACATCCTGAGTGCCGCCACCGATGCCGACAACCAGCCCTTGCAGATCGTCGTGGTCGATGGTCCCGGCCGCATCCGGCCGGGCAACAATCCAAATACCTTCGCTGCCGGCTACATCAATTACTATGCGACCAGGGGCGCCATTTTCATACCCGAGTTCGGCGATGCACAGGCCGATGCCAGGGCCAAGGCGCAATATGCGGAACTGTACCCGGGGCGGGCGATCGTCCAGATCAATATCGATCCCATCGCGGCCGGTGGCGGCGGCATCCATTGCACCACGCAGCAGGAAATTGCATAAGCCAGGAGAAGACCATGCTACGTCGAAATTTCCTTACCCGTGCGATGCATCTGGCGGCCGGCGCCACCATCGGCCTGCCCGCGCTGCCGGCCCTGGCCGCAGGCGAAGGCTGGCGCATGCCCGACGAAGGCGAGCGCCATGCCGCCACCTGGATGGCCTTCGGCGCCAACGACGAGGTGTGGGGCAAGCGTCTGAAGGCCGGCGCCCAGGCCAACCTGGCGCGCATCGCGCAAACCATCGCCAACTATGAGCCGGTGCACATGCTGGTCAACGAGGAAGATTACGACCTGGCCGCCCGCCTGTGCGGCAACAAGGTCAAGCTGCTGGCGCAGCCGATAGACGACCTGTGGATGCGCGACACCGGCGCCGTTTTCGTCAGGAAGACCGGTGGCGCGCTGGCCGGCGTGAACTTCAACTTCAATGGCTGGGGCGAAAAGCAGGACTACCATGACGATGCGCGGGTGGCCGCTTTCGTGGCCGAACGCGCCGGCGCTGTCGCGCTGGAAAGCAGCCTGGTGCTCGAAGGCGGCGGCATCGAAGTCGATGGCCGTGGCACGGCCATCATCACGGAAAGCTGCGTACTGAACGCCAACCGCAATCCCGGCGTCGGCAAGGCGGCGTGCGAGCGGGAACTGCGCCGGGTGCTGGGCATCGACAAGGTCATCTGGCTGCCAGGCATCGCCGGCCAGGACATCACCGATGGCCACACGGATTTCTATGCGCGTTTTTGCGCACCTGGCGTGGTCGTGGCCGGTTTCGAAAGCGATCCATCCTCGGCCGAACACGCCGTCACCCAGCGCCACCTAGCCATCCTGCGCAAGGCCACGGATGCTCGCGGCCATCCGTTGCAGGTGGTGGTCTTGCCGGGTCCGGCCGACATCCGTCCGCAGTACAGCAACAAGGAGTTCGCCGCTGGTTACATCAACTTCTACGTCTGCAATGGCGCCGTGCTGTGCCCGGAATTCGGCGACGCCAAAGCCGACCGCAACACCAAAGCCATCCTGCACGAGCAGTTTCCCGGACGCGACATCGTGCAGCTGAATATCGACGCCATCGCGGCCGGTGGCGGCGGCATCCATTGCACCACGCAGCAGCAGCCGGTGTAACTCCGGTGAACGCTCAGTTCCATTGCTCCACGCGAGATGCACATCGGCGATTCGGCCTGTCCCATCTAGAGTGAATGGCGGCTTGTACAGCAGACGTTGGCTGGCTCAGTCCGAATCACTCCCAAGTCACGTTGCTGATGCCTGCTTCTTCCGTCAATACATTGCGTAGCGTATCCAACAGTGGTTGCGCACCTTCGGCTGGGGCCTTGTTACGCCCGAACATACTTTTTGCTTTCGGTTCAAGGTAACACCGCCACTTGTTCTGTACACCTTCCCTGTTGGCACAACACAACCAGTATTCGTAGTCATCTTCAGTGCGGTACTCGATGAACCAGCCCCAGTCTTCGCGCTGTGGATATGACGTCATCATGCCCCGCTGTGCAAGCTGTCGAGACAGCCAAAAGGCTAGCTCAGCTCCGTACACTGTCGGATTCACTTGGGCTGCATCAGGCAGAAATGGGATAAATATATTCGACTCAAAGTCGACGCTGGTTTGCATGGGATTTATGTCGGTATTCAAAAGTGATTAACGAAGAAGCAAAGCGTCCGCGCCTGGCCGGCAGCCAACGATAAAGACGCTAACGTCATGCCGGCTGAACCACCAGCCGCACGTCAAATGCCACGCATACACGGATAATGGTGTCGAACCTTGGAGCACCGCCAGGACGTAAGGCCTTGTACAAAGCCTCTCTGGTGATGCCTGCCGCTTCGGCAATTTCGGCCATACCATGTGCGCGGGCTACGTCACCTAACGCCGCTGTCAGCAAACCAGCATCGTGAGCTTCCAATACATCCGTAAGGTACGCCGCAATCGTTACTGCGTTGTTCAGATGAGGAGCAGCATCGAACGCGGGTAGTTCAGCGGCGCGGATACATTTTCTCACCGTAACCTCCTTCAGCGAGCGCTTTCGTTCGGTCAGCGACAGCTTATCTGTAATCAGTCGACCACACAATCTCAGGCATCCAGCTCGGCGCGATTGCGGCTCAATTGCTTGGCGCGGTAGAGCGCGGCGTCGGCTGCGCGCAGCAGTTGTTCGGCCGATTCGCCGGCCTTGGGTGTCCATGCGGCCACGCCGATGCTGGACGGGATCGTCATGAGAGAAAGCTTTTTTTGGGGGGGGAAAGGCGAGATTGTATCGCCTATCCCCTTTTTGCCTACAAGCTGAATTATTCGCCGTCGAGCCAGCCGCCGCTGAAGCCGGCGTTCCGCAATCCATTGCGCAGGTAGGTGTTACGGCGCAGCAGGCTCCAGGGAAAATCGTTTAGATGGTTTTCCACCATGATGACGGTCGGCCCTTCGTTGATGCCGAAATGGTAGGGTGACACCCAGCGCCTGCAGCCGCTTTCGCGCAGATGGAAAATCGTCGAGAACGACGCTTTGAAACCGTAGGGATTGGCCTCGCATAATTGCAGTCCCTGAAAATACGCGATGCTGGGCAGGGCAAGCTCCGGCGCGAACGGCAGCGAGGCCGCCACTGCCCACGGCGCCACAGTCCCGTCGTCGGGACCGTAAGGAGCGCCTCGTCCCACGTAATCGTAGAACTTGCGCTGCACGCCGTCAATCTTGCGGGTGGCCGGGCCGGGACCATCGCTGGCCGTGATGCCCCAGCACAGCGCGCCGTAATCCGGAAAGCCGAGCGGGTTCTCGATCGCGTAGCGCTGCTGGACGTAGACCGCGCGGCGGCTGTTTTCGAAATAGTCGAGATCGTGCTCACGCATGAAGTCGTCGCGGATGCCGCGCAGGTCCAGCCAGATGTGCGACATCTGGTGGATGAACAACGGCCCCGCGTACAGATAATCGATGCCATACACCGTTTTCCATTCATACGTACTGGCCCAGGCGTCGTAGCTTTCGCGCCCGATGGCGAAGATGGGAGATCCCAGCGCCAGCACGTAAAGTATCAGCGCTTCGTCGTAGCCTTCCCAGTGCCAGCGCAGAAAACCGGTCTCCGGCTTCCAACCGTGACACAGCAGCGCCTTGCGCCGGCGCATCCATTGCCAGTCCACCCGCCGGTACAGCATGTGCGCCAGTTCGCGGATCTCACGCTCATCCGCCGACTCGCCGCCGAAGTATTCGGCCGCCGTCAACATGCCGGCGATCAGCAGCGCAGTGTCGATGCTGGACAGCTCACACTTCCAGGCCCGCGCACCGCTCTCCATGTCGAGGAAATGATAGTAGAAACCCTTGTAGCCGGTGGCGCCGGGCGCGTCGCTTTGCTCGCTGCCGGCAAAGAAGCGCAGGGTTGTCAGCGTGCGCAGCACAGCCTCGCTGCGCGGCATGCAGCCCCGTTCGACGCCTATCGTATAGGCGGTCAGCGCCATGCCGACGGCGGCGATGCTGGCCGGCCAGCCCGGTTCGGTCTTGTCGCGTATCAGGCCGTTGGCTGGGTTGATTTCGTGAACGAAGTAATCGAATGAATCCTTCTGCATTTCGGTCAACAGCTTCAGCGCCGCCGCATCGATAGTACTGGGGCGACGCTCAACAGGCGGCATAGTGGTCATAGCGAGCCCGACAGATAAAAACCTCATGCTGTCACAAGGATACGCCTGCGTATGTGCATCAACGTACGAATGGGGAGATCTGCTGCGCGGGATCTTCGAGCACATCCAGGTGCGAGATCAGCACCAGCATGTCGCGCGGGAGCGCGCTCGCATCAACATGCGACTGCAATTCAACTTGCAGCGATTGAAATTTTCTAGCACTATTTGCTAACCTTCCTGTCAACTTATGTGCAACCCAAACCCTGCGAGGCTTTTGTGGCGACTCCCGACATCTCCCGGCTGAAAATCGAGCGCGGCGCGACTCCCCAGGTACCGGGCCAGCGCTCCAAGCGCCGCCGCTGGATCAAGATCGCGCTGGTGGTGATCGTCGCCGGCATCGGCGGCAAGGTCGCCATGGGCCAGTTCAGCGGCAAGACCAGCGTGGACACCGTCACCGTCGCGCAGACCTGGCCGTCGCAAAGCTACACCCTGCTCAACGCCACCGGCTATGTGGTGGCGCAGCGCAAGGCGGCGTTGTCGTCCAAGGCCACCGGCCGGCTGGAGTGGCTGGGCGTACTCGAAGGCAGCAAGGTCAAGAAGGACGAGGTGATCGCGCGGCTGGAAAACCGCGATGTCAGCGCCACGCTGGGCCAGGCGCAGGCCAACGTCAAGGTCGCGCAAGCCAATCTGGAACAGGGCCAGGCCGAACTGCTCGACGCCCAGGCCAACTTCAAGCGCACGGCCGAACTGCTGAACCAGAAATTCATCACCGCCTCTGCCTACGACACCGCGCAGGCGAGGCTGACCAAGGCCAAGGCCAACATCTCGGGCTACAACGCCGCCATCGCCGCCGCCAGGGCCAACGCGCAGGCGGCCCAGGTGGCGCTGGACCAGACCGTGATCCGCGCCCCGTTCGACGGCGTGATCCTGACCAAGAACGCCAACGTCGGCGACAACATCACGCCCTTCTCCTCCGCCGCCGACAGCAAGGGCGCGGTCGTCACCATCGCCGACATGGATACGCTTGAAGTGGAAGCCGATGTCTCCGAGTCCAACCTGAGCAAAATCCGCGTCGACCAGCCGACCGAAATCCTGCTCGACGCCTTCCCCGAGCTGCACCTGGCAGGCACCGTCTCGCGCATGGTGCCGACCATGGACCGCAGCAAGGCGACCTTGCTGGTCAAGGTGCGCTTTGGCGACCGCGATCAGCGCGTGCTGCCGGACATGAGCGCCAAGGTGGCCTTCCTGTCCAAGGCGGTGCCGCCGGAGGACCGGCAGGCCGTGACCGCCGTCCAGGCGGCCGCCATCGTCACGCGCGACGGCAAGCCGGTAGTGTTCCTGCTCGACGGCGACAAGGTCAAACAGGTCGCCGTCACGCAGGGCCGCAAGATCGGCGAGCTCACCGAAGTCAAAGGCGTCAAGCCCGGCGACAAGGTGGTGCTGGCGCCGGACGCCAAGCTGCACGACGGCGCCCCGGTCAGCGTGGCGAAGAAATGACATGAGTGATCCTCTGGTACTGATAGAACACCTGGTCAAGTCCTACCGCCGTGGCGACCAGGTGGTGGAGGTGCTGCGCGATATCAGCCTGGCGATACCGGCCGGCGACTTCACCGCGCTGATGGGGCCTTCCGGCTCCGGCAAGAGCACGCTGCTCAACCTGATCGCCGGCATCGACAAGCCGGATCGCGGCGTGCTGCGCATCGCCGGCCTCGATATCGCCGGCATGGGCGAGACTGACCTGGCGCAATGGCGCGCCGCCAACGTCGGTTTCATCTTCCAGTTCTATAACCTGATGCCGGTACTGTCGGCATTCGAGAACGTCGAACTGCCGCTGCTGCTCACGCCCCTGTCGCGGCGCGAACGGCGCGAGCGCGTCGAGCTGACGCTGGAGATGGTCAACCTTGCCGACCGCATGGACCACACGCCGAACGAACTGTCCGGCGGACAGCAGCAGCGCGTGGCCATCGCCCGCGCCATCGTCACCGATCCGACGATCATCGTGGCCGACGAACCCACCGGCGACCTGGATCGCAACTCGGCTTCCGAGATTCTGGCCTTGCTGCAGCAACTGAACCAGCAACTGGGCAAGACCATCATCATGGTGACGCACGACGCCCACGCGGCGGCGCAGGCGCGCACCATGATCCATCTCGAAAAGGGCGAACTGCTCGACGGCCTGCCGGCCGTACACGCCTGACGCCACCAACGCCATGTACACGCTGCGGCTGATCTTCAAGAACACCATGCGCCACAAGCTGCGCACCTCGCTGACCATCCTCGGCCTGGTGGTGGCGATCTTTTCCTTCGGCCTGCTGCAAACGGTGGTGGACGCGTGGTACGCCGGCGCCGAGGGAGCATCCAACACCACGCTCGTCACGCGCAACAAGACTTCGCTGGTGTTCCCGCTGCCGCTGTCCTACCAGGCGCGCATCCGCGCGGTGCCCGGCGTATCCGGCGTCGGCTTCGCCAACTGGTTCCAGGGCACGTACAAGGATCCGAAGAACTTCTTCGCGCAGTTCGCCATCTCCGGCGAGACCTACCTGAACATCTACCCCGACTACCTGCTGCCGCCCGACGAACGCGCCGCCTTCCTGCGCGACCGCAAGGGCTGCATCGTCGGCCGCAAGCTGGCCGACCAATACGGCTTCAAGGTCGGCGACATCATTCCACTCAAGGGCACCATCTACCCCGGCAACTGGGAGCTGGTGGTGCGCGGCATCTACGACGGCAAGCAAAGCACCACCAACACCGCCACCCTGTTCTTCCACTGGGACTACGTCAACGAAACGATGAAGAAAGTCGCGGCGCGCCGCGCCAACCAGATTGGCGTGTACGTGGTGCAGATCGACCAGCCCGAGAACGCCGCCGCAATTTCCTCCGCCGTCGACAAGGAGTTCGCCAACTCGCTGGCCGAGACGCTGACCGAAACCGAGAAGGCCTTCCAGCTGGGCTTTGTGTCGATGTCGGAGGCGATCGTGGTGGCGATCCGCGTGGTGTCATTCGTGGTCATCATCATTATCGCGGCGGTGATGGCCAACACCATGGCCATGAGCGCGCGCGAGCGGCTGGGAGAGTACGCCACGCTGAAGGCGCTGGGCTTCGGCCCCGGCTTCCTGGCGCTGATGATCTTCGGCGAATCGCTGCTGCTGTCGGCCTTCGGCGCGGCGATAGGCATCGTCATCCTGTTCCCGTTCGCCGCCTTCCTCGGCAAGGTGATGGGCACCATGTTCCCGGTGTTCGAAGTGTCGCAGCTGACGGTGATCCAGCAGGTGCTGGCGGCGCTGGCCATCGGCTCCGTGGCCGCCATCGCGCCCACCGTGCGCGCGGTGCGCATCAACATCGTCGACGGCTTGAGGAGCATAGGTTGAAGATCCCTCTTTCCTACGTCGCCCGCAACCTGTGGGCCCGCCGCCTGACCACCGCGTTGACCGGCGCCGGCCTGGCGCTGGTGGTGTTCGTGTTCGCCACGGTGCTGATGCTGGACGAAGGCCTGCGCAACACCATGGTGACGACCGGCGAATACGACAACGTGATCCTGATACGCCGCTCGGCCGACACCGAAGTCCAGAGCGGCGTCGATCGCACCCAGGCCAGCGTGGCCTCCAGCCACCCGGCCATCGCGCGCGGCGCCGACGGCCAGCCGCTGCTGTCGAAGGAAACCGTGGTGCTCATCTCGCTCAACAAGCGAGGCTCGGCCAAGCCGTCCAACGTCATCATCCGCGGCATCTCGGAGCGCGGCATGATGCTGCGGCCGCAGGTCAAGCTGACGGCCGGCCGCATGTTCCGGCCAGGCGCATCCGAGATCATCGCCGGCGCCAGCATCGCGCGCCGGTTCGAAGGTGCGGGCATTGGCGAGACGCTGCGCTTCGGCCAGCGCGAATGGACCGTGGTCGGCCTGTTCGACGCCGGCAACAGCGGCTTCGATTCCGAGATCTGGGGCGACGCCGACCAGTTGATGCCGGCCTTCCGCCGCAACGCCTATTCGGCCATGGTGCTGCGGCTGGCCGGCACCTCGCTGTTCGACGGCTTCAAGAAGGACATCGAAAGCGACCCGCGCCTGACGCTGGACGCCAAGCGCGAACAGACCTTCTACTCCGACCAGTCGAAGGCGCTGTCCACCTTCATCAGCGTGCTGGGGCTGATCCTGTCGGTGATCTTCTCGATCGGCGCGATGATAGGCGCCACCATCACCATGTACGCCTCGGTCGCCAACCGCGTCGGCGAGATCGGCACCTTGCGCGCGCTGGGCTTCCAGCGCCGCAGCATCCTGGCCGCCTTCCTGGCCGAGTCCATGCTGCTGGCGGTGGCGGGCGGCGCGCTGGGCCTGGCCTGCGCCTCGCTGATGCAGTTCCTGTCCTTCTCGACCACTAATTTCCAGTCCTTCTCCGAGCTGGCCTTCGGCTTCCGGCTGACGCCCGCCATCGTGGTCAAAACGCTCATGTTTTCGCTGGCGATGGGCGTGGTCGGCGGCTTCCTGCCGGCGCTGCGCGCGGCCCGCATGAAAATCGTCGATGCACTGCGGGCAGCATGAAAAAAACGCGGCCCGATATGTACCGGCCAAGCAACAGTAGCGAAAAGAAAGCGTGCTAGACTTGCCTGAATGCAAATTCCGCTGCCCATGCTATTTTGCCTTCGGATACGCCGCCGACCATGCTGCCCCGGGACCGCCCACCTGCCCCGTCAACCGCCGCGCCGCGCCAGCTCTGGCACCGGTTGCTGTTGTGCTGCGCGTTGCTGATGCTGGCGCTGCCGGCGCCGTCGTGGGCGGCCAGGGAGCGCAAGGTGCTGGTGCTGTACTCGCTGGGCGCCGATTCGGCATCGGCCTGGCAACGCCTGATCCACAAGGGCCTGTCCTCCGAGCTGGCCGACAAGAACCTGACCTCGGCGCTGGGCATCTTCGAAGAGCGCTTCGACGCCGTGCGCGTCGGCGACGAGCAGGCGCAGGCCGGCATGGAGCAGTACCTGCGCACCAAGTACGCGCACATCCAGTTCGACGCCATCATCACCGAGAACTATGTGGCGGCCCGCTTCCTCAGCGAGCGCCCCGCCCTGTTCCGCGGCGTGCCGCGCCACTACATGAACCACGGACGCCTGAACTGGCAGCCTGCCGACGGCATCGCCTACCAGGTGCAGGCCGACTTCGGCCGCACCATCGGCATCATCCCGCAGGTGGCGCCGGATGTGCGGCACGTGGTGGTGATCGGCGACAGCACGGAACGCATGCAGGAATCGGTGAACGGCGTGCGCCAGGTGGCCGGCAACTACGCCAGGCAGATGAGCTTTGAATACTGGGACCAGCTAAGCTACGCCGAGATCTTCCGCCAGGCGGCGCTGCTGCGGCCGGGCAGCGCCATCTTCCTGCTGCCCACCTATCACGACAGCACCGGTACGCGGCGCCGGCCGGTGGACATCGCGCGCCAGCTGGCGGCCACCACGCAGGTGCCGATCTTCACCAACTGGGAAGCCATCGTGGTGCCCGGCGTGGTCGGCGGCTACGTGGTCAGCGCAGAGCGCATCGGCCGCGCCATCGCCAAGATCCTGATGCAGCAGCAGCCTGACATCGCCGGCATCCCCGGCTACCTGTTCGACTACGGCGCGGTGCAGCGCTTCCACCTGCAGAATATTCCGCCGACGGCGCAGTGGGTCAACCGGCCGCAGAGCATATTCGAACAGTACCTGTGGCAGATCCTGGCCGGCGCCACGCTGATCGTGCTGGAAGGGATATTGATCTCGGCGCTGATCGTGGCGCTGCGCAGCCGCCGGCAGACGCTGCGCGCGCTGCACGATGAACGCAACCAGCTGGAAGCACGCGTACTTCAGCGCACGCTGGAGCTGATGGTGGCCAACACCAAACTCGAACAGCTGGCCACCACCGACCCGCTGACCGGCATCGGCAACCGCCGCCGCATGACGGAGCAGATCAACAAGGAGCTGGAACGCAGCCGCCGTTTCAAGCATCCGCTGTCGCTGCTGATGGTCGACATCGACCACTTCAAGAACGTCAACGACATCTACGGCCACGAGGCGGGCGACCGCGCCATCGTGGCTGTGGCCCGGGCGCTGGCGGGCGGCATGCGCAATATCGACATGGCGTCGCGCTTCGGCGGCGAGGAGTTCGTGCTGCTGATGCCGGAGACCGATGTCGATGTCGCCAGCGGCGCTGCCGAGCGGCTGCGCACCGATGTCGCGGCGCTGTGCATCGACGGCGACAACGGCGAGCAGATCAAGCTCACCGTCAGCATCGGCGTGGCGGCATCGCTGCCGGAGGGGCCGCCGGACAGCGCCTCCTCGCTGATCTCGCGGGCCGACAAGGCGCTGTACCAGGCCAAGCACGAAGGCCGCGACCGGGTCGTCAGCGCCTGATTCGGCGATTCGCTCGGCATTCGCCGGCGACACAACTTAAATACGAATCATTATCATTTGTATTGACATTACTCTTTGTGAAAGATAAGCTGGCGGCATAGCATTTAAGACAAGCTTTCAATTTTAAGACGCCGCCATGCCCCACACCCTTGCGTTCCTGCCCCACTACGCCGCCGCCCATGCCCGCACGCTGCGCCAATTCATCGAAGCCTTCTGGAATGAGGGCTGCCTGGTCGGCGCCATCGAACCGGAGCAGAGCCGGCTGCGGCTTGAAGGCCGGGACGAGCACGATGCGCCGCTGGTCTACCACATCGATATCGCCGGCCACAGCGCATTCGACCGCCTGCGCCTGAGCGGCGAGGTACGCGCCGCCGGCTCCTCCATGCCGGACATCGCCGCCACGGTGTCGGCGCTGGTGCGGCACCTGCAACCGCAAGCGGAAGCCTTGCGCCGCTTCGTCGCCGAGTTGCAGCAGACGGCGCTCAAGCAGGCCTGGTCGATGACCACTGCGCCGCAGGCCACGCTGCAATCGCCCTACGCCTTGCAGGAAGCGGAATTGGGCGACGGCCATCCTTACCATCCGTGCTTCCGCTCGCGCATCGGCTTCAGCATCGACGAGCACCGGCGCTACGGCCCGGAATTCGCGCAAGCCTTCACGCTGACCTGGCTGGCGATCGACCGCGAAGCCAGCGAAACCCACCAGCTGCCGGAACTCGACTACGACACCTTCATGCGCTCGCAGTTGGGAACGGAGGAGTACCACCGCCTGCTGGGCCGGATCGAAGCACAGGGCCAGGCACCGGCGCGTTACCGCCTGCTGCCGGTGCATCCGTGGCAATGGGAGCACGCCATCGCGCCGCACTTCGCCGACTGGCTGGCCGACGGCACCTTGCTGCACCTGGGCGCAGGCCGCGCCGAATGGATGGCGCAGCAATCGATACGCTCGCTGAGCAGCGTGACAGCCGATGGCCGCTGCAACCTGAAGCTGCCACTGGCCATCGCCAACAGTTCGGCCGACCGCATCCTCTCCGACCATCACGTGCACAACGCGCCTCTGATCTCGCGCTGGCTGGACGCCATCTGCCGCGACGACGCCTTCCTGGCCGACGGCCAGCGGCTGGCGGTACTGGCCGAACCGGCCGGCATCACGGTCGCGGCGCAGCGCCAGCGCAGCGGCGCCTACGGCATGCTGGGCGCGATCTGGCGCAGCGCGCCGGAGTCGGTGCTGACGCAGGGCGAACAGGTGTTCCCGATGACCGCACTGACCACGCTGACCGGCGCCGGCGAACTGACCATCGGCCCATGGCTGGCGCGGCACGGCACGGAACAGTGGGTGGCCGCGTTACTGGAGGCGAGCGTTCCGCCGCTTATGCACCTGATGATGGAGCACGGCGTACTGCTCGAATGCCATGCGCAAAACACCCTGCTGATCTTGCGCGACGGCCTGCCGCGCCGCATCGCCATCCGCGACCTGCCCGGCGGCCTGCACTATCTGCAAGGCGCCACCAACGAAGCGCAGCTGGCCGGACTGCGCACGGCGCCGGCTTACCGAAACGCGCTCAACGCCAGCGCAGGCTTCATGTTCGACTCGACGACGGAGGCGCGCGACTACCTGCTGGAGGTGCTGTTCTTCATCAACCTGGGCGAACTGGCGTGGAGGCTGGAGCGCCATCACGGCTATGCGGAGACGCTGTTCTGGTCCCAGGCCGCGCGCACCATCCTGGCCTATCAGTCGCGCTTCCCGGCGAGCGCCGCGCGCCATCGCGAGTTCGACCTGCTCGGTGCGACACTGCGGATCGAATGCCTGGCGGCGCGCCGCCTGCTCGCGTGGAGCACGCAGCGCCTGCGTACGGTCGCCAACCCGCTGGCCGGCGCGAAGGCGACGCCCGTCGTCAGCGGCGGCAACGCATGAGTGTCGCGCAAGCCGCATCGCGGCAGGCTGGCCTGACGCGTGCGGTGCTGGTCACGGTCGCCGGCCATTTCGGCGCGGCGTTCGCAGCCTTGTGCATGCCGCCGTTCTATGCGCAGATACTGGAATCGAGCTTCCCCGCGAGCGCCCCATCGGCGGCGCTGGCCGGCTGGTACTTCACGCTGCCGACGCTCGCAGCCGCCATCGCCAATCCGGCCTGGGGGCGGCTGGCCGACCGCATCGGCCGCCGCGCGTCGCTGATGCGGGCGCATGCCGGCTTATGCCTCAGCTTTATCCTCACCGGCCTGGCGCGCACGCCGACGGAATTCGCACTGGGCCTGATGCTGCAAGGGCTACTGGGCGGAACCTTCTCCGCGTCCAACGCCTATCTGGCGGAACAACTGCCGCCGGCGCGGCTGGCGACACTGCTCGGCGTGATGCAGGCGTCGGCGCGAACCGCCTTGTTCGCCGGCCCGGCGCTGATCGGCATGATGAGCGGGCACGCCAACATGCTGCAGCTGTTCCTGTACCTGGCCTTGTTCCCCGGTGTCGCCTGCGTGGTGCTGTTCCTGCTGCCAGATGCTGTGGAGCCGCGCAGGCATGCCCATGCGCCGGCCGTATCGAACGCCGGCGCGCCATCGGACGCACAAGCCATCGCCGCCGCCGGCTGCGGCGTCAGCGCAGCGAACCTGTACCGGTTGCAGGCGCTGTTCGCCATCGGCACCGTCCTGTCCTATCCCTATTTTGTCAGCGATCTCGCACAGCGGCTGCAAATCGGCGCCGCCACCGCCGGCATGATGTTCGGCCTGCCGCACGTCCTGTTCCTGCTGCTGGCATGGCCGTTGGGACGCAAGCTCGGTTACGCCAACGCCCGCGCAGCCCTCGGATGGTACGCCGCGCTGACCAGCGCCGGCCTGCTGGCGCAGGCGTTGGCTGACGCGCTGCCTTTGCTGCTGGCCGGCCGCATCCTGATGGGCATAGGCATGACCGGCGCCTACCTTGCCATCAATACGCTGGCCGCTGCTACCTCCACCGTCGCCCGCGCCGGCCGCCACTTCGGCAGCCTGGAAGGAGCCAACAAATGGGGCGCCGTCAGCGCCGGCCTGCTGGCCAGCCTGCTCGCGCCATCGCTCGGTTATGCCGCACCGCTCTGGCTGGGGACAGCCGTCGTCGCCGCGCTGTTTATTTCACTGAAATGGAGACTGCTATGAACTCACCGCTGTTACCCAAGCATCTGCAGCCCGCCCCTTCCGATACCGAGAGCTTCGCCGAACGGCAGCATGGCCGCCTGCTGATCAACTGCTATGCGCGCGAGGTGGCGATGCAGGAGCACACGCTCGCCGTGCTGCCAGCCGGCCGCAACGCGCATCCGGCGATGCCTGCCGCGTATCACGGACAGGTGCTGGAAATCGCCTTGCCGCGCGTGGACAGCCAGTTGTGCGTCGGCGTGCTGCACGTCTCGGCCACCGCCAATTTCGACTACACCACCAGCGTCTACCTGCGCCAGGGACAGGAAGCGTGGCGCGAAGCGGGCTGGCGGGAACTGGCGCGCCTCATCATCGAAGACCTTTCGCTCCGCGCCGCGACACCGTTCAACGACGAACTGCTGCAACAGATCGGCGACAGCATCGCCACCATGCAGGACGTGATGGACCGCCGTCCGACGCCGGCGCTGCCGCCGGCTGTCGCAGTCGCCACGCCGCTGCAAGCCTATATCGAGAGCGAGCAAGGACTGCTGACCGGACATCCCTTCCATCCGGCGCCGAAAAGCCGCGCCGACTGGTCGCCCGCCGAGCAGCGCGACTACTCGCCGGAACACAAGGCCAGCATGCGCCTGCACTACTTCCAGATCCCGCAACAGTGGCTGCTGAGCGACAGCATCGACGCCGGCGCGCTGCAAAGTCTCGCCGCGCAGGGCCTGGAGCCAAGCGACGGCGGAGTGATCGTGCCGCTGCACCCATGGCAAGCCGGCTGGATGCGCCGCCAACCGCGCATCGCCAGCGCCTTGCGCAGAGGCGAGATTCTCGACCTCGGCCCTCATGGCCGCCCCTTCCATCCAACGGCGTCGGTACGCACGCTGCTGGCCGAGGACGCGGGGTCTTTCGTCAAGCTGTCGCTGAATATGCGCATCACCAACTGCATCCGCAACAACGCCCGCCACGAACTGCAAGGCGCGCTGACCGGTTCGCGGGTGTACCGCACCATGCAGGCCGACATGCAAAGCCGCTTCCCCGGTTTCCGCGTGCTGGAGGAACAGGCCTACGTCACCGTCGATCTGCCCGGCGCCGACCCTGCACTGGTCGACGGTTTCGGCGTGCTGCTGCGCGAGGGCGTGTCTGGCCTGCTGCAACAGGGCGTGCAGCCGATCGTGTGCGCAGCCTTGTTCGGCAACGGCGAACAAGGGCGCAAGCGGGTCTTCGCCCAGATCGAGCGCTACGCGCTGCATCGCGGCTACACGCTGGAGCATGCGGCGCGCAGCTGGTTCGCGCGCTATGCGGAGACTGCCGTACATCCCATTCTGTACCTGCTGTTCGAACATGGCGTGGCGTTCGAGCCGCACATGCAGAACACTGTCGTAGGCCTTGACGGCGAAGGCGCGCCCAGCCACTTTATCTTGCGCGATCTGGAGCTCACGCGGCTCGCGCCGCAGGCACATGCGCTGGCCCACGCCATGCAACTGGAACCGGACACGCTGTCGGCCTTGTGCTGCACCGATGAACGGGCCTGGACGCGCATCGGATACTGCCTGTTCGTCAACAACCTGTGCGAGGTCATCGCCTGCATCGCCAACGGCAACCATAGCCTGAACCTGGCCCTGTGGGGAGTGCTGCGCAATTCGCTGCAGGACTACCTGGCGAAATTCCCCAATCCGTCCGCCAGCCGCCGCATCCGGGGTCTGCTGGCAGGCGAGCCTTTGCCGGCCAAAGGCAATCTGCTGACGCGCTTCCTGCGCCAGGCAGACCGCCAGGCCAGCTACCTTCCCTTGTATCACCCGCTTGGCGTCGTCAACGGCGCGGCGGCATCCTTATAACAACCGCTCTCCAAAATAATGAAAACAGTTCTGAAACCTTTACCCCTGCTGCTGGCAGGCTTCGTTTTCTCCGCACAGGCGGACGATATCCAGACCATGCAACAGGTAACCGTGACCGGCAGCAGCGACGGCCTGGCCGCCAGCGCAGGCGGGACCAAGACCCAGGGCAGCCTGCTCGACGCGCCGCAATCGGTCAGCATCGTCAGCCAGGAAAATCTGCGCAACCGCGCCGCGCTGACCAGCAAGGATGCGCTGGACTATGTCAGCAGCGTGGTGGCCGGCCAGGGCGAAGGCCGGCGCGACGAGTTCTATATCCGCGGTTTCTACTCGCTGCGCGACACCAGCCTCGATGGCGTGCGCGACGACACGCTGTACTCGCGCGACCTGGCGACGGTCGAGAAGATCGAAGTAATCAAGGGCGCCGCTGCGGCGCTGTATGGACGCGGCTCGGCCGGTGGCCTGATCAACCGCGTCAGCAAGCAGCCGCGCGCCAAGCAGGAAACCGAAGTCTCCGCCACGGTGGCGTCGGATAACGAGCGGCGCGTCAGCGTCGACGCCGGCGGCGCCCTCGGCGGCGGCATCGACGGCCGCCTGATCGCCGTCTACGATACCGGCGACAGCTATCGCGACGTGGTCGAACACACGCGCAAGCTGCTGGCGCCTTCGCTGAAATTTGCGCTGTCGCCTGCTACCTCGCTGCTGCTCCAGGCGGAGGTGCAGCGCGAGGACCGCACGCCGGATCGCGGCGTGCCGTCGCTGAAGGGCCGGCCGGTCGATGTCTCGCCGTCGACCTACTACGGCGAACGCTACGACTACACTCGCACCGACAGCGATATGGCGAAGGCCAAACTGGAACACCGCTTCAACGATCGCCTGAAGCTGGAAAACACCTTCCAGTACAGCCGCACCGAACTTGAAGGCGTGAACACCCGCAACCGCCGCGTCAATGCGGACAACACCGTGTCGCGTCAGATCACCTACTTCCCGCAGACGCAGCGCAACCTGATCAACCAAACCGAGTTGACCTACACGCTGGACCAGCACGCGCTGCTGGTCGGGCTGGAGCTGTCGGACCAGAAGCGCGATGTCGTCACCGCGCAGACCGGCATCGCCTATCCGGTGAGCCTGTACGCGCCGCAGCATGTACTGCCTGCGCCTAATCTGAGCACTCTGCCGGTCTCGCTGAACAACGCGTTCACGGCCAAGACGCAGGCGCTGTACCTGCAGGACCAGATCAGCATCGCGCCGCAGTGGAAGGCGCTGGCCGGCGTGCGCTTCGACCGCTTCCAGCAGGAGCAGAACAATCGCCTGACCAAGGTGTTCAGCGAACGCACCGATAACGTTGTCTCGCCGCGCGCGGGCCTGGTGTATCAGCCGCTGGACGGCCAGTCGTGGTATCTGAATCTGAGCCGTTCGTCGCAGCCGGGTGGCGGCGACCTGCTGTACAGCGGCAGCACGCCTCTGTCGCAAGTCAAGCCGTTGCAGACCGATTTGCAGGAAGTGGGCTACAAGCAGGAATGGCTGGGTGGACGCTTCTCCACCACCGCCGCGCTGTTCCGCATCGAGCAGCGCAACCAGTTGACGCTGGACCCGAGCGATCCGGCCGGCCTGCGCCAGCTGCAAGTCGGTAAGCAGCGCAATCAGGGCGTGGAGCTGGAACTGCAAGGCGCGCTTTGGCAAGGCGGACGCTTGAACGCATCCTACACCTACAACGATGCGCGCATCGTCGCGTCCAACGATATCCCGAGCGGCAACCGTGCGGAGATGACGCCGCGCCATCGCGCATCGCTGTGGGTGGACCAGGAGTTGGGCGGCGCGTGGAACGCGGGCCTCGGTGTGCTGCTTAGCAGCGCCCAGTTCGCGCTGTCGGACAACGCCGTGCAGCTGCCTGGCTACGGCCGCGTGGATGCGGCGATCGGCTATCGCGGCAAGCAGTATGAGGTGCGCTTCAAGTTGAACAACGTCGGCAATGCGCGCTTCTACGAATCGGCCATCAACAACGTGCAGATCCAGCCGGGTGCGTCGCGCAATGCGAGCGTGACGCTGACCAGCCGGTTCTGATCCAACGGGCGCTTATTCGGCGTCTGGCTGCTGCGACGGGTGCGCCTGCTGGAAGGCAGGCAGCTCGCCGCAGGCGGCGTGGATACGCATGACCGTCGGATACGGCGCCAGATCCACGCCGAAGCGCTGGGCGCTGAATACTTGCGGCACCAGGCAGCAATCGGCCAGCGTCGGCGTGTCGCCGTGGCAGTAGCGGCCGGTGCGCGCGTCGTCGGCCAGCAGGCGCTCCAGTGTCTCCAGGCCGATCTGCAGCCAGTGCTGCTGCCATTGCAGCTTGACCTCTTCGCTTACCTTCAACGGGCCCTTCAGGTACTTCAGCACACGCAGGTTGCCCAGCGGGTGCGTGTCGGCGGCCACCGTCAGCGCCAGCGCGCGCACGCGGGCGCGGTCGGCCGCGCCGGACGGCAGCAGCGGCGCTTGCGGGCGCGTCTCCTCCAGATATTCGATGATGGCCAGCGACTGGCCGATCACGCTGCCGTCGTCATCCAGCGTCGGCAGCAGCGCAGATGGATTGAGCGCGCGGTAGCTATCGGTGAGCTGTTCGCCGCCGTCGCGCAGCAGGTGGACCGGCACGGCGTCGTAGGCCAGCCCCTTCAGGTTCAGCGCAATGCGAACGCGGTAGGCGGCGGAGCTACGGAAGTAGGTATAAAGCTTCATGCAAGTTCTCGTTCAAAAATGTGAGCCGGCTGCGGACGGTCCATCATCCACAGCATGACCGCCGACAGCAGCGCCGGCACGGCGGCGATCACGAAGATGGTGCTGTTCGGCCAGTTCATGCGTATCAGTTCTCCGCCCAGCACCGGGCCGATGATGGAGCCGACGCGGCCCACACCCAGGCTCCAGCCGATGCCGGTCGAGCGCAGCGTGGTCGGATAGTAGTTGGCCGCCAGCGCATTCACTGCCGGCTGACCGCCGACGATGCAGAAGCCCGCCACCAAAATCGCCAGGAACAGGAAGGCCAGCGAAGCCTCGGGACGGCCGATCAGCACTATCGCCACGGACGCCACCAGGAAGCCAGGTATCAGCACGCGGCGGAAGCTGGAGCGGTCGATCAGTTGGCCCATCATCAGCGTGCCGATGGTGCCGCCGATAGGCAGGATGGTGCCGGCCAATACCGCCATGCTGGTCGACATGCCGGCGTCCTTGAGGATGGTCGGCAGCCAGTTGGACAGGAAGTACAGATTGAGCAGGTTGAGGAAGTTGACCAGCCAAAGCAGCACGGTGGTGCGCGCGCGACCTTCACGGAACAGCTCCGCAACCGAACCGCGCTTGCCGGTCTTCTCATGCACCAGGTAGCGGCTGCCCGCATGCACGGTGGACGTCGGATCGATGCGGCGCAGCCACTGCGCCACGCGCTCGACGCGCTTGCCGCTCAGGACCACGTACTGCATCGACTCCGGCAGCATGAAGATCATCAGCATGCCGATCGCCAGCGGCAGCACGCCGCCGACGTAGAACACCGACTGCCAGCCATACGAAGGAATCAGCGCGGCCGAGGCCAGGCCGCCCACAACGGCGCCCACGGTGAAGCCGCAGGAGACCAGCATCATCAGCGTGACGCGGCGGCGCAGCGGGCTGTATTCGCCGGCCAGCGCCATCACGTTGGGCATGATCGCACCGAGACCGACGCCGGTGACGAAGCGCAGCCATTGCAGCTGTTCCAGCGTGGTGCAGGAAGGCGTGAGCAGCATGCAAACCGAGAAGAACATGGTCGCGCCGATCAGCACCGGACGGCGGCCGATCTTATCCGCCATCACGCTGAACACCAGCGAACCAAGCAGCATGCCAAGCAGGCCGGCGCCGAACACCGGCCCCAGACTGGCTTTGCTGACATGCCATTCCTGGATGATGGCCGGCGCCACATAACCCATCGCCTGCACGTCGAAGCCATCCATCAGGATGCACAGGCCGCACAGCAGATACACGCCGATCTGGAAGGCGCTGATCTTGTTGTTGTCGATGAGCGCGGGGATATCTACTTGTTGTTCCATCTTGTCTCCTCCTGCCTCGCCGGCGCTTTAGCTGCGCTCTTGGTAGTGCGTGACGGTTTGTTCGATGGCGCCGAAGATGCTGGCGCCCTGCTCATCGTGCATCTCGATCCGCACGCTGTCGCCGAACTTGAGGAAGCCGGTCTGCGGCTTGCCGCTCTCGATGGTCTCGTACATGCGGACTTCGGCCAGGCAGCAGTAGCCCACGCCGCCGTTGGCGATGCTCGATCCATGCAGGCTGCCCTGCTTGTTCGACACCGTGCCGGAGCCGATGATGGTGCCGGCCGCCAGCTCACGCGTGGCGGCGGCGTGCGCCACCAGTTGCGCGAAGTTGAAGGTCATGTCTTCGCCGGCGTTCGGCTTGCCGAAAGGCTGCTTGTTCAGATCGACCAGCAGCGGCAGATGCAGCTTGGTGTCGGCCCAGTGCGCGCCCAGTTCGTCCGGCGTGACGGCCACCGGCGAGAAGGCGCTGGCAGCCTTGGACTGGAAGAAGCCGAAGCCCTTGGCCAGTTCGTTCGGGATCAGGTTGCGCAGCGAGACGTCGTTGACCAGCATGACCAGGCGGATCGCCTTGGCGCAGTCGTCGGCGCTGGCGCCCATGCGCACGTCGCCGGTGATGACGGCCACTTCGGCCTCCAGGTCGATGCCCCACTCTTCCGACAGCGCGAAGATCGGATCGCGCGGGCCGATGAAGCTGTCCGAACCGCCCTGGTACATCAGTGGGTCGGTGTAGAACGATGCCGGCACTTCGGCGTTGCGCGCCTTGCGCACCAGCTCAACGTGGTTGATGTAGGCGGAACCGTCGGCCCACTGATAGGCGCGCGGCAGCGGCGAGTGGCAGTACTGCTGGTCGAACGGGTGGGTGTCGACGGCGTCGCCGGCGTTCAGCGATGCGTAGACCTGCTCCAGGCGCGGCGACACCAGCTCCCAGTTGTCCAGCGCGTGCTGCAGCGTGGCGGAGATTTTCGGTACGTGCTGGTAGCGCGACAGGTCGCGGCTGACCACCACCAGGCGGCCATCGCGGCTGCCGTCTTTCAGGGTTGCGAGCTTCATGCTTTCACCTCCGGGGCGTGCATCCAGGCGGCGTGCTTGGGCGCCTTGCGGGTCTGCGACCACTCTTCCAGCATCTCCCATTTGACGGCGTCGAGCTTCTGCATCATCTCCGGCGTGCCGGTGTTGACCGCCAGTTCGAGGCGGTGGCCGTTCGGGTCGAAGAAGTAGATCGATTTGAAGATGGTGTGGTTGATCGGGCCGATGACGCTGATGCCGGCGGCGACCAGGCGCTCCTTGGCGGCCAGCAGTTCGTCCATGGTCTCGACTTCCATCGCCAGGTGCTGCACCCAGGCCGGGGTGTTGTGGTCGCGGTCCATCGGCGCCTGCGTCGGCAGCTCGAAGAAGGCCAGCACGTTACCGTGGCCGGCGTCCAGGAACACGTGCATATACGGGTCCGGCGCTTTGGTGGACGGCACTTCGTCTTCGGCGATCGCCAGCACGAAGTCCATGTTCAGGTGTTTGACGTACCACTCGACGGTCTGCTTGGCGTCGATGCAGCGGTAGGCCACGTGATGTATTTGCTTGATTTTCATGCTTGTCTCCAACTGGGTCATTCCGCATTAAATGCGAATTTCAGATATCATACAAACGATATTTTTCAGCTCACTTATCAGGTTTTCCGATGAATCCTAGTTTGCGCCAGATGCGCGCCCTGGTGGCGCTCGCCAAAACCGGCAGCTTTACGCTGGCCGCCGAGCATCTCAATGTGACGCAGTCCGCGCTCAGCGGACAGATCAAGGAGCTGGAGCAGATGCTGGGGGTGCGCGTCGTTGAGCGTACCACGCGCAAGGCGCAGTTGTCGGAGATCGGCCGCGAGCTGACGCCGCTGTTCGAGAAGATGCTGCAAGACCTGGACCGCGCCATGGCCGACATCGCCAGCCGCAAGGCGCTCAAGCAGGGTTCGGTGCGGGTGGCGGCGCCGCAGATGCTGTCCTGCACGCTGATACCCGAGGTGATCGCCGCCTACAAGACGCGCTATCCGGACGTGCAGGTGTGGCTGGCGGACAGCCCGGTGGAGATGGTGTCGGCGCGGGTATTCAGCGGCGAGGCCGACTTCGGCATCGGCCCGGACCGCGACACCACGGCCGAGATCGAAGCCCAGCCGCTGTTTGAGATGCCCTTCGTGGTGGTGTATCCGCCCGGCCATCCGCTGGAGCAGCGCGAGCGCATCACCTGGGCCGACGTCAACGAGTTCCCGCTGATTTCGCTGCAGGGGCAATTCACCGAGCGGCTGTTGCGCGACATGCACGCCTCGTTCCGCGAACAGTCGCTGAGCCCGTACAACGAAGTGACCTTCATGACCACCGCGCTGGCCATGGTGCATGCGCGGCTGGGCATCACGGTCTGCCTGCCGTACGCGGAAAAAATGGTGCAGCTGTACGGCTTGCAGATGCGGCCGCTGGAATCGCCGGCGCTGACGCGGCGCTTCTTCGTCTACACCCGCAATGCGCGGGCACTGTCGCCGGCGGCCGAGAGCTTCGTCGCCTTCCTGCAAGAGTTTGCCGCAGCCCATCACTGGAATGTGCCGCAGGGCTGATCGTTTTATAATTGATCCATGACAGCAGATACCATCGCCATCAATCAACAGATGGACCAGTTCGACGGCCACCACAGCGTCTGGCTGTTCGGCTACGGTTCCCTGATTTACAAGGCCGACTTCCCCTACCTTGAACGCCGCCCGGCCAGCATCGCCAACTGGACGCGGCGCTTCTGGCAAGGTTCGCACGACCACCGCGGCACGCCGGACGCGCCGGGGCGGGTTGTTACCATCATCGAAGAGGCCGGCGCCATCTGCCACGGCATGGCCTACCTCATCACGCCGGAAGTGTTCGCCCACCTGGACCATCGCGAAAAGAACGGCTATCTGCGGCTGGCGATCGCCATCGCGTTCGAGGAAGGCGACAGCGTGGAAGGCCTGGTCTACATCGCCACGCCGGACAACACGGCCTTCCTGGGCGCAGCCTCCGAACAGGAGATCGCGCGGCACATCGCCCGCTCAGCCGGCCCCAGCGGGCCGAACAGCGATTACCTCAATCACCTGGCCAGCGCCTTGCGAGAGCTGGGCCGCCACGATCAGCACGTGTTCGAGATCGAGCGCCACCTGGCGGCGCTGAAGGACTAGTTGAGACTGGCCAGGTAGGCGCACAGCATGTCGGCCAGCGCTTCCGAGTAGGCGTGGGTTTCTTCCTCCGTGCGCGGCGTTTCCGAAAACTGTTTGCCGACCGCGCCGAAAGTCGTCATGACGAGGTCACTCGCCAAGGCTCGCACGCTGTCCGTAACCGATGGCAGAACTTCCAGCATGAAGGCGTTCATGATGTCATCGACGGCCGACCGCGCAGCGTGGGCTTCGGGACTGTCGCGATAGTATGGCGCGGCGTCGTTGAGCGCGGTGCGGATGTCGGCCTCTTCCACTTCCGAACGCAGAAAGGCATGCACCAGCGCGCGCAGCCGTTCCAGCGGCGGCTTCTGCTTGTCCTGCAGGATGTTGACCAGCATTTCCGTGGTCTGCCGCCACTCGTCCGCTTGCAGCCTGAACAGGATGGACGCCTTATTCGGAAAGTACTGGTACACCGATCCCACGCTCACTCCCGCTCGCTCCGCCACCCGCGTGGTGGTAAATCGGCGCACGCCCTCTTTCGCCAAAACCTGAATAGCCGCCTCCAGAATCGCGGAAACCAGGTCGGCGGAGCGGGCCTGTTTCGGCTTCCTGCGCGAGGAGATTGAGGCTTTGGGGCTGTCTGTCATGGGGAGGATCAGGAACGCGAATTGGAAACATGAAGGATTCTTCATATTATATCCGTTCTTACTTCTAAAGGAATCCAGCATGACTACCCTGACCTCCCAACCTGTTGCCGCCCTGCTCGACCGCTTGTTCGAAGAAACCGCCGCCGTGCGCATCGCCGACATCCCGGCCGTCGCCGAGCTGACCAAGGACGAACGCGAACGCCTGATGCGCAGCAAGACCGAGTACCTGAACCTCTACCATCGCCTGAAGGATGCGCCATTGCCGGTGTCGCGCGAGACCGGCGCGTTGCTGTACATGCTGGCGCGCAGCAGCGGTGCGCGTAATATCATCGAGTTCGGCACGTCGTTCGGTCTCTCGACGTTGTACCTGGCTTCCGCCCTGCGCGACAACGGCGGCGGCCGCTTAATCACCACCGAGTTCGAACTGTCCAAGGTGGAGCGGGCGCGTGACAACCTGATGGCCGGCGGCTTGCTCGACCTGGTGGAAATCCGCGCCGGCGACGCGCTGGAAACGCTGGCCTGCAACCTGCCCGAGCGCATCGACCTGCTGCTGCTCGACGGCGCCAAGGCGCTCTATCCAGAGATCCTGGCGCTGGTGCAAAGCAGGTTGCGTCCGGGTGCGATCATCGTCGCCGACAACGCCGATTACAACCCGGACTATGTGGCGATGGTGCGCTCGCCAGCATCGGGCTTCATGTCGATGCCGTTCGCCGATGATGTCGAACTCTCCGTCTACACCGGTGCAACGGGCGCGTCAGAATAAATCCATCTGCCCCGCTGCGGCCGCCGCCTTGGCGCGTGCGCCCAGCGGCGGCACCACCAGCGGCCGCGTGAACTGCGATGCGTCCATGTTGTAGAAGCGGCTGCCGCGCCCGGTCAGGTCGAGACGCTCGGTGGCGATCTTGAAGCGCTGGCGTATCAGCTCGGCCCATACGCCCTCGCCTTTCATGCGGGCGCCGAAGTCGCTGTCGTAGTCTTTGCCGCCGCGCATTTCACGCACGCGGTTCATCACCCGCTTGGCGCGATCGGGAAAGTGCGCCTGCAACCATTGGTGAAACAAGGGCGCCACTTCCCACGGCAGGCGCAGCACGGTGTAGTGGGCGCTGACGGCGCCGGCTTCCTTGACCGCTTCCAGGATGCGCTCCAGATCAGGCTCCGTGATGAAGGGGATGATCGGCGCGATGCTCACCGCGACCGGTATGCCGGCGTCCGTCAGCGTGCGTATCATGCGCAGGCGGCGGGCAGGTGCGGCGGCGCGCGGTTCCAGCGTGCGCGAGATGGCCGGGTCCAGCGTGGTCAGCGTGATGGCGACGCCGGCCTGCTGCCGGGCCGCCATCGCCGACAGGATGTCGATATCGCGCTCGATCAGCGAGGACTTGGTGATCAGACCCACCGGGTGCTGGCATTCCTGCAGCACCTCCAGCACGCGGCGCGTGAGTTTGCGCTCGCGCTCGCAGGGCTGGTAGGCGTCCGTGTTGACGCCGAGGGCAATCGCGGACGGCTCGTAGGCAGCCTTGGCCAGCTCGCGCCGCAGCACTTCCGGCGCGTTGACCTTGGCGAAGATCTTGCTCTCGAAATCCATGCCCGGCGACAGGCCGAGGTAGCTGTGCGTGGGCCGCGCGAAGCAGTATATGCATCCGTGTTCGCAACCTCTGTACGGATTCAGCGATACGCTGAACGGCAAGTCCGGCGAGGCGTTGCGGCTGAGGATGGATTTGCAGTACTCGTCCGTGACCACAGTCTTCAACGCGGAGGCTTCTTCCTCTTCGCGCTCCCAGCCGTCGTCGTAGGCGACGCGGGCTTTGACCTCGAACCTGCCCTGTAGGTTCGACACCGCGCCACGGCCTTTTTGCGCCTTCAGCGAAGGCGGCGGCAGCATCACTTGTTCATGGTTGTTTTCATCGTGGGACATCGCGGCACCAAACTACTGTATACATATACAGTATTCTAGGCGCTAAAAATGGCGATATCAAGCGAAATATCAATCTCGCGGACTTGCTGTCTTGGGGACAACGTGGTCAAGCTGGTATCATGCGGGCTTCCGGGGGAAGGACTTTCCCCGCGCCACGCGCGCCCCCACCCACGCATCGCCAGGATGCCGCCGATGCGGTATCCCGGCTCACCCAATACGAGCACACACATGAACAACTCGACTCAACCATTGCCGTCTTTTTTTAGCCGGATTTCCATCGCGATCGGCGCGTTCTTCCGCGCCCTGTCCGACGCCGAATACGCAGCGCGCCTGACGCGCATCGACGACGCGCCGCAACCAGCCGCCGCACCTGTCGCCGCGCCGGCTCCAGCACCTGCTCCAGCACCAGCGCCTGCGCCGACGCCTCTGCGCGTCGCCACGCCGGATGCCGCCTTGCAGCTGCTTGGCTTGTTCCAGCGCGAAGCGCGCCTGATCGACTTCACGCAAGAAAACCTGAGCGCCTATTCCGACGCCGACATCGGCGCCGCCGCGCGCGTGGTGCATGAAGGTTGCAGCAAAGTGCTGCGCGAGCACTTCACCATCGAAGCGGTGCGCAGCGAGGCCGAAGGCAGCCGCATCGTGCTGGAAGAAGGCTTCGACGCCAGCGCCGTGCGCCTGACCGGCAACGTGGTCGGCAGCGCGCCGTTCCGTGGCGCCTTGAGCCATCGCGGCTGGCGCGCTTCCAACGTGCGTCTGCCGAAACTGGCCGAAGCACATGACGCAGCCATCCTGGCGCCGGCGGAGGTGGAATTATGAGCGACCCACGCTACGCCATCGGCATCGACCTTGGCACCACGCACAGCGCGCTGTCCTATGTGGACTTGGGCGCCAGCGACGGCGAGAAAACCCAGCACGGCGTGCTGGCCATTCCGCAGCTGACCGCACCGGGCACGGTGGAAGACCTGCCGCTGCTGCCGTCCTTCCTTTACCTGCCGCACGCGGACGAACTGGCGCCGGGCGAATTGAGCCTGCCGTGGCCACAATCCGAACAAGAACAAACCGGCGTGGCCGGCGAGATGGCGCGCAGCCGTGGCGCCACCACGCCTATCCGCCTGGTCTCCAGCGCCAAAAGCTGGTTGAGCCATCCTGGCGTCGACCGCCGCTCCGCCCTGCTGCCGAACGACGCGCCGGAAGAAGTGACGCGCGTCTCGCCGCTGGAAGCATCGACCCGCTATCTGACGCATCTGCGCCAGGCATGGGAGCAAGCCTATCCTGACGCGCCGTTCGGCGAACAGGCAGTGACGGTGACGATTCCCGCATCGTTCGACCCGGGCGCGCGCGAACTGACAGCCGAAGCGGCACGCGCCGCCGGCTACACCAACCTCACCTTGCTGGAAGAGCCGCAAGCGGCCCTGTACAGCTGGATCCAGGGCAGCGAAGGCCGCTGGCGCAAGGAAGTCAAGCCGGGCGACATCATCCTCGTGGTCGACGTCGGCGGCGGCACCAGCGACTTCTCGCTGATCGCCGTGCTGGAACGCGACGGCGTGCTGGAACCGCACCGCATCGCAGTGGGCGACCACATTCTGCTCGGCGGCGACAATATGGATCTGGCGCTGGCGCATCTGGTGGCGCGCAAGCTGGCCGCCAACGGCACGCAGCTCGACGCATGGCAAATGCGCGCGCTGACCTACGGCTGCCGCAGCGCCAAGGAAAAACTGCTGGCCGACGCCAGCGTCGACACCTGGCCTATCGTGGTGCCGAGCCGTGGCTCGAAACTGATCGGCGGTTCGATCCGCACCGAACTGACGCGCGACGAAGTCACCACCTTCATCCTCGACGGCTTCTTCCCGCAGGTGGATGCGGCGGCACGTCCGGCGGTGCGCACGCGCGCAGGCCTTACGCAGCTTGGCCTGCCGTATGCGCAGGACGCGGGCATCACGCGCCATCTTGCTGCATTCCTGGCACGCCAGGTCGGTGCGACCAGCGAACTGGAAGGCTACGCCGGCAAGCAGAACGCCGACGCCACTTTCCTGCATCCGACTGCGGTGCTGTTCAACGGTGGCGTGTTCAAGTCGGAGCTGCTGGCGCAGCGCGTCATGAGCGCCATCAACGACTGGCTGTACATGGAAGGCTCCGAGCCTGCGCGCATGCTCGGCGGCGCGGACCTGGACCTGGCCGTGGCGCGCGGCGCGGCTTACTACTCGTATGTGCGTCGCGGCAGCGGCGTACGCATACGCGGCGGCACGGCGCGCGCCTACTACGTGGCGATCGAATCGTCGATGCCGGCGATTCCAGGCATGGAGCCGCCTATCCAGGCGCTGTGCGTGGCGCCGTTCGGCATGGAAGAAGGCAGCGAGATCGAATTGCCGAATCAGGAATTCGGCCTGGTGGTCGGCGAGCCTGTGCAGTTCCGCTTCTTCGGTTCGTCGGTGCGCCGTCAGGACCAGATCGGCGACCTGCTGGACTTCTGGGGTCCCGATGAGCTGATCGAGATGAACGAGATCCAGGCGACGCTGTCGCCGGAAGGCCGTCTGGCCGGCGACGTGGCGCAGGTTCGCCTGCATGCGATGGCGACCGAATCGGGCACGCTGGAACTGCTGGCAGTGGCCAACGACGGCCAGCGCTGGAAGGTGGAGTTCGACGTGCGCACCGGCGCAGCGTAAGCATCGCTGCCTGAGCATGAGTCAATACGTCGTCAGCATCGACCTGGGCACCACCAATACGGTGCTCGCTTACGCGGAGCCGGGCAGCGCGCAGATACGCCTGTTCGAGATCGAGCAGCTGGTGGCGCCCGGTGAGGTTGCTGCGGGCGCGCTGCTGCCGTCCCTGCGCTACCACCCGGCGCAGGGTGAGCTGGCGGACGGCGATCTGCAACTGCCGTGGCCTGCCGAGGATGTGGCGGGCCTGTCGCAGGTCGTCGTCGGCAGCCTGGCGCGCAAGCTGGGGGCGCAGGTACCGGGGCGCCTGGTTTCCAGCGCCAAGAGCTGGCTGTCGCATCCGCATGTGGACCGCACCGCGCCGATACTGCCGTGGGGCGCGGAGGCCGATGTGGCCAAGGTGTCGCCGGTCGCGGCCAGCGCTTCCTATCTGGCGCATGTGCGCGCTGCGTGGAACGCGCGCTTCCCTGCGCATCCGCTTGAGCACCAGCAGCTGGTACTGACGATACCTGCTTCATTTGACGAAGGCGCGCGCGCGCTGACGCTGGAGGCTGCGCGCATGGCCGGCCTGGCCAGCCTGCGTTTGCTGGAGGAACCGCAGGCAGCCTTCTACGACTGGCTGTACCGCCAGCGCGCAACGCTGGCCGCCGATCTGACGGATACGCGCCTGGTGCTGATCTGCGATGTCGGCGGCGGCACTACCGACTTCAGTTTAATCAAAGTCGACATGGCCGACGGCCAGCCGCAGATCAGCCGCATCGGCGTCGGCAACCACCTGATACTCGGCGGCGACAATATGGACCTGGCGCTGGCGCATCTGGTCGAGGCACGCATGGCGTCGGCGGCCGGGGATGGCGCGGCGCCGGCACGCTTGTCGGCCAGCCGTTTGTCGCAACTGGCGGAGCGCTGCCGGGCCGCGAAGGAACTGCTGCTGGCGGCCGACGCGCCGGAAAGCACCACTGTCACGCTGCTCGGCTCCGGCTCGCGCCTGATCGGCGGCTCACGCTCCGCCGACCTGACGCGTGATGAAGTCGCGGAGCTGGTGGTAGATGGTTTCTTCCCCTTGAATGAAACGCAGGAAGCCGCGCGGCGCGGCCGTGGCGCGATCGTGGAGTTCGGCCTGCCCTACGCCAGCGACGCCGCCATCACGCGCCACCTTGCCAGCTTCCTGCGCCAGCACGCGGCAGCCGCGCGCGAGGCGCTGGGCATACCGGCCGACGACAGCACCAACATCCCCATTCCCGACTCGCTGCTGCTCAACGGCGGAGTGTTCCGCGCGGACGCGCTGGCCAGCCGGCTTGAAGCCACGCTGGCCAACTGGCGCGGACAAGGCCTGAACGTTCTGCACAACGACAATCCCGATGTAGCGGTAGCGCGCGGCGGCGTCGCCTACGCACTGGGCCAGGCGGGGCAAGCGCCGGTGATCGGCGGCGGCTCGCCGCGCAGCTACTTCCTGCTGCTCGACGACGAAGCACGCCCTGACAAGCCACGCCGCGCCATCTGCATCCTGCCACGCGGCAGCGTGGAGAACCGCGAAATCCTGCTGACCGACCGCACCTTCGCGCTGCGCGTCGGGCGGCCGGTGCGCTTCCATCTCGCCTCATCGATCGCCGAAGCGGCAACGCCGCAAGCCGGTGAGCTGGTCGAACTGCAACCCGATGAATACGTCCAGCTTCCGCCTATCGCCACGGTCCTGCGCGACAGCAGCGCCACCGATGCGCGCAAGGAGATCCCTGTACAACTGGCCGCCACGCTGAGTGAAGTCGGTACGTTGGATGTGCATTGCGTCGCCATCGAAGGCGCACAACGCTGGCTGCTGGAGTTCCAGCTACGCGGCGACGCTGCCGCCATCGACGGCGACGGCGACACCGACGCCGCAGCACCACAGGAAGCGCCAATGCCCGCAGGCTTCGACGCCGCCATCGAAAAGATAGACCGCATCTTCGGCAGCCGCGCGCAGCAGGTGGATGTGAAGGAAGTGAAGCAGTTGCGCACGCAGCTCGAACACCTGCTGGGCAGCCGCGAAAGCTGGGCCACGCCGCTGCTGCGCCGCCTGTTCGATGCCTTGATCCAGCGCGCCAAAGGCCGCCGTCGCTCGTCCGAACATGAGCGCGCGTGGCTGAACCTGACCGGCTACTGCCTGCGTCCCGGCTTCGGCTACACGCTGGACGAGTGGCGCATCGAGCAGCTATGGGCGATGTTCGACACCGGCGTCCAGCACCACAAGGACAGCCAGGTCTGCGCCGAATGGTGGACGCTGTGGCGTCGCGTGGCCGGCGGCCTGAGTGTGGAAGCGCAGTTGCGCGTGCTGGACGATTTCGCCTTCAACGTGCAGGCCGACGATCAGGAACGCGGACGCCGTCCGCACACGCTGGTCAACGGCAGCGAGGAAGACATGCTGCGCCTGGGCGCATCGCTGGAGCGCATCCCCGGCAACTACAAGGCCGAAATCGGCGCGTGGATGCTGGGCCAGTTGCAGGCCGCGACCAAGGCCGCAGCGAAAGCCGCCGTCAACAAAACACGCAGCGGCGCCGATGCCGCAGGCAAGGCCGAAGCGGCACAGGCTCGCTTCCTGTGGGGCCTGAGCCGGGTCGGTGCGCGCCAGCCTTTCCACGGCAGCGCGCATGACGTGGTGGAGACTGCCGTGGTCGAGCAATGGCTGGCGGTTATTCTGTCGCTGGATTGGAAGAAGGTGGAGCCGGCCGGTTTCGCCGCAGCCCATCTGGCGCGCATGACGGGCGACCGTTCTCGCGATATCGGCGAAGCGCTGCGGGCCGACATCCTGCGTCGCCTTGCCGCCGTTGGTGCCCCCTCCAACTGGAGCGCGATGGTGCGCGAGGTGGTGCAGCTCGATCAGGCCGACGAGAAGCGCATGCTGGGCGAAGCCCTGCCGCCGGGTCTAAAGCTGATCGCCTGACGGCGGGCGCGCAACGTAGCCCGCCTGCTGCGCGACGAAGCCGTCGAAGGCGTCGATCAGCGGATTGAATTTATTTATATCGTTTTCCAGCTGGGCCAGCGCGTAGACGGTGGCCTCCAGCGTGGACAGCTGGTCCGGCAGATGCGCCTTGCGGATCAGGTAGTGCGACGGCGGCGTGTCACGCAAGGGCAGGCGCGGAAGGCTTTGCAGCGCCGGATTCAGATACAGCATCTTGCGGCTTTTGCGCCAGGTTCCATCCAACACTACCAGCCGCAGATCCTGCGGCGCCTGCAGCCACTCCGCATCGAAGGGCTGCGCTGCGGCCAGGCCCAGCGACTTGTCCTCCACCGTATCAGGATACAGCAGCACGCTGCGCCGCTCAGGCGACAGCAGCTCTTGCAGACGCTCCGGTGCGAACGCCTCCCCTACTTCCAACCGGCTGCTGGACAGACTCAGATGCAGCAGGCGCGCGCTGCCCTTGGCGTTGTTCACTTCCATCGGGTGTTGAAGGATCAGCACCTCCACCTGGTTCGGCAAAGCCGCGACCCAGCGGCAGATGCAGGTCTGCTGCGGACGCAGGCACGCGGCGCAGTGCGCGCGCGTGGAACGTGGAGTGGGAGGTGTGGATGAAGCGGCGGTCGTCATAGACCGCCATTGTACCGAAGCTTAGAATTCTTCCCAGCCGTCCGATTCGCTGGAGGCCACCGTCGCGCGCTTGGGCGCGGCCGCCAACGCTTTCCTGGCCGGTGCGGCTACCGTCGGCGCAGGACGCGTCTTCGGCGCTGCGGCGCGTGGCCGCGCATGCGGCAGGGCTGGCGTCTTCATCGCCATCTGCACCGCATCCAGCTTGAACACGCTGACCACGTCGGCCAGCTTGGCCGACTGCTCCTGCATCGATTCCGCCGCCGCTGCGGCCTGCTCCACCAGCGCCGCGTTCTGCTGCGTCACCTGGTCCATCTGGGTGATCGCATCGTTCACCTGGGCGATGCCGATGCTCTGTTCTTCGCTGGCGTTGCTGATCTGGTTCATGATCTGCGTCACGCGGCCGATGCTGTCGACGATCTCGCTCATGGTCTGGCCAGCCTTGTCGACCAGGTCGGAACCCAGCGCCACCTTCTGCACCGAATCGTCGATCAAGCCTTTGATGTCCTTGGCTGCGGCGGCCGAGCGCTGCGCCAGATTGCGCACTTCGGATGCCACGACCGCGAAGCCCCGCCCCTGCTCGCCCGCGCGCGCGGCCTCCACCGCAGCGTTCAGCGCCAGGATATTGGTCTGGAAGGCGATGCCGTCGATGACCGAAATGATGTCGACGATCTTGCGCGACGAATCGTTGATCGATCCCATCGTGTGAACCACCTCGCCCACGACAGCACCGCCACGGCTGGCGATCTCCGATGCGCTGACGGCCAGCTTGTTGGCTTCGCGAGCATTTTCAGCGTTGAAGCGCACGGTGGACGTCAGCTGCTCCATCGAGGATGCAGTCTCCTGCAGCGAGCTGGCTTGTTCCTCGGTGCGCGAGGACAGGTCGTGGTTACCGGCGGCGATCTCGGAGGACGCGTGGGCCATCAGATCCGTCCCACTGCGAACTTGACCTACGATATTAACCAGGTTCGTGTTCATGTTCTTCAGGGCGGTCATCAGCTGGCCGGTTTCATCGCTGCTGCCGACCGGGATGTCGCTGGTCAGGTCGCCCGACGATACCGTCTCCGCCACCTTCACCGCTTCGTTGATCGGCTGCGTGATGGTGCGCGTGATCCACCAGGCAGCGGTAACACCGAGGATAATCGCGGCCACGCCCAGCAGCATGAGCAGCGTGCGGCCGCTGGTGTACTGGTGCTGGATGTCGACTGCCGCCTGATCGAGCAAGGCGCCCTGGCGGTCGGCGAATTTTTTCAGCGCGTCGAGGTAGAGGGTGCGGCTCTGCGCCATGTCACCCTCGTAAAGCTTCTTGCCCTTTTCCAGATCGCCAGCGTTCTTGGCGGCGAAGACGGACTTGCGGATCTCGGTGTAGGCTTTGCGGGTCTCCAGCACCTTTTGGAACAGGGGCTTGAGTTCTTCGTCTTCTATGTCGGCGCCGATCTGGTCCTGGATCTTGGTAGCGCGGCCGGAGGATTCGGCCATCATGCCTTCAAGCGTCTTCTGGTCGGCGGCATCGGCCACCATCCATGCGCCGGTGGTGCGGGCGGCGTTCACTTCGATGATCTTGCCCCACTCCGCGATCAACCGCTCGTCGCGGATCTTCACGTTAATCATGTGATCGGTCATCGCGCTGGCACTGCTTAGCCGCAGGATGCCGATAATCGTCATCGCGGTCAGCAGTAACAGGATGAGCGAGAAACCGAAGCCGAGGCGTGTGCCAATTTTCAGGTTGTTCATAGCTGCCCTCAAAGCGGATGTGAAGAAACTCTCTAATCCATCCTAGCACCATTTGAGGCGAAACTGTAGCTCTAAAGGAAATATTTTTTTTGAGCAATATGACCTTCACTCGCTCCGGTTTGGGGCTCCCAGCAGCTCCTCCACGCCGGCGATGGCGGCGGGATCCTTGATGACGGCGCGCAGCCAGACGTGCAGCGGCATGTCGCCCCAGCTGGCGGCCCGGTCGGCCAGGTAGGCCACGGGGCTGTGCGGCTCCGTGCGGCGGAAGAAGTCGGCGACGGCGCGCAGCTGCGCCAGCGCCTGATGGCGGTCCTGCAGCGGCCCACCTGCCCTGGCGGGCGCCGCGCCGTTTGCGGCATCCTGTACTGCCGCCAGCGCCGCCGTGCTGCCCACAGGCGCGATGCTGCGGATGACTGCCTGCACGGCGTCCCTGGCGACGCTGAAGCCTGGGCCGTCGGCGCCCAGCCGCTGGTCGACGATGCGTTCCAGGTCGGCCAGCACGGCGAGGCAGTATTCGGCGTCCGGCAGCAGCGCCGAGCCTTCCGTCAACGGCGTCTCCTTCACCAGCGCCGGCGTGCGGGCCAGGAGCCAGAACAGGTTGCCGATGCGCTGATCGTAGTCGCCGTCGTCGGCTTGCGGGTACATGCCGTCCCAATAGCGCTCGCACAATTCGGCCAGCACCGCGTAGCCGTCACCCAAGCCGCGCAGGCCGCGCGTTTTGGCTTGGGCTTCGGCCAGCCAGACGGCCAGCCGCATGTCCTTGCTGCGGCGGGCGATCATGTCGGCGCAGCGCGCGCCGACGAACTCCCAGTCGGCTTCCTTCAAGGCCGACACCCATTCGCCCTGGTCGAGCGTGGGGTCGTCGTACAGGCGCGCTTGCGCGATCTGGTCCACCTCCGCGCTGAAAGCGACATCTTCGCCGCAAGGATCCATTGAGCTGATCGGCTCCAGCAGTTGGGCGACGTTAAACATGGAGGCCTCCGCACTATTTGATGGTGTATTTAAACTGGCCCTGTTTGCTGGCGCCGACCCTGATCCGGGTAATGGCCACGCCTTCCGACATTCGCTGCAGAACCGCCTCGGCGATCTCCGGCAGCAGGCTGCCGTTGAGGATATGGTCGACGTTGCGGGCGCCGGAATCAACTTCGGTGCAGCGCGCCAGCACCGCGTCAACCAGGGCCTGGTCGTAGCCGAATTCCGCGTGGTGGTGATCGCGGATGCGCAGGCCAATGCGGTCCAGCTTGAGCGCGACGATCCGCGCCAGCACTGCGTCCGGAATCGGGTAGTACGGCACCACTTTCAAGCGGCCGAGGAAGGCCGGTTTGAAATGCTTGAACAGATGTGGGCGCAGCAGCGCTTCCAGATCCGCCGCCGCTGGCGGCGCTTCCTTGTTCAGGCAGGCCTGCATGATGGCGGCCGAGCCGGCGTTGGAGGTGGCGATGATGATGGTGTTGCGGAAGTCGATCTCGCGGCCCTCGGCGTCGTCCATCACGCCCTTGTCGAAGACCTGGAAAAACAGTTCGGCCACGTCGGGGTGGGCTTTCTCGATTTCGTCCAGCAGCACCACGCTGTAGGGATTGCGGCGCACCGCCTCGGTCAGCACGCCGCCCTGTCCGTAGCCTACGTAGCCGGGCGGCGAACCTTTCAGGCCGGAGACGCTGTGGGCTTCCTGATACTCGCTCATGTTGATCGTGATGAGTTTGCGCTCGCCGCCGTACAGCAGGTCCGCCAGCGCCAGCGCGGTTTCGGTCTTGCCGACGCCGGACGGGCCGGCGAACAGGAACACGCCCTTTGGTTTGTTGGGGTCATCCAGATTGGCGCGCGCGGTGCGAACGCGCTGGGCAACGGCGGCGATGGCGTGGTCCTGGCCGAGAATGCGCGACTGCAGCGCCTCCTGCAGTTTGAGCACGGTGCGGATCTCGTCCTTGACCATCTTCCCCAGCGGGATACCGGTCCAGCCGGAGACAATGGCGGCGACGGCAGCGGCGTCCACGTCCACCGGTACCAGCGGCGCTTCCCCCTGCAGTGCTGCCAGTTCCTCGCGCAATGCGCGGACCTGCTCCGCACCATCCGCTGCAGCCCGCAGGCGCGCGATGGCAGCAACGATGGATTGCTCGCGCTGCCAGCGTTCGTTGTGTTGTGCGTACTCCGTCTGCAGCAAGTCGTGCGCGCCCTGTAGCTGCGCCAGTCGTTGCGCATGGGTGCGTCCGCAGTCCTCGCGCTTCAGGGCGGCGATTTCAACGCACAGGCGCTCCATGGCCTTGGCCGCGTTCTCCAGCAAGGCCGGCGTTCCGCTCTGCGCCAACGCGACGCGGGCGCAAGCCGTATCGAGCACACTGACCGCCTTGTCCGGCAGCTGTCGGCCGCTAATGTAGCGGTGCGACAGCCGCACCGCCTCGGTGACGGCTTCATCGCGGATGTGGATGCCGAAGTGGCGTTCCATCAGCGGCGTCATGGCGCGCAGCATGGCACTGGCGATCTCCTCGCTCGGCTCTT
This sequence comes from Rugamonas aquatica, assembly GCF_009380215.1. Taxonomy (GTDB): domain Bacteria; phylum Pseudomonadota; class Gammaproteobacteria; order Burkholderiales; family Burkholderiaceae_D; genus Rugamonas; species Rugamonas aquatica_B. The sequence continues at coordinate 266,650 of NZ_WHUG01000005.1, forward strand.
CGACCTTGACGACCTGAAAGCGCCGCGCCAGCGCCGCATCCTTCTCGAAGTACTTCTTGTACTCGCCCCATGTGGTGGCGGCGATGGTGCGCAGTTCTCCGCGCGCCAGCGCAGGCTTGAGCAGGTTGGCGGCGTCATTCTGGCCGGCTTGGCCGCCCGCGCCTATCATCGTGTGGGCCTCGTCGATGAACAGGATGATGGCATGCGGGCTTTGCTTGACTTCGTCGATCACGTTTTTCAGCCGGTTTTCGAACTCGCCCTTGACGCTGGCGCCGGCCTGCAACAGGCCCATGTCCAGCGTGCGGATCTCGACGCCTTTCAGTACGTCCGGCACATCTCCTTCAGCAATGCGCAGCGCCAAGCCTTCTACCACGGCGGTCTTGCCGACACCAGCCTCGCCGGTCAGAATGGGATTGTTCTGGCGGCGGCGCATCAGGATGTCGATCGCCTGACGTATCTCCGCTTCTCGGCCAATGACGGGATCGAGCTTGCCGTCGCGTGCGAGCTGCGTCAGGCTGGTGGTGTACTGGTCCAGCGCCGGCGTGCGCGGGCTGCTTTGCGGTGCCATGTCGGCAAGCGGGGTGGCGGAGCCTGCGTCGGTTGCGGGCGTTTCTTCCTGCGAGCCATGGGTGTATTTCTCCAGCTTGTGCTTGACCTCATCGATGGGGATTTGTCCGAACAGCGGCGAGGCGCGCTGCGCCAATTGCGCCAGGTCCGGCGTCGTCAACAGCGCCACCAGCAGGTGTGCGCTGCGGATGCGGTCCGGCTGCGGCGTCGCCAGCGAAGCAATCAGCCACGCATGCTCCAGCAGCTGCGGAAGGTGGCGCGAGAAGACCGGCGTGCGGGTGCTGCCGGTCTTGAACTGGCCAACCTCATGGTGCAGATCGGCTTCCAGCATCTCGGGGCTGACGCCGCACTGCAAGGCGATCAGCACCACGTCGCAGCGTTCCTGCTCCAACAGGGCGAGGAACAGATGTTCCACTTCCACTTCGTACTGCCCCAGCGCCACGCAGATGCTGGCGGCGCGGGTGGCGGCCAAGCGGGTGGTGTCATTCAGTTTGCCGATCAGGGTTTTCAGATTGAGGTTCATGCTCAGGCTCCGCGGGTACTGCGGTTGATCGAATAGTGCAGCGACGAGGGCTGCAGGACGGCGTCGAAGCTGACCATCTCGCGCATCGGCAGCCCGGCCAGTGTGGCGCTGATGGCGAAGCTGACCCGGTTGATCGATCCGATCTCGCGCTCCAGGCGGGCCTGCACATTGCGCAGGCGCGGCTCGTGGCGTTCGATTGCGGCCTTCAGGCAGGCGCAGATGCGGGCCCGGTCCTCGCTGCTGCTCAAGCACATGCCGGCGAAGTCGATCAATCCGTAGTTGACGATGGAGCTGGCGCACTCGGGAAAGGCTTGCAGCATTTCCTCTGGTAGCGCGCAGCGGGTGTTGAGCAAGTCCTCAAGATCGCGAGCAACGGCGTCTTTCAACTGCTCTGTTGACAATCCATGCGCAGCGCGGGCATGGTCACTCCGAGGGTCCAGCAAACGGTCGAACAGGCCGCGCGTAAAGCCATTCATCGCATGCTCTCAAAAAGAAAGCCAGGCCAGGCCGGCCTGGCCAGAAAACGCACCGCGGCGAATCGCCGCACACTCCGCAACGGGCGCAAGGGAACAAGGTTCAGACGATGCGGTTGCTGGCCAGATCCCAGCCGCCAGAGGTATTGCCGCCGGCGCCGCCGCTGATTTTCTGTTGGGTGTACTTCCACTTGATCTTCGAGAATTTCAGCGCCACGTCTTCGGTGAGGATGTCGCCTTCCTCAACGGCCGGGGACACCGCGCCGATCAGGACATTCTCGACTTCGATCTCGAAGTACTTAACGCGCTCGCCCTGCGCATCGGCGCGCATGAACTCAAACTTGGCCTTGGGGATGGTGCGGCCCGCCGAGCAGGTTTGCAGCAGGATAGGAGTGGACAGGTCGGCCAGCTTGGAGATCACGATGTCGCGATGCTCGCAGCGTTCCGCTGTGTGGCCGCCGCCGGTGGAAGCTGTGGCCGATTTTGGCTGCTCCACGCCGAAGCTGACAGATTTGCACTCGATCCAGTCCTTGTGACGATCGTCGTTGGACTCGCCCTTGATACCATCAATGTACAGATAAACGTCGATTGCCATTGCATGCTCCTGTCTCAGGTTATAGTGAACATCAGTAGTTGGTCGATTGCGGCAGCTCCGCGACCAGACGGAGGGAAACGGACAATTCATCCAGCTGGAAGTGCGGCCGCAGGAAGGACACGGCGCGGTACACGCCCGGCCGCCCCGCCACCTCATGCACCTGCACCGATGCTTCGCGCAGCGGGAACTGCGCCTTCTGCTCCTGGCTGGCGTTGTCGTCCAGCAGAACGTATTTCATCAGCCAGCGGTTGAGGAAGTCCTCGACATTGGAGGCCGCCGCAAAGCTGCCGATCTTGTCGCGCATCATGGCCTTCATGTAGTGAGCGACACGCGAGACGGCGAAGATGTACTGCAACTGCGACGACAGCACGGCGTTGGCGTTTGCCGCGTCCGAACTGTACTTCTTGGCCTTCTGCGCCGACTGCGCGCCAAAGAAGGCGGCGTAGGCGGTGTTCTTGCAGTGGACCAGCGATATGAAACCGAGATCGCTCAGCTCCTTCTCACGGCGGTCGGTGATGGCGACTTCGGTTGGACACTTGAGCGCTACCTCGCCTTCATCGGTCTTGAAAGTGTGGGTGGGCAAATCGTCCACCAGGCCGCCGCCTTCGACGCCGCGAATCGCTGCGCACCAGCCGAAATCGTCGAAGGCCTTGGTCAGTTTGGCGCCGAAGGCATAGGCGGCGTTACACCACAGGTACTTCTGATGGTCGGTGCCATCCACTTCCTCGACGAAGTTGAAGCCTTCGACCGTGGTGCCATCGACCGGATTGAAAGGCAGGCGCCCCAGGAAACGCGGCAGCGCCAGGCCGACGTAGCGTGAGTCCTCGGATTCGCGGAAGGCCTTCCACTTGGCGTATTCCACCGTATCGAATACCTTGGACAGGTCACGTGGCTTGCTCAAATCGCCGTAACTCTCCAGACCAAAAAGCTCCGGTGCTGCCGACGCGATGAATGGTGCATGCGAAGCGGCGGCGACGTGCGACATCTGCTCGATGAAATACATGTCCTCAGGCTGGCGCGAGACTTCAAAGTCGCCCAGCAGCGCCGCATAGGGCGCGCCGCCGAAGGTGCCGAATTCCTCTTCGTAGACTTTCTTGAACATCGAACTCTGGTCGAACTCCAGCGCGGACTGGAAGTCCTTCACCAGTTCGCGCTTGGTGGCGTTCAGCATACGTATCTTCAGGCCTTGGCCGGTGGCGGAATTCCGCACCAGGTAATGCAGGCCGGTCCAGCTTTGCTCTAGCTTCTGGAAGGCCGGCGCGTGCATGATGGCGCTCAGTTGACTGGAAATCAGCCGGTCCAGTTCCGCCACCCGTGCATCCAGCGTGGCGGACAGGTTATTCGACATCACCACCGTCCCCTCCAACACCTGGCTGACTAACTCGGAGATGATGTCCTTGGCGCGCTCGTGCTCCACGCTGGACTTGGCGACCTTGCTTTGCTCGACGATCTGGTCGAGCAGGTTAAGACCTTCCACCGACGGTACGGCTTCCTGCATCAGGTTTGCTTGTGCGGACATCTCACCCTCCCTTGGCGGACTTCAAGCTGGCCAGCTTGTCGGTATTACTCAGTACATCGCTCAGGATGTCTTCCAGCTTGTCGTTCCCCGCCAGCTTGTTGCGCAGGTCGGCGAGCTTGCTGCGCGCTTCCAGCAGCTTGCTGAGCGGCTCGACCTGCTGCACGATAGCCTCGGGACGAAAATCCGACATCGCCTTGAAACGCAGCTCCACATTGAAGCTGGTGTCGTCGCCGCTGAGCTGATTGGGCACCTGGAACCGCGCCACCGGTTCCACGCCGCCCAACACTTCATCGAAGTTTCCGCTGTCGATGTTGACGAACTTACGGTCTTTGAGGCGTTTCTTTTCCACCTCCGAATTGCCGCCAAAATCGCCGACCACGCCGACGACAAACGGCAGCTCCTTGTTCTCCATCGCGTCGCCGATCTCCACGTCATACGTCATCTGCACACGAGGCGGACGTACTTTGGTCAGGCGCTTTTGAACACTGTCTCCGTTAGCCATACACACTCCATCAAAAGAAAAAACGCGGATAGCGGATTTACTTCAATCCGCCAAAAGGATCATTGCCATTGGATTGCGTTCCGGTCTTGGGCTGAGCTGCCGGAGGAACGGCCACTGTCTTCTTGGCCGCGACGGGAGGGGCTGGCTTGCGCGCGGCATTCGATGTGGGCACAAGAACATCTTCACCCAAACTGTTACGCAGCAGCTTCGCCAAGTCCTGCGCTTCCGAACGCAGCGATCCGCTCAGATTATTCTGCTGGCTCAGGTCCGACAGCGCCTTGGTCGATAGTCGCAATCCGCTGACTGCGACGATGCTGTTACCGAGTTTGTCGTTGGGATCGCGCAGCAACGCCTCCTGCGCATTGATGATCGCCTCGCCGTAGCTGGCGCGGTCGAATTTGATCTGCGCCATATGCAACCAGGGCGTCTTGTCAGCCGGGTAGCTAGTCGCCGCATTCTTCAGGATACTCTGCGCCTTGTCGGCGTGGCCGGATGCCAGCGCGGTATCGGCTTCCGCCAGCGCGTTCTCCAGTGTCGATGCCTGAAGCTTGTCGGCGCGGACCGAGTCGCCATCTGTTGCGCAGCCTGACAGCAGCATCAAGCTCGCCATACAGGGCAGCCATGTTCTTGGCGTGATCATCACTTTCTCCTTTTGCATATGCGGACAAGAAGGGACCCATTATTCATGAATGCCCAAGCCCGCCATTGCGCTTACTCAATCGCCGTGGCGTTTCCGATTTGCTTGCGCCGCCTCAAATTTCTGCTGCGAGGCTTTCGTTCTAATGGCTGAATCGCTTGGAGAAAATATGAACGCGCAGAAGACTATCGTGATCGCGGGACTGCTGGCGTTACAGGGCTGCGCGGCAGGCTCCATCGCGGGCGCGGCGATGGAAATCGTCGGCATCCGAAATCCGCCCGAGCTGCCCGATGCGCAAAAACCGCCGCGCACTGTGGCGATCCGCCTGCACGCGAGCCAGAACCTCAATGCCGGCAATGGTTCCCAGCCTTTGGCGCTTGCGGCGCGCATCTACAAACTTCGGCAGACGGCAACGTTCCAACAAATGACATTCGACGGTTTCCTCAGCGCTCACGGGGAGCGCGAACTGCTTGGCAACGATCTGCTGGAGGTCAAGGAAGTGATGCTGATCCCCGGCCAGCGCTACGAAGTCGTGGAGAAGGTGGGACGCGAAGCCTACTTTATCGGCGTGGTCGCGCTCTTCCGCTCACCCGCAGAACAACGCTGGCGGCTTGCGTTCGCCGCCGGAGATGCGGAGAAGTCCGGCATCACCATAGGCCTGCACGCCTGCGCGATGAGCGTAGGCGCCGGCTCACCGGCTTACGGCGATGCAGGCAAACCACTGGCCACCGTTCATTGTCAATAAAATTGGAGACAGCATGAGTATTCCGTCCAAGGTTCTTTGGGGTGAGGGTTTGTTCCTGCGGCCGCAGCACTTCCAGCAGCAGGACCACTATCATGAGGCGCGGCTGCAGCAGACCGCTCATGCGCTGCATCCCTATCTATGGGGAGTGCGAAAAGTCGAATGGGACCTGGATGCGCTGAAGACCGATCGCCTGCGCCTGCATTCGCTATCGGTGATGTTCCAAGATGGGGAGATCGTCGACGCGCCTGCCAGCGATCCGCTGCCCACCGCCGTCGATCTCTCCACATTGCCGCCGACCTTACAGGAACTGACCTTCTACGCGGCGCTGCCTACGCTGTCGCCAGCCGGCGGCAATGCGGCGACGGCGGATCAACAGAACGGCGCACGCTACCAACAGGCCTCGCGCGAGACGGCGGACCTTTACACGCAGGCGGTCGGCACGGAAGTGAGCTATCTGAAAAAATCCGCGCGGCTGGTATCGGACCAGGAACCGCTGGGTGCCTTCGATTGCATACCGGTGATACGACTGCGGCGCGTGGTGACAGGCGGCTTCGAGCCAGACCCGCAGTTCATCGCCCCGAGCCTGTCGATCGCCAGCGCGCCGGGCTTGAAGGCGCTGCTGGACCGGCTGATGGACGCCTTGCAGGCCAAGGTGCAGTCGCTGCAAGGACATATGCGCGAGCCTAGCCGCAACGTTATCGAGTTCCGTTCCGGCGACGTATCGTCCTTCTGGCTGCTGCACACGGTCAGCACTTCCGCCGCGGCGCTGATGCACTACGTCCGCAATCCCGCGCTGCATCCGGAGCGGCTGTTCGAAGCACTGCTTGCGCTGGCTGGCGCAATGATGACCTACTCGAAGCAGTATTCGCTGATACACCTTCCCTGCTACCAGCATAATGACCCGGCCCAATGCTTCTCCAGCCTGGATCTCATCATCCGCGACCTACTCGACACCGTCATCTCGACGAAGTACTTTTCGATCGCCCTGTCGGAAGAGAAGCCCAGCTACCACCTGGGTAAACTCGATTCCGGCAAGATCGACCAGCGCACCACGCTTTATCTCGCGGTCAGCGCATCGCTGTCCGCGCTGGAGCTGGTGGAAATCGTCCCGTTGCGCGTCAAAGTCGGCGCGCCGGATGACGTTGAAAAATGCGTGCTCTCCGCCATGCCCGGCGTGAAGATCACCCATGCACCGCAAGTGCCGGCTGCTATTCCAGTGCAACCGGATACCTACTACTTCGCATTGGAGGGCAAAGGCATGTTGTATGAGCAGATGTTGAAAGCACAGTCGATTTCGATCTACGTTCCGGCAGGCATACGCGACCTGCGTCTTGGCCTGATAGCGGTGACAGCATGACGCCGCCCGTCGAACGCCGCGCCATCCCCACGCTGATGGGCGGTCAGCGCCGCCAGCAGCAGCCCGGCTACGGCCATGTGCAGACGCTGGTGGACCTGCTGCAGGATGGTTTCTACCTGCTGTTCATGCTGAAGAACGGCAGCGTACCGCCGGGCGAAGCATCCCTGCTCGACACAGTCACCGCCTACCTCGCAGAGTTCGACCGCGAGGCCCGCAAGCTGCGCGCGCAGGGCGAAGACATCGACGCCGCCAAGTACGCCTTCTGCGCGGCGCTGGACGAGATCATCCTGTCGTCATCCTGCCCGATGCGCTTCGCCTGGGAACGCCGCCCGCTGCAACTGGTGATCTTCGGCGACCAGCTGGCCGGCGAGCACTTCTTCGACCGCCTCGAAGCGCTGCGCAGCGCTGGAGGCACGCGCCTCGCCGCGCTGCAGGTTTTTCATATGTGCCTGTTGATCGGATTCCGTGGGAAGTACGTGCTGGACGCCGGTGACAAGCTGGCCTACATGACCGCCCGCGTGGGCGATGAAATCGCCCACATTCAGGGCAAGAGCAAGGGTTTCGCACCGCAGGCCGAACGGCCCGACCAGATCGTCCACAAGCTGCGCAGCAATACCCCGCTGTGGGCCATGTCCGCCGTGTTTGCGCTGATAGGATTGAGCGCCTACCTTGGACTGTCGTCGTCGCTATCGCATTCAACGCAGAACACGTTGGCCGGCTACAGCGACCTGGTGAAACTGGCGCCGCGTCCGGCCTACGTGACGATCACCCTGCCCTGAGCCTTATTGCGCAACGCGGAACTCGATGCGACGGTTACGCGCACGACCTTCCGCGTTGTTGTTTTCAGCGACAGGCCGATCCGGCCCCTGTCCCGACACCATCACCATCTCCGCGGGGATGCCCTTGCCGGCGAGGTAGGTGCGTACGGCTTCGGCGCGCGCCTGGCTCAAGGCGAGATTGCTCTCCCTCAGGCCAACGTTATCGGTATGGCCGATCACCTCAACCTTCTTGCCTTTAACCTTTTGCAGCGCGGCCGCCATTTCATCGAGAATGCCTTGGCCGGACGCGGTCAATGTCGCCTTGCCGCTCTCGAATTCGATGATGCGCTTGGCCAGCGTTTCATCCAGCAGATTCTGCTCGGTCGCGCTGACGCGCAAGCCGTTATTGACGGTGTAACTGGGATTGAGGCTGGTGGCGATATCGCTGGCGATCTGCTGACGCTGCGCCTCGTTGGCCACCTCGCCGCGCAAGGCGACGTTGGTGCCGTCGATCTTCAGCTCTCCCTTGCTGATCAGCTTCAGATTCGGTTGAATCAGCTTTTGCACGTAACCATTCCAGTTGGGCGGCAGCGAGACCGGCGAGATCGCAACCTGGTCGACCACACGGTCCGCTCCGTACAAATCGCGCACACGCTGAAGCAAGGCAGCCTTGCTTGCCTCGTCGGGCACCGCACCGCTGACCAGGATCTGTCCCGGCTTCGGCGTGGCAGGTTGCGGCGCCTGTGCGTCGCAATGGAGTGATATAGACAGCAAAGCCGGCATCACCGCCGGCCAGATGGTCCGCTGGCGCATCGCATGGCTCCTTGTCAGACAAAGGTTTCGTGAAACAGTGCATGGGCCGAGCGCAGCGACAACTGCCCCTGCTCCAGGTATGCCGACAGCTTCTGCACGCCGGCATCACCGACGATGAGTTCATCGACCCATCCCGCGTACTCGAAGGCGATCTGCTGTTCGGCCGCGTAACTGGGGTCGATCAGCGCTTGCAGGACTTCCGGCGCAGCGCCGCAGAAGCCGACCACCAGCGACGACTGCCCGCGCTGTTCGCAGAAGAACAGGCTCAGTTCAAAATCCGCATGCTGCAGAAAGGGCGCGATCAAGTCCAGCCAGAACGACGCCACGAGGTAGCGCTGAGGTGCACCCGGCGGCAATGGCAGCACCAGGCTTTTGTCCAGGCGCGCAGCGCCACTACGACGCACCGGCTGCAACAGCAGACCGACCGCCAGTATCATCTGGCGCACAGAGACGCGGCCCAGCATCGCCTCCAGGCCGGCGACGTTGTGGCGATCGAGGAAATCCATGAAGAGCTGCTCGTGGCCAGCATCGCCAGGATCGATATCGACGGTGGTGGCGGCCATCGTGTGCAGGCTCGCCTCTGGTTCCGCAGCATCGAGCACCTCGCTCGCCAACGGCTCCAGCACGTTCCACAACGGCGCAAACACCAGCGGGCTACGCGCCACGAAACTGCGCGGCTCGTCGATCTCGATGGCGCTCATGCTGAGGAAGGGATAGCGCCGCTGCGACAGGTCGCTGCTGGCCCGCAGATGGCCTGCGATAGCGCGCCTGCTGCGCGTGCCGACGAAGGCGAAGTCCAGCGGAGGCATGGCGTCATAATTGAGCTTCCAGCGCGGGTCGGCGCTCAGCAGGTTCATGACCTCAGCCAGCCAGCCGTCCAGCAGGTTGGCCAGCGCCAGGTTGTCTGCGGCCTTGATAAAGTCGCCGCGCGTCGGCAGCTTGCCGAAGTAGCCGATGCGGGCGGTTTGCGCTGGCCGCTTCATCGCGCAGCTCCGACTATCGTTTCCGGCAGCTTCAATCCACGGAAGCCCTGGTCCTGCGGCGCTGCGCCGCTGCTTTCCGGACTGCTGATGATCTTCAGTCCCATCGTCACCGTGATCGCGCCGCTTGTCCAGCGCAACTCGAACATGCCGCCTTCGCGCTTCTGCTTGGCCGCTGCGTCGATCATGCGCTTCAGGCCAAACTGGCCGGGCTCATTGAACACGTCCACGCTGCGGCCATCGAAGGCCACCGCCGTGATGCGCGCTCCAGGCGCGCCTTGGGGACTCGGATGAACCATGTTCGCCCATTGAGCCGGCGTGTTGCGGTAGCGTAGCTGCTGGCCGTCGATATCGACCGTGTATTCCAGCGTGCCGGGCGCCGGCATCGGCTGGATCTGGAAGATAGTTTGCGCGGCGGCGGACGACGATGCGACGCCGCCGGCGGCTATCGGCGCTATCCATCCGGGGAAACGCGCCACGATCTGTGGGGACAGCGTGATACCCATGTCCGCCCACGTGCGCGGCGCCAGCACGTCGCCGCGCCGCAGCACCAGCGGCCCCATGGCGCCGGTGGCAAACTTGGCGATCAATCCATCCGGCCCGAAGAACTGGGCGATCTCCGCGCTGCCGGCTTCGATGCGGGCGTTCGGCGAGAACGGATATTTGTTCGCCAGCGATTGCTGGAACGGTTCGTAGACCTGCGCTACCCAAGTCTTATTGATCTCCGCCTCGGCCGGGCCGACCAGCACGGCGAAGGTCTGCATCAGCGGCCGCACCAGGATGGGACGGATGGACTGCTTCTGCGCGTCGCTCATCCCGGTCAGCATTTGTTCATCGACGTAGCGCAGCGCATCGGCCAGCTCGGAGCCGCTGCCCTCCAGCGTCTGCTGCATGAACTGGCGCGCGCCGGGGCCGGGATCGCCCTGGTTCTTCAACTGGTTCAAGCGGCTGCGTAGTTTCGACAGCGTCTCCATGTAGGACCGCATCAGCGATGCATCCTTGTCCTTGGCCGCCACCAGCTTGCCGACGCCGGCGAACTCGCGGCCGATGGGCCCCATCGGCTTGTCGGCCCTGGCCTGGTCCAGCTGAACGTTGACGTTGATCTGCGAAGGCCCGCGCCGCAACACACTGTTCTTGACCCAGTTGACGAAACCCGTCTGCGCCTCCTTCAATTCGGCGCTCATGATGGCCGGATTGTCCCACGACGTTTGCTGGTGGATGGCTGTCAGCAGCTTGGAGATGGGCGAGGACTGCGGATCGCCCAGGCGGTTCATCGCCGCCACCGCCGCATCGAAGCCATTCAGGTTGGCGATGGTGACGCCCTGAACGAACTTCTGCCACTCGCGTGCGTAATCGGCCTTGTACAAATCGGTCAGCCCTTTCTGGATTTGTTCGGGGCTGCCTTCCAGCGTCAGATCGTCACGGGCCGCCGTTTTCAAGACCCAGTCGGCGCTTTGCAGTTCGTGCGTGGCCGCTTCGCGGAAGGCGTCCTGCACGAACTTCTCCCATGCCTCGCGGGTGTAAGCGCCGGGGATGGCGTAACTGCCCGTCATCAGCGCCTGATCCTGCTCGCCCACCATGCGGGCCACCGTCATCGCCGGGTAGCGCGTGTTGGCGCGGGCGCGGATGTCGGCGTAGACGCGCTCCCTGGCCGGCATGCCGCGCACCACGCGGCGCAGGTTCTCGCGCGCCTGGTCCACCAGCGCCAGCTTCTGCTCGATGCGCGGCCAGGAGGGATCGGCTGTCTGCGCAAGGTAGAACGTCATCAGCCGTTCGGCGCTATGTATCATCTGCTCGCGCGGCATGGCGCCGCGGTTGTTCTCCAGCCAGCCGCGCCAGTAACGGGTCAACTGGTCGTTCAGGTGGCTGGGCTCAGCGCGGGAAGTATCGGCCAGCATCAGGTAGCTCTTCAAGGCGTTGTAGGCGTCTTCGACACTGACGGCGGAGGCTTCCTGGAACTGGCGGCCCGGCGTGGCTGGAACCGTGGCAGCCTGCGCACCCGGCGCCTGCAGTTGATCGGCATGCGCGTTCATCTCCGACAGCAGCGTCTCCAGATTGGCGACGACAGGCCTGAGCATCACCTCGCGCACGCCGGCGAAGTACTCCTCGCGCAGCTTGCGCTCCAACAGTTCGCCCTGATACAGGCCCATACGCAGCGACCATGGCCGGTCGGTGCGATATTTGTCCAGCTGCTCGATACGATCCTGCAGGATCTCCAGCGCCTCCAGGCGAGATTGCAGATCCAGACGCTTGGCTTGCAGCTTGATCACCTTGTCGAGATCCGCCTGCACGTTGCTGACCAGCTGGCGGTTGCCAAGATACGACCAGCTCCAGCCGCCCAGCGACACGCCCAACAAAACCGCCGCTGCGAAGAAGGCCGCATAAGTCAGGCGCACCTTGTTCTTGCTGGCGTACTGCGATACCAGATCTTTGTCAGCGAAGATCACGTTGCGGAACAGCTTAAGCAGAAAGAATCCCGACTGCCCGCTGCCCGCCACCGGCGGCGCGTCCGGCACCGCCAGGTCGAAGCGCTTCGCCAGCCGGCGCGATTGCTCGCTGACCGCCACACCTTCCTGCAAGGCGCTAGTGAAGTAATAGCCGCGAAACACCGGCTTGAATTGAAAAGGGTTTTCCTCGAACAGCGTGACGAGGAAGCTGCGCAGCGGCGCGCGTATCGTCGCGAACTCCAGCGGAAAGGTGAACACGCCGGGCTCCATGCGCTCGCGCCGCTGCTGGCTCATATTAGCCACGCTCAGTTCTTTCAAGCCGGCGCACAGCTCATCGAAGCTGTGATCGAAGAAGGCCATCATCTGCTGGCTGCTGGCCTTGCGCTTGTAGGGCATCGTGGCGCCCCACACGCGCTCGCGCTCGCCGCGTTCGGCGCGGGCGAAGAACTCGCCGAAGCCCGCGATCAGATCGGCCTTGGTGAACACCACGTACACCGGCGCGAACACTTCCAGCCGCTCGATCAGATCCTGCACCCGCTTGCGCAGGCTGCGCGCCAGCTTGATGCCGACTTCAGGATCGTCGCCGCGCAGCTCGGCGATGCTGACCGCGATCAGGATGCCGTTGATGGGCGCACGGCTGCGGTACTTCTTCAGCAGGTCGAGAAAGCCGTGCCATTCGGCGCGGTGCTCGTCCAGCACTGCGTAGCGCCCTGCCGTGTCGAGCAGGATTCCGTCGGTAGTGAAGAACCAGTCGCAGTTGCGGGTACCGCCCACGCCGTGCACGATCTTGCCGTCGGCGAAGGGGAACTGCAAACCCGAGTTGGTGATGGCCGTGCTCTTGCCCGCTGCGGGATTACCGATAATCATGTACCACGGCAGCTCATACAGCGCGCGCGTGCCGGACACGATGCCCATCTTCGAACCGCGTATGGTCTCGATCGCCTTGAGCATGTTGTCGCGGATCGCCTTGACCTCGGCGCCCGACTGGTCGCGCGCCTGCAATTCCGCCTGCGCGGTGGCGGCCTGCGCGCCGATGGCCGCACCCAGCTCCTCGGACTCGCGCGTGGCCCGCCGGCGCCGCCACAGCCAGACCAGGCCGGCCAGTAGCAGCATCAAGCCGGTCGCCGCCAGCGCCCAGATCAGGGCCAGTTCCAGCACTTGCGCGCCGAGATAAAAAAACGCCGCCATCGCAGTCAGGCCGATGATGGTCAGGTGGCGGGTATCGGTAAGGAAGTACCAGATTCTTCGCATCATGGGACGAGGCCGGCGTGGAAGATAGCGCCTGAGCAGCAAGCGGACCGATCAATGGTGCCACCAACAATGCGGCAATTTCTTGACGCAAAACAACGAAGCCCGTGCGCCGTCTTATTTCCGCACCGTGCCCGCCACGCGCAGCTCGGTGTGGCCGAAGTCCATCATGGTCCAGCGCCCGCCCCAGTGCAGGCCGACCGACTCGGCCGCCTCGCCGTACAGACGGTAGCCGCGCATCGCCCATGGATCGCGCTCCGAGATCAGCAGCTTGCCGTCGCGCAGGAAGGCACAGTCCGCCGCCAGGCCGAACTGGTGATAGCTCTGGAAGGCCTTGGCGTTGGTGACGGCGGGACCGGCTGCCGCCAGCGCATTCTGCCGCTCCGGGCTGCGATAGCCCTCCAGGATCGCCATGTCGTAGCCGTGGTTCTCTTTCATGATCTTGAACACCAGCAGCAGGCGCTGCGCAAAGACGGGATCAAGCAACTGCCAGTTGCGATTGGCGCTGTCGAGCATGGGCCGCACCAGCGTCACCTCCGCCGTGGTGAACACCAGCGGCGGCAATGGTGCCGGGGCCGCCAGTTGCTCGCCTTTCAGCAGGTCCGCGATCTGGTCGTTGATGGCGTGGCTGTCGCTGTCGAAGCCGCCCAGCATATTGCGGCCGCTGAGCACCAGCGCCAGCATCGGCGGCACGGTCAGCAGCACGGCGGCCGACAGCACCAGTAGATATCGACGCCGCAAAAAATGCAGCGCGCGCATCAGACCGCCGCCGGCGCTGCGCCCGGCATGCGCCGCCTGCTGCGCGCCCTGCCGGTAGCCGCCGCGCAGCCCCTGCCCGATGCGGCGACCGATGGCCGACATCGACTGCGTCACCACGTCGCGCCCGGCTGGGAACAGCACCAGCCACGCGCCCACGCATGCCAGCACAAAGAACAGCAGTACCGAAAAGAGAAACATGATGCGCTCCGTCAAAGCGAGGTCGCACCGCAGATCGGACACTGAAGGGCGAGCACGCTTCATCGTAGGCGCTTGCGCCGGCGGCGTGAAAGACCAGATCAAATTCGGAGGAAATACCGTGGATACGTCGAAGCAAAAACCCGACCTGATGAGTTCGAATCGCCCGGCGGCGGACAGCGGCAAGCGCATCCTGGCGAACCTGGAGCATGGTCCCCGCCCCGCCGCCAAGGCGCCGCGCACAACCGGCTGGACCATCGACGGCTGGACCATCGGCCTGGGGCTGCTGCTGGCGACCATGTGCACGGTCGCGTGGTTGATGCACGAGAGGATGCTCACGCCGAGCTCGTTCTCGCACAGCCGCGACAGCGTCAGCGCCAGCACAGAGCGGCGGCAGGCCGAGCCGGATGCCACCGCCTCGGTGCAAGCCGAACAGCCGGCGGCCATCGTCAACGAGGTCGTGGCAAGGCCGCTGGCGGCCGTTCAGGCATCGTCCATACCCAGGCCCGTCATCATCGCGCAGGCCAGGCCCGAGGCGCCGCGCGTAACATCCACGTCGCACAAACCGGCCACAGCAACCAGCGTCATCATCGCAGGCGCCGCGAACACGCGTCCGACGGCGGCGCGCACCACCGCCGCCACTCCGGTGACAAGCGGCGACACCGACGTCGCCCTGCTCACCGCACTGGTCGCCCACTCGGCCAAGCCGGCCACCGTGCTGCCCGAGCGCAGCCGCGACGTGGTCGAGCGTCAGGAAGGCGACAGCACCGCGCAACTGCTGGCGCGCTGCAAGCAGCTGGGGCTGATCGAAGGCATGTTGTGCCGGTCACGCATCTGCTCAGGCCGCTGGGATGCCGACCCGGCCTGCAACGCTCCCTCGCATTGATCAAGGCGCGGCCTTGCCTCCGCGCGCAACCAGTGCATCGATCATGGCTTCGCTGTAGATTTCGCCTTTGCCGTCGGCGGCGGCGATCATGTCACGCCACAGCGGCACGATGCCCACCTTGAGCTTGCTGTAGCGCTCGAAGCCGCAGGCATAGATGCCGCGGTAGGTGGCGAGGCTGTGTTCCAGCTTTTCGCATTCGCCCAGGGTGGCGTCGGTGTAGGCCTTGCCCTGCTCGGCGCTCCAGATGCCGGTATGCAGCAGGCCATCGAGCGCCATCGCCTCGGCTCCGCCCTCGTGCACCCACGGCGGCGACTGCTCGCTGATGCCGCCACGACGCACATCGTTCTGCCACAGGTGCGCCATTTCATGCGCCACCACCTGAGTGATGATCTCCCGTTTCTTGGGGTTTTCGGGTGTCAGCAAGGCCGCGCCGCCAAGGCGGTAGGCGATCTGCGCACCGACCACGCCGCCCTTGAACGACAGGCCAGGCGTGGCGGTATCGTTGACGGCCACCATCAGCAGCATGGGTTTCCTCAATTTATGGCCATACGCCGCGCTGTAGTACACAGACATCTTGGCGGTGGTGTCGAGCAGCAGGCTTTTGGCCCAGTCTGAAAGTTGAGGATCGAGCAGTACCCGCCCTTCACCGGCGGCCACCGGCGACTGCGGGCCGAAGTAGGCATACGGTGTCGCGCTGTCGGACGCTGCGTCTGCTGTGGCAGGCATCAGCACGTTTTCCTTGCCGAGTCCTTCCAGCGTGAAGTTGGCCTCGATATCGCGCACCGCCTTGTCCTGCAATGCCTCGCCCTGCAGGAAGCCCAGGTAAATCAAGCGGCCGCCATCCGAAAACCGGTCGGTCGCCAGGTAGTACTTGCCCAGGGGTTGTTCAATGGCCGAGATTTCCACGCTGAGCTGTCGCAGCGGCTTGCCGTCGGCGGCGGCCAGAGCGTCGTGGGTGGCGTCGGTGGTCAGGGTGACGCCCGGCGTCAGCACCTTCCATGCGGACTTGCGCAAGTCGCCCACCGGCTCGAACCGCATCGCCGTCACCGGCTGCGAAAACTGATAGTCGGCGCGCCAGGTATCGGGCCCCACGTGCGTCAGGCGCACCTGGACCGGCAAGGGCTCCGCACACAGGCCGGCGGCCATCGGCAAGGCCAGTGCCACCGCGACAAACAATCTCTTCAGCATTTGCGCTATCCCGTCAAAGTGGTGAGCCGCAAAATATAGCATAAAAGACATGTCCGGCTCACGTCCGCAGAGATGATTTCCCGTCGGTTATCTGTCTATAATAAAGGAAGGAAACTGGTCTGATGGGGAGCGCCGATGTGGTTAACCGCCGTGGTTTTTACAGCAGCAGCCGCCGCAACTCCGGTCGCCGAGCGAGCATCAGTCAGCTCCAGCCCAGCCTCGGTCAAGATCGGCCTGCAAAGCGTGATTGCGCCATTCGTGCTGTCGGATCACGCATCCGGCTTATATGCGGACGTACTGCGCGCCGCGTTCGCATCGCAGCAAATCGCCGTCGAATTTCTTTATTTGCCCAATGTGCGTTTTGAAGAACAATTTCGTCAAGGCGTGTTCGACATCACAACGGCATCCTCCTCTCAACAAGTGCAGGGAGGTTATCTGAGCCGGTGGCCGGTTTCGTATTTTCACAACATGGCGATTACCTTGCGCAGTCGGATTCCCGCGCTATCCACCGTGGAGGACTTGAAAAAGTATCGGGTGATCGCGTTCCGCAACGCGCAAAAGGTGCTGGGGCCAGCCTACGCCGCAGCGATGGCGAATCATCCGAATTACAGGGAAACGGTAACCATGCCCTCTGGCACCCTCTTCCTGGACCGCACAGACGTCATTATTTCGCAACCCGATGTGTTCCGGTACTACCTCAAACTGCAATTGCCACAGAAGCGCAATGCCGACGCAGAGCTGGCATTCCACGATGTGTTGGGGCCGGGCAGATTTTACTGGATGCGGTTCCGTACAGAAGCCCAGCGTGATGCGTTCGAGCGCGGCATCGCGCAGATTTACACCACAGGGGAGATCGACCGTATTCTGGAGCGCTACCAGCGCGATTACAACGTCACGCGCGATTTCTTTATCGCTCTGGATTGCCATTTCCGACCCGAGCTGGCGCCGCAGAAATGCAAAAAGCTCAGCAAGGCCTGGAACGACACACCCAACTGAACGCGGGCATCTTCACAAAGTAGCGGCGCCAGATGCAAAAAGGCCGCATATGGCATTACAACGATCTTGATCGTTGCAAGCACACATGCCGCCTTTCGTATTCTGGCTCCCGACCTGGACTCGAACCAGGGACCTGCGGATTAACAGTCCGTAGCTCTACCTTCCGTTCGGTCTTTTATCTCATTTCTCTCGTCACGATCTCACTCAGTACGCCAGCACCTTGCCTCATCCCTGTGGGGGATGGCGACGCTTCCCAATTCAGTTCGCCACGCAGCGCCGGTCTCAAATTCTCACAATGCTGTTCAAAGCGTGCATGTAGCGCGGTCAGGTTGTCGCCAACATAGACCACCTTATCCACCGCAAACCAGCCAATCGACGTATTGCAGCCCTTGCCATTGGCGGACCAGTTCAGCCCTCCGAACGCCCGATTCTGGAAGGGCACCCTGGCTACGTGGTCATAGAAGCCTACCTGGAACTTTTTCAGCCCAATCATCGACTGGAATTCACCGGTCCAATCACCCGCCCCCTTCTGCGTGGACTGCGCGGACAAACGGAAATAAGCGTCACTGTTATACGGCGCAGACCAGCCGGCAAAGAAATGAGTATCGTTGCCAGTCATGAGGAAGGTCTTGCCTTCGCCAATCGCGTCAGCCGCGTCGGACTGCACATACAGATAGCTGCCGCTGGATGGCAAGGTTCCCGCAGGTGCGCGCCACAAACCAGCGGGCATGGCAGCCGGCCCCGATGGCTGTTGGGCATCGTTCGCCGCCCAGCGAATTTCACCACGCAGGGCACCTGGGTCATTTTCGCAATGCTGCTCAAACCGCAAGCGCAATTCCACCAACTGATTCCCCACATAGGTCGCCTTATCGACTACCACACCAGAGGTAGCGGTATTACAGCTTCGCCCATCACCGCCCCAACTGAAGTTGCCGCGTGAAGGATCGGCATTTCCAGAATTGCTCAGCCCCGCGTAATAACCAGGCTGAATCTGGCTCGCGTTACGCATCGTCACAAAGTGCCCATTCCAACGTTCGTCACCATACAGGCTCAGGTCAAAGATATTGCCGGTAGCAGTCACATTGATCAAGCTGTCTAATGACGTGTAGAGATAAGAGGACTGGTTTCCGGCAAAGTCGCTGCGGTCGCTTTCCAAATAAACGTAATTTCCCGCAGGCGGGGTATTGGCGGATGACGGGCGCCAGAACAGTGAAGGCACAGCAGACGCAGGTCCGGCAAAGGCATCCGGCTGATCTGCCCGCCAGTGCAGTTGCCCATGCAGCAGCCCGCTATCGTTACCGGCCCCATTAATACCGAGCTCTTCGAAACGCAAGTCCAGCGCCACCACTTTTCCTGCCATATAGCTGATGCTGTCAATGACGGCCCATCCCTGGGGCGAAAACTGCCCATAGCTGTCCAGGGAAACGGTCAGCGCGCCGCCACTCAGCTTGGCGTAATCTCCTTTGACGAACTGGGCCTGCCCTGGTTGGGCAGCCAGGCTTACCGTCCACGTGTGGCCACCATGCACGTTAAATGACAGGCGATTGTTTTGCACATCAACGCTGAACTGGGCGCTGGCACTGGTTTGCAGGTCAATCAGACCTTTAGCCAAGGCCTCGCCCGCATCGCTCTGCATATAAAGATAGTTTCCGCCAGTCGGCAGCGCTGTCGCTGGCGCGCGCCACGAGCCAACTGCTGTGTTGCCAGCGACAGGCTGCCGCGGTACCAACGCAGGACTGATCCAATGGATCGCGCCGCGCAACGCGCCAGCGCGCCCCTCGCAGTGCTGTTCGAAACGCAGATCGATCGCCGTTACGTTGAAATTCTGGTCGCTTGTGACGGAATCGACGACAAACCACCCAGTGGATTTGCTACAGCCCCGTCCAGCGCCGGTCCAGCTTAAGCCCCCCTTGACGGGGTTATCAAAACGCGAACCATGCACGGCTGGATAATAACCTGGCAGCAAATTGTATGAACCAGACATGCCTCGCAACTCGGCCGACCAAAGTTCGCGGCCTTGAATTGCAATGTTCAGATTGACGACGCCACCGTCGACTGTCAGGTTGGCGTTGCGCTGATCGTAGCGATAAGTCTTGCCCAGGCCAACATAATCGCCGTCCTCGCTTTCAAAGTAAGCATAGTTGCCGACACTATTGGCGACATCCGCAGGCGGACGCCACAGAGAAGCTGGCGCCGGCACGACGGGTGCCGGTGGTTTGCTTGCATCATCGGCATAGTATGTAACTTCGCCATGCAGGGCTGCAGCGCCCCCATTGCAATGACGCTCGAAACGAACCTTGATTTCACTGACTTGCGCGCCCACGTATTTCACGCTGTCGATGCTGAACCAGCCGCTGGAACTTGAGCATGCCCGCCCCTCGCCAAACCAGGTGAGTCCACTCTTAGCCCAGTCCATACCATCAGCATATCGCGGCACATCGGCAACCATGCCAGCTTTCAGTTGCGCTTGCTCCGTGCCGCCGGTCTGGAATACACCAGTCCAGGTTTCGTCACCTTCAACTCTGACCACCAGCTGATTATGGTCACTGGTCACGGAAATTTTGGCATCGCTCAGACTGTAACTAAAACTCCCCCCAGCGCCGATCAGATCACCAGCGTCGCTCTGCAGGGTAATTTTTGTCAGCCTGGCCGTGACAGGGGGCGTCACAACCGGCGGAGTGGGTGTACTCGCAGTCGGCGAGCCACTCCCGCCCCCTCCGCAGCCATTCAGCAATACAAGTAACAGGGCAAGCAGGAAGCGGACTAGTCTGATCATGGACAGTAGTTGCAAAATAGTAAAATTCCATTATGCATCACATCCTGTCATTTTGGTATTTTTCACAAGAATACAATTCACGTGCAGACGAAGGATCTTAAGTATTTCCTCTTGGTCGATAGCCTTCAATGAAGCGGCGACATCCCGCCCTACTCGTCGCTCAATGCCGCCTGGTTCGCGCTGCGTCAATAAACAGGCCTAAAACGCAAAAACCCAACCGGGTTAGGGCTGGGTTCTTGGCATGCTACTGTATTCTGGCTCCCCGACCTGGACTCGAACCAGGGACCTGCGGATTAACAGTCCGTCGCTCTACCGACTGAGCTATCAGGGAAAAGAGGCCGCATTATATACGGCCGATTTCTAGCTGTCTAGGCTAGCGGGCAAAATTCCAAAAATCAGAAGCTGCCCTTGAACTGCACACCGAACTGACGCGGTTCGTTGACGAAGCCGGTCAGGTTGTTGAAGTCGATCGCGCCGGTGATGCGCTCGGTGTTGGTGATGTTGCGACCGAACGCCGCCACTTCATACTTGCCGCCCTGCCAGTTGTAACCCACGCGCAGGCCGCCTTCAACCATAGGCTTGCCGGTGAATTCCTTGGCTTCGTACAGGAAGAAGTTGATCTTGCTGCGGTATGCCCAGTCGGTCAGCACGAACAGGTTGCCGTCGGCCAGCGCCCAGTTGTAGCGCGCGGTCGCGTTGACGATGTACTTCGGCGCCTGTGGCAGCGGGTTGCCGTCGATGGCGACGCGGCCGGCCGCGTTCAGCGGATTGGTCACGGTGCACGAACCGCACTTGGCCACGGACAGCGATGGATCCTTGATCTCGGTGAAGTTGTACGAACCGCCAGCCGTGACTTTGAAGTCAGGCGTGATGAAGGCTTCGAAGTCCGCTTCCACGCCACGGCCCACCGTCTTGGCTGCGTTGATCAGCTTGGTGACGTTGGTGTTGCCGCCAACCACGGTCAGCTGCTGATTCTTCACATCGTAGTTGTAGACGCTGACCGATGCGCGGGCGCGGCGGTTGAACAGGTCGGCCTTGATACCGGCTTCGTACGAGGTGATGGTTTCAGCATCGGCCACGGTGATCGGCACCGATGCCGAAGCGGCAGCGATACTCGGCGCGCGGAAGCCGGTCGCTACGCGAGCGTAGGCGTTGACGTCCTTGTTGATCTTGTAGGTCGCGCTCATGTCCCAGTTGGCCTTGCTCTTGCTCTCGTCAACCGAGTCAGGACCGGTCTGCGTGACGTTCATGCGCGCGGTGGTGGCGAAGTCCTTCTTGTCGTGGGTGTAGCGCACGCCGCCGCGCAGCACCAGCTGGTCCGACACATCATAGGTCAGCGAGCCGAACACCGCAGCAGCGGTGTTGTTCTGATGGCTGGCCAGGTGCGAGGTCTGCAACTGGGTGTTGCTGTCGAAGTTGTCGCTGTAACCGCTGGCGCTTTCCTTGAAGTAGTAGACGCCGGTCTGCCAGTTCAGCGGACCCGCGTTTTTCGACTCGACGCGGAATTCCTGGGTGTACTGGTGCAGGCCGCTCAAGCCCCCGCCGGTCTGCACCTGGAACGGGATGAAGCCTGGACCGGCCGGGCTGCCGCCGTCGATGTCGCCGCGGCTGTAGTAGTTGTCCACGGCTTCGTAGCCGGTGATCGAGAACAGCTTGACCGCACCCAGATCCCAGGTCAGGCGGGCGCTGGCGCCGTTGGTGCTCAGGCTCTGCGTGTTCTGGCCGTTGGTGGCGATCTTGGTGAAGTCGTAACCGTCAGCGAAGTCGTTGGTGCCCTTCTTGATCAGGTTGGCGCGGAACAGACGGGCGCTGCCGTCGGTGGTGCGCGAGTGCATGTTGAACAAGGCGCTGAAGGTGGTGCTTGGGGTGTACAGGAACTGCACGCGTTCGGCGTGTTCGTTGTAGCCTTCCAGCACATCGTTCTGCTTGGTGAAGGTGTTGTCGACGAAGTTGTCGCGGTGCTGACGCAGCGTCGATACGCGCATCGCCCACTCGCTCGACAGCGGCACGTTCACGGCGCCTTCGGCGTTGATGGTGTTGTGGGTCGCCCACGACAGGTTGTAGTAACCCTCGATTTTCTTGGTGTTCGGTTTTTCCGATTCAAACTTGACCACGCCGGCCGGGGTGTTGCGGCCGAACAGCGTGCCCTGTGGGCCGCGCAGTACTTCCACGCCAGCCACGTCGAAGATAGGGAAGCCTTTCAGGATGCCGTTTTCCTGCACCACGTCATCATACACCAGCGATACCGGCTGCGAAGCGAAGGTGCTGAAGTCGGTGTTGCCGTAGCCGCGGATGTAGAAGCGCGGGAAGGTACGACCATTCGACGATTCCACGTTCAGCGACGGCACTTTGCCGGCCAGCACGCGGATATCCTGGCCGCCGGACAGCAGCACGTCCAGCTTCTCATCCTTCAGCAGGGTGACGGAGACCGGCACGTCCTTGATGTTCTCGGCACGGCGCTGGGCGGTGACGGTCACGGTTTCCAGCTGTGGCTGGACGGCGGTTTGCGCGATGGCGGAACCGATAGGCATAACGGCGCTCAGCGCCAGCAAGCGCTTGTGCATCTTCGACAGTTTGATCATTCAATATCCCGATTTGAGGTAACGCAAAGAGTAAAAAACAGTGTGTCTCCTGTTCTCTCTTTCTTTTGATACTGTCCGATCATCTGACGTGACCGTGGCAGCGCAAGCGGAGTTGAGGCCGTTTTCGATGCTTAGAATGCACCGACTTGCAAAAAGGCGGTATTTTCTTTCATTGATAGCAGGTATTGCAAGAGCAATATAAGCTTATGCGGATTTACTGTTAGAAATTTGGCGCGCCAGCAGGGCGGACTGAATAATAAAAGGCTAAAACAGTCGGCCCCGCCTGGGCTGGTGATGGATAGATCAAGCTTGCCGTTCAGGCATGGCGGATCGCTAAACGTTGTTGTTTCGCCACAGGCCGCGCGGCCGGACGCGGTGCCGGAGCGCCGCCGCGCTCCTCGGTGCCCAGCACGAAGCGGCTCATCGCCCCCACCAGCTGCTGGGTCTGTTCTTCCAGGCTGGCCGAGGCCGCCGCCGTCTGTTCGACCAGGGCGGCATTCTGCTGGGTCATGTCGTCCATCTGCGTGACAGCCTCGTTGACTTGCTCGATGCCGGTGCCCTGCTCGGCCGATGCGGTCGCGATGTCCGACATGATGATGGTGATGCGCTGCACGCTGCTGACGATCTCGCCCATCGCCTCGCCGGCCTGGTCGGCCAGGCGGTTGCCGATCTCGACCTTCTCGACGCTGCGGCCGATCAGCTCCTTGATTTCCTTGGCTGCCGCGGCCGAGCGCTGCGCCAGGTTGCGCACCTCGCTGGCGACCACCGCGAAGCCACGGCCCTGCTCGCCCGCGCGGGCCGCCTCCACGGCCGCGTTCAGCGCCAGGATGTTGGTCTGGAAGGCGATGCCGTCGATCACGCTGATGATGTCGACGATCTTGTGCGAACTCTCGTTGATCTCGCCCATCGTCTGCACCACCTGCGACACCACCTCGCCGCCGTGGGTGGCGACATCGGCCGCGCTGATCACCAGCTGGTTGGCCTGGCGCGCATTGTCGGCGTTCTGGCGCACGGTCGAGGTCAGCTCTTCCATCGACGACGCGGTCTCCTCCAGATTGGACGCCTGCGATTCCAGCCGCGCCGACACATCGGCATTGCCGCTGGCGATGTCGCGCGTGGCCGCGCTGATATGGTCGATGCTGCCGCGCACCTCGCCGACGATGCCGCGCAGGCTGTCGTTCATGTCCCGCAGCGCGCGCAGCATCTGCCCCACTTCGTTGGGCGCGCCGACATCGAAGTCGTTGACCAGATTGCCGCGCGCCACGCTCTGCGCCACGGCGATCGCATTGTTCAGCGGCCGCGTCACCGAGCGCGAGATCAGCAGCGCCACATAGCCGGCCAGCGCCAGCAAGCCCAGCATGGCGCCCAGCATCGTCCAGCGGGTGACGTAGAAGGCGCGGATCTTGTCGTCGAGGATGGTGTCGAGCTGCTTGCTGGCCGCCGCGTTGAGCGCGAACTGCAGGTCGATGGCCTTGGTCGACAGCGCCACATAATTTTCCGCCGAATAGGTCAGCGCTTCGGGCTGCACGATTTCCTTGTTGGCCAGCTCGATAATCTGGCGCGCGGCCTGGTCGGCGTCGCGCATGGCGGGGGCCAGCGTGGTTTCAAACTCGCCGTTGTAGCGGGTGGCCTTGTAGAACGCGGTCAGCGTCTGGTCCAGGCGGTCGGTCACGCGCGCCACGATGGACGACAGTTGCTGGCGGTCGGCCGTGGTCGCCTCCTTCTTCGCCAGCAGGCCGGCGCCGCGTGCGCGCGTCTTGCCCAGCTCCTCGGCCAGATAGGGCAGCTGATAGAACATGGCCTGGATCAGCTGGTAGGTGTCGCGGTCGGGGTCAAGGCTGAGGCCGTAGAAGTCGCCGATCAGGTCGTTCACCTTGAGCAGCTTGGGCACCAGCGCCGTATGCGCGGCGTAGCTTTGCGTGACCGGGATGCTTTTATTGGCGACCTGGCTGCGTAAGGTTTCCCAATCGCCGCGCGCCTGGGCCCAGGCGGCGTCCAGGGTGGTGTCGTGCAGGCTTTTCACCAGCGCATCGGTGGTCGCATAGGCGCTGTCGGCCTCTTTCTGCTTGGCCGCGCGCTTCTCCTCGGCGGCCGTCACCCCGCCCAGCACCAGCGCCGACAAGCCCCGATGCTGCTGGGTCAGCTGCACCACGCGCAGGCCGTCGAGCACGGCGGGGACGCCGGTACGCTCATCCAGGTAGGCATCCAGCGACTTGCCCGCCTCCCGCATGTAGAGCCAGGTCGGTATGCTCGCCAGTATCACGGCAATCAGGCTCAGGATCAGGAATTTGTGCCCCAGCCGGAGGCCGCCAAGAGAGGAGTGCTTGTCCATGTCGCGCTTTCGTGAGTGCCAATCACTGGACCGCCCCGCTCCAGGCCCCTGCAGCGGTCCCCTGCTTTCGATCATAGTCCGATAAAACTCGGCTGTGGTGGCTTTAAAGGCACAAGCAACCTGATCGCCCCGCCACTACATGCCCAGGGATTTCAGCAGCTCGTCATTGGCCTCGTCCTCGGACGAGCTGTCGGACGCCATCGATGAGCCGCCCTGATTGCTGCGCTCCTGTTCCATCAGCGCGTCCGGATCTGTCACCTCGCTGGAATCGAAGTCGTGCAGACGGATGAACTCGGTTCGGTCGATCGCCAATTCCAGATAAAAGATATTACTCTTTTCCGTGTAGAAGGTGACGCGCCGCATCTCAGGGCGATCCAGCGGCGTGTCGACGCTGAGCATGACCTGCTTGGTCAGCACCAGCATCTTCGGCTGGTTCTGCGTGATATTGGTTTGCAGTTCGCGCCGCACCTTGCCGGTGAAGTCGCCGACGATCTGGTTCATCAGCTCGCCCATGATGTTGGACACCTCGTCCGACGTGTGGGAGCTGGCCAGCTCCGACTTCGGCATGCCCATGTGCAGCATGTAGCGCTCGTAGATTTCCATGGCGGTGTCGGCCGCGAAGTTCAGCACCACCAGGCCGGTGAAGCCGCCGTCGAACAACACGAAACAGCCGATGTCCGGCTTCAGGCCGGTCTTGGTGATGCGCTGCACCATGCCGGAATAATTGACCTTGCTCTGGGTGGCGACGTTCAAGACACGGGTGACTGAATTGCACAGACTCATCAGCAAGTCTTCGGTCCCGTACACGACTTCCTTGTTTTCCTCGCTCATAATCTACCTCTATTTATTTTTAAAAGATGAAAGCACAGTTTCCTGGTCCAGCGAGAGACGGAACAAGACCACTTCGCTCAGCAAGCGGACGACCTCATCTTTCCATTCCTGGTTACTGCCTGCGGCCGGCATGGCGGCCAGCGTATTGCGCAAGAGCGCGACTTCGCGCTCCAAGGCACGCACCCGCTGCACCTGATCGACCGCCTCGGCTGAGATGACCATCGCGTTCCCTTCTGGCCAGAAATAAGATTCAGAATACCGAGGTGCAAGATTCCCGTCTACCGGAATCGCGCATTTCGGTGAGAATTAGCTGCCAAAATGCAAAAACCCCAACGGCTGCAAAAAAACGCTGCAAAGCCCGTGATTTCCGACTGGACAGTAGCCATAATGGCATGACACCGTTCACCAACGAAACGCCCATGCGCGCCCTACTCCTCGCCCTGAGCCTGACGCTGCCCGCCAGTGCGGCGGCCCAGGCTGTGATGACTTGGCTGATGCCGGACCTGCCACCGGCGTCGATACGCGCGCGCGACCAGCCCAGCGCCGGCATCACCGACGCCCAGATCGCCTACGTGCAGGCGCACTGGCCGGAAGTCCAGCACCGCTTCGTGTATGCCAACCTCAAGCGCACCTGGACCATGCTGGATGCGGGCGAGCCGGTGTGCTACTCATTTACCCTGATTAACGCCGAACGCTTGAAGCGCGCCCACATCGTCGAAACCGGCCTGTTGCCGCCGCTGCAGCTGGTGGTGCGGGCCGAGGTCGCGGCGGCGCTGCCGCTCAACGCCAACGGCGAGGTCGACCTGCCGCGGCTGCTGGCGATGCCCGAACTGCGCGGCCTGATCAGCGAGAAGCGCAGCTTCGGCACGCAGCTCGACACGGCGCTGCGCCGGCGCCCGCCGAACTCGACGCTCAAACAGACGGTGATCGGCAGCTACGGCGAAAACATCCTGTCGAAAATGCTGCTGAGCCGGGCCGACTACACCATCGATTACGACTTCATCCTTGCCTATTACAAGGACCGCAACCCCAGGCTGGGGGTGCTGCGCAGCTTCCCTATCGCCGGCAACGCCGAGCCGATCAAGCTCGGCTTCGCCTGTCCGAAGACGGACTGGGGCAAGGCCACGGCGCGCAAGCTGGACGAGCTGCTGGCGAGCAAGGAAGGCGCGCGAGCCCTGCGCAACAGCATCGACAAATGGATCAGCCCGGATGCCCGGCAACGCTACGCCGAGCAGTTCTCGGCCTTCTACCGGCGCCGCGAAAAGCCGATGCTGGCGCCAGGCGGGCCTTAGACCAGGGACGGAGGGCAAATCCATGCACATACTTCTTGCATTAGTGGTAGCCATCATGTGCAACTGCGTCCGCGCGGAAGAGCTGCTTGCGCCCAACTTCAACCAGCGCGAGCCTTGGAAAGCCTACATCCTGGAACTGCTCACCACGGCGCTGGCCAAGGCGCCGGCTGCGGAACCGGATCAATGGCGCTGGGTGGACACACGCATGAACCAGGATCGCGCCTTTGCGATGCTGCGCGCCGGGCGGGATCTGGATATCTACTGGAGCATGACGTCGATGGCCCGCGAACAGGGCGTGATTCCAGTACGCATCCCGCTGATGAAAGGCTTGCTGGGCTGCCGGCTGATGATTATCCGCAAGGATTCGGTCGAGCGCTTCGCGCAGGTCAAGACCATGGCCGACCTGAAGCGCATCAGCATCGGCCAGGGCCTGGATTGGCCGGACACCGCCATCAACCTGGCGGCGGGGCTGCACGTGGTGACATCGTCCTCGTACGAGACGCTGGTGCGCATGTTGACGGCGAAGCGCTTCGACGGCATCGCCCTGGGAGCGAACGAGGTTGATGAGGAGCTGGCCAAGCAAGGGGATGCCGATCTGACCATCGAGAAAACCTTCGCGATCGCCTACCCTGCGCCGGTGTTTTTCTTTGTTTCGCCGAAGAAGAAGGCGCTGGCCGAGCGTATCGAAAAAGGCTTGCGCCTGATGATGGAGGACGGCACGTTCAACGCCATATTCGACCGGCGCTGGAGCAAATCGCTGATTGCCAACAACATGAAACACCGGCTGGTGTTTCACATCCCCAATCCTCTGCTGTCACCGCAGACGGCGGAAATGATACGGCGCCATCCCGAATATTTCCTGTTCCCGCCCGCGCTACCGGAAAAGTAAGCGCTGAAATCGACACGCCATGTAACATTAAGTAACGCACTGTATCTGAAATTGCCAAAATTGATACATTTTACGCTTTCCATATGAGAAAGTGTTTTCATGAAATCAATTTTAGGCCACAGCATGCTGTGCTTGTTGACCGCCGGCCTGCTGGCCAGCCCGCAGGCGGACGCCGGCGAGGTGGCGGCGGGCAAAAAGCCGGTCGTCAGCATCCGTAGAATGAGTGACCTGGTCAAAGAATTGGCCAGCCCGAAATACGCCGGCCGCTTGCCGGGCACAGCGGGGGACCGCCTGTCGCTCAATGTCATCGTCAACGAGTTCAAGGCCATCGGGCTGGTTCCCGCCGGCACCGACGGCTATCTGCAACCCTTCACCACGACCATCGTCGAGCCGGACGGCGAAAGCCACGGCAACCCGGAGAATCCCCTGCTGGGCGAGCGCATGGCGACCAGCAATGTGATCGGCATCATCCCGGGCAACGATCCGGAATTGTCCGATGAAGTCATCATCATCAGCGCCCACCGGGACCATCTGGGGCAGACGCCCGACGACATCCACTACCCCGGCGCCAACGACGACCTGTCCGGACTGGCGGCGACGATGGAGCTGGCGCGCATGTTCATGCAGCACAAGGGGGAAAATAAACGCACGCTGATGTTTGTCGCCTACGGCGCGGAAGAGCAGCATGAAATGGGTTCGATGCACCACGTCGCCCACCCGCTGCCGAACTTCCCGAACGAGAACATCGTGCTGATGATATCGATCGACATGATCGGACTGGGCTACGACAAGTGGAGCAGCTACACGCCGGCGCAGCTGAACCGCTACGCCAACACGTGGTTTGACGAGGTCTACAACGGCGTCAATGACGACAGCGACGACTATTCACACGAATATCCGCCCGAGAAGAGCGGAACATTTTCCTACGATGCCGGCCCCTTCGGCAAAATCGGCATCAACAACCGGGTATTCGGCAAGGCCGAGGGCATCCCCCACTACCACAAGACCACCGACAGCTGGGAGAACGTGCACTTCGGCCCGGCGGCCATAGTCACCAGGACGATTTTTGATTTTCTGTGGAAGGTGGACCAGGATCCAAGAGCGCACGCCAAGCCTTGAGTTAAGCGCCTGCAAGCCAGCCGTTCTAAACAACGGCTACGTCTAATGAGACGGGAACGAAAAAAGGGGATACACGCCGAAACATGTAACCCCTTGATTCTGTACAACTTAAATTCTGGCTCCCCGACCTGGACTCGAACCAGGGACCTGCGGATTAACAGTCCGTCGCTCTACCGACTGAGCTATCAGGGAATTGAGGCCCGAATTATATCTGCTCAAAACGGATTTGGCGACCCCGTCGTGAAATTTTTTATGCTGATTTGCAAGATCGCCAACTTCGCGGCACTAAACAGCGTGCTCCACCGGCGCCACCCTCGGCACGCGCAGCGTGAAGCAGGCACCCTGCCCCGGCTCGCTGTCCACGCGCACGCTGCCGCGCAAGGCGGTCGTTACCTGGTTGTACACAACATGCAAGCCCAGCCCGCCACCGCCCTGCCCCAGCCGGGTGGTGAAGAAGGGATCGAACACGCGCGCCAGATCGATCGCAGGGATGCCGACGCCGTCGTCGGCCACGCTCACTTCAATCCAGTCATCGGCCTGCCGGTGCGCCGCGATCCGGATCTGGCCCTGCACGCCGCCGGGGAACGCATGTATCAACGCATTGTTGACCAGATTGACCAGCGCCTGCCCCAGCGGGTCCGGATAGCTGTCCATGGTGATGCCTTCGTCCACCTCGCACAGCACGCTGTGGCCGCTCTGGCGGATGGCCGACGCCAGCGTCGCCAGGATCTCGCCAAACGTCTTTTTCAAATCGAACTCGCGCCGCCCCGTACCGGACTGGTCCACCGCGACCTGCTTGAAACTGTCGACCAGCTCGGCCGCCCGGCCCAGGCTATTGAGCAGGATATCCGCGCCCCGGTCGACGCCGCCGATGAAGTCGTGCATGCGCGTGCGCGTCACGCCCGCTTCAAGCTCCGTGGAGATCGCCTCGGCATTGCTCTTGAGCGTGCTGGCCACCATCAAGCCATTGCCGATCGGCGTGTTCAGCTCGTGCGCCACGCCCGCCACCAGCTTGCCCAGGGCCGACATTTTCTCAGCCCGCAGCAACTCGGCCTGCATCGTACTGATCCGGTCCAGCGCGGCCTTCAGGTCGCTATTGCTGCGCAACAGCGCCCGGTTGACCTTGAGCAGGTCGGCATTGCTGGCGATGAGTTTCTGCTGCTGGTCCATGACCTGGAAGTCGGCCTCGATCGCCCGCTTGATCTCCCACAGCAGATCGACGTAACGCTGCTGATACACGCGCTTCTTGCTGTCGAGCACACAGATCGTGCCGAACACCTCGTCATCGGGCCACACCAGCGGCACGCCCAGGTAGGAAATCATGTTCAGCGCAACGTCGGGATTGTCTTTCCAGTGCTCGTCTTCCAGCGCGTGAGGCACGTGCAGCATGGCGCGCGTGGCCATCACCGTTTCACAGTACAGGCCGGTGTTCAGATTGGCTTTTTCATCCGCCTCGTAGGGATTGCCGGGCGTATGGCTGGAGACCAGCACTTCGATCTGCTGCGGCAGCACGCGCATGATCAGGCCGGCCGGCACATCGAACACCTCGGCCATCACATTCGTGGTCTTCTGCCACTTCCCCAGGAAATCATCGGAAACAACATGCTCTTGAACCATCACGACAGGCTCCTTGATCAGTCGAAAACTGTGCAGTGATCCAGATGGTAGGCCGATTCGGCGAATAGTTGTAAAAAAATTCTCGCCGCAATGCAAAAAGCCCAACCGGTTAAGGCTGGGCTTTTCTGTGTTCTGGCTCCCCGACCTGGACTCGAACCAGGGACCTGCGGATTAACAGTCCGTCGCTCTACCAACTGAGCTATCAGGGAATTGAGGCAACATTTTATACTGTTTAGATCATTCTATCAAGGTTTCTGACAGAGCAAGTTTTTCAGTATTTGTTGCATCCTTCCGAGTTAAGCTTAGTCGCTCAACCCGAAGAAGCAAGAGTTTAAAGCACTTTGGCGATCGCGTCAATGACGATGTCGATATTGCGGGAATTCAGCGCCGCGACGCAGATGCGGCCGGTATCGACGGCGTAGATCGACTGTTCGCGCAGTTTCTCCACTTGCGCCTTGCTCAGGCCCGAGTACGAGAACATGCCGACCTGGTCGCGCACGAAGGCGAAATCATGGGCTGGCGCCTTGGCCTTGAGCTTGGCCACGAAGGCTTCGCGCATTTCCTTGATACGCACGCGCATGCCGGCCAGCTCGTCTTCCCACAGCTGACGCAGTTCCGGCGTGGTCAGCACGGTGGCCACCACCTTGCCGCCGTGGACCGGAGGATTCGAGTAGTTGGTGCGCACCACGCGCTTCAGCTGCGACATCACGCGGCCAGCCTCTTCGCCGGTGGCGGCGACCACGCTCAGCGCGCCCACGCGTTCGCCGTACAGCGAGAACGACTTCGAGAACGAATTCGACACCAGCAGCGGACCGCCCGCAGCGGCGAAGCGGCGCACCACGGCGCCGTCTTCCGCGATGCCGGCGCCGAAGCCCTGGTAAGCCATGTCCAGGAACGGCACCAGGCCGCCATTGGTGACGGCGGCGATCACTTCATCCCACTGGGCCGAGGTCAGGTCGGCGCCGGTCGGGTTGTGGCAGCAGGCGTGCAGCAGCACGATGGAGCCGCGCGGCATGGCCTTCAGGGCGGCCAGCATGCCGGCGAAGTTCACGCCGTGGGTCGCCGCATCGTAGTAGGCGTAGTTGTTGACGGTGAAGCCGGCGCTCTCGAACAGCGCGCGGTGGTTTTCCCAGCTTGGGTCGCTGATGTAGACCTGCGAATCCGGTGCGAAACGCTTGAGGAAGTCTGCGCCGATCTTCAGCGCGCCGGTGCCGCCGATGGCCTGCACCGTCACCGCCCGCTTCTCTTGAATTACCGCGCTGTCGGCGCCAAATACCAGCTCCTGCACCGCCTTGTCGTAGGCAGCCAGGCCTTCGATCGGCAGGTAGGTGCGCGGGGCCGGCGCGGCGATCAGGATTGCTTCCGCTTTCTGCACGCACGACAGCAGCGGCACTTTGCCGTTGTCGTCATAATAGACGCCCACGCCCAGATTGATTTTGGCCGGATTCTGGTCGGCGTTAAATGCTTCGGTAATGCCCAGGATAGGGTCGCGTGGGGCCATGTCGATGGCGCTGAACAAGCTAGGATTCGTCATGATAAGATTGGATTCGATTGGAAGCGGTACGCAGCGGTTGAAGGTAGACAGCGCCCCTCGAAAAAAACGCTCAGG
This sequence comes from Rugamonas aquatica, assembly GCF_009380215.1. GTDB lineage: Bacteria > Pseudomonadota > Gammaproteobacteria > Burkholderiales > Burkholderiaceae_D > Rugamonas > Rugamonas aquatica_B. The sequence goes on from NZ_WHUG01000005.1 coordinate 298,885, forward strand.
CCGCTGGCAGGCCATTATTTTAACAAAGGTCGGACAAGATGGCTGATTTACCAGTAGTAGACACCCCAGGCGCAACGGTAGTCACCTTCCCGGACTCGCCGTTCAAGCTGCACCAACCCTTCCCGCCCGCCGGCGACCAGCCCACCGCGATCGACCAGCTGTGCGAGGGCATCGACGACGGCCTGTTCTTCCAGACGCTGCTCGGCGTGACCGGCTCCGGCAAGACCTACACGATGGCCAATGTGATCGCCCGCAAGGGACGTCCCGCCATCGTCTTCGCGCCGAACAAGACGCTGGCCGCGCAGCTGTACTCGGAGTTCCGCGAATTCTTCCCGGAGAACGCGGTCGAGTACTTCGTCTCCTACTACGATTACTACCAGCCGGAAGCCTACGTGCCACAGCGCGACCTGTTCATTGAAAAGGATTCGTCCATCAATGAGCACATCGAGCAGATGCGCCTGTCGTGCACCAAGTCGCTGATGGAGCGGCGCGACGTCATCATCGTCGCCACCGTGTCGGCGATCTACGGTATCGGTAATCCGACCGAATATCACCAGATGATCCTGACCTTGCGCGCCAAGGACCGCGTGTCGCAGCGCGACATCATCGCCCGCCTGATCCAGATGCAGTACACCCGAAACGAAGTGGACTTCGGCCGCGGCACCTTCCGCGTGCGCGGCGACACGCTCGACATCTTCCCGGCGGAGAATGCGGAACTGGCGGTGCGCCTGGACCTGTTCGACGACGAGCTGGAATCGATCCAGCTGTTCGATCCGCTGACCGGCCGCGTCAAGCAGAAGATCCCGCGCTTCACCGTGTATCCGGGTTCGCACTACGTCACGCCGCGTTCGACCGTGCTGCGCGCGATCGAGACCATCAAGGTGGAGCTGCGCGAGCGGCTGGAGTTCTACCGCAAGGAGAACAAGCTGATCGAAGAACAGCGCCTGGAACAGCGCACCCGCTTCGACCTGGAGATGATGACCGAGATCGGCTTCACGAAAGGCATCGAGAACTACTCGCGCCACCTGAGCGGCGCCCAGCCCGGCGAACCGCCGCCGACGCTGGTCGACTACCTGCCGAAGGATGCGCTGATGTTCCTCGACGAGTCGCACGTGCTGATCGGCCAGCTGAGCGCCATGTACAACGGCGACCGCTCGCGCAAGGCCAACCTGGTGGACTACGGCTTCCGCCTGCCGTCCGCGATGGACAACCGGCCGCTGAAGTTCGAGGAGTTCGAGCAGAAGATGCGGCAGACGGTGTTCGTCTCCGCCACGCCGGCCGATTACGAAAAGACCCACGCCGACCAGGTGGTCGAGCAGGTGGTGCGCCCCACCGGCCTGGTGGACCCGCAGATCATCGTGCGCCCGGCCAGCTCGCAGGTGGACGACCTGATGTCCGAGATCACGCTGCGCGTCGCCAAGAACGAGCGCGTGCTGGTGACGACGCTGACCAAGCGCATGTCCGAACAGCTGACCGAATACCTGAGCGACCATGGCATCAAGGTGCGCTACCTGCACAGCGATATCGAGACGGTGGAACGGGTCGAGCTGCTGCGCGACCTGCGCATCGGCACCTTCGACGTGCTGGTGGGGATCAACCTGCTGCGCGAAGGCCTGGACTTGCCCGAGGTGTCGCTGGTGGCAATCCTGGACGCCGACAAGGAAGGCTTCCTGCGTTCCGAGCGTTCGCTGATCCAGACCATCGGCCGCGCCGCGCGTAACCTGAACGGCGTGGCGCTGCTGTATGCGGACCGCATGACCGACTCGATGGAACGCGCCATCGGCGAGACGGAACGCCGGCGCGCCAAGCAGATCGCCTTCAACACCGCCAACGGCATCGTGCCGCGCGGCGTGCACAAGGTGATTCGCGACATGATCGACGGCGTCTACAGCCCGCAGGATGCGCGTGAAGAGCTGCAGGTGGCGCAGGAGACGGCCAAGTACGAATCAATGAGCGAGAAGCAGATCAGCAAGGAGATCAAGCGCCTGGAGAAAGCCATGCTCGATCACGCCAAGAACCTGGAGTTCGAAAAAGCCGCGCAGGTGCGCGACCAGCTGCATGTGCTCAAGCAGCAGCTGTTCGGCGCACCGGGCGCGGACAATATCGCCTGACGCTTATTTGCCGGCCGGCGGCGCCTTGACGAATGTGCTCAAGGCGTCGATCAGTTGCGGCGCCACCGGCAGTTCCGGACTGCCGTAGGATTTCATCTGCAAGGCTTCGTCGCTGCCGACGATCTTCAGCAGGTGATTCATGCCCTCCACTACCACCAGCCTGGCGCGCGGCGCAGCAGCAGCCAGCGCCTGCGCTTCCGAGACCTGCACCTGAATGTCCGATGTCCCTTGCAGGATCAGCACCGGCATGGCCAGCGCCGCGATCGCCGTGCGCGGATCGTACTTCAGCGACGAAATCAGATACGGCTGCACCGACGGATGGTAGAGCATCATCAAGCCTTGCGGCACATCGTCAACCGTCTTGCCCTGCTTGAGCGCGGCCAGTATGCGCTCGCTCTGATCGAAGACCGGCGGCGGCAGCTTGGACTTGAGCTGGTCGTGCAGGATCTCGTCGAGCGGATGGCCGGCGCCGGCGATCAGCACGCAGGCATCGGCCGGCGCCTGCCGGCAAGCCTCGGCGGCGATCTGCGCGCCTTCGCTATGCCCGGCCATCACCACGCGCGAGAAGCGCGGATCGGCGCGCAGCTTGCGCAGCCAGGCGGTGGCGTCTCCGATGTAATCGTCCAGCCGCAGATCCTGCTCCTTCCACACCGGCAGCGCGCTGGCGCCTATGCCGCGCTTGTCGTAACGCACCGAGGCGATGCCGCGCCTGGCCAGCGCCTCGGCCACCATGAGCAGCGAATCGTTAGGCCCCGGCAGCAGCTTGCTGTTGCCGTCGCGGTCAGTCGGGCCGGAGCCTGCGTGCAGCAGCACCACCGGCACCTTGCCGCCGCCATCCGGCAGCAGCTCCGTTCCATACAAGGTGCCGCCGCCTATATCCAGCGACACCGGCCGCTGCGCCGCATGGGCGGACAGCGACACCATCAACAACGACAGCAAGAGCTTGAAGCGCATACCTATTCTCCGATCTGTTGAGGAAGACGTTTATACAGCAGCAGCGAGTACCCCACCGCCAGCGGGGTCCAGGCCATCATCAGCACCAGCAGCACCCACTGCGGGGCGCCCAGCCACAAGGCAAACAGGCCCAGTACGCCGCTGCCCACCATCAGCTGCGCCGCCAGCCGGTGCGTGGCGTACCAAACACGTTCGCTGGCGATGGTCCACGGCGTGCGTATGCCCAGGAAGAAGTTGCGGCGCACCTTGCCCATCGGGTCGCCGGTCAGGATAAGCAGGATGAAGACGCCGGCCGGAATCGCCCGCTCCATCGGCACGGCGATGTGCAGCGTGGCCGCCAGCACCAGCACATAAACATAGGCGAGCATGCCGACGACAACGCCGAACGTGTAGTAGTAAGTCGATTCGAAGCCGGCCATGTCGAAGCGCCGCGGCGAGATGGCCGGCAGCACCACGCCCGTCAGCGCGATCACCGCCATCAGGCCGGGGCCCAGCAGCCATAAGGCCGCGCGCGAACTGTAGCCGTCCACCACGCCGTCGATATTCCAGTGCGTGGGCACCTGCTCGGGCAGCTGCGGCCAGAAGTAGACGGTGGCCGCGCAGGCGGCGGCGATCAATACGAAGCAAAACATCAGATAGCGTGTTCTCATTTTTTCCTCGGTTTGGTTTCGGGGCCGGCCAGGTCCATTATCCACGACAGCACATCCTGAAGCACCGTGGTGTTCAAGCCGTACCAGATGGCCTGCCCTTCGCGGCGGCGGGTAATCAGGTCGGCTTCCGCCAGCACCGCGAAGTGGTGCGACATGGTGGGTTTGCTCATGTCGAAATGCGCCGCCAGGTCGCCGGCCGTCATCTCGCCCGGACGCAGCAGGCGCAATATCTCGCGCCTTGCCGGATCGGCGATCGCCTTGAACGCATTGTTGGAAGCCTTCATATTAAGACAGATATCTAATTAGATAATCATCTAAATATAGACCCGCATCGAACCCCGGTCAAGCGATTTGACGCATGCCGTGAGCATGGCTATGATTTGCTTTTTAATTAACTACGAAAGCAACGACCAATGCGCCTTACCGCCACCCTGGCTTTGATACCCGCCCTGCTCTTCAGCCCCACCGCCGGCGCCTTCGAGCGCCAGGACTGGCTCGACGACTATGCAGCGCTGAAGACGGCACTGGAGCAACGCTACGCCAACCTGGCATGGTTTGCTTCGCCACAGAGCGGCGTCAATCTGCCGGCGCTGGACAAGCGCACCCGCCGCCTGCTGGAGATTGCCGAAGACGATGCGATGGCCAAGGCAGCGCTGTCGGGCTTCATCAATGGCTTCCATGACGGCCACCTGTCCTCCGCCGGCCCGGTGCTGCAAACGAAAATCGCGCAGCCGCTGGCGATGCCCAAGGTCGACTACTCCAAATTGAATGCGACGCAGGCCTGCGCGATACTCGGCTATGCGCCGCAACGCGGCGTGGCGTTCTCGCTGCCGTTCGAGAGCCTGCCCGGCACGGTGCTGGAAGCCGACGGCCTGGCGCGCACCTTCCGCAGCGGCGTGGTGACGGCGCCCGATGGCACGCGCCTGGGCGTGGTGCGCATCTCCCGCTTCCGCGAGCAGGACGCCTCCCCTGCCGCCTGCATGCAAGCCTGGTCGGAGCGCCAGGCCAAGGGCGCGATGAGCGACGCCGACATCAAACCGGTGAAGGAAGCCGCCGGCGCGGCCTGGATGCGTACGCTGGCGGCGCAATTGCAGCACTTCCGCGAGCAGAAGGTGGCGGCGGTGATGGTCGACGTGGGCGGCAACTCTGGCGGCAACGACAGCGGCGACTGGGCCACGCGCCTGTTCACCGCGCGCGACGTGCATTCGGCGCCGATGCTGATGGTGGCGGCGCCGGTGGCGGCACAATACTTCGACGAGCAACTGGGCCAGCTGCGCGCAGCGCAAAAGGAAACGGATGCGACGCCGGAAGCGCAGACGATGCTGGAACAATCGATCGCCGCGTTCGAAGCGCGCAAGGCCGGCATCGCGGCGCGCGGCTGCGACCTGTCGTGGGCGTGGAGCGAGCAGCGGCCGTGGCAGCCGTATGGATGCAGCCGCCTGATCGAGGCCGGCTATGCCAGCGGCCAGGCCAGCTACCTGCCGGCCAAGTCCTTCGGCAACCAGAAAATCGCCTCCAGCATCTACTGGGCGGCCGAGGTGGATGAGTTGCGCGGCGCCTGGAGCGGGCCGGTGTATGTGCTGACCGACGGCGGCACGGCGTCGTCGGCGGAGATGTTTGCGTCGCTGATGCAGGATGCCGTCGGCGCCCGCATCGTCGGCGGCGCCAGCAGCGGCGACGGCTGCGGCTTCATGGCCAGCACGCCGCCGGTGGAGCTGCCGCATTCGCATCTGCGCTACCGCGTGCCCAACTGCACGCGTCTGCGGGCCGACGGCAGCAACGAGGTCACAGGCGTCAAGCCGGACCTGCCCATCCTGCCGGCCGATGGCGAGGGCGACCGCGCCCGCGCCTGGCGTCTGCTGGATACGGTGGCAGCCGACCTGCGCGCGCGCAGCGCCAAACCTTAAAGGGTTTTGACGAACTCGCGTATGCCGCCGAGCAGCATTTCGATGGACATCGCGGTCAGGATCAGGCCCATCAAGCGTTCGAAGGCGGTCATCACCTGAGGGCCGAGGACTTTCTGCAGTTTCTCGGCGCTCAGGAACACCGCCAGCCAGACCAGGCCCACGGCCGCCAGCGCGGCCACGTGCACCAGCACCTCGCCGGTGCTCTCGCGCGAGAACAGCAGCACCGTGGCCAGCGCCGACGGCCCGGCCAGCGCCGGGATCGCCAGCGGCACGATGAACGGCTCGCCGCCCTCGGTGCGGCCCAGCACGCCGTCCGGATGCGGGAAGATCATGCGGATCGAGATCAGCAGCAGTATCACGCTGCCGCCGATGCGCAGCGACACTTCCGACAACTGCAGCGCGGTCAGGAAGTGCCGGCCGAAGAACATGAAGATCAGCAACAGCACGAAGGCGATCGCGCACTCGCGGATGACGATGCGCGAGCGGCGCGCGACCGGCACGGGGTTGAGCACGCTGGCGAACAGCGGCACGTTGCCGAACGGGTCAGTCACCAGCAGCAGCAGGATGAAGGTCTGGAAAAAGTTCTGGGTCATGGCATCCCTGGGTCAAATGAAAAACGGGAGCCGAAGCTCCCGTTTGCAGTGTACCACCAGATTCAGCTTATGCCGATTTGCGGCGGCGTGCTACCACACCAATCAAGCCCAGGCCTGCCAGCAGCATGCCGTAGGTTTCTGGTTCTGGTACTGGCTGCGCGTAAGTGTAAGTCACGTGGGCGTAGCCATTGAAAGCCGTTACGCTCAGCGACTTGGTGTTACCCGAAGTGCCATTGAACGCCGAGCTGGCGGTGCCAACCAGACTGGCGTGCACGGCGCCAGCGCCAGAGAACAGCGACAGCGTGCCGGCGTCCGAGAACACTGCCGAATTGCTGAACAGCGTGGCGCCAGGGGCGTAGGTCGCACCCGACAGGCCGCTGTAGTTGGCGACGCCGTCAAAAGACTCTTCGACGAAGCTCTTGGCAACGGTACCTTGCAGTACCACCAGCGTGCCGGTCGCAGCGCTCAGCACCAGTTTTTCGCTAGCGGAAGCGTCGATCGTCGAGCCGGAACTGGTGCTCATGTTTTCCACCTTCAGCGTCGGCGTGAAGGAGCTGAACAGCTCAACTTTCACCGATTGCAAGGTACCCAGCGTGGTGTCGAATTTGGTCAGGTCCAGCACGCCATTACCAATTTTGGCATTAGCGATGACGTTGGAATTGACGGTAACGGTATGGCTAGCAGCGTGGGCAGCAGCCGCGCCGCTCAGAGCCGCGATGGCGACGAGAGTTTGAGTCAGTTTTTTCATGTTCTATCCGTGTTAATGTCCGTTTTTCGGCGGGCGTATCGAGTTGGTGCAGCTCAGGCCTTGCGCGCTTTGCGCTTGGCGACGACGCCGACCAGAGCCAGGCCGGCCAGCAGCATGCCATAGGTTTCTGGCTCAGGAACTGGAGCGGTGGTGTAGGTGTAAGTTACCTTGCCGTAGCCACCGACGGTGGTCATGAAGTTTGCTTCAACGCCGTCGCCGTTGGCTTGGGTGAAAGCCTTGGCCGCGAACAGCGTAGCAACATTGCCGTTGCCGGTGAACAGGGCCAGATCGCTGGAGCCGTTGAAGCTGGCGCTGTTCGACAGCGAGTAAGCGTTGGTCAGGTTGAGGATGCCCTTGCCGTCGATGGTGGCATCCTGGTTCAGCAGAGGCGCCGAGAACAGCACCAGGGTGCTGTTGTCCGGACGGTTCAGCCACACGTCCACGCTCAGGCTGACTGGAACGGTAATCGCGTCGTCGTTGTAGTTGGTCAGGTCGACTTTACCAGCGACGTCTGCGAACAGATCGAATTTAACGGAAGTCAGCGTGCCCAGCGATGCATTGAACTGTGCGAAATTCAGCACGGCGGTCAGATCGGTCTGGGTGCTAGCGATGACATTGCTGGTGAAGGTTTGAGTGGCAGCCGATGCAGCTGCGGAAACGAAGCAACCTGCTACGAAGAGAGCTTGCGCGATTTTGTTCAAATTCATTGATATTCCAATTCAGATTATTTTTTCACAGGGGAAATATTTTTGCCCGGCCAGACTTCGTGGCGTGGCAAAAAATCTGTTTCCGCCAAACCTTAAAGCAATCTTAACACAAAATATCCTATTTGCATTTCTTTTTCCACATCTAACAGGATATATTTGCAACTATTGTTGCCTTAGAGTATTTATTTGTCGTCAAGTAACCACATGTAAAAAAAGCGGCCATCGGCCGCTTTTCTGCAGGGCAACAAACAGCTTAGTTTGCGCTCTCGCCTTTCTTGATCCATGCCGCCAGCTGGTGCGGACGGATGCCGTCGTAGTCTTCGAACGGCTGATGGATCCACGGGTTGTGCGGCAGTTCTTCCATCTGGTAGTCCGGCTTGAACACCGAGCTGCCCTTGGTCCAGATCACTGCCGAACGCACTTCGGTCACGCCTTCGAAGTTATCCTTCAAATGCTTCATCACCTTGACCAGCGTGACGCCCGAATCCGCCAGATCGTCGACCAGCAGGATGCGGCCGCTCAGCGGGCCCTTGGTCATCGTCATGTATTTGGCGATGTCCAGATCACCGCGCACGGTGCCGGCTTCTTCGCGGTACGAGCTGGTCGACAGGATCGCCAGCGGCACGTCGAAGATGCGCGAGAACACGTCGCCAGGACGCACGCCGCCGCGCGCCAGGCACAACACCTGGTCGAACTTCCAGCCCGACTCGTGCACCTTGAGCGCCAAGCGCTCGATCAGGCGGTGGTATTCATCCCAGGAGACCCAGAGGTGTTTTTCGTTCGTTTGTGGGGTCGTCATTTTTGTGCAATCCTTTTATTACTCGAATGGATGACGCAGCACGATCGTTTCTTCGCGATCCGGGCCGGTCGATACCATGTCAACCGGCACGCCGACCAACTCTTCGATACGTTTGATATAAGCGCGGGCCGTGGCCGGCAGCGCCGCCAGCGACTTGGCGCCCACGGTGCTGTCGGTCCAACCCGGCATTTCTTCGTACACCGGCACGCAACGGGCGGCTTCTTCAGCGCCGGACGGGAAGATGTCCACGGCCACGCCGTCGATGGTGTAGCCGGTGCACAGCTTCAGCGTTTCCAGGCCGTCCAGAACGTCCAGCTTGGTCAGGCACATGCCCGTCACGCCGTTGATCTGCACCGAACGGCGCAGCAGCGCCGCGTCGAACCAGCCGCAGCGGCGGGCGCGGCCCGTCACGGTGCCGAATTCGTGGCCCACTTGCGCCAGGTGATGGCCAACGCCTGCATCGGTCGGCAGTTCCGAAGGGAACGGGCCGGAGCCGACGCGGGTGGTGTAGGCCTTGGTGATGCCCATGATGTAGTGCAGCATGTTCGGACCGACGCCGGCGCCGGCGGCGGCATTGCCGGCCACGCAGTTCGACGAGGTGACGAATGGGTAGGTGCCGTGGTCCACGTCCAGCAGCGAGCCTTGCGCGCCTTCGAACAGCAGGTTGGCGCCGGCCTTGTGCGCTGCGTACAGCGCGCTCGACACGTCGGTCACCATAGGACGCAGGCGCGGCACGTAGGCCAGCGCGTCTTCCAGGGTCTTCTGATAGTCGACCTTAGGCGCCTTCAGATAGTGTTCCAGCACGAAGTTGTGGTAGTCCAGGTTCTCGGCCAGTTTTTCTGCGAAGCGCTTTTCGTTCAGCAGGTCGGCGACGCGGATTGCGCGGCGCGCGACCTTGTCTTCGTAGGCCGGGCCGATACCCTTGCCGGTGGTGCCGATCTTGGCTTCGCCACGCTTGGCTTCACGGGCCAGGTCCAGTGCCGAGTGGTAAGGCAGGATCACAGGCGCTGCGTCCGACACCTTCAGGCGCGACGCGACTTCGACGCCGACCTTTTCCAGCTTGTCGATTTCGCGCAGCACGTCCGGCACCGACACCACCACACCGTTACCGATGTAGCAGGCCACGCCCGGGCGCATGATGCCCGACGGGATCAGTTGCAGCGCGGTCTTGACGCCGCCGATGACCAGCGTATGGCCGGCGTTGTGGCCGCCCTGGAAGCGGACCACACCTTGTGCATGATCGGTCAACCAGTCGACGATCTTGCCTTTACCTTCATCGCCCCATTGGGTACCGATGACGACGACGTTTTTTGCGTTTTTCTTTGACATCACACTAACCTAAGTTTTTAAGAATCCAGTTGCTACCATTATCGTCGAGAACCAGAGCGCGGTCGCACTCGAACTCGTCCAGTTCGTTGCTGTGACCCGGCAAACTTTGGATCACGACTTCGCCGGACTTGCGCAGTTCGGCGATTTTTTCCTTCAATTCCGGCGCATTGCCCCACGGCGCGCGGATCGAATGCTTGCGCTCCGCGGTCGGCAACAGTCGCGCCAGTTCGCGCAGGTCGAGCGAGAAGCCGGTGGCGGGACGCGCCCGGCCGAAGGCCTCGCCTACGTGATCGTAACGGCCGCCGCGCGCCACGGCGTTCGGCAAGCCCGGCACGTACAGCGCAAACATCGCGCCGCTTTCGTACTGATAGCCGCGCAGGTCGGCCAGGTCGATCGCCACTTCGGCGCGGTTGATGGCCGAGGCCGCCAACGCCGCCAGTTCGGCCAGCGCCTTGGCGATGCCCGGCAGATCGGGCAGCACTTCGCGCGCCCGCTTCAGCACTTCGACATCGCCGTACAGATTCGGCAGGGCCAGCAGCGCGTCGCGCACCACCGGCGAGTATTTTTCAGTCAGGGCCTGCAGGCCCGGCACGTCTTTGGCGCGCAGCAGCAGGTACAGGCTGGCTTCGTCCTTGGCCGCAGCGGCATCGCCTTCGATGATGGCACGCAGCACGCCCACATGCGTCAGGTCCAGGCGGACTTCGGTGAAGCCGGCCAGGGCCAGCGAGGCCAGCGCCAGTTCCTGGATCTCGGCGTCGGCTTCCAGGCCGGCGTGGCCGTAGATCTCGGCGCCGATCTGCAGCGGCTCGCGGGTCGAGTGCAGGCCCGACGGACGGGTATGCAGCACGCTGCCGGCGTAGCACAGGCGCGTGACCGAGGCACGGTTCAGCAGGTGGGCGTCGATGCGCGCCACCTGGATGGTCATGTCGGCGCGCAGGCCCAGCATACGGCCAGACAACTGGTCCACCAGCTTGAAGGTGCGCAGGTCGGTATCCTCGCCGGCGCCGGTCAGCAGCGACTCCAGGTATTCCAGCAGCGGAGGCATCACCAGTTCATATCCGTACAGACGGAAATTATCCAGCATCAGGCGACGCAACTCTTCAATCTTGCGGGCTTCCGACGGCAAAACGTCGGCGATATTCTCGGGCAAAAGCCAATTCGGCATGGGGAGGCAATTTAAAAATGAACAATGTGACGCACGCGCCGTGGCCCGTGAAGCGGAAGGCCGAACCTGATATTTTACGCGAAAATGCGTTGCGGGAGGGGAAAAAGATACGATTGATGTCATTCCCGCGCAGGCGGGAATCCATACTGACTATGGATTCCCGCTTTCGCGGGAATGACTATACAACTTATTTTTTGGCAGGAGCCGGGGCTGAGCCGGCGGCGCCGGAGCCCTTGAAATACTTGAAGAAGTCCGAGCTCGAATCCATCACCATCACGTCGCCGTGATTTTTGAAGGTGGCGCGGTAGGCTTCCAGGCTGCGGTAGAACTTGTAGAACTCAGGGTTCTTGCCGAACGCTTCAGCGTAGATCGCCGAAGCCTTGGCATCGCCCTCGCCTCGCATCTGCTCCGCATCGCGATAGGCTTCCGCCAGGATCACGGCACGCTGACGATCAGCATCGGCACGGATCTTCTCCGAGTCGGCCGAACCGGTCGAACGCAGCTCGTTGGCCACGCGCAGACGCTCGGCCTTCATGCGCTCGTAGACCGAGTTGTTGATCTGCTCAACATACTCCACGCGCTTGAGGCGCACGTCGATGATCTCGACGCCAATCTGTGCCGACTCCGCCACCACCTTGGCGCGGATGCCCTCCATCACCTTGCCGCGCTGGCCGGAGATCACTTCGCCCACGGTGCGCTTGGTGATTTCCTCGTTCAGCGCCGCCTTGACGATCTGCGACATGCGATCGCGGGCGCGATTCTCATCGCCGCCGAAGGTCACGTAGTACAGCTTGGGCTGGTTCTCGTTGCGGCCGATGCGCCATTTGACGAAACTGTCGACCAGAATGTTCATCTTCTCGGCCGTGATGAAGCGCTCGGCGTCCGGCGTCTCGATGGTCATGATGCGGTTATCCAGATACACGACGTTCTGGAACGGCGGCGGCAGTTTGAAATGCAGCCCCGGCTCGCGTATCACTTCCTTGATCTGGCCCAGCGCGAACACGATCGCATACTTGCGCTGGTCGACCACGAACATGGTCGACGACAGCAGCAGGAAGGCGACGAAGGCCGCTATGAGGGTACTGGCTATGCGGTTCATTAACGACCCTCCCGTTCACGTAAGGCATCGCGGGCGCGTGAATCGCGCTGGCGACTGACTTCCACCTGCGGCATCACATCGGCCGGCAGCGTGGTGGTCGATGGTGGCGTGGCGGCTGCCTGCGCGGCGGCGCGGGCCGCTGCGGCTGCGCTGTCGGTGGCCGCAGCCTGGGCGATCAACTTGTCCAGCGGCAGATACAGCAGGTTGCTGCCGCTCTTGGCATCGACCATCACCTTGCTTGCGCTGGTGAAGATCTGCTGCATGGTTTCCAGGTACATGCGGTCACGCGTGACGCCCGGAGCCTTCTGGTACTCGGTCAGCACCTGCTTGAAGCGCGCCGCGTTACCGGTGGCGTTCTCAGTGACCATCGAGCGATAGCCTTCGGCTTCCTGCAACAGGCGCGAGGCGGCGCCGCGCGCTTTAGGAATCACGTCGTTGGCGTAGGCCTGGCCTTCGTTCTTCTGGCGCTCGCGGTCCTGGCCTGCTTTGACTGCATCGTCGAAGGCGCCCTGCACCTGCTCCGGCGGTTGCACCGCTTGCAGGGTGACGTTCGAAATCAGCACGCCGGAAGCGTAGCGGTCGAGGATCTGCTGCATCAGCTGCTGGGTTTCGAGGGCGACCTTGTCGCGGCCCTCGTACAGCACGAAGTCCATCTTGTTCTTGCCGACGATTTCGCGGATCGAAGTTTCGGCCACCTGGCGTACGGTGTCCTCTTCGTCGCGGTTGTTCATCAGCCAGGCCACCGGGTCTTTCAGCTTGAACTGAACGGCGAACTGGATGTCGATGATGTTCTCGTCGTCGGTCAGCATCAGCGATTCGCGCGCCTGCTTGTTCTTGACGTTGCCGCGATAGCCGATTTCCACCATGCGCATTTGCGAGACCTTGACGGTTTCGTCGCTCTGGAACGGATACGGCCAGCGCCAGTTGAAACCGGAGCCGGCGAGGTGACTGACTTTGCCGAAGGTGTAGACCACGCCGGCCTGCCCTTCCTGCACGATGAAGGAGCCGCTGGCGAGCCAGATCAGCGCGACCACGGCGCCGATGGCACCGGCGGTGGCGCGCATGCCGGCCAGGTCGGAACGGCCGCCGTTGCCGCCGTTGCCGCCGCCATTGCCGCCGTTACCGTCGGGACGATTCTTCTGGCCGAAGAAGCTGTTCAGGCGCTGATTAAAATCGCGCCACAGCTGCTCCATGTCCGGCGGACCTTCGCCGGGCTTCTTGCCTTCATTGGCTTGCGGCTTGCCTTCTTTCTGGTCCGAGCCCCAGCGGGGATCGTTCAGCGACAGCTTCAAGCCGAGACGTTTCATAAGTGACGAGACACGCATTAGTGTGATCCGACATGAGTAAGGGTGGGACTGCTATCCGGTTCCGCTTCGGTTTCAGCTGGTTCTTCGTCTGCTTCTTCATCGACGTGGTAGGCCTGATTGAGCCGGGCACCCGGCGCGTTCTTGGCCCATTCCACGATGGCGCCGCGCAGGAGGTCCAGTCCTTGACCGGTGCGGGCGCTGAGGAAAACGCGGGAAATCTTATCATATTCATCCCGCTCAACCGACGGCTCCAGGCCTGCGGCGTCGATCTTGTTCCACACCAGAATCTGCGGAATATGATCGGCGCCGATTTCCTTGAGCACCAGGTTGACCTGCTCGATCTGCTCCATGCGCACCGGCGACGAAGCGTCGACGACGTGCAGCAGCAGGTCGGCATGGATGGTCTCCTCCAGCGTGGCGCGGAAGGCCGCCACCAGCTGGTGCGGCAGCTCGCGCACGAAACCGACCGTATCGGAGATCACCACATTGCCCACTTCCTGCCCCATGTAGACACGGCGCGAGGTGGTATCCAGCGTGGCGAACAATTGATCTGCTACATAAACGCCGGCCTTGGTGACGGCGTTGAACAGCGTCGACTTGCCGGCATTGGTGTAGCCGACCAGCGACACCGAGAAGGTCTGGCTGCGGCCGCGCGAACGGCGCTGGGTTTCGTGCTGCTTGCGCAGCTTGTCCAGACGCGCGCGCAAGGCCTTGACCCGCTCGCCGATCAGCCGGCGGTCGGTCTCCAGCTGGGTCTCACCGGGACCGCGCAAACCGATACCGCCCTTTTGACGCTCAAGGTGAGTCCAGCCGCGTATCAGGCGCGTGGCCAGATGCTGCAGCTGAGCCAACTCCACCTGCAGCTTGCCCTCGTGGGAGGCGGCGCGCTGGGCGAAGATGTCGAGAATCAGGCTGGTGCGGTCTAGCACCCGAATGTTCAGGCGCTTTTCCAGGTTACGCTGTTGAGCCGGCGACAGCGCGTGATTGAAGATGACGATTTCGATGCGGTGATCCAGCACGGCCAGACCGATTTCATCGGCCTTGCCGCTGCCGACGAAATAGGCTGCGTCCGGGGAGGAGCGCTTGGCCGTGATCGTCGTTACCGGTTCTGCACCTGCTGAACGGGCCAGCAGTTGCAGTTCCTCGACGCTGGCGGCAAAGTCGCCCTGACCGAAATCGATACCGACTAGAGCTGCGCGCATACGACGGTCAGGCAGATTGGGAAGAAGCGGTGTTGCAAGCGCTTATTCCGCTTCGGATTCAATGTTGAGGTTGACGGCGCGTGCCGGTACCACGGTGGAGATGGCGTGCTTGTAGACCATCTGGGTCACGGTGTTACGCAGCAGTACGACGTACTGGTCGAACGATTCGATATGGCCTTGCAGCTTGATGCCGTTGACCAGGTAGATCGAGACAGGAACATGCTCTTTGCGCAAGGCATTGAGGAATGGGTCTTGTAACAGTTGCCCTTTGTTGCTCATAACAGCTCCATTTTATGTTGTTGTGTTGGAATTGGAGGCGAAACGCTTAATTTCAAGTACGTGGCCCAGCGAAAGTCAAACATTTTTCGCTGAAACACCGTTCGCCACGGGGAGAATGGTGCTTCTAAGCCACTGTAACCTGTTTTTGCCTTTTTTGCAGGGCGCACCTGCAAAAAAAACCGCTTATTTCGACTGAGTTTTCGCGAATGGATTCTTACCGGTACGCAGTTCGATGCGCAGCGGCGTACCCACCAGGTTAAACGTATCGCGGAAATGCTTTTCCAGATAGCGCTTGTAGGGCTCGCCGACCGCGTCCAGGGCATTGCCGTGGATGACGATCACCGGAGGATTCATGCCGCCCTGGTGCGCATAACGCAGCTTAGGACGGATCGAACCCTTGCGGCGCGGCTCCTGCTTCTCCACCGCTTCGATCAGCGCGCGGGTCAGCTTAGGCGTCGACAGGTCGGCGAACGCGGCTGCATAAGCCTGGTCCAGCGACTTCATCAACGGGCCGATGCCCTGCGCCTTCAGCGCCGAGATGAAGTGCATCTTGGCGAAGCCGAGGAAGTCCAGCTTGCGGTCGATGTCGATCTTGATCTCGTCGCGCTCGTCGGTGCGCAGGCCATCCCACTTGTTGACGGCGATGACCAGCGCGCGGCCGGTTTCCAGCACGAAGCCGGCGATGTGCGCGTCCTGCTCGGAGATGTCCTGCTGGGCATCGAGCATCAGCACGACCACGTTGGCTTCCGAGATCGATTGCAGGGTTTTGACGACCGAGAATTTCTCGATCGCTTCGAACACCTTGCCGCGGCGGCGGATACCGGCCGTGTCGATCAGCGTGTACTGCTTGCCGTCGCGCTCAAATGGAATCTCGATCGAGTCGCGGGTGGTGCCCGGCATGTCGAAGGCGATCACGCGCTCTTCGCCCACCAGGGTGTTGATCAGCGTGGACTTGCCGACGTTCGGACGGCCGACCAGTGCGATCTTGATGCCGTGGTCAGTCTTCTCCAGCTCGGCCGCGTCTTCAGGACGCTGGGCGAAGGCCAGGTCGAGCGCCTCGTCCACCAGGTCGGCGACGCCGTCGCCGTGTGCCGACGAGATCGAGTAAGGCTCGCCCAGTCCCAGTTCGTAGAAGTCGGCGACGACTGCGGTGTAGCGCATGCCTTCCGACTTGTTCACGACCAGCATGACCGGACGGCCGCTTTTACGCAGGAAGTCGGTAATGGTTTTGTCATGCGGCGTCAGGCCCTGACGACCGTCGACCAGGAAGACGACGATGTCGGCTTCGGCCACGGCCTGCTTGGTCTGCTTGGCCATCTCATGCATGATGCCTTCCTTGGCGACCGGCTCGAAGCCGCCCGTGTCGATGACGAGGAAGGGACGTTCGCCGACACGGCCCTCGCCATAGTGACGATCTCGCGTCAACCCAGGCAAGTCCGCCACCAGCGCATCGCGCGAGCGGGTCAGACGATTAAACAAGGTCGATTTCCCTACATTGGGTCGACCCACTAGTGCGATTACCGGCTTCATTTTATTACTCGACCGCGAGAGCGGTCACTGTCCCTGATTGGGTTTGGAAAATCAAATTCGTGCCGGCGATGACAGGGTCCGATTGGATCGGGCTGCCATCGGTCGCGGCGCGACCTAGCAAAGCGCCATCTTCCCGCGACAGGAGATGGATGTAACCCTGGTAGTCGCCGACGGCTACGGCACGGCCGTAGGACACAGGCGTCGACAGGCGGCGGTAAGCCAGCTTGTCGTTCTTCCAGGCGTTGCTGCCGTTTTCACGGCTATAGGCTGCAACTTCGCCTTTGTCGTCGGAGACGAATACAAAACGCTGGTCCACCGCCACGCCCACGTCGGACGAGGCAGGCTTGCTCCAGTGCGGTGCGCCGGTGGTGGCGTCGTAGCAGGCCACGCGGCCCTGGTACGACACGGCGCAGACATCTTTTTCCAGGATCACCGGCGTGCCGGCGATATCGGTGACGCGTTCCAGTTCGGTGGCGCCGCGCGGTTCGCCGACCACCACTTCGAAGCGCAGCAGGCCGCCGGCCAGGGCCAGCGACAGCAGCTTGCCGCCCGGCTGGGCGACATACACATTCGGGCCGTTGATGACCATGCCCGGCGCGTTGCGCAGGGTCAGGGCCGGCGTGGTGCGGGCCACGCTCCAGCGTTTGACGCCGGTCTTGGCTTCATACGCGGTGATCTGGTTGTCGACACTGCGCACGACCACGACGCCGCCGCCCACCACCGGCGAGGACAATACCTCGCTGCTGGCCTGGGCTTTCCACAGCTGCTTGCCGCTGGCGTCGTACGCAAGGATAACACCCTTGACGCCGCCGACCACGGTTACCTCGCCATCGCTGCCGACGCCGGCCGTGAGGTCGGTGCCGGTCTTGACGTGCCATTGTTCCTTGCCGGTGGCCGCGTTCAGGCGCACCAGCGCGCCGCCGCCGTCGGCCACGTACAGGCTGTCGCCCACCAGCGCCGGGGTAAAGACGGCGGTGCCGGCCTTGCCCATCGAGTATTTCCAGACCGTCTTGGGCGTGACGCCGCCCTTCAGTTCAACCAGCGGTGCAGGCAGGTTCTTGGTTTCTTTGGACGAGAACAAGGAACAACCGGCCAACATCGCAAACACGCTTGCAGCAATAACTTTTTCGGTAATACGCATAAATTTTCAACCTTGATCGTTACGTATAACGTCGCCCTCGCGAAAGCGGGGGCCCATGCTGAATATGCTCAGCATGGATTCCCGCCTGCGCGGGAATGACGCGTGGTTATGCTGCGTCCTTGGCGGCAGGCACGGAGCCGCCGATGGCTTCGAATTTCAGCTGGATCAGCTGACGGCCAGGGTTCTTCTTGTCGGTGGCGTCCAGCGCGGCCTGGTAGGCGGCGCGGGCTTCCACCAGCTTGTTCTGCGCGACCAGGATGTCGCCCTTGCGGTCGGCCACGGTGCCGGCGAATTGCGGCGCCACTTCGCCGGACAGCACTTTCAGCGCTTCATCGTAGGCTTTCTCGTCCAGCAGCAGGCCGGCCAGGCGTACCTTGGCCACCGCCTTGAACTCGTCGCCGCCGTGATCGGCAGCCCATTGCAGCTGGGCCTTGGCCGATTTCAGGTCGTTGGCTTCGAAGCTGCTCTTGGCCGCCACCAGTGCGCTCATCGAGGCGTAGGCGGTGCTGCCGAATTTGCTTTCCATGTCGCCGGCGGCGCGCAGCACCTTGGCGTTGTCCTTGGTGCCCACGGCCGCTTGCAGCTCGTCGTACAGCGCCGACGCTTGTGCAGCCTGGGTGCGCTGGTAGTAGTTCCAGCCGGTGAAGCCCGAATACGCGGCCAGGCCGGCGATCAGCACCCACGAGGTCAGATTGCCGTACTTGTCCCACCATGCTTTGAGGGTCGCAATTTGTTCTTGTTCTTCGAGATCGTATGCCATGTCAGTTCGTCTGCTAGAGGTTAAGTAAATGCGGGTTATTGAAAGTACAGCTTAGTGATTGCAATGCTCGTCGTGCACGTGGTGGTGATGGTCGCCGCTGTCGGTGATCTGGTCGACGACGAAATCGACGACGTCGTCGAACGGCACCGTCGACTGCTGCGCCGCGCCCTCTTCCGCGCGCATCGCCTTGACGCTGGCGGTGTGGTTGGCCACTTCGTCTTCACCGATGATGACGGCGAACGAGGCGCCGCTGCCATCGGCTTTTTTCATCTGGGTCTTGAAGCTGCCAGGGCCATTGGCGGTCGAGGCGTGCATGACCACATCCAGGCCGGCGTCGCGCAGGCGCTCGCCCAGCACGAAGGCTTGCAGCTGCGCCGCTTCGCCTTGATGCACCAGGTAGACATCGCACTGGCTCGGCGCTTCCGGCTCGCCGGCTTCCTTCATCAGCTCCAGCAGGCGCTCGATACCCATGGCGAAACCGACGGCAGGCGTCGGCTTGCCGCCGAACGAAGCGATCAGCGGATCGTAACGGCCGCCGGCGCACACAGTGCCTTGCGAGCCCAGTGCATCCGTCACCCATTCGAACACGGTGCGGTTGTAGTAATCGAGGCCGCGCACCAGGCGCGGGTTGATGACGTACGGGATGTTGTTGTGGTCGAGGATCTTGCGCACGCCGTTGAAGTGGGCCAGCGACTCTTCGCCCAGGTAGTCCAGCAGCTTCGGTGCGGCGTTGACGATTTCCTGCAGCGCCGGGTTCTTGGTGTCCAGGATGCGCAGCGGGTTGCTGTGCAGGCGGCGCTTGGCTTCGGCGTCGAGCAGGTCTTCGTGTTTTTCCAGATACGCGATCAGGTCGACGCGGTGGCGCGCGCGCTCTTCGGCGTCGCCGATCGAGTTCAGTTCGAGGCGGATGTTTTCCAGGCCCAGGTCATCCCACAGGCGGCGGCACAGCATGATCATTTCGGCGTCGACGTCAGGGCCGTTGAAGCCAACGGCTTCGCAACCGAACTGGTAGAACTGGCGATAGCGGCCGCGCTGCGGACGCTCGTGGCGGAACATCGGGCCGGTGTACCACAGGCGCTTAGGGCCTTCGTAGACCAGGTTATGCTCGATCACCGCGCGCACCGTGCCGGCCGTGCCTTCAGGACGCAGCGTCAGCTTGTCGCCGTTCATCGAGTCTTCGAACGAGTACATTTCCTTTTCCACGATGTCGGTCACGGCGCCGATGGCACGCGCGAACAGCGCGGTGTTTTCCACGATAGGCGTGCGGATCTGCTGGAAGCCGTAGCTCTGCACCACCGATTGCGCGGTGTTCTCGAACAGCTGCCACAGATGCGAATCGGTCGGCAGGATGTCGTTCATGCCTTTGACGGCGGTGATTTTTTCAGTTTTAGACATATTCTTTACTGTAGTTCTTCTTAACGTAATTCAGCACGATTTCCTGGAACTCTTCGACAATGCGCTCACCGCGCAGCGTGGCGAACTTGGCGCCGTCGACGAACACCGGCGCGGCCGGCGATTCGCCGGTGCCCGGCAGGCTGATGCCGATGTTCGCGTGCTTCGATTCGCCAGGGCCGTTGACGATGCAGCCCATCACGGCCACGTTCATCGCCTCCACGCCCGGATAGGTCTTTTTCCACTCCGGCATCTGGTCGCGCAGATAGGTCTGGATGTTGTCGGCCAGTTCCTGGAAGGTGGTCGAGGTGGTGCGGCCGCAACCCGGGCACGCGATCACCATCGGCGTAAATTTGCGCAGGCCCATGGTCTGCAGGATCTCCTGGCCGACCACGACTTCCTTGGTGCGGTCGCCGCCCGGTTCCGGCGTCAGCGAGATGCGGATGGTGTCGCCGATGCCCTCTTGCAGCAGCACCGACAGCGCGGCCGTCGAAGCGACGATGCCCTTGCTGCCCATGCCCGCTTCGGTCAGGCCCAGGTGCAGCGGATAGTCGCAGCGCTTGGCCAGTTCGCGGTACACGGCGATCAGATCCTGCACGCCCGAGACTTTGCACGACAGGATGATCTTGTCGCGGCCCAGGCCCAGCTCTTCGGCACGCACGGCGTTCTCGATGGCGGAGGTAATCAATGCCTCGTACATCACCGCCTGCGCGGACCACGGCTCGGCGCGGCCGGCGTTTTCGTCCATGATGCGGGCCAGCAGCGCCTGATCCAGGCTGCCCCAGTTGACGCCGATGCGCACCGGCTTGTCGTAGCGCGCGGCCACTTCGATCATCTGCGCAAACTGCGAGTCGCGCTTGGCGCCCTTGCCGACGTTGCCCGGGTTGATGCGGTACTTCGACAGCGCCTTGGCGCACTCCGGATAATCGTTGAGCAGCGTGTGGCCGTTGTAGTGGAAATCGCCGACCAGCGGCACGTCGATCTCCATCTTGTCCAGCTGTTCGCGGATGTAGGGCACAGCGGCAGCGGCTTCAGGACGGTCCACCGTCAGGCGCACCAGCTCCGAACCGGCGCGCGCCAGTTCCTTGATCTGAATCGCGGTTTCAATCACGTTGGCGGTGTCGGTGTTGGTCATCGACTGCACCACCACGGGGGCGTCGCCGCCCACCCAGATCTTGCGCTGGCCGTGCATCACCAGCACGCGGCGGCTGGCGCGGCGATTCAATGGTCCCGAAGGGATAGCTGTTTGCGTTGAAGACATGATCGTTCTATTCGTACTTTTAACTTATTTGATGTTCACGCGCGAAATCGTACCGCCCGCGACCGGCGGCAAGGCCAGCGGCGCGCCGCCCAGCGTGGCTTCCACGCCGCCCGGTTTGCCGACGATCAGCAGTGCCGGATCCTTGATATCGAAGGTCTCGGTGCTGCCGGCTTTCACCAGCCGCGAAATCAGCGGCGTCGTGCCTGGGCGGCGGATTTCCACCCACGAATCCTGCGTCACTTTCAGCACCAGCTGGCTACCGCTGGCTGCCACCGGAGCGGCGGCCGGCGGCGATACTTGTGCAACCGGCGCGGCCGGAGCCGGTGCAGGCGCTGGCGCCGCAGCGGCTGGCGTCGTTGCCGTCGCCGTCGCCGGGGCGGCATCCGCCGGCGCGCCTTGCGGCGGCACCGAAATCAGCGGCACGCTTGGCGTCTGCAACGGCGCGGTTTCCTGGCCCGGCTTGGCGATCGTGGTTTCGATCGGCGCAATCGCCGCTTCGGCCGGCTTCGGCAACTCAGCGCTTGCGCTGGCCGATGCATCCTTGTCCGAGCGCTGGAACAGCGTGGCCGGGATCAAACCGGTCTGGTAGGCATACGCGCCGGCGGCGGCCACCACCACCACGGCCGCCACGCCGACCAGCCACGCGGCCGGACCGGGCGAACGTCCCGTCATCGACGGGAAGCGCGACTCGGTGAAGGTGGCGGCGATTTCCTTGCGCGGCGGCGCAGCCTCGTGGCTGGTCGGCGAAATCACTTCGATCATCGCCACCAGCGGCGTGGCGTCTATCTTCACGACCTTGGCGTAGGCGCGCACAAAGCCGCGCACCACGGCCATATTCGGCAGCGCGGCGTAGTCGCCCGCTTCCAGCGCCTTGACCTGGCGCGGGGCCAGCTTCAGCTGGTCGGCAATCTGTTCGACCGTCAGCCCCATCGCTTCGCGCTGGGCTGCCAGTTGTGCTCCGGGCGTGGCCAGGCTGCTGCCCTGGTCCTTTGGCGGTTCTGCCCACTCTGAATTCATTGGTATCCCTGTCTCACTCATCAAACGCCCCACGTTGATAAGCAGCATACTCGGTCGAGCCGGGGTGGTGGCGGCGCAATTGCGTCGCCCAGCCAGCTTCCGCACCCGTATCGCCCAGCTTATGCTGCACCTTAATCCCGAGCCACAGCACTTCGGCCGTCAGGCTCTCCATCTTTGCCACCTTGTTCAGACGGGTAATGAAGAAATTGGCGCGCACATAATCGCGCTTTTCAAAATAAACCCGCGCCAGATTGGCGTTGGTGGCCGGCAGGTCGGGCGTCAACTGCAAGGCTTGCAGCAGATAACGCTCCGCGCTGGCGTAATCCTTGATCTTCAGTGCGCAGGAACCGGCGTTGTTCGCGGCGTTGGCCGGCGAACGGTAGGACCGGTTGCCCAGGGCCGCATCGAACAGCGGCAGCGCCTCGGCCACGCGGCCGGCCTGGCACAGGAACGAGCCGTAATTGTTGGCCAGATCCGGGTTCGTAGGCGCCAGCTTGCGGGCGCGCACGAAGTTGTCCTCGGCCAGGCCATGCTCGCCCATCGCCTGGTAAATCAGGCCGCGCATGCCGTAGCCGTCGGCATAGGCCGGATCGGCCGCCAGCGCCAGCTTGACTTCGTCCAGCGCGAACGGGTACTGGCCCTGTTCGTAGTAGCCGACCGCCAACTGCATGCGGATCTCGACCTTGCGCTGGGCTGCGGTCTGGTCCGACACGGTGGGCAGTTCGGCCTGGCCGCTGTTGCCGCGTTCCGGTCCCGGCGATGCGCAGCCGGCCAACGCCCCTGCCGCGCACAAGGCGACGAGACTGAGCCGGCTCCGCTGCGCCAGGAAGGTCATCAGGAACGAATCTCCACGATCTTGCCGAAGTTGGCGCCGAATTTTTGCTGATACTCGGCCATCTTCTCCATGCGCTGGGCGACCTTGGTGCGGTCCTGGACTTCGCCGGCCAATTGGCCGCAGGCGGCGTCGATATCGTCGCCGCGCGTTTTGCGGATGGTAGTGACGATGCCGCCGTCGACCAGGATCTGCGCGAAGGCCTTGATGCGCGGGTTCTTCGAGCGCAGCAGGCCCGATTCCGGGAAGGGATTGAACGGAATCAGGTTGAATTTGCAGTTGACGCCGAACTCGCGGTCCTGCACCAGGGCCAGCAGTTCACGGGCGTTCTCGTCGGAGTCGTTGACGCCGTCGAGCATGCAGTACTCGAAGGTGATGAAGTCGCGCGGCGCAAATTCCAGGTAGCGCTTGCAGGCGGCCATCAGCTCTTTGAGCGGGTATTTTTTGTTCAGCGGGATCAGGCTGTCGCGCAGCTTGTCGTTGGACGCGTGCAGCGAGACGGCCAGCGCCACCGGCACTTCCTGCGACAGCTTGTCCATCATCGGCACCACGCCGGAGGTGGACAGGGTCACGCGGCGGCGCGACAGGCCGTAGGCGTTATCGTCCAGCATCAGCTTGAGGGCGGTGGCGGTCGGCTCGAAGTTCAGCAGCGGCTCGCCCATGCCCATCATGACCACGTTGGTGATCTGGCGTTCGCCTTTCGGGCCGGGCTCAATGCCCTTGGTGCGGCGCAGTTCGAACTCCGCCATCCACAGCTGGCCGATGATTTCGCCAACCGACAGATTGCGCGAGAAGCCCTGCTTGCCGGTCGAGCAGAAGCGGCAGTTGACGGCGCAGCCGGCCTGGGTCGAGATGCACAGCGTGCCGCGGTTTTCTTCCGGGATGAACACGGTTTCGACCGCGTTGCCGTTGCCGACGTCGACCAGCCATTTGCGCGTGCCGTCGGTGGACGTGTGGTCGCTGATGATGGCCGGCGCCGTGACGTGGGCGCGGGTTTTCAGTTTGTCGCGCAGCGACTTGGCCAGATCGGTCATGCTGTCGAAATCCGACGCGCCGAATTGGTGGATCCAGCGCTGCAGCTGCTTGGCGCGGAACGGCTTCTCTCCCAACTCGGCGCAATAAGCGATAAGCTGCGCGGGATCGAAGTCCAGCAAGTTGGTCAGAGGTGCGTTCATATTCTGGTTCAAAACAGTACTAATCATTTTTTCCGTTTCCGCACCGCGGCGCGGAAACGGATCTACTAAAAATTACTTACCGAAGAAGTAAGCGATTTCAACTTGGGCGGCTTCGACAGCGTCGGAACCGTGAACAGCGTTAGCGTCGATCGAATCGGCGAAGTCGGCGCGGATGGTGCCTTTGTCAGCCTTCTTAGGATCGGTAGCGCCCATCAGTTCGCGGTTTTTCAGGACTGCGTTTTCGCCTTCCAGAGCTTGGATCATGACTGGACCGGAGACCATGAAGTCAACCAGATCCTTGAAGAAACCGCGCTCTTTGTGCGCAGCGTAGAAGCCTTCGGCTTCTTCACGCGACAGTTGCTTCATTTGAGCAGCAACGATCTTCAGGCCAGCGCCTTCGAAGCGGCTGTAGATTTGGCCGATTACGTTTTTTGCAACTGCGTCTGGTTTGATGATCGACAGGGTGCGTTCGATTGCCATTTAAAAAACTCCAATAAAAAGAAAGGTTTAAAACAAAATTGATAACTCAATCAACCTTTGATTTTACCATAGAACACCCCATATACCGAGAAACGGCAGTAGATAAGCTTGCAAGATAGGCCATGACAGCCTGTTTGGCGAGGAAAAATCAGGCATATGGCCGTATTAAGCCATCTTTAAGCAGGTTTTCGGGCCTATTTTGCGCATTTTTACCCCGGCGTGCTATGCTTTTGGCAAGCGGTATTCGAATCACTATGAAGGAGGTTCTTTATGAACAACATGCAAAACACCTACGACCTGGCGGGAAGCCGCCAGTCGGTGCAGCACAAAGTGCTGCGCAACACCTACTGGCTGCTGGCGCTGTCGATGGTACCGACCATTTTTGGCGCGGTGCTGGGCGTCTCGCTGCACCTGCCGCTGGGCGGCGGGCTGATGGCGCTGCTGTTCCTCGGGATCGCCTTCGGCTTCATCTGGGGCATTGAGAAGAACAAGGATTCCGGCCTGGGCGTAGCCCTGCTGCTGGGCTTCACTTTCTTCATGGGCTTGTGGCTGACGCCTCTGCTGTCGCGCATCCTGGGCTTCTCGAACGGCGGCTTCCTGATCATGACCGCGTTTGGCGGCACGGCGTCG
This sequence comes from Rugamonas aquatica, assembly GCF_009380215.1. Lineage (GTDB taxonomy): Bacteria > Pseudomonadota > Gammaproteobacteria > Burkholderiales > Burkholderiaceae_D > Rugamonas > Rugamonas aquatica_B. The sequence continues at coordinate 323,953 of NZ_WHUG01000005.1, forward strand.
GTGTTCGCGGTGCTGGCGACCATCGCCACGGTATCGAAGCGCGACTTCTCGGGCATGGCCAACTGGCTGTTCGCGGGCGTGGTGGTGATCCTGCTGGCATCGGTCGCCAACATCTTCCTGGGCATCCCGGCGCTGGCAATCGTGATTTCGGTGGTAGCGATCGCGATCTTCTCGGCTTACATCCTGTATGACGTGCAGCAGATCATCAACGGCGGCGAGACCAACTACATCCGCGCCACGCTGAACATCTACCTGGACGTGTACAACATCTTCGTCAACCTGCTGTCGCTGCTGGGCATCTTCGGCGGCAACCGCGACTAAGCGACACCAGCAACACCATCGAAAGCCGGCCTAGCGCCGGCTTTTTTCATGATGGGGTCAAGTCTGACATTTGGACACGGCCTCTGCCGTAATAGCTGCCACGGCAGAGGCCGTGTCCAAATGTCAGACTTGACCCCAGGGTTAGCGAACGTGGAAGCGGGTGGTGGTGACGACCTGGGCGTTGGCGTCGATCAGGGCCAGTTGGTGCGGGCCGGGGACGGGGCGCCAGGCGTAGTCGGTGTTGGCCTGGCCTAGATCGGCGCCGTCGAGGCGCCACGACAGGCCCTTGCCGCCCTGTGCCTGGAAGAAGACGCGCTGGATGGCGTCCGGGATGTCGGGGTCAATGGCGATGATGCTCGCTTCGCCCGGATAGAGGATCTTCGCCGCGCGCTGGGTATCCTGCACCAGCGCGATCACCGGGCTTTCGGTGCCGGCGATGAACCATTCGCCACGCGCCGATTCCAGCGCCGGCTGGTAGACGATCTGCTGACGCACCACGCCGGCCGGCGGCTGCGGCGCCCTGCCCGGCTGCCCGCGATGCAGGTAATCCATCACGTCGCGCCACACCGGCGCCGCGCCGCTGACACCGGAAACATCCCACATCGACTGTCCATCGAAATTGCCGACCCAGACGCCTACCGTGTACCTGTCCGTGTAACCCATGCACCAGTTGTCGCGCATGTCCTTGCTAGTGCCGGTTTTGACGGCACTCCAGAAGGTCGTGGCCAACTCGTTCTTCAGCCCGAAGGTCAGGCTGCGCGCGGCGCGGTCGGACAGGATGTCGCCGATGATGAAGGCCGCCCTGCCATCCAGCACCCGCCGCGTAGACGCAGAAGCCGCGCGCGGCGCCAGCGTCACCGGGCCATACACGCCGCCGTTGGCCAGCGTGCGGTAGGCGTTACTCAACTCCAGCAGCGTGACCTCTGCCGATCCCAGCGCCAAAGAATAGCCGTAGTAGTCCGGCGATTCGGTCAGGCTGTTCAAGCCTACATCATGCAGGCGCTCGTAGAAGCGGTCCATGCCCGTCATCACCAGCGTACGCACCGCCGGCACGTTGAGCGAGCTGGCAAGACTGGTCCGCACACTGACGTGGCCTTTGAATTCCTTGTCGTAGTTCTGCGGGATATACAGGCCGGTCGGCGTGGAGATATCGATCGCCGTATCGTCCATCACCGACGCCGCCGTGATCAGCCGGCGCTCCAGCGCCAGCTCGTACAGAAAAGGCTTGAGCGTGGACCCGGCCTGCCGCAGCGCCGCCACGCCATCGACCTCGCCGGTACCGGCATTGCCGATATAGGCCAGGATCTCGCCGCTGGCGTTATCCAGCACCACCACCGCGCCGTCGTTGACGTTGCGCGTCCTCAGCGACATCAGTTGCTGGCGCAAGGCCGTCTGCGCGTAGCGCTGCAAGTCGGCGTCGAGCGTGCTGCGTACCGACTGTCCGCCACTGGTCAGCAACTGCTGCGCCACCTGCGGCGCTGGCGGCAGATCGGCCGCCATCAGCGGACGGCTCATCGCGATCATGGTCCGCAGTTCGATCTCGCTACAGGTGGCCGGCGCCTTGAGCTCACGCGACAACGCACACGCGCGCTGCCACACCACCTTGGGCGCCGCACCCGGCCCGCGCAGCAGGCTGGCCAGGATCATCGATTCGGTCAGGTTCAGTCCCGACGGCGCCTTGCCGAACAGGCCCCGCGCCGCCGCGCCCACGCCTTGCAACTCGCCGCGGAAGGAGACCAGGTTCAGATAGGCTTCCATGATCTGCGGCTTGGTCCAGCTGGCGTCGATCTCGCGGGCGGCCTTGATCTGGTCCCACTTCTGCCCCCAGCTGCGGCCCTTGGCGGAAGCCTGCAGATGCGGATCCAGTTGCGCGGCCAACTGCATGGTGATGGTGGAGGCGCCGCGCGGACGGCTGCGGAACAGATTGTCCCAGGCGGCCTTGGTGGCCGCGCTCCAGTCCACGCCTCCGTGTTCGTAGAAGCGCTGGTCTTCGGCTTGCAGCACGGCCGCCGGCAGGCTGGGCGAGATGTCGGCCAGCGCCACCCATGGCAGGCGGCGCACTTTCATGTCGATGCGCAGCGACTGCACCGGCTGGCCGTTGCGGTCCAACAGTTCGGCCTCCGAGGAGCGGTAGCCGGACCGCACCTGCTCCGGCGTCGGTACGCTAAACGCATCGGCACTCGGCGCGGCGCCATGTGCGGCGCCGGCCAGCGCCAGCAAGCTTGCTGCTATCAGTTTCATTTCACGCTCATCGGTGCATTCGGCGCTTCGCCAAACATCTCCGGGCTGTACATCGCTTCGACACGCGTAGAAGGCAGGTTGAACTGGCCCGGATTATTCAAACGCACAGTGTACTCCACGCTCCACTTTCCTTTCGGGACGAACTGGTAGAACGCGTGATAACCCTCGAAAGTACGCTCCTCGAACACCGGCCAGGTCCAGCCGATGCTCTTGTTGCCGGCGCTGAGCAACTGCGAATCGCGCCCCAGCCCGGAACCGAGCACGGTGGCGCTGGCCGGAATAGGATCGTCCACCACCACCCAGGTCATGTCCGACTGCGCTTCCAGGTCCAGATGCACGCGATAGACATCGCCACGCGACCAGACGCCGGCCTTCTTCTGCTCCACCGGCGTGATGGTCTTGGCGATCTTGTAGCCGCTCGATACGGGCGCCTTCAACGGCAGTGCGGCCAGCGTCTGCACCGTCACCCATGGCTTGCCGGTGCCAACGTGGCTCAGCTCCAGCTCTCCACTGCCGCGCGGCCAAGGCAGCATCGCGCTGCCGCCCTTGGACGTGCCGCCGAAAGCGATGCTCTTGCTGGCCTGCGCCAGCGTGGCGCTGCTGGTGCCGGTGACGGCCACGCTCTCGAACTTCTGCGAGAAGCGGTCGATCGCCAGCGTGCCCCAGGCATTGGCTACCGTCGTGCCCCAGCGGCCCTTCTTCTGGCGCCCCAGCGCGCCGCGCGCCAGACGGCCCATGTCGTCCTTCCAGGCCGGGTTGTCCGCCATCGCCAGCAGCAGCCGGTTGGCGTTGGTGTCGGCGGACGCCATCAACCACCACCAGTCGTCGGTGCGCTCGGTCGAGAAGCCCATCGTCGTGCCTTGCAGGTTCAGGCGCGAACGCAAAATCTGGTCGGCCTGCGCCAGCCGTTGCGCGCGCATCGGCAGCTTGGGCGAACGCTTAAGCACCAGGTACCAGTCGATGACGGCCGATGTCGGCCACAGGTTAGGCTCGGCGGCGAAGGACTCCAGCGCTTCCGGCAGGATGCCGTTGGAGCGCGACAGCGCCTCCAGCGCAGCCACCTTGCGGATCGCCAGGTCCGCGGTCGGCAGCGACGAGTAGCGCACCACCTTACCCTGCACAAAGGCCATCAGGCCAGTCTCCATGCGCCCCTTCAGCTCCGCCGGGATGTCGTAGCCCGCCTCCTGCGAGGCCGACAGCACATAAGCGGTCAGCGAGTCGGAGCCCTGCTGCATGCTGGCGAAGTATTTGACCAGACCATCGGCATCCAGATGCGCCGGCAGCGTATCGACCGCCGACTGCCACATCGCCTTGTCATGCAGCGCGATGGCGCGCGAGCTGACCTGCTCGAAGCAGCGGTATGGGTAGGCGCTCATGTAATCGCGCACGCCCGGCAGATCGCTGCCCAGGCGGGCGCTGAACTGCGTCTGCACGCCGCCGCGTCCCGGCAGCGCATCGTCCGGCAGGCGGACCTGCATCGACTGCTTGCCGTCCAGTTGCAGCAGCGTGGCCTGCGTGGTGCGTACCGGCACGGCGGCCACCACTTTCTGCTTGACCTTCAAGCGGTCGCGCGAGGCAGGACCGCCCTCGCCTTCGGCCACGATGCTGGCACTGACATCCCACGCCAGCGAGCTGACATTCAGCGGCACCTGATAGTCCCAGCCGATATCCTGCGCCTGCCCCGCCTCCAGCGACACCTGCTGCGGCGCCAACGCCTTGCCGCCCGCGCTGGCGGTCAGCGCGACCTTGACGGCGGCGTCGGTGGTGTTACGCAGCGTGAAGCCGGCGCGGAAGCGGTCGCCCTCGCGCACCAGCGCGGGCAGGCCTGACAGCAGTATCAAATCCTGCGAGCTGCGCACCTCGGTGCGGCCGGTGCCGAACAGGTCGGCGTTGGCGCTGGCGATGGCGACGATGCGGAAGGCCGTCAACGAGTCGTTGATCGGCACCTGCACCGTGGCTTCGCCGTTGGCGTCCAGAACGACGCGGCCTTTCCAGAACAGCAGCGTGTCGAACAGCTCACGCCCACCGCCCTTGCCGCCGCCACCGCCGTGCGGCACAGCCTTGCGGCCGAAGTGGCGCTTGCCGACCACCTGCATCTGCGCGGTCGCCGTCTGCACTTGCAGGCTGCGCTGCTGCATCATCGCTTCCAGCAGATCCCAGCTGGTGTTGGGCATCAGCTCCAGCAGGCCGACATCGACCGCCGCCAGCGCCACCTCCGCACCGGCGGGCGGCGCCGAGCCGTCCGCACGCGTGACCTTGACCGCCACCGTGGCCTTGTCGCGGATGTTGTAGACCGGCTTGTCCGCCGTGACCTGCACCTTCAGTTCATTGGCCGACCAGCCCACGCGAAGCGGCGTGATCCCCAGCTTGTAGGCGGGCTTGCCCAGGTCGACCAGCGCGGTCGGCTGCACGCTGGCCACACGGCCGCGCACCACCAGCGCCGATACGTACACATTCGGCGCATAGCTGTTCTTGACCGGGATGGTGAACACCGGCGCGCTGCCCGACAGCGGACGCACATAGGTATCGATGACGCCCTCGCGCTCCACCGTAATCAGCGCGGTCGCTTCGCGGAACGGCATGCGCACCTGGAAGCTGGCCGTTTCGCCCGGCTCGTAGCGCTTCTTCTCCGGCAGCAGGTCGATGCGATCGTTGTCGGTGGCGTTGAACCACCAGTCGGCGCCGTCGGCCACCCAGGTTTCGCGGTTGGTCATGGCGACGCGCTGTTGCGCATCCTGCGTTTTGGCGCGCAGGATCAGGTTGCCCGATGCGGGCGCTTTGACCTGGCAGATCAGCAGGCCCTTGTTGTCGGTCTTGCCCGCGCAGGCCGCGCCCAGGGCCTTGACCTCGTTGTTGTTCTCGTAGGCGTAGAAGCCGCCGATCAGACGGCGCCGATGCGAGTACGACTGCCGCTGGAAGAAGTCCACAGACACCGGAGCATCCGCCACCGGTTTGCCTTGCAGGTCCAGCACCACCACCTGGAACTTCAGCGCGTCCTTGCTCAGCACCCAGCCGTCGGGCTGTATGCCGATCACATAACTGGACGGCCACAATGGTATGCGCGTGGAGACGGACAGCGTTTCGCCGTTGGCGTCCTGGTAGGACATTTCGGCCGTCAAGTCACGCGGGGTTTGCACCACCGGCAGTTGATCGAGCGTGACGCGCGCGCCACCGGCCTTGTCCAGCGACAGGCTGCGGGTCTTGATGCCTGCGGGCCCGCTGACCGCACCGCTGTCTGCGTCGGCCTCGCCCTCTTCGAACATGCCTTCGTCTTCGTCGAAAGCGCCGTTGCTGCGCTCGACGCCGACCTTGACGTCGCCGGTGCTGAAGGTGAAGTCCGCATAGTCTTCAAAGCTGACCGCCTTGTCCTGCACCACGGTGCGCAACTGCACCGGCGCTCCGCCCGCGCCGCCACCGGACAGGTAGCTGAGCTGCACATCCAGATCCACCGTCGGCGCTTGGATGGCCGGCGTCTTCGGTCCTTGCAGGACGGCTTTCATGGTCGGCACACGGAACTGCTCGACGCGGAAGCGCCCCGCCGTGCGCCCGCCCAGTATGACCTGATACCAGCCCTGCTTCGCATCGGTCGGAATCGCCCATTGGTTTTCCGCGCTGCCGTTGGCGCCCCAGCTGATCGGCAGTTCGTATTTCTGCTCGCTGCCTTCGTGCATGACGAAGATACTGCCCGGCTGCGCCTTGCGCAGCGCTTCGCCCGCGCCGACCAGCGCAATGCCCTGCTGCACATGGCGGCGCAGGAAGTGCTTCATATGCACAGTCTCTCCGGCGCGCAGCAGCGTGCGGTCGAATACGGTGGCGGCGATGACGGTGTCGGCGCTGCTGTCCTCCGTCGGCAGATTGAAGCGCCAGCTCTCGATGCCGCGCGTCCAGCTGGACAGCGTGAAGGTCATGTCGGCGCCGCTGCGGGCGCTGATGAAGTAGCCGCTGGTGTTGTCGCAGCGGCCTTCCGCCAGCTCCTGCGCGATGCGGGCCACGCCCATGCCGTCGGTGGCGCCCTGCCACACCTGCTTACCGGCGCAATCGCGCACCGTCACCTGCGCCTGCGGCACGGGCTTGCCCTTGTCCAGCGACGTGACCCACACCAGCGACGACTGCGCGCCGCGCTTGAAGTGCGCCACCATGTTCGTCACCAGCGCCGCCGAACTGACGTAGGCGGTGGAAGGCTTGTCGTTCAGCGCCGCGCCCAGTTTGGGGCTGGCCAGTTCGACCACGTAGAAGCCGGGCTTGCGCAGCGGGATGCCGACCACTTCGAACGCCTGCTTGCCGCCCGGCTTGGGCATGGTGAAGCGCTCGACCGCACCGGCCGGTGCGCGCTTGCTGTCGCCCAGCAGCGGTTTGTAGAGCGCATCGCCGTACAGCTCCTGCGGTTCCCAGCCGTAGCCGGACATGCGGCGCAGCCAGGCCATGATCTGCTTGTCCTGCTCATCCTGCGCGACCGCGCCATCGTTGACGCGCAAGGCGGCGCCGTCGACCCGCGACGTGCGGCCGGCCAGGCTGCCCTCGATATTGCGCACCGTGACCGGCAGCAGGCGGTCGCCCCTGGCTTCGATGATGCCGAAGCGCGCGGGGAACTTGACCAGCGGCGGCTGCGCGTCGGTCTGCACCGTCATCGGGAAGCGCGCCTGATTCAATAAGGTGCGGTTGGCGTCGTCCTTCAAACCGGCCGGCAGTGACAGCGTCAGTTTGGACTTTTCAGGGAAAGGTCCGTTGATGGTCAGCCAGCTGACATAGTCGGCCTTGGCCTCTTCCTTGTCGACGCCGGCCTTGAAGGTTTTGCCGCCAGGGCCGGTCAGCCTGATGGCCAACGCGTCGGCCATGCGGATCGGGGAGGTGAATTGCAAGCGCATTGGCAGGAATGGGATGCAACCGCCATCAACCTTCAATCGGTCGCAGCTGAAACTGGCGGTGAACTCGCGTCGGGTCTTGTACGTCCAGGTCTGGTCCTGCGTGGTGACGATGCCGCTGTCGGCGGTGATGCCCGCGCCCCAGACCAGCGACACTTCCGCATTCGCAGGCAGGCGGCGCTTGCATTGCAGGACAGTCAGCGGCAACTGCTCCAGGCGCTTGCTGCGCACCTTCGTTGTGGCGCCCCACACCACGCCGCGCGCCTTGAAGTACAGCGTGAGATAGCGGTCGGTGAAGGATTTGCGCTGTTCCAGTATCTGCTCGCGCTCCGCGCCTTTCAGCACGCGCACGCCGATTTTTTCGTTGATGCCTTCGGCGCGGCACCAGGCGTGGGCGGCGACGGTGTCGTCGCCGGCCGGCGCATCGAGACCGAGGATGAAGATCTGTTGTTCGTCGATGTCCGACGCGCCCTCGCGCGGCACCGATTGAACAATCGCGGGACCGCCGGTGTTAAAGGCGAAACGGTGTTCGCCGGCGAGCGGATTGCCCGCCAGGTCTTTGGCGTCGCTCTTCAGCGTGAAGCTGCACGCCACGCCGGCCGGCAGGTCGCGGACAAAATCGTAGCTCCAGTTTTTGCCGTCGATCCAGCGGCCCTTGCCCTCTTCCGGACAATCGACGGTGAACGGATCGCCCAGGCGCATGTCGCCCAAGGGGACCATCTGGCCGCTGAAGCGCGCCGTGACCTGGCGTACGCCTTTGACGACGCCGCTGGGAGAAAAGGAGGTGACGGTGGTTTGGGCCAGAACGGCCAGCGGCAGGCTGCACAGGGCAGCCATGCCTATAAAACGGGACAGGAGGCGCATGCCAACTCCGGTGCTGATAAGGAATCAGACCAGTGTTGCAAACGCCCCGGGCAAAGTCAACAACATTACCGGAAAAACATCAGGCCAAATTGAACACGCCCATCGATTCCACGTGCGAAGTGTGCGGGAACATATTGACCACGCCCGCCTTATCGAGCACATAGCCGGCGTTGACCAGGATGCCGGCGTCGCGCGCCAGCGTGGACGGGCTGCACGACACGTAGACGATACGCTTGGGCAGCAGGTCGGCGCGGGTCTGGCTCAGCGCCACCAGCGCTTCGCTGAGGGCCATGGCGCCGTCGCGCGGCGGGTCGATCAGCATGCGGTCGAACTTGCCCAGTTCGATCAGGTGATCAGCCGTCACTTCGAACAGGTTGCGGGTGTAGAAGGTCGTCTTGTCGGACAGGCCGTTGGCCTTGGCGTTGTCCAGCGCGCGCTCGGTCAGCGAGGTCGCGCCTTCGATGCCGACCACTTCGCGCGCCTGCGTCGCCAGCGGCAGCGTGAAGTTGCCCAGGCCGCAGAACAGGTCGGCCACGCGGTCTTCAGGCTGCACTTCCAGCAGGCGCAGGGCCTTGGCCACCAGCACGCGGTTGATGTAGTGGTTCACCTGCGTGAAATCGACCGGCTTGAATGGCATCTTGATACCGAATTCCGGCAACAGGTAGTACAGCTCCTGGTCCAGCGGGTAGAACGGCGCGGCCGTTTCCGGGCCCTTGGTCTGCAGCCAGAACTGGATGTTGTGCTGGTCGGCGAAAGCCTTCAGCTTGGCGTCGTCGCCATTGCCCAGCGGCGCCATGATGCGCAGCACCAGCGCGGTCACGCCTTCGCCGATGGCCACTTCGATCTGCGGGATCTGGTCGAACAGGGTCATCGAGCCGATCAGCGCGCGCAGCGGCAGCAGCAGGTCCGACACATGCTTGGGCAGGATCTGGCAGCTCTGGATGTCGGCCACGAAGATGGTTTTCTTTTCCTTGAAGCCGACCAGCACCGTGTTCTTCTTGGCCACGTGGCGCACCGACAGGCGCGCGCGGTAGCGGTAGCCCCAGGTCGGGCCGTACATCGGGCGCATCACCGACAGCGCACGCACCTTGCCGATGTGTTGCAGGTTATCTTCCAGCACGCGCTGCTTGATCGCCACCTGGGCGGTCGGCTCCAGGTGCTGCATCGAGCAGCCGCCGCACATTTCGAAGTGCACGCACTTGGGCTGCACGCGCATGTGGGATTCATGCAGCAGCTCGTCCATGCGCGCCATTTCCCAGTTTTTCTTCTTCTTGAACGTGGTGAATTTCACCGTCTCGCCAGGCAATGCGCCTTCGACAAACACCACTTTACCTTGGGAGCCGTCTTCATTTTCCAGATGGCCGACGCCGCGGGCGTCCATGTCGAGCGACTTGATGAAGATTGTATTTTCTTGCATAACGTTCAATGTTGGATTGGGAATGGCTAGCGCCGGCACTCATATGCCGGGGCCGACATGATAGCAGAATGGGAAGAGACTACAGCAGGGAATCGCGCACCACGCCGCGCGCGGCCATGGCCCGTTTCAGCTTGACCAGCGCTTCCTGCTGAATCTGGCGCACGCGCTCGCGGGTGACGCCCATTTCCTCGGCCAGCGTTTCCAGCGTGGCCGGGTCGTCGTTGTCGAGGCCGAAGCGGCGCATGATGACGATGCGCTGCTTGTCCGGCAGCTTGGTCAGCCAGTCGCGCACCAGCAGCGTCATCTCGTGGTGCTCGGCGCGCGCGTCGGGGCTGTCTTCGGCGTCGCCGGGCAGCATGTCCATCAGCGACGATTGCGGATCGTTGTCCAGCGGCGCGTCGAGCGAGGTGGCGTGCTCGGACAGCGCCAGGATGTCCTGCACCTCCTCCACCGGGCGGCCCACCAGCTCGGCGATGTCCTCGGCGGTGGCGTCCTTGCCGTTGTGGTGCTGGGCTTCGAGGTGGTATTTGCCGCGCAGGATCTGGTTCAGCTCGCGCACCATGTGCACCGGCAGCCGCACCGTGCGGGCCTGGTTCATGATCGCGCGTTCTATGCTCTGGCGTATCCACCAGGTGGCGTAGGTGGAGAAACGGAAGCCGCGCTCGGGCTCGAACTTGTCGATGGCGCGCATCAGGCCGATGTTGCCCTCCTCGATCATGTCGAGCAGGACCACGCCGCGGTTGATGTAGTGCTTGGCGATGGACACCACCAGACGCAGATTGTGTTCAATCATGGTCTGGCGGGCACTGAAATCGCCGGCCTTGGCCAGCGTGGCGTAGTGCACTTCCTGCGGCGCCGTCAGCAGCGGCCGGGTGCCGATCTGGTTCAGATAGTGCTGGGTGGTGTCGGTCGACAGCTCGGCCGCCAGCACTTTCTTCAGTTCGTCGACGCTTTCCAGTACCGCAGCGGGTTCGGCGACTTCAGCCTCGCCGTCCCCCGATTCGATGGCGACATCATCGCTGCTCTCGTCCGGGAATTCGTCCGGGGCCGAGTCGTCATCCATCGGGTCGTGCGGCGTCTGTGTCATGGCTAGTCTAGCGGTTAGGCAGGAATCTGGACGGGTCCACCGGTTTGCCCTGCTGCCTGATTTCAAAGTGCAGTTTGACGGAGTCGGCGTCGGAATCGCCCATTTCCGCAATCATTTGTCCCTTGGTCACGCTCTGGCCTTCCTTGACCACGATGGTGCGATTGTGGGCGTAGGCCGATAACAAGCTATTACTGTGCTTCACAATAACGAGATTACCATATCCGCGGATGCCGCTGCCTGCATACATCACTTTTCCGGCCCCGGCAGCCACGACTTGCTGGCCCGCCTTGCCGGCGATATCGACACCCTTGTTCTTGCCTTCGTCGAAGGTGGCGATGACGCGGCCGTCGGACGGCCACATCCAGCTGAGTTTTTCATCTTCGGCGCTGGCGGCGGCCGATGCGGCGGCGGCGACCGGCGGCGCGGCGACGACGGCCGGCGACGGCTTGATGCTGCCGCCGTTGCCTTCGCTCTTGCCGCTGCCCTCAGGGCGTTGCAGCTCGGCCAGCGCGCTTTCCGAATAGGCTTTCTTCTCGCCTTTCGGCTCGGTTTTCTTGACCACAGGCGGAGGCGGCGGCGTCTTCTCCGCCGGCGGCATGACGATGGCGCCGGTCTGCACGCCGTTGCTGGCCGCGCTGTCCGGCGGCAGCACGCGCAGCACCTGGTCGACCTTGATGTCGTTCGGGTTGGCGAGGTTATTCCACGTGACCAGGTCGCGGTAGTTCTGGCCGTATTCCAGTGCGATGCGGATCAGCGTGTCGCCCTTCTTGACCGTGTACAGGCCGCGCTCGTCGCGGGCGATCTGCGCCGTTTCGCTGGGGGTGGCGGGTTTGACTGGCGGCGGCACGGTGCGGTCGACGACCGGTGCCTGATTCGGGGTGGTGCTACAGGCGCTCAAGAAAGCGAGCGCAAAGCTCAGTGCGAGCAGGTTGCTTTTATTTGTCATTCTCATCTTAATCTAATGGTACGGGCACATCATATTGTGCCCGGACGCAGCGGGACGAAATGGCAGTCTTCCAGCGTTTGGCTGGTCCACTCCGCCTTGCCGACGCGTGTAATTAATTCCAGGTGCTGCGCGCGCGCGCCCACCGGCGCCACCAGCCGGCCGCCTATGGTCAGCTGATCCAGCAGTGCTTGCGGCACTTCCAGACCGGCGGCGGCCAGGATGATACCGTCGAACGGGGCCGCTTGCGGCAGGCCTAGCATACCATCTCCGTAATGCAAACGCAGGTTCGGCACGCGCAGCGGCCGCAGATTGGCCTTGGCCAGCTCGTGCAGCGGCTTGATGCGCTCGATCGAATACACCTCCTGCGCCACGCAGGACAGCACCGCCGCCTGGTAGCCGCAGCCGGTGCCGATCTCCAGCACGCGCTGCAAGGGACCGCCGTTGCGCATCACCTCGATCATGCGGGCGACGATGTAGGGCTGGGAGATGGTCTGGTGGTGGCCGATCGGCAGCGAAGCGTCGATATAGGCTTGCGAGGCCAGCGCCTCGTCCATGAACATATGGCGCGGCACGCTCTCCATCGCGCCCAGGACCACCGCATCCTTGACGCCCTGCCTCGCCACCCGCTGCACCATGGCGCGGCGCACCGCGTCGGACACCAGCGGATTGCCGCGCGGCGCCGGCGCTACCGCCGGCTGCGCCCGTTCCATCGCGTAGCTGTGCGACTTGGACGGCGCCGCCACCGGCCGCGCATTGGAATAACCGTGCTGCGGCGCCACGTGGCGGGCCGCGTTCTGGGTCGCCGTTTGCGGCGTGGCCACCGGCGCGAACACCGTCGCCTTCTTGGCCCCCTTATCGACTACCGAGGATAGCGGGAGGGGAAAGCTACGGTTCTTCTCGTTCATGCCAGGGCCTTTGCCAATGCATCGCGTTGAGTTTTGTGGGTCAAATCGATCTGCAGCGGCGTGATCGAGGTCAGACCCTGGGCGCAGGCATGGAAATCCGTGCCCTCGCCCGCATCCTTGGTCGCGCCCGGCGGGCCGATCCAGAAAATTTCCCTGCCGCGCGGATCCCTGGCCCGTATCACCGGCTCGGCCTGGTGACGCCGGCCCAGCCGCGTGGCGACCGGAGTCGTCAGCTGCTCGTAAGGGCGGTTCGGGATGTTGACGTTCAGCAGATACGGCGCCGGCAGCGCTTCATAATAGCGCTGGATGATGTCGCGCGCATGACGGGCGGCGTCTTCGATGTGCTCCCAGCCATAGGCGCCTTGCGAAAAGGCGATGGCGGGGATGCCGAACAGATAGCCCTCGGTGGCGGCGGCGACCGTGCCCGAATACAGCGTGTCGTCGCCCATATTCGGGCCGTTGTTGATGCCGGAGACCACCAGGTCGGGCCGGTAGTCCAGCATGCCGGTCAGCGCCACGTGGACGCAGTCGGTCGGCGTGCCGTTGACAAAATAAAAACCATTGGCGGCCCGCTGCACCGACAGCGGCCGGTCCAGCGACAGCGAATTGGAGGCGCCGGAGCGGTTGCTGTCGGGCGCCACGACCACGATGTCGGCGATGGGTGCAAGGGCCTCGGCCAGCGCGTTGATGCCCGGCGCCAGGTAGCCGTCGTCATTACTGATCAGGATTCTCATACAATGATTTTACCTGAAGCAATGGCCGGACTGCGCGTGCCGGCGGGCTCCACACCAGATAAATTTGCGCTAGCGCGACGGCGGCCTGGAAGCGGACAAATGGCCGTCGAGCGCGAGCAATTCGTCGCCGGCGCGGGTCCACAAGCCGCTGGGGCTGGGAACGCCACGCGGACGCAACGGGCGCGACAAGGCGTCGCCGTAATCGTCCATGGCGCCGTCCTGATGCAGCTCCGGCACCAGCGCCTGCTCGCCGATGCGCCCTCCCACCGGGCCGCCCAGCTGCATCTGCACATCGGCCAGTTGCTCGCGCACCTTGCGGGTTTCCGGGTGATCCGGGCCCAAGCGCCGGATCTGCGCCTGCAGCACGGCGTCGAACAGGCTGCCGGCGGCGTCCAGCTCTTGCATCCGCAACAGGGTGCAGGCCAGCGCGGCCTTGCTGCGCAGCGTGTCCGCATGCTCGGCGCCCAGCAAGCGCTTGCGCGCGGCCAGCACCTGCTCCTGCGCGATGCGGGCGTGTTCGGTGTCGCCGCGCTGGAACAGCATGTCGGCCCGGCCAGCCTTGCAGGCCAGCGTCAGCAGGTGTTCCGGGCCCAGCATGCGCAAATAGGCGTCCAGCACCGCATCCTGCATGGCCAGCGCATCGGCCAGCCTGCCCTGCCCCGCCAGCGTGGCCGCCAGATTGGCCCGCGCCGCCAGTGTATCGAGATGTTCCGGCCCCAGCACGCGCTCGCGCGCTTCGACGATGCATTCCTCAAGGAATTGCGCCTCGTCCAACTGCCCCTGCGAGCGCAGTACGCCCGCCAGATTACCCTTGCTGAGCAGCGTATCGGGATGATCCTCGCCCAAGCCGCGCTGGCGCAGCGTCATACTTTCCTCGAAACAAGCCGACGCCTGCCGCAACCGGCCCTCGCCACGGTAGAGCTCGCCCAACTGGTTGAGACCGAGTGCCAGCGGCTGCGACACTGCCCGCGCGCCGCCTGCCGCCAGCACCCGGCGCGCGTCGGCGATCGAGTCCATCAAGCGGATTTCGCGGCTCGATTGCCATGGGAAGTAGCCGCCGGCCAGCCAGTCGAGGAAGGCTTCGAAGGTGCGCGTCAGCGAAAAACGATCGCCGCCCCGGTCCATGCTCACCGCCAGTTGCTCGCCGTAGGCGAAGGTGCGGGTCTGCTGTAGCTGGACCTCATCAAAATAGCTGTCCAGCGACATGTAGGTCAGGCCGTAGCTGGTACTCAGCAGCTGCTCGAAGATGGGCTGGTAGCCAGTGATGCGCCGTTGCTGATCGCCGCGCCGCCACTGGGCGCGCTGCACGCTGTCGCCCATTTCGATGCGTGATGGCAGAGGATAGACCAATAATGGCCGCTGTTCGTCTTCATGGCTGCGGCGATAGGCGGTCGCGCGCGTGACCATCGCCTGCACGCCTTCCAGGCTCTGGCGGTTGGGCGTGAACACCACGACCAGCTTGCGCGGCAGCAAGGTCGTGCAGATGCCGGCGCTGTCGGTACGGCCGGTGCGGGAATCGACCAGCACATGGCGGAAATGGCGTGAAAGATTATCGGCAAAGCAACGGAACAGCGCGGGGCAGCTGTCGAACAACTGATCCCAGTGCATCGCCGCCAAGCGTTCGCCGTAGCTCTCATCGAAACGGCCGGCGCGCATCAGGTACAGCTGGCTGCTCTGGTCGACCCGGCTGACATATTGCTCCCAGCCGACGGCGGCCAGCACCTCGCGCGCCAACTCTTCCTCGTCCAGCAGGGCCGCGCCCTTGCCTCTGCGCATTAGCTGCTCGCGGCAAGCCTCAAATAGCTCCAGCACCCCGGGCCGCTCTTCGTGGTGGTCGAAATAATGGTGCAAGCCCGGCGCCTCCAGATCCCAGTCGATCATCAACACGGGCGACGTGGCGTTCTGCTGGCGGGCCAGCAACACCGCGATATTGGACAAGGCCATGGTGCGCCCCGTTCCGCCCTTGTAAGAATAGAAAGTGATAACTTCGCCGGTTCCGGTCAACGGCGGCAGCGACAAGGCAGTGGTTTCCATGGCGAACCTTTTTAGCGTGGGAAGTGTGGAGGAGGAATGGCACGCCATTCCGGCGGAATGTCTGGCATGACAAAACGGCCACAGTCATGCTCCGGCGGCGTGCATCGCTTTAGGTAGTGGTAATGCTCGGCAATGCGCGCAACGATTTTCTTGATGTCCGGAATGAATTCCGGATTGGTTTTCAAATCGGCACTGGCCAGCGTGTAGCGCGAAAAGTCGACATACATGCCCGGCCCGGAAATTTGTGGCGGCAAACCGTCCGGATGCGGGGTCATGATGATGGGGATAATCAGGTGGCTGGGCAGCGGATACCAATGCTTGCGCTCATTTTCAATAAGTTGCATTGCTGCAAACTCACGTCGGGTGTAGGCATGGGCTTCGTACTTCGGTGTATAAATAACAATCATGCAAGCGCTCTCACACATGGCGCGCGCCAGTTTCTGATCGATGTCGTCCCCGCCTCCGAGTTGCTCACTATCAACAAAGAGTTCGTTCTCGTTGTCGAAGTGCGGCTCCAGGTAGCACTTGAGCGCGTCCACCAGATCGTTTTTGAACTTGCTCATGTAAGCGTGCTGGCCGTGCGCGTAACTGAAAAAGCAGCCGTGACGGATAGTCATGACATCCTCCGATGCCGCTCCGACAGAGGGGCAGCGTTTAACCAACTCTAACAAGCCGTTCCGCAGACACTTTGTGCGAACGCAAACGTGCGGCAGGCCGAACTTTGCGCAAACGGGTGGCGGTTTCAGGTATCATAAAAATCTAACGACCGTTCTATTTTTAAAACAAGGAGACCATGATGAAAGCTGTCGTATGCCAAACCTGGGGGTTGCCGGACACCCTGACCGTCCAGGATTTACCCGACCCGCAAGCCGGTCCGGGACAGGTCGTGATCGATGTCAAAGCGGCCGGCGTCAATTTCCCGGACGTGCTCATCATTCAAGGCAAGTATCAATTCAAGCCGGAACTCCCCTTCGTTCCGGGCAGCGAAGTGGCCGGCGTGGTGCGCTCGGTTGCTGATGATGTGACAACTTTCAAACCCGGCGACCGGGTCATCGCCTTCACTTCCACCGGTGGTTTCGGGAAACAACTTTTAGCGCCTGTGCAAGCCCTGGCGCCCATGCCGCCAGGCATGGATTTCGAGACGGCGGCCGCGATCACTTTGACCTACGGCACTTCGCATCATGCGGTGGTGGACCGAGCCGCGCTAAAAGCTGGCGAAATCATGCTAGTACTTGGCGCGGCAGGCGGTGTGGGGCTGGCTGCGATCGAGATAGGCAAAGCCCTTGGAGCCCGCATTATTGCTTGCGCTTCGACCGACGAGAAGCTGGAAGTGTGCAAAGCGCATGGCGCCGACGTATTAATCAACTACAGCAAGGAAGATTTGCGCGAGGCGATCAAGGCGGCGACCGGCGGCAAGGGTCCGGACGTGATTTACGACCCGGTCGGCGGTGAATATGCGGAGCCGGCTTTCCGTTCCATAGCCTGGCGCGGACGCTATCTGGTGGTGGGGTTCGCCAACGGCGAGATTCCAAAACTGCCGCTCAATCTGACCTTGCTCAAAGGTGCTTCATTGATCGGTGTGTTCTGGGGTGAGTTCGTCAAACGCGAGCCCAAGGCCAACCTGGCCGGCATGCGTCAGCTGATGGGGTGGTTGCAAGAGGGAAAGATCAAGCCGCATATTTCGGGCCGGTACAAACTGGAACAGACGGCCCAGGCGCTCAATGATATGGCGGCCAGGAAGGTCACGGGCAAGGTGGTGATATTGCCATGACCGCAGTCATCCCCGCGAAAGCGGGAATCCGCGCACTGCTTGGATTCCCTCCATACTCAGCATGGATTCCCGCTTGCGCGGGAATGACAGCAGTCAATTTAGATACTAAAAGTTACTGCCCTGAATTCTTGTTTTTGAAGAATTCGATGACTTCGGCCTGCTCGCGGGTGCGTTTGAAGGACGGCAAACTCTGCCAAATTCGCTTGCCGTAGGGCTTGGAAATCACGCGCGGATCGCACAACATCAGCACGCCACGGTCGCCCTCGTCGCGTATCAGACGGCCGGCACCTTGCTTCAGGTTAATAATCGCCTCAGGCAAAGTGTGATGCATGAAGCCGTTTTTGCCCTGTTTTTCCATCACTTCGATGCGTGCGGCCAGCACCGGATCGTCCGGCGGCGCGAATGGAAGCTTGTCGATAATCACTAAAGACAGCGCATCGCCGCGCACATCGACACCTTCCCAGAAGCTTTGGGAGCCGATCAGCACGCCATTTCCCGCCTTGCGGAACTGATCCAGCAGCTCGGTACGGCCTTTATCGCCCTGGACAAACAGCGGATACGGCAGGCCGCGCTTCTCGAATTCATCGCGCAAACGCTCGGCGGCGCGCTTCACGGCGCGCAAAGTCGTGCACAAAAGGAAAGTTTTCCCGCCCGCCGCTTCGATAATCGGCAGCGCGTGATCCAGCACGGCGTCGGTATAACCCATGGAATTCGGGTCCGGCAAGCCTTGCGGGACGTACAAAATCCCCTGTTGCTCGTAGTTAAACGGGCTCGGCCAGGTCTTCGACGGCTCGCCTTCCAGCCCCATTTGTTCGGAGAAATGGGTGAAATCATTCTTCACCGCCAACGTCGCGGAGGTGAAAATCCAGCTCCGCGGCACGCCTTCGCGCTGACCGTTGAAGATCGGCGCGATCGACAAAGGCGTCTTGTGCAGCTGCAAGGACGACGCATAAGCCTCGACCCAGAACACCGCCTCGGCGCCCTTTTCCACCCGCGCCTTCGGATCGAATTTCCAATCCGACAATTTTTGCGCCAGTTCCAGGCCGCGTTGACGGCATTGTTCCAGCGTTTCCGCTCGGGCCGCCTGGGTTTCCAGCACCGCCAGCATGCCGTCCAGTTCGTCTTTCAGCGTCTGCAAGGCCGGAAAAAAGTCGCTCGACGGCGCGATTTGCGGCAGCGAAAGGCGCACGATATCTTGCGGGAAAGTCAGGCGCAGGTCGCGCGCCGCCTTCTCCACCACCGTGACGACCTTGCCCCAGTCGGCGCCGTCGCGGGCATTGGACAAGCCTTCGGCCAGCACATCGCGGCACAATTCCAGCACTTGCGAGGTGGAAAACGTGTCGCCGAAGAACAAAGTGGCGGTGTCCGGCAGCTGATGGGCCTCATCGAAGATCACGGTATTGGCCGACGGCAGCAACTCGGCGATGCCGGAATCTTTCAGCGCAACGTCGGCGAAGAACAGGTGATGGTTGACCACCACCACATCGGCCTGCTGAGCCTCCTTGCGCGCCTTCATGACGAAGCAATCCTGGTAATACTGGCATTCCGCGCCCATGCAATTGTCGCGGGTCGATGTCACCAGGTTCCAGATCAGCGCGTTTTCCGGCACGCGGGCCAGCTCGGCCTTGTCGCCGGAACTGGTCATTTTCAGGAAACGCGAGATTTCGCGCAGGTGGCCGACGTCGTCGCGCGAGGTCATGCGGCCGTTCTGCAGCGTGCGTTCCAGATGGTAATGGCAGACGTAGTTCGAACGCCCCTTCAGCAAGGCCACCGACACCGGTGCCTGCAAGGCGGCGCGCACGGTCGGGATGTCGCGCAGGAACAATTGATCCTGCAAGTTCTTGGTACCGGTGGAAACAATGGTCTTGCCGCCCCACAGCAGCGCCGGCACCAGATAGGCGAAGGTCTTGCCCGTGCCGGTGCCGGCCTCGGCGATCAAGGTGGTCTGGTTGGCGATGGCGTCGGCCACGGCCTTGGCCATCTCCGTCTGCGAGCGGCGCGGACGGTACTCGCCCACAGCCGGACCCAGCGGCCCACCGGCGCCGAACAGGCGCTCGACCTCGGCATCGTGTTTTCCGGGGGGCTGCTCGGGCGTGGCGCCGACTACGGCGGGGATGGTGTCGGCGGGCGTGGGAAGGTGTTCGGTCAAAATAAACTTAAATGGGGCGGCCGGACTCAGGCCGGAACGTCGGGCACTAATTGCATTTTCAGCAGAGTGATGTGGTCTTTCAATTGCAGCTTGCGCTTTTTCAAGCGCCGCAATTGCAGCTGGTCGTGATGACCGTCCAGTGTGAGCATGTCGATGACCGCGTCCAAATCGCGGTGTTCGACGTCGAGTTCAATCAGACGACGCTGGATATCTTGTACATCAGTCATAATTCTCAGTCTTTACTCACACAGATAGTTTCACTGGAACAACAAGCGTATTGCAAACAAACTGCGACACGGTGCATAGTTTAATCTACGGCGGCCTGCGCCGCCAACATAATGATGGCTCGCCCGCCCAGTAGGATACAGTGTCAGATATATGAACGCATACAAAATAGAAGCCGGTACAGCCCAGCACATCGGAAACAGGTCACAGCAAAACGACCGGGTGGCCCTGTACACGGCCGCCCAGGCGCCGGGCTATGTGATGGCGGTGCTGGCGGACGGCAATCACAGCCCCATCGGCTCGGACCAGGTGCTATTGACCAGCAAGCATTTGTTCGATGAATTGCGTGTCGGCGACAACCCCAGCCTGCCCCGTCTGCAGGAATTGATGCGCGCCATCGCCGAAGAGGCGCACCAGGTCATCAAGATGAATCCGATCGCCAAGACCGCCGAGCCGCAAAGCGCGCTGGCGCTGATGGTGCTGACGCCGGCCGGCCAGGCGGTCTGGGCCCATGTCGGCGATGCGCGGGTATATCGCTTTTCCGGCGAGACCTGCGCCATGCGCAGCAACGACAGCGCCTATGTCGAGCATCTGGTCAACGAGGACAAGCTGCCGCTGGACGCGGCAAAGAAGCATCGCAGTTCCAAGCTGCTCAGCAATGCGCTGGGCAATGGCTTCAAGGCGCCCTACGTCACGCTTGGCGTGCATGAAGGCCTGGTGGCGGGCGACGCGTTCCTGCTGTGCTCGGACGGTCTGTGGCAATTATTCAAGGATACGGAACTGGCGGCGGCGGTACAGCGCAACACGCCGCGCCAGGCCGCCGAACGGCTGATCGCCAAGGCCGGCGAACGCGCCCAGGGCAAGGGTGACAACTGCTCGATGGCGATCATCAAGCTGGTGGAGCCGCCCAAAGAGGCGGCCAACTACACCGTGCAGAAAATGCGGCGCGCGGTCTGAGAGGCCGCGCTCCAAGCGCTTACTGCTTCTTGGCAGCCGAAGCAGCAGCGGCCGCGGCAGCCTCCGCAGCGGCGGCTTTCTTCTTCTCCGACTCTTCATGCGCGGCGCGCTTGGCGTCGCTTTCAGCCTTTTTCTTCGCCACTTTTTCCTGGCGTTGTTGCGCGTCGACCTGCTTCCTCTCGAACGCGGCGACAGCGGCGGCGCGCTTGCCTGCATCGGCCGCGTCCTGCGCTTCCTGACGCTGAACCTTGGCCGCATGCTCGGCCTCGCGGTCGACTATCTTGCCGCCCTTGGGCGCCGGACGCGGCGTCTCATCCACCACCTTGGCCTCCTTCGGCGGCAGGGTGGCGCGGTATTTCTCTTCCTCCGCATCCTTGCGGGCGCGCTCGGCCAGATCGGCATCGCGCTTCTCGACCGAGTCGGCACGCTTGAAGTGCTCGGCCTCCACCTCGGTGGCGCGCAGCCTGGACAACGCCACGCGGCGCTTTTCCTTGGCCTGGTCCAGGCAGTGATTGACGAAGAACTTGGTGTAGCACACGCTCTCGCTGGCGGCGAACTCCTCATGCACCACGGCGCGGTCCTTGGCCACCTTGGCCAGCGTGGCGTTGGCCTGCTCGACCGAACGCGTAGGCGGCACGGGCTGCACATTGCTCTCGGCCTGCACCGGCGCCGCCAGCGCCGCCAAGGCGGCCAGCGCAGCGACGGCGATCATATCGCCCAGAGGTTTCAAACTTGGTCTCATATTTTTATCCTGTTGCGTCAAGCCAGCGCCCCGGCTGCGGCGCGCTGCTCTTTATCCATGTACTCGCGCGATTGCATCTCGACGATGCGCGATACC
This sequence comes from Rugamonas aquatica, assembly GCF_009380215.1. Taxonomy (GTDB): domain Bacteria; phylum Pseudomonadota; class Gammaproteobacteria; order Burkholderiales; family Burkholderiaceae_D; genus Rugamonas; species Rugamonas aquatica_B. The sequence continues at coordinate 345,304 of NZ_WHUG01000005.1, forward strand.
GTGCGGTGAAATTCGTTGGCCAGCGTGCCGTTGGTGTACAGCTCTTCCGGCTCGACCTCGGCCGACATCAGCAGCTTGACACCCTGATCGTAGAACACGTCGATCAGCCAGGTGAAGCGCCGCGCCTCCGACGACATCGATGCCGACATCATCGGGATCCCGGACAATATCACGGTATGGAAGCGGCTGGCGATTTCAAGGTAATCGTTCTGCGAGCGGGGGCCGCCGCACAGGGTGTTGAAGTCGAACCAGATGATGGTGCCGGCACGACGCAGCGCGCGGATTTCGCGCGCCTCGATACGCACCACAGGATCTTCATCGGCGCTCTCGGCGATGCTGGCGTAGGCCTCGCGCAGTTTGTGGTCGGTATTGGCGTTGAGCGGCGTCAGGTAGGAATCGACCTGCTCCAGCGCGCGGCCGCGATAGTCCACGCCGGCGTCGATGTTCATCACGTCCAGCTTGTCGTACAGCAGCTGGATGGTCGGCAGGATGCGGTCGCGGTGCAGGCCGTCCGGGTACAGCAGTTTCGGATCGTAGTTCGAGGTCATGATGAAGGACACGCCGTTGTCGAACAATGCGCTCAACAGGTTGTACATAATCATGGCGTCGGCCACGTCCGAGATATGGAATTCGTCGAAGCAGATCAGGCGGTATTTCTTGGCGATGCGCTTGGCCACTTCATCCAGCGGATTGGCGACGCCGGTCAGCTCGTCGAGCTGGCGGTGCACGCCGCGCATGAACTCGTGGAAGTGCAGACGCGTCTTGCGCACCAGCGGCACCACCGAATAGAAGCTGTCCATCAGGAAGGACTTGCCGCGCCCTACCCCGCCCCACATGTACACGCCCTTCGGCACGTCGGGACGGTTGATCAGGCGCTTGAAGGTGCTGGAACGCTGGCCCTTGTAGGCCACCCACTCGTCGTAGCAGAGCTGCAGGCGGTCGACCGCGCGACGCTGGGCGGCATCGGCCTTGAAATTGCGCTCTTGCAGCGCATGCTGGTAAAACTCTTCGACGTTCATGTGTTCGATTCTTTGTGGCGGCGCGCAAATAAAAACGGGCGGACCGCAGTCCGCCCGCAGTCCGCTCAGGGGTACTGCTTAGAAGTTCAGCGTGCGCTTGTCGATTGCCAGCGCAGCTTCCTTGGTTGCTTCCGACAGCGACGGGTGCGCGTGGCAGATGCGCGCGATGTCTTCAGCCGAAGCCTTGAACTCCATCGCCACAACGGCTTCAGCGATCAGCTCGGAAGCCATAGGTCCGATGATGTGCACGCCCAGGATTTCGTCGGTGGTCGCGTCAGCCAGGAACTTGACCATGCCCGAGGTGTCGCCCAGCGCGCGTGCGCGGCCGTTCGCCAGGAATGGGAAGGTGCCGGCTTTGTAGGCGACGCCGTCGGCCTTCAGTTGCTGCTCGGTGCGGCCAACCCACGCGATTTCCGGCGAGGTGTAGATGACCCAAGGAATGGTGTTGAAGTTGGTGTGGCCGTGCTGGCCAGCCATGCGCTCTGCAACAGCAACGCCTTCTTCTTCCGCCTTGTGCGCCAGCATCGGGCCGCGTACCACGTCGCCCACTGCCCATACGCCTGGCAGGTTGGTTTTGCAGTCGTCGTCGACGGCCACGAAACCACGCTCGTCCAGCTTCAGGCCCACTTTGTCGGCGGCCAGGCCGTCGGTGTTCGGGGTGCGGCCGATCGAGATGATCAGCTTGTCGAACACGGCGGTCTGCGCTTCGCCCTTGGCGTTTTCGTAGGCCACGGTGACGTTGTCGGCGCCCTTGGTGATGGTGCCGATTTTGCAGCCCAGGTTGATGTTCAGGCCTTGTTTGGCGAACAGCTTGCCGGCTTCCTTGGCGATCTGCTCATCGACCGCGCCCAGGAACACAGGCAGGCCTTCCAGCACGGTCACTTCCGAACCCAGGCGGCGCCATACGGAACCCATTTCCAGGCCGATCACGCCGGCGCCGATCACGCCCAGCTTGGCAGGCACGCCTTCGATGGCCAGCGCGCCGGTGTTCGACAGGATCAGTTTTTCATCGAACTCTGCGCCTGGCAGGGCACGGGCGTTGGAGCCGGTAGCGATGATGACTTGCTTGGCGTTGATGGTCTCGTTGGCAGGCGCGGAGATCGTCAGCGGGTAGCCGTCAGCCGTGGCGGCGCCGGCGAAAGCTGCGCGGCCGTGGAAGAAGGTGACTTTGTTTTTCTTGAACAGGAACAGGATGCCGTCGTTGTTCTGTTTGACGACGGTGTTCTTGCGCTTCAGCATTTGCGGCAGGTTCAGCGACAGGCCGGCGACATCGATGCCGTGGTCCTTGAACGCGTGGCCGGCGTGCTCGAAGTGCTCCGACGATTGCAGCAGCGCTTTCGACGGGATGCAACCAACGTTGGTGCAAGTGCCGCCTGGGGCCGGGCCGCCCTTTTCATTTTCCCATGCGTCGACGCAAGCGACCGAGAAACCCAGTTGCGCTGCGCGGATCGCCGCGATGTAACCGCCAGGACCGGCGCCGATGACTACTACGTCAAATTGTTTACTCATTTTCTTATTTTCCTATCAGTTCTCTTCTGGTACGAAAATCCATAGCAGAATGTAGATGGCGAGTCCGAAGCCAAAGGTCAGCACGAACAGTACGAACAGCAAACGCCAGATCCAGGCTTCGACGCCGGTGATCTGTCCCAGGCCACCGCACACGCCACCCAGCCAGCGATCGCTTTGCGAGCGGCGTAATCGGGTGATGTCGTTGGAGATACCGGAAGGTGCTTCCTTGTCCAGCAACCGGGCTTTGGCAGCGGCGAACTCTTCGTCCGACAGCGCGCCAGCCTGGTGCAATTCGTGCAAACGCTTGATTTCTTCAGATACGCTCATTGATGACCCTCTGAGAATTCCCCCGGCCCGGACGGGCCGGAGGATGTGGCAATGACAGCCCGGCGATTACAGGTCCAGCAGCAGACGTGCTGGATCTTCCAGCGCTTCTTTCATCGCGACCAGGCCCAGTACGGCTTCGCGGCCGTCGATGATGCGGTGGTCGTAGGACATTGCCAGGTAGTTCATTGGACGGATCACGATCTGGCCGTTTTCAACAACAGCGCGGTCCTTGGTCGCGTGCACGCCCAGGATGGCCGATTGTGGCGGGTTGATGATCGGGGTCGACAGCATGGAGCCGAAGGTGCCGCCGTTCGAGATCGAGAAGGTGCCGCCGGTCAGGTCGTCCAGGGTCAGCTTGCCGTCCTTGGCTTTGGCGCCGAATTCGCCGATTTTCTTCTCGATGTCGGCGATCGACATCTGGTCGGCGTTGCGCAGGATAGGCACGACCAGGCCGCGTGGCGAACCGACAGCGATACCGATGTCGAAGTAGCCGTGGTAGACGATGTCGTTGCCATCGACCGATGCGTTGATGATCGGGTATTTCTTCAGCGCGGCAACAGCGGCCTTGACGAAGAAGGACATGAAGCCCAGCTTGACGCCGTGCTCTTTTTCGAACTTGTCTTTGTACTTGTTGCGCAGTTCCATGACCGGCGCCATGTTCACTTCATTGAACGTGGTCAGGATGGCGTTGGTCGATTGCGACTGGATCAGACGCTCGGCGATACGTGCGCGCAGACGGCTCATCGGCACGCGCTCTTCCGGACGCTCGCCCAGGCTGGCGATCGCAGGTGCGGCAACTTGTTGCAGTGCTGGTTTGGCAGCGGCTGGAGCCAGAGGGGCTACGGCTGGTGCTTTAGCGCCGGCGGCCAGGGCGTCGCCCTTGGTCACGCGGCCATCTTTGCCCGAACCGGCGACATCGCCAGCGCTCAGGCCTTTTTCCGACAGGATCTTGGCAGCGGCAGGCATGGCCACGTCGCCTTTCGAACCGCCGGTGGCGGCAGCTGCGGCTGCTGGTGCGGCTGCTGGTGCTGCGGCTGGAGCGGCTGCGGCTGCTGGAGCTGCAACGGCGGCGGCGCCGTCGGTGTCGATGATAGCGATCAGTTCGTCAGCAACCACGGTGCTGCCGTCGCCCTTGATGATCTTGACCAGAACGCCTGCGGCTGGTGCCGGCAGTTCCAGAACGACTTTATCGGTTTCGATGTCAATCAGGTTTTCGTCGCGAGCGACTGCGTCGCCGACTTTTTTATGCCAGGTCAGCATGGTTGCTTCTGCTACCGATTCCGACAGCTGGGGGACTTTGACTTCGATTTGTGCCATGTAAAACTCCGTATATTTTATTGTTACGGCACCCCGCCGCGTAGCAGCAGGGCGCTCCGTCATTAAGTGATTATTTGGTCAGGATGAAGCCTTTGAGCTTCGAGAACGCCGTTTCCAGCAGGTCTTTTTGCTGGGCGTAGTGCTTGTCGTAGTAGCCGACAGCCGGCGATGCCGACGCTGGGCGGCCGGCGTATGCCAGGCGCTGACCTGCGTCCATGCTCTCGAAGATGTTGTGCTGAATCTGGAACCATGGGCCCTGATTCTGCGGCTCGTCCTGCGCCCACACCACTTCCGCCAGGTTCGGGAACTTCTTCAGTTCGGCAGCGAACGATTTGTGCGGGAACGGATAAAGCTGTTCAACGCGGATGATGGCGGTGTCGGTCTGGCCGCGGGTCTTGCGTGCGTTGACCAGGTCGTAGTAGACCTTGCCCGAGCAGGCGACCACGCGCTTGACTTTCTTGGCGTCGATTTTCTCGTCGACTTCGCCGATCACGGTCTGGAACGCGCCTTTGGCCAGCTCGTTCAGCGAGGAACCTGCATCCTTGTTACGCAGCAGCGATTTAGGAGTCAGGATCACCAGCGGCTTACGGAACTGACGCACCATCTGGCGACGCAGCACGTGGAAGATCTGCGACGCGGTGGTCGGCTGAACCACTTGCATATTGTTGTCAGCGCACAGTTGCAGGAAGCGCTCCGGACGTGCCGACGAGTGCTCTGGACCCTGGCCTTCGTAACCGTGCGGCAGCATCATGACCAGGCCCGAAGCGCGGCCCCACTTCACTTCGCCGGAGCTGATGAATTGGTCGATCACCACTTGCGCGCCGTTGACGAAGTCGCCGAACTGGGCTTCCCAGATCGTCAGCGTGTTTGGTTCTGCGGTCGAGTAGCCGTATTCGAAGCCCAGTACAGCCTCTTCGGACAGCACGGAGTCGATCACGGTGAACGGCGCCTGGCCTTCGGCGATGTTCTGCAGCGGCACATAGGTGCCTGCATCCCAACGCTCACGGTTCTGGTCGTGCAGCACGGCGTGACGGTGTACGAAGGTGCCACGGCCGGCATCCTGACCGGTCAGGCGCACTGCGTAGCCCGAAGCGACCAGCGATGCGTAGGCCAGGTGTTCGCCCATGCCCCAGTCCAGGTTCAGTTCGCCCTTGCCCATGTTGGCGCGGTCGCCCAGTACTTTCTCGACCAGCGAGTGCACTTTGAAACCTTCAGGCACGGTGGTGATACGGCCGGCCAGACGCTTCAGTTCGGTCATCGGCACGGCGGTGTCGGCCGAGTCGGTCCACTTGCGGTTCAGGAACGGCAGCCAGTCGACTGCGTACTTGTTCTTGAAGTTCGAGATCACTGGATCGACGGTGTGCTTGCCGGCGTCCATCGCATCGCGGAAGGCGGCTTGCATCTGTTCGCCGCCATCGGCTGCGATCACGGTCTGGGCAACCAGCTTGTCCGCGTACAGCTTGCGGGTGCCTGGGTGCTGGCCGATTTTCTTGTACATCAGCGGCTGGGTCAGCGCTGGGGTGTCTTGTTCGTTGTGGCCCAATTTGCGGTAGCAGATGATGTCGACAACGATATCTTTCTGGAACTGCAGACGGTAATCCATGGCGATCTGCGAAGCCAGTACCACGGCTTCAGGATCGTCGGCGTTCACGTGCAGCACCGGTGCTTCGATCATCTTGACGACGTCCGAGCAGTAGATGGTCGAACGCGCATCGCGCGGGTCGGACGTGGTGAAGCCGATCTGGTTGTTGATGACGATGTGAACCGTACCGCCCGTGCCGTAGCCGCGGGTCTGGGCCAGATTCAGGGTTTCCATCACAACGCCCTGGCCTGCGAATGCCGCATCGCCGTGCACCAGGATAGGCAGCACTTGCTTGCCCAGGGTGTCGCCGCGACGGTCCATACGCGCTTTGACCGAACCTTCAACCACAGGGTTGACGATTTCCAGGTGCGACGGGTTGAACGCCAGCGACAGGTGGACAGGACCGCCAGCGGTCGAGATGTCCGACGAGAAGCCTTGGTGGTATTTAACGTCGCCGGCCGGCAGGTCGTCGCCGTGCTTGCCTTCGAATTCTTCGAACAGGTCTTTAGGCGATTTGCCCAGGGTGTTGACCAGCACGTTCAGACGGCCGCGGTGGGCCATGCCGATAACGATCTCCTGCACGCCTTTTTCGCCGGCGCGCTGGATGATTTCGTCGATCGAGGCGATGAAGGTTTCGCCGCCTTCCAGCGAGAAGCGTTTCTGGCCGACGTATTTGGTGTGGAGGTAGCGTTCCAGGCCTTCAGCTGCGGTCAGGCGCTCCAGGATGTGCTTTTTCTTCTCAGGCGTGAAGTTCGGGGTCGAGCGGATCGATTCCAGGCGCTCCTGCAACCAGCGCTTTTCAGCCGGATCGGAGATGTACATGTACTCTGCACCGATCGAACGGGTGTAGGTGTCGCGCAGGAAGTTCAGCAGGTCGCGCAGGGTCGCGGTCTCTGGGCCGAAGTAGGTGTTGCTGATGTTGAATACGGTGTCCATGTCCGCATCGCTGAAACCGTAGAAGGTCGGTTCCAGTTCAGGGATCGACGGACGTTCCTGGCGCTGCAGTGGGTCCAGGTTGGCCCAACGGGAGCCCAGATAGCGGTAAGCGGCGATCAGCTGGGTTGCGGCAACACGCTTGCGACCCATTTCGGCGTCGGCGGAGGCAACCACGGTGCGGATAGGGCCGGCTTTCGCGCGTTCGGCGAAGGAGGCGATGACGGAAGCGTGAGCGACGTCTGGTTTGTTGGTACCGTCGACGGCCGGCACGTGCTGCATGGCGTCGAAATAGGCACGCCAGTTGTCTGGCACGGAACCTGGGTTGTTGAGATACGCTTCGTACAGTTCTTCAACGTACGGGGCGTTCCCACCAAACAGGTAGGAGTTGGACGTATATTGTTGCATCATATTGCTCACCTTTCTTCGCGCTTCGCGAGGAATTAGCGGGTTAATCTAACCTTCCGCGACACGGCCTGACCGGTTAGCGGATTGCACATCAAGTTGTGGGGAAGGGCTATAGTTCTTCAGTACTACAAAAATCGGTCATTCAGGATAGCACCGGTATTGTATCCCAACAACCATTTGTGCGACAAAAAGCGTAACAAATGTTTCGATATTAATTTTCATTTAAGCCGCATGGCTGCGCGGTCGGCGGGCAATGTTTCCATATTTTTAACGGCTTTTGGGGCCGGCCATGGAGGTTGTAGAATAGCGCTTTCCGATCCCCTCCCCGTCTTCATGCACACCCTAGCGCAGTTACGCGCCGGACAACTGGCTGGCATCCAGCGCTTGCAATTGTCCTGCGGTCTTACCGAGTTCCCTCCTGAGATTTTCGACCTGGCCGACACGCTGGAGATACTCGACCTGTCCGATAATGCGCTGACCACGCTGCCGGATGACCTGCCGCGCCTGACCAGGCTGCGCGTGATCTTCTGTTCGGCCAACCAGTTCACGGTATTGCCGGAGGTGCTGGGCGCCTGTCCTGGCCTGACGATGGTGGGCTTCAAGAGCAACCAGATCCGCGAAGTGCCGGCCGCATCGCTGCCGCCGCAGCTGCGCTGGCTGATCCTGACCGACAACCAGGTCGAGGAACTGCCGGCCGCCATCGGCGACTGCACGCAACTGCAGAAGCTGATGCTGGCTGGGAACCGCCTTCGCGCGCTGCCGCCGCAACTGGCCGCCTGCACGCGGCTGGAGCTGGTTCGCATCGCCGCCAATCGGTTGGAGGAATTGCCGGACTGGCTGCTCGGCATGCCGCGCCTGTCGTGGCTGGCTTACGCGGGCAATCCCTTCAGCGAGGCCGACCAGCAGGCGGCCGATGCCGCCACCAGCATCGCCGGCATCACGTGGGAGCGTTTGCAGATCGGGCAGAAGCTGGGCGAAGGCGCGTCGGGCGTGATCCATCAAGCGGCGCTGCGGCAAGCCGAGGGCGAGCGCGCCATCGGCGACAAGGAGGTGGCGGTCAAGCTGTTCAAGGGTGCGGTCACCAGCGACGGCCTGCCCCGCTGCGAGATGACGGCCTTCGTCAACTCGGGCGACCATCCCAATCTGATCCCGGTGCTGGGCGAGGTGCTGGGCCACCCGGACGGCGTGCACGGCTGCGTGATGCCGCTGATCGATCCCGGCTTCGGCAACCTGGCCGGCCCGCCCAGTCTGGAGAGCTGCACCCGCGATACCTACCCGGCCGGCAAGCATTTCAGCGTTGATGAGTTATTCGGCATCGCGGGCGGCATCGTCTCGGCGGCGCGGCATTTGCACCAGCGGGGCATCATGCACGGCGACCTGTACGGACACAACATCCTGCATTGCGGCCGGGGCCGCAGCCTGCTGGGCGACTTCGGCGCGGCCTCGTTGTACGCGCCGGACGGGCCGCACGCGGCGGCACTGCAACGGCTGGAAGTGCGCGCCTTCGGCCTGCTGCTGGAGGAATTGATGGAACGCTGCAACCTGCCAGCCACCACCCAAGCGTCGCTGGCGGCCTTGCAGGCGCAATGCGTGTTGGCCGATGTCGGCGCCCGGCCATCGCTGGCGGAGGCGGAGCGGCTGATTAATTCGCTGCGTGCGTAATCTCCAGCCAGGCCGGATCGCGCGCGAACCAGTCCAGTAAAAAGTCCAACATCGCCCGCAGCGCCGGCGACATGTGCTGGCGCGAGGTGTAGATGCCGTAGATGCCCATCTGCTGCGGCGCGTAGTCCGGCAGCAGCGCCGCCAGCTTGCCCTCGGCGATCAGCGGCGCCGCGCTGTACAGCGGTTGCAGCGCGATGCCGGCGCCCTCCACCGCCGCCTTCAGCAAAATCAAATCCTCATTGGCCGACAGGTTGCCGCTGACCGGTACGGAGACCGCCTCGCCATCCCGGTCCGTGAACTGCCACAAGCTCTTGCCGAAATACGTGTACGTCAGACAGTTATGCGCCGCCAGGTCTCCAGCCCGCAGCGGCGTACCGCGCTCGGCCAGGTAGGACGGCGCGGCGCACACCACCGAATCGCACTGCGCCAGCTGGCGCGCGATCAGGTTCGGCTCCAGCGCGTTGGTGATGCGCAGCGCCAGGTCAATGCGCTGCTCGACCAGGTTGACGGCGCGGTTGTTCATCTGCAGATCGACCGCCGTGCGCGGGTAGCGCTTCAAAAAAGCGGTGACTGCGACCGACAGCGCAGCCTGCGCCAGCGATTGCGAGCAAGTGATGCGCAGCAGGCCCTGCGGCGAGTCGGCGTCGGCGCCGCCGGCCACTTCCATCGCGTCGGCCAGTTCCAGCATGCGGCGGCAGCGCGCCAGCGTGAGGTCGCCCGCATCGGTCAGGCTCAGGCGGCGCGTGCTCCGGTGCAGCAAGCGGGCGCCGGCCCACTCCTCCATCTCGGCCAGATAGCGCGTGACCATGGCGCGCGACATGTCCAGCGCCTCGGCCGCCGCGATCATGCTGCCGCGCTCGGCAATACTGACGAAAACCTGTGCCGCCGTGATCCTGTCCATCGATTCATCCGATTTATGCAATTAACAGGTGCAGATTACCCTATTTTTCTATCGGATAAAGAAATTTAAGATGACGTCATTCCAACTCCATACGAAAGACCATCATGATTAAGCAAACCCTGTTGTCCGCCGCCCTCGCCGCCACCGTTGCTGGCGTTGCTGGCGCCACCGCCGCTCCGCTGAAGCTGGAAGTGTTCAATCCGGGCGAAGCGGCCATCTTCCCGGTTGCCTCGGTGATCGTCAGCGGCGCCAAGGATGCGGTGCTGATCGACGCCCAGTTCTCGCGCGGCGAAGCGCTCAAGCTGGTCGAGCAGATCCGCGCCAGCGGCAAGCACCTGACCACCGTGTACGTCAGCCACAGCGATCCTGACTTCTACTTCGGCCTGGACGTGATCCACGCCGCCTTCCCGGACGCGAAGATCGTCGCCACGCCGCAGACCATCGCCGGCATCGAGAAGAAGAAGGATGCCAAGGTGGCGTTCTGGGGTCCGATCCTGAAGGACAACGCACCGAAGAGCATCATCGTGCCGCAGCCGCTGCAAGGCGACACCATCAAGCTGGAAGGCCAGTCGCTGAAGATCGAAGGCCTGAAAGGCCCGACGCCTGAGCGCAGCTATGTGTGGATTCCATCGATCAAGGCGGTGGTGGGTGGCGTGGTGCTGTTCAACGACCTGCACGTGTGGACCGCCGATACGCAGACTGCCGAATCGCGCAAGCAATGGCTGGCGGCTCTGGACGGCGTGGCCGCACTGAAACCTGCGACCGTCGTGCCTGGCCACTTCAAGCAAGGCACGGCGCTGACGCCGGAAGCCATCGGCTTCACCCGCGACTACCTGGTGCGCTTCGAAGCTGAAACGGCCAAGGCGGCCAACTCGGCGGCGCTGATCGCCCGCATGAAGGAGCTGTATCCGAACGCCGGCCTGAACGGCGCGCTGGAAACCAGCGCCAAGGTCGCCAAGGGCGAAATGAAGTGGTAACACGGTAGAACTAGACAAATGCATCTAGATATTTTATTCTAGATGCATTGTCCCGTATTCCATCATCGTCATGACCACTGCCCCACCGAAGCCCACCCCGTCCGAACTCGAAATGCTGCGCCTGTTATGGCAGAGCGGACCGGCGACCGCCAAGCAGGTGCACCAGGCGGCGGTGGAAGCGCGTCCCGACATGAACTACGCGACGGTGCTGCGGCTGCTGCAAGTAATGCACACCAAAGGCCTGCTGACCCGCGACGAAAGCCAGCGCGCCCACGTCTACGCGCCGGCGCAGGAGCAGGACTCGATGCAAACCAATCTGTTGAAAGAGCTGATCCAGAAAGCCTTCTCCGGCTCCGGCAAGGCGCTGGTGCTGGCCGCGCTGCGCGGCGGCCACGTCAGCAAGAAGGAACGCGAGGAAATCCAGGCGCTGCTGGATCAGGAAAAATAAACCGGGGGTCAAGTCTGACATTTGGACACAAGCTCGACCGGAATCATCCCACTAAGGTTGAGGCCGTGTCCAAATGTCAGACTTGACCCTCCTGATCTACAATGAGGCCCCATTCATCAAAGCCTTATTTATGATCAGCCGCCTCAACCACTGGCCGGAGCGCCCTCACCCTGTCATCGCTGTCATGCTCGCGCTGGCGATTTGTGCGGTGCCCATTCTGTTGCCGCATTTCCGCCTGCAGGATTTGATGGCCAACCTGTTTGCCTACTTCGCCTGCTGCATCCTGGTTTATCCGGTTGCGGCGGTGCTGCGGCGTCGCGTCACCAACCTGCCGTCGATCTGGGCGATCGCCATGGCGCTGTTGCTGCTGGTTTGCCTCTATCACACCAACATCATCACGGAAACCGCCAACCTGCCCTGGCCGCAGCGCCAGCCTGTCGTTATCGGCAAGTTCCTGTTCAACCTGCCGCAAGCCACGCTGGGCGTGATCGCCTGGTGGGTGCTGGTGGTGCGGCCCGACCGGCGCGCCCCTCAATCCGAATCGGACTGACAGCGCGCCGCCGGCCGCAACCACTACATCACTTCAAAGGCTGGCCGTTGGCATCGAGCTTGATGACTTCGCCCCAGCCCAGCTCGCGCACGCCCGCCTCGATCTTGCGCACATCGCCCACCACCAGCCACACCACCTGCTCCGGATGGATGTACTTCGGCGCGGCTTCAGACAACTGCGCCTGCGTCAGCGCGCTGATGCGGCTGGCGTAGTTGGTCCAGTAGTCGTCCGGCAGGCGCAGGTTCACGCTCTGCAAGGCCGCGTTTTCCAGCGCATCGATGGACTCGAAACGCGCCGGTAAGCGCGACGTCATATTGCGCATGATGCTGGCGTATTCCTCGCCGGCCAGCGGACGCTCGCCCGCCACGCCCTTGATCTCCTTCGCCACTTCCAGCATCGCTTCTTTGGTCTTGTCGGTCTGCACCGGCGCCATCACCGTGAAGGCGCGCTGGCCGCGCACATTGGTCAGGCCCGCCGAGGTGCCATAACTCCAGTGCTTGTCCAGACGCAGATTGCGGTTCAGGCGCGAAGTACTCATGCCACCGAAGTTCTGCATCACCGGCTCCATCGCCAGATCCTCAGGCTGGCCGTGCGGCAGCGACACGTGCGCCGCCACGATCATCGATTGCGGCGCGTCGGGACGATCGATCAGGTACACGCGCTTGCCCTGATTAGCCGGCACAGCCACCACCGGCTTGACCGGCGCACTGCCAGCCGCCCATTTGCCGAACGACGCTTCCAGCATCGGCATCAGCTTGGCCATAGTGGTGTCGCCGGTGACGACCAGCGTCGAGCTGCCCGGCTTGAACCAGTCGCGATGCCAGTTCACCAGATCGTCGCGGGTCAGCGCTTCGACGGTCTTGTCGTCGCCGCTGGCAAGTTTGCCGTAGGCGCTGTCTGCACCGTACAGCAAGCCGGCCATCACGCGCTGCGCGCTGCCGGCCGGCGAGGACTTCTCCTGCGCGATCTGGGCGATGCGACGCTGCTTCTGCAGCTTGAACTGGTCCGCAGGGAAGCTGGCGTTGAGCACTGCGTCCGCCATCAGGTCCAGCGAAGCGCCCAGGTTGGCGGCGGTCGATTGCAGACGCACCAGCGTGCGGTCGGCCTGCGTGCCGGTGCCCAGTTGCGCGCCCTGCGTTTCCAGCGCGTTCGACAGCTGGAAGGCGTCGCGGGTTTTGGTGCCTTTGTCCAGCAGCTCCAGCGCCAGCGAGGCCAGGCCGGACTTGGCCGCGCTGTCGCTGGCCGCGCCCGCATCGACCGACAAGGCCGCGTTGACGATAGGCGCGCCATGCCGTTCGACCAGCACCACGTTCAAGCCATTGGCCAGGCGCGCGCGCTGCATGGCCGGGAAGCTGACGGCAGGCGCGTCGCCCAGCGGCGGCAGTACCTTGCGGTCGATCGCGGTCTTGCCCGCTGCCAGTTTAGGGAAAGGCTTGACCACCATCGTGTAGTGATGCACGCCGTGCAGCCATTTGTTGGCGGTCGCCTTGACGTCGGCCGGCTGCGCTGCGGCCAGCGCGCGCAGGTCGTTCAGGTAAGCGTCCGGCGAGCCGCCGAACATCATGTTCTCGGCCAGCAGGCCGCTGCGGCCACCGCCGCCGCCCAGGCGTTCGATCTGGCGCGCCGCATCGGCAAAGAACTTGGTGCGCACGCGCGCCAGCTCCTCGGCGGTCGGGCCCTGCGCCAGCAGTTCATCGACCACCGCGTCGATCTCGCGCTCGACCACGGCGACATCGACGCCCGGCTTCAGCGTGGCGCGGATGGCGAAGGTGCCGGCCATTTCGTTGCCGTCGGCGCGCGCGCTGACGCTGGTGGCCAGGGCCTTGTCATACACCAGGCGCTTGGTCAGGCGTGCGCTCTTGGAGCCGGTCAGCACCTCGGCCAGGATGGACAGGCGCAGCGTTTCCGGGTCGCCCCACACCGGCGCGTGATAGCTGCGCTGGATGCGCACTTGCGCCACCTGGTCTTCCATCTCGTCGCGGATGTCGCGGTCCAGCGTGGGGATCCAGCTGTTGGTGCGCACCAGCGGCGGGCCGGGCGGGATGCCGTCGAAGTATTTCTTCACCATGGCCAGCGCCTGCTCCGGCTTGATGTCGCCGGCCAGCACCAGTACCGCGTTGTTCGGGCCGTAGTAAGTGCGGTACCACTCCTTGATGTCGTCCAGGCTGGCGGCGTTCAGGTCTTCCATGTAGCCGATCACCGGCCACGAATACGGATGCGAAGCCGGATACATGCGCTGCGCTTCCTCAATGTGCACGCGGCCGTAGGGCTGGTTCTCGCCCTGGCGCTTCTCGTTCTGCACCACGCCGCGCTCGCGCTCCAGCATGTCCTTGTTGATGTAGTTGCCGAGGAAGCCCATGCGGTCGGCCTCCAGGTACAGCGTGCGGTCCAGCGCGGAGACCGGCACGTCTTCATAGAAGTTGGTGCGGTCGTTGCTGGTGGTGCCGTTGCGGCTGCTGGCACCCAGGTCGTCCATCGCTTCGCGGAAGCCGTGCGGATAGTTTTCCGAGCCGTTGAAGAAGAAGTGTTCGAACAGGTGGGCGAAGCCGGTCTTGCCGCGCTTCTCGTTGCGCGATCCGACGTGGTACCACACGTTGACGCTGACCAGCGGCACGCTGTGATCTTCATGGACGATCAGCGTCAGGCCGTTCTGCAGCGTGAACTTCTGATACGGCACCGTGTACGGCTTGAGGTCGACCGCGGCGGATTTGGGAGCGGCCGGCGCAGCAACGGCCGGGCTGAAGGCGCCGGCCACCAGGGCGGCAACCAGGGTAAGACGCATTACGCTGTTCATAGGATTTGACAGAGATGGATGGGGTGCCAATCCTACAATGTTTCCTCAGCAACTCCAAGCGCAAAAAAAAGCCCGCCGGCCCGAACGCGCTCAGGAGCGCATTCGGTGCCGACGGGCTGTGTGTCTGCTGCGTAGGACCGGCGATTAACGCTTGTCCAGCGGCTTCACTTCACGCGTGGTCGAACCGACGAACAGCTGGCGTGGACGGCCGATTTTCTGTTCTGGATCGGCGATCATTTCGTTCCACTGGGCGATCCAGCCGATGGTGCGGGCCATGGCGAAGATACCGGTGAACAGCGACACTGGGATGCCCAGTGCGGACTGAACGATACCCGAGTAGAAGTCGACGTTCGGGTACAGTTTGCGCGAAACGAAGTATTCGTCGTTCAGTGCAATCTTTTCCAGTTCCATCGCCAGCTTGAACAGTGGGTCGTCTTGCAGGCCCAGTTCGTTCAGCACTTCGTAGCAGGTTTCGCGCATCAGTTTTGCACGCGGGTCGAAGTTCTTGTACACGCGGTGACCGAAGCCCATCAGCTTGACGCCGGAGTTCTTGTCTTTCACTTGCGCGATGAACTCAGGGATCTTGTCGACGGTGCCGATTTCCTTCAGCATGTTCAGTGCCGCTTCGTTGGCGCCGCCGTGGGCAGGGCCCCACAGGCAGGCGATACCGGCAGCGATACAGGCGAACGGATTCGCACCCGACGAACCGGCCAGACGCACGGTCGAGGTCGAAGCATTTTGCTCGTGGTCCGCGTGCAGGATCAGGATACGGTCCAGAGCGCGCACCAGCACGTCGTTGACTTTGTATTCTTCGCACGGATTGCCGAACATCATGCGCATGAAGTTGGCGCTGTACGACAGGTCGTTGCGTGGGTACACGAACGGCTGGCCGATCGAGTATTTGTAAGCCATCGCCACCAGGGTAGGCATCTTGGCGATCAGGCGGATGGCCGATACTTCACGGTGCTTGGCATCGTTGATGTCCAGCGAATCGTGGTAGAACGACGCCAGCGCGCCGACGGTGCCGACCAGTACCGACATCGGGTGCGCGTCGCGGCGGAAGCCGCGGAAGAAGAATTGCATCTGCTCGTGGACCATGGTGTGCTTGGTCACGGTTTCGACGAACTTCTCTTTTTCAACCTTGTTCGGCAGTTCGCCGTTCAGCAGCAGGTAGCACGATTCCATGAAATCGGCGTTCACAGCCAGCTGCTCGATCGGGTAGCCGCGGTACAGCAGCTCGCCCTTGTCGCCGTCGATGTAGGTGATCGACGAGTTGCATGCCGCGGTCGACATGAAGCCCGGGTCGTAGGTGAACTTGCCGGTGCCGGCGTACAGTTTGCGGATGTCGATCACGTCAGGACCGACGGTCCCTTTGTAGATCGGGAATTCTACCGATGGGCTGCCATCGGAAAACGACAGGGTGGCTTTGTTATCAGAGGTGTTCATGGACTCTTCCTTCTTGGAGAGATGAGACAAAGTAAAAAAAACGAAACTTTTCTGGGTGTGTCTTATGCATGACGCAGTCGCTGCAGCAGTGCGTGCACATGCGGCAGATCGACCTCGCCTTCCGGCTCCTTGCGGGCCAGTACCAGATCCATCAGGGCATTGTCCGACAAATCGAGGAGCCGCGTGAATGCGTCCACTTCTTCGTCGGTCAATTCGGTTTCATGCGCATCGAGAAAACGGGTCAGAATGATGTCGTTTTCCAGCAGACCCCGGCGCGAACGCCACCGCAGGCGGGCTCGGTTGGCAGGGTCGGACTGATGCGCAGAGCGGTTCGGTTCAGTCATATGGATGTGCTACTTTATACGAAAACGGGCGACGAGGCCGCCGCCCGTGAAATGCAGCTTAGATCGCGCGGCGTACCATCAATTCCTTGATCTTGCCGATTGCCTTGTTCGGGTTCAAACCCTTAGGGCAAACGTCGACGCAGTTCATGATCGAGTGGCAGCGGAACAGGCGGTACGGATCTTCCAGGTTGTCCAGACGCGCGCCGGTGGCTTCGTCGCGCGAGTCGGCGATGAAGCGGTAGGCTTGCAGCAGGCCGGCCGGACCGACGAACTTGTCCGGATTCCACCAGAACGATGGGCACGAGGTCGAGCAGCACGCGCACAGGATGCACTCGTACAGGCCGTCGAGTTCTTCGCGCTCGGTCGGGGTTTGCAGGCGTTCTTTTTCAGGACGGATCGAATCGTTGATCAGGTAAGGCTTGATCGAATCGTACTGCTTGAAGAACTGGGTCATGTCGACGATCAGGTCGCGGATCACCGGCAAGCCTGGCAGCGGACGCAGCACGATAGGCTCGGTCAGCTCGTTCAGGTTGGTGGTGCAGGCCAGGCCGTTTTTACCGTTGATGTTCATCGCGTCCGAACCGCACACGCCTTCGCGGCACGAGCGGCGCAGGGCCAGCGAATCGTCGACGTCGGACTTGATGCGCTGCAGTGCGTCCAGCAGCATCTTGTCGGTGTCTTTCAGCTCAACCGTCACGTCCTGCATGTACGGCTTGGCGTCCTGGTCCGGATCGTAACGATAAATTTTCAGTTTGAGAGTGCGTGCCATGTTCTAGCCCTTAGAAAGTACGTGGTTTCGGTTTGAAGGTATCAACCGTCAATGGCTTGGTAACGACCGCTTTGTATTCCAGTCGGTTGCCTTCCGAATACCACAGGGTGTGCTTCATCCAGTTGTCGTCGTCGCGGTGCGGGAAATCGCTGTGGGCGTGGGCGCCGCGCGATTCCTTGCGGGCGACGGCCGACGTGATCGTCGCTTTCGCGGTTTCGATCAGGTTGTCCAGTTCCAGCGCTTCGACGCGCGCGGTGTTGAACACCTTGGATTTGTCTTTGAACGACACGTGCTTGCGGCGCTCGTCGAGCACCATGATTTCCTTGGCGCCCTGGGTCAGCAGCTCGTCGGTACGGAACACGCCGCAGTACTTCTGCATCGTGGCGCGGATGTCGTTGGCGACGCCCTGCACTTTTTCCGAGCCGGTCGAGGTTTCCAGCTTGTTCAGGCGGCCCATGGCGAAATCGGCGGCGTCCTTAGGCAGAGGCTTGTTCTCTTTCTGCTTCAGGTTTTGCGCGACCACGTGGTTGCCGGCCGCGCGGCCGAAGACCACCAGGTCCAGCAGCGAGTTAGTGCCCAGGCGGTTGGCGCCGTGCACCGATACGCAGGCACATTCGCCGATCGCGTACAGGCCGTTGACCACGCGCTGCGTGCCGTCGCCGTTCGGCGTGACGACCTGGCCGTGGATGTTGGTTGGAATACCGCCCATCTGGTAGTGGATGGTTGGCACGACCGGGATCGGTTCCTTGGTCGCATCGACGTTGGCGAACTTGTGGCCGATTTCCAGAATCGACGGCAGACGCTTGGCGATGGTGTCGGCGCCGATGTGGCGCAGGTCCAGCATGACGTGATCCTTGTTGGGACCGCAGCCGCGGCCTTCCTTGATCTCCTGGTCCATCGAGCGGGACACGAAGTCGCGCGGCGCCAGATCCTTCAGCGTCGGCGCGTAGCGCTCCATGAAGCGTTCGCCTTCGGAGTTGATCAGGATACCGCCCTCGCCACGCACGCCCTCGGTGATGAGGACGCCCGCGCCGGCCACGCCGGTCGGGTGGAACTGCCAGAACTCCATGTCTTGCAGCGGCAGGCCGGCGCGTGCCGCCATGCCCATGCCGTCGCCGGTGTTGATGAAGGCGTTGGTGGAAGCGGCGAAGATACGGCCTGCACCGCCGGTGGCGAAGATGGTGGTCTTCGCTTCCAGGATCATGCATTCGCCGGTTTCCATTTCCAGGGCCACTACGCCGACCACGTCGCCTTCGGCGTCGCGGATCACGTCCAGCGCCATCCACTCGACGAAGAAGTGGGTGCGGGCGCGCACGTTGCGCTGGTACAGGGTGTGCAGCAGTGCGTGGCCGGTACGGTCGGCCGCGGCGCAGGCGCGCTGCACGGCTTTCTCGCCGAAGTTGGCGGTGTGGCCGCCGAACGGACGCTGATAAATGGTGCCGTCAGGATTGCGGTCGAACGGCATGCCGAAGTGTTCCAGCTCGTAGACGACCTTCGGTGCTTCGCGGCACATGAATTCGATCGCATCCTGGTCGCCCAGGTAGTCGCCACCCTTGACGGTGTCGAACATATGCCAGAACCAGTTGTCTTCAGCCATATTGCCCAGCGATGCGCCGATGCCGCCCTGTGCCGCCACGGTGTGCGAACGGGTTGGGAAGACTTTCGACAGCACCGCCACGTTCAGACCGGCTTCAGCCAGTTGCAGGGATGCGCGCATGCCGGAGCCGCCGGCGCCGACGATTACCGCGTCAAAGCGGCGGGTAGGGATTGCAGATTTGATAGCTGCCACGATTACACACTCCAGAGTATCTGTACCGACCAAACGGCACAAG
This sequence comes from Rugamonas aquatica, assembly GCF_009380215.1. GTDB lineage: Bacteria > Pseudomonadota > Gammaproteobacteria > Burkholderiales > Burkholderiaceae_D > Rugamonas > Rugamonas aquatica_B. Next base: position 364,122 of record NZ_WHUG01000005.1, read on the forward strand.
CGACCAACCACAGGATGGTGGCGATTTGCAGGGTCAGGCGAAGGCCGACGGCTTTGACATAGTCCATCCAGATGTCACGCACGCCGATCCAGGCGTGGAAGAACAGGCCGAACAGGGTCACGGCGCTGATCAGCTTGAACCACTGCTGGGCGAACATGCCAGCCCAGCCTTCATACGTGAAGTTCTGGCCGGTCAGGAAGGAGACCAGCAGGATGGCGGTGTACAGCACCATCATGATGGCGGTCACGCGCTGTGCCAGCCAGTCGCGCATGCCGTAGCCGGCGCCGACTACCAGGCGTTTAGGTCCAACATTGTTATTTGCCATCTCAGAAAACTCCAAACAGTTTGAGGGCGACCAGCACGGTCAGCGACAGGCTGACGATCAGCACGCCAGCCGACGATTTGCGGGCCGAATCCTTGTCCAGGCCGATGTGGGCATCCATCACCAGGTGGCGTACGCCAGCGCAGAAGTGATGCATATAACCCCAGACCAGCGCCAGGATGATCAGTTTGACCAGTGGATAGGAAATAATCCCTTGGTAGTAAGCGAAGGAGATCTCGGAGCGCAAGCTCTGCTCCAGCAGATAAAGCACGAAAGGCAGCAGTGCAAACATCATGAAGCCGCTGATGCGGTGCAGGATGGAGACGATGGCTGCCAAAGGCATGCGGTAGTTGGACAATTCGGTAACGTGGATGTTACGGAACTCCGGCCGTTCTTTTTTTGGGGCTTCCCTTACGGCTTCTGACATAACAAGACCTCCTAAGCATAAACAAAAATATCGAGACTGCGATTTTCGCCGATTTTCGCACTCATAACCAATATCTATTGTTACATATAACCAAAATAGTGTTTGGCAACACTATGCGACGGCTACTTTCCGTAGCTCAACGTATTATCAGCGCAACAATGCTACCGGGGTGTGACGGCGCCCTGTTTTCGCTGCCTGAAGCGGTTTTTTTATGTGCTTCAGGGTCTCCTAAATTCAACTCACTCAGTTCAGTTCGTTGTGATAATGATGGCGCTCGGTGGAGTACAGGCCGCGGCGCAGCTCCACCGGCTTGTCGCCATAGGTGAACGACACGCGCTCGGACGCCAGCAGCGGCGTGTTGGCGTCGATGTGCAGCAGGGCCGCATCGTCGGCGCCGGCGCAGACGGCGCGGATTTTTTCGGTGGCGCGTATCATGCGGGTGCCGAATTCGGACTCGAACAGGCCGTACATCGGTCCCTTGTATTCGACCAGTCGCTCGGCGGTCAGTCCCTTGAAGGTGACGCCCGGCAGCCACAGTTCCTCAACGATAGTCGGCATGCCGTCGAACGACTGCACGCGCTTGATGAAGATGACGGCGTCGCCGGACTTCAGGTCCAGCAGGCGGGCCACGTCGGCCGGCGCGCGCATGCGCTTGACTTCGATGAACTTGCTTTCGGGGTAGTGCGGCACGCCCTCGTCGGGCATCAGGCGCAGGAAGCGGAAGTGGGCGCGCGCCTCGTGGTGGGTGGACACGAAAGTGCCCTTGCCCTGCTTGCGCATCACCAGGTTTTCCGCGGCGAGTTCGTCGATGGCCTTGCGTACGGTGCCCTGGCTGACCTTGAATCGGTTGGCCAGTTCCACTTCGCTGGGGATCAACTCGCCCGGTTTCCACTCGCCCGATTGCAGGCTTTGCGTGATCAGGGCCTTGATTTGCTGGTACAGTGGGGAGAAAGTCGGCGACGGATTCGCCGCGGCGCCCGCCGACGATCCGGCCGCTCCGCCGGCGCTGGCGGCGGTGGAATTGCTGTTCGGATTGGGCGGGACGGAATTCATAGACCAAGATTTCACCACAAATGGCCCCTGCCGTCCAGAAAAACCGGCAATAACTTATCTGTCTTATATAAGACATAAGATAGGATTGACAGATGCCTGCCGCAGGCCTACACTCCCCGGCGAGACGCTATAGCCGACGCTTCCGCATAGATTCTAAGCGCTCAATTTGCAGTATGATTACGGTTTTCCCGGACCGGCTCCGGTCCAGCTTCGAGAACGTTTTAATTCCCACTTTGGAGATTCATCATGGCTAAAACCCCAATGCGTGTTGCTGTCACCGGCGCCGCCGGTCAAATCGGTTACGCTCTGCTGTTCCGCATCGCCAACGGCGACATGCTGGGCAAGGACCAACCAGTCATTCTGCAACTGCTGGAAATCGCCGACGAAAAAGCCCAGAAAGCGCTCAAAGGCGTGATGATGGAAATCGACGACTGCGCCTTCCCGCTGCTGACCGAGATGACCGCCCACTCCGACCCGATGACCGCCTTCAAGGATGTCGACTACGCCGTGCTGGTTGGCGCCCGTCCACGCGGCCCAGGCATGGAGCGTAAAGACCTGCTGGAAGCCAATGCACAGATCTTCACCGTACAAGGCAAGGCGCTGGATGCCGTCGCATCGCGCAACGTTAAAGTACTGGTGGTCGGCAACCCAGCCAACACCAACGCCTACATCGCCATGAAATCGGCGCCATCGCTGCCGGCCAAGAACTTCACCGCCATGCTGCGCCTGGACCACAACCGCGCGCTGTCGCAAGTGGCCGCCAAGACCGGCACCGCCGTCAAGGACATCGAACAGCTGTGCGTATGGGGCAACCACTCGCCTACCATGTACGCCGACTACCGCTTCGCCACCGTGAACGGCAAGAACGTCAAGGACCTGATCAACGACCAGGAATGGAACGCCAACACCTTCCTGCCGACCGTCGGCAAGCGCGGCGCAGCGATCATCGAAGCGCGCGGCCTGTCGTCGGCAGCATCGGCAGCCAACGCCGCCATCGACCACATGCACGACTGGCACGTCGGCACCGGCGGCAAGTGGACCACCATGGGCGTTCCTTCGGATGGTTCGTACGGCATCCCTGAAGGCACCATGTTCGGCTTCCCAGTGACCACCGAAAACGGCGAATACAAAATCGTCCAGGGCCTGGAAATCGACGCGTTCTCGCAAGAGCGCATCAACATCACCCTGAAAGAACTGACCGAAGAGCGCGAAGGCGTCAAGCACCTGCTGCCGGCCTAAGTTCTGACACCACCCGCAAGTGGAACCGGTTAAACCACCGATCCGCCGCACCCGCCGCGCTGCCGAGAGCAGCGCGGCGTCTGTATCTACTGACCATTCCCGCATGCACCCATCCGAGGTTTTATTCCAGGGCAATCGCCAGCCGCTGCTGCTGCCGGCCTGCGACCACTACGCCGGCTCCGAAAAGCTGATGCGCAAATCGATCGCCCTGCAACAAGAACTTGGCCCCCTGTTCGACATCACCCTCGATTGCGAAGACGGCGCCAGCGCCGGTAACGAGGAAGCCCACGCCCGTCTGGTGGCGGAGCTGCTGCTGTCGGACCAGAACAAATTCAAACGCATCGGCGCCCGCGTGCACGATGTCCACAGCCCGTTCTTCTCGCAGGATGTGGAGATCATCTGCGCCGCCGCCCAGCAGCTGGCCTACATCGTGCTGCCCAAGGTGCACAGCGCCAGGGAAGTGGCGGCCGCGATCAAGATCATCAACGTCCACGCCGCCAAGGCCGGCCGCAAGGACTTGCCGGTGCACGTGCTGATCGAAACCCACGGCGCGCTGCGCGAAGCCTACGACATCGCCGCCCTGCCCCAGGTGCAGTGCCTGTCGTTCGGCATCATGGATTTCGTCTCCTCGCACTACGGCGCGATACCGGCCGCCGCGATGCGTACGCCGGGCCAGTTCACGCACCCGCTGGTGGTGCGCGCCAAGCTGGAGATCGCCGCCGCCTGCCACGCGCACGGCAAGGTGCCGTCGCATAACGTGACCACCGAGATCAAGGACACGGCGGTCGCCGCCAACGATGCCCAGCGCGCCGCCGCCGAATTCGGCTATACGCGCATGTGGAGCATCCACCCGAACCAGATCAAGCCGATCATCAAGACCTTCACGCCGCGCCTGTCCGAGGTCAGCGAGGCAGCCGCCATCCTGCTTGAAGCAGAGGCTGTGCAATGGGGGCCAATTTCCCAAAACGGGCGCTTGCACGACCGTGCAAGCTACAGATACTATTGGACCGTTTTGCAGCGCGCCAAGCTGGCCGGGCTGAGCTTGCCCGAGTCCGCCGCCGCGCTGATCAACGGCAGCCCCACCGAACCAACCCTGGAAGCACACTGATGTCCCTCTCCAAACTACTCCTGGCCTGCAGTTTTACGCTGGCCTCCATGACCCTGGCCGCCGGCGCCCACGCCGACAACGCCACGCCGGCCAACGCATCGGCAAAAAAATCCGTCAAGAAGGCCGGCAAGTCCAAAGCCGCCAAGCCGGCCGAAACCAAGACCCCGGATGAAGACGCCGATGAACCGGCCGTCACCGATTCGGCCGTGACCGAGTTCGACTGCGAACTGGGCAACAAGATCACCATCTACGAAAACGCCGGCGACGAAGCGCACATCGCGCTGCGCTGGAAGAAGCGTCTGCACCGCCTGACCCGCGTGGGCACCACCACCGGCGCGCACCGCTTCGAAAACAAATTGTACGGCCTGATCTGGATCGGCATTCCATCCAAGGGCATGCTGCTGGACTCCAAGCAGAACCGCCAGCTGGCCAACGAATGCCGCAACGCCGAGCAATTGAAACCGGTCGCCACCAATGCATCGGAGCCGACCAGCACCAAGACCACGATTCAGTGATTTAGTTCCAAAAGAGGCGCGCCGGCACGGGCGCCAGCAACACGGTTTTAACTTCAATAATAGACGATACCCACGAAGGAGAGGTCATGTCCCGCAACACTCTGAACACGCTTAAGGATTTCAACATTTCCGGCAAAAAGGGCAAGTTCTACTCCCTGCCAGCCCTGGAAAAGAGCCTGGGCGCCAAAATCTCCCGCCTGCCGGTATCGATCCGTGTTGTGCTGGAATCCGTCCTGCGTAACTGCGACGGCAAGAAAGTCACCGAAGAACACGTCAAGCAGCTGGCCAACTGGGGCGCGACCGCCGACCGTACCGACGAGATCCCGTTCGTCGTCGCCCGCGTCGTGCTGCAAGACTTCACCGGCGTGCCGCTGCTGGCCGACCTGGCCGCAATGCGCAACGTCGCCTACAAGATGGGCGTCAACGCCAAGAAAATCGAACCGCTGGTGCCAGTGGATCTGGTGGTCGACCACTCCGTCACCATCGACCACTTCCGCGAAAAAGGCGCGCTGGACCTGAACATGAAGCTGGAATTCTCGCGTAACAACGAGCGCTACCAGTTCATGAAATGGGGCATGCAAGCCTTCGACACCTTCGGCGTCGTGCCTCCGGGCTTCGGCATCGTCCACCAGGTCAACCTGGAATACCTGGCGCGCGGCGTGCACAAGACCGCTGACGGCGTGTACTACCCGGACACCCTGGTCGGTACCGACTCGCACACCACCATGATCAACGGCATCGGCGTAGTCGGCTGGGGCGTGGGCGGCATCGAGGCGGAAGCCGGCATGCTGGGCCAGCCAGTCTACTTCCTGACCCCGGACGTGATCGGCGTGAACCTGACCGGCGTGCTGCGCGAAGGCTGCACCGCAACCGATCTGGTGCTGACCATCACCGAACTGCTGCGTAAAGAAAAAGTCGTCGGCAAGTTCGTCGAGTTCTTCGGCGAAGGCACCGAGACCCTGTCGCTGACCGACCGCGCCACCATCGCCAACATGGCGCCTGAATACGGCGCGACCATGGGCTTCTTCCCAGTGGACGACGCCACCGTCGAATACTTCGAAGGCACCGGCCGCACCAAGGACGAAATCGCTGCATTCGCCGCCTACTTCAAGGCCCAGGGCCTGTACGGCGTACCGAAAGCCGGCGACATCGACTACACCCGCGTGGTGGAACTGAACCTGACCAGCGTTACTCCTTCGCTGGCCGGTCCTAAGCGTCCACAGGACCGTATCGAAATCGGCAACGTGAAGAACAACTTCACTGAACTGTTCTCGAAACCGACCACCGACAACGGCTTCAACAAAAAAGCCGACGACCTGAACAAGACCTACACCACCACCAACGGCGTGAACGTGAAAAACGGCGACGTGCTGATCGCTGCGATCACCTCGTGCACCAACACCTCGAACCCGAGCGTGCTGCTGGCTGCTGGCCTGTTGGCGAAGAAAGCTGTCGAAGCCGGCCTGACCGTCGCTCCGCACATCAAGACCTCGCTGGCTCCCGGCTCGCGCGTCGTCACCGAGTACCTGACCGCCGCCGGCCTGCTGCCATACCTGGAGCAACTGGGCTTCGGCGTGACCGCCTACGGCTGCACCACCTGCATCGGTAACGCCGGCGACCTGACCCCGGAACTGAACGCCGCCATCGCCGCCAACGACATCGTCGCTTCGGCTGTGCTGTCCGGTAACCGTAACTTCGAAGCGCGTATTCACCCGAACATCCGTTCGAACTTCCTGGCATCGCCACCGCTGGTCGTGGCCTACGCCATCGCCGGCAACATGACCGTCGACCTGATGACCCAGCCAGTTGGCAAGGGCAAGAACGGCAAGGACGTGTACCTGGGCGACATCTGGCCGACCTCGAAAGAGATCGCCAAGCTGATGAAGTTCGCGATGAACTCGAAAGTGTTCAAATCGAACTACGCCGACGTCAAGGGCAACCCAGGCAAGCTGTGGGAACACGTGTCGTCGACCGAAGGCAACGTCTACAACTGGCCTGCGTCGACCTACATCGCCGAGCCACCGTTCTTCGACGGCTTCGAGATGACCCCGAAAGCGGCCGCCACCGGCATCACCGGCGCGCGCGCTCTGGGCGTGTTCGGCGACTCGATCACCACCGACCACATCTCCCCTGCCGGCTCCATCAAGGAAGACGGCCCAGCGGGCAAATGGCTGCTGGCCAACGGCGTGATGAAGGCGGACTTCAACTCCTACGGCTCGCGTCGCGGCAACCACGAGATCATGATGCGCGGCACCTTCGCCAACGTGCGTATCAAGAACAAGATGATCCCTGCCAAGGCGGACGGTTCGGCGGTTGAAGGCGGCATCACGATTCACCAGCCTACCGGCGAGCAGCTGTCGATCTACGACGCAGCGATGAAGTATGTTGCCGAAGGCACGCCAACCATGGTGTTCGGCGGCGAAGAGTACGGCACCGGCTCGTCGCGCGACTGGGCAGCCAAGGGCACTCAGCTGCTGGGCGTGAAAGCCGTGATCGTGCGTTCGTTCGAACGTATCCACCGCTCCAACCTGGTCGGCATGGGCGTGCTGCCGCTGCAATTCATCGGCAACGACAGCGTTGAATCGCTGGGCATCACCGGCAAGGAAGTCTACGACCTGAAGGGTCTGGAAGGCGAGATCAAGCCACAGCAACTGGCTACCCTGGTCATCCACCGCGAAGGCAAGCCAGCACAGGAAGTGAAAGTGCTGCTGCGTATCGACACCCCGATCGAAGTCGACTACTACAAGCACGGCGGCATCCTGCCGTTCGTACTGCGCCAGCTGCTGGCCGCGTAAAAAGTTAGTTGCTTCACAGAAGACGCCGGCTAGTCCGGCGTTTTTTTATGCACGTTTGCCGAATCAACTACAATACGGTTCATAAGGGTTATCATCTGCATGACTGATCCGCTTTATCCACTTTTATGAGACTCTTATTGCGCTATGCGTCGTCCAAATAAAGATTCATCCCATAAGTTGTCTGCCGAGAGCCAGCGCCTCGTCACCTATGCCCTCGCAGTCGGGCAGGCGGCCAGCCGTATCGAAGAGCGGGCCTGGGAACATAGCCTCGATGCGCAGCTCCACAAACTCCTCAAGACCGGCCACCAGGACACCATCGACTCCACCTTGAACAGCCTGTTCAAGGAAGACCTGAACGCGTACGACGTGTTGATGGATGGCGTGGAGGCGGTCAGCGAGTCGAGCTCCATCACCATCGACACCGACGGCGTCGCCAAGCAGTACGACGTGCTGCTGGTGGCCGCGCCCATCCTGGCGTGGACCCGCTTCGCCATCGCCTCGGGCGCGATCCCGGCCGATATCCTGACCACGCTGTCGGCGCACTTCTCGGCCCACCTGCTGGCCGACGGCACGCACATGGCGATGTCGCCGACGCTGTTCTCGATCGACCAGCTGCCGCGCAGCCATGTCGAGACCTACGCCAAGGTGCACAAGCTGGCGCAGGCCGCGCTCAAGGGCACGGTGCTGAAGGCCGACACCAAGGTGCCGGAGACGGCGCCCTTCCTGGCCGACACGCGCTACCTGCTGGTGGCCGTGGTGGCGCCTGCGGGCGGCCCGCTGTTCCGCTGGCAGATGCCGGCCAACCAGGCCAACTTCGTCAACGAACGCACCAACGCGCTGGAGCAGTGGCGCGCGCAGGTCACGCCGACCATCAACCGCCTGCTGCCGGGTTGCGGCGTCGAGCTGCTGCTGCCGGAGGCTTACTACATGGCCTGCCGCGAGGCGGACAAGCTGATCCGTCCGGTATCGATCCGCGCCGCCGTGCACTACCTGACGCACACGCTGGCCATCGAGCCGTCCGAATTGCGCGCGGTGATCGCCGGCTTCGGCGAGGAAAGCGCCGACGGCCAGATCGACGAGTACCGCGTGGCCTTCACCCAGCGTTCGACGCCGGACGTGATCTACGGTGTGGTGTGGCCGCTGTACGGGCAGGAAGACGAGGAAGGCACGCCGCCGGAAGGTCCGCTGCAAGGCGGCCCGGGCGGCATCCTGCAGAAGCCGATTACGCCGGTGGAGGAAATCATCAGCCACCTGAACGAATCCGGCGTCACGCAGATCAAGAAGCACAGCGAGCGCTTCGTTGCGGAGTTCTGCGACGACTGCGGCGCGCCGCTGTTTGCCGACCCGGTCGGCGAACTGGCGCACGCGGAAATGCCCGAGGATGCGCCGACAGGCACCGAGCACTTCCACTAAGCCCCGTCATACCCGCGAAAGCGGGTATCCATACTTCGCCTCTACGGAAGCGAAGCATGGGTCCCCGCCTTCGCGGGAACGACATAGGGTGGCTTACCAGGCTGAGTATGGGTGCTTGATCAGGCTGGAGTTCAGATAGCGCAGGTCGTCGGTGACTTCCTCCCCTACCCACTCCGGCTTTTCAAACGCCTGGTCTTCCGAACTCAATTCAATCTCGGCCACGACCAATCCTGCGTTCGCGCCGAGGAACTCGTCGACTTCCCACACATTGCCGGCGTAATCGATACGGCGGCGGTACTTCTCGATCAGCGGCTGTTCGCACAGGCGATCCAGCAGCTCCACCGCATCGGCCATCGGGATTGGATACTCCCACTCGCCGCGCGTGGCGCCGACGTTGCGGCCCTTGATCGTCATCACCGCCCGGTCGCCCTCGATACGCACGCGCACCACGCGATCCTTGTGCGACGACAGATAGCCCTGGCGAAAAAACACCGGCTCGCCAAGGCTCATCCACGCATCGCCGCGCAAGAGGAACTTGCGCTCGATTTCAACGCCCATCTCAGGCGTCCAGCGACAGCAGGATAGGTTGCAGCATGGCCGCGCCCAGCGCCGCGCTGCGGGCGCCGTTCCAGCCCACGTGCGGATCCGGCAGGTCGGCGTTGTCCTTGAACGGCATCTCCAGGGTCAGCGCCAGGCAGCCGAAGTGGTGGCCGACGTATTTCGACGCCAAGGTCAGCATGTCTTCCTTGTACTTGCTGGCGGCGTAGCCGTATTTGTCCTGGAAGTCCGGGCTGGCGTTCTTGTAGCGGTTGATGAAGTCCTGCTGCTTGACGCGTCGCTCTTCGCTGAAGTTCTCCAGCATCTCGTTACCAGCCACGAAGTTGTACGGCAGCGCTTCGTCGCCATGGATGTCGAAGAACATGTCGATGCCGGTTTCGTGCATCTTCTGCTTCACGTACAGCACCTCCGGGCTGCGCTCGACGGATGGCGTCATCCACTCGCGATTCAGGTTGGCGCCCGAAGCGTTGGTGCGCAGGTTGCCGCGCACCGAGCCGTCCGGGTTCATGTTCGGCACGATGTAGAACACGCAGCGCTGCAGCAGCTTGCGGGCGATAGGATTGGCGTCGTCCAGCAGCGAATCGATCAGGCCTTCGACGAACCATTCGGCCATCGACTCGCCCGGGTGCTGGCGAGCGATGATCCAGATTTTCTTTTCCGCTTCCGGCTGGCCGATGACGACCAGGTTCATGTCGCGGCCATCGATGGTGTTGCCCAGGTCGTGCACGCGGGCCAGCGGATGCTCGGCCACTTCGCCCAGCAGGCGCAGGTGGCGCTCGAACGAATACGGCTCGAAGTAGGCGTAGTAGACGCTGTCGGTTTCCGGCGTGTGCTTGATCGTCATGACTTCGCCATCGAAGGAGGTCGGCACGCGGAACCAGGTTTCGGTGTCGTAGCTGGCGACGGCCTGGTAGTCCTCATAGCCCTTGGCGTAAGTGGCCTGGCCGGCGTTCAGGAAGCGCATGCGCACTTGCTGGCCGCGCGCGCCCTGCAGGCGGAAGTGGAACCACTGGTGAATGTCGGCGTGCGAGTCCTTGCGCAGATTCAGTTCGATCTCCGCCGCGCTGTCCGCGCGCAGCACCTCGATGGCGCCGGAGTCGAAGTTTTGGCTGATTTTGATGGTCATGTTGATCCAATATTAAGTGAATACCGATGACGCTATTTTACCAGCATGCTCCCTTCCCGCTTGTAGCGGGCATGCCAGGACAAGGCCTGCTCCAGATGGTGCGGAGTCTGGCCGCCGCCTTTCAGCGCCTCGGCGAAGTAGGCGCGCAGCTGCGGGCGGTAGTCGGGATGGGCGCAATGCTCGATGATGAGCGGCGCCCGCTCGCGCGGCGCCAGGCCGCGCAGGTCGGCCAGGCCCCACTCCGTCACCAGCACATCGACATCATGCTCGGTGTGGTCGACGTGGGCGGCGAACGGCACCACGCTGGATATCGCACCGTCCTTGGCCACCGATTTGCTGACGAACAGCGACAGCTGGCCGTTGCGGGCGAAGTCGCCCGAGCCGCCGATGCCGTTCATCATATGTGTGCCGCCGACGTGGGTGGAGTTGACGTTGCCGTAGATGTCGAACTCCAGCGCCGTATTCAGCGCGATGATGCCCAGCCGCCGCACCACCTCGGGATGGTTGCTGATCTCCTGCGGGCGCAGCACGATGCGCTCGCGGTACTGCTCGATATTGCGGACGAATTTTTCATGCACGGCCGCCGACAGCGTGATCGACGACGCCGACGCCATCGACAGCTGGCCCGAATCGAGCAGTTCGATCGCGCTGTCCTGCAGCACTTCCGAATACATGGTCAGGTTGCGGAACGGCGAATCGATCAGGCCATGCAGCACGGCGTTGGCGATGGTGCCTATGCCGGCTTGCAGCGGCCGCAGTTCCGGTCCCATGCGCCCTGCTTTCACTTCACCTTCGAGGAAGGCGATCACGTGGCGGGCGATGGCGGCGGTTTCCGCGTCGGGCGGCAGCGCGTTGGACGGGCTGTCCGGACTATCGGTGATGACGATGGCGGCGATGCGGTCGGGATGCACCGGGATCGAGGTCCAGCCCATGCGCTGCCACGGCGCCAGCAGGGGAATCGCGCCGCGGTGCGGGCGCGCGCCGGGCACGTAGATGTCGTGGAAGCCTTCCAGCGCCAGCGGCGCGCTGAGGTTGATCTCGACGATCACCTTGTCGGCCTGCTGGACGAAGTTGGCCGAGTTCCCGACCGACATGGTGGGAATGATGCCGCCGTCGGGCGTGATCGCCACCGCTTCGATGACGGCGATGTCGATCCTTTTCAAGTCGCCGGAACGCAGCTGCTCGGCCGTCTCCGACAGGTGCTGGTCGATGAACATCACCTCACCGGCGTTGATCTTGCGGCGCAGCGCGGCGTCGGCCTGGAAGGGCATGCGGCGCGCGACCACGCCGGCGCCGGCCATCAGGCCGTCGCTGTCATTGCCCAGCGAGGCGCCGGTCAGCAGCGTCAGGTTCAGCGGCTCACGGCGGCAGCGCTCCACCAGCGCCAGCGGCAGCGCCTTGGCGTCGCCGGCGCGGGTGAAGCCGCTCATGCCGACGCTCATGCCGGTCTTGAACAGCTGCGCGGCCTGCGCGGCGCTCATAATCTTTTCCATCAGCGCCGGGCGGCGGATACGGTCTTCATGCATGGCGATCTCCTCATTCTTTGATTCAGTATAGAATTCGAAGATCAGTCGCTGTATGACTTAAATTCCTCATATCCAGTCGAAATATTCATGGATCTGCGATCGCTGCGCTACTTCGTCGAAACCGTCCGCCTGAACAGCTTCACGCAGGCGGCGGAGTCGCTGCACGTCACCCAGTCGACCATCAGCAAGATGGTGCGGCAGCTGGAGCAGGAAGTCGGCGCGCAGTTGCTGCTGCGCGAAGGCCGCACGCTGACGCTGACCGATACCGGCAGCGTGGTCTACGCGCGCGGCGAGCAGATGCTGGCCGTCATGCAGCAGCTGACCGCGGAAGTGCGCGACACGCAGGAAGCCCGGCGCGGCCAGCTGACCATCGGCATACCGCCGATGATCAACCTGCTGTTCACGCCCGTGCTCAAGGCCTTCCGCCAACGCCACCCGGACATCGCGCTGACCCTGCGCGAGGATGCCGGCCAGGCGCTCGAACGCCAGGTGGCGATGGGCGAACTGGAAATCGGCATGACGGTGCTGCCGGCCGACCCGCATCTGACGTTGCAGACCTCTCCCATCGCCAGCTACCCGATCTGGGCGCTGGCCGCGCGCGGCACCTTCCAGAAGCACCGCACCACGCTCAAGCTGAAGGCCCTGGCGGGCATGCCACTGGTGCTGCTGAAGGATGATTTCGCGCTGACGCGCAGCCTGCGCCACGCCTTCAGCGCGGCCGGCTTCGAACCGCAGATCGCCGCGCAGAGCGGCCAGTGGGATTGGCTGGTGGCGATGGCCTCGGCCGGCATGGGCGTGGCGCTGCTGCCGGAACCGTTCATCCACCGGCTGGCGATAGGCCACCGCCTCGACGCGGTACGGCTGGTGGAACCGGAGCTGCAATGGCAGGCCGCTCACGTGTGGCGCGGCGACTACCTGTCGCACGCCGCCCGCGCATGGCTGGCGGTGTGCGAGGACGTGCTGCCCGCCTAGAGCGCAGGCAGTTCGTGGATGGCGATGCCTTCGATGGGATCGATCTCGCGGTCCCACGGGCGCATCTCGATGAAGCGCTTGGTGTCTTCATAGCCCGCGTGCCAGCGGGCGCGGATGCCGGCGGCGCTGAAGTCGATGTCCTTGGTGTGATCCTCGTTGCCGACGCGCGGCGCCTTCAGCGACAGCACGTGCATGGTGGTGCCGCAGCCCCATGCGGCCAGCTCGCGCACTTCCGGCGACATCGCCGCTTCGTCCGACAGGTGCAGCGTCAGTTGGCGGATCACATGACGCAAGCGGTGCAGCTTGCGCTGCTGCTCGATGTTGCTGGCGCGGCTGGCGTATTGGATTTCCTTGTACTTGTCCAGCACCTGCAACATGCTTTGCGGTTCGCTGCCGTCCGGGTTCCACACCTGCACCGAGAAGATCACCGAGTTGCGGCGCGGCTCATCATCAAGCACCGCCTCGATCGGCGTGTTGGAGTAGATGCCGCCGTCCCAGTAAGGCTGGCCATCGATGCGCACGGCGGGAAAGGCCGGCGGCAGCGCGCCGGAGGCCATCACGTTCGAAGCGTTCAGCGCTTCCTTGCGACTGTCGAAGTAACGCATGTCGCCATTGCGGGCGTTGACCGCGCCCACCGTCAGGCGCGTATGGCGGTCGTTGATGTAGTCGAAATCGACCAGCGTATCGAGCGTGGTCCGCAGCGGCGTGGTTTGGTAGAAGGACGCGTGTTCGACGCCGACCCGCGCATCGGGATTCCACCATGAGGAGAGATTGGGTTCGAAGAACGCCGGTATGCCCTGCCCCACCGTGACGGCGTTGGCCAGCACGCGCGGCATGGCGGAAAAGCCCAGCGCGTTCTGCTCCATGCGGTGCCAGAACTGGCGCAGCCGGTCCATGCGGTAGCGCGGCTCGTTGCCGGCGATGATGGCGCCGTTGATGGCGCCGATGGAAGTGCCGATCACCCAGTCCGGCTCGACGCCGGCTTCGTGCATGGCCTGGTAGACGCCCACCTGGTAGGCGCCCAACGCGCCGCCGCCTTGCAGCGCCAGCACGACTTGTCCCGGCATCGAAGGCGACGCGAGTGGAGCGGGTTTGCGATTCAAGTGTGACCTCCGGAAGGATGCGGACTACGCTGCACTGCACCATCCGATTGTAGTGCAATTGCGCGTAGTCCGCAGCTTCTGTTTAGGCCACCACGCCGCGCGCGGCCAGCGCGGCGCGCACGCCGGCGCCGTAGGCCGGGTCGGCCTTGTCGAAGTGGCCCAGCTGACGGGCGATGATCTCGGCGCTCACCTGGCTCAGCGGACCGGCGATGTTGTCGAACAGGTTCTGCTGCTCCTGCGCCGGCATCAGGCGGAACAGATTACCGGCTTGCGTGTAATCGTCTTCCTGGCCGCGGCCGTCGTAGCGGGCCGCGCCGCCTTGCAGCGCCAGCGCCGGCTCGCCGTGGCCCAGGCCTTGCGGATTGCTGCCGCCCGCTTCGGTGGCCGCGTAGTTCTGCGCCGCGCCGCCGTTGGCGATGGCCATCGCGCCGTCGCGCTGCTGGTTGTGGAAGGGGCAGCGCGGCGCGTTCACCGGCAGGTGCTGGTGGTTGGTGCCGACGCGGTACAGCTGGGCGTCGTGGTAGGCGAACAGGCGTGCTTGCAGCATCTTGTCCGGCGAGTAGCCCATGCCCGGCACCACGTTCGATGGCGACAGCGCGGCCTGCTCCACTTCGGCGTGATAGTTGAGCGGGTTGCGGTTCAGCTCGAACACGCCGACCGGGATCAGCGGGAAGTCCTTGTGCGGCCAGACCTTGGTCAGGTCGAACGGATTCCAGCCGGTGCGCGCTTCCCATGCGGCCAGTTCGGCCTCGGTCGCCACTTGCAGCTTGACGTCCCACTGCGGGAAGTCGCCGGCCGCGATGGCGCCGAACAGGTCGCGCTGGGCGTAGTCCGGGTCGGTGCCGGCGATGCGGGTGGCTTCGGCGGCGGGCAGGTTCTTGATGCCTTGTTTGGTCTTCAAGTGCCATTTGACGTAGACGCGTTCACCGGCCTCGTTGATCAGGCTGAAGGTGTGGCTGCCGAAACCGTCCATGTGGCGGTAGCCGTCCGGCGTGCCGCGGTCGGAGAACAGCATCGTTACCTGGTGCAGGCTTTCCGGGGTCTTGCTCCAGAAGTCGAACATCATGGTTGGCGATTTGAGGTTGGTCTGCGGATCGCGTTTCTGGGTGTGGATGAAGTCGGGGAACTTGATGCCGTCCTTGATGAAGAACATCGGCGTGTTGTTGCCGACCAGGTCCCAGTTGCCTTCCTCGGTGTAGAAGCGCATGGCGAAGCCGCGCGGATCGCGTTCGGTGTCGGCGCTGCCCTTCTCGCCGCCGACGGTGGAGAAGCGCACGAAGGTGTCGGTCTTCTTGCCGATCGCGGAGAACAGTTTGGCTTTGGTGTACTTGGTGATGTCGTGGGTGACGGTGAAGGTGCCGTAGGCGCCCGAACCCTTGGCGTGGACCACGCGCTCAGGGATGCGCTCGCGGTTGAAGTGCTGGAGTTTTTCGATCAGGTGGAAGTCTTGCAGCAGCAGCGGGCCGCGCGGGCCGGCGCTGGCGGAGTTCTGGTTGTCGGCGACCGGGATGCCGGAGGCGGTGGTGATCGGTGGCTGGCTCATTGCTATGACTCCTTGAGAATTGATAGTGAAATCATTCTAAGGAGCACAGCCAAAAACATAAAGCCAATTAATTTTATTGAATTAATAGTCATTGACTATCAGTCTATTTATTTTGCTCGCTCCCAGAAGCAATCGTAAACTCCCTGAGTTCTCCGTATTTATCACCACTGTTCAACACCATGTACAAATCGGCTGTGCCCCCCAGGGTTCCGTGTGGTTGATGGCAATTTAGCAGCCCGCAGCGCAAGTTGCGCTGGCGATCCACATTGGCCTGGATTTCCCAGAAACGGGTGTGTTTGTCGATGCCGAAACCGTCGAATTCCAGATAGCCAGGGAAGACGCCCTTGGATAGCCATACGGGATCGATCGGATTGCCCTGCGCATCGCGTGCACGCAGATCGTATAGGCCCTCGTCGGCATCACGATTGAAGCGCACATTTATCTGCGCTACCTGCGCGGGGTGATCGAAGCTACCGGCAATTTCGATGCCGAGTCCGTCCCACTTGCACCAAAGGGGACGCTCATTCCTGCGTGCGCAAACCGCCCCCTTGCCTATGATCTTTTGCCACTGCTCGATACGCTGCCCCAGTACCAGCGGTTTGCCGTTGAAGGTGATCGTACTGCCTTGCACCACGAGCTCGGGTTGTGCGCCCTTCTCGACTTTTCTCGCAGAGCCATAGTCTTTCAGGGCGCCAGCCTTCTTCGCTGCCTTTTCAAAAAAGTCGGCTATGCTGGGCGTGGCGCCATGGCATTCAAATGCCGCAAGCCAGAGCAGCGGCAATAGAATTTTAATCATCGCCAAGCTGAACTGGCCATCACGCATGCTGATCTCAAGCCCACTCCCTCGCGGCCTTTCGAAACGAAACCAGCCGCAGCACAGGCCTGTGCGTGATTGAACGTTTCTAAGTCGGATCAGCTCATTCAATCCCGATAGCTCTTTGGCACTGAAAAATTCATCTACATTGGCCGGTTCAATGTTCGCGGCAACCGGCAGCGCCAATAGGGCCGTCATGGTTTCTGCTCCTGCAGCAGCCGAATTCTCTCCTTTGTATCTGCAATGGCTGTCTTCAGGCGATCTATCTCTTCTTTGCTCCAGCTATCGGCTTCCGTAGCCAGTCCTTTTTCCAACTTGGCTAAAATCTCCTTTTGGGTATTAAGCCGGTCAGCTCTGACTTTTAGCGCGTATTCGACTGATTGAACAGGGCGCCCTTTCACCCGCCCTGGCCACTCCGGCCGCGTCGGGTCGAAATGCGACACGACGGCCTCGGCGCGGCCATCCTCGTGCATGGCGAGCCAAATCTCATCGGCGATGCCTTCTGGATAAGGCGGTATGTCGACCAATTGCTCATGCCATGTCGGGTCGGGATAGAGGTTGTACTTCACAATCACTTGCAAGCCCGGATGCCATTCCGCTGGAATGGAGTAACAACAAATTGTTCCGCCCGTGCTGTAGGGATTCAAAGCGTCGCCGCCACCGCCATTTTTCTTATCCTTCGGATCGATCACCATCAGCACGACCTCCTTGCCGGAGTAATTGATCGAGCGAACAGCAACACCCAGATTTTTTGGTGGCGCAGGTTGTGCATGCGCGCAGCCTGCAAGCAGCGTGGACACTCCTGCGAACAGGAGAACAAGTCGGAAGGTAGTTTTCAGATTCATGATTTTGTATTTGATTCCATCTACTATCACAGCACGGCGCAAGGCTACGGCACTACAAGTCAACAAAGCTTGGCGGTCATGGTCTCTGCTCCTCCATCCGTTGAATTCTTTTCCTGGTATTTTCAATCGCCTCTTTCAGTTCTTCAATTTCCTGAGCAGTCATTTTTCCCGTGTCGTACTTCAACCCGGCCTCCATTGCGGCCAGCATGCCCTTTTGATTATTTAGCCTGTCGTTTTTAAGCTTTAACGCATATGACTCTGACTGAACAGGATGGCCCTGCACTCGCCCCGGCCACTCTGGCCTGGACGGATCGAAATGCGAGACGACCGCCTCGGCACGACCATCCTCGTGCATGGCGAGCCAAATCTCGCCAGCAATGCCTTCTGGATAAGGCGGTATATCGACCAATTGCTCATGCCATGTCGGGTCGGGATAGAGGTTGTACTTCACAATCGCTTGCAAGCCCGGATGCCATTCCGCTGGAATGGAGTAACAACAAATTGTTCCGCCCGTGCTGTAGGGATTCAAAGCGTCGCCGCCACCGCCATTTCGTTTGTCTTGGGGATCGATCGCCATCAATACGACTTCTTTGCCGGAGTAATTGATAGAGCGGACGGCGACACCCAGATTTTTTGGCGGCGCGGGTTGAGCGTGCGCGCAGCCTGCAAGCAGCGTGGACACTCCTGCAAACAGGACAATCAGTCGGAAGGTAGCTTTCAGATTCATGATTTTGCATGTGATTCCATCTGCTATGACAGCAAGGCGCGGGTCTCGTCCAAGGTGCGCGGCCCTGCGCCTTGCTCAAGCAATGCCAGATACCACTCACCCTGCAACAGCCCGGGGCACTCGATGCCAAAAGCAGAACCCCATACGGGGCAAGATCGTTTTGACCAACGACATACAAAATCAGGCGAAGGCCTTCGCCCGCTCCACAGTTGCGTCATCTGGATTATTGGTCGGCTCAAGCAAGGCCAGCATGCCGTCGTCGAACCAGACTGCTTCATAAGCAACCACATCCTGCGGACGAACATTTACGGGAGCCTGTGCAGACGGTGGACGCACCAACTGTTCTTCATACTTGCTTCTGCGGAAGAAGAAGAAACCAACGTGCGGGTAATAGCCACGACGCATGAAGTAGCCGCCGCCTTCACGCCGCGTGGACGTCTGCGTCAGGATCAGTGTATCGCGCATATCGGCCGAATCGGCGTCGGTCATGATTGGAAACGGCGTATCGAATTCGGCTTCTTTAGCCAAGCTTGCCTCCTCTGGGCTGAGCGGTTCACCTTTATCCTTTTTCTTCACGGCCGCTTGGGTTTTTTCGGCTAAATCGTAGACGCGCTTATCGAATCCTTTCGCACGCTCGGCGCCTGCCTTCATCACACTCGCTATCTTGACGCGCTTGTCGTACTCCGTCACTTCCCCAGCCAGATAGAAGCAGGCCAACGAGTCATGGACGTAGTCGTCGAAGAAGCGCATCACCTCATCGGACAGAGGCTTGGGATGTTCAAAGAAATCGAGCGCCCAGATTTCCCAGGCGTTCAACGCCGTCGGATTCTCCACGCGCATGCGCTGCCATTGGCTCATTTCGGCCGCCTCGGATGGCGACAGTTTGGGGACCTCATCAGCCGGGGTGCGGTTGGGGAGCGAACGCCGGAGTTTAAGCGCCTTGATATCTCCCGCGAGCATCTGATTGGAGTCGCGCAGATCCTGCTGCGCCTGCGCAGAGGCGGCCTTGAAACTGGCGGTTGATTCAAGCGTCGTTAACCGAGCTGCGCGCCAGCGGTAGTACAGCTCCATGTGCTTCATGAGCAAGGCACCGTCCTTACCCAGTTCTGCTGTGTAGGCTTCCCATGCGGAGGCAAGCTTGGCGTCGACCTGGAAGTCAAGTTGGGTACGCGGCTCCAACTCACCGAAAGGAGTAAGCGGCACGCCCGCGAGTCGCGCTTCCTTGAACATGTATGCCAGCGGTATCTGCGAAAGCATTGCGGACTGATCTCCCCGTCCCTTACCGGATTCGCCTGGCGCATAGCCGCCACCGACATCCGAGTGAACGCCAGGGAAGTAGACCTGCTTGAACTTGCCATTCCCTTCAAGCCCAGTGACCGGGAAATTCATGCGCTGCTCGTGCGCGGCGATGCAGTGCAGCCCGTTTGCTACGCTAGGCGGCAGCGGTTCGAGCAGGGTCTTCGCCCACGCCCAATGACCGTCGGCAACCGCATCCGGCACGGGCAGAGTACGCGCGACAGAACCCGACGCCCCCACCGACGCCACAGTGTCAAAGACGCCGAGAAAATTAATTACCGCAGGAATTCCAGCCAGTTTTCCTCCGACCAGCAGATCATCAAACAAATGGCAGAAAGCCACTGCCTCTGCAGCACCGCGAGAGAAACCAAACACGTCCAGCGTCAGCTTAGGGATGTGGGGCTTCGGTGTCTTCTCGATTTCCGCTTTCAGCAGCGCGATATACGTTTCAAACCATGTCTTATGCGTGATGATCGTCCGGCTGCCGTAGGGATCATTGACTGTACGGCCGACTTCTTTGTCGTAGTCTTGGGCGAGCTGGCAGACTTCATCCGTGGAATAAAGTGGGGTTGCACCACCACTCAGAGTCAGACGGAGCGCATTCAATACTTGTAGCAGCGCCCATGTGATACGAGGTTGCCCGCCCTTCGCGAAGGCCTTCCCTTTCTGTGACTCGGTTAGTTCTCCAATTTTTTCGAAAGGTGTACCCACACCGGGAATATAGTAGGGAAAGTAGCCGATGTCATTTTTTTTATCGGGATAGGCTTCGAATAGTCGTACCACATTACTGTGACTGCGTTCGACTGGCGCCAGCGACCTGCTTGCGATTGGTTCCGGTTTCTTCGTCTCCTCATTTAACACCCCTGTTCGCTTGCCATCCCGATCCCTCTCCAGATTGTTATTTGTCCCATCAAAGAAAAGTCCAACATGAACAGGAATACTGCACTTTGCACCTTTGTTTTCCTCAGATTTTTCCGTTGTAGTCGCAGTGCAAGCCGCCAGGGCTATATTCGATAACTCGACCGACGGCAGCTGCAAAAATTTTTCAATCGGAAAAGGAGCTTTTGATGGGCTGGTTTCGATCATCATATTATTTAACTCCTGATTTTTCTTTCGGCTCTACAGGAGGAGGTATCGGATGGCTTTGGCTGTAACCTGCACTGTTTGTTACCACAACGCGTATTTCATCGTTGGGGAAAAAGTGCATATAGATGTCTCCAGGCTTATCGTATTTTTCAACCTCAACAATTTTTTCTTTGATCACGTCAGTTGTACCTACAGGCATATTCCAGCGGACAAGAACCTTCATGCCGGGATGCCATACCCGAGGAATGCTGGTGCAACACATATTTGCAACAGCCGCTCCCCAAGCTGACATCCGGCCACCACCTGAACCATCAACAGTCGCGGAATAAATAAAGTTCCCGGTGTGGTTAACAATGCCGACTTGCGCCGTCGCGGTCGCCGTCGTTCGCTCAGGTACCGGTTCACGCGCTGCGCAAGCACCAAGTGACAAACACGCGATCAAACTAACCAACCATTTCATACCAACTCCTTTACACTAAATTCACTATCTACCCATCAGGCTAGGCGCTAATGCCTGTCAGTGCCCCTATCGAGCGCCATCATATTTGACGCCGACGAATGAGGGGCTACGACTGAAACGTCCGCCGTTCCGCCGCTTCCCAAAAAACGGGAGACAGCGCCATCACTTCCGCCGCATAGCCACTCCCCTGCCGTGTACGCTGTAACAAGCGCGCCATTTCTGGATGCTGCGCGAAATCGTCGGCGAGCATCAGCGCCAGTTGGCTGAAATGGCGACGCGCCTCGGCGGCTTCTATGCCATGGGCGTCGGCGATGCGCAAATGGCGCCGGACCCGCGCATGGCATACGGCCGGATCCAGTCCGCGCAGCACATCCGGCAGCCGTTCCTCGATTTGCGTCAGCACGGCATCGGCTTCGGCCTCATCAACCACTTGGGAAAACGCCTCGTCACTGAGTGGCAGCTTGTCGAAATCAGCTGGCGTAGTCTCGGCCCTTGCCGTACCTTGCACGACGCTCAAGCCACCATCACGCGCAGCCATCCACCAGCAATGCATCGGCCCCAACATGGCATCGTGCTGCGCCGGCGTCAGCGCGGACAGCAGATGCGGCAGCACGCGAGTATCGCCCCAACGCACCGGCCACTCCAGCGTGTCTTCCGTCCTAGCGATCAGGTAGGGCCGCAGGTGGTGGGCTAGGGCATTCAAATCCAGCGTACTGGCAATGATGCTGAGCATGGGTTTTCCATCGCAAGCGGCATACAAGCGCTCCAGCCACGACAAGCACAGGCCAATATCGGCGGGCCCCGCCACCAAATACGGCGCGGCCCTGCCCAAGCCGGACAACGACGTACCGGCGTACAGCGACATACGCTCCCTCATTGAATGGTGTCGCGAGGAGAAGAATTGCTCATCGAAAGCACAGTCCACCAGTGCGAACACATTGAGCGTAGCATCGGGATCTGATGCCCGCAGATCTTTCAATCCCTGACATATCAAGCCAGGCAAATCCGGCAGCGGCGCGTTGAGTGCGAAATACATCGGTCCTCCTCAGGCTGCGGCCGGCGCGACGAACGGGCTGCCACTGCGCAGTGCCGCCAGCAGACACGGCTTGCATATGCTTGTGGGCAGTGCCGGCAAGGTGTAATTGATACGCTCCTGCCCCGAAAAATTCTTGGTCCCGGCATGGATAGTCAACTTGCCCGGACACTGCACCGTGATATTGCCGCCGTCGATGGTGATGTTCGCCCCGCCCGCCGTCGACAGGCTGATACGCTTGGCCGCCGCCCAGTCCACACAGGCATTAGCGCTGACCAGATTGATTTCATCGCGCGCCTGCACTTTCAACTCATCGGCCTGCGCCTGGATGTCGACGGCGTCTTTGGCCGCGATCAGCTGCACGCCCACGCCCTGCTCGCCCGCCTTGACCGCGCCGCCCAGCACGCCGATGGCCTGGCCGCTGTGCAAGCGGAACTGGCCACCGCTGGCGAACTGGCTGTCGCCGCCGCTCATCAGCGTCAGCGTTTCTCCGCTGGCCAGTTGCAGCCCCTGTCCGGCCGTCACGCCCAGGCCATTCCTGGCGGAGATGGCGATGATCGGCGAACTGCTGTGCGGCAGCTTGCCGTCGCCGGGGCTGCTGTCCTTGCCCGCCGCGTCGGCCTGCGCCGCATCCAGGCTGGCGTCGCCAACCATGCCGGACACCGCCGCCAGCATCGCCTTCAACGGCGCCGACTTCTCATCGAGCACGCTGGCGTTGGCCTTGCCGCCGCCGAGGTGGCTGGCATAAGCCACCGTCTCATGCGTCTTGGCCGCGTCGCTGAAGGTCTCGCCCAGCTTGACGGCCTGCTTCATCAGCGCGATGCCGGACGTGTTGTCGCCCATCGGTTCGCGCTCGCCGGCGTTGTGGCTGACCTGGTAGCTCGTGACCAGCAAGCCCGCGCCGCCGCGCACCACGCCATAGGCATCGGTGCGCAGTTCCGCGCCCTGCCCGCGCAGGCTGCCGCGATAGTTGTCGGCGCTGTGGATCAGGTGGCCCAGCGTCAGTTCGCTGGCGGCGTGCGTGGAGCGCAACTGCACGCGTCCCTGCGAGTCGGTGTCGTCGAACAGCAGCTGGTTGTAGCCCGCGCCGCCGAACTCCTTGCTGCGCATGCCCCACTGGGCCGCGCCGTTGCGGTGGCCGGCGCTGTCGCCCGAGGCGCCGTGCCACAGCGGGCTGTTGCCGCCGGCCAGATTGCCCTGCGCCGATACGCCATGGTCGTGCGCAGGATCGAACACGCCTGCGCTGTCTCCGCCCGGCTCTCCGCCCGGCGTGTGCGGCACGCCGCCTTCGCCCTGGCCGTTGTACAAAGCGCCGATGATGATGGGGCGGTCGATGTCGTTCTCGATGAACTGCACCAGCACTTCCTGGCCTATGCGCGGCAGGAACTGGCTGCCCATGCCGCCGCCGGCCGAGCGCTGCGCCACGCGCACCCAGCAGGTGACGTTGGCGTCGTCCTGCCAGTGATAGCGGATACGCACGCGGCCCAGCGCATCGCAATACAGTTCGTCCGCGCCGCTGGGCTGGTCGTTGCCGTCAGCGCCGACGACGATGGCGCTCTGGCTGCCGCGCGCGGTCGGCTTGGCGTGGTGGCGCGCGGAGCGGCCGTCGGCCATCGGCCGCCATGGCAGCTCGGCCGGCAGCGCTTCGAAGCAGTTGGCATAGCCGCTGTCGCGTGCCTGATGCAGCGCCAGCGCGAACTCGTCCGGCAGCTTCGCCGAGCGTTCGATGGCGACTTCCTCCAGCAATTCGGGAATCGGGCCGAACAGCTCGGCCAGGCCTTGCCGCGCCGGCGCAGGCAGGTTGTTGATGCCGACGCTGAGCACGCGCAGCACCACGTAGGCCGGAGTGTCCTCTCCGGCGGCCAGCGGGCCTTGCGTCAGCGTGAAGCGGGTGCCGGCGCGCAGCGTACGCACGGTCGAGCGGGCCTGCCACAGGCGGCCGTCCGCCTCGTGCGCCTGCATCTGCAGGCCGGCGTAGCGCTCCGCCTGCGCGGCGTCGGTGTAGAAATACTGGCCGGGATGGTCGTAGCTTTCGACCATCGGCGCCTTGCCGCCGCCAACCGGCAGACGGGTCGGCGCGCTGGCGGCAGTGGCCTTCTTGGCTTTGTAATCGTAGCTGAGCACCGACACCAGGCTGGCGTGCAGGCGGCGGTTGGCGCGCAGCGACTGGATCGTGTCCTGGCTTTCGCCGACGCGCGCGGCGTGGTAGCGCAGGCCGCCGCAGGCCGCGCTGCTGGCGTCCTCCGGCACGGCGCTGTCCTGCGTGCTGTCGGCGAACAGCACCATGCATGCGCCGTCCGGCGTGTCCTCGAAGCGCCAGCCCAGGCCTTCCTCGCTGAGCAGGCGCAGGATGAAGTCGTGATCGGATTCGCGGTATTGGCAGCAGTAGCTGCGCGGTGTGACCTGCTCCATGAAGGCTGCGACGTCGCCGCTCCAGCGCCACAGCGCATCCGGCGCGTAGCCGCCCAGCACGGCGTCGACGATGTCGGTGACGCTGCTGTCCTGCCATACGCGGCTGTTGCGCACGTGCCGCAGGCGCGACAGCCATGGCGTCAGGTGCAGACGGTAGCGCGCCAGGCCGCCTTCGCTGCCCAGCATGCCCGCCTGGCTGACATGGCCGCTGAAGCGCGCGCGGCTGCCGTCGGCCAGGCTCACTTCCAGCACGGCGCATTTGCCCAGCAGGCTCGCCAGGTCCAGATGGGCGCTGGGCGAAAGCGCGATGATGTCCCGCTCGCCCACACCTTGCAAGGGGTCGTCGGCAAAGAAGGCTTCCACCATCAGGTCGTCGGGATTGGCGCCGTCCACGGTCAGCGCGTACAGGCGGCGTTCGCTTGAGAAGCCCGCCAGCGACGCGCGCAGCTGCTCCAGCACTTCGGTCATTTGCATGCTCAATCGGTATAAATAGAATTGCTGATTTGGCATTATCCCATTGAGCGGAGGAATCCTGCGTCCGATTGCAATGTCACCAAATGTCACGGGCGCGGACGAAAAAAAACCGGCCAGCAGGCCGGTTTTTCACGTGAGCGCCGGACCTCAGGCTTCGGCGATACGCTTGGCGATGTGGGCCAGCGCTTCTTCCACCTGGTCGACCAGGATCAGGCACAGGTCGCCCTCTTTCAGGCGGCCCAGGGCGGTATCGATGGCGAGGAACTCGCCGTAGATCTCCTGGATGTGCGAGGTGCGCGGTGCGCCGTTCAGGCCCGAACGCAGCAGGGCCACCACTTCGCCGTCGGTGCGGCCGCGCTGGCACTGGTCTTCGTACAGGATCACGTCGTCGAAGGCGCGGCCGAGGATTTCGGTCTGCTGCGTGATGTCCTGATCGCGACGGTCGCCGGCGCCGCTGATGACCACCGAACGGCGCTTGGCCGGCATGGTTTCCACCGCCTGCACCAGCGCCAGGATGGCGTCCGGATTGTGGCCGTAGTCGGCGATCAGCGTCGCGCCCTTGTAGTCGAACACGTTGAAGCGGCCGGGCGCGTTGTCGGAATCGTTAGCGAAGGTTTTCAGGCCGAGGCGGATCGCGTCCCAGCTGATACCCACGCCCCACGCGGCGGCCACCGAGGCCATCACGTTCTCGACCTGGAAGCCGATGGCGCCGTTGCGGGTAATCGGCACTTCGGACAGCGGAATGCGGTGGCTGTCCTTGCCTTCCGCTGCGACCACGTGACCGTCTTCCACGTACACGGTGCGGCTGCCTTGCGCCAGGTGGGTGGCGATCACGGGATGGCCACGGTCGGCGCCGAAGAAGATCACCTTGCCGCGGCAGGTCGCAGCCATGCCGGCGACGATAGGGTCGACGGCGTTCAGCACGGCGAAGCCGCTTTCGGAGACGTTCTGCACGATCACGCGTTTCAGCACGGCCAGGTCTTCCACCGTGGTGATGTAGTTCAGGCCGAGGTGGTCGCCGCTGCCGATGTTGGTGACGACGGCAACCTGGCAGCGGTCGAAGGCCAGGCCTTCACGCAGCACGCCGCCACGCGCCGTTTCGAACACGGCTGCGTCGACGTCAGGGTGCAGCAGCACGTTGCGCGCGCTGCGCGGGCCGCTGCAATCGCCGCTGTCGGTCTGGCGGCCTTCGATGTAGACGCCGTCGGTGTTGGTCATGCCGGTGCGCAGGCCGCTGGCGGTCAGCAGGTGGGCGATCAGACGCACGGTGGTGGTCTTGCCGTTGGTGCCGGTGACGGCGACCACGGGGATGCGGCCGTTCTCGCCCGGCGCGAACATGGTGTTGACGATGGCCTCACCCACCGCGCGGCCCTTGCCGAACGATGGCGCGATGTGCATGCGCAGGCCTGGAGCGGCGTTGACTTCGACCACGCCGCCGCGCTGGTTCTCGATCGGTTGCAGCACGCCGTCGCAGACCACGTCGACGCCGCAGATATCGAGGCCGATCATCTGCGCCGCTTCAACAGCGCGTGCCGCCACTTCCGGGTGCACGTCGTCGGTGACATCGGTGGCCGTGCCGCCGGTCGACAGGTTGGCGTTGTTGCGCAGGATGACGCGCTGGCCCTTGGCCGGAATCGAATCGGCTTCCAGGTCCTGCAGCGCCAGGCGCGCCAGGGCGATGTCGTCGAAACGGATCTTGGTCAGCGAGGTCGAATGGCCGCTGCCGCGGCGCGGATCGGAATTGACGATGTTGACCAGTTCGCGCACGGTGTGCACGCCATCACCCACCACTTGCGGCGGATCGCGGCGCGCAGCGGCCACCAGCTTGTTGCCGATGACGAGCAGGCGATAATCGTGGCCCGGCAGGTAGCGCTCGACCATGATGTTGTCGCGGAATTCCTTGGCGGTGTTGAAGGCCTTTTCCAGGTGCTCCTTCGACATCACGTTGACGGTGACGCCCTTGCCCTGGTTGCCGTCCTTCGGTTTGACTACCACCGGCAGGCCGATTTCCTGCGCTGCGGCCCAGGCGTCTTCGACGTCTTCGACCGAGCGGCCGATAGGCACCGGCACGCCGGCCGCGTGCAGCAGCTTCTTGGTCAGTTCCTTGTCCTGGGCGATCGATTCGCCGATGGCGCTGGTGCTGTCCATCTCGGCGGCCTGAATGCGGCGCTGGCGCGAGCCCCAGCCGAACATCACCATGCTGCCTTCGGTCAGGCGGCGGATCGGGATGTCGCGCGCGATGGCGGCACTGACGATGGCGCCGGTGCTTGGGCCCAGGCGCACGTCTTCATCGAGGTCGCGCAGTTCGTTCAGGGCGCCGGTCAGGTCGAACGGGGTGTCGGCCAGGGCGGCGTTGATCAGGTTGTGCGCCAGCGTCATCGCCAGGCGGCCGACGGCTTCCTCTGTGTACTCGACGACGGTCTGATAGATGCCGTCTTCCAGCGTGGCCGTGGTGCGGCTGAAGGTGACGGGGCAACCGGCTTGCGCTTGCAAGCTCAGTGCCGCCACTTCCAGCACGCGCGCCAGCGGCACGGCGTCGGTGTGGCCGCTGGTATGCAGGGCGCCGATGGCGGGGAAGCGTGCGTGCAGGCGCTGCTCGAAGCCGGGCAGCGTGGCGATCGACTGCTCCTCGGGCGGGCACGATACGATCACTTCCACCGCCGTGTGGTGGCTCCAAAGATTCGGGCCGCGAAGGGCGCGGGTGCGGATGACTTCCATAAATCTGCTTATGCTTTCAGTGATGTATCAGTGATGAGTTCGCTTTGGGTTCGCATCGAAGGTGCGCAGGCCGGCGCCGATCAGCTCTGGCGTCAAGCCCAGCGCCCAGCCGGCGGCAATCGCGGCCAGCACGGCTTCCGGCGGCACCAGCGGCGACAGCGGCAGGCTGGCGGCATCGTCGTAGCCCTGGGCCAGCACGATGCTGCCGGCACGCTGGAACACCACGCGCTTGCCGTCCTGGCGGTGCTGGGCGATGGCGGCCAGGTGCTCGTCGACGCCGTAGAAAATCACTTCGCCGTCGCACAGGTCGGCCATGTCGACCACTTGCGCGTCGGCGGCGTTGAGCACCGCCACACCGCTCGGCAGGATCACGTCGACCTGGGTGCGCAGCACGCCGTACAGCTTATCGAGGCTGGCGATGTGGAACTCGGCCACGTCTTCGACATCGCTGACGTCCGTCACCACGCCGACCGCGCACTTGTCGTAGGCCAGGCCTTCGGTCAGGATCATGCGGGCGCTGGCTTCGAACACGCCGGCTTCGACGTTCTTGTTGAGCAGCAGGCGCTCGCCGGTTTCCCAGTCGGTGAAGCCGTCGCGCGGCAGCAGGCGGCCGTTGACGAACAAGCCGTCGGCGCAGCTCAGGCCGACCTTCTTGCCGCTGATTTGCAGCAGCCAGGCGATCAGGCGCGAGGCCATGGTGGCGCCGTGCTTGCCGGTGATGCCGACGATGGGCATGCGGCCGCTTTCATCCTGCGCGAACAGGTGGTCGACGATGGCTTCGCCGACGTTGCGCGGCTCGCCGCTGGCAGGCTTCAGGTGGGCCAGCAGGCCAGGGCTGGCATTGACTTCGATGATGGCGCCGCCCTGCTCTTCCAATGGACGCGAGATGTCGGCGGCCACCACGTCGATGCCGGCGATGTCCAGGCCGACCACGCGCGCGGCCAGCGTGGCCATCGCGGCCACTTGCGGGTGCACTTTGTCGGTGACGTCGAAGGCGACGTTGCCGTTCGGCTGGATCAGCACTTTCTGGCCGTCCTGCGGCACGGAATAGGCGGTCATGCCCTGGCGCTCCAGCTCCAGGATGATCTCGGCGCCGTGTTCAGGCGCCAGCGCGTTCAGCGGCGAATCTTCCGTGGTGCCGCGGCGCGGATCGGTGTTGATCTGGTCGTCGACCAGTTCGATGATGTTGGATTTGCCGTTGCCGGTAACCCACAGCGATTCGCCGGCGGCGGCCGCGATCAGGCGCTTGCCCACCACCAGCAGGCGGTGTTCGTTGCCGGCGATGAAGCGCTCGACGATCACGCTCTTGCTGTCGCCCTTGCGCGCGGCCAGGGCGTAGGCGGCGGTGACGTCGGCTTCGGTCATCAGGTTGAGCGAGACGCCACGGCCATGGTTGCCGTCATACGGCTTGACCACGACCGGCACGCCGATGTCCTGCGCCGCTTCCCAGGCCGCTTCGGCGCTGGTGACCAGTTCGCCTTCAGGCACGGGCACGCCGCACGAGGCCAGCAGCGACTTGGTCAAGTCCTTGTCGCTGGCGATGCCTTCGGCGATGGCGCTGGTGTCTTCGGTCTCGGCGGTCCAGATGCGGCGCTGGCGGGCGCCATGGCCCAGTTGCACCAGGTTGCCGTCGGTCAGGCGGATCGATGGAATCTTGCGCACGGTGGCGGCGTCGACGATGTTGGCCGTGCTCGGGCCCAGGCATACCGATTCGACCAGGTCGGTCAGGTCGATCACGGTGGCGGCCAGGTCGTAGGGACGGTCTTCGATCATCGCCATCAGCAGGTCGCGCCCGGCGGCCAGGGCGGCGCGGCCGACCTGTTCCTGGCGGGTACGGAAGGCCATCTTGTACAGGCCGGTGTTCTCGCCGATCTGGCGCGTCTTGCCGAAGCCGGTTTTCATGCCGGCCAGGTTTTGCAGCTCCAGCACCACGTGTTCGAGGATGTGGCCGGCATACGTGCCGTCGCGCAGGCGCTCCAGGAAGCCGCCGTGCTCGCCCACGCCGCAGCGGTGGATAATCAGGCCAGGCAGGATGGCGGTCAGACGCTCATACAAGCCAGGCAACAAATTCGAGGGGAAATTCTCCAGCTCGCCGATATCCAGCCACGCCTCGATCACCGGGCGATACGTCCAGATATTGGGTCCGCGCAAATGGGTGACGCGGAGAACTTCTATGTCTTTCTTCTTGGTCATGTTTCTATTCTTGTATCTTTGTTATCAGCCGTGGCCAGCCCGCGCCGTATTTTAACCTCTGTACCACCGCTGGCCGCCAAATTGCATTTGGCCCACCCTGCGCGTGCGTTATACTTGCCGCCAACAAAACACTGATTTTTCTTGATTTCTGTCAAAGATGTAGCAGCTGACAGAATACCGTAAATACAGCGCTTTTATCAGCTGCAACACCTACTAGTTCCACCTTTGTTCCACCTTTTCGCCACTGGAGTACGCTGCACGATGACAACAGAACAACTTTCCTCCGACTCCAGCCAGAGCGAGCTTCCCGAGCGCTGGCGTTCCGAGATACAGGCACAACTTTCCCAAGGGGAAAACGTTGCAAGTGCCCTGGAGGTTGACTTGGATGAACAACTTCGTTTTTCCAAGGGGATAATTCTCGTCACGGACAAGCGCGTACTGGCGCGCGCGCCGGGCCGCAGCGACTGGCAAAGCTGGGCTTTCGCCAAGGATCTGGCGCTCAAACACCACGATCACGCCGGCGTCGGCCATCTGGAGCTGGTCAACGGCAGCGGCCGGCTGGGCGCCTGGCGCTTCACGCTGGGCCAGAACCTGCACGCGATCCGCCTGGTCGAACAGTTCGACGCCCACCGCGACAGCCACGCCACGGGCGTGCCGGTGGTGCGCGAGGAAAAAAGCGTGTGCCCGAGCTGCAAGGCGCCGCTGGAGCCGGAACAGGAAGAGTGCCCGATCTGCACCAAGGTGGTCTACACGCCGCCGTCGACCTGGACGCTGTTCCGCCTGTGGCGCTTCGCCGGGCCGTACAAGCTGCAACTGGGCTTCGGCTTCGCGCTGATGCTGCTGTCGACCGGCGCGCACATGATCCCGCCCTACCTGACCATCCCGCTGATGGACAAGGTGCTGATCCCCTATCAAAACGGCGCGCCGGTCGATTCGTCGCTGGTGGCGCTGTACATGTCGGGCCTGGTGGCGTCGGCGGTGCTGGCGTGGGTGCTGGGCTGGGGCAAGACCTATGTGCTGGCGCTGGTGTCGGAGCGCATCGGCGCCGACCTGCGCACCGAGACTTATGACCACCTGCTGCGGCTGTCGCTGGAATACTTCGGCGGCAAGCGCACCGGCGATCTGATGTCGCGCATCGGCAGCGAGAGCGACCGCATTTGCGTGTTCCTGTCGCTGCACTTGCTGGACTTCGCGTCGGACTGTCTGATGATTATCATGACCGGCGTGATCCTGTTCTCCATCGATCCGTGGCTGGCCTTGTTCACGCTGCTGCCGCTGCCGTTCATCGCGTGGCTGATCCACGTGGTGCGCGACCGTCTGCGCACCGGCTTCGAGAAGATCGACCGCGTATGGGGCGAAGTGACCAACGTGCTGGCCGATACCATCCCCGGCATCCGCGTGGTGAAGGCGTTCGCGCAGGAGTCGCGTGAAGCGTCGCGCTTCCGCACCGCCAACAAGCACAATCTGGCCGTCAACGACAAGCTCAATAAAATCTGGTCGCTGTTCTCGCCGACCGTGTCCTTCCTGACGGAGCTGGGTTTGCTGGTGATCTGGGTGTTCGGTATTTACCAGGTGTCCAAGGGCCATATCACGGTCGGTGTGCTGTCGGCCTTCATCGCTTACTCCAGCCGCTTCTACGGCCGCCTGGATTCGATGAGCCGCATCGTATCGGTGACGCAGAAATCGGCATCGGCCGCCAAGCGCATCTTCGACATTCTCGACCACGTGTCGTCGGTGCCGGAGCCTGCTAACCCGGTCAAGCTGGCCAAGGTCGATGGCAACATCACCTTGCGCGAAGTGGGCTTCCGCTACGGGAACCGCGCCGTCAACCGCGGCATCTCGATCGACATCAAGGCCGGCGAGATGATAGGCCTGGTGGGCCACTCGGGTTCCGGCAAGTCGACGCTGGTCAATCTGATCTGCCGCTTCTACGACGTGTCGGAAGGCGCGATCATGCTCGATGGCGTGGACATCCGCTCGTTCGCGGTGTCGGACTACCGCCGCAACATCGGCCTGGTGTTGCAGGAGCCGTTCCTGTTCTTCGGCACCATCGCCGAGAATCTGGCCTACGGCAAGCCGGAAGCGACCCGCGCCGAGATCATCGCCGCCGCCCGCGCCGCGCACGCGCATGAGTTCATCCTGCGTCTGCCGCAGGGTTACGATTCGATGGTGGGCGAACGCGGACAGGGCTTGTCCGGCGGCGAGCGTCAGCGCATCTCGATCGCGCGCGCGCTGCTGATCGATCCGAAGATCCTGATCCTCGACGAAGCCACGTCCTCGGTCGACTCGGAGACGGAGAAGGAAATCCAGCGCGCGCTGGAGAACCTGGTGCAAGGCCGCACCACGATCGCCATCGCGCACCGCCTGTCCACGCTGCAGAAGGCGGACCGCCTGGTGGTGCTGGATCGCGGCGTGGTGGTGGAGGAAGGCGCGCACGACGATCTGATGTCACGCGAAGGCGCCTACTACCGCCTGTATCAGGCGCAAGCCCGCAACGTCGATACGGATCTCGACGACAGCGCCAGCAAAGAATAAGAGAACAAGAATATGACGACGAATTTTGATTTGACACGCAACGTCTTCGGCCGCCTGGTACTGACCACGGCCGATGGCGATGTCCACGAGAGCGTGGCGCCGGTGCGCGCCTTCCCGGTGCAGGCGCCGGACGATGGCATCGCGCTGGTGAGCACCGACGGCAAGGAAGTGGGCTGGATCGACCGCATCGAGGATTTGCCGGCGGCCGTGGGGCAGCTGGTGCGCGAGGAGCTGGAGGGGCGCGAGTTCATGCCGGAGATCGCGCGCATCAACAGCGTGACCAGCTTCGCGACGCCGTGCACCTGGTCGGTGGCGACCGATCGCGGCGACACGGAGTTCGTGCTGCGCGGTGAGGAAGACATCCGCCGGTTGACGGTGGATACGCTGCTGATCTCCGACATCCATGGCATCCATTATCTGATCCGCGATGTGCGCGAGTTGGATAAGCACAGCAAGAAAATCCTCGACCGCTTCCTGTAAGCGCGTTCTCTCAGTGCGGCCGGCGGCGGAACCAGCCGGCCAGCGACAGCCGGTCGTGCGTGGCCGGCAGCACTTCATGCGGCATGTCGGCCGACAGGAATAGCACCAGCCGGCTGCCCATGGGCGCGATGTCGCTGCTGGGCGCATCCAGCGGATGCAGGCGCAGCGCACCTCCCTGCTCCAATTGCCAATCCGGGTTCAGATAGATCACCACCGATACGGTGCGCAGATCGTCGTCGCGAAAGCGGTCCAGGTGCTTGCCGTAGGCAGCGCCTGGCGTGTACAGCGCGTAGTGGCTTTCGTAGCTGTCGAGGCCCAGGAAGAATTCGCGATTCAGCGCGAGGCGCAAGGCTTCCATCACCACCAGATAGCGGTCGCAGGCGGCGGACTGGCCGGCTTCCAGCCACAGGATGCGGTCGCCGCGTATGTCGCCGCGCACCGCCTGCGCGGTCCCACGGCCGACAGCGGCCAAGGCCAACGCGCCAGCAGCGGCGCCGGCGCGGCATTCGGCGGCCAGGGCCAGCGTCAGATCATGGGATAGGAACAGGTTCTGTTGCGACCAGCCATGCTGGGCCAGTCCATCGAGCGTCGGTTGATGCAGGCCATAGTCGCTGGCGGGGAGTTCGGTAGGCATAGGACTCCTGGTGAGCGGCCATGGTAACACTCATATGCCGCCCAGACCGGCGCACTGCTGATTTCACGCAAAGCGATCTCAAAAAGCAGTCGCAAGATGGATTCGTGCGCCCGTCAGTCCGGGCCTGAAAGGCCTACAATAAAGCTCCCGGAACCACCTCAGGAGAATGACATGGAACTGGATAAGGACCAACTGCAGATTGAATTGCCCTATGCACAGCGCTTCTGCCAGCGCAGCGTGCGCTTCTACCGGCGTATTCAAACTACGTTCACCTTCATCAGCTTGTTGGCCGGAAGCAGTGCCATCGCGGCCATTGCGGCACAGATGCCGGTCGCTGCGACATGGATGCTGGCTGCGTTCTCCGTTTTCGGCATCCTCAATTTCGCGATACGACCAGCAGAAAAGATTGCGGCGCTGCACGCCGATGTGCGCAAGTACGCGGCGCTGATTACCAAGTCCGATCTGCTGGACGCGCCGGCAATTCAACACCTGCTGCATGAGGCCAGACAAACCGATGCGGAAGAAATCGAGCCGCTACGCGCAGTCGCGTACAACGACGTAATGCTGGAGATCGATGAGCTCGACTCGTTGATTGAACTAAGCCCGGTGCAAAAGCTGATGGGCGTTCTAGCCTAGCTTAGCCAGCCGCGCGCGCACGGCGTCGATGAAGGCATCGGGCTTGTCGAGGCTGATGCAGATGCGCGAGATGGCTTGGGCGCGGCCGAAGCCGTTGGCTAGTTTTCTGCAGGCCTTCAGGCGTATCTCCACGTTGATGCTGCCGAACTGTCGGTAACGCAGCACGCCGCGCTGGCGGCGGATGTCGCTGCCGCAGCGGGCCACCGATTCGATCATGTCGCAGGATACCGTGCGGTCGGCCGCGAACACGCCGCAGCGTATCAGCACCGCCTTCTCGTCCAGCGACACCGGCCGCCACTGGCTGGCGCGATACTCCGCCACCAGATACAGCACCGACCATAAGTAGAAATAATGCGCGTACATCGTCGCCAGGACGATCAATCCAAACCACTGCTTGCTTCCGATGCCGACTGCCATGAACACCTCCACATAGCGAATATGAAAAGTGTAGCGGTGGTCAGCAAACCATGCAGGCGCCCCCCTATTTTGACGCGTAGGCGCTGTGCGACGGCATGCGCAGGCACACTCGCGTGCCCGATGTGGGCGAGCAGTCCAACGCCAGCGTGCCGCCGATGCGCTCCGCGCGTTCACGCATTCCGATCAGGCCCCAGTGGCCGGGACGCTGCCCCGCCGCCAGCACGTCCTGGTCGACGCCCTTGCCGTTATCACGCACCGTCATGCCGAAGGCGCGGGCGGAGTAGTCCAGATCGACCGCGACTTCGCTGCCGCCCGCATGGCGGAAGGCGTTGAACAAGGCTTCGCGGCCGATGGCGAATACTTCGTCCTGCACCATCGCCGCCAGCGGGCGCGGTACGCCCGAGGTGTTGAGCGAGAACGCCACGCCGTGTTGCTGCGCCGTCTCGCGGCCGAAGTCCGCCAGCGCTGCACCCAGATCACCCCGGTAGTCGTTGGTCACGCGCAGATCCAGCACCTGCCTGCGGCCCTCGTTGATTACGTCGTCGGCGGCCTGCAGCGCCTTGTCGATCTGCTGCTGCGCAGGGTCGGCGGCGGGCAGCGCTTTCTTGATAAGGTCAAAGCGCAGCATCAGCCCCTGCAGGCTTTGCAGGAAGGTGTCGTGCAAGGTGCGCGCGATGCGTTCGCGTTCCAGCGCCCGTTCGCGCAGGCGCTCGCCGATACGCGCCGTCGCCGCAGCCATGCGCCAGCGATACAGCATGTACAAGGCCGCCAGCGCTGCGGCGCCGCACGCCAGCTTGAACCAGATCGTCTGCGTCGGCGACGGTGCGATGCTGAAGACGATGCTGCCGGCGGTATTGCTCCACACGCCGTCTTCGTTGGCGGCGACCACCTCGAAACGATAGTCGCCGGGACCGAGGTTGGTGTAGAAGGCCTGGCGCGCGCTGCCGGCGGCGCGCCACGCTGTATCCAGGCCGGTCAGGCGGAAACGGAAGCGCGTGCGCTCGGGGATGGACAGCGCGGCGGCGGTGAAGTCCACCTCCAGATTGTCGGTGTGCGGCGGCAAGGCGATGCCCTGCCCCGGCAGATAGCTGCCCTGCGCGGTCTTCAGCGCCGTCACCCAAGCCAGCGGCGCGCGCCGGTTGCGCTCGATGTGCGCCGGATCGATCCAGCCCACGCTGCTGTCGGTGTAGTACCACAGGCGGCCATCGGTGGCCTGCACCAGCGTGGGCACGGGCCGCACCTGGGACGGCGTGCCGTCATGGCCGTCCAGATAGTTGAAACGTTCGGCCGGCAGGCCGGCGGCCCCGCTGCGCAAGCCCGTCAGCGCCTTGGCGTCGATGCGCACCAGGCCATCGGCATCGTGCAGCCACAACTCGCCGTCCTTCGTCTCGACGATGCCGGAGACGCCGTGGAAGCCCTTGCCGTCGGCGTCGTGCAGGGTGGCGAAGCGCTTGCCGTCGAACCAGGCCAGCCCGCGTTCGCCGCCGACCCACAGCCGCTCGCCGCGCCGCGACATGACCAGGATGTTGCCCACTTCAAGGCCGTCGGCGGCGCCGAACTGGCGGATCTTGTCGTGGTCCAGCAGCGCCAGATTGTTTTCGGTGTAACCGAACCACACGCCGCCACCGGCATCCGTCATCAGCGAAACGGCGGTGCGCTTGGGCAGGTCGCTGCGGCCGTTACGCGCCAGCCAGGCGCCGTCACGGAAGCCGTAAATGCCCTTGCCGATGATCGACAGCCACAGCGTGCCCTGCGCGTCCATCGTCATCGCCTGCGTATCCTTGTCGCCCAGATCGGCGGGCCGCTGCCACGACTGCAACTGCGCACCCTGACGGCGCCACAGCGCCTTGTCGGTGGCGAACCAGATCGTGCCGTCGGTGTGGCGGTAGGTAGCGGAGACTTTCTTGATCGCCGTGGTGGTGCGCGTGCCGTCGGCGGCCAGGCTGAAGGTGGGCAGGTCGAAGGCGCCTTGCGTCTTGAGGTTGTTAATCCAGACCATGCCATCGCTGCCGGCCACCACGCTGGGCGCGTCCATGCCGACCGGCAGATCGATCGCCGTCAGCCGGGTCTCCCGTATGCGGTTGATACCGGCCTCGGTGGCCAGCCACATATTGCCTTCACGGTCGTCGAGCATGGAGCTGAAGCCCTTGCCCACCAATCCCTGCGCGGGCGTGAAGGTCTTTTGCGGACGCTGGTCGCGGTCGAGCAGCTGCACTCCGTTGCCGATGCTGACCCACAGCGCGCCGCGCCGGTCGATGGCAAAACCCTGCATCGGCAACTGGCCGTTGTGCAGCGCGAACGGCGCTACCGTACCCTTGGCCGGATCGAACAGCTGCATGCCGTGCAGCTGGCTGTTGATGACCAGCGTGCCGTCCGGCCGCAACTCGCCGCCCTCGACGCCGGGCTGCTCCAGCACGCGCCGGAAGCGGTGCGACTCCGGCTCGCTGCGGTATATCCCATCGGGGAAGTAGACCAGCAGGCTGCCGTCGGGCAGCACGTTGAATGCACTGGTCTGGCCTTCCGGCAGGCCGTCCTGCGGGCCGGCTTGGCGCCAGCGCTCGCCGTCGAGCCAGTGCATGCCCTGGCTGCTGGAGAACCACATCGCGCCCTTCGGCGTTCTGCCGAAATGATGGATGGAGCCTGCCGGCACGCCCTGCGCCTCCCGATAGTGGCGCGCCTTGCCGTGTTCGAAGACGCTGACGCCGCCGAACTGGTAGCCCACCCACAGCGCGTCGCCGTAGGCATCCACGCATAGCGTCACCGGCGACAGCAGCGGATTGCCATCGACGCGGTCGGCGCGCTCGAAGCGGGCGCCGTCGAAGTGATACAGGCCGTCGCGGGCGGCGAACCACAGCACGCCCGCGCTGTCCTGGGTCATCGAATAGACCGAGGACGGCGCGCCGTCCTTCTTGCCCCATCCGGTTTGCAGCAGGCCTGTGCGCCAGTAAGGCAAATCGGCGGCGATGGCGTGGGTGCAGGCGGCCAAGGCCAGTAAGGCGATCGCGCCGGCACGGGCGATACTGCGGAGTTGAACGGGCATTGAAAATTTCTATTCGGGGAAACGCCGAATTTACCACACGCCCGCTCAGTTGTGGCCTACCTGAAGGCCTTCACCAGCGCGTCGAGCTTGACCTTGAGCGACTGGTCATGGTGGCTGACCGGCGGTATCTCGCGCTTGACGTCGAGCAGCTGGTACACCGCCATCTGCGCCGCGCGCACCGAGTATTCGACGGTGAACACCACGTCCTCCGGCACTTCGACGAACTGGCTGACAAAGGCCAGGTTGCGCGAATTGAGCGGCACCGGCAGCGGACGATCGCTGTGATGGCGCGGCATGAACATGCTGGTGATGTAGGGCATGCGGCAAGGGATGCAGTTGGCCTTGGCCATGATCTCCATGTCGAAGTTCAGGTGGCCGCACAACTCGCGCAGGATCTCTTCACCGCTGCAATCGGCCATGGGCTTGGCGACGAAATTGCCGATGCGGTCGGGGTGCAGCGCATAGCCCCAGAATACCTGCACGCCTTCCGGCTGGCCGGCGAAGTGCGGCTGGTGCGCCAGCACGATCGACATCAGCCAGTTCGAATCCTTGAACGTGACCAGGCCACCGGTGCCGGCGACGTTGCCGCTGAACTGCTCCATCTTGTTGAAGAACGCTGGGTCTTTCAGCGTGACGGTGAAGGACTCCCACCACGATTCCGGGATGCTGGAATTGAAGGCGGCCGGGTTGCCGAACTGAGGACGGTCCACCGCCAGCTTTTCCCACAGCGCCCAGCCCTGGCTGTCGCGTTTGTCCAGCTTGGGCGGCGCGCTGTGCATGCTGCCGTGGCTGGAGGCGTCGGTCATCGAGCCGTTCTGGAAGAACACCAGATCCTGGGGGGCGACGGCGACGGTGGTGGCTTCGCCGTTGCGGGTGCAGCGCAGCGCGGTCACGGTCAGCACGCCGCCTTCCTCCATCAATTCGATGTCGTCGACCTTGCAGTTGTGGATGACCTGTACGCCCTGCTGCTGCAGCCAGTGCTGCAATGGCCGCACCAGCGAGTCGTACTGGTTGTAGACAGTGCGCTTGACGCCCGCCAGCGTTTCGATACGCGAGAACTCCATCATGAAGCGGTGCAGGTAGCGCTTGAATTCCACGGCGCTGTGCCACGGCTGGAAGGCGAAGGTGGTGGCCCACATGTACCAGAATTTGGTGTCGAAGAATTCGGGCGACAGCCAGTCGGTGATGGCGCTGTTGCCCAGCTTTTCCTCGTCCGCTTCGGCCAGGGCCAGCAGCTCGGTGCGGTCCTGCATGGTGAAGCCCATCGATGTGACGTTGACGCGGAAGCGGTTGCGGTCCACCAGGCGGGCCTGCGAGTGCGATTTGTGCATGGCGTTGAAGGCGGCGGTTTCGTCGTAGACGCTCTGGCCTTCGTGCTCCAGCGAGGGGATGGACTTGAACAGGTCCCAGGTGCATTCGTAGTTGTCGGTGGTGAGCATGCGGCCGCCGCGCAGGGTGTAGCCGCTGTCGGCATCGCCGCCGCCATCGAGGCTGCCGCCGGCCAGCGGCATGGCTTCGAAGATGGTGATGTTGCGGCCGTCGACGCCGGCGTCGCGGATCATGAAGGCCGCTGCCGACAGCGAACCGATGCCGCCGCCGACCAGATATGCTTTGATAGATTTGCTCATGGCGCTGTCCTTTTCCTTGGAAAGAAGTTGCCATGATAGTGCGGGATTTGTTATCAAAAATGCTGTACGTTACGCTAAAGCACTACTTCCATGCGCTAGATCAAAAATCCAAAAAATATAACTGGTAAAAAAAAAGGGCTCCCCGCAGGGAGCCCGGTCTTACACGACGCGCGCTTACTTGTCCGAATACATGCCGGCGTATTTCAGGCCGAAGTACAGGATGAAGGTGTAGCAGACCGCAGGCACCAGGAAGGACATCTGCAGGCTGATGGTGTCGGCCAGCAGGCCTTGCGCGAACGGCACCAGCGCGCCGCCGACGATGGCCATGCACAGCACGCCCGAGCCCTGGCCGGTCAATGGTCCCAGCTTGTTGAGCGCCATCGAGAAGATGGTCGGGAACATGATGGAGTTGAACAGGCCAACAGCCAGCATCGCCCACATCGCCACGTGGCCGCCGCTGAAGATGGCGGTCAGCACCAGCACGATCACGGCCGCCGAGTTGAAGGCCAGCGCCTTGCCCGGGCTGACGTAGCGCATCGCGGCGAAGCCAATGAAGCGGCCCACCATCGCGCCGCCCCAGTAGTAGCTGACGAACGGCGCCGCGTCGGCGGCCGACAGGCCCGCCACTTTCGGATCGCCCATGAAGTTAATCAGGAAGCTGCCGATACTGACTTCCCCGCCCACGTACAGGAAGATCGCCAGCGCGCCCAGCACCAGATGACGGTGCTGCAGCACGGCCGACCAGCCGGCGCTCTCGCCGTCGGCCTGTTCGGCGTCGACGATCTTCGGCAGGCGCGCCAGCGCGAACAAGACCGCCAATGCCAGCAAGGCCGCAGCCAGCACCAGGTACGGGCCCTGCACGCTGGCCGCCTGGGTCGCGTGGTAAGCCGACAGCTGTTCGGTGGTCAGCTTGGCCAGGTCGGCGGAGCTCATCACGCCGCCGGCCAGGATCAGCATGCCGCCCAGCGCAGGCGCCACGGTCGTGCCCAGCGAGTTGAAGGCCTGGGTCAAGGTCAGGCGGCTGGACGCCGTCTGCGGATCGCCCAGCACCGTCACGTAAGGATTGGCCGCCACCTGAAGAATGGTGATGCCGCCCGCCAGCACGAAGAAGGCGATCAGGAACAGCGTGTAGCCGCTGGTGGCCGCTGGATAAAACAGCGCGCAGCCGGCCGCCGCGATGGTCAGGCCGGCGACGGCGCCGTTCTGGTAGCCGATCTTCTTGATGAGCATACCGGCCGGCAGCGAGACGATGAAGTAGGCGCCGAAGAAGCAGAACTGCACCAGCATCGCCTGCACATAGGTCAGCGTGTAGACCGCCTTCAGGTGCGGGATCAGCACGTCGTTCAGGGAGGTCAGCAGACCCCACATGAAGAACAGGATGGTGACGATAATCAGCGGACCGGTATTGCCGCCGGTCTGCGTCTGGCCGCCCTGCATCGGGACGGCTTGCGAATAGTGTTCCATGCTTTAAGAGTCTCCTGATGTTTTATTTAAAGTCGCCGCACGCCAGCGCATCTTTGTCTTTGGCGGCGCCGCCAACGATCTGGATGTTGGCGAACGTCGCCGCGAACGGCGCATCGGCGGACACGCTGAACGGCGTGCTCAGTGCCGCCATCGACAAGCCCTTGGCGCTGAAGCAGGCCAGCGGGATTTTAACCGTCTGCTTGCCCTTGCCCGCCAAACGCTGGAACACGGCG
The DNA here is from genome assembly GCF_009380215.1 of Rugamonas aquatica. Lineage (GTDB taxonomy): Bacteria > Pseudomonadota > Gammaproteobacteria > Burkholderiales > Burkholderiaceae_D > Rugamonas > Rugamonas aquatica_B. The sequence continues at coordinate 404,947 of NZ_WHUG01000005.1, forward strand.
CTGGCATCCAGCTCCACGGTTTCGATGCCGACGCCGACCTTGCCCTGCGGCGCAGCCGACACGATAGCATCAAATTGCAGCGCGCCGTCAGCCGACGCGAACGCCGGCAGCTTCTGCGCCTGGGACGCCTGCGCTTCCAGTTTGGCCGGGCCGCTCCAGGTCAGGCGCTTGGCGTCCTGCTGGGTGTTGATCTGCGCGGTTTCGACTTTGACGGTCGGCAGATTGAAGACGGCGTTCAGGTCCGCGCCCAGCGCCACCCGCTTGCCGCCGCTGTGGACGTACAGCGCGTAGGTCGAGCGGTCTGCCGGCGCATACACCGGCACCGAGGTGGCCTTGCCGCAGCCGCCGGCCGGATAGCTTGCGTCCAGCAGCGGCAAGGCGCCCTTGCTTGCCGCACCTGCGTAGGTCAAGCCGTAACCATATTTGAACAGCGGATCGTAGGCCGCATCGCCGACGTTGAGCGGCGACTGGCAGGCCGACTTCGGCCACGAGAACGACAGCTTGCCGTGGAAGTCCACATTGACCTTGCCGTCCGCCTTGCGGAACAGGACATCGGACACGCCCTTGCCTTCGGTGCCCGGCAGCCAGGCCGAGACGAAGCTGTCGGACAGGTTGAGCAGGTCGTTGACGAACAGCGGACGGCCGGTCATCAGCACCGTCACCACCGGCTTGCCCTTGCCCGACACGGCCTGCAGCACGGCCAGATCCTCGGGATGGCGGCCGGACAGGCGCAGCGTGCCGGATGGGCCGATGTCGCCATCGCCTTCCGCATACGGCGTCTCGCCGATGACGGCGATGACGGCGTCGAACTTGCTGACATCGACGCCGGCGGCGTTTTCGCTGAAGGTGACGTTGTCCTTGCCGGCGGCATCCTGGATGCCGGCAAGAATGGTGTCGCTGACCGGGTAGTCGCTGTTCTTGTTGTCGGTGCCCTGCCAGGTCAGCGACCAGCCGCCCGACTGGTTGGACATGTTGTCGGCGCTCTTGCCGACGACGAGTATCTTTTTGCCGCGTGCCAGCGGCAGCACGCCGCCGTTATTCTTCAGCAGCACCAGCGATTCGCGCACCGCCTGGCGCGCCAGCGTGCGCGCCTGTAGCAGCTCCTGCTTGCCGGCGTAGATGTTCTGCGAAGGCTTCTTGCCGTCGAACAGACCGGCGCGCAGCTTGACGCGCAGGATGCGGGTGACGGCGTCGTCGATGCGCGACATCGGGATCTCGCCCTTCTCCACCTGCGCGATGGTGTTGGCGATAAAGGCCTTCCAGTGTTCCGGCACCATCACCATGTCGACGCCGGCGTTGATCGAGGCGGCGCAGCTGTCGTTGGCGCAGCCGGGTACTTCGGCGATGGCGTTCCAGTCGCTGACCACCAGGCCGTCGAAGCCCATCTTGGTTTTCAGCGCGTCGGTCAGCAGCTCTTTACTGCCGTGCAGTTTGCCGTGGTCGGCGCCGCCCTTGACGTCGTTCCAGCTGTTGAAGGAAGCCATCACTGTTTGTACGCCCGCTTGCAGCGCCGGGTAGTAGCCCTGGGCGTGGATGTTAATCATCTCGGACATCGTGGACTGGTTCTCGCCGCGGTCCTTGCCTTCGGCCGTGCCGCCGTCGCCGATGAAGTGCTTGGCGGTGGCGACCACGGTGTTGTCCGATTTCAGATCGCCCTGCAGGCCCTTGACGTAGGCGCCGGCGTAGTCCTTGACGATGGCCGGGTCTTCGGAGAAGGATTCGTAGGTGCGTCCCCAGCGGTCGTCGCGCACCACGGCCAGCGTGGGCGCGAACACCCAGTCGATGCCGGTGGCGCGCACCGCCTTGGCGACCGATTTGGCCATCTCGCCGATCAGCTTCGCGTCGCGCGCGGCGCCCAGGCCTATGTTATGCGGGAACAGCGTGGCGCCGTACATATTGCTGTTGCCGTGCATGGCGTCGATGCCCCAGATGACGGGGATCTGCACTTTCATGTCGGTGCCCATCGAGGCGTCGTAGTAGGCGTCGGCCAGCTTGACCCAGTCGGCCGCGCTGGCGTGCTTGTTCCCGTCCGGCCAGCTGCCGCCGCCGTTCAGCACGGAGCCGATGTAGTACTTGCGGATGTCTTCGGGCGTGCTGAATTTGATTTCCGGCTGCGTCATCTGGCCGACCTTCTGCGCCAGCGTCATGCCGGCGACGATCTTGGCGATGCGAGCTTCCATGGCCTTGTCCTGCTTGACGGCGCTGGTGATATGCGGCCAGTCGGTCAATGGTGCGGCGGTGGCGAGGCTGGTGGCGCCCAGCGCCAGCGCGGCGGCCAATACGGCGCGGCGCAGGATGTGGTTATTGGTCTTCATTCGTGTACTTGTCTCCGTTGTTGATATTGTTATCGCGTCGCTCCCGCGCAAGCGGGAGTCCATACTCAGCATGGGTACCCGCCTGCGCGGGTACGACGGCTACTCTGCCTGCAGGAAGGCGCTGTACCACTGGCCGCTCTGCTTGAGGATGCGGCGCTGCGTCGGATAATCGATGTAGGTCAGGCCGAAGCGGCGCAGATAGCCTTCCGCCCATTCGAAGTTATCCAGCAGGCTCCAGGCGAAATAGCCCTTGATGTTGCCGCCGGCGCCGATGGCGTCGCGCATGGCGGCCAGGTGGCGGATCAGGTAGTCGCGGCGCGCTGTGTCGTTCACGGCGCCGTCGGCGGTGAGGTGATCGTCGTACGAGGAACCGTTTTCGGTCACGTACAAATCGCCGGTGGGGTAGTCGCGGGCCACGCGTTCCAGCAGATCGATCAAGCCTTGCGGCGAAACTTCCCAACCGAAGTCGGTGCGCTGGCGGTCCTGCGGATAGACGATGGAAGTGCGCAGCGGGTACTGGTCCGGCGCATGCCGCACCACCTCGGGGAAGTAGTAGTTCACGCCGAGGAAATCCATCGGCGCGGCGATGGCCTCCATATCGCCCGGCAGCACCGTCGGCGCATCCTGGCCGACCAGTTGCAGCGCCAGCTCGGGATAGCCGCGGCCATACAGCGCGTCCAGGAACCAGCGGTTGCGCAGCACGTCGTGGCGCACCACGGCCTGCTGGTCGGCGAGGCTGTCGCTGGCCGCCTGCACCGGATGCAGGCTGAGGGCGATGCCCACCTTCGCGCCCGGCACGTTGGCGCGTATCAGCGGCACGGCCAGGCCGTGCGACACCAGCACGTTGTGGCATACCTGCAGCGCCAGCGGCAGGCTCTTGTTGCCCGGCGCGTGCATGCCGTCCCAGTTGCCGTGCATGGCCGTGCACCATGGCTCGTTGTGCGTGATCCAGTGCTGCACGCGGCCGCCCAGGTGCTTGCTTATCACGTCGACGTAGTGCAGATAGGCGTCGACGGTGGCGCGGTCGGCCCAGCCGCCACGGTCTTCCAGATACTGCGGCAGGTCCCAATGGTACAGCGTGCACCACGGTTGCAGGCCGCGCGCCAGCATGCCGTCCACCAGCTTCGAATAGAACTCCAGGCCCTTGGCGTTCGGCTCGGCGTCCACGCCGTTGAAGATGCGCGGCCAGGAGATCGAGAAGCGGTAGGAGTTCAGGCCCATGGACTGCGCCAGGTCCAGGTCTTCCTCCCAGCGGTGATAGTGGTCGCAGGCCACGGCGCCGGTGGCGCCGTCGCGGATCTTGCCCGGCGTCTCGCTGAAGGTGTCCCAGATCGACGGCACGCGGCCGTCTTCGGCGGCGGCGCCCTCGATCTGGTAGGCCGAGGTCGAAACGCCCCACAGGAAGTCGCTGGCAAAGTCGGAACGCTGGATCGCCGTAGGCAGGTCGGTAAGAATCATGGTCATGGTTTTTTTATTGATGGGGCGAAGGGAGTAGGCGGAACGCTGGCGTTCATCCATTTGATGACGGTTTGCTGCGGCTCGTACGGCACGCTGCCGAACAGGCGGAACAGGTTTTCAATCTCGGCCAGCGAGGCGGCGTTGAAATCGAGCTTGGGGATCTTCGCGCCGGGGGCGTTCGTCACCAGGCCCCAGGTGCCTTTGCCCTGGCCGCCCTGATTGGTCAGCAGCTTGTAGGACCAGGCGGTCGAGGCCCAGCCGTTGGCGACGTAGGTGTCGTAGGTGGCGCGCGTGACCTGGCCGCCCAGCTCCGGCCCCAGGAGGGCCCAGGGCTGGAACTCGCCGATGAAGTAGGCGGTGTTCAGTTGCTGCTGTTGCGCCTTCCACGCGCAGACGCCGCCCTTGCCCGCATCGGCGCCATGACCGCATTGCAGCCAGTCGCGGTGGACATCGGCGCCCGGCTTGCCCCAGCCGAAGTGGCCGGGATACGGATGCATCTCGAAGGCGACATTCACCTGTCCGTGCTCGGACGGTTTGCCGTAGGCGTCTATGCCCTTGCTGTGGCCGGGCAGGATGATGACGTGGTTGGGATCGACCTTGCGGATCTCGCGGTACAGCGTGCCCATGACCACGGCCAGGTTTTCCGGCGTCGTGCCCCACGGTTCATTGAGGATGCTGTAGCCGGCCACCGCGCCGCGGTCCTTGTAGCGCGCGGCGATCTGCTGCCACAGCCAGATGGTGCGGGCCTGGTAATCGGGCGTGTCCCAGTATTTGTTCTTGCCGGCGCAGCCGCTGTGGTGCTCCCAGCCCTGCGAGCCGACCGCGCCGTGCAGGTCGAGGATCACGTAGATGCCGCGCTGCTCGGCTTCATCGATCGCGTTGTCGAGATAGCGCCAGGCGTCGGCGCGCAGGTGGCGCGGGTTCTTTTCATCTTCCACCACGCTGTAGATGAAGGGCAGGCGCACCAGGTTCAGCTTCATCTTCGGCAGCATGTCCCAGTCGCGCGAAGTGATCCAGTTGTCGCGGTACAGCGCGTACAGGCGTTCGCGCTCGGCGTAGCCGAAGCGGCGGTCCAGCACCGCCTCCAGCTTGCACTGGTCGTCGATGCCGGCGCTGCCCTGCCCCATCATCCAGAACTCCTGGATCAGGTAGTTGCCCAGGTTGACGCCGCGCAGCGCCGGCTGGCTGCCGTCGGCCGCCAGCCACTGCGTGCCTTCGGTGTGCAGCATCGGCAGAGCCGGCGCGGGGGCTTGCGCCCGCGCCGCCGCGCCGCCCAGCAAGGCCGCCGCCAGCCGGACCGTACCCAGCAATCTTGTAGTGACCATCCCCGCGTCTCCGTATGTGGAATCGTTTCCAATATACACCAAAAAAAGAGCGTGCGACCAGCGCACACCCTCATTCTTTACGCCTTTTTACCGCCGTCCTGCGCCGGCCCCAGCGAGGCCCGCTGCGTCACATGCAGCGCATACTCGCGCTGCACCGGACGCGCCAGCTCATAACAGTGATTGAGCAGGTAATTCAAGCCGTTCAAGGTCATCTCGCTCCACGGGATATGCACGCTGGTCAGGCGCGGCGCGGTGAATTCCGCGCTGTGCGTATCGTCGTAGCCGAGCACCGACACCTGCTCCGGCACCGCCACCCCGGCCTGCTGGAAGCAGGACAAGGCGCCCACCGCCATCTCGTCATTGGCGCAGAACACCGCCGTGTATTCGTATCCCGACGCCATCAGCTGCTCGGCGCAAGCCCAGCCACCCTCCGGCGAAAACTGTCCATCCTCCATCCACACCGAGGCCGTATCGATGCCCGCCGCCGCCAGCTCCGCCATGAAACCGGCGATGCGCTGCTGGTTGTCCGGCGCGCTGGCGCGGCCGGCGATCACCGCGATGCGGCGATGGCCCTGCTCCAGCAAGGTGCGCGCCGCCAGGCGGCCGCCGGCCTCATGGTCGACGGTGAAGCATTGCCCGGCGATGCTGGCGAAGGCGTGGTTGATCACCACCACCCGCTGCTGGAACGGTCCCAGCGCGACAAAATCCTCGTCCTCCAGCGCATTGCTCATCACGATCAAGCCGTCGCTGCCGCGTTCGATCAGGAAGTTCACGCCCTCGATCGCCTGCTGCCGCGCATCGCCCTCGCCGACGCCGAAGGCCACCACCATGTTCAGGCCGGCGGCCCGCAGCGCGGTGTAGATCGACTGCAGGATAGGCGTGTAAAACGTCCCGCTCAGATAGGGGATGTAGACCCCGATCATCTGCGAACTGCCCGACAGCAGCGTACGCGCCGCGTGCGAGGGGCGGAACTCCAGCTCGTCGATCGCCGCGCGCACTTTTTCCAGCGTCGCCTGCGAGACCGAACCCTTGCCGCTGATCACGCGCGACGCGGTGCCCAGCCCTACTCCCGCCAGGCGGGCCACATCTTTGATGGTTGCCACAAGTCCCCTTATCCGTTCAGTCTATGCGGCGGCAAGCATACCCCATGGCATACGGCGGTGACAAGCGTGGCGGCGTCAGTCGCGCAGCGCGGCGGCGATGCTTTTCTGCGCCTTCTCGACCGGCATCTTGGTGTTCCAGAACGCCGTCAGCACATCCTGCAGCGCGCCGTTCTGGTCCGGCGTCAGGAACACTTCGATCATGCCGACCTGGCGCGACTTGTCCTTCATGATCGCCATGCCGGCCTGGGCGCAGGCGTCCATCGACGCCACATCGATATCGCTGCGCACCGGCAGCGAACCTTTGAGCTTGCTGAACTCCAGCTGCGCGGCCGGCGCCAGCATGGACGTGGCCAGCAGCTTCTGCGCCTTGACGGCGTCGGCGTTGGTGGTTTTCGGGAAGACGAAGGCGTCGCCCTGGATCAGATAGGGCACGGCCGGGCCGAGGCCGGCGATGCAGCCGTAATCCTTGCCGGCGGTCTGCCTGGCGGCGGCGAATTCGCCCTTGGCCCAGTCGCCCATGATCTGCACCCCGGCCTTGCCGCTGATGAGCATGGCGGTGGCGTCGTTCCAGTTGCGGTTGGGCGAGCCGGCGTCGACATAGCTTTGCAGGCGCTTGAAAGCGACCAGCACTTTCCTGAACGCTTCCGAGTTCAGCGCCTTGGGGTCGCGGTCGCGCAGCACCTGCAGGTACAGCTGCTTGCCGCCGACATTGGCCAGCATGGCCTGGAACAGGATGTTTTCCTGCCACGGCTGGCCGCCGTGGGCCAGGCCGACCACGCCGGCCGCCTTCAGCTGGTCCAGCGCGGCGAACAGTTCGTCGGGCGTGGCCGGCTCTTTGGCGATGCCGGCCTTCTTGAACGCCGCCTTCGAATACCAGATCCAGGTCGACATGTGGATGTCCACCGGCAACGCATAGTAGTGGCCGTTGACGCGGATGACGTCGAGCATGGGGCCGGGCATCAGCTGGTCCCAGTGGTCGCGCGCGGCGATGTCGTCGACGTTGTTGAGCGAGCCCTGATCGATCAGGTCGCGGAATTGCTTGGTGGTGTTGAACTGGGCGGCGGTGGGCGGATTGCCGCCGACGATGCGGTTGATCGCCACGGCCTTGGCCTGGTCGGCGCCGGCCACGGCCGTGTCGACCCAGACGCCGCCGGCGGCGCGATAAGCCTCGGCGAATTTGCGCACGGCGGCCGACTCGCTGCTGGAAGTCCACCAGTGCATCACCTCGGCCCTGGGGCCGGCCGGCGCGGCCGCCTGCGCGGCGCCCGCCGTCAGCACCCATGCCGCCAGCCATGCGGCGGCCAGGCCGCCCCTACCCTGCTTAATCATCCTGTCTCCTTGAACGCCGATGTATCCCGGCGCTTGATTATGCATGAGCGCAGCCCGCCCCGTCCCGGTAAAAAATCCGGCGCCGCCCAGGGCGCCGGCAACTTCGATACGAAGAGACGAGGGGTGCGCGTCATGAAGAAACGCATGAATTGGAAACGTTACCAATCCATGTGGACGAATATAGCATTCATTGTTTTTGAGTGTCAACCGTAATTGGCGGAGCAGTGCCGGCCGGCCCTGCTCCGTCAATCAGGCTTACTCGCCTTCGCGCACAAACACGCGCAGGCGGTGGCCGTCGCGGTCGACGGCGACGAAGGTGTAGCCGAAGTCCATCGCCACCGGACGCTGGGCGATGGCGACGCCGCGCGCCGACCAGTCGGCATACATGTCGTTGACCACCGTGCGGTCGGCCACGCTGATGCACAGCTCGCTGCCGCCGCCCGAGGCCAGCGCCTTCGGCTCGACCGTGTGACGCGACCACAGGCCCAGCCTCAGGCCATTCTCCAGCATGAACAGCGAGAAGGTCGGCGCGGTATCCACCGGCTGCTGGCCCAGCAGGTCGGCGTAGAAGGCGGCGCTGGCGACCGGATCGTCGACGTACAGCAAGACATAGTTAGGGCTGATCATGAATGTTCTCCTGGTGGGTTAGCGCGGCGCTCATTTCCGGCGCCGCATGAACACCATGGTAAGACCAGGCTGTGACAGTTTCTGTCAGGAGCGTGGCGCTTGCCTTCGATCAAATTCGAATATTTCCATGTGGATAGAATCGAGCGGTATCGACCACCAGGAGGCCGCGCATGGACACCCACCGCCGCAGGCCGCGCCGGCAGCGCGGCGCGTTTGCCATGATGTTCGGCATAGCCCTGCTCGGCCTGCTGCTATTTGTCGGCATGGCGCTCGACCTCGGGCAGCTGTACAACCGCAAGGCCGAGCTGCAGCTGCTGGCCGACGCCACCGCGCTGGCCGCCGCGCGCGAGCTCAACGGAACCGCGAGCGGTGTCGCCAGCGCGCTGACCAAGGCGGCCACGGCGGCCAGCGAGCTGCATTACCAGCACGGCCAGCTGAGCTTCACCTGGTCCAGCGCCGCCCTGCGCTTCAGCGCGACGCCGGACGCCGCCGGGCCGTGGATGGACGCCGCCAGCGCCCAGGGCGCGCCGGACGGCCTGCTGTACGTGCGCGCCGACACCAGCGCGCTGAACGCCGCCTACGGCCAGGTCGCGACCGTGTTCATGCGCGCGCTATCGAGCACGCTGGCCAACGTCGCCACCTCGGCCAGCGCCACCGCCGGACGGCTGACCATCGCCGCCACCCCGCTGGCCGTGTGCGCGCTGTCGGCCACGCCGGCCGCCGCGCGCCTCAACCCCGGCCCGCCGGCGCAGAACGAACTGGTCGAATACGGCTTCCGGCGCGGCGTCGCCTACGACCTGATGCGGCTCAACGCCAGCGGCCTGACCGCGGAACACTTCGTCATCGATCCGCTGTCGCCGCCCGGCGCCGCCGGCAGCGCCGCCAACACCGCCGACAGCGTGACCGGCCCCTATGTGTGCAGCGGCACGCTGCAAATCCCGCGCCTGCAGGGCGGCGCCGTCACGGTGACGCGCGGCTTCCCGCTTGCCACGCTGTACCAGCAGCTCAACTCGCGCTTCGACCAGTACACGGGCGGCGCCTGCAGCGCCAACGGCGCACCGCCCGACGCCAACATCAAGGCTTATGCCTACGCAACGATCACCTGGATGAGCACGCCGCGCACCATGCAGTCGGCGAAATCGTACAGCGACGCCGGCCACAACAAACTGTGGACCGTGGCCGATCCGCTGCCCTCGCCGGCCGGCACCGTGAACGCCGACTACGGCGCCTTGTGGTCCTACGCCAGGGCCGTGCCCTACAGCGCCTACACGCCCGGCGCGGCCGAGCCGGCGGGCGGCTATACCCCGTTCGCGGCCTCCGCCTGGGTCCAGCTGTACTCGCCCGGCGCGCCGGCGGCGCCCGGCTATCCGGCGCTGCCGCCCTACCAGGCGCTGGGCGGCGCCAACTTCCAGGCGCCGTCCAGCGCCAATCTGCCGGGACAGCGCCTGCGCCGCGTGCTCAACGTGGCCTTGCTGGCCTGCCCGGTGGCGGGCGGCGGCACCGTCGGCGCCAACGTGCTGGCGGTCGGCAAGTTCTTCATGACCGTGCCCGCCACCGCCACCGCGCTGCACGCCGAATTCGCCGGCGCCGTGCCGGACCAGGCGCTGGGCGGCGCCATCGAGCTGCTGCCATGAAGACGCGCGGCGCCGTCACGGTGGAGTTCAGCCTGATCTCCCTGGTGTTTTTTACGCTGCTGTACGCGGTGATGGAAGTGGCGCGCGCGGTGTACCTGCTCAACACGCTGCAAGAGGTGACGCGCCGCGCCGCCGCGATGGCCGCCGTGAGCGACTTCAGCAGCGTGAGCGTGATGGACCAGGTGCGCCAGAAGGCGCTGCTGCGCACCGGGCCCGGCACGCTGATGATGGGGCAGCCGGTGAGCGACGCCCGTGTGCAGATCGACTACCTGGCGCTGACGCGCGCCGGCAACGGCGCCCTGACGCTGACGCCCATCCCCACCGGCAGCCTGCCGGCCTGCGTGGCGCGCGCGCGCCTGAACTGCATCGCCGACCCGAACGGCGCCAGCTGCATCCGCTTCGTGCGCGCGCGGGTGTGCGCGGCCAACGGCAACGGCGGCTGCGACGCGCTGGCCTACCAGACCATGGTGCCGCTGGTCAGCCTGCCCGGCGCGCTGCCGCTGGCGACCACGATCGTCAAGGCCGAGTCGCTGGGCCTGCAGCCGGGCAGTCCGCTATGTCCCTGAGCGCTTACTCCAGTTTCCACACATATTCCATGGTCTGCCACTGCTCGCCGCCGGGCGCCTGGAATTTGCACTTGGTGATGCTGGTGGAGGCGGCCTTGTCCAGGTTCTTGAAGCCGCTGGACTTGCTCACTTTGGACTCCAGCACCTTGCCGTCGGCCGCCAGCTTCAGGCTCAGCACCACAGTGCCTTTTTCTTCATTCATCAGCGAGGCCTTGGGATACTCGATCACGCAGGGCACCTTGGGGTCGAGCGTAGCCATCTTGTCGGCGGCGAAGGCCGGCAGCGATGCCGACAGCAAACTGAGCGCAGCAATGGCGAGACGTTTCATGGGCGTTCCTTATGGTGAGGTAAATGGAATGAACTCTGCCTGCCGCAGCGACGGGATCGCCGCCGCTGTAAGCACTTCGATCCTACGCCTGGCCGCCTGCGCCTGTCGATGCCGGCAAGCCACAGTGTTGCTTTCCTGCAAAAATCCGCAGCGCCTGACGCGGCCGATCCGGATGCTGCCCAGAATCCAATGGCGCATCCGGCGGGCAACGTATATGCTGGTGCTGAGCACCGTGACCATCCACGCACAAAGTACCTGACCATGCGGCGCAGCACCTTCCTACGGCTGGCATTACTGCCCTGGTTCCCCGCCGCCTACCCAGCAGCGCCCGGGAAGCCGGTCATCAACATCTCCACGCTGCTGGGCGTCGACCCCGCCACCGAAATCGCCGAACAAGTGCTGCGCGAAGCCTACGACAGGCTGGGCTATCAGCTGGCGGTGCACCGCCTGCCGGGCGAACGCACGCTGATCTACGCCAACGAAGGCCGCATGGACGGCGAGCTGTATCGCAAGCTGGGCATGGACCAGACCTACGGCAATCTGCTGATCGTGCCGGTGCCGTTGCTGACCTATGAAATCGTCGTGTTCACCCACGGCACCAGCTTCCTCGTCAACGGCTGGGAGAGCCTGCGGCCGTTCACCATCGGCCACGTGCGCGGGATCAAGATCGTGCAGGAGAACACCGCCGGCATGCGGACCGAGGCGGTACCGACGATGGAACAGGCCTTCCAGAAAATGATGGTGGGCCGGACCGACATCGTGGTCGGCAACCGCCTGTCCGGCATAGCGGTCGTCAAGAGCCTGAAGCTGGACGAGGTGCATGTGCTCAGTCCACCGCTGGCCTCGTTCCCGGTGTACCACTACCTGCACAAGAAGCACGAGGATCTGGTGCCCCGGCTGTCCGGCGTGCTGCGCCAGATGCGGGCTGAAAAAGTCATCGAAGCCATACAGCAGCGCGTCGCGCCCGGCACCTAGCCGGCGCCGGTCTCGCCCTGCGCCGACAACAACTGCTCGCCGCCATGCTCCGCCAGCGCCGCATCGAGCGCGCTTTCGTAGTCGGGTAGCGCGCGTTGGAGGCGCGCGCGCCCTTCGCTGGTCAGCACCGTGTAGACCCCGCGCTTGTCCGCGGGGCAGAGATCGCGGATCGTCAGACTGTCACGCTCCAGACGCTCGACCAGGCGCGAAACCGAGCTCTGGTTCAGACGCAGATGCGCGGCCAGTTCCTGCATGCGCAGCTCGGATTTCGGCGAGCGGGCCAGCACTTCCAACGCGCGATATTCCGACAGGCCGATGCCATGGCGGGCTTGAAGAACCGAAGCAAGGGCGGACTCAACATTGGCGACCACTTGGGTCAGGTTGAGCCATGAATCGCTTCTCTTTAACATAAACCAGTCCGTAGTTTCCAATAAGAAATTGCCGGACTATTTTACATCACGGGTTCCTGCGCGCCTGGAGTTTCTCACTGTCCGCCAGCTTCAGCCAGACGACGCCGGCGATGATGAGCGCCAGCCAAAACACCTGGATCAGCGCAAGCGATTGGCCGAACAGAACGCTGCCAAAAACCGCCGCGCCGACCGCGCCTATGCCGGCCCACACCGCATAGCCTATCCCGACATCGATGGTCTTCAGGGCCACGCTGAGCGCATACAGCGTCAGCAGGAAAAACACGACGGCCGAGATCGACCAGCCCGGCAAGGTGAAGGCCTTGCTGCCGCCCACGCTGAGCGCATAGCCGATCTCGAAGACGCCGGCCAGCAGCAGCATGAGCCATGCGCGTTGATTGTCAGTTGTAGTCATGATGGTTGCTTTCCTTATACGCCGCTCAGTTGAAGGCCGACCACGCCCCCGATCACCATCGCGATGCCGACGATCTTTTTCAGGTTGAGCCGCTGCCCGAAGAACAGCGTGCCGAGGACCACGATCCCCACTCCGGCAACGGATGTCCAGATCGCGTAGCCGACGCCGACCGGGAAGGTGAGCAATGCGAGACTGAGGAAATAGGTGCCGATCGCACCGGTGACGAGGGTGGAGACGCTCCACCAGAAGTGCGTGAACCCCTTCGCATTGCCGGCAGAGATAGCGACCGCAATTTCAAAGATCACGGCGATTCCAAGATAGATCCAGTTCATATACGTCCTTGGCTGAAGTTGAGAAACAAATTATATGCATGTGCATGCATTATATTAGCTTTAACGGACATGTCAACAAACAATGGCAGCGTGGCCATCTCGTTGTTCCTATCTCACCATTTCCCTACTCGCAAAATAAATTGCCTTTCGGCAATCTGTGGTCTATGATGAGTTTACAAACAGACCCAAACCGCGTCTGTAGTTGCACTTATCAGGCGAATCGATATGATGCTCAACGAACCCATCGCCGTCCCGATCCGTAAAGGACCGCCACGGCCACAAGATGCAATCACGCCCATCCCGGCGTCGGCCAGCTCCCATGAGATGGCAAGCGAAGACGAGATCGGCGACACGCTAACCCTTCTGGCTTCGCACGGCGACGCGATCTCGATGTACGTGCCGGGCAGCCGCGAACCGGTGCTGGGACGCATATTGTCCGTCGACCCCGAGTTGCCGCATTTCGTGATGGAGCTCAATGAAGGGGCGAGCCTACCTCCAGGCAAGATCACCTTTGTCGCCGTGCTGCGCACCGCGAAACTGCAATTCCGCCTGTCCAACACGGATTGGGATTCGCTGCCCGGCCAGCCGCAGCTGATCCCGATGACCTTCCCGGAAACCTGCGCAGTGCTGGACCGGCGCTCCTCGGAACGCGTGGAAACGCCACTGGGCACGAGTTTCACGGCCGTGCTGGAGCTGCACGGCATCGATCAAGAGTGGTCCATCTATGATTTCTCGCTGGGTGGCGTCGGCCTGCACTGCTCGAAGAGCCAGGCGAAGGGCTTGCTCAAGGGGCGCAAACTGCTGGATGTGCAGTTTGAACTGGATGAGGAAACCGTCATCGTCGCAGAACTGGAAATCCGCTTCACGCGCGCCTTCCGCTCCTTCCTGGCGGGCGAGCAGATCCATCTCGGCTGCATGTTCGTCAACATGACGCCGGAGACCGAAAGCCAGATCAAGAGCGTGATGGATCATTTGAACCATGCCTCGCGGACGCGGTGAAAAATTGCCGCACGGCTTTCGATGACGAGATTACTCAAGCGCTCGTATCCTCCGTGGAGGCACCGAGCCCCATGACTAGCGGGCATTGCCCGCCCGAGGCACTCTTACTCTCAGAATTCTCATGCGCTTTGGGCATGTCGCCACATTCAAGCAGTTTTTTCCTTGCGCCTTGGTGATGGCTTAAACAACTCGAAGTGTGGGGCCAACCCACCATATGCCATATCTTCCAAATCTGGAGAGATAGCCACATTGGCAGCAAAATGCATGCGGTAGTACTGCTCAACAATTCGGAGAGTTGATTCCTTAAAATCGCGATGTCGATCATAAATTACACGCGCAGTTATTTCGATGCCGCGAGCGCTCATGCCTTTACGCACTCGTTCAGTCAAGGTTTCGGCGTTAAAATCGTTGACGAAGATAGCCGTTTTCCTACCGTCGAGTCGGTGAAGTATCTCTACACTACCGCCACAAAGCATTCCTACCCAACTGGCCAGTGAACCTCGGAAAACCCGAAACCGCACAGCATAGGAATTCAGCCTTTTGAAGAAATCTTGAATGCTGGCTGGATCCTCCAGCTTGTCGAGCTGCGCGACGGGGAAGCTGTTCTTCAGGTCAGGCATATTGTTGACGTCCATTACTTTTGCAATCTGGTCTAGCAGCAATCGAATGGTTTTTCGCGAGAGTTTTCTAATTTTTCCGATCTCTTCAATATTGGGCGGAACTTCCCGCTTTCCGGCGCGCCGACAATAGCCCCGGAGCATGTCATACTCGCAAAGCAAGGCAAGGCGAGGAAGAAAGTTCGTGCTGTACTTGGCTGTTAAAGTCCGGCCGGCGTGCTTATCGCTTTTCAGCACTCCCATCTTGCAAAGCCATATGAAACAGTCAAACGGTGCCCCCATGAACTCAAACGAGAACATGCGCTCTACCAACCGATACCGAACCGTAGCTGGTGCCTTTGCGTACTTCGGCAGCAGTGTATTGGTTATCTGAACAACCAGCTGAATGTCGCAATGGTGGACCTTGCTCAGTACGGCAAGCACGATCCCTTGAAACACATGCTTATGATAGGTTTCTACCGATTCATATTGTTCGATCGAAATGCCATCTGGCAGCCGCGGGAGCTTGCCTGGGAAGACATCGTTGAGCAGCATTAGCGACTCAGACAGCTCAGCTTCCATCATGCACAAAACGGCGTGCGAGACGATTTGCTGCCTCAGACCGGAGATGCTTCGCTGTTTCAACTCGCGCTCGAGATCCTCATTGAGATCCAATAGCCAGCAAAGCTCTTCTGTAAATATGCAGTGCACCAGGATTTGGTTAAAGAATAATTTGTCAACCAAATCCAATCCGGCAGTACGAGATGCTGGAATTCGTCCCATGTGTCCACTCTAAAATAGAGGCGGCACAGTCGCCGCCTCGTGTCCAAAGATAAGCAAAGCGGCCGATCAGGCGTTCGAAGTAACCGCTGCAACGCCGCCGGCCACGCTCGCGCCCAACGTTGCGCCAGTTGCGCCCACTACCATCGTACCGGCAGCTATGCCGCCGCCGCCAGCAGCCACTGCGCCACCACCAAGAGCCGCCAACGATGCATTCGCCAGCGCGGCACCGGACAAAGTGCTGATAGCAGTGCCAGTGCTAGCCGCGCCCAGCAAGCCCGTGGCGCCAACCGTTGCCGCAATCGGACCTGCGAATGCCAGGGCGGCACCGCCAGTAGCCACCGTAGCGATGCCAATGGCCAAAGACGTAACGGGGTTTTCTGCGATGGTGTCCACAATATCGCCTACCAAATCAAAAAAGCTCATGACTTTCTCCTGAGTTTGAAGCAGAGAAGACCGCCTTCTCTGCACTTCCTGGGAGGAATTGTAGGGTCAGGGAATTGTTGGGTCTATTGGCCATTCAAGTGTACCGTTTTACACACCGAATTTACCAGACCTGATTGTTCCGGTCATGAGCACTTGATGATGCGAAAACTAAGGCGGCGGCCGTTGGGTTGGCGCCTTCCCGGGATATGCTTTTGGAGAGTCGGGCGGAATCGAACCGCCGATACAGGGATTTACAATCATCGGCCCGAGACACAACAGGGGGATTTTTTCTTACCAAATTCAGAAAAAGAAAAAGCCGGGTTTCCCCGGCCTCATCTAACTCTTTGATTCTATTGGTCGGGGCGAGAAGATTCGAACTTCCGACCCCTTGCACCCCATGCAATTCACCATTCATCCAATACTGTCCACATCAATCTAACAATCCTGTAGAATCATACACTTACAGGTTGCATTCGTCCTGATGTGTCCAGACGAAAACAGCTAAATCCAACTTTTTTCGGTGCATGAACGGTGCACAGGGATGATATGGCAGATATGACAGTGCAGGCTATCCAAGCCTTGAAACCAGCAAGCAGCTACACGAAAACACAGGTCAGCCGTGGCCTGTACATCGGAGTAGCCACCAACGGCGAGAAGGTTTTCTTTGTCCGGTACACGGTCAACGGGAACAAGAACCGCTCCGAGTACCGCCTACCCAAGCTGTTCGGCCTCAAGTCCGGGCCGGGACATATCTCCCTGACAGACGCCAGAGCAAAGGCAACCGAGATACAGGCGCTTGCCAAGCAAGGCATCGACTATCAGAAGAAGCTGGAAGACGACGCCAAGGCCACAGAAGCCCAGACCGCCCAGCAGGAGGCCCAGAACGCCACCGTGCAAGACCTGTATGACGCTTGGTTCCCTACCACCCGACGCAAGGACGGCGGCGCTGAACTGAAACGCTCCTTCGGTCGTGACGTACTGCCTGCCATCGGCACCAAGCCACTGCGCGAACTGGAAGAAGGCCACATCAAGGCACTGATACAGCCCATCTCTGACGCTGGCACCAACCGCAAGGCCGTAGTCATCCTGAACAACCTGAAACAGATGTTCAAGTGGGCCAACGGCCGTCGCCCGTGGAAGCTGCTGGTAGACGATCCTACGCTGAACTTGAAGCCCGAAGACATCACCCAGCCCGACTACGAGGAAGTGGAGCGTGACCGCGTGTTGTCGCAGGACGAAATCAAGGCACTCACTGCCAAGCTGCCTGCGGCCCGACTGGTCAAGACCACGGAGCTTGTAATCTGGCTCACCCTGTCCTGCTGCACCCGGATAGGTGAAACGGTCAAGGCCGAATGGCAGCACGTCGATCTGGACAAGGGTGAATGGTTCATCCCCGCAGAGAACACCAAGGGCAAGGCACCAGAACACACGGTTTTCCTGTCCGACTTCGCCAAGCGTCAGTTCCTGGCCCTCAAGGCCATCACCGGCGATAGCAAGTGGTGCTTCCCGAACGAGGACGGCACCGACCACCTGAACACCAAGGCACCGACGAAGCAGATTGGCGACCGTCAGGCGTCACTCAGGGATGCGAAACCACTCAAGAACCGGAGCAAGGCCGGTGATTCGTTAGTCCTGTCCAGCGAGAAGTGGACACCGCACGATCTGCGCCGCACCGGGGCAACCCTCATGCAAAGCCTTGGAGTGGAACAGCATGTCATCGAACGAATCGCCAACCACGCCGAACAGAACCGCATGCAGCGCATCTACCAGCGATTCGACTATGCAGCAGAGCAGCGGGAAGCATGGGCCAAGCTGGGCGCACTGCTGACCGAACTCACCGCACCACCAACTCAACCTTAACCTTGGAAATCAAATGGACGCACTGTTACCGTTCCTCGTCGTATTCTTCATCGCCTTCTACATGCTGCCCCTGATCGTCGCTATGAACAGGAAGCACACCAACACTACGGCCATCGCCGTCCTGAACGTGCTACTGGGCTGGACCTTGCTGGGCTGGGTTGGTGCGCTGGTGTGGGCGTTCTCGTCCCAGCCTGCGGCAGAGGAAGCAGCTACGGATGGGCAGGCAGCGCTAGCACCGGAAAAA
The DNA here is from genome assembly GCF_009380215.1 of Rugamonas aquatica. Classification (GTDB taxonomy): domain Bacteria; phylum Pseudomonadota; class Gammaproteobacteria; order Burkholderiales; family Burkholderiaceae_D; genus Rugamonas; species Rugamonas aquatica_B. The sequence continues at coordinate 422,666 of NZ_WHUG01000005.1, forward strand.
GCCGTTCCTAAAAATTTGGGAGCCGCTTCCAGTGACCTGAAAGACTGCCCGTTCTGCGCTGAACCGATCCGGGTTGCTGCTATCAAGTGCAAGCACTGCGGTAGCGACCTGACAGCCGTAGCACAGCCAGCCTGACCCCGCCATACAGCTACGGGGCCATCCGGCCCTGTACGCTTCTCGCAGCACCCCGCCCCTATTCTTGAGTTCCTGAAAATTCAGGAGCTAATCGACACTTGCTCGCAGTCATCAAAGGCTCAGAAAGGCACCTTACAGGCCCGTAGCGACGACTTCTCGACCCACTGGCTACCCTCGTATACCCTTGGCACGAAAATCGCTTACAGAGCCTCTAAATCGTTCTTGATGGGAAGGTGTGTTGGTTGGCAGGAATGCCGGGGATGGTGGAGCGTAGGGAGTGGATGCGGTAGCAACCTGCGCCGGGATAGCTCTTGAGTAGTACGACCACTGTAGCTACTCATGTTGTACAACCTTGGTATATAACTAGGCTCTCTATACAACTACACACTACCACTCTATAAAATAACTAAGAGTTATACCTTATGTAGTACAACTTATGCATAAGTTATATAACATAAGTATTACCCTACACTCGCTGCGCTCGTTCCGGGGTGAAGTTTATCATGCCGATAGGATTTTGTCAATTAAGCAGTTCATGAGCTTGACTATCATAGCATGCTGGAACTGGATCGAGCAAGACCTCAGCCCCTGCCAATCGGAGTTTTCCGGCCAGAGTTACTAAATAGGCAATCATCGACACACAGAAGGCCAGAGTTCGTAAGGCGAAGCCAGCACCCAGTTTGCTAAGCAAGCTCGTGCGAGAAACCGCAATTTCCCCGCAACCGCAAAAATGCACCATAGCTGGTTACGTGGACCACTACCGGGTAGCAAGAAACCCCTCACCTCACCCCACAAAGCCCCATCAGGCTTCGCAGCAAAAACCCGGCGAGTTGCAGCACCGGCACCAGCTCAAACCCCTGCAAACACCCCCCCCCCAAACCACCCGAAAACACCCACCCCTACCAAGCTCATCAAAAAGTCAAAAATAAAACTTGACACATCGGTTTGTATGTGATCCTTATTTGACAAAAGCACTCCCTCGTGCCATAATGGCGGTATCTGTCGGATGAAGTAGGAAGCTATCCGGTACGACCTGAAGAACAACTCCCACAAGAAAATTTGATTAATCCTGAACCATAGGAGCTATAGCCATGTCCGCACTACATGCACCGCCTACGTTCGGCGGCAAACTGAACAACGACCGTTACTACGAAGCGGTCATAAGCACCATCAGCGCGCTACGCCCAGCCTCATCGCTGCGCACTATCGCCGATCACCTGACCACAGCCGGTTTCCTGACCCCTAGCGGGTTGCCATGGAACCGTCGCCGGGTATCAGACTTCATTCGCAACACAACAACTCAGAGTTAAAGGAACGTAATAATGACCGCATCAACAAAGCCTTACGCAGTTACCATCAACGAACACAGCAGCACCGCCTTTGCGCAGGCCGCTGCCCTGATCCGTCAGGGCTACGTGTTCACAGAAGCTCCACCAGTTATCTACGAGATTAACGGTCAAGCATCAATCAATCTGGTTCTGGGGGCACCCACCCCGTACGCGATCAAAGCGGCGGAAGCGACCATCAAGCTGTACACCGATCTGGCAGAAGCTGCCGATCAACGTCAAGTCGAGGCAGCAGCACGGCTGACCGCCGAAGCCGTCGAGAAGCAGCAGAAGAAAGCGGCGCTGGACGCCCAAATTGACGAGCAAACCAAAGCGCTGCGTAAGCTGCGCGACCAAGCCGCCAAACTGAAGTAAGCCCACCCAGCCGCCATCCGGCGCGCTTCGGGCCTCCTGGCCCTCGTCGCACAAACACAAACAATTACCTGCCGCAGTCGCTCCCGTCAACCCGGTGCGTTCATCACGTCCGCGTGTTTCGTCGCGTCTGCGCGTAGGCCAACAATAGGAAAACAAAAATGAGTTTTACCACCTCGCGCAGTACGCCGAAGGCACCAGCGCAACTTACCCACGCAGGCCAACGCGCCTACCTCCCATCGGGTGTCGCTCTTGAGAAGCGCCTCCTGTACATGACTCGGACGGCATGGAAGGCAGTTGAGTGCCTGAGCCAAGCACGTCACACCGGAAACAGCGAGGTAATTCAGTCTCTCGTACTGCGCGCCCACCGTAATCACCGGGCCGCACAGGCAACAAGCAAGGGAGTGTCCAATGTTCGATAAGTACACATCGTTCCACGAGCCGAAGCCTCAGCGCCGCACCATTCAAGGCGACACAGGCCCACTTGAGCGAGGCATCGTCCTGCTTCCGCCTGCCACATGGCGCACTCTGAACCAGCTTGCCAAGGCCCAGCAGCGCACCGGAAGCGACATCATCACCTCGCTTATCCACTTGGCCGACAAGGCGCAGGGAGGTGTGCGGTAATGGCATCACTTCGGAAGAAACGGGCATCAAAGTGCGCCTTGTGTGACGCCACCACCGGCCTGCAAGTGCATCACATCAAGCCCCGGTCGCTTGGTGGTAGCAATGACCCGGACAACCTGATTACGCTCTGCGAACAGCATCACGAGGCCGTACACGACTTGGATGACGAGTACAACCACGCCAACCTAGTCAAGATCGGGCAGGCAAAAGCCAAGGCCAAGGGCGTTGTGTTCGGGAACCCCACCAACCTGAAGGAAGCGCAGGCCAAGGGTACAGCAACCCTCAAAGCCAAGTCCCAAGCCTTCACCAAGCGCTTTCAACCGAGCATCCAGCGGTTGCGAAAGGCAGGCATGACCTTCCGTGAGATTGCCGAACACTTCAACCTCATGGGCGTCCCTACCGCGCTGAACGGTTTGTGGCACGCAAAGACAGTACACACACTCGCTCACCGTCCGGTGTAGTACACAATGGGTAGTGCAGAAACAGCTACAAACCACAACATATTGCGCTTTTTCCGTAAGTAGGTAAGTAGGTAAGTAAGTAAGAATCACAGAAAACGCAATCCGTCAATACTTTTATGAAAAAACCTTTGACGGTTTACAACCTTGTCATTTAGAATGACTTCATCAGTGCAGCAACACCGCTCACTGATGCTTGCCAGTCCTGTAGCTCCCCGCTTCATCTGCCTGCTTCTGCCAACTTCCCGGCATCGCTGTACCTCTATCACGTCCCGTACACAACTGAACCTTGCACAGCCCACTGTGGGACTCTGCACGCCTGTACGGGACGCTTTCAACCCAAACTAGGAGAATCAAATATGACCAAACACATCACCCCTGCTATCGTCGCCACCTTCGCCGCTCTGGGCTTCACCCCAGTAGACGCAAGCAAGGTAATGACCTTCGATGATGCGGAACCACTGGCCGACGCTGACACGCCTGCCATCTTCTACCATGTCGGTATCGACACCTATGCTGCTTACGCCCCGGAAGTCGTGGACGGCATGTATGACGGTCAACTGGAAGGACTGCGCGCAATCGCTGTTGTTGATAACGACGTGTCAGCAGCGAACATCACCCACTTCCGGGATGTCCCGCTGGAAGTGATTGCGGTAGGCGACCTCGCAGAGTTCGTTGCACAACGCGCCTTCAGTCCGAAGTTCTTTGACCTGCGCATTGCAAAGCAGTGCGTAGCTCACGCTAAGCAGGCATTGAGCGATTTGGAAGGCGATGATTGCGCCGACCCTGACGAGTTCGACCTGTGCAGTAAGAACGTGCTAGACGCTGCAATGCACTTGCGCGCCATGCCTGTAGCGTACTTCCGCCCAGCAGCGATGATCTAACCCAGTAGCACCCAGCAAGGCCGGACCATGACCTATCAACGGTTGTGTTCCGGCCTTTGTCGTTTCTACCCTCTGATAACAGGCCAGTGCCAGCCTGCTACCATCCCGGCTATCTGCAACAGCAGCAGCGCATCAAACAGGATAGGCCGCAGCAGCACGGCCTGCCTACTCAGTTCTTCCAGCATCGTAGATTCCTTTCAGTGGTTGGTTGGTCGCTGTGATCCGGCGACTAGACGCATACGACCATCACCTGACCCAGTGTGCAAGCAGATGACTGGGCCGAACGGTAGCCCCGACCACTTCGGGGAACCTGAGCAGCCGTGTAGCACCGACCACGGCACGGGCCTGAGCGCTTGCGCTGTCGGTCAGTCTGTGCTTACCCGGCTGTCCAAGAAGGTATACTTTCCAGCCACCACTACCACCTCCCCGCAAACCCGCATAACACCGTGTCCAGAAAGTATCGACTCAACACTTTCTTTACACATTCCGAGAAGTCCTTTATACTTCTCGCACACATTCACACATGGAGCAGGTTATGAGCAAGGGTCAGACGGTCGGTTATGTACGGGTTAGCTCGGTAGGCCAGAACACTGTGCGTCAGTTGGACGGCATCGAACTGGACAAGGTGTTCACGGACAAGTGCAGTGGCGGCGACACCAACCGTCCTGCCCTGCAAGCGATGCTGTCGCACGTTCGTGAGGGTGATACGGTTGTGGTGCATGAGATTAGCCGACTGGCACGTAACACCGCTGACCTGCTGGCACTGGTGCAGCAGTTGACCGGCAAGGGCGTAACCATCAAGTTCCACAAGGAGCAGCTTACCTTCACCGGCGACAAAGAGAACCCGATGAACAAGATGCTGCTGACCATGCTGGGCGCTGTGTCTGCCTTTGAACTGGCAATGATTAACGAACGTCGCGCAGAGGGGCAGGCCAAGGCTAGAGCAGCAGGCAAGCACATGGGCCGCAGCGCCAAGCTGGACAAGGACATGCAAGAGAAGCTACGCAAGGAGGCGGCAGACGGTGCAAGCAAGACCAAGCTGGCAGAGGACTACGGTATCAGTCGCGCTACTCTGTACGCCATTCTCAAGGCAGCATAAGGCGCGATAGGAGGCCGTAGGAGCCTCCTTCATCCGTGAGCAGTGCAACGCTGCCTACCGAGCGCCAGCAGCGCCCCACAGATATTTTAAAAAGCTGTCTGGCGCAATCTCCCGGCCCCGCAACGTGTTAAGCGATCCGCTGAACCTCCCAGCTTCCCAGTCCGTACCGACACCCTACGAGATATTCCGCTGGCTTCAGCGACGGTTTCTGTGCGGACGAAGGGGTGTTAAGCGATCTGGTGGACCTCCCGCCATTTCCCTTCCGCAGTTCCTGGCACTGCCAGCAGCCCCACCTTCACGGAATTTTTTTTGGTCAGCACCCACCACGATATACTGTCCTGACACCAACAAACTACGGGGCTGAACCGATGTACGACAACGTTGTTTTGGAGAGCAAGAGCGGCACCCGCTACGGAGCGTTTGAAACGGTAATGGAGGATCGCAAGGCCACGATCTTTGATGAAACAGTCAGGATCAGCGTAGGCGACACTCTAATCTGGCTGCATCCCAGCCTTGGGGAGCGGCGCTACCTTATTGAGAGTGTAGACGTAGGGCGTGGCCCCGGAGCGCCGGGAAGGCCCGGAACCATCCGGCAGCACCTGACCTTTCGCCCAGCCGACTCCATGCCCATCACGGCACCGCCACCAGTGACCAAGAACACCACCGTGAACATTCATAACTCGTCCGGTGGGTTCCAAATAGGAGACAACAACACGCTTGCCATCCACAACGCGCTAAATGACCTTGTGCAAAGGATCAACGACGCCGACGCTTCGCCGAAAGAGAAAGTAGAAGCCAAGGAGAGCTTGATGGGCTTACTGCGCCTGCCGCTTGTCGCGACGGTCCTTGGTAGCGCTGTGAAGGCACTAATCGAAATGCTGAGTCAGTGACGCTGGCGCCGCAGTAGCTCCGGGCCAAGGTACCATCCAGACCGTTAACGCTCGTCGCCTGCATGGCTTCTTGCAGAGCGCACAAGACTTCAGTACATGGATCAAAAACCGTATCGAGAAGTACAGTTTCGAGGAAGGTAAGGACTTCGCAATCACCAAGAATAGCGCTCCACAAAATTATGGAGCGGGGTTCGTGGGACAAAACAGGGTTGATTACCACGTATCACTCGACATGGCTAAGGAACTTGCGATGGTGGAGCGTAGCGACAAGGGCCGGGAGGCACGGCGCTACTTCATTGACTGTGAACGCAAGGCGGTGCAAGCTGCCCCGGTAGCCGTCATCCCGAACTTCGATGACCCGGTGGCTGCTGCCGAAGCATGGCTGGCGGAGCGTAGCTGTTGCGTTCCAACGTCGTGACAACTCCAGACGGGCTTGTGCGCCCTGTAGCGCCCCGCTATGATGGCATCCGCTCGGCAGGCACCTGCCTACCAGCGCAACCCCAACCACTCTCAAGGAGCCGATAAACACGTATCAGAAGGAGATTCAATGCACCACAATCAATTACTCAAAGTCGAACAAGTAGCAGGCATCCTGTGCATGAGCAAGTCCCACGTATGGGCGCAAGCCAAAGACGCACCGGAGTTCCCGAAGCCGTTCAAACTTTCAGCGAAGCAGACACGATGGAAACTTTCAGAGGTAGACGCTTACATCAATACCATGTCAGCCACACGTCACTGACCTAGAAGCCGCAATCAGAAATGACTGCGGCTTTTTTCATGGGCCGGTGATAGCATGGATCGTCCCCACTGCCACAGCCTGCCATGCCATCGTTTGCCGACACACTCACTTTCCTCACCTCGTTCAAAGATGTAGTGCCGTGGATCGCCATCCTGCTTTCGATTGCAGCGTTCTGGATATCCATCCTCAACTACCGACGCGACCGGGCCATACTTCAAGCCACATCAACCTACGTCGAGGACTGGGAAGGCTTCAATGCTTGCCTGCGAGTCGATATCGTCAACAAGGGCCGCAGGCCCATCATCATAAGCACATGGGTGGGTGCAGCGACAGAGCGGAAGTTCTTCCGTCGTACCGCTGGAAGCAACTGGGTGGGCCACTGCTTCGTCAATCATAAGGAAGGGATCACCCTGACCGAGCGTCAGACGCACTCGTTCCAGCTTGAGCCATCGGAATTGGATTTTGAGTTGCAGAACGGCGTAGAAGTGATCTACGACGATATGTGGATCACTGACACACTGAATCACAAACACAAGATCAAGGGCATACGGGAAGACCTTGCATCCCTCAAAAAATGGGCTGCGAAACAGTCGCCACAGGTTCAGGCAAGCAAATAGTCGTTGCGGTGCAGGAAAAGAAATCGGTGCATGAACGGTGCACAGACCCAGAAAAGAAAAAAGACCTACGATCCAGATGAATCGTAAGTCCTTGTTCTTACTACGTTTTCTTTGGTCGGGGCGAGAAGATTCGAACTTCCGACCCCTTGCACCCCATGCAAGTACGCTACCAGGCTGCGCTACGCCCCGACGAATTTGGAATTATAGCAGCCGCTTTAAGTATTTGTCATGTTTGCTTTTGACCCGCGCTGCAACCTCCACCACCCTCCGCAGGAGTAAGATGAGCCTTTCCGCTCGCCACCGAAAACCCGCATGTCCGTCCCCAGCAACCTCGCCGCGCTGCAGCAAGCCGCCGACCTCGTCCATCAAGCCGACGCGCTGATCGTCGCCGCCGGCGCCGGCATGGGCGTCGATTCCGGACTGCCCGATTTCCGCGGCAACGACGGTTTCTGGAAGGTCTACCCAGCCCTCGGCCGCGCCGGCATGGCGTTCTCCAGCGTCGCCACGCCCTACACCTTCCGCTCCGATCCCACCCTGGCCTGGGGCTTCTACGGCCATCGCCTTCAGCTCTACCGCGACACGCCGCCACACGCAGGCTTCGCCCTGCTCAAGGCCTGGGGCGATGCGATGGACGGCGGCTACGGCGTCTTCACCAGCAATGTCGACGGCCACTTCCAGCGCGCCGGCTTCGACTCGCAGCGCATCTACGAATGCCACGGCTCCGTCCATCACCTGCAATGCATGCAACCCTGCGGCCCCGATATCTGGAGCGCCGACCACTTCATCCCCGAAGTCGACACCGAAGCCTGCCGCCTGCTGAACGAGCCGCCAAACTGCCCGCACTGCGACGGCATGGCGCGGCCGAACATCCTGATGTTCGGCGATTGGGGATGGAATGAGCGCCGCGCAGTACTACAGGAAGCCCGCCTGCACGCCCTGCTGCAAAAGGCCGAACGCCCGCTGGTGATTGAACTGGGTGCAGGCTCGGTGATACCGTCGGTGCGCAATTTCGGCCAGCGCGTGGTCATGCACCACAACGGCCGCATGATACGGATTAATCCCCGCGAGCCGAATGTCGCCAACCCGCTCGACGTCGGCCTGGCGATGGGCGCCCTCGCCGCCCTGACCGGGATCGCGGAGCTGCTGCCAGCCCGCAGCTAAAATATAGCTAAACTGTTTACACCAATTTGACGGCGATACCCGGCAGACCATCAACCTTGCCCACCAGCGTCTGGCCGCGCACCACCGCCCCCACACCCTCGGGCGTGCCGCTGAAAATCAGATCCCCCGGCGCCAGCGCGAACAGCGTGGACAAGTTGGCGATAGTCTCGCTGACCGACCAGATCAGATGCGCAATGGTGGCCGACTGTTTGGTCACGCCGTCCACATCCAGCTGGATCGCCGCGTGGCCGATATCGCCCGCTTCGGCCGCGCGCTGGATCACGCCCACCGGCGCCGAATAGTCGAAGGCCTTGCCGATCTCCCAGGGCCGGCCGGCATCGCGCATCTTGAACTGCAGGTCGCGCCGCGTCATGTCCAGCCCCACGGCGTAGCCGAAGATATGCTGCGCAGCGTCTTCCACCGCGATATTGCTGCCGCCCTTGCCGATGGCGACCACCAGTTCGCACTCGTAGTGCAGGTTGGCGGTGGCCGGCGGATACGGCAGGTCAAGCACCTGGTCCGGCGCGACGGCGATCACCGCCTGAGCGTCATTCGGTTTGCAGAAGAAGAACGGCGGCTCGCGATCAGGGTCGAAGCCCATCTCGCGCGCGTGCGCCGCGTAGTTGCGGCCGACGCAGTAGACGCGGCGTACAGGGAACAGATCGGCGGTGCCTGCAACCGGCAGGCCGACGATGTCGTGGGCGGGAATTACGTAGGATGTCATGATGCTCCGATCAGCTGAAACGGCAGATCGGTCATGGTACAACAGCCTCCGCCCGCGTGCAGCGGACGGAAACAATACGAGACAAATCAGGTCATCAGCAGCGCGCGCATGGCGACGCGGAAGGCGTCCACCAGACTTGCGCGGTTCATGTTCGGCCGGTACAGCGCGCGAATCGACAGGCCCTGGAAGTACGAAATCATCGTGTCGAGGCGGCCATCCAGCAGCACATCATCCACCGGCAACTGGCGGCTTTCGCGGCCGCTCTTGACCAGCGCCCGCAGCTGCGCGCGAGAGACTTCTTCGTTCTCGCGCAACTTGGCGGCGATCACCGGATTGCGCGACGCTTCGGCAAACATCTCCAGCGGCACAGTCCATGGCTGCGGGTCGAGCGATTCGTCGATGTGGATGGCGGCATCTTCCAGTATCGCCTCCAGCGGATCCTCGCGCGTCGCCAGGTCGCGCAGCAATCCGGACACGTATTCGGCCTCGCGGTCGACAAAGGCCAGGATGATGGCGTCCTTGCTGTCGAAGTAGTTGTAGATATGGCCGGCGCTCATGCCGGCCTGCTTGGAGATTTCCGACATGCTGGCCCCGTGGAAGCCGCTGCGCGCGAAGCAGACAGCGGCCGCCTCCAGCACCTGGTTGCGCCGGTTCTGCGCCCGTTCCGGGTCGGTGCGTCGTTTTGCGGTGGGGGCTGTGGTCATGGGGTCTTCCTTGGGAATCGGGCTTGCCTGAGGCGGTACTGTGGCGAAGTGGGCTACTTTTGTCAATTAACCAGCAGTCAAAGGCGGCGGGCGCGCAACAATCCACGCCCGCCGCCGCCGATTTAGCCGCGCTGCGGCGCGACTTCCGGCTGCCAGCCGCCGCCCAGCACCTTGTACAGGGTGACGGCGTTGCTGGATTTACCCAGCCGCGCCGTAATAAGGCCCTGCTGCGCCGCGTACAGCGCGCGCTGCGACACCAGCGCGTTCAGGTAGGAGTCCGCGCCCTTGCGGTAGCGCGCCTCGTGGATGCGGAAGCTCTTGTCGGCCGCATCGACCAGGGCCTGCTGCGCGGCGATGCGCTGGTCCAGCGTACCGCGCTGGGCCAGTGCGTCGGCCACTTCGCGGAACGCCACCTGAATCGCCTTCTCGTACTGCGCCACCGAGATGTCGCGGTTAGCCTTGGCGATATTCAGGTTGGCGCGATTGACGCCGCCGTCGAAGATCGGCAGGTTGACCTGCGGGATAAAGCTCCACGTCGACGAACCGGCCTTGAACAATCCGGACAAGGTGCTGCTCGCGCTGCCGCCCGAAGCCGTCAGCGAGATACTCGGGAAGAAGGCCGCACGCGCCACGCCGATGTTGGCGTTGGCCGCGCGCAGCGCGCGCTCCGCTTCCTGCACATCGGGACGGTCTTGCAGCAGGTCGGACGGCAGGCCGGCGGGAATCGCCGCCATCTGCGTCACCGCGCCAGGCTCGCCGACAGGCAGCAAGTCCGCAGGCACGCTGCCGCCGACCAGCAGCGTCAGCGCATTCTTGTCCAGCGCCACTTGCGCGGTGTAGACCGCCATGTCGCCGCGCGCCGCTTCCACGCTGGTCTGCGCTTCATACATGTCGACGCCGGAAGTGACGCCGGAATCGAAGCGCTTCTTGCTCAGGTCATAGGAGGTCTGCTGGCTGCGCAGCGTTTCCGCCGCCAGCTTCAGGCGCTCTTGATCGGCGATCAGCGTCACGTAGGCATTGGCCACTTCGGCCACCAGCGTGATCTGCTGTGCGCGGCGCGCTTCCTCGGTGCCGAGGTAGGTCTGCAAGCCGGCCTCCGACAGGTTGCGCACCTTGCCGAAGAAGTCCAGCTCATACGACGCCATCGCCAGGCCGCCGCTGTACTGGCGGTTGATGGCCCCCTCGCCGGTGCCGGTCATGGTGGACGGCGTGCGCGATGCATTCTGGCCGACGTTGGCCGACAGCTTGGGCAGCAACGCCGCGCTGTCGATGTTGTACTGCGCCTTGGCCTTCTCGATGTTGAGCACAGAGACGCGCAGGTCGCGGTTGTTGGCCAGCGCCAGCGCGATCACCTTGCGCAGGCGTTCATCGGCAAAGTATTCGCGCCACTGGATTTCGGATACCGGCTTGGCGTCGGCCGCCGCAGCAGGCACGCCTTTGTAGGCGTCGCCGGCCGGCCAGGCTTGCGCCACCGGTTGCGCCGGACGTTCATACACCGGCGCCAGGCTGCAACCGGCCAACATCGCCAGCGCCGCCATTGTGAGTAAGGATTTTTTCATGATTAATGCGCCTCCACAGCAGCAGCTGGAGCGGCGGCCTTTTTACTAAAGAAACCGCGCACCAGCACAAAGAACACCGGCACAAAGAAGATGCCCAGGAAGGTGGCCGACAGCATCCCGCCCAATACGCCGACGCCGATCGCATTCTGGCTGCCGGAACCGGCGCCGCTGCTGATCGCCAGCGGCAGCACGCCGAGGCCGAAGGCGATGGACGTCATCAGGATAGGACGCAAGCGCAGACGCACGGCCTGCAAGGTCGCCTGCTTCAGTTCCACGCCCTGCTCCTGCAACTCCTTCGCGAACTCCACGATCAGGATCGCGTTCTTCGCCGCCAGGCCTATCACGGTCAGCAAACCAACCTGGAAATACACGTCGTTCGACAGCTTGAACACGAACGTCGCCAGCACCGTGCCGATCACACCCAGCGGCACCACCAGCAGCACCGAGAACGGAATCGACCAGCTTTCATACAGCGCGGCCAGGCACAGGAACACGATCAGGATCGAGATCGCATACAGCTGCGTGGTCTGCGAGCCGGAGTCGCGTTCTTCCGTCGACAGGCCGGTCCATTCGAAGCCGATGCCCGGCGGCAGCTGGGCCGCCATCTTTTCGATCTCCGCCATCGCGGCGCCCGAGCTCTGGCCCGGCGCCGGCATGCCGAGGATCTCGGTGGACGGCAGGCCGTTGTAACGCTCCAGGCGTGGCGATGCAAACACCCACTTGCCGCTTGAGAAGGCCGAGAAAGGCACCATCTCGCCGTCGGCATTCCGGACGAACCATTTGCCCAGGTCTTCCGGCGACATGCGCGAATCGGGCTGGCCCTGCATGTACACCTTCTTCACGCGGCCACGGTCGACGAAGTCGTTGACGTAGGCGCTACCCCAGGCGGTGCTCAGCACCTTGTTCACATCGGCGATGGACAGGCCGAGGGCCGTGGCCTTCTGCTGGTCGACGGTGATCTTGTACTGCGGCGTATCTTCCTGTCCGTTCGGACGGACCGCCATCAGCACCGGATTTTTCGCGGCCATGCCCAGCATCTGGTTACGCGCAGCCATCAGCGCATCGTGGCCGACGCCGCCCTGGTCCTGCAGCTGCAAATCGAAGCCGCTGGCGTTACCCAGTTCCAGCACCGCAGGCGGCGCGAAGGCGAACACCATCGCATCCTTGATCTGCGAGAAGCTGCCCATGGCGCGGCCGACAATCGCCTTCACGCGCTGGTCGGCGCTCTTGCGCTCCGCCCAGTCCTTCATGCGGACGAAGGCGATACCCGTGTTCTGGCCGTTGCCGCTGAAGCTGAAACCAGCCACCGCGAACACCGACGCTACCGAATCCTTCTCTTCATTGAGGAAGTGCTGCTCGACTTTTTCAATCACCTTCAGCGTGCGCTGTTGGGTCGCGCCGGTCGGCAGCTGAATTTGCGAGAACAGCACGCCCTGGTCTTCTTCCGGCAGGAAGGAAGTCGGCAGGCGCATGAACACGAAGGCCAGCACCGCCAGCAGCAACGCGTACATCACCAGCGAACGTCCGCTGCGGTTCAGCAGTGCGCCAACCCAGCCCTGGTACTTCACGCTGCTGCGTTCGAAGCTGCGGTTGAACCAGCCGAAGAAGCCGGTGTTGATCGCCGTATGGCCCTTGGCCACAGGCTTGAGCAGCGTCGCGCACAAGGCAGGCGTGAAGACCATCGCCACCACCACCGACAGCACCATCGCCGAAACGATGGTGATCGAGAACTGGCGGTAGATCACGCCGGTGGAGCCGCTGAAGAAGGCCATCGGCACGAACACCGCCGACAGCACCATCGCGATACCCACCAGCGCGCCGCTGATCTGGCCCATCGATTTGCGCGTGGCTTCGACAGGCGACAAGCCCTCTTCCGTCATCACGCGCTCGACGTTTTCCACCACCACGATGGCGTCATCCACCAGCAGGCCGATCGCCAGCACCACCGCGAACATGGTCAGCGTGTTGATCGAATAGCCCAGCGCCGACAGGATGGCGAAGGTACCCAGCAGCACAACCGGCACCGCCATCGTCGGGATCAGCGTGGCGCGGAAGTTTTGCAGGAACAGGTACATCACCAGGAACACCAGGATCACCGCTTCCACCAGCGTCTTGACCACTTCTTCGATCGACAGCTTGACGAACGGCGTGGTATCGAACGCCACGACGGCCTTCATACCGTTCGGGAACTGCTTCTCCATCAATGCGATCTTGGCCTTGACGGCGTTGGCGGTTTCCAGCGCGTTGGCGCCGGTGGCCAGCTTGATCGCCACACCGGTGGCCGGCTTGCCGTTGTAGCGCGCCAGCACGTTGTAGTTCTCGCTGCCCAGCTCCATGCGGGCCACGTCGCGCAGGCGCACGGTGGCGCCGTTGGACGCGGTCTTCAGCAGGATCGCGCCGAACTGCTCGGGCGTCTGCAAGCGGCTCTGCGCCGATACGGTGGCGTTGAGCTGCTGGCCTGGCACGGCAGGTGCGCCGCCCAGCTCACCGGCGGATACCTCGGTGTTCTGCGCGGTGATCGCGGCGGTGACGTCGGCCGGCGTCAACTGGTAGCTTTGCAGCTTGGCCGGATCGAGCCAGATGCGCATCGCATACTGGGCGCCGAACAGCGTCACGTCGCCCACGCCTTGCACGCGGCTCAGCGGATCGATGACGTTGGCGGCCACGTAGTCGCCCAGGTCGGCCTGCTTCATGCTGCCGTCTTCGGACACGAAGCCCAGCACCATCAGGAAGTTCTTGGTGGCCTTGGCCACCACCAGGCCTTGCTGCGTGACGATGGCGGGCAGCAGCGGCGTCGCCAGTTGCAGCTTGTTCTGCACCTGCACCTGGGCGATGTCCGGGTTGGTGCCGCTCTTGAAGGTCAGCGTGATGCTGATGCCGCCGGTGCCGTCGCTCGACGAGGACATGTAGCGCAAGCCGTCGATGCCCTTCATCTTCTGTTCGATGACCTGGGTGACGGCGTCTTCCACCGTCTTGGCGGAGGCGCCCGGGTAGGAGCCGCTGATCGAAATCGACGGCGGCGCAATGCTTGGATACTGCGATATCGGCAGGCCGAGAATCGCGATCACGCCCGCAAGCATGATGACGATGGCGACGACCCACGCGAAGATCGGGCGGTCAATAAAGAAACGTGACATGACGATGCTCCTTTATTGAATTATTGGGCGCTCTTGGCGTTGGACGGCATGGCGCCGCCAGCGATGGCAGCCGGCGCCGCGACAGGCTTGGCTGCGTTGGCCGGCGCGCCTGGCTTGACCTTCTGCACGCCTTCGACGATCAGCAGATCGCCCGCGTTCAGGCCCGACTTGACCAGCCACTTGTTACCCAGCGTGCCGCCGGTGACCAGCGTGCGCTGTTCGACCTTGCCTTCCTTGTTCAACACCAGCGCGGTCGCCTCGCCTTTCGGATTGCGGGTCACGCCCTGCTGCGGCACGGCGATGGCCTGCTCATTGACGCCGGATTCCAGCACCGCGCGCACGAACATGCCGGGCAGCAGATCGTGCTTAGGATTCGGGAACAGCGCGCGCAGCGTGACGTTGCCGGTGCCCGGGTCCACCGTCACATCGGAGAACTGCAGCTTGCCGCTTTCCGCGTACTTGCTGCCGTCCGCCAGCAGCAGCGTGACCTTGGCCTGGCCGCCGGACTGCTTCAAACCGCCGCTTTCCATCTCGCGCTTGAGGCGCAGCAGGTCTTCGCTCGACTGCGTCACGTCGACGTAGATCGGGTCCAGCTGCTGCACGGTGGTCAGCGCGGCGGCCTGGTTGGCCGTCACCAGCGCGCCCGGCGTCACGGCCGAGCGGCTGATGCGGCCACTGATCGGCGCATCGACATGGGTGTATTTCAGGTTGATCGACGCCTGCTCCAGCGCGGCGGCGGCCGATTCCACATCGGCCTTGGCCTGCTCGTTGGCGGCGACGGCGTCGTCGTAGTCCTGGCGGCTCACGCCTTCGATCGCCACCAGATCCTTGTAGCGCGCCACTTTCGGGCCGCTGGTCATCAGGTTGGCCCTGGCCTTCGCCAGCGCGGCCTTGGCCGAGTTGTAGGCAGCCTGGTAGCTGGCCGCGTCGATCTGGTACAGCGCGACGCCGGCTTTGACATCGGCGCCTTCGACAAACAGGCGTTTTTGAATCAGACCGCTGACCTGCGGGCGCACTTCGGCCACCTGGAAGGCGGCGGTGCGGCCCGGCAGTTCGGTCGTGATCTGCAGCGCTTCCGGCGCCACTTTAAAAACGCCCACTTCCGCCACCGGTGCGCCTTTAGCGCCCGGTGCTTCGGCCGTGGATTGGGAGCAACCGGCGACGAGCACGGTTGCGGCGATCAGGGCAGCTGTCCTGCAGAAAATAGCTTCCATAGTGGGACTTTCTGTATAAAAAATGTGCATAAAGCGTAGAATGAACGATCATTCTAATTAAGTCAAGCAACTTTTTTGTGCAGTGCAAGGTAAAGCGTGGCTCCCGGCAATCAATTTCTTTGGGTGACAGAGGCACGCGCCATAGCCGGTGCTACAATCAATTAATTACTTCAGGACATCATTTTTCGGCCCGCGTACATGATTTCGCCGCTTACCCAAAGCACGGCACGGCCTCGCCTCACCACGCTGGTGACGGTGGGCGTCGCCGCGACGGTGCTGATGTCGGTGTTGTCGCTGCTGGTGCTGGTCGATCACTTCGCCATCGACTACGCCGAGCGCGAAGCGGGCCAGCGCTTGCAGCAGCTGTCTTGGCAGATGCGCGATTCGCTCAACCGCGTGGTGCAGAAGGCCACCGGCGATGTTCAGCTGCTGACCGAGCTGCCACAGATCCGCGACGCCAAGTCCCCCGCCGACATCCGCCAGGTGCTCGAAAGCCTGCAAAAAACCTTCCCCGACTATGCCTGGATCGGCCTCGCCAATCCGGACGGCAGCGTCTACGCCGCCACCCAGGGCCTGCTCGAAGGCCAGGACGTCAGCGGGCGCGCCTGGTTCAAGGGCGGCCACGACAAGCTGTACGCCGGCGACTTCCACCCCGCCACCCTGCTCGGCAAGAAGCTGCCCTACAGCGCCGACCCGTGGCGCTTCGTCGACGCGGCCGGCCCGGTGCTGCGGTCGGACGGCAGCTATCGCGGCGTGCTGTGCGTGCACATGAGCTGGGGCTGGGCGCGGCGTCTGGTGCAGACCATCCTGGCGCCGGCCGACAAGCAGTACTCGGCCGACATCTTCGTGGTGCGCGGCGACGGCACCGTGATGCTCGGCCCCAAGGGCATGGAAGAGAAAACCCTCAACAGCACCAGCCTGGCGCTGTCGCAGTCAGGCGTGCCGGGGTCGCTGAAGGAAACCTGGGCCGACGGGCTAAGCTACCTGACCGGCTTTTCGCGCACCGGCAATCCGAACGATCCCGCCACGCTGACCTGGTCGGTGCTGGTGCGCCAGTCGGAAGACGTGGCGCTGGCCGGCGCGCGCGCGCTGGAACGCCAGATCCTGCTGCTGGGCGCCATCCTCGGCGGCGCCATGGCGCTGGCCGCGTCGGCGGCGGCGCGGCGCCTGACGCGCCCACTCAATGCGCTCAGCAAGAACATCGAGGAACGCTCCGCCGCGCCGGCCGATACCGCGCCGGAATCGCTGCCGGCGATCCCGCTGGTCGACAGCTTCCACGAGGCGCAGGTGCTGTCGCGCGCACTGGCCGACCTGGTGCGCAACGAGCAAAGCCACCTGTCCACGCTGCGCGGCATGAACGAGCAGCTGGAATCGACGGTGGCCGAGCGCACCCGCGAAATCGCCCGCAAGGCGCTGCTGCTGGAACGCGCGCTGGCGCAGGAACAAAGCACGCAGCTGCTGCTGCAGGAACGCGCCGCCGAGCTGCGGGCCATTCTCGACAACGCCCACGACGCCTTCATCGCCCTCGATCCGGGCGGCGTGGTGCTGGACTGGAACCGCCAGGCCGAGAAGCTGATGGGCTGGAGCCGCGCCGAAGTGATCGGCCAGCCGCTGGCGGCGATGGTGCTGCCGCCGCTGCTGCGCCGCGCCTACGAACGCGACATGCGCCAGCTGGCCGAGAGCGACGCCGACACGGTGCTCAACCGCCGCATCGAACTGACGCTGTACAACCGCGCCGGCCAGGAGCTGCCGGTGGAAGTGTCGCTGGCCTATGTGCCGCGCAGCAGCGGCCACCTGTTCATCGCCTTCCTGCACGACATCAGCGAGCGCAAGTCGCTGTTCGCGTCGATGGAGGCGATGGCGCTGCGCGACACGCTGACCGGCCTGCCCAACCGCCGCGCGCTGATGGCCGCGCTGACCGAGGCGATCCAGCGCGCCAACCGCCTGCGCCAGAGCTGCGCCGTATTCTTCCTCGACCTGGACCGCTTCAAGCAGATCAACGACCGCTACGGCCACGAGGAAGGCGACGAGCTGCTGCGCCAGTTCGCCGACCGCGTGCAGCACATCGTGCGCAAGACCGACACCGTGGGCCGGCTGGCCGGCGACGAATTCGTCGTCATCCTGGAGAACCTGCACAGCGACACGGCCGCGCAGGAAACCGCCGACAAGCTGCACCCTGCCCTGCAGCAGCCGTTCACGCTGAAGACCGCCACCGTCTCGCTGAGCGCCAGCATCGGCATCGCCATCCACCACCCGGACGACCCGCAGGACATCGAAATGCTGCTCGGCCGCGCCGACCGCGCCATGTACATCAACAAGCAGCAAAGCCTGCAACAACGGGCGCGGCGCTGACCTGCCGCCACCGCAGAACCCATATGTACGCCAGCGTACGCACGTTTGATATCGAAAATCCCGCGTCGCTCAATTCAGGTAGTATCAGCCGAAAATCAGCCATGGCATCGGGCCAGCGGCGCCTCTCTTTCGGATCGCGGATATGCAAACCCAGAACAGCGTCACCAACCTCTTTCTCTCGTCCGGCGTACCCGGCCTGGATGAAGTCCTGGCCGGCGGCCTGACCCGCGACCGCCTGTACCTGGTCGAGGGCGAACCCGGCACCGGCAAGACCACGCTGGCGCTGCAGTTCCTCAACGAAGGCGCGCGCCTGGGCGAATCGGTGCTGTACATCACGCTGGCCGAAACCGCCGTCGAACTGCTCAGCGTCGCCAACTCGCACGGCTGGACCATGGAAGGCATCCACATCGAAGAGATCCTGCCCAACGAGGACGTGCTCGACCCCGCGCAGCAGTACACCATCTTCCACCCGTCCGAGATCGAACTTGGCAACACCACCCAGCGCATCGTCAACGCCATCGACAAGTACAAGCCGCGCCGCGTGGTGCTCGATTCGCTGTCCGAGCTGCAGCTGCTGGCGGAAAGCCCGCTGCGCTACCGCCGCCAGGTGCTCGCGCTCAAGCAGTATCTGACCAGCCGCAGCTGCACCACCATCTTCCTCGACGACCGCACCGCCCTCAGCACCGACCTGCAAGTGCGCAGCGTGGCGCACGCGGTGCTGACGCTGGACCTGGCCGACCAGGCCTATGGCTCCGACCGGCGCCGCCTGCGCGTGGTTAAGTACCGCGGCATCGCCTTCCACGGCGGCGCCCACGACTACAAGATCATCAGCGGCGGGCTGCAGATCTTCCCGCGCCTGGTGGCGGCGACCACCCGCGTGGCCAGCAAGCGGCGCCAGTTGTCCAGCGGCCTGCCGGCGCTGGACCAGCAGATCGGCGGCGGCCTGGAAGAAGGCATGAGCACCCTGATCTCCGGTCCGCCCGGCACCGGCAAATCGACGCTGGCGGCGCAGTTCGTCCACGCCGCCACCCAGCGCGGCGAGCCGTGCGCGATGTTCCTGTTCGAAGAGGCGCGCAACAATATGCTCAACCGCGCGGCGGGCCTGGGCATGGACCTGGCCGGGGCCATCGACCGCGAGCTGCTGACGATCCAGCAGATCGACCCGGCCGAGCTGGCGCCGGGCCAGTTCTCGCACGCGGTGATGCAGGCGGTGGAGCGCGGCGCGCGCGTGGTCGTCATCGACAGCTTGAACGGCTACCTGAATGCGGTGCCGGACGAGCGCTTCCTCGCCATCTATTTGCATGAGCTGCTGACCTACCTGGGCCAGCGCGGCGTGGTCAGCATCATCGTCGGCGTCCAGCAGGGCATGTTAGGCAGCGGCATGACCACCAGCGTCGACGCCAGCTACATCGCCGACAACGTCATCATGCTGCGCTACTTCGAGGCGCAGGGCGAGGTGCGGCAGGCGATCTCCGTGTTCAAGAAGCGCGGCAGCGAACACGAACGCACCATCCGCCGCTTCCAGATCGGCAGCGGCGGCATCGAAGTGGGCCCGGTGCTGAAGGATTTCCACGGCATCCTGACCGGCGTGCCCACCTACGACGGGCCAGGCGCCGGTCGCTCGGCCGGTTGAGCGCGATGGAGACGCGCATCCTGATCTACGCCCCGACCGGCCAGGACGCGCCGCTGGCGGCCAAGGTGCTGGCGATGGCGTCGATCGACAGCCATGTCTGCCGCACGCTGGCCGAGCTGGCGGCGCAGCTGGAGCTGGGTGCGGGCGCCGTGCTGACGGTGGAGGAAGCGCTGGCGCCAGGCGGCTACAAGCTGCTGCTGGAATGCGTCGCCCACCAGCCCGACTGGTCGGACCTGCCGATCATCCTGCTGACCCATCGCGGCGCCGATTCGTCGGCGGTGCGCCAGGCCGTGGCGGGCCTGGGCAACCTGAGTTTGATGGAGCGGCCGGTGCGCTCGCTGGCGCTGATCACCGCCCTGCACGCGACGCTGCGCGCGCGCAAAAAGCAGTATCAGGTGCGCGAGGCGGCGCGGCGCAAGGATGAATTCCTCGCCAGCCTGGGGCACGAGCTGCGCAATCCGCTGGCGCCGATCCGCACCTCGGTCTCGCTGCTGACCCATATGTATCCCGACGCGGCGCCGGTGGCGCGCATCCGCGACATGGTGGAGCGCCAGGTGCGGCTGCTGACACGGCTGGTCGACGACCTGCTGGACGTGGCCCGCATCACCAGCGGCAAGATCAAGCTGCAGCGCCAGCTCGTCGCATTGAGCGCGGTGATGAACCACGTCAGCGAGCTTTGTCTGCAAGCCGCCAACGCCAAGCGCATCCACATCGCCTGGCAGCTGCCGGCGGAAGAGATCATGCTCGATGCCGACTACGCGCGCGTGGTGCAGATCTTCGCCAACATCCTGTCGAACGCGGTCAAGTTCACGCCGCAGGGCGGCAACGTGGTGGTGCGCGCGGAGCGCAACGGCGACGAGTTGCGGGTGACGCTGCGCGACAGCGGCATCGGGCTGGAAGCGGAAGCGATCGCGCGCATCTTCCGCATGTTCGAGCAAAGCAAAACCGTCTCAGGCCAATTCTCCAGCGGCCTGGGGATAGGCCTTAGCCTGGCGCGCCAGTTCGCCGAGATGCACGGCGGCTCGGTGGAGGCGCACAGCGAAGGCCCGGGGCACGGCAGCGAATTCGAAATCCGCCTGCCGGTGGTCAGCAGCGCGGCGCGCGAGGCCTCGCTGCAGCCGGCCACCAACGGCGCCGATGGCCGCAAGATGCAGGTGCTGGTGGTGGACGACAATCGCGACGCCGCCGATTCGCTGGCGGCGCTGCTGGAGATCGACGGCTTCGATGCGCGCGCCGTGTACGACGGCGCCAGCGCCATCGCGGCGACGGCCGAGGCGATGCCGGACGTGATCGTGATGGACCTCGGCATGCCCGGCATGGACGGCTACGAAACCGCGCGGGCGATACGCCAGCGGCCCGGCACGGAACGCATCCTGATGATCGCGCTGACCGGCTGGGGCCAGAACGACGCCCGCCGCCGCACCGGCGAGGCGGGCTTCGACCATCACCTGGTCAAGCCGGTGGAGCTGGAGCAGATCATCCGCCTGGCCGGCGCGCGCCAGAACCGCGAGCAGGTGCAGGCGGCGCGCTGACGGCGGCGCTGTATCAGAGCGGCTTGATGTTGACGGTGGCGCCCTGCAGGTAGAGCGCGTTGGTGCCCTCGAAGCCGGAGTCGGTGCCCAGCATGATCCAGATGCGGCCATCCTTGTCGGCGGTGACCTCGATCGCTTCGCTCGACTTGCGCGTGGTGCTGGCCCACTTGCCGCCGGAGCAGCTCAGCCCCTCGATGCCCTGCGTGCCCAGCACCTTGCCCTGCGGGCCGGAGGCGGCCTGGTTGCCGCGGTCCACGTTCACGCGATAATTGCCGTTCGGCTGCTGCACGGTCTTGATGTAGTCGTAGCTGGCCGCCGCCACCATCCACACGCTCTCGCCGCGCGAGCCGCCGACGCCCATGCAGCCGGTGGCCGCATCGGTCGCGTAGCGCATCTCGAAGGTGACGAGATACTTCGCGTTCTTCACGAAGCCGTCCAGCTGGCGCCTGACGTAGGTCAGCACGTCGTCGCTGTTGTTATGCGAAATCAGGTAGTAGCCCTTGCCGCTCAAGGGCGCCGGCAGATCCTTCCAGGCCGACGCCACTTCGGTCGGCCGGTCATGTTCGGTGTAGTCGGCGACGTCGGCGGTCCAGCCGTCGATGCCGTTGTTGAAGTCAATCGTCACCGTCGATGCCGTCGGCGTCCCGTTGTCCGGGAACAGCTTCGGGACGGGAATGAAGTCTCCACCGCCGCAGCCGGCCAGTGTCAAGGCGCCGGCGACAGCCAGTGCGGTAATGAGTTTTTTTTGTGCTTGCATAGTTTCCCCTAGAGTGTGCAATGTCTTGGTAAGACAGCGGCTTATTCTAATGAAAACTTATATCTTTAAATAACTACTTTGTAACCACCCGTAAGTAAACGCTACTTCCAGTCGCCACGCAGCGCCAGCACGCGTTCCTTCAAACCTTCCGGCGTCACCTCGTGCGGCGCCACCGGCTCGCCGACCGCCAGCGCCAAGCGCGAACGCAGGCCGGTGTGGAAGGCGCGCTCGA
The DNA here is from genome assembly GCF_009380215.1 of Rugamonas aquatica. Classification (GTDB taxonomy): domain Bacteria; phylum Pseudomonadota; class Gammaproteobacteria; order Burkholderiales; family Burkholderiaceae_D; genus Rugamonas; species Rugamonas aquatica_B. The sequence goes on from NZ_WHUG01000005.1 coordinate 444,814, forward strand.
ACACGTTCTCGCCGCTGCGGCTCAGCAGATGGCCCCACAGCCCGCGCAGCGCCATCGGTATCACCGGCACCTTGGTGCGCTCGACGATCTTGGCCACGCCGCCCTTGAACTCATTGATCTCGCCGGTGGTGGTCAGCCGGCCTTCGGGGAAGATGCATACCAGGTCGCCCTCGTGCAGCGCCTGCGCGATGTCGACGTAGGCCTTCTCCATCAGCCACGGGTCTTCCTTGGCCGGCGCGATCGGGATCGCGCGCGCGGTGCGGAAGATCCAGCCCAGCAGCGGCAGCTTGAAGATGCGGTGGTCCATCACGAAGCGGATCGGGCGCGGGCTGGCCGCGCCGATGACGATGGCGTCGACATAGCTGACGTGGTTACACACCAGCACCGCCGCGCCTTCGGCCGGAATGCGGTCGGCGTCGATGGTGCGCACGCGGTGCACGGTGTGGATCAGCATCCACGCCAGGAAGCGCATCAGGAACTCCGGCACCAGCGAGAAGATGTACACCGCCACCACCGCGTTCAGCAGCGCCGTCACCAGGAACAGCTGCGGAATCGTGAAGCCCTGCCCCAGCAGCACGATGGCCAGGCCGGCCGCCGCCACCATGAACAGCGCGTTGAGGATGTTCATGCCGGCGATGGTGCGCGACATGTGGGCGGGATCGCAGCGGGTCTGGATCAGCGCGAACAGCGGCACGATGAAGAAGCCGCCGAACATGCCGATCATCAGCACGTCGAACAGGATGCGCCACATGCCGTGCTGCGCCATCATCGCGAAGGCGTCGAGATGCGGGCCGGCCGCCAGCGCGGCGCTGCTTGCGGCGGCGGCAAAGCCGTTACTGGACAAGTACAGGTCGGCGCCGAACAGCGACAGGCCGATGGAGCCGAACGGCACCAGGCCGATTTCCACTTTGCGGCCGGACAGGCGCTCGCACAGCAGCGAGCCGCTGCCCACGCCCAGCGAGAACACCGTCAGCAGCAGCACGAACACGCTGTGGTCGCCGTGCAGGTAATCCTTGGCGTACACCGGGAACTGCGCCAGCACCAGCGCGCCGTAGAACCAGAACCACGAGTTGCCCAGCATGGACAGGAACACCACGCGGTTCTTGCGCGAGAAGTTGATGTTGCGGATCGATTCGCCGACGAAGTTCCAGCTCACCTTAAGTTCAGGTACCGGCGCCGGCGCGTTGGGGATGCGGTAGCTGGCGATCAGGCCAAGCAGCGCCACGGCGATGGTGGCGACGGCTTCGAAGACGATGCCGTTCGGCTTCTGCACCACCAGCACCGCGCCCAGGATCTCGCCCAGCAGGATGCCGACGAAGGTGCCCATCTCGGTGACGCCGTTGCCGCCGATGAGTTCATCGGGCTTGAGCTGCTGCGGCAGGTAGGCGTATTTGACGGGGCCGAACAGCGTGGAGTGGATGCCCATGCCGACCACCGCCGTCACCAGCAGCCACAGGGTGTGCGTCATCCAGCCGACGCCGGCGATGCACATGATGGCGACCTCCAGCCACTTGACGAAGCGCGTCAGGCCGGACTTCTCGAACTTGTCGGCCAGCTGGCCGGCGGTGGCCGAGAACAGCACATAGGGCAGGATGAACAGGCCGGGGATCAGGTTGGTAATCAGCGATGGCGACAGCGTGGTCCAGCTGAGCGCATCGAAGGTCAGCATCACCACCAGCGCGGTCTTGAACAGGTTGTCGTTGAACGCGCCGAGGAACTGGGTCCAGAAAAACGGCGCGAAGCGGCGTTGCGTCAACAGGGAAAACTGATTGGGCTGGCTCATATCGTGCGGGATCCGTTCTGGTGGATGTTACGAAAAGATTGAGCGGATTATAACCTCATGCCGTTCTGCACGAACATGCCAACGGGCAATAAGATAGCGGCAGATCAATCCAGCCAGGCATTCAGGATATCTTCCGCGCCGCCGCTGGCCAGGGCAGCAGCGGCACCTCAAATTCAGGCGGCTTGCCGCGCCGCCGCCTCGCTGGCCGGCGGTGCGCGCAGCGACCATACACTGTAAGCATCGCCTTGCAGGCCGCGCTTCAACACGGCGCGCGCCATCTTCCAGTACAGCGCGGCGAACAGCAGCGCCACCAGCGCGACGCCCACCGCCACGCCGTCACCGTTCAACAGCGACATCGCGGGATTGACGCCGCTGCCGTACCAGTGCGCCAGCGGCACCGCCGCAGCCAGGCCGGCGCACAGCATCAGCAGCTCGTGCGCGGCGCGCGCCGGCGGACGCGCAAAGGCCCACGCTACGCACAGCAGGAACACGCCGTAGTAGCCGCGCTCCTCCCACAGCGGCACATCGCCCGGCGCCAGCTTATTCATCAGGAACACGGTCGACACGCCCGCGATGCAGCCGAGGCATACGCCCAGCGTGGCCTGCGCCATCAGCCGTCCGCTGCGCGGCTGCGCCAGCGTGCTGCGCTTGCGGCGCGCTTCGATCCACAACAGGTTCCCGCTGTAGAACAGGAAGGCGCCCGCCATGCCCAGCACGAAGTATGTCCACTGCACCGCCGCATGGCCGTAGTTGGCAAAGTGCAGCGTCTGCAGGCTGCGCATGAAGCGCGTGCCGGGACTGAAGTGCTCCGGCGTCATCACGCGTTCCACCTTGCCGCTGCTGGCGTTCAGCACCACCGCCGCCATGCTGGCCACCGTGTGCTGCTGTATCCGGCCATACGCCTGCAACTGCGCGTTGGCGCCGCCGGCCTGGTTGTAGACCAGCGTGGTGAACTCCATGCCCGGCGCGGCGCGCTGCGCCGTCGCGATCAGCTGCGAGGCCGGCACCAGCGGCGCAGCGGCGCCAGGTACGCGCGGCGGCGCGGCGGCCGAGATGTCCGGCCCGATCACGTCGATCAATTTGCCGTCGAAGATCAGGTACTGGAACGGCGCCAGCAACAGCACGCCCAGCGCCAGCACCGCGCTGCTCCACGCGTACATCAGGTGGAACGGCAGCGACAGGATGCCGATGGCGTTGTGCGCGTCCTGCCACATGCGCTTGATGTTCCTGCCGATGCGCAGCGCGAACAAGTCCTTGAAGAAGGATGGCGCGTAGATAATCACGCCGCTCGCCAGCGCCAGCCCATACAGCACGCAGACCACGCCCAGCACATAGATGCCCCAGCTGCGCGGCAGGCCCGCCGTGTAGTGCAGCCGGTAGATGAAATCCACCAGCTGCGACGCTTCCTTGACCTCTTCCAGCTTGCCCGCCGCATCCAGGCGGAAACTGCGCTCATCCCATTCCAGCGTGGTGCGCGGCTCCTCCGGCGACGCCAGGCGCACATAGAAGCTCTCACTGGCCTTCGGATGCGCGGCCAGCACGGCGTCGATCAGCGGCTGCGTTTGCGACAGCGGCGTCTGCGGAACGGACTGCGAGGCCGGCGTCTCCCAGCCATGCAGCTCGTCGTGAAAAATAGTGATGGCGCCCGCATAGAAGGCGATGAACAGGCAGAAGCCAGCCACCAGCCCCACCCAGGTATGCACCGAGATATAGGTGCGCAAGGTGGACGACTTCATGCCGCCACCCCGACCAGGCCACCGGCCTTCAGAAAATACAGCAGCGCGTAACCGGCCACCGTCACACCGCCCATCCACAACCAGGCGCGCAGGCCGGTGCGGAACATGAAGGCGCCGGTCATCACACCGACCCACACCAGGAAGAACAGCAGCAGCAAAGGCAGCGTAGTGCGCGCCTGGTCGCCGCTGAGCAGCGCCACGAAGCCCACCATCAAAGCCGCCAGCGGCAAGCCGAGAAACGCGGCCGCAGTCGATTTACCGAGCATGGCGCGCTCCCAGCCAGGCGTCCAGATATGGCAGCGCCACCAGCGCCGCCATGAAGCCGGACATGGCAATGAACAAACCGCACCAGCCGCCATATGACTCCATCGCCGAGGCGATGGCGCCCGCGCTGACCGGCGCCGCCAGCCAGTTAAGCGGCCTGGCGTACTTCAACGCAGCGGGCCACAGCTTCTGGTGCGGCGACGCCAGGTACAAACACAGCGCCGCCAAGGCGGCGATGCCGATGCAGATCCAGTTCATGGCCAGCCTCCTTAGATATTGCCCTGCGCGCCGAAGCCGAACTGGCGCGCGTTACCCAGCGTGACGTTGTAGCGTCCCGTCACCGTGTCCAGGTGGTTGTTGGTGATGTAGGTGCGGTTGGTCAGGTTGCTGCCATACGCGAACAGCGTCACGCCATTGGCCAGCGTGTACGACGCCTTGCCGCCCAGCGTGGTGTGGCCGTCGTTGCGGTCGACGTTCTCCGGACTGGTGTAGGTGCCGCCGGTGTGCACCAGGTTCGCGTTCACCATCCAGCGTCCCGGCTTCCAGCTGAAGCCCACCGACTGCGTCTGGCGCGGCGAGCGGGAGAACTCCTTGCCGCTGTAGTCGGCCTGCGGTCCGACGAAATTGACGAAGCGCGAACGCGCCACGCCCAACGCGCCGAACAGCTCCAGATCCCTGGACACCTTGCCGCGCACCTCCGCCTCCAGCCCTTTCAGGCGCGAGCTGCCGGCGTTGATGAAGTAGGTGTCGAGCGAGTTGCGGCCGATATCGACCTGCTGGTCCGACCAGTCGACACGGTAGGCGTTCAGCGCCACGATCAAGCCGTTGTCCAGCGCCCCCTTGAGCGAAGCCTCATAGTTCTTGGTGAACTCCGGGCCGTAGGCGTGCGAGCCGCGCTGGTAGCTGTAATCGACGCCGCCGGTGCGGTAGCCGCGCTGCGCCGTCAGGCCCGCCATCCACTCCGGCGCCAGCGCGTAGCGCAGGCCCAGCTTAGGCAGCCATACCGAGTTGTCGGTGTTCAGGTTCTGCACGCCGTCCTGGCTGAACGCACCGGCGCCGATCAACTGGCCGATGATCGTGTTCGCCAGCGGCGACGTGCCGGCGGTGTGGCCGGTCAGTATGCGGGTCTGGCGCTCGCCGTCGAAACGCACGCCGGCCGTCAGCGTCAGTTTGTTGATCGAGTAGTCCATCTCGGTGTAGGCGGCGCGGGTCTTGGTGCTGCGCTCTTCCAGGTTGCCGCGCTTGATGAATTCCGCACTGTAGGCCGTGTCGCAGGCCGCCTGCGACGGGCACTGGCCGGTCAGCCCCAGCACGTAGGACACCGGCACCGTGAACAGGTCATCGGCGCCGTAATGCTGGCTCGAATAATACAGTCCGGCCACGCCCTTGAGCGGATGGCCCAGCAGCGTGGTGTCGAAGTTGGCGCGCGCTTCCTGGGTCCACTGGCGGTCGACGTTTTCGCCGGCGCGGAAGCCCTGCTTCAATTCCGTCTTGTCGTAATCCTGCACGCGCTCGTAACGGCTGTGTGCATAGGTCGACAGCAGCGTGACGTTGGCGCCGCCGACAGCGAAGGTCTGCTCCAGCGCGGCCGAACGGGTGTGGTTGCGATCCTGGTTCAATTCATTCGACAGGTTCTGGCGTGCCGACGCCGGCCGCGCCGCCGCCTCCACCGCGCTGGTGCCCGACACCTGCACGTCATCGACCAGCGTCACCAGCGCCTGATAGCGCTCGCCCCACGGCGTCACGCGCAGCTTGGCGCGCAGCGTGTGGCCGTCGTCGCGGTTCTCGCGCTTGTCGTCGCGGGTCGGATTGAACACGTCGCCGTCGCGGCGGCGCTGTTCCAGCGTGACGCGGCCGGCCAGCACCTGCTCGACGATGGCGCCGCCGCCGGCCAGCGCCACGCGGGTGGCGTTCTGGTTGCCGGCGCTGACGCGATAGCTGAAATCGCGCGCATCCTGCGGATCGCGGGTCTTCATCACCACCGCGCCGGCCAGCGAGTTGCGGCCCTGGTTGGTCGACTGCGGACCGCGCAGCACTTCCACGCGGTCGGCGTCCCACACGCTCAGGTTCTCGATCGACTGGCCGAAGCCATCCTGCGGCACGCCGTCCACGACGATCGTGATGGTGCGCCCGCCGCCACCGCTGGTCGGACCGTTGGCGTTAATGCCGCGTATCGACAAGCCCGACGCGGTGCCGACGTTGGCCATCTGCGTGGCCACGTCGTCCAGCGTGGTGATGCCGGATTCGGCGATCTGACGGCGGTTGCGCGAGCCCACGCTGGCACTGCTGTCCAGCTCCGTGCGTTGCAGCTTGTCGCCGGTAATCACCACCTGCTCCAGCACCGGCTCCTCCGCCGCCGCCTGCCATGCCGCCGTCGCTCCAGCCAATGCCAACACCATCACTTTGATACGCATTACTCTTCCCCCGTCGCCGAATATGAATGAGACCTATTCTCAAAAACTCAATATGGTAAATGAGAATCGTTTACATTCAAAGGGAAATTTTTACATGAATGGCAAGAAAATGACGATGCGCGTGCCGGCGCCGATGGCGGTGGCGACCTCGATGCGGCCGTCGAATGCGGCCACCCGCTCGCGCATGCCGACGATGCCGATGCCGGGCGAAACCAGGGCCGCGTCGAAGCCGATGCCGTTGTCGGCGATCTCCATGCGCAGCCCTTGCGCGTCCAGCGACAGCGCCACCGTCGCCTGCGTGGCGCGGGCGTGCTTGGCGATGTTGGACAGCGCCTCCTGCATGATGCGGTAGGCCGAGATGCCGATGCCGTTTTCCAGCCGCGTGAAATCTCCCTCGGCCTGGAAGGTGATGCGGCAGCCGGCGCGGTCGTGGTGGCGCACCATCTCCTCCACCGCGCCGTCCAGTCCCAGCATGTCCAGCACCTCGGGGCGCAGGCGGCGCACCAGCGTGCGGCCGCTGTTGTAGAGCCCCAGCGCCAGCGTGATGATGGACTGCGCGCGCTCGCGCACCTCGCCCGCCGGGCTGACGTCGACGATGCGCTGCGCCTCCAGCCGCGCGGCGATCAGCGTCGCGTTCAATTCATCATGGATCTCCAGCGCGATGCTCTTGCGCTCATCCTCGACGGCGGTGTTGACCTTGCGGATCAGGCGGCGCTTCTCGGCATCGGCCACGCGCAGCTTGTGCATCGACGCCTGCAGCGACTCGTTCAGCCCCTGCGACAGCTGCCACGCCAGCAGCGCGCACACCAGCAAGCCCATACTGGCCACCAGCAGCTCGACGTAAAAGCGGCGCGTCTGCTTGACCAGCAGCGCCGACGGCGACATCGTCACCCGCACATAGCCCATGGTCTCGACGGCGACGCTGCTGCTGCCGGCCGGCTTGTCCTTCAGATAGGGCTTGCCGTCGGCCGCCAGCATGGTGACGAACATCAGCCGCTTGAGGATGGGCGCCTCGTAGTAGCGGGCGTCCGGCCGGCCCGGTGCGCGGGTCGAGGCCTGCACCAGCTCATGCCGTTGCGCGTCCAGCACTTCGATGCGGTCGATGCTGGCGTCCGATTGCAGCAGGCCGTTGATGGTCAGCCGCAGATCATCGTAGCGGCGCGACACCAGGCTGAATTCACTGCTCTCGGCCAGCACCTTGGCCACCAGCGGGCCGCGCTCGGCCATCTCCTCGCGCACTTCGGACAGCCGCGAATGATAGGCGTACCAGACGAAGGTGCAGAACATATAGGCCAGCGGGATGACGGTGACGCACAGCAGCCGCGCGCGCACGCTCCAGTGGCGCCAGAAGTCGAAGCGCATACCGGGTCGCATCCGCTTACGGCTCGATCAATCCGTGCTTGACGGCCAGCCGCGTGATGGAGGCCGGCCGGTGCACGCCCAGCTTCTCCTTCACCGCCTGGCTGATGTTGCTGATGGTCTTGGTGGAGACATCGAGCTTCTCGGCGATCTCCGCGTTGGTCAGGCCTTCGGCCATCAGCGTGAAGATTTCCAGCGCGCGCTCGTCCAGCTGCGACTGCGGCGACGCATCGCCGCGCACCGACAGGTTGGCCAGGCGCTCGGCGATATGCGGCAGGAAGTACAGCTCGCCGTCGTGGGCGCGGCGCACGGCCGCAGCCAGATCGGCCGGATCGCAATCCTTGGTCATGAAGGCGCGGCCGCCGAGACGGTAGGTTTCCTTGATCAGGCTGTCCTGGTCGAACTGGCTGAGGAAGACGATGGCGGCGTCCGGCGCGTGCGCCAGGATCTGCTTGGCCGCGTCCAGGCCGGTCAGCTGTTCGCCGAAGCGCAGGTCGAGCACGGCCACGTCCGGCCTGTGCTCGCGGTACTGCGCCACCGCCTCTTCCGGCGTGCGCGCCTGCGCCACCACGTCCAGCCCCTGCCCTTCCAGCGACATCGCAAAGCCCGTCATCACGATCGGATGGTCGTCCGCCAGCATCACCCGTATTTTCTTCACTACTACCTCCTGGAATATTTACTACCCGATGATGGAAGCATAACACACTAGTGCCGGGCAAAATATTCCTCAAATTTCCTTTTATTTTGCTATTACATGGAATAGTATACTTCCAATACATAGCAATACTCACCACCACCAAGGAGCACTGTATGCACCAGAAAAAGAATCTCACCGGTCTGACGGTCGTGGCCGTTCTGCACGTGGCGCTGCTGGCCGCCTTCCTGCATGGCTCCAAGCTGACTGTGTTCAAGGTCAAGGAATCGGTGATCGACCTGATGCCGACCGCGCCCGTGCCGCCGCCGCCCAAAGTGCTGCCGCCCGACGTGCCGCTGCCCAAGCTGGCTCCGCCGGATATCTTCGTGCCGCAGATGGAAACGCCGGTGGTGCCGACCAACCCGCCGCCAGTGACGGCGCACCCGCTGACGGATCAGCCGCCGGCCCGGCCGGCGCAGGCCGGGATCGCCGAACCTGGCGAGAAAACAGTGGTCAAGGCGGCGCCGCTGCTGGTGGCGGCCGTGGTGGATAGCAAGGCCTGCGCCAAGCCGGACTATCCGAAGAGCGCGCTGCGCAACGGCGACACCGGCACCGTCACCCTGGCCCTGCTGATCGGCACCGATGGCCGCGTGGCTGATTCGAAAGTGGAGAAATCCAGCGGCTTCCGCGACCTGGACCGCGCCGCCCAGGTCGGCCTGGGCCTGTGCAAGTTCAAGCCCGGCACGCTGGACGGCGTACCCCAGCAATCCTGGACCAGGATGCAGTACGTCTGGAGCCTGGATGATTAAGCTAGTTTGAGACGACTTGCCGGATTTAGTACCAAACTGTATAATGTTGCCCTTGCGAAACGAAATGCCCGGTTTTGGCCGGACATTTCGTTTCGCTTTTTTAGCCACTCAATTTAGCCACTACAGGAAACACAATGAAAAAAATCACCATGATCGCAATGATCGCAGCTCTGGCCGCTCCACTGGCAGTTCAGGCTGAAGGCTACTACGTCGGCGGCAACATCGGCCGTGCCGAACAAAAAGCGGACGTCGGTATCGCATCGTTCAAAGAAAGCACCACCGCTTACAAGCTGGTCGGCGGCTTCAACTACAACACGAATTTCGGCGCAGAAATCGGCTACGCAGACCTGCGTGAAGTATCGGTTTCGGGCAACGGCGCAACGCTGGCCTCCAAGCCATCCGCTCTGTACGTCGCCGCCACCGGCACCCTGCCACTGAACGAACAGTTCTCGCTGTTCGGCAAACTGGGCGTTGCAACCGCCCACGAAAAAGTGACCGCCAAATACGGCAATACCTTCGAGTCCGGCACCGAAAACCGCACCACGCCATACATCAGCGTCGGCGCAGCGTTCGCGCTGAACAAGCAAGTAAGCTTCGTTGCTGAATACGAAAACTTCGGCAAAGTCGCCAAAGACGGTTCGGCCAACATCAAAGCCGACATGTTCTCGGCCGGCGTGCGTTACAGCTTCTAAGCTACCCCGCAGCGCATAAAAAAAGCCGGCTGATGCCGGCTTTTTTTCGTTAGAACACCCAGAGCTTGTCGGCCGGCAGTTGCAGCCAGTACTTGCCCGCCTCCAGCCTGTGCTTGGAATAGGCGCGCAAGCTCATCTCCGGCCCGCCCTCGCTCTTGAACAGGCACTCGAAGCGGTCGCCCAAGTACATGCAGGTCAGCAGCGGCAGCTCGATCGCGTTCTCCACCGGCGTGGCGCTGACCTTCACTTCCTCCACGCGGATGATGGTCGACGGCTCGCCGCCGCCCACGCCGCGCGCGACGCCCTGCAGCTTTGCGCCGCCGATATCGAGCATGACGTTGGCGCCGTCGCGCTGCACCACCTTGGCCGGCAGGCGGTTGTTACTGCCCATGAATTCGGCGGTGAACAGCGTGTCCGGCGTTTCGTACATGCTTTGCGGCGTGCCTTGCTGTTCGATCTTGCCGTTGTTGAGCAAGAGGATGCGGTCCGAGATCGCCATCGCCTCGGCCTGGTCGTGCGTGACCATCAGCGCCGACAGGCCCAGTCGCACGATCAGCTCACGCAGGAAGGCGCGCGCTTCCTCGCGCAGCTTGGCGTCCAGGTTGGACAACGGCTCGTCCAGCAAAATCACCGGCGGGTTGTACACCAGCGCGCGCGCGATCGCCACGCGCTGCTGCTGGCCGCCCGACAGCTGGTGCGGGAAGCGCTCGGCCAGATGGCCCAGGCCCAGGTTCTTCAACACGTCCGCGACCTTGTCCTTGATCTCGCTGCTGCCCATCTTGCGCAGCTTGAGGCCATAGGCGACGTTGTCGAACACCGTCTTGTGCGGCCACAGCGCATACGACTGGAACACCAGGCCCAGGTTGCGGTGCTCGGCCGCCATCTCGAAGTTTTTCGCACCGTCGAACACATTGCGGTCACCGATGGCGATGGTGCCCTGCTTCGGACTTTCCAGACCGGCCACCGCGCGCAGCAGCGTGGTCTTGCCGCTGCCCGAAGGCCCGAGCAGCGCCACCACTTCGCCCTTTTGCAGGTGCATGGACACGCCCTTCAGAATCTGGTTGGCGTGGGCGCCGGTGCCGTAGTCCAGGTGCAGGTCGTTGACGGTCAGTTCATTCATGATGAGGTCTCGTTTCATAATTTTTTATTAGTTATGCAGCTTCACGCCAAAGCGCAGGGCGACGCCCAGGCCGATGGCCACCAGCGAAATATTGATGAACGATAGCGCCGCCACCAGGTCGGTGGAGCCGGTGGCCCACAACGACACCAGCATCGCGCCTATCACCTCGGTGCCCGGCGACAGCAGGTACACGCCGGTGGAATATTCACGTTCGAAGATCAGGAACACCATCAGCCACGCGCCCAGCAGGCCATACTTCACCAGCGGCACGGTGACATCACGCGTGACCTGGCTGCGCGATGCGCCGACCGCGCGCGCCGCTTCCTCCAACTCCGGCCCCACCTGCAGCAGCGCGGTGGAGATCAGGCGCATGCCGTAGGCCAGCCACACCACCGAATACGCCAGCCACAGGGCGAAGATGGTCGAGCGCACGGAGCGCAGCAGCGGTATCGCATGCTCGCTCAGCCACAGCGCCACGCCGTTGTCCATGCCCTTCAACATGCCATCGAGCCAGCTTGGGACGAACAGGAACACCCACAGGAAGGACAGGCCGGCCAGCAAGCCAGGCACGGCGCGCGGCACCAGCACGCTGTAGTCCAGGAAGCGGGTGATGCCGTCCGGCTTGCGGTGCATGGCCAGCGCGATGGCGCAGTAGCAGATCACCGCGCAGGCGCCGCCGATCACGCCGATCAGGATGGTGTTGAGGATGCCGCGCATCAGCGCCGGCTGCTCCATGATTTCGCGGAAGTGCTGCAAGGTCAGCACGTCGCGCAGGTTGACGCCCTCGCCCCAGTACTGCACGAAGGAGCGCAGCACGATGCCCGACATCGGCATGATGATGGTGAACATCAGCCAGGCGAAGATCAGCGCGAAGGCCAGCCATTTCCATTTACCGAGCGGCATGGCCTTGGAACGCGCGCCCTTGCCCTTGATCGAGACGAACTTGTTGGCCGACTTGAGCAGCCAGCGTTGTATCATCACCAGCGGCATCGTCACCATCACCAGGCAGACGGCGACGGCGGCCATCAGGTGGTAGGACGGCGTGCCCAGTTTGTTGGTCAGCTTGTACAGATAGGTCGCCAGCACCAGGTGGCCTTCAGGATCGCCCAGCACCAGCACCAGGCCGAACACCTCGAAGCCGAGGAAGAACACCAGCACGGCGGCATAGGCCAGCGCCGGCGTAATCATCGGCAGCGAGACGTTGAACATCACCTGCAGCGGCGAGGCGCCGGTGACGCGCGCAGCTTCCTCGACGTCGGAGCCCAGGCTTTTCAGCGCGGACGAGGCGTACAGATAGACGTGCGGCACATGGGTCAGACCGGCGATCACCACGATGCTGGTGAAGGAGTAGATATTCCACGGGATGAAGCCGAGGATGTCCTTGGCCCACAGCGAGTAGAAGCCGACAGGCCCCATCGACACCACGTAGCCGAAGCCCATCACCATCGGCGAGACGAAGATAGGCACCAGCAGCATCGGCGTAATGAAGCCGCGCCCCGGCAGGTCGGTGCGTATCATCAGGAAGGCCAGCATGCCGCCCAGCGGCACGGCGATGGCGGTCAGGCCTGCGGCCAGCAGGAAGGCGTTCTTGAACGCCACCGAGAAATCGGGGTCTTCAAAAATAAAACGGTAGGCGTCCAGCCCCAGCTCCTTGGCGGGCATGAAGAACGGCGCGTTCAAAAAGCTTTGGTAGAAAATCAGCAGCAGCGGCAGGAAGATGGCGATGGCGGCCAGCGTCACCACGACGCCGCGCGTCCAGTTGATGCTGCGCCGGCCCGAGCCCGGGAGAGTCAGAGTTTGCATAGTATTTCCGATGAGGCGGATGGGATGTTGCGGCCCGCGCGGCGCGCGGCGAATGCGCGCGGCGTGCGGGCTGGCCTGTCAGCGATTACTTCTTGCCTGCGGTTTCTTTCCACTGCTTGAGGAAGGCCATGCGCTTGGCCGGCCCCAGGAACTGCAGCACGATAGGATGGACCGGCACCGGCTTGACGTTGTCCTTGCCGATCTGCTTGATCAAGTCGGCCGACGTGGTCTCGCCGGTGACGTCGGCGCGGATCGCGAACAGCTTGGAGTCGTTGGCGATGATGGTCTGGCCGCGGTGCGACAGCATGTAGTCCAGCCACAGCTTGGCGGCGTTGACGTTCTTGGCGGCCTTGTTGATGAAGAAGACGCGCGACATAATCAGCGTGTAATCCTTGGGCAGCACCACGCCGATCGACGGATCGGCCTTGGCGCGCACCAGCGCGTAGGAACCCAGCACGTTGTAGCCGATCAGGTTTTCGCCCGAGGAGATACGCTCCATCATGGTGCCGGTGGACGACTGCACGCGCACCTTGGCTTCGCCGAAGGCGTTTTCCAGTTCCAGGAACTTCGGATTCTCGCGCGCGTCCTGGGTCATGAACATGAAGCCGACGCCGGATTTCTCGATGTCGTAGGTGGTGACCTTGTCCTTGAATTTAGGCTGCGTTATCAGCTTGGCGAAGTCGGCGTGCGTCTGCGGCACTTCCTTGGCGTCCACCAGGCGCTTGTTATAGACAATGGCGGCCGGCTCGAACGTGGTGCCGTAGGCCTGGTCGTCCCAGATCGCCCAGCCGGGGATCTTGGACGCTTCAACCGATTTGTATTTGAGCGCGTAGCCGTCGGAGGCCAGGCGCATTTGCAGGTCCATCGCGGACGACCACATGGCGTCGGCCGTATTGCCGCCGGCCGCCACTTCGGAGATGAAGCGGTTGTACACCTCGGTGGAGTTCATGTCGTTGTATTCGACGGTGATGCCCGGGTACAGCGCGTTGAAGTCCTTGATCAGCGGCTGCGTGGCCTTGCTGTCGGTGGCGCCGTACATCACCAGCTTGCCTTCCTTCTTGGCGGCGTCGATGATCTTCTGGTAGTCGGCGGGATAACCGGCGGGAACCTGTGCAAAGGCCGCGCCGGCAAACAGGGTGGCGCATGCAGCGGCCAAGGTGGTTTTCAACATCATAATTGTCTCCGTCGTTATTGATATATTGGTGTTCAGCGCACCAGACCGAGTTCGGCGGCGCGCCTGCCGTAATCGTCTACGGCCTTTTTTACATATGCTGCCAGCGCATCGCCGGTCAGTCCGAATGGGAACAGGCCCGACGCCGCGCGCATCTGTGCAAACTGAGGACTGGCCAGCACGCGGTCGAAGTTCGACACCCAGTGCTGGTAATCCGCATCCGACACCTGTGGCCCCATCCATACGCCGCGGATGATGGGCCACACCACATCGATGCCCTGCTCGCGCGCCGTCGGCACATTGGCCAACACGCCCGGCAGGCGGTGCTCGGCCAGTATCGCCAGCACCCGTGTATTGCCGCCCGCCGCGTACAGCGTCGCCTCGCTGGCGTCGCCGGACACCACCTGCACGTAGTTCGCGTGCATCGCGGTGAAGGCTTCGCCGCCGCCTTCCAGCGCCACGAAGCGCAGCACCTTGGGATCGACGCCGGCGGTCTTGACCACCATCGCCATCTTCAGCCAGTCCTGGCTGCCGATGGTGCCGGAGACGCCGATCAGCACTTTTTCCGGGTGATCCTTCAGCGCCGCCACCAGCTCGCCCAGTGTCTTGTAGGGCGAATCGGCGCGCACCGCGATCATGCCGTAGTCGGCGCCCAGCGCCGCCACCCAGCGCACATCGGAAGACTTGGCCTTGCCGAACTTGCCCTGCGCCAGATTAAGCAGCGAGCCGCCCGAAAAAGCCACCAGCGTGTTCGGTTCCGCGCGCCGCTGCGACACCAGCGAATGCCAGGCCACCGCGCCGATGCCGCCCGGCAGATAGCTGATGTGCATATCCGACGGCGGCGGCTTCGGCGTGCCGCGCAAGCCCTGCAAACCCTTTTGCGCCAGCTTGCAAGTGAGGTCCATCGCGCCGCCCGGCTTGGACGGTACGATGCACTCCAGGCTTGCGGCCTGCGCTGCCGCGCACAAAAGGAGCGCGGCAATCAAAGCCAGCAAAACTTTAGTCATCTTGTGAGGTATCTTAGAACGGTGAAGCTTTCAAAGCGCTTTCAGAACGCGGCATTTTTTTACAAAATGCCGCGTTCCATTCTTCGGCTTAGAAGCGGTGCTGCATGCCGACGGTCACGCCGCGCTGGGTGTCGCCGTAGCCGGCGTCGTCACGCGACAAACCGGTCAGCTGGCCATTCTTGGCCTTGGCATAGGCAGCCGACACATGCAGGTCGGTGCGTTTGGACAGAGCGTAGCGATAGCGCGCCACGTACATGGTTGGATCGGCGTCCTTGCCGGCGGCGACGTTCTTGACGTTGACGTGGTAGATCGCGCCGGTCAGCGTGGTCACGTCGTTGGTCTTGTAGGCGATGCCGGCCCAGGTGGTGGTGGCCTGAACGTCCGGGGTCAGCGCCTTGCCGGCCACCAGTTTGTAGTCGCGAATCACGCCCCACAGTTTGACAGGACCGTCTTCATAGTTCGCGCCCAGGTGCCAGACGGTGTTCTTGTCGCGATTGCCGGTGGCCGGCACGGTGTTGCCGTTGTTGCGCTCCCAGGTCGCCATCAGATTGGCAGGGCCGATCTTGTAGACGCCTGTGAAGCCGACCTTGGCGCTGTCCTGCGCGCCGGTGGTCTGTTCGCCGGCGGCGTAGTTGGCGCCGAACTTGAAGTCGCCGGTGGAGCCGGAGTACTTGATGATGTTGTCGTACTGGGTGGTGAAGCCGTACTTGCTAGGACCGGTGGCCGGGCCCGAAGTCGCCCACGAATAGTAAGGCGCAAAGCCCATCGGGTCGAACGAGATCACGGTGTCGTACACGCTGGTGAACGAGCGGCCGATGATGACGCGGCCGAAGGCGCCTTCCAGGCCGACGTTGGCCTGGCGCTTGAACAGCACGCCGTCCTGAGCGCCGGTGTCCATCAGGATGCCGCCTTCCAGGTTGAACACGGCTTTCAGGCCGCCGCCCAGGTCTTCGGTGCCGCGCAGGCCCCAGCGCGAAGTGTTCATGCCGCCGGAGATCACACTGGTCATGCTGCCGCCGGTCGGCGTCTTGTGGTTGGCGGTTTCCACACCGACGTCCAGCAAACCGTAGACCTGCACGTTCGATTGGGCGTGGGCGGCGCCGCCGGCGGCTGCCGCCAATGCCATGATAGCGAGGGTCAACGAGGATTTTTTCATGTAGGTCTCCAGAGGATGTAGTTATTTGTGATGCCTGATCTTTGCGATCAGGCTGTCACTATAGGAGTCGCTTCCTTTCAATTGCCTTTCATTGCGTTCATTGCCACTGCGCGGCACGGATTCCTGTCGCCCATGCACCACAAATCAGGTAAGGGCTTCCCTTTTGGGGCGGCTGAGACCATGATTCTGGCCTTACACTGAACTTATTTCATATTGTTGGCAAGAATTTATGCGCATTCTGTTAGTTGAAGACCACACCGAGCTATCACATTGGCTGTCCAAAGCCCTGCGCGACGCCAATCTGACGGTGGAATGCGCCGACAACGGCGCCGATGCGGACGCCCTGCTGCACACCCAGGACTACGCGCTGCTGATCCTCGATCTGACCTTGCCGCGCATGGACGGGCTGGAAGTGCTCAAGCGCCTGCGCGCACGCGGCGGCCCGCGCGGCCAGACTCCCGTGCTGATACTGACCGCGCGCGGCGGCCTGGAAGACCGCGTGCAGGGCCTGAACCTGGGCGCCGACGATTACCTGGCCAAGCCCTTCGAACTGGCCGAACTGGAGGCGCGCGTCAAGGCCCTGCTGCGCCGCAGCGTCGGCAACGAGGCGCTGGTGCACAGCTGCGGCGCGCTCAGTTTCGACACCGTCACCCGCATGTTCACCTACGCCGGCACCGCGCTGGCGCTGACGCCGCGCGAACACGCGGTGCTGGAGACGCTGATTACCCGCTCCGGCCGCGCCGTCTCCAAGGAGAAGCTGTTCGACGAAGTGTTCGCGCTGGCGGACGACGCCAACCTCGATGCGATCGAGCTGTATATCCACCGCGTGCGCAAGAAGCTCGACATCGCTGCGCCCGATGCCGCCGTCATCACCACGCTGCGCGGCATCGGCTATCTGCTGCAACCGCGGCCCGCGTCCGCGCCTGCGCCGGCCGGCGCCAAAGGCGGCTGACGTTGGCCGAGGCGCCGCGCCGCCTGCCGCTGCTGAGCCGACTGGCGCGCCGCTTCGGGCCAAGCGCGCCGCTGGGCAGCCTGCGCGGCCAGCTGCTGCGCTGGCTGCTGGGGCCTTTGCTGGTGCTGGTCGCGCTCAACACCATCTCGGTCTACCGCAATGCGCTGGACGCGGCCGATGTCGCCTACGACCGTTCGCTGCTGGCCTCCACGCGGGCGCTGGCCGAACGCGTGTCCATCGTCGACGGCAAGGTGGTGGCGGACGTGCCTTACGTGGCGCTGGACAGCTTCGAGACCGATACGCTGGGCCGCATCTACTACAAAGTCACCGGCATCAAGGGCGAGACCGTGTCCGGCTATGCCGACCTGCCGCCGGTGCCGGCCAACGTGCCGCGCTCGGAGGCCTATCCGGCGCTGGTGCGCTTCTATCACGCCAACTACAACGGCCAGCCGGTGCGCATCGCCGCGCTGCTGCAACCGGTGTACGACGATTCGATGCGCGGCATCGCGCTGATCCAGGTCGGCGAAACGCTGGAGGCCAGGCGCGGGCTGTCGAACCAGATCCTGTTCGATACGCTGGCGTGGCAGGCCTTGCTGCTGCTGGCGTTGACGCTACTGGTGTGGTTCGCCGTGCGGCTGGTGCTGCAACCGCTGATGCGGCTGAAGATCGCGGTAGAGACGCGCAAGCTGAACGACTCCTCCGATGTCGATCCGACGCTGGTGCACAAGGAAGTGAGGCCGCTGGTGGCGGCGATGAACAGCTCGCGCTCGCGCTTGCAGATTTTGATCAGCAGCCAGCGCCGCTTCATCGCCGACGCCTCGCATCAATTGCGCACGCCGCTGACCGTGCTCAAGACCCAGGCCGAACTGGCGCTGCGCGAATGCGACCGGCCGAACGCCGATCCGCAAGCCACGCGGGCGGCGCTGCGCGAGATCGTCCACAGCATCGCCGCCACCACCGATTCCACCGTCAACCTGGCCAACCGCCTGCTGACATTGGCGCGCATCGAGCATGGCGGCGACGCCGACGGCGCGGCGGCCCAGTCGGAACCGGCCTCGCTGCGCGACATCGCGCGCCAGGTGGGGCTGGAGATGGCGATGGCGGCGGTGGCCAAGCAGATCGACCTGTCGCTGGAGGCGGACAGCGAATGCGTGGTGCAGGGCCAGGCCCTGCTGCTGCATGAGATGATCGCCAACCTGGTGGACAACGCGCTGCGCTACACGCCGCAGGACGGCACGGTGACGCTGCGGGTGCGGCCTGGCGCGGGCGCGGGCAAGGGCGGCGTGGTGCTGGAAGTGGAAGACAGCGGCCATGGCATCGCCGCCGCCGAGCGTGAGCGGGTCTTCGCGCCCTTCTACCGGGCCGCCGCGACGCTGGAGCGCAATCCCGGCGGCGCGGGCCTGGGCCTGGCCATCGTCCGCGACATCGCCACCCTGCACGGCGCCAGCATCACGCTGGACGAAGCGACCGGCGGCCAGGGCCTGAAAGTCACCGTAGCCTTCCCCCATACCTGACCCACCCCGCCGCTGCGGTAAAATACGCGCAACCGCATTAGCGCTACAGCACCAACCAAGGATAAGTACATGATTACCAAAGAAGACATGGTCGAGCTGTTTGCCGACATGAAGCAGAACGCACCGTGGGATATTTCGAAGCCGCTGTTGTGGGGCTACTTTTTCGCCGACCCGACCAAGAGCAAACTGGAAGGCGTCTCGGCGCTGCTGAAGGCCAAGGGCTATCAGATCGTCGGCATCTACGACTCCAAGCCGGAAGCCAGCGTACCGGCACTGTGGTGGCTGCACGTTGAGAAAGTCGAGCACCACACCGCCGATACGCTGCACGTCCGCAACCAGGAACTCTACAAGTTCGCCGAAGAGCACCAGCTCGAATCCTACGACGGCATGGACGTCGGCCCAGCCGTCTGATTCCCGCCGCCCGGCGCCTCCGCGACAGCCCTCCTGTCCATCGGCCAGCTGCTTCTGCTGCGCGGCGAAGCTACAGAGTGCGCAACGCTACCGCAGGCACCAGCCGGCTCGCCTTGACGGTCTGAGTCAACGTCGCCCCCAGCGCAACGACCAGGATCACGAGCAGCGCGGCCGCCAGCGGCAGCATGCCCAGCGGCGCCAGTTCGACAAACGTCGCCAGGTAGACGCGGCTCGCATACCAGGCGACGGGCAGGCCTGCCGCCGCGCCTGTCGCCGTCAACAGCGCGAACTCGCGCGCGATCAGCAGGCCGATGGCGCGCGCGTTGGCCCCGTGCAACTTACGGATGACGATTTCGCGCTCGCGGCGTTGCACCGTGCAGGCGGCAAGCACATAGATGCCGAAAGCAGCGATAGCAATCGCCATCACACTGCCAACCCCAAGTAATTTGACGAAGCGGACATCCTCGGCATAGCCCTGCGCATAGTGGCCATAGGCGCGGCGCACGTCTATCACGTCGTTCGGAAAATACTGCCGCAGCAAGCCGTTGGCGGTTTCCGCCAGCGCGGCCACGTCGCCGCTGGTGCGCGCCGTCAGCACCCCGACCTCCGTGCTGGTGGAATAGATGACGGCGCGAGTAGCCTTGTGCAGTCCCTCAAGCTTGATGTCCGGCGCCACGCCGACGATGGTGGCGCTGTTCGCGCCCAGCCTGACGCTCTTGCCGATGGCTGCTTCCGGCGAGGCGAAGTGCAAGGGCCGCAGCGCGGCGGCGCTGATCACGATGTTGTCCTGCGCGTCGGCCTGGTCGCGGCGGCTGTCGAACAGGCGGCCGGCAAGCGGAGCTATGCCATACACATCGAAGAAATTCGGCGTCACCGGCCGTGCGACGATGCTGGCGGAAGTGCCGTCGTCACGCGTGACCGTGTAAAAGCGCCCCGTGAAACCTACGCCAAGCGGGCTCTGTGCGCCAGCCACGCCGTCAACGCCAGGCGCCTGCGACAGCGCAGCGCGAAAGCCGGCCGCCTCACGCGTCGACAGATTGGCCGGCAGATTCACGACCAGCAATGGATCGGCGTTGAAGCCGGGATCGGACTGCATGGCAAACCGGGTTTGGTAGGCGATGGTCAGCGTCACGCCAGTCAGGCCGATGGCCGCCGCAAACTGCAGCACCGTCAGCAGGCGACGCATCGACGAGGCGCCGACCGTCTCGCCTGCGCCCCGGCTGGCCATCGCCTCCGGCGGACGCACCCGCAGCGCCACCCACAGCGGATAGAGGGCGGCAACCAGTCCCACCACCACGCCCAGCGCCAAACTCCACATCAGCATCGGCAGCGTGAACAGTTGGTCCACCTTGCGGTCGACGAGCGCGATGAACACCGGTTGCAGCAAGTAGGCCATCAGCAGTCCCAAAGCGGTCGCCAGCAGCGCGACGAGCAGCGACTCCGCCAGGAACTGCGCCGCCACCCGGCCGACGCCCGCACCCAATACCTTGCGCACCGCGACCTCACGCCTGCGCTGCAAGGTGCGCACCGTGGCGAGATTGACGTAGTTGATCGTCGCCAGCAGCAGGATCAGCAACGCGATGCCGGCCAGTCCATAGACGGCGCGAATGTCGCCATGCTCGCTGCTGTCGGGCGAGCCGGCAGTATCGGCATCGAAATACATGCCGGACAAGGCGCCAAGGCGGATCTCGGCCACGGCCTGGCGTCCCATGCGCGCCTGGTCTTCGGCCGACATCTCGTGCACCAGCGGCGACTTGGCGGCCGCGTCCTGCATGATGCGGCCCAGCACCGCCGCCGAGGCGTTGGGCTTGAGCTTCACGTAGATCTTGGCATAGATAAAGGACCATGACTGGAACAGCATCTTGCGCTCCTCGGCCGGCCACAGCGTCGTTTCAATGCCCACCAGGCCGTTATAGCTCACCGTGGAATTGGACGGCGGATCGGGCAGCACGGCGGCCACCGTCAGCGTTTTTCCGGTCACCTGCAAGGTCCGGCCCAGCACATGCTCCCGTCCAAACAGCTTGAGCGCCATGCCACGCGTGAGCGCCACCATATCCGGCTGCGTCAACGCCTTGTGCAGATCGCCTTCCAGCGCCGCGACGCCAAAGATCTGTTCAAAGCCGGGATGCGCCGCCGCCAGTTCCACCGCCTCGGCCAAGGGGCCGACCTTGGCCGTCACCTTCATCGCGTTCAGGGCGGTCGCGCTCTCGACCTGGCCACTGCGCAGCGCCACCTCCATCAACGGCAAGGGCGCAAGTTCGAACCACTGCGGCTTGGGAATCAGGTTGTATTTGTACTTGACCAGAAATATGCGGTCGGCATCCGGCACCGAGGCGTCATAGCTCGATACATAGCGCACATACGCGAGCATCAGCAGGCACACGCCAAAGCCGATCGACAATCCCAGGATGATGACGGCCGAGTAGCCGGGCTCCTTGGCGAGCAGACGCAGGCCGATACGAAAATCGCGCAGGTTGATCATGAGCGCTTGCACATGGAGATTTTCCTTGGATTGAGGTGACGGAAGCTATTCAGCAAATCCTGTGCCAACCAATTAGCGACGATTTCGCGCGTTTGCAACGGCATACGTTCGCCAGCTGTCCATTATCGAACATCTACCGCTGTCCGATAACGGACATTTACGCCGCCAGCGCCAGAGCGTATGACGCATCGTTGGCGCATGCCTGCAAGCGGCGCGAAGCCAGCACCGACACCGGCTGTTCATCGCCGAGCAGCAGCATCATCGCCGGCACGTCCAGGCCGTTGATCGCGGCCTGGAAACGGCGCAGCAGTTCGCGACAAAGTTTTTCTCCCGGCGGCACGTCGTCCTCGCGCAAGCGCCTGCGTGCGCGCGCCAGGTGCTGGCGGGCGCTCACCGTCTTGATGCCCAGTCTGGCCGCAATCTCCGCATGCTCGCATTCGAACACATCATGCAGCACCACCGCCAGCCGCTCGGACGGCGACAGGCACGCCAGCAGGCGCTCCAGCGCCTCGCCCAGTTCGGCGCGCCGCAGCAAGCCTTCTTCCGGCGTCTCGGCCGCCACATCGGACGTCAGCTCCATGGCCGCGTGCGCGGCCGCCGCATCGCGGGCGCGCCTGCGCAGCCGGTCGATCGACTGGTGCTGCACCACGGTGGTCAGCCAGGCGGCCGGCGTCGCCAGCGCGCTCTGCTCGGCGACCCGCCATTTGAGAAAACAATCCTGCACGATGTCCTCGGCTTCGGCCTCGCTGCCGACGATGCGACAGCTGATCGCTTTCAGGCGCGGACGCAGCCGCTCGAACAGGGCGCCATCGGTGTCGGCAATGCTGGGCATGGGAATCTCCTTGTATGAGGCTGGTGCCACTTGACGCTCGGCGCGGCCCAGGTGTGACACGCCGGCGATATATTTTTTTATTGTCACACAGCGCCGGTCCGCAAACGTCAAGCGATACCCAACTCTATCGCAAAAGGACCATCATGACTTCGCATTCTCCTCAGGCGCTCGGCCTGGTCCCCACCGTCATCGAACACACGGCGCGCGGCGAGCGCGCGTTCGACATCTACTCGCGCCTGCTGAAGGAGCGGGTGATCTTCCTGGTGGGAGAAGTGACCGAGCAATCGGCCAACCTGATCGTCGCGCAACTGCTGTTCCTGGAATCGGACGATCCCGGCAAGGATATTTCGCTGTACATCAATTCGCCTGGCGGCTCGGTGTACGCCGGCATGGCGGTGTACGACACGATGCAGTTCATCAAACCGGACGTGTCGACACTGTGCACAGGATTTGCCGCCAGCATGGGTTCCTTCCTGCTGACGGCGGGCGCCATCGGCAAGCGCTACGCCTTGCCCAACGCCCGCATCATGATGCACCAGCCGCACGGCGGATCGCAGGGCGTGGCGGCCGACATCGAGATCCAGGCGCGCGAAGTGCTGTATCAGCGCCACCGCCTCAACAGCATCTACGCCGAACGCACCGGCCAGCCGCTGGCGCGGATCGAAAAGGATTCGGACCGCGACAACTACATGTCGGCCCAGCAGGGCGCGGAATACGGCCTGATCGACCGCGTGCTCACGTCCCGCGATCAGGCCTAGGTTCCACTCAGCGCAGCGCCAACCGCGACGATGGCGCGGCGCGCGTCGCCTCCTCCAGCTTGAACACGCTGACCACTTCCGCCAGGTTGGCGGCCTGCTCCTGCAAGGAGCCCGCCGCCGCAGCGGCTTCCTCCACCAGCGCGGCATTCTGCTGCGTGGTGCTGTCGATTTCCGTCACCGCCAGGTTGACCTGGGCGATGCCTTCGCTCTGCTCGTGGCTGGCGGCGACGATCTCGCCCATGATGCTGGTCACTTGCTCGACCGACGAGACGATCTTGCTCATCGTGACGCCCGCTTCGTCCACCAGCACGCTGCCCGCATCGACCTTCACCACCGAATCGCTGATCAGTTCCTTGATTTCCTTGGCCGCGCTGGCCGAGCGCTGCGCCAGGTTGCGCACCTCGGACGCCACCACCGCGAAGCCGCGCCCCTGCTCGCCGGCGCGCGCCGCTTCCACCGCGGCGTTCAAGGCCAGGATATTGGTCTGGAAAGCGATGCCATCGATCACGCCGATGATGTCGACAATCTTGCGCGAGCTGTCCTTGATCGACACCATGGTCTGCACCACGCGGCCCACCACTTCGCCGCCCTCGGTCGCATAACCGGAGGCCGACTGCACCAACTGGTTGGCGTGCTTGGCGCTTTCGGCGTTCTGCGTCACGGTCGCGGTCAGCTCTTCCATCGCCGATGCCGTCTCTTCCAGGCTGGACGCCTGCGCCTCGGTGCGCGACGACAAGTCCAGGTTGCCGCTGGCGATTTCACTCGATGCCGTGGCGATGGTTTCCGTACTGTCGCGCACCTTGCGTATCGTCGCGTTCAGCGATGACACGAAGCGGTTGAAGCCATCGGCCAGCGCGCCCACCTCGTCCTCGCTCTCGACCGGCATGCGGCGGCTCAGGTCGCCATTGCCGTCGGCGATTTCGCCCAGCATCTGCGCGGCGCGCGCCACCGGCGCGGCGATCGCGCGGCTGACCAGGAAGACAACGAACAAGCCAATGCCGCCGCCCACCAGGCCGCCCACCAGCGCCGAGATCGTCACCGAGCGCGTCACCGCGCCCAGCACTTCGGACTCCGGCACTTCGGCGATCACGTACATATTCAACTCAGGCACGAAGGACGAGGCCACCAGGCGCTTGCCGCCCGGCGCCGAGTAACTGGCGCTGGCGTAGTTCTGGCCGCCCAGCAGCTTGGTGCTGAGCTCGGCGCTGAAGCCCGGCAAATCTTTCATGAAATGCTGGCCGTCCGCCAGCGCGGTCTCGCGGTGCACAATCAGCATGCCGTTCGGCCGCACCAGATAGACGAAGCCGGACTCGCCGACCTTGTAGCTGCGGATGTTCTCGGCCAGCTTGTTGACCGACAGCCCCAGGCTGGCCACGCCGATCTTGCCGTCGCCGGTATCGAAGCGGGTATTGATGAAGACGTTGTAAGTGCTCGCGCCCGGCTCCTTGTCCAGGTTCAGCGAATACGGCTTGCCGCTGGCGAGGAAGCCGTAGAACCACTGGTCGCCCGCCGCGCCCTTGTCCAGCGTGCGGTTGTAGCCCTTGTCGTCGAAATACTTGCCGGTGCTGCCGGAGACCCACGAGACGGCGGCCGCCTTCATGGTCTTGCGGATGCTGGCCGAATACGCGATCCAGGCCGGCACGCCGCTGTCCGGCAAGCCGGCCTTTTCCCAGTCCAGCAGGAAGGTATTGCCACTGACCGACAAGGTGGCCGCCAGCGGCTCGCCGATCTGGCGCAGGATGTCGTTGCGGATTTCACCCACCTCGGCCGGCAGCTCCTGGTTGACCACCCGCTCGCGGATGCTGTTGCCCGTCATGACCACGCTCAGCGTGGCTGAAATCGCCAGGAACAGCAGCAGGCAGGCCGCCATGCTGAGCATTAGTTTTTGCTGGATCGACAAACGCCGCAGAAGACTAGCCATGACACTCCCCAAAGGTTAAATCAGCACAACTACATTTGTAAATCAGCGTAATCGAAGAGTGTTGCCGTGCGCAACATAATATTCCGCTTCCGTGCCGAACAACAACGCAACCAATCGAACAGGCCGTAAGGCCGCTTTCACCATATCATTCAAACCATATAGAGACTAATTAACGACGATGCTAACGAAACTTTCGTTTCGCCAGCTGCTGCTGGGCGTCTTCCTGCTGATCGCCGTGCTGCTGAGCGCGGCCTCGCTGCACGCGTTGTGGACCCTGGACCGGCTCGCCGCCCACAGCCGCGACAGCGGACGCCACGCCCTGGCACTGACCGAAAACACCCAACAACTTGCCGAGCGCAGCGTCGCGATGGCGCGCAGCGCGCGCCAATTCCTGGTGCTGGACGATCCCGCCTTCCGCACGCGTTACGCCGACGCCTGGCGCGAGGCGCGCGCGGCGCTGGACGCGGTGGCCGCCGCCCTGCCCTACACGCCGCCCGGCACCTTCGACCGTTGGCGCCGAGCCGGCGAACAGGCCTGGGACATCCTGCAAGCACCGGCGCGGCCGCGTTCCAGCGCGCGCCAGCAGGCGCTGGAGAAAGTGCTGGCGCCGCTGCCGTCGGTGAACGCCGAGCTAGCCGACGAGGTCAAGCTGGAAGTGGAGCGCCGCAACAGCGTGCTGTTGAGCGAGCTGGACCAGCGGCGCGGCGTGCTGAAGGGGCAAGTGATGGCGTCCATCGTGCTGGCGGCGCTGCTGGCGGGCGGCTTCGGGCTGTGGCTGTCGCGCCCGCTCGCGCAGATCGAATCGGCCATCGACCGGCTCGGCGAGAACCGCTACGACCAGCCCATCGCCGTGCGCGGCCCCAGCGATTTGCAACGCGTGGGCCAGCAGCTGAACTGGCTGCGCCAGCGGCTGTCGGACCTGGAGGCGGACAAGGCGCGCTTCCTGCGCCACATCTCGCACGAACTGAAGACGCCGCTGGCCGCGCTGCGCGAAGGCGTGGCCTTGCTGGAGGATGGCGTGGCCGGCGCGCTGTCGCCCAACCAGCGCGAGATCGCCGGCATCCTCAACCAGAACACGGCGGCGCTGCAATCGCAGATCGAAGCGCTGCTGCGCTATAACGCCGCCACCTTCGACGCCCACCACCTGCAACGCGAACCGACCGACGTGGCGGCGCTGCTGGCCCAGGCCATCGCCACCCAGCGCCTGCAAACGCAGGCCGCCGGCTTGAGCGTCACGGTCGAGGGCACGGCCCGGACCATCGCCGTCGACGCCGAGAAACTGGCGGTCGCGGTCGGCAACCTGCTGTCGAACGCGGTGCGCTTCAGCCCGCACGGCGGACAGGTGGCCTTCCATCTCGCCGAGGCCGGCGGCAAGCTGCGCATCGACTGCATCGACCAGGGACCGGGCGTGGCGCCCGACGACGCGGCCCGCATCTTCGAACCGTTTTACCAGGGCGCGCGCCAGCCGCCCGGTGCGCGCCGGGGCAATGGCATCGGCCTGTCCATCGTGTACGAATACGTTGCCGCCCATGGCGGCGCCCTGCAACTGCTGCCCTCCGAACGGGGCGCGCATTTCCGAATCGAATTGCCTTATGACCTATGATTTAACTTCCGTTGCGGGACGCCGCTGGCTGCTGCTGATGCTCAGCCTGTCGCTGGCCGCCTGCACGCTGAACCCGCCCCGCCCCACGCTGCCGACGCCGGCCGAGGTGACGCTGCCTCCGCCACCGGTCATCGTCGAACTGCCGCCGCCGCCACCGCCGGACGAGGTCGGGCCGCTGCTCAGCTATCACCAGCAACTGCGCAAGATGACGCAGGGCGATATGCTGAAAGAGTTGAGCGGCCTGGGCCTGCAACAACGCAGCCCACGCGTGGCGATCCAGATGGGCATGGTGCTGATGCTGACGCGCGGCAGCGGCGACCTGGCGCGCGCGCAGGCGCTGCTCGACAGCGTGGCCACCGCCACCGAGACCGAGGCGCAGCCGTTCAAGGCGCTGGCGCAACTATTGTCCAGCAATTGCGCCGAGACGCGGCGGCTGGCCGAGCATGCCGACAAGCTGGCCTCGCAGCAAAAGGATAGCCAGCGCCGCATCGACCAGCTCAACGAGATGCTGGAAGGCTTGAAGACCATCGAGCGCACGCTGCCGGCCCGCCCGGCGGTAGGGCCACAGGCGGTGATCAAATGAGCGCCCGGGCCGATGACATGGCGACCGGCGCCGATCCGGCGGCGGACGGCCAGCGGCGCGAACCCGCCGCACTGCCCCGCGAGCCCGGCACGCTGACCCGCGAGCGCGACAACGGCGCCCCGCGCAGCGCAGCCGCCGGCCAGGGCGCCCATCTGCTGCTGGTCGACGACGACGCCGACCTGCTGCGCCTGCTGTCCATGCGCCTGACCGCCAACGGCTACCGCGTCACCGCCGTCGGCAGCGCCGAGGCCGCACTGGCGCGCATGTCGATCGAGCTGCCGCGCCTGGTCATCAGCGACATCCGCCTGCCCGACCGCGACGGCATGTCGCTATTCCAGGAAATCCGCAGCACCTACCCGGCCCTGCCGGTGATCCTGCTGACGGCCCACGGCACCATCCCCGACGCGGTCGAAGCCACCACGCTGGGCGCCTACGCCTATCTGACCAAACCGTTCGACGCCAAGACGCTGCTGGAACGCATCGTCCAGGCGCTGAGCCTGTCCGCGCCCGAGCCCGGCCCCGCCAGCGGCGACCACGCCTGGCGCGCCGGCCTGATCAGCCGCAGCCAGTGCATGGACGAGCTGCTGGCCGAGGCGCGGCTGGTGGCCGCCTCCGACGCCAGCATCCTGATCCGCGGCGAAAGCGGCACCGGCAAGGAGTTGCTGGCCAACGCCATCCACCGCGCCAGCCGGCGCAGCAAGGCGCCCTTCATCGCCGTCAATTGCGGCGCGATACCGGAGGCGCTGCTGGAGTCCGAACTGTTCGGCCACGTCAAGGGCGCCTACACCGGCGCGGTCGCCAGCCGCGAAGGCTTGCTGCAGGCGGCAGACGGCGGCACGCTGTTCCTCGACGAGATCGGCGACATGCCGCTGCTGCTGCAAGTAAAACTGCTGCGCGTGCTGCAGGAGCGCGTGGTGCGCCAGCTGGGTTCGGATATCGCGCGCCCGGTGGACGTGCGCATCCTGTCGGCCACCCACCGCGACCTCGACGTGGCGATGCAGGAAGGCCAGTTCCGCGAAGACTTGTACTACCGCCTGAACGTCATCACGCTGACCTTGCCGCCGCTGTCGCAACGCCGCGAAGACATCGCGCCGATGGCGACCCAGTTCCTGCAGACGCTGGCCGCCAAGTATGGCAAGACCGTGCGCGGCTATGCGCCCGGCGCGCTGGAGGCGCTGACCACGGCCGCCTGGCCCGGCAACGTGCGGCAGCTGTACAACGTGGTCGAACACGTGTGCGCGCTGGCGACGGCGCCGCTGGTGCCCTTGTCGCTGGTGCAGCGGGCGCTGCGGGTGCCGTCGCTGGAGGTGCTGAGCTACACCGAGGCCAAGCAGCGCTTCGAGCGCAACTACCTGGTCCAGCTGCTGAAACTGACCGACGGCAACGTGGCCGACGCCGCCCGCCTGGCCGAACGCAACCGCACGGAGTTCTACCGTCTGCTGCAAAAACACGACCTGGACGCCAGCCTGTTCCGCGCCGACGGCGCCGCTGTCGCCGCAGAGCGACAGGAATAATCCCTTACAAATCAGCCACTTGCGGAATGGCGACGGAAGCTTGTCGCCATCTCCCGACAAAACCCAGGCAATATGGCCTGAAATACCACGGGCAGACGATTTCCAATAGGAAAATCACGCATAAGTCATTGATTTCAATCTAATTTTCAGAGCTGGCACGGGCTTTGCAAAGGAGAGGATAACGTCACTGACGTTTCACCCTCAAACTGAAAAAAGGAAGCAAATCATGATGACTACCAAACTGATCGCCCGCCTGATGGTTGCCGCCACCCTGACCGCCGCTGCCGCCACCGGCACCGCGTTTGCCGCCGGCCAGACCGAAGCCGCCATGGCTGGCGCCGCCAAGACCGGCACCGCCACCAATGACGAAGCCATCACCAGCAAAATCAAGGCTTCCCTGGCAGATCAAAAACAAATTGGCGTGACCACCACCGACGGGGTGGTTGTGCTGAGCGGCTCGGTAGCGAGCACCGACATCGGCACCAAGGCGATTCAGGTCGCTTCGGCCGTGCCTGGCGTGAAAGAAGTGAAAAGCGAACTGACCGTCGCTTCGAAGTAAGCAGTACCGCAGTACCGTAGTAGCAGCAACCCCGTGTAACTAGGAGAAACCCTTCACCGGACAGCGTGCGTAGACGCCGTCCGGTTTTTTTTCGTCTACAGCGCTGGGGTCAAGTCTGACATTCGGACACGAGCTCTACCGTAACGCTGGTTACGGTAGAGCTCGTGTCCGAATGTCAGACTTGACCCCAGCTTTAAATCAGCTCAGGTTTTCCAGGCGGATCTTGGTGACGTTGCCGCACACCGTGGCCAAGCCTTCGATCTTGGCGATGGCCGCCAGCACGTTCTTCTCCTGCGTCTGGTGCGTCAGGAAGATGATATCGGTGCGGGTCTCTCCTTCCGCCGGTTCCTTCTGCATCATGGCGTCGATCGAGATGGTGGCGTCGGCCAGGATGCGGGTCAGGTCGGCCAGCACGCCCGGCTGGTCGCTGACGTTCATGCGCAGGTAGTAGCTGGTGGTGATCTCCGCCATTGGCAGGATCTCGATATCGGTCATCGCGTTCGGCTGGAAGGCCAGGTGCGGCACGCGGTGCTCGGCATCGGCGGTGGCCAGGCGGGTGATGTCGACCAGGTCGGCGATCACAGCCGACGCGGTCGGCTCGGAACCTGCGCCCTTGCCGTAGTACAGGGTGGCGCCGACGGCGTCGCCATGCACCAGCACGGCGTTCATCGCGCCTTCGACGTTGGCGATCAAACGTTTCGATGGGATCAGCGTCGGATGCACGCGCAGTTCCACGCCTTCCACGCCGTTGACCTTGGCGCGCTTGGCGATGCCCAGCAGCTTGATGCGGTAGCCCAGCTGCTCGGCGTAGCGGATGTCGATGGCGTTCAGCTTGGAGATGCCCTCGACGTGCGCCTTGTCGAACTGCACCGGAATGCCGAAGGCAATCGCCGACATGATGGTGGCCTTGTGCGCCGCGTCCACGCCTTCGATGTCGAAGGTGGGGTCGGCTTCAGCGTAGCCCAGTTCCTGCGCCTGCTTGAGCACGGTCGCGAAATCCAGGCCCTTGTCGCGCATCTCGGACAGGATGAAGTTGGTGGTGCCGTTGATGATGCCGGCCAGCCATTCGATGCGGTTGGCGGTCAGGCCTTCGCGCAGCGCCTTGATGATGGGGATGCCGCCGGCCACGGCCGCTTCGAACGCCACCATCACGCCCTTGGCTTGCGCGGCGGCGAAGATCTCATTGCCGTGCACGGCCAGCAGCGCCTTGTTGGCGGTGACCACGTGCTTGCCGTTGGCGATGGCTTGCAGCACCAGCGCCTTGGCCTGGTCATAGCCGCCGATCAGCTCGACGACGATGTCGATCTCGGGATCGTTGACGATGTCGAACGGGTCGGCCACCACTTTGACCTTGCCGCCGGTGCGCGTCTTGGCGCGCTCCAGGTTGCGGGCCGAGACCGCCACCACTTCGATGCCGCGGCCGGCGCGGCGGCGGATTTCTTCCTGGTTACGGGCCAGCACATCGAACGTACCGCCGCCGACATTGCCGACGCCTAACAAACCTATTTTGATGGGTTTCATATAAATCGTTTCTATAGTTTGAACCCCGTCATTCCCGCGCAGGCGGGAATCCATAGAACCCGTGTCATTCGGCTCAGTATGGATTCCCGCTTTCGCGGGAATGACGGTGCAGTTAGAAGCTGGCGCCGTGACGTTTCCGGTAGCCTTCCATGAATTTGGCGATGCGGCCGAAGGCCTCGATCATATCGTCCGAATTCGGCAGGAACACGACGCGGAAGTGATCCGGCGCGATCCAGTTGAAACCGCTGCCCTGGACGATCAGCACTTTTGTTTCAGCCAGCAGCTCGTAGGCGAACTGCTGGTCGTCCGCGATCGGGTAGATCTTCGGATCAAGGCGTGGGAACATGTACAGCGCAGCTTTCGGCTTGACGCAGGTTACGCCTGGAATATCGGTGAGCAGCTTGTAAGCCAGGTCGCGCTGCTTGAGCAGGCGTCCGCCCGGCCCCACCAGGTCGTGAATCGACTGGTAGCCGCCAAGCGCGGTCTGGATCGCAAACTGGCCCGGCGCATTGGCGCACAGGCGCATCGAGGCCAGCATGTTCAGGCCTTCGATATAGTCTTTCGCATGGTTCTTCTCGCCCGACACCACCATCCAGCCGGCGCGGTAGCCGCAGGCGCGGTAGTTCTTCGACAGGCCGTTGAAGGTGACGAACAGCACGTCGTCGGCCAGCGAGGCGATGGACACGTGCTCGGCGCCGTCATACAGCACCTTGTCGTAGATTTCGTCGGCGTAGATGATCAGCTGGTGCTGGCGCGCCAGTTCGATGATCTGCAACAGCAGCTCGACCGGGTACAGCGCGCCGGTCGGATTGTTCGGGTTGATGACGACGATGGCGCGCGTGTTGGAATTGATCTTGCGGCGCATGTCTTCGATGTCCGGGAACCAGTCCTGCATCTCGTCGCACACATAGTGCACCGGCGTGCCGCCGGACAGCGACACGGCGGCGGTCCACAGCGGATAGTCGGGCGCCGGCACCAGCACTTCGTCGCCGGTGTTGAGCAGCGCGTTCATCGACATCACGATCAGCTCGGACGCGCCATTGCCGAGATAGACGTCCTCGATGGTCACGCCGGGAATATTCTTGCCCTGGGTGTAGTGCACCACGGCCTTGCGCGGCGCGAACATGCCCTTGGAATCGGTGTAGCCCGCCGCGTTGGGCAGGTTGATTTTCATGTCCTGGACGATTTCATCCGGCGGATCGAAACCGAACACGGCGAGGTTGCCGATATTCAACTTCGTGATCTTGTGGCCTTCTTCCTCCATTTGCCGGGCTTTTTCCGGCACCGGGCCGCGGATCTCGTAGCAGACTTCCGCTAATTTGTTCGATTTTTGAATCGGTCGCAAAATAAAATCCTGTCTTGGTGAGGCAAACCGCTCAGGACTGCCAAAATCCCCCCGGCGGCCCGTGCTGCAATGCGAAAAGACCCATTCTGCCGAAAGGCTCCCATTTAATCAACCTTTCAGACTGGAACACCCCGGAAAAACGCTACAATGGCGCTTCTTTTGCCGACTAAAACCGCGATTTCTGTCATGAAGCTCCACGCCAGCGATACTCAAAAATACCAGACCGTTACCGGTTACGATGAAACCGGGGTCGAAATCAACGCCCAGCGCTATAACTACAGCCTGATCGTGCTGCCGGAAATCCCGCCGCGCGCCTGGGATGCCCCTACCTTCGAATCTATTACCGCAGAGCACTTCGTCACCATCGGCGATGACAACCCGGACGTCGTCATCCTCGGCACCGGCGCCAGGCAGCGCTTCATCCATCCACGCCTGACCGCCGCGCTGACCATGCGCCGCATCGGCGTCGAATGCATGGACAGCCAGGCCGCCTGCCGCACCTACAACATCCTGATGGGCGAAGGCCGCAAGGTCACGCTCGCTCTGATCATCGACCACACCGAGGGCAAACCAGCCTGATGAACGACCTGTACAACTCCAAGAAAATCGTCTGGTCGCTGCTGGCCGCGTTCATCATCGTCTGGCTGTACGTGCTGGGCGTGCGCACGCTGGTGCCGCCCGACGAGGGCCGCTACGCCGAAATGGCGCGTGAAATGTTCGTCAACGGCGACTGGATCACCACGCGCCTGAACGGCATCAAGTATTTTGAAAAGCCGCCGCTGCAAACCTGGATGAACGCGGCTTCGTTTGCCGTGTTCGGCCTGGGCGAGTGGCAGGCCCGCCTGTGGACCGGCCTGTGCGGCCTGGGCGGCGTGATCCTGACCGGCTACGCGGGCAACCGCGTGTTCGGCGCGCGCGCCGGCTTCTACGCCGCGCTGGCGCTCGGTTCCAGCCTGTTCTGGGTGGCTTCCGGCCAGATCGATTCGCTGGACATGAGCCTGTCCGGCATGATGACCATCGTGCTGTGCGCGGTGCTGGTCGCCCAGCGCGACGGCGCCTCCGATAGCGAACGCCGCAACTGGATGCTGCTGTGCTGGGCAGGCATGGCGCTGGCGGTGCTGGCCAAGGGCCTGATCGGCCTGGTGCTGCCGGGCGCGGTGCTGGTGCTGTACTCGGCGTTGTCGGGTGACATCGCCATCTGGAAGCGCCTGCACCTGGGCAAGGGCCTGCTGCTGTTCTTCGCCGTCGCCACGCCGTGGTTCGTGCTGGTGGCGCTGCGCAATCCCGAGCAGCCGCACTTCTTCTTCGTGCACGAACATTGGGAACGCTTCTTCCTCAAGACCCACCACCGCGAAGGCCCGTGGTACTACTTCTTCGTGATGCTGATCCCCGGCATCATGCCGTGGCTGGGCCTGCTGCCGCAGGCGCTGTGGGGCGCCGTGCGCCGCGACCGCGCCGGCGTGTTCCAGCCCAAGCTGCTGCTGCTGATCTGGGCCGTGTTCATTTTCTTCTTCTTCAGCTACTCCAGCTCCAAGCTGCCCGGCTACATCCTGCCGGTGTTCCCGGCGCTGGCCCTGCTGATCGCGGTCAACCTGGAAAACGCCTCGCGCCGCAGCCGCATGATCGCCGCCGGCCTGCTGGTGCTGATCGGCGTGGGCGGCGTGGCCGCCGTGCCGCAGATGGTGCACATGGCCGTGCGCCATCACGAGGAAACCGCGCTGCTGGAAGCCTATCAGCCGTGGGTGCTGATGGCCGGCATCGTCGCCGCGGCCGGCGGCGCGCTGGCGCTGCTACATGCGCGCCACCTGCGCCGCGACCTGACAGTGCTCACCATGGCCGTGGCCGGCTTCATCGCGACCCAGCTGATACTGACCGGTTTCGAGCCGTATGGCAAAATGCGCGCCGGCAAAGCGGTGGCGATGAAAACGCTGCCCGAGCTCAAGCCCGATACCAAGATCTACTCGGTCGACACCTACGAGCAGTCGATGACCTTCTACCTGCAGCGCACCGTGGTGCTGGTCGACTACTGGGATGAGTTCACCTTCGGCCTGCGCCAGCAGCCGGAGCTGTCCATCCCGACGGTCGAGCAGTTCGTGGTGCTGTGGAACCAGCACACCGCGCAAGGCGTCAAGGCGCTGGCCATCCTCAGCCCGGAGAAGTATGCCGAGCTCAAGGAAGACGGCCTGACCATGCGCGTGGTGGCCGAAGATACGCGCCGCGTCGTGGTGGCCAACCTGTAGTTTATAAAAATCTTATAAATAATATTAATGAATATTGCAACTTTCAGCTTTATCGTCTTCGGCGTGCTGCTCAACGCGGTGGCCCAGCTGCTGCTCAAGGCCGGCACCAAGAACATCGGCGAGATCCACCTGACGCTGAGCAACCTGTTCTCGGTCGGCCTCAAGGTGGCGAGCCAGCTGCCCATCATCGGCGGCCTGACCTGCTACGTGCTGTCGGTGGTGCTGTGGATCATCGCGCTGTCGCGGGTGGACGTGTCGATCGCCTATCCGATGCTGTCGCTGGGCTATGTGGTGACGGCCATCGGCGCCTGGTACCTGTTCGGCGAAGCGCTGACGGTGCAGCGCCTGGTCGCCATCGGCATCATCCTGGTGGGCGTTGCCTTGCTGGCGCGTACCTGACGAACAATTTAGAATGCGGCCATAAGCCAAAAACAACGAGAGCGAACTACCCAATGACCTCCGCCTTACCCTTCTTGCCTTTTTCGAAACCAACGATCGATGAGGCAACCATCGCCGCCGTCAGCGACGTGCTGCGTTCCGGCTGGATCACCAGCGGCCCGAAAGTGGCCGCCTTCGAAGCCCAGATGTCCGAGTATTTCGGCGGCCGCCCCGTGCGCACCTTCAATTCCGGCACCTGCACGATGGAAATCGCGCTGCGCATCGCCGGCATCGGCGCCGGCGACGAAGTCATCACCACGTCGATCTCGTGGGTCGCCACGGCCAACGTCATCATCGAAGTGGGCGCCACGCCGGTGTTCGCCGACATCGACCCGGTCACCCGCAATATCGACCTCGACAAAGTGGAAGCCGCGATCACCCCGCGCACCAAGGCCATCATTCCGGTCTACCTGTCCGGCCTGCCCGTCGACATGGATCGCCTGTACGCCATCGCCAAAAAGCACAATCTGCGCGTGATCGAGGACGCGGCCCAGGCCTTCGGCTCCGAGTGGAACGGCAAGCGCATCGGCTCGTTCGGCGATTTCGTCTCGTTCAGCTTCCAGGCCAACAAGAACATCACCACCGGTGAAGGCGGCGCGCTGGTGCTGAACAATCTCGAAGAAGCCAAGCTTGCCGAGAAGTACCGCCTGCAAGGCGTGACCCGCAGCGGCGTCGACGGCATCGATGTCGACGTCCTGGGCGGCAAGTACAATATGAGCGACATCATGGCCGCCATCGGCCTGGGCCAGTTCGCCAATATCGCCAACATCACCGCGCACCGCCGCAACCTGGCGCGCCATTACTACCAGGCTTTCGGCCCGGATTTCGAAGCCCAGTCCGGCGCCCAGCTGCCGCTGCAAGCCTTCGAGACCAGCAATTACCACCTGTTCCAGATCGTGCTGCCCGATAACGGCCCGACCACGCGCGCCGACTTCATGCGCGCCATGCAGGAGCGCTACAACATCGGCACCGGTTATCACTACGCACCGATCCACCTGTTCACCATGTACCGCGAACGCGGCTTCAAGGAGGGCATGTTCCCGGTCTCGGAAAAAATCGGCCGCCTGACGGTCACCCTGCCGATGTTCTATGCCATGACCACGGCCGATGTCGACCGTGCCGTCGCAGCCGTGAAAGCGATTTTGATCAAATGAGCGTGTCGTTGATGAAACCTGAAATTACCGTCGTTATCCCGATCTACAACGAACAGGCCGGCCTGCAAGCGCTGTTCGACCGCCTCTACCCGGCGCTCGACAAGCTGGGCACGACCTACGAGATCGTGTTCGTCAACGACGGCAGCCGCGACAACTCGGTCTCCATGCTGGCCGAGCAGTTCCGCGCCCGTCCCGACGTCACCCGCGTGGTGCTGTTCAACGGTAACTACGGCCAGCACATGGCCATCCTGGCGGGCTTCGAAGCCTCGCGCGGCGACATCATGATTACGCTGGACGCCGACCTGCAAAACCCGCCCGAGGAAATCGGCAACCTGGTCGCCAAGATCCGCGAAGGCTACGACTACGTCGGCTCGATCCGCCGCAAGCGCCAGGATTCGGCGTGGCGCACCTACGCGTCCAAGGCCATGAACCACCTGCGCGAGCGCATCACCAACATCAAGATCACCGACCAGGGCAATATGCTGCGCGCCTACGGCCGCAATGTGATCGACCTGGTCAACCAGTGCGGCGAGGTCAACACCTTCGTGCCAGCGCTGGCCTACCGCTTCGCCCGCAAGCCGACCGAGATCATCGTCGAGCACGAGGAACGCGCGGCCGGCGAATCGAAGTACTCCTTGTACAGCCTGATCCGCCTGAATTTCGACCTGGTCACCGGCTTCTCGCTGGTGCCGCTGCAGTTCTTCTCGATGTTCGGCATCCTGCTGTCGCTGGCCTCCGGCCTGCTGGTGTTTGTGCTGCTGATACGCCGCCTGTTCCTGGGCGCGGAAGCCGAGGGTCTGTTCACGCTGTTCGCGATTGCCTTCTTCTTCATGGGAACGATCCTGTTCGGCATCGGCCTGTTGGGCGAATACGTCGGCCGCATCTTCCAGCAAGTGCGCGCGCGCCCTCGCTACGTGGTACAAACGATACTGGAACAAAAACCCGGCCAGTCGCTCGACGTGCCGGCCGGTGTGGAAAAACGTACCGTAGGCCGAGGCCATGACTGATTTCGATAAACCGCAACGCGCCGTCGTCTTCGGCTACCACAACGTCGGCGTACGCTGCCTGAAGGTGCTGCTGGCCGGCGGCGTCGATGTCGCGCTGGTGGTCACGCACGAGGACAGCGACAACGAAAACATCTGGTTCGAATCGGTGATTTCGCTGTGCCAGGCCGAGGGCATCCCCTACATCACGCCGGCCGACGCCAAATCGCCCGAGCTGCTGGAACAGGTCAAGGCGGCCAAGCCGGACCTGATGTTCAGCTTCTACTACCGCAACATGCTGCCGGCCGAGCTGCTGGCGGTGGCGCCCGCGTTCAATATGCACGGCTCGCTGCTGCCGGAATTCCGCGGCCGCGCGCCGGTCAACTGGGCGGTGCTCAACGGCGCCACCGTCACCGGCGCCTCGCTGCACGAGATGACCGTCAAGCCCGACGCCGGCGCCATCGTCTCGCAGATGGAAGTGCCCATCCTGCCGGACGACACCGCGCACGAAGTGTTCGGCAAAGTCACCGTGGCGGCCGAGCAGGCGCTGTGGCGCGTGCTGCCGTCGCTGCTGGACGGCACGGCGCCGCGCATCAAGAACGACCTGAGCAAGGGCGGCTACTTCGGCGGCCGCAAGCCCGAGGATGGCCGCATCAACTGGCTGATGCCGGCGCAGGATGTGTACAACCTGCACCGCGCCGTGGCGCCGCCCTACCCGGGCGCCTTCACCGATATCGGCGGTGTACGCTATGTGCTGCAACGGGCCCGTTTGTCTGGCAATTTCGGCAATGTTGTATCGCTAAGTTTGCCACCGGGCTTGACAGTAGTGGATAATTGCATCTTTGGCGTGTGCGGCGATGGCCGCATGCTGACGATTTCCGCCTTGACGGCCGACGGGGAACCCGTAACGGCTGAGCAGTTGCAATCCCGCCTGGCGGAGCTGTCCGCTGGCGGACAATGAACATTACCTGGGTAACTATCAAATGAAAAAAGTCCTCATCCTCGGCGTCAACGGCTTCATCGGCCATCACCTGTCGAAGCGCATCCTGGAAACGACCGACTGGCATGTCTACGGCATGGACATGAGCACCGACCGCATCACCGACGTGCTGGAGAACGAGGCCTACAAGTCGCGCATGCACTTCTTCGAAGGCGACATCACGATCAACAAGGAATGGGTCGAGTACCACGTCAAGAAATGCGACGTGATCCTGCCGCTGGTCGCCATCGCGACGCCATCGACCTACGTGAAGGCGCCGCTGCGCGTGTTCGAACTGGACTTCGAGGCCAACCTGCCTATCGTCCGCTCGGCCGCCAAGTACGGCAAGCACCTGGTGTTCCCGTCTACCTCGGAAGTGTATGGCATGTGCCACGACGACGAGTTCGATCCTGAAAACTCGGAACTGGTCTGCGGCCCGATCAACAAGCCGCGCTGGATCTACTCCAACGCCAAGCAGCTGATGGACCGCGTGATCTGGGGCTACGGCATGGAAGGCCTGAACTTCACGCTGTTCCGTCCGTTCAACTGGATCGGCGCCGGCCTGGATTCTATCCACACGCCGAAAGAAGGCTCGTCGCGCGTGGTGACGCAGTTCTTCGGCCACATCGTCCGCGGCGAGAACATCTCGCTGGTCGACGGCGGCGCGCAGAAACGCGCGTTCACCGACATCGACGACGGCATCGACGCGCTGATGAAAATCATCGCCAACAAGGACGGCGCTGCTTCGGGCAAGATCTACAACATCGGCAACCCGGTCAACAACTACTCGATCCGCGACCTGGCCGGCATGATGCTGAAGCTGGCCGAGGAATATCCTGAGTACGCCACCGGCGCCAAGCAGGTCAAGATCGTTGAAACCACCTCGGGCGCCTACTACGGCACCGGCTACCAGGACGTGCAGAACCGCGTGCCTAAGATCACCAACACCTGCGAAGAGCTGGGCTGGAAGCCGACCACCTCGATGGCCGACGCGCTGAAGAAAATCTTCGACGCCTACCGCGGCCAGGTGGCCGAAGCACAAAAACTGATGGACTAAGATTTGACCGAGACTTTGCAAACGCAAGCGCCGCTGATGGTGTTGAAGATTGATGTCGACACCTACCGCGGCACCCGTGAAGGCACCATGAACCTGGTGCAGATGCTGAAGGCCCACCAGGCCCAGGCGACTTTCCTGTTTTCGCTGGGGCCGGATCACACCGGCTGGGCGCTGCGCCGCGCGCTGCGTCCGGGGTTCTTCAGCAAAGTCTCGCGCACGTCCGTGGTCGAGCATTACGGCCTCAAGACGCTGATGTACGGCACCCTGCTGCCGGGTCCGGACATCGGCAAGGATTGCGCCGGCGAGATGCGCTCCGTGCGCGACGCCGGCTTCGAATGCGGCATCCATACCTGGGACCACGTGCTGTGGCAGGACAATGTCGCCAAGCGCGACGGCGCCTGGTCCACCAGCATGATGCGCAAGGCCGCCGCCCGCTTTTCGCAAGTGTTCGGCACGGCGCCGCGCACCCACGGCGCCGCCGGCTGGCAGATGAACAACGCCGCCTTCGCCGAGCATGACGCCGCCGGCTATGCCTACGCGTCCGACGGCCGCTGCGTGTTGAACGACAACGGCACGCTGGCCAATCCGGCCGACGGCCCTCACCGTTTATCCGATGGCGACAAGGTGCTGTCCCACATCCAGCTGCCGACCACGCTGCCGACGCTGGACGAGCTGCTGGGCCGCGAAATCGACGGCGTCACCATCGGCACCGGCAACATCGCCGCCTTCCTGCTGAAGCTGACCGCCGGCGCCACGCGCGACCACGTTTATACTTTGCATTCCGAACTTGAAGGGCAAAAACTCGCCCCCATATTCGAGCAGTTATTGGCTGGCTGGAAGGCGCAGGGTTACACATTGGCGTCGATGGCCGATTACCATCAGAAGGTCCGGCATCAGACCATGCCGGTTTGTCCGATCACCTGGGGCGAGCTGCCCGGTCGTTCGGGACAGCTGATCGTACAGGGCGCCGCCCGTTCTTAATGCGTATCGTTCAGGAGAGTGCCTGTGGCTGATAGCCCATCCGTCGTACCCGATTTTTCCGCCGCCATGACCAGCGGCCAGACCTTCCAGCTGTCGGGCCGTCCCGCCCGCCATACCGTGCTGTTCTTCTACCCCAAGGACAACACCCCGGGCTGCACCACCGAAAACATGGCGTTCCGCGACCTGCACGAGCAATTCCAGGCTGCCGGCGCCGAAGTCTATGGCATCAGCCGCGACTCGCTGCGCTCGCACGAAAGCTTCAAGACCAAGCTGGGCCTGCCCTTCGAGCTGATTTCCGACCCTGACGAGGCCGTCTGCCTGCAGTTCGGCGTCATGAAGATGAAGCAAATGTACGGTAAGACTGTACGCGGCATCGAACGCAGTACGTTTGTGATTGACGCTACCGGTCAATTGGTGAAAGAATGGAGAGGCGTGAAGGTAGCGGGTCACGTCGATGAAGTGCTGGAATTTGTAGCGCGTCAGGCTTAGTTTCAGGATGCGCGTTGCAGCTTCCGGAGTTGCCCAACCGAACCAAGCCTATTCAGCTATTTTGAGTCATCACTGTAATTCACACCACCACCCTACATGGTGGCCAGCCGGCCACCACGCGGTACTTTCTCCGGGCATGATGAGCGCCCGTCGGCAGTCTTTAAACCCTGTTTTACCCAGCATCCACCCCATCCGGTCCCAACGTTTCCTTGACCGGGAAGCGTGCTGCGCCTATGGGCGGATTCCTCCAGATATTCTTCAAATGAGATCCTGATGCCACTGCCAAAATTACCTAGTAAGCCAGCGACTTTACTTCTGGCGAAAGATTATCCAAAAGCGACAGGGCCGCGCCCAGTCCCCGCCATCGCAGCGGTGGCTGAAGTCGCGCCCGCGCCGAAGAAAGCGGCGCCTGTCAAAGCAGTGCCTGTAGCAAAAACCAAAGTCGAAGCACCGAAAACCAGCAGCAAGTCCAAAGCCGTGGCGGCCGTACTGAAGGCCGCCCCTGCCGTATTGAAGAACGCCGCAGCCGGCATCGCGCCAGCCGCCGCCCCTGCCAAACCGGCCGCCAAGGCCAAGCCGGTGCCGGCCTCACGCGGCAAGGTTACGCCGATCACCGCCGAGGCCCCGCATCCGGCCAAGCACAAGCCGCATGAAGTGGCGATCAAGTCCTCGACCAGCCGCCACGCCGACCAGACCGGCACCACCAAGCTGTTCGTGCTGGATACCAACGTGCTGATGCACGATCCATCGTCGCTGTTCCGCTTCGAGGAGCACGACGTCTACCTGCCGATGATGACGCTGGAAGAGCTGGACAACCACAAGAAGGGCATGACCGAAGTGGCGCGCAACGCCCGCCAGGTGTCGCGCACTTTGGATGCGCTGGTGTCCAACACCGACGACGACGCCATCGAGAATGGCATCCCGCTGTCCAAGCTGGGCAACAAGGACGCCAAGGGCCGCCTGTACTTCCAGACGCGCCTGCAAACGGCCGACCTGCCGGTCGGCCTGCCGGTCGGCAAAGCCGACAACCAGATCCTGTCCGTGGTCCGCTCGCTGGAAGCGGAACAGGAAG
The DNA here is from genome assembly GCF_009380215.1 of Rugamonas aquatica. Taxonomy (GTDB): domain Bacteria; phylum Pseudomonadota; class Gammaproteobacteria; order Burkholderiales; family Burkholderiaceae_D; genus Rugamonas; species Rugamonas aquatica_B. The sequence goes on from NZ_WHUG01000005.1 coordinate 486,150, forward strand.
GCCGCCCTGTGGTGCTGGTGTCCAAGGACATCAACATGCGCATCAAGGCGCGCGCGCTGGGCCTGCCGGCCGAGGATTACTTCAACGACCACGTGCTGGAAGACACCGACCTGCTGTACTCGGGCATCGTCCAGCTGCCGGACGATTTCTGGACCAAGCACGGCAAGGATCTGGAGAGCTGGCAGGAAAACAAGAACGGCCAGAGCGCGACGTTCTACCGCGTCACCGGCCCGTTTGTGCCTTCGCTGCTGGTCAACCAGTTCATCTTCCTGGAACCGAAGAATGGCGAAACGCCATTCTACGGCCAGGTCAAGCAGATCAACGGCAAGACCGCCGTGCTGCAGACGCTGCGCGACTTCAGCCACAACAAGAACAATGTGTGGGGTGTGACCGCCCGCAACCGCGAGCAGAACTTCGCCTTGAACTTGCTGATGAATCCGGAATGCGACTTCGTCACCCTGCTGGGCCAGGCCGGTACCGGCAAGACCCTGCTGGCGCTGGCCGCAGGCCTGGCGCAAGTGCTGGAGACCAAGCTCTACAACGAAATCATCGTCACCCGCGTGACGGTGCCGGTCGGTGAAGACATCGGTTTCCTGCCGGGCACCGAGGAAGAGAAGATGTCGCCATGGATGGGCGCCTTCGACGACAACCTCGAAGTGCTCAACAAGTCCGATTCCGACGGCGGCGAGTGGGGTCGCGCGGCAACGCAGGACCTGATCCGTTCGCGCATCAAGATCAAGTCGCTCAACTTCATGCGCGGCCGCACCTTCGTCAACAAGTTCCTGATCATCGACGAAGCGCAGAACTTGACGCCCAAGCAGGTCAAGACGCTGGTGACGCGCGCCGGTCCCGGCACCAAGATTCTGTGCCTGGGCAATATCGCGCAGATCGACACGCCTTACCTGACCGAAGGGTCAAGCGGCCTGACGTATGTGGTGGATCGCTTCAAGGGATGGTCGCACAGCGGTCACGTGACGCTGGCGCGCGGCGAACGCTCGCGCCTGGCAGACCACGCGAGTGACGTTCTGTGATGTAGTAGAATAAGCCCGTACCTGTTAGCCCCGCCCGCAGCAATGCCGGCGGGGCTTCTTTTTTCTATCAGGCTTTGTTGTTGCGGCGACGGGCGTAGCCGCCGACCAGCGCCAGGCCGCCCAGCAGCATGGCATAGGTTTCCGGTTCAGGCACCGGGGCCAGGGTGTTGACGCTGAAGCTCTGGAACGCATTGCCGGCAGCGGCGTACTGCACCTGCTGGCCACCGTCGCAGCAGCCTTCCAGGCCATAGATGGTCAGCGTGTGGTTGCCGGCCGACAGGGCCTGGTTGTTGATGAGGAAGGAGCCGTTGGCGGTGTTGTAATTGTAGTTCCACCACATGTCGTTGGTGTTCAAGGCAACAGCGCTGCCGTCCAGGAACACGGCGCCGCCGCGGCCGAAGTCGACACCGGCGCGGAACGAGTAGGTGCCGGCGGCGCTCAGGCCGAAATCGATGGTGGACTTGAAGGCGATGTTCGTCGTGCCGGCGCCGAATATCGAGTTGTTCGATACATTGTCGTAGCTGCCCAGCAGGGTCGAGTGACCGCCCACGACGGCCGCGTCCACTACACTGCGGTAGTCTGCCGCGGTGGCCAATGGGCCGTCGCCGGAGCTGCCGGTCTGGAAGGTGATAACGGCTGCGTTGGAGCTGCCGATGGCGGCCAGGGCGAGTGCGACTGCTGCGAATTTAATGGTTTTCATGCTGATCCCGTGGAAAGTGATTTGGTGGAATATCTGAACGCGGGCTGGTGCGTGGATTGGGGACCGGCCGAATGTTTCTCTTTTGCAATTTAAGATGCAATTAAGAATTAATTAAATGGTATCGCAAGCAATTTGTAATGTCAATCGTTAATGCGGTGCACAATATCGGCGTAGTCAGCCACGAAATTGCTTGAAACCCGCATCAACCTGTATGACACTAGACATTCCAAGTCATTGATTTCGCCAGCCTTTCGGACCTATCGCCGAGGTAAGACCATGGACATCCCTATCCTGATCCGAAAAAAAGGCAATACCAAGTATGGTGTCACCGTGCCGGACATTCCCGGCTGCGTTACCACCGGCGAAACCGTGGACAAGGCCATGAGCAACGCCACCAAGGCCATCTACGGCCACGTCGGCCAACTGGTCGAACAAGGCAAGGCTTTCGAAATCAAACCCTCCGAAGTGGAATACCTGTCCCGCGAGCCGGACTACGCCGGCGGCATCTGGGCGCTGGTCAGCCTGGACCTGGCCAAGCTGGACGACCCGCCCGACGATTAAGCCGTCTCCCGCTACACCGCCTTGCGCGCACAATTCCGGCCGGCGCGCTTGGCCTCGTACAGCGCCGCGTCGGCCCGGCACAACAGATCGTTCATCGATTCGCCTATCCGGTGCTCGGCCACGCCCAGGCTGATCGACAGCTTGATCCCCGCCATGTCGCCATCGAATTGCGCCGCGCCCACAACCATGCGAAATCGTTCGGCAAACGCCAGGCATTCGTTCTCGCCCACGCCCGACTGGAACACCGCGAATTCATCGCCGCCGAACCTGACCGCGACATCGGTGCGGCGCGACTGCAGGCTCAGCAGCTCGCCGATACGGCGCAACACGATATCGCCGCTGAGGTGGCCGTACGCATCGTTGATGCCCTTGAAGCGGTCGATATCGAAGACCAGCAGCGCAAGCTGCGTCGACGCGTTCCGCTCATGCATTTCAATCAGGCGCGCGGCGGCGTCTTCCATGTAGTAGCGGCTGAACAGGCCCGTCAGCGGATCGCGCACCGCCAGCTGGTAGTAGTGGCGCCGGTCTTCCTCCATCGCCGCATAGCCGATCTGCGCCTGCCGCAAATCGTCGTAGGCGACCTGCAGCTCCTTGTTGGTCGCCAGCAGGCGCTGCTCGTGCTGCCGCTCCACCGTCACGTCCTGGTAGATGGTGACGAAGCCGATCACCTCGCCTCCCCTGCCGTGGATCACGCGGCCGGTGATGTCGAGGATGGTTCCATTGGGACGGGTGCGGACAAAGTGGTGGGGTTCGAACATCAGGGTGAGGCGTATGCGCTCGCGGACCTGCTCGTCGGCGTTGCCGGGGCCGAAATCCCCGCGCCGCGCATTGAAGTAAAACAGATCCTCCAGCGCCACGCCGGGACGCATGACTTCATCCGGAAAATCGAGCAGCCGGCTGAACGCATCGTTCCAGAACCGCATCGTCAGGCTGCTGTCGATAATCGTTACGCCCACGGGCATGCATTGAATTGCTTCGACCAACTCGTCGATGCTGAGTTGCGTCAGATCGCGCGCGGCAGGATGAGGATTCATGTATTCAGCACCCACAGAAAGTGAGCCGGAGGGCCGGCCTGACTGCGATTTCATACTATCACCAGCCCCGCTGGCGGTCCAGAAATTGTGGTATTCACAACAGGAAATTGGGGGTGTGGACGCAACGCGACGGAACATTTCTCCAGCGTCATTTCAATTGCAAAAATGCACTGATAAATTCAAAAAAGTAATGCAAATTTCTCACCGAATGCTAATCTGGATTCATTCGGAAGACGATGTGCTTAAGTCAATTTGCGTTACAAATAATCAACTAACCCCCTTGAACCGGTAGGAGATTTCTATGAAGCTCAACAAGATTACGGCACTGCTACTGACGGCTTCCTGCCTGATGGCCGGTGCTGCGTCGGCCGTCACGCTGACCGTATCGAACTCCAGCAACGTCATCGTCAGCCAGGATACCGACTGGTCCGACTTCCTGAACTTCCAGAAATTCAACCCTGCCCTGGGCACCCTCACCTCGGTCAAATTCGACCTGTATTCCAACCTGGCCGGCGGCGTCTTGCTGACCAACTACAACGACGACCCGGCCGATGTGCCCGTGACGCTGGACGTCAGCATATTCCTGGATCGTCCCGACAGCAGCAACCTGGTGCTCATCAGCGCTACGCTGTTCAACACGGTCGTCACCGTGCCGGGCGGCGGCGGCACCGGCGGCACCAGCAACGGCTTCCTGGCCCACAACTCCGCCACCTACAGCGGCCCGGCCGACCTGGCCCTGTTCAGCGGCCCTGGCAGCATCAATACGCTGATCACCGCACAGGCCAATTCCACGGTATTCGGCGATGGCATCGACGTGCAGTTCGCCACCACGGCCGACGGCTACGGCACCGTGACCTACGCCTACACTCCCGCAGTGCCCGAGCCGGAAACCTACGGCATGCTGTTGCTGGGCATGGGCTTGATCGGCATGCTCGCCAAGCGCCAGCAAGCGCGCGCCAAGCAAGCCTGATCCACGGCCAACGTCAACGGATATCACGCGGGGAATGCCATGAAAAATCTCACCAAACTGCTGCTGGCCGGTACTGCTATTGCGGGATGCAACGCATACGCCAACGTCCCGACCCAGAGCTACACCGTCAACTCCAACGTCATTGCCAACGCCAAGGGCAACACGGCCGGCCTGGACTTCACCAAGTTCAACCTCAGCCTGGGTACGCTGCAATCTGTAAAGATCACGCTGTTCAGCGACTTCAACACCACCATCAGCGTGGAAAACCTGAGCAGGAACTCGGTCTCCACCATCACCGGCACGGCGGGCAGCCTGCTGACCATGACCGTACCGACGCTGACGCAAACGCTGACTTCGAGCGGCAGCCATGTCTTCTCGGAGGCCAAGTTCGACGGCGTGAGCAATTTCGCCGGCACCTCGGGGGGCGTGTTCACCTTCTCGGGAGCGCCGTTCAGCAGCACCATGAGCTATGTCGACCTGCCCACGCTGGCCTTGTTCTCGGGTGTGGGGAATCTGCACGCATCCCTGGTCGGCACGTCCAATAGCAGCGTCATCGGCACCTCCGGCAACACGCGCTCGCTGGTCCAGCCCATGTTCGATGCCTATGGCAGCGTCACCTATACCTACGCGCTCCTCGTGCCGGAGCCGGAGAACTACGCCATGCTGACGGCCGGCCTGGGTCTGCTCGGCGTGGCGCTACGCCGCCGCAAAACGCCCTGAGCCAAAGCCGCAGCGAAGCAGCACTTGACCTTCCCACCACTGGAAGGGCTACAGTACGTACATCGAAACTGTTTAGGGAGTACACGATGTATCAGCTGCAAGTGGAAAACATGAGCTGCGGCCATTGCGTAGGCGCCGTCACCAAGGCGGTGCAGGCGGTCGACGCGGCGGCGCAGGTCGAAATCGACCTGGCCAGCAAGACCGTCAGGATCGCCAGCGCCAGCGCGCTGGCGCCGTTGAAATCGGCCATCGCCGATGCGGGCTATCCCGTCACCAGCGCGGCCTGATTATTTGTCCAGTTCCGGATAGCAGCGGAAGATACCGTCTTCATTGAACGGTATCCGCCGCTTCGACCGGGCGTAGGCGGCGATGTTGGGCCGCAGCGCCACCTTGTCGCGCAAGGCGACCAGCGACGGATACGATGGCTCCAGCCGCGCCATCGTCTTCGGAAACGCATAGCGCAGGCCTTCGACCAGCTGGAACAGCGACAGGTCCACATACGTCAGCCGCGAGCCCACCGCATAGCCGCCCCGCCCCGGATTGCGCGCCACCACGCCCTCGAAGTAATCGAGGAACTTCGGTATGCGCTGCTCGCGGAAATCCCTGGCGCGCGCCTTCGCTTCCTTCTTCTGGTCTTCGTAATACAGGTTGGTGGAAATCGGATGGTGCGTGTCGTGCACCTCGTTGACGATGTCGGCGATGGTCAGCTGCAGCTGGTTGGCCCACAGCCGCCCCGCCTCCGCGCGCGGCGCCAGGCCGTGCTTCGCGCCGAGGTACATCAGGATGTTGGCCGTCTGCCCGATCAGCAGTTCGCCCGCGCGCAACACCGGCGGCGCGAACGATGGATGATCGACCTTGTCGCCATCCAGGCTGGCCAGCAGCTCCGGCATGCCCTTCTTCTGTCGCGCCACGTCCACATACGGCGCCGCCGCTTCCTCCAGCGCCAGCCGCACGAATTCGCCGCGGCCCTGCAGGCCGTCCCAATAGTAAAGTTGGTATGGTGTCGTCATGCCAAGATAGTAGCATTGACAAGCTTCACGCAGCGCCCGGAACGATAATCGGCACGCGGTTATAATCGACCGCTGCCCCGATCACTCCCGACCACTTACGAGCCCCCATGCCGCCAGTCCCGCCGCTTGAAATCCACATCGTCCTGATGGTCGCCGCTGCCGGTTTCCTGGCCGGCGTGCAGAATGCACTGGCCGGAGGCGGCTCCTTCATCACCTTCCCGGCGCTGCTGCTGGCCGGCCTGAATCCGCTGGCCGCCAACATGACATCGACCATCGCGCTGTTCCCCAGCCAGACTACTTCCGCCTACGCCGGCCGCAAGCTGACGGGCGACGTCGGGCCGCTGACGTTCAAGCAGATGCTCATCATCAGCGCCATCGGCGGCATCTTCGGCGCCATCCTGCTCCTGAATACGCCGCCGTCGTTCTTCGCGCGGCTGGTGCCCTGGCTGGTGCTGTTCGCCACCAGCGTGTTCGCGTGGGGCAGCTTCCGCAAGAAGCCGCTGCACGCAGCGGGCAGCATGCCGCGCTGGACGCTGGTGCTGGTGCAAAGCTGCATCGCCATCTACGGCGGCTACTTCGGCGGCGGCATCGGCTTCCTGATGCTGGCCGCGCTGACCATCGCCGGCCAGCAGGTGCGCACCGCCGCCGCCACCAAGAACGTGCTGGCGATGGCGATGAACGCCGCCGCCACGCTGATCTTCGCCACCTCCAGCTTGATCAGCTGGCCCGCAGCACTGGCGCTGTGCGTGGGCGGCATCGCCGGCGGCTTGTGCGGCGGATGGCTGATCCACCGCTTGCCGGAAAAAGTCATGCGCGGCTTCGTCGTGATCGTCGGCGCGGTGCTGACGATCTGGATGTTCTCTAGAACGTAGCCTTCAGCGTCAGACGGAAGGTGCGCGGCTCCACCGGATGGTAGTGGATGTCGTTGACGCCTTCTGCCGGCTCGCCCGGCAAGCGCGATGGATAGTAGTAGTCCACATCGCTGGCCTTGCGGTCGAACAGATTGAATGCATCCAGCGACACGGTCCATCGGCGGTCGATCTTGTAGCCGATGCGCGCATACGCAATCGCCGTCGTCGCCGAACGCTGGCTGTTATCCTCGATCAGCGGACGCGGGCCGAAGTAGCGCATCTGGAACGCGCCGGACCACGGGCCGATATCCGCAATGGTCGCACCGAACGAAGCCACCTTGCCGACCGCGCCGGGAATGTAGTCGCCCGCCTCGTCATGCTCGGTGTAGTGGGCGCGCGAATACGCCAGGTCCAGGTCGAACAACAGCCATGGCGCGGCGATGTAGTGGTTGTTCCACTCGATGCCCGAACGGTAGCTGCCGCGGCTTGCGGCCGTATCGCCGGCGTCGCCGGAGAACACCAGCTCGGACGCGGAGCGCAGCTTCCACAAGGCGATCGAGCTTTGCAGGCCGGGCACGAACTCGGTACGCATCCCCAGTTCCGCGCCGCGCGTCTTGACCAGCGGCGTGACCGGATCGATAGGCTCGCGCTCCTTCGGCGTCAGGTGCACCGTGGTGCCGCGCGCGTCGTTGCTGTGGAAGCCTTCGCCGTAGTTGAGGAAGAATTCCGTCTTCGCCCATGGACCCAGCACCATCGAGATTTTCGGCGAGGTCACGCCGTCGCTGACCTTGCCCGTGTTCTCGGCGATATTGCTGCTGACATCAAAACGATAGCGGTCGTAGCGCAGGCCCGCCGTGGTGCGCAGCCACTCGCGCCACTGCACCGTGTTCTCGAAGTAGACGCCGGCGCTGGCTTCCTTGACCTTGGACTCCGTAATGGTGCCGGTGATCTGGCGCTTGACGGTGCTGTACAGCGCCAGCGGCGACAGGTAGTCATAACGTCCCTGCACGCCGACCTTGTTGTTCACATCCAGCCCGCCCCATTTGCTGAACCACGTATGCGCCACATCGAAGCCCGTCATGCGGCGCTTCTCGGTCTGGCGCGACTGGTCGCCGTTGACCGGATCGTCGAGGAAGTAGGTGAAGTCGTTGTACAGGTCCAGGCTCGATTGCACCACATAGGCGTTGGCCTGCAACAGCGTATCGCTGCTGCGCTTGCGCAGCGTGGCCGACAGGCTGTAACGCGACGTGATGCCGCCGTCGGTGGCATCGATCGCGCCGTAGGGATCGATCTCGCCGCTCTGCACCGCGCGCAGCGGAATCTGGTTGCTGGCATACCAGCCGCCCTTGTAGGCCATGCCGGTGATGCTGAACTGGTTGTCGCTGCCGCCCTGGCTGTAGCGCAGCACGCCCAGGCTTTTGTGGAAGGCTTCGCGGTTGGTCCACGGGCCGTTGTTGTGGCCCAGCTCCGCGCCGTAGACCAGGTTGCCCTCGCCCAGCGGGGTGGAACCGGTCAGGTTGGCGCGGTAGTACTGGTGCTCGCCGACGGTGACGCTGGCTGTGTTTTCCTTCAGCTTGTTGGCCAGGCCCATATGCGCCGCGCCGGCCGACGCGAAGTCGCCTTCGTCCGCGTAGTACGGGCCTTTCTTGTAGTTGATGCGGTCGACCAGTTCCGGCAGCAGGAAATTCAGATCGGTGTAACCCTGGCCGTGCGCGTGGGTGCGCATATTGACCGGCATGCCGTCGACGAAGGTGGCGAAGTCGGTGCCGTGATCGAGGTTGAAGCCGCGCAGGAAGTACTGGTTGGCCTTGCCGTCGCCGCTGTGCTGCGTGACGATCACGCCTGGCACGAACTCCAGCAGCTCGCCGGGACGCAGCGCCGGACGGTTGGCGATCAGCGCCGCCGTCACGGAACCCTGGCTGGCGGCGCCGGAGGTGCCCACGCCATTGTCGTAGTGGCCGCGGACTTCCACAGCTTCCACCACAGTGCTTTCACTTGCGACCAGCGGCACTACAGCCGCCAGCGCGACAATCGATGAAACAATCATAGATACTCCTTCAGTTTACGTAATTTATTCCGGCGTCCGATGTAACCGGCGCCTATCAGGCCGGCAGCCAGCGCCAGCAAGGCCAGCGTGCCGATGGTCTTTTGCACCGGCGTCAGCTTGGCCAGGGTTTCCATTTCAAAGCCACTGATCTTGGCGTCGGCGGCATCGGCCGGGGGCTTGGTCTTGGCCGCAGGTTCGGCCGGTTTGTCTTTCGCGGGGGCCGGCGCGGGCGAAGGCGAAGGTGTCTCTTGCGCCTTGGCCTGCAAGGCTTGCAGCTGCGCCGCAGCAGCACCGCGTGCGATCGCCGGGTTGGTGCCGACGTTGGGCACGAACTGGCCGCTGAACTGCGGCGCGATCTTCATCGTCGCCTTGCTGCACGAATCGGCGCTGCACGACACGCCGCCATCCTTGATCGCCTGCGCGTTCTGCTGCGTCAGTTTTTCACGCACCGCGTCGCTCGGCTTCCAGTAGCCACGTTCGATCGCGCTCAGCATGCGGTCGGTGATGGCCTGGAAGGCGCGCAGGTTGCCGCTGTTGGCGAAGCGCTCGCGCACCTTCAGGCCGTGGCGGTCTTCGACATAGGTGTCGTACATGCGCTGCCATTTGCCGCCGTCCACCACTTCCGGCACCGTGACCTGCCAGGCCCACAGATAGTCGACCACGCGGTTGATGTAGCGCGCTCCCGAATAACCTTCCTTCAGCATGCTGTCGGCCCAGCGCGGGTTCAGGTAGCGGGCCTGCATTTCCTGGCCCATGTACTGCTCCAGCGTCTTGTGGCCAGGCTTGCGCGGGTTGGACAGGTCGCTGACCATCACCTCCGGCGTCTTGCCGTCCACGCTGCGGATCGCCATCGCGGTACCGCCCAGGTACTGGAAGAAGTCGTCGTTGTCCAGCGTCGCGAACAGATTGCTGGAACGGCTGTGCAGCGCGATCTTGCTGCCGCTGATGGCCTGCTTGAACAGCTCGCGGCGCTGGCCCGGATCGGCCTTGTCGTCGCCCCAGTAGCCGGCGCCGAACGGATGGCTCATGCGGTTGATGAACACGTCCGCCACTTCCTTCTCGTTCTGCCAGGCGTTGGTCAGCGGGATCAGCTTCTCGATCTGCGTGCCATAGGCGCCGCTCGGCAGACCGAAGATACGCACCGACGCCATGCGCTGCGCCTCCTCGGCGGAGATGCCCCTGGCCTGCAAGGCGGCCACGGTTTTCTGGCTGTGCGCCTGCATCACGTTGCCGCCTTCGCCGGGACCGTTATCGTCCTGCTTCTGCGCCAGCTGCACCGCCTGGTCCATCAACGTCAGCAGATTGCCGAACAGGTCGCGGAACAGGCCGGACGAAATCAGCGTCACGTCCACGCGCGGACGGCCCAGCTGCTTGCGGGTCAGCGCTTCGACGCCGGTCACGCGGCCACGCTCGTCCCACGTCGGACGCACGCCCATCAGCGCCATCGCCTGCGCTTCCATAATGCCTTCGTGGCGCGAGGTTTCGACGCCCCACAGGTTCATGCTCAACTTGTCCGGCCAGGCGCCGTGGCGCTTGCGGTAGTCTTCCGCCAGCTGCTGCGCCAGTTTGTAGCCGGCTTCGTAGGTGGTCTTGCTCGGGATGCGCGAGGGATCGAGGCCGAAGAAGTTGCGGCCGGTCGGCAGCGCGTCCGGATTGCGTACCAGGTCGGCGCTGGCGCCGGTCGGGATGTAGCGGCCCGACAGCGCCTGCATCAGGCGCTCCAGTTCCAGCCCGGCGCTGCGTTCGATATCGCCCTCCAGCTGCGCGATGCGTTTGGTTTTCTGCTCCGCCGTCGACGTGGTGTCGAGACTGACCACAGCGCGCGCGGTGGCGTTACGCAGCTCCGGCTTCGGCGCCACGCCGAAGGTGTGCAGGCCGAACGGCGTCAGCTTGCTGCCGGTGTCGTCCAGGTATTCCTCCAGGCCTTCCATATCGGCTTCGGTTTTGAGCTCGGTCTTTTTCATGTCCTTCAACACGCCGCTCTTGGCCGCCAGGCGGTTGATCGCCGTCAGGTGGCTGCGCGCCAGCAGCGGGCTTTTTTGTTCGGCCACGCGATAGTCGTTCAGCAGCGCGCCCAGCTCGCGCAGGTCGGGATTGAGGCCCGCCACGTCGAACGGTGGCGTCATGTGGTCGATGATGACGGCCATGCCGCGCCGCTTGGCCTGTATGCCCTCGCCCACATCGTCCATCACATACGGATAGATGTTGGGCATGGCGCCGATCAGCGCTTCGGTCGGATCGCTGTCGGACAAGCCGGCCTCTTTACCGGTCAGCCATTCCTGCGTGCCGTGGGTGCCGATGTGCATGACGGCGTTGGCCTGGAACCCCTTTTGCAGCCACAGATAGAACGCGATGTATTCATGCGACGGCGGCATGCTCACTTCGTTGTGCAGCTTCTCCAGGTTCTGCTCCCATGCGCGGCCGGGCTGCGGCGCCATCAGCACATTGCCGAAGCGGCGCGCCGGATAGACGAAGAACGGCTCGCCCTTGGCGTTGCGCCACAGGACAGGCGCGTTCTCAGGCTTGCCCCAGGATTTTTCTATCGATGCGCGCAGCGGCTGCGCCAGCGTGGCGAACCATTTCTGGTAGTCGGCCAGCGGCACCAGCAGCGCCTGGCCGCTTTCGGCCAGATGCTTCAGGCCCGCCATGTAGTCGCCCTTGGACTTGCCGGGGTAATTGCCCCACTGCTGGATCTCGCCTTGCAGCTCGTCCTGCGACGGCGGCAGCGCGGCGCCGGTCTGATAGCCCTCCTGCTTCAGGCGCTGGACGATCTGCCACAGGCTCTCCGGCAGCACGTTCAGGTAGGCCGCGCCGATGGTTTCGGAACCGTGCGGATAGTTAAAGTAGATCATGGCGATGCGCTTGTCGCCGTTGGCCTTCTGGCGCAAGGCCATCCAGCTGGCGACGCGTTCGTTGAGGCGCTCGATGCGCTCGGGGATCGGCGTCTCCTCGACGTAGGCCAGGCCGGTCTGCGCATCGCTGATGCGTTCGCGGCTGGCGACCACGGTCGGCTGGATCAGGCCCGCCACTTCGGCGCCGGCCAGTTGCCAGGTACGTTCGATGATATCGAGGCCGATCTTCGATTCCTGCCATTGCGCCAGCGACTGCTGGCTCAGCGTGATGGCGTTGATGGCCGGGACGCCGATCTTGTCCAGCAGCGCGCCGGTGTTGGCGGTGCCGCCCACCTTCATGCCCAGCGCGACGATCAGCTCCACACGGCTCTTGCCGTTTTCATCGAGCAGGAAGCGCAGCGGCACGTCGTACGGATAGCCGAACACCGGCAGCACGTTGTAGCCGCTGGCCTCCAGCCGCGCGACGATGGCCGCCAGCGGCAGCGTTTGTCCCGCCACCAGGCTGGCGCGGTAGAACGGCACGGCGATCCACGGCGCGCCGGCCTTGTAGCTGGCGTAGCCTTGCAGGTACTGCTCGTAGCTGCTCGATGTGCGGTTGGCCGCCACGTCGTACAGGCCCACTTCCGGCATCGCATGCACCGGCGCCACGGACAGCTTGGCGCCGAAGTGGTTGCGCAGGATGTAGCGCAGCAGATTGCCCACGTTCTCCACGCCGCCTTCGCGGTGGTAGGACTGGATGGCCGCGTCATCGCGCACGCCCTGCTCGCGCAGGCTGTCGTCGATGGCGCCGCCGACCGCGAACACCGGACGGCGCGCCTTTTGCAGCGCCAGCAGTTCAGCGCTCAGGCCCACCATGGCCTGGCGGCCCTTGGCGTTGACGACAGCCACGTCGGCGCTGGTCAGCGCCGCGCGGTCGGCCGGCGTCATGCCGTTAGCGGGGATGATGCGCACGGCGACATTCAGCTCTTTCAACTCGGCCTGCAGGCCGCGCACCGCCAGCACGGCCGGGCGCGACTCCACATCGCCCAGCATCAGCGCCAGCGTGCGCGGCGCCTGCGCGGAGTGCACATAACCGCCGATGCACAGGGACGCCAGCAACAGCAGCAGCGCCCACAGCTTGTTATTCCGGTACATAGACGACCTTCCCATCCGGCAGCTGATACGCAGTGCCCAGGCGCTTGCCGGAGCCCGACAGCGGCTTGTCGCTGACTTTGCTGACCTTGATTTCAGAGCCCTTCTTGGTCAGCACCTCGACGTGGCCGTCGGCGCTTTTCTTGGCGATGGTGACTTCGGAGTTCGGATCCAGCAGGTCCATCATGTTCCAGGCCGAGAACAGCGCCAGCATCATGGCGACGATGAAGACGATGCTGGCGTCGAACAGGTTGGCGACGCCGGACAGCGGGTCTTCGTTATGCTCGCCGATGCGGCTGAAGCGGTGGCGGTTCATATAGCGCATCTCAGGCTCCCGCGCGCACCAGGTGCGGCTTGTGGTCCTGCGCCGCCAGGTGGGATTCGGCCACGTAGGCGATCTCGGTCAGGTCGGTGCGCAGCCAGTGCTCGCGCACCAGGCTCAGTACATACGCGCTGACGCTGCACGCCAGGCCGACCACGGTGGCGGTGAAGGCGGTGGTCATCGACTCGGCCATCTTCGGCAGATTGCCCTGCGCGAGGCCGGCCAGCGAGATGCCCATCGGGATCAGGGTGCCCATCAAACCCAGCGCCGGGCCGACGCGTACCACGAAGCGCACGCCGTCCAGGCGGCGCACGCCGTTAGCGTCGGCGCGCTGCACCAGGCGTTCGAGGCGGGCGTCCAGTCCCGGCTCGCCTTCCTGCGCGGTCAGCACGGCGGCCATTTCTTGTTTGGCGGTGGCGACCAGCACGCGCACGCCGCGGCGGCGCTCCAGCCATTCGGCGCCGAAGGTGCCGAAGCACACCAGCATATGCAGCACCAGCGCTGCAATCCCTAGCAGCACAGGCAGATACAGGACGGTGGAGATGGAGTACAGCAGTGTCTCGATGGAGTGCACGGCCGCGTCGGTGGGCAGGTTAAACATGGGATGGTCCAATAGGCAGGGGGAGAAACTCAGGGCGTGCGCGCACGCGGACGGCGCGTGCGCAAAGCACGGCCGCCAGTCGGCAAGGCCGTGGCGCGAAAAATCGATGCATAGGTGTAGATCAAAACAGATGCAAGCCGCTCACCTCCCCGTGAGCGGATTGAACAGAAATGCCTGGGCATTTCCACCTGTCTTGGCCGGTATCCGGGCTGGCAAGCGACACCGCCTGACCTTCCCATGCGCGGGCACAGTGGTCTGAAGAGGCGGATTTGTCGTCAACGACGACGCTTGTTTACCGTTGCGGGGGCAGCACATGTGGGCTGGCGTGGCCAGCTTCATGTTTCCCGTTTAACTGCGCATCTGGACAGACGCGCGGGCACCAAAACCGGGCGATTATACTTTAACCGGCAAGAGTTTGGAGAATCGGGCAGTCGGGGCGATGATCGCCGTGGCAGCAGCCGGCCAGAGTTTGCAGGGTGTCGCGCATTTCGGTCAGCTGGGCGATACGCTGGTTCAGCTCCGCCACGTGGCCCAGCGCGATGGTCTTGACGTCGGCGCTGGCGCGTTCCTTGTTCTGCCACAGCGAGAGCAAATCGCGGATCTGGTCGAGCGAGAAGCCCAGTGCGCGGGCGCGCTTGACGAAGCGCAGCGTGTGCAGATCGTTGTCGCCGTAGATGCGGTAACCGGCTTCGCTGCGTTTGCCCGCCGGGATCAGGGCGATGCTTTCGTAGTAGCGGATCATCTTGGCGGAGACGCCGCTGGCTGTTGCCGCTTGTCCGATGTTCATGCTTGTCCTTTCAGGTGGTCCGGCTTCCAGCGGCGCAGCAGCAGTGCGTTGCTGATGACGCTGACGGAGCTGAGCGCCATCGCGGCGCCTGCGACCATGGGGTTGAGCAGGCCGAAGGCGGCCAGCGGGATGCCGACCAGGTTGTAGATGAAGGCCCAGAACAGGTTCTGGCGTATTTTGCTGTAGCTGCGGCGCGAGATCGAGATGGCGGCTGCCACCAGTGCCGGGTCGCCGCGCATCAGGGTGATGCCGGCGGCGTGCATGGCGACGTCGGTGCCGCTGGACATGGCGATGCCGACATCGGCGGCGGCCAGCGCGGGGGCGTCGTTGATGCCGTCGCCGACCATGGCGATGCAGCTTTCTTTGCTCTTCAGCGCGGCGACGGTGGCGGCTTTGTCGGCGGGCAGCATGTTGGCGACGATGCGGCCTACGCCCAGTTCTTTGCCGACGGCGTCGGCGCTGCCCTGGTTGTCGCCGGTGAGCAGGATGGTTTGGATATGCATGTCGTGCAGCGCTTGCAGGGCGGCGCGGGCTTGGGGTTTGATGCGGTCTCCGAAGGCTAGCAGCCCCAGTAACTGGGTTGGCTGCGGTGCGTTTGAAACGGCGGCCAGCCAGGAAATGGTCAGGCCTTGTTGTTCCAGTTCTGCGGCGCGGGCACGCAGGGCATCCAGTGCGACGCCCTCTTCTTGCATCAGCCGCGTGCTGCCCAGGATCAGGCGCGCGCCATCGACGGTGGCCGCGACGCCGCGGCCGGGCAACGCGGCGACGCCGGTGACGCTCGGCGCGGCGGCGATGGCGCCGTCGCCGGCCGCGGCGTTCGCGCTGGCGGCGGCATCGGTAACGGCGCGGGCCAGTGCGTGTTCGCTGCCGCGCTGGATGGCGGCGGCCAGTTGCAGCAGCCGCGCCTTATCGATGCCGGCCGATTCAGCCGGCTCAAACGCCACCAGCGACGGCTTGCCTTCGGTGAGCGTGCCGGTCTTGTCGAAGGCCACGGTGGTGATGCGATGCGCCAGTTCCAGCGCTTCCGCATCCTTGATAAGTATTCCGTAACGCGCCGCCACGCCGGTGCCGGCCATGATGGCGGCGGGCGTCGCCAGTCCCAGCGCACATGGGCAGGCGATCACCATCACCGCCACCGCATTGATGATGGCCCGCTCCGCGTCGCCGGTCGCCAGCCACCAGCCGGCCAGCGTCAGCACCGCCAGCACCAGCACCACCGGCACGAACACGGCGCTCACACGGTCCACCAGATGCTGCACCGGCGCCTTGGCCGCCTGCGCATCCTCGACCAGGCGGATGATGCGCGCCAGCGTGCTCTCCGCGCCCACCGCCGTCACCCGCACCAGCAGCAGGCCTTCGCCATTGATGGCGCCTCCAGTCACGCGGTCGCCCGCATGGCGCGCCACCGGCAGGCTCTCGCCGGTGATGAGCGCTTCGTCGACATGGCTGGCGCCCTCCACCACTTCGCCGTCGACCGCGACACGCTCGCCCGGCCGCACCACTACCAGATCGCCCGGCAGCACCTCGGCGATCGGCACATCGACATCCTGCGTACCGCGCCGCACCCGCGCCGATTCCGGCCGCAGCACCTGCAGGGCGCGGATCGCGGACGTGGTCTGACGCTTGGCGCGCGCCTCCAGCCATTTGCCCAGCAAGATCAAGGTAATCACCACTGCCGACGCTTCAAAGTACAGATGCGGCATGGCGGCCGTCGATGCCAGCAGCTGATAGACGCTCAGGCCATACGCGGCGCTGGTGCCCAAAGCCACCAGCAGGTCCATATTGCCGCTGCGGGCACGCACGGCCAGCCAGCCGGCGCGATAGAAGCGCGCGCCCAGCCAGAACTGCACCGGCGTCGCCAGCAGCATCTGCACGCGGCCGTCCAGCATCCAGTGCACGCCGGCGAATTCCAGCAGCATGGGCAGCAGCAAGGGAAGTGACAGCACTGCGGCCAGCAGCACCGCGCGGCCGCCAGCCGGCGCCCCCAGCAGATGCGGCACCACGCCGTGAGCGGGAGCCGGGTCCGGGGCGGACAAAGGCTGTTCCGGCGTGGCCTGATACCCGGCCTTGTCGACCGCCTGCACCAGCAGCGCGACATCGAGCGGCGCGGTAGACTCCACCCGCGCCGATTCGGTCGCCAGATTGACGCTGACCTTGTCCACGCCCGGCACGGCCGCCAGCACGCGCTCGACACGGCCCACGCAGGAAGCGCAGGTCATGCCCTCGATTTTGATCGACAGTGTTACAGGAATAGCGGAAGTGGACATGGCAAACCCAATGGACGACTCGATGACGACAGCATCAAGTATCCCACGATGGGAAGGTCAAGTCCTTTTCAGCGCACTTCGCAATCGACGGTATTCGATTTGCCTGGGCCGGTGCTGGACGACGGCCCGGTGCTCTGGCTGAACGCCGGCGGCGGCGTGAACGGAATGCCGGGATTCGCCGGCAGGATGATAGGCGGCGTCCTGAAGCTCGGCGTAAAGCCGAACTGGCCGGCGCTGAAGTTGGCCGTGCCGGAAGGGTTGGTCACATGGATCAAGCCGTCGAGCACCTGCACATACAGGCCGGGCGCGCGGGCGGCGGTCGGCGACGGAAGAGTCAACTGCGCCAGCATCAGCGGCTGCACCGGCGCGGCCGCCGGGTCCAGCGCGGCGGTGCTGGCCAGGTTGTAGGCCATGCGCGAGGCAACCGCCTCCGCGCTCGGCTCGACGATGTCGGCGATGAAGGTGGTGCCGCGTATGCCGATGGTGGCGCTCGGCGTCTTCATGGCGAATTTTTCCTTGTTGCGCTTGCCCAGCAAACCCGTCACCGAACGCAGGCCACCCTTGACCAGGTTGAAGGACGCGCTGTCCGCATCCGGCTTGCCGGCGTCGTAGCTGAAGTTCTCCACCTTGAACGTGGTGCCCGGCTTGAGCGTGATCTCGCTGTTGTCGATGAACTTGACCATGGCGTAGGTGTTTTTCTCCGTCACCAGCGTATCGCCGCTCTCGACCTCGGAACGCATCGACAAAATACGCACCACGCCATCCGCCTTCTTGGCCAGCAGCGGCCCGCTCAGCTGGACGATGGTGCCCGCCACCTGCGCGGCCCAGCTTGCGCCGGCCATGCCGCACAGCGCCAGCAACAGCAAGCCCTGAAACAGGGTCTTGAGTACGGTAGAGTTTTTTGGCTGTAGCATTTTGATTTCCAGTGTTTTCAGTGCCGCGTCAGTAGGCCAGGCCCAGTCGCAGGTGCAGGCGGTTGGCGTTGTCATGGCCAGTGGCGCCGGCACGCACCACATGGCCGTAATCGAGTTGCAGGTTGACGTAGGTGGACAGCACGAAGCGCGCACCCAAGCCCACGCTGGCGATGGAGGTACTGGTCAACTCGCCCGCCAGCGCATGGTTGCGTTTGACGTAGGCGGTGTCGTAGAAGGCCAGGAAGCGGCAGTTCCAGCCCACGTGGGTGCACACATTGGGCGTGTAGGCTTCCAGGTTGACGCCGAGGCCGGAATCGTTGGAGATTTCACGCTCGACGAAACCGCGCACCGAGGTCGCGCCGCCGGCGCCGAACTGTTCGCCGGGGATCAGCGCATCGCTGCTGTACTGGCCGTTGGCGATGGCGCGCAGCTGCCAGTCGTTGGCCATGGCGCGCGTTACGCTGCCGGCCAGGCGCAGAATGGTGTAGTCGGCCTTGGCGCCGTCGCGCGCCAGCGTGAAGGCGGTCTGGTCGCCCTTGGTGCCGCCGGAGATATTGCGCAGCAGCGTCACCTGCCCGCTCACTTCTCCCTGCTTGATCGGCAGCGTGCCCTGGTAGCTGATGCTGAGCGGATGCACGGTAACGTCATTGCCCAACTGCTGGCCCGGTCCCTGGTCCAGCACCTGCACATTGTTCTTGAAGGCCTTGTAGTCGATGCCGTAGCTGAGTTTGGATTCCAGCTCGCCGCGCTTGGCCAGGCTCTGGTTGTAGCGCGCACCGTACACCGCGCCCTTGCCGCTGACGGCCAGGTTGACGGCGCCGGCCGACACGGTGCCGGAGTCGACGTTCGAATAGCTGGCGAAGAAGTCCAGCGAATCGCCCAGCGCGTACAAGGGGATGTGGTAGCCGGCGCCGTACACCTTGACGCGGCCCGGTTCCTCGGCCGACGTGGTGTACTGCAGCGAGGCCAGATGGTCGAGGTTGAACAGGTTGGCGTTCTGCAGGATGAAGCCGAGGTGGGTCTTGCCGGTCTGCTGGGTGCCGGTGTTGTCGATGTTGACCATGCCCTTCCAGATGCGCTGGTCTTTCACGTCGAGCACGGCGTCGACTTCCTCGTCCTTGTCGCCGCTTTGCAGCTTGAGCGTGACTTCCTTGGCGGGACTCTCGTTGCCCTGCTTCAGGTTGGCCGAGACCGCCTTCAGGTCCGGCGTGCGGCCTTCCTGCAAGGCCGGCAGGCTGCGGCGGATATTGTTCTCGTCGAAGTACAGGTTGTTGCGCACGCTGATGCGGCCGATGCGCGTTTCCACCACGCGCAGCACGACCACGCCACGGTTGAGTTCCTGTTCCGGCAGTTCGATCGTCACCACGTTGTAGCCGCGCTGGTGGTAGACCTCTTCCAGCGCTTCCAGCGCGCGCTGCACGTCGCCGAAGTCGCGCTCCTTGCCGGTGAACTTGGTCAGCAGCGCATCGATCTCGGCCTGCTGCAACAAGGTGTTGCCCTTGACCTCGAAACGGGAAATCTCGAAACGGATGGGGGCGCCATCGTCGGCCGGCTGGGCGGCCCAGGCAGAGGCCACGGCGGCGGCAAGAAGGGAACCTGCTAGGAGGCGCGTTAAGCTTTTTCTCATGGGTAGGCTCTTAGTTTTATCGCGTGTATTTTGCTAACTTGGAAAGTTTGTCGTCCACGATGACACAGTTTGCAAACGCTCTTCCGATGCTAGCATAGCCGCTATAAGCAATGCCTATTTGAAACGTTGAATTTGATAGGGCAGGAGCATTGTGTAGCATTTCAGCTCACAAACGGGCCCGTCCCGGCGACGGGCCCCTTGCGTTCGATGCGGTTTCAGTTGCAGTACATCTTTTTGGTCGGTTCAAGTTTGCTAGCGGTTTGTTCCACCTTGCTGGCGCCCTTGTCCTTCTCATCCGGCACCTTGTCATCCGGTTTGCTGTTGCCGCCACCACCACCGGACGTATTGGACGCGAGCACCGTATCCGGCGTCGTGGCGACGACCGGCGACGTCTTGCCCGTGGTGGCCTGGGTGATGGTGTTGATGATGTTGACCGTGCTATTGAGCGCCTGGTTCACCGGCGTGGCGGCCTGGTTGCCCGCTGCTGCGGCGGCGTCGGCTGCTGCCTTGGCGGCCGCATCGGCAGCGGCCTTGGCGGCGGCATCGGCGGCGGCTTTGGCAGCGGCGTCCGCAGCGGCCTTGGCGGCAGCATCGGCGGCGGCTTTGGCGGCGGCGTCCGCAGCGGCATGGGCGGCGGCA
>NZ_WHUG01000060.1 GCF_009380215.1 Rugamonas aquatica
ACCCACAGCTCATCCCCTAATTTTTCAACATTAGTGGGTTCGGACCTCCAGTGCGTGTTACCGCACCTTCATCCTGGCCATGAGTAGATCACTTGGTTTCGGGTCTACACCCAGCGACTATCGCCCTATTCGGACTCGATTTCTCTACGGCTTCCCTATTTGGTTAACCTTGCCACTGAATGTAAGTCGCTGACCCATTATACAAAAGGTACGCAGTCACGGAACAAGTCCGCTCCTACTGTTTGTATGCACACGGTTTCAGGATCTATTTCACTCCCCTCCCGGGG
>NZ_WHUG01000061.1 GCF_009380215.1 Rugamonas aquatica
GTGCTGTACGTTCTTTAACAATCTGGAAGAAGTAAGTAAATTTTTATTGATCGTTTTACGGTAAAACGTAAGACGATGGGTAATGATTGTATGTATCAACAAACGCAACAACGTAGTACTTCTTATTCCTATAAACGCTCCTTGTTTAGTCGCAGGGGCTAACGTTATAGGGACAAGTGAATAAGTGCACATGGTGGATGCCTTGGCGATTACAGGCGATGAAGGACGTAGTAGCTTGCGATAAGCTGCGGGGAGCTAGCAAACAAGCTTTGATCCGCAG
>NZ_WHUG01000062.1 GCF_009380215.1 Rugamonas aquatica
CAGACTTACAAAACCGCCTGCGCACGCTTTACGCCCAGTAATTCCGATTAACGCTTGCACCCTACGTATTACCGCGGCTGCTGGCACGTAGTTAGCCGGTGCTTATTCTTCAGGTACCGTCATTAGCCCGCTGTATTAGAGCAGGCCGTTTCTTCCCTGACAAAAGAGCTTTACAACCCGAAGGCCTTCTTCACTCACGCGGCATTGCTGGATCAGGCTTGCGCCCATTGTCCAAAATTCCCCACTGCTGCCTCCCGTAGGAGTCTGGACCG
>NZ_WHUG01000063.1 GCF_009380215.1 Rugamonas aquatica
CAGACTTACAAAACCGCCTGCGCACGCTTTACGCCCAGTAATTCCGATTAACGCTTGCACCCTACGTATTACCGCGGCTGCTGGCACGTAGTTAGCCGGTGCTTATTCTTCAGGTACCGTCATTAGCAAACTGTATTAGAGCTCACCGTTTCTTCCCTGACAAAAGAGCTTTACAACCCGAAGGCCTTCTTCACTCACGCGGCATTGCTGGATCAGGCTTGCGCCCATTGTCCAAAATTCCCCACTGCTGCCTCCCGTAGGAGTCTGGACC
>NZ_WHUG01000064.1 GCF_009380215.1 Rugamonas aquatica
TTAGAGTGCTCTTTCGTAGCAACTAATGACAAGGGTTGCGCTCGTTGCGGGACTTAACCCAACATCTCACGACACGAGCTGACGACAGCCATGCAGCACCTGTGTAATGGTTCCCTTTCGGGCACTCTCAAATCTCTCCGAGATTCCATCCATGTCAAGGGTAGGTAAGGTTTTTCGCGTTGCATCGAATTAATCCACATCATCCACCGCTTGTGCGGGTCCCCGTCAATTCCTTTGAGTTTTAATCTTGCGACCGTACTCCCCAGGC
>NZ_WHUG01000065.1 GCF_009380215.1 Rugamonas aquatica
CCACCGCCGCCTCCCCAGCAGCCGGCTGAGCTCTCCGAAGCAGGCTATCAATGGAAGGAGGTGTTTCTGCCCGAAGGCACCCGGCTGCGCGCCAGCTTCGGTCGCCAGCAGTATTTCGCCACCGTGGAAGGGGCGGAAATCAAGTACGGCAAACACGCGGTGTCGCCTTCCTGCTTTGCGAACCTGCAGGGCAGCGGCAACCGCAACGCATGGAAAGCCATCTGGCTGCGCCTGCCCGGCAGTGATGCATGGCTGCTGGCCGATGTCT
>NZ_WHUG01000066.1 GCF_009380215.1 Rugamonas aquatica
GACTTACAAAACCGCCTGCGCACGCTTTACGCCCAGTAATTCCGATTAACGCTTGCACCCTACGTATTACCGCGGCTGCTGGCACGTAGTTAGCCGGTGCTTATTCTTCAGGTACCGTCATTAGCCCACTGTATTAGAACAGGCCGTTTCTTCCCTGACAAAAGAGCTTTACAACCCGAAGGCCTTCTTCACTCACGCGGCATTGCTGGATCAGGCTTGCGCCCATTGTCCAAAATTCCCCACTGCTGCCTCCCGTAGGAGTCTGG
>NZ_WHUG01000067.1 GCF_009380215.1 Rugamonas aquatica
TAGAGTGCTCTTTCGTAGCAACTAATGACAAGGGTTGCGCTCGTTGCGGGACTTAACCCAACATCTCACGACACGAGCTGACGACAGCCATGCAGCACCTGTGTAATGGTTCCCTTTCGGGCACTCCCCAATCTCTCAGGGATTCCATCCATGTCAAGGGTAGGTAAGGTTTTTCGCGTTGCATCGAATTAATCCACATCATCCACCGCTTGTGCGGGTCCCCGTCAATTCCTTTGAGTTTTAATCTTGCGACCGTACTCCCCAGG
>NZ_WHUG01000068.1 GCF_009380215.1 Rugamonas aquatica
GTTCCTTCTCCCGAGTTCTCTCAAGCGCCTTAGAATACTCATCTCGCCCACCTGTGTCGGTTTGCGGTACGGTCTCGTATGACTGAAGCTTAGAGGCTTTTCTTGGAACCACTTCCGATTGCTTCAGCACCTAAGTGCCTCGTCCCGATCCCTTGAATTCCGCGCCCGGATTTGCCTAAGCGCCTTCTATGAACCAGAAACTGACTATTCCAACAGTCAGACAACCTTCCGCGATCCGTCCCCCCATCGCATCATACGACGGTG
>NZ_WHUG01000069.1 GCF_009380215.1 Rugamonas aquatica
GATGGGAAGGGGTGGGACCAACTTGCTATGGTCATCAGGCATTGACTTGTACGAGCGACGCTTTCAGCGGCGCTCCGAATCTGGAAAAAGTAAGTAATGGGGTAATGAAGTTGTATCAACGAACGTTTCAACGTACTTCTCATTCACCATAACCTGCTAAGGTTATAGGGACAAGCCGTACGGGCAATTAGTATCAGTTAGCTTAATGCATTACTGCACTTCCACACCTGACCTATCAACGTCCTGGTCTCGAACGACCC
>NZ_WHUG01000006.1 GCF_009380215.1 Rugamonas aquatica
CGCCGGCCGATCCGGCGCCGGCTGCCACCGCCGGCTCGCCGGCCGCCGTTGTCGCCGCCGCCGCCGGCTTGCCGCCGCTGCCCCATCTCGACGCGCTGCCCAGCAGCCTGCCCGACTACCTGAACCAGATCGAACGCGACATCATCCTGCGCGCGCTGGCGCAGACCCAGTTCAACCGCACCCAGGCCGCGCATCTGCTGGGCATCAGCTTCCGCCAGCTGCGCTACCAGATGCAGAAGCTGAACATCCAGGAGCCGGAGGCGTGAGCGCGCCGCCACTGGGCGCCGACGGCTGGTGGCCCGAGGCGATCCGCTACGAAAGCCCGCACGCCGACGACCGTCCCGACCCCGCCGACATCACGCTGCTGGTGGTCCACAACATCTCCCTGCCGGGCGGCCGATTCGGCGGTCCGCACGTGTCCGACCTGTTCACCGGCCGCTTGGACTATAATACTGACCCCTCGTTCGCGGACCTGCGGGGGCTGAAGGTGTCGAGCCACTTTTTCATCCGCCGCGACGGCCGCGTGATGCAGTATGTTTCTGCTAACGACAGGGCCTGGCATGCGGGTCTGTCGGTGTTTCGCGGACGCGAAAAGTGCAACGACTATTCGCTCGGCGTGGAGCTGGAAGGCACCGACGACAGCGGCTTCGAGCCGGCGCAGTACCAGGCGCTGGCCGTGCTGACGCTGGCGCTGCAGTCGCGCTATCCGCTGACCGATGTACAGGGCCATGAACACATCGCGCCGGGCCGGAAAACCGACCCGGGACCGTTGTTTGATTGGGAATATTATCGAAAAAGCTGGCAGGCGCTGCTTAATCAAAAGGCACTGGATGAGCCCGCGTTAGTGGGCGCTAGCGCCGGATTGCGCTTCGCAAAAGGCCTCCTGCAAAGTCAATAGAAAAATTGCCTGAAACGGCAAAATTTCCACTTGTCTTACGATTATCTGACCACTACAATCAGTGTATCGATTCACACCAATCACTAGATATAGTAGTTCTCATGACACTGGTTCTTAAACTATTTGCAAGCCGTCAAGGCCAGTTCACTACCCATTTTATTGCAGTTTAACCAGCCAGGCAGGTTTGGCTGGTCGCTTCATTTTGGCCTTTTTTTATACAACATTACGTCGCGCAGCACTGACTGCACGCTGTTATCGGGGAGCTTAAATGCAATCTACTCAAGACATCACCATCAATCCAGCGCTGGTACCAGCAGCCGCTGCGAGCACCGCCAGCAGCCCGGTCACGGCCGCCAGCGACCTCGGTGACTACCGCATCATCCGCCGTAACGGCGCGGTCGTCGCGTTTGAACCGTCGAAAATCGCGATCGCCGTCACCAAGGCCTTCCTGGCCGTGAACGGCGGCCAGGGCGCCGCCTCGGCCCGCATCCGCGAATTGGTAGAGCAGCTGACCGCCAGCGTCGTCACCGCGCTGGTGCGCCGCCAGCCATCGGGCGGCACCTTCCATATCGAAGACGTGCAAGACCAGGTTGAACTGGCGCTGATGCGCTCCGGCGAACACGATGTCGCCCGCGCCTACGTGCTGTATCGCGCCAAGCACATGGAAGAGCGCCGTCTGGCCAAGGAAGCCCAGGGCGCCACCGCCGCCATCGAAGCACCGCAAATCCACGTGCTGGAAAACGGCGAGCGCAAGCCGCTGGAAATGGACCGCGTCACCGGCCTGATTAACGCCGCCTGCATCGGCCTGGAAAAGCACGTCGACGCCGACGCCATCCTGGCTGAAACGCTGAAGAACCTGTACGACGGCGTACCGGTCGAAGAACTGCACAAATCCGCCATCCTGGCCGCCCGCGCGCTGATGGAAAAAGATCCGGCCTACTCGCAAGTGACGGCCCGCATCCTGCTGCACACGATCCGTAAAGAAGTCTTCGGCAAGGAAGTCGCGCAAGCCGCCGCCGCCGCCGAATACGTGACCTACTTCCCGCAATACATCGCCAAGGGTATCGCCAACGAACTGCTGGACACCAAGCTGGCCGAGTTCGACCTGGCCCGCCTGGCCAAGGCGCTGGTCGCCGACCGCGATCTGCAGTTCGGCTACATCGGCCTGCAAACCCTGTACGACCGCTACTTCCTGCACGTGCGCGATGTCCGCATCGAGATGCCGCAAGCGTTCTACATGCGCGTCGCCATGGGCCTGGCCCTGAACGAGAGCGACCGCGAAGCGCGCGCCATCGAGTTCTACAACCTGCTGTCGACCTTCGACTTCATGTCGTCGACCCCGACCCTGTTCAACTCGGGCACCCTGCGTTCGCAGCTGTCGTCGTGCTACCTGACCACCGTGTCGGACGACCTGGAAGGCATCTACGACGCCATCAAGGAAAACGCCCTGCTGGCCAAGTTCGCCGGCGGCCTGGGTAACGACTGGACCCCTGTGCGCGCACTGGGCGCCCACATCAAGGGCACCAACGGCAAATCGCAAGGCGTGGTGCCGTTCCTGAAAGTGGTCAACGATACCGCCGTCGCGGTCAACCAGGGCGGCAAGCGCAAGGGCGCGGTCTGCGCCTACCTGGAAACCTGGCACATGGACATCGAAGAGTTCCTGGACCTGCGTAAAAACACCGGCGACGACCGCCGCCGCACCCACGACATGAACACCGCCAACTGGATCCCGGACATGTTCATGAAGCGCGTGATGGAAAAAGGCGAGTGGACCCTGTTCTCGCCATCCGACACCCCTGACCTGCACGACCTGGTCGGCAAGGCTTTCGAAAAAGCCTACCTGGGCTACGAAGCCAAGGCCGCCGCCGGCGAAATCCGCGTGTTCAAGAAGATCGCCGCGCTGGACCTGTGGCGCAAGATGCTGTCGATGCTGTTCGAAACCGGCCACCCATGGATCACGTTCAAAGACCCATGCAACATCCGTTCGCCACAGTCGCACGTCGGCATGGTCCACAGCTCGAACCTGTGCACCGAGATCACGCTGAACACCGGCCCTGACGAAATCGCCGTCTGCAACCTGGGTTCGGTCAACATGCCAGCCCATATGAAAGAGGGCAAGCTGGATCACGTCAAGCTGAAAAAGACCATCCGCACCGCCATGCGCATGCTGGACAATGTGATCGACATCAATTACTACGCCGTCGACAAAGCGCGCAACGCCAATATGCGTCACCGTCCGGTGGGCCTGGGCGTGATGGGCTTCCAGGACTGCCTGCACATGATGCGCATTCCGTTCTCGTCGAACGAAGCCGTGTCCTTCGCCGACACTTCGATGGAAGCGGTGTGCTACTACGCCTACCTGGCTTCGACCGAACTGGCTGAAGAACGCGGCCACTATCAGTCGTACAAAGGCTCGCTGTGGGATCGCGGCATCCTGCCGCAGGACTCGATCAAGCTGCTGGCCGACGAACGCGGCGGCTACCTGGAGCAGGATACCTCGGCTGCCATGGACTGGACTCCGGTGCGCGACCGCATCAAGAAGTTCGGCATGCGTAACTCGAACTGCGTGGCGATCGCTCCAACCGCGACCATTTCGAATATCATTGGCGTGTCGGCTTGCATCGAACCGACCTTCCAGAACCTGTACGTGAAGTCCAACCTGTCGGGCGAGTTCACCGAGATTAACTCCTACCTGGTGCGCGACCTGAAGGCGCGCGACCTGTGGGATGAAGTGATGATCTCCGACCTGAAGTACTTCGACGGCTCGCTGGCCAAGATCGACCGCATCCCGCAAGACCTGCGTGACATTTATGCAACCGCGTTCGAAGTGTCGCCGACCTGGCTGGTGGAAGCAGCATCCCGCCGCCAGAAGTGGATCGACCAGGCGCAGTCGCTGAACATCTACATGGCTGGCGCATCGGGCAAGAAGCTGGACGAGACGTACAAGCTGGCATGGCTGCGTGGCCTGAAAACCACCTACTACCTGCGCACCACCTCCGCTACCCATACGGAGAAGTCGACCTCCAAGACCGGCGCGCTGAACGCGGTGGCGGTGGATGGCGGCATGTCGGCCAGCGCGATCGCTGCGGCTACGCCGGCAGCGGTGGCTCCGGTGGCCGCTGCCGAGGAAGACGGCGCCGCCTGCTACCTGCGTCCTGGCGACGACGGTTTCGAGGAATGCGAAGCCTGCCAGTAACACCATAACCGCCGACCGTCGTCCCCGCGAAAGCGGGGATCCATGCTGAGTATGGATTCCCGCTTTCGCGGGAATGACGGAGGTACTAATATATACAGATAGATTTCAGAAGGAAAACCATCATGTCGCTGTCCTGGGACGAAGAGGCCGCATCGGCCGCACCGCAAGCTGTCAATCAAGCCGCACTGGCCACCGGCGAAGCCAATGCCGAGCAAGTCGCGCGCCGCGTCAATGCCGACGACAAGCGCATCATCAACGGCAAAACCGACGTCAACCAGCTGGTGCCGTTCAAGTATAAGTGGGCATGGGACAAATACCTGGCCGGCTGCGCCAACCACTGGATGCCGCAGGAAGTGAACATGCAGCGCGATATCGAGCTGTGGAAGAACCCGAACGGCCTGACCGAAGACGAGCGTCGTCTGGTCAAGCGCAACCTGGGCTTCTTCGTCACCGCCGACTCGCTGGCCGCCAACAACATCGTGCTGGGCACCTATCGCCACATCACCGCCCCGGAATGCCGCCAGTACCTGCTGCGCCAGGCCTTCGAAGAGGCGATCCACACCCACGCCTACCAGTACATCGTCGAGTCGCTGGGTCTGGACGAGGGCGAGATCTTCAACGCCTACAACGAAGTCAAGTCGATCCGTGACAAGGACGAGTTCCTGATCCCGTTCATCAACACCCTGACCGACCCGGCCTTCACCACCGGCACCGTGCACAGCGACCAGCAGCTGCTGAAGTCCCTGATCGTGTTCGCCTGCCTGATGGAAGGCCTGTTCTTCTACGTCGGCTTCACCCAGATCCTGGCGCTGGGCCGCCAGAACAAGATGATGGGCGCCGCCGAGCAGTATCAGTACATCCTGCGCGACGAATCGATGCATTGCAACTTCGGCATCGATCTGATCAACACGATCAAGATGGAAAATCCGCTGCTGTGGACTCCAGCCTTCAAGGAAGAGATCAAGCAGCTGTTCCTGAAGGCCGTGGACCTGGAATACGCCTACGCCGAAGACACCATGCCGCGCGGCGTGCTGGGTCTGAACGCCACCATGTTCAAGGGCTACCTGCGCTTCATCGCCAACCGCCGCGCCACGCAGATCGGCCTGGAGACGCTGTTCGACCAGGAAGAGAACCCGTTCCCATGGATGAGCGAGATGATCGACCTGAAGAAAGAGCGTAACTTCTTCGAGACGCGCGTCATCGAATACCAGACCGGCGGCGCGCTGAACTGGGATTAATCGGTAGCGTACCAACGCAAAAAGCCTGGCGGTTGCCAGGCTTTTTTCATTTCAGGCGGTCGCGATTGGCGTGGATTGCGCGGCCGATGGCTTTGACCGTGGCGGCCCGGATAGGGGCGCTGTGGGCCAGAGCGGCCCAAAGACCGGTCTGCGCCGCCATCGCGTCGATGACGCCGCGTGCGTACCGTTTTGTGACGCCGGTATCCGCCGCCAGCTGTAGCAGGTCCGCCAGGCCGGGCGCGCGGCTCTCTCCCATGATCGCCATCTGATGTTCGCCTCCAGGGCCGGGATTGAAGCTCAGGTCATAGCATGGCGATAGCTGCCAGTGCCAGTCGCGGTTCATCCGGTATGAGACATTCTTGGCGTGGTCGTCCCGGTTATTGAACAGCACATTGAAGACGCAGCGCTGGAATGCGGCGTCGACCTGCCGCTGATCGCCGGTCATCAAACGCGTGGCGCGCAGGAAGGTGCTGTAGTCGACCGATGGCAGGCGGAAGTCGACATGCAGCAGGGCGGCTAGCGTGTGGACCGGCACGCGCATCTCATCTTCGCGGTCGAAGCGCCGGGCGCCGAAGGCGGCCAGCCGCCGGTCCAGATCGAAATGGCGTGTCACCGGCATCTCCAGCCCACAGTTCCGCGCCAGTTCGGCATACACATGTTCGACCGCGCAGACTTCCTTATGCTCGTTCTGCGCGGGGAACTTGACCAGCCACGGCTCGCCGCCGGCAGCATCGTCCAGCGTGCTGACTTGGCCGCTGGCTGGATCGAAGCGCACCAGTACCTTGGGCCGGGAGCCGTGTGGCGATCCTCCCAGCAGGACCAGTTGCTTGAGGATGGCGCTGTCCTTGCCCTGCAAAAGCGTTTGCGCCGCTCTCGCCAGGTCAAGCAGGCGCAGGTCCTCCGGTGATAGCTGTAGCGGATCGGGTGGTTCATAGCTGAGCGCACCCATGCCGCGGTCGCCGACGAACGCCAGCCTGTCGAGCGGCGAGATGCCGCTCTGTGTCCGTCCCTGTTTGCGAAACAGTTTATCCATTAGCAGCATACCCCAGCCATCGGGAAGCGAATCGGCCACCAGACCGGGGAGCCGTTGCTGATGCGGCGGAAAGCCGCTGAACCCTTCCGTGCGCAGTGGCAGATGGCGTGGCGACAGTTCCATGCCGCGTCGTAGCGCTTCCGGCGCATACTCAAACAGGATGTCCCTGCCGTTGTCGGCCAGGACGCCGAGCAGCCAATGTTCGCCCCAGCCGTTGAAGATGACGTTCAGCAGTCTCATTTGACTGCTCTGCGCGGAGCGCGCTTGCGGTTTGCCCGCTCCGCTTTTTCCATGGCGGCGATCGACACGATCTTGAGGCGGAACAGTTCGCCCAGATCGTCCGCCAATCCAAGCGCTGCGATGATCTGGATGAAGGACATCAGCGAGGCCTGTCCCTTGGATTCCAGATTCTTGATCGTGCCGGCGGAGAGTCCTGCGCGTTCGGCCAGCTCCACTTGCGACCATCCCTGCATCAAGCGCCGCGCGCGCAAACGGCGTCCGAGTTCGGCGCAGATCTCTGGTGCGGTCGCCATCATAAAGTCAAACATATTGCCTCCCAACGAGCATATGCCTCCTTAATGATTAAGATCTTACTCCTTAACTTTGCTGTCTGCGCCGCGCGGCTCATAGCGCGACAGCGACTGTCCGCCGCTAACTCATAGCGTAAACACACCGCGCACACTGGCCGACTTCATCGACGCGAAGCGCAGCAGCGCCAGTCTGCTGCGGCTCGTCGCGCGCACTGCGTGCGCTGACGAAGCGCGTCGCGGCCGCGCGGACGCCGCCGCAAAAACGGCGACGCGGAACGCGCCGCATCACGCGACGACACGCTCGCTGTTTGCGCGCGCGATGCACACGCACCGCTGCGATCCGCATCGCAGCGCATCAGCGCTGACGCGCACCGCAGTATTCTGCTTGCCATTCGCCGCACTCTGTCTCATAATCGCGACGAATTTAAAACAGTGAGTAGCAGCGGCGCGCAAGCGATGCGCAAGCGCTCTCGAATTCGGAAGTGGGCGGCGCGGATTTTTCCGCCGGCGATGACGGCATCGCAGAAACCCAGACGGCACAAGGCGCGCTTTCAAGCGCACTTTTTTCGCGCGACGCCGCGAACGTTTTTTCGAACTCGATTGAGCGCGCACATCGCAGCGCGACGACGCAAGCGGGCATGCCGAATCGGCGTGCGTATGTGAGTTGACGAGCTTAACGCGAAAAAAAGCGCATGAATATCTATCGTGCTGGTTGCGCACCGACAAGGTTTTCGTGTACTTTACGAGATTGAAAATGCGTGTTTTGAAGTGTGCATAAATTTGACGTCGCACACGCCGCAGAAATGATCGCGATACGGGATACAGATTCACACAGATATGCACAAGACCACTCCGTTTTTGTTCAACCGTCTTGCCTGATTAGGTTCGGGCTGGGCGGTTTTTTGTTTGAAAACGAAAACCGTGAATGGCTGCGACGTAGGTCCATGGAGCTGAGTACACGCCCGACCACCCGCAAAACGTCGCAACAAGATTTGTACCTGAACGCCGGACCGGCCACGGTCGGCGCGCAGGTCGATGGCTGAAGTGCTGCACTCGTGAGGGGTTGCAGCAGTTCAGCTGGTGCCGAATTCATTAGCGCAAACCGTTGTTCGTTTGCGCCGATGAATAATTCGCCTGGCCTAATTCCGGGCCGGACGGGTTTAAATCTTGTAATGAATTTTTCCCATCCCCGATGAAGGAGAACTAAAAATGGCAACAGCCGCAAAGAAACCAGCAGCAAAGAAACCGGCCGCTAAAGCCGCCGCCCCAGCGAAAAAGCCTGTCGCAGCGAAAGCCGCCGCCAAGCCAGCAGTGAAAGCTGCCGCTAAACCAGCAGCGAAACCAGCCGCTAAACCAGCCGTGAAAAAAGCAGCTGCCAAGCCAGTCGCTAAAAAAGCCGCCGCTAAACCAGCCGCCAAGCCAGCAGCAAAAGCAGCAGCCAAGCCAGCAGTGAAAAAAGCCGCTGCCAAGCCAGTCGCTAAAAAAGCTGTCGCTAAACCAGCAGCCAAGCCAGCAGCGAAAAAAGCCGTAGCCAAGCCAGCAGCGAAAAAAGTAGCCGCTAAACCAGCAGCTAAAAAAGTCGTCGCCAAGGCAGCAGCCAAGCCAGCAGCTAAAAAAGCTGTCGCTAAACCAGTAGCTAAAAAAGCAGCAGCCAAGCCAGCAGCGAAAAAAGTAGCCGCTAAACCAGCAGCTAAAAAAGTCGTCGCTAAAGCAGCCGCCAAGCCAGCAGCTAAAAAAGCCGCCGCCAAACCAGCAGCGAAAAAAGTAGCCGCCAAGCCAGCAGCTAAAAAGGTCGCCGCCAAACCGGCAGCCAAGCCAGCCGCTAAAGCAGCAGCCAAGCCAGCAGCCAAAAAAGCTGTCGCCAAAAAACCAGCGGTAAAAGCAGCAGCCAAACCGGCTGCAAAGGCAGCGGCTAAGCCAGCAGCAAAAAAGCCAGTTAAGGCAGCCGCTAAGCCGGTTGCCAAGAAGCCAGTCGCCAAGAAGGTCGCCGCTAAACCGGCCGCCGCTCCAGCCGCTGCTTCGGCCGCACCAGTAGTGGCAGCCGCCGCTCCTGCTGCCAAGCCAGCTGTGAAAAAAGCTGCCCCGAAAAAGGCTGCTGCACCGAAGAAGGAAGCTGTCGCCAAGCCAGCCGCTCCAGCTCCGGCCGCCGCTCCTGCAGCAAAAACCGTGTTGGCACCGGCCGCAGCATGGCCGTTCCCAACCAGCACCCGTCCTAGCTAATTAAATAGCTTGGATGCCTGCTGAGGCAATGGGCCGCTGTGTGAGACAATCACACAGCGGCTTTTTTTTGGAGGGAACTCGTGCTTAGTATTCTCGTGTTGATTGTCGACGCCATCGCCACCTTGCTGGGCGGGGCTTTGCTGTTGCGTTTCTGGATGCAGGCGATCCGCGTCCGCCCACCGGCATCGGTGGCCCAATTTACGTTCCAGCTGTCGGACTGGCTGGTGCGCCCGCTGCGCCGCATCGTGCCCGGTGTGGGCGGCTATGACTGGGCCAGCCTGATCGGTGCGTTCCTGATCGTGCTGCTGGCCACCTCGGTGATGTACCTGGCCGGCTGGACCACGCCGCTGGTGCTGCTGATGGCCTTACAGCGTTTTCTGCAGTGGATTTTGTACGGCTTCATGGCCTTGCTGGTGATCGAGGCGATCTTCAGCTGGGTGAACCCGCATGCGCCGCTTGCGCCGTTCGTGCGCGCGCTCAACGAGCCGCTGCTGCGGCCCATCCGCCGCGTGGTGCCGCTGGTCGGCAACCTGGACCTGTCGCTGCTGGTGGCGCTGATCGTGTTGCAGATCGCGCTGCTGGTGCTGGGCATGCTGTTTAGCGGACGCTAAACCGCCGCGGACGAAAAAAAGCCCCCATCAGCCTGAGTGCACTCAGGCTGATGGGGGCTTTTGCTTAGTGCGAGCTGATCAGTAGCGGTAGCCGAAGGCGGCTTCGAAGCGGTCGGCGATCTCGGCAGCGGTCGGCTTGTGGTTTTGCGCGCCCTTGCTGGCGATCTTGATCGCGCCCAGCAGGCTGGCCAGGCGGCCGGTGTTTTCCCACGTCCAGCCGTTGGTGATGCCGAACAGCAGGCCGGCGCGGTAGGCGTCGCCGCAACCGGTCGGGTCCACCGCCTCGGCCACCGGCACCGCCGGGATCTCGATGCGCTGGCCGCCGGTGTGGATCTCCGAGCCGTTTTCGCCGCGCGTAATGATCAGCGCTGTCAGGCGGCTGGCGATTTCCGGCACGGTCAGGCCGGTGCGGTCCATCAGCAGTTCGATTTCGTAGTCGTTGGTGGTGACGTAGGTGGCTTTGTCGATGAACTCGATCAGCTCGTCGCCGTTGAACATCGGCAGCTGCTGGCCCGGGTCGAAGATGAACGGGATCTGCAGCTTGGCCAGGTCGGCGGCGTGCTTCTTCATGCCCAGGTGGCCGTCCGGCGAGATGATGGCGATGGCGGCAGGGCCGGCCTTGGCGACTTCGTTCTCGTGCGCGTAGGACATGGCGCCCGGGTGGAAGGCGTTGATCTGGTTGTTGTCTTCGTCGGCGGTGACGAAGCACTGGGCGTTGTAGGCTTCCGGCTTGATCAGGATGTTGTCGGTGGACAGGCCGAGCTTGCGGAATCGCTCCATGTAAGCGGCGTTGTCCTGGCCCATGACGCCGACGATGCGCGGATGGCCGCCCAGCAGTTGCAGATTGTAGGCGATGTTGGGCGCGCAGCCGCCGAACTCGGTGCGCATGGTCGGCGCCAGGAAGGATACGTTCACCTTGTGCAGCTGGTCGGCCAGCAGCAGGCTGTCGAAGCGGCCGGGGAATTGCAGGATGGTGTCAATTGCGATCGAGCCGCAAATCAGGGAGGTCTGGGTCATGGTGTGGTCTTTATGGATAGAAGACTGCGATGTGATAGCCGGATGCTTTCAGCTGGTTCAGTTCAAAGTACAGTTTGACAGATTGTTCGGTGTGCGGGGCGAAGCCTTTGTCCAGCGCGACATCGGCGCCCAGGTACTCGCGCGGCGTGAACACGCGGCGCAGCACGGCCTTGTCGTTGGCGTCGTCCAGCACCAGTTCGATGTGCGGCCAGGCTTGCGCGGTGGCACTCTGGTTGCGCAGCTGGGTGGTGAAGGAGAAGCTGGTGTCGCTCAGGGTTTGCAGCTCGCCCTGTTCGATGCTGAGGTCGTCGATCTGGGCCGGCAGTTCGATCTTGCAGCCGAGCGCGTTGCAGGCGGCCGTCAGCGCCGGCTTGAGCGGCGGCAGCGCGGCGGCGATCTGGTTGCGGAAGGTGGTCAGGCCCTGGGCCGCCAGCGTCGTCAGCAGCAGCAGCGAGCCCAGGCTCATGGCGATGGTCGCGGCCTTGCCGTACTTCTGGCGGCGCCGTTCGCGCTTGATGAAGCCGGGCTCTTCGGCTTCGGTGTCGGGGCTGTCGGTGTCGGTGCTGCTGCCGGCGTCGGTGTCGGCCGCGTCGGCCTGCGGGGGGGCGTGGGCGCGCGCGGATTGCGCCTCGGCCAGGCCGGCGGTCGACAGCTGCACCAGCGCTTCTTCGTCGACCTCTTCCAGCTCGTTGAAGCGCGCGGCTTCGGTCGGCACGGCGGTGGTGTCGGCGGGCGCCGGTTCGTCCAGTGTCGGCTCAAGGCGTTCGGCGGGCAGGACGGAGGTGAAGGCGTCGGGCGCCGGGGCGGTGTCGGCGGCCGGTTCGGTGCTGTCTTGTTCCAGGACGGCCAGTTCGGCAGCCAGCGCCGCCTCCAGTTCTTCGTCCGACATGGCTTCGATGCTGAGCGCGTTTTCGAGCGGTTCGTCGTCGGTCCATTCCGTGTCGATGGCGGACTCGGCGCTTGGTTCGACGGTTGGCTCAATGGCCGGCTCGGGCTCGATGGCGGCTTCTATGGCCGGTTCGGGCTGCGCAGGCTCGGGCTCGGCCTCCACGTTCAGATCGAGGTCCAGCGCTTCTTCCACCGCCGGCGGCAGGCTGGCCGCCTCGGTAGGCAGCGCGATGGTGTCGGCCGGCTCGGCGTCCGGCGGCGCAGCGGCTTCGGCAGCGGGCGCAGCGGCAGCCTCGATGGCCTCTGCGGCTTCGGCAGCTTCAGCGGTGTCGGCCGCGTCCAGCGCGGTATCGAGCTCCAGCGTGTAGATGGGTTCGGCTTCGTCGCTGCTCAGCGCTTCGGCGGCGCGGGTATCCAGCGCGGCCATCTTCTCATCGAAGGCGACCGGTTCGGGCAGCGGAGAGGGGAGTTGGACTGGTGCAGGCGCCGTTGCCGGCGCGGCGAGCGGCTCAAGCAGGGCCGCGTTGCCGTCAAAAACTTCATTACAGGAGCCACAGCGCACTATGCCCCCACGTAATTTCAACTGGTCATGGGCGACCCGAAATATCGTGTTGCAGTGGGGGCATTTTGTGGCGAGCGCCATTGCTGTGGTTAGCGCGCCGCTGGAACCACGTCGCTGCCGAGGCGGCCGTGCAGGGCCACCCAGCCGTCTTGCTCGGCCCATACGCCCAGCTTGATGAACGGGGCATAGGCTGCCGCCACTTCCTCGGCCTGGCGCGCCAGCACGCCGGACAGGATCAGCGCACCGCCGTCGGCCACGCGGCCCGACAGCATAGGGGCCATCAGTTTGAGCGGGCTGGACAGGATGTTGGCGACGACGATGTCGAAACGCTGCGTGGCATGCTTCGATTGCGCGAAGGTGTCCGGCAGGAAGTACTCGATCTCGCACTTGTTGCGCTGGGCATTGTCGGCCGCCGATTCGATCGCCTGCGGATCGATGTCCACGCCGACCACTTCGCCCGCGCCAACCTTCTTGGCCACCATGGCCAGGATGCCGGAGCCGCAACCGTAGTCGAGCACGGTTTTGCCCGGTGCCGGATTCGCTTCCAGCCACTCCATGCACAGACGGGTGGTCGGGTGCGAGCCGGTACCGAAGGCCAGGCCCGGATCCAGTTCCAGGATCAGGCCGTTGGCGTCCGGCGCTTCGTGCCAGCTCGGCACGACCCAGATGTTCTTGCCGATGTGGATGGGCGCGAACTGCGACTGGGTCAAGCGCACCCAGTCCTGCTCCTCCACCTTGCGGGTGGTGAACTTCGGCAGCGTCGTCAGGCCGATCTGGCCGGCGGCGGCCGCGACGATCACGGCCTGGTCGTCATCTTCGTCGGTCAGGGCGACCACGCGGCTGTGATCCCATGCCGCTTCGGTCGGTTCCATGCCCGGCTCGCCGAACAGCGGTTTTTCCGCGTCCGTGCCTTCGTCCGCGTCTTCCACGGACACCGACAGCGCGCCCACGTCCATCAGGGCTTCCGACAGTGCTTCCGCGTGGTCGCGGGCGATTTCGATGACGATTTCAGTCCAGCTCATTATTGTGGCGCCTTGTTACTCAAACTCAGTTTATGCAGGTCTGGCATGTCTGCCAGCTTTTGTTCCAGGTAATGGATGTTGGTGCCGCCTTCGATGAAGCGGGCGTCGACCATCAGCTCGCGGTGCAGCGGGATGTTGGTCTGGATGCCCTCGACCACCATTTCCGACAGCGCGATCTGCATGCGGCGGATCGCCTGTTCGCGGGTGGCGCCGTAAGCGATCACCTTGCCGATCATCGAATCGTAGTGCGGCGGTACATAATACCCCGCATAAGCGTGCGAGTCGACGCGCACGCCCGGGCCGCCCGGCACGTGCCAGGACGTGATGCGGCCTGGCGACGGCGTGAACTTGAACGGGTCTTCGGCGTTGATGCGGCACTCGACGGCGTGGCCGGAGAGCATCACGTCGCGCTGGCGGAAGCGCAGCTTCTCGCCGGCGGCGATGCGGATCTGTTCCTGCACGATGTCGATGCCGGTGATCATTTCGGTCACAGGGTGTTCGACCTGCACGCGGGTGTTCATTTCGATGAAGTAGAACTCGCCGTTCTCATACAGGAACTCGAAGGTGCCGGCGCCACGGTAGCCGATCTTGCGGCAGGCTTCGGCGCAGCGGTCGCCGATCTTTTCGATCAGCTTGCGCGGGATGCCCGGCGCCGGTGCTTCTTCGATGACCTTCTGGTGGCGGCGCTGCATCGAGCAGTCGCGTTCGCCCAGCCAGACGGCGTTTTTGTGTTCATCGGCGAGGATCTGGATTTCCACGTGACGCGGATTTTCCAGGTACTTCTCCATATAGACTTCCGGATTGCCGAAGGCGGTGCCCGCTTCGGTCTTGGTCATCGCCACGGCGTTGATCAGTGCCGCTTCGGTATGCACCACGCGCATGCCGCGGCCACCGCCGCCGCCGGCCGCCTTGATGATGACCGGGTAGCCGACTTTGCGCGCAATTTGCACAATAGCCTTTGGATCGTCCGGCAACGCGCCGTCCGAACCCGGCACGCACGGTACGCCTGCCTTGATCATGGTTTGCTTGGCCGAGACCTTGTCGCCCATCAGGCGGATCGATTCGGAGCGGGGGCCGATGAAGACGAAGCCGGATTTTTCCACGCGTTCGGCGAA
The DNA here is from genome assembly GCF_009380215.1 of Rugamonas aquatica. Lineage (GTDB taxonomy): Bacteria > Pseudomonadota > Gammaproteobacteria > Burkholderiales > Burkholderiaceae_D > Rugamonas > Rugamonas aquatica_B. Next base: position 14,331 of record NZ_WHUG01000006.1, read on the forward strand.
GTCGGCGTTTTCCGACAGGAAGCCGTAGCCCGGGTGGATCGCTTCCGCGTCCGTCACTTCGGCGGCGCTGATGATGGCCGGCATGTTCAGGTAGCTGAGCGTCGACGGCGCAGGACCGATGCACACCGATTCATCCGCCAACTTCACGTATTTGGCGTCTTTGTCTGCTTCCGAGTGGACCACAACCGTCTTGATGCCCAGTTCGCGGCAAGCGCGCTGGATACGGAGGGCAATTTCGCCACGGTTGGCGATGAGGATTTTTTCAAACATGATAGGTTCGCGTATGTCTGTGAGCACCGGCGGGCCGGTAACGTCAGGTAGAGGAGGGAATGCGGACCAAGCCGGCGCGCCCGTCACCGATGGGGAGGGCGCAGGCCGGTCTTAGCCTATCACAAACAGCGGTTGGCCGAATTCGACCGGCTGGCCGTTCTCGACCAGAATCTGGGTGATCGTGCCGGACTTGTCGGCGTCGATTTCGTTCAGCAGCTTCATCGCTTCGATGATGCACAGGGTATCGCCTTCCTTGACGGTGGCGCCCACTTCGACAAACGCTGGCGAACCTGGCGCGGACGAACGGTAGAAGGTGCCAACCATCGGCGACTTGACCACGTGGCCGGTCGGCTCGGCGGCGACAACGGGGGCGGCGGCCACGGCGCCCGGGGCGGCGGCAACTGGCGCCGGAGCTGCGTGGTATTGCGGCATGCCTTGCGGCTGCATCATCACCATTTGGTTTTGCGGCATGGCGGACGACTTGACGATGCGTACTTTGCTCTCGCCTTCGGTCACTTCGAGCTCGGCGATGTCCGATTCTGCGACCAAATCAATCAAGGTCTTCAGCTTGCGTAAATCCATGTAACCCCCAGGAATGTCTTTGTTATGTAAGTGTGAGCGGCAGCGCTTTTTGAGCGGAGCCGCGCGGAATTGCGCGCAGATCGCGTAGATTATCGCTTTTTAAGAACGAAGTCGATGGCAAACCGATATCCTTCGATACCCAGTCCGCAAATAGTACCTATAGCGATCGCGCTAAGAAATGAGTGGTGGCGAAACGACTCGCGCTGGTAAATATTCGAAATATGCACTTCAACAAACGGTATCGCCACCCCAGCCAGGGCGTCGCGCAAGGCCACGCTGGTGTGGGTCAGGCCGCCCGGGTTGATGACGATGGCGTCCACGCCTTGCGCTCTGGCGGCATGGATGCGGTCGATCAGCGCCCCTTCGTGGTTGCTCTGAAAGCAGGACAAGCTCGCGCCCGCCGCCTGGGCTTGTGCCTGGGCAGCGTGTTCGATGTCGGCCAAAGTGCTAGCGCCGTAGACCTCTGGCTCGCGGCTTCCCAGTAAATTCAGGTTGGGACCGTTGAGCAGGAGGAGGTTTTTTGCCATGGGTTCAGGACCGTTTTCCGCGAAAGTTCCGCATTTTGCCGCCAACCGTCGGCATTGGCAAGAGAAAAAAACTTGTAAAACTATTTACAGAGTTGCCAGATCCTTGCGCAGCTCGTCAAACTTCAAACGGCCCAGATAGGTCTTCTTGACCTGACCGTCGGCGCCGATCAGCACCGTGTAGGGAAGCCCGCCGGCGGCATTGCCGAAGCTGCGGGAAAGCTCGGTGCCGGCCATGCCGGCGACGAAGACTGGATAGGTGATTTTGAACTTGTCGTTAAATTCGGCGATATTTGTTGCCGAATCTATACCAATTCCGATAACTTGCAGCTTCTTACCCTCTTCTCCGGCGGCCAGCGCCGACAGCTCCGGCATCTCCTGCACGCACGGACCGCACCACGGCGCCCAGAAATTGACCAGCGTAGCCTTGCCTTTGTACTGGCCCAAGGCTTGGGCGACGCCCTTGGCGTCCGGCAGCGTCAGCTTATATAAGCCGTCGACGGGACCGGTGACGCCGGCCGGCTGGGCGGTGGTGATCGGCGGCGCGGCTGCTTTTTTATTCAGGCCGACATAGGCGCCGGAGGCGCCGAATAGCAAAGCGACAACAACATAGGCTGCGAGGTGTTTTTGATTCATGGTGGATTCGGGTTGGAGTTTTCTTGGGTGCTATCTTGGGTACTGTTAACTAGTAGGGCGCGCACGGCGGCGATATCGGCGCGCATCAATTTGCCGTCGCCACGGGTCTTGACGGCGCCGCGCAGGTCGTCCAGCTCATACAAGGCGGCGTGCACGCCTTCCTTGTGCCACATGAAGCTGACCGTTTCGACCGAGCCGTAGCGCGGACCCTTGAAGTGGGGCGTTTCGGAAATGTCGATTTGTAAATTGCGGTTCAGCAGGAAGATTTCCACCTCCTTGGCGCTGTCGGCGAACAGCTGCAGGTGGATATCGTCGTGCAGGCCGGCCGTGCCATTTAATACGGCGCCGGTCAGATAGGGGTGGAAGGCGGCCAGGCCATCCATGATGTCGACCGCCAGCGTGCGCAGCCGGAACAGGCGCGCGGGCTGGGTGTCGGCATGGAACAGCGACTGGTAGATGCGCACTTCCGCCTCGATCTGGGCGTTATCCGGCAGCAGGTTCAGCGGCGGCTGGGTGTCGCCGAGTATCTGTTTGGCGGCCTTGCGCTTGGCGGTGTTGTAGTCGTGGCCATCCTGGGCGATCAGGCGTGCGGCGGCCGCGGCGATCTCCGCACGCAGCAGCAGGACTTCTTCGATAACATTCGGCGTCATGGACCAGATAATACTCTGAACCGGGAAAAGGGCGGCGGGTCGGGTAAAATCCCGTATTCAATCGTCGTCTTGATCACTATGCACATTCATATTCTCGGTATTTGCGGCACCTTCATGGGCGGCCTGGCTGTCCTGGCAAAAGAAGCGGGCCACCGCGTGACTGGCTGCGATGCCAATGTTTATCCGCCGATGAGCACCCAGCTGGAAGCCCAGGGCATCGAGCTGATCCAGGGCTTCGGCCCGGAGCAGGTGCAGCTCAATCCCAACCTGTACGTGATCGGCAACGTCGTCTCGCGCGGCAATCCGCTGATCGAAGAGATCATGAACCGCGGCCTGCCTTACGTGTCCGGCCCGCAGTGGATAGGCGACCACATATTAAAAGACAAATGGGTGCTGGCCGTGGCCGGCACGCACGGCAAGACCACCACCTCGGCCATGCTGACCTGGATACTGGAAGACGCCGGCTACGCGCCCGGCTTCCTGATCGGCGGCGTGCCGATGAACTTCGGCGTCTCGGCCCGCATGCAAGGTGATAAGGATTCTATCTTCTTCGTCATCGAAGCCGACGAGTACGACACCGCCTTCTTCGACAAGCGCAGCAAGTTCGTGCACTACCACGCCAAGACCGCGATCCTGAACAACCTGGAATACGATCACGCCGACATCTTCCCCGATCTGGGCGCCATCGAAACCCAATTCCACCATCTCGTGCGCACGGTGCCCGGCATCGGCCGGGTCGTGTTCAACGCCGACGAGGCCGCGCTGCAGCGCGTGCTCAAGCGCGGCTGCTGGAGCGAGAAGGAAAGCTTCGGCGGCAGCAAAGGCGCCGATTGGGCGATGAAGGAATACGATGACGGCAGCTTCGACGTGATCTTCGGCGGCGAAGTCGCCGGCCACGTGGCATGGAGCCTGACCGGCAAGCACAACCGCGCCAACGCGCTGGCCGCGATCGCCGCCGCCCGCCACGTCGGCGTGCCGGTGGCGCAGGCGGCCAAGTCGCTGGCCAGCTTCGAAAACGTCAAGCGCCGCATGGAAGTGCGCGGCGTGGTAAACGGTATTACTGTTTATGACGATTTCGCCCACCACCCGACCGCCATCGCCACCACCGTCGGCGGCCTGCGCCAGAAGGTGGGCAAACAAAGCCGCATCCTGGCCGTGCTGGAGCCGCGCTCCAACACCATGAAGCTGGGCGCGATGAAGGATGCGCTGCCGGGCAGCCTGTCCGACGCCGACCTGGTGTTCGGCTTCGGCAGCCAGCAGGCGCTGGGCTGGAGTCTGGGCGACGCATTGGCGCCGCTGGGCCAGATCGCCAGCGCCTATGAAGACATCGACGTGCTGGTGGCCGCCATCGTCAAGGCCGCGCAGCCGGGCGACCAGATCCTGGTGATGAGCAACGGCGGCTTCGGCGGCGTACACAACAAGATCCTGGAAGCGCTGGCGCGATGATTCTTTATCTGCACGGATTCCGTTCATCGCCGAAATCGATGAAGGCGCGCGTGATGGCGGAACGCATGGCGGCGCTGGGCCTGTCGGAACAGTTCATCTGCCCGCAGCTGCCGGCCTCGCCGAAACTGGCGATGGAATTGGCGCTCTCTTTAATAGACGGCATTCCCGCCGGCGAGCTGACCATCGTCGGTTCCTCGCTGGGCGGCTACTACGCCACCTGGCTGGCCGAGCGCATCGGCTGCCGCGCCGTGTTGCTGAACCCGGCCATCGTGCCGCTCAAGGATCTGGACAAGCACGTCGGCGTGACCACGCAATTCCACTCCGACGAACCCTTCGAGTTCAAGCGCGACTATATAGAAGAGCTGCGCGCGCTGGCCGTCAACCCCGTCACGCGCCCGGAGCGCTACTTCCTGATCGCCGCCACCGGCGACGAAGTGCTGGACTATCGCGACATGGTGGCGCACTATGCTGGCGCGCGCCAGCATGTGATCGAAGGCAGCGACCATGGCATTTCCGAGTTCCCCGACTATGTGGAGTCTGTGTTGGAGTTTTGCGGTATCGAGGCACGGCAGTGACGGTTTCTACGCGAGGCGCTTCGCTGCGGCAGACGCAGTGGCAGCCGCACGTGCTGGCCTTGAACGCGCCGCCGGCCTACCGCCAGTGGCTGACCGCCGACGGTTCGCTGACCGCCAAGCTGAAGGCGCACAGCGATGCCTTCCGCGTGCAGTGCCTGCATCAGACCACCGCGCGCTGCCTGACGGACGAGGCGGCCGCGATCGGCATGCATCGCCCCGGCCGCGTCTGGGAGAGGGAAGTGCTGCTGCGGTGTGATAATACGCCTGTGGTGTTCGCGCACACGGTGGTGCCGATGTCGGCCACGGCCACCGACTGGCCCCTGTTCAGCGCACTGGGCGAGCGCTCGCTGGGCACGACGCTGTTCGGCGACCCGCAGGTGCGGCGCGGTGTTTTGGAATTTGCAAGATTGCGGGAAGGGCATCCCCTGGCGCAGCGCGCGCGCAAGGCGTTGGGGCTGGATGGTCCGCAAGAACTCATATTATATGCACGGCGCTGTTTATACAGGCGCCGTCAGGGTACCCTGCTGGTGACGGAAGTGTTTCTGCCTTCCGTGCTGGAATTGAAACTAATAACAACGAACAGAAGCTAGCAATGAATCTATTTTTCGAAGAATCCGGCGATTTCAAGGTCGGCACCATGATGACGCAAGCCGGCGAGGCCTATCAGGTTGAAATGGCCAGCGGCAAGCGCACCAAGGTCAAGATCAAGGACGTGCTGCTGCAGTACGAGAAGCCGTCGCCGACGGATTTGATGGAACAGGCCAAGGCGGTCGCGGCCGACATCGACCTCGACTTCCTGTGGGAAGTGGCGGGCGAAGAGGAATTCGGTTTCGCCGAACTGGGCGCGGAATACTTCGGCCACGCGCCGCTGCCGGCCGAAGCCGCCGGCCTGATCCTGAGCCTGCATTCGGCGCCGATCTACTTCTACAAGAAAGGCCGTGGCCGCTACAAGGCCGCGCCCGAGCAATCGCTGCGCGCCGCCCAGGCCGGCATCGAGAAAAAGAAACAGCAGGCGCTGATCCAGGCCGGGTATGTCGAAGAGCTGAAGGCCAACAAGCTGCCGGCCTCGATGCAGAACATCGTCATGCAGCTGCTGTTCAAGCCGGACAAGAACGCCATCGAATACAAGGCGCTGGAAGCGGCCTGCAACGAACTGCACACCAATCCGCAGCGCCTGATGCTGGCGGCCGGCGGCGTGGCGTCGCCGAAGGCGCTGCACATGGCCAAGTTCCTGTTCGAGAATTTCCCGCGCGGCGCCGGTTTCCCGGAAGTCGCCGTGCCGGTGCCGCCGACCGACCTGCCGCTGGCCAACGTGCAAGCGTTCTCGATCGACGACGTCACCACCACCGAGATCGACGACGCCTTCTCGGTCACCAGGCTGGACGACGGCAACGTCAAGATCGGCATCCACATCGCCGCGCCGGGCCTGGGCATCAAGCCGGACGACGCGGTCGACAAGATGGCGCGCGCGCGCATGTCCACCGTCTACATGCCTGGCGATAAGATCACCATGCTGCCGGATTCCATCGTCGAAGCGTTCACGCTGGCCGAAGGCAAGACCTGCCCGGCGCTGTCGCTGTACGCCACGCTGAACCCGGCCGACTGGTCGGTGATCGCCACCGAGACCCGCGCCGAAATGGTGCCGATCGCGAACAACCTGCGCCACAACGACCTCGACGACCTGGTCAACGAGGAAACCCTGGCCAGCGGCGAGGGCGACTACCCGCACAAGGAATCGCTGGGCCTGATCTGGCAATGGGCGCAAGTGCTGGAAGCGGCGCGCATGGTCAAGCGCGAAGGCTTCGGCCTGAAGCCGGAACAGAACAACCGCGTCGACTTCAACTTCTACGTCGAAGACGACGTCGTCACCGTCAGCCGCCGCAAGCGCGGTGCGCCGCTGGACAAGATCGTCGCCGAGCTGATGATCTTCGCCAACAGCACCTGGGGCAAGCTGATGCACGACCATGGCGTGCCGGGCATTTACCGCAGCCAGGGCCAGGGCGTGGGCGGCTGGGCCGCCAAGATGCAGGTGCGCATGCTGACCCATGCGGCGCCGCACCAGGGCCTGGGCGTGGACCAGTACGCGTGGAGCACTTCGCCGCTGCGCCGCTATACCGACCTGGTCAACCAGTGGCAGATCCTGGCCTGCGCCGAGCACGGCGTGACCGCGCCGCTGGTGGCTTACTTCAAGCACAAGGACGCCGGCCTGTTCGCGATCGTCTCGCAGTTCGACGCCGCCTACGCCGCCTACGGCGACCACCAGTCCAACATGGAACGCTACTGGTGCCTGCGCTGGCTGGGCCAGCAGGAGGCGCGCCAGGTCGAGGCCGTGGTGCTGAAGGACGAGGTGCTGCGCCTGGTCGATATTCCGCTGATTATCCGTCTGCCGGGCATGCCGCAGGTGGCGCGCGGCGCCCAGGTCAAGCTGGACATCCTGCGCTGGGACGAGGTCGACCTGACCATCGAAGCCCGCATCCTGGAAATCCCGACCACCGATACGGTGGCCGCCGATGCCGAGCTGGACTACGAGGAAGAGGAAGTCAGCGACGCGCCGGAAGAAGCGGTGGATGCGCCGGAAGTGGCGGTCGAGGCGGCCGCCGAGGAGCCGGCGGCAGAATAAAAGCCGCAGCCCCGCGCTTGCTTTGACGTAAAATCAGCCCTATCTTTTCTACCCCGGCCTCGCGTGAAGTCTTTCAAAGAAAATCGCTTGCTGTACTTCGCCATCGGCCTCTCGCTGATGGCGCATGGCGCCTTGCTTGCGGTGCACTTTGTCGCGCCGAGGCCGGCGCCGGTGAAACCCACCGATCCGGGGCTGGAAGTGATACTGGTGAACGCCAAGCACAGCAAGGCGCCGCTGAAGGCCGACGCGCTGGCCCAGGCCAATCTGGACGGCGGCGGCACGGTCGACAAGGGCCGTTCCAAATCGCCGCTGCCGGACATGCGCAAGATGGAAACCGGCGACAGCATCAAGGCCGCCAAGCGCCGCATCGCCGAGCTGGAAGAGCAGCAAAAGAACCTGCTGACGCAAGCAGCCAAACAGATCCCCGTGACCGCGCCGCCGGTGACGGAAAAGAGCAAGCCCGATCCGCTGCCGACCGGCGCCGACCTGCTGGACGCCAGCAAGGCCATCGCCCGCCGCGCCGCCGAGATCAGCGAAACCATCGAGGACCAGAACAAGCGTCCGAAGAAAACCTTCATCACGCCGAGCACGCGTGGCGTGGGCTATGCGATGTACTATAAATCGATCCAGAAGCGCATCGAAGACATCGGTACGCTGAACTTCCCGCAGACCAATGGCCGCAAGCTGTACGGCCAGCTGGTGCTGTCGATCCCGGTGTTCCAGGACGGCACGATCTACGAGAAGGATGGCGGCATCAAGGTCGACCGCAGCTCCGGCAATCCGGCGCTGGACGAGGCGGCCATGCACATCGTGCGCCGGGCCGCGCCGTTCGGCAAGTTCCCGCCGAACATGCTGTCGAGCGACCGCGACGATCTGTGGGTGATCGTCACGACTTTCAAATTCACCCGCGAAGACAAATTACAAGCCGACTTGAGCGGCGGAGGACGTTGATGGACCGCTACTGCGTATTCGGCAATCCGATTGCCCATAGCAAATCACCCGAGATACACGCCGCGTTCGCGGCGCAGACCGGGCAGGAATTGACGTATGAAAAACGGCAGGCGCCGGTGGACGGCTTCGCCGCCGCCGTGCACGCCTTCATCGCCGAGGGCGGCAAAGGCGCCAACGTCACCGTGCCGTTCAAGCTGGATGCGGTGAAAGTGGCGCAGGCGCTGACCATCCGCGCGCGCGCGGCCGGCGCCGTCAACACCTTGCACTTCACCGAAGACGGCATCGTCGGCGACAACACCGACGGCGCCGGGCTGGTGGCGGACATCGTCAACAATGCCGGCGTGCAGATCATCGGCCAGCGCGTGCTGCTGCTGGGCGCGGGCGGCGCGGCGCGTGGCGTGGTGCTGCCGATACTGGAACATCGTCCGGCGCAGCTGGTCATCGCCAACCGCACCGTGGCGACGGCCGAGGCGCTGGTGGAGCAGTTCGCCGCGCTGGGCGGCGAGGGCGTGGTGTCGGCCTGCGGCTATGCCGACCTCGACGGCGCGTTCGACCTCGTCATCAACGCCACCTCGGCCAGCCTGAGCGCCGAGTTGCCGCCGGTGCCAGCGTCGGTATTCGCGCCCGGCGCGCTTGCTTACGACATGATGTACGCAGCCTCCCCCACCGTATTCTTGCAGTTCGCCGGCCAGCACGGCGCACGCTTGCGTGACGGCCTGGGCATGCTGGTCGAGCAGGCCGCCGAAGCCTTCAGCCTGTGGCGCGGCGTGCAGCCGGCCACCGCCGATGTGCTGCAATCGCTGCGGGACCAACTATGAGCGCGGCCAAGGCGGGTAAATGGCGCTGGGTGAAGTGGATCTTCATCGTGCCGCTGCTGCTGGTTCTGGCCGTGCAGCTGTATTTCTTCCTGCAGATCTGGTGGTGGGTCGACCATAATCCGTCGATGACCAGCTTCATGCGCGAACAGCAGTCGGCGCTGCGCGAGAAGAATCCCAACGCCAATATCCAGCAGATGTGGGTGCCGTACAGCCGCATCTCGAACAACCTCAAGCGCGCCATCATCGCTTCCGAGGACGCCAATTTCTCCGAGCACGAGGGCGTCGACTGGGAGGCGCTGCAAAAGGCCTACGAGAAGAACAACAAGAAACACAAGGTGGTGTCCGGCGGCTCGACCATCACCCAGCAGCTGGCCAAGAATCTGTTCCTGTCCGGCTCGCGCAGCTATGTGCGCAAGGGGCAGGAGCTGGTCATCACCTACATGCTGGAAACCTTGATGGACAAGGAGCGCATCTTCGAGATCTACCTGAACGTGGTGGAGTTCGGCACCGGCACTTTCGGCGCCGAGGCGGCGGCGCGGCATTACTATGGCATCAGCGCGGCCAACCTGGGCGCGGCCCAGGCCGCCAAGCTGGCGGTGATGCTGCCCAATCCGCGTTTCTTCGACAAGCACCGCGACTCGGGCTATCTGGCGCGGCGCACCGGCGTGATCCTGCGCCGCATGGGATCGGCTGAACTACCCTAGGAGGCAGCGATGTTAAGCAAGCAGCGTGGACTCGGATTGATACAGGTGGCCATCATCATGGCTTCGTTGGCGGCGATAGCGATGGCTTTCCTGATGTCGGCCCGCCATGAGCGCAACTTCTTCACCGAAGGGCTGTCCAAGCTGACTGGCAAGCCGGCGCCTGCGAGTGCTGCGGCTGCTTCATCGGCTTCGGCTTCGGCCGTGGCCGTGCCGGCGGCGCCGGCCGGCGTGCTGCGCAAGTGCGTCATCGATGGCAAGACGGTGCTGTCGGACGTTGCCTGCCCGGACGGCAAGGTGGTCAAGGCCATCGACACGCGCGGCATCGAAGCGCCCAAAGTAGCCAAGCCGGACCCGGCCGACGCCGCCCCGCAGTCGGCCACCGACAAAATGATAGAAAAAGCGACCCGCTAGGCTGAAAAACCGCATGGCAGGCTGGCCTCGGCAGGGGCTTTGCGGGTACACTTGCGCTGTTTCCAGAAGGCTCGCGTACCCATGATTAATGTTTTCGTTCTCCAGAATGGCCGGCTCAACCAAGTGCCCATCGACAGTCGCGGCGATCTGGAACAGGTCGAGCCGGTCTGGGTCGATCTGACCGACCCGACGGACGACGAACGCGCATGGGTCAAGGCCATCTACGGCGTCACCTTGCCGGGCGAGGACGAGGTCAAGGACATCGAAGCGTCGGCCCGCTACTACGAAGCGGAAAACGGCGACCTGCACCTGCGCACCGACTTCTTGCTGGAAGAAGAGGACGGCCCGTCGCGCATCGTCACGGTGGCGTTTATTTTGGCGCGCAAGATGCTGTTCTCGGTGCACACCGACGATCTGCCGGTGTTCCGCCTGGTGCGCATGCGCGCCCGCTCGCGGCCCGGCTCGATCGCCGACTACATGGACGTGCTGCTGGACCTGTACGCGACCGACGCCGAGTATTCGGCCGACGCGCTCGAAGGCATCTACCAGAACCTGGAAGAAGTCAGCGGCCGGGTGCTGCAGGAAGAGTTCACCGACCAGGACGCGGCCGCCGCGCTGAACGCCATCGCCCACGAGGAAGACTTGAACGGCCGCATCCGCCGCAACATGATGGATACGCGGCGCGCGGTCAGCTTTTTGATGCGCGGGCGTTTGCTCAATTCGGAACAGTTCGAGGAAGCGCGCCAGATTCTGCGCGACATCGAATCGCTGGACGGCCACACGTCCTTCCTGTTCGACAAGATCAACTTCCTGATGGACGCCACGGTCGGCTTCATCAACATCAACCAGAACAAGATCATCAAGATCTTCTCGGTGGCCAGCGTGGCCTTCCTGCCGCCGACCCTGATCGCTTCGATCTACGGCATGAACTTCAAGTGGCTGCCGGAGCTGGAATGGCAGCTGGGCTACCCGTTCGCCATCGTGCTGATGATTACCAGCGCCATCGCCCCGTTCTGGTACTTCCGCCGCCGTGGATGGCTGAAATAAAAATATTGCCATATTTGGTAATTTTATTTTATATGGTTTCTGGAAATTAGTTTCCTGTGGGATATAATGGTTTTAGCAATATACAACCATACATCCCATCCACTTCCAGGAACCATTCATGAAAAGCCGTATCTTCCTCACGTTGTTGTCCAGCCTTGCCTTGCTGACCGGTTGTGCCACCGCGCCGCAAATGCCCGTGGCCTTGAGCCCGACGGCGCTGCCATCGGCGGGGGATGCGCACATCGGCGTGATGATGGGCACGCTGCCCAAAGTCGACACCAGCTTCCCTGGCGCTGGATGCCTGCTGTGCATGGCGGCCGCATCGATGGCCAACTCCTCGCTCACCAAACACGCCCAGGCCCTGCCGTCGGATGACCTGCTGCTCGTCAAAGGCGAGCTGGCGGACGTGCTGCGCAAGAAAGGTCAGAAGGTCACCGTGATCGATGACGCCGTCAAGATCGCCGAGCTGCCGAACGCCTCGACCCAGGGCCCCAACCTGGCCCTCAAAGACTTTTCTGCGCTGCAGAAAAAATACAAGCTGGATAAGATACTGGTGATCGACATCGTCGAAGTGGGGATCTCGCGCAATTACTCGGCCTATGTGCCGACCAGCGATCCGAAGGGTGTGGTGACCGGTTCCGCCTATCTGGTCGACCTGAAAACCAATACCTATGAATGGTACTTGCCGCTCAAGCAAAGCAAGAGCGCCAACGGCGCCTGGGACGAAGCGCCAGCCTTCCCCAGCCTGAGCAACGCTTACTTCCAAGCCATCGAAGGCGCCCGCGACAGCCTGGTGCAACCCTTCGTCAACTAATACCCTGCAGGCCGCTGTCGTGGCCAGGAAGAGCTAGCATGACCATTTCGCATATTCTCCTGCGCGCAGGCGTGCTGGCATGCCTGTCGGGCGTGGCATCCGCACAAATGCCGTCGCCGGACTGGGCGCTGCGTTTGCCTCAGAAGGACCAGGTCGCTTTCAAGGGCGTGCTCAATCTTGACGGCGCCGGACAAGGACCGGGAACCATGCTGTATCCGGCGCCGGGCGTGGCCGGACTGCTGGTCGCGATCGCGACGCACAGTGCGCTGGTCAATTCCAGCCGCAACGACGAGAAGAGCAAGATCGAGATCGAGGCAGACAAGGTGCTGCTGCCCTATCAGGGTATTTTGACCGGCTATGGCCACCGCGAACTGCTGGCGAGCGCACTGCCGCAAACCGCCTTTGGCCACGACCGCAAAGTGATCGGCGCCGAGGAGGCGGGCGGTGCAGGCTGGGTGGTGGAAAGCACGCCGGTGTTTTACATGACCCAGGACCAGAGCGCGCTGGTGCTGGAAAACCAGGTGCAGATTTATAAGCCGGGCGCGGCGCCGAAACAGCCCAGTTACCAGAACATGGTGCGGGTGGTGTCCCAGGTGCGCGAGCACGGCGACCTGTCGGCTTACTGGCACGACAACCTGGGGCAGGAGTTGAAGACCGAGAGCGCAAGCCTGATGGCCATGTCGCTGGACATCGCCCTCGGTCAAGCGGCGGAAGCGGCGGCCGCGCCGCCTTCCGCTTTCCGTACGTTCCGCTATCGCCAGGGCAAGCAGGAAGTCGTGGAGCGGGCCCAGCTGGTAAATGAACAGTGCGGGCGCTCTTTGCTGAAAACCCTGCGCGGCTGGCTGATGTCCGTGCCGCTGCTGAACCGCGGCGCCGCGCCGGCCTCGTCTGCTTGCGAGACCGCGGGCAAAGTCAAACCGGCTGCGGGCTGAACTCCAGCGACAGCGTGCTGAAGTAGGGCGCTGTATTCCATTTTTCGTTCAGCGACAGCGCGCGGTCGTACAGGGCCGCCTTGATGTCGATGCCGATCTTGCTGAAGTCGAAGGGTTGCTTGTCGCGCGCCGTGCAGGCCGAGGCGGCGCCGGCCAGGAAGGCTGCCTCGTCGAACCTGCCCGACCACAGCTGCGCCTGCAAACCCTCGACGATCGCTTCCGCCTGCACCGCCTCGGTCGCCACATCCTGGTTGGCGGCGTCGTGCACCGCCTCCATGACGAACTGCGCATCGGCGCCGCGCGCCAGCAGGCTGAGGAAGCCGTGCCGCAGCGGCAGCGCCGACTCCACCACATAATGCAGCAGGTCATGCGGCAAAATACCCTGGCGCGGCATCACCGTGTCGGTACAGCTGCCATTGTTGCGCACGAAGCGCAGCACGTCGTACTTGTCCGTTTTGGAGCGTTTTTCGGCGATCAGTTTCATAACCCGCAATATTGATTCGATAGTCACTGAATTATGCCCGCTACTAGGGCCGCCAATAGTCACCAACTTTCACGACTGTAATAAATTTGACTTACGATATCCTTTAGAATGGCGGCCTGCGTCATTCTCCGGTCATTCGCATCGGGTATTCTGGCCGAAGAAAGCACATACATGATCAAGAAACGGCAATTTTTCCCCCGTCAGGTGGTCGAAGCCGGCGGCAACCGCTGGGACTGGGCCCTGCTGCCCATCGTGCTGGCGCTGTTCGTCCTGATGGCCTACGGCAGCCAGCAAATGGCCCGCCCGTATGAACTGGGCCAGGCCTTGCCGTTGTCGCTGGAGCCGAGCTACCTGCCTTACTACCTGCTGCGCACCACGCTGCGCATGTTCATCGCGCTCGGTCTGTCGGTGGTGTTCAGCTGCGTGTTCGCCGCCCTCACCACCAAATACCGGCTGGCCGAAAAAGTGCTGGTGCCGCTGCTCGACATCCTGCAATCGATCCCCATCCTGGGCTTCCTGTCGATCACCGTGACGGCCTTCATTGCGCTCTTCCCCGGCAACCTGCTGGGCGTGGAATGCGCCGCCATCTTCGCCATCTTCACCTCGCAAGCCTGGAACATGGCGTTTTCCGCCTACCAGGGCTTCCGCTCCGTGCCGGCCGAACTGTCGGAGGCGGCCAGCGTGTTCCAGCTGTCGGGCTGGCAGCGCTTCTGGCGCCTGGAACTGCCGTTCGCCATGCCCGGCCTGCTGTGGAACATGATGATGTCGATGTCCGGCGGCTGGTTCTTCGTGGTGGCGTCGGAAGCGATTTCCGTCTCCGGCCAGGACATCAAGCTGCCCGGCATCGGTTCCTACATCGCGCTGGCCATCGCCAAGAGCGACATGGGCGCCATCGGCTGGGCCATCGGCGCCATGCTGGTGGCGGTGCTGATGTACGACCAGCTGTTCTTCCGCCCTTTGCTGGCCTGGGCCGACAAGTTCCGCTTCGAGGAAACCGGCAGCGACACGGCGCAGCAATCGTGGCTGCTCACCTGGCTGCGCCGCACCGAGCGCACACAGGCCATGGTCGAATGGTTCGGCGCCATGCTGTCGCGCTCCATCGCGCTGTTCCGCCTCGGCCACGACGGCACCTCGATCCGCGCCCGCCGCGACCAGCCGTCGATGGTGCCGCAGCGCGTGTGGGATGCGGTGATCGCCGCCGTGGTGTTCTACGCCTTGTGGAGCCTGGGCCACTTCATCAGCACCGAAGTGGGTTGGGCCGAAGTAGGGCATGTGTTCGTGCTTGGCCTGTACACGCTGGCGCGCGTGATCCTGTTGCTGGCATTGGCCGCGCTGGTGTGGGTGCCGGTCGGCGTGTGGATCGGCATGAATCCGCGCTGGGCCTCGCGCACGCAGGCGGTGGCGCAGTTCCTGGCCGCCTTCCCGACCAATCTGGTGTTCCCGGTGGCGGTGGTGCTGATCGTGCGCTACCACCTGAACCCGGACATCTGGCTGTCGCCGCTGATGATCCTCGGTACCCAGTGGTACCTGCTGTTCAACGTGATCGCCGGCGCCTCGACGATACCGACCGAGCTGCGTCACGCCGCCAAGAACTTCGGTCTGACCGGCTGGCTCAAATGGCGCCGCTACCTGCTGCCGGCGATCTTCCCCAGCTTCGTCACCGGCGCCATCACCGCCACCGGCGGCTCGTGGAACGCCAGCATCGTGGCCGAATACGTCAGCTGGGGGCCGACCACATTGAAGGCCCACGGCATCGGCAGCTACATCCAGGAGATGACCACCGCCGGCGACTTCCCGCGCATCGCGCTGGGCATCGGCATCATGTGCATCTTCGTCATGGGCTTCAACCACTTCGTCTGGCGCCGCCTGTACACCATGGCCGAGAGCCGGCTGCATTTCTAGGATCGAATTATGAGCACTCCTATCGTCGAACTGAAATCGGTCGGCAAACACTTTCGTGCCGCCGACGGCTCCGCGCGCTCGGTGCTGGAAGGCGTGGACTTCACGCTGAACGAAGGCGAGATCGTCGCGTTGCTGGGCCAGTCCGGCTCCGGCAAATCGACCATGCTGCGCATCATGGCGGGCCTGATACAGGCCGATGAAGGCCAGGTGCTGTATCGCGGCATGCCGCTGTACGGCACGGCGCGCGGTATCCGCATGGTGTTCCAGTCGTTCGCGCTGTTCCCGTGGCTGACGGTGCAGAAGAACGTCGAGCTGGGGCTGGAGGCGCAGGGCATGCCGGCCGACGAGCGCGCGCGCCGCGCCGAAAAGGTGATCGACTTGATCGGCCTGTCGGGCTTTGAAGGCGCGCTGCCGCGCGAGCTGTCGGGCGGCATGCGCCAGCGCGTCGGCATCGCCCGCGCGCTGGTGATGGAGCCGGAAGTGCTGCTGATGGACGAAGCGTTTTCCGCGCTGGACGTGCTGACCGGCGAGCGCCTGCGCGAAGAGATCCTGGAGCTGTGGCAGTCCGGCCAGATCCCGACCAAGGCGATCCTGGTGGTGTCGCACAATATCGAGGAAGCGGTGATGATGGCCGACCGCGTGCTGATCTTCGCCAGCGACCCTGGCCGCGTGCGCGCCGAGCTGCCGATATCGCTGCCGCAGCCGCGCAAGGCCGAAGGGCCGGAAGTGCGCCAGCTGATCGACAAGGTGTATGAGCTGATGACCGCCGGCGCCGGCCGCCGTGGCCTGATCAGCGAGAAGGAAGTCAAGCTGCAGCTGGGCGACCGTCTGCCGCAGGCCGACATCGCGCACATGGAAGGTATCCTGGAGCTGCTGGGCGAGGAGCCGTTCTCCGGCCGCGCCGACCTGCCGCAGCTGGCCGAAGAGACGGAGCTGACCGACGCCGAGCTGCTGGAAGTGCTGAATGGCTTGATCCTGCTGGGCTTTGCCTACCTGACCAACGGCGACATCCTGCTGACGGACCTGGGCGGCCGCTACGCCGCGGCGACCAACACCGAGCGCCAGGAGATCTTCGGCAAGCAGCTGCTGGAGCATGTGCCGCTGATCGCCTACATCTGCCATGGTCTGCAGCAGGACAAGTCGGGCGACTTGCCGGAGGATCTGTTCCTCAAGCTGCTGCGCTTCACGCTCAGTGAAGAAGAGGCCGAGCGCGCACTGCGCGTGGCCATCGAGTGGGGCCGCTACGGCGACCTGTTCGAATACAACTTCAACACCGGCGTGATCCAGCTGTCCGAAGAGGACGAGGAAGACGAGATTTAAGCTGCCAGCTTCTTGAACACGCGGGCGGCGGCGGCGATGGTTTCGTCGATCACCGCATCGCTGTGCTGCGCCGAGACGAAGCCCGCCTCGAACGCGGCCGGCGCGAAGTACACGCCTTCATCCAGCATCGCGTGGAAGAACACGTTGAAGCGCGCGCGGTCGCCCGCCATCATCTCGGCGTAGTTGTTCGGCGGCGTCTCGCTGAAGTACAGGCCGAACATGCCGCCCACCGCATCCGCGCAGAACACGATGCCCGCATCCTTGGCCGCCTTGGTCAAACCGGCCGCCAGACGCGCAGCCGTCGCGCTCAACTGCTCGTAGAAGCCCGGCTGCTGGATGATCTTCAGCGTCGTCATGCCCGCCGCCACCGCCACCGGATTGCCCGACAAAGTGCCCGCCTGGTAGACGGCGCCCAGCGGCGCCATCTTGCTCATCAACTCGGCGCTGCCGCCGAAGGCCGCCACCGGCAGGCCGCCGCCGATCACCTTACCCAGCGCCGTCAGGTCCGGCTTGATGCCGTACAGTTCCTGCGCGCCGCCCAGCGCCACGCGGAAGCCGCACATCACTTCGTCGAAGATCAGCACCGAGCCATGCTTGGTGCACAGCGTACGCATCGCCTGCAGGAAGGCCTCGGTGGCCTTGATCAGGTTCATATTGCCGGCCACCGGCTCGACGATCACGCAGGCGATTTCGTCGCCGAATTCCGCGAAGGCCTGCTCCAGCTGGGCCACATTGTTATAGTCCAGCACCAGCGTGTGCTTGACGAAGTCCTCCGGCACGCCGGCCGATGTCGGATTGCCGAAGGTGAGCAGGCCGCTGCCCGCCTTGACCAGCAGCGAATCGGCGTGGCCGTGGTAGCAGCCTTCGAACTTGATGATCTTGTCGCGGCCCGTGGCGCCGCGCGCCAGGCGCAACGCGCTCATGGTCGCCTCGGTGCCCGACGAAACCAGGCGCACCTGCTCGATCGACGGCACCAGGCGGCAGATTTCTTCGGCCATCAGGATCTCGCCTTCGGTCGGCGCGCCGAACGACAGGCCGCGCGCGGCCGCTTCCTGCACCGCCTTGACCACCACCGGATGCGCGTGGCCGACGATCGCCGGACCCCAGGAACCGATGTAGTCGATGTAGCGCTTGTCGTCCGCGTCCCAGAAGTACGGGCCTTCGGCGCGGGTGATGAAGCGCGGCGTGCCGCCTACCGAGCGGAAAGCGCGCACCGGCGAGTTGACGCCGCCGGGCGTGGTTTTCTGGGCGCGTTCGAACAACTCGTCGTTTTTTGAAACCTGGTTCTGCGAAGTCGTAGTCATGATGGCATCTTCAATATCAAGTTGGTAAAGCCTGCTGCATATGGAAAAAACGGTTCGGGATAAACTTGCCCATGCCGTAGCGATGGGCGTGCGCCAGCGCGCCGACGGTGTACTCCTGCGCCGCCGCCACCGCGCCCGGCACTTCGGCGCCGCGCGCCATGAAGGCGGTGATCGCCGCCGACAGCGTGCCGCCCGCGCCGAGGAAGGGGCCGGGCATGTGCTGCCAGGCGTCGTGGCTGATCATGCCGTCGGCGCCGAACAGGGTGTTGGCCAGGGTGTTCGGTGCGGCCGCTTCGCCCTGCGGCGCGCCGGCCTGGGTGCCGGTGACGAGCACGAATTCGCAGCCCAGGGCCAGCAGGTGCTCGACGTCCGACTCCATCGTGTCTTCGGCGCCTTCGCGCCAGGTTTCGGCCAGCCGGCCCAGCTCCACCTGCGACAGCATCAGCAACGTGGCCTGCGGCACCAGCAGCTGGCGCAAAGCCGTCAGCAGTTCCTCGGCTTCGTCGGCGTCGGCCGGATCGGGCAGGCGGGAGCTGAACGGATCGAGTATCAGCGGCGCATCCGGATAGTCGGACAGGATCTCGGCGATGGCCGCCACCTGCTCGATATTGGTCAGCGCGCCGACCTTGAAGGCGGCCATGGTCATATCCTCCAGCACCACGCGTGCCTGGTCGGAGACCCAGTCAGGGTCGATGTCCTGGGCGTCTTCGACGCGGGCACTGTCGCCGATCAGCAACGCGGTGGTCACGGCAAGGCCGGTGCAGGAGAGGGCGGAAAATACCGCCAGGTCGGCCTGGACGCCGATCGCGCCGGCCGGATCGGCGGCGCCGAAGCTTAATATGAGAGGAGAAGTTTGGTTTTGCACGGCGGGTAGATTAAGATACCTAATTCAGCATTTTACTTGATTGAAGGGTGGCAGAACGTGAGTAGCAATGAAACAACGCAGGAGTTCCAGACCTGGATGTGCCTGATCTGTGGCTGGATCTACGACGAGGAAACCGGTTTGCCGGACGAAGGCATCGCCCCGGGCACCCGCTGGGCGGACGTGCCGATGAACTGGAGCTGCCCGGAATGCGGCGCCCGCAAGGACGATTTCGAGATGGTAGCCATCTGATTCCCCGCCCCCGGCTGCACGGCGCATGGCCAGGCATGGCCACTATTGCGACTATCGCGCCAGCCGCCGCCTGGCTATGCTATGGTGTAGCCACCATTCCAGCGAACCGATTATGACGACGACCGCGCCGCACGCTAATGCCCTGAAAATCATGGTGATCGACGACAGCAGCACGATACGTCGTTCGGCCGAGATCTTCCTGACCCAGGCAGGCTACCAGGTGGTGCTGGCCGAGGATGGATTCGACGCGCTGGCCAAGATCAACGACCACCATCCGGCGCTGGTCTTCTGCGATATTTTAATGCCACGGCTGGACGGCTACCAGACCTGCGCGCTGATCAAAAAAAGCGCGAAGTTCCACGCCACGCCGGTGCTGATGCTGTCGTCCAAGGACGGCCTGTTCGACCGCGCGCGCGGCGCCATGGTCGGCTCGGCCGCCTATCTGACCAAACCTTTTACCAAAGACAGCCTGCTGGCCGCTGTGCGCGAGCACACCGGCGGCGGCGCCGTCGCTACACAAGAATAAGCTTCAGGGGAATACCATGACCATACAAAGAATTCTGATCGTCGACGATTCGCCCACGGAGCGTTACTACCTGACCGACATCCTGGTCAAAAACGGTTTTACCGTTTCCACCGCCGAAAACGGCGAGGAGGCGCTGGCCAAGATCAAGGCCGACAAACCCCAGCTGATCCTGATGGACGTGGTCATGCCGGGCGCGAACGGCTTCCAGGTCACGCGCTCGATCGCCCGCGATCCCGAGCTGCAGGACGTGCCGGTGATTATCTGCTCCAGCAAGAACCAGGAGACCGACCGTATCTGGGGCCTGCGCCAGGGTGCGCGCGACTACCTGGTCAAGCCGGTCGACGCGGCCGAGCTGCTGGCCAAAATCGCCGCCCTCGGCTAAGCGATGAGCAGCCAGGCGCCCGACACTCCATCCACACCGGCCGGCCCGGAACGCCGCAGCCGTCTGCGCCAGTATCAGGTGCAGCTGCTGGAGCGCATGCAGGCCGCCAAAACCGGTCCCGCTGCCGCCGGCCGTGAGCTTGGCGTGATGATCGGCGGCCGCCACTGTTTGCTGGACTTGACCCAGATCAGTGAAATCGTGCCGGTGCAGCCGGTGACGCCGGTGCCGCTGGCGCAGGATTGGTATCAGGGCCTGGCCAATATTCGCGGCAATCTGACCGGCGTGATCGACCTGGCGCGCTACCAGGGCCAGGCCGCAGGCGACGCGGCGGCATCCGAACGCCGCCTGATTACCTTCGCTCCCACGCTGGGCTTCAATTGCGCGCTGCTGGCCGAACGCGTGCTGGGCCTGCGCAAGCTGACAGATATGCAGGCAGTGGAAGCGCCGGCCGGCGCCGGACCCGAATGGAGCAGCCAGCACTTCACCGACGGCGAAGGCCAGCAATGGACCCGCATCGACCTGGCGCAGCTGGTACGTGAATCGCGTTTTCTGCAAGTTGGTTTGTAAGGGCGGCATACTGGTGTAGACCGCAACTAATCCGGAGAGGGTGGCATGGCTTTCAAGATGGGTTTTTTCTCGCGTGGCAACCGGAATGCCGGCCAGGACATGGCAGCGAATTCAGAATTGGGCGAAGCGGGCGATTCGCAGTTTCTGCACACTGCCATCGCAGCGGACCCGCCGTCCGCCGCCGCCGATAGCGCGGACAGCGCCGCGCCGCTGCGCCTGCGCGATGCGCTGGGCCGTCGCGGCGGCGCTCCCGTCGCCGCAGCCGAGCCGGGGACCGGCTTCAAGCTGCCGCTGATCGGCCACCTGCCGGCGCAGCGCCAGCTGAGCATACTCTCGACGGCATTGGCGGTCAGCCTGGCGCTGAGCGCCTTGTTCGTCGCGCTCAACACCATCCACAGCGCCAACCGCTCCACCCAGACCCAGGTCGCCAGCGATGCGCTGATGCACTCGCAGCGCATCGGCAAGGCGACGCCGAATGCGGTGCAGGGCAGCGCCGAAGGCTTCCGCCAGCTGGAGGAAAGCCGCAAGGAATTGAGCAACGACTTCGCGCTGATGACGCGCGGCGGCCGCTATCAGGGCCGTGAGATCGGCGAACCGATTTCCGCGCTGGCGCCCGTGGTGGCGGCGGCGCGCAAGCAGTGGGGCCCGTCCGACATCGCGGCCGGCACCATCCTGCTGCTGAAGGCCGACTTGAGCGGCGTCGATAAGACGCTGAAAAAGCTCAACGACATGTCGCCGGCCCTGCTCAACCGCACCGAAGACATCTCCGCGCTCAAGGTGCAGCGCGGCGGATCGGCGCGCGAGATCGCGGCGCTCGGCAAGCTGACCATGCTGACCCAGCGCATGAGCCGCAGCGCCGGCGAATTCCTCACCGCCGGCGGCATCAGCTCGGAAACCGCGTTCCAGCTGGGCCGCGACACCACCGTGTTCCGTAACACCGTCGACGGCTTCCTCAACGGCAGCGCGCCGCTGGGACTGGCCGCTGTGCGCGAGCCGGACCTGCGCGACAAGTTCACCGCGCTGAAAACCGAATTCGAGGAATACCAGAAGCTGGTGTCGGCCATCCTCGACAAGCTCGATAAATTCGGCGCCGCCAAGAACGCCGAACAGTTGATCTTCAATGACAACGAGGCGTTGCGCCAGCGCCTGTCGGTGCTCCAGCAAGCCTACCGCGAAGACCAGGATTCGCTGGGCATGACCTTCTGGCTGATGGTGGCCGGCGGCATGCTGACGCTGGTGTCGGCGGCGGCCATCGGCCGCGTGCTGCTGATGGATTCGTACAACCGCACCCGTGGCGCCGACCGCCGCCGCCAGGAAGCGGAATCCATGCGCCAGCAGTCGCAGCGCAAGGAAGAGGAAGCCAAGGCCATGAACGACCAGAATCAGGCGGCGATTCTGCGCCTGATGAACGAGCTGCAGGAAGTGGCGGACGGTGACTTGACGGTGCAGGCCACGGTGTCCGAGGACATCACCGGCGCCATCGCCGACTCGGTCAACTACACGGTGGAAGAGCTGCGCGGCCTGGTCGGCCGCGTGACCGCCACCGCCGAGCAGGTGACCAAGGCGTCCACCCACGCGCAGAGCATCTCCAGCGATCTGCTGCTGGCATCCCAGCAGCAGTCGCGCGAGATCCAGGATGCGTCGGCCACGGTGGTCAAGATGGCCAACGAGATTACCGACGTATCGCGCTCGGCCAGCGAATCGGCCGACGTGGCGCGGCAATCGGTGGCGGCGGCGCAGCAGGGCGCGACGGCGGTGGAAAACGCCATCAAGGGCATGCACGAAATCCGCGAGCAGATCCAGGATACGTCCAAGCGCATCAAGCGCCTGGGCGAATCGTCGCAGGAGATCGGCGAGATCACCGAACTCATTTCCGACATCACCGAACAGACCAACGTGCTGGCGCTGAACGCGGCGATCCAGGCCGCATCGGCCGGCGAGGCGGGGCGCGGCTTCTCGGTGGTGGCGGAAGAGGTGCAGCGCCTGGCCGAACGCTCGGCCGAAGCGGCCAAGCAGATCGGCGCGCTGGTACGCACGATTCAAACCGATACCCACGACGCCGTGGCGGCAATGGAGAAGTCGACGCAGGGCGTGGTCGAAGGCGCGCGCCTGTCCGACGCGGCCGGCGCGGCGCTGAACGACATCTCGCAGGTGTCGAACCGCCTGGCCGAGCTGATCTCCGGCATCTCGATGGCGACCGGCCAGCAGGCCACGTCGGCGAGCGGCGTGGCGCAGAACATCCAACATATTTTGACGGTGACGGAGCAAACCCAGGACGGCACCCAGCAAACCGCGCAATCGATTCACAAGCTGTCAGTGCTGGCGCAGGAATTGAAAAACTCGGTGGCGCGATTCCGTATCGCGTCCTGAACCGCCCATCATTGAAAGGCCGAGGCAAGCATGACCACAACTGATTTTCCGAATCCGCCGCAACCGCAGTTCGATACCGGCCCTTTGTCGTGGGTGATGGTGGAAATCCGCGAGTCGCTGGCACGCTCGAAAACCGCCCTGTTCGAAGCGGGTGGCCGGGCGCCGGAAGATCAGGCGACCCAGCTGCAGCACGCCAAGTCGCATCTGCATCAGGCGCACGGCGCGCTGATGATGGTGGACGTGGACGGCGTCGGCCTGATGACGCAGGTGGCCGAGGAGGCGCTGGACCGCTTCAAGGCCGGCACGCTCAAATGCAGCACCGACCATGCGCAGACGCTGGCGGAGCTGTATCAGGCGCTGGTCGAGTATTTGCAGGAGCTGCTGGAAGGTGCGCCGTCGCAGCCGGTCAAGCTGTTCCCGTACTACCGCGCGGTGCAGGAGATGATGGGCGTGGAGCGCATCCATCCGGCCGATCTGTTCTATCCCGATCTGTCGCGCGGCGCTGGGCTGCCGCCTGTGGGCGAGGCGCCGGTCGTCGACTATGCGGCGTATCGCCAGCGGTTTGAAAAATCGCTGCTGCCATACCTGAAGAGCACCGAAGCGGCGCAACAGCAGGAGCATGCCGCCGCGCTGCTCGACGCCGTGAAGCTGGTCGCCGCCGCGCAGCAGGACGCCAAGGCGCACACCTTCTGGCTGGCGATGCAGGCTTTCGCCGAACTGGTGGCCAGCGGCGAGCTGGCGGGCGGCTTGTATGTCAAGCAGCTGTTTGGCCTGATCAATTTGCAGATACGCCGCTTGAGCCAGGGCGCCGCCGCGCAGCCGGATGCGATGCTGCGTGACGCGCTGTTCTTCATCGCCGCTGCCGGTCCTGCGTCGGCGTCGGAAACGGTGCAGCAGTTGCGTCGCGTGTTTGCGCTGGACGGTTTGGTGCCATCCGATTATGAACGCCGTCGCTACGGCCAGATTGACCTCGATGCGCTGGAGCGCGCCAAGGCCGGCATGGCCAAGGCCAAGGCAAGCTGGGACAGGCTGGCCGGAGCGGAAATCGATCCGTCGCTTGACGCGGCCTTCGGTGGTGCGCTGGCCGAGGTGGCCGGGGCTTGCGATCAGCTGGAGATACCCGCGCTGAGCGTGCTGCTGCGGCAGCTGGCCGATGTGGCGCGCACCGCCATCTCCGCCGGCCGCAGCGAAGAGCTGGCGCTGGAGATGGCGACCGCGCTGCTGTTTGCCGAGCATGGGCTGGAGCAGATCCGCCATTTGCCCGGCGATTTCGCGGCGCATGCCGATACGATAGGCGCGCGCTTGCTGGCGCTGGTGTCCGGCGACACGCCGCCGGAACCGGCGCAATGGCAGAGCGGTCTGGCGCAGCAAATGCAGCAGGACGACACGGTCGTCGCGCTGGCGATGGAGATGAAAACCGGCCTGCGGCAGGTGGAGAAGGTGCTCGATGAGTACTACGCCGATCCGTCGAAGCGGCCGTCGCTGGTGGACCTGGATCCGGTGCTGCACCAGTTGCAGGGCGCGCTGGCGATCCTGGACCAGGACGATGCGACGCAAGCGGCGCGGCATGTGAAGGCGGCGGTGCATGCGCTGGCGTCGGGCGAGGGCGATCCGTCGCTGGAGCCGAAGGCGTTGGACGATATCGCGCAGAACGTCGGTGCGCTGGGCTTCTTTGTTGATATGCTGGCGCAGAACGCGGCCGGTGCACGCGAGCGCTTTGCGTTCGATGCGGAGCATGGCACTTTCCGTTCGGTGCCGTTCAAGAAGATGCCGGCTTCGGAATCGATCCCGGTGCTGGAGGATCAGGTGCCTGCGCCCGCGCCGGTGGCGATGCCGGTCGAGGCGCCAGCGCCGGCCAGCAGCGATGCGGCGGTGGAGGCGGAGCTGCTGGAGATCTTTATCTCCGAGGCGCAGGAGGTGCTGCAGTTCGTCGATGCGACGCTGGCCAAGCCGCGCGCGGAGTCGGGCAGTGAAGAGAACCTGACCATGCTGCGGCGCTCCTTCCACACGCTCAAGGGCAGCGGGCGGATGGTGGGCCTGAACCAGTTTGCCGATGCGGCGCATGGCATTGAACGGGTGATGAATGTGTGGCTGGCGGAAGCGCGGCCGGCGACGGATGCGCTATTTGATTTGCTGAACGAGGCGGCGCGGCAGATGGGGGCGTGGGTGGCGGAGTTGGTCGCCACTGGCGTTTCAGCGCGCAATGCAGAGGCGCTGGTGGCTGCGGCTGCGCGTGTGCAGGATGGCGGCGGGTTCGTCATCGATGCGCCGTCGGCTGCGGAGCCTTCACCGGTGCCGGTGGAGGAGGCCGCGCAGGCCGTGGTTGAGGAGCCAGATTTTGCTGCCACTGAAGAGCCGGAGGCGGTCGAGCTGCCGCCTTTGACGGAGCTGCCTGCGCCGCCGGTGGTTACCGCTGTCGGCAACGTCATCGAGTTCCCGACCATCGCGCCGCTGGTGCCGCGCGACGACAACGTCAAGCATATCGGCGAGCTGGAAATCGCTCTGCCGCTGTACAACATCTATCTGCACGAGACGGATGAACTGGTGCGCCTGCTGACGCAGGACTTTGGCGAATGGCGCCATGAGCCGCGCCGGCCGGTGAACGCGGAGGCGTTGCAGGCTTCGCATACCCTGGCCGGTACTTCGGGCACGGTGGGTTTCAAGGCCTTGCGCGAATTGGCGCTGGCGCTGGAGTCCACGCTACAGGCCTTGCTGCCGCCTGCGCCGCATCTGGATCAGGTGCAGCATGATCTGCTGGACTTTACGATAGAACGCATCCGCCAGATGCTGCAGAGTTTTGCGGCGGGCGACATGCCGGCCGCGCAGCCGGAGTTGATTACGGCGCTGCACGATCTGCGTGCGGAGCTGGAAGCTGCACCGCCTGCGGCCAGCAACGATATCGAGGCACGACTGGACGATCTGGTCGCGGAGACGATGCACGACATCACGTCTGCGCCGCCTGCGCCGGTGGAGTCGGCGATGGACAAGCTGTTCCGCGAGACGTTTGATGCGATCAGCGGCAGCGTGCCGGAATCGGATGCGCCCGCAGCTACGCCTGCGTCGAAAAAGACCGAAGCGCGTGCAGATGACAGCATCGATGACCTGTTCAACGCCGCGTTTGACGATGCCTTCGCCGAGCCACCGCTCAAGATAGCAGAACCGCTGGCTCAGGAACCTGAACCGGCGCCAGCGCCCGCTGTCGCCGAGCCGGAGCCAGAGCCAGAGTCCGAGCTTCCGCCGCCATTCGTCGCGCCGCCGCCCGAGCCGGAGCCGGAGCCAGAGCCAGAGCCGCTGCCTGAGCTGGCGCCCGAACCGGAACCCGAGCCGGAGCTAGACGCCGAGATCCTCGAACTCCCTCCTGCCGAACCCGAAATCCTGGCTGCCGCCCCAGCCATCTTCCACGACGAACTGGACGCCGACCTGCTGCCCGTCTTCCTGGAAGAAGGCGCGGATCTGCTGCCGCAAGTCGGCGAAGCGCTGCGCGCCTGGCAGCACACCCCTGCCGACACCACGCACGCCCAAAGCCTGCTGCGGCTCCTGCATACCGTGAAGGGCAGCGCCCGCATGGCCGGCGCAATGCGCCTGGGCCAGCACGCCCACGAAATCGAAACGCACATTGAAAACATGGTGCACGCCGGTTCCGCCACGCCGCAAGCGTTCGACGAACTGCTGGCTCACTACGACCACGCACTGCTGCTGTTCGAACAGCTCCAACACCCGGACGCATTGCAGCAAGCCGTCAGCACCGGCCTGGCCGCCGACGTCACCAAACTGGACGCGGGCACGCCAGCCATCGCCGGCACCAGCGACATCGCCACGGACCTCACCGCAGACGCCACCGGCGCCGCCAGCACCGCCGGCGACGCAGCCGCAGCAAGCCTCGCCGCTGCAGGAGCCGCAGCCTCCCCGCACACCCCGGCCGACGACCTGCAAACCGGCACGAAGTCCCCTCTGGTCCGCGTCCGCGCCGACATCCTCGACCGCCTGGTGAACCAGGCCGGCGAAGTATCGATCTCCCGTTCCAAGCTGGAAAACGAAGTCGAAACCCTGCGTGCCTCGTTATTCGACTTCTCCGAAAACCTGACCCGCTTGCGCCGCCAACTGCGCGAAGTCGAAATGCAGGCAGAATCGCAGATCGCCTCCCGCATGTCGATCTCCAGCGAGCGCGAATTCGACCCGCTTGAATTCGACCGCTTCACGCGCCTGCAGGAACTGACCCGCATGATGGCGGAAAGCGTCAACGACGTCGCCTCCTTCCACGAAAGCCTGACCCGCAGCGTCGACAGCGCCGGCGACGATCTGGTGCTGCAAGCCCGCCTCACACGGGACCTGCAACGCGATCTGATGCGCGTGCGTATGGTGCCATTCGCCAGCATCTCCGAACGCCTGTTCCGCGTCGCCCGCCAGAGCGCCAAGGAAGTCGACAAGCGCGTCAACCTCGACATCCGCGGCAGCGCGGTGGAAGTCGACCGCAGCGTGCTGGAACGCATGGCCGCGCCATTCGAACACCTGCTGCGCAACGCGATCGCGCACGGCGTGGAATCGCGTACTGCCCGCACTGAAGCATGCAAGAACGAAACCGGCGAACTGCTGGTGCAGGTCACGCAACAGGGCAATGAGGTTGTCATCGAATTTACCGACGACGGCGCCGGCCTCGATCTGGAGCGCATCCGCGCCAAGGCGATCAGCAACGGCCTGCTGCAAGAAGACGAAGAAGTCACCGACGCCCAGATCGCCGACCTGATTTTCGAACCCGGCTTCTCCACCGCCGAATCGTTGACGGAGCTGTCCGGCCGTGGCGTCGGCATGGACGTCGTGCAGTCGGAAGCGCAGGCGCTGGGCGGGCGCGTCGACATGTTCTCCGAACGCGGCAAAGGCACGCGCTTCACCATCCATCTGCCGTTGACGCTGGCCGTCACGCAGGTCGTGCTGATTTCCGCGGCAGGCAAGACCTACGCGCTGCCGGCCATCCTGGTCGAGCAGGTGCTGCAGATGAAGGACGCCGCGCTGGTTGAAGCGCACCACAACGGCTATGTGCCTATCCAGGGCCAGCACGCCGAGCTGCACTACCTGCCTGCATTGCTGGGCGACGCGGCGGCGCAACCGCCTGCGCAGCGCTCGGCTCCTGTGATGATGCTCAAGAACGGCAACGAGCGGCTGGCGGTGCGTGTCGATGAAGTGTTGGGCAACCGCGAGGTCGTCATCAAGAACATCGGCCCGCAGCTGGCGCGCATGGTCGGCATTGCCGGCGCCACGGTGCTGGGTTCCGGCGACATCGTCCTGATCCTGAACCCGGTGGCGCTGGCGCAGCACCTCGCGCATCATCCCGAGATGAAGCAGCACTTTGCGCAAGCGGTTGGCGACAGCCCGGCGCCTGGCCAGCAAGGCCGCTCGATCATGGTGGTTGACGATTCGATGACCGTGCGCCGCGTGACGCAGCGCCTGCTGGAGCGCGAAGGCTACAACGTGGTGCTGGCGAAGGACGGTGTGGACGCGCTGGAGCAGCTGCAAGGCGTCCGGCCGGACCTGATGCTGGTCGATATCGAGATGCCGCGCATGGACGGCTTCGACCTGACGCGCAACGTGCGCGGCGATGAGCGCACGCGGGACATCCCCATCATCATGATTACATCCCGCAGTGCCGACAAGCACCGCAACTACGCGCTGCAACTGGGTGTGAACGCCTACTTCGGCAAACCGTTCCAGGAGCCGGTGCTGCTGGATGCGATCGAGGGGCTGTTGCGCGGAACAGCGTCGTGATTGTTGATGTTCAAATTGCGATCAACGCATCCAGGGCCGCAGTTTGGGCCACGATCACCGATATCGAAAATGCCGCGAAAACCATCAGCGGCATTGACGATATCGAGATCGTCGAGAAGCCGGCGAGCGGGCTGGTAGGACTGCGGTGGCGTGAAACCCGCATGCTGTTCGGAAAACCAGCTACAGCGGAAAAGTGGATCACCGAGGCGGTCGAGAACGAGACCTACACCACCAAAGCGGAAAGCGATGGCTTTGTCTTCCTGTGCATTAAGCGCATAGCCGAGAGCAGCGACGGCGCCACGCTGGCGGAGACGCACATCTCTCAGCCTCAAGGCGTGGTTGCGAAACTGATGTCGATACCAATGAGCTTATTCTTCAAAGGCGTGGCGAAGAAGGCCGTCATGCAAGACCTCATCGATATCAAGACCGCCGTCGAGCAGCGGGGTCAAGTCTGACATTCGGACACGAGCTCTACTGTTAGTCCCTATATGGCTGACTTCGTGTCCGAATGTCAGACTTGACCCCACCGCCAGAAAAGTAAGCGCTGATTTTTTTGATGAAACTTTTTAAACTAGTGAAGTCTTTGCGATTCTGGTCTCTAATGCTCGGTGCTATATCCATTGCTCCGTTGGTCTACTTCGCGTATCAGAATTGGCTGTTCTCACAGTGGGCCAGGACGCAGGCTGGCAATGGCGGCTTTGTTTGCGGGACCGCTATCGTCGCCTTGCTTTCCCTTTGTGTTGTCGTTGGCGGCGTATTTTCTGCAGGCGGCAGTTTGCTAGGATTGATAGGCTATTTTAAGATCGAAAAGCCCAGGCCAAGAATCCGAATTTTGGAGATAGGTCTCGTTGGTAGCATTATGGCCGTAGCTATAGTTTCTGCTTTCGTTTTTGCTTGATGTCTCTTGGTCAGAAGCCGCCATTCAGAACCCAATACACCGAATCTGCTTAATTATGCAAAACGACTCAAGCGAAATTTGCCGACGTTTCGGCACGGATTACATGCCACCCGATCTTGGGGAAAAGGTGGGGATTGCGCTAGGGACGTTAGGAAATGTGCCGCTTCACGCCGTGCGACTTCGCCCGGAAAACGGTACGTGCGGCTGGTATATTTACTGCGGTGAGTATTCAACGGATGACGATTTTTATCAGCCACTTCACGTTGAACATTTAGCTGAACGTTGCCCGGAAATCGTCCCTTACCTGGCTTTGCCACCAGGCTGGCGCGTGCTGCTTGCCCCGAACTATGAAGACGTTTGGTTCGACGGCGATATCAGTACCGCATCAGATCACACTGAGCCATCGTGAAGCCTTTGCGGGATTCGGGATCGGGCGGTGTGTCGGGGAAGGTCACGGTGAAGCGATTGGTGTCTCCCACGACCTGCTCGGGGACGAAATTTTTCTTGCCTCGCGCACGCGCCAGCCCGCACATGCCGCGCAGGATGAACATGGACGACGATACCGATCCGCCGGAGCGCCGCGTCACCTGCACGGTGGATGTCTCTGCCTCGCGCGCGACTTCCTGAAACTCCATGTTGAGCACCTTGCCGTTTTCAACCGGCACATCCGCGACGGCCAGGTGAAATAGCTCGGGATCGGCAGCTTGCACGACACAAGGCGCGAACAGGATAAACGAGGCCAGGGCAATAGTTCTTTTCATCGCAGACTCCTTTTCAAGAGTTCGATTATTGCCGCTGGCTATATCCGTGTGTTGGAACGGATCGCAAGTATTGCGACACAACACCGGAGGTATCGGCTTAGCCGCGCACCGCCGCTTCGATCTTGGCGACATCGATCTTGCGCATCTCCATCATCGCCGCGAACGCGCGCTTGGCGACGTCTCCGCCTTTGGCCATGGCGTCGGTCAGTACGCGCGGCGTGATTTGCCACGACAGACCCCATTTATCCTTGCACCAGCCGCAAGCGCTCTCCGCGCCGCCGTTGCCGACGATGGCGTTCCAGTAGCGGTCGGTTTCTTCCTGATTGTCGGTGGCGATCTGGAACGAGAAGGCTTCGCTGTGCTTGAAGGCCTTGCCGCCATTGAGGCCGATGCACGGTATGCCGCACACGGTGAACTCGACTGTCAAAACAGTATCCGCTTTCCCGCCCGGGAAATCGGATGGTGCGCGGTGCACGGCGCCGACTGTGCTGTCGGGGAAAGTGCGGGCGTAGAAGTGGGCGGCTTCTTCCGCGTCATGGTCGTACCACAGGCAGAGCGTGTTCTTTTTCATCTTCCATCTCCTTTATTGGACGAGCACATAGTCTACCTCCGCTGGCGTGACGCGCGGCGCGAGCTTGCCCTGGGCATTTGCAAGTCATTTGTGGGTACGACAAGATTATCGTTCTTCCAGCGGTCAACGATATTCCATCGATGGCGCTACATCTCTACAGGAAGAAAGCATCATGTCAGTCACTAGCACTTACTCATTCATACAGGGGTTCTTCAACGGCGTCTTTGTCGGCCAGAATACTGTCAGCGCGGCAGACCAGCCGTTCTCCGAATCGGCTCCGGGCAGCGGCGTGTTCACCGTCCACCGTCCCAACGGCGAGAACCTGGTCGATCTCGGCAAGCTGATTAACACCAACGCCAACGTCGGCATGGTCGCCAAGCAACTGATCGCCGCCGGCGCTTCGCTCACCAGCGGCATCCGCGTGCAAGCCATGCCGTGGATCAGCGTTCCGTACTTCGCCCAGTCGCCCGCCGCGCACAAACCTTTCGACATGCTGGCCAAGGTCAATTTCGACTTCCATATCGAAACCCCGTGGTTCTGCAGCGATATCGACGGCACC
This sequence comes from Rugamonas aquatica, assembly GCF_009380215.1. Taxonomy (GTDB): domain Bacteria; phylum Pseudomonadota; class Gammaproteobacteria; order Burkholderiales; family Burkholderiaceae_D; genus Rugamonas; species Rugamonas aquatica_B. Next base: position 45,829 of record NZ_WHUG01000006.1, read on the forward strand.
ATCTCGGTGTTCCTGTTCATGTTCCTCGACGGCCAGAAGCATCTGCATGTGACGGTCGACGGCAGCTGGTTCTCGTTCGACGGCGGTGCGCCGTTCTGCGCCGGTCCCGCTTCCGATGCGCTGAAGGCCGCCATGCCGGCTGTGCGCAAGCAGGTGCAGGATCTGCTGCCGCAACTGACGTCGGCGATCGCCAACGTCAAATTCTCCAAGCCGTATTTCTTGCCCGGTAACGGCACCAAGACTGCCGGCCCATTCGTACAAAACGCCAGCGCCGATGTGTCGCTTGGTCTGCTCTTAGCTTAAAAGGAAAATGAACATGGATAAGGATCAAAAACTGGTCGAGGACATCTCCGCGCTGCTGCGCGAGGCTGGCTACACGGGCCTGAATGTGCACAACGACCATAACGGCACGCTGCTCAACGCAACCCGCGACAAAGGCGGCGTGGTGCTGCGCCTGTCGCCGGACATGCAGAAGGTGGGGCGTCGCACCGAAGGCGGCGCGGCGGAGGCTCGCACCACTCGCGCCGACGTGCATGAGGTGCCGGCGATGGAAGGCGCGGCGGAGCAGATCCGCGCCAATCCCGAACTGGCCAAGGCCATGAATATCCCGGCCGAGCATCTGAAGTACATCATGTAGTTCGCGTCGGTCCGGCCTTGCCGCTGTAGTGGGCGGGGTTGGACTGCGCGGCGCCTGCCGCAACGGTCATCAGCTGCTGCGCCAGCGCTTCGATCTCCGGCGCCACCGGTGCGCCCAGGGCGCTCAATGCCATGCGTTGATAGCGCCGATACACCGACAATCCCTCTTCGAATCGCGCGTCGTCCAGATGAAGGCGCATCAGGTCCGCGCTGAGCACCTTGCAATACGGGTCTGCTTCCAGCGCCCGTTCCAGCAGCTGCGCGGCGGCGCTCGTGCGGCCGGCTTGCGCCAGTTGTCGCCCTGCGTCGCCCAGTGCGCGCGCCAGTTTGCCGCGCCATAGTTCGCGCCGCGCCATCAGCCACGGCGCGCCTTCCCCGTGCAGCAGTTCTCCCCGATACAGCGACAGCACCTGCGTGGCGGCCGACAGTAGCGCCGCCTCGTGCGACTGCGCGGCGTCGATGCCGGCGTCGGCCCATTTCTGCGTCAGCGTGTGCAGGCGTGGCAGCAGCCGCTCCAGCGCCGCCGTGTCGCTCCAGCACTGCTGCGGCGCCAGCGACAGCGCGCCTTGTTCCAGCAGGATGCAGCCGGCGCCCACCGTTGCGCGCAGCCGTGACAGCGTGGTCTCCAGCGCATGGCGCGCGGTGTCGCCGTCGGCGTCGGGCCACAGCAGTTCGGCGGCGCGCTCCAGCGAGATGCTGTTGGGCGCGTGCGCGGCGATCAGTTTCAGGATGTCGAGCTGGCGGTGCTTGGACTTGCCCTGCGAGCGCAGCGGCTCGCCGGCGATGCGCAGCTCGAAGCCGCCGAAGCTGCGTATCTGCACCGGCCATGGCCAGTTGTCGCCGGCATCGTCCGGCGGCATCAGGCGCCAGGCGCGTATCAGCATGTTGGCCGCGCCGGGGATGATGCCGGCGGCCAGCGCGTGGGTGCACAGCGGCTGCAGGATGCGCGGCGTGGCGAAGGTCAGGTAGCCGCCGCCTTGCGATGCGATGTGGTTCAGTGCGCGACGCAGCTTGTCCTGCGCCAGCAGCAGCTGCACTGGTTGCGCGCGTTGCAGCTGTTGCAGCGTTTGCGCCTGGCCGTCGGCGCCGGTGATGAGCAACCATACTTCCAGCAGGTCGGCCCAGGTCTCCGCCAGCGGCGAGTTGTAGTCGGCCGCATGCTGGCGCAGCACGGCGGTTTCGGCCGCGCAGCGTGCGCGGTCCAGCAGCGTGTAGGCGACGCAGCTGGCCGTCTGCGCGTAGATCTCGTACGGCACGCTGCCGAAACGCAGCGCCGCTTCGTGCGCGAGCCGCGCATGTTCCAGCGCGCCGTGGCCGTCGCCCTGGCAGCTGGCCAGCCAGGTCTGCGTCAGCTGGAGATGGGCCACCAGGTTGTGATGCTGGGGTGGCGTTTGCGCGGCCACTTCGGTGGTCGCGGCGGCGGCCTTGTCGAGTTCTCCGCGCAGCAGGCAGGCGGCCGCGTACAGCAGCACGTAGTGGGCGTCCATGATGCGGATGCCGCTGCTTTCCGAACTGGCGCGGCAGGCGGCGAAGACGCCGTCGAAGCGGGCGTGGTCCATGCCCGCCAGCGCGTCGTACATCTGCACCAGGTGCGACAGGTAGCGCGCATACGGTGGCAGTGAGGCCGCTTCTGGCAGGGCGTCCAGCAGCACGCGCACCGCGCGTACCGCGGCGTAGCGGCCGGACTGGTAGTAGTGCTGGCCCAGCATCGCGCCCAGCCGCACCTTCAGCGTGGGATCGGACGACTGGCGCACCACGTCCAGCGCGCGCTGCTCCCACAGGTCCATGTCCTGGTGGGCGGGATCGGTCATGAACAAGCCGCTCCAGACGGCGTGGGTCAGGTGCGCCTTCTGGCTGGGATCGGGCAGGCGCTCGTAGTCCGCCGCCGGGTCGACGTGCTGCTGCAGGAAGGCGCGCAGCGGCTGCTCGGCTGCGCCGTCGAAGAAGTAGGAGCTGATGATGGCGCCCAGCGCCAGGAAGCGGTGCATGGGCTGCTGCCGTTCCGTGAACGCTTGCAGCGCCTTGAGCAGGGCGGCGCGGGCGCGCGCGGTGTCGCTCAGGAACACGGCCATGCCCAGCCAGTAGTGGTGCCACGGGCTGCGCTGCGCTTCGGGCAGCGCGTCGATCCAGCGCGCCAGCGTGGTGTGGCGGGCGCTGGCCAGCATGGCTTCGGCGCGTTCTTCGATCAGGCCTGCGGCGCGCTCGGGCATGCCGTGCTCCAGTGCCAGCTTGATGGCGGCGTCGCCGCTGCCGTCAGCCAGCAGGGTCTCGATGCAGCCGGCGATCCACGCGCTGCGCTGCGCGCCGTCGACGCGGGTGGCGGCCCATTTGCGCAGGAAGCCCTGGAACAGCGGATGCAGCGCGTACTGGCGGCCGGGGTATTCGTAGATCAACGCACCCTGCGCGGCCAGCCGGGCGACGATGTCCGCCGCGTGCGGTGCGCCGGACAGCGCGGCCGCCCACGCGCCGCTGAAGTGCGGCAGCCAGCAGACCGCCAGCAGCGTGGCGCGTTCCTCGTCGGTGTAGGCGCTGAACACTTCCTCGGCCAGGTAGCCGACCATCGCTTCCGACAGCACATCCTCCGCCGCCAGCGCGGCGCCGGGGCGGCGCTTGAGCCATGAGGCCACCAGCGCGATGCCGGCGGCCCAGCCGCGCGTGAAAGTGTAGACGCTGTCGGCCACGGTTTCGGCGTGGCCTATGCCCAGCACATTGAGCAGAATTTCGGTTTCGTCGCGGGTGAAGGCTAGCGCCGCGCTGTCCAGTTCATGCATGTCGCCGTGCGCCAGCAGGCGCGCGCAGGCGGCCGGCGGCAGTGCGCGGCTCAGCACCACGACCTTGCTGGCCGGCGGCAGTTCGGTCGCCAGCGTTTCGAGGAACTGGCGGAAGAAGGGCGCGTCCTGGCAGCGGTGGGCGTCGTCCATGACGATGCAGCTGGCCGGCGCCAGCGCCGCGCCCAATGAGCGCGCGTACAGCCGCAGGTAGCCTTGCAGTGCGGGCAGGTGTTCGCGCAGCAGTGGCGGCGGTTGCCAGCCGGGCGCCACGCCGCCGTTGACGATGGCCTGTTCGAAGTACAGCAGGAAGCTGGCCGGGTCGATGTCCGCTTCGTCCAGCCGCAGCCAGGCCACGGTGGGGCCGGCTGCTGCGCAGAACTCCAGTCCCAGGCTGGTCTTGCCGGAGCCGGCAGGCGCGGAAATCCAGGTCAGCGTGGCGGGGGAGTCGAGCACGGTCTGCACGGCGTTGTGGCGGCCGATCAGGCGGGCGACGGGACGGGAAGTTTTGGCGAGGGATGCCATGATGCGGTTCCTTGAAGCGGACTACGCGGAACCACTAGTTTAAGTCTGATTATAAAAAGAACAAATCTTTTATTTCGACAACTATCGTGCTGCAAGGGGCGGCCATAGTCATTCCCGCGCAGGCGGGAATCCATAGAACGCGTCCGAAATGGGCGCATGGATTCCCGCTTTCGCGGGAATGACGGCGGGGGTCAGACCGGATCGACCTTGTTGGTCAGCGTGAAGTGCGCCTCGGCGTAGTTGTCGCCGTCGACGAACATCCACCACGTGCCGCCCTTGTTCGGGCCGATGGTGAACGGCGCCAGATGGCCTTCCTGGTAGTTGTCGCCGTCGGCATAGCCTTCGCCGTAGCAGCGCAGCGTGGCCTTGACCTGGATAACGTCGTTGGCCAGCAGGTCCAGCGTCAGGATCAGGCGTCCCATCGCGTCGTCGGCCACCTGGTCGAACACCTTGACCACATGGGTGCTGGACGACGGCCCCAGTTGGGCGATGTTGTAGAAGTCGCCCACACTGTGCGGATAAGCCGCGGCGGCGAATTCATAATCGGTGGTCGCCATCCAGCCGTCGATGGTCACGCGGCGGAACCAGTGCGGTGGCGGTTTCAGGTCCACCGTCACTTCGGCGGTCTTGTTGGCCACCACCGTCACCGACGCCTCGCCGTGCCACGCCTGCTTGTCCGCCGTCACCAGCACGCTGCCGACCGGTACGCCGGTCAGCGTGAAGCTGCCGTCGGCGGCGGTGTGGGTGAATTGGTTCTGCGACAGCTGCACGTTGACGCCGGCCGCCGGCTTGCCCTCGGAATGCACCACGCCGTGCAGCGTGCCGGTCTGCGCCACCTTCTTCCATTTGTAGATGGTCACTTCCTCGAAGCGCGCCGGCCGGTAGATCAGCGGTTCCGCGTAGCCGTACAGTGGGGCGTCGAAGAAGCACAGGTTGGCGGGGCTGACGGCGTTGGCGTCGCCGGTCTGGCGCCAGGCGTCGGAGTCCTTGGCGTCGGTCTCGCACCAGTCGGAGGCGAAGGCGTTGAGCATCTGGTTGGCGGTATCGTCGGCGGCGTCGGTCAGCGCGTTGCCCAGCCAGCCGGCGCTCTCCAGCACCATCTCGTGGATCTTCGAGTACAGGATCTCGCCGGCGGCGATGCGTTCGTCGGACTGGTAGACGTACAAGCCGTCCGGCGTCGACGGCACGATCTGCGCGCCGGCGGCCAGGTCGCTCTGTTCCAGCATGCCGCCTTCCATCGGCACGCCGGACTGCCGGATCGACATCCACAGCAGCGACGAGCACACGGTGGGGAAAGTGTTGGCGGCCCACTTGGCGCTGGCCGGCGCCTTATCGGTCAGGCCGATGGCGGGCTTGGTGTAGCAGTAGAAGCGGTAGTGGCTCTTGCCGGCCTGCTGCGCGGCGAAGTCGGCGATGCCGTGCAGCGTCTGGCGGATCTCCAGCGTTTCCTTCAGCGGATCGGGCTTGACCACCATGGCCGGCACGATCTCCGGCGCCACGCCGCCCAGGTCGAGTTTCGATTCGATGGTGGCGAAGCCGGCGATCGAATGCTTCTTGCCGGTTTCGGGATCGACCATGTCTTCGCCGTCGACCGCGTGTTCGACGGTCTGCGTCACCACGCCCGGCCACAGGTATTTGAGCACGTCGGGACGGGCGCCGTCGCCGCCGATGAATTCGACCAGGCGGTCTTCCGATGCGGTGGAGTGGGTGATCTCGTCATGGTTGCGGGTCATGATGCCGGAGTGCGAATAGCGCTGCGGCGGCGTCACCGTTTGCAGCACGGCGGAGATCAGGCTGCCGTTGCTGGGGTTGAGGATCAAATCGCCCTTCTTGGCGTTCATGAAGCGCGGCTTCATCTGCATCCATTTTTTTTCCTGGGTCGGCATGCAGAACATGCCGTCGGGGATGTGGTCCGGCAGGTTCCATGGATTGCATTCCTGGCCCTCGACCGGGAACGGCGGCTCCACGTGCATGTCCATCGCCGTCAGCGCCTGCACTGGCAGCATGCCGTAGCGGCCCAGGTGCGACACTTCCTCCAGCGTGATCGAGGTGGGGTTGGCGACCAGCTGGTTGCTGGCCAGGTTGTCCAGCATGGTCTGCGCGGCGGCGTTGACCAGCAGCTTCCTGCTCATGTGCTGGGGCAGGTCGAAGTGCGCGCTGACACGCACCGGCAGGCCGTTCGGCGCCGTGCCCTTGTAATGCACGCTGAAGGCGATGGCCTGCTGCGGCATTTGCGCTTTCGGGATGGCGACGTCGATGCGGGTGGTGGCCTGGGCCTTCAGCGTGAAGTTGCAGCCGCTGGCGGGACGCAGCTCGAATTCGCGCGGGCCGTCTTCATAGGCCAGCTCCAGCTGCATGCTGTTCAGCGCGACGTTGAACGCCTCCGGATTGCGCACGATGAAGCTGGCGCGGTAGCTGCCGTCGATGAACTGTGCGCTGAAGTCGCTGCTTTCCACCGGCGGTTGCAGCACGCCGCGCTGGCGCGCCAGGAAGTAGGGATTGGCCACGCTGACGCTGCGCTGGATCACGCGCGGCGCATCGCCCGGCTGCTGCACCGTCACCTGCACATGGAACACCGTGTGCGGCCGGTTGGGATTGAGCTGGGCGGCGAAGTCGTGCTGCAAGGTCGGATGGGTGCTGCCCAGCGCGACCGCGCCCAGCTGCCAGTTGTAGACGGCGGCGGTGGCGCCGCCGCCGGCGTTGATGGCGGCGCGCGGCGGCGCGGTGCTCACCAGGATGGGATGGCTGGCGGCGTCGCGCGCGCTGATGGTCTGCGCGCTCATCGGCGTCTTGCGCGGCAGGATGGGACCGGAGGGTACGGCCGGGGTGCGCGGCTTGATCTCGATGCGCGGGCGCGGCGTGCCCTGGGTGCGGCGTTCGGGCGCATTCTGAACCGTCAGTATCATCGCGGTCGGATTGTGCGGGGCGGTGCGCACCGTCAGCACCGGCGGCTGCTTGCCGTCGGCCGGGGCGTTGATCTGGACTTCAGCTTTCAGCTTCTCGATGGCGCCGCGCTTGCCGGCGGTGACGGTGATGCTCTTCTTGCCGGCGCGGTTCCACACCAGGTACTGCTTGGAGCCGGGTACGCCGTTGATGCAGATGTTGCCGCTTTCGTTGTTATCGTAGGACTGGCCGTTGGGCGCCTTCACTTCGACGCAGATGCTGTCGCCGATGGCGGCCACGGCGGGCGTGCAGACGATGGAACCAAGCAGCGGGGTTGGGGCGGTTGGTACTTGCAACATGGGAACTCCTGTAGACATTGGGAATGGTGACGTCGGGCCTGCTTGCGGCAGTCCCGGTGTTCCCAGTGTCGTTTCGAGCGTCCCACAAATCGCTCACAAATACTTCAGTCCGTCTTTTTCACCACCGCGTAGCGTTCCAGCGTGCGCTTGCGCGCCTCGTCGTGCATGACCAGCGGCTCGGGGTAGTCGAGCGGCAGCATGCGTGGTGCCAGCCATGGGGCGTGGATTTCCTTGTCGGTCAAATCCTTCAGCTGCGGCAGGTAGCGGCGGATGAACTTGCCCTTGCTGTCGAATTTTTCCGATTGCGTGACCGGGTTGAAGATGCGGAAGTAGGGCTGGGCGTCGCAGCCGGACGACGAGGCCCACTGCCAGCCGCCGTTGTTGGACGCCAGGTCGAAGTCGTTCAGGTGCAGCGCGAAATAGGCCTCGCCACGGCGCCAGTCTATGCCCAGGTCCTTGATCAGGAAGCAGGCCGTGACCATGCGCAGGCGGTTGTGCATATAGCCGGTCTGGTTGATCTGGGCCATGGCGGCGTCGACCAGCGGATAGCCGGTGCGGCCTTCGCACCAGGCGGCGAACAGCTCGTCGGCTTGCGGTCCGGTTTCCCACTGGATGGCGTCGTAGGCGGGCTTGTAGGCGCCGCCCACCACGTGTGGGTTGTGGTACAGGATCATGGCGTAGAACTCGCGCCAGATCAATTCCGCCAGCCACACGGGCGCGCCTTCGCCGCCGGCGCCGCGCGCCATCAGGTCCACCACCGTCCGCACCAGATGCCGCACCGACAGCGTGCCGAAGCGGAAGTGCAGCGACAGGTAGGACGGTCCCTTCACGGATGGATAGTCGCGCGCATCCTTGTAGCCGGCGATGCGCGGCAGGAAGTCTTCGAACAACTGGGCCGCGCCGGACATGCCGGTCGGGATCTTCAGTTCGGCCAGATTGCTGGGCTCGAAGCCGAGTTCGGCCAGCGTCGGCAGCGCCGGGGCGCCGGCCGGCGGCGGCGCCAGACGCGCGGCGTGCGGTTCGATATGGTAGGGCGCCAGCACCGACGGATCGGCGTCGAGCCTCTTCAGCCAGGCGTTCTTGTACGGCGTGTAGACCGAGAACACGCCGCCGGTCTGCGACAGCACTTCGCTTTTCTCGAAGATCACCTGGTCTTTGTAGCTGAAGAACTGGCGGCCGTCGGCGCGCAGCGCGCGCTCCACGGCGGCGTCGCGGGCGATGGCCTGCGGTTCATAGTCGTGGTTGCAGAATACGGCGTCCACGCCCAGTTCGGCGGCCAGCGCCGGGATCGCGGCGGCCGCGTCGGCGTGTTTGACGATCAGGTGGCCGCCCAGCTGTTGCAATTCCGCCGACACTTCGGCGATGCTGGCATGGATGAAGTCGACCCGCCGGTCGCGCCTTGGCAGGCCGTCCAGGATGGTGGTGTCGTAGACGAAAACGCAATACACGCGGGCGCTGTTCTGCAGCGCCTGGTTCAGGGCGACATGGTCGAAAACGCGCAAATCGCGGCGCAGCCAGACCAGGGAGGAATTCAGTTTCATTCAGTCTGTGTCAATCTCGTGGGGGAACGCAAACATGGCCGCTTCCGCAATTCAGTGTAAACTATCGCTTAGACAGAGTTGCTAGCCGCGCGAATACTACAGTAATTGTCAGCAGCACAGAAAGAACACGCATATGAAGAAAAGCAAAATCGGCAAAACTCTCCCTGTACCCGGCCTGCTGCAGGAAACCGGCGATCCCCTGGAAGCCACCGGCAGCGGCACGGCCACGACGCTCAACCTGGCAAATCATTTCCTGATTGCAATGCCTTCCATGCAAGATCCGATTTTCGGCGGCACCGTGGTGTATGTGTGCGAGCACAATGAAAACGGCGTGCTGGGCGTGGTCATCAACAAGCCGACCGACATGACGATGGAAGTGCTGTTCGAGCGCATCGACCTCAAGCTGGAAGCCGGCGTCGATGTCGACGCCCCCATCATGTTCGGCGGCCCGGTGCAGGACGACCGCGGCTTCGTGCTGCACACGCCGGGCCAGCGCTATTCATCGTCGCTGACCGTCACCAAGGACGTGGCCTTCACCACCTCGATCGACGTGCTGGAGGCCGTGGCCGCCGGCGACGGCCCGCAGCGCATGCTGGTGTCGATCGGCTACTCGGGCTGGAGTCCTGGCCAGCTGGAGGACGAAATCAGCCGCAACGGCTGGCTGACCGTCGGCGCCGATCCCGACATCCTGTTCAAGCTGCCCATCGAAGACCGCTACACGGCCGCCATGCGCCTGCTGGGCATCGACCCGCTGATGTTGACCTCCGAGGCGGGTCACGCCTAAATGACCATCGAGACCATCTTCGCTTTCGACTTCGGCGTCAAACGCATCGGTGTAGCCATGGGCAATACGATGATCCGCCAGGCCGAGCCCGTTAAAGTCATCAGCGCCATCGACAACGCCACCCGCTTTGCCGACATCGGCGCGCTGCTGGAAGAATGGAAGCCGGCCCGGCTGGTGGTCGGCCTGCCCATGCATCCGGACGGCGCCGAACACGAGATGACGGCGCGCGCGCGCAAGTTCGCCAACCAATTGCACGGCCGCTTCAGCCTGCCGGTGGAACTGGTCGACGAGCGCTATTCGTCGGCCGTGATCTCAGCCAAGCGCGGCGAGGTCATCGACGACCGCGCGGCCGCCATCATCCTGCAACAATATTTCGACACCCACTGAATCCCATGTCCACACTGAACCCCAACCAACTCGACGCCGAAGCGCTGTACGCGACCTTGCTGGCCGACGTCAAAGCCGGCCTGGCCGGCGTGGCCGATGTCGCCATCGTCGGCATCCACTCCGGCGGCGCCTGGATCGCCGAGCGCCTCGCGGCCGACCTCGGCCTGTCCGCCCGCTGCGGCGTGCTGGACGTGTCCTTCTATCGCGACGATTACGCCAAGAAGGGCTTGCCCGCCGACGTCAAGCCGACCAATATCGGTTTCGAAGTGGCGGCCGCCAACCTGCTGCTGGTGGACGACGTGCTGTACACCGGCCGCACCACCCGTGCCGCGATCAACGAGCTGTTCGACTACGGCCGTCCGGCGCGCATCATGCTGGCCGCGCTGGTCGACCGTGGCGAGCGCCAGCTGCCGGTGGCTGCCGATTTCGTCGCCGCGCACGTGCAGGTGCCGCCGGGACAGGCGCTGGTGCTCAAGCGCGCCGACGATGGAAAATTTACGCTAACCATAGAATAAAACCATGCTTAATCCGCAACTGAATAAACACGGCGAGCTCCAGCACTTGCTGTCGATCGAGGGACTGCCTAAGTCCATCGTCAACCACATCCTGGACACCGCCTCGTCGTTCGTCGGCATCTCCGACCGCGACGTCAAGAAAGTCCCGCTGATGCGCGGCAAGTCGGTGTTCAACCTGTTCTTCGAGAACTCCACGCGCACCCGCACCACCTTCGAGATCGCCTCGAAGCGTTTGTCGGCCGACGTAATTAACCTGAACATCCAGGCCTCGTCCGCCAGCAAGGGCGAATCGCTGCTCGACACCATCGACAACCTGTCGGCCATGCACGCCGATATGTTCGTGGTGCGCCATGCGCAGTCGGGCGCGCCCTACCTGATCGCCAAGCACCTGCACGACACCAAGCAGTCGCACGTGCACGTGGTCAACGCCGGCGACGGCCGCCACGCGCACCCGACGCAAGGCTTGCTGGACATGTACACCATCCGCCACTACAAGAAGGACTTCACCAACCTGACGGTGGCGATTGTCGGCGACATCCTGCACAGCCGCGTGGCCCGTTCCGACATCCACGCGCTGACCACGCTGGGCGTGCCGGAAGTGCGCGCCATCGGCCCGCACACGCTGCTGCCGGGCGGCCTGGAGCAGATGGGCGTACGCACCTTCACCAATATGGAAGAGGGCTTGAAGGGCGTCGACGTCATCATCATGCTGCGCCTGCAGAACGAGCGCATGAGCGGCGCGCTGCTGCCGTCGGCGCAGGAATACTTCAAGAGCTACGGCCTGACGCCGGAACGCCTGGCGCTGGCCAAGCCGGACGCGATCGTCATGCACCCGGGTCCGATGAACCGCGGCGTCGAGATCGACTCGGCGGTGGCGGACGGCCCGCAGGCGGTGATACTGCCGCAGGTGACTTTCGGGATCGCAGTACGCATGGCGGTAATGAGCATAGTGGCGGGGACGCAGGGATGAACGCAGGCATGAAACTACACATTAAAAACGGCCACCTGATCGATCCGGCCAACGGCATCGACGGCAAGAACGACCTCTACATCGCCGACGGCAAAGTGCTGGCGGTGGGCAGCGCGCCGGCCGGCTTCACGGCCGACCAGACCATCGACGCCAGCGGCCTGATCGTCTCGCCCGGCTTCGTCGACCTGTCGGCGCGCCTGCGCGAACCGGGCTATGAATACAAGGCCACGCTGGAATCGGAAATGCAGGCCGCCATGCAGGGCGGCGTCACCAGCCTGATCTGCCCGCCGGACACCGATCCGGTGCTGGACGAGCCCGGCCTGGTGGAGATGCTGAAGTACCGCGCCAAGACGCTGAACCAGGCCCACGTGCACCCGCTGGGCGCGCTGACCGTCGGCCTCAAAGGCAAGGCGCTGACCGAGATGGCCGAGCTGACCGAAGCCGGCTGCATCGGCTTCGCACAGGCGGAAGAGCCGATCGAAGACACCAATGTGCTGCTGCGCGCCATGCAGTACGCCAAGACCTTCAACTACACCGTGTGGCTGCGTCCGCAGGACGCGCACATCGGCCGTGGCGGCATCGCGGCCAGCGGCCCGCTGGCTTCGCGCCTGGGCCTGTCCGGCGTGCCGGTGATGTCGGAGACCATCGCGCTGCACACGATCTTCGAGCTGATGCGTTCGACCGGCGCCCGCGTGCACCTGTGCCGCATGTCGTCGGCGGCCGGCCTGGAGCTGGTGCGCAACGCCAAGAAGGAAGGCTTGCCCGTCACCTGCGACGTTGGCGCCCACCACATCCACCTGACCGACGCCGACATCGGCTTCTTCGATTCGAACGCGCGCGTGACGCCGCCGTTCCGCAGCCAGCGCGACCGCGATGCGATCCGCTTCGGCCTGCTGGACGGCACCGTTGATGCATTGTGCTCGGACCACACGCCGGTCGACGACGACGAGAAGCTGCTGCCGTTCGGAGAAGCCTCGCCCGGCGCCACCGGCCTGGAACTGCTGCTGTCGCTGGCGCTGAAATGGGCCGACGACTACGCCGCCACCCAGGATACGGGCGCCGTGCGTCCGCTGGCGCGCGCGCTGGCCCGCATCACGTCCGACGCGGCCCGCGTGGCCGGGCTGGACGCGGGCACCTTGTCGGTCGGCGCTACCGCCGATGTCTGCCTGTTCGATGCTGACGCGCGCTGGACGGTGGAAGCCTCGGCGCTGGCCAGCCAGGGCAAGCACACGCCTTTCGTCGGCTACAACCTGGCCGGCCAGGTCCGCACCACCATCGTTGCGGGGCACGTCGCCTTCCAACGCAGCTGATCGGATGGCATGAAGATTTCGATGATCTTCCGCCTCGCGCGGGTGTTTTTGCATGTGCTGTTGGGGATGGCGATCTGTGCGACCGTGTTCCCGTGGAGTGGACAGGAAAAGCGTAACGGCCACATCCGCCGCTGGTCGACCCGGCTGCTGGCGATGTGCAATGTGACGGTGGAGCAGAGCGCCGGCGTGCCGCTGCTGGACCGGGCGATGGTGGTGGCCAATCACGTGTCGTGGCTGGACATCTTCGTCATCCACAGTCTGCATCCGAGTCATTTCGTCGCCAAGGCCGAGATCCGCTCGTGGCCGCTGGCCGGATGGCTGGCGGAGAAGGCCGGCACCGTGTTCATCTCGCGCGGCAACCGGCGCGACCTGCGGCATATCTTCAAGGGCCTGGTGCACAGCCTGGAGCGCGGCGAGCGCGTGGCCTTCTTCCCGGAAGGCACGACGGCGGCGCAGGGCAATCTGCTGCCGTTCCACGCCAATCTGTTCGAGGCGGCGATTGATGCCAAGGTGCCGGTGCAGGCGATCGCGCTGTCTTACCGCGATCCGTCCGGCGCTTCGCATCCGTCGGTGGACTTCATCGGCGAGACCACTTTCGCCGAGAGCATCATGCTGATACTGAGCGGTTCACCGGTTCGTGCCAGGCTGACGATCTTGCCGGCCATCGCCAGCATCGGCGCGCACCGGCGTGACCTGGCGGAGGCCACGCACCAGGCCGTCGCCGCCGCGCTGGGCGTGACGGCCAGCCCGCACTAGGCTTTCTTGCCGCTGTGCTGCTGGAATTCCGGGCACTGCACTTGCAGCAGGCTGCGGTCTTCCAGGCACACGGCGGTCAGTTGGCCGCCCCACACGCAGCCGCTGTCGAGGCCGATCAAATGCGGTTTCAGGGTCAGCCCCAGCGCCGACCAGTGGCCGAACACCACCGTCTCCTTGCGGCTGCGCCGGCCCGGCACCTCGAACCACGGCATCAGGCCCGAGCCTTCCTCGGCCTTGCCGCTTTCCTTCATCTTGAAATCCATCACGCCGTCGGCGTCGCAGAAGCGCAGCCGCGTCATCGCGTTGATGATGCAGCGCAGCCGGTCCGCGCCTTGCAGGTCGTCGCTCCATTGGTCGGGCAGGTTGCCGTACATCTCGGCCAGGAACTCCGCCATGTTCGGACCGCGCAGCATCTGCTGCACTTCGCCGGCCAGCGCCATCGCCTGCGCCGCCGTCCATTGCGGCAGCAGGCCGGCGTGCACCAGCACATGGCCCTGGGTGTGGATGGCCAGCGGACGGCGCCGCAGCCAGTCGATCAGCTCGTCGCGGTCGGGCGCATGCAGGATCTCGGCCAGCGTGTCGGACTTGTGCTCGGGCCGGATGCCATACGCCACGGCCAGCAAATGCAGGTCGTGATTGCCGAGCACGCTGTCGATGCGGCCGCCGCTGCCCATCGCCAGCGCGCGCACGTGGCGCAGCGTGGCCAGCGAATCGGGGCCGCGATTGATCAGGTCGCCTGCGAAGAAAATGCGGTGCTCCACGCCGGGATCGCGCAGTTCCGCATCCGTGTTGACGCGATCAAGCAGGGAAAGTGTTTGCTCATGGCAACCTTGAAGGTCGCCAATCAAGTAGGTTCTCATGGTTTGGTGGGTTTGCGTTTAGCCGTTACGAAAAATATTGCCAAAAAGGTCCGGCACGCGAACGAATTTTCTCACCTGCGAGCGCAAGATCACATAAAATTGTAGCCATTGCTAAATTAACTTGCTCTACGGGATACTAAATGATTTTTGTGACGGGTGGTGCTGGTTTTATCGGTTCGAATTTTGTGTTGGATTGGCTGGCGCAAAGCGATGAACCAGTCCTTAACTATGACAAACTCACGTACGCAGGCAACCTGAACAACCTGGCTACGCTGAAACAGGATGCGCGCCACACCTTCGTGCGCGGCGACATCTGCGACCAGGCCCAGGTGCTGGCGCTGTTCCAGCAGCACAAGCCGCGCGCCGTCGTGCACTTCGCCGCCGAAAGCCATGTGGACCGTTCCATCCTCGGTCCTGGCGAGTTCATCAACACCAACATCAACGGCACCTTCAGCCTGCTCGAAGCCACGCGCGCCTACTGGTCGGCGCTGCCGGAGGACGAGAAGGCGGCGTTCCGCTTCCTGCACGTGTCCACCGATGAAGTCTACGGCACGCTGGGCCCGGACGATGCGCCGTTCAGCGAGACCACCGCGTTCGCGCCGAACAGCCCTTACTCGGCATCGAAGGCCGCTTCGGACCATCTGGTGCGCTCCTACCACCACACCTACGGCCTGCCGACGGTGACCACCAACTGCTCCAACAACTACGGCCCGTATCACTTCCCGGAAAAACTGATCCCGCTGATTATCGCCAACGCGCAAGCGGGCAAGCCGCTGCCGATCTACGGCGACGGCCAGCAGGTGCGCGACTGGCTGTACGTCAGCGACCACTGCGCCGCGATCCGCCGCGTGCTGGAAGCGGGCCGCCTGGGCGAGACCTACAACGTCGGCGGCTGGAACGAGATGGCCAACCTGGACGTGGTGCACACGCTGTGCGACATGCTGGATAAACTGAAACCGAAAGCCGATGGCGCCAGCTATCGCGCGCAGATCACCTACGTCAAGGACAGGCCCGGCCACGACCGCCGCTACGCCATCGACGCCCGCAAGCTGGAACGCGAACTGGGCTGGAAACCGGCCGAGACCTTCGAGACCGGCATCGCCAAGACCGTGCAGTGGTACCTGGAGAACCAGGCCTGGGTCGCCGACGTGCAGTCGGGCAGCTATGCCAAGTGGGTGGAAACCAATTACTTTAATCGCGAAGGCCAGCAATGAGCAACTCTAACCGCAAAGGCATCATCCTGGCAGGGGGCTCCGGCACCCGCCTGTATCCGGTGACGATGAGCGTCTCCAAGCAGCTGCTGCCGATCTACGACAAGCCGATGATCTACCATCCGCTGACGGTGCTGATGTTGGCCGGCATGACCGAGATCCTGCTGATCTCGACGCCGCAGGACACGCCGCGCTTCAAGGATCTGCTGGGCGACGGCAGCCAGTGGGGCATCAGCATCAGCTACGCGGTGCAGCCATCGCCGGACGGCCTGGCGCAAGCCTTCATCATCGGCAAGGAATTCGTCGGCGATTCGCCGTCGGCGCTGATCCTGGGCGATAACATCTACTACGGCAACGACCTGGACGCCTTGCTGCGCCACGCCACCGAGCAGACCAGCGGCGCCACCGTGTTCGCCTATCACGTGCAAGACCCGGAACGCTATGGCGTGGTCGAGTTCGATGCGAACCGTACCGCCGTGTCGATCGAGGAAAAACCCGTCAAGCCGAAGTCGAACTACGCCGTCACCGGCCTGTATTTCTACGACAACCAGGTGTGCGACATCGCCGCCGGCATCAAGCCGTCCGCGCGCGGCGAGCTGGAGATCACCGACGTCAACCGCGTCTACCTGGAAAAGCAGCAGCTCAACGTCGAGGTGATGGGGCGCGGCATGGCCTGGCTGGACACCGGCACCCATGAGTCGCTGCTCGATGCCTCGCAATTCATCGCCACCATCGAAAAACGCCAGGGCCTGAAAGTGGCTTGCCCGGAAGAGATCGCTTACCGCAAGGGCTATATCGACGCCGCCCAGCTGCGCAAGCTGGCCGAGCCGCTGAAGAAAAACAATTACGGCCAGTATCTGCTGCAAATCCTCGAAGACAAGGTCGTGCCGCGATGAATGTGATCGCTACTCCGCTGGAAGGCTTGCTGGTGCTGGAGCCGCGCGTGTTCGGCGACGACCGCGGCTTTTTCTACGAGAGCTTCAACGCCCGCCGTTTCGCCGAGCTGACCGGCGTCATCTTGCCCTTCGTGCAGGACAACCACTCGCGCTCGGCCAAGGGCGTGCTGCGCGGCCTGCACTATCAGATCCAGCAGGCGCAGGGCAAGCTGGTGCGCGTCACCGCCGGCAGCGTGTTCGATGTCGCCGTGGATTTGCGCAAGAGCTCGCCGACCTTCGGCCAGTGGTTCGGCACCGAGCTGTCGGCCGAGAACAAGAAGCAGATGTGGATACCGCCCGGTTTCGCGCACGGCTTCGTCGTCACCAGCGATGCCGCCGAATTCCTCTACAAGACCACCGACTACTGGGCGCCCGAGCATGAGCGGGCCATCCTGTGGAACGATCCGGCCATCGGCATACTGTGGCCGGCGCTGGACGCCGCGCCGCTGCTGTCCGGTAAAGACCAGGCCGCCGCACTGCTGGCCGACGCCGAGGTGTTTGCATGAAAATCCTGCTGACCGGCAGTACCGGCCAGGTGGGGTATGAACTGGCGCGCAGCCTGCAGGGCATAGGCGAGGTGGTGGCGGTGGACCGCCAGGTGATGGACTTGTCCGACCTGGACCAGGTGCGCGATGTCATCCGCCGCGAAAAGCCGCAGCTGATCGTCAACCCGGCCGCCTACACGGCGGTCGACAAGGCCGAGAGCGAGCCGGCGCTGGCGCACCGCGTCAACGCCGAAGCGCCCGGCCTGATGGCGCAGGAAGCCAGGCTGCTGGGCGCGGCCATGGTGCATTACTCGACCGACTATGTGTTCGACGGCAGCCAGCCGTCGGCGCGGGTGGAGGACGACGCCACCGGCCCGCTCAATGTCTACGGCGCCAGCAAGCTGGCCGGCGAACAAGCCATCGCCGCAGCCGGCATTCCGCACCTGATCTTCCGCACCAGCTGGGTGTACGGCATGCGCGGCAAGAACTTCCTGTTGACCATGCTGCGCCTGGCCAAAGAGCGCGACGAGCTGCGCGTGGTGGCCGACCAGCACGGCGCGCCGACCTGGAGCCGCACCATCGCCGACACCACCGCGCTGGTGCTGTCGCAAGCCCACGCGGGCGGACGCGAGTGGTGGGTGCAGAACAGCGGCGTGTATCACCTGAGCGCCCAGGGCCAGACCACCTGGTTCGAGTTCACCCAGGCCATCGTCGCAGCGGCCGGGCTGGAATGCCGCGTGCTGCCGATCACCAGCGCCGAATACCCGGTGCCGGCCCAACGTCCCCGGTACTCGGTGATGTCGTCCGAGCGGCTGATGGCGCGCTTCTGTCATTTGCCGGATTGGAAAGACGCCTTGCACCTGTGCATGGAGTAACTTCCCCCAGTTGTATCGATTGGTAAGCAATGCCGCCCGCTTGACGGGCTGCTGCTATGATGCGGGCGCGCCGCCGCCCGCATGCCGCGCGCGGCGTTGCAAACCGGCCAATATTCGATGCCTATCGGTTATTACCGGCTATCAATTTAAGACCGCCCCGCTTAATCCGGTACAATCGCGTGTTAGCGTACTGGCCATCCATATCGGTTAGCGTCTCCGGTAATTTCGTATAGATAAATATGTTTTCCTTTTTACTGAGCTTTGTCGCTTCCGCGCTGCTAACCCTGCTGGTGATTAAAGAAGCGAGATTGCACGGTCCTGCGCTCGATTCCGATTTCATGGGGGTGCAAAAAGTGCACGCCCACCATGTGGCCCGTATTGGCGGCCTGTCGATATTCTTATCGGTGGCGCTCAGTTCCTTCATTTCGATTTGGCGCGTGCCGGCCATGACGCATTGGCTGATGTCCTTATTGGCCTGTTCCGCCGTGGCTTTTGTCGGCGGCATCGTCGAGGATTACACCGGCCGCGTCAGCGCCGCGCGCCGCCTGGTATTGACCATGGCCGCCGCCGCGCTCGGCTATTTCCTGCTCGACGCCCGCGTCGACCGCATCGACTGGGCGTTTTCCGCCTGGCCGCTGCAATACATGTGGCTGACCCTGCCGCTGACGGTGCTGGCGGTGGCCGGCATCGCCAACGCGGTCAACATCATCGACGGTTTCAACGGCCTGGCCAGCGTGGTGTGCATCTGCATGCTGCTGTCGCTGGGCTACGTGGCCCTGCAGGTCAACGATATGTTCGTGCTGATCGCGGCGCTGATGGTGGCGGGCGCGACGGCCGGCTTCCTGATCTGGAACTACCCGGTCGGCATGATCTTCCTGGGCGACGGCGGCGCCTATTTCATCGGCTTCATGCTGGGCGAACTGGCCTTGCTGCTGGTGATGCGCAATCCGCAGGTTTCCACCTGGTACGCGGCGCTGTTGTTAATCTATCCGACCTTTGAAACCTTATTCTCCGTTTATCGCCGCATGTTTGTCCGTGGAAAATCCCCGGCCATGCCGGACGGTATCCATTTGCATAGCCTGATCTTCCGCCGCATCGTCCAATGGGCGGTCGGCCGCAAAGAGGCGCGGGCGCTGATACGCCGCAATTCGTTGACATCGCCTTATTTATGGCTGTTTTCGCTGATGGCGGTGATACCGGCCACGGTATTCTGGCGCCATACCTGGGCATTAATGTGTTTCTGTATTTTGTTTATCAGCAGTTACATCTGGATTTATGTCCGCATCGTCCGATTTAAAGCGCCGCGCTGGATGATACGTCATAAGAAAAGCTGACATTTTTATGTTGATGTAATATATTCCCGCCGGGCTTTATATCACTTCACTTAAAAGGAATACCAAATGGATCTGTCGAATATGTCCTCCGCGGATTTACGGAATCTGCAAGAACAAGTTAAACATGAATTAAAGCAGCGTGAAAGCCAGGACCTGGCGAAAGCGCGCGAACAGATACTGGCGATCGCCCAAAGCGTGGGCGTTCCCTTGAAAGACCTGGTCGGCGGCGCCGGCAGCCCGCGCGCCAAGACCGGCAGCGTGGCGCCGCGCTACCGCAATCCGGCCGACGCCACCCAACTCTGGACCGGCCGTGGCCGCCAGCCGAAATGGGTCAAGGATTGGCTGGAATCCGGTAAAGACATCGCCGGCCTAAAGGTTTAAACTGCCTGCACTTCGATAAGCGGCGGCCGGCATGACCGGCCGCTACATTACCTCCCCCTCGCATACATTCCCACACTATGGTTTCTTTATCCAAAACGATCTTCAAGGCTTATGACATCCGCGGCATCATCGATAAAACCCTGGATGCGGGCGTAGCGCGCCAGATCGGCCAGGCGTTCGGCCAGGCCGCGCTGGCCAAGGGCGAGACGAAGGTTGTGATCGGCCGCGATGGCCGCCTGTCCGGCCCGGTGCTGACGGCGGCGCTGGCCGAAGGCTTGCAAGCGGCCGGTGTGGACGTGATCGACCTGGGTGTGGTGGCCACGCCGATGGTCTACTTCGGCACCAATGTGCTGGGCGCCGCGTCCGGCATCATGGTGACGGGCAGCCACAATCCGCCGGACTACAACGGCTTCAAGATGGTGCTGGCCGGCGAAGCCATCCACGGCGAGGCGATCACCGCGCTGTACCAGCGCATCGTCGACCATGACGGTTCGTCGGCGGCGAACAAGGGCGCCTACAGCACCCACGACATCCGCGCCCAATACCTGGAGCGCATCATCGGCGACGTCAAGCTGGCGCGTCCGATCAAGATCGCCGTCGACTGCGGCAACGGCGTGGCCGGCGCCTTCGCGGGCGACCTGTTCCGTGGCATGGGCTGCGACGTGGTCGAACTGTTCTGCGAAGTGGACGGCAATTTCCCTAACCACCATCCCGATCCTGCGCATCCGGAAAACCTGCAAGACCTGATCCGCTGCCTGCAAGAGACCGACGCCGAGCTGGGCATCGCCTTCGACGGCGACGGCGACCGCCTGGGCGTGGTCACCAAGGATGGCCAGATCATTTATCCTGACCGCCAGATGATGTTGTTCGCGGCCGATGTACTGAGCCGCCATCCGGGCGAGCAGATTCTGTACGACGTCAAATGCACGCGCCACCTGGCGCCGTGGATCAGCAAGCACGGCGGCGTGCCGCTGATGTACAAGACCGGCCACTCGCTGGTCAAGGCCAAGCTGCGCGAAACCGGCGCTCCGCTGGGCGGCGAAATGAGCGGCCACATCTTCTTCAAGGACCGCTGGTACGGTTTCGACGACGGCCTGTATTCCGGCGCGCGCCTGCTGGAAATCCTGACCCGCGAAGCCGATCCGTCCAAACTGCTGAACTCGCTGCCGCAGTCGGACAGCACGCCCGAGCTGCACCTGCACCTGAACGAAGGCGAAAACGTCATCGTCATGGACAAGCTGCGCAGCGACGCCAAGTTCCCCGGCAACCAGCAGATCATCACCATCGACGGCCTGCGCGTGGAATACGAAGACGGCTTCGGTCTGGCGCGTTCGTCCAACACCACGCCGGTGATCGTGATGCGCTTCGAGGCCGAAACCCCGGCCGCGCTGGCGCGCATCCAGGGCCAGTTCAAGAGCGTGATCCTGGCTGCCAAGCCGGACGCGGAACTGCCGTTCTAAGCGCATGACGGCGCAAACGGGCGGCCGCAAGCCGCTGAACATTTTGCTGGTGCGCGTCTCCTCGCTGGGCGACGTGCTGCACAACCTGCCGATGGTGGCCGATATCGCCCGCCATTTCCCGGACGCGAATATCGACTGGGTGGTGGAGGAGGGCTACGTCAGCCTGGTGCGGCTCAACGCGCGCGTGCGCACCATCATTCCGTTTGCGCTGCGGCGCTGGCGCAAGAGCCTCGGCAAACCCGAGACCCGCGCCGAGATCAAGAGCTTCTTCCGTACCCTGCGCGAGCAGGAGTACGACTATGTATTCGACACGCAGGGATTGCTGAAGACCGGCATCATCATGGGCGCGGCCCGTGTGGTGAAGGGCGGCCGCAAGGTCGGCCTGGCCAACGGCAGCGAAGGCTCGGGCTACGAAGGCATCTCGCGCATCTTCCACAATCAAAGCATTCCGACCGATCCGCGCACGCACGCCGTGGCGCGCGGCCGCCTGGTGGCCGGCGCGGCGCTGGGCTATGCGGTCGATACGCCGGCCGATTTCGGCCTGCCCGAGGTATCGGCCAGCGAGCCGCGTCCGGACTGGATGCCTGCCGAACCATACGCCGTCTACTTCCACGGCACCGCGCGCGATCCGAAGAAGTGGGCGCCCGAGAACTGGATCGCGCTGGGCCGCGAACTGGCGCCCATGCCCATCCTGCTGCCATGGGGCTCGCCGAAAGAGAAGACCGAAGCCGACGCACTGGCCGCAGGCCTGCCGAACGCGCGCGTGCTGCCCAAGTTGTCGATGGCCGATGCGATGCTGCTGGCGCGTCACGCCGGCCTGGTGATCGGCGTCGATACGGGATTGACCCATATCGCCGCTGCCTTCGTGCGGCCGACGGTGGAAATCTACGTCGATTCGCCGCGCTGGAAGACCGAAGGCAACTGGTCGCCGCGCATCATCAACCTGGGCGACCGCGGCACACCGCCGTCGGTGGCCGAAGTACTGGCGGCGGCCCGCAGCCTGCTGGCGTAACTATGCGACTTTTCTATTCCGTGATGTGGTGCCTGGCCTTGCCGCTGGTGCTGGCGCGCCTGTGGCTGCGCGGCCGCAAGGAGCCGGGCTATCGCCAGCATTGGGGCGAGCGCCTGGGCTTCTACAGCGGCCCATCGTCAACCACGCAGACCTTGTGGGTGCACGCCGTATCGGTGGGCGAGACGCGCGCCGCCGAGCCGTTGATCGATGCCCTGCTGGCCGAGTATCCGCACAGCCGCATCGTCCTCACCCACATGACGCCGACCGGCCGCGCCACCGGCAAGACGCTGTTCGCCAAACATGGCGCGCGGCTGGTGCAGTCCTATCTGCCGTACGACACAGCGACGATGGTCGGCAGCTTCATCAAACATTTCAAGCCTGCCGTCTGCATCCTGATGGAGACCGAAGTGTGGCCTAACCTGATCGCGGTGTGCGGCCAGCGCGGCGTGCCGGTGGTGCTGGCCAACGCCCGTTTGTCCGAACGTTCGCTGCGCCGTTCGCGCCGTTTCGGTTCCCTGCTGGTGGACGCGGCGCGCGGCATCTCGCTGGTCGCCGCGCAGACGGCGGCCGATGCGGAACGCGTGCGCTCGCTGGGCGTGCAGCGCGTGGAAATCACGGGCAGCATCAAGTTCGACGTGGTGGTGCCGGATGCGGCGCTGGCCGTCGGCGCCGCGCTGCGCGGCGTGATCGGCGACCGTCCGGTGCTGCTGTGCGCCAGCACGCGCGAGGGTGAGGAAGAGTTGATACTGGATGCCTTCCGCCGCGAGCGGGCGGCCTTGCCGGCCAATGTGCTGCTGCTGATCGTGCCGCGCCATCCGCAGCGTTTCGACGAGGTGGAAAAGATGATCGGCGCGCACGGCCTGAACGTGCAGCGCCGCAGCAAGCTGGCGCTGGATGGCGGCGATGTCGTACTGCCGGGCTTTGTCGATGTATTGATGGGCGATTCGATGGGCGAGATGTTCGCCTACTACGCGGCCTGCGATGTGGCCTTTGTCGGCGGCAGCCTGCTGCCGCTGGGCGGCCAGAATCTGATCGAGCCGGCTGCGCTGGGCAAGCCGGTGCTGATCGGCCAGCACACCTTCAACTTCGCGCTGGTGACGGAAGATGCGCTGGCGGCTGGCGGCGCGCAACGCGTCGCCGATGCGGCGGAGCTGATGTCCGCCGCCGGGCGTTTGTTGAACGATGAAGCGGCGCGCACGGCCATGGGCCGCAACGCGCTGGCCTTCGCCAACCAGCATCGCGGCGCCACGCGCCGCACGCTGGCGCTGTTGCCTGCGTTGCTGCCGGCGCTGGTCAAACCCTGAGAACCTTGTCATTCCCGCGCAAGCGGGAATCCATACTGAGGCTATGACCAGGTGACGCATGGATTCCCGCTTGCGCGGGAATGACGGGTTAACCCGCCAGCTCCGTCTCTTCGGCGTAGCGCAGCACGGTGGAATGCTGGCGGCAGAAGCGCGTCGCCGCCTTGTAGCCGATATCGAACAGGAACTGCATATTCGACGTCGACCAGTCCATGGTGTTCGGCATATGATCGTCCGGCACGGCGGCCATCAGTTCCAGCTTGAGCATGCGGCGTTTCGGCAGGCCGGTCTTGCGGTCGGTGTTGTGCTCCAGCTCGAACAGGCGGATCTGGTTCTGCGAAATCTTCACCAGCGGCGTTATCATCGAACCCACCCATGCATCGTACAGATTGCGCGGCTTGCGCAGCAGGCGTTCGTCGCCCAGGATGTCGAGCACGATCAGCGTGTCGGTGTCATGGTGCTCGCCTTTGCCTTCGATGAAGGGATCGAAGTTCAGCGTTTCCAGCGCGGCGCCTTCGATGTAGTCCTCGCCGTCGATTTCGGTCGGCGCGTACAGGAAGGGGAAGGACAGCGCGGCGCGCACATGTTCCGCCTGGATTTCATGCTTGTCCCAGATCTTCATGCGATGCTGGTTCAGATTGTAGGCGTTGATGTAGAACTCCGGCTTCATGCTGGAGATGGCGGAGAAATCGACCACGCCTTCGAGGAACGGCGCGTGCGCGCACAGGCCCAGGCTTTTGGCCGACAGGTTGGATGGCGACATGGTCGACATCAGCAGCTGGCTCCAGTCGGTCCACGGCAGCTGGCCCTTGCCGAACACGTTTTGCATCGCACCAAACACCGGATGGCTGGCGGCCGGCGCGAAGGCGTTGCGGAACACGTCCGCTTCCTGGCCTGGCTTGTGGAAGATTTTGTAATTCACCGGCATCATTTTGTAGATGGTGTCGGAGACGCCGGTATCGGCCCAGCGTTTCAGCGCTTCGCGCGGCGTGGCGTCCAGCGGAGCCGCATACAGCAAGCCCATCAGGACGCCTGCGCCGGAAGCGGAGATCACGTCAAATTCGACTTCCTGGTCGAGGAAGGCAGCCAGGGCGCCGGCGATCAGCGGAGAATTCGGTGCGCCACCGCCCAAGACCAGGCCGGTTTTCTTTTTGATACTGTGTTGCATTATGTTTAATCCTTATGCGGCAATGCAGCATAAGGTAACACGGCAAATTCCGTACGGCAACTTTCAATATCGAATGGTCGATATTTGCGAAACGGATAATTGTGTTGTTGATACGCTTACTCTGGCGCGCGGCCCAGCATGCGTTTCAGGGTGGCGTCCTTGTCGATCACATGGTGTTTGAGCGCGGCGGCGGCGTGCAGCACGATCAGCGTCAGCAGCAGGTAGCCGAGGAAGCCGTGCATGGTCTGGCCGATATCGGACCATTGTGCGCTGAGCGGCACGGCCTGGTCGCCGCTGTGGTGGCTGGGGAAAATTTCCCAGCCGAAGATGCCGAAGCCGTGACCGCTGGCGCCCGAATAGAGCATGCCGCTCAGCGGCAGCACCACGGTCAGGATCAGCAGCACGACGTGCGCCGCCACGGCGGTGACATGCTCCAGCCGCGACACCGGCCGCACCGGCTGCGGCAGCCCATTGCGCCAGCGCCAGGCCAGCCGCGCCAGGATCGCCACGAAGGCCAGCAGGCCGATCGATTTGTGGATGTCATACAGATGCCAGGATTCGGTCTCGACCATGTAGATGCCGAGCGCGATCAAGCCGATGATGCTGGCCGCCACCAGCCAATGCAGAGCGATGGTGGTGCGGCTAAATTTTTGTAAAGTGTCCATCGCGACAAGGTACGTCGGCGTGATGCAAACGTCAACTGTTTTTGGCGGCTAGGGAAACAGCACCGGCAGCTCCTGCGCGCGCTTGCGCAGCAGGTTCTTGGCTTCCTCGTATTCGGGATAGATCAGGCCGACCGTGTTCCAGAACTGCGCGCTGTGGTTCATCTCCAGGATGTGCGACAGTTCATGCGCGATCACGTAGTCGATCAGCGGCTGCGAGAAGTGGATCAGCTTCCAGTTCAGGCGGATCTTGCGGTCCACCGTGCACGAGCCCCAGCGCGTGCCCGCCGACGACAAACCGAACGAGTGGTAACGCACCCCCAGCCGCTCCGCATACACGTCCAGCCGCTGCTCGAACAGCACCTTGGCTTCCTGCTGATACCAGGCCTTCACGCGTTCCTTCAACAGCGTCTCGGTGGCGCCGGGCACCAGCACCATCGACAGCTCGCGCGTGGCCGGGTTGTAGCTGCTGCGATTGCGGCCGCCCACCAGCAGCCGCAACGTGATGTCGGCGCCGAGGTACGGCAGCTGCGCGCCGTCGATCCACTCCACCGGCGGCTTCTCCAGCCGCGCAGCGCGGCGCTCGCGGCGTTCTTTCAGCTTGCTCAGTATCCAGTGCTGCTTGGTGCGGATGGCGTTGTCGATTTCGGCGATGCTGATGCGCTTGGGCGCGGTCACGCGCAGGCCCTCGTCGTCGATCATGAAGCCGATCGAGCGGCGGGTCGAACGGCGCAGCGAATATTCAAGCACGAAGTCGCCCACCATCAGCTGGCGCTTGGGCAGTTGGTCGGAAGGCGGGGGAGTCTGCGCGCGCGGCTTGACCGGCACGGCGGTCTGCGGCGGCGCGACATAGGGCGAAACAGGAGGAGGCGTATTCGAGGTGGGCGAGGTCGGAATAGACCATACCGGTGCGGTGTACACCGGCTTGAGAGACGACTGAGCCTCCCGTCCAAACAGGTCCAGTTGGCTGGCGTCGTCTTTCGGCGACGCCGGCTTCACCAGCGTGGCGAGATCGTCTAGCCAGCGTTGTAGGCGTGGGGCGAAATGACGCGCATTTCTGATTCTATCCAATTTTCCACCTGTTGCATCATGCCGTCCGGGGTTAGTCCTTCCGGAGAAATCGGTTTGCCTATCGATACTGTAACAAGCCCTGGGCGCTTGATGAAAGAATTTTTTGGCCAGCACTCGCCGGAGTTGTGCGCGATCGGCACCACCACCGCGCCGGTCTCGATGGCCAGGCGCGTGCCGCCGCTTTTATACTTGCCCGCTTTGCCGACCGGGATGCGCGTCCCTTCCGGGAACATGATGATCCACTGGCCGTCGGCCAGGCGGCGCTTGCCATGGCGGACCACGTCCATGAAGGCGTTCTTGCCCTGCTTGCGGTCGATCGGGATCATGCGCAGCAGCGCCATCGCCCAGCCGAAGAAGGGTATGTACAGGATCTCCTTCTTGAACACGAACACCAGCGGACGCGGCATGTTAGGCAGCAGGAAGATGGTCTCCCATGCCGACTGGTGCTTCGACAGCACGATGGCCGGCGCGTCCGGGAAGTTTTCGGCGCCCTTGATTTCGTAGCGGATGCCGCAGATGACCTTGAGGCACCAGATCATGAACACGTTCCAGCGCGCGGTGACGAAGAAGCGTTTGTTATACGGCAGCGGCGCGGCCAGGAAACACACGCAGGCCCAGACGATGGTCGATACCACCATGACGATGGTGAAAATCAGGGAACGCAAAAACAAGACGGGATGACCCAATGCAGACTCCAAAAACTGTTTAGCTAACGATGTGCAGCGCCGGCGGCGCGCTGGTTTTCAGCAGGTGATTGACCATCGCGGCCAGGTCGGCGAAAACCATTGTACCGGGTGGCAGGCCACCTGTGGCCTGGGTTTTCTCGCCCTTGCCGGTCAGGACCAGGTAAGGCACGCAGCCGCTGACGTAACCCGCCTGCAGGTCGCGCAGCGAATCGCCGACGGTCGGCACGCCTTTCAGGCTGATTTTATAGCGCTGCGAGATTTCCGTGAACATGCCCGGCTTCGGCTTGCGGCAATCGCAGCTGTCGGCCGCCGCGTGCGGGCAGAAGAAGATGGCGTCGATGCTGGCGCCGACTTGCTGCGCCAGGTTGTGCATCTTCTGGTGGATCGCGTTCAGGATCGTCATGTCGAAGAACTCGCGGGCGATGCCCGACTGGTTCGACGCCACCACCACGCGATAACCCGCCTGGTTCAGGCGGGCGATCGCTTCGAGCGAGCCGGGTACCGGGATCCACTCGGCCGGCGACTTGATGAAGTCCGGCGAATCGTGGTTGATGACGCCGTCGCGATCGAGAATGATCAGTTTCATGGACGGCGCACCCATTTAAGCCGCCAGTTTAGAAATGTCGGCCACGCGGTTCATCATGCCGTGCAGCGACGACAGCAGCGCCAGGCGGTTGTTGCGCAGGGCGACATCCTCGGCCATGACCATCACGTCGTTGAAGAAGGCGTCGACTTCCTCGCGCAGCTGCGCCAGGGTTTTCAGCGTGCCGGCGAAGTCGCCCTTGTTGAAGGCGGAGTCGATTTCCGGCAGCACGCGCACCACGGCGGCGTGCAGGTTTTTCTCGGCCGTGTCCTGCAGCAGTGCGACGTTGACACCGGTGTTGCCGGCAGCGGCCAGCGCTTCTTCGTTCTTCTTCAGGATGTTGGTGATGCGCTTGTTGGCGGCCGCCAGCGAAGCCGATTCCGGCAGCGCGGCGAAGGCTTGCACGGCTTCCAGGCGTTGCACGATGTCGTCCAGGCGGTCCGGGTTCTGTGCGACCACCGCTTCGATCTCGTTCGGCGAGAAGCCGCGCTCGCGCAGGATGCCGCGCAGGCGGTCGATCATGAAGGTGTAGACGTCGGCGCTCGGATCCTTGAAGCCGGCCACGGAAGCGAACAGCCCCGCAGCGTGCGACAGCAGGCCGGCGATCGACAGCGGCAGGCGCTTTTCGATCAGCATGCGCAGCACGCCCAGCGCGTGGCGGCGCAGCGCGAACGGGTCTTTGTCGCCGGTCGGCGCCAGGCCGATGGCCCAGATGCCGACCAGGGTTTCCAGCTTGTCGGCCAGCGCGACGGCGGTGCCGGTCACGGTCGACGGCAGGGCGTCGCCGGCGAAGCGCGGCTGGTAGTGCTCGGACGCGGCCAGTGCCACATCTTCCGGCTCGCCGTCGTTGCGGGCGTAGTAGGTGCCCATGATGCCTTGCAGCTCAGGGAATTCGCCGACCATCTCCGTGACCAGGTCGGCCTTCGACAGCTTGGCTGCGCGCGCGGCCAGTGCGGCGTCGCCGCCGATCTGGGTGGCGATGTAGCTTGCCAGCGCGGCTACGCGTTCGCCGCGTGCGGCCTGCGTGCCCAGCTTGTTGTGGTAGACGATTTTTTCCAGCAGCGGCAGGCGCGATTCCAGGGTCTTCTTCTTGTCCTGCTCGAAGAAGAACTTGGCGTCGGACAGGCGCGGACGCACCACGCGCTCGTTGCCGTCGATGATGGCGGTCGGCGTGTCGGTGGCGATGTTGGAGACGATCAGGAAGCGCGAACGCAGCTTGCCGTTGGTGTCGGTCAGCGCGAAGTATTTCTGGTTGGTCTGCATGGTCAGGATCAGGCATTCCTGCGGCACGGCCAGGAACTCTTCCTCGAACTTGCATTCGTAGACGACCGGCCATTCGACCAGCGCGGCCACTTCGTCCAGCAGCGCTTCAGGCATCAGCACCTGGTCGGCGCTGGCCTTGGCCAGCAGCTCGGCACGGATTTTCTCTTTGCGGTCTTCGACGCTGGCCAGTACCTTGCCTTCGGTCGCCAGGGTGGCGGCGTAGCTGTCGGCGTTGGCGATGGTGATCATGCGCTGGCCCGGCGCGGTCAGGAAGCGGTGGCCTTCGCTGACGTTCGATGCGGTCAGGCCCAGCAGGGTCAGTGGCAGCACGGTGGCGCCGTGCAGCGCGATCAGGCTGTGCGCCGGACGCACGAACTGCACGGTGGCGCCGTCGGGACGCTGGTAGCTCATCACTTTAGGAATCGGCAGCTTGGCGACCGATTCTTCCAGCGCCGCTTGCAGGCCCGCTTGCAGCGCGCTGCCGGTGGCGGTGTAGGTGTAGAAGAAGCTTTCGGCCTTGCCGTCCTGCGCGCGTTCCAGATCGGCCACGGTCAGGTTCGGGAAGCCTAGCGCGGCCAGCTTCTTGGCCAGCGGCGGCGTGCCGTTGCCGGCGGCGTCCAGCGCTACCGACACCGGCAGCACTTTTTCGCGGATCGCCTTGTCCGGCGAGGTGGCGCGCACCTTGGTGATGGAGACGGCCAGGCGGCGCGGCGAGGCGAACGAAGTGGCGACGCTGTCGGCTTCCAGGAAGTCGCGCGATTTCAGGCCGTTGACGATGCCGTCCGCGAAAGCCTTGCCCAGTTTGGCGAGCGCCTTCGGCGGCAGTTCTTCGGTCAGCAGTTCGATGAGCAGAGTTTGAGTCATATTATTTATATCGTTTTATTCGGCGGCGACGGCGGCAGCGGGAGCCATAGGGAAGCCCAGGCGTTCGCGCGAATCGTAGTAGGCTTGGGCGACCAGGCGCGACAGGGCGCGCACGCGGCCGATGTAGGCGGCGCGTTCGGTCACGGAGATGGCGCCGCGCGCGTCCAGCAGGTTGAAGCTGTGCGAGGCCTTCATGATCTGCTCATACGCAGGCAGGGTCAGTTGCAGCTCGATCAGGCGCTTGGCTTCCGATTCGTGGTTGTTGAACTGGGCGAACAGCAGCTCGGTGTTCGAGTGCTCGAAGTTGTAGGCCGATTGTTCCACTTCGTTCTGGTGGAACACGTCGCCGTACTTCAGCGTTTTCGTCACGCCGTTTTCTTCCCAGGTGGTCCACACCAGGTCGTACATATTCTCGACGCCCTGCAGATACATGGCCAGACGCTCGATGCCGTAGGTGATCTCGCCCAGCACAGGCTTGCAATCGAGGCCGCCGACTTGCTGGAAGTAGGTGAACTGCGTCACTTCCATGCCGTTCAGCCAGACTTCCCAACCCAGGCCCCAGGCGCCCAGCGTCGGCGATTCCCAGTCGTCCTCGACGAAGCGGACATCGTTCTGCTTCAGGTCCAGGCCCAGCGCTTCCAGCGAACCCAGGTACAGGTCCAGGATGTTTTCCGGCGCCGGCTTCATCACCACCTGGTACTGGTAGTAGTGCTGGCCGCGGTTAGGATTCTCGCCGTAGCGGCCGTCCTTCGGGCGGCGCGATGGCTGCACGTAGGCCGCGCGCCAAGGCTCCGGGCCGATCGCGCGCAGGAAGGTGCCGGTGTGGAAGGTGCCGGCGCCGACTTCCATGTCGTAGGGCTGGAGCAGGGCGCAGCCTTGCTTGTCCCAGTAGGTTTGCAAGGTCAGGATAATTTGTTGAAATGTCAGCATCTTGTTTGGTCGGTGGCGCAGCCCAAAGGCGCGCGGTTGCAGTTTCGCTAAAGGGGCAATTTTAGCGGGTTTTACTGGGAGCCTGTAGAGATTAAGCGGCTTTAGGCTGGTTTTTTGCGCGCCTTGCCCCAAACCACGCGCCCGCAAGCGACAGTGCGGCCAGCGCCAGGAACAGCTTGTTTCCCCACAGGATATACGGGGTGCTGCCGGCCATGCCCTGCACCGTGGCCGACAATGCGCCGTAGGTGTTCACGGGCAGCTGCTGCACCACTTTGCCTTCGCCATTGATGATGGCGGTGGCGCCGGTGTTGGTCGCCCGCAGCATCGGACGGCCGGTCTCCAGCGTGCGCATTTGCGAGATCTGCAAATGCTGGGGGATGGCGATGGTGTCGCCAAACCAGGCCAGGTTCGAGATGTTGAGCAGCACGGTGGCCGGTTTCTGGCCCTGCGCCGGGTTGTTCAGCTGGTCGGCGATCTCTTCGCCGAACAAGTCTTCGTAGCAGATGTTGGGCAGCACGCGCTGGTCCTTGATCGGGAACGAGGGCTGGATATCGCGGCCGCTGGTCTGGTCGCCCAGCGGGATCGACATCAGGTTGACGAACCAGCGGAAGCCGAACGGAATGAACTCGCCGTACGGCACCAGGTGGTGCTTGTCGTAGCGGTAGTAGCTGGTACCAAGCTTGGACGGGATGCCGATCGCGCTGTTGAAATAGGCGGTTTGGCTGTCGGCCACCGGGATGCCCAGGATCAGGTTGCTGTTGGTCTTGTTCAGGAACTGGGCTATGCCCGGCAGGTAGTCCGGCGGCAGCTGCTGCGGCAGCATGACGATGGCCGTTTCCGGCGTGGCGATCAGGTCGGCCGGGACGGCCGTGATGGCGTCCTGGTACAGCTTGAGCGCGGCCATGACGTGGGCGCCGTTGAATTTCTCTTCCTGCGGGATATTCCCTTGAAGCAGGCGCACCGAGATCGGCTTGCCTTCCGGGTAGGTCCAGTGCAGGTAGCTGAGTGCGACGCCGGCAACGGAAATGGCGACGATCAGCCCGGCCGCGCGCAGGCGCGTGCGGTGCAGCAGCAATAGCAGGGCGCCGGCGATCACCGCCGCCAGCCAGCCCAGGCCGTACATGCCAATCACCGGCGCGAAGCCGGCCAACGGACTGTGGTTGTGGGCATAGCCGGCCGACAGCCACGGAAAGCCCGTGAACAGCCAGCCCCGTATCCATTCGAACAGCGCCCACATGGCCGGCAGCACCAGCAGGTTGGCGGCCGGCAGCGGCAGCGCCCAGCGCTTGCGCAGCCAGGCCGCGCTGCCCATCGCCAGCGCGACGTAGAAGCCCATGGCCCAGGCCAGCAGCAGCACGGCGGCGGCCGCCAGCGGCGCCGGCATGGCGCCGTAGTTGTGCATGGAAACGTAAAGCCAGTGCGTGCCGGCGGCGGTCCAGCCGAAGCCGAAGGCCCAGCCGATCAGGCCGGCGGCCTTGACGTCGCTGCTGCGCAGCACCTGGTAGAACAGCGTGGCCAGGCCGAGGATTTCCAGCGGCCACCAGCCGAACGGCGCGAAGGCGAACACGCACAACGCGCCGGCCACGGCGGTGATGGCCATGCGGCCACGGGTGGAGCGTTGCGGCTTGGGTGGATCGTTCGGATTGGCGCGGCGAAAACGCATTATGCGTCGTCGCCGGCTTCGGCGGCGGCCGGGAGTTTTTCCACCAGCAGCACGTGGATCTGGCGGGCGTCGGCGCGCAGCACTTCGAAGCGCAAGCCTTCCATGTCGAACACGTCGCCCTTGTGCGGCATGCGCGCCAGGTGCTTGGCGACCAGGCCGCCGATGGTGTCGACGTCGTCGTCCGGCAGCGCGGTGTCGAGTTCCTCGTTGAATTGCTCGATCTCGGTCAGCGCCTTGATGCGCCAGCGCGGGCCGTGCACGCCTTCCTTGATCGACAGGATGTTGTCTTCTTCCTCGTCGAAATCGTATTCGTCCTCGATGTCGCCGACGATCTGTTCCAGCACGTCTTCGATGGTGATGAGGCCGGCCACGCCGCTGTATTCGTCCACCACGATGGCCATGTGGTTGTGGTTGGCGCGGAAGTCGCGCAGCAGCACATTCAGGCGTTTCGATTCGGGGATGAAGATGGCGGGTCGCAGCATGTCGCGCACGTCGAACGATTCTTCGGCGTAGTAGCGCAGCAGGTCCTTGGCCAGCAGGATGCCGATCACCTTGTCGCGCTCGCCTTCGATGGCGGGGAAGCGCGAGTGGGCGGTCTGCAGCACCAGCGGCAACCATTCGTCGATAGGCTTGGAGATGTCGATGACGTCCATCTGCGAGCGCGGGATCATGATGTCGCGGGCAGACAGATCCGACACCTGGAACACGCCTTCGATCATCGACAGGGCGTCGGCGTCGATCAGATTGCGTTCGTGGGCGTCGTGCAGAACTTCGAGCAGTTCCGCGCGGTTCTCTGGCTCGGGGGAAATCAGTGCGGTCAGGCGTTCAAACAGTGACCGATGGGGTTTGGCGTCAGTCTTGACGCCACTAGAGTGCTCTTGCATAGGAGGCGTGAGCCGTTGTTTCGAAGGGGTATAGGATACACTAAAAGCGCCGACGGGCCGGATTTTGTCAAAATTGCTACGGTGCGTCGTCGGCATATTCCAGTTCGATCAGCGCATCGTCGGGGTAGGCCGGGTTGCCGGTCGGGCTGGTGAAGGTCTTGCCGCCGTCGCCCAGCTCCAGCGCCAGCCGCTGCCCATCGGCCACCAGCGTGGCCTGGCGCAGCTTGCGCGGGCTGCGGCCGGTCCAGTTGAGCTTGTCCGATCCGCACCAGTGGTTGGTCAGCAACAGGGTGGTCACGGTGGCGTGTATCCACATCGGGATTTCCTTCTTGGCGACCGCCACCACCACTTCGCATTCCAGCCGCAGGTCGCCCAGGCGCCGCATATTCGGCGGCACGCCGGCGCTGTGGACGTCGGCGTCCCAGCGGTAGTTGCCCTTGCGCTGATTGAGCACCAGGTCGGCGTCCTCGTCGGCCAGCGCGGCGATGCGCGGCAGCGAGAACAGGCCGTCGGCCGCCAGCGGCACCGGTACCGAGGTCTGGTCGCCGGCGATGCGCAGCGTCAGATTGTCCAGCGTGACGCCTTCCTGGGCGCCCGAGCGGGTGCGCAGCCTGAAGTTGAGCGCAGGGGCTTTGGGCGCCAGCGCATGGTATTCGTCGAAGGCGTCCAGCCCGGCCAGCATCACGCGGTAGCGCTTGAGCTCGGGATTGCGGGTGCCGTTGATCTCGATGGTCTTGGCTTCTTCAGCCATGGCCGGCGGCAGGGACAGGGCCAGCAGCAGGCCGGCGGCCAGTCCGCGCAACCAGCGCTTACTCGGCATAGGGATCGGCGTAGCCGAGGCCGGCCAGGATTTCGGTTTCGATGCCTTCCATTTCGGCGGCTTCCTCGTCGTCCATGTGGTCGTAGCCCTGGGCGTGCAGTACGCCGTGGACGATCAGGTGGGCCGTGTGTTCTTCCACGGTTTTCTTTTGCTCGGCCGCTTCCCGCTCCAGCACGTCGGTGCAGAGGATGATGTCGGCCTGGGTCGGCGCGTCGTCCGGGATGTCTTCGCCTTCGTTGTAGGCGAAGGTCAGCACGTTGGTGGCGTAGTCCTTTTCGCGGTACTCGCGGTTCAGGGTGCGGCCTTCCTCGGCGTCGACGAAGCGTATCGTCAGCTCGGCCGGCGCGAACAGCGCGGCCTGCACCCAGCGGCGTATCTTCGGACGGGTGATGGATTCCTGCAGGCGGGCGTCGGGATATTGCACCGACAGCGTCAATTTATTTTTTACGGACATTTTTGAGAGCTGTGGCTTTGAGTAAAGGGGCGATTTCCGCTTCGTGGTTGTGCGCGGTTTCGTAGGCGTCGACGATGCGCGCCACCAGCGGATGGCGCACCACGTCTTCGCTGTTGAAGTGGCTGAAGGCGATGCCGCGCACATCCTTGAGCACCTGGATGGCGTCCACCAGGCCGCTCTTCTGGCTCTTGTGCAAATCGACCTGGGTGACGTCGCCCGTCACCACGGCCTTGCTGCCGAAGCCGATGCGGGTCAGGAACATCTTCATCTGTTCGACGGTGGTGTTCTGCGCCTCGTCCAGAATGACGAAGGCGTGGTTCAGCGTGCGGCCGCGCATATAGGCCAGCGGGGCGATCTCGATCACCTGCTTCTCGAACATCTTCTGCGTGCGGTCGAAGCCGAGCAGGTCGTACAGCGCGTCGTACAGCGGACGCAGATACGGATCGACCTTCTGCGCCAGGTCCCCCGGCAGGAAGCCCAGGCGCTCGCCCGCTTCGACCGCAGGGCGGGTCAGGATGATGCGCTTGACGGCGTCGCGTTCCAGCGCGTCGACCGCGCAGGCCACCGCCAGGTAGGTCTTGCCGGTGCCGGCCGGGCCGACGCCGAAGCTGATGTCGTGCTCCAGGATGTTGCGCAGGTAGCGGATCTGGTGCGGCGTGCGGCCGCGCAGGTCGGCGCGGCGGGTTTTCAGGATCGGGCTGTTGATGTCCGGCTCGACGAACGGCGCTTCGACCACGCGCGGCTGGTCCGGCGCCGAGGCGGCGGCGATGGCGGCGTTGGCCACGGCCAGGCCGGCGCGTTGCTCGACCAGGGCCAGTTGCACTTCCTCGATCGGCACGATCTTGTTGGCGACCGCGTAGAACTGTTCGAGGATCTGCACCGCCCGTTCGGCGTTGTGGCCGCTGACGATGAATTTTTCGCCGCGGCGGAAGATGGTGACGTCCAGCGCGGCGGAAATCTGGCGCAGGTTTTCGTCGAGGGGGCCGCACAGGTGGGCCAGGCGCGCGTTATCGAGCGGCTCCGGGACGAAGTAGTGCGGCTGGACTGGAGTTTTGGTTTTCAATGGGATGCTTTATGAGAGAGGCCGGCAGTGCCGGCACAGGCAATAGTTTAACGTAATTTGCCCTCCGCAGATGCGATAGGCCTTGATTTCGGCGCTTCGGCCTTCTACATTGAAAGAGTAGCCTGTCGGCAATTTCTATGGAGGTGCAACATGGCGGCTAATTCGATTTCATCGTCGCGCATCGGCACTTCGCTCGATGGCGTGCAGGCGGCCAACCAGCGCGAAACCCGCGTCAACCGCGACCAGCAGCGCGCCCAGCAGGCCAGTTCGACCGAGCGCGCCGACCGCGAGCAGCGCAGCGGCGCCGCCGAGCGCGCGGTGCAGAACCGCGTGGAAAAGAATACCGACACCCAGCGCGCCCGCGCCCAGGCCAATGACGACGCGGCGGCGTTGCAGCGCCGCGAAGCCCAGGCGGCCGACAAGCGCACCGAGCAGGATCGCCGCCAGAGCGAGAAAACCCTGGGCCGCCATATCGATACCACCGCTTGATGATCCATCCTCACCGGCAACTTTTATTTCCCGCCTCCGCCGGTGTAAAGACGCGCTTGCTTTGTGTAACAGTTTCCTACAAGTTCTTGCGTGCGACACCCTCCAGCCCCATGTGATGAAATAGCATTGTTGCTAAGGTTTCTAGCTCGTGATTGATGTCGAACAATCTTCACTCGGCGTACAGCGGCAGAAACAGGCCCTTTTGAGCATAGAATAATCTTGCACGAAAGGCAATCAGCATAGGCTGATTGAATCAGGAACTTAGCCAAAGGAATCTAAGTTGCCCTTAAGTTCAGGCCTGCAAACTTCATTCACCCAACCAACGAGGAAAATCATGGCACACCACGCTCTCGCATCACAGGAAAGCTACAACCCCAACCATCTGCTGGATATTTTGCTCGGCAAGATGCAACTGAAAAACGACGCCGCATTGTCGCGCCTGCTGGAAGTCGCGCCGCCGGTCATCAGCAAGATCCGCCACCACCGTCTGCCGGTCGGCGCCTCGCTGCTGATCCGCATGCACGAAGTGACCGGCATGAGCATCCGCGACCTGCGCGACCTGATGGGCGACCGCCGCACCAAGTACCGCCTGTCCGACGCTCAAGGCCGCCCGAAGCCAGAGGAACGCACCGAAAAGGCCGAGGCCGGAAACTACGCGCGTCACTAATGCGCCCGCACGCCTGCCCCTGCCGTTGCCGTGGTGTCTAAGCCCGGCCGGCAGGGAGCCCGCTGCACCTGATCAGCTCAGCAGTACCATCGAAATTTCTTCATATTGCAGTTCCGTCTCGCGGAACAATTGCAGATAGATTTCCTCATCGAGGCCCAGCGCAGTCCAGGCCACGGTGGATACCGGCGGCACCAGATCGTCCGGCATTTGCGCCAGATCGAGCGCATGCACGATGGCATCGGCCACATGGATGATGGCCGCCAGGAACCCTGCGCCCGGCGCTTCCGGGTCATGGTGGCCGCCGATGGCCAGCCGCATCGTATCGGAAAAATTCCAGTGTTCCGCCAGCGCCATGCCGGCGTCGACGTGGTCGACGCCCAGCACGCTGCGTTCCGCTTCCAGCAGATAACAGTCGTGCTCTTCGCGGTAGGCGATGGTTTCAGAATACTGGTTGGGGAAGCACGAGACCAGCACCAGCCGGCCGATGTCATGCAGCAGCCCGGCCGTGAAGGCGTAGTCCTGGTTGAAGCGCATCTGCCGCGCCAGCACCTTGGCGCAGGCGGCGGTGGCGATCGAGTGGCGCCAGAAGGCCTTGTGGTCGAAGCCCGGGCAGTGGCCCTCGGCGAAGCAGCCGGTGACGGCGGCCGCCGTGATCAGGTTGCGCGTGGTCTGGAAGCCCAGGTAGGTGATCGCCTGCTGGATGGTGGTCACCTTGACCTGCAAGCCGTACAGCGAAGAGTTGGCCAGCCGCAGCGTCTTGGCCGTCAGCGCCTGGTCGTAGGACACCTTCTTGGCCAGCACCGAGATATCGACATCGTCCTGGTCTATGCTGTTGAGCAGCTCCATCACCACCGCCGGCAGCGAGGGCAGGTCGTCCAGCGTGCGGACGACGTCGTCGTAGGTCAGCGTATTACTCATGCTCGGGCGCCTCCTCCATGCCCAGGCGGAAATCCGACACGAAGCGGCGCAGCAGGGCGGTGGCCCAGTCGCTGTCGCTGTCGGCGTCGTTTTTGCGGAACAGGCGGGCGATGCGCGCCTCGTGATGGTTCAGCGTGGCCTGCGCCACTTCCGGCGATACTTCATCTTTCAGGATGGGCAGCACGGCGATGCCGTGGCGCGGCATCAGCGCCAGCATGGCCTCGGTCAGCACCGTCCCCTGCGGCAGCAGCACATGGCCCTGCACGTCCAGCAGCACGTCCGACAAGACCATGCCCGGCCGTACCTCCGCCAGTGTCAGTTGATGATAATTACCTGCCATGATGCCCTCCCAATTTGCTACCTCGTCTACATTGCACGATCTTACCATTGCGTGCAAGCAAAGTCTGCCGTGCCCTGCCATAACTTGCCAAGTCGCATGTCATACCGTACATTGGGACGTTGCCGTCAATTCTATAAATGCAGGGAGGTTGGTCGATGTTCGGTATCCAAGGCCGCTTGACGCTGCTGTTCGTGGTCATCGTGACGCTGGTGCTGGGTATTTCCGGCACCTACGCCCAGTACAGCCTGGGACACGAGCTGGAAGTGAGCAGCCAACGCCTGCGCCAGGGCGTGC
Source organism: Rugamonas aquatica (assembly GCF_009380215.1). GTDB lineage: Bacteria > Pseudomonadota > Gammaproteobacteria > Burkholderiales > Burkholderiaceae_D > Rugamonas > Rugamonas aquatica_B. The sequence goes on from NZ_WHUG01000006.1 coordinate 83,936, forward strand.
TGACCCGTCTGCAAACCAGCCTGCCGTCGGCGCTGTGGGATCTGGACAAGGCCAAGGTCGACAACATCGTCGCCGCCGAGATGCTGCCGCCCGAGCTGGTCTCCATCCGCGTCTACGATACGTCGGTCGGCCTGTTCTCCGGCAAGCTGCGCAGTGAAAACGGCACCGTCACCTCGATCGAGAACGACGCCGCCGTCGGCGGTTCGCCGGTGGTGGCCGACCTGGCCTACCGCGATTCCGGCGCCGCCGGCGCCTCGCTCAAGCCGGTCATCGTCGGCCGCGTGGTGGTCAATTTCAGCCGCGCCCAGATCGACGCCACGCTGGCGGCCGAAGTGCGCCGCAAAGTCACCGAAGTGCTGCTGCTGGACCTGATCCTGGTGGCGGCGCTGGCGCTGTCGCTGCGCATCGTGTTCGATCCGCTCAAGCGCCTGCGCGACGGCCTGTTCGACCTGGCCACGCGCGGCAGCGACGAGGTGGAAGAGCTGCCCGACAGCCGCCACGACGAGCTGGGCGAGGTGATCCGCGGCTTCAACGCCATCCAGCGCAAGGTCAAATCGAATATCCAGCGCATCCGCGAGGCCGAGGATGAGGCCCGCAAATCGGCCCAGACCACGGCCAAGGCGCTCGACGACCTGCGCCGCACGCAGGAGTCGCTGCTGCAGGCCGAGCGGCTGGCCTCGCTGGGCGGCCTGGTGGCCGGCGTCGCGCACGAGATCAACACGCCGGTCGGCATCGCGCTGACCAGCGCCTCGGTGCTGATGGAAGCCACCGAGAAGGTGCACCAGTCTGTCGAGGACGGCAACATCAAGAAATCCGACATCATGCGCTACCTGGAGACGGCGGCCGAGAGCACCCGCCTGATCATGAACAACGCCTACCGCGCGGCCCACCTGATCCACAGCTTCAAGCAGATCGCGGTCGACCAGGTCAGCGAGGCGCGGCGCCGCTTCGAATTGCGCGACTACATCAACGAGGTGGTGTCCAGCCTGCAGCCCAAGCTGAAGAAGACCCACATCACCGTCAGCATCGCCTGCCCGCCGGACATCATGCTCGACAGCTATCCGGGCGCGCTGGCCCAGGTCATCACCAACCTGACGCTCAACTGCGTCGAGCACGCCTTCGACGCGGGCGACGAGGGCCGCATCACCATCGGCGTCGCCCAGCAGGCCGACTGGATCGAGATGCAGGTGGTCGACAACGGCAAGGGCATCCCGCCGGACATGCTGGACAAGGTGTTCGATCCCTTCGTCACCACGCGGCGCGGGCAGGGCGGCACCGGCCTCGGACTCAATATCGTGTTCAACTTGATCGCCAAGCAGTTTGGCGGCACCATTACCGTTTCCAGCATCCTCGGCCAGGGCGCCAGTTTCGTGCTGCGCATGCCTTGCGTGACGCCGGTCGACGACCCGTCCGCCGCGCTGCCGCCCGATGCCCGGCTCCATACTTGAAAGGTGAGCAATGCCCAAGATCAGCGGTGAATTCAACGTCAAGATGGCGCCCGAAAGCATGTCGGCCGTGGCGGCCGAAAGCGGCATCGGCCGCATGTCGCTGGACAAGCAATACCACGGCGCGCTGGACGCCGTCGGCAAGGGCGAGATGCTGGCCTTCATGGACCGCGCGCTGGGCTCGGGCGCCTATGTGGCGATGGAAAAAGTGCAGGGCACGCTGGACGGCCGGCGCGGCAGCTTCCTGCTGTGCCACACCGGCACCATGGACCGCGGCGCGGCCGGCCTGACGGTGGCGGTGGTCGCCGATTCCGGCCAGGAAGAGCTGTCCGGCCTGGCCGGCGCTTTGCACATCCGCATCGAAGGCGGCAAGCACTACTACGATTTCGACTACACGCTGGCCGCCGCCGTTGCCTAGGCGTCCGGCGTCAAGCTAGAATGCCGCCATGGACAAGGACACACTCAAAGGCTTGGTGATACTGATAGGCGTGGCGCTGGCGGTAGCGCTGTTCGCGGTGCTGGGCACCGAGAACGGCATGCAAAAGCTGTACTGCATGGGCCGGGCCATCCTGCATGGCGTGTCCATCACCAACATCCATTCGGTGTGCGGCCTGTAGCGGCTGACGCGCCCATAAAAAAATCCCGCCAGCCTCAAGCTTTGCGGGATTTTTTCATGGGGCGACCGGTCAGCCTCAGTCGGTAAACTTCTCCGTGGCATCGCTGTTGCGCGAAGCAAAGCCCAACACCACCAGGCCCAGCATCAGCATGACGAAGGTTTGCGGTTCCGGTACTTCGGTAACAGGCTCGACGGCCTGCGGGTTTTTCGGGTCGTTCGCGGGCAACGCCTCTGGATCGCGATCCGAGGCGGTCTTCTCCGCCGGAGCGGAGCTGTCGATACTGCATGGCGCGGTGTTATGGTCATCGCAATGTGCGAGTACAATTGCCGCAGGTGAAACTTTGCTTTTTTCCGGGCTAAGGGCTTGAGCTTGCGCGGCTCCGGCCAGACCCAGGGTCAGCAATATGATCGTTATAAAAGACTTCTTCACAATACTCTCCTGACTATGCTGCATAAGCAGGACGTTAAGACTACATTAAAACATAAACATTAAGCTAAGATCGGGCGAATGTCCAACCGTGCTCAAGTGTCTAGCATTAAACCACATTCAATAACATATTGCCATCTCTATTTTTCTTTAGGCAATCAAATCGTGCGGCGCAACAACGGTTCTTGCTTGCTAGCCAGTGGCGCAGACGATTTCAACTTTACAACTAATAATTCGATAGCAGAGGACTCGGATCCAGATGATTTCCACATATAGCCGCACCCCGGGATGGATGTTTGCCGCCGCCGCGCTGGCCTTGCTGGCCGGCTGCGCCAGCGGCGGCAAGAACGCCGGCGGCAGCGCGGTGCCGGCGCCGGTCGGCGCCAATCCGCAGGTGTTGCTGCTGGGCGAAGTGCATGACAACGCGGCCGGCCACAAGCTGCGCTACGAGCTGCTGCGCCAGCGGGTGGAGGCGGGCTGGCGCCCGGCCATCGTCATGGAACAGTTCGACCGCGAAAACCAGGACGTGCTGAGCAAGGCCCAGAAAGGCTGCCTCGATGCGCAATGCGTGATCCGCGTGGCCGGCGGCCCGCGCTGGGAGTGGCAACTCTACTATCCGGTGATCCAGCTGGCGCTGACCTACCAGTTGCCGCTGATCGCCGGCAACCTGTCGCGCGCCGACGCCGCGCGCGCGGTGCGCGACGGCGTCACCGCCACCTTCGACCCGCAGAGCATCCGCGACTACCGCCTCGACCAGCCGCTGCCGGCCGACGTGCGCGGCGGCCAGCAGACGGAAATCGTCGCCGGCCATTGCAATATGCTGCCGGAGATGATGGTCGAGGGCATGGTCAACGCCCAGGTCTCGCGCGACATCTGGATGGCCAAGATCGTGCGCGACCAGCAGCCGCGCGATGTGGTGCTGATCGCCGGTAACGGCCACGTGCGCAAGGATATCGGCGTGGCGCGCTGGATCAACGCGGTGGCGCCGGCGCTGACGGTGCGCAGCGAAGGCTATGTCGAAGGCCAGGGCGACAGCGGCCGCTACGACGCCAGCTACACCGTGGCGCCGCAGCCGCGTCCCGACCCGTGCGGCGCGGTCCAGCCCAAGGCCAAGTCCTGACATGGAAAAAGTCTACCTTCCCACCGCGCCCGACCGCGCCACCGTCGACGCCCTGGCCGGCGCCACGCTGCTGGAGTTCGGCGCCAACTGGTGCGGCCACTGCATGGCGGCGCAGGCGCCGCTGGCGCAAGCCTATGCCGGCCACGGGGGCGTGCGCCACTACAAGGTCGAGGACGGCCCCGGCCGCGCGCTGGGACGCTCCTACCGCGTCAAGCTGTGGCCGACGCTGATCTTCCTGCGCGACGGCCAGGAAGTGGCCCGCCTGGTGCGCCCGCTGAAGGCTGATGAAATCAGCGCCGCCTTCGTCCAAATCGACATTTAGGCAGCAAACTTATCTGCTTGGCAGCAGGCAAGGGTGGTGTGTATGATGGATCGCACCACCCACTTGCAGGAGCGTCAAGTATGAGTCAGTCTCAGCCTCACCCCGGATCGCCCAAGGCCAACTCCCCGGCCACCGTGCTGTTTGCCAGCCTGATCGGCACCACGATCGAATTCTTCGACTTTTACATCTACGCCACCGCCGCCGTGCTGGTGTTCCCCAAACTGTTCTTCCCCGCCAGCGACCCCGCCGCCGCCACGCTGCAATCGCTGGCCACGTTCGCCATCGCCTTCTTCGCGCGCCCGGTGGGCTCGGCCGTGTTCGGCCACTTCGGCGACCGCATCGGCCGCAAGGCCACGCTGGTGGCGGCGCTGCTGACCATGGGTCTCTCGACCGTGGTGATCGGCGCGCTGCCGACCTACGCTTCGATCGGCACGCTGGCGCCGGCGCTGCTGGCGCTGTGCCGCTTCGGCCAGGGCCTGGGTCTGGGCGGCGAGTGGGGCGGCGCCGTGCTGCTGGCCACCGAGAACGCGCCGCCGGGCAAGCGCGCCTGGTACGGCATGTTCCCGCAACTGGGCGCGCCGATCGGCTTCTTCCTGTCGGGCGGCATCTTCCTGCTGCTGAGCCAGACGCTGAGCGACGCCGAATTCTTCAGCTACGGCTGGCGCATTCCCTTCCTGGCCAGCTCGCTGCTGGTGATCGTCGGCCTGTACATCCGCCTGAAGATCCATGAAACGCCGGACTTCCAGAAGGTGCTGGACAAGAACGAGCGCGTCAAGGTGCCGGTGGTGACGGTGTGGCGCGACCACCGCCGCGTGCTGGTGCTGGGCACGCTGATCGCGCTGGCCACCTTCGTGCTGTTCTACCTGATGACGGTGTTCGCGCTGAGCTGGGGCACCAGCGCGCTCAAGTTCACCCGCAAGGACTTCCTGATCCAGCAGCTGTTCGCCGTGATCTTCTTCGGCCTGACCATCCCCGTCGCCGCGCTGTGGGCCGACCGCTACGGCCGCCGCGCCACGCTGATCTGGGTGTCGGCCGCGATCGCCCTGTTCGGCCTGACGATGGCGCCGATGTTCGGTTCCGGCAGCAGCCTGCAGGTGACGGTGTTCCTGTCGCTGGGCCTGGGCCTGATGGGCATGACCTACGGCCCGCTGGGCACCATGCTGTCCGAGCTGTTCCCGGCCGAGGTGCGCTACACCGGCGCCTCGCTGACGTTCAACCTGGCCGGCATCCTGGGCGCCTCGCTGGCGCCGTACGCCGCGACCTGGCTGGCGACCAACTACGGCCTGCAATACGTCGGCTACTATCTGTCCGGCGCGGCGGTGATCAGCCTGGTGGCGCTGCTGCTGGTCAAGCGCGGCAAGACTGCATAATTGCATTTAATGTCATCATACGACATTGCGGGGATGGGCCACCTGCCGGCCCATCCCCGCGCCACCGCTCCTTGGACAGCCGCATCTTTCCGCTTGCTTAAGGTGTTTTATAGTTGTACGATGACATACGACTAAAATGATCTCGTGGAGACCGAGAGATCATCACCAAAAACCAAAATATAAGTGATGCCATGAACCTGAGCGAGCCTGTGAACGCGCAAGCGGTGGGACTAACCGTCGGTAAATACCGCTGGACCATCTGTGCACTGTTGTTTTTTGCCACCACCGTCAACTACCTGGACCGCCAGGTGTTGAGCCTGCTGGCGCCGGATCTGTCCAAGGAGTTCGGCTGGAGCAATACCGACTACGCCAACATCGCCGCCGCCTTCCAGTTCGTCTACGCCATCTCGATGCTGTTCGCCGGCCGCGTGGTCGACAAGATCGGCACCAAGGCCGCCTACGTGCTGGCCATCACGATCTGGTCGCTGGGCGCGCTGATGCATGCGTTCTCGGTGCCCATGGGCGAGGGCGCCGGCGTGCTGCTGGGCGCCTTCGGCATCGTCGCCGCGCCGTCCATCCTCGGCTTCATGATTTCGCGCGCCGTGCTGGCGGTCGGCGAGGCCGGCAACTTCCCGGCCGCGATCAAGGCCACCGCCGAATACTTCCCGAAAAAGGAACGCTCCTTCGCCACCGGCATCTTCAACTCCGGCGCCAACGTCGGCGCGATCCTGGCGCCGATCTGCGTGCCGCTGATCGCCGGCATCTGGGGCTGGCAGGCCGCCTTCATCATGATCGGCATGCTGGGTTTCATCTGGATGAGCGTGTGGCTCACGCTGTATGAAAAGCCCGACCGGCAACCGCGCCTGTCCGCGCAGGAGCTGGCCTACATCCGCAGCGACCAGCCGGCGCAGGCCGGCGGCGCGGCCCCGGCCGCCGACGCGAAAAAAGTCTCGTGGTTCCAGCTGCTGAAGTACCGCCAGACCTGGGCCTTCGCCTTCGGCAAATTCATGACCGACGGCGTGTGGTGGTTCTTCCTGTTCTGGCTGCCGACCTATCTGTCGGCGCAGTACGGCATGAAGGGCGACGCCATCGTCGTGCCGCTGGCCGTCCTGTACAGCATGACGATGATAGGCTCCATCGGCGGCGGCTGGTTCCCCAGCTACTTCATGGCGCGCGGCCATGCGCCGTACGACGGCCGCATGAAAGCCATGCTGGTGATCGCCTTCTTCCCGCTGGTGGTGCTGCTGGCGCAGCCGCTGGGCGCGATCAGCTTCTGGGTGCCGGTGCTGCTGATCGGCGTGGGCGCCTCGGCGCACCAGGCGTGGTCGGCCAACATCTTCACCACCGTGTCCGACATGTTCCCGCAAAAGTCGGTGGCCTCGGTGATCGGCATCGGCGGCATGGCCGGCGGCATCGGCGGCGTGCTGCTGACCAAGCTGGGTGGCTGGGTGTTCGACCACTACAAGGCGCTCAACGATATCCGCACCGGCTACATGATCATGTTCGGCATCTGCGCGCTGGCCTACCTGGTGGCGTGGTGCGTGATGAAGACGCTGGTCCCGCGCCACAAGGAAATTACCGACCTGTGATGCGACACTGCGGCAATCGATAGATGCCGACATGCTAAGATTGTCCTTTGGCGCTGCCGGCATACCGGCAGCCTAGCTACTCCGACAGTCAGAACATGAAAAAAAACGTAGCAACCATCCGTGACGTGGCCGCCGCTGCAGGCGTCTCGACCGCCACCGTCTCGAAGTTCGTCAACGGCGCGCAGCGCTTCTCGCCGGCGGTGGAGGCGACGATCAAGGAAGTCATCGCCAAGCTGGGCTACCGTTCCAATCCGCTGGCCGCATCGATGATTACCGGCCGCACCAAGAGCATCGGCCTGTCGGTGCTGGATGTCGGCAATCCCCACTTCACCAGCATCGTCAAGGGCGCCAACCGTGTCGCGCTGGCGCACGGCTACACGCTGCTGCTGGTCGACACCGAAGAAAACCCGGACCGCGAACGTCCGCTGCTCGAAGCGCTGAGCCGCCGCGTGGATGGCATCATCATGTTCTCGCGCATGCTGGAATCGGAGATGGATTGGGTGATGGAGCTGGGCAAACCGCTGGTCTACTTCGGCCGCCTGTCGCGGCTGGAGATTCCGTGGGTGATCAGCGAAGACCATCGCGGCGCCTACATGCTGGCGCGGCACCTGGTCTCGCTGGGGCACAAGCGCATCGGCTACCTGCGCTTCCCGCGTTCGCGGCGCGACGAGGAGCGCCTGGCCGGCATCCGCGCCTGCCTGGCCGCGCACGACCTGGAACTGACGGTGTATGAAGCGGGCGCGCCAACGGCGGCCGAAGGCGAGCGCGTATGCTCGTCCATCATGCTGGGCGCCGAGCACCCGGATGCGCTGATCTGCTACAACGATTTGATCGCGCTGGGCTTCATGAAAGCCGCGCACACGCTGGGCTTCAAGCTGCCGGAGCAGATGTCGGTGGCCGGCTTCGACAACATCGAGTACGGCCAGTACACGTCGCCGGCACTGACCACGGTGGACCTGCAGAGCGAACGCATGGGCGTGGCCGCGATGGAAAAGCTGATCGCCGCCATCGACGGCAAGCCAGCCACCAGCGCCACCAAGATCGAGCCGCAACTGATCCTGCGCGGCTCGACCATCAAGCGCCAGGCTTAGAACAGCAGGCTGACGTCCGGACGGGTAGCCAGCGCCTGCTGGACCACGGCCGTGACGCGGGCGCGGTCGGCGCCTTGCAGCGGCTGGCGCGGACGGCGCACGTACTCGTTGCCGACACCGGCCAGCGTTTCCACCAGCTTCAGGTTCTGTACCAGCTTGGTCGACACGTCCAGGTGCATCAGCGGCATGAACCACTGGTACAGCTTGAGCGCTTCATCCCAGCGCTTGGCCTTCATCAGCTTGTACAGCGCCACGGTCTCTTTCGGGAAGGCCACCACCAGGCCGGCCAGCAGGCCGTCCGCGCCCACCGCCAGGCCTTCGAACGACAGATCGTCCACGCCCATGAACAGCTGGTAGCGATGGCCGACGGCGTTGCGCAGGTCGGTGATGCGGCGCACGTTGTCGGTCGATTCCTTGATCGCGACGATCCACTCGCAATCGGCCAGTTCCTTGAAGTCCTCAGGCGTCAGGTCGACCTTGTACGACACCGGATTGTTGTAGACCATGATAGGCAGCTGCGCCGCCTTGGCGATCACGCGCAGGTTGTCCATCGCTTCGCGCGAGTCGGCCGCGTACAGCACCGATGGCATCACCATCAGGCCCTGCACGCCCATCTCATGCGCCTTCTCGACGAAGCGGCAGGCGGTGGCGGTGCGGGTTTCGCTGACGTTGACCAGCACCGGCACGCGGCCGGCGGCGACGTTCAGCGCGGTCTTGGTGACGGCCAGCTTCTCGTCGAACGACAGCGTGCTGGCTTCACCCAGCGAGCCGCAGGTCAGCAGCGCGTGCACGCCGCTGTCGATCTGGAAGTTAAAGTGCTTTTCCATTTCTGCGTGGTCGAGATCCTCGTTCTCTTTGAACTTGGTCGTTACTGCGGGGAATACCCCTTCCCATTTTGCTGCTGCCATGCTGTTCTCCTTGTGATGAATCGGTGGTTGTTATTGAGTTTGTTAATCGATGATGCTGGCGACGCGGGCCGGTGAAATCGGCATACGCACCGCGTCCGGCCGCCAGCCGTACAGCAGTTCCGTGGCGCCGCCGCAGATGCGGCCCTGGCACGGCCCCATGCCGCAGCGCGTCAGCAGCTTGGCGCTGCGCCAGCTGGTGTGCGTGCGCAGCTCGCCGTGGCAGACGTCTTCGCAGCGGCAGACGATGGTGTCGTCGCCGGCCAGTGCTAGCAGCTCCGGCCGCAGTGCAAACGCGCGCTCCAGCCGAACCGCGAATTTTTCCCAGCGCGCGCGCTCGGCGTGCAGCTCCTGCGCGGCCGTGTGCTGGCCGCTCGCCATCAGGCCGGCGATGCGGCCCTCGGCCAGCGCCAGGTCGACGCCGCCGACGCCCGTGCCTTCACCAGCGCAGTACACGCCGGACACGGAAGTATGCTGCGCCTCGTCCACCTGGACGCTGGTCTGCCCGTTGCGCGACACGGTGGCGCAGCCCAGCGCCTGCGCCAGTTCGACGTTGGGCAGCAGGCCGTAGCCGCAGGCCAGGTAGTCGCATTGCAGCGCTTCCAGCTCACGGGCGCCGCCGCGCTGTACCAGTATCGATTGCAGCGTGCCGTCGCCGTGCGCCGAATGCACGTAGCTGTTGCGCAGGTAGGGGATGCCGCGCAGCTGCGCCGCCAGTTGCAGCGCCTGCGTGATTTTCGAAGGCGTCGCCAGCAGGCCGAATCCAAAGCGCACCAATGCCTGCAAGGGCGCCTGCTCGACGATGGCGACGATCTCCGCGCCCTTGTCGCGCAAGGTTGCAGCCACCGCCAGCAGCAGCGGGCCGCTGCCCGCCACCACCACCCGCTTGCCCTGCACCGGATAGCCACCCTTGGACAGCGCCTGCAAGCCGCCGGTGCCGGTAACGCCGGGCAGCGTCCAGCCGGGGAAGGGCAGCAGCCGCTCTCGCGCGCCGGTGGCCAGTATCAGTTTTTCGTAATGCAGCGTGGCGGCGGAAGTCGGCGTCTGCACGCGCAGCTGGCCCGGCTCCGGCGCGTACAGCACGCGCGTCTGCGGCAGACGTGTGACGTTGGGTGCGGCCAGCAGGTCGGCCCACATTCTTTGTGCGCGTTCATCCTTTTGCTGATCCGGGCCGCCGCGCCATATCTGGCCGCCGGCCAGCGGGTTGTCGTCGACGATGCCGACCCGCGCTCCGTGCGCGGCGGCGGCATGCGCGGCCGCCAGTCCGGCCGGCCCGGCGCCTACCACCAGTACGTCGTAGCGGCTCATGGGCGGACCTCGCAGGTGGTGACGCGCATGCCGTCCGCACACAGCGTCTGGCACGACAGTTGATGCATGCGGCCGTCGATGGTGACGCGGCATTCCTGGCACACGCCCATGCCGCACAAGGGCGCGCGCGTCGCGCCGCCGACCGCGCGCCGGGTGACGACGCTGCCGGCCATCGCGATGGCGGCGGCCACGCTGACGCCCGACGCCACACGGATATCGTGGCCGTTGATGTTGAGGACGACGTCAGGCATGGAAGCGTCCCGGCAGGTAAGGGCTGGCGGGGATGCGCGTGCTGTCGCTGTTCATCTGGGCGGCCAGCAGTTGCGCCGTCGCCAGCGAAGTAGTGATGCCCAATCCTTCATGTCCCGTCGCCAGCCACAGTCCGCGCCGCGCGGCGTGGGGGCCGATCAGCGGCAGGCCGTCCGGCGTGGCGGCACGCAGGCCGGTCCAGCAGCGCAGCACGTTCAGTTGCGCCAGTGCTGGCGTGAACGCGGCGGCATGGCGCAGCATGCGTTGCAGCATGGCCGGCTCCACCGCCAGGTCGATCGTGTCGAACTGGCGGGAGGAGCCGATCAGTACTTGTCCGGTAGGACGGGGCTGCAAATTGAACGCGACCGAATCGCCGCTGGCGGCGTGGGCGCTTTTGATATAACCAAGTTCCACCAGCTGGTGGCGGACAAAACCGGGATAGCGGTCGGTGATGGCGATGTGGCCCTTCTTGGGCTGCACCGGCAGTTCCGGCAGCAGCGCGGCCGAGCGCGATCCCGCCGCCAGCACCACGTGCTGCGCCTGATAGCGTGCTCCGTCGGCCAGCAGCACGCCGTTGTCTTCGATGGCGGCGACGCTGCCGCGCAGCGTGGTGGCGCCACGGCGTATCGCCCGGTCCAGCAGGATGCGCGCGCTCTTGGGCGGGTACACCAGGCCATCGCCGGAAACCAGCAGGCCGCCGGCCAGGCCGGGGCGCAGTTGCGGTTCGCGCTCGTACAGCGCGGCAGGCGCCAGCAGCTCGCAGGCGATGCCGTAGGCGGACAGGGTGTCGGCCTTGGCGCGCGCCGCCGCGATTTCTTCTTCGTCTGCGGCGACCCAGATGGTGCCGCAGCGGCTGTACTCATGGCGCTGCGGCAGGTCGCCGACCAGCGAATTCCACAGCGAGACCGAATACGCCGACAACGCCAGCTCCGCCGGGTTGTCGTCCATGACCACCAGGTGGCCCATGCCGGCGGCGGTGGCGCCGCTGCCGGCCATGTCCTGCTCGATCACCTTTACCCGCATGCCGCGCTGGCTCAGCGCGTCCGCACAGGCTGCGCCGACGATGCCGGCGCCGATGACGATAACGTCGGTCTGTATCACCGTATGCCCCATATGAAGGGATCGGTCGGATCGAGTATCAGCTGCGCCTGCGCGTTGACCCACGCCCGGCCGCGTATGCTCGGTATCAGCAGCTCGCCGCGATAGCTGTACGACGCTTCGAACACGCTGCCGATCACGCTTTCCTGCTTCCACAGCGCGCCCTCGGCCAGCTTGCCGTCGGCCGCCAGGCAGGCCAGCTTGGCGCTGGTGCCGGTGCCGCAGGGCGAGCGGTCGTAGGCCTTGCCGGGGCAGAGCACGAAGCTCTGGCTGTCGGCGCCGGTGCGCGATGGCGCGAACAATTCGATATGGTCGATCAGCGCGCCGCCTTCGCCGGTGACGCCGGCCTTTTCCAGCGCCGCGCCCACGGCCACGCTGTAGGCGGTCAGCGCCTCGACGTTAGCGACGCCCAGTTCCAGTCCATGACCGGAAACCAGGAAGAACCAGTTGCCGCCCCAGGCCACGTCGCCGGTGACAGGGCCATGGCCCGGCACCTCGACCGTCACCTGCGTCTGCGTGCGGTAGGAGGCCACGTTGTCCACCGTGACGCTGCCGTCGGCATGCAGCTCCGCCTCGACCACGCCGACCGGCGTATCGATGCGGTGGCGGCCGGCGCCGATGCGGCCCATGAAGGCCAGCGAGGCGATCAGGCCGATGGTGCCGTGGCCGCACATGCCGAGGTAGCCAACGTTGTTGAAGAAGATGACGCCTGCCGCACAATCGGGTGCGTGCGGCTCGCACAGCAGCGCGCCTACCAGCACGTCCGAGCCGCGCGGTTCGCAGACCACGGCGGAGCGGAAACGGTCGTGATGGCGTTTCAGCAGGGCGAGCCGCTCGCTGAGCGGACCGTGGCCCAGTTCAGGGCCGCCGTCGATGACCAGGCGGGTCGGTTCGCCGCCGGTGTGGGAGTCGATGATGGAGATTGTTTTCATGCTCAAATCTTAGGCTTCCGGCGGCGCGCTGTCTTGCATCGCCTCCGCATATTGGATGACGAAATCTGCACAATGGCGATAAAACAGGAGACGCCGCCGCCGGCCGCTGGCACAATCGCCTTCATGCATAGAGAACCCCCTCACGATGACGCCCGCCGCGCGCTGGGCGCCGGCATCGCCGATCCCTTCTTTTCCGAAGCGCTGTTCGACGCGCTGCCGGACGTGGTGTTCTTCGTCAAGGACGTGGAATGCCGCTATGTCGTGGTCAATCAGACGCTGGTGCAGCGTTGCGGCCAGCGGCACAAAGCGGCGCTGATCGGGCGCACGCCGGCCGAGGTGTTCGCCCGTCCGTTCGGCCAGACCTACCTGGCGCAGGACATGGCGGTGCTGGCCGGCGGCAGCAATATCGAGGACCAGCTGGAGCTGCACCTGTATCCCAACCGCGATCCCGGCTGGTGCCTGACGCGCAAGACCGCGCTGCGCGACTCCCACGGCCGCATCGTCGGCCTGACCGGCGTGTCGCGCGACCTGGCGATGGCGGACAAGAAGAACCCGGCGTACCGCAAGGTGGCGGCGGCGGTCAACCTGATCCACCAGGAGTACGGCCAGACGCTGCAACTGGCCCAGCTGGCGCGCACGGCGAATATGTCGGTGGCGCAGATCGAGCGCTACTTCCTGCGCATCTTCCACCTGACGCCGCGCCAGATGATTATCCAGACCCGCGTCGAGGCGGCGTCGCGCCTGTTGAAGGGCTCCTCCAGCGTGGCGGAAATCGCCCAGGCCTGCGGCTACGGCGACCATTCCGCCTTCACGCGCCAGTTCAAGGCTACCACCGGCATCACGCCGACCCAGTACCGGCAGTTGGCCGGCAAGAGCGGTTAGAGGGCATCGGCCAGCTCGGCGCGATTGCGCCCCAGTTGCTTGGCGCGATAGAGAGCCGCGTCGGCATGTTTGAGCAGGCCGGCGGCGTCGCTGTCCGCATCCGGCACCGTCACGGCCATGCCGACGCTGACCGTCACCACGCCATGCGGCGACAGCGCGTGCGGTATGCGCAGCGCTTCGACCGCTGCGCACATCATGCCAGCCGTCGTTCGTGCGTGTTCAGCATCGGTCGATTGCGAGATCACCGCAAATTCCTCGCCGCCGTAGCGCGCGACGAAATCGCCGCAGCGCCGCACCTGGGCGGCCAGCGCCTGCGCCACCTCGCGCAGCACTTCGTCGCCGGCCTGGTGGCCATAGTGATCGTTGTATTGCTTGAACAGGTCCACGTCCAGCATCGCCACCGTCAGCGGTTGGCGGCCGCGCCATGCGCGGCTCCATTCGGCGTTCAGCATTTGGTCGAAGCGGCGCCGGTTGGCGATGCCGGTCAGGCCGTCGGTGGCGCTCATGGCGGCCAGCAGCTGGTTCGATTGTTCGAGTTCCTGCGTGCGCTCCTGCACCCGGCTTTCCAGTTCGCGCTCGCGCATGCGCAGTTCGTTGAGCATGACGGCGAAGCCGATGCCGACGATGCACAGGGTCAGGATGAATTCCTGTGCGTGCAGCGTCTCCAGGTACACCGGCACGTCGCCGAAAGGCTTGAAGTGGGCCGTCATCGTCATCGCCATGCCCAGCGAAATGAGGGCCACGAACAGCGTCGTCATGCGGATGCCGAAACGGAAGGCGATGACCGCCACCGCGGGCAGCAGCAGGGTGGGCGTGACGGGGAAGCTGTCGATCGTCCGGCCTTGCGCAAACAGCACGGCGGTGGCCAGCAGCAGCGTCAGCGCCAGGCCGGCATCGTCGAGCCATGTGCGCCGCCGGCGCTGGCGCGGAGGGTAGGTGAAGGCCAGCAGCATCGGTGTGTAGATCAGCAGCCCGAGGGCGTCGCCAAACCACCACAGACGGGCCAGCGTCAGGTAGGGCGTGGTGTCGCCGCCGATCTGCTGCATCACGACCGCCGCCATCAGCGCGGCCGCCAGCGTGCCGGCGATCGGTCCGGCCACCACGAAGCGCAGCAGGTCCTGCGTTCGTTGCAGGCGGAAGGTAGCGCCGCTGCGGCGCATCAGCAGGAAGGACAGCATCACCTCGAACAGGTTGATGATGCTGAGCAGGACCGCTTCATGCAGTGGGAATGTGCCGAGATTGGCCAGGATGTCGGAGCTGAAGGTCAGCGCCGCCATGAGCGGCGCGCGCTGGCCGTTGAAGCGTACCAGCGCCGCCAGCAGCACGGCGTTCGGCAGCCAGACCACCACCACCTTTTCCGGCGTGACGGCGCAGAACAGCGTCAGTTTGACGCTGGCGAAATGGAGCAGGAACAGCAGTATGCAGAACAGCCAGCCAGGCCGTTCCCAAAACGTGGCACGTTTGATCATCAGCTGCCTTTGCGGATGGAGGCAACCGGCGCGGCGGTCGGTTCACGCTAGATTGCCCCGCAACGGCAGCGCTGTCAATCCCCGCCGAACCGGGCGGCCAGCTGGCGTTCCTCGTCGTTGGCGAGGTGCTGGTCCCAGGCCATCAGGCGCGGCGCCATCAGGTGACGCCACAGCGGCGGCACCAGCGCCACCAGGATGGTCGACAGATAACCGCCTATCATCTGCGGCGCGTCCGGGTAGGGATGCAGGTCGTGGTAAGGCACGCCGGCGCGGGCGTGGTGGTGCGAGTGGCGCGTCAGGTTGAACATGGTCCAGGAGCTCAGGCGCTTGTTGGTGTTCCACGAATGGCGCGGCTGCACCGGCTTGGCCGGATTGCGCATCAGCCCATAGTGCTCCATGTAGTTGACCACTTCCAGCAGCGCCTTGCCCCACAAGGCGCAGACGGCGAAGAACAGTGTGGCCGCAGCGCCGCCCCAGTACCATGCGGCGGCCAGCAGCAGTACGCTCATCAGGTGGCCGCGTATCACCATGTTGTGCCGGCTGTACTGGCGGTGGCCGCGCCGCTCCAGGCGCTTGCGTTCCAGCTTCCATGCGCTGATATTGCCCCGGACCGTGGAGCAGACGATGTGCCAGTAGACGCTGCGTCCGCGCGGCGCGGTGGCCGGGTCTTCGCCGGTGGAGACGTAGCGGTGGTGGCCGTACACATGCTCGATGGCGAAGCCGGTGTCGAAGCTGAAGGCCAGCAGCCAGCGGCCGATCAGCAGCGATGCCGGTTCCCTGGTGCGGTGCACCAGTTCATGCGCGGTGATGGTGCCTATCATGCCGATCATCAGGCCTGTCAGCAGCACGGCGGCGCCCAGCTGTATAGGCGTGGCGTAGCGGCCGGCGATGAAGCTGTCCATGGCCGCGCCGACGGTCAGCACCAGCAGCGGCAGCGCCAGCCACAGTTGGCCGGTCAGGATGGCGGGATGGTGCAGCGTCGGCGTACTCAGGTCGTCGCCGCCCAGCAGGTCGCCGATCACATAGAACAGCACTACGCCCAGCAGCGACAGCGCGATCGTGTCGCCGCCCGCGTACAGCGCGGCGGCGGCCAGCAGGCCCACCACATGGAACAGGCAAAACTTCAGGTAGTGCAGAACGTTCATCGGCGCGGTCTCCTTGTTGTTATTGCGTCCATTGTAGGCAGCGCGGCGGGCCGCAAGGGAGGTGCCGGATTGACATGCAGGGGTTATTTATTGACAATCGATAGCACTCAACCCGGGGCTCCCCATGCAGGCTAACGACCACACGCTGGCAAGCAGTTACCTGCGCCAGATCGCCGAACAAATCAGCAGCATGGGCGGCGACGCCGGCGACTGGCTGGCGCGCAGCGGCCTGCGCGCGGAGCAGCTGGACGACGGCGAACTGGCGGTGTCGTTCCCGGTGTTCCGTCAGCTGGTGCTCGATTCGGTGGAGCTGACCGGCGAGCCGGCCATGGGCCTGCTGGTGGGCGACCGCATGCGCGAGCACACGCACGGCATCCTCGGTTACGCCGCCATGAACTGCGGCACGCTGCGCCAGGCGCTGGAGCTGCTGGAGCGCTTCTTCATGCTGCGCACGACGATGCTCGCCATCGATTTCG
This sequence comes from Rugamonas aquatica, assembly GCF_009380215.1. Taxonomy (GTDB): domain Bacteria; phylum Pseudomonadota; class Gammaproteobacteria; order Burkholderiales; family Burkholderiaceae_D; genus Rugamonas; species Rugamonas aquatica_B. Next base: position 100,380 of record NZ_WHUG01000006.1, read on the forward strand.
AACAGCGGGACGACGAGTTCCGCGTGCGCCTGCGCGAGCGCATACCGCTGGGCGACATCGCGCGGCCGGTGCTGGAGGCGGCGCTGCTGGCATTCAAAAATGTGTTGGACTGTATTCCGCGCGGGCCGTCGCAGTGCCGCAGCGTGGCCTTCAGCTTTGCCGCGTCGTCCGACGCCGCGCTGGCGCGCGAGCTGTTTCGATGCGAGGTGCGCGAGGGCCAGGACTGGACGGGCCTGGTGCTGCCGCTGGCGGCCATCGACGTACCGCTGCGGATGGGCGATCCGGCCACGCTGGCGCATGCGGTGCAGATCTGCCAGCGGGAGCTGGACAAGCTGGCGGCGCAAGTGTCGCTGGGCGCGCGCGTGCAGCGGCTGATGCTGGAGCAGCGCAGCAGCTTCCCGTCGCTGCAATTGACGGCGCGGCTGCTGTGCATGACGCCGCGCACGCTGCACCGGCGTTTGCTGGAGGAGGGGACTTCCTACAAGCAGATACTGGAACAGGTGCGCCGCATGCTGGCGCTGGAATACCTGCGCGCCGGCCGCTTGAGCGTGCAGGAGGTCAGCTACGCGCTGGGCTACAGCGACGTCGCCAATTTCCGCCGCGCGTTCAAGCGCTGGGAGTCGGTGCCGCCGTCGGCCCGCCGCTGAGCCAACGGCTTTGACTACACAGCGAGGACGTAGCGCTCGCTCTTCATGCGGAACGAAGCAAACGCAATGGCCACACCCGCCAGCAGCAGCGGCAGCACGCAAGTGAGCGCGTAGGGCACCCACCCCAGCGCCTGCCCCGTGGCCAGCGCCTGGAACATGGTCTGGTTGGACAGCACCGGCACGGCGTACATCCAGTTCTGCGTGCTCAGGTCCATCATCGGGATAATCACCAAGGGCAGTATCGGCAGCATCGCCACGATGCTGGCGCTGGCCTGCGCTTCCTTGAAGGTCTTGGAGTTCATCGCCATCGCCACCTGCACCGCGCCGACGAACAGACACAGTGGCAGCGTCGAGCCGATGACCATCGCCAGCATGGGCAGGCTGAGGCGCCACGACATCCCGATCTCCTCCAGCGGCAGCTTGGACAGCACGCCATGCGCAACCAGCAGCTCCACCGTCAGCCCGATCGCGGCCAGCGCGGAAGCGGCCAGCCACTTGCCGGCGACCAGTTCACGCACCGGTATCGGCTGCGCCATCAGCACTTCCAGCGAACGGCGCTCGCGCTCGCCGGCCGTGCTGTCGATCGCCGAGGACAGGCCAAACAGCAGCACCGGGATAAAGAACATGCCGAGCATGGCGCTGATGCGGGCGTTGCCGCCGGTGGCGCTGCTGACCGAGTCGTAGCGCTGCAGCCGCAGCGGCGACAGGATCACCGCCGACACGCCGTGCGCCTGCAGGCGGGCGCTGGCGACGCTGTTGCTGTACTCGCGCAGGATGGTCTCCACTTCCAGCCGCTGGTCGCGCTTCTCGGCCGAGGAATCGAACCACAGCTCCAGCGGCGCCGGACGCAGCTCCGCGTAGTACTCGCCGAATTCCGGCGCCAGGCGCAGCACGCCGACCACCTTCTTCTTGCGCAGCAGCGCACCGATGTCGGCGTCGCTCATGGCGGCGCTCTCGCTGACGTTGACGTTCTTCTGGCGCAGCTGCGCCAGCAGGTTGGGCGCCTGCGCGCCGCCGACCACCACCAGGTCGATGCCGGCCTTCTCGGTGCGCGTGCCGCGCTCGATCATCGTATGCAGCAAGAAGCCGACCAGCGCCGGGTACACCAGCGTCAGCATCAGCAGCATGCTCAGGGTGCGCTTGTCGCGCAGCGCCTCGGACAACTCCTTCTTCATCACTACCAACCATAACGGCATCATGCTGCGATCCCTTCTTCCGTGCCGACAAGGTGGACAAAGGCGTCCTCCAGATTGGCGATTCCCGTTTGCCTGCACAGATCCTGCGGCGAGCCTTGCGCCACGGTCTGTCCCTTGGCGATGACGATGACGTCGTCGCACAGTTGCGTTACTTCCTGCATCACGTGGGTGGCGAGGATGATGCAGCAGCCTTCGCTGCGCAGCGCGGCCAGCGCGCGGCGCAGGGCGCGTGTGCTCATCACGTCCAGCCCGCGCGTCGGTTCATCGAGCAGCAGGTTGCGCGGCCGGTGCAGCAAGGTGCGCGCCATCGCGACCTTCATGCGCTGGCCCTGCGAGAAGCCCTTGGTGGAGCGGTCCAGGATGTCGCCCAGGTCCAGCAGTTCGCACACTTCCCCGATGCGGCGCGCGATCGCTGCCTTGCCCATGCTGTTGATCTGGCCGAAGTAGGTCAGGTACTCGCGGGTGCTGAGGCGGTCGTACAGGCCGAATTGGTCGGTCAGCAGGCCGATGCTGCGCCGCGCGCCCATCGGGTCCGTCGCCGGGTCGATGCCGTCGATGCTGACCGCGCCACGGTCGCGCTGCAGCAAGCCGACCAGGGTGCGCAGCAGCGTGGTCTTGCCGGCGCCGTTAGGCCCCAGCAGCGCGGTGGCCTGGCCATCGCGGGCGGTGAAGCCGACGCCGGCCAGCGCCTGCACGGCGCCGAAGCGCTTGTGGATGTCTTCTACGTGGATCATGTCTCAGTCCTTATCAGGGTTGGGCGCCGGCGTGGCCGAGCTGGAACGACACGGGGGCGATCTCATTGAGGCAGTCGGCCGCCAGCCGCTGGTCCGGCCGGTCGAGGAATTCGCGCAGCAGGCGCGGCGTGCAGCCGAGTCCCGACACGCCGTGGCCGGCCTGCGCCACCGTCAGCAGCTGCGCCTTCGGCATGGTCTTGGCGGCGCTGGCGGCGCGGTGCGGCGGCGTGATCGGATCGAGCGCGCCTGACAGCAGCAGGGCCGGCACCGCTATGGTGGTTGCCGCCGCCGGGGCGATCGCCGGCAGGTCGAGCATGCGGCACAGCGACGCGATGCGCGTGGCGTGGCCGCGCATGAAGGAGCCGCGCTCGTCGTCGTCGCGCATGGCGGGCGCCAGGCGCGGCATGTCTTCCGCGCACACCACCGCCATGTACAGCGGCAGCGCCATCAAGCCTTCAGGCGTCACGTCGCTGCCCGCATAGCCGCGCGTGAGGAACGGTCCCCAGTTGCCCTGGTAGGCGCTGTGGATCAGGTAGGGCAGGCGCTGGCTGTCCAGCGGCGAGTAGAGACTGCCGTGGATGGTGGTGACGAAGCGCAGATTGGTCAGCGGCAGGCGGGTGGGCAGCGCCGTGCGCGGATGCGGGAAGTCCAGCGTGACGGCGCCGCTGTTGACGCGGGCCAGCACGGCGTCGAACTCCGCCTTCAGATCCGGGAACGCCTTGTTGCAGGCCGCGTCCCGGGCGCAGCGCTGGAACACGCCGTCCAAGGCCAGCTGGGCGTCGTGCGCGCCGGCCGGGATCACCTGGTCCGGCGCGGCGACCGCGTCGAGTATCAGCGAGCGCACGCTGGCCGGATACAGGCGCGCATAGCTTTGCCCGAGGCGGGTGCCGTAAGAGCCGCCGAACACATTGACCGGACCGTAGCCCAGCGCCAGGCGCACGCGTTCGATGTCGTGCGCGGCGTTGGCGGTGTTGTACATGGCGAGCGGCTGCCTGATCGACTTCACGCACTGGGCAAAGGCGGCTGCCATGGCGGCGTCGCTGGGGGCTTCGTCGATGTCGCTGCCCTTGCAGCGCATCCTGCCGGACAGGCCGGTGCCGCGCTGGTCGATGAAGACGATGTCGCGGGTGGCGCGCACCCGCTGGAACATGACGGGCAGCGCGTTGACGATGTCCGATCCGGCCTGGCCAGGCCCGCCGGCCAGCACGAAGAGCGGATCGGCGCTGGCCATCTGACGATAGGCCGGGGCCACCGTCACATGCAGCGGCAGTTGTTCGCCGTCCTTGCGGCCGGGGTCCAGCGGCACCGGGATGACGTGGCAGCGCAAGGCTTCCTCGCTGCCGCGCAGGTGGCAGTCGCGGCTCGATTGAAGCGCCGTGGTGGCGGCAAATCCGGGGGCTGCTGCAAAAAACAGGGCGAACGCCGCCCATGAAATCCATCGTTTCATTTTTTACTCCATTGGCTTGGAAGATGATTACCCGTGCGCGCAGGCGGGCTTTATGGCGGTGCTTGTGCCTTGAGCGTGCGGATGCGCAGCAGCAGGCGCGCCACGGCATAGAGCGTGACGGCGGACGTACCCACCAGCAGGCCAAGCGACAGCTGCGATTGGAGCAGCGCATCCTTGCCCTTGAGCGGCACGATGATGGCCAGCGGCGTCCACGCCACCGCGAACAGCCCGAGGAGGCGCTGGTACTTCCTGATCTGTGAAGGCACGTCGGTGAAGATTTCCGGCGGCCGGCCGGTGCCGGTGGGCGCGCGCCAGTAATGCCAGCCCAGCAGGTCGTCGACATGTTCCCAGCCCGCGTCCTGGAACAACAGCAGGTAGTCCGGATCGGGGCGGGTCAGCAGGAAGTCGGTGCGATAGGTGACGTCCTTGGGTTCGCCGCGTTTGAATTCGAACACGGTGCGCAGGCAGCGGATGCGGGACAGGTGCAATCCTTCGCGCGCCATCTGCTGCAGCCAGTTTTCGATCTTGTGGTCGGCGTCATCCCAGAACCATCTGAATTTCCTGACCAACTGGCCGCTCATGCTGCTGCTCCTTTCTGTTTGATCGTGCCTGCGTCCAGGCCGTTGCGCACCATGATCTGCAGGCGGCGCAGCTGTTCGGCCAGCACATCGCGGCCGCGCGCGGTGAGCGCGTACGATTTGCGGCGTTCCTCTTCCTTGACCTTTTCGATCAGGCCCTGTTTTTCCAGCGTCGAGAAAGCGCCATACAAGGTGCCGGGGCCGATGACAACGCTGCCTTCGCTGATGGCCTCCACCTTCTGCATGATGGCGTAACCATGCAGCGGCTCGTTCAGGGCGACCAGGATGTAATAGGTCGCCTCGGACAAGGGGAGGTATTTCGAATAATCGATTGCAGCCATGGCCGTTCCCAGGAATTTCGTTGCGCGGAGATCGATGTATCAACTACCGATCTATCGAGTTCCGATATAGTATCACCGGACAATGGATAGTCAACGAGAAATTTTGGGCGAGGAGGCGGGCGTTGAATATGCAGGCGCCGGAATGCAAAAAGGGCGATAACTCATCGAGTTATCGCCCTTCGAAATTCTTGGTGGTGATAGGTGGACTTGAACCACCGACCCCAGCATTATGAATGCTGTGCTCTAACCAACTGAGCTATATCACCTGCAACGCCCAGCATTATGGGGGTTGGAGCCTAAGCTGTCAACGCTCGTTCCAAAAATTTTTTAAATATTTGAATCGCAGCGCTCAAAGATTGGCATATTTTTAATGGTGGCGTTTGTCTTCGATCTGCGCCAGCATGGCGCTGGCCGGGTCTCCGCCCAGGCAATCGAGCACCACGCGCTCAGGCATGGAACGCAACCACGTCAATTGGCGCTTGGCCAGCTGGCGCGTGGCGATGATGCCGGTTTCGCGCATGGTCTTGTAGTCGATGGTGCCGTCCAGGTATTCCCACGCCTGCCGGTAGCCGACGCAGCGCATCGACGGCAGGCCGGGATGCAGGTCGCCACGGCGGCGCAGCACTTCCACTTCGCTGATCAGATTTCCGTCCGGCGTTTCTTCCAGCATGATGTCGAAGCGGCGCGCGATGCGCTCGTGCAGCACGGCGCGGTCCGACGGCTCCAGCGCGAACGACAGCAGCTCGAAAGGCAGCTCCGTCTTCTCTTTTAACGCCAACAGTTCGGACATCGGCTTGCCGCTCAGCGTGCAGATCTCCAGCGCGCGCTGGATGCGCTGCGCATCCGCCGGCGCCAGGCGGGCGGCGGTTTCGGGATCGAGCAATGCCAGCTTGGCGTGCATGGCGGGCCAGCCGATGCGGGCCGCTTCGTCTTCCAGTTCGGCGCGCAGTGCGGGATCGGCGCCAGGCAGGTCGTCCAGGCCGTCGGCCAGTCCCTTGAAGTACAACATGGTGCCGCCCACCAGCAGCGGCAGATTACCGCGCGCGACGATCTCGTTCACCAGCCGCAGCGTATCGTTGCGGAACTGCGCCACCGAGTACGAATCGAGCGGGTCGATGATGTCGATCAGGTGGTGCGGCGCGGCGGCGCGTTCTTCGCGTGTGGGCTTGGCGGTGCCGATGTCCATGCCGCGATACACCAGCGCGGAATCGACCGAGATGATCTCCGACGGAATGCGCTGGGCGATCGCCAGCGCGGATGCGGTCTTGCCCGATGCCGTCGGACCCATGATGGCGACCGCCAGCGGTTTTGAAGCGTGAGTGTTCATCTTATTGACCGCGCAGGAACAGCTTATCGAGCGCGCCGATTTCCACCTGCACCCAGGTCGGGCGGCCGTGGTTGCACTGGTCGGCGCGTTCGGTGATTTCCATCTGGCGCAGCAGGGCGTTCATCTCCTGCGTCGACAGGATGCGGTTGGCGCGCACCGCCGTGTGGCAGGCCAGTGTGCCCAGCAGCTCGTTCTGGCGCTCGATCAGCACCCGCGAGCCGCCGAATTCGCGCACGTCGCGCAGCACGTCGCGCGCCAGCGTCTGGGCGTCGGCGTTCTTCAGCAGCACAGGAACCGAGCGCACCGCCAGCGTGGTCGGCGACAGCGTGGCGATGTCGAAGCCCAATGCCTGCAAGGTCTCCTGGTGTTCGGAGGCGGTGCCGACTTCGATCGCGTCGGCGTAGAAGGTGACGGGGATCAGCAGCGGCTGCACCTGCATTTCTTCGCCGGCGACGCGGCTGTCCAATGCGGTCTTCAATTGTTCGTACAGGATGCGCTCGTGTGCGGCGTGCATGTCGACCAGCACCAGGCCCTTGTTGTTCTGCGCGAGGATGTAGATGCCGTGCAGCTGCGCCAGCGCGAAGCCGAGCGGGAATTCTTCCTGCGCCATCGCCGCCGCCGAGACGGTGAACGGGCTGGCCTGCGGCAGCGTCATGTCCGATTCGGCGCGGTAGCCGGTGACGGGGCCGGAGCCGCCGAACAGGGCGCCGTATTTTTCCGTGCTCTGCGCGACGCCGCCCTCGCTGCCGCCGAAGCGCGGCGCGCCGAAGCCTGCGCCGCCAGCACCACCTGCGCCGCCGTCACGCGAGCCGAATGGCGATGGCGAGAACGTCGGTGCATAGTCCGGCGCCAGCAATGGGCCGAACGAAGTCTGCTCGCCGCGCCAGGTCGAGCTGCCCAGGCTTTCGGCCGCCGGCAGCGGCGACGGCACGCTGCCGTGCGACGTGGCCGAGGTCTGCGCCAGCGCGCGCTGCACCGCATGGAACACAAACTGGTGCACGGCGCGGCTGTCGCGGAAGCGCACTTCGATCTTCGACGGGTGCACGTTGACGTCCACCAGCGCCGGATCGAGATCGAGCGCCAGCACATAGGAAGGGAAGCGGTCGCCGTGCAGCACGTCCTGGTAGGCCGCCTTGACGGCATGCACCAGCACCTTGTCGCGCACGAAGCGGCCGTTCACGTAGAAGAACTGGCCGTCGGCACGCGCCTTGGAGGCGGTCGGCAGGCCGGCATAGCCGTGCAGGCGCAGCGGGCCGGCGCTTTCGTCGATCGGCAGGCGCGCTTCGGCGAAGCCGTCGCCGAGAATGTGGGCGCTGCGCTTGGCCATCTCGCTGACGTTCCAGTGGTCGATGGTGCGGCCGTTGTGGCTCAGCGAGAAGGACACGTCCGGCCGCGCCAGCGCGATGCGGCGCACGACTTCGGCGCAGTGGCCGAATTCGGTCTGCTCGGATTTGAGGAACTTGCGGCGGGCCGGCGTGTTGAAATACAGATCCTGCACGTCGACCGTGGTGCCTTGCGCGCCGGACGATGGCGCCACCGCGCCGTTGTGCGAGCCGACGATTTCCCACGCGTGGGCAGCATCGGCGGTGCGCGAGGTCAGCGTGACGGCGGCCACCGAGGCGATCGAGGCCAGCGCCTCGCCACGGAAGCCCAGCGTGCCGACGTTTTCCAGGTCGTCCAGCGAGGCGATCTTGGAGGTGGCGTGGCGTGCCAGCGCGAGCGGCATCTGCTCGGGCGGGATGCCACGGCCGTTGTCGGTGATGGCGATGCGTTTGACGCCGCCTTCCTCCAGCCGTACGGTGATCTGCGTGGAGCCGGCGTCGAGTGCGTTCTCCAGCAGCTCCTTGACCACGGCGGACGGCCGTTCGACCACCTCGCCGGCGGCGATCTGCGAAATCAGCTGGTCAGGCAGGGCCTGGATAGGGCGGGGAGTGCGGGGGGAAGTGTCGGGCGCGTTCATCACGAGATTATAACTGCTCGACCGGAGTCATTCCCGCGCAGGCGGGAATCCATACAACGCTGGCCAGTCAACTCAGCATGGGTTCCCGCTTTCGCGGGAACGACACCGGCGCGGCTTAGTCTTTTGGATGCTCGCGCACGGGAATCTGCGCGTTGCACAGCTCTACGTACTTTGGCGTGAATTTGTTCCACGGGCCGCCACGGTTGCGCGACGCGTCGATCACGGCCTGATAAATAGGCGCTTCGCTGCGCATCACTTCCAGGTGGCTGCGTTCCGCCTCCGGCACGTCCGCCTCCAGCCGCACCGATTTAATCTGCATGCGGGTCTCGCCGGCGCCGTAGAAGCCCATGGTCTCGCCGCCGCGCGGCAGGGTGGCCAGCAGCGGCATGCCCCACACCACCCGGCCCACCACCGTGATATTGCGGTCCAGATGGCGCGGCGCGTGGCCGTTGACGGCATACAGCTCGGCGCCGTTGCCGCTGTCGGTCTCGTTGTTGCGGCCCACGCCGACCATGCCGTAGCAGTGCGTCAGCCAGGTGGTGCCGGCCTTCGGGTCGCGCCCCACCGGGAAACCGTTGGAATGGCCGATCTGCGGCGCGTAGCCGTCGATGTCTAGCTGGCGCACGAAGTGCTTGTCGTTCTTCATCGGCACCGTGAACTCGCCCACCACCTTGGCCTTGGCCGAGCCCTGCGGCTTGGGCGAGGCGCCCTCGGCGTCCGGATCGCCCCATTGCGCAACATAGTTATCCTGGGAGCGCAGCATGGACAGGCCGTCGAAATAGCGTTCCTTGACCAGGGTCTTGATGTTGGCGATATTCTGCGGCGCGAAGTCCGGCGCCAGCTCGATCACCACGCGGCCGGTCGGCAGCTCCATGTACAGGGTGTTGTTCGGGTCCAGCGGACGCCAGTCAGAGGGCTTGGACTGCTTGACGACTTCGCCGGCGCTGGCGCGCACCGGCAGGTCGGCGGCTTGCGCCAGCGTGGCCAGGCTGATCGCCAGGGCGGAGAGGGGAAGAGCGCGGAACAGGTGGGTCTGGGACATCCATTATCTCCTTGGTTGGTCGCATCCGCTTGTTGCGGGCGGTCGGGCGATTGTAAATGGTTATCGGAGGTCTGGAAACTTCTGCCACCGGGGCCGGGGTGGTGTATGATTCCGGCGCAGACTTTATGGGAAGAATATGGATTTTATGCAATTTTTTGACATGATCCTTCATGTCGACAAAACACTGGAAGTGCTGATTCAGCAATACGGAACCTTGGTCTATGCCGTGCTGTTCGCGATCGTTTTCTGCGAAACCGGCCTGGTCGTACTGTTCTTCTTCCCTGGCGATACGCTGCTGTTCATTGCCGGCGCCCTGTGCGCGCTGGGCGAAATGAATCTGTTCCTGCTGATGCTGTTGCTGATTACGGCGGCCGTCTCCGGCAACACGCTCAATTACTGGATAGGCGAGGCCATCGGGCAGCGCGTGTTCACCCACGATTACCGCTGGCTCAACAAGGAAGCGCTGCGTCGCACCCATGAATTCTTCGAAAAACACGGCGGCAAGACCATCGTGCTGGCGCGCTTCGTGCCGGTGGTGCGTACCTTCGCCCCGTTCGTGGCCGGCGTGTCGGACATGACCCATGCCCGCTTCCAGCTCTACAACATCACCGGCGCGGTGCTGTGGGTGGCGCTGCTGACCACGGCCGGCTACTTCTTCGGCAACATCACCATCGTCCGCGAACACCTGACCGAGATCGTCCTGTTCGGCGTCGGCATCGCCGTGGTGCCGATGGCGCTGGGCGGCATGTGGAAGCTGTCGCGCCGCATGCTGGGCCGTTAAGCGTGCTGAAACGCAAATAAATTCCGTCTGCGAGGCCGAGTCCGCTCAAGTTTTGCCCAAATGCATCCGTATACCAGTATGTAATTCTTACCTTCTGGATATCCATGCGTACTCTCCTCACCCTGATTGCCTGCTGCTGCGCCATTACGGCCGCCAGCGCTGCAAACGACCCGCTGATTTCGCCATCGACGAAATCGGCAGTGGCGGGTGGCGGCACGGGGTCGATCGCGTCCATCCGTCCGAGCAGCCCTGCTTCCCCCAGCGCCTCGGCATCCGCTTCTTCCTCTTCCCCGACCCGCAAGATGACCGAGCGCGAACGCGAAGCCGAGGCGGAAGCCGACCTGTCGGCCAAGATCGCGGCGCGCCTGGCCATCATGCGCGCCAACCAGCAGGCCCGCGCGGCCGCCGCCGCCAAGGCCAAGAAGGTCGCCGCCGCCACGCCGCCGGCGCCCAAGGTGTACAGCAACCACTGGTCGTACGAGGGCGAGAACGGCCCGGCCAACTGGGGCAAGATCAATCCTGAATGGTCCAAGTGCAGCACCGGCAACCGCCAGTCGCCGATCGACATCCGCGACGGCATGAAGGTGGAGCTGGAGCAGATTACCTTCGACTATCACCCATCCTCGTTCAACGTCACCGACAACGGCCACACGGTGCAGGTCATGCTCAGTGGCGGCAATTTCCTGACGGTGAACAACCGGATGTATGAGCTGATCCAGTTCCACTTCCACCGTCCGTCGGAGGAGCGCGTCAACGGCAAGGGTTATGAGATGGTGATGCACCTGGTGCACAAGGACGGCGAAGGCAAGCTGGCCGTGCTGGCGCTGCTGCTGGAACGCGGCAAGCCGCAGCCGGTGATCCAGACGGTGTGGAACAACCTGCCGCTGGAGAAGCTGGAAACGCTGGCGCCATCGACCGTGCTCGATCCGCTGGACCTGATCCCGGCGCGCCGCGACTACTTCACCTTCATGGGTTCCCTGACCACGCCGCCGTGCACCGAGGGCGTGCTGTGGCTGGTGATGAAAGAGCCGGTGCAAGCCTCACCGGCGCAGATGGCGCTGTTCAGCCGCCTCTATCCATTGAACGCGCGGCCTATCCAGCCGGGTTCCGGCCGGATCGTCAAAGAATCCAACTAGTCTGCTGTGATGCGGTGGCTGCCGGTCCAGGTGGCGCCGGCATCGAGCTGTTGCTGGTCGATGCGCGCCGGTTCGATGCAGACGAAGCGCAGATACTCGTCATCCGCCAGGTCCACCAGCGCCTTGGCGTCGTCCTCGCCCGGATTCCACACCACCCAGTTGTCGTAGCCTTGCTGCTCCAGGCGCAGCGTGGCGTTGGCCGTGTTCAGCGTCAGCGCCGGCGTGGACTGGTACATGCGGTCGTGCTTCTCGGTGAAGTGCAGCGCCGGATGCTCCTGCTCCCGCGTGTTCTGGTGATGATCGGTGTAGCGCACGTGCTGCAGGCCGCTGATGCTGGTCGCCGCCAGGTTGCCCACATCGTAGTAGGTGTGCAGCGCCACGCCGAACGGGAAGGCTTGCGCACCGGTGTTATGCACGGTGAAGCGCGCGTCGAGCGAGTCGCCGTGCAGCGTGAAGCGCAGCGTCAGTTCGAAGGCGTGCGGCCAGGCTTGCGCGTGGTCCGGCGCCAGGTCGTCTTGATTCAGGCTGAATTCGAGGAAGGACTGGCCGCCGTCGCCGTCGCTGGCGCTCAGGCGCCAGGTGCTGACGCGGGCGAAGCCGTGGCGCAGGCCGGTGCCGCGCACATTAAACTGCGGGAAGATCACCGGCACGCCGCCGCGTATGGCCTTGCTGCCGTCCAGCGGTGTTTGCGCGCTGACGAACATGCGCTCCTTGCCGTCGCCGGTCTTCCACGATAGCAGGTGGGCGCCGAACAGCGATACCGTCGCCTGGCTGCCGTCGGCCGCCGTGATTTGAATTGCCGGCAGTGCGCCGTATTCCGTCGTCGTTACTACAGCCATGTCTCTCTCGTTTGTTTAAGTCAGCCGGTTCTTTGCCAGCGGTGGGTTTTTCGCGAAATAACGCCGGATGCCCTTGACGATGGCATCGGCCAATTGGTTCTGGTAGCCGTCGTCGAGCAGCTTGGCTTCTTCTTCCGGGTTGGAGATGAAGGCGGTTTCGATCAGGATCGACGGAATGTCCGGCGCCTTCAGCACCGCGAAGCCGGCCTGCTCGACCGAGCCTTTGTGCAGGCGGTTGATGCCGCCGATCTCGCCCAGCACCGACTTGCCCAGTCTCATGGAGTCGTTGATCTGCGCGGTGGTCGACAGGTCCAGCAGCACGCTGGCCAGTTGCCGGTCCTGGGTCTTGACGTTGACGCCGCCGATGGTGTCGGCCAGGTTTTCCTTGTCCGCCAGCCAGCGCGCCGCCGTCGAGCTGGCGCCTTTTTCCGACAGCACGAACACCGACGAGCCGCGCGCGGTGGGCTGCACGAAGGCGTCGGCGTGGATGGAGACGAACAGGTCGGCCTGCACCTTGCGGGCTTTTTCCACGCGGGTGCCGAGCGGTACGAAGTAGTCGCCGTCGCGCGTGAGCATCACGCGCATATTGGGGAATTCCTCGATCCTGGCCTTCAGGCGCTTGGCGATCGACAGCACGATGTCCTTCTCGCGGCTGCCGTTCTTGCCCGATGCGCCGGGGTCTTCGCCGCCGTGGCCGGGGTCCAGCACCACGGTCAGCATGCGTACCAGCTTGCCGTTCTTGTCGGTCTTTTCGGCGGCGCGGGTCTGGGCCTCGGCCGTTTTCAGCTCGTTCTTCAGTTCCGCGCGCGGATCGGCCTTGGTGTCCGGCTTGAGCGCTTCAAGCTGCGCCTGCGGGGTTTGCGGGGCTTGTGCCGCCGCCTGCGCTTCGCCCGGTTTGAGCGGCGGCATATCGCCCTTCGGCGCGCTGCCGGCGGCGGCCGCGCTGGACGGCGGCGTCTTGCCGTCGCCCGACCAGTCGCCTTTCTCGATCATCGCCGCGATCGGGTCGGCCGCCTTGACCGGATACAGGTCGAAGATCAAACGGTGCTTGTAGTTGCCGGCCGGGGCCAGCGTGAACACCTGCGGCTTGATTTCTTCCTTCAGGTCGAACACCAGGCGCACCACGTTGGGCCGGTTCTGGCCCACGCGCACCTGCTTGATGTACGGGTCGTTGGACTGGATCTTGGCGACCAGGCTTTTGAGCGTGGGGTTCAGCTCCAGGCCTTCGATGTCGACCACCATGCGTTCCGGGTCCTTGACGATGAAGTGCGTGGCCTTGAGCGCGGCGTCGTTTTCCAGCGTGACGCGGGTGTAGTCTTCCGCCGGCCAGACCCGTACCGCCAGGATTTGCGCGGCATAGGCGCGCACCGGGGCCAGCACGGAGAGCAGCAGTGTGGCGCCGGCCTTGAGGACGGTGCGGCGCGAGACAGCGCCCTTGTTCACATGTTGGGAGCGAATTTGAGGCGTTGAAGACATGAGTTACCCAGGGCGGTGGACGCCTGCAATTCTACATCACGGCCGTTGCCGGCCACGGTCAGGAACAGGTTGATATCGGCGGCAGGCAGCACGCGGTCGGCCTTTTCGGGCCATTCGACGATGCAGATGTTGTCGCCGTTGAAGTCCTCACGGAAGCCGGCGTCGAGGAATTCCTCCGGGCTGCCCATGCGGTACAAGTCGAAATGGATCACGCTGACGCTGCGGCCGTCGAGCTGGATCGCATACGGTTCGGACAAGGTGTAGGTCGGGCTTTTGACCGTGCCCACATGGCCGGCGGCGTGCAGCAGGGCGCGGGTGAGGGCGGTCTTGCCGGCCCCCAGGTCGCCGTGCAGGTAGATCACCAGGCCGGGCGAGATGGCGCGCGCCAGGGCCGCGCCCAGGGCGGCGGTGCCGGCTTCGTCGTGGAGATGGGCTTGGAAGTGCTGCATCAATTAGAATGTCGTGTTGGTTGGATCGCCAGCCATTGTAACCGCCACCTGCTACCGATGTCCCTGTCAGAAACCAATTTAGCCGAACTTGCCCTCAGCATCAAGCGCTGGGGTGTGGAGCTGGGCTTCGCCGAAATCCGCATTACCGACATCGACCTCAGTCACGCCGAGGCCGGCCTGCAGGCGTGGCTGGACGCCGGCATGCACGGTGAAATGGACTATATGGCCACCCACGGCATGATGCGCGCCCGTCCTGCAGAGCTGGTGCCGGGCACCATCCGCGTGGTCAGCGCCCGCATGAACTATCTGCCGAGGGACACGGAAACGAGCGGCGACAAAGACTGGCGCGCGCGCGAGGCGGCGCGGCTGGCCGATCCCGGCGCGGCCGTCATCTCGGTCTATGCGCGGGGCAGGGACTATCACAAGGTGCTGCGCGCGCGCCTGCAGCAGCTGGCCGACAAGGTCAAGGCGGAGATCGGCGACTTCGGCTACCGCGTCTTCACCGACTCGGCGCCGGTGATGGAGCTGCCGCTGGCGGAGAAGGCCGGCCTGGGATGGCGCGGCAAGCACACCTTGCTGCTGTCGCGTACCGCCGGCTCGATGTTCTTCATGGGCGAATTCCTGGTCGATCTGCCGTTGCCGGTGGATGAGCCGACCGGCCGCCATTGCGGCCAGTGCTCGGCGTGCATCGACATCTGCCCGACCCAGGCCATCCTCGGTCCGGGCAAGCTGGATGCGCGGCGTTGCGTGTCTTACCTGACGATCGAACTGAAAAGCGCGATTCCGCTGGAGATGCGGCCGCTGATCGGCAACCGCGTCTACGGCTGCGACGATTGCCAGACCGCCTGCCCCTGGAACAAGTTCGCGCAGCGCGCGGTGCTGCCGGACTTCGACGAACGTCATGGCCTGGGCAGCGCTTCGATGGTCGAACTGTTTGCCTGGACCGAGGAAGAATTCAACCGCAAGATGGAAGGCAGCCCGATACGCCGCATCGGCCACGAGCGATGGCTGCGCAATATCGCGGTCGGTCTGGGCAACGCGGCGGCGGCCGGCGCCAAGGGTGATGCGACGATCATGGCGGCGCTGATGGCGCGGCGCGAGCATCCGTCGGAGCTGGTGCGCGAGCACGTCGAATGGGCGCTGGCCTGCCACGCTTGAACTGCGCTACACTCGTGCGGTTCTTCCACGAGGCCCACGTCCATGCATACTTCAACCAGATTCATTTCGCTGCTTGCCGGCGCGTCGTTCACCCTTGCTGCGCATGGCGTCAGCTTCGACAGCTGGGCCGACAAGGTCGCCAACGCCAAGGTGCGCAACGATCCTGAGCAGGCCACGCAGAAGCTGTACTTCAGCGGCAAGGAGCAGGACCAACTGGACCGCAAGCTCACGCCCAACACCATCGTCCATCGCGCCGGCGAAGTGGCGGCCGCCAAGACCGCATTGGCGCAGCTGGCCAAGATCGATCAGCAGGCGTTGACGCCGCAGCAGCGCGCCAGCGCCGCCAGCATAGGCTGGAACTTGCAGGGGACGGTGGATGCGTGGCCCTACATGGACTACAACTTCGTCTTCAACCAGTTCGGCGGCTTGCATGTGCAACTGGTGAACTTCCTGACGCAGGCGCACCCGATCCGCAACCGGCGCGACATCGAGAACTATCTGGTGCGCTTGAAGCTGGTGGCCGGCAAGATGGACACTGGCATCGTGCAGGCGCGCGGCGCCGCAGCCCGGGGCATTTTGATGCCGACTTTTTTGACGCAGTCCTCTATCGGTCAGCTGGACCGCTTCCTTGATGGCACGCCGGAGAGCAATGTGTTCGTCGCCACGCTGAAGCAGCGCATGGGCAGTTTGCAAGACGTGTCGCCTGAACAGCAGGCGAAGTTTGCTACGGCGGCCGAGGTCATCGTCGGCCAATCCATCATTCCGGTATTCCAGCGCGCCCGCGCGATGCTGCAGGAGCAGCTGCCGCGCACCACCAACGACGCCGGCCTGTGGCGTCTGCCCAATGGCGACAAGGCCTACGCGCTGCTGCTCAAGCAGATGACGTCCACCGATTACACGCCGGAGCAGATCCACAACATCGGCTTGCAGGAAGTGGCGCGCATCGAGAAGGCGATGGATGGTTTGCTGGCGTCGCTGGGCTACAGCGCGGGCACGATCAAGGAGCGCATGGCGCAGCTGGAGAAGGACTCGCAGCCTAAGGAAGCCGATCCGCGCCCGGCGCTGCTGGCGCGCTACGACAGCGTGCTGCGCGATGCAGAGGCGCGCGCGAAGGAGTTGTTCGATGTGACGCCGAAGGCGCCGGTGGTGGTCAAGCGCGAGCCGTCGTTCACCGAGAAGACGGCGGCGGCCCATTACACCGGGCCGGCCAAGGATGGCACGCGGCCTGGCATTTTCTGGGCGCCGATGCCGGGCCCGGAGTTCCGCATCGTTGGCATGCGCACGCTGGTGTATCACGAGGGCGTGCCGGGCCACCACTTCCAGGTCGCGCTGCAACAGGAGAACGACAAGCTGCCGCGCTATCGCAGGGACCGCGTGTTCTCGGCGGGCTCGGCGTATGGCGAGGGCTGGGCCTTGTATGCGGAGCAGCTGGCGGCGGAAAACAACTGGTATGACGGCGACGTGGTCGGCCATCTGGGGCAGCTGGATGCGGAGCTGTTCCGCGCGCGCAGGCTGGTGGTGGACACGGGTCTGCACGCGATGAAGTGGACGCGCCAGCAGGGCATCGACTACGGCATCGCGGCGTCGGAAGTGGAGCGGTATGTCGCCATGCCAGGGCAGGCCTGCGCGTACAAGATCGGCATGATGCGCATCCTGGACCTGCGCGCCAAGGCGCAGAAAGCGCTGGGCGACAAGTTCTCGATCAAGGCCTTCCACAACGTCGTGCTGGAGACCGGCAACGTGCCGCTGCCGGTGCTGGAGCAGGTGGTGGATGAGTGGATCGCGGCGCAGAAGGCGGCTTAGTAAGGAAGGATATGAACATTCGACCGGCGACCATCGATGACTGCGAGGCCCTTTGTGCCATAGACACCGTTGCTAAAGAGAGCCCTGAGCGGAAAGATCAAATTCGTGACTGGCTCACGTCCGCCCGTTGTTATCTTGCCGAGGCAAATGGCAGGGTTGCCGCCTATTGCGTGCTGACTAGCCAGTTCTTTGGGTATCCGTTTATCGAGATGGTGATGGTTGGTGAGGCGTTCCGTCGTCAGGGATTGGGGGCAGAACTGATCAGGCATGTTCAATCCGCTATCCCTGCATCGAAGATATTCAGCTCCACCAATGCCTCCAATGAAGCCATGCAGATGATGTTTGCCAAATTGGGTTTTCACCCGAGCGGGCATATCGACAATCTTGATGAAGGCGATCCGGAACTCATCTTCTACTGCCCTTCACCTGGTTTGACGGGGGCGAGATGAGCCAGTTGCCAGAATCAAGCTGGCTAGGCTGCGCCGTTCTCGGTCGCTTCAAGGTGCTGCACCATGCGGCTCAGCAGTGAGCACAGGGTGGCGATTTCTTCGGGCGTGAATGGCGCCAGCGCTTCCTTGTTCGCTTCACCCAACAGCTTCCACAGTTTCGGCAGGCGGCGCTTGGCTTCGGGCGTCAGCGAGAACAGCACGCTGCGCTTGTCCTTCGGGTCCGGTGCGCGCTGCACCAGGCCATCCCGCTCCATCCGCGTCAGCATTTGCGCCATCGACGGTTGCTCGATCTTGGCGATGGCCGCCAGCTGCGTCTGCGTATAGGCGGCGCCGTCTTTCAAGGTCGCCAGCACCGGCATCTGGCCGACACCGAAACCCAACTCCCGCACGCGCGGCTCGCCCAGCCGCGCCATCAGCCGCGCCAGACGGTTGATCAAATGCCCGGGCTGGGCGAAGTGCTGCTCCAATGTATATTGCATAGGTGCCTATGTATGTGTATAGTCACCTATGTTATCACTTTTAAGGTGGATGGATATGCAAACGATCGCGGTTGTCGGGGCAGGCCTGGGCGGGCTGGTGTTGGCGCGTACGCTGCAGCAGCACGGCCGCGAGGTGGTGGTGTTCGAGCGTGATGCGTCGCGCGGCGCGCGCAAGCAGGGCGGCCTGCTGGACATGCACCAGGAGTCCGGCCAATGGGCGCTGGCGACGGCTGGCCTGCGGGACGAATTCCGCAAGCTGATCGTGCCGCAGGGCGAGGACACGCGCGTCATGAACAAGCATGGCAGCCTGCTGTGGGACGAGATCAGCGACCCCGCCGCCATGCACCGGCCCGAGGTGGAGCGGCAAGCCTTGCGCGATCTGCTGATCGATGCCCTGAAGCCGGACACGATACGCTGGGACAGCCGCCTCACCGGCATCGAACCGGGAGCCATCCCGCAAGGCGGCCATCTGCTGCGCTTTGCCGACGGCACGGCGTTTTCCGCGGATGTGGTGGTGGGTGCGGACGGCGCCAATTCCGGCGTGCGCCCTCTGCTGACGGACGCGCGGCCTGCCTACACCGGCGTGAGTTTCGTGGAGATCGGCATCGCCGATGCGGCGCGGCGGCATCCCGCGTGCGCGGCGCTGGTCGGCAGCGGCAGCCTGTTCGCGCTGGATGACAACATGGGCATACTGGCCAAGCACGGCGGCGATGGCTGCATCCGCATCTATGCCGCTTTCCGCGTGCCGCTGGGCGGCTTGTCTGGGCGCGGCTTGCATCTGGATGGCGTCAGCCCCAGCGCCGCGCGCCAGGCCATCGCCCAGCAGTTCGCCGGCTGGGCGCCGGAACTGATCGCGCTGATCATGGCCAGCGACGACGGCCACCATGTGCGTCCATTGGATGCGCTGCCGGTGGGATTGCGCTGGCCGTCAAGGCCCGGCCTGACCTTGCTGGGCGACGCCGCCCACCTGATGTCGCCCTTCGCGGGAGCCGGCGCCAATATGGCGATGCAGGACGGCGTGGAACTGGCGCTGGCGCTGGTCCGCGAAAGCGATGCCGACGCCGCCATCGCCGGCTACGAGCGCGAGATGTTCATCCGCGCCGAACAGGCGGCGCGGCAATCGGCGCAGGGCCTGGATATCTGCATTGCCGAAAACGGCGCCGAACGCACGGCCCAGATGTTCCGGGGCTTCCCGCTCGCCGCCTGAATCCGCTCCTTATTTCAGCAGGCCGGCGAGTTCAACGGCGGTCTTGACCTGCATCTTGTCGAAGATGTGGGCGCGGTGGACTTCCACTGTGCGCATGCTGATGCCCAGTTGATCCGCCACCACCTTGTTCATCTTCCCCGCCAGGATCAGGTCCAGCACCTCGCGCTCGCGCGCCGACAGCGTGGCCAGGCGCGCGTGCACCGCCGCCATCGCGCCGGCCTGTCGCGAATTGACCAGCGCTTCCTGCACACGGTCCATCAACTGGTTGTCGTTGAACGGCTTCTCGCAGAAATCGAAAGCGCCGCGCTTGAGCGCGTCCACCGCCATCGGCACGTCGCCGTGGCCGGTCAGGAAGATCACCGGCATGCGCTGCGTCAGGCCGCGCGCGGACAGCTGGTCGAAGACTGCCACGCCGTTCATGTCCGGCATGCGCACGTCGAGCAGCACGCAGTCGCCGTCGGCGTCGAACTGGCCGGCGTCGGTGTAGGCCAGCAGTTGCAGCGCCGATTCGTAGGCGCGCGAGGGGATGCCGCGCGAAGTGGCGAGCCAGGTCAGCGAGTCGCGTACGACCGCTTCATCATCGACGATATGCAGCATGGTTCAAGTCTCCTGTTCCGCGACCGCCAGCACCGCCGGCAGCACGAACGTAAATATGGTGCCACCTTGCGGGTTGGCGCTGTAGGTCAGCGAGCCGCCGTGGAATTCTATCGCGGTGCGGCAGATGTTGAGCCCCATGCCCATGCCTTCCGCCTTGGTCGAGAAGAACGGCGAGAACAAGCGCTGCGCCACATCCTCCTGGATGCCGTGCCCCTGGTCGATCACCGCCACGCTGACCTGCGCGTTGGCCGCATCATACGCCGCCACCACGTTGAGCATGCGCCGCTGCGGCGGTATGTGCGCCATCGCTTCGATGGCGTTGCGCGTCAGGTTGAGCAGCACCTGCTCGATCATCACTCGGTCGGCGCGCACCGGCGGCAGGTCGGCGGGAATGCTGGCGTTGAAGGAGACGTAGGCTTGCCGCGCCTGCAGTTCGATCAGCGCGCGGATGCCGTCGAGCAGCGAGGCGATCGCGATCTCCTGCCGCTGCGGCTCGCTCTTCTTGACGAATTCGTGCACGCTGCGGATGATCTGGCCGGCCCGCTGCGCCTGCGCGCTGGCCTGTTCCAGCGCCGGCTTGAGGATGCCGCAATCGACCGCCGCGCCGCTGCTCTCGGCACGCGCCAGCACGTTGAGCGCGCCGGTGGTGTAGCTGGAGATCGCGGCCAGCGGCTGGTTCAGTTCATGCGCCAGCATCGACGAGATTTCGCCCATGGTCGCCAGGCGCGCGCTGGTTTGCAGTTTTTCGTGCTGCTGGCGGTTCAGTTCTTCGATGCGCTTGCGGTCGGAGATGTCGAGGATGGAGCCCATCCAGCCGGTCTGCTTGCCGTCCTTGTCGACCAGCGGCGCTTCGAAGATCAGCACCGGCACCCGCTCGCCGTCGGGGCGCTGGAAGATGGTTTCGAACTGCGGCGTGACCTTGCCCGCCAGGACCGAGGCGAAGCGGCTCTGGTATTCCGACATCGCTTCGGCCGCCCAGTAGGGCATGGGCGGCAGCATGCCGACCAGCTCCTCGGCCGGATAGCCGACGATCTGGCAGAACGCCGGGTTGACGTAGGTGATGCGGCCTTCGAGGTCGCGCGCGCGCAGGCCCGTCACCAGCGAGTTCTCCATCGCGGTGCGGAACGACATCTGCTGGCGCAAGGCGCCTTCGGCCTCCAGCCGCCGCGAGATGTGGCCCCATAAGGCCAGCAAGCTCCATAACAATCCCAGCGACAGCACGATCACCGAGCCGACCAGCAGGTTGGGCAGCAGCTGCGGTTCGCTCTTGACGCTGTCCGTCACCAGCGTGATCGAGGCGCCCGGCAGGTCCAGCGCGCGCTTGTGGGTGTAGACGCCGTGGCCAGGGCCGGCGGCGGCGCGGCGCGCCAGCACCTTGTCGTCGCGGTCGATCAGCGAGACCTGGTTGTCCTGCGCGAACCACCACGGCACCATCTCCTCCAGCAGTGAGCTGGTTTGATAGGTGGCGACCAGATCGCCAAGGTATTCGTCGCCGCGGAACAGCGGCACGTGGTAGTCCATCAGCACCGCAGCGGGAGCGGCCGACAGGTTGGGCGTCTGCGCCTCCGGTTGCGTGTACATCGGATGGCGGGTCCTGCGGGTCAGCTCCATCGTGGCTTGGGAGGCGGCCGACAGCTCCACCGGCGCCGCCTGCGGATCGCTGCTGGCAGCCAGCTTGCCGTCCGGCCGCAGCCAGATCACGCGCAGCAGCTCATGGCCGTTCTTCAGCAGGCGCGCCAGCCGTTCGTGGGCCTGCCCCGGCGGCAGGCGGCCGGCGGCGATGTCGGCGCCCAGGCCGCGCAGGCTTTCCTCGTCGCGGCCCAGCTGGAAGCGGATGGTCTGCTCGACCCACAGCGTGTCGGCGATCAGCTGTTCCTGGCGCTCGTTGCTCTCCATCTGGCGGGCCTGCCAGGGAAGCCAGATCAGGATCGCCAGGAAGAACAGCACCAGCATGATGGGCAGCAGCCAGCGCAGCGGAGAGCTGTAAGGCGTGCGGCGCGCGGCGGTGGGCGGGGAAGGCGTGACGGTCATGGGGGTTCAGGTTAAAGCCTTGCAGGGGCCGCACCATTGTGGTTTTCCACAGTAGCCGGACTTGCTACTTTTAGTGAGAATCGGTCAAACTAGAACAATAGTGTATTTTAAATCCCTTCTGGAGACTCCATGAAACTGAAAATCGCCCTGTTGGCCGTTACTGCGGCGCTGAGTATCAACGCCTACGCCCAGGCCCCTATCGTCATCAAATTCAGCCACGTGGTCGCGACGGATACGCCGAAAGGCCAGGCCGCGGAGCGCTTCAAGCAGCTGGCCGAGAAGGCCACCAACGGCCGCGTGAAGGTCGAAGTCTATCCGAACAGCCAGCTGTACAAGGACAAGGAAGAACTGGAAGCGCTGCAACTGGGCGCCGTGCAGATGCTGGCGCCGTCGCTGGCCAAATTCGGTCCGCTGGGCGTGAAGGAATTCGAGGCGTTCGACCTGCCGTACATCTTCCCGTCGAAGACCGCGCTGTATAACGTCACCGAAGGCGAAATCGGCAAGAGCCTGATGAAGAAGCTGGAACCTAAGGGCATCACCGGCCTGGCGTTCTGGGACAATGGCTTCAAGGTCATGTCGGCCAACAAGCCGCTGCACAACGTGGCCGATTTCAAGGGCCTGAAGATGCGCATCCAGTCGTCGAAGGTGCTGGACGCGCAGATGCGCGCGCTGGGCGCGAACCCGCAGGTGCTGGCTTTCTCCGAGGTGTACCAGGCGCTGCAAACCGGCGTGGTGGACGGCACCGAGAACCCGCCATCGAATATGTACACCCAGAAGATGCACGAAGTGCAGAAGTATGTGACCGTGTCCAACCACGGCTATCTGGGTTATGCAGTTATCGTCAACAAGAAGTTCTGGGACGGTCTGCCAGCCGACATCCGCACCGCGCTGGACAAGGCGATGAAGGATGCGACCACGTTTGAAAAAGCCATCGCCCAGCGCGACAACGATCTGGCGCTGGAAGCCATCAAGAAGGCCGGCAAGACTGAGATCTACACGCCTAGCGTGAAAGAGCAGGCCGACTGGCGCAAGGCGCTGCTGCCGGTGCAGAAGGATATGGAAGGCCGTATCGGCAAGGATCTGATCTCGGCGATCAACAAGGAAGCAGCTAAATAATTTAGCTCGTTTCAAATGACGAGGGAGGCCGGTTCTGAACCGGCCTCCCTTTTTTATTACATCAAGCCCATCGCTTTAGGTAACCACAGCGACAATCCCGGCCAGTAGGTCACGATCACCAGGAACACCAGCATCGTCAGCAGCCACGGCATCACGGCTACGGTCAGCTCCGAGATGCTCATCTTTGAAATGCCGCTGGCTACGTACAGGTTCAGGCCGACCGGAGGATGGCACAGGCCCACTTCCATGTTCGCGTCGATCATGATGCCGAAGTGGACGGCGTCGATGCCCAGGCGGATCGCGGCTGGGTGCAGGATCGGCGCCATCACCAGGATGATCGACGACGGTTCCATCACGTTACCGGCCAACAGCAGCAGGATGTTGGTGAAGAACAGGAAGCCGGCCTGGCCCAGGTCCTTGGCCAGAATCCAGTCCGCCATCGCTTGCGGGATGTTCTCGTGCGCCATCAGGAAGGAGAACAGCACGGCATTGGTGATGATGTACAGCAGCATCGCGCTCAGGCTGGCCGATTTCTTCAGCACTTCCGGCGTTTTCTTCAGCGGCATGTCCTTGTAGACGAACACCGAGATGAGGAAGGCGTACACCGCGCTCATCGCCGCCGCTTCGGTCGGTGTGAAGATGCCCTTGGTGATACCGCCGATGATGATCACAACCAGCATCAGGCCCCACACGCTGTCCTTGAAGGCCTTGGCGCGTTCGCCCCAGGTGGCTTTGCGCATGCGCGGGTAACCGTTCTTCTTGGCCAGTACCCAGGTGGTGGTGCACAGCATCACGGTCAGCAGGATACCCGGGAACAGGCCGGCCAGGAACAGCGCGCCGATCGAGGTGTTGGTGGAAATCGCGTAGATCACTTTCGGGATCGACGGCAGCATCAAAATGCCCAGCGAACCGGCGGTGATGATGACGCCGGCACCGAAGCGCTTCGGATACCCTTGCTTGACCATGGCCGGCAGGATGATGGAACCGATCGCCACCACCGTCGCCACCGACGAGCCGCACACCAGCGCGAACATGGCGCAGGCGATGATGCCGGCCAGCGCCAGGCCGCCGTGCCAGTGGCCGATCAGGCTGGTGGCGAACTTGATCATGCGCTTGGCCACGCCGCCATGGGTCAGGAAGTTACCGGCCAGGATGAACAGCGGGATGGCCATGATCTCGAATTTCTCGATGCCGCTGAACAGCTTGAGCGCCACCGCTTCGACCGGCACGTGGGTCAGCAGGTACATAAACATCAGCACCGTCAGGCCGAGGGCGATGGAGACCGGGATGCCGGTCAACATCAGCGCCAGCAGCAGCGCGAACACGATGCCGACCTTGCCGCCGACCACGCACACGGCCAGCAGGATGGCGGCGATGCCGAGCAGCCAGGTGGCGGCGCGTTTCTTGGACATCACATTGACTTGATTGATCGCTGCGCCGCTCATTTGGCACCTCCGTGGGCTGGGGCTGGGTGGGCGACGGCAAACATGTCATCATCTTCGGCATCGTCCAGGCCTTCGACGTGCGATTCGTCCTGGTGCGGCATCTCGCCGGTGCGCCAGTAGACCAGCGACACCTGGATGAAGCGGAAGCACATCAGGTAGGAGCCCATCGGCACCACCGAGTAGATGAACCAGGTCGGCCATTCGAGGTCAGGCGTGGTCGGACCTTCGGTCAGCGCGCTGATATCCATGCCCAGCTTGTTGAACAGGGCGTAGTGCAGGCCGTTTTCCCACACGAAGGTCAGGCCCAGCGTGCCGATGATGCCGGTGAACAGCATGCCGCAAGCCAGCGCGACGTAGGTGGCGCGGCGGCGCCAGGCGTCCGGCAGGCGGCTGACCAGCACATCGACGCCGACGTGCACGCCCATGCGCACGCCGTAGGCGGCGCCGAACTTGGCCATCCACACGAACATGATGATGGCCAGTTCCTGCGCCCACTCGAAGTGCAGCGACAGCAGGTAATCCTGGACGCCGGGGATCGGCAGGCCGGTGCCGTAGCGGTGCGCTACGGACAGGAAAATGATCAGGGTGGCCCCTGCCATCAGGAAGGTGATGATCCACTCCTCCAGATGATCCAGTAGTTTTGTGAACATGGTTTGTCTCTAGGGTTTATTGATGCCAGGAAATCCGGCATTTTCGCTTAAATTATCGTTTTGTGGGGTGGCTAGCAATGAGGGGTACTACTAGGTCTTTTGCCAACAACATGCGCAATACCACAACTCTCTTGATATGCGTCAAATTTGTTTCACGTTTAAAGTAAGGGGGCCGGATGGCCGAAAAAAAAAGAGAAAAAGCCAAATAGATACGTTATGATTGCGTCGCTCTCAGGGAGAAGTGCATATCGATATGCGACCCGGTAGCAAGAGCCCAGAATTGTAGGTGGGGAGTGTGTAGAGAAACGGTACTGAATACCGGCAATAGATCGAGGAGACGCACGTTTTACAGAATGTCGTTGTTATAGTCGCTGAAGGCCGCCACAAGCGCGCTACGGGGACAGGCAAACGACCGGGAACGTGAAGCAGGATTTGGAAACGCACCGCAAGGTGCGTTTTTTTTCGCCTGTCGTATCGCTGCCTGTCCGGGCGCGGACTTACAATGCAATTATGTGGTTTTTTTAATGTAGTTCGAATGCAACAAAATGGTGCATTTCGACAACTTCAGCCGGTCTTTTTGGTGCGTAGGGTGTGATGAAAATACAACAGCAGCATGAATTGTTCGCCGCCATCTTGGACTTGCCGCTTGGAAAATTGGGCGTGCGCACGGCGAGTGGTCTGATAACCGAACTCTGTTACCTGCCGCCCCATTTTGATGCAAAAGCGCCGCAGGACGCGGCCGCCGAAGTGGCGGCGGTGCAGCTGGGCAAGTATTGCGAGGATGCCGATTTCGTTTTCGACCTGCCGTTGAAGCGCGCCGGCACCGAGTTCCAGCACAAGGTCTGGGACGCCATCTGTTCGATTCCGCGCGGCAGCGTGCGTACCTACGGCGAGCTGGCCAGGCACATCGGCTCGGCGCCGCGCGCGGTGGGCCAGGCTTGCGGCGCCAACTGGTTCCCGGTGGTGATCCCTTGCCACCGCGTGACATCTTCTTCCGGCCTGGGCGGCTTCGCCAACAGCGACGACCCCAACGGCTACCTGCTGGGCATCAAGCGCTGGCTGCTGGCGCACGAAGGGTCGAGCGAATACGCATGGCAACAGACAACACTGCTCTGATCGACGAGTTCTGCGACAGCCTGTGGCTGGAGGACGGCCTGTCGAAGAACACGCTGGAAGCCTACCGGCGCGACATGCGCCTGTTCGCCACCTGGCTGGAGAAGAAGCGGCCGGACGTGGCCGGGCTGGCGGCCGTCGCCGCCCACGATATCGAGGGCTATATCGCGGCCCGCCACCAGGACAGCGGCAAGGCCACCTCGTCCAACCGGCGGCTGTCGGTGCTGCGGCGTTTTTACCAGTTGCTGCTGCGCCAGCGCCGCATCGCCGACGATCCGACGCTCAAACTGGTATCGGCCAAGCAGCCGGCGCGCTTCGTCCACACCTTGAGCGAAATTCAAGTGGAGGCCTTGCTGGCCGCGCCCGACGTCGCCACGCCGCTGGGCCTGCGCGAACGCACCATGCTGGAGCTGATGTACGCCAGCGGCTTGCGGGTGTCCGAGCTGGTCACGCTCAAGCTGCTGGAGCTGAGCCTGAACGACGGCGTGCTGCGCATCACCGGCAAGGGCGCGAAGACGCGGCTGGTGCCGTTCGGGCAGCAGGCGCGGGTGTGGATCGAGCGCTACGTCAAGGAGGCGCGCGGCATCATCCTCAACGGCCAGGTCGACGACGCGCTGTTCGTCACCGGGCGCGGCGGGCCGATGACGCGGCAGATGTTCTGGGTCTTGATTAAAAAGCATGCCTTGAAGGCCGGCATTACGGCGCCGCTGTCGCCGCACACCTTGCGCCACGCCTTCGCCACCCATCTGCTGAACCACGGCGCCGACCTGCGGGTGGTACAGTTGTTGTTGGGCCATTCGGATATTTCGACGACACAAATCTACACCCACGTCGCCCGTGAGCGGCTCAAGCATTTGCATGCGCAACATCATCCTCGCGGCTGAAAAACTTGCGTCGGCCGTAAGTGCGTCATAATGTGGGCAGGTAATCGAACCGTATAAAGAAGAGGTGGCAAATGGCAAAGACAAATTTCGCGTATGAAAAGCGGCAGCGTGAGCTGGAAAAGAAAAAGAAAGCGGATGAAAAAGCCCGCCGCAAGGCCGAGCTGAAGCAGAATCCCGGGCTGGCCCAGGAAGGCGAGCTCGATGAAGCCGATGGCGACGACGCCGCCGACGGCGATACCGCCGCTGAGTAAGCACGAAAAAAAACCGGGCATGCAGCCCGGTTTTGCGTTGTACGTCCCGATTACGCGACTTCGTTGCGGGCCTTGATGTCGTGCAGCGGTTCGATGGCGTCCTGCATCGCGGCTTCTTCCTCGTGCGCCTTGCCCTTGAAGAAGCGGGCGCAACGCTTGCCCAGGCTGTCCAGGTAGGTGTAGGCCACCGGCACCACCACCAGTGTCAGCAGGGTAGAGGTGATTACCCCGCCAATCACCGCGCGGCCCATCGGCGCCTGCGTCTCGCCGCCGTCGCCCATGCCGATCGCCATCGGCAGCATGCCGAACACCATCGCCAAGGTCGTCATCACAATCGGACGCAGCCGCACCTGGCCGGCCGACATGATGGCCTCGTACTGGCCCATGCCGCCGCGCTGCGCGTGGTTGGTGAAGTCCACCAGCAGAATCGCATTCTTCGTTACCAGGCCCATCAGCATGATGAAGCCGATCACCGAGAAGATGTTCAGCGTGCTGCCGGTAATCAAGAGCGCCACCAGCACGCCGATCAGCGACAGCGGCAAGGACATCATGATCGCCACCGGCTGCAGGAAGCTGCCGAACTGCGACGCCAGCACCAGGTAGATGAAGATCACCGCGATGCCCAGCGCGATCATGGCCGACGACATGCTCTCTTCCATGTCCTGCGCATTGCCGCCGACATCGAAGCGCACGCCGGCCGGCAGGTCGATTTCCTTCATGGCCTTTTTGACTTCGCTGTCGACGTCGCCGCTCGGACGGCCTTCGACCGCGGCGTACACCGCCACCCGGCGTTGCAGCGCCTGGCGCTTCAACACCTGCGGGCTGAACGACGGCACGAAGTCCACCACCTGGCGCAGCGGCACCATCACCGGACGGCCATCGGGGCCCAGCTTGCTGGAGGCCAGCGACAGGTCGGCCAGGTCGGCGATCTTCTGGCGGCCGGACTTCGGCAGCTGCACGTTGACGTCGTAGTTCTGGCCATCGTCGGCCAGGAAGTGGCTGGTGGTGTCGCCCGCCACGAACGGCCGCAGCGCGGTGCCGATCTGCTGCACCGTCAGGCCCAGGTCGCTGGCCAGCTCGTTGTTGATCTTCACCGTGGTCGATGGATTGGCGCCTTCCTGGCTGTACTCCAGGTCGGCCACGCCCTTAATCTTGCGCATCTTGTCCATCAGGCGGTGGGCCACGGCGTCCAGCTTGCCTTCGTCGGTGCCGAGGATGGCGATGAAGATCGGCTTCCAGCCCACCGACAGGGTGATGCCGGCGATCTTGCTCAGGCGTGCGCGTACTGCGCCTTCCAGCTCCTTCTGCGTGCGCCGCTTGTAGGTCTTGCGGTCCTGCAGCTTCATGTCGATCTGCGCGGTGTTGCGGCCGTCCTGGGTGCCGACCACCGAGATCACATTGGCGATTTCAGGGAAGGCCTTCAGCGCCTCTTCCACCTGCTGCACCTTGTTGTCGGTGTACTCCAGGCTGGAGCCGACCGGGGTTTTCATGCGCAGGTTGATCCAGCCGTTGTCCTGGTCGGGGAACATCTCGCCGCCTATCATCGGCACCAGCATCAGGCTGGACACGAACAGCGCGGCGGCGAAGGCCAGCGTCAGCTTGCGCCAGCGCAGCGCGATGGCCAGCACCTTGCCGTACACCACGTGCAGCGCCTCGACGCCGCCTTCCAGCCAGTGCATGAAGCGGCCCAGCCACGGCACGTATTTGAAGCGGTCCTTGACCGGGTCCGGCCACACCGACGACAGCATCGGGTCCAGCGTGAAGCTGACGAACAGCGACACCAGCACGGCCACCGCGACGGTGACGCCGAACTGCAGGAAGAAGCGGCCGATGATGCCCTGCATGAAGGCCACCGGGATGAACACGGCGACGATGGCGAAGGTGGTGGCCATCACGGCCAGGCCGATTTCGTTGGTGCCGTCTTCCGACGCGCGGCGGTGGTTCTTGCCCATGCCGAGGTGGCGCACGATGTTTTCGCGCACCACGATGGCGTCGTCGATCAGCAGGCCGATGCACAGGGACAGCGCCATCAAGGTCAGGAAGTTCAGCGTGAAGCCGAAGAATTTCATCGCGATGAAGCTGGCCATCACCGAGATCGGCAAGGTCAGGCCGGTGATGATGGTCGAGCGCCACGAGTGCAGGAACAGGAACACGATAATCATCGTCAGCACCGCGCCTTCGATGATGGTTTCCTTCACGTTGTCGAGCTGGCTCTGCACCTTCAGCGATTCATCGTTGAGCACGGTCAGCGTGATGTCGGCCGGCAGCGTCTTCTGCAAATCGGCGGCGACTTTCTGGATGCGGCGGCCCACCTCGACCACGTTGGCGTCCTGCACCTTGGTGATGTCGATGGTGACGGCGCGCTGGCCGCTCAGGCGCGAGACCGACAGCTCTTCCTGCGCGCCGTCGATCACCGTGGCGACCTGCTCCAGGAACACCGGGCCGTTGGCGCGGCGCGCGACGATGATCTTGTTGAAGTCGCGCGCATCCTTCATCTTGCCTTCGATGCGCACCAGCTGTTCGGTGGCGCCGTAGCTGATCGAGCCGGCCGGCAGGTTGGTGTTGGTGGCCTGGATCGCGGCGATCACTTCATCGACGCCGATCGCTTGCGCGGTCAGGTCGTTGGGACGCAGGCTGATCAGGATCTGGCGCGAAGCCGTGCCGTTCAGGCGCACCTGGCCGACGCCGGCCACGCCCTGGAAGCGCTTGCCGATCAGCTGGTCCGCCATGGTCGACAGTTCGCGCAGCGTGTGGTCGGTGGCGGTCAGGCCGATCTGTGCGATAGGGCGGCTGTTCTCGCCTTCGAAGCGGACGATGAACGGATCCTTGGCTTCTTTCGGGAAGCGCGGGCGCACTTGCGCCACCTTGTCGCGCAAGTCCTGCATCGCCTTGTCCATATTGGTGGACAGTTCGAAATCGATGTACAGGCCGGCGCGGCCTTCCCACGAATTGGCGCGCAGCGTCTTGATGCCGCTGACGGTGTTGACCACGTCTTCCATCGGCCGCGTGATGTCGTTCTCCACCGCCTCCGGCGACGCGCCCGGATAGTTGACCTCGATCAGCGCGCCGGGGATGTCGACGTTGGGCATGGCCTCCAGGCCCAGTCCCCGGTAGGAGAACAGGCCCAGCACGACCAGCGCCACCATCACCATGGTGGCGAAGACCGGGTTCTGGATACTGGTTTTAGTGATCCACATGATTTAGTCCTTCTGCGCCAGCATGGCGGACTTCGGCGGCTGCGCCGGCGTGGCGACATTCACCGGCAGCTTGACCTGGCTGCCCGGCTTGACGCTGTCGAGTTTGGAGACGATGACGCTGGCGCCCGGCTGCAGGCCGTCCAGCACTTCGGCGTAGCCCTCGTCCTCGTTGCGCAGGCCCAGCTTGACCGGCTGCGCGATGACCTTGCCCTGTTCGATCTTGTACACCACCTGCTGGCCCTTGTCGGTGCGCAGCGCCGGCAGCGGCACGATGGGCATGACGGCGGAACGGTCGGTGACGATGCTGCCCTTGGCGAACATGCCGGCGCGCAGCGCGCTATCCTCGTTCTTGACCGAGATGTAGACCAGCATGGCGCGCGAGCCGGCCTCGGTGGCGGGGTTGATGCGCGCCACCTTGCCGGCGAAGGCGCGGCCCTGGAAGCCGTCGACCTTGAACTTGACGTCCTGGCCCACTTTCACGCGCGGGATTTCCGAGGCCGGCACCTGCGCCTCCAGGGTCAGCTCGGCCAGGTTGACGATGCTGTAGACCGGCATGTCCGGCGCCAGCTTCTCGCCGGCCTGCACGTGGCGCTTGCTGACCACGCCGCTGATGGGCGCCTTGATGACGCCGTCGTTGAGCGCGATGCGGGCGATCTCCACCATCGCGGCGGCCGACTTGACGTTGGCGCGCGCCAGGTCGACGCTGTTCTGCGTCGAATCGTAGGCGTTTTGCGAAATGTATTTCTGCTTGAGCAGGGCGCCGCTGTTGGACTCGTTCTTGGTCGCCAGCGACAGCTTGGCCTGGGCTTCGTCGAGCATGGCCTGCTGCTGTTGCAGGCGCGCGCGCAGGTCGGACTGGTCGATGCGGGCCAGCACCTGGCCGGCCGACACCGCCATGCCTTCCTGCACCGTGGTGGCCTCCACCACGCCCGAGACCTTGGACTTGATGGTGGCCGAACTCAGGGGCGCCAGCGAGCCGGATAAGGGCAAGCTGACCGCCAATGATCTGGCATCGATGGCCGCGATATCGCCGCTGGCCAGTTCGAAGACTTCCTGTTTCTTCTTGTCGTCCTTGCCTGCCTGCGCGGTCGCCGGCGGCGCTTCTTTCTTGCCGTGCATGACGGTCCAGCCGCCGCCGGCCAGGCCGATGACGATCAGCACTGCGAGGGGTTTGCGCCAGCGCTTGCTGCTGACGGTGGGCTGTGGAGAGACGGGCAAGGTTTCAAGTTTCATATCGTTCTTCTATTAAAAGTTCGCCACGGTGCAGGACTATGCAGATTTGCGCATGGTGTCACTGTAGGTATTTGCAAGGCGAACTTCCAGAGAAATGCGATGGGCGGCGCAAAAATACGGATGAACTGCGAAAACGCGGGATCGAGCGCGTTTGAGGGAAGTCAAGGAGTTATCCCCGCCACGGGCAAGAATGAGCAAGGCCTGAGAAGGCGCGACGCCGGAGAGGGCCACGTGGCACAAGCAGACGACAATCCGAGCGCGGACTACCGCGCGCTGTACCAGCACACCAGCGATGCCTTGCTGGTGTTGCAGGATGGCCGCATCGCCGACTGCAATCCGGCGGCGCTGGCGCTGTTCGAATGCAACGGAGCGCAGCGGCTGCCGGGCCGCAGTCTGGCCGATTTGTCACCATTGCAGCAGACCGAGGGCGTGCTGTCGGCGCGCGCGCTGGCCGATTTGCAGGCCGAGGCGCTGCGCGACGGCAACCGCCGCTTCGAATGGTGCTGGGTCGGTTGCGGCGGCCGCCAGTTCTGGGCCGACGTGGTGCTGACGGCTGTCGGCCCCCAGCGCCTGTGTGCGGCGATCCGCGACATCTCGGCCCGCAAGCAGGAGCAACTGGCCTTGTATCTGGCGCTGCTGACCGATATCGCCGACCGCCGCCCGACGGAGCAGACCCGCCACCTGGCCGAGCACGATTTCCTCACCGACCTGCCGAACCGCGTGCTGCTGCTGGACCGCCTGACGCTGGCGCTGGCGACGGCGCGGCGCCGGCGCAGCCGGCTGGCCCTGCTGTTCCTCGATCTCGACCGTTTCAAGAACATCAACGACACGCTGGGCCACCACGTCGGCGACCGGCTGTTGCAGGAGGTGGCGGTGCGGTTGCGCGGCTGCGTGCGCAGCGTCGACACCGTCAGCCGCCAGGGTGGCGACGAGTTCGTCATCATCCTGCCCGAGATCGGCGGCATCGACCAGGTCGCGCACGTGGCGGCGGCGGTGCTGAACACGCTGGGCCATGAATTCGTGCTGGAGCCTTACCGGCTGAACGTGGGCGCGTCGATCGGCATCAGCATCTTTCCCGACGACGGCGCCGACCTCGACACCCTGGTGCGCCACGCCGACCTGGCCATGTACCACGCCAAGGAAAACGGCGGCAACGGCTTCCAGTTCTTCAGCGCGGAAATGAATGCGCAGATCGTCGAGCGGGCGACGCTGGAAAACGATTTGCAGCGCGCGCTGCGCGAACGCCAGTTCGTGCTGGAGTACGAGGCCCAGGTCGATCTGGCCAGCGGCCTGCCGCTGGCGGCGGAAGCGCTGCTGCGCTGGCGCCATCCGACGCTGGGCCTGCTGCGGCCGGAGCGCTTCATCGCGGTGGCCGAGGCTTGCGGCCTGATGGTGCCGATCGGCCAGTGGGTGCTGGAGCAGGCATGCCGCGCAGCGCGCCGCTGGCAGCAGGCCGGCCATGCGCTGGCGGTGGCGGTCAATCTGTCGCCGACGCAGTTCCTGCAGAAAGACCTGGCCGACAGCGTGGGCGCGGCGCTGGCGGCGGCCGGCCTGGCGCCGGAGTTGCTGGAGCTGGAGCTGACCGAGGCCGTCATCATGCAGCATGGCGCCGCCGCGCCGGCCACGCTGGGGGCGTTGCGGCAGCTGGGCGTACGGCTGGCGATCGACGATTTCGGCACCGGCTACACGCGCATCGGCCACCTGCGCGAGTATCCCTTCAACAAGCTGAAGATAGACCGCACCTTCATCGGCGACATCGACGGCACGGCAGACGGCGCGGCGCCGCCGACGGTGGTGACGGCCATCATCGCGATGGCGCGCAGCCTGGACTTGACGGTGCTGGCGGAGGGCGTGGAGACCGAGGCGCAGCTGCGCTTTCTGGCGCAGCACGGCTGCCACCAGGCGCAGGGCTACTATATGCGGCAGAACGGCTGGCTCGATAGCCTGAGCGGCCTGCTGGACGGCGCCGCGTGAGTATGTCGTTCCCGCGCAGGCGGGAACCCATAGAACGCAGGCCAGTCAGCTCAGTATGGATTCCCGCGTGCGCGGGAATGACGCTACATGGCTTGGGCGTGCTCGCGCGCGCCGAACAGGCGCAGCCGCACCAGCACCTGGCCGTGGTCGGACGCTTCCGGCTTGTGCTGCAGCAGGTGGTCGTTCAGATAGGTCACGTCCAGCACCTCGCCCACCGCGTAGCGCGAGGCCGGGTTGAATTCCTCGGACACCAGCACGTGGTCGATGGTCATATAGTGGCCCTCGTGGATGTTGGTGTAGCCGATGTGGCGCAGGGTGTCGCGGCCCAGCTGGATCTGGTTGCAGTCGAACAGGCGGCCACTCAGCTCCTCGCCCGGCAGGCCGGCCGCGCCGGAGCCCATGACGATGGCGGTGGTGACGGCGTCGGCCGTGTCGTTGAAGTCGCCCAGCACCACGCGCGGCCGGCGCGCGCGGCTTTCGAGCTGGCTGAGCAGGGCGCGCAGCGCCACCGCCTCGGTGCCGCGCCGTATCAGCGAGCGCAGGTTGGCTTGTGCATATTGCATCGGGTCGGCGTAGTCGTCGCCGCTGCAATAGTCGGGGCGCTTGGACTTGAGGTGGACCACGACGACATCGACGATGCGCTGGTCCGGCAGCAGCACCTGCGCATGCAGCGGCGCGCGGGCGAAGCGGTCGGCGTCGCGGCTGCCGGCCGGCAGCGCCACGCCGTCGGGGAAGGCGCGGTACTCGGCGGGCGGTTGCGCCAGCGGCAGGCGCGAGATCAGCGCCACCTGCGGCAGCAGGCGCGCGGCGCCGGTGTGCGGATCGGGCGCGGGATCGAAGCCGGCCAGCGTGGCTTCGCGGTAGCGGGTGCTGTGGGTCAGCACGTCGCGCAGCGCCGCCAGCGAGAAGATTTCCTGCAGGCCGACCACGTCGGCGTCGAGCTGGTCCAGCTGCTGCGCGGTCCACAGGACTTTCGCTTGGTACTCCGCCGGCGTCAACGGCGGCAGATTGTCGTACAATTTCGCCCCAGGCTGGGAAAGATTGCAAACATTGAAAGTGGCAAAGCGAATTTCCTGCTGCATAATGAGAAACTCCCGATCGAACACTACTTCACAAGCAGCGTATCACGCATGGCGAAAAAAGAGCACATCTCCGAGACCCCGGCAACGCAAATGCTGCGCAAACATAAGGTGGTCTTCAGCGAGCACCCGTACGACTACGAAGAGCACGGCGGCACCACGGTGTCCGCGCGCGAGCTGGGCGTGGACGAGCACGCGGTGGTCAAGACCCTGGTCATGCAGGACGAGGCCGCTAAACCATTAATTGTGCTGATGCACGGCGATTGCAAGGTCTCGACCAAGAACCTGGCGCGCGGCATCGGCTGCAAATCGGTCGAACCGTGCAAGCCCGAGGTGGCCACGCGCCACAGCGGCTACCAGATCGGCGGCACCTCGCCGTTCGGCACGCGCAAGGTGCTGCCGGTGTATGTCGAGGATAGCATTCTTGCGCTGGAAACGATTTATATCAATGGCGGCAGGAGGGGCTATCTGGTCGGCATCGCGCCGCAGGTGCTGGTCGAGCTGCTGCAGGCCAGGCCGGTGCACTGCGCGCTGGCCGATTAGTTGGCTGATTGGGGGCTGACAGTGTATATTCAGCGGCCCCCAACGGGCGCATGACTACTTTTGAGGAAACAATGAATACAGTTTGGATGACCGTCGCCGCCTACCTGATCGGTTCGATCTCGTTTGCCGTCGTCATGAGCAAGTTGTTCGGCATCGCCGATCCCCGCACCTATGGCTCGAAAAACCCGGGCGCCACCAACGTGTTGCGCAGCGGAAATAAAGGCGCTGCCATCATGACCCTGATCGGCGACGGCGCCAAGGGCTGGCTGGCGGTATGGCTGGCGATCCGCTACCAGGACCAGTTGCAGATCGGCGACGCCACCATCGCGCTGGTGGCGATCGCGGTGTTCCTGGGCCACCTGTGGCCGGTGTTCTTCCGCTTCGTCGGCGGCAAGGGCGTGGCGACCGCGCTGGGCGTGCTGCTGGGCCTGAATCCTTGGCTGGGCCTGGCCACCTTGGTGACGTGGCTGGCGGTGGCCTACGCCTTCCGCTACTCGTCGCTGGCGGCGCTGGTGGCGGCGCTGTTCGCGCCGTTCTACTACGGCCTGCTGTTCGGCGTCGAACCGCAGCTGTTCGCGGTGTTCGCCATGAGCGCACTGTTGGCTTTCCGTCACAGCAAGAACATTTCGAATTTGCTGGCCGGCAAGGAAAGCCGTATCGGCAGCAAGAGCAAGGAAGCGGTTAAACCCCGCAAAAAGTAAGGCCATCCCCCGTCCCGGCGCTTGATTTTGCGCCGGGCGTCGCCATATGCTGAAATACCGTTTTAGCAAAGGCACAGCATGACTACTACCCTCAAGATCGATTTCGTCTCCGACGTTTCCTGCCCATGGTGCGCCATCGGCCTCAAGTCGCTGGACCAGGCGCTGGCCAATATCGGCGACGAAGCCGCCGTCAGCATGCACTTCCAGCCCTTCGAACTCAATCCCAATATGGGCCCCGAAGGCCAGGACATCGGCGAGCACCTGAGCGAGAAATACGGATCGACGCCGTCGCAGCAGGAACAGGCGCGCGAGATGATACGCGCCCGCGGCGCCGAAGTCGGCTTCGATTTCGCCATGGGCAAGCGCAGCCGCATCTACAACACTTTCGACGCCCATCGCCTGCTGCATTGGGCCGAGCTGGAAGGCAAGCAGAAGGAGCTGAAGGAAGCGCTGTTCGGCGCCTACTTCACCAAGGGCGACGATCCGAGCTCGCACGAGGTGCTGCTGCGCGTGGTTGGCGAAGTGGGGCTGGATGTCGATGTCGCCACCGAAGTGCTGCAGGCTAACCGCTATGCCGACGAGGTGCGCGAGCGCGAGCAGTTCTTCCAGCGCCACGGCATCAACTCGGTGCCGGCCGTCATCATCAACGAGCGCCACCTGATCTCGGGCGGCCAGCCGGCCGCCGTGTTTGAAAAGGCGCTGCGCGAGATCATGGCGCAAGCGGCTTAAAAAATGCCGCCAGCGGCGGGGGCAAGTACTCCCGCCGTCCCTGTTTTGCGATAAACTGATCGGGTAGCACCATAGTTCGGTCCCGCTGCATGCGGGTGCCCAAAAGAGATTGACGTCGCTACAGGGAGGCCTATGCTGGCCGCAGAAAAAGTACATACACTCTCCATCGCCCGTCCGCAGGCCGACCAGTTCCGGCTGGCCGCACTGCACCGCTACCACATCCTCGACACCCCCGCCTGCGAAGACTTCAGCTTCCTCACCGAGCTGGCCGCCAGGGTGTGCGAGGTGCCTTACGCCTTCATCTCGCTGGTCGATGCCGAGCGTGTCTGGATCAAGTCCTGCACCGGCATGCAGATGGGCGAGCTGCCGCGCGGCGAAAGCTATTGTTCGCTGGCGGTGCTGGGCGAGGCCGCCACCGAGATCCCCGACCTGACGCAGGACTTCCGCACCGCCGGCATGGCGCTGACGGTCAACGCGCCGTTCATGCGCATGTACAGCAGCGTGGCGCTGACCTCGTCCGACGGCTTCGCCATCGGCACGCTGTGCGTGATGGACACCAAGCCGGGCGGCCTGAATCCCGAACAGCGCACCACGCTGGTCAAGCTGGCCCGCCAGGTGATGGCGCTGATCGAACTGCGCGCCAGCGAGAAGGCGCTGGAGGCCACGGTGCGCGAGCTGGAACAGCTGGCCACCACCGACGAGCTGACCGGGCTGCATAACCGCCGCTCGCTGCTGCACCGTTTGAAATTCGAGACGGCGCGCGCCAAGCGTTTCCGCTCGCCGCTGTCGGCGGTGATGATAGACCTCGACCACTTCAAGCGCATCAACGACGAATACGGCCACGCGGTCGGCGATCAGGTGCTGGCCAGCGTCGGCCGCCTGCTGCGCGAGAGCGTGCGCGTGATCGACGTGCCGGGCCGCTACGGCGGCGAAGAGCTGTGCGTGATCCTGCCGAACACGCCGGTCGAAGGCGCCTGCAAGTTCGCCGAGAGCCTGCGCGCCAAGATCGAAGCGCAAGTCCACTACGCCGGCCCGCGCCTGCTGCCGGTGACGGCCAGCCTGGGCGTGGCCTCGTTCGACCACATGGAAATCGCCGATGCGGAAAGCCTGCTGCGCCAGGCCGACGCCTCGCTGTACCGCGCCAAGCACGCCGGCCGCAACCGCGTGGAGTGCGGTCCCAACTGACACTGAAAGGAAGTCTCTCTATGCCTACCGCCAGCTGGAACGGCGTCGTCATCGCGCAGGCGCGGGACGACGAGGTTGAAATCGTCGAGAACAATGTGTACTTCCCGCCATCGAGCGTGAAGACCGAGTACCTGCAAGCCAGCGCGCACACGTCGCGCTGCCCGTGGAAGGGACTGGCCAGCTACTACAGCCTGAACGTCAACGGCAAGGTCAACGAGAACGCCGCCTGGTACTACCCGGAGCCGTCCGAGAAGGCCGCGCAGATCAAGGACCACGTGGCGTTCTGGCGCGGCGTCGAGGTGCAGCGCTAGCATGGGTTTGCAGGCCAAGCCGTATCTGCAACGGATTACGGCG
Source organism: Rugamonas aquatica (assembly GCF_009380215.1). Lineage (GTDB taxonomy): Bacteria > Pseudomonadota > Gammaproteobacteria > Burkholderiales > Burkholderiaceae_D > Rugamonas > Rugamonas aquatica_B. Next base: position 138,511 of record NZ_WHUG01000006.1, read on the forward strand.
CTGTTCGGCGATCACGTTGACTGGGACCGGCACCCGTACACAGTGCCGGCGGTGCGCAACCTGGAGTCGATCGGCTTTCACCCGGATGTGACTTTCTTCATTGGCGAGAACGGCGCCGGCAAATCGACGCTGCTGGAATCGATCGCGCTGGCGCTGGGCTTCAGCATGGAGGGCGGCACCAGGAACGTGCGCCTGAATACGGCGCGCGAAGACGCGCCGCTGTTCGAGGCGCTGAGACTGTCCCAAAGTTTTCGCACGCCGCGCGACGGCTACTTCTTCCGCGCTGAGAGTTTCCACAACGTCGCCACCTACATGGATGAGGTGGACTATCTGCATGGTTATGGCGACCGCTCGCTGCACTCGCGCTCGCACGGCGAGGCGTTCATGGCCGTGCTGCTGAATAAATTCCAGGGCAAGGGCCTGTACCTGCTCGATGAACCGGAAGCCGCGCTGTCGCCCAACCGCCAGCTGGCGGCGCTGACGGCGATCCATCAGCTGGTGGAAGACGAGTCGCAATTCATTATCGCCACCCATTCGCCGATATTGCTGGCCTACCCGAACGCGAAGATACTGCTGTTCGACGGCACCGGCATCACCGAAGTCGCTTACGAAGATACCGAGCATTACGCCATCACGCGCGATTTCCTTAACCACTATCCGCGGCGTTTGGAACAGCTGCTCAAACCCGAATAGGTCCATGGACAATATCACCCACAGCATTATCGGTTTCGGCGTTGGCGAAGTGGTGCACCGCAGTCTGCCCGACGAGGCGGATGCGCCGTCGCAGCAGGTGCGGCACCGCTTGTTGCTGGTGGCCTGCGCGCTGGCCAGTAATTTTCCCGACCTCGATCTGTTCCTGACCAAGCTGCTGCCCAATCCGCTGGGCTATCTGCTGCATCATCGCGGTCATACGCATACGGCCTTGCTGGCGTTGCCGCAGGCGCTGCTGCTGGCGGCCTTGCTGTGGCTGTGCTGGCCGTCGGCGCGCGCGCTGTTGAAGGCCAGCCGCACGGCGCGTCTGGGCCTGGCCCTGAGCGTGGGCCTGGGTTTCGCGCTGCATCTGCTGATGGACTTTACCAATTCCTACGGCATCCATCCCTGGTATCCATTCGACGGGCGCTGGTTCTACGGCGACATGGTGTTCATCGTCGAGCCCTTGTTCTGGGTGGCGATCGGCGTGCCGATGGCGCTCATCATGCGCTGGCGCTGGCTGCGCATGCTCGGCCTGGCCTGTATGTTCGCGGCGTTGGTGGTGTTTGCCGCCAAAGGCTATCTGGCGTGGACTTCGTTTGCGGCGCTGCTGTTGATTGCGTCGGCTTGCGGCATGGCGCAGGTGCGCGCCGGTGCGCGTGGCCGCGCGGGCTTGTTGCTGGCGCTGGCCGTCAGCGCCGGCTTCATCGCGGTGCAGGGCGTGGCTTCGCGTGCGGGCCGCGAGCAGATCACCGCTGCCTTGCTGAAGGACGATCCGTCGGTGCGCGTGATGGATGTGGCGATGACGGCGTTTCCGTCGCAGCCTTTGTGCTGGGCGTATGCCAGCGTGGAAGCCAACGAGAAGCAGGGTTACTACCGTCTGCGGCGTGGCGTGGCCAGTCTGGCGCCGCAGTGGCTGGCGCCGTTGGCTTGTCCTGCGGGACTGGTGGGCGTGCAGACGACGCAGGCCCTGTCGCCCGCCGTGCAGCAATTCGGCACCGTGTTGGCCAGCCTGCCGGCGCTGCGCATATTGAAGGACAAGAACTGCCAGGTCGATGCCTGGCTGCGCTTCGCCCGTCTGCCGGCGCTGATGCTGCCGACCAGCGACCTGGCCGACTACCGCTTCGCCACCACGCCGCGCGGGAATTTCACGACGCTGCATTTCGGTGAAGCGGCGCCGTGTCCCGAGGGCGTGCCGGGATGGAGCTATCCGCGTGAGGATCTGTTGTCGCTCCATCCGCCGGGCAAGCTCTAAGCGGCTTTCTGCTGCGGGGCGAAGTCGGTCGATACCGCCAGCTCCAGCCACTGCGCCATCTCCGTTTCGACGAACAGGTTCTTGGCGCGCACGCGTTCCACCGTGTCCGAACCCAGTTGCAGGCGCACCGGCGGCTTGGCGCTGTCGGCCAGTTGCAGCAGGGCGACCGCCAGCTTGGCCGGATCGCCAGGTTGCTGGTGATTGACGCCCGCCGCGAACTCGCGCATCGCGCCCACCGTGGCGGCGTAGTCTTCGATGCGGTCGCGGGTGCTGATCAGCGACGAGGCATCGAGGAAGTCGGTGCGGAAGAAGCCCGGCTCCACCACCGTCACATTGATGCCCAGCGGCGCCAGTTCCATCGCCAGCGCTTCGCTCAAGCCTTCGACCGCGAACTTGGTGGAGGCGTACACGCCCCAGCCGGCATAGGCCGAATACCCGCCGACCGACGAAATGTTGATGACGTGGCCGCCGCCCTGGCGGCGCATCACCGGCAGCACGGCGCGGGTGACGTTGAGCAGGCCGAAGACGTTGGTCTCGTACAGCGCGCGCACTTCCTCGGCGTTGGCTTCCTCCACCGCGCCCAGCAGGCCGTAACCGGCGTTGTTGACCAGCACGTCGATGCGGCCGAAGCGCGCCACCGCCTGCTGGGCGGCGGTAATCGCCTGCGCTTCCAGCTTGACGTCCAGCCGCAGCGCCAGCAGATGTGCATGCTCGCCGAGGGCGGCGGTGATGCTGTGCGGATCGCGGGCGGTGGCGACCACGTAGTCGCCGCGCGCCAGCGCCTGTTGCGCGGTCAGCAAGCCGAAGCCGCGCGATGCGCCGGTGATGAACCATACTTTTTGTGCCGTGCCGGTCATGATCGTTTCCTTTGTGGTGAGTTGATGCAGGCCAGTGTAGTCACGGCCCGCCTGCTACACTAGCCATGGGAAAGCTGTTTGATTATCACCTTTTGGTTGTAAATATGGATAAAGCCCGGGTCATCAGTCTGTTCATCGGCGTGGTGCGCGCCAGGAGTTTCAGCCAGGCGGCGGTGGAGGCCGGCCTGACGCCGCAAGCCGTCAGCAAGGCGGTGCGGCAGCTGGAGGAGCATCTGGGCGTGCGCCTGTTCCACCGCACCACGCGCAGCCTGAGCCTGACGGAGGAGGGCTTGCGCCTGTTCGAGCTGTCCAACCCCGGCCTGCGCCTGCTGGACGAGGCGCTGGACCAGGTGCGCAACAGCCGCCTCGAAGCCGACGGCCTGATCCGCGTGGCCGCGCCCATGTCGATCGGCAACGCCGTCATCATTCCGCTGCTGCCGGAGTTCCAGCGGCGCTACCCGGGCGCGCATTTCGATCTGCAGCTGGACGACCATTTCACCGACCTGGTGGAAAGCAAGATCGACGTCGGCTTCCGCGCCGGCAGTCCGCCCGAGCGCAACCTGATTTCCCGCAAGCTGGGCGACATCGTGCTGCTGCCCTGCGCCACGCCCGCGTATCTGGCGCTGCACGGCACGCCGCAGACGGTGTCGGATTTGCAGCAGCACCGCTGCACCGGCTTCCGCCGCCCGAACACCGGTCGCATGATGCCGTGGGAGTTGCAGGTGGACGGCGCCACGGTCTACCAGGAAGTGCCGGCGGTGGCCAGCTTCAATACGGTGGAAGGGGAGTTGGTGGCGGTGCTGAGCGGGGTGGGCATCGGCCAGCTGCCGGTCTTCATGATCGAGGCCGAGCTGGCCAGCGGCGCGCTGGTGCCGCTGCTGCCGCATACGGCGAGCAGCAACAGCGGCGTGTTCATGTACTACCAGCAGCGCACCCAGATGCCGCTGCGGGTGCGGCACTTCATCGATTTTGTCGCGGAGCGGGCGCCGCTGCGGCTGGCGGCCCAGCATGGCCTGCTGCCGGCCGCCTGAGATCGCACGGATTTGGTGCTTGCCCGGCCGTATCGTGTCGCGTGTTCACCACAAAAGGGCCTAAAATCTGACCATATGGACAAATTTTGATCTAGTTGGTTGGCACGACAATTGCATTGCCCTCCAGAAAGGAAGATGATCGACAAATATGGAGGCTGTTATGAATACCGCAACGGAACAAAAAACAACGAATACCGTGGTTCACGAATCGTCGTCCGACGAGCACCGTCTGCGCAGCGAGCGCATCGCTGCGCGCGGCGTACGCCTGGGCAAGGGCAAGGTCAAGTACCTGCTGGCGCTGGCCGGCCTGGCCGTGCTGGCCTCGGTGGCCTTCGCGCAGGGTTAAACGACTTTGATCTCGTCCAGCGGCCAGCGTGGCCGCACATTGAACGAGTAGTCTTTCTTTGCCGCGTCCGGGTTGATCATCAAGCGCATGGCCCCGGCGAAGGCGATCATCGCGCCGTTATCCGTGCAGAATTCCAGTTCAGGGTAGTAGACCTTGAACTTCTTCTTGGCTGCCGCCGCGTTCAGCGACGCCCTCAGCTGCGAGTTGGCGCCCACGCCGCCCGCGATCACCAGCCGCTTCAGGCCGGTATGCTTGAGCGCGGACACGCACTTGGCGGTCAGCACATCGACTATCGCGTCGACGAAACCGCGCGCGATGTTGGCCTTGTCCTGCTCGCAGATATTGGCGATGACTTTTTCCTCGTGGTTCTTCACCACCGTCAGCACCGCCGTCTTCAGGCCGGAAAAGCTGAAATTGAAATCCTTGGTATGCAGCATAGGACGCGGCAGCTTGTAGGCCGCCGGATCGCCGAATTCGGCCAGGCGCGAAATCGCCGGACCGCCCGGATAGCCCAGGCCCAGCAGCTTGGCCGATTTGTCGAAGGCTTCGCCTGCGGCGTCGTCCAGCGTTTCGCCCAGCAGCGTGTACTGGCCGACGCCGTCCACGCGCATCAGCTGCGTGTGGCCGCCCGAAACGAGCAGCGCGATGAACGGAAACTCCGGCGGCTGCGACGCCAGCAGCGGCGACAGCAGATGGCCTTCCAGGTGGTGTACGCCCAGCACCGGCTTGTCCAGCGCCAGGCCCAGGCTGCATGCCACGGACGAGCCGACCAGCAGCGCGCCGGCCAGGCCGGGGCCCTGCGTGTAGGCGATGGCGTCGATGTCGGCCAGCGACTTGCCGGCGCCTTCCAGCGTCTGCGTCAGCAGCGGGATGGCGCGGCGGATGTGGTCGCGCGAGGCCAGCTCGGGCACGACGCCGCCGTACTCTTCATGCATCGCCACTTGCGAATACAGGGCGTGCGACAGCAGGCCGTGTTGCGTGTCGTACAGCGCAAGGCCGGTTTCGTCACAGGAGGATTCAACGCCGAGAACGATCATGAAAAGAGCACAAATGAAAAGAGGAATCCGCCATTGTAATGGAAAGTGGGTGCCAGCATGCACCACGGCAGGTCCGCGCCGCACTGGCGAAGTGCGCCATTTCGCTGTTTGCCCGGGCTGGCCGGGCGTTTTCCGTGGCACCGCTTTTGCTTACATCAATGGAAAAAGTCGATCACGGAGGCGAGCGATGTCTGGACAATGGAAGCTGATTTGCAAACTCAAGGATGTGCCCATGAGCGGCGCGCGCCTGGTGCCGCGTGGCTTGGCCTGGCAGGAGTTGCCGGGCGTGGCGCTGTTTCGCGTGGGCGAAGAACAGGTGCATGCGGTGTTGGAATGCGGCGATGCCGAGCCGCGCGACAGTGATGCGCGCCGCTATACGGTCAAGGTGGAGGACTGCAAGGTCTATCTGGATCTCGATGAACTGAGCGCCCCGGCCAGCAAGGCCGAGGCGGCGCTGGCGGGGTCTTTCGGCGTGGCCACCAGGGTGATGGCCTTCGTCTGACGCCCTGTACTTAAGGACGGTTTTTCAGCTGCTTGTGCGCGTCGAGCAGCATCTTCTCGGTGGTTTCCCAGTCGATGCAGCCGTCGGTCACGGAGCAGCCGTACTTCAGCTCGCTCAAGTCGGCCGGGATCTTCTGGTTGCCGCCAACGATGTTCGATTCGATCATCACGCCCACCAGCGACTGGTTGCCTTGCACGATCTGGTGGATGACGTCGGCCATCACCAGCGGTTGCAGTTCCGGCTTCTTGTAGCTGTTGGCGTGCGAGCAGTCGACCACCAGGTTGGCCGGCAGCTTGGCCTTGGCCAGCGCCTGTTCCGCAATCGCGATCGATACCGAATCGTAGTTCGGACGGCCGTCGCCGCCGCGCAGCACCACATGGCCGTAGGCGTTGCCGCGCGTACGCACGATCGCCACATTGCCCTGCGCGTTGATGCCCAGGAAGGAGTGCGGATGGGCCGACGACAGAATGGCGTTGATGGCGATGCTGATGTCGCCGTCGGTGCCGTTCTTGAAGCCCACCGGGGTCGACAGGCCGGACGACATCTCGCGGTGGGTCTGCGATTCGGTGGTGCGGGCGCCGATGGCGGTCCAGGCGATCAGGTCGCCCAGGTATTGCGGCGAGATCGGATCGAGCGCTTCGGTGGCGGTCGGCAGGCCCAGTTCGCAGACGTCCAGCAGGAACTGGCGCGCCTTTTCCATGCCGACGTTGACGCGGAAGGAATCGTCCATGTCCGGATCGTTGATATAACCCTTCCAGCCGGTGGTGGTGCGCGGCTTTTCGAAATACACGCGCATCACCAGCAGCATGGTGTCGGCCACTTCAGCTTGCAGGGCTTTCAGGCGGCGGGCGTAATCCAGGCCGGCCACGGGATCGTGGATCGAGCATGGACCGACGACCACGAACAGGCGCTTGTCCTGGCGATCGATGATGTTGCGCAGGGCTTCGCGGCCCTTCATCACGGTGTCCGAGGCGGTGTCGGTCAGCGGCAGCTTGCTGTGCAAGGCTTCCGGCGACGGCATCGGCGCGAACGAGGTGACGTTGATGTTTTCGATGTCTGGGGAAATCATGATTCTCTACGTATATTTATTGCGGGGGAGGGATAGTGTAGCCGAAATGCGGCGGTCTGGTTTAAGCTGACGCCATGACGACACAATCCACCGAACCCTTCCTGGCCGCACGTTTCATCAAAGAAATAGGCCGCGGCAAAAACGGCGCTCGCAGCATGACCCGGGACGACGCCCACGATTTGTACCAAGCCATGCTGGACGGCCGCGTTTCCGACCTGGAGCTGGGCGGCATCTTGCTGTCCATGCGGATCAAGGGCGAATCGGTGGAGGAGATCGCCGGTTTCCTTGACGCTGCCGAGGCCGCCTTCGAGCCGCTCAGTGCGCCGCCGGGGCAGTTCGCCCCGGTCTGCATCCCGAGCTACAACGGCGCCCGCAAGATGGCCAACCTGACGCCGCTGCTGGCCATGCTGCTGGCGCGCGAAGGCGTGCCGGTGCTGGTGCACGGCGTGGCGCACGACGCCGGCCGCGTCGCCACGGCCGAAGTGTTCGAGGCGCTGGGCGTGCCGGCCGCGCGCCACCGCGCCGAGGCGGAGGAGGCCATGTCGCAAGGGCATCCGGCGTTCATTACCATCGACACGCTGGCGCCCAAGCTGGCCTATATGTTGTCGCTGCGGCGCCGGCTGGGCGTGCGCAATTCGACGCATACGCTGGTCAAGATCATGCAGCCGTTCGCCGGGCCGGCGCTGCGGCTGGTGTCGTACACGCACCCGGAGTATCTGGAAATGCTGGGCGAATACTTCACCACGGCGGCCTTGCCGGAGCGCGGCGACGCCTTCCTGATGCGCGGCACCGAGGGCGAGACGGTGGCCAACGCCAACAAGGCGCAGCAGATCGACTGGTTCCACGGCGGCCTGCGCACCACGCTGGTGCCCAAGCAGACGCTGGTGGGCGAATTGCCGCTGCTGCCGGAGGACAAGGACGCGGCCACCACGGCGGCCTGGATACGCTCGGTGCTGGATGGCGACGTGCCGGTGCCGCCGTCGATCGCCGAGCAGGTGGCGCAGTGCCTGCTGGTGTCGCGCACCTTGCAGTCGCGCCAGCGGGTGAGCGAGCCGATCGAGTAAGCAGGCAGGCCCTTCAAGTACAATACGCCTTTGGACGATTGGATTTGATATGGCAAAGTTTGATGTAGCGGTAATCGGCGCGGGCGCGGCCGGCATGATGTGTGCGGCGACGGCGGCCCAGCGCGGCAAGCGCGTGGTGCTGATTGACCACGCCACCAAGCTGGCGGAAAAAATCCGCATCTCCGGCGGCGGCCGCTGCAACTTCACCAACATCAACGCGGGTCCGGCCAACTTCCTGTCCGAGAATCCGCACTTCTGCAAGAGCGCCTTGTCGCGCTACACCGCCGCCGACTTCGTCGCGCTGGTCAAGAAGCACCGCATCGGCTACCACGAGAAGCATCGCGGCCAGCTGTTCTGCGACGACTCGGCCGAACAGATCATCGACATGCTGAAAGACGAATGCGCCGCCGGCGACGTGCACTGGCGCATGCCGTGCAAGGTCGGCAGCCTGGCGCAGGCGGATGGCGGTGGCTTCCTGCTGCACACCGACACTGGCGACATCGAGGCCGACAGCGTGGTCATCGCCACCGGCGGCCTGTCGATCGCCAAGATCGGCGCCACCGATTTCGGCTACCGCATCGCCGAGCAGTTCGAGCTGCGCATGGTCGAGCCGCGCCCGGCGCTGGTGCCGCTGACCTTCGACCCGCAGCAGTGGGCGCCGTTCGTGGAGATGTCCGGCATCGCGCTGGAAGTCGATGTGGAAACCGGCTCCTTCAAGGGCCGCAACCCGACCGGCGGCCGCTTCCGCGAAGACTTGCTGTTCACCCACCGTGGCCTGTCCGGCCCGGCGATCCTGCAGATTTCCTCATACTGGACGCCGGGCACGCCCATCGTCATCAACCTGATTCCCGAGCTGGACCTGGCGGCCACGCTGATCGAAGGCAAGGGCACGATCAAGAAGCAGCTGGGCAATGTGCTGTCGCAGTGGCTGCCGGCGCGCCTGGCGGAAGGCTTGCTGCTGGCCCACGGCTTCGCGCTGGATGCGCGCCTGGCCGACTTGCCCGATGCGCAGCTGCGCAAGCTGGGCGCGGCCATCAACCAGTGGACGATCACGCCGAACGGCTCCGAAGGCTACAAGAAGGCCGAAGTCACGCGCGGCGGCGTCGACACCCGCGAGCTGTCGCAGCAGAGCATGATGGCCAACAAGGTGCCGGGCCTGTACTTCATCGGTGAAGCGGTGGACGTGACCGGGTGGCTGGGCGGCTACAACTTCCAGTGGGCCTGGGCTTCGGGTGTGGCGGCGGGACAAGCGGTCTGATATACTGGCGGTCTGTGGAAGTTAGTGGCGTCACGCAATCGTTGAAGTTGTTGAAAGATTGCACCATACGCCGCGTTGTTTTTGCAGTGAAAGCCTGATGGCTGGCCGTTCAGATGGCCAGGCGTCTTCCATTTTTCCGCAAAAGCTGCTATAGTCTCTTTCTCCCTATAACCTCAAACGGTTTGAATTTTTACATGACCACTATTCGCCTTAAAGAAAACGAGCCGTTCGAAGTCGCAATGCGTCGCTTCAAACGCACCATCGAAAAAACCGGTCTGCTGACCGAACTGCGCGCACGCGAGTTCTACGAAAAGCCAACGGCTGAGCGTAAGCGCAAGCTGGCAGCTGCAGTGAAGCGTCACTACAAACGCATCCGCAGCCAGCAACTGCCGAAAAAACTGTTCTAAGACTGCTCTTGCAGATTCAACCCGGTAGTATGGCGCTTACGCCTCGGGTTGTATCTCGTTGCATCTGGAAGATACCCGCTCCGGTTCGCCGCAGCGGGTTTTCGCATTTTTACTCCGTTAATTTTCTGAAAGAAACGCCATGGGCCTGAGAGAACAAATCACCGAAGACATGAAAAACGCCATGCGCGCCAAGGAAGCCGGTCGCCTGGCGACCATCCGCCTGATCCTGGCTGAAATCAAGCGCAAGGAAGTCGACGAGCGTATCGAAGTCAACGACGACCAGACCGTGGCCATCGTGGAAAAAATGATCAAGCAGCGCAAGGATTCGATCACCCAGTTCGAAGCCGGCGGCCGCGCCGATCTGGCCGATATCGAAAAGGCCGAACTGGTGGTGCTGACCGCCTACATGCCTGCCGGCCTGTCGGACGAGGAAATCGCCGCCGAAGTCGCCTCCGCCGTGGCCGCCTCGGGCGCCGCCGGTCCGCAGGACATGGGCAAGGTCATGGCCATCGTCAAGCCCAAGTTGGCTGGCCGCGCCGACATGACTGTCGTGTCCGCTCTGGTTAAGAAAGCGCTGACCCCGGCATAATGCCGCTGTAATTCCCTCTGCCGCAGCTTGATCCGCCTCAACACCGGGTCGGCGCGGCGGTATAGTCTGATCCATAACAAGACCGTCTAGCCTGTGATCCCACAATCCTTTATTTCTGATTTGCTGAACCGGGTCGACATCGTCGACGTGGTCGGACGTTATGTGCAGCTGAAAAAAGGCGGCGCGAATTTCATGGGCCTGTGCCCGTTTCACAGCGAAAAATCGCCCAGTTTCACGGTCAGCCCGACCAAGCAGTTCTACCATTGCTTCGGCTGCGGCGCCCACGGCACTTCGATCGGCTTCCTGATCGAATATTCCGGCATGGGCTTTGTCGACGCCGTCAAAGACCTGGCGCAAAACGTCGGCATGGTCGTGCCCGAGCAGGACGACAAGATTCCGCCGGCCCAGCGCGCGCAAATGGCCGCGCAAAGCCTGGCCCTGACCGAGGCGATGACGCGCGCCAGCGAGTTTTACCGCTCGCAGCTGCGCGGCGCCACCGACGCCATCGCCTACCTGAAGAATCGCGGCCTGACCGGCGAGATCGCCGCCCGTTTCGGCCTCGGCTACGCGCCGCCCGGCTGGGACAATCTGCGCTCCATCTTCCCCGAGTACGAGGCGGTGGCGCTGGCCGAGGCCGGCCTGGTGATCGACAAGGTGGACGAGGACGGCGGCAACCGCAAACGCTACGACCGCTTCCGCGAGCGCGTGATGTTTCCGATTAAAAACACCAAAGGCCAGGTCATCGCCTTTGGCGGCCGGGTGCTGGACCACGGTGAACCGAAGTACTTGAATTCTCCCGAAACGCCTTTATTTTCAAAGGGATTCGAGTTGTATGGCTTGTTCGAAGCGCGCCAGGCGATCCGCGATGCGGGTTATGTGCTGGTGACGGAAGGCTATATGGATGTGGTGGCGCTGGCGCAGATGGGCTTCCCGCAAGCCGTGGCGACTCTGGGCACCGCCTGCACCACCAACCACGTACAGAAATTGTTGCGTCAAACCGACACGGTGATTTTCAGCTTCGACGGCGACAAGGCCGGCCGCCGCGCCGCACGGCGCGCGCTGGAAGCCTGTCTGCCGCACGTGACGGATAACAAGACCATCAAATTCCTGTTCCTGCCGACCGAGCACGACCCGGACAGCTACGTCCGTACCTACGGTAACGAGGCGTTTGAGCAGGAAATACACGAAGCCATGCCGCTGTCGCAGTTCCTGGTCAAGGAAGCGGTCGGCGAGCATGATTTGCAGAGCCCGGAAGGCCGGGCCCGCGCCCAGTTCGACGCCAAGCCGATGCTGCAGGCGATGACGCCGACCTCGCTGCGCCTGCAGATCGTGCGCGGCCTCGCGCAGTTGACGCAGAGCACGCCGTCGGAGATCGAGGTGTTGTTCGAGCTGGCCAAGCCGGTCGCCGTCGCGCGCCAGGCGCCGCCCCGTACCGGGCGTCCGGTGCCGGTCGGGCTGGAATTGCAGATCGTACGCATGCTGGTGGCGCATCCGCCGCTGGCGCTGAATATCGATGCGGCGGCGCTGGCGGCATTCAATTACTTTGGCGCGGCGCCGGCCGAGCGCCTGGTCCAGCTGGTGGCGTCGGCCCAGGCGCTGGGACCGAACGGCGGTTTCGCGGCCTTCGCCCAGCATCTGAAGTCGCAGGGCGACGAGTACGACGCGCTCATCGGCGAGATCGCCAAGGAGCCGGAGGCGGACATCGATGCGGTAAGGATGGAGTTGCGCGGGATTGTGCGGCAGGTGAAGACCGAGGCGCTGAAGCAGGAGCTGAGCCAGCTGTTCGCGGCCGGATTGTCGTCCGACGAGATCGGCGTGCGCTACCGCGAACTGACGGCGCAGCAAAATCAGCTGCTGCGCGAAGCGGAGGCGGAGTTGGCTAACCGATAATGTTGTAAGGCGTTTTGTATAGTAATGTTTCTGTCATGATTGCAGAGGGGAGAAGTGGGGTTCTGCCCTCTGGAAATTGAAAAGTGACGTGCTATAATAAAACGCTAAGTGTTGTATGTTTTGGCATCGTTTTTCAGTTCAGAGTGTGTTTGTTTTCAGTAAGTTAGGCTCTTGATCGACATGGAAGAACGGGTGTCGGCGGCCAGGGCCAGCTTTGGTTACGGCAGCGCGCTACGGCGGCGCTGTATCGCAAACGTTCTGTTTGCTTTCTAACCTAGTCATGGTTTCTTGCCCCCACGCACGTGTCTGATGCAGTAGAATTTCCGCCAAGAGAGGGTGGGGTTCTGTTGAGGTCGATCGGCCCGACCAGGTGTAAGTAAGTCGTAGTATTGTCGCACTTGTGCAGTCGGCAAGTTCGAAGACGTAGGCCCGCGAGGGCCGCAAGAAACTTTATCCTAAATAAGCAAGTCGTTGTGTAATCGAAAGCGCCTGTGCCAATCAAGAAACCTGAATCCAAAGCGGCTGCAAAGCCGAGCAAAGTGACCGCAAAATCCGCTAAAACGGCGGACAAATCGGAAACGCGTGTCGCCAGCAACCCGCCAGCGGTCAGCCAGACCACCGATGCGGCGACGCTGGCTGCGATTGATACGTCGGGCTATGTGCTGCCGTCGGTCAAAGTGCCGGGCAGGCGCGGGCGCAAGCCGAAGGAATTCCAGCCGGAAAACGACGAAGTCGCCGCGCTGAACGCGGTCGAACGCGCCGAGCTGAAGGCGGTCGACAAGGCCAAGGCAAAGGACCGCAAGGCCAAGGAAAAGGCGCTGCTGAAGGACGCTTTCTCGTCGGACACGGAAGCGACCGAGGAAGAGCTCGAACGCCGCCGCCAGAAACTCAAGACCCTGATCAAGTTCGGCAAGGAACGCGGTTTCCTCACGTACGCCGAGATCAATGACCATTTGCCTGAGAATATCGTCGATCCGGAAGCGATCGAGGGCATTATCGGCACCTTCAACGACATGGGCATCGCCGTCTACGAGCACGCGCCCGATGCCGAGACCCTGCTGCTGTCCGACAACGTCGCCACCGTCACCAGCGACGACGAAGCCGAAGCGGCCGCCGAAGCGGCGCTGTCGACCGTCGATTCCGATTTCGGCCGCACCACCGACCCGGTCCGCATGTATATGCGCGAAATGGGCTCGGTCGAGCTGCTGACCCGCGAAGGCGAGATCGAGATCGCCAAGCGCATCGAAGACGGCCTGAAAGACATGATCCAGGCGATTTCCGCCTGCCCGGTGACGATCGCCGAGATCATCGCCGCCTCCGACCGCATCCGCGCCGATGAAATCAAGATCGATGAAATCGTCGACGGCCTGGTCGACGAGAGCGAGGAAGTCGCCGCGCCGGTAGCGGCCGCGCCGGCCGAAGAGGAAGAAGACGAAGAGGAAGAGGAAGAGGAGGAAGAAGAGGAAGAGGAAGAAGCGAGCGCCTCCGGCGCCGCCGGTTTCTCGGCCGAACAGCTGGAAGCGTTGAAAAACGCCGCGCTGGAAAAATTCGACGTCATCTCCCTGCAATTCGACAAGATGCGCCGCGCCTTCGAGAAGGAGGGCTACAACTCCAAGGCCTACGTCAAGGCGCAGGAAGCGATCTCGTTCGAGCTGCTGGGCATCCGCTTCACCGCCAAGGTGGTCGAGAAGCTGTGCGACACGCTGCGCGGCCAGGTCGACGAAGTGCGCCACATCGAGAAGCAGATTCTGGACGTGGCCGTGAACAAGTGCGGCATGCCGCGCGCCCACTTCATCAAAGTCTTCCCGGGCAATGAAACCAATCTGGAATGGGTGGACGGCGAAGTGGCAGCAGGGCACGCGTACAGCGCCATCCTGGGCCGCAACATCCCGACCATCAAGGAACTGCAGCAGCGTCTGATCGATCTGCAGGCGCGCGTCGTGCTGCCGCTGCCGGACCTGCGCAACATCAACCGCCAGATGGCGGCCGGTGAAATGAAGGCGCGCAAGGCCAAGCGCGAAATGACCGAGGCCAACTTGCGCCTGGTGATTTCGATCGCCAAGAAATACACCAACCGCGGCCTGCAATTCCTCGACCTGATCCAGGAAGGCAATATCGGCCTGATGAAGGCGGTGGACAAGTTCGAATACCGCCGCGGCTACAAGTTCTCGACCTATGCGACGTGGTGGATCCGTCAGGCCATCACCCGCTCGATCGCCGACCAGGCGCGCACCATCCGCATCCCGGTGCACATGATCGAGACCATCAACAAGATGAACCGGATTTCCCGCCAGATTCTGCAGGAAACCGGCGCCGAGCCGGATCCGGCGACGCTGGCCATCAAGATGGAGATGCCAGAGGACAAGATCCGCAAGATCATGAAGATCGCCAAGGAACCGATTTCGATGGAGACGCCGATCGGCGACGACGACGATTCGCACCTGGGCGACTTCATCGAGGACAACAACACGCTGGCGCCATCCGACGCCGCCTTGCACGCCTCGATGCGCGGCGTGGTCAAGGACGTGCTGGACTCGCTGACCCCGCGCGAAGCCAAGGTGCTGCGCATGCGTTTCGGTATCGAAATGTCGACCGACCACACGCTGGAAGAAGTGGGCAAGCAGTTCGACGTGACGCGCGAGCGCATCCGTCAGATCGAAGCCAAGGCGCTGCGCAAGCTGCGCCACCCATCGCGTTCGGACAAGCTGAAAAGCTTCTTGGAAGGCAACTAAGACTTGACTAGTGGCGGCGCTAGCCCTTATCCTCGCGAGTTCGTTTTAAAAACGACCGCGCGTAGGAGGGGCCGGCGACTGTCCCCAGCGCAAAGCAATACCCTGGGCCTCTAGCTCATGCTTGGTTAGAGCAGCGGACTCATAATCCGTTGGTGCCGTGTTCGACTCACGGGAGGCCCACCAAATTTCACATGAAAATCAAAGCACCTGGATGGATTCCCGTCCAGGTGCTTTTTTCATTGGTTGCCGGATTTATTCTTTCACGTAATATGATTGGATGTTATTACGTCTTTCCATAAAATTGCTTTCTCAATAATTTACATTTTGATGTAAAATTTTAGAGCGAATTTATCTGAAAGAATAAAATGAAGGTCTCCGAGCAATTACAGCTGCGTCGCCGCGAGTTGGGGAAGACGCTGCAGACCATCTCGGATCTGACGGCGATGAGCGTGCCGCAGGTTAGCAACGTACTGAGCGGGAAAGTAGATTCCCGGCTCAGCACCGTCGAGGCGCTGGCGGACGCCATGGATGTCAGTCTGGTCCTGGTCCCCAAGCATCTGCTCCCCGAGGTCGCCCGCCTGTTGTCCGGTAAAACCATCGGGCCGGACGATGTGCCATCAACGGTCGATCGGCTTCTGCAGGGGGCTTAATTGAGCAACGCGTTGAGACCGCGATATCTGGAAGTGTGGCTACACGGGCAGCAGGTCGGCTGGCTGTGCGAAGCAGGACGGGTAACGCGCTTCATCGCTACCGAGCAATACCTGGCCGATACGCGGCGCGCCACCCTGTCGCTTTCCATGACGGTGCCGGGCGCCGAACAAGTGACGCAGCAAACGCTGAAAAACTACTTCGACCCGGCGCTGTACCGCGAGCGCGGCGAGTTGCCGCCATTCTTCGCGGGCCTGCTGCCGGAGGGGCCGCTCCGCCGCCGGCTGGCCGCCACGCGCAAGAGCGAGCTCGACATGGATGACTTCGGCATCCTGGCCGCCGCTGGCGAAGACTTGCCCGGCGCGGCCACCGTGGTGCCGGCCAAGCTCGACAACCTGACGGCCGCCGCCCGCGCATATGGCGTCACGGGCGGCGCCGACAACCTGGAAATTGGCGTGCCCGAGCAGGCCGCCGAAGGCGCGGCATCGCTATCGGGCGTGCAGGACAAGCTGGCGCTGTCCCGCGCCAAGGATGGCAAACGCTACTGCATCCCGGTCAAAGGCAAGCCGTCCGACCTCGTCGCCAAGCTGCCCCTGGCCGGCGACGACTCGCAAGTGATGAATGAGTACGCATGCATGACGCTGGCGGGCCTGGCCGGGGTCAACGTCGCGCAATGCAGGCCGGAGCCGATGAGCACGCTGATCGGCTATCCCGAATTGGTAGACGCCTTGGGGGCAGGCACGCGCTTCCTGGCGGCCGACCGATTCGACCGCGGCCCCGGCGGCGCGGTGCACATGGAAGACGCCTGCCAATTGCTGACGCTGATGCCTGGCCAGAAGTATTCCGGCGCCAAAGAATTCGTCAAGCTGATCCAGGTGCTGGACCGCCTCGGCGTGCGTGGCATCGAGGATGTGCGCCAGTTCTTTGTCCGGCAGACCGTCAACGCGCTCATCGGGAATTCGGATGCACACCTGAAAAATTTCAGCGTGCTTTACCACAATGGCATCCGTCCCGAACTGTCGCCGGCCTACGATATCGTCTGTGTGGCGGCACTGCCCGGCTTTCGCGGTTTCGGCGCCAATGTCGCCATCGACAGACTGCAACGACAAGCGACACTGGCCACCTACACCTCGATCGCCCGGCAGGCCGGCATATCGGAACGCATCGCCAAAGCGGCTGTCATTCAAACGGTTGCGCGCGCCAGGGATCTCTGGCCCAAGGCCATGCAGGATCTGGCTATGCCGGATGCGGTGCGTATCGAGATCGAAGACCGGTTGAGTACGCTGCCACTGGCACGCGGCGCAAAGTCCTGATCGAACTTCCCGTCACCAGTTGCGGGCGGCGTCCATCAGCTGCTGACGGCAAACGCTGACGCGGCCGGAGGCGCTGCTTCCTTTCGCGCTGGCGATATACAGCGCGAACTGCGGCGCGCGTTTCGGCAGCGGCAGCGCGATCAACTGTCCGGCATGCAGCAGCGGCCGGCACAGGCATTCAGGCACGACCGCCAATCCGCTGCCCGCCGCCGCTGCCTCCAGCGCGGTTTGATAGTCCGGCACGATGGTCGAAGGCAGCTCCGGACTGCCGCCAAACACCTCGCGCCAAAAACTCGCCAGCGGCGGGACCGGTCCCTGCAAGTCGATCAACGGCAAGCCTTTCGGCGCGGCCGACTTGGGCAGGCGCTCGCGCAATGCCGGCGCGCAGACCAGTTGCTGGCGGCCCTCATGCAGCAATTCATAGTCGATGCCTTTGTGCGGGATGCGCGCCAGCGTGACCACCATGTCGAGCTCACGCGCGGCCAGCGCCGCCACCAGCGCGGGCGGCGGCATCGCGCGCAGGTCGAGCCGGATCGCATAGCGCGGCAGCGTGCTCAGCGCGGACAGCAGCAGCCGCGAGAAGCCGCTGGTCGCGCCCACGTGGATCACTCCGGCAAGGCCATCGCGCTGCCCCGCGCCGCTGCCTATCAGGGCGTCGAGCGCATCCAGGTGCGGCCCCGCCTGCCGTTCGAGTTCGATCGCTGCCGGCGTCGGCGCCAGGCCGCGTGGCAAGCGGGTGAACAGCTGCGACTGCAAGCGCGCTTCCAGTATCTTGATGTGGCGCGAGACGGCAGGCTGGGTCAGTTGCAGGTCGAGCGCGGCACGCGAGATCGAGTTGTGCCGGTAGACGCTGAGGAAGCTGCGCAGATGCAAAAGGTAAGACATCTTTTATTTTATGGTTAGACCAATAATTGATGATTTGATTTTAGCCTAGTCACTTTGTAATCTGGCGTCAAGCATACACAGGAGACTAGCGATGACCGAAACAAACAGCCTTGTTCCCACCTACGCCGACCTGCGCGGCAAAGTGGCCCTTGTCACCGGCGGCTCGCGCGGTATCGGCGCCGCCACCTGCCTGGCGCTGGCGCGCTGCGGCGTCCGGGTCGCCGTCAACGGCCGCGACCGCGATGCCATCGCCACGACCGTGGCCGCAATCCGCGCCGAGGGCGGCGAGGCGTTCGCGGCGGCGGCCGACTGCGCCGACTTGGCCGCCGTCGAACGCATGCGCGTCGCCATCGAGGCCGAGTTCGGCTCGCCCGAGTTGTTGCTGGCATTTGCCGGCGGCGGCAGCGGACGTCCCGTGCCGCTGGCCGAGATCACCGAACAGGATTGGCGCTCAAGCATCGACCACAACCTGACCTCGACCTTCTTCACGCTCAAGTGCTTCCTGCCGGCGATGATTGCGCGCGGCGCGGGCAGCATCGTCACGATGGCGTCGGCGGCAGGGCGGGTTGCTTCGGGAGCGCCGGCGGGCTACGGGGCAGCCAAGGCCGGCGTAATCATGTTGACCAAGCACGCGGCCAACGAAGTGGGGCGGCATGGCTTGCGCGTGAACTGCATTTCGCCATCGGCGGTGCTGACCGAACGCACCGCGCTGCGCATGCCGCCCGCGCAGCAGCAAGCCATGCAGCAGGTGTTTCCGCTGGGTCGGCTTGGTCAGCCCGACGACGTGGCGTCGGCCGCGCTGTTCCTGTTGTCGGAGTCGGCGTCATGGATCACCGGCGTTACGCTCGATGTGGCGGGCGGCCGGGTGATGACGTAAGAAGGTTAGTTTGCCGCCTCGGCCGCGCGCACGTCCAGCATCGCCACCACCAGATCGTCGGCGGTCAGCAGCGCTTTCGCCGGGAAGCCATCTTCCAGCGCGACCACCGCGCCGCCGGCGATATGTTCGTTGCCGGCGGGGGAGGCCGGCATGAAGGCGAATTGCGGAAACTTGGTCTGGCCGTGCTGCGCGATGTCGCGCAGGGTGCGTGGCGCTGCGCGCAGCAGGCCGTTGCGGACGTGGCGCTGGCGCTCTTCGGTGCGCTCTTTGAGCCGCGCGCTCAAGCGCGTGATTTCGCTGTTCAGACGGTCGGACTCGGCTTGCAGGTGGTGCAGGTCGTCGTCGCTGAGCGCGTCTTCCCACTGCGTCAATTTCAGCAGGCCGCGCTTGTGCAGGGACTGGCGTTGCAAATCCAAGTCGACCGTGGCCAGCCGCGTTTGATGCGCTTCCAGATCCTGCACCTCTTCGGCGTCGCCGTGGGCGCGGTGCCATTTGTCGCTGAAGTCGAACACCAGCCCGTCGAAGTAGAAATACATCGGCAGGCCTTGGTCGAGCACTTGGCGGGTGGGCTGGTTCCAACGGCTGGCCAGTTCGGCCAGCGTCAGGGTGATTGGTTCGATGATGGGCATGGTTGTCGCTAGTTAAATCCAATCCCGGATTTTCTCACAGACGACACGGCGCCATCACTTTATCCGCTTGCGCATGAAGATGGTCGCCTGCGGGTTGTCGTTGTAGCGCGCGCAGCGCTCGTAGCCGAGTTGTCCGTACAGCTTGATCGCCGCGTGCAGGTCATCCTT
Source organism: Rugamonas aquatica (assembly GCF_009380215.1). Taxonomy (GTDB): domain Bacteria; phylum Pseudomonadota; class Gammaproteobacteria; order Burkholderiales; family Burkholderiaceae_D; genus Rugamonas; species Rugamonas aquatica_B. Next base: position 157,758 of record NZ_WHUG01000006.1, read on the forward strand.
GGTGTCGAGATACACCGCGTCATAGCCGGCCTCGGCCGCGTGGCTTTCCAGCGCCTGCATCAGCGCCTCGGCCAGGCCGCGCCGGCGGAAACGGTCGGCGACATACAGCCGCTTGCACTCGGTCGCGCCGGCCACTTCCGCCAGCGGACGCATGGCCACGCAGGCGGCCGCGACGCCATCGACGTAAGCGATCCACATGGCCGAGCTGGCGTCGTTGAGGAAGGCGCGGATGGCCTCGTCGTCATCGCGCAGCACGACGTTGATGACGTCGAAATATTCGTACAGCAGATGGCGCGCATCGTCGAGCTGGGCGGCGGTGGCGCGGATCACGCGCGTGGCCGGCGTCGACAGGATGTGCTGCACCTTGCCCATCGCCTCCAGCAATTCCATGCGTTGCGCTTCGCCCAGCTGGCCCAGCATGCGTACGGTTTCCGCCGAGGCGCGATGGTTGATGTCGGCGATGACGGCCTGGCCCGCTTCGGTCAGGCTCAGCAGGGTGGCGCGCTTGTCCTGCTCGGAGCGCACGCCGTGCACCAGGCCGCGCTCGCCGAGCGAGCGCACCAGGCGGCTCATATACCCGCCATCCAGGTCCAGCTTGTTGCGCAGGTGGTTGGCGGTGCAGCCGGGCTGCATCGACAGTTCGTACATGACGCGGCCTTCGCTGAGCGAATAGTCGGTGTCCAGGTAGCGACCGCGCAACAGCCCCAGGTGCACGGTGTAGTAGCGGTTGAACTGTCTGACGATTTCGGCTTGCTGTTGCATGTCCTGATGCATGGAATCCTCCAGATGCTTGCTTTTGGCAACTATATCGGCGATGTGCGGTACAGTCAACCATGTGCATGTAAAATGGCGGCTTCCTTTAGCGGAGTAGCGACGATGATGTTTTTAAAAGTTCCGTTTGCGGAAAAGGACGAAGCCAAGGCCCTGGGCGCGCGCTGGAATGGCGAGCGCAAGTCGTGGTACGTCCCCGACGGCAAGCCGACCGAGCCCTTCGAACGCTGGCTGGCGCCCGGCGGCGCCGATTTCGTGCCGGCCAAGGCGGCCGTCGCGCCGAAGGCCAAGCCGCTGTCGGTCGATTCGTATGTGGGCAAATCGGTGGTGGGCAAGTTCTACCAGGAGCTGCCGCACGACTGCAATCCCTTCGAGGCATGCCCGGTCTGCGCGCCGGCACTGGCCAGCTCCGGCTGGCAAGCCGCGCACGACAGCGTCGATCAAATGCTGGCCGCGCTGCGGGCCTGATATGCGCAAGGAGGATAGGCCGGCCCGGCCCATCACCAGCTTCCAGCATCCGGACGATGTGTTCGAGGCGCTGTTCCTGAGCATCCAGGGCGGCGAAAAGCATGTGCGGCCGCCGATTTCGCTGACGCCGGATACGCCTTTCCTCCAATTTATCGAAGTCGGCTACGCGCTGCGCGCCTGCCTGGAAGACCGCTCGCGCCGCGATTACCTGATCCAGCGCCTGCGTCCGCATGTGAGCGCCATCATCGGCACCCTGCCGGCCAGCCTGCTGCCGCACGGGATGCTGCCGCGCACCGCGCCGCCTCCCGGTTTCCGCCCGCTGGAGCAGATCAGCGACGCCGAAGTGCATGCCTGGCTGGCCGAAGACTGCAGCCTGATTTACGGCGAATTCCAGCGCTACGAGCTGGACAATTATTTCGAGGCGCTCGCTCCGTTCCTTCCTCCCGGCGGCGTCATGGTCGACCTGGGCAGCGGGCTGGGCAAGGTGGTGATGTCGGCGGCGCTGGCGTTTCCTTTCCAGCGCTGCATCGGCGTCGAGCTGATGGGCTACCGGCACGCGATGGCGGTCCAGCGTCTGCATGCGCTGCTGGCGCTGGCCGGGCAGGGGCTGGCGTCGCTGCCGTCGCCGCTGACGCCCGACACGCCGCTGCAGCTGCCGTTCGGCGGCACGGCAAGCGGCAGCCATCTGCTGGATCTCGCCTCGCGCATCGCCTTCATCGAGGCGGACATGTTCAAGGTCGACGTGCGTGGCGCCAGCCTGGTGTTCATGTACAGCACCTGCTTCGGCCCGCTGATGGATGCGCTGGGCGACAAGCTGGCGCGCGAGATGCAGGAAGGCGCGCTGGTCAGCTCCACGACTTATGCGCTCAAGCATCCGGCATTCAGGCTGCTGCACTATTTCCCTGCCGGCACCGTGGCTTGGACCAGCGTGATGCTGTACCAGCGTATCGGCCCGCTGGAGTCACTGGCGCCGGCCGCCGCGCAAGCCGCCTATGAACCCGATCTGGATGCCTGGGAAGAACGCGTTCGGCAAGACCTGGCGGCGCTCGATGGCGCGGCTTAAAGCAGGTATTTGCGCGCAGTAGCGATCATATTGTCAGACAATGTGCGCGTAAATGCCGTCTGGATATCCCACATATGCCAGATCAGCGGCACGTCCAAGTAGTCTCCCGGCGTTATTTCCACCAGCGTTCCTGTGCTCAGCTGAGTCGCGCATTGCAGCGCCGGCACCATGCCGTAGCCGAAACCCGCTTCGATAAACCGTACAAAACCCTCCGAACTGGCGAAGGAATGGTGGGGATAGTGGCCGGTGTAGCCGGTGCGGCGGGCGATGTAGCGTTCCTGCAGCGCATCCTTGCGGTCGAAATTCAGCGCCGGCGCCTGCTGCACGGCCTCGGCCGTCATGCCTTGCGGGAACCATTGCCGGGCAAATGCCGGGCTGGCGACGCAGTGGTAGCGCATGATGCCCAGCGGAGTCGAAGTGGTGCCCGCCACTTGCGCCGCTTCGCTGGTGACGCAGCCGAATACCCGGCCCTCCCGCAACATCGTCAGCGTGTGATCCTGGTCATCCAGGCGGATGTGCAGCAGGCAGGCGCCGCTGCTCATCAGCGGGGTGACGGCTTCCGGCACCCAGGTGGCGGCGCTGTCGGCGTTGACGGCGATGGCGATCTCCGGCCGCGCCTCGCCGGCATCCGGGCGGTGCAGCAGCGCCGCCTCCAACAGCCTCACTTGACGATAGTGGGCGATCAGGCGCTGTCCCGCTTCGGTGGGGGAGGGCGGCTGGCTGCGGACGATCAGCAACTCGCCAGCGTTGTTTTCCAGCATGCGTATCCGCTGCGAGACGGCCGACTGGGTGATCGACAAGGCCACGGCGGCCTTGTCGAAGCTGCCGTAATCGATGACGGCGTCGAGCGCGGCCAGGCCGCGATAGTCTACCTGCTTCATTAGCGTCTCTAATATTTGGTCAGTATTATTAATTATACTTATCTTTGCGGGAGATCTAAGCTGTCGGCATTGTTCAAGGAGAAAAATATGGAAGCCACGGCTTTTTTTAAAGGAATCGGTCTCGGCGGCAGCCTCATCGTCGCTATCGGCTCGCAAAACGCTTATTTATTGCGGCAGGCGCTGAAACAGGAATTTGTATTAACTTGCATCGCCATTTGCGTCGTCTGCGACGTTGTATTGATCGGCGCCGGCGTGGCCGGCATGGGCCAATTGATTGTGGAAGCGCCCACGCTTTTATTCTGGATTAAGATCGCCGGTGCCGGTTTCTTATTCTGGTACGGATTGCGGGCGGCGCGTACGGCCTTCAATCCCGGAGTTATGGAAACCAATGAAAACTCCGCAGCAGGAGATCGACGAACAGTTATTGCCGCCATGCTGGCATTCAGCCTTTTAAATCCCCATGTTTATCTGGATACGGTTGTATTGCTGGGTTCAATAGGTGGACAGCAGACCGGGAATGGCCGCTGGTATTTCGCGCTGGGCGCAATGCTCGCGTCGTTGTTATGGTTTGGCAGCCTGGGATTGGGGGCTCGCTACTTAACGCCGGTATTTGCCAAACCACGAGCCTGGCAGATATTGGATGGCGTGATTGCGCTGGTAATGTGGGCGTTGGCTATCTCCTTATTCCTCTAAACACAATCCAGGCAACTGCGCCGGGGGCGTTGCGCGCAGGTGCTTTGGGTCAAGCTGAAAACTGGCGGGAACATGCTAATTTTTGGCATAAAAAGCATGGTTGCCCGCTCTTTTTCAGTCGGAGAGCCGCATTGTGCCAATCGGCAACACTCCGCTCGGCCCGGAATACCGCTGGCGCAGCCGTTCAGCATACAATGAGGGAAGTTACTCCAATACAGTTCTTGGGCCAGACGCCGGCCGATATCTATGAGCACGGACCTCAGCAATTACGCCCACCTCTCCGCAGTAGCGGCTGCCTTTTCAGCAGACGCTATTCTGAGTACCTTACTTATTTTCCTCTGGCTAATGCAGCGCAAGGAAAAGCATGCCTTATTCTGGGGGCTGGGGCAGTTGTCGGTAATGAGCGGAATAGTTATCTGGTTTATCGGCGACCGCATCTTGTCTGAAGCCGTACGTATTCCGCTTTGCGCCACCTTGCTCTCCGCCGGCATGATCGGATATTGGAGCGGAACGAAATTCTTCCTGGGTGAATTACACCGTTATCAAATCCGTTTGATATTGCCAGCCGGATTATTAATATCCATCATAAGCAGTGTGGTTTGGGTGGAATATCCCGATTTGCTGGCGCCAGGCAGTGCCCTGATTTTAGGCTTGATGATGTTGTGGTGCGGTCAGCGCCTGATTAATAATAAAAACCGTTATCGCTTGCTCGGCATAACGTTGATATTGCGAGGCGGGTTTAATGTCCTGACCTCTGTCACGCTGGGGCCGGAGTTATATCTGATCTGGTTTATCGGCACCACGATATTAAAAACCCTCAGCATGCTTGGTTTGATTTACGCGGTGCAGGACGAGATTCAACAGCGCTATGCGCGCACCATCGATAGCCTGAGCAACGGCTTCCTGATCCGCGACCGTCGCGGTTACGTGATGGTGGCGAACGAACGCTGCGCAAGATTGCTGGGCTTCAACGCTCCCGCCGACCTGATCGGCCGCCACGTTTCCGAGTTGCTTCCCGGCCTCACGCGCCAGATGGCCGACCAGTACTTCAGCCATTTCCTGACCGAAGGCGTCCAGTTCCCCATCGTCGACACCACCATCCTGACCTTGCATAACGGCAATAAACTGCCCGTCGAGATGCTGGGCTCGCCGTACGAAGCGCGCGGCCGCCTGTACTGCCTGGTCCAGTTGCTGGATATCAGCGAACGCAAAAAGAAGGACGACCAGCTCTACCAGGCCGCCCGCATCGATCCCGTCACCGGCTATTTCAACCGCCACGCGCTGTCCAAGCGGCTGGAAGAGGAGGTCGCGAAAGCCGCCTCCAGCGTCTGCGAATGCGCCGTGCTGTTCATCGACCTGGACAAGTTCAAGCGCGTCAACGATTCCTTCGGCCACGCGGCCGGCGACGAGTTGTTGCGCCAGTGCGCGCGCCGCCTGCACGGCGTGCTGCGCCCGCAGGACGTGCTGGCCCGCTTCGGCGGCGACGAGTTCATCGTCATCCTGCCCGGCTTGCCCATCGGCACCAGCGAACAGACCGCCAGCGACTGCGCCACCGGCATCATCGCCACCATGGCCGACAGTTTCAGCCTGTCCCATCACGCGATCGGCGTATCGGCCAGCGTAGGCATCGCCTGCTATCCATCGCACGGCAGCGATAGCGATACGCTAATCCGCAACGCCGATATCGCCATGTACGAAGCCAAGAAGGCCGGGCGCGGCGAGATGCGCTTCTTCAACGACGCCATGAACGCCGCCGCCAAGGATGCGCTGGTGATCGACGGCGCCTTGCGCGGCGCCATCGAGGCCGGCGAATTCCATCTGGTCTACCAGGCCATCACCGACGCCCACACCGGAAAATTGACCAAGGTGGAGGCGCTGCTGCGCTGGAACAGCGCTTTGCTGGGCGCGGTGCAGCCGGACCGTTTCATACCGGTGGCAGAAGATAGCGGCATGATCGTCGAACTTGGCACCTGGGTGCTGAACGAAGCGTGCCGCCAGGTGGGGCAGTGGAAGGCCGGCGCGCTGGGCGAGATCACCATCAGCATCAACGTCTCGGCCTGGCAGCTGGCCGATCCGCGCTTCGTCGAACTGGTGCGGCAGGCGCTGGCCGCCAACGGCCTGGCGCCGCGCCAGCTGGAGCTGGAATTGACCGAAAGGGTGCTGATCGACGACGGCGGCCAGGTGCAGGCGGTGCTGGCGCAGTTGCGCGCGCTGGGCGTCAGCATTTCGCTGGACGACTTCGGCACCGGCTACTCCTCGCTCAGCTACCTGACCCAGTTCCACCTGAACACGCTGAAGATAGACCGCGCCTTCGTCATGGATATCGAGCACAGCGAGCGCAGCAACAACCTGGTGCACGCCATCATCGCCATGGGCCACAGCCTGGGCCTGCAACTGGTGGCGGAGGGCGTGGAGACCGCCGGCCAGGCGGCCATCCTGGAAAAGATGGGTTGCCACTACCTGCAGGGCTACCATATTTCGCGGCCGATACCGGCGGAGGAACTGCTGGTTTTTGCGGACGGCCTGCTCGACAGGCCGCACGTAGATAATTTCGCTATTTAGCCGCTGAGGTCGGCAGCTTTTGCGCCGCCTCCTCGGGCGTCAGTATCCAGATGCGGTCGATATTGCCGTTCATGTCCACCGTGTAGTTGACCACGATATCGCTGCCGCGCAGCGCGGCCGGCATTTCGATCATATTGTCCTGGTTGAAGATGCGCGCGGCCGGTGACAGCTGGCGCGGCTTGCCGTCGATACTGACCTCGGGGAAGTAGCCGGGCGTCATCTTGCCGCGCAGCGCATGCGCCGGGAACGGCCGCTCGAACGCCAGCGCCGACAGCGACAGCAGGCCGGCCATCAGCAGTGCAAAGAATCGCAGCATACGCAGCTCCCCAAGTGACGAGGCTTCAGCTTACCCGATTATTTTCCCATCGTGGCGAACATCGCCAGCACGGCGGCGGCCATCACGCCGGTGCACAGCCAGCCCAGCACGCCGAGCCGGCGCGAGATCACCAGCTTGCCCATCACCGCCGGCCGCGCCGCCAGCAGCATCACCACCACCATGATGGGCACCGAGATCACGCCATTGACTACCGCGCTCCAGTACAGCGCGCGGATGGGATCGATGTTGGTAAAGCACAGCGCGGTGCCGATGGCGGTCGAACCGATGATGATGGCGTAGAACCTGGGCGCACCGGAATACTGCAGCTCCAGGCTGTTCTTCCAGCGCATGGCGCCGGCGATGGCGTAGGCGGCCGAGCCGGCCAGTACCGGCACCGCCAGCAGGCCGGTGCCGATGATGCCCATGCTGAACAGCGCGAACGCGAAGTCGCCGGCGATAGGCCGCAGCGCCGAAGCCGCCTGCGCCGACGACGCGATCTGCGTGATGCCGTGCGCGCCCAGCGTGGCGGCCGTGGTCAGCATGATGAACACCGCCACCAGATTGGAAAATCCCATGCCGACCACGGTGTCGATCTTGATGCGCTGCAGATTCTGCGGCGCCTGCGCCTGCGCGTGCTTGAGCGCCCTGGCTTCGGGATCGGCGCGCAAGTCTTCCACCTCCTGCGAGGCTTGCCAGAAGAACAGGTAGGGACTGATGGTGGTGCCGAAGATCGCCACCACCGTCGTGATGTAGGCGGCGTTCCACGACAGCTTGGGCAGCAGCGCCTCATGCAGCAGCTTCAGCCACGGCAGCTTGAGCGTCAGCGCCGTGGCGACATAGGCGAGCAAGGCCAGCGTCAGCCACTTCAGCACCTTGACGTAGCGGCTGTACGGCAGCGTCACCTGCAGCACCAGCGACAGCAGGCCGGCCCCGGCCGCATACCAGTGCGCCGGGCCGCCGGCCAGCAGCGTCACGGCCTGGCCCATGGCGGCGATGTCGGCGGCGATGTTGATGGTGTTGGCCACCAGCAGCAGGCCGACCAGCAGATACAGCAGCGGCGCCGGGAAATGGCGGCGGATATTGGTGGCCAGCCCATGTCCGCTGACGCGGCCGATGCGCGCGCTGATCGCCTGGATGCCCACCATCAGCGGATAGGTCAGCAGCATGGTCCACAGCATGCCGTAGCCGAACTGTGCGCCGGCCTGCGAATAGGTGGCGATGCCGCTCGGGTCGTCGTCGGCGGCGCCGGTGATCAGGCCGGGGCCCAGCTTGCCCAGCCAGCCTGGTTTGTTGCCGGTTTGCGGCGGTGTAGTCATGTCCATGGCGTCTCCCTGTCGATGACCATGCTAGGGCCGACGCCGTCCCGCAGTCCGTACGCTCGCGTACTTATCCTGGGTGAAGAAATGTTGCTATGTCACTAAGTTGTCACATTCCCGTCATCGCCGCGTCATATGCAGTTCCTACAATCTTGCCAGTTTTGATTCCAGTCCAGTTTCCACTAACTCGCAAGAAAGAAGAACAATTATGCAACAGCGCTTCCCTTTGAAACCATTGTGCCTGGTGGTCCTGCAAGCCCTGGCTTGCCACGCCTACGCCGCCGCTGACGCGGTCGATGCCGCCGCCGACAGCTCGGTGGCCGGCTCCATCGTCGGTCCGGTACAAACGGTGGAAATCACCGGTCGCGGTCAGTCGCGCCAGGTGCAGAACATCAACAAGGCCGACCTGGCCGAAGCGCTGCCGGGCACCAGCCCGCTGAAAGTTCTGGAAAAACTGCCAGGCGTGAACTTCCAGTCCGCCGATCCGTTCGGCGCCTATGAGTGGTCGGCCCGCTTCAGCGTGCGCGGCTTCAACCAGAACCAGCTGGGCTTCACGCTGGACGGCGTGCCGCTGGGCGACATGAGCTATGGTAACAACAACGGCCTGCACATCAGCCGCGCCATCTCGTCGGAAAACGTCGGCAACGTCACCGTGTCGCAAGGCGCCGGCGCCGTCGGCACCGCGTCGACCAGCAACCTGGGCGGCACCGTGCAATTCTTCACGCTGGCCCCGAGCGAGCAGCGCGGCCTGACCTTCGCGCAAACCTTCGGCAGCGATTCGACCTCGCGCACCTTCGCCCGCGTCGATACCGGCCTGATTAACAACGTCGTCAAGGCTTACATCAGCGGCACCCGCCAGCGCACCGACAAGACCAAGGGCGGCGGCGGCCAGGACCAGGATCAGCTGAACTCGCAGTTCGTGTTCAACTTCGGCGAAAACAGCCTGACCGGTTTCCTCAACTATTCCGACCGCCGCGAAGTCGACTACCAGGACGTGTCGCTGGAAATGGTGCGTCGCCTGGGCTACGGCTGGGACAACTACCAGCCTGACTGGCAGCGCGCAGTGGACGCCGCCAGGAACAAATTCAGCGGCGCCGTCAACAGCCTGGACGATGCCTACTACTCGGCCGGCGGCCTGCGCAAGGACACCATCGGCGGCCTGACGCTGAACCTGAACTTCACCAACAACCTGGCGCTGAAGACCACCATCTACCACCACGACAACGACGGCCAGGGCCACTGGTACACGCCGTACGTGGCGACCGATGCCGCCAACCCGATCTCGCTGCGCACCACCGAGTACTCGATCGGCCGCGACGGCGTCACCAGCGACCTGACCTGGGAAGTGGGCAACCACACCATCACCGCCGGCCTGTGGGGCGAGCGCAGCAACCACAACGCCACCCGCAACTACTACAAGGTGACCGGTCCTGCCGACACCATGTTCTTCCTGGCTAATCCGTTCCGCACCGACTTCAAGCAGAACTTCGTCACCACCACCTCGCAGTACTACGTGGCCGATACCCTGAGCGCCATGGACGGCAAGCTGAAGATCAACGCCGGCTTCAAGGCCATGGACGTGGACATCAAGGCCACCAACATCATCGGCACCCGCGCTGCCGGCGACCTCGACGCCGAGAAGAAATTCCTGCCGCAGGCCGGCTTCAACTACGCCCTCAGCAGCGACGACGAAGTGTTCGGCTCGGCCTCGAAAAACATGCGCGCCTTCCAGCCGGGCGTCAACGGCCCGTTCTCGCAAACCCAGGCCGCGTACAACGCCGGCGTTGGCAAGCTCAAGCCTGAAACCTCGGTCAACCTCGACTTCGGCTACCGCTTCAAGCGCGCCGACATCCAGGGTTCGGTGGCGGTCTACAACGCCCGCTTCGACGACCGTCTGCTGAGCGTGGCCACCTGCGCCGGCATCGTCGGCTGCCCATCGACCTTCGTCAACGTCGGCAAGATCGACACCAAGGGTCTGGAAGCGATCGCCGTGTGGAAGTTCAACCGCGAAATCAGCTGGTTCAACTCCTACACCTTCAACGATTCCAAGTACAAATCGGACTACACCGACAACAACAAGCTGGTGGCCGTCAGCGGCAAGCAAGTGGTGGACGCGCCGCGTTCGCTGTTCAACACCGAAGTGTCGTACGAAAGCGGTACGTGGTTCGCCCGCGCCGGCGGCAAGTACACCGGCAAGCGCTACTACACCTACCTGAACGACGGCGGCGTGCCATCGTTCTGGCTGGCTAACCTGTCGGCCGGCTACAAGCTGAAATCGCTGGGCATGCTGAAAGACCTGTCGCTGCAAGTCAACGTCACCAACCTGTTCGACAAGCAGTACATCAGCTCGATCGGCACCAACGGCTTCCAGGCCAGCGATGTCGGCGGCACCGCGCAGACGCTGCTGACCGGCGCGCCGCGCCAGGTGTTCTTCACGCTGAACGGCAAGCTGTAATCCTGCGGCGGCGGCTGGCCACGCCAGCCGCTGTTGCTAGCTCAACACAGCCCTATCACGGCGCTGGTGGCGGACTCCGCATCGTTGCATACTTGATAGTCCCGAGCAACGATGAGGAGACCGCCATGCAATGGTTTTACGACCTGAGAATCGCCACCAAGCTCATAGTTTCTTTCGGTACAGTTTTATTCCTGACGCTCATCATGGGCGTTTGTTCGCTTCTGTCGATGGGACAAGTCAACCAGGCCTCCAGCGACCTGGCGGAAAACTGGATGCCCAGCGTACAGGCGGTGCTGGCCTTGCGCGTCGATATCGGCGAACTGCGGCGCTGGGAACTGTCGCACCTGATGGTCGACGAAGAGAAGGCCATGGCGCAGTACGACCAGCGCATGACCGCCACGCTGGCGGCGCTGGCGAGCGACCGCGCACGCTACGAAAAACTCATCTCCAGCCCTGAAGAAAAAGCCACCTACGAGCGCTTCGCGCTATCCCTGCAGGAGCTGTTGAAAGACAATGACAAGTTGCTGGCGTTGTCCCGCGCCGGCCAGAAGGCCGAGGCGCGCGCCGTCATCGTCGGCAGTTCGGCCGCCACCATCGGCACGCTGATCGAGGAAGTCAACCAGCTCGTCAAGATCAATATCGACGGCGGCAATGAGGCCAGCACACAGGCCACCTCCACCTTCCACACCGCCCGCTGGACCGCGATCGGACTGCTGGCGCTGAACATCGGCATCGGCGTCGTGCTGGCGCTATGGGTGGCGCGCATCGTCTCGGCGCCGCTGCGGGAAGCGGTGGTGCTGGCGCGCGGCGTGGCCGACGGCGACCTGACGCGCTCCATCGCCGTGCAATCGGCCTGCGAGACGGGCCAGCTGATGCAGGCGCTCAAGGACATGACCGGCAATCTGCAAAACCTGGTCAGCCAGGTGCGCAGCGGCACCGACACCATCGCCACCGCGTCCAGCCAGATCGCCAGCGGCAACCAGGACCTGTCGTCGCGCACCGAGCAGCAGGCCAGCTCGCTGGAAGAGACGGCTTCGTCGATGGAAGAGCTGACCAGCACCGTCAAGCAGAACGCCGACAATGCGCGCCAGGCCAACCAGCTGGCGCAGTCGGCTTCCGGCATCGCCATCAAGGGCGGCGATGTGGTGGGGCAGGTGGTCGGCACGATGGCGTCGATCAACGAGTCGTCGCGCAAGATCGTCGACATCATCGCCGTCATCGACGGCATCGCTTTCCAGACCAATATCCTGGCGTTGAACGCGGCGGTGGAAGCCGCCCGCGCCGGCGAGCAGGGGCGCGGCTTCGCGGTGGTGGCGTCCGAGGTGCGCAATCTGGCGCAGCGCTCGGCGGCTGCGGCCAAGGACATCAAGCAGCTGATCAGCGATTCGGTGGAGAAGGTGGAGAGCGGTTCGCAGCTGGTCGACCAGGCTGGAGCCACCATGAATGAAATCGTCGCCAGCATCACCCGCGTGACCGACATCATGAGCGAGATCACCTCGGCCAGCGTCGAGCAGAGCAGCGGCATCGAGCAGGTCAACACCGCCATCGTGCAGATGGACCAGGTGACGCAGCAGAACGCCGCGCTGGTGGAGGAGGCCGCTGCGGCGGCAGAGTCGATGCAGGATCAGGCGGCCAAATTGAGCGAGGTGGTCAGCGTGTTCAAGCTGCTGGCCTCCAGCGCGCCGCCGGCTCGTCCGGCGCCGCACAGCAAGCCTGCCGCTGCGCCGAGGCCGGCGCTGAAGAAGCCGGCCAAGGCCAGCGCCGCCGCCGGCGACGAGTGGGAAACGTTTTAACCGCGCTGCCGATGCGTCATTCCCGCGCAGGCGGGAATCAATACTTCGCCTGCGATCAAGCGGCGTATGGGTTCCCGCCTGCGCGGGAACGACGGCTCAGGTGCCGGTGGGCTCCTGCCGCCGCAACACGATGTGCGTGGCTTTCTCCGTCCCGATCGATTGCACACAGGTGTATCCCAGCGTCCGCAAGTCCAGGCCTTCGAACAGCGGCTCTCCGCGGCCCAGCAGCACCGGCGAGATGGCGATGTGCAGCTCGTCGATCAGGCCCTCGCGCAGATACTGGCGGATGGTGTCCGGCCCGCCGCCGATGCGCACGTCCTTGCCGGCTGCGGCCTCGCGCGCGCGCTCCAGCGCTTCGTGGATGCCGCCTGTGATGAAGTGGAATGTGGTGCCGCCCTCCATCTCGATGGGCGCGCGCGCATGGTGGGTCAGGATGAACACCGGCGTGTGGTACGGCGGGCTGTCGCCCCACCAGCCTTTCCAGTCCGGGTCCGGCCAGTTGCCGCGATCGGGCGAGAACATATTCCGTCCGAGTATCCAGGCGCCGATATTCCGGAAACCACGGCTGGCGAAATCATCGTCGACGCCGGTCGTGCCGTCGTCCCGGCCGAGCACCGCCTGCTGGAAGGTGCGCGTGGGAAGCATCCACTGGTGCAGCTCGTTGCCGCCGGCGCCGAGCGGATGGTCGATGTCCTGGTCCGGACCCGCGCCATAGCCGTCGAGCGAGATGGTGAAACATTCAACGCGAACTCGTGTCATCGTCTGCCTCCGTGTAGTGTTTGACTATCCTATCACCCATGTCCGGGATGGCGCTCCTGCCACGCCTTCAGTGCGGCGCGGTAGCGGTCCAGTTCGTCCTGGTACATGTCTTCGACGCAGAAGGTGCAGCCGCTGTGGCAGCAGTCGCCCGGTTGCGGCGGCTGCGGCGGTTGCGGCTTGGGATCGTCGGCGGCGGTATCGCTCATCGCCATCCTCACATCGGCGGCATGGCCAGCAGCGCCATGTTGCGGCCCTTTTCCTTGGCGCGATACAGCGCGCGGTCGGCCATCTGCACCAGCAGCTCCGGCGAGCTGTCCTCGGTCGGCACCATCACCGCCACGCCGATGCTGATGGTCAGGATGCCGAACGGCGATTGCTCATGCGGCAACTGGCGCCGCGCCAGCTCGGCGCAGATTTCCTCGGCGATGCCGAAGGCGTCGGCGGCGTCGGTGGCGGCCGCCAGCAGCGCGAATTCCTCGCCGCCGTAGCGCGCCACCAGGTCGGTGGTGCGGCGGCCGTGCGTGGTGATCAGGTCGGCCACGGTGCGCAGCGTCGAGTCGCCGGCCAGGTGGCCGTAGTGGTCGTTGTATTTCTTGAAGTAGTCGACATCCAGCATCGACAGCGCCAGCGTCTGGCCGGTGCGCGCCGCGCGCCGCCATTCCGCCTCCAGCGCCAGGTCGAAGCCGCGCCGGTTGCTGACGCCGGTCAGGCCGTCGGTGGTGCTGAGCGCGGCCAGCTTGCGGTTCGACTCCTCCAGCTCGCCGGTGCGCGCCGCCACCAGCTGCTTCAGCTCGGCCTCGCGGCGGGTCAGGCGCTGGATGCGGATTTTATACGCCAGCATCAGCGAGCCGACGATCAGCGCGGCACCGCCGGCGCGGAACCACCAGCGCTGCCAGAACGGCGGCGTGATGGTGATGTTCAAGGTGGCCGGCTCCGGGTTCCACACGCCCAGGTGGTTGGCCGCCTTGACGCGGAACACGTAGTGGCCCGGATTCAGATTGGTGTAGCTGGCGCTGCGGTGGGCGGCGTCGGTCTCCACCCAGTCGCGGTCGAAGCCTTGCAGCTGGTAGGAGTAGCGGTTCTCGCTGGGCTCGGTGTAGTGCAGCGCGGCGAACTCCAGCGAGAACACCGTGGCCTGCGCCGACAGCGTCAGCGCGGTCGGCGAGGTCACCGGCCCTTCGGCCTTGACGTTCTCGCCCGGCTTGCCGTCTTGCAGCGAGTGGTTGAACACGGTGATGTCGGTGATCGCCACCTGCGGCGGCACCGAGCTGGTGCGCACCGCCGATGGCGTCACCGCCGTCATGCCGTGCACGCCGCCGAAGTACAGCACGCCGTTCTCGCCCATCGATGAAGAGTTGACGGTGAAGCCCTCGGTCAGGCCGTCTGAGGCGGTGAAGCGCGCCACCTGGCCGGTGGCCGGATCGAGGCGGTACAGGCCGGCGATGGTGCTGCACCAGATCTTGCCGTCGAGGTCGTGCTGGATGGCGAGGATCTTGGGCGCGCGCATGGCCGCCGCATACGATTTGAAGCTGATCGTGCCGTCCGGCTTGAACACCACCAGGTCCAGCCCCTTGCTGGTGCCGACCCAGATGCGGCCTTGCGCGTCCTCGTGCAGGCTGGCGATGTTGTCGTCGCTGAGGCTGTTCTTGTCGTTGCCGGCGTGGCGGTAGTGGCGGAACTTGCCGGTGGCCGTGTCGAGCAGGTCGAGGCCGCCGCCATTCCATTCCGAGCCGGCCCACACGCGGCCGGCGCGGTCTTCCAGCACCGCCGAGGTGCCGTTAACGCTGCGCGTGCCCGGGTCTTGCGGATCGTTGTAGTAGATCTTGCGGGCGTCGGTTCTGGTGTCGTAGCGTATCAGGCTGTTGCCGGTGGCCAGCCACAGCATGCCGCCGGCGCCGGGCGCGATGGCGTTGATGTAGTCGCTGGCGGTGTTGCCGAAGTGGATGACCTGGAAGGGGCTGTCCGGCGTGTCCAGCCGGTTCAGGCCGTTCGACGTGCCCAGCCACAGCGGGCCCTTGCCGTCGTCGTCCTGGTACATGCTGTAGACGATGGAGTGGCTCAGCATGCCGGGCTTCTTGTCGTCGGCGCGGTAGCTCTTGATGACGGTGCTGGTGGCCGGATCGTACAAGCTCATGCCGACGTTGCCGCCCAACCAGATGCGCCCGCCCGGCGCGCGGGACAGGCTCAACAGCGCGTTGCTGGCCGGCGCCGAACGGCTGTCGATGCGGAACGGCACGTGGCGGGTAAAGCCTTCGCTCGACAGGTTGGCCAGGCTGATGCCGTCGGTGAAGGAGGCGATCCACAGCATGCCGCCGCGGTCCTGCATCACCGCGCGCAGATTGTCGCCGGGCAGGCTGTACGGGTCGTCGGCCGCGTGCACGAACTGGTCGAACTCGCCGGTCGATTCATTCCAGCGCAGCAGGCCGGCCGACAGCGTGGTGCACCACAGCGTGCCCTTGTTGTCGATGTTGAAGTTGGTGATGCGGCTGTACGGCGAGGCGATGGCCTTGCGCGTGTCCCAGTCGCTCTTGCCGTCCCAGCGGATCACGCCCGATTCCGTGCCTATCCACAGCATGCCGTTCTGGTCGAACTGCAGCGCGCGCACGATGTTGACGCGGGCGTCGGGCTTGGGCGCCGGGTCGACCTGGTGGTGGCGGAAGCGGGTGGCGCCCGGCGCCAGGTAGTCCAGCCCACCGGGCCAGGTGCCGATCCAGACGCCGCCCTTGGCGTCCAGCGCCAGCGCGTTCAGGTCGTTGCTGGCCAGGCTGTCGGGATCGGCCTCGTCGTGCGCGTAGACGGTGAACTTGCCGGTGGCCGGATCGAAGTGCTGCAGGCCGCCCCAGCTGCCCACCCACATGCCGTTCTTGCCGTCGGAAATGATGTTCTTGATGATGCGGTGGTTCTTGGGCGCCTTGCCCGGCGGCGCGAACAGCGTGAAGTTGTTGCTCTCCGGGTTGAAGCGCGCCAGGCCGTTCTGGGTGCCGGCCCAGATGCGGCCCTGCTTGTCCTCGTAGATGGCGGATACGCGGTCGTGCGGCAGGCTGTTCGGATCGCCGGGATTGTTGATGTACTTGACCGCCTGGTAGCCGTTGTAGCGGTACAGGCCGTTGGTATGGGTGCCGACCCAGATGAAGCCTTTCCTGTCCTGCATCAGCGACAGCATCGACGGCTCGTCGCCGCCCAGCGGGCCCAGTTTCTTGAAGCGCAGCGACGGCGCCGGCGCGGCATCGGCCTGCGGGGCGAGCGGCAGCGTGGCAAGCAGGGCAATCAGCAGCAGGAATGGCAGGAGCAAACGGCGTACAACCGGCGATGACAGGAGCATGGGGGGAATCCGATGGCGGGAGATTTCTGGTCAGATTAACTATTATACATACCATTGATGCAATGGTTTCGATATAAAAGCCGGTGGTTTTTAGCGCAGTTGCCGGAAATTAGGGTATAGTTTACGGCGCTCATTGTATCCTGCTGTTATCGCGTGCCGCCCCGCCGGTCCTTCCGCACTTCCTCCAAGTTGACCATCAGCCAGGGCCGGCAGTGCAAATATGTTGTTATTTGAAGAAAGCTTGGCTGTCCGCCGCAGGGCCGCCGCACACATTATGTCCGAAACCGAGATCATCACCCCGACCGTTATTGTGCCCGCCGCTCCGGAAGCCGTGGCCGCCGAAGCCGTAGAGACTGCCGTACCAGCCGCACCGGCGCCCGCCGAAGTTATCGCCGCACCGGCCGAAGCCGCAGCCGTGGTTGCCGCGCCGGCCGCCGTGGCCGAAGCCGCCGCCGAGCCGGCCCAGGTCCGCTTCGCCGATTTCGGCCTGTCGCCGCACATCCTGCGCGCGCTGACCGACCAGGGCTATGTGCATCCGACGCCGATCCAGGCCCAGGCCATCCCGGTGCTGCTGCAGGGACGCGACGTCATGGGCGCGGCCCAGACCGGCACCGGCAAGACCGCCGGCTTCGCGCTGCCCATCATCCAGATGCTGCTGGCCCACGCCAGCACCAGCACCTCGCCGGCGCGCCACCCGGTGCGCGCGCTGATCCTGACCCCGACCCGCGAACTGGCGGTGCAGGTGGCCGAGAACGTCAAGGCCTACGCCCAGCACACGCCGCTGCGCTCGACCGTCGTCTTCGGCGGCATGGACATGAAGGGCCAGACCGTGATCCTGAAGGCCGGCGTCGAAATCGTCATCGCCACCCCGGGCCGCCTGCTGGACCACGTCGAACAAAAGAACATCAGCCTCGGCCAGGTGCAGATGCTGGTCATGGACGAAGCCGACCGCATGCTGGACATGGGCTTCCTGCCCGACCTGCAACGCATCATCAACCTGCTGCCGTCCAAGCGCCAGAACCTGATGTTCTCGGCCACGTTCTCTCCGGAGATCAAGAAGCTGGCCAACACCTTCCTGACCAACCCGGTCACGATCGAAGTGGCGCGCAGCAACCAGACCGCCGACAAGGTCACGCAGGTGGTCTACAAGGTGCCGGAAAACCAGAAGCACGCCTTGACCGCGCATCTGCTGCGCCAGCGCGAACTGAAGCAGGTCATCATCTTCTCCAACACCAAGATCGGCGCCTCGCGCCTGGCCAAGGGGCTGGAGCAGGAAGGCATGAAAGCGGTCGCCATCCACGGCGACAAGACGCAGCAGGAACGCATGGCCGCGCTGGAATCGTTCAAGAAGGGCGAGATCGACATCCTGGTCGCCACCGACGTCGCCGCGCGCGGCCTCGACATCACCGACCTGCCGTGCGTGATCAACTACGACCTGCCGTACAACGCCGAAGACTATGTGCACCGCATCGGCCGCACCGGCCGTGCAGGCGCCTCGGGCGACGCGCTGTCGATTTATTCGGACAAGGATGAACGCCTGCTGGCCGACATCGAAAAACTGATCAAGCAAACCATCCGTCGCGGCGAACTGGACGGCTTCAACCCGGCCCCGAGCTATGGCGGCGACGAGCGCGGAGAACGCCGTCCGCGTCGTGAAGAGGGTGGCCGTGGCGCTTCGTCGTCGGCGCCTGCCGGCCGTGGCGAACGCAGCGACCGCGGTGAACGCAGCGACCGTCCGTCGCCACGCGCTCCGGGCGCACCGGCTTACGGCGCGCGCCGCGAGAAGGTCGATCCATGGTTCCTGAAGCCGTACGAGCCGGCCAAGGCGCCGGCACCGGCCCCGGCCGCCACGCTGGGCAGCGCGGCAGCGGCCAAGCCCAAGCAGAAGGTTGCCTTCCTGCTGGGCGGCGCACCGAAGCAGTAACAGCAAGCGCCCCGGCGTTCAGGGTTTGCGGTAGACGCAGACCACGATATCGCTGGGGAAGGCGCGCAGTACCGGGATCGTCATCATGACGGCGGCGTATTGCGCGTAGATGCTGAGCCAGGTTCCCTGGCCGGCACAGCGCAAGCGCTCCAGCATGCTCTTGGCGCGCACCGCGGGCAGCTCGGCCTTGAGCCGCAGCTCCAGTCCCTGACCACCGACCAGCTTGCTCAAATTCCCCGCTTCGAAGTAGTGCACGTGCGGCGACGGCAAGCCCTTCTGCCACAGGCGTTCGAACGGCGCCCGCCAGCCCACGCGCGCGAACAGCTTGGACAGCCGATAGAAGAAGCCCCGGCTATTGGGCAGGTTCAGGATCAGGATGCCGCCCGGCGTCAGCCGCTCGCGGCAGGCCGCCAGCGCCGACTTGATGTCGGGGATATGCTCGATCACATCGTTGAACACAATCACATCGAAACGTTCGTCCGCCTCCAGCGCATCGGGGAAGAAGCCGTTGCGCACCGGCAGGCCGCGCGCGGCGGTCTTGTTGGCCACGGCCGTGTCGGGCTCCATGCCCAGCACATCGAAATCGTCGCGGGCGGCTTCCAGGAACCAGCCGTGGGCGGCGCCCACGTCCAGCAGGCGGCGCGCGCCGGCCGGCGCCAGCTCTTTCGCATAGCCGACGATGGTCTTGAAATTTTCCTGGCGGATGGCCTTCAGGCCGGCTTCGCGCTGGGCCTCGTCCACGTGCACATGGACTTCGGCGTCGTTAATCGTGGGCAGCAGCGCCGCGCTCTCGTAGCGGCAGGACGGACAGACGCGGTGCCAGGCGGAGAGCCCCGGCGCCGTTTGTTGTTTGCAAACCAGACAATCCATGTAATCCCCTGTTTGAACCAATACTCAAGCGAGGCATTAAATGTATAGCAAGATTGAACGATAGGCCAGCGCTTTCAAGCCCTGCGCTTGATCGCTTGCGCTGGGGCGACAGGCGTTGGCGCTTCGACTCGCCGCGTCACCAGCCGCAGCAACACGTTGCGGACCTTGTTGGACAAGCCCTGTTCCAGATAGCGGTGCGACAGCGCCGCCACCGACAGCGCGCAGGCGATCGACAGCTGGATCGACCAGCAGTTGGACCACAAGCTGTTGAGACCGTTCATCTGCAAGGCTTTCAATTCCAGGCCCTGCGCGACCGGGTGGGTCAGGTAGAGCGAATACGAAATCGAACCCATCCAGAGCCACAGCGCCGGCGTGCGGATCTGCACGGTCTTGCTGGCCAGCGCCATCACCAGCACCAGCAGCGCCAGCGGCCAGCCGTAGTGGGTCGGGCCGTGGCCCTCCACCGCGCGGCTGTAGATGGCGAAGATGACGAACGACAGGCTCAGGCCCAGCGCATGCCAGGGCATCTGGCGGCCGGGGATGCGCAGCCATGGCTGGCGGTGCGCCCAGCCTATCATCACGCCGATCAGGAATTCCAGCACGAAGGGACTGGTGACGATGCTCATGTAGCGGGCCGTGAAGCCGTGGTCGCGGTTGACCTCCATGCTCAAGCCGGCGTGGCCCAGCGGCAGCAGGATCACCGTCAGCAGCACCCACGACGCCAGCACGAACCAGCGCAGGCGCTTGAACAGCATGCTGGCGGCGAAGATCAGATAGAAGTACATCTCGAATTCCAGCGTCCACGCCACCACCAGCGTCAGGCCGAAGTAGGGCGCCTGGTGCGGATCGGCCGGCACCATGGCCAGCGTGCGCAGGAAGGTCAGCCGGTTGGCCGCCGAATCGAAGTAACTGAAACCGCCGTTGAGTACGTAGGCCGCGGCCAGCGTGGCGATCGCGTAGGCCGGCCACACGCGCGCGAAGCGCTTGATGAGGAAGCGCAGCGCCTCGCCCGCGCCACCGGCGCTGCCGGCGGTCGAGTAGTACATGATGAAGCCGCTGATGATGAAGAACAGGTCGACGCCCATCGCGCCTGGCGTCAGCAGCTGGTCGGCCAGCGGCCAGGAGGGCGTGCCGAGCAGCGCATACCGGCTGTGGGTCAGTACCACCAGCAACGCGGCCACGCCGCGCAGCAACTGCACCCAGTGCAGGTTTTTTTCTTGATTCATTGCAGCGGACGACTTTCGGTGTTGTGAGGGCGCCGCAATTCTAACTGTTTGCCCATGAAACAATCTCACCAAATTCCACACGTGTGATGCTTAGCGCGCCAGCCAGTCCGCCATGTTCTGCTGCATCGCCTCGTAGGTGTAGAAGCGGCGCTGCTCGTAGTACAGCGGGCCGGCGTGCGGCCGCTGCGCCAGCCGCTCCAGCGCGACCGGTTGCAGCTGCTGGCTGCCGTGGCGCAGGTAGTGCCACAGCACGAAGGGGAACAGGCCGACCCAGGTTTTCCACTGGCTCGGATAGCGCAGCAGCCGGCCCAGGTGGCGCAGCCGCGCGCCCCAGCCGATGGACGCGCGTTCCACCGCGCCGTTGGCCGCCAGCGGCGCCAGCACGTTGAACCACGGCGCCTTGCGCTGCCAGGCGTTGTACAGCGAGTACTGGCGCAGCCGCGCGATCAGGCCCAGGCGTTGCGCCGTGTGGGCGGTCAGGAAGTGCAGCGCGTCATGATCGTGATGGCCGCCTTCCCAGGCGGTGACGCAGATCAGTTCGACCTGGCCGAAGCCGGCCATCCAGTCGCGCAGCCAGCGGCCGGCGGCATCCATGTGGCGCGGCAGGCTGCCGTCGACGATGCCGAGGCTGTCGCCGGCGAACACGATGTCGCGCGCGTCCACGCCCATGGCGGTCAGCACCGCCAGCGATTCGGCGTTGCGGCGCGGGCCGCTGCCGGCCGCACCCTCGGTCAGATAGGCGCAGGCCACGCGACGCCCGCGCCGCAGGCTGTCCTCGATGGCGTGGAAGACGCCGTACTCGTCGTCCTGGTGGGCGAACAGGAATAGCGCGGCCAGGGCGTCGGGCTTAGTAGGCATCGAAGTCGAGGAAGCTGAAGCGGATCGCCGCCGGGTCGAGCTGGGCCACGCGCCCGGACAGCGAGCGGTAGATCAGGTTCAGCGGCGACGGCCGCAGGCGCTGCGGGATAGCCGGATAGCCGGTGTAGCGGCGTTCGCTGTCCGGCACCAGGCCCAGGTAGAGGCGCGCGGGCGCCCAGGCGCCGGCCACAGTGTTGTGGTCCGGCGCGGCGCCGGCCGCCAAGGCCAGCTCGCCGTAGGCGCGCGCCACGCTCAGCGCGGCGGCGTCGAACTGCCACAGCGCGCCGCGCCGGCGCATGCGTACCGGGTTGTCGGGATTGGCGCAGCGCCAGGCCAGCGCGGCCGGGCTGCGCTGGCGTTCGAAGCTGACCGCCGCGCCCTGGCCGTGCGGCCGCGTGCCGACGCCGCCCCAGCCCAGCCGCGCTTCCAGCGGCCGCACCAGCTGGAAGCCCAGCTTGCGGATGAAGCCGGGCGTGCTGTTGGCGTTGGCCACGCCGTAGACCGCGTCATAGCCCTGCTCGCGGGCGCTATCGTAGGTCAGCGCCGCCAGCCTGGTGAACAAGCCCTTGCCCTGATAGTCGGGATGGGTGGCGGTGTTGAGCGACAGCAGCACGCGCACGTCCTGCCCGCCGATGCGCGCCACGCCGGGCACGCAGACATAGTGCGCGGCCAGGCGCTCGCCATCCCAGGCGTCGTAGCCGGCCGCCGCGCCGTCCGGATTGTCGGCGTACAGCCAGCGCAGATAGGCCGGCGTGAACTTGCTGGCGTCCGGGAAGCAGGCGGCGAACAGCGCGCCGTACTTGGCCAGCGCGGCCTCGTCGTAGCGCACCGGGGCGAAGGTCAGCGTGGGAGTGGCAGCGGCAGTATCAGCAGTCATTTGAATACCCAGAATTTACTCAACAGGAAACCGTTGGCGGCCACCACCGGCAGCGAGATCAGCTTGCCGGCCAGCGGATTGCCCAGCAGCGCTTGCGCCAGCGCCACCAGCAGCAAGGTCAGGCCGTAGTTGATGGCCACCACCACCAGGTAGCGCCACATGCTGTGGCTCTGGCTCAGGCGGGCGAAGGTGACGCGCGCGTGGAAGAGGTAGTTGACCGCCAGCCCGGCCACGAAGCCGATGCTGGCCGCCGTCAGCGAGGGCAGGTCGGCGCGCAGCGCCAGTTGCATCAGACCGATGTCGATCAGCGCCGTCAGCAGGCCGCCGGCGACGAATACCAGGAACTGGCGTTGCAGGAACAGCCGCTTATACATGGGAGATCAGGTGTTTCATGCGGCAGGAGTGTCCTTGATAGTCGATGGCGCCGAAGGGCTGCCATTTTAGCAGTGTCCGCCCGCCGCAGGGGCAAAGCGGAGGCCGCTGCAGTGTGCGGCGCGACCATAGTCATGTACAATTTCGCAACTGACACTTACAAATGCTCAATTGAACATCTTTCCTCAGCACCGCATCGCCATCGTAGTCCCATGCTACAACGAAGCTCTGACGATCGCCGCCATCGTGCGCGACTTCAACGCCTGTCTGCCCGGCGTGCCGGTCTACGTGTTCGACAATAACTCCAGCGACGACACCCAGGCCGTGGCGCGCGCGGCCGGCGCCATCGTGCGCAGCGTGCGCCAGCAGGGCAAGGGCAATGTCATCCGCCGCATGTTCGCCGACGTCGACGCCGACGTCTACGTGATGGTCGACGGCGACGACACCTACGACGCCAGCGTGGCGCCGCAGATGGTGCGCCAGCTGCTCGACGAGGGCCTGGACATGCTGGTCGGCACCCGCCATGCCGACCAGCAGGAAGCCTACCGCTTCGGCCACCGCTTCGGCAACCGCCTGCTGACCGGCTGCGTGGCCGCGGTGTTCGGCAACACCTTCACCGACATGCTGTCGGGCTACCGCATCTTCTCGCGCCGCTACGCCAAGTCCTTCGCGGCGCATGCGGCCGGCTTCGAAACCGAGACCGAGCTGACCGTGCACGCGCTGGAATTGCGCATGCCGGTGGCCGAGGTGCCGACCCGCTACGGCGCGCGGCCGGAAGGCTCGGTCAGCAAGCTCAGCACCTATCGCGACGGCATCCGCATCCTGTGGATGATCCTCAAGCTGTTCAAGTACGAAAAGCCGCTGCCGTTCTTCGCCATCGGCGCCGGCGTCAGCGCGCTGCTGGCGCTGGTGCTGGCCGAGCCGCTGGTCGCCACCTATCTGCAGACCGGCCTGGTGCCGCGCCTGCCGACGGCCGTGCTGTGCACCGGCCTGGGCATGCTGAGCGTGCTGTTCCTGTCGTGCGGCCTGATACTCGACACCGTCACCAAGGGCCGCATCGAGCAGAAGCGCTACGCCTACCTGGCGGTGCCGGCGTCGGCGCCGGCCTCCGACGCCTGATGCATGCTTAAGCCACACGTCCGCATCCAGCTGCTGCGCTTTGCCGTGGCCGGCGTCGCCGGCCTGGCGGTCGACGTGCTGGTGCTGTACCTGGCGCTGGCGCTGGGCACCGGCTTCCACGCCGGCCGCGTGCTGTCCTTCCTGTCGGCGGTGTGGGTGACGTGGCAGATCAACCGCCGCTACACCTTCGACGCCGCCGCCGACTCGCCGTGGCGCCAGTGGTGGCGCTACATCGGCGCCATGGCCTTCGGCGGCGCCGTCAACTACGGCGTCTCGGCCGCCGTCATCGCGCTGATGGCGGGCTGGCCGGCGGCCGCGCCGCTGCTGCCCGCCGCGCCCCTGCTGGCGGTGTGCTGCGGCACGCTGGCCGGCCTGGCGCTGAACTTCCTGAGCGCCAAATTCCTTGTCTTTCAACGCTGATCCACCGCCTATGACTATGCTGTCGCGCCCGTTTACCGTCTTGTCCGCCGTGATGGCGCGTTGCCTGGCGCTGCTGGATGCCCGGCCCTGGCTGCTGCCCTTGCTGTTCGGCCTGCTCTCGCTGCTGCTGGGGCAGGACGACAACTGGGACTTGCGCAACTACCACCTGTACAACCCGTTCGCTCTGCTCAATGGCAAGGTCAACCTGGACCTGGCGCCGGGCCAGTGGCAAAGCTATTTCAACCCGACGCTGGACCTGGTCTACTACGGCCTGCTGCGCGCATTGCCGGCGCCGCTGGCCGGCTTCGCCATGGGCGCCTTGCACGGCCTGAATGCGCTGCTGGTGCTGGCCATCGCGCGCCGCCTGCTGGCGCACTTGCCGCAGGCCGGCGCGCAGCGCCTGCCGCTGCTGCTGGCGCTGGCCGGCTGCATGGGTTGCGCCTTCTTCAGCCAGCTGGGCAATTCGATGGGCGACAACCTGACCGCCCTGTGCGTGCTGAGCGCGCTGGCGCTGGCGCTGCGCCACTGGGATGGTCTGGCGCGCGCGGACGGCCGCGGCCTGGCGCTGGCGCTGCTGGCCGGCCTGGCGATGGGCGCGGGCGCCGGCCTCAAGCTGACCAACGCCACCTACGCGCTGGCGCTGTGCGCGGCGCTGCTGATGCTGCCGGGCGGCTGGTGGCGCGCCTGGTCGCGCGCCTTCGTGTTCGGCGTCGGCGTGTTGTCCGGCATCGCGCTGACGGCGGGCCACTGGTTCTGGCGCATGTGGCTGGAATTCGGCAATCCGCTGTATCCGCAATTCAACGATATCTTCCGCTCGCCGCTGGCCGCGCCGATCGGCATCGGCGACACCCACTGGCTGCCGCAGGGCTGGACCGAGAAGCTGCTGTGGCCGGTGATCTTCGCGCTGCATCCCGAGCGCGTCACCGAGATCCGCATGCGGTTGCTGTTGTGGCCGCTGCTCTACATCGGCTTCATCGTGCTGGCCGTGGCGGCGTTGCGGGCCTGGCGCCGGCCGCGCGCCGTCGGCCAGGCGGCCTTGTCGCCGCAGGCGCGCTTCGTGCTGGCGTTCTTTGTGCTGTCCTACCTGAGCTGGCAGGCGCTGTTCAGCATCTACCGCTACCTGGTGCCGCTGGAGCTGCTGGCGCCGCTGGTGCTGTGGCTGCTGGCGCATCGGCTGCTGGCGCCGTCGACGGCGCGCCGCGTGGCGGGCGGCGCGGTGCTGCTGGCCGTGCTGCTGGCGCTGCCGACGCCGCACTGGGGCCGCGCGCGCTGGAGCAGCGAAGCGTTCCGCGTGACGGTGCCGGAGATGGCCCATCCCGAACGCAGCCTGGTGCTGACCACGCAGGCGCCGGTCGGCTGGTACACGGCGGGCTTTCCGGCGTCGCTGGCGTTTGTGTCAATCAGTGGGGGCTTCCCGGGCTCGCCGCTGTACGAGCAGCGCGTGGCGGCCATGATGGCCGAGCGCGGCGGGCCGTTCTACGTGTTGCTGACGTCGAACCAGCAAGACCCGGCGGAACAGCCGCGCGCCGAGCGCCGCCGCCAGGGCGACGAAGCCGACAGCGCGGCGCGCCGCGACGCCGCCGTCATCCTCGACCGTCACGGCCTGCGGCTGGACCCGGCGTCGGACTGCCGGGTGTATCCGGCCTACATCGGCCGCAACTACCAGCCTTACCAGTTCTGCGCCGTGGTGCATAAATAAGCTGGGGTCAAGTCTGACATTCGGACACGAGCTCTGCCTTAGCAGCCGCTAAGGCAGAGCTCGTGTCCGAATGTCAGACTTGACCCCCGTGTTTTATGGGCGCGGCGCGTCCGCGTCGATGGTTTCCATGCTGTACAGGCCAATGCCCAGCTTGCGCTGGTCGCCGCCAAAGCCCAGTTCCTGCGGCGAGGTCGGCTTCGGTATCTTGATGGTGATGACGCGCGCCGTGCCGTCGGTGTTGAAGCGCAGCTCCCGCACGCCGTGCGCGCCGTCGGCCTTCAGCGGCAGGGTCTGGTCGCCGGCCGTCACCTCGAAGCCCAGGCTGGCGTTGGGGCCGTACGCGGCCACGTCCATGCGCAGCAGCAAATGCTTGGGCAGCGGCTTGGCAAAGTTCAGCGTCACCTGACTGCCCTCGGACCAGCGGCCCCAGTCTTCCATGGACGACAGGCCGGTGCTGCGCATGCTGTCATCCTCGGTCTCGGCAAAGCGGTGCAGCGTAACGTCGCCCGGCGGCTTGACGCGCGCCAGCGTGAACTCGCGGAAGCCGCTGTGGCGCACCGCGCCCTCCGGCAGCGGATAGTCGCCCACCACCAGCAGCCAGCCGTCCGGATGCGTCAGCGACGCCAGCAGGATAGGCTGGCCGGCCGGCAGCAGCATCAGGTTGACGTTGGTGTTGTCGACGAAGAAGCGGCTCTTGAACAGATTGAAGATGTCGGGGCCGACGATGGTCAGGCGCCTGGCTTCTTCCTGGGTCAGGTACTGGTGGGCGTACACGCCGGCCTTGACGTAGGCGTCCGGCCGCTGCGCCATGCGCACATACAGGTTGACATTGTCGCCCGAGATGATCAGTGTGACCGGGACGACGATGTAGACGAACCAGCGCGCCGCCAGGCGGGCGTTGGCGATCCACAGCAGCACCGCCGCCATGCTGAAGCCGATCAGCGCCGGGAAGCTGCCGCCGTCGTGCACCATGCCGAACAGCGTAGGGCTGTCGATGTGGTTGGGCGTGTAGGCCGGGATCAGGTAGCGGCCGGCCGCCCACATCGCCGCCAGCAGCGGCAGCGCCACCGCCAGACGGCCGCGCCACGCCACGCCGGGACGCTGGGACACCAGCTGGGCGCCGGCCAGGATCAGCAGCAGCGGCAGGGCGAAATCGTAGTAGCGCATGTGCAGGCGCACGCCGCTCTCGTTGCCGCCGCCGGCCACCAGCGCGGTGAACAGCGCCGTCACCGCCACCAGCGAGGGGATCATCAGCGCCGAGTAGGCCAGCAGCGTGCTGCTGCCGCGCGCGGCGCCGTGGCGCTGGCGGCGGCTGGCGCATTGCATCGCGGCGGCGGCCAGTGGCATGCCGAACATCAGCACCAGCGCCATCAGGTGGCCTTGCAGGCTGACCAGCGCCAGGTGGATCAGCACGCTCAGCGCGGGACGCGCCTGGGCCTGGTTGGCGTAGATGGTGCCCAGCAGGTAGAGGCCGTTGCGGCCGGCGTACAGATAGCCGACCGTCAGGCGCACCACGGCGGCCGTGGCCAGCGCCACCGCCACCAGCAGCAGCGCCTGGCGCAGCCAGCGCCAGTTGCCGCTGGCGCCGCGCTGGGCGAAGGTGGCGTAGGCCAGGTAGACCACGTAACCGGGAATCAGGAACAGCGCGTGCACCTTGACCATGGCCAGCAGTCCCAGCGCCGCCGAACTGAGCATGACGGTGCGGACATCGACCCGGCCCAGCGCGCGCAGCACGCTCCAGCTGAACACCCAGAAGCCCCAGAAGTACATGGCTTCCGGCATGAAGTAACCGGTGTAGGTATTGCTCGGCGTGAGGATGGCCAGCACCGCGATCACGCCCGCCATCTGGCGCGTCATGTACTGGCGCGCGATCAGGTAGATGAAGGGCGCGGCGCCGACGAAGAACACGGCGTTGATCAGCCGCGCGCACTCCAGAAAGCCATCGCCGCAGTAGTTGGTCAGCCGGTACACCGTGTAGAACAGATAGGACGGCACTTGCGTGTCGCGGAACGGCATCAGGCGGGTGAAGCTGCTGTACGACCATTCGTCGCCGAACACGGTCGGATACAGGCCGACGTTGCGCAAGGTGAAGTAGAGGAAGACCGCCAGCAGGGCGGTCAGGAATAAAGCCGAATTGGACAGGCGGGGCGTGTAGCGTTGAAGTAGGCGCATGGGCGATCGAGTAGGGTTGGGTGCCGTCAGCTGCGGGCGATGATGCTGCGCACCAGGCGGCCGCGGTTCTGCAGCGGGCGGCGCGGGACCGAGGCGATGTCGTAGGCCAGGAAGGCCAGCAGCAGCTGCATGCCCATCAGGATGGGCATGGCCGACAGCATGACGGTGCCGGCCGCGGTCGGCAGGCCGGCGCGCGCCGAATCGATCCAGTGCAGGCCGCCGTAGACGCTGCCGCCCGCCACCATCAGCAAGCCCAGCGGCAGCTCGATCGAGGCCAGCGACATATTGCGCAGGTAGTAGTTGTAGAACACCCGCTTGCTGAAGTTGCGCACGTGCTTGGCCATGAATTCGGTGACGATCTTGGAAATCTTCAGGTTGCTGACCTCGTCGCCGTAGACCGCGTCCATCGGCACGTCGTGCACCACGGCGTTCAGCGTGTTGAGGCGGAACAGCATGTCGGTCTCGAAGAAATAGCGCTTGCTGATCTTGTGGAACGGCAGGTGGCGCGCGGCGTCGCGGTGGATCGCGGTATAGCCGTTGGTCGGGTCGAACAAGTCCCAGTAGCCGGACGACAGCTTGGTCAGCAGCGACAGCATGGCGTTGCCGAACAGGCGCATCGGCGGCATGCTGCCGATCTGCTCCAGGTCGAAGAAGCGGTTGCCCTTGGTGTAGTCGGCCTCGCCGGCCAGGATGGGGGCGATGAAGGCCGGGATCAGCGACGGATCCATCTGGCCGTCGCCGTCGACCTTGACCATGATGTCGGCGCCATCGGCGATCGCGGCCTGGTAGCCGGTCATGACGGCGCCGCCCACGCCCTGGTTTTCCGCATGCTCGACCACCACCACGCGCGGGTCGGTGTTATGGGCGCGCACATAGGCGCCGGACTGGTCAGGGCAGCGGTCGTCGACCACGTAGATGCGGTCGACTTCAGGGCCGATCGCCGCCAGTACGCCGAGGATGTGGCGCGTCACTTTATAGCTGGGAATGACGACGGCGACGGAAGGGGGGTTGGTCTGCTGCATATTCTTCGGTGGTGAGTTCGGTGGTTGTGTTGGGCCGGCACGGAGGGCGTTCAAGGTAAGCGGCAGCTATCTGCGCGGCAAGTGCCGTTACAGCCCGTTACATATAAGGCAAGTATGCCCGGCGTGATTATACGGCAGGTCTGAGATAATGTTCACTACAGCAATTTTTTGCCCGGTAGGCGGTAGCGTTGGGGTTTTGGTTTATCATGCCCCCCTTCCGTTATGTAAATGCCACTGCAGCGACACGGCCGGTCTCTTTGAGGTTATTCATGGTTTTCAGTTCCGCCACGTTCTTATTCTATTTTTTCCCCTTATTCCTGTTCTTATACTATGTGCTGCCGTGGAAAAACGGCGTACTGCTGATCGGCAGCCTGCTGTTCTACGCCTGGGGCGAGCCGCGCTTCGTGCCGCTGCTGCTGGCGTCGGCGCTGCTGAACTACGGGGTGGGCTGGCTGATCAACGCCGCCCGGGGTGAACGCCGCCGCCAGGCCATGCTGGTGCTGGGCGTGCTGGCCAACCTGGCGTTCCTGATGTATTACAAATATATCGGCTTCTTCGCCGGCATCTACAACCAGCTGGCGCAGCCGTTCGGCCACGGCGTCACGGTGCCGGCCGTGGTGCTGCCGCTGGGGATCTCCTTCTTCACCTTCCAGGGCATTTCCTACCTGATCGACCTGTACCGCCGCGACATCGAGGTGCAGAGCAGCTTCTGGCGCTTCGCCATGTACAAGGCCATGTTCCCGCAGCTGATCGCCGGCCCCATCGTGCGCTACCGCCAGATCGCCCACGAGATCGAACACCGCGACCTGCCGAACGCGCGCCTGTGGGCGGGCTTCCGCCAGTTCATCATCGGCCTGGCGCAGAAGATGTTGATCGCCAATACCGTGGCGCTGTCGGCCGACCGCCTGTTCGCGCAAGACCCGTCGCAGCTGACCACGGCCGGCGCCTGGATCGGCATCGCCTGCTACACCATCCAGATCCTGTTCGACTTCGGCGGTTACTCGAACATGGCGATCGGCATCGGCCACATGCTGGGCTTCACTTATCCACCCAACTTCCAGCGCCCGTACGCCTCGCTGTCGATGACGGAATTCTGGCGCCGCTGGCACATCAGCCTGTCGTCGTGGTTCCGCGACTACCTGTACATTCCGCTGGGCGGCAACCGCCACGGCCCGCTGCGCACCTACCTGAACCTGGGCCTGGTGTTCCTGCTGTGCGGCCTGTGGCACGGCGCCGCCTGGACCTTCGTGATCTGGGGCCTGTGGCACGGCGCCCTGCTGGTGCTGGAGCGCCTGGGCCTGGGCGCGCTGCTGGCGCGGCTGCCGTCGCTGGTGTCGCAAGCCTACACGCTGCTGATGGTCATGCTGGGCTGGGTGTTCTTCCGCGCCGACAGCGTGCCGCATGCGCTGTCCTTCCTGCGCACCATGTTCGGCCTGCAGGGCGAGGCGGCCGTGCCGCATCCGTGGCAGATCGATTTCACCGCCTCGTCGGCGCTGGCGCTGGCGATCGGCACGCTGATCGCCACCGTGCGCCTGACGCCGGCCACGCTGCGCAGCCGCGCCGCGACGCTGCTGCAGGCGGCGCCGTTGCGCTCGGCCGCGCTGGCCGCCGCCTTCATGCTGTGCGTGCTGAACATGGCCGCCGGCACCTATAACCCGTTTATTTATTTCCGTTTCTGATGATGACGTCCGCTACTCCCGCCGGCCCGCTGCGCCGCCACGCGGCCAAGATCGCGCTGGTCGCGCTGCTGGCCATCCCCGCCATCGTCGGCGCCGACCACGCCGTGGCCGACCGCCGCAGCGAAAACCGCGTGCTGGCCTCGCTGCCAGATCGTCCCACCGACTGGGCTTCGCTGCTGGCGCTGCCGGCCAAGCTGGACGCCTGGATCAATGACAATTTCGGCTTCCGCGAGGAGCTGCTGCACACCCACAACCAGCTGCGTTACCGCCTGTTCCACGAATTCCCGTCGGTGCAGGTGACGGCCGGCCGCCACGGCCGCATGTTCCTGACCGCGCACAGCACCAATGTGCCGCCGTTCTCGGCGGTGACGGGGGTGTGCGCCGGCGACGCCGTGGTGCGCGCCGGCACGCCGGAATACATCAACCGCCTGTTCCGCGACTTCCACGCCCAGGGCCTGGATCCGCGCATGGTGATCGTGCCGTCCGGCCCGGTGGTCGAGTACCAGGATTTGCCGCGCTGGATTTCGGACCGCTGCGCCTCCACCGATACGCCGATGGGCAAGCTGTTGGCCGGCAATGCGCTCGATCCGCTGGTGCGCCAGTCGACCATTTATCCGCTCAAGGAAATGCGCGACATCCGCAGCCGCATGATGCTGTTCCCCAAGCACTGGTTCCATTGGAACGGACCCGGCCTGGCCGAGGTGGCCGAGCTGACGCTGCCGATGTGGGGCAAGCCGCGCGGCACGCCGGCGCCGGCTTTCGGCATCGTCAGCACGAAGTTCCGCTCGGACGTGCAGAACCTGTTCCAGGGCCTGGACATCGACAACACGGTGGAGGAGGCCGACTTCGCGAAGGCCGGCGTCGAGTCCTGCTACGGCGGGCGCTGCTTCCCGGAATTCAAGGAGTATGCGGAAACGCTGTATGACATCTCGCGCTTCCGCAATCCGAAGGCGCCCAAGCGCCGGCTGGTGATGTTGACCGATTCCTTCGGTTCCAAGATCTCGGGCTGGTATGCGCGCTACTATTCGGAAGTGGAGCAGGTGGCGACCAACAATATCTCGCAGCTGAGCACGGACCAGATCCGCCGCCTGAAAGAGTATCTGTTCCGCGACCGCGAGAATATGGATTTGCTGATCCTGTACCACGACGGCGGCGCCACCACGGGCACGCTGCAATACGGTCTGGAACGCTTCCACGAAAAGCCCTAGGCCGATGCATGTCATTCCCGCGAAAGCGGGAATCCATACGGCGTATGCAAGCAAGCTCAGTATGGACTCCCGCGTTCGCGGGAGTGACGGGTTGCTAGCGCTCCCCGCGCAGCACGGCCAGCAGTTCGACTGCGTTGTCGGCCCAGGTCTGCCACGGCATGCCGGCCGATGACGGCGCCTTGCCTTCCGCATCCAGCGCCAGCCAGGCGCGCACGGCCTCCGCCAATGCGGCGCCGTCGGTGCCGTCGAAATACTGCGCATGCCCGCCCGCCACCTCGCGGAACACCGGCAGCGCGCGCGCCAGCAACGGCAGCCCGTGGCTGGCCGCTTCGATCAGCGGCAGGCCGAAACCTTCCCCCTCGCTCGGCACCAGCAGACAGGCGCTGTCGCGGTACAACTGCTGCAGCGCGTCGTCGTCCAGGCCTTGCAGCCAGAACAGGCGCTTGCCCAGCTGCGGATGTTGCTGCAAACGCTGCACGATCTGCGGTATGGTACGCCGCTCGTGCGACGGCAGCGGCTTCCAGCCTTCCGAACCGACGATGACCAGATTGGCTTGCACGCCATCCGCCCACAGCTGCTCGAAAGCGTCCAGCGCCTGCAGATGGCCTTTGCGCGGCTCGATCGTGCCCACCATCAGGAAGCTCGGCAGCTGGGTGTAGCGCGCCAGCTCGGCGTTGCTCGCGGACGGCGCGGTGGCCGCGCCGATGTCGGCGCCATGGTGCAGCACCGCCAGTTGCGGCAGCGAAGCCTGGGCGTCCTGCTGTTGCAGCCACAGGCGCAGCTCCTGGCGCACCGCGTCGGAGATGCAGATGATGCGGTCGGCCTGGGCGGCGATGCAGCGCAGCCAGGTGCCATGGCCCTGGGCCGCGCCGGACGGGAAGAATTCCGGCCGCAGCACCGGCAGCAAGTCATGCACCAGGAAGTTGACCTGTACGCCGTGTGCGCGCCATTGCGCGTACAGGCCGGCCTGGGCGGCGGCAACCACCGAACCCGGCGTGTAGTCGGCGCTGTAGAACACGTCGCCGGCGCTGGTGTCGGCCACGCTGTCGTGCAGCTCGGCGTTGATGCCCAGCAGCTGCGCCGTGTAGCGGCGCGCATAACGGTAATGCCAGCGGCCGCCTTCGTCGCTCAGGTACACCGGTTCCACGCGCCAGCCCGGCAGCGGCGCGCGCAGCAGCTCGGCCGCCTGGGTGCGCACCACGCGTTCGATGCCGGTCTTCAAATCGTGGCGGGCGATGGCGGTGACGTCGACCAGCAGCTGGCGCGGCTGCGTCGCATCCGGCGCGCGGGCGATGGCGGCGGCCAGCTGTTGCAGCGAGGCTTCGTCGGTCGGCAAGTCGTCGCGCGCGGCCAGCGCCTGCAGCAGCGCCGGACGGTCGCTGCGCGCATCGATGGCGGCTTCGGCCATCGCGTCGGCGTACAGCTGCGCGCATTGCGCCGGGCTGTGCGCGGTATGCAGCAGATGCGCGGCGGCGGCGCCCAGCGCCTGGCGGCGGCCGGCGTCGTCGCGCAGGCCGTCCAGCGCGGCGGTCAGCGCCGGCAGTTCGAAGTGGTCGGGCAGTTGCCAGACGGTGTCGGTGGGCAGCGCGGCCATCGAGCCGTTGGCGTTGACGATGGTGGCCAGGCCGTAGTTCATGCAGTCGAGCACGGCGGCAGAAGTCTCGCCGCGCGATACGCTGCGCAGTTGCACGCCGATGTCGGCGGCCTGCAGATACTGGTGGTAGACGGCGTCGTCGGTCCAGCCGGCGATGCGGATGCGCTCGTGGCCGGCGATGGCGGCCGACACGTCGGCGCCGTAGTCGCCGCCGTGGTTCTCGCCCACCAGCACCAGGATGCAGCGCGGGTCGGCGTGCAGGCGCGAGGCCAGCCAGGCCTGTATCAGTTCCAGCGTCAGCTTGGTCGACGCGATGAAGCCGAAGCTGCACACCAGCAGCGCGTCGTCGGCGATGCCCAGCGCCTTGCGGGCGCCGCCGCGATCCTGCTGCGCCGGCAGCGCGCGCGGCAGCGGCACCACGTTCCAGTTGGCCGCCGCCTGCGCGCCGTACCACTGGCGCGCCAGACTGCGGGCGTGCTCGGAATGGACGATGACGCGGGTGGCGTCCTGCAGCACCGCCAGGTTGCACGGATAGATGCGCGTCGCTTCGGCGTGGTCGGTGTGCTGGCCGGCCAGCAGGGCCGGGTAGCCGTGGCTGTCGAACAGCGCCTGCGACCACACGCCCGGCATGTTGCCGGTGCGCTGCTCGTAGGCCAGCACGCCGCTGAGGAAGAAATCGTGCAGCACCACCACGCCCGGATGGCGGCGCAGCAGGTCGAACATGTGGGTGTGGAAGGGGCTGTTGCCGAACTGGTAGAGGATCTGGTCGTACCCGTCCGCGTGCTCGTCGAACCAGGCGACGCTGCGTTGCGGCAGCGCGGCCAGTTCGGGCGACAGCGTCAGCTTGTCCTGTTGCAGCACCAGTTCGATGTCGAAATGGTCGAGCATGGCCGGCAGCAGCTGCGCGGCGTAGTCGGCGATGCCGGTGCGCTCGGGCGGCAGCGGCGTGACGAAGGCCAGCCTGGGCTTGCGCGCCGGCCTGGCCGGGGCCGCCACGGCGTCGGCCTGGGAGCGCCACGCCTCCAGCGCGCGCACGGTGCGCTGCGCCGTCACGTCCCACGAGAAGCGTTTGGCTTGCTGGCGGCCGTGCTCGCGCAGGCGTTGCTGCAAGGCGTCGTCGGTCAGCACTTCGGCGATCTTGGCGGCGATGGCGGCCGGATCGTCGGCGTTGAACATCGCTTCGTCGCAGCCTATCACTTCCGGAATGCTGGTGTTGTCGGCGCCGATCACCAGCGCGCCGCAGGCCATGGCTTCCAGCGCCGGCAGGCCGAAGCCTTCGTGGCGCGACGGGAAGATGAACAGCGCGGCATTGCGGTACAGCTCGACCAAGTCGGCGTCGCTGACGTAGCCGGTCAGCACCAGCTCGTCCGCGACTACGCCGGCGCGCGCCGCGTGCGCCAGCAGCTGATCGCGGTCGTGCTGGCCCAGCTTGCTGGCGATCAGCAACTGGTGGCCGGCCCGCACCGCCTTTGGCAGCAGGCTGTAGGCGGTGATCAGGCCGTCGATGTTCTTGCGGGTGTCGAAGCCGCCGGGCGCGTACATCAGCATCGCGCGCGTCAGGCCGAAGCGGCTGCGCAGCTCGCCCCAGCGCCGGGCGTCCGGCGCGGCCGGGTGGAAGCTGTCGTCGACCGCGGTGGAAATC
Source organism: Rugamonas aquatica (assembly GCF_009380215.1). Lineage (GTDB taxonomy): Bacteria > Pseudomonadota > Gammaproteobacteria > Burkholderiales > Burkholderiaceae_D > Rugamonas > Rugamonas aquatica_B. The sequence goes on from NZ_WHUG01000006.1 coordinate 192,839, forward strand.
GATACCACGTGCTCGGGCGCCAGTTGCAGCGCGTCGATGGCTTCCTGGCGCGAGTAGTCGGAGATCGACAGCAGCAGGCCGGCGTTGCGCAGCGAGGCGATCTTGCGGTCGTAGTACTGGCGCTGGGTCTGCGTGCCGAGGTAGGCGTCGGGATTGAGGAAGGGGATCAGGTCGTACAGCACCACGGCGGTGCGCTCGGCGCCGGCGAAGTTGCCGACCGAGACCACGGCGTCGTCGACATAGCCTTCGAACAGGCTGGTGACGAGCACCGCGTCCGGCTTCAGCTGGACGATCGCGTGTTCGCGCAGCAGCTCGGCGGCGCGGGTGCGCGCGCTGTTGTCGGTGTGCAGTTCGGCCAGCGGCGCCGGCACGTCGAACACGCAGATGCGTTCGGGCGGCACCAGGCCGGCAAAGGCGGTGCGCAGGTCGGCGATGGCGTCGGCCAGCGCGCCGTTCAGCAGCAGCCACACTTCATGCGGGCCGGCGTTGCGCGCCACGCCCAGCGCCAGCGCCAGCGAATAACGGCCGATGCCGCGGAAGCGGCTTTCGGATTGGGCTCCCTGCAAATCGATGACGATACGCATCAATGTTTCCTTGTCTTCTTGAGCGCGGATTGAAGATCGCGATAGGCGCGCAGCGCGCGCGGCGACATGTCGCCCAACGGCGCCGGGGCTTGCGGCGGCATGGCCTGGCTGGCGGCGATGCTGGCCTGGTAGATCTGCATCACGCCCGGCACCCGCAGCAGCGGCCGCAGCAGGCGCCTGATGCGCGGCCGGCGCATCAGGGCGCGGGCGACGGTCAGCAAGGCGGTCCTGGCGCGCGTGCGCAGCCGGGCGCGGGCGCGCACCTGCAGCACCCAGCCGCCGACCATGCGCCACGGCGCGGTGATGCGCCACGAGCTGCTGGCCAGCAGCGCGGCGACTTGCTGGGCCGCCTGCTGGCGTGCCTGTTCGGCCTGCTGCAGCGCCTGTTCGGCGGCGTGCATGCGGCCGTCGAGTGCGGCCAGCGCGTGCGCCAGTTCCTCGCTGCGGGCGGCGTTGGTCTGGCCTTGTCGGGTCAGGCCTTCCAGGCCGGATTCGGCGCCGGCCAGGCGCAGCTTGCTGTCGATGGTGTGCTGTTCCAGCTGGGCCAGCGCGGCGCGCAGGGCGTCGTCGCGGTCGACCAGGCGCTGCTCGAAGCGCTGCGCCAGCTGGCCCAGCGCCAGGCCGTAGCCGGCGTCGAAGGCGGTTTCGAACGGCGCCAGCACGGCGGCCGCGCCATCTTTTTGCGCGACCACCGCGTAGTCCGGGCTGACGCCGTCGAGCACGTTGATCAGGGCGATCGGCGTGTCGCCGCGCAGGCCGGCTTCCTCCTGCAGGCGCACCACCTTGTGGCGGCTGAAGCCGCCGAACTCGGTGACGAAGGCCAGCAGCTGCGGCGGGATCGGCCGCAGGTGGGTGGGGTCGAGGTAGAAGCTGGAAGCGCCGACCACCAGGTTTTCCGGGTTCGGCGTTTCCATGATGAGCAGGCCGCCCGGCAGCAGCACGCGGCGGGTTTCCGCCACCAGCGTCTGCAGCAGTTCGAAGGGAATGTGCTCGACCAGGTGGAAGGCCGACACCACGGCCAGGCTGTTGTCCGGCAGCGCGCGCAGGCAGGCGATGGCGTCACCCAGTTCAACGTCGAGGCCGCGCTCGCGGCAGGCCGCCAGCATGCCGTCGTCGAGGTCGACGCCGTGGGCGCGGAAGCCCTGTTCGCCCAGCAGCTCCAGCCATTCGCCGCGGCCGCAGCCGAGGTCGAGCGCGGCGGGCGGGTCTTGCAGCGTGCGCAGCGGCGCGAAGAAGGGCTCGTAGGCGCGCAGGCGCTGCTTGATGAGCTCGCGCGAGCCGCGGTAGCGGTCTTCGAAGGCGCGGTAGAAGCCGGCGCTCATCGGGCGATCTCGATCGCCGGTTCCATCCAGCTGGTGCCTGCAAAGGGTTTGCGGTTCATATTCATGACGAGGAACAGTAGCGCCAGGTCGCGCCATTCGTAGTTGTCGGCCAGATGGGTTTCGCTGCTGGTCAGCGCGGTCGTCACCGAGTAGCTGCCGGGGCCGAGGTTGAGCGGGAAGCGGAAGCAATACTCGATCTGTTCGCCGGCGCGCAGATCGGTCAGCGGCTGCTCCATGTGGTGGGTGTTGGTGCCGTAGATGTGCTGGCCCAGGCGGTCCTTGATCAGGTAGCCGAGCACCAGGCGCGGCAGGTCTGCGTGGATCTGTACCTTGATGCGCAGCGTGACCGGCACGCCGACGTTGACCGTCTCCACCGGATCGCCGTCGGCGTTCTCCAGGCTGATGGCGGTGACGGTGGCCTTGCCGTTGCCGGAGCTGGTCTGGGTGCGGCCGTCGGCGCCGGTGGTTTGTTCGATGTTGACGCCGTCGCGCTCGGCGATCAGGGCGTTGTAGTAGTCCATCACTTCTTCCGGCTTGCCCTGGAAGGCCAGGTGGCCGCGGTCGAGCAGCAGCGCGCGGTCGCAGATCGACTGGATCGCGGCGCGGTCGTGGCTGACGATCAGCAGCGTGGTGCCGAGCTTGCGGAACTGGCGGATGCGCTCAAAGCTCTTGTGCTGGAACCAGGCGTCGCCGACCGACAGCGCCTCGTCGACGATCAGCACGTCCGGGCGGCGCACGGTGGCCACGCTGAAGGCCAGCCGCATCTGCATGCCGGACGAGTACACGCGCACCGGCTGGTCGATGTATTCGCCGATGTCGGCGAAGGCTTCGATCTCGGGCATCAGCGTGCTGATTTCCTCGACGGTCAGGCCCAGCAGCTGGCCCGCCATGTAGGCGTTCTGGCGGCCGCTGAACTCGGGATGGAAGCCCATGCCCAGTTCCAGCAGCGCGGCCACGCGGCCGGTGATCTGCACGCTGCCGGTGGTGGGCTGGGCGGTGCCGGTGATGAGCTTGAGCAGCGTGCTCTTGCCGGCGCCGTTGATGCCGATGATGCCGACCGCTTCGCCCGCCGTCAGCTCGAAGTTGATGTCCTGGATCACCCACTTGAGGCGGTGGCGCTTGCCCAGCGACGGCAACATCCATTCCGCAAGGCGGCTCCAGCGGTTGCCGTATTGTTTGTAGGCCTTGCCCAGTTGTTTGACGCTTATGGTGCCCATGGTGTGCTTTCGGTGTGGCGCTTACAGTTCATCGACCATCTCGCCGGCGCGCTTGCGGAACAGTTGCAGTCCCAGCGCGCAGCAGAGCAGGCCGGCAATGGCGACCGGCAGCAGGCTGCCCCACTGCGGCATCTGGCCGTTGACCAGGATGTGCTGGTAGGCGCCGATCACGGCCGCCATCGGATTCCACACCAGCAGCTCGCGCACCGGCGCCGGCAGCGTGCTGGCCGGGTAGACTATGGGCGTGAACCAGAACCAGAATTGCAGCACGATGGTGAAGAACTGGCCGACGTCGCGGAAGAAGACGTTGAGCACGCCCAGCACCATGCCGAGGCCGATCGCGAAGACGATCTGCAGCAGCAGCACCGGGAACACCGCGAAGTAGACCCAGCCGGGGAAGCTGCCGGAGATCAGCAGGAAGGCGGTGAACAGGCCGAAGATGATGGCGAAGTTGACCAGCGCATTGAGCACCACGATGATGGGCAGGCAGATGCGCGGGAACTGGAGTTTCTTGATCAGGTTGGCATGGTCGATGAAGACCGACTGGCTGCGCCCGGTGATCTCGGCGAACAGGCCCCAGGTCAGCGCGCCGGCGCACAGGTAGATGCTGTAGGCGAAGGTGGCGGTACTGCCCTGCAGGCGGCTGCCCATCACCTGCGAGAAGATCACGGTGTAGACCAGGATCATGGCCAGCGGGTTGAGGATGGTCCAGGTGGCGCCCAGCAGGGAGTTGCGGTAGCGCGACTGGAACTCGCGCTGCACGCTGCCCAGCACGAAGCCGCGATAGCGCCACAGGCCGCTGAACATTGCGCGGGAAATCATCGTGCCACTCCGCTCTGGCTGGTGGTCCGGCGCGGGGTGCGGCGGTGGAGCGGGCAGGTGATTTTCGTCATGGGGCGGTGGCGCACAGGCCGGGTGGCAAAGCGGCGGATTATAACATGGGCAACTGTACGCCCGAGCGCGCCAAACGGGGCGGCGACCCAGCAGGGACGGGGATAACTGCTATATAATCCCCGTCATTCAGATCGCGGATAGAATTTGTATCCAGATGTTTCCAGTCACCCGTCCCAGCCGCCTCCCATGATCAAAATCCATCTCCAGAACGACAGCGCCGCCGCCGCTCCACCGCTGCCCGTGACGGAGGCGCGGCCGGCGCCGGTCAACGACTGGGCGGTGCAGCCGGAAGTGTTTTTCCTGGAACTGACCAACCACTGCAATATGCACTGCACCTTCTGCCCGTCGGACTACCTGAAGAAGGAGCGCGGCAACGCGGACGACGAGCTGGCGGTGCGCTTCATCGAAGAGGTGCGCGACCTGGGCTTGAACAAGCCCATCCAGTTCAACGTGCTGGGCGAGCCGCTGCTGAACAAGAAGATCTACAAATACATCGACCTGTGCGAGCAGTACGGCATCGAGGTCTACCTGATCAGCAATTTCGCCATCCTGGACGCCGAGCGCGCGAAGAAGATCTTCCAGCACGACAACGTTGCGCTGGTGCTCAGCCTGCAGACGCCGACCGAGGATTCGTACAAGCGCATGCGCGGCTACGACAAGCTGAACTTCGAGCAGTATTTCGACCGCATCTTCCCGGCGCTGCGCGAAAAGTTCGCTGCCGGCAGCGAGTCGCGGGTGGAGGTGCACGTGACGTCGACCTCGAATATGCGCGCCGATTCGACCATCCAGTCCGACTTCGACCTGAATATGTGGGATCCGTTCGATGTCGAGGACAAGGATGCCTTCGTGCTGAATCTGCTAAACCGTTTTGACGGTTTCTCGGAGCAGCTGCGCGCGGAATTCCCCGAACAGTTCGAGACCGAGCGCGTGCGCTCGCTGCAGCAGTATGCCGAGCAGCTGGGCCGCAACCACCTGGCCGCCAGCCGCGACACCATCCCCGACGGCGCGATCGACATGACCGAGGACCAGTTCTGGGGCTATATGTTCGCGCCGAACTGCTTCATCCGTTTCAAGACCTTCGGGCTGTGGACCAAGGAAGAGACCTTCATGAAGACCTTCCTGCCGAAGGAATCGGTGGTCTACGTGGAGGAGCGCGAGGAAGCGCTGGATTGCTCGATGGCGCACAATGTGTCGATGCTGGCGGACGGCCAGATGTCGCTGTGCTGCCTGGACTACGAGGGTGAGATGGGCTTGCCGAATATGCGCGACACCTCGATCGTCGAGCTGCTGCGCGCGCCGGAGCGCGAGGCCATCGCCAAGGATTCGATGAAGTCCGAGGTGTGCCGCCGCTGCCAGGGCAATATCTTCGTGTTCGACAGCGAGGCCAGGGACGAGCGCGCCACGAAGTTCGACAAGTTCGGACGCGGCTGGCATCCGTTCGAGCCGGACATGAACGGCATCGGCGGGCGCTGGTCGAACGGCAATGGCTGGCTGTATTTCCTGGCGCGCCAGGACAGCAATATCCTCAATCTGCGCATCATGAGCATTTACGACAGCGCGACGCCGCTGACGGTGCAGGTGCGCGTCCAGGAGGGCAAGGAGTTCGGCGAGGTGGTGCAGCAGCAGGTGTTCTTCGGCGTGCAGAACCAGATGATCGACGCCGAGTTGCCGGTGAGCCTGAAGCAGGGGCAGTTGTACCGTGTCGACCTGCTGTCGCCGACCTTTGTGCCGGCCGAGGCGCATGGCGGCGACGACCGGCGTTCGCTGGGCATCATGCTGTTCGAGGCGGGGGTGCGGCAGGGCGAGTTGAAGATGGAGGCGCCGGTTGCCGAGCCTGAGCCGGCGCCGCCGGCCGAGGTGCAGCCTGAACCGGTGGTCGCGGCGGAAGTCGCCAGTGGCGGCCGCTTCAAGCGCTGGCTGTCTGCGCTGACCGGCAAGGCTTGACACGTCATTCCCGCGAAAGCGGGAATCCATACATTGCCTGAATTCCCTCAATATTTCGCCGGGCAGGACACTCAGCATGGGTTCCCGCCTACGCGGGAACGACGTTAGCTCTGGGCCAGTTTCTGCAGCGCTTCCGGATCGACGATGATGAGCCGGTGCGTGCCCTTCTTGATGATGCCTTGCTGGGTCAGCGCCAGCAGCGTGCGGGTCACGGTCTCGCGGCTGGTGTTGATCATGTTGGCGATATCCTGGTGGGTCGGCAGGTTCTCGACCACTTCTTCTTCGCCGTCCTTCTTTTCCTTGACCAGTTCCAGGAAGCCGTAGATGCGCTTGGCGGTGTTGTGGATGCTGAGCAAAGCACGGAATTCCGAATCGCGCTGCACCTTGGCGGCCAGGAAGCGCAGCATCTGGTTGGCCACCGACGGCGAGTGCGAGAACAGATGCAGCGCGGTGGCGCGCGGCAGCAGCGCCACCAGCACCGGCGTGGTCGCCACCACCGAAGCCGAACGCATGGTGCCGTTGATGACGGCGATCTCGCCAAAGAAGTCGCCCGGCACCAGCATGCGCAGGCCTATCGCGCGGCCATCCTCCGTAATATCGACCACTTGCAGCTGGCCTTGCAGCAGGAACAGCAGGCTGTCGCCGGTCGCGCCTTTTTGCAGCACCACATCGCGCTTGGCGTATTGGCGGATGCGGATGTCGGCGCGGACCTTGAGCATCTCCTCGTCTGTCAGCTCGGCCAACAGCGGAATCTTGCGCAGGTGAATTTGAAAGTTGGCTGGCTGACCGGACTCCAGCGCCGCCGCTACCGGGTCCAATGGCGGAGCTGCCGGCAGGTCTGCTTCGGGCGTAGTCATGGCGACGGCGCCGCGTTGGCGGAGGAGATGAGGCGGACTGGAATCATGGAATACGCGGCGAACCTGCGGCAAATAGCTGTTATTAAAAGTTGTCCCAGCGCCAATTGAGCTGGATAGCATGGCTATTATATTGAAACAGCGGGATGTTTTCCTGATTTCTTACCGCGCGCCATTCCAGCTGCAGGCTCTGATGGCTACCCAGCGGCATCTGTATGGCCGCGCGCAACTGCCGCATGTCCTGGTGGCGGATGATGTCGATGATGTTCTGCGAATACACCTCGCTGCTTTGCCAGACCTGGCGCGTCCAGCCCAGCTCCCCCTTCAGATTGAAGGGCAGCGGCTGGGTCAGTTGCAGCGAGCTGTACCAGCCGTGGCGGTCGCCGCCGAGGCGGCCGTTCTGGCCCTGGTCCGACAATCCGCTCAGCGAGAACGATACCTGCTGCGCGCCGCGCCAGTACAGATTGGTGCCCAGCTCCAGCGTGTTGGAATCGTACTTGGTGCGGGTCGGGTAGCGCACATGGCTGACGCTGGCCAGCAGCGACCATTGCAGGTTTTCCGGCAAGTCCAGCGGCGGCGTGGCGCGTACCTGCAGCTGTTCCTGGCGCTGGTAAAGCTGGCGTTCCAGTTGCAGCGCGCTGAGCGCGACCGTGCCGTAGCCGCGCCAGCCGCCCCATTGCCAGGGCCGCTCGTAGCCCAGCAGCAGCGAGCCGGTGTCCTGCGTGTGCACATTGTCGTTCTGGCGCATGCGCAGCTGGGCGATCAGCAGCGAGCCGGTCTCGTCGAGCTGTTGCAGGTAGTCTACCCCTACCGTCGTCAGGCGGTCGGGCTTGGGCCAGTACTCGGGGTCGAGCTCCCATTGCGTCTGCGTGCTGCCGCTGCCGATGAAGAACTGGTTGCTGCTGGCGCCCTGGTTGATGTTGTTGTCGTAGCCGCGGCCCAGCGACACCGCCCACAGCGGCCGCCACGATGGCTTGGTGTTGCAGCCGCGCGCGCGGTGCTGGTCGATCAGTTCCTGAATGGCCGGCGGCGGCTTGAAGCGCGTTTCGATCTCGCGGAACAGGCGTTCGGCCTCGGCGCCGTGGCCCAGCGTGCATTGGCTGAACGCCAGGTCCAGCCAGGCGCCGGCGTGGCGCGGCTCGCCTTCCAGGAAGCGCAGCAGCAGGGCGTTGGCGCGCTCCGGCTGGTCGGCCGCCAGCGCGCGCATCGCTTCCAGGTACAGCTCTTCCTGCTGGATGGGCGCGTACGGCTCGGCATTGGCGTCCGCGTGACCGCCGGCATCGGCCGAGGCGACCACGATGTCGCGCTGCGGCGCGGCCGCCTGCGCCTGGGCGGCCGCCGACGCGCCGCTCCATAGCAGCGGCAGCAGCAGCGATGCCAGCAGCAGCGGCGGGCTTACGGCGCGCATGGCGCGTCCTCAAGGGTGTACAGATTAATCGGGTGCTCCTTGCCGCGCAATACGCGCTGGCCCAGTTGGCGGAAACGGTGGCGGCTCGCGCGGCTCACCGTGCCTTCGCCGATGATGATGTCGTACGGGTAATCGCGCGCCGCCTGCTCCAGCCTTGAGGCCGTGTTGACGCTGTCACCCACGGCAGTATAGATGCTGCGCATGGCGGTGCCAAAGTCGCCCGCCATCGCCAGCCCGCTTTCGATGCCGATGCGTACCCGCAGCGGCGGCAGGCCGGCGGCGGCGCGGCGCGTGTTCAAGTGCCGGACCGCCTGCAGCATGGCGCGGGCGGCGTCCAGCGCCAGGTTGGCGTGGTCGGGATTGGGCAGCGGCGCGCCCCAGAACGCGACCATGCCGTCGCCGGTGTATTTGTCGAGGGTGCCGCGCATCGCCAGCACCGGGCGGGTCAGGCAGTCGAGGAATTCGGTGGTCAGGCGCGCGGCTTCTTCGACCGGCAGCGATTCGACGTGGGTGGTGTAGCCTTCCATGTCGGCGATCAGCGTGGTCACGTCCAGCTGGCGCGGGGCCAGCGGGTCTTGCAGGTTGCTGCGCAACAGTTCGTCGACCACGTCGCCCGCGACGTACTGGCGCAGCGTGTCGAGCAGGCGGCGCGAGCGGGTCTGCGCCTGCTGCCAGTGGAACGGCACGGCCACCATCAGCAGGAACAGATTGGACAGCAGCGGGCCGGACGGGCCGAAGCTGGCGTCGTGCGGGGCGATGGCGTAGGCCAGCAGCAGCCACAGCGCCGAGCTGGCGACCAGCAGCGTGACGTTGACGGCGGCCGTGCGGCGCGGCAGCGTGTAGGTGGCCAGCGCCGTCACGCCCAGGCAGAACAGCAGCGCGATCAGGCTGCCGGGCCAGGGCGCGGGGGCCAGGCCGGCCTGGCGGTCCAGCAGGCCGGTCAGCATGGAGGCGTGCACCATCAGCCCGGCGCTGAGCGCGCCCAGCGGCGTGGCGACGCGGTCGCCGATGCTCAGCGCGGAAGAGCCGATCAGCACCAGCCGGCCCTGGATGAACTCGGGCGGCACGCGCTGGTCCAACAGGTCGGCGGCCTTGGCGACCTCGTAGGCGGGCCAGTCGCGGGTGTAGGGGATGCGTACCCAGCCGTTGGCGGTGTCCGGCAGCGGGCGGCCGCCGGCGCAGCAGTCGAACAGCGCGCGCGACAGCGTCGGATAGCTGCGGCCGTTGAAGACGGTTTGCATCGGCACCTGGCGCAGCACGCCGTCGGGATCGGGGGCGACGCCGATGTTGCCGAAGTGGCTGGCCTGCGCCAGGCCGGCGTGGTTGGCGATGTAGCCGTAGGCCGGCACGCCGCCGGGCACGGCGCCGGGCGCGCCGCCGGCCAGCATGCCGCTGTGCAGCGGATCTTCGCGCTGGCCGAAATCGAACAGCTGGGCCACCACCAGCGGCGCGTGCTGGGACAGCATCGTCATGCGGGCGTCGCCGGCGGCGTCGGCCGGTTTTTCCTGCAGGATGTCGAGCGCGACGCCGCGGGCGCCGTCGGCCAGCAGGGCTTCCACCATTTCCGCCATGCGGGTGCGCGGCCAGGGCCAGGGGTAGCGTTCGAGGCTGGTTTCATCGATGTCCACCAGCAGCATGCGCTGTTCCGGCTGGGGGCTGGCGCGCAGCAGGGTGGAGCGGTCGCGCAGCCAGTTGTCCAGCCGCTGCGCCGCGCCGTCGTGGTCCCACTGGACCCAGGCGGTGATCAGCAGCGCGGCAACGGCGATGCAGCTGCGCGCGACAGAGGTGGAGGGGAACGGAATGCGCAAAATAGCCGGTGATCCAGGTGGGGCGGCCGCTGGTGGGCCGCGCAAAATAAAGTAGTTGCTGCGGTAAAATAATCGCCCAGTATAACGGCTTGTGCTGGGAAGGAATAGTGCGAATTATTTTTTTTATATTGTTTCCAAAATCACAGCGACTGGTGTGGCGGCGGCCTCCACTCAATTGTATCCAAATGAAAGAATGTGACCCGAGTCACATACTTTCAAGGAGGATAGCGGAGAATGTAGGCTGAGGGAGAAACTTATTATGCGCAATCAATTTCACACCATATTAGCGGCCATGTTGCTGGGCCTGGGACTGCTGGCATCCGCCGCCCAGGCTGGCGAAGCCGGGAAGGTCGTGTTCGTCGCTGGCCAGGCCAGTGTCGGCACGCGTCCTGTCGCGCTCGACGCGGCCATCCAGGAGGGTGACGAATTGACCACCGGCGCCGACGGTTATGTCTACGTCAAGACCGTCGACCAGGGTTTCCTGGTGCTGCGCCCGAACAGCAAGGCCCGCATCGTCGCCTACCATATCGATACGCAAAACCCGGCCAACACCCGCGTCAAGCTGGAGTTGCTGCAGGGCGTGGCGCGTAGCATCTCCGGCGCCGGCGTCAAGCAGGCGCGGCAGAACTTCCGCTTCAATACGCCGGTCGCCGCGATCGGCGTGCGCGGCACCGATTTCGTCGTCTACACCGACCAGCAGACGTCGCGCGTGACCGTGGTGTCGGGCGGCGTGGTGGTCAGCGGCTTTGCCGGCGGCTGCGGTCCGGAAGGCGGCGGCCCTTGCGAGGGCGGCGCCAGCCGTGAACTGTTCGCCGGCCAGGCCGGGCTGATGCTGCAGGTGCAGCGCGGCCAGACCAGCCCGCAACTGCTGCGCAGCCCGGTGATGTCGCCGGCCGATCAGGGGGCGCCGGCGCGTCCTGACGAGCCTGCGGGTAAAGTTGGTGCGACCAGCCCGAGCGGCGATGTCAATCTCGACGCGCAGAAGTCCAATAACGTACTGAATAATAGCAAGCAGATTACTCAGACCAGTAATAATAACCCCGGTGGTGGCACGACGGTGCCGCCGCTGGTGGATCAAAAGCCGGACGTACCGTTGGTCAATCCTCCGGTCGATGTGACGCCGCCGGTTGTGGTGCGTTCTGAGCCAGAAGTTTTCTGGGGGCGTTACCAGGCGATCGCCGGCGCCAAGGTCGATGCTGAGTTGCAGGCTAAGCTTAATAGTGGCAAGTACGAAGCGCCGTTGTTTGCCGGCGGTTATCAGATTACCCGCCCGATCGCGAACAACTTGACGATGCCGAAAGAGGGCAGTGTGTCATTTGCCTTGACCAGTAGTGATGCGACGCTACAGCGAACCGGACGCGATGCGGTAGTGGCGGCCGTCGAGGATGCGCACCTGAACGTGAATTTCGCCACCAAAGCCTTTGATACCGGCCTTACCGTGGTCGGCGATGGCTTGCGGGTGCCGATTAGTTCCAGCGGCACTATTACCAACAGCATTATCTCTAAGGGCATGTTCGTCAACCCGACGCTGGGTAGTACCATCGTTCGTGGTTATCTGGGAGGCGCCAATGCCACTGAGGCTGCCTATATCTTCCAGAATATCCAGCCTGGAGTTACCGTCACCGGTGGAACCACCTGGTCGCGCTAGAAATGATGTGCATATATTAGGCTGCAGAGTGGGATTAATGATTGCTGCTTAATTTGCTGTCAGTATTAATAATCGGGTAATATCGCATGCGCGACATTATCCGATTTTTTTTGCATGATGGCGTCGTGCTGAATGAGCGGATAGAATGATGCCCGCTGTCAGTTCAGCAGTAGTTTTTTTGACCTATTTGCATAATTATTGAGCAGTTGGATACAAATAGTTTCAAATTGGGCGGAAAAACTTTTTGATTTGTGATGCCCGTCACAAAGTTTGTGGCGTGGTGTGGCAATATACACCCACCTCTGCAAGAAGTGTTCAGTGTGATACGGCGCTGTATGCTCTGAACAGCAGAATTTATGGTTTAAACCAAAACTTTTTAAGGAATATCATCATGGCGGCAACTGATTACGCAGCAGTAGTACAACAACTGTACATTTCCTACTTCGGCCGTCCTGCCGATTACTACGCTCTGCAGGCTTTCACGACCCAACTGGCAGCTGCAGACACCACCGGCGGCACCCTGGTTACCACCGAAGCTCTGAGCGCCTACGCTCAAGCTAACCCAACTTCGGCAGCTGGCAAACTGGTTGCTAGCTTCGCAGGCAAGCCAGAAGCAGTTGCTCTGTACGGCACCGGCACCGACATCGGCTCGATCTCGAAATTTGTCAATGCCATCTACCAAAACGTTCTGCACCGCGATGCAGACAACGAAGGCGGCGCTTACTGGATCAACGCTATCGTTTCCGGTGGCGTGAGCAAAGAAAACGCAGCCCTGGCGATCACCCAAGGCGCGCTGGGTAACACCTCGCCACAAGGTCTGATCGACGCCGCTCTGGTGAAAAACACCGCAGCGGTCGCTATCGACTTCACCAACTCGCTGGACACCATCCCTAAGATCAACTCGTTCTCGGGTGATGCTGCTGCTGCTGCTGCACGTGGCCTGCTGCTGCAAGTCAACTCGACCACCGATCTGACCGCCTTCCACGCTAACGTGACCACGGCCATCGCTAACCTGATCATTCCAGTGACCAACCCAATCTCCCTGATTGCTGGTCCTGAAACTCAGCTGGGCACCGCTGGTAACGATGTCTTCAACGGCACCGGCACCACCTTCTCCGCTCTGGACAGCATCGACGGCGGCGCTGGTAACAACTCGCTGGTAATCTCCGACGCAGCTGGCGTACTGGGTGGTTCGGTTCCTGCTGGCGTAGTCGTGAAAAACGTGCAAACCTTCTCGGTAAACACCGCTGCTGGCCTGGGTACCGTTGGCGCTGCTGGCACCCCAGCAACTGCACAAGTGAACAACTACGCTTTCGCTGCTGCTGCTGGCGCTGACACCGTTGTTGTGAACTACGGCACCCTGTCGACCACGATGAACTTGACCGCAACTGCGGCAACCAACCAGGCTAACTTCATCGCTGCCATCAACGCACTGGCTGGCGGCACCGTTGCCACCGCTGGCGCCGGCACCTCGGTTAACGTGACTGCACCAGTGGCCGGTACCGCGCTGCCAGTTATCAGCTTCTCGTCGTTCTCGGTTGCTGGCGATGCTGCTACCATCACCGTAACCACCCCAACCGCTAACGGTGCTGCTGTCGCTGGTTCGACCAACGCAGTCTACGACGTTTCCGGCTTCGGCGGTCTGACCAACGTGACCGTAAATGCAGCTGGTTCGGTGAACCTGAAAGTTTCGGAAACCACCACCACCACCGTTACCGACACCGCTAATGCAGCTGTGACCGTGACCGGTGGCCTGGTTACCAAGGTTAACGCTGCTACTGGCGCTGTTATCGTCGCTGGTAACGCTGGTGGCCTGACCACCGCCAACGTTAAAGGCGGTAGCACTGTTGACGTTCAAACCAACGCCAGCGGTTCCCTGGTCGACAAGCTGACCACCGTTACCCTGGACGGCAACTCGGGTGCTGCAACCATCCAGTCCGACGCGCTGACCACCCTGGGTGTTGCTAACGGCAACCAGAACGTTACCGTTACCGCTGCTGCTGCTACCCGCGCACTGGCACTGACCGTGAACTCGCTGACCGGTGGCATCATCACCGACAACACTGCTACCACGCTGACCGTGAAGAGCACTGGCGATGCGAAGAGCACCGGCGTAACCCTGGCTGCTGCTGCTGCAACCGCTGTTACCCTGAGCGGCGACAAGGCACTGACCCTGACCTCGCTGAACGCAGCTGCGGCAACCGCACTGACCGTCAACGACAGCGCCCTGACCACCATCAGCGCCTTCGGCACCACCAACAAACTGGCTACCGTAACGGTAACCGGTGCTGGCGGCCTGAAAGCTGACGTATCGGCTCAATCGGTACTGACCTCGGTTGACGCTTCGGGTTCGAGCGGTGCTAACTCCATCACCCTGAACGCAGCTCTGACCGCTTACAAAGGCGGTTCGGGTGTTGACACCGTGACCGTGGCAACTGCTCCTACCGTAGCTATCGACGGTGGCGCAGGTACCGCTGACGTGATCATCGAAAACTCGCTGACCGACATCCTGACCGGCAACACCAAGATCACCGGTTTCGAAACCCTGGGTCTGGGTGTTCTGGCTGGTGGCGGTAACACCTTCGACGCTACCGGCTTCGCTCACCTGTCGATCGCTAGCGGCGTTGCAGGTAACGTGGTCTTCGGTAACGTAGCTGGTGGCGCAGATCTGGCCATCACCGGCGCTGCTGGTTTCTCCGTTGGTTACTCGCTGGCTAACGCCACCGGCCTGACCGACGTGCTGAGCCTGAAACTGAGCGCCGCTGCTGCTGCTGCAAACAACGTGTCGGCTGCTGGCATCGAAACCGTGAACATCTCGGTAGTTGATACCAACACCACCGCTGGTCACGCTGCATTCTCCGAAACGCTGACCCTGTCGGCTAGCTCGGCAGCCAAGCTGGCAATCACCGGTAACGGCACGATGGGTCTGACCCTGATCGATACCGATACCGCCATCACCTCGGCTGACGCTTCGGGTCTGGTTGTTTCCGGCACCGGCGCAGCAGGCACCGGCTTCCAGTGGGCAACTGCCAACTTGGCTGCTGCTGCTACCATCAAAGGTTCGGCAAACGGCGGCGACATCATCGACGGCACCAACGCTACCAAAGCGCTGACCATCACCGTTGCTGGCGGCACCAATGCAGTTACCGGCGGCGCTGCTGCTGACACCATCACCGCAGGCAATGGTTCGAACACCATCGATGCTAAAGCTGGCAACGACATCATCACCGTAGGTTCGGGTGCCAACTCGATCAAAGGTGGTGCTGGTGCCGATACCATCACCCTGGCTGCTCACGTAGGCAAAGTGGACACCATCGTTCAAACTTCGGCTAGCGCCGGTGTTGGTGATTCGGGCAATAACACCGCCCTGAATACCCAGACCTCGGTTCTGACCGGTTCGTTCGACGTGGTTAAAGGTATCGCTGTTGGCGACAAGCTGGATCTGTCCGGCATCACCGGCTTCACCTACGTTTCCGCCAACCTGACTTTCGGCGCTACCAACCTGGCAGCTGCTGACGGTAAAGTGGTATTCGCTTCGGGTACCTATGACGCAGCCAACGGCATCTTCAACTACGGTGCTAGCGGTGCTGACACCATCGTGACCTACGACACCGACGCTACCGGTGCTGTTGCTGGTCAAAGCATCGTCCTGGTCGGCTACCACGCTAGCTCGACCGCGACGACCGCTGCTGCTGGTATCGTAACCCTGGGCTAATCGCTCGCTAGAGTCGTATTGATTCGGAGAGCGCAGTTGGCTCTCCGACCCGCAAAGGCCGAGCTCACGCTCGGCCTTTGTTTATTGGTGTCGTAAAAAAAGTCGCCATCCCTCTTGTATTTCTTCTTTGTTGCTGGGTCTTTGTAAAAAATGTGATGAGCATCACATTTTTTGTGGAAATTCGGCGATAATGTCTGCTCTCGCTGTACCAGCGAATTCTTTGACCATTCCCCATCCTCGCGACTATATTGATATAGGGTGGTTGTCAATTTAGCACCATTGATAGGCCGCGCTCTGCGCGTAATGATATGAAAAAACAGTTAATAGACCCGAATAGCGAAATTGCACAGGTGCTGCGCACCTTCAAAGGAACGTTCGTTACCGTTGGCACTTTCAGTGCGATCAGCAATCTGCTGATGTTGGCGCCATCGCTGTACATGTTGCAGGTGTATGATCGCGTGCTGGGTAGCCGCAACGAGATTACGCTGCTGATGCTTACCCTGATGATCCTGGGGGCGTATGCATTCATGGGAGCATTGGAATTGATCCGTAGTTTTGTGCTGGTGCGAGTCGGGGCGAAATTCGACATGCAGCTCAACAAGCGCGTCTATACGGCGGCGTTTGAACAGAATCTGAAGCGCGCGGGCGGTAACGCCGGCCAGTCCCTGGCAGATCTGACCAGTGTCCGACAATTCCTTACTGGTAACGCGCTGTTTGCGTTTTTCGATGCGCCGTGGTTCCCGGTTTACCTAATCGTTATCTTTGTCTTTGAACCTAGCTTGGGGCTGTTTTCGTTGTGTGGCACTGCGCTGCTGGTGTTGTGCGCGTACGTCAATGAGCGCGTTTCGCACAAGCCGCTGTCGGAGGCGAATTCCATGTCGATCGCCGCGAATACGCTGGCGACCAATAATCTGCGCAATGCGGAGGTGATCGAATCCATGGGCATGCTGCCGAACCTGATGGGGCGCTGGTACAAGTTACATGGCAAGTTCCTTCACCTGCAAGCCGAAGCTAGCGAGAAGGCCGGTGTAGTCGGCGCAGTGACCAAATTCGTGCAAGTCTCACTGCAATCGCTGGTACTGGGTTTCGGTGCATTGCTGGTGCTGGAGAATAAAATCTCCCCCGGGATGATGATTGCAGCGTCTATTCTGGTGGGGCGCGCCTTGGCGCCGGTGCAGCAAGTCATCGGTGTATGGAAATCGTTCAGTACGGTGCGCAGCGCCTATGAACGCCTTAATAATTTGTTGGCTGCAAACCCTGCCCGCACGGCGGGCATGGAACTGCCTAGACCGCAAGGCAACTTGTCGGTGGAGTCGGTCACGGCCGCAGTGCCTGGCACGAATGTGCCAGTACTGCGCGGTGTGAATTTCGCGATCCAGGCCGGCGACGTGCTGGGCGTGATCGGCCCTAGCGGCTCGGGCAAGTCGACGCTGGCGCGGCTGCTGGTTGGCGTCTGGCCCGCAGGCCTGGGTAAAGTGCGTCTCGACAGCGCCGATATCTATCATTGGAACAAGGCCGAACTGGGGCCGCATATCGGTTATCTGCCGCAGGATATCGAATTGTTCGGCGGTACCATCAGTGAAAATATCGCCCGTTTTGGCGAGGTGGACGCAGAGAAGGTGGTGTTGGCGGCTAAACGCGCCGGTGTGCACGAGCTGATTCTGCATTTCCCGGACGGCTACGACACCCGTCTGGGCGACGGCGGCGCCGGCTTGTCCGGCGGCCAGCGTCAGCGTCTGGGACTGGCCCGCGCCATGTATGGCGACCCATCGCTGATCGTGCTGGACGAACCGAATTCTAACCTGGACGATATCGGCGAACAGGCTCTGCTGCAAGCGATCAATGACCTGCGTTCGCGTGGCAAGACTATTGTGCTGATTACTCACCGTACCAGCGTGATTAGCGCAACCAACAAGCTGTTGCTATTGCGCGATGGCGCGGTGGCTGCTTTCGGTCCAAGCAATCAGGTGCTGCAGGCGCTGCAGGACGCAACCCAGAAGCAGCTGGAAGCGCAGCAACAGCAAGCGCAAGCGGCTCAGCGTGCGGCGCAAGAGGATGCGATGCGGGTAGCGCAACAGCAGCAGGCAGCGCAGCAGGCCGCTGCGCAACAAGCAGAACAGGAATAAGCGATGAACATTATCAAGAAAGAGCAACCGGCGGTTGAGGTGATCAGCCATGACGTTGAACCGTTGACGGTCAATACCGATGCTGGCGCCTATGCCAAACTCGGTTGGATTATCGTGCTGGCCGGGGTGGTCGGCTTTCTGATTTGGGCGACCTTGGCGCCGTTGGATAAGGGGGTACCGCTATCCGGCACGGTGGTGAAGGAAAACAGCCGCAAAGCCGTTCAGTATATGGCCGGCGGTATTGTGCAAGACATTCTGGTGCATGACGGCGACCATGTGAAGCAAGGTCAGGTACTTGTGCGGATGAATAATATCCAGGTTAAATCTTCCCTGGACGTCACGTTGGCCCAGTACCTGAGTGCGCGCGCCTCCGAAGCACGCCTGTTGGCTGAATTGGCGGATAAATCAAGCGTGCCGTTCCCTGAGGCGCTGGTGCCCTATAAAGCAGATCCGCGCGTGGCTTCAATGATGGAATTGCAAAATCAGTTGATGAACTCGCGTCAATCGGCACTGCGCTCCGAGCTTGCTGGTGCCGATGAGAACATCGCAGGTATTGAAAGCCAGTCCAGGGGGCTGGAGGAATCCCGCGGCAACAAGAAGGAGCAGCTGGCGATGTTGAAGGAGCAGCTCGACGGTGCTCGCGACTTGGTGCGTGATGGCTATATGGCGCGTAACCGCTTCCTCGATATTCAACGCACGTATTCGCAAGTCGAAGGTGCGATCTCCGAAGACATCGGGAACATCGGCCGTGCCAAGCGGCAGATTGCGGAACTGCGTCTGAAGAAAATTCAACGTACGCAGGATACCCAACGCGAACTGCGTGGCCTGCTGAGCGATGTGCAAAAAGAAGCCACGGCGTTGGAAGCGCGGCTGGAAGCGCAGCAATTTGATGTTGGCAACGTCGAAGTCAAGTCGCCGGCTGACGGTATCGTGCTCGGCTCTACGGTATTCACCAAAGGCGGTGTCGTTGGTGCCGGCGTGAAGATGATGGAGATTGTACCGACCGAAGATACGCTGGTGGTCGAGGGCCAGTTGGCCGTGAATCTGGTCGACAAGGTGCATGATGGCTTGCCTGTGGAACTGATCTTTGCTGCCTTCAATACCAACAAGACGCCGCACATCAGCGGCACCGTTGTCCAAGTCGCTGCCGACCGTTCGATCGACGAACACAACGGCTCGCCTTACTACAAGGTCCGGGCCAGGGTTACGCCGGAAGGCATGAAGATGATCACTGCCAAGAAAATGAACGTCATCCCCGGCATGCCGGTCGAGATGTTCGTCAAAACGGGTGAGCGCAGCATGATGAGTTATCTGCTCAAGCCTTTGTTTGACCGTGCCAAAACTTCGATGACGGAGGAGTAAAGTGAGCTACCTCTCGAAGCAAGGCAAGACGCTGAAGACAGTCGCGGCGGCAGTGGCCGGCGCGGTGCTGCTGTACGCGCCTGCCGCCAGTGCCCTGGGCTTGGTGGAAGCGTATCAAGCCGCGCTGAAGAACGATGCGGCGTACCGCGCGGCATACTATGCCAGCGAGGCTGGCAAAGAGAACCGCCTCCTCGGCCGCTCCAATTTGCTGCCGTCGATTTCGGGCAGCTACAATGCCAGCAAGAACCGGACTACCATCTCCGAGGGCAGTGCGTCGGTGGCGCGCGACTACATCAGCCGCAACGCCACGATACAGGTGCGCCAAACACTGTTCAGCCTGGATGCCTATGCGCGTTACAAGCAGGGTGCCGCCCAGAGCAACTACGCGGCGGCGCAGTTCGAAAGCCAGCAGCAGGAAGTGATCTCGCGCGTGGTGAACGCCTATTTTGATGTGCTGTACAAGCAGGATCTGCTGGCACTGTTCAAGGTTGAGCGCGATGTCTACGTCGAGCAGCGCAAGGTCAACGACCGGCTGTTCGAAAAAGGCGAAGGCACCCGCACCGATATGCTGGAAAGCCAGGCGCGTCTGGATGCGGCCGAAGCGACCGTGCTGGAAGGGCAGGATGCGCTGAACAATTCGCGCAGTGCGCTGGCGGCCGTGATCGGCGGCGATGTCGGCGAGCTGGACAGACTGGTGTCGAACTTTGAAACCCGGCCGGCCGATACGCAGGGCTATGAGGCGTGGAAGACCGTCGCGCTGGAGCGCAATCCCGATATCAAGACGCTGGTGTATGGTGTCGAGATCGCGAAGCAGGAAGTCAACAAGGCTTACTCGGGCCATACGCCGCGCGTGGATTTTGTCGCATCCTATGGCCGCAGTTCTGCCGATACGGTGCAGACCTTCAATCAAGACAACATCGTCCGCAGTATCGGCGTGCAGGTGAACATTCCGCTGTATTCCGGCGGCGCCGTCAGTGCGCAGAGTCGTCAGGCCGTGGCCAATCAGGAAAAGGCCAAGGCGGATCTGCAGGGGCAAAAAGACAAGGTGCTGCTTGAACTGCGCAAGGACTACGATTCCTTGGCGAGCAGTGTGGCGCGCATCGATGCGTTGAAGAAGGCCGTTGCGTCGTCGGAGCTGCTGATCAAGGCCACGCAGCAAAGCGTCAAGGGCGGTGTGCGCATCAATCTGGACGTGCTCAACGCCACGCAGCAACTCTTCACCAACAAGCGCGACCTGGCGCAGGCCCGCTACAACTACTTGTTGAACACACTGCGCATGCGTGCGGCAGCGGGTACGCTGTCCGAGACTGATGTGCAGGAGATAGCGCCTTACTTCCGCGCCGAGTCATGATGATGGATGACGAGTTGGAGGTGACTGTCAATGGCGTCAGCTACAAGGTTCGCGAGCTGAGCGATGCCGCGCAGGAGCAGGTGACCAACCTGCAATTTGTCGATGCGCAGATCGCTGACCTGACCGCCAAGCTGGCGGTCTACCAGACTGCGCGGAATGCCTATCAGTCGGCGTTGCAGTTGCTGCTGCCAGTCACCAAGCAGTAATCCAGCAAATGAAATAAAAAAAGCCGCGCATCGTAGGATGCGCGGCTTTTTTTCTTGGGCGATGCTTACGCCGCCTGGTGCTTGCCGTAGCAATGCGGGCACGATTTCTCGTACACGTATTCCGGCGCCAGTTGCTGGCGCGGCGTCACCACCGAGCGGCAGACGAAGCATTGCACGGTCTCGGTCGGTTCCAGCTTCGGATTGAGCGCGGTGCGGTAGTCGAACACGAAGCAGTCGCCGGTGTAGTGGGCGCCGCCGACTTCCTCGAAATACTTGAGGATGCCGCCTTCGAGCTGGTAGACGTTGTCGTAGCCGATGTTCTGCATGTGGATCGCGGCTTTTTCGCAGCGGATGCCGCCGGTGCAGAACGTCACCACGGTCTTGCCGGCGAAGTCGTCTTTGTGGGCGGCGATCACTTCCGGGAACTCGGTGAATTTCTTGATGCGGTAGTCGACCGTGTGGTCGAAGGTGCCGACATCGACTTCGAAATCATTGCGGGTATCGACCATCACCACCGGGCGGCCGTTGTCGTCGACGCCGCTGTCGAGCCAGCGCTTGAGCGTGTGCGCTTCGACGAAGGGCGCGCGGCCTTCTTCCGGCTTAATCAGCGGCATGCGCATGGTGATGATTTCTTTTTTGATCTTGACCAGCATGCGCTTGTGGGACTGTTCGGCCGAATAGCTTTCCTTCACTTCCAGGTCGGCGAAGCGGGCGTCGCTGCGGACCCAGGCCAGGAACTCGTCGATGTGCGAGCGCGGGCCGGACAGGAACATATTGATGCCTTCCGGCGTCAGCAGGATGGTGCCCTTCAGGCCCAGCCGCTGGCAAATGTCCTGGTACAGCGGGCGCATCGCCTCGGTGTCGTCGAAGGTGACGAATTTGTAGGCGGCGATGTTGACGTGAGCGGCAGCGGCAGCGATGGCGGCGGCATGCGCTTCAGCTTGTAAAGCAGTATTAGCGTGCATGGTGGATAAGAGCAAAAAATGTGAAGAGCCGACATTATACGCGCTTTTTCTGCCCAAAAAACAGGCAGTGAAAGGATTATCGCACCCGGCCGCCGCACGGTAAAATAGCTGGTTATTGAACCAGCATTGAGCGGCGTATGAACATGGTAGCAAACGAACAAGAAGTGGCGGCACCGGCAGCGGTTATTCCTACCGGACCGGATTTCGTCCATCTGCGGGTGCACTCGGAATACTCCATCGTCGACGGCCTGGTCCGCATCGACGACCTGGTCGGCACCGCCGCCAAGGACAAGCAGGCGGCGCTGGCCGTCACCGATCTGTCCAATATGTTCGGCATGGTCAAGTTCTACAAGGCCGCGCGCGGCAAGGGCATCAAGCCCGTGGTCGGCGTCGATGTCTGGATCACCAACGACGACAACCGCGACAAGCCGCATCGCCTGATGCTGTTCGCCAAGAACCACATGGGCTATCTGCAGCTGTGCGAACTGCTGTCGCAAGCCTGGCTGACCAACCAGTACAAGGGCCGCGCCGAGATCCGCACCGAGTGGCTGGCCGAGCTGACCGCCAAGACCTATCCGCTGCTGCCCGACGTCAATCCGGCCAACGGCCTGATCGTGCTGTCCGGCGCGCACTTCGGCGATGTCGGCATGGCGATTGAAAACGGCAACCCGGCGCTGGCCGAAAAGAACGCCGAGAAGTGGGCGCAGATTTTCCCCGGCCATTTCTACATCGAGATCCAGCGCGCCGGCCAGGCGAACCAGGAAGCCCAGGTGCGCCACGCGGTGGCCTTGGCCGCCAAGCTGGGCCTGCCGGTGGTGGCCACGCATCCGGTGCAGTTCATCAACAAGGACGAGTTCATCGCCCACGAGGCGCGCACCTGTATCGCCGAAGGAGAGATGCTGGCCAATAACAAGCGCGTGCGCAAGTTCAACGAGCAGATGCGCTTCCTGTCGCAGGCCGAGATGCGCGAGCTGTTCCACGACTTGCCGGCCGCGCTGCAAAACTCGGTGGAGATCGCCAAGCGCTGCAATCTGACGCTGACGCTGGGCAAGCCGCAGCTGCCGAACTTCCCGACGCCGGGCATGACCATTGACGAATTCCTGCGCGCGGAAACCAGAAAGGGCCTGGAGGAGCGTCTGGAGCAGCTGTATCCGGACCCGGTCAAGCGCGAGCAGCAACGGCCGCGCTACGAGGAGCGGCTGGAGTTCGAGAACAACACCATCATCAACATGAAGTTCCCGGGTTACTTCCTGATCGTGGCGGAGTTTATCCAGTGGGGCAAGAACAACGACGTGCCGATCGGCCCGGGCCGGGGTTCGGGCGCGGGTTCGCTGGTGGCTTACGCGCTGAAGATCACCGATCTGGATCCGCTGAAATACAACCTGCTGTTCGAACGTTTCCTCAATCCTGAACGGGTTTCGATGCCCGACTTCGACATCGACTTCTGTCAGGAAAAACGCGACCTGGTGATCCAGCACGTCAAGGATCTGTACGGCCGCGACGCGGTGTCGCAGATCGCCACCTTCGGTACCATGGCGGCCAAGGGCGCGATCCGCGACGTCGGCCGCGTGATGGACTTCGGCTACAACTTCTGCGACGGCGTCTCCAAGCTGATTCCGTTCAAGCCTGGCAAGCCGGTGTCGATCGCCGAGGCGATCGAGGAAGAACCGATGCTCAAGGAGCGCCAGCAGAACGAGGAAGAAGTGGCGCAGCTGCTGGACCTGGCGCAACAGGTCGAGGGCATCACCCGCAACATCGGCATGCACGCCGGTGGCGTGCTGATCGCACCGGGCAAGCTGACCGACTTCTGCCCGCTGTACACGCAGGGCGGCGATGGCGGCGTGGTGTCGCAGTACGACAAGGACGACGTCGAGGCCGTCGGCCTGGTGAAGTTCGACTTCTTGGGCCTGACCACGCTGACCATCCTGGACCGCGCGGTCCGCTACATCAAGATGCTCGATCCCGAGCAGTCCGGGTTCGACCTGGCGCGCCTGCCGCTGAACGACCGCCCGTCCTACGAGCTGCTGACCAAGGCCAAGACCGTGGCCGTGTTCCAGCTGGAGTCGCGCGGCATGCAGGGCATGTTGAAAGACGCCCGTCCCGACCGCTTCGAAGACATTATCGCGCTGGTGGCGCTGTACCGTCCGGGCCCGATGGACCTGATCCCGGACTTCTGCAAACGCAAGCACGGCGAAAAATTCGACTATCCCGATCCGCGCACCGAATCGATTCTGTCCGAAACCTACGGCATCATGGTGTATCAGGAGCAGGTGATGCAGATGGCGCAGATCGTCGGCGGCTACTCGCTGGGCGGCGCCGACATGTTGCGTCGCGCGATGGGTAAGAAGAAGGCCGAGGAGATGGCCGAGCACCGCGAAATCTTCCGCGCCGGCGCCGCCAAGGATGGCCTGACCGCGCAGAAGGCCGACGAGATTTTCGACTTGATGGAAAAGTTCGCGGGCTACGGCTTCAACAAGTCGCACGCCGCCGCGTACGCGCTGCTGTCGTATCACACGGCCTACCTGAAGGCCCACCATCCGGCCGCGTTCATGGCAGCCAATATGTCGCTGGCGATGGAGGATACCGAGAAGGTCAAGATCCTGGTCGAGGATTCGATCGACATCTGCGGCCTGACCATCCTGCCGCCGGACATCAACAAATCCGACTTCCGCTTCATGCCGGACGGCCCGCCGCCTTCGGTGACGGGCAAGAAGGTCACGCAGATCCGCTACGGCCTGGGCGCCTGCAAGGGTGCGGGCCAGAATGCGATCGAGGCCATCATCGCCGCGCGCACCGCCGGCGGCCCGTTCACCAGCCTGTTCGATTTCTGCAAGCGCGTGGACAAGAAGCAGATCAACCGCCGCACCATCGAATCGCTGATACGTGCCGGCGCCTTCGATTGCCTGGCGATCGACCGCGCCATCCTGCTGGCCTCGGTCAGCTTCGCGATGGAGTGCGCCGACCAGGAAGCCAAGGCGGCCAACCAGGTCAGCCTGTTCGGCGGCGACGATTCCGATCTGGTGGCGCCGCCCGAGTACGTGAAGGCCGCGCCGTTCACCGACCGCCAGAAGCTGGCCGAGGAAAAGATAGCGCTGGGCTTCTACCTGTCCGGCCATATGTTCGACTCGTTCGCGCCGGAAGCGCGCCGCTTCGCCCGCACCAAGCTGTCCGAGCTGGAGCCGTCGCGCGAGCCGCGCATGTTGTGCGGCGTGATTACCGGCATCCGTCCGCAGATGACGCAGCGGGGCAAGATCCTGATCGTCACGCTGGACGACAAGACGGCGGTGGTCGAGGTGACGGTCTACAGCGAAGTGTTCGAAGAGAACAAGCGCATGTTCAAGGATGACGAGTTCCTGGCCGTGGTCGGCAAGGTGTCGGAAGACCGTTTCTCCGGCGGGTTGCGCATCTCGGCCGAGAAGGTGTTCGACATCGTCACGGCGCGCATCAACTACGGCAAGCAGCTGGGCATGGCGCTGCCGGCCTCGGTGGATGTGCGCAAGATGGCGGAGGTGTTGGCGCCGCATCGCAACGCGGACGGCTTGCCGGTGTCGGCGCGCATCACGCCGCAGGGCGTGGGCTGCGTGGTGCAGCTGGGCGAAGCCTGGCGCGTGGCGCCGTCGGACGAACTGCAACTGGCGCTCCAGCAGGTGCTGGGCGCCAAGGACGTGGCGATCGAATACTGATGTCATTCCCGCGAAAGCGGGAATCCATGCGTCGCATGCCAAGCCAGCGTTCTATGGGGGGAATTCATGCAGTGCATGGATTCCCGCCTGCGCGGGAACGACGTCAGAGCTGTTCGCTGATGCTGGTGATGGCGTAACCCTTGGAGCCTATCTGCTCCAGCGGGTGGACGATGTGGTAGCGCGGCAGGTCGTCGCTGTCATCGTCGACTTCCACCTGCCTGGCTTCGGGATGCCAGTCGGTATTGGTGGCTTCTTCAGGGATGGGCTTGCCCTCTGGCACGGCCAGATAGCTGTGCTTGCCCATTGCTTCATCTCGGCAATAAATATCCACACGCATGGTATTTCTCCTTGGACGAAAAAGCCATGGTACCGGATTTTTCAGGCCAGCGCGTATTCGTCGTCGTGTGCGTCCAACGGCAGCGTTGCGTAGTGCTGGCCCAGCGAGGTCGGTACCGCTTCGAAGCGCGGCGCGTGCAGGCCGGCGCGTACTGCCACGATCAGGGCCGCCAGCGTTTCATGGCGCTTGCGTGCTTCCGAGCGTTTCTTCGAGGCGATCGCCGCCAGGTCGGGCGCGGCCAGTGCTTCGCACGGCAGGCGCCAGTCGCCGTCGGCGCGGCGGCTGGCGTCCAGCTCCTGCCACAGCGTGTCGTAGTCGGCGTGCACCTTGCCCTGGCGGGCGGCGCCGCAGACCACGCGGTTGGCGTTGCTGACCAGGCGCAGTTCGACGCAGCCGTAGTCGTGGCCGATCTGGCTCAGCAGCTTGACCATCAAATTCTTCGGCCGCAGGCCGTGCAGTTCGCGGGTGGCGTCCTTGATGACCTGCAGGCCGTGTTCGCTCTTCGATCCCTGCATGCAGCCTATGCCCAGCTGCATGCCGCGCACGCCCTGCAGGAAGCTGAATGCGCAGCTGTAGATCAGCTCGCCGTCCTGCTTCAGTTGCAGCACCAGTTCGCCTTCGCGTTCCATCGGCTCGATGGCGCGCAGCTCGATCTGGTATTGCACGCCGGACTTGCCCTCGACGCTGCCCAGCACCACGCCGCCGCGCGCGGCGCGCACCGTCAGCGGCCCCAGGCCCTGGCGGAAGATGAAGCGGTAGTGCTGCTGCAACAGTTCGACGCGCTGGGCGCAGTCCATGGTGTTGCTCAGGTAAGGGCGGTAAATCTTGTAGATCAGCCGCGGCTTGGCCTTGACCAGGTCCATGAACAGCGGATGGGAATTGAGCAGTTGCAGCCAGCCATAGGTGGCCTGGCGGTGCAGGAAGGCGCGCAGCGACAGTTTGAATGTCTCGCGCATTTGTTTCAGGCCGTGGAAATCGGCGGCGCCGGAGCGGATAGTGATTAACTGCGACATCGATCGTCTCTCAGGAAAAACGGGCTGCAAAGGGTGGTATGGCGGCAGCTGCACGGGAGACATCAATCACTGGCCGACGAGGATGGGGGCGGCACGCTTGCTTTAGTGTCTTCTCGTCAATGGTAGGTGCCATTACGACATGTGAGCATCGTAAATCCTGTGTAACGTATTGTAAATTGGGGTAAAGGCTTACGGTTTTCCCTTAATAATTGCTGCTTCGGAAAAGTAAGTGTTGTATAGAGGCGAAAGCGCAGGAATAAGGGGAACGCGTAGTAGTGAAAAGCAATGCGCGATGAATTTTGGCAATGCATAATGCTACATAACGATACAAAGCCACCATGCCACTTACTCCCAACCCGTCGCGTTTGTCCTATCTGGAATTCCCAGCGTTTATCGCGCTGTACCTGCTGTTCGATTGGGCCACCTATATCGACCCGCTGTACGGCTTGAACATCACGCCCTGGAATCCGGATCCGGCCTTGGGCCTGGTGTTCTGGCTGCGCCATGGCTGGCGCGCGGCGCTGCCGTGGCTGCTGGCCCTGGTCGGCGGCGAGCTGCTGGTGCGCGGCATGCCGGCCGGCTGGACGGTGAGCCTGCTCAGTTCGTTGTGGCTGGCGGCCGGTTACGGCCTGCTGGGCGCGGCGCTGCGGCGGCGCTTCGGCGACGGCGGCGTGTTCGACAGCCGCGACCGCCTGTTCCAGTGGCTGTTGATCGTGGTGGTCGGCACCCTGGTCAACGATGTCGGCTACATCACTGTGCTGTCGGCGGCCGGGCTGATTCCGGCCGGGCAGTGGGGCGAGGCGGTGCTGCGCTTCGGCATCGGCGACATGGTCGGCGTGCTGGTGTCGATGCCGCTGATCTGGATGCTGGCCAGCCCCAGCGGGCGCCAGCGCTTGAAGGCGACCGTGTGGCGGGCCGAGACGCTGGCCTATCTGGCACTGGCAATCTGCGTGCTGTACATGGTATTCGGCACCATCGCCACGTCGGAGTTCAAGCATTTTTATTTCCTGTTCCTGCCGGTGATCTGGGCGGCGTTCCGCCAGGGCTTGTTCGGGACGGCGCTGATGGTGTTTGTGCTGCAGGCCGGCATCGGCGCGCTGGTCAAGTGGAACCACGCGGTCAACATCGCCGTGCATGAGTTGCAGATGCTGGACGCGGTGCTGGCGCTGGTGGGCTTTTCGATCGGCATCGCGGTCGACGAGTTGCGCAAGGTGGCCAGCGAATTGAAACAGACGCTGCGGCTGGCGGCGGCCGGCGAGATGGCGGCCGCGCTGGCGCACGAGTTGAACCAGCCGCTGACGGCGCTGGGCGCCTACGGCAAGGCCTGCGAGTTCCTGCTGGAGCGGGGCGAGAGCGGCGACGTGCTCAAGGGCGCGATCCAGCGCATGATCGCCGAGTCGGGCCGGGCCGCCGACGTGGTGCGGCGGCTGCGCGATTTCTTCCGCACCGGCGCGATGAAGCTGGAGGCGGTCGACGCCGGCCAGCTGGTGTCGGGCATCAGCCAGCAGTTCTTCAGCCAGATGCGCGAGCACGGCGTCGAGCTGAAGGTGGGCGAGATCCCGCCGCTGGCCGTCCTGGCCGACCGCCTGCAGCTGGAGCTGGTGCTGCGCAATCTGCTGGCCAACGCGCTGGAGGCGGTGCAGGAGCGTCCCGCCGGCGCGCGCCGCATCACGCTGTCGGCGCAGCGGCTGGACGGCAAGCGCCGCCCGGGGCAGGCGCCGCTGCGGGGCGGCTGTTTGCAGCTGTCGGTGGAGGATAGCGGCAACGGCGTGTCGGCGGCGCTGGCGGCGCGCTTGTTCGAGCCCTTCGTCTCGTCCAAGGCCAGTGGCCTGGGGCTGGGACTGGTGCTGAGCCGCGCCATCATGGAGGCACACGGCGGTTCGCTGTGGGCCGAGGTGGGCGAGCACGGAATTTTCAGGTTGGCGCTGCCCTTGGCGCGCCCGTTGGAGCAGGATGGAGAGCACTATGCAGCATGATTTGACCGTATTCATCGTCGACGACGATCCCTCGGTGCGCGACGCGCTGGGCCTGCTGCTGGGCGTGCGCGGCTACCGCACCGCCATGTTCGCCAGCGGCGAAGCCTTCCTGCAATCGTGGCAGCCGGCCTGGAGCGGCTGCATGCTGATCGACATCCGCATGTCCGGCATGGACGGCCTGAGCCTGCAGCTGGAGCTGCAGCGGCGCGGCTGCCGCATCCCGGTCATCATCATGAGCGGCCACGGCGACGTCAGCATGGCGCGCGCGGCGTTCAAGGCCGACGCGGTGGACTTCCTGGAAAAACCCTTCGACGACGCCAAGCTGATCGGCGCCATCGACGAGGCGCTGGCGCGCGCCCGCAGCGTGCACAGCGAGCAGCAGAAGCGCAGCCGCAACGTCAGCCTGCTGAGCGAGCTGACGCCGCGCGAGCGCGAAGTGATGGAGTTGGTGGTCACGGGCCGCCACAATCGCGAGATCGGGCCGGCGCTGGGCATCAGCGTGCGCACGGTGGAAGTGCACAAGGCGCGGCTGATGGCCAAGCTGGGGGTCGACAACGTCGCCGACCTGGTGCGGATTACGATGCAGGATTAAACAATGGGGGTCAACAATGGGGGTCAAGTCTGACATTCGGACACGAGCTCTGCCGTAGAGACCTTTACGGCAGAGCTCGTGTCCGAATGTCAGACTTGACCCCCATTGTTCGGTGTTTCAAGCAGGCGTCGCCTCGACCAGCGCTTCCGCGCGCCATTCCATCACCACCACCAGTACCTGCTCCGGCGTGATCGCCAGCATGCAGGTGCAGCGCGCCGGATCGGCGCAGTGGCCGCAGGCCGGCGACGTCACCAGGCTGCGCGCGCGCGGACCCAGCGCGCCCCAGCGCACCGGATCAATCGGCTTGAGCGGCGGGAACAGCCCGGCCGACGGCCGGCCCAGCGCCGACGCCAGGTGCAGCGGCCCGGTGCCGCTGGCGATCAGGCCGCCGCAGCCGCCGATCAGCGCGGTGAAGCCATCCAGGTCCAGCTTGCCGCACAGGTTTTCCACATTCGGCAAGGCCAGCAGCGCCGGCGCCTGTTGCGCCAGCAGCTCGCCCTCGGCGGCGCTGCCCGTCACCAGCACGCGCACGCCGTCCACCTTGCCCAGCAGCGCGGCCAGCGCCGTGTAGTGTTGCAGCGGCCATTCGCGGCCGTTGCCGTTGGACTTGGGATGCAGGATCACGCTGAAGCCGGGCTTGGCCAGCACGGCGTCGGCGGCCGGATGGCGCGGCGTGTTCAGGCCGTACATGGTCTTCAACTGTTCCAGCGGCGGCACGTGGTCTATGCCCAGCGGCAGCAGCAGCTTGAAGTTCAGCTGCGCCTCGTGCAGCGGCGAATCGGCGCGGCTGAAGGTGGCCAGGCGGTTGCAGTGGTACCAGTGGTGGATGCGGTGGCTGCTGCCGATGCGGCGGTTGATGCCGGCGCGGCGCGCGGCCGCCGCCAGCGTGCGCATCGGGAAGGTGAAGATCATGGTGTCGCAGCCGCTGCGCGCCAGGCCGTCGGCCCAGTCGTCGCCCAGCTCTTCCAGCGTCAGCACCTGGTCCACATGGCGGCACTGCGCCACCACGGCGGCGGCGTAGCGGCGGCACAGGAACACCACCTCGGCCTGCGGATAGCGCTGCTTCAGGTAGCCGGCCAGCGGCAAGGTCAGCACCACGTCGCCGATATTGTCGGTGCGGGCGATCAGGATGCGGCGCGGCTCAGGCGCCGGATACTGCGCCGCCAGGCACAGGCCGACCAGGCTGCACACCATCATCACGTAAAACACCTTGGGCATCATCAGCCAGAACATGACGTCGGTCAGGCCGAAGGCAAAGAAGGCCACCACCACGATCACCCCGGCCAGCGCCAGTGCGCGCTGGCCCTGGTCCGGACGGTGCAGCTGGGACCAGAAGAAGCGCAGCGGGGCGATATACATGGCCAGCAGCAGGCTGAAGTCCAGCAGGCCGCCGGTGGCCAGGCAGTGCAGCATGTCGTTGTGGCTGCTGCTATAGATCAGCGCCGGCGATGGCTGCAGCCGGCCCTGGGCCGCCAGCGCATGCAGCGCGACGTCGAATTGATCGCGGCCCACGCCCAGCCATGGGTGTTCGGCGAACATCATCAGCGACGCCTTCCACAGCTCCAGGCGGATGCCGACCGAGGTGGTGGCGTCGCCGATGGCCAGGTAGCGCTGGATTTCCGCCAGCGCCTGTTCGATCCGCAGCGCCACGCCGGTAGCCGGCACGGCCAAGGCCAGCACCACCAGTGCCAGCAGCACCGCGCCCACCGTCAGCAGGCGGCGGCCATAGATCTGCACGCCAAAGCGGGCCACCGGGATCATCACCAGCGGCAGCGCCAGCCAGCCGCCGCGCGAGCCCGACAGCATCGAAGCCAGCAGGCCGCACACCAGGCCCAGGCCGGGCAGCCAGCTCATGCGCGTATGGCGCAGGTCGGCCAGGCCGCACAGCGACAGCAGGCCGCAGGCCAGCGCCAGGTCGCCGAAGGTGATTTCGTGGTGGGTGAAGCCGAGCGCCCGGTCCATGCCGCCCAGCGTCACCTGGTAGAGCGCCATCACCGCCGACAGCACGGCGGCAAACGACAGGCCCAGCCAGAAATGGCGGGCGCGCGGGCGCAGGTAGTAGACCACGCCGATGCAGCTGAGGCCAAACAGCAGGCGCGACGGGCCATCCAGGGTGTTCAGGCGCTGGTGGTCCAGCAGCAGGCGCACCAGCGACACCAGGAAGTAGCTGCCGAAGGCCAGCATCACGCCACCGATATCGTCCCAGTGGCGCCGGTACAGCGCCAGCAGCGGACGGCGGCGGCGTATCAGCAGCAATAAGATCATCAACTGCACCAGGCCGAGGCCGACCTTGCTCGACATCGCCAGCGCCGGCAGCAGGAAGATCATCGTGGAGGAGAGCGGGCCGCCATATTCAATTTGCGGCGTCGAGGGGCTGGCTGGAGTCATGGTCACGCGAGAGGAGGCCGGGGTGGCTGAGCAAAAGCCCCGATTATAGCAGCACGCCATAGCGCCAAGGCCGCGCTATTTCGGCGGTTTTTCGCGCTCGCGGCCAGGGTGGCGGCGCTGTGCAGGCGCTTGTCGCTGGGGCCGCGATGGGCGATAATCGAGCCGGCATGGGCCACCGGCCTGACGATGATGAAAGAATCCGTGTTGCCACAAAAAAACGTCACCGCCGGGACCGCAGCGCGCATCCTGGTCATTTCCCCCAACTGGATCGGCGACGCCGTCATGGCGCAGCCCTTGCTGCAACTGCTGCGCGCCGCGCATCCCGAACGGCCGATCGACGTGCTGGCGCCGCCTGCGGTGTCGCCGGTGTGGCGGCAGATGGCCGAAGTCGACGAAGTGCTGGAAACCCCGTTCCGCCACGGCGCGCTGCAACTGCGCGAGCGCTGGAAATACGCCCGCCTGCTGCGCCAGCGCGGCTATGCCGAAGCCTATGTCCTGCCCAATACCATCAAGTACGCGCTGATCCCCTGGCTGGCCGGCATCCGCCGCCGGGTCGGCTACAAAGGCGAAAGCCGGCACGGCCTGATCAACGTGATGCACCACGACGAAACGCCGCCGCGGCCGATGGTGGCGTTCTACGCCGCGCTGGCGGCGGCGCCGCAGGCCGCGCAGCAGGCTGCGCAGCGCGCCGCGCTGCCGCGTCCGCGCATGGCGGCCGGCGTGGCGCAGATCGCCGCCGTTTGCGCCCGCCTGGGCCTGGATCCGGCGCGGCCCATCGTCGCCTTCGCCCCGGGCGCCGAGTTCGGCGGCGCCAAGCGCTGGCCGGCCGCGCATTTCGCCGGCCTGGCGCGCGCCGTGCTCGAACGCGAGGGCGCGACGCAAATCGTGCTGCTCGGTTCGCCCAAGGACCGCGACGCCTGCGCCGAGGTGGCGCAAGGCGTGCCGGGCGCGGCCGCCTTCAACCTGGCCGGCGCCACCAGCCTGGCCGACGCCATCGCGCTGATCGCCGCCAGCGCCGCCGTGGTCGCCAACGATTCCGGCCTGCTGCACATCGCCTCGGCGCTGAACCGGCCGGTGGTGGCGCTGTACGGCCCCACCGATCCCGACCACGCGCCGCCGTTTGCCGACCTGGCCGCGTCGATCTCGCTGCGCCTCGATTGCTCGCCGTGCCGGCAGCGCGAGTGCCCGCTGGGCCACCAGGACTGCATGGTCAAGCTGACGCCGGAGCTGGTGTGGCACAGCCTGCAGCCCATGCTGGCCGTGGCGCAGGGTCATGCTCAGGGCCATGTTTAAGCGCTACACCATCACCTTCTGGGCGACGCTGTTCGTCGGCGTGGTCTGCCTGTCGCTGATCGCGGTCGACGTCTGGCGCAGCCTGATCGCGCGCGACGCCCAGGTGCAGGAAATGCAGCGCCTCACTTCCAACGTCGCCCGCGCGATGGCGCAGCACGCCGACGACACCATCAAGGCGGCCGACACCTCGCTGGCCGACATCGTCGAGCGCATCGAGACCGACGGCCTGGGCGCGCCCGCTTTGGCGCGCGTGCACCGGCAGATGCAGGCCCAGGTGGCCAACCTGCCGCAGCTGGCCGGCCTGTTCGTGTACGACGAGGGCGGCAAGTGGCTGGTCAACTCGCGCGCGGTGCTGGGGCCGTCGCTGAACAACGCCGACCGCGAATACTTCGTCTACCACCGCACCCACGACGGCCGCGGGCCGCACGTCGGCGAGCCGGTCATCAGCCGCACCAGCGGCAAATGGATCATCCCGGTGTCGCGCCGCCTGAACCAGGCCGACGGCAGCTTCGGCGGCGTGGTGCTGGCCACGCTGGACATCGATTACTTCAGCCGCTTCTACCAGAGCTTCGACATCGGCGCGCGCGGCGCGGTGGCGCTGATCTCCAGCCAGGGCGTGCTGATGGTGCGCCGGCCGTTCGACGACAACCGCGTCGGCACCAGCCTGCGCGACAATCCGCTGTTCCAGGCGTACACCGCGCGGCATGGCAGCGGCAGCGGCATGTTCGTCTCGCCCTACGACGACGAATTGCGCTTCAATTCCTACCGCTCGCTGGAGCACTATCCGCTGTTCGTGACGGCCGCGCTGTCGCAGGAGGAAATGCTGGAGCACTGGCGGCGCGACAGCTTCACGCGCTCGATCGGCGTGATCGTGCTGGCCGCGCTGCTGGGCTTTTTCGGCAAGCGGCTGGTGGGACAGATCAATCTGCGGGTGCGGACCGAGGCCGAGCTGCGCCAGGCGCGCGACCAGCTGGAAGGCGCCAACCGCACGCTGGAGCGGCTGGCCATGCAGGACGGCCTGACCGGGCTGGCCAACCGCCGCCAGCTCGACGTCACGCTGGGCAATGAGTTCAGCCGCGCCGTGCGCCACGCCGACACGCTGTCCTTCGTGATGATCGACGTCGACTACTTCAAGCAGTACAACGACCTGTACGGCCACGGCGCGGGCGACGATTGCCTGCGCACCGTCAGCAAGCTGATACGCGCGCTGACGCCCAAGCGCGCCGGCGACGTGGTGGCGCGCTACGGCGGCGAGGAGATCGGCATCCTGATGCCGAACACCGAGCTGGCGGGCGCGATGGCGGTGGCCGAGCGCATCCGCCAGGCGATCGAGCAGTTGCAGACCGCGCACCGCGGCAGCCCGTTCGGCGTGCTGACCATCAGCGCCGGCGTGGCGGCCATCGCGCCCCGGCGCGGCGAGCACGTGGCCGGCATGCTGGTGGAAGCGGCCGACAAGGCCCTGTACGCCGCCAAGGCGGGCGGCCGCAACCAGGTGGTCGCCGCCGACGGCGTCTAGTCCGCTAGCGCGCCGCCAGCTGGCGCAAGGCCGCGTGGGCGATGGCCGGTTCGACCAGATGGGCGCCGTCGAATTCCGCATAGCGCACATCGTAGCCTTCGCCGGCCAGCCGCAGCGCGATGGCCTTGCCCCTTTCCACCGACAACACCGGGTCCTGCGTGCCATGCGCGATGAACACGCGCGGCATGCCGCTGCGCCGCAGCGGCGCCATGAAGCCTGGCGAGAACGCCAGGATGTCGCCGAACAGCTCGCCGTTCATCAAGCCCACCGACAGCGCGTACGAGGCGCCATCGGAAAAGCCGCCGATGGTGACGGCATCGGCGTCGATCTCGTAGCGCTGCATGGTCCACACCAGCAGGCGGTCGATGAAGGCCAGGTCGGCGCCGTAGCCACCGCGCAGCACATCCCAGCTGGTCGATTGCGCATCCGGCAGCAACAGCAGCGTGCCGTGGCGGGTGGCGTGCGCCAGCGCGATG
This sequence comes from Rugamonas aquatica, assembly GCF_009380215.1. Lineage (GTDB taxonomy): Bacteria > Pseudomonadota > Gammaproteobacteria > Burkholderiales > Burkholderiaceae_D > Rugamonas > Rugamonas aquatica_B. The sequence goes on from NZ_WHUG01000006.1 coordinate 227,517, forward strand.
GCGTCGCCGCCGCCGTGCTGGCCGCCGGCGCCGTGCAGCACCACCAGCAAGGGCAGCGCCGTGTGGTGCAACGCCTGCGCCGGCACCAGCAGCCGCGCATGGCGGCCGCCGGGAAAGGCCAGCTTGTGCAGGCCGGGCGGCAGCGGCAGCGTGGCCGCTAACCCCGGACGCAGCCGCACTGGATGAGCGTGCAGGCGGCCGTCGCTGTAGGGCTGCGGCGCGGCGGTAATCGACATGCTGGCCTCACCTCGACACCGGCCGCGCCCTAGTCGCTGACCGGGAAGCTGGCGTTGGTGATGACGCCGTTCGGCGTCTGCACCGTGATGGTCAGCGCGCCGCTGCTGATCGGATTGCTGCAGTTGAGGCCCGTGTCCTGGGTCGCGTCGCTGGCGATCTGCACCGCGTAGGTCCAGGCGGCGGAATCGGCGTCGTTGGTGTTGGGCACGGTCAGCACGGTCGCACTCAGCACCCGGCCGTTGGACGCGCTCAGCGAGATCTGCGTGCCGGCCGGCAGCGGATTGCCGGGACGGTCGAACAGCCACAGCGGATCGCCGGCGTGCAGCGCCCTGGCGTTGGTGGCGAACACGGTCGGGTTGTTGTCGCGGATGGCGAAGTGGTAAGTGCGGGTGTCGTTGACGAACAGGGTGCCGCTGGTGCAGTGCGACAGCGCCAGCCCCGTCACCGGCGACTGCTCCAGCAGCGAGATCGCCGCCGCGCTGTTGGACAACACCATCACCAGCGCCTGGCGCACGTGCACGGTGCTGCTGCTTGGCACGGTTTGCAGCACGCCGTCATACACGCCGTTGCCGCTGGCGTTCCAGCTGCCGTCGCCGTTGGAGTCGATGTACTGCTCGCCGCTGACGCGCACCGCGTTGCCGCTCTTGAAGGCGTCGTCGATGCCGTTGGCGTTGGCGTCGCTGACGGCGCGGTCGTTGCGGAACGGATCGCCCAGGTCGGTGTAAGCCTCGCCGATGTCGTATTTGTTGTTGCCGTTGGCGTCGACAAAGCTTTCCTCGCCCAGCGCGTAGGCCAGCACCGTCACGCGGCCGTCGGCCGGGCGCGGATTGCCGGCGCAGTAGCGCACCGTGCATTCGCCCGGCGTGCCTTTTTGCGTGATGACGGTGCCGTCGGTCAGCGTGGTGCTGGTCAGGCCGGTCAGGCAGGAGGCGTCGACCGAGCCGCCTTCGGCCGTGAAGCTGACGGCGGTGCCGTCCGGCGCCGGGTTGTGGAAGTGGTCGGCCAGGCGCGCGGTGATGACGGTGCCGGTCGGCGTCGGACAGCCGTTGAACTGGCCGCCCTCGACGTTGCGGATGGCGGCGCTGAGCGAGAAGCTGTTCTGCTCCGGCACGCCGGTCGACACCACCAGCTGGTCGGACAGCGTGCTCAGGCTGGTGCCCGGCAAGGTCGCGGTCACGCGCACCGGCGTGTTGACGGTGCCGGAGGCCACGGTGGTGGTGACCAGGCCGTTGGCGCCGGTGGTGGCGCTGGCCGGATTGAGCGACAGGCCGCCGGCGGCGGTGTTGAGCGCGAAGTTGACGGCCTGGCCGGAGATCGGGTTGCCGTTGCGGTCGAGCACCTTGAAGGTGACGGTGGCGCTTTCCTGGCGGCCGGCGCCGCCGGTGCCCTTGAGCGCGATGTTCTGCGGCAGCGCCGAGACGAACGTCAGCTGGCCGGCCGTGGCCGACAGCACCGTCAGGTTGGCGCTGCTGCTGATGGTGTTGCCGTTGTAGACGATGCTGGCGGTGATGGTGTCGACGCCGCCGCAGCCGAGGTCGGTGTACGAGGTGGCGGCGACGCCGCTGACCGTCGTCACCGGCGAGCTGATGCGCGCCTTGCCGCTGCTCACGCACGGCGAACTGAAGCTCACCACCTGGGCCGGCGCGTAGGCCGAGCTGCCGTTCATCACGGTGGCCGACAGGCTGGCCGTGCCGCCGGCCGCCAGCGTGGCGGGCGCGATGGCCGGTGCGGTCAGGCTCAACTGCGGCACCACGACGGTGTAGTTGACGTTGCCGGCGACGGTGGCGCCGGCCACGGTGGCGCTGGCGCTGGCCGTGAAACCGCCGGAGACGGTGCCGGCGTTCAAGGTCACGCTGGCCTTGCCGGCGGCGTCGGTGACGGCGCTGCCGGTGGCGGGCGCCAGCGTGCCGCTCTTGTCGCTGGTGGTGAAGGCGACCAGCGCGTTGGCGACGGCCAGGCCGGCGGCGTCTTTGACCACGGCCGACAGCGTGCCGCTGCGGTCGGGGGCGATGCTGGTGGCGGCGGCGCCGCTGGCGGTGTCGGTCAGCGTCAGCGCCAGCGAGGGCTTGGTGACGACCGGCGTGGTGCCCGGGCAGGAGGGCAGGCTGGGATCGCGGTTGGGGTCGATGACGGTGCAGCCGCCGGTGGCGGTGCTGCCGCCGCCACCGCCGCCGCAGGCGCTCATCAGCGCGGCGCACAGGCCGGCCAGCGTGAGGTGGGCGAGATACTTGACCCATGAGTGAGGCTGGCGGTTTCTGCGCATATTGGGCTACTCCTGGTTGGTAGGCGTTGCGGGCGTGCTGTGCAGGGCAAGCAGCATGGCGGTGTCGGTGTCCGCGATGGTGGCGGCGGTGTCGGCGGTGTCAGCGATCTGGACGAGTGCGGCGAGGTCGCGTGCGTGGTCGTGGCCCAGCACCAGCCTGAGCGTCAGCCGGCCGGGCAGGGCGCGGGCCGGCAGCAGCCTGGCGCGGCCTTGCAGCGCGGCCAGCATGACGCGGGCGCGCTGCTGCTGGGCGGGCAGGTATTCGATGATGGTGGTGCGCTGGTAGTGGCCGCGCTGGTTGACCACGCTGGCGTTGACGATGCCATGCCCGGCCAGCATCCGGCGCACGCGCTCGCCCATGCCGGCCACGCCGTTGCCGTTGACGATCTGGATTGCGCCGCTGTCAGCCTGGTGTGCGATGGGTGCTGTCGGCGTCGTTGTGGTCCTGGCTTGCAAGCGGAATTCGTTTGGCGCCAGCTGGACCAGCTCCATGCGTGCAGCGGGCATGGCGGCGGGCGTGGCGGAGGGATACGGTGCCGCGGCACTTGCCGCCGCCGCCACCGACGCGTTGTCGGCATCAAGCAGCGCCAGGTTGGCGCGCGCCTGCGCGTGGCCGGGATCGAGCGCCAGCGCCTGTTGCAGCGCAGCCTTGGCGGCGTCGCGATCGCCTTGCAGAAGGTAGACGTAGCCCAGGTTGCTGCGCGGCTGCGCCAGACCCGGGAAGTCCGCCACCAGTTGCCGCAGCAGCGCGGCGGCGGCGGCCAGCTCGCCCTGGCGCGCCAGCAGCACCGCCTGCGCATTGCGCCCATCCAGCTGCTGCGGCGCCAGCGCGATCGAACGGGCGTAGGCGGCGCCGGCCTGGCGAAGGTCGCCCTGACGCTCGTAGTGGCGGCCCAGCTGGTAGGCATAATCCGGATTGCCGCCGTCGCCGTCCTCCAGCCGCAGCAGCGGCTGCACCGCCAGCGGACGCACCGGCACGCCGCCGCAGGCTTGCAGCAGGCACGCGGCCAGCAGCATGGCCGCCGCCCTGCCTGGCATGGTCGTCCTCATCATGGCAGCGCCGCCGTGCCCAGGCCCTGGTACAGCTGCAGCAGGGCCGGTCCCAGCAGCACCACCAGCAGGCTGGGGAAAATAAAGAAGATCAACGGGAACAACAACTTCAACGCGATCTTGGCGGCCTGCTCCTCGGCGCGCTGGCGGCGCTTGGTGCGCAGCAGTTCCGATTGCACGCGCAGCGAATCGGCGATGCTGGTGCCGAAGCGGTCGGCCTGGATCAGCATCGTCACCAGCGCATCGACATCCTCGACCCCGGTGCGCAGCGACAGATTGCGCAGCGCCTTTTCCTTGGCGCTGCCGGCGCGCAGCTCCAGCGTCACCAGCTGCAACTCCTCGGCCAGCACCAGACTCTTCAAGCCGATCTCCTGCGCCACCCGCGCCAGCGCCGCATCCATCGCCAGGCCGGCCTCCACGCACACCGTCATCAGGTCCAGCGCATCGGGGAAGCTTTCGAAGATATCGCGCTGGCGGCGCTTGACCACATGGTTCAGCGCCAGCCCCGGCAGGTAGTAGCCCAGCGCCGCCGAACTGAGCAGCCAGCTCAGCTTGGTCAAGTCGTCGCTGTCGCCGCTGCGGCTGCTCAGGTACAGCAGCACCAGCAGCGGCAGCAACAGCGCCAGCCCGGTCTTGGCCGCGTAGAACAGGCCCGGCGCGGCCGGCGTGCGCCAGCCGGCGTTGATGAAGCGGCGCCGCACGGCCGAAGTCTCCCAGCCGTCGGCCGGCACCGACAGCCGCGCCAGCGGCGACGCCAGGTTGACGATCTGCTGCAGGAAGCGGCCCTTGTCCAGCTTGGAGTCCGGCTGTTCGGACAGGGCGTCGAGGCGGTCGCGCACGGCCGTGTTGGTGAACAGCCGGGCCGCCACCAGCACGCCGCCGAACACGCCGACAAACAACACGCCGAGGAAGATGAACTGGATCAGATGCATGCTCACACCCGTATCTGCGTGATCTTGCGGATCACCAAAAAGCCGACCGCCATCATCAGCGCGGCGCCGCCCAGCATCTTGCGGCCGCTGGGATCGATGAACAGGATGTTGAGGAACTCGCGGTTGAGGGCGAACATGATGCCGCCCACGCCGAACGGCAGCATGCCCAGCACCCACGCCGACATCTTGCCCTCGGCCGACATCACGCGCACCTGGGCCAGCAGGCGCAGGCGGTCGCGGATGATGGCGCTGATCGACGCCAGCAGCTCGGTCAGGTTGCCGCCGGTCTCGCGCTGGATCAGCACGGCCACCACGAAGTAGCGCAGGTCGGCGCTGGGCACGCGCTGCGCCATGCCCATCAGCGCGTCCGGCATGCTGATGCCGAAGTTGACCTCGTCGAACACGGCGCGGAACTCGGCCGCCAGTGGCATCGGCATCTCGTCGCCGACCATCTTCAGCGCGGTGGGGAAGGCGTGGCCGGCCTTCATCGCCCGGCTCATCAGGTCGAGCGCCTCGGGCAGCAGCATTTCGATGCGGGCGATGCGCTTGAGCTTGGCGCGGTTGAGCTCCCACCACGGCAGCGCCCCGCCCACCAGCGCGCCCACCAGCCAGCCGCTGGACGGCAGGCCCAGCATCATGGCCAGCACCGCGCCGCCGGCCGCCGCCGCCAGCATCACCGCCACCAGCCGCGCCGCCGACCAGCTGCGGCCCGACTGCAGCAGCAGCCGGTCCAGCGCGGCCACGCCGGGGATGCGCTGCAGCAGGCGCTGCAGGCCGGGATCGGTGCTCAGCAGGCGCTCCTTGGTGATCGACACCGCCAGCTCGCTGCCGTTGTCGCCGATGGCGTTGCGCAGCCGCCGCGCCACGCGCTGGGCCTGCTGGCCCTTGACGTTGTGGATGCTGCCGTAGATGCCGAACACCAGCAGCAGCACGGCGCAGAACACCAGCACACCGAACAGGATGAAACGGTAGTCCATGGCGCGCCTAGGTCGGATCGAACACGGTGTTGGAGACGGTCACGCCGAAATTGCGCAGCCGTTCGATGAAGCGCGGCCGGATGCCGCTCGACGTGTGGTGGCCCTGCACCGTGCCGTCCTCGCCCAGGCCGGTCTGCTTGTAGCTGAAGATTTCCTGCATCGTGATCATTTCGCCCTCCATGCCCGTCACTTCCTGGATCGACATCACCTTGCGCTTGCCGTCCGGCAGGCGCGACACTTGCACCACCACCCCCACGGCCGAGCTGATCTGCTGGCGCATGGCCTTGGTCGGCAGGTTGGCGGCCGCCATGCTGATCATGTTTTCCAGCCGCGTCAGCGCGTCGCGCGGGGTGTTGGCGTGGATCGTCGCCATCGAGCCCTCGTGGCCGGTGTTCATCGCGCCCAGCATGTCGAGCGCTTCGGCGCCGCGCACCTCGCCGAGGATGATGCGGTCCGGCCGCATCCGCAACGCGTTGCGCACCAGCGCGCGCTGCGTGACCTCGCCCTTGCCCTCGATGTTGGGCGGACGCGTTTCCAGCCGCACCACGTGCGGTTGCTGCAGCTGCAGCTCGGCCGCGTCCTCGACCGTGACGATGCGCTCGGTGGCGCCGATGAAGCCGGAGATCACGTTGAGCATGGTGGTCTTGCCCGAGCCGGTGCCGCCGGAAATCAGGATGTTGACCTTGGCCCGTCCCAGCCCCTGCAGGATCTCGGCCATGTCGGCCGTCATGCTGCCATAGGCCACCAGGTCGGCCAGCCGCAGCGGGTCGGCCGAGAAGCGCCGGATCGACACGATCGGGCCGTCGATCGCCAGCGGCGGAATGATGGCGTTGACGCGCGAGCCGTCCGGCAGGCGGGCGTCGACCATCGGGCTCGACTCGTCGATGCGGCGGCCCACGCGCGAGACGATCTTGTCGATGATCTTCATCAGGTGGGCGTCGTCGCTGAAGGTGACGTCGGTCAGCTCCAGCTTGCCGCGCCGCTCGACGTACACCTGCTTGTGGGTGTTGACCAGGATGTCCGACACGGTCGGGTCTTCGAGCAGCGTTTCCAGCGGGCCGAAGCCCAGCATCTCGTTCTGGATGTCGCGCGTCAGGTTCTTGCGCTCGGCGTCGTTGATGACCACCGCCTCTTCCTCCAGCAGGCGCTCGACCAGCGAGCGCAGCTCGATGCGGATCTGGTCCTGCGACAGGCGCTGGATGCTTTCCAGGTCGACCCGGTCGAGCAGCGTCTGGTGCAGCCGGTGCTTGAGCTCCTGGTAGGCGCGGTTGTCGATGCCGGTGGCGCGGGTGCCGGCGCCGCGGGCCTGGCCGGTTTCCAGCCGTTCGCGCAGGGAGATCGGCGTATTCATGGGGCATCCTTGCGGGCGCGCAGTTTATCGAGCCAGCTGAGCGGCTTGACCTGCGCCGCTTCGCCGCTGAGGCTGCGCGCGAACGCGCCCAGCGCCAGGCTCAGCTGGCTGGTCGGCGCCAGCTGCATCACCGGCACGCCCTGGTTGACCGAGGCCGCCGCCGCGTCGTAGTGGTTGGGGATGGTTTGCATCAGGTCGGTGTCGAAGGCCGACTCCAGATCCTTCAGGCGGATCTCGCCGCCCTTGTCGTGGCGGTTGACGATCAGGTGGATTTTCTCCTTCGGATATTCGAGCGAACGGAACACCGTCAGCAGCCGCTTGCTGTCGCGGATATACGGCAGCGTGGTCTGCAGGATGGGGAAGATCAGGTCGGCGTGGTCGAGCGCGCGGATGCTGACCGCGTCCAGGCTGCGGCCGACGTCGAGCAGCACGAAGTCGTACTGCTGGCGCGCCAGCTTGAGGATGGCGTCGATGTGGTCGGGCTTGACGTCGTTGGCGTGGGCCGGATCGGACGGCGCCGCCAGCACGCCGTAGTTGGGGCGGATGCTCAGCATGCTCGACGCCAGGAACGAGGGATCGAGCCGGTGGATCTGCTGCGCCACGTCCGACAGCGTGGCCAGCGGCTTGTGGTCGGAGACGAACAGCGAGGCGTCGCCGAACTGCAGGTTCATGTCGATCAGCGCCACGCGCTTGGCGCCGCTTTCGGCCAGCGCGTAGCCGAGGTTGGTGGCCAGGAAGGTGGCGCCGCTGCCGCCCTTGCACGAGATGAAGGCCAGCACCTTGCCGCTGGCCTGGGTGCGGCGGCCGATCTTTTCGGCGATGCGCTCCAGCGCCGGGTTCAGCGCGGCCGCCGTCACCGGTGCCGGCAGCACCTCGCGCACGCCGGCGCGCATGGCTTGCAGCAGGAACTCGGGCGAGGTCTCGCTGCTCAGCAGCACGAAGGCGATGCGCGGATGCAGGCCGCTGAGGCGTTCGATCTGTTCCAGGTCGCCGTCGGCGGCGGACGGCTGGTCGACGATCAGCACTTCGGGCAGCTGCTCTTCGGCCATGCTGGCCAGGCGCACCAGGCCGCCGGACATCAGGTCGACCTCGTCGCTGGCTTCGCGCGCGCGGATCAGGCGGCCCAGATCCAGCAGGTGGCGTTCATCGGATGAAATGACGGCGATTTTCAATTGGCTTCCTTGGTCGTGGACTCAGCGCGTGCCGGTCGTCAGCGCGCTGCCGTGCGGCTGCGGCGCGCTGTAGGACTTTTGATACTGTTCATAGACGGCTTCGGCGCTGCGGCCATCCATGCCGGCCACCGGCGCGGTGTTGCGCCAGGCTTGAGGATTGAGCGTCTGCTGGGCTGCGGCCAGGCGCACGCTCTCGCCGAAATGGCGGTCGACGCGCGGCGTCAGCGCGCAGCCGCCCAGGATCAGCGCGGCAAGCAGGTAAAGTGGGATGCGGACCATGCGCGCTCCTATTTGACGTCGAAGCCGGCGGTGGGCGCGGCGGAGTTGGCGGGGGCGGACGCGGGCGGCGGCGCGCTGCCTTCCATCTTGCCGCGCAAGAAGAAGTCGAAGCGGTTCGGTTCGGCGTAGTCGTCGGTCGGCAGCTTGTGGTCCGGCGCCAGCGGCCGCGCCAGGTGCGGCGTGACGATGAACACCAGCTCGGTGCGGTCGCTCTGGAAGTCGCTGCTGCGGAACAGCGCGCCGAGGATGGGGATTTCGCCGAGGCCGGGGAAGGCCTTGATGTTGGTGGTCACGTTGTTCTTGATGAGGCCGCCAATGGCGAAGCTCTGGCCGTCGTACAGCTGCACCGTGGTGCTGGCGCGGCGCGTGGTGAACGACGGCAGGATGGCGGTCGCGGTGGTGCCGCTGGCGGTGATGCCGATGCCTTCGCGGTTCAGGTCCGACACTTCCGGCGCCACCCGCAGGTTGATGCGGCCGCCTTCGAGCACGGTCGGCGTGAACTTGACGGCGATGCCGAATTCCTTTTCCTCCAGCGTCACGCGCGGCACGCCGCTGGTGCTGTCCTGCGACACCGGGATGTAGATCTTGCCGCCGGCCAGGAAGCTGGCCTCCTGGCCGCTGATGGCCATCACGGTCGGCTCGGCCAGCACCTTGACCAGGCCGTCGCGCTTTTGCGCGTCCAGCGTGGCGAAGTTGCCGTTCTTGCCGTTGAAGGCGTCGAGCTTGCTGGGGTTGCCGCTCAACAGGTTGGACAGCATGGTGTAGGTCCAGCTGCCGCGCACGCCGGCCACGCCGACGCTGGCGCCGAGCTGGTCGACCAGGCTCTTGGAAATTTCCGCGATCTTCACTTCCAGCATCACCTGCTGCGGCGCGGCGATCGCCAGCATGTTGACCACGCGGCTGGCGCCATTGCCACCACCTGCGGCGCCGCCGGACAGCGCCGGATCGGCCATGCCGGCGGCGAAGGCCGCGCTGGCGCTGCCGGCGATGGCGCCGTTATTGCCGCCATTCGCGCCGTTGGCGCCCCCGGCCGCCGGCGCGCCGCCGCCCTGGCCGCCGCGCGCGCCGCGCTGCAGGTAGGCGCCGGCCACCGCCACCACCTGCGAGGCGCGCACCGTGTCGGCCACCGTGCCGGACAGGATCAGCGAGTTGCCGGAGACGGTGATGCGTATTTCTTTCTCATTCGGGAACAGCGCATCGAACTGCTGGCGCAGCGGGCCGGCGTCGATGCCGACGCTGATGTCGATGATGGTGGCCTGGTTGGCCTTGTTCCACAGGATCAGGTTGGTCGAGCCGGTCGACTTGCCCAGCATGTAGACTTCGCTCGGATTGATCAGGATGACGTCGGCCACGCGGGCGTCGCCGACGGCGATGCGGGCGGCAGGATAGGGCAGATGCATCAGCGTCGACTTGCCTTCGGCCAGCTCGATCTGCGCGGCCAGTTCCACGCTGCTGGCGTTGCCGGCCGGCGTGCCGGGCAGCTTGCTCCTGGCCTGGGCCTGGGCTGGCGCCTGGGCCCAGGCCGGGGCGGCCAGCGTGGCCAGCAGCGCCAGGGTTGCACAGCTTGCGGGGGCGGTCGCTTTGCGTAGTCCGGTCATCAATGCCATCCTTTAAAATTGTTGGGTGCTGCGCTCCAGGCCCTTGATCATTTCCACTTTGTCGCCCGCCGGTTTCGGCGGCTTCGGCGGCGGCGCAGCGCGCACCGGCGCGGCCGCCGGCTGCTCGCGCACCGGCGCCGGCACGGCGGCGGCCATGCGCGGCTTGCCGCCGTCGAGCAGGCTGCTCTTGGTGGCGCCCTCGGTGTTGGCCGATTTCGGATCGATCTGGTTGCGCAGCACCAGCGACAGCGTGCCGACACTGCGCGCCAGGTCCAGCTTTTCCACCTGCTCGGGCGTCAGCTCCAGCGTCACCGCGTTGACCACCTTGGGCTTGGTGTCGTCGCGGTTAGATTCCTGCGCCACCGCCAGCACCAGGATGCGCTCCAGCACGATCTTCGAGATCGCCTGTTCGCGGTTGACGTTCTGGCCGCTGTCGCCGCGCGCTTCCTCCTGCGTGTTGACCAGGATGTCGACGAAGTTGCCCGGCAGCGCGAAGCCGGCCACGCCGACCACGTCGTTGACGCGCACCGTCATCGCCCGCTTGCCCTGCGCCACCACGGCCGACAGGCCGCCGGTGGTGCCGGCCGGCGCCAGCTTGCTTTCCATCAGCGGCTCGCCGCGCTCGATGGCGCTGCGCGTGACGCGGTTCTCCAGCTGCCTGGCTTCGACGATGGCGCCCGGCGGCAGCGCGTTGCTGGGCCACTCGACCATGTTGATGAGCTCCGGCGTGACGCGCGCGCCCAGCGGAATTTCCACCAGCGCCACCGCCACCTTCTTGCTGGTGCCGGCGCCCTGGTCGTTGAGCCAGTGCGCGGCCAGCACCACCGCCGCCAGCGCCATCACCAGCGCCACCCCTATCATTGCCAGCGCACGCGTATTTCTCATGTGTCGTCTTTCGCTGATGTCTTACGCTCATTAAACCGGTGTGGCGTTTTCACGCCGCTCTTTGTCCTTCTTCTGCTGCTCGGCCGCCTGGCGGCGCACGGCGGCGCCGGCGAAGTAATTGGTCCAGGCCCAGTCGACCGCGGCGCGGGTCAGCGCCGGCGCCGCCGATTCGTAGCGCGCCAGGTCCAGCACCTGACGGATCAGGTCGCGCGGATAGCAGGCCAACAGCGGCACTTCTTCGCGGTAGTGCTTTTCGTGCAGCAGGTAGTGATAGGTGTCGGGATCGAACGCGATGTCGGCGTGGTGGCAGGCTTGACGGAAAATGCGCTCATATTCGGCCTCGCTTTGCGGCGGCACTTCGATCTTGTAGCCGAGCCGGCGGACAAAGGCGCCATCGGACAGGCGTTCGGGGAGAAAGTTGGACGAGAATACCACGACCACATCGAAAGGCACCTGGAAAACGTGACCAGTGTGCAACGACAGATAATCGATGCCACGATCCATCGGCACGATCCAGCGGTTCATCAGTTCCAGCGGCGAGCAGCGCTGGCGGCCGAGGTCGTCGATGATGAAGATGCCGTTGTTGGCTTTCAAATGAGGAGGCGCCTGGTACAGCCGGGTGTTGGCGTCGAAGCGCAAGTCCAGCATGTCCAGCGTCAGCTCGCCGCCGGTCAGCGTGGCCGGACGCTGCACGCCGCGCACCCAGCGCGCATCGATGGTGCGCAGCTTGTCGAAGGCGTCGGCCGGCTCGGCCGGGTCGGGCGGCGCGCCGGACGGGCGGTGCTGCACCGGGTCGTGGAACGGCACCACCTCGCCGTCGATCATGATGGCGTAGGGAATGGCGATGTCGTCGCGCAGCAGGCCGCGCAGGCGTTCGGCCAGGTAAGTCTTGCCGCTGCCGGCCAGGCCGTAGATGAAGATGGCGCGGCCCGAATTCATCGCCGCGCCCAGCTGGTCCAGCACCAGCTGGTTGACCACGATGTCGCTGAAGTTGGCGGTGACGGCGGCGCGCGTCACGTGCAGGTCGGCCACGCTCTGGGTGGCGACCTGGCTGCAGTAGTCGGCCAGCGTCACCGGCGCCGGGCCGGCGTAGGCGTTGCGCAGCATGCAGGCTTGCGCGCGTTCACGGCCCAGTTCGGTCAAGTGGTAGGCCAGGTCGGCGTCGGTGCCGCTGCCGCCGCGCCGCGTGACTTCGCACAGCTTTTCGGTGCGCATGAAGGCGATCAGCGGATCGATGACGCTGACCGCCAGCTTCAGGTGCGACGCCAGCTCGGGCAGCTTGAGCTGGCCGCGCTGGAACAGCACTTTGGTCAGCAGTTCGACCAGGAATAAAAAGGGCAGGCCGGTCTCCTCGATGCTGCGGGGAGCGCGGGCGTAGGCCGGAGCGGCTGCGGGCTGGGTGCTCACTCGAACAGGCTGGCGCCGGTGACGGCGGCATAGATCAGATAGGGCGCGGCGCCGGCCGCGATGGCGATGGCGTACGGCAGCTTGCCGCTGGCGGCGGCCGGTTCGGCGATCGCGGCGGACTGGCCGGCGATGGCGCCCAGCACGCTGCTGAGCACCAGCTGCAGCGAGTTGTTGAGCATGGCCCCGGCCTTGCGGTGGTACAGCGACACCAGCAGGGCCAGTACGCCGCCGGCCAGCAGCGTGCACAGCGCGATGCCGAACACGGCGCGCGGGCCGGTGAAGGCGCCTATCATGGCCAGCAGCTTGACGTCGCCGGCGCCCAGCGTGCGCAGCGCATACATCGGCAGCAGCAGCGCCAGGCCGAGCGCGAAGCCGGCCAGCGACCACAGCAGGCCGATGGCGCCGAACGGTTGCGTGAACAGGCCGCTGCCGGCGGGCAGCAGCAGTTGCAAGGCGAAGGCGCTCAGCAGGCCCGCCAGGATCAGCAGGTTGGGGATGCGGCGCGCGCGCACGTCCTGCCAGACGGCCAGCGTCAGCAACAGCGTCAGCAGTATCAGCGGCAACCAGGTCATCGGCAGTCCTAGCAGGGAGGCGGGCCAGCGCGCGTGCGGCATAGTAAGCCGCCCGGCCCGGCATTGCCGAACCGGACAGCTTTACTATGCCGCAAAAACCCGCCGCAAGGCCAGCTTTTTCAATCAGGCGGTGGCGGTGACGACCTTGGCGAACAACGCCTGGATCTGGGTGCCCAGGGTTTTGACGGCGGTCAGGCCGACCACGGCCACCAGCGCGGCGATCATGGCGTATTCGATGGCGGTCACGCCGGATTCGTCGTTGATGAAGTTTTTGATCGAGTTCATGATGAGTTCCTTAAAATTTAAAAGTGAAGATGGTGTCAATGGATGGTGTCAATTCCAGCTAAACGCGGAAGCAGCCTCAGCTCTTAAAAAAAGCCAGCAGAGCGATGATGCATACAACAGAAGCAAGCGAACCGAGCAGGGCGTATTCCAGCAGCGTGGCACCGCTCGCGTCGGCCAGGAAATGACTGAAGCTGGCTGGTGTCTGGCGTGGTCGGTACATCGGTTTCTCCCTTGGGTTCTCTGGCTTGCTGTTTCCGGCTTTAGCCGGCGCGGTCTGGTATTAAGCGGTGGCGGTGACGACTTTGGCGAACAGGGCCTGGATCTGGGTGCCCAGGGTTTTCACGGCGGTCAGGCCGACCACGGCCACCAGCGCGGCGATCATGGCGTATTCGATGGCGGTCACGCCGGATTCGTCGTTGATGAAGTTTTTGATCGAGTTCATGATGTCAGTCCTTTAGGTCAGTGGGTGTTTGGTTTCAGCCGTTTCAAAACCAGAGCTGATGAATGAAGTATAGGGATGTGAGGCCGCCGCCACATCGGACAAAACTCCTGAAATGACCATGACAAAACGGTGGATTTTTGCGTGATAATCCGTGACATTTGTCACGGAAAACAGGGCGCTCCCCTATGACGGACGGTATGGCGCAGACGGGAGGCAAGGCGGGGCAGGTGTGGCGGAAATGCAGCGGGGGCGGGGCTGCGGGCGCTGTGTTCAGCCGAGTTTATGCTTGCTGGCGTACACGTACAGCTCCAGGCGGTTGGCCACGCCGAGCTTCTGGTAGATCGAGGTCAGGTAGTTGCGCAGCGTCGGCTCGGCCACGAACAGTTGCTGGGCCAGTTCCTTGTTGGCGGCGCCGTTGCTGTGCACCACGGCGCTGACGATCTTCAGCTCCTTGGTGGTGAGACTGGCAATCTTGTCTGCCTCGGCATCCTTGGCCGCGCTGGCCACCGGGTTGATCAGCGAGGCCAGCATCGCCGTCATCATCGTCGGCGACAGCCACATCTGGCCGCCATGCACCTTGCGCACCGCCGCCAGCACCACGTCGGCCTCGGCATCCTTGCCGACCACGCCGCGCGCGCCCAGCCGCATGGCCTGGCCCAGCAGCACTTCGTCGCGGTTGCCGCTGAGGATGATGATGCGCGCTTCGCTCAGCACCAGCTCAGGGATCACTTCCAGCGAGCTGCGGCCTTCCAGGTCCAGGTCCAGCAGCACGATGTCTGGCCTGGTGCGCAACGCTTCGGCCACCGCCTGCTCGGGATCGGCGGCGGTGGCGACCACCTGCATTTCCGGCGCCGCGCCCTCGATCAGTTTTTGCAAACCCCACAACAGGGTCGCGTGGTCGTCCACCAGCATCACGCGGATCGGTGGTGTGCTTGCTGTCGCCATAGGGCTGCCTTTCTCTTGATGACCAGCTACATCGGTATCGTGACCCGGATGCGCGTCACGCCGGGCTCGCAGACTGCGACCGTCAGGCCGCCGCCCAGCGCGGCGGCGCGCTCGGCCAGCGAGCCGGGCAGGAAGTCGGCCGGGAGGCGTTCCGGATTGTCGTTTTCTATATCGATCTGCAAATGCGCGCCGATATTCGAGAGTGTAATCCTGCCGGCGCGCGCATGGGTGTGTTTGCGGATATTACTCATGCCTTCGTTCACCATCTGAAACACTTCGGCCGCCAGCCGGTCGCTGATCTGCAAGTCGTCGGCCGCCTGCAGCGTCACGTCCAGGCTGTAGAAGGCCAATACCTGCGCGGCCTGGCGGCGCAGCGCCACCATCAGTTCCGGTTCGCCCTTGCCGTTGTCTTTGCGCACATTGCGGGCGAAGCTGCGCATGTTGGCGATCACCTCGGTGCTCATGACGATCAGCTTTTCCAGGTCGTCCGTCAGCGGATTGTCGGCGGCGGCCTGCTGGCGCATGGCGGTCAGCGCGTGGCGCAGGCCGATATAGGGCTGGATGGTGCTGTCGTGCAAGTCGCGGGCAATCTTCTGCCGCTCGCGGAAGGCGGCGTCGGACGCCATGCGGTCGAGCAGTTCGATGTTCTCGATCACCGGGAAGGCCTGGGCCGCCACGTGCAGCAGGAAGGTGGCGTCGCTGCGCGTGAAGCGCGGGCCGGCCGACACCACATACAGGCGGCCGCGCCCCTTGCGCAGCGGCAGCGGCGTGCTGATGAAGGCGCGGCCGTCGAACAGATCGGCCAGCTGGGCGCACGGCGCCGGGTCCAGCGGCTCCCAGCGGCGCTGGCCGGCCGCCAGCGCGCGCGCCTCGCCGCTCCACGGCAGGCGCGGGTGCAGCGGCGCCGCGTACAACACCGTGTGCTGGGCCGGAAAGGCCAGCAGCGGCGCGGCCGAGCCGGCGCCCATGCGCGCCACGCTGGCCGGCTGGCCGCTGTTCTGTTCGGTGGACGAGCGCAGCAGCCACTGCTCGCTGTCGGCATCGTTGATGAGCAGGATGCAGTTGCTGGCGCGATAGAAGTGGCGGATCTGCGCCAGCAGCGAGGCCAGCGTCTGGTCGACGCCGAAGCGCGGATTGGACAGCCGGCTGACATCGCGCAGCAAGGCCAGCCGCCGGCGCTGGGCCACGCCCAGGCCGCCCCAGTAGGCGATCATATAGCCCAGCCCCAGCACGAAGGTGATGCGCAGCAGCAGGTGGGCCAGGTCGGCGTGCAGGTTGACCGCCAGCGCGCTGGCCGCCACCAGCAGCGCCGAGGCCAGCGTGATGCGCGCGCCCTCGTCGAAGCCCCACTGGAAGGACGCGGTCAGGATGACGAAAAAGAAGAAGGGCACGAAGAAGCTGTTGTTGCCGCCGCTGAAGTACACCAT
The DNA here is from genome assembly GCF_009380215.1 of Rugamonas aquatica. Classification (GTDB taxonomy): domain Bacteria; phylum Pseudomonadota; class Gammaproteobacteria; order Burkholderiales; family Burkholderiaceae_D; genus Rugamonas; species Rugamonas aquatica_B. Next base: position 243,339 of record NZ_WHUG01000006.1, read on the forward strand.
CAGCGCGTACCAGCCGAGGTCGATCCAATAGACCACCTTGCCATGCCAGAAGGGATTGCGGCGGCGCCGCGCCGCCACGTACAGCGCGCCGCTGTGCAGCGCGTAGGCCAGGAAGACCAGCGTGCCCAGCAGGCTGACGGGGCCGAGGTCGGCGGGTGAGATGAACAGCGTGAGGACGGCGGAAATCGACAGCAGCAGGCGCATTTCAAACACCATCGTCGCGCCGGCGGCGTCGCCGGCCGCGCGCGTGGGTAGGGTGTCTTCGGGCTTGTATTCCGCCACCGCATCTCCTATCGTGACTATAGTCGTTGCTTCCGCAGCAAGTAAATCAGTCTACGCAGATACTGGCTCGCTGTCTATGCGCACTGAAAATAACTGTGTGCATGATTTTTTAGCCGGGCTACAATGGACACTGCCGTCCACCCTGAACGCGTGCCGGCAAGTCCCAGGCAGCCTCCCGCAAGCGCCGTCCCTGGTCGTACTGCCGCCTCTCCGGCCCTCGCAGCGCGCCACCCACGCCATGAATGAAACAGATGATAGCTCACCGCTGGAATTCCCGTAAGCGCGCGACCGCGGCCAGGCGGCAACGGGGCGCGACCGTGGTGGAGATGGCGCTGGTCATGCCGGTGTTCCTGCTGGTGATGATAGGCGTGATCGAACTCGCGATGATGTATTTTTCCAACCTCACCATGCAGTACGCGGTGCGCGAGGGTTCGCGCTACGCCATCACCGGCCTGGCCGACGCCGACCCCAACGCCAGCAACCAGCAGCGCTACCAGGCCATCATCCAGAAGATCAAGGACAGCTCGACCGGCATGTACGCCAAGGTCAGCCCGGTGATCACCACCAACAACGTCACCTACACCGACAGCAGCTCGTACAACGCCGCCATGTTCGGCGCGGCCGGCGACATCCTGGTGATCCAGATCGACTGCTACTGGCCGCTGGCGACGCCGCTGCTCAAGCCCTTCTTCACCGACGGCAAATACCATTTCGTCGTGGCCACCACCATGCTCAACGAAAACTACGGGAGCAACTGATGCGGACCGTCCACCGCCCTGTGCAGGCCGAATCCGGCATCGCCGCCATCGAGTTCGCGCTGCTGCTGCCGCTGCTGGTGTTCCTGGTGATGGCGGTGTCGGATTTTGCGCGCGGCTTGCAAGCCAATATGGTGCTCATCAACCTGAGCCGCGAGGCCGCCAACCTGGCCTCGCGCAGCAAGCTGCAGCTGACCGACAACAGCCAGGCCATCATCGGCGCCGTGGCGGCCTCGGCGCCGCCGCTCGACATGAAGAACAAGGGCATGCTCTACATCACCAAGCTGATGGGCTACAAGGATAGCTCGGGCACCATGACCACCGTGGTGCTGGAGCAGTACCGCTGGGACGACAGCAAGAACAACACCGGCTTCCGCGTCAGCGGCTATGCGCCGGTCAGCAAGCTGTGGAGCTGCCCCAGCTGGAACACCAGCACCGGCGCCTGCAGCAACATCGCCACCGGCGCCAGCGCGCCCAAGGTGGCGCTGATGAGCGGCAGCCTGTTCGACGGCGAAATCATTTTCGTGGTCGAGAGCTTTTACAAATTCAACCTGCTGTTCGGCGACAAAAAGCTGGGCAGCCTGACCGTGCCTAACTTCGGCACCAACCTGTATTCGATGACGGTGTTCTGACATGGTGATGCAACGATCCAGGCAACAGGGCAATGTCATCATCATGGTGGCGCTGTCGATGGCGGTATTGATCGGCGTGGTCGGGCTGGCGATCGACACCGGCGTCACCTACATGGTCAAGGACAAGCTCAACGCGGCCACCGACGCCGCCAGCCTGGCCGCCGCGCGCGCCGTCTCGCAGGGCGCCGACCAGGCCACGCAGACCGCCAACGCCAAGGCCGCCGCCGGCCGCTTCTTCGCCGCCAACTTCCCGCCCAACTACATGGGCTCGACCGGCAAGATGGACGACCCCAGCGTGGTGTTCAACAGCGGCAAGGTGACCATCACCGTCACCGCGCAGGCGTCGATGCCGGTCTCCTTCCTCAAGCTGCTGGGCGTGTCGCCGCTCAAGCCGGGCGTGGTGTCGCAGACGGTGCGCAAGGACCTGGACATGGTGGTGGTGCTCGACACCTCCGGCTCGCTGTCCGGTTCCGGCGCCAACGTCATCACCTCGGCCACCACCTTCCTCAAGCAGTTCAACGCCGACCAGGACCGCGTGGGCTTGCTGCACTTTTCCTACGGCGCCGTGATCGACGATCCGATCCGCCCCACCGCGCGCGGCTTCGACCGCGACAGCATGATCAACCACATCAAGAACTACAGCTTCAGCGGTTCGACGGCCTCGCCGGAAGGCTTGTACTGGGCGCGCCAGCAGCTCAACAGCGTGCCCACCGCCAACCTGAACCGCTCCAACCTGCGCGTGATTATCTTCTTCTCGGACGGCGCGCCGAACTCCTTCGGCGCCTACCTGAACTGGAAGACCGCCAGCGACTGCAAGACCGCCGGCACCATCGCCACCGACGACGACGGCTCCGGCACGCCGGCCGGGCTGTACTACCTGGACCGGGTCAGCGACACCCTCGGCGGCAAGTGCACGCCGTCGGAAACCTACGACTATGCGCTGGGCCGCTACCAGACGCTGCCCGACAAGGTGAGCTCGCTGCCGGACTGGTACAACGCCCACAATCCGAGCACCAATCCGAACGACCCGACGCTGCGCGAATATGCGGTGGTGACCAGTTCGCCGCGGGTCGTCACCAACACCATCACCTACGCCAACGTCAACCGCGCCTCGCGCAACCTGGTCGAGGCGATGGCGCGCAAGTCGCAGGACGAGGGCATCTATGTGTTCACGCTGGGGCTGGGCGCTTCGCTCAAGGCCGGCACCGGCTACGACAACGAGAAGGGCGAGGACGTGCTCAAGTGCATGGCCAACTCGACCGATGCGCCGGCCCGCTGCTTCAACGCCGCCAAGCCGGTGGGGCTGTACTGCTACGCCGCCACCACCAGCGACCTGACGCCGTGCTTCTCCAAGCTGGCCTCGGCCATCATGCGTATTTCGAAGTGATGTGGCGCTGCCACAGCAGCGAGGCCAGCAGCACCGTCAGCGCGCCGGCCAGCAGGTCGACCAGGTAGTGGCCGCCGAACTTGGGCGTGGCCAGCAGCATCCACAGGTTCAGCAGCAGGTAGGGCCAGGCCAGTTTGGTGCCGCGCGTGGCGACGATCAGCAGCAGCGCCAGGATGGCGTGGAAGGACGGCGCCACGATCAGGCCCTGCAGCGCCACCAGGTCGATCGAGCGCAGCGCGCCCGAACGCAGCGGCTCGAAGTCCGACAGCATGGAGACGTCGGTGCGCAGCAGCTGGGCGTAGTATTTGGAGGCGCCCATGGCCGGGTAGAAGCCGGACACCAGGTCGGCCATCATCTTGCACACCACCAGCGTGCCGCAGAAGTCCGACAGCAGGCGGAAGCGGCCGGTCCAGGCCAGGAACAGCACCAGCAGCACCATCTGCGGCAGCAGGCTGTCGTAGGCCGCCTGCAGCGACAGGTCGAGCAGCGGATAGCGCGCGCTCCAGTTGCTGAAGTCGACCCAGTCGAAGCCCAGGTTGTGGTCCCAGCGCGCCAGCGTGGCGTCGAACAGCGGCGCGTTGGTGCTGGTAATCATGTAGCTGAAGGCGGCCGCCAGCTGCGAGAAGACGATCAGGCCGGCGGTGGTGCCGAGCACGGTGACGATGAAGGGATCGCTGCGGTAGCGGCGCAGCGCCAGCGGCGCCAGCAGCGACAGCGTCAGCACGCCTTGCTGCAGCGCCATCTTGCCGTTGGCCACAGACCAATGTTCCGACCAGCCCCACGCCAGCAGCAGCGCCAGATAGAACAGCGACGCTTCCGCCAGCATGATGCTGCCCTTGTGGTCGGGGCGGAGGTGGGGCGGCGTGGAAGCGGGCATCGTGCGGCCGTGGACGGGAAGGGAGTGCCCCATGTTACCGTCAAGCCGGCGCGACTGCAAACGCCTCAGTGCGGCGCCGGCAGCCGGGGCGCCGCCGCCGGCGGCAGCGCGCCCGGCAGCGCGCCCTGCGCCGCGCCGAGCTTGAACACGCTGACCACCTGCGCCTGGCTGGCCGCCTGATCCTGCAGCGCTTCGGCGGCGGCCGCCGCCTGCTCGACCAGCGCGGCGTTCTGCTGGGTGACGGTGTCCATCTGGCTGATCGCATGGTTGATCTGCTCGATGCCGGCGATCTGCTGTTCGCTGGCCGAGGCGATCTGCTGCATGATGTCGGTCACGCGCCGCACGCTGTCGACGATCTCGTTCATGGTGCTGCCGGCCTGCGCCACCAGCCGGCTGCCGGTGTCCACCTTGTCGACCGAGTCGCCGATCAATTCCTTGATTTCCCTGGCCGCCGCCGCCGAGCGCTGCGCCAGGTTGCGCACCTCGGTGGCCACCACCGCGAAGCCGCGCCCCTGTTCGCCGGCGCGCGCCGCTTCCACCGCCGCGTTCAGCGCCAGGATGTTGGTCTGGAACGCGATGCCATCGATGACGCCGATGATGTCGGCGATATTCTTCGACGCCGCGCTGATCGCGTTCATGGTGTCGACCACCTGCGCCACCACGGCGCCGCCCTTGGTCGCCACCGCGGACGCGGAGGCGGCCAGCTCGTTGGCGTGGCGCGCGCTGTCGGCGTTCTGCTTGACGGTGCCGGTCAGTTCCTCCATCGACGACGCGGTTTCCTCCAGCGAGCTGGCCTGCTGCTCGGTGCGCGACGACAGGTCCTGGTTGCCGCGCGCGATCTCGGTGCTGGCGTTGGCGATGGTGTCGGTGCCGCGCCGCACTTCGCCGACGATGTTGACCAGGCTCTGGTTCATGTCGCCCAGCGCCTGCAGCATCTGGCCGGTTTCATCGCGCGAGTTGGCCTCGAAGCGCGTGCTGAGGTCGCCGGCGGCGACGGTGCGGGCGATGCGCACCGCGCGCGCCAGCGGCCGCACGATGCTGCGGCTGAGCACCCACGCCAGCGTCGCGGCCAGCGCGATCGTCAGCAGGCCGCCGAACACCAGCGTGTTGGCGGTCAGCGCCTGCAGCGAGTCGGCGTCGGCGGCGCGCTGCACCAGCAGCACTTCTTCGGTGTCGCTGATTTGCTTGAGCAGCGCGCGCATCGCATCCATGCCCTGGCGGCCGCGGCCCTCGCGCTCCATCGCCAGCACCGGGTCGATGCTGGCGCCGTCGTTGGCCTTGCGCCGCAGGTCCAGCACCGGCTGCACCGCCTGGGCAAACCAGGCCTGCTGGGCTTGCGCGAGTTTTTGCAGCCGTTCCTGCTGGGCGGGATTGTCGGCGGTCAGCTGGCGCGCCTTGTCGACGTGGGCGCGGAACGCTTCCTGGCCGGCCTTGAGCGGCGCCAGCGACGCGTCGTCGCCGGTCAGCGCGAAGCCGCGCTCGCCGGTCTCCATATTGAGCAGGCTTTCCAGGATGTTCTGGGCTTCCGCCATCACGGCGTGGGTGTGGTTGTTCCAGCCGTTGGCCTGGGCCAGGCGCGAGAAGTTGGTGTAGGCCGCGCCCAGCAGCACGGCCAGGATCAGCACGACCGCGCCGAATCCCAGATACAGTTTGCGGCTGATGCCGAAGTCTGAAAATCGCATGTTGTAACCCTCCCGAATTGCATGGTGAAAGGACGTGACCAGGGACCGGCAGTCAAATACTCTAGCACTTTTCGGGAGGCGGCCGCGCAGCGGCCGGCGCTTTATTTACGCACGAAGGCGGTCAACTCCCAGCTGTCGCGGTTGAAGATGCGGCCGTTCCAGTCGGTGTCGCGATAGTCGAGCTTGACGAAGTTGTTGACGGCCGGCGCGAACCACAGCGTCTCGGTCAACTGGCCGCTGCCGCCGGGGCTGTTGGGTTCCTCGCCGTGGTACAGCGCCTGCACCTCGACCTTCAGCGCATCGAACTCGCCGGCCGCCACGGTGATCTTTTCCCAGTTCAGCACCTTGCCCTTGATGCGGTAGCGCCAGTGCTTGCCGGACTTGGGATTGTCGCCGGTGGCGTCGGTGGTCCATTCCTTGCCGGGCTCCAGCGGGAAGGCGTAGCGCGCGAACGATGGCGCGAAGTGCATGGCGCCGCGGTCGATGGGATTCATCTCGGCGCTGAACAGCTGCTTGGTCAGCAATGCGCCGCTGGCCGCGCGCTTGATGTCGACATGCACGCCGGCGGCGTCGACGCCGGTCACTTCCATACGGTTGAGGTTGCCCTTGGCGCCTTTCCACACATCGGTGTATTGATAGGTCCACGAGTCGCCGACGGCCGGCGCGGGCGCCGCCGCCGGTGCGTGATCGTCGGCCAGCGCGCACGGCGCCGCCAATATCAGACCGAGTATCGCCAGGTAATTCCGAGTAGTCATGCCGCCTCCATAGGTGATGAATATTGTAATTATGCTATCACACTGCGGCAGCGCGCCAGCGGAATCCGCCGCCCTGTGGCGGCGGCAAGACAGCGCTGGCAAGACAGCGGCGGGCGCTCAGCGCATACCGGCGTCCAGCTTGGCCAGGATGCCGGCCAGGACATCGGTGTCGGCCGCCGTCAACGGCTGCAGCGGTGCGCGCGGCACGCCGGCGTCGAAGCCGCGCAGGCGCAGGCCGGCCTTGATGGTGGTCGGCAAGCCGCCCTTGACGATGAACTGCAGCAGCGGCAGCTGGCGGTAGAACAGCGCGCGCGCCGTCGCCAGGTCGCCGGCCGCCACCGCCTCGTACAGCGCCAGCGGCAGCTGCGCCTGCAGGTTGGGCGCGGCGGTGCACCAGCCGCTGGCGCCGGCCGCCAGCGCCGCCAGCGCCAGCGGATTGCTGCCGTTGAAGAAGGGCACGCGGCCCTCGGTCAATTGCACCAGGCGGTGCATACGCTGGATGTCGCCGGTGCTTTCCTTGACCATCGTCACGGCCGGCACTTCGCGGCATATGCGGGCGATCAGTTCCGGCGCCAGGTCGATGCCGCTGGTGGCGGGATTGTTGTACAACATGATGGGGATGTCGACCGCGTCGCCGATGGTGGCGTAGTGCCTGACGATTTCGTCTGGCGTCAGCTTCCAGTACGACACCGGCAGCACCATCAGCGCGTCGGCGCCGGCCTGCCGGGCGTAGCGTGCGCGCCGCACCGCGCCGCGCGTGGTCAGGTCGGAAATGCCGACCACGGTGGGCAGGCGCCGGTTCACCGCCTGCAGCGAGGCGTGCGCCACCGCGTCCCATTCCTTGTCGTCGAGGTAGGCGCTTTCGCCGGTGCTGCCCAGCGGCGCGATGCCGTGCACGCCTTGCCCGACCAGGTCGTCGATCAGGCGCGTCAGCGTGGGCAGGTCGACGCGGTCGTCCTGGGTGAACGGGGTGACGGGATACGCGATGATGCCTTTGAATGCAGTGGTCATGGAGAGCTCCTGTAAGGGTTAGTTCAGACAGTCTTGATGGCTGCGCAGCGCGCGGCGGGCGTAGTAGGCGAACGTCACCTGGTCGCGCCTGGCGGTGGAAATCCAGTCGTGCGCCTCGGCCGCCAGCCGGGGCGGCAGCGGCTGGATGGCGCCGGCGGCCATGGCCAGCAATTGCAGCCGGGCGGCGCGCTCGATCAGGATGGCCAGCATGCAGGCTTCCTCGATGGTCGCGCCGACCACCAGCTGGCCGTGGTGGGCCAGCAGGATGGCGCGCTTGGCGCCCAGCGCGCCGGCGATGATCTCGCCTTCCTCGTTACCGACCGGGACGCCCGGCCACTGCGCCAGGAAGGCGCAGTCGTCGAACAGCGGGCAGGTGTCCATGTGCGAGATTTGCAGCGGCGTTTCCAGCATCGACAGCGCGGCCACGTGCAGCGGGTGGGTGTGGATGATGCAGTTGACGTCCGGCCGCTGGCGGTAGATCCAGGTGTGGAAGCGGTTGGCCGGATTGGGGATGCCCTGGCCGCTTACCACCTGCAAGTCCTGGTCGACTTCGATCAGGCTGGCGGCGCTGATCTCGTCGAAGCCGTAGCCCAGCTGCTGGGTGTAGAAGCGGCCCGGCTCGCCGGTGCGGCAGGTGATCTGCCCGGCCAGGCCGGAATCGTGGCCGCCGTCGTACAGGATGCGGCAGGTCAGCGCCAGTTTCTGGCGTTCGCTCCATTCGCCGGGCCGCACCTCGCGCTCCAGCCGCTGCTGCGCCAGCGTAATCAAATCCGCCTTGGACATGTCCAGTGTGTTCATCGTGTGGCCTCCTTGGGTGAGTGAATGACACGAAGTAAATTATAGGACACAAAGTGTCATGCGATACAATTATTTTTATCCACCAACCGAGCGCCTATGACTATTCGCCTGAAACTACTGAGAAAACAAAAAGGATGGACGCTGGAGTTCCTGGCGGAGCAGACCGGGCTGACCAAGAGTTATCTGTCGAAGATAGAGCGCGGCATCAGCGTGCCGTCGATCGCGGTGGCCTTGAAGCTGGCCAAGGCCTTGCAGGTGAGCGTGGAGGAACTGGTGTCCGACCGCCGCAACCAGGAATTGGTCAGCATCACGCGCGCCGCCGAACGGGCGTCGATGGATGACGGCGGGCGGGCGGTGGAGAGCATCGCCGCCAGTCTGGCGCCGAAACAGATGCTGCCCTTCATGCTGCGGCCGCCGGGCGATTTCGTGGCGTCGGCGTTCAAGGAGCACGAAGGGGAGGAACTGCTGTTCGTCCATCAGGGCCGGATTGAAATCGAATTCCCCGACCAGCTGGTGCAGCTGGAGGCCGGCGATTCGGTCTACTTCAACGCCGTCATCCCGCACCGCATCCGCAGCCTGGACGGCGCCGAGGCGCAAGTGCTGGTCGTGGTCAGCGACAGCGCCGATTCCGGCGTGCCGCAGGGTTGAGCGCGATCGCCTGTCGTCAGATGGATACCACCGGCGCCGCGCCGACGTAGTCGCCGCGCTCCGCCTCCCGCAGCATGAAGGCGGCCAGGTCGGCGCGCGCCAGACGTGCGCTCCATCCCGGCCGCAGCGCGGCGCCGGTGCGCCAGGCGCCGCCTGGCTTGCCGTTGGTGAGCGCCGGCGGACGCACCAGCGTCCAGTCGGTGCCGCTGGCGCGCACCAGCGCCTCCATGCCGTCCTTGTCGCGCATCTTGGCGGCGATCACCTTGCGCACGAAGCGGATGAACAGCGTAGCGTCGTGCGTCTCCGAGGCGCCGTAGGCGCTCAGCGCGACCAGGCGCCGCACGCCGGCCGCCTGCATGGCCGGCAGGATGCTGCGCATGCCGTCGGTGCAGACCGGCGAGGCGTCGCCCCGCCGCGTGCCCAGCACGCTGATGACCGCGTCCGCTCCGCTGAGCGCCGAGTGCAGCGCCGCCTCGTCGTCCAGGCTGCCGGCGATGACATGCAGGCGCGGATCGCGCAGCGGCAGCGCCTGCGGCGACCGTGTTAGTGCACGGACGTCGTGACCCGCCTGCAAGGCTAGTTCGACCAGATGACGGCCGGTGGCGCCGGTGGCGCCGAAGATTGCCAGTTTCATGCTTCGCCCTCCACGCCGGCCAGCACCGCGAGCGCGGCCGTGGCCAGCGCAGGGCCGCCTGCCAGCAAGCCGGCGCTGCGCAAGCTCCACGGCGTGCCGTCGAGATCGGTCACCTTGCCGCCCGCTTCAGCCACCAGCAGCGCGCCGGCCACCAGGCCCGAGCGGACCGCGCTGTACTGCCAGAACAAGTCCTGGCGGCCGGCCGCGACCTGGATCAGCTGCAGCGTCGCCGGCACCGACACCCGCACCACCAGCGCCGCCGCCAGCATCGCGCCGACCGAGCGGCCGATGCGGCGCAGGACGGCGCCGTCTTCGCCCGGCGTGGCCTGGCCGGTGCCGACCATCGCCGCGTCCAGTTCGGTCTTGGCCGAGGCTTGCAGGCGCGCGCCGTTGAGCCAGGCGCCGGCGCCGGCCTGCGCGGTGTAGGTGTCGCCGCTCAGCGGCAGGTGCACGGCGGTCAGCAGCGGCTGGTTGTCGCGCACCAGGGTGGCGGTGACGCCCCAGTCCGGCAAGCCGTGGACCTGGTTGATCGCGCCCTCGACCGGATCGACCACCCACCAGTCGCCGTCGGGCAGCGCGCCGGCGCCGCTCTCGTCGTCGTCCCACTGCGCGGTCGGATGCGCCGCCGTCAGCTGCTCGCGCAGGATGCGCAGGGAGACGGCGTCGTTGGCGGCGATCATGTCGACGATGTCTTGCCGGCCGGCGGGACGCGCGGTGGCGGTGTAGCGGGCCTGGATGGCCTGGCCAGCGGCCTGGACTGCGGTGACGATGCGCGCCAGCAGCGCGGCGTCGTGATGGGATGATTGCATGGTGGATTCCTCTGAAATTAAGCGCTTGACGCGGTGAGGAAATAATATGAGCATATGCTCATATGAACAACTCGCAATCCGGCAAGGCCGCCGCGCGCCGCCTGACCCCAAGAAAGACGCCATCCCAGCCCCGTTCCGCGCAGACGGTGGAGACGATATTGGAGGGCGCTGCTCACATTCTCGAACAGCAAGGCCTGGAGGGTTACACCACCAACGCCATCGCCGCGCGGGCGGGTGTGAGCATCGGCTCGCTGTACCAGTATTTCCCCACCAAGGACGCCATCACCGCCGCCCTGATCGAGCGCGAGTCGGCTGGGCTGGTGGACGAGGCCGGGCTGGCGCTGCAGGACGGCGACCGCCGCCAGGCGCTGCGCCGGCTGATCGAGATCGCGGTGCGCTATCAGCTGCGCCGGCCCAAGCTGGCGCGGCTGCTCGATGTCGAGCAGGACAGGCTGTCGCAGCTGTTGCCGCGCTCGGGCAGCGCGGCCGCCATGCACGCCGCGCTGGCGGCCTTCCTGGGCGGCTGGATGGGGCAGGGTGGCGCAGCGGCGGGCGCGGCCGCCTCCGACGTGATGGCGCTGGTCAGCGCGCTGACCGATGTGGCCGGCCGGCGCGGCAGCATGCCCGCCGCGCAACTGGCCGCCGGCATCGAAGGGGCGGTGCTGGGCTATCTGGGACTGGATCGGGACGCGTGAGATGGTGTTATCATTCCACCATCTTTTCTCGCCAGGGTGCTGCCATGAACATCGTCCGTATCTGTACCAGCGCGGTCCTGCTGCTGGCCGCCGCCTCCGCGCAGGCGGATGACGCGGCAAGCCGGCTGCGCGCGCTGAACGACACCGAGCTGCGCGGCGTATCGACGCCGATCCCGGCGCCGGTAGCGCGCCTGCCGCCGCGCTCGCTGCATCGCGGCCTGTTCCCCTTGCACGGCCTGTTCGGCGGCCCGGGCGGCGCCGACGCCAAATTCGCCGAGATGGGCACGGCGCTGTTTCCGCTGCTGGGCGTGTTGAACGCCGATGTGACGGCGCGCGACGTGGTGTACGGGCCGAACGGCAGCGCGCCGCGCATGAACGCGGACGGCTCGATCAACCTGGCGCTGCCGGCGTCGATAGGCGAACTCGATCTGCAGAATATCCGCACCGGCGCCAGCGACAGCGCCAACTTCGGCTCGGTTCAGATCCGCGGCATAGACCTGAGCCGCACCGTCATCACCGTCGCGCCGACGCGCTAGCTTGTTCCGCCTGCGGCTGGGCCAGCCGCACGGCGTTGCGGCCCTCGTGCTTGGCCGCGTACAGGGCGGCGTCGGCATGCGCCAGCAGCGACTCCACGGTCGGTCCGCTGGCATCGATGCAGGCGCAGCCGATGCTGGTGGTACAGGCCGGCAAGCCCGCCTCGACGATCTGCCGCTCCACGATCTGCCGCACGCGTTCGGCGGCGACGGCGGCGCTCTGCAAATCATTGTCGGGCAACAGGACGACGAATTCCTCGCCGCCATAGCGGCCCAGCGTATCGATGGAGCGCAGCGCGGATGTGACGCTGTCGGCAAACCGCGCCAGCACCTGGTCGCCGACCGCGTGGCCGTGGCGGTCGTTGATGCGCTTGAAGTGGTCGATGTCCAGCAGCAGTATCGAAAACACGCGGCCGGTGCGCCGCCAGCGCTGCACTTCGCCGTCGAGCGATTGCATGATGGCGCGCCGCGACGCCGCGCCCGTCAGCGGATCGACATTGGCCATGCGTTCGAATTCCGCGCGCACGCGTTCGCTCGCCAGCAGCACGAAGCCCAGGCAGGTCAGCATGCCGCCCACGCTGAACGAGCTCAGATACAGCATCTGGATCAAACCCGGGCCGTAGCGCGTGGCGTCGGCGGCATCGATGAAGGGGGCGCTGCCTGCGCGCAGCAGCAGGATCAGGCAGCGCAGCAGCAACAGCGCCGCCAGCAGGCGGCCGGCAAAGCTCAGGCCATGCCGCCAGTGCATCGACGCGTGCATGCCGGTGTAGACCGTCATCGCCAGCGCAAACACCATCACGCGCATCCGGTAGTCGGGCCAGACCAGCATGAAGCAGGCGATGACGCCCAGCACGGCCAGCGTGAAGGCCAGCCAGCGGCGGCCGTTCAGCGGGTGTTCATAAAACGCCGCCGTGCCGAACAGGTTCATCGCGGCGCTGGCGTAGGCCAGCGCATTGCCCAGCATGGCCGCCAGCGCGGCGGGCAGCAAACCGTCCAGGCCGTAGGCCAGCGACGAACAGCCGCCGACGATGGGCGACAGCGCCCACAACAGCGTCCCCTTGATGCGGCGCGGATAGTAATGGCGCATCCCCAGCAGCACGAAAGCCATAAGCAATGCCATCATGCCGGTGATGGAGTTGATGGTGCGGAGGTCGAGCATGACGCCACCGGGGTTGTTGTGATGGCTGGGCATTATACGGGGCGAATACATGTTACATGGCAAGAAATCTTGCTTGAATTACTAAAATCCACGATGTACAATCGAGTACAATAATTACCATGTGGAAACTATTTAAATGGAAGCAACAGTCTCGGATTCTGCCAGCACGCTGCCGCATCAATTGATCCTGTTCGGATCGCCGGGAACCGGCAAAAGCCATAAAGTCGACCAGATGACCGACGCGATCGAGCCGGCGCCGCACACGGTCAAGACGATTTTTCATCCCGAATACACGTATGGCGATTTCATGGGACGGCTGATGCCGCTGACCCAGCCGGACGGACGCGTCAGCTATCGCTACTATGCCGGCCACTTCATGCAGGCGCTGGCGCAGGCCTTGAGCTGCTATCACCAGGCGGCGCAAGCCGAGTCGCCGGACGCCGCCCAGCCGGTCGTGCTGGTCATCGATGAAATCAACCGCGGCAACAGCGCCGCCATTTTCGGCACGGTGTTCCAGCTGCTGGACCGCAAGGCGGATGGCTGGTCCAGCTATCACGTCGACCTGTCGGAGATGGAGCATGATGCCTTGCTGCAGGCGATGGGCGTGCACCGCTGCGCGCGCACCGGCATGTATGAAACGGACCAGGACGAACGCCAGACGCTGGCCAAATTGTTTGAAGGCGATCTGAGTTTCCTGGCCCAGCGCCGCATCAAGCTGCCGCCCAACCTGCATCTGGTGGGCACCATGAACACCTCGGACGAATCGATCTACTACATGGACAGCGCCTTCAAGCGCCGCTGGTCGTGGGAATACGTGCCGATCGACGAAGACGCGTCGTCCGCGCCGCCTGCCGACATGGACAAGCCGGAGTGGCGCGAGTTCGTCAAACAATTGAACGCATTCCTCATCAGCCACGCCAAGTCGATCCGCAAGGTAGAAGACAAGCTGATCGGTTACTACTTTATCGGCGCCAACAAGCCGCTTGTGGCCGGGCGCGAGATCCAGAATAAGCTGATGTTCTTCCTGTGGGATACCGTGTTCACGCGGGACAAGGGCCCGCTGGAGGACTTGCTGGGCCACGGCGCAAAGCTGGTCACGTTCGGCGATTTCAGCGAAAAATCCGTACTGTTTGTTGAGAAAATCCAGGCCTGGAGCGGCGCGTGATCGACTTTGCCTCCCTGACCGCCCGGGCCGGCAATGACAGCGACCTGAAATTCTCCTTCGTTGGCATCCGCGACAAGGTGCTGCACCTGCCCAAGGGCTGCGATGCATGGGCGCGGCAGATTAACGATGCCAGCCGCCCGGAGCGTTTCGCGCTGGCGAAGGAAGTCTTCCTGCTGCTGTACCGCACGCTGGAAGCCTTCCGCGCCACCTGCAGTCCGAAGCTGGCCAGCGACCGCGATTCGGCGCAGCGCGCCGACGGCGACGCCGAGCTGCTGGCGCGCGAGGGCAAGCATGGCGAGGTACTGTATTACCGCCATCTCGACATCCTCGACGGCATACTGCAGCGCTTCAACGAGTTGGAAATACTGACGCTGGCGCAGCGCTACGGCCGCAGCGAGCGCATCGACGGCCGGCGCCTGCACCAGGAGCTGGGACGCGCCACGTTCATGGAGGACGACAGCTTCTTCGTCGATACGATGAATATGCCGCGCTGGGAGGCCGGCTACGAGCCGGTCGAGCTGGTGCAGATGTATTGCTACGCGCTGCTGGAGGTCAAGCGCTGGCTCGGCGAAGAGGAGGACGTGCATCGCGACATCCAGGTGCTGGCGTCCCAGTTTGTCGAACGCCACCTGACTCAGGGCGACAGCCTGTTCGATTTCGATAGCTGGGAAGACACGCGCACCCTGATGCTGGAGCGGCTCGATGTGATCGAGCGCACCACCGCCTACAAAGACCCGGACTTCCACGATTTCTATGAAGCGCTGGAGCGTTTCCTGCGGGGCAGCCAGCAGCAGGCAGCCCAGGGATGGAAGTGGGGCATCAGCACCTTTGCGCCGGTGTGGGAAGCCATGTGCCTGGAGGACTTGCTGCGCAGACGCTCTTCCTTGCTGGCGGCCTGCGATATCAGCAATATTCGTCCCGGCCTGGCCGGCAATCTGCCGCTGCTGCCTGCGGAGCAGGCGATGGTCATAGACGGCGCATCCGTGACATTGCGCAGTGTTGCGGAGCTCGATGGCGTATTCGGCAGCGACGGGCATACCGGACAATTGTTCCCCGACGCCGTGCTGCGGCGCTCCGAGCCGCATCTGAAGGCGGCCTTCTATCAATGGTATGGCGTAGCCTCGCTTGCCGACGTCACCCTGCCTGCGGCGATACCCGCCACGTATGGTGCGGCGCTGAACAAGTTACGCTCACGCGGCGGACCAAAGCAGAACGAGGGCGCGGATGAGTTGCGAGTCTTGCTCAAACAGTCGCCCCCCAGTCCTCTCACAGCGTTTTATATGGGGCGTTGCTTGAGCGCCAGCTATCAGCCGGACATGTCGGACTCGTGGTCGAGAAACAAGTTCACCAAGGAGTTGCTGAACGCAGCGGTCACTCGGCAATATGCCGATATTGTTTGCGGTGTGCTGTGGGAAGTGTTATTCGATAAGCACGATGCCAAGCGCGGTGCCGACGCCCGCATTGGTCACAGGCGCAGCGATCGCAAGGAGTTGGACTGCTACAGCCTGGCGATGGCTTCGATAAAAAAGAACAAGCAGCGCCTGGCCGGCCTGGAACTCGTGGAGTATCTGTACGATTGCGCGCTGAAGGACACCGACGAAGCGGTGGTGGTGGACATCAAGTACCTGACGCGCGACTATGCCTGCGATCCGAAGAACATTGCCGAACTGCGCGGCCGCTCCGTGCGCAAGCAGTTCGTCTACGAGCACCGCTTGCAGGCCAAGCTTGGGCATGCAGTCGACATCAGAAGCGAGTTCTGCATCCCCGCCTACGATGCCGACCCGGCCAAGACGGTGGTGGAGCTGGACCAACAGGGCTTTGCCGGCGGCTTTATCGCGCTGCGCTCCCTGAATGTGCGGGCATTGATGGCCCGCTACGGCGCCCCGCGCTGAAACACCGGCCTACATCAGGATGACGTCATACTGCTCCTGGTGATAGGCCGTCTCCACCTGCAGCGAAATCTTCTTGCCGATGAAATCACCCAGCATCGCCAGGTGCTGCGACTCTTCTTCGAGGAACATGTCCACCACCTCTTGCGAGGCGAGGATGCGGAACTCGCGCGGGTTGAACTGCTTGGCTTCGCGCAGCAGTTCGCGCAGGATTTCGTAGCAGATGGTGCGCGAGGTCTTGACCTGGCCCTTGCCGGCGCAGGCCGGGCAGGGCTCGCACAGGATGTGGGCCAGCGATTCGCGGGTGCGCTTGCGCGTCATCTCCACCAGCCCCAGCGCCGAGAAGCCCGACACCGACACCTTGGTGCGGTCGCGCGACAAGGTCTTCTTCAACTCCTGCAGCACGGCGTTGCGGTGCTCGGTGTTTTCCATGTCGATGAAGTCGAGGATGATGATGCCGCCCAGGTTGCGCAGCCGCAGCTGGCGGGCGATGGCGTGCGCCGCCTCCAGGTTGGTCTTGAAGATGGTGTCGGCGAAGTTGCGACCGCCGACGAAGCCGCCGGTGTTGACGTCGATGGTGGTCATCGCCTCGGTCTGGTCGACGATCAGGTAGCCGCCGGATTTCAAGTCCACGCGGCGGCCCAGCGCGCGCAGGATTTCTTCTTCCACGCCGTACAGGTCGAACAGCGGCCGCTCGCCCGTGTAGTGCTGCAGGCGCGGCAGCACGCCCGGCGTGTAGGCCAGGCCGAATTCCTGCAGGTTCACATAGTTCTCGCGCGAGTCGACCTGGATGGTGGCGGTGTCGTCGTGCACGAAGTCGCGCAGCACGCGCTGGGCCAGGCTCAAGTCCTGGTGCAGCAGCGTGGTGGCCGGCTTGGTCTTGGCGCCGTGCAGGATCGCGCCCCAGGTCTTGCGCAGGTATTCGACGTCGGCGGCGATGTCGGAATCGGAGGCGTCCTCCGCCTGCGTGCGCACGATGTAGCCGCCTTTTTCCTCGGCCGGCAGCAGGCTTTGCAGCCGCACGCGCAGCGCTTCGCGCTCCGATTCCTTTTCGATCTTTTGCGAGATGCCGATGTGGGTGTCCTGCGGCAGGTAGACCAGCATGCGGCCGGCGATCGAGATCTGCGTCGACAGGCGCGCGCCCTTGGTGCCGATCGGATCCTTGATGACCTGCACCGTCAACACCTGGCCGTCGAACAGGATTTTTTCAATCGGCGTCGGCGCCGCGTTCTGGCCGCCGTCGTGGGGACGGGCTTCCCAGATGTCGGCCACGTGCAGGAAGGCCGCGCGTTCGAGGCCGATGTCGATGAAGGCGGACTGCATGCCCGGCAGCACCCGCACCACCTTGCCCGAATAAACGTTGCCGGCCAGGCCGCGCGTGAGCGTGCGTTCGATGTGCAGCTCCTGCACGGCGCCCTGCAGGATGAGGGCGACCCGGGTTTCTTGCGGGGTGATGTTGATGAGGATGTCTTCGTTCATTTGTCTCAAAGGCCGCTCGTTTTTTAAAAGCGCGGCTGCTTTAATCGCTGTGGCTGAACGACGATCATACACGCCGCTCAGGGTAGCGGCAAACCTGCCTGCCGCAGCAGCTGTGCGGTTTCGTACAGCGGCAGGCCCATGATGCCCGAATGGCTGCCGGTGATGTGTTCGATAAACTGCGCGGCCGGGCCCTGGATGCCGTAGCCGCCGGCCTTGTCATAGGGTTCCGAGGTGGCGCAATAGGCGGCGATGGCGGCCGGCGACAGCACGCCGAAGCGCACGTCCGACACTTGCGTGACCTGGCCGGCGAAGTCGGCCGAGTGCACGGCGATCGCGGTCAGCACCTGGTGGGTGCGGCCGGACAGCTGCTGCAGCATGGCGATGGCTTCGTTGGGGGTGGCCGGCTTGCCGAGGATGGCGCCGTCGATGGTGACGGTGGTGTCGGCCGCCAGCACGGCGCGCGGCGCCATGCGGCGCTTGACCACCAGGTCGGCCGCGAACGCGGCTTTTTCACGCGCCACGCGGGACACATAGTCCAGCGGCGCTTCGCCCGGCAACACCTCTTCGGTGACGTCGGGGCCGCGCGGGCCGTCGCTGCGCAGCAGCAGTAATTCGAAATCGATGCCCACCTGGCGCAGCAGTTCGCGCCGGCGCGGGCTTTTTGAAGCGAGGTAGATCTTTTTGTCGACCGGTTTCATATGATTTTGTTTTAAACGCGGTGATACGGGTGATTCTGGGTAATCGACCAGGCACGGTACAGCTGTTCCGCCAGCATTACCCGCACCATACCATGCGGCAGCGTCATGCTGGAAATACGTATCAAGCCTTCGGCCCGGGCCTTGAGCTCGGGATCGAGGCCGTCGGCGCCGCCGATCAGGAAGGCCGTGTCGCGGCCATCCTGCTGCCAGGCTTCGAGCTGCTGCGACAGACCGACCGAAGTCAGGTCCTTGCCGCGCTCGTCGAGTGCAATGATGCGGACGGATTTGGGCAGCGCCGCCTCGATGCGCTCGCGTTCGAGCGCCATCGCGGTGGCGGCGGTCTTGCTGCCCGAACGGTCGACCGGCTTGATTTCCTTCAGCACGATCTTCAGTTCAGGCGGCATGCGCTTCGCGTATTCGGCGAAGCCCGTTTCTATCCAGGCCGGCATTTTATGGCCGACCGCAGCGATAATCAGCTGCATCCCCGATTACTCTTCGACTTTTTTGATACGCTTGATGACGGTCTTGGCCGGCGCTTCGTCGGCCTTAGGCTTGGCGACCTTGCGCTTAGGCGGCAGGGCCTTCAGTGCATCGGCGGCGGCGACGGCGGACTTGGTCTTGCCGACCTTGATGGTTTTACCGGCTGGCACAGCGGCCTTCTTGGCGGCTGGCTTTTTGGCTGCGGTGGCGGCGGCCGGCTTGGCGGCTGCGGCCTTGCGTGCCGGGGCTTTCTTCTCGATGACAGGGGAGGCGTCGACGGCTTTTTTGCCGGCGGCCAGGTGGCTGCTGACTTTCTTCGGTGCGTCGGCTTCTTCGCCTTCCTTGGTCGACTTGCGCTTGGCGGCGCCCAGCTTGACCGGCTTGTCGCCCCAGATTTCTTCCAGACGGTAGTAGGCGCGGATCGGCGCCTGCATGATGTGGACGATCATGTCGCCCAGGTCGACCAGCACCCATTCACCGGTGTCCTCGCCTTCCATGCCGTAGACGTCGCCGCCGGCGGCCTTGACCTTGTCGCGCACCGAGGCGGCCAGCGCCTTGGTCTGGCGGTTGGAGGTGCCGGACGCGATGGCGATCCGGTCGAACAGGCTGGTCAGGTGGGTGGTATCGAACAGGGCGATATCTTGGGCCTTGACGTCTTCGAGGGCGTCAACGACGAGGGATTGCAGTTTTTTGATGTCCATTTAGCTTTTGTATAGATTATGTTGTTCAATATAGTCTAGCACTAGCGGCGGGATAAGCGAGTTTGCGCTATCCCCCCGTTGTAATGCCGCACGTATTTCGGTGGCGGAGATATCCACCGCGAAGTCTTGTGCCAGATAAGTCAGACCGTGCGGCGTGTTGCGGATTTGTTCAGGCGTTCCCAAACGGCGGGAAAACGCCTCGGCCACTGCCGGCGGAAGGCCGGCGGCGGCCAGGTTAAAGCCAGGGCGGGCGGCTACGCAGATATGGGCGTAGTCGAACAGCGCCTGCCATTCATGCCAGGTGTCGAGCCGCTGCAACTGGTCGGCGCCCATCAGGAAAGCGATGGAGGCCGACGGGCCCAGTTCGGCGCGCACCTGGCGCAGCGTGTCTATCGTGTAGGTGGCCAAACCCTGCGCGGCGCGTTCGATTTCCTGCATATCGACCACGACGTCGTAGTCGGCGCCGGCAAACGCCAGCGCCGCCATCTCGGCGCGCTGCTGGGGCGTCGCCTTCAGGTTGGACTTCTGCCAAGGCAGGCCGGCGGGGATCACGCGCAACTGGTCGACCTGCAGCAGGTGCGCAAAATGCGCGCCCAACGCGACATGACCATGGTGCACCGGATCGTAGCTGCCTCCCAGCAGTGCGACGCGGCAAGCCATCGTCACGCGGCGAGCCAGTCGCGGTGCGGCAGGAAGTCGCTGTACAGCGCCGCTTCCGGGCTGCCCGCTTCGGGCTCCCAGCGATAGCGCCATTTGACGATGGGCGGCATCGACATCAGGATCGCCTCGGTGCGGCCGCCCGACTGCAGGCCGAACAGCGTGCCGCGGTCGAACACCAGGTTGAACTCGACGTAGCGTCCACGGCGGTAAGCCTGGAAGTCGCGTTCGCGTTCGCCGTACGGCGTATCCTTGCGGCGTTCCAGGATGGGCTGGTAGGCCTTGAGGAAAGCATCGCCGGCGCTGCGCATCATGGCGAAGCTCTGGTCGAAACCCGCCTCGTTGTAGTCGTCGAAGAAAATGCCGCCGACGCCGCGCGCTTCCTGGCGGTGTTTCAGGTAAAAATATTCGTCGCACCACTTCTTGAAGCGCGGATGCAGCTCGTCGCCGAACGGCGCCAGCGCATCATGGCACACCTGGTGGAAGTGCTGCACGTCCTGCTTGTTGCCGTAGTAGGGCGTCAGGTCCATGCCGCCGCCGAACCACCACGCCGGTTCGCCGTCGGCGGTGGTCGTGGTGAAGAAGCGCACGTTCATGTGCACCGTCGGCGCGTACGGATTGCGCGGATGGATCACCAGCGACACGCCCATCGCTTCCCACGGCTGGCCGCCGAGGTCAGGACGGTGCGCCGACGCCGATGGCGGCAGTTTCGCGCCCATCACATGCGAGAAGTTGACGCCGCCGCGCTCGATGACATTGCCTTCTTCGATCAGGCGCGAAATGCCGCCGCCGCCTTCGGGCCGGTCCCACGCGTCGCGCAGGAAGGGCTTGCCGTCGACGGACTCCAGCGCCTGCACGATGCGGTCTTGCAGATCGAGCAGGTAGGCCTTGACGGCTGCGGGATGCGGAACGGACGCCATCTTATCCTAATGCTTCAGGCCGCGCCAGCCGATATCGCGGCGGCACTGCATGCCGTCGAACGAAATCTGGTCGACCGTCTCGTAAGCCTGCTTCTGCGCCAGCTTGACGCTGTCGCCCAGGCCGACCACGCACAGCACGCGGCCGCCCGTGACCTGCAACTGGCCGCCCACTTCGGCGGTGCCGGCGTGGAAGGTCACGGATTCCGGCGTTTCGGCCGGGATGCCTTCGATCACGGCGCCTTTCAGCGGCGCGTCCGGGTAGCCGGCGGCGGCCAGCACCACGCCAACGGCGGTGCGGCGGTCCCATTCCAGCTCGATCTGGTCCAGCGTGCCGTTGACGGCGTGTTCCATCACCGCCACCAGGTCGGTCTTCAGGCGCGACATGATAGGCTGGGTTTCAGGATCGCCCATGCGGCAGTTGAATTCCAGCGTGCGCGGATTGCCCTGGGCGTCGATCATCAGGCCGGCGTACAGGAAGCCGGTGAAGACGATGCCGTCCTTCGCCATGCCGGCGATGGTAGGGTTGATGATCTCGCGCATCACGCGGGCGTGCATGGCCGGCGTGACGATAGGGGCAGGGGAGTAGGCACCCATGCCGCCGGTGTTCGGGCCTTCGTCGTTGTCCTTCAGGCGCTTGTGGTCCTGGCTGGTGGCCAGCGGCAGGATGTTCTTGCCGTCGCACATGACGATGAAGCTGGCTTCTTCGCCGGCCAGGAATTCTTCGATGACGATGCGGGCCCCGGCGTCGCCGAAGCGGTTATCGGCCAGCATGTCGTCGACTGCCTGGTGCGCTTCTTCCAGCGACATCGCCACCACCACGCCCTTGCCGGCGGCCAGGCCGTCGGCCTTGATGACGATCGGTGCGCCGTTGGCGTCGATGTAGGCGTGCGCTTGCGCGACGTCCGAGAAGGTCTGGTACTTGGCGGTCGGGATGCCGTGGCGCTGCATGAAGGCCTTGGCGAAGTCTTTCGACGACTCCAGCTGTGCCGCTTCCTTGGTTGGGCCGAACACTTTCAGGCCGCGCGCGCGGAACAGGTTGACGATGCCGCCGGCCAGCGGCGTCTCAGGGCCGACCACGGTCAGGCTGATGTGCTCTTGCTCGACGAAGTTCGCCAGTTCATGCAGGTCCGTGATGTTGACGTTGACCAGGCGCGCATCGCGCGCCGTGCCGCCGTTGCCCGGAGCGACATACACCATCTGGATGCGTTCCGATTGCGCCAGTTTCCAAGCCAGCGCATGTTCACGGCCGCCGGAGCCGACTACCAATATTTTCATAATTCCTCAGTCTTCGATCAGCGTGTTGGAATAGACTTCCTGGACATCGTCCAGGGCTTCCAACGCGTCCAGCAGTTTTTGCATCTTGACGGCGTTATCGCCGGTGAACACGGTTTCGGTGGCTGGCTTCATGATGATCTCGGCCACTTCGGCCTTGAAGCCGGCGGCGTCCAGCGCATCCTTGACGGCGGCGAAGTCGTGCGGGCCGCACAGCACTTCGAAGCCGCCTTCCTCATCGGCCACCACGTCTTCGGCGCCCGCTTCCAGCGCCACTTCCATCAGCGCGTCCTCGTTGGTGCCGGGCGCGAACAGGAACTGGCCGCAGTGCTTGAACATGAAGGCGACCGAGCCTTCGTTGCCCATGTTGCCGCCGTTTTTGTTGAAGGCGTTGCGGACCTCGGCCACCGTGCGCACGCGGTTGTCGGTCATGCAGTCGACGATGACGGCCGCGCCGCCCACGCCATAGCCTTCGTAGCGTACTTCCTCGTAGGCCGCGCCGTCCTCGCCGCCGGTGCCGCGGGTGATCGCGCGCTGCACGTTATCCTTCGGCATATTGGCGTCGGCCGCCTTGTCCACGGCCAGGCGCAGGCGCGGGTTGGAGGTCAGGTCGCCGCCGCCCATGCGCGCAGCAACGGTGATCTCCTTGATCAGGCGCGTCCAGATCTTGCCGCGTTTCGCGTCAGTTGCTGCTTTTTTGTGCTTGATGTTGGCCCATTTGCTGTGTCCAGCCATGTTCGATCTTCCTTCGGCGGTAAGTCATTGGTGTGCGGTGAGGGCGGTATTCTATCATAGGGGCCAACTCAAAACCTTTTCCATCACCTCTGGCAGCTCGATTTTCGTCACCCACGCGTCCATTTCCTTGACCAGGATGACGGCGCTGTTTTGTTGATCGATAGGCACCCATTCCGGGTTGTTTTGACGCATCAGGGCGATCACCGGCACGTGCACGGCATTTGCCAGATGCATCACCGCCGTTTCGACGGTGATAATCAGGCTGCACAGGGCGAGCACGGCCGGCAGCTGGAAGAAGCTTTGTTCCGCCGAGAACAGATGGGTGTCTGGCGGCGCGACTTTGTCGTACAGCGCGCGCGCGGCTTGCAGTTCTTCCGGAACAACGTTGACAACAAAGCCAGCCTCGCGCCACTGCGGGTGCTTGCGCATCTCCTCGATCAGCTCGAAGCCGCGCTCCAGCGGCCAGCAGCGTTCCTCGCCCTTGGAGTAGACATTGATGAAGACCACGTTTGTTGGCAGCCCCCAGGCGGCGAACTGCTCGCGCGCATAAGTCGTCCATTGCTCGGGAATGTGGATGGTCGGGTAGCGGTCGGCCTTGGGGATGTCGAGGCCGAAGGCGTGCGTGAACCATTGCGCATAGATGTCGCTGACGTGTGGCACATTGTGTTCCTGCGACTCGTACAGCGGAATGGTGGCGTTGAATTTCAGGATGCTGAGCTTCTTGGACAATTCAAAGAAACGGTATTTCTGTTTTTTCAGGCCGACGATGAAGCCGCGAGGGCTGATCTCCCGCGTCAGCCGCGCATAGCGGTGGCAAGCCATGTGCGTCAGCGACACCACCAGCGGGTAGTCTTCGCGCTGGGCCTTGGCGATGGATTGCGCATGCAGCGCGGGGCTGTAGTTCTGGGCGTAGACCTCGTCGATGTAGGGGCTGGCGGCCAGCCAGTCGTACAGCGAGTAGTTCTTCAGGTGCGGCCAGTCCGCCGGGTTGGCCGAGCGCCGGCGCTCATCGACCCACAGGTGGATTTCCAGGTGAGGGTGGGCGCGCTTCAAAGCCTTGAAACACATCTGCATGTAAGTAAAGTCGCCGATCGCCATATGCGTGACGACCAGGATTTTTTTGGCTTTTGCAAGCAGCGGGGCGGGGATGAGTTGTTTCAATTGGATGCAGTGAAGAAGTAGAAATTAAACTAAGTGAACAGTTTAGCGTAAAGTCCACACTAGAGGCCTTCCTCCATTTTTTGTAGGGACGCTGTCATATCCTCCTGCTACGATTTATCTTTTAACATCACTGGTATTGCGGAGCAGACATGGACAGAAGGCAGTTTCTCAAGTACGGCAGCTTTATCACGGTATCGGTCGCCTCGGGCGCCGGACTGACAGCCTGTGGCGGCAGCAGCTCCGCATCCGCCGATGGCAGCGCCACCGATCTGCCGCTGGCCAGCGGCGCCTGGAAGTTCCCGCAGAGCGTAGCCTCCGGCGATCCGCGCAACGATAGCATCATGCTGTGGACCCGCGCCGTGCCGGCAGCGGCCGACGGCGTGGCCCCGGCGCCGACCGCATCGGACAGCGCGATCCGCCTGGTGATGACCGCCGCCGACAACAGCACGGCCCTGGGCAGCAGCGCGGCCCTCAGCGGCGCCACCGTGGTCGACATCAAGCTGCCTTTGCAGTCGCAATTTGACAACACCGTGCGCCACAAGGTCACGGGCCTGAATCCGAACACCGTCTACTTCTACCAGTTCGTCGCCGGCGACACGCGTTCCAACGTCGGCCGCTGCAAGACCGCGCCGGCCGTCGATGCCGATGTCTCGCAACTGCAATTTGCCTACATGACCTGCCAGGACTGGAGCGTCAACCACTGGGGTGCGATGAGCAGCATCGTCGGCGAGAACCTCGACTTCATCGTCCACCTGGGCGACTACATCTACGAAACCGTGGGCGAAGACTTCCAGCTGGGCGCGGTGGAATCGCGCCACGACGCGCTCACGCTGCCGGATGGCGCCTTCAAGAGCGGCACCTCGGGCGCCAAGTACGCCACCACGCTGGCCGACTACCGCTACCTGTACAAAAAATACCGCACCGATACGCGCCTGCAGGCGTTGCACGAGCGCTTCGCCTTCATCGCCATCTGGGACGACCACGAGTTCTCCGACGACGCCTGGCAGGATGCGCAGACCTACGACGGCACCTTCAGCACCACCGACGGCTCGGACCTGCACCAGACCGGCCGCCGCCGCAACGCCAACCAGGCGTGGTTCGAATACATGCCGGCCGACGTCAATCTCGACAGCGCCACCACCAGCTTCCAGAACATCAAGATCTACCGCGACTTCCAGTTCGGTAAGCTGATGCAGCTGGTGATGACCGACGAACGCCTGTACCGCAACGACCACGTGATTCCGGAATCGGCAGTCAATCCGGCCACCGGCTTGCCGCTGGG
Source organism: Rugamonas aquatica (assembly GCF_009380215.1). GTDB lineage: Bacteria > Pseudomonadota > Gammaproteobacteria > Burkholderiales > Burkholderiaceae_D > Rugamonas > Rugamonas aquatica_B. Next base: position 268,435 of record NZ_WHUG01000006.1, read on the forward strand.
CCGCATCGGCGCGCGCTACCTGGTGCCGCAGGACGTGTACAACACGGTGGAAGCGCAGAAGATGGCCGGCGCCACCACCATCGGCCTGGCCTCGCCGCTGGACACCGTGTCGATCCTGGGCTCGACCCAGCGCCAGTGGTGGATGGACAAGATGAAGACCGCCACCGCGACCTGGAAACTGTGGGGCAATGAAGTATCGCTGCTGCGCATGGGCCTGAGCGGTGTCGACGCCATCGCCACGCTGCTGGCGCTGAACGCGGTGCCGACCATCGCCGCATCGATCGGCAGCACCATCACCGCGACCGGCGGTAACATCCCGCTGGCCGGCGCCATCGTCGCCGCGGCGACCGCAGGCGCCACGCCGGCGCTGGCGCAAGCCGGCGCGGTAGCTGCCTTCACCAGCTACTCCAAAGGCGGCGACGCGGCGGCGCAAGGCGCGGCTGCGGTAGCTGCCGGCTTGAGCGCGGCGCAGGCCGGCATCGCTGTGGCCACGCTAAAGGCGATCATCGACGCCAATCGCGGCATCGCCGGCGCCACACCGGCGCAGCTGGCTGCGGCCGGCGCGCAGACCATCGCCTTCGGCTACATCAAACCGGACATCCAGGCCAAGAAGGCTGATTCGGCCTTTGTCGCCGCGTCGGGCAAGAAGGCACAGCTGGCGCCGTTCTTCGCGCGCTTCCTGCTCAACTGCGACCAGTGGGACGGTTACAACAGCGAGCGCAAGGCGCTGATGGCCCACCTGAAGACCAACAGCATCGGCAATGTGGTGGCGATCACCGGCGACATCCACGCCTTCTTCGCCGGCACCGTCAACGACGACTTCGACGCCACCGGCGGCGGCACGCCGGTGATGGTGGACCTGGTCTCGGCCGGCATCAGCTCGGACTCGTTCTTCAGCTACCTGCGCGACGCCGCGTCGGCGCTGGGCGATATCGCCACGCTGGTGTCGTACCCGCTGGCGATCCCGGTCACGGGCCTGGGCACGCTGAGCATCTCGATCAACCTGCTGGACTACACCATGGGCAAGGCCGCGCCGACCGTGGCCAGCCTGCTGGAGCAGGTGCGCGTGCAGGTGCGCGGCGCGCTGGGCGCCAAGGGCTTGCCGGAAGTGCAGCTGGATCCGACCACCAGCGCGGTGCTGGCCGGTTTGCAGGCCAACAGCGATTTCAACACCTCGCTGCTGGCGCTGGCGCAGCAGTTGTCCGGCCTGGGCAACAACCCGTGGATCAAGCATCTGAACACCGATGCGCAAGGCTTCACGCTGGTGACGCTGACCCCGGGCAAGCTGGTGGCGCAGTTCAAGCAGGTCAACAAGCTGGTAGGCGGCAACGCCCCGACCAGCGTAGTAGCCCGCGTCACCACCGCCACCGTGACGGCTGGCGCGGCGGCTGTGGCCATCAGCTAGTCCCTCGTCATTCCCGCGAAAGCGGGAATCTATACGTCGCGTCCAGTCAAGCGTTCTATGGATTCCCGCCTGCGCGGGAATGACGTTTTGAGCGCCGCCAGCGGCGCTGTCCGTTTGCCCGTACAATTCCGGTATGGACAAAAGCTTCACGGACAGCGCGCCGGCGCGTGCCGCCTATTTGGGCGGCTTGGGTATCGCCATCGGCGGGGCGGTTCTGTTCTCGACCAAGGCGGTGGTGGCCAAGCTGCTGTACCGCTATCAGATCGACGCCGTCACCCTGATCGCCTTCCGCATGATCTTCTCGCTGCCGGTGTTCGCCGCCGTCGCGCTGTGGAAGATGCGCACCGAAGCGCCACTGTCCAATGCCGACCGCTGGCGCATCGTCGGCCTCGGACTGGTCGGCTACTACCTCTCCAGCTTCCTCGATTTCCTCGGCCTGCAATACATCTCGGTCGGCCTCGAACGGCTGATCCTGTTCCTGACGCCCACCTTCGTGCTGCTGATCTCCTCCACGCTGCTCAAGCACCACATCAGTCGCAAACAGTGGCTGGCGCTGCTGACCTCCTACTGCGGCATCGTCTTCGTCTTCCTGCATGACCTCAACAGCGGCAGCCGCAACGTGATGCTGGGCGCCGCGCTGGTCACAGGTTCTGCCGCCGCCTACGCCGTCTACCTGCTGCTGTCGGGCGAGATGGTCAAGCGGCTCGGCGCGCTGCGGCTGGTGTCGTATGCGATGTGCGTCTCCAGCGCGGCCTGCATCGGCCAGTTCTTCCTGCTGCGGCCCGCGTCCGGCCTGGTCCAGCCGCTGCCGGTGTACGGCCTGTCGCTGGTCAACGGCATCCTGTGCACGGTGATGCCGGTGTTTATGACCATGGCCGCCGTCGAACGCATCGGCCCAGGCACCGCCTCGCAGGCTGGTATGATCGGCCCCGTTTCCACACTGTTTTTGGGGGCGCTGCTGCTGGGCGAACCTGTCACCTCCTGGCAGTTGGGAGGCACCGTGCTGGTGCTGGCCGGGATATATCTGCTGTCAAAAAAATAGGATCAGAACATGAAAACCCGCATTGCCCTGATTGCCCACGACAAGAAAAAAGACGACATGATCGCGCTGGCCGGCGAATACAAGGCCTTCCTCTCGACCTGCACGCTGACCGCCACCGGCACCACCGGCGGCCGCCTGGCCAATGAACTGGGCCTGACGGTGGACCGCAAGCATTCGGGCCCGTTCGGCGGCGACTTGCAGATCGGCTCCATGCTGGTCGAAGGCGAGATCGATTGCGTGATCTTCCTGCGCGACCCGATGACGCCGCAGCCGCACGAACCGGACATCAACGCGCTGGTGCGCGCCTGCGACGTGCACAACACGCCGTGCGCCACCAACGTCTCGTCGGCGCACCTGGTGCTGTCGCAGCTGCAGCAGCGCGCCGCAGCGGCCTGACCGGCGCTACACTCTTCGCATACAGCACACCGCACACTGGAGGCAGACATGACCAAGGCAATCCGCATCAACCGCGTCGGCGGCCCGGAAGTAATGGAACTGGTGGACGTGGAACTGGGCCCGCCCGGTCCCGGCGAAGCGCAGGTGCGCCATGAGGCGATAGGCCTGAACTTCATCGACGTCTACTTCCGCACCGGCCTGTATCCTCAGCCGCTGCCGGGTGGCCTGGGCATGGAAGGCGCGGGCGTGGTCGAGGCGGTGGGCGAGGGCGTGACCGAGGTGCAGGTGGGCGACCGCGTGGCCTACGCGGGCCGCCCTATCGGCGCCTATGCCGAGGCGCGCAATATGCCGGCCTCGCAGTTGCTGGTGCTGCCGGAGAAAATCGGCTTCGACACGGCGGCCGCGATGATGCTGCAAGGCCTGACGGTGCAATACCTGTTTCACCGCACGGTGCCGCTGAAGGCCGGCGACACCATCCTGTTCCACGCGGCGGCCGGCGGCGTAGGGCTGATCGCCTGCCAGTGGGCCAAGGTGATGGGCGTGACGCTGATCGGCACCGTGGGCTCCGAAGAGAAGGCGGCGCTGGCCACCGAGAATGGCGCGCACCACGTCATCAACTACAACAAGGAAAACTTCACCGAGCGGGTGAAGGAGATCACCGGCGGCAAAGGCGTATCGGCGGTGTACGACTCGATCGGCAAGGATACCTTCATCGGTTCGCTCGATTGCCTGCAGCCGCTGGGCACGATGGTCAGCTTCGGCAACGCCTCCGGGCCGGTGCCGCCGTTCAGCCTGGGCGAACTGGCCAGCCGTGGTTCGCTGTTCATCACGCGGCCTTCGCTGATGTCCTACATGGCCAAGCGCGAAGACCTGGAGGCGGCGGCGAAATCGCTGTTCGGCGTGGTCGCCAGCGGCGAAGTCAAGATCGACATCCGCCAGCGCTATGCCCTGGCCGACGTGGCCCAGGCCCACACCGAGCTGGAAGCGCGCAAGACCACCGGTTCCTCTATCCTGCTGCCCTGAACGCGCGCCGGTAGCCGGAGGGACTGACGCCGGCCAGCCGGCGGAAGTGGTGGCGGAACGATTCCTCCGAACAGAAGCCGGCCCGCTCGCAGATGTGCGCGAGCGTGGCGCGTGGCGTCTCCAGCATCTGCTTGGCCAGCGACACCCGCTCGCGCAGCAGCCATTCATACGGCGACAGGCCGGTGGTTTCGTGGAACTGCCGTTGCAGCGTGCGCGGGCTCATGGCCGCCTCGCGCGCCAGCGTGGCCAGCGTGTGCGGCTGGTTCAGATTGTCCTTGAGTTCTTCGATCAGCTTGTCCAGGCGGCCGCGTTCATCGCCGTGGCGATGGCTGTGCACTGGCCGCCGTCCGCGCTGCGCCTGTGCGCCGTCGCGATGCGGCTGCACGATCAAGCGCTGCGCCACGCGCGCAGCGACGCCGTGACCGTAATCCATCGCCACCAGGTAGAGCATCAAGTCCAGGCCCGCTGCTGAACCGGCCGATGTCAGGATCTGCCCTTCGTCCACGTACAGCGCATTCGGTTCGATCTCGATGGCGGGAAAGCGGCGTTTGAGTTTTTCCGCCAGGCGCCAGTGGGTGGTGGCGCGGCGGCCGTCCAGCAAACCGGCCCAGGCCAGCACGAACGCGCCTGAGCAGATCGAGCACAGACGCGCACCGCGTGCATGGGCGGCGCGCAGCTTGTCTAGCAGCGCGGCAGGCGGCGCTTCGTCTGGATCGCGCCAGCCGGGAATGATGATGGTGTCTGCCTGGTCCAGCATGTCCAATGTGTGTGGTGCGGCGAACTGCATGCCGCCGCTGGAGCGCAGCATGCCGCGCTCCGCCGAGCAGACTTCGAAGCGATACCAGTCCACGTCCAGCTCGGGACGCGGCAGCGCGAAGATCTCCGTCACGCAGCCGAATTCGAACGTGCCCAGCCTGTCGTATGCCAGCGCCACCACCAGCTGATTTTTTTTCAGGTCATCATCCATAGTCCATTCAATTCGCGTAGCCCTGTGAGTGATGCTAAGCGAGCCGGCGCGTGATGACAAAGTATTTAAATCGTATAGCTTATGCGGTTTTTGGTGGCGTGATCTTGCCGTTAAACGGCCATTTACCCAATGGCTGCAAGGCTTTCTTTCACCGATAATTTTTTCCAGGCCGTTTCATCACACCAGGATAAAAATGAAAAACACATATCGCACTACCTCGCTCTTGTACGCATTGCTGCTGCCGGCGGCCGCGCTGGCGCAGGACGCAAGCCAGGGCGCCGATGCGCAGGAGCTGGGTGGCGTCATCGTCACCGGCACGCGCCAGTCCGGCCTGAAGGCCGCCGACAGTCCGACGCCGATCCAGATCATCGACGCCGGCGCGCTGGAGCGCAGCGGCCAGGCGGGGCTGATCGAGGCGCTGGTGCAGAACGTGCCGGCCTTCACCTCGGACGCCAAGGGCGGCGACGCTTCCGCGCTGACGCTGGCGGCCCGGCTGCGCGGCATGAGCCCCAACCATACGCTGGTGCTGGTGAACGGCAAGCGCCGCCACGGCACCTCGAACCTGAACGTGTCGGCCGGCGCCTTCCAGGGCGGGGCGGGCGCGGACCTGGGCTTCATTCCCGTGTCGTCCATCGCCCGCATCGAGGTACTGCAGGATGGCGCGGCGGCGCAGTATGGTTCGGACGCGATCGCTGGCGTCATCAACATCATCCTGAAAGATAACGCGGAGGGCGGCAGTGCCGGCGGAGAGATCGGCCGCTACTACGATGGCGGCGGCAACACCAACAACGTGGCCGTCAACGCCGGCTTCCAGCCTTGGGGCAGCGGCTTCCTGAACGTCAGTGCCGAAACCAAGTACCACGGCCACAGCGACCGCAGCGACTTCGATGCACGCTTTGTCGCGCCGCAGCTGACGGCGGCCAATGCGGCCGTCAAGCAGGTGGAGGGCTACCCGTATGTCAACCACACGTTTGGCGATGCGCGCGTGCGCCAGGATGTGTTGTCGGCCAACGCAGCCATCGACGTGGGCGGCGTGCGCCTGTATGGCCTGGCCACCTACGGCAGCAAACAGGCGGAGGCGATACAGAACTATCGCGGCCCATCCACCGCGCCCACCGTCTACCCGCTGGGATTCAGCCCGGTGGAAACCCACGATGAAAAAGACTACGCGCTGACGCTGGGCGTGAAGGGCGCCACGGCGGGCTGGAACTATGACTTGAGCAGCACCTTCGGCCGCGACAACGCTTCGGTCGGCAATATCGATTCCATCAACACCCAGCTGCTGAAAGACACCGGCAGTTCGCCGACGCGTTTCTACGAAGGCTTTCTGAAGGCCAGCCAGGCCAGCACCACGCTGGACATCAACCGCGATCTGGACGTGGGCTGGAGCGGGCCGCTGAACCTGGCGCTGGGCCTGGAGCATCGCGTGGACAGCTACGCCATCGGCGCCGGCGATGCCGCGTCCAGCTACCGTGGCGGCGCGGCGGCTTTCCCGGGGTACTCCGCCAGCGATGCGGGCAGCCATAGCCGCCACAGTAACTCGGCCTACATCGATCTGGCCGGCTCGCCGCTGGAGCAGTTGAAACTGGATGCGGCCGTGCGCGCCGAACGCTTCAGCGATTTCGGCAACGCCGTCGTCGGCAAGCTGACCGGCCGCTACGATCCGCAACCGGGCCTGGGTTTGCGCGGCACCGTTAGCAACGGCTTCCGCGCACCGACGCTGGCCGAGGACTACTACTCGGCGACGACGGTGTCGCCGACCACGGCGTCGGTGATACTGCCGTCCGCCTCGGCCGCTGCGCGCTTGCTGGGACTGCCGCCGTTGAAGGCGGAGAAGTCGCAGAACATCAGCCTGGGCGTGATCGCCCGGCCGTCGGCGAAGTTGAGCGCATCGCTGGACCTGTACGTCATCAAGGTGCGCGACCGCATCCTGCAAAGCGGTACGCTCAACGGCTATTTGAACGGCGTGCTGCAATCGCCGGTGGTCAACGCGGCGATTGCGGCCAACGGCAACATCATCCCGGCCGGGATCACGACGTCGGGCGTGTCGGTGTATTCGAATGCGGCCGACACGCGCAACACCGGCGCCGATCTGGTGCTGGGCTATGCGTCCAACTACGGCGGCTGGGGGCAGGTGGATTGGAGTGCGGCGGCCAACGTCAACCGCGCCAGGGTGACGGATGTGAAGGCGGCGCCTGCGCAGCTGTCCGGCCAGGCGGTGCTGGACCAGACCGCGCGCAGCTATCTGGAGGACAGCGCGCCGACCTATCGCGTGAACCTGGGCGCGCTGTGGCGCAGCGGTGGCTGGACCGTGAATCTGCGCGAGAGCATCTTTGGCTCGTCGTCGTATGCGGCCACGCTGGATAACAAGACCTACTACGAGAACCGCAGCGGCACCAAGTTCCTGACCGACCTGGATGTGACGCGGCAGTGGACCAAGGCGTGGTCGTTCAGCGCCGGTGTGCGCAATCTGTTCAATGTCTATCCGGATCAGCTGAACGGCGACTATCGCAAGGCGCTCAACGCGGCAGGGCGGCAGAACGTGGCGCAGTATGCGTCGTTCTCGTCGATCGGCATCAACGGCGCCTATTACTACGGCAAAGCGGCTTACCGCTTTTGAACAGGAGCGCAGACACGATGAAGACCACACTGGCGCGACGCAGGGTATTGCAGGGACTGGGCATGAGCATGCTGGCGGCGACGCAGACGGTGCACGCGGCGCAGGCGGGTAAGGCAGGCGGCGCCGTCGACCGCGCCATCGCGCCGCTGCCGGCCGCTCCGACCGGCGACCCGACCGCCATCGCCACCGACGAACACTATTGGAGCCAGGTCGCCCGCCAGTACAGCGTGCGGCGCGATCTGCTCAATCTGGAGAACGGCTTCTACGGCATCATGGCCCGCCCGGTGCTGGCCGAGTACCAGCGCAACGTCGCCTACCTGAACGAGCATAACTCGGTCTACCTGCGCCAGGGCTTTGCCGCCGATGCCGAAACCGCGCGCCGCCGCGTGGCCGCTCTGCTGGGCGTGTCGCCGGAAGAAATCGCGTTGACGCGCGGCGCCACCGAGGCGCTGCAAAACCTGATCGCCAACTATCGCGGCCTGCGCCCCGGCGACACGGTGATGTACGCCGACCTCGATTACGACGCCGCCCAGCAAGTGTTCGATTCTCTGCAAGCGCGGCGCGGCGTCAAGCTGGTGCGCATCATGCTGCCCGAACCGGCCAGCCGCCAGTCCGTGATCGACACTTATGCGCAGGCGCTGCAACGCAACCCGGGCACCAAACTGCTGCTGCTCACGCACGTCAACAACAAGACCGGCCTGGCCTTGCCGCTGGCCGAACTGACCGCGCTGGCCCGCGCCCAAGGCGTCGACGTGATTCTGGACGCGGCCCATGCGCTGGGCCAGATCGACTTCCGCCTGGCCGACCTGGGCGTGGACTTCGCCGCCTTCAACCTGCACAAATGGATAGGCGCACCGCTGGGCGTGGGCTTCCTCTACATCCGCAAGGAGCGGCTGTCGTCGATCGCGCCGCACCTGCTGGGCGAGGGCGTGGATGAAGACGATATCCGCAGCCGCGTCCACTCCGGCACGACCAACACGGCCAACGTGATGACGGTGGCGGCGGCCATCGATTTCCAGCAGCGCATAGGACTGGCGAACAAGGCCGCCCGCCTGCGCTATCTGCGCGACTATTGGGTGAAGGGTGTGGCGGGAGTGAAGGGCTTGAACATCCTGACGCCGGACGAACCGGGCATGGCCGGCGCGATCACGTCATTCCGGCTGGCGGGCCAGACCGGCAAGGCGGCCAATCAAGCGATCGCCGCGCGGCTGCTGAAAGAGCATGGGATATTTTCGGTGCAGCGCGGCGGCGTGGAGGCGGGCGATTGCGTGCGTATCACCCCGTCGCTGTTCACGCAGCCGGCCGACCTGGACCGGCTGGTGTCAGCACTGCGGCAAATCAGCCGCGCTTGAGCGGCGCTTCCGCCTGATCCGCCGAACCGGTCTTCTGGTCCAGCGTGATGTCGATGCGGCGCGGCACGCCGCTCTGGCCGGGGAAGCCGGTGAAGGCGCTCTGCACCAGCGCCGGCATCACGTGCGGCGTGGCTTGCACGCGGCTGGTGTTTTGCACCGTAACGTCGTACAGCTTGCGGCCGTCCGTGCCGTTGATGGTCACGCGCAGCTGGCGCTGGTATTCATGCTTGACGCGCTCTTCCACCACCAGCGGGCCGTAGTAGCGGAACGGATCGTAGAAGTACGGGCGATAACCCCAGCGCGAATAACCCCAGCCGCCCCAGCCGTAACGGCCGTAGCCATGGCCCCAATATGGCCCCATGAACGGATCGTCCGCTTCCAGCACCCGCACGGCGTGGTCGATGGTGCTGAACTTCATGCTAACGAGCAACTTCGGCTGCTGGCCGTCGCTGGCCTGACGGAAGCCCAGCTTGCCCAGTTCATTGCTTACAAGCACTTGATAACTACGGTATTCCAGCGTGTCGTCCGCGCCCTGCGGGGCTTCGAACGCATAGGATTTGTCCTGGATGTCGGCCGGCCAGGCGTTGAAGGCGGTGACGTCGCTACGGATGGTGGTGGCGCAGCCGCTCAGCAGTACCACGGCGGCGGTCGCCAGTATGGCAAGATATTTCATGATGTTGACCCTCTCGGTTCAGACGGTGTTTTCCAGTACTAAGTTTACGACGCTAGCCCCGGTCCTGCACGATTATTACAGATTGTTACGGCAAGGTGGAAACCAGCAACTTATCGGGCTGATTCCCGGCCGATCTGGCCCCCTTGCAGGCAATTCGCCCGTCCTCCTGCTGCCGGTATTGGTAAAATAGGCTTTTGCCTACGTCACCAGAGTCCACCAATGCGAACAGACAGCAGTCCACAGACGATATTCCGCAAAGATTACACCGCTCCCGCCTATCTGGTTGAAACCGTTGAACTCGGCTTCGACCTCGACCCGGATCGCACCGTGGTCGCCAACCGCATCACGCTGCGACAGAACCCGGCAAGCCGGAGCCATGACATCGTGCTGCACGGCGAAGAGATCGAACTGGTGGCGTTGCGCATGAACGGCAAGCCGCTGGCGCCGACCGAATATCACGTGGACGGCGGCATGCTGACCATCCGCAAGGCCCCGTCCAAGGTGGTGCTGGAAATCGAAACGCTGTGCGCGCCGGTGCAGAACACCACGCTGTCCGGCCTGTATGTCTCGAACGGCAATTTCTACACGCAGTGCGAGGCCGAAGGCTTCCGCCGCATCACCTATTTCCCGGATCGTCCGGACGTGATGGCCAAGTACACCGTGATGCTGCGCGCCGACAGGGCCGCCTATCCGGTGCTGCTGTCGAACGGTAACCTGATCGAGGAGGGCGAGCTGGGCGACGGCCGCCACTACGCCAAGTGGGAAGACCCGTTCAAGAAACCGTCCTACCTGTTCGCGCTGGTGGCCGCGCGCCTGGTGTGCCAGGAAGAGCGCTACACGCTGCAGTCCGGCCGCGAAGTGCTGCTGCAGGTGTGGGTGGAAGAGGGCAACCTCGACAAGACCGACTACGCCATGCAGTCGCTGAAGAATTCGATCCGCTGGGACGAGGAACGCTTCGGCCTGGAGCTGGACCTGGACCGCTTCATGATCGTCGCCGTCGGCGACTTCAACATGGGCGCGATGGAGAACAAGGGCCTGAACATCTTCAACACCAAGTTCGTGCTGGCCAACCCGCGCACCGCGACCGACATCGACTACGCCGGCATCGAAGCGGTGGTCGGCCACGAATACTTCCACAACTGGACCGGCAACCGCGTGACCTGCCGCGACTGGTTCCAGCTGTCGCTGAAGGAAGGCCTGACCGTGTTCCGCGACCAGGAGTTCAGCGCCGACATGATAGGCACCGATTCCGGCCGCGCCGTCACCCGCATCGATCAGGTGCGCACGCTGCGCCAGGCGCAGTTCCCTGAGGATGCCGGCCCGATGTCGCATCCGGTGCGTCCCGACTCCTTCGTCGAGATCAACAACTTCTACACCGTCACCGTGTACGAGAAGGGCGCCGAAGTCGTGCGCATGTACCAGACCCTGGTGGGCCGCGACGGCTTCCGCAAAGGCATGGACCTGTACTTCAAGCGTCACGACGGCCAGGCCGTCGAATGCGACGACTTCCGCGCCGCCATGGCCGACGCCAACGGCCGCGACCTGCGCCAGTTCGAGCGCTGGTACTCGCAGGCCGGCACGCCCATCGTCACCGCGCGCACGCGCTACGACGCCGTCAAGCGCCACTTCGACATCATCCTCAGCCAGCGCGCGCCTGCGTCCGCCGGCCAGGCCGACAAGCTGCCCTTCCACATTCCGGTGGCGGTCGGCCTGCTGAGCGCCAGCGGCAAGGATCTGCCGTTGGTGCTGGAAGGCGGCAAGCACGCCAAGGGCGCCACCACGGTGGTGCTGGAGTTGACCGAGCAGGAGCAGATCTTCCGCTTCCGCCAGGTCGACGAGCGGCCGACGCCATCGATCCTGCGCGACTTCTCGGCGCCGGTGATACTCGAATACGACTACACCGACGACGAACTGCTGCACCTGTTCAGCCATGACAGCGACCCGGTCAACCGCTGGGAAGCGGGCCAGCGGCTGGCGATGGAACGCCTGCTGAAGCTGACCGCGCAAGTGGCGGCAGCCGGCGGCAGCGACGCCCATCTGAAACTGGACGCCACCTTCATCAACGCCCAGCGCGCCGTGCTGACCGACGAGACGCTCGACCCGGCCTTCCGCGAACTGGCGCTGATACTGCCGTCGGAAACCATCATCGCCGAGCAGATGGACGTGGTCGATCCGCAAGCGATCCACACCGCGCGCCAGTTCATGCGCCGCACCATCGGCGCCGCGCTCAAGCCCGAGCTGCTGGCGCAGTACCACGCCAACCAGACGCCCGGCGCCTACAGCCCGGACGCACTGTCGGCCGGCAAGCGCGCGTTGAAGAACCTGTGCCTGTCCTACCTGATGGTGGCGCCCGACATGGCGGAGTTGAAGCTCGCGCAGCAGCAGTTCGAAAAGGCCGGCAACATGACCGACCGTTCCGCCGCGCTGGTATCGATGATCCACAGCGGCGCCGAAGCGGGCCCGTACCTGAAGAACTTCTACGAAGATTTCGAAAGCGAAGCGCTGGTGATCGACAAATGGTTCGCCATGCAGGCCGCCGCGCCGACCACCGATGTCGCCGCCGTGCGCAAGCTGATGCAGCATCCGGCCTTCACGCTGAAGAACCCGAATCGCGCGCGCAGTTTGATCTTCAACTTCACCAGCAACAATCCGTCGCAGTTCCACGCGGCCGATGGCAGCGCGTATGAATTCTGGGCCGAGTTCGTCATCAAGCTCGATGCGATCAACCCGCAGGTAGCGGCACGCCTGGCGCGCGGCATGGACCGCTGGCGCCGTTACGCGCCGGCGTTGCAGGCGAAGATGAAACGCGCATTGGAAAAAGTCGCCGGCCGCGCCAAGCTTTCGAACGACGTGCTGGAAGTGGTAACAAAAGCGCTGGAAAATTAATTAAAACAACCCAAGGGAAATCATGAAACGCATCAGCCTCACACAATATCTGGTGGAAGAACAGCGCCAGAACAACTCGATCCCGGCCGAACTGCGCCTGCTGATCGAAGTGGTCGCGCGCGCCTGCAAAACCATCAGCCACTCGGTAGGCAAGGGCGCGCTGGGCGAAGTGCTCGGCACCGCCGACACCGAGAACATCCAGGGCGAAGTGCAGAAGAAGCTGGACATCATCTCCAACGAAATCCTGCTGGAAGCGAACGAATGGGGCGGCCACCTGGCGGCGATGGCGTCGGAAGAGATGGAATCGATCCACCCGATTCCTAACCGTTATCCAAAGGGCGAATACATGCTGCTGTTCGACCCATTGGATGGCTCGTCGAACATCGACGTCAACGTCTCCATCGGCACCATCTTCTCGGTGCTGAAGGCGCCGGATGGCATGGGCCAGCCGACCGAAGCGGACTTCATGCAGGCAGGTAGCAAGCAGGTGGCCGCAGGCTACGCCGTGTACGGCCCGCAGACCATGCTGGTGCTCACCACCGGCAACGGCGTCAACTGCTTCACCCTGGACCGCGAGATGGGTTCGTGGGTGCTCACCCAGCGCAACATGCAGATCCCGGCCAAGACCAAGGAATTCGCGATCAACATGTCGAACCAGCGTCACTGGCATCCGCCGGTGCAGCGCTACATCAGCGAACTGCTGGCCGGCGACACCGGCCCGCGCGGCACCAACTTCAACATGCGCTGGATCGCCTCGATGGTGGCCGACGTGCATCGCATCCTGAACCGCGGCGGCATCTTCATGTACCCGGCCGACACGCGCGACACGTCGATGCCAGGCAAGCTGCGTTTGATGTATGAGGCGAATCCAATGGCCTTCATCGTCGAGCAGGCAGGCGGCGCGGCCACCGACGGCCAGACCCGCATCATGGACATCCAGCCGCACAAGCTGCACCAGCGCGTGCCGGTGTTCCTGGGTTCGCGGGATGAAGTGGCGGTGGTGACTGGCTACCACGCAGGCTGAGAAGCTTCAAAATCGCACAAAGCAATGACATTTTTGCAGCATGGCTAAAATTTATCGTGTTGGGACTAGCGTGTAGCAAGAAATATTTGTTAGAATGTGCGACTTCGCCGCTTTAGCTCAGTTGGTAGAGCAGTTCATTCGTAATGAAAAGGTCGCCAGTTCGATTCCGGCAAGCGGCACCAGAACACAGCAGTAAAAAGTATTAAGAAGTCGAAAAACCCGCTTCCTCCCTAGGAGAAGCGGGTTTTTTGTTGTCCTTGAAAATCCGAAGGGTTAACATAAAATCAAGGAGGTATACCGACATATTTGACGGTATCTCGTTGCTGAGCTCGATTTTGTATACCGACAGGGGAGGGCTGCCATATCACTCACTGACACCTTTGTTCGATTCGCCAAGGCAAGCAAGCCGAGCGGGGACAAGCATTACGACGGCGGCGGACTCTACATTCACGTCAAACCGCAGGGCAAGTACTGGCGGTTGGACTACCGATACCTGAACAAGCGCAAGACGATGGCGCTGGGCACCTATCCCGAGGTCGCCCTAGCCAAGGCGCGCAAGCGGCGCGACGATGCGCGCGTGCTGCTGGCCGATGGCATCGATCCGGCGGAAGCCAGGCGCGAGGAACGTGAGGCGAAACTGATCGCCGCCAGTCACACCTTCGAATCCGTCGCCCTCAAGTGGCTGGCGATGCAGGCCAAGATGCGCTCCGCCAGCACCCAAGACAAGGTGATGGCCTGGCTGCAGCACGATGTGTTCCCTCATATAGGCAAGCGGCCGATCTCTGCGATCAAGCCTCGTGACGTCCTTGGATACAGCAAAGAGGAAATGACAGGCCATGGTTTCCGCGCGATGGCCCGCACGATGCTGGATGAAGTGCTAGGGGAGCGTGTCGCACTGGGACGCCTTTATTGATCTCTGGACGCTAGAAGAAGGCAGTAGTGACTTGGTGTTGCAGGTTCATGTATCGGAAGTAGCCAGTGAACATGTCGTGACCGTCTACATGGTCTACGTGCCTTGATACTTGGCGGTTAAGCGAGAAGCAGAAGAATGCGCCAAGCCATAACTGGCTTGTGGTGAAGGTTCGCATCCTGGCGGCGAAATCTGCCTTCCAACCGGCAGCCTCTGTCAGATACCGCCCATTGCCGCCCCCATCTTCAACAATTCACCGATGAAAAGTGGTCGTATTGAGAGCCCAATCGACGATTTGTTCAGGGCTCGGGTCGTAGTCGTTCATCGGTTTTCCGCCTCCCCATGTGTCGCTATTGTGGTCGTAGTCGGCCGGATAGAAAATCAGATTCGATGCGTGTGGCCGTGGCACGTTACAGTCGAACACAGCCATGTATGCCTCATGCAACCCACTCCGATCAGGTTTCATCGCGCGCCGGACAATTTCGACAAGCTCTTCTCGAGTAACATCGGGCACTGGTTTAATGCGCTGTTTGCGTAGCACCCTCCGCACAAAGTTAGTGTGGTTTTCACTTCCGTAGACTCCTTGAAAAAAGTTCACTGGAAGTTCAGTCCCTGCGAGTTTGTTGAACTCGGCGCACTGCGCCTGACTTGGATTGCCGTCGATGGCATCCGCAAGTTGGGCGAGCCGATCAACAAGTTGCTCATCGAGTTGTGGAGGTGTTAGTTCTTGCCGAAGTTCCATATGTTCGCTTTGAAAAGCCGACGTTTTAGAAAGACCGTTACTGGTAGTACAGAGTCGTACCTGCTCGGAACAAGTAGCGCACTCATGGCTCACCGGCCCAGTCTTTATGGTCCCGAATCATTCCAGTATCAGCCCATGCAGCAATGCTTGTATAGATGGTGGTGATGGGCCAAGGTAAACGCTCAGTCCCTTTGCTCCAGGTGAGGTGCACGTCAGCCACCCTACCTGTCCCGTCTAGAATCTCGAAGAGGGCGTCATCGCCATTTCCACGGCCAATCAAGCGCACAGGCAACCCATGCATCACATGTTCCGGGCCAACCTCTAGTGCCAATTGTCTCTTGAATGAGTCGCGAAATGCTTGAGGCAACTCGTCGGTTGGCCACCACGGTTCTAACCATTCCATTACGCGCCTTCAAATTTAATGTACTTAACGGGCACTGATTCAGTTAGCCACACACCATTTTCAGAAAAATAGAACGCGATGCCATCGTGATGCATTTGTTCAGCAAGGACGCTCAAAACTAGGGGTTTGCCATGGCGCGTTCCTACCGTAACAGCGACTTCAATCGAAGAAGACAGATGTACGTATTGGCGAGAACCGCGCAGCAGTCCATCCTTACGAATAGACGCCTCAAAACGCGTTGCCGTTCCATGGAATAGATGAGATGGCGGCACTTGAGGATCAAGTTTCAGTTCAACCGGAATGGAGTGTCCCTGATTTGCACGAATTTTTGTACCGTTGTCGTTGATGGCGAAGCGCTGCTTGTCACTTGTGGAGACAACCTCAAGTAACAACTCTCGTGAGAGATCGCGGCCTTTAGCGTTAGCAGAGGAAATAAGTTCTTCTATATCTGCCCATCCTTCGTTATCGAGTCTTAAGCCAATAGTCTCCGGGCTATGGCGGAGGATCAAGCTCAAAAACTTACTAGCCTGCTCAATATGCTTCGACATTCAAAAATCCTGCTGAGGTTGTTGATTAGACCGGCGCTAACAGTAACTAGTAGCCCGTATGACTGACCGCAAATGGTCGTTTCAGTCGCCGGTGAGTTTAGCTCATTTGACGGCCTCGCGGATAATCTGCTCAGAGCGACGTCTAGCTTATGCTTGCCGACATCTATCTCAATGGCAGTAGCTTCCTTTGTCCATGGCTTTCCCTCCTCGTATGCAGGCTTGCGTGAACTGCGGTAGCCTCAGATACTGTCCGGACTTTCAGATGGAAGCGGGCAATGGCTCCAATCTGACAAGCAGGGTTGAACCCTAATATCAAGTTATGTGTCACCTTGCCGAGCCGTGCAATCTCAGGAACACCTTACCACTGGGCCAGCACTCTCAATTACGAGATCAAGCCCGAGCTGGTACAGATCACGGCAGCTAGGGCGATTGACGTTGCTTCACGGTGCGCAGCTTGACCTTGAGTTCGACCCATTCCTGCACCTCACTTTGAAGCCAGGCCACGGAGCGCACTGAAATCCTGATCGGCTCGGGGAACTGGCGCTCCTTGATGTTGTTGTACAGGGTGCTTCGGGACATTCCGCATCCGCAATACTTCCTTCAATCGAATCAAACGAATGGTTTCGGGGAGACTGTCGTAGGTTCTCATGTTGTCCTCCAGTGGTGGTTGTCTCTGTACGATACGATGCACCGTTGTCCGTGCAAGCGCCAACCGAAATCAGGGCGGTTATCGCGGGCCATTCTCTATCAGCGTTCGACAAATAAATCGGCGAGAATTTTTTATCGGTGATGCAGGCGCGATGCCAGGTGGAGGACAATATGCTTTTCGACGCGAAGGATCGCCCTTCGCGCATCTTGGCATCGCGCCAGGCGTAGCGCTCGTCACGCGCCCTTAGTCAGTACATCTAGATTGGACTCGCCTGTGAGCGAACCCGCGATCAGCCAGGACTGGCTGCATCCTTATTGCGCATCCTTCCCCTGAGGGCGATGCGCGTCACATCGTGCGCCTTCACGCACTGTCACCACCTCACGCGGCGATCTGCCGCCGCGTGCACGTCGAAGCGCCGCGCTAGTCCGCGGCGCAAACCGCGCGTCGTTACTGGCGGCCTGCTGCCAGTGACGACGCGCTAGCAACCAAGCGCTATATGGGCTCCGCCGCTGTTTTCTCAGTGACGCAGGCCAGTGACAGCGGACCTACCGCTATCAGCACAGCAGAACGCTGCTTGCCAACCTTGCCCTTCGTGGGCCGACAACGTGTGCGAGGCACACCCCATGGCCCCTGGGTAACTGGTCCCACCGCGATCAGGCTTCTACAAGGAGCGGATCGCGGCGCCATACGCGCATGCGGCGCGGGCGAGCAGTGAACATACCGCATACACGGGAGTGGTGTCCCGGGGCCTTTACAAACCGTCCTTGCTGCGGCAAGCACGGTGGCCAGAAACACTCATCTGACTCGATCGATTACACCAAGTTTGATTTTAGGAGCATGCGATGCGCGACTTGAACTATCAACTCAAGCAGCTGTGCGACCGCAATCGCGATGGCAGCTACGCCACGCAGTCCGATCGCGCGCGGATACTCTCGCACGTAGCCAACCAGTTGCACGATCTCGGATATCGCCATATGAATGCTGACAGTCTGCGTCCCAAGCATGTGGACGCGCTGGTGCAGCAGTGGAAGGCCGATGGCGTCAGCGCCGGCACGATGAAGAACCGAATGAGCGCGATGCGATGGTGGGCGCAGAAGATCGGCAAGGACAACATCATCGCGCGCGACAACGGCAGCTATGACATCGACAAGCGCACCTTTGTCACCAATATCTCCAAGGCCAAGGTGCTTGACGATGCGCGCCTGGCGAAGATCACGGATGCCTATACGGCGATGTCTCTACGGTTGCAATCCGCGTTTGGCTTGAGGCGCGAGGAGAGCATCAAGATCGTCCCAGTGTGGGCCGATGGCGGCGATCGACTGAAGCTAAAGGACACCTGGACCAAGGGCGGCAAATATCGCGAGATCGCCATTCGCACGCCGGAGCAACGCACCGTGCTCAATGAGGCTAAGCGGCTTGCTGCTGGCAGGAGTCTAATTCCAACAAACTTGCGATACCGGGATCAGCTTCAGCGGTTTCGAGCGCAGTGCGATAAGGCAGGAGTTCACGGTGTTCATGGACTGCGCCACGCCTACGCGCAGGAACGCTACCGCCAACTCACCGGCTGGCAATGTCCTGCGCGCGGAGACCCTCGGTCATCTCAGCTGAATCCGGAGCAGCGGCAGCGGGATCTCTCGGCTAGGTTGTTATTGTCCGAGGATTTAGGGCATGGCAGAGAGCAGATCACCGCCGTGTATTTGGGACGTTAGTCAATGCATTGCCAATCCGTATAGCGGTAGCGAGAACATTGACCGTATCACCAAATCCTAGAGGCGATGAGAATCTACGGTTAGCCCTGAAATTTACCCGGCTTAGAGCCCGAGCATATGAGAAGTGTGCGTACCAATAGATCCTGGCCTATTGGGCATTGCTAGATTTCAAGCTGGATTATGTTGCTTTGCTGCACGTCTTCTATTGATCATAGAAACAAAATGTAAGCTTTACTTGAACTTCCAATCGTGCGGGCGTATGTTCTAACTGAGATGTAAAAAAAGCACCTTTTGATGGTTGGTGGGCGCTACGGTATTGTTTATGCTGGGAAATATGATATCCTGAGGAGCTAGGCGCTTCAATGCGATGCAATGTTTCTGCAAAGGCAACTAATGATCCTGATAGGTGGTCAGCTTACCCAAAAAACAATCGATCTTGCCACTGCTAGAGGTAGCAAAATTGAGAATGCTCAAATTACTGAACTTGATATTAGTGAGGTAAATCAATTCGTTCATTATAAGAAGTATGAGACTGAGAGTACTCATCTTCGTACGCATGCTACGCCTCGATATAACTGTCATGGAATGACGTTCGCATCCCGTAGGACGGGAATTTACGGGACTCAAGACCTAAAGCAAATATTGACAGAGGATGACTATATTGAGATCAAGCTTGAGGATGTATTACCTGGCGATGTGATCATATATGTGTCCCCCGATGGGGATTATGAGCATTCTGGAATTGTAGTGTCAGCACCTCACGATGGCTTTCTCGGTATCCCGAGAGTAGTTAGCAAATGGGGGAAGTACGCTGAATTTTCTCACTGGGCCAATAACTGCCCTTATACTTTTGCAAATGTAAAATACTTTAGGATAAAGATAGATGGAAATTAACGTTCCCACTGAAATTGTTGAGGCATATGTTTTTGCTAATACTCCTGCCTATCTATATCGAAAACTTGTGGCGAGTACATATGTTTCGGCGTTAAATAAATTATCAAAAGATAATTTGTCGGAATTGGTGGTCCGATCAACGAATGGCACGGTAGAGGCAGTCGCTTTGGCTTATGCCGCATTGCTTTCTTTGCTTCGCTCTGGGGAAGCTAACCTTGCGAAAGAGTTAGTGGTTAAAGCTCAATTGAATTGGGCAAACGAAATTATTTTACTCCATCAACAGAAAAACACTTCTGTTAATAATGCTCATTACGTTTCGGCTACTGCCCCTCAGGCCACAGGAACTCCTCAAATGGGTATTGTAGGGAGCTATAGATCAGGTCACCCTAGTTCAAATTTTGTATCATATTCGCCTGCTAATTCATGATCAGTTCAATCTTTACAGTTGTCGCTAACCGAGCAATAGTGGATGCTAGGTCGCAAAATCTTTCATTGATAGATATTTTTGAGGGATTTAAGTCTATTAGTTTTCCTGTTGTAATTCCTAGTGTTGCTGTAGTCTTCTATCTGCAGCGTGCTGAGGGAGATGCAAATATACAGGAAGGTATTATTAAATACGAAATTGATAATTCAGTTGTCTTTAGTACTCCCGTACAGATTGATTTTCAAGAAAATTTGACAACTAGACTTATCTTTGAAGTCGAAGGTTTTCTAATTCCATCTATTGGACAACTAAAGATTAATTTATCTATTAATGATTCTGTCGTTGCGGAATACCAAGCGCCGGTCATGCAGTTAGAGATTCCTGCGCCTGCTTTGGCGGCAGCACCTACGCGCGACCCAAGCATCTAGTTCACGGAAGTCATGCGCTCCTATGAAGTCCAAGGCTGTCTTAGCTGAGCGGACGTGATTGGGGGCATTTTTTGGGGGGGATGTTAAGAAGTGAACCCAATATCTGTGGCTTAAGCTTATGATTAAAAACGATTTTCTTTTATGGGTTCGGTAGAAGCCGACACATCACAACATGGACATACAACGCCTCCGTTGCCAAGTTCCTCCTACAGCTGAACCCATCGTAGCCGCTTCCGGATATCGTCGTTCATGACGCCATCTAATTGAAACGATGTCTATGAGTCATACATTTGAAGTAGTCCCCAAGAATAGCATCTGCATCGCTCACTTGGTTGTTTTCACTATCTGCTCGCGAATTACGCGATGAGCATCGACGAGCGCTGCGCCATACAAATCTAGATAGTGGGTGGCTGTAGCATGCTTGTATTCGATATCAAGTAGCGCATCCCACCAGGGCATTCTCGAACCTCGTTTGCCCAAAACAGAGCCTGGGGCAACTTCGCCATTTAGTAGCTCATCAAACTCTCTTGGATTGAGCGTTTCTCCGACACAGTACATGTTCGAGTGGGGCTTCGAAAGCTCTCTGATTAAGTTGTAAAGGCTAAGTAATTGCGCGCTGCCAGTTCCACCAACGTGCGCGCTGACGTGGCAATAAGTATTCAAACGATGAAACTTCCAATCATTATATTTTAGGACAATTACGCATTCCCCCTGCTCTGAACCGCATCTAACAAAGATAACTTCTTCCGGTGTGCTCGAACGGATTAGTGGTAGCGCCTGATATGCCTCAGGAAAAAAAGGTTCTGAGTGGTAAAACGGTGAGCCTTTTCCGTGAACAATCCATTCTGCATTGATGCAGAAGAGGTCTCCGATTTTTTTAAGTAGCTCAATCGAGGGCTCATCCGCGCCGCTAAAATAGTCATCGAGCTCGGTAATCTTCTCGATTCCAAGCAGCTCGGCGATTTCTGAAACAGTCAAGCAATCAGAGTGGTTTCCGTTTAGCTTGGATACCAACATGCGCAATCTTTCGGAACGCTGTGAGTTGGCAGCTCGGACATTAACATTTACGAGGCCGTCCCCTTCAGTTCTAACATTATCAAAGTAGATAGGGAAGTGTAGTCGCGCGATGTCTATGTGCATGGCGAGGAGGGCAGTCAGGT
Source organism: Rugamonas aquatica (assembly GCF_009380215.1). Lineage (GTDB taxonomy): Bacteria > Pseudomonadota > Gammaproteobacteria > Burkholderiales > Burkholderiaceae_D > Rugamonas > Rugamonas aquatica_B. The sequence goes on from NZ_WHUG01000006.1 coordinate 289,690, forward strand.
CATCCCACGCCATAATCGAAATAGGATACTTTCCCTGAGCTGAGCGTTCCAAGGTCAATGCGAGGACTTGGCTTTGTAACGAAGCATCTCGCCGGGCCGTTGTTGCGAAAACTAAATGGCTTAATCGCGGTTGCATTTGGTCCGCTCTAGCGATGTCGCTAAGCACTTCAGAAAATGCCAATCGTTTGCTACGTACTTTGCATTGGACCGCATGAACTTCCAGACCGCTGTTGGGGCGCCCGACGATGTCAATGCCGCTTTGATTTTGGCCTTTCACACCGTACAACTGTGCTTGGCTGTCGTTCCAAGAACGCTTGAACAGCTCTAAGCAAAGATGTTCAAAATCAGTCGCCTCGTTGGGGGGAGGAATTGGGAGTCCGTGCGATGCCATCCAAGTGCTCCTAGCCGTTAAGCCAGGCAGATGGAACCAATGCTTTTCCTCGCCACTCTTCAACCAATTCAACGTTTGGCAGCTCGCCCCAAACTTCTTCGTCTGCATGGTCAAGAACGATAATCTGCAAAGCGTCTCCCTTTTTGCCAATTACTTTGTCGAACAAGCTGAACACTTTGCGCACCGCATCCAAATCTTCATCTTTGAATTTAGGATCGTCTTCGTCCGCATCATTTTTACCCTTAGCACGGCGCGTAGGAAAATACACTTGGCTCGGTTGGTCGAAAATAAGAATGCCAGGAACAGGGTGTTTTGGTCTATTGACGAAGAACCCTTGAAGCGCTAGGGTCATTGCGACGTGGTAGGCGAGCCAGTTCGCTCCGCTTCCAATCTCCCAAAGGTAATCATCTCGCGAGTCGCGCCTAACTTTCACCGTTAGGTCTTTTACGATAAGTTTTATTGGTGCATCGGGCCATTCCCCGTCAAGTTGAGGAATGAGTTTTGCCGCGTAATCTTCGACTTCCGTTAAGGCTAGTTCCAGCTTTCTTCGAATCTCTTGTTCTGCGACGATTGGTGTCAATTCCTTGATGCGATTCTTTAGACTTGCGATCTCTTCATTGAGATCTGACGATGGTTCCACGACTTCGTAGAGCCGGATAGACTCTTCCAATCGTCCCAAGAAGCGAGCGTTGCGCTCGCGTCGTAAACTAACTTGTTTAGCAATTTGAGAGCGACCTTCGATTGCCGAAATTTCTTTTCGAGTAGCTTGAAGGTCATTCAAAATAGTTTGCGTTCCCTCTCGTTGCCGCAGCATCTCTCTACCCAAGTCTTCTACTGCACGTGGATGGGATCGCAAGCGCATTTCAACAGCATCGAGTGCGATGCATAGTTTATTCAGCCGGCTGCGCCCCTCTTCGCTTGGTTCGAATACTACATTTCCTCCATCTTCCGCAAGACCTCGGATCCATTTAGATAGCGATAGACGATCGCGCTGTACGAGCAGAGAACGTGAGTATGCATCTGTGCTTTCTTCTAAACGCTGTAGCTCCTTCAATCGTTGTCTACTTGTATTGTATTTCGCGGTAGTGTCCGTTTCGATTTTTCGAAGCTCTGCCAGACGGGTAAGTGCTGCGTCCATAGAACCCATGGTTTCCTCACCGGCCGAGGGGTCGCCTAGCACGACTTTCTTCAACAGCTCTATGGTTGGCGGCCATTCTTTCGGCAGCGCGGTATTAGGAGCTAGCAAGCCGAATTCAATCGCTTGACGAATCCAACCGTCCCCCTCCTTTTGCCAACGGGCACCGCTGGCCTTTCTAGTTAGCAATTCGCCGTCTTTTCGCTTAAGGCTCCGTTGCAAATGTTCAAGCTCGTGGCGGGCCTGAAGAAGCTCCGGCGTGATAGCGCCTAGAACGTAAGGAAAGATAGTCTTCAATTTTTCCCTATGCTCAGTCGTATCAGCCTTGAAGAACATCACGTCTGGGTTTGCTACAATATTTTGCGGCTGGAAAGTAAATGCCATGAGATCTCGAAAACTCGGGCGAGTCTTAAAGCTATCATTTGTGCCCGGTTCGAATTCAAGGTTCGATAAGCCCGCAAGTCGGTTGAGCACTAACTTTACGTTTTCGACGTTGCTATTCTTCCCAGTAATTTCGTTTGGGATCACTGCGTTCGCGTCTTCCAGAAAGTACATATCGGACGTGCTTTGTTGTCGGCCAGGCTCGCGCCGCGCCAGCAACTTCTCCCCTTCAACTGTATCGATCAGGATGCCAAACCATGCACACGTTTCCCGAATTACTCCCACGGGGATTGCACATTTCTCCGCGCCCAGACAGTAGTCGATGATCGGTATCACAGCAGATTTTCCAGTCTTGGAACGCCCGCTGATGACGTTCACCTTTCCCGGTGCAAAAGGAACAACGCGAGGAGATTGCCCATTTCGTGGCCAGAGAATTACTTTTTTTATTTGAAAGTACATTTAGAATTCCACACAAAGAGTTCTTGCAATATGTTCGTCTGTTAGGCTTCCAAACCAATGCCCAACACGCTCGCATGCTGGATTAACCCAGCTGAGTCCTATGGGAAGCTCCTGCGGTGCTTTGTCCGCGCCTAGCTGGCGAGATCTTATCGATGCGAGTTCAACATTAAGGGTAAGCAGGCCTGCTTGCTCCCCCAATGCGATGGACTCTAATGTCAACTCGCGTAGTTGCCGAACCCGATTGTGAATCGTCAGTATTTCTTCCCTCTGTTCACCTAATTTTCCGGCGAACAGTGCAAAACCGGAAGCTTTATGTGTGCTAAGGATTACCTTTCGAGTTGCCTCATGGAGCACCAATGGGAGAACTAGAAAAGCTAACGGGATTCTGGGTTCATTGTTCTCTCGTGCTTCGAAGGCGAGCCCAAATCTCCAAAGTGCATAGGCTCCCAATGTTGGGTTTTGGACTGTGGAAATCTCGTTAGGGTATTGAGCTCGAACATTCATTCCTCGTCCTCTTTTTCCAATAACTCGGGATATTTAGGATGCCAGCCCAAGCGTCTCGTATTGGCTAACGCATTGAAACTCCCATGTGTAAAATGTCCCGGCACCTGTTTGCCCTCTACTGGTAAACTTAGCTGCGCGCACTGTCCATACACCATTGCCCCGCGCGATACATCGTCTTTTTCGGAAAATTGACTGTTGATAACCATGCCAATGGCGCTGTGCTTACGGAGCAGGTCATCATCCAGTTCGTCGAAACTATCGGGGTAAACAAGCCCTTGGTCGGCCCATATAACTTTATCTGATGACGTACGTAGGAAATCGCTAACCGCAAGTAGTCTTTGAGATTTCTGCACATTTATCAGATCTAGTTGCGCAACGAAATCAGGACGACTCGATAACAGTGATTCGACCTCTCCTTTTGCAGGCGGCGGCGAAATCGAGTTTAAATATGAAGGCATATTATTTTTTCGCACAAAGGCGTGAAACTCCTTGAGAAAGTCGGAACGTGACACGATAGCCGGTTTTTTCTGTCGTATGAGGGCATCGGCGCGCTCCTTGGCAAGTCCGATCCCCACTGCACACAAGATATCAACGGATTCTTCATCAGTTGTTGGACTGAGTAACTTCCGGATAGCATCAATTGGATCCAGGTCTGCTGAGATTACTTGAATTCGCTCTACGAATGCCTGTCTCCGAGCATCGTCAAAATTGAGAAATTTCGTAATGTAGACCAAGCACGCATCTGCCGGAGGTTTCAGAGCAACTTGGGCGGAAATTTTAGAAACAAGCTGGTGAACGTCTGATGCCGTATTCGCTTGCGAAATTGCTGAACTAAGATCTCCCTGATAAATAGGGGTAACATATATCTGGAAAGTAGTCTGACTAAGAGTCACCCGACCGGCTTCAATGTCGTCAATCCAATTTCCTATGGTTTTCCATAGATCAACCGACCAATCTGATAAAGGATTATGTGCTAGCGCACTTTTTGTTTGCTCCAATAGGATATCTCCATTGGCATAATGCACGGCGACATCGTCAAGGTGCTCTAAAGACACTCTGGCACCCTTTGGGGCGGACAGCAAGTGCCAAAACATACGAATAGGCTGAAGTGCGTATCCGAGATACTGCCCGGGCGCGTTGTGTTTCGACTTAACTACCTTAGGCTTTTTCACTTCCGTTCCTTCAAAGAATGCGGTGCCGCAGGCCGATGATGTATTCCGGTTGAAGCCATGTGCACTTCGCCACGACAGCAGTCGGTTGCCTGTTAGCCAGGCAAGTAATAGACGGTGTCAATAGTTGCTGATAGTTGCTAGGTAAAGTTGCTTAGAAGAGTATAATCGATTGCACCGCTTGTTGACCATTGGAAATTCACTGTGATGAATAGACAGCCATGGCTAGTGCAGTTGAGAACCGACCTCATCGTGAAGCCACTTCAGAGTGACCCTCGTACGGCGGGAGGAAACCTACTTGGTAGGCAGATGGGTTGGATCTTTAATCATGCCATCGATGGCGGACAGGCAGACTTTGATGAGCCAATCGAAGATCTGACTCCTCGCGATAGGGCGCGGCTCTATGCCTATGCCAACCAGAAAACCCATGTTGACGAATTGATCCATGCTTTTGGAAAGCTTCTGGCGGATGTCGGTGCGGTGCAAAATGCAACAGTGATCGACATCGGTTGTGGTCCGTTTACTGGTGGTCTCGCCTTGGCAAACCAAGTAGGTGTTCACTTTCCGTACCGATATTTCGGGATCGACAGAGCACATTCTATGCTTGCGTTTGGGCGTGAACTCGCTGACGAATTGTTCGTGCGAGGAGTGATGCATCCTGAAACAGTGGTCAGCTTTCATACCCACTTAGATAACGTTGATTTCGGTCTTCGACGCGCTGCTGAAGCCACCATTTTTGTCCTATCTTTCCTACTTGCCAGTAGCACCATAAATGTTGAGGACTTAGTCGCGGAGATGGTGCGTGCCTGCGACCGAGCAGCACTGGGGCGGGTAATCGTGCTTTATACAAATGCTGCTGGCCCTACCGCGCGACGCAATTTCGCCCCATTTAAAGCTGCAATGGAGAAAACTGGCTTCGCAATGCATATTGAGGCAATTGAACAATTTGAGGATACAGAGAAGCCAAGACCTATCCACTACGCACTTTTCGTGCGCCAACCAATTACTTTATCGATTGCTGAATTCTAACGATGCAGCTCCCCATTTTTGATGACTTGGTCGAAGAGCAACTCAAGGTCTATGAATATACGCCTGCGCAGTCAATGCTTGTGGTTGGGCCGCCTGGTTCTGGAAAAACTTCGATGGCGATATGGCGCGCGCGTGTCATGGTCTCCCCTGATTTAAATTTAAACGTTGCGCTGATAACTAAAAACAGACTCCTATCTGCTGTTGCAGGCCAATTAGCTCGCGAGAATAATAATGCTGGAATTGAAACCGCTACTATGCACAGTTTCGTTGCCAGAGATTACAGTCGCCGCATTGGGGGAATGATTCCATCAGTTGCACGATTTAAGTATGACTGGGAGCAGATTTTTTCTGATTATGAAAAAGCGGAGATTGAACCAATCTTAGATAATTTGATAATTGACGAGGGGCAGAATCTTCCAATTCAATTCTTTCATTGGGCGAAAAGGTATGGCGCTAAACACCTTTCGGTATTCGCAGATGAGCATCAAACAACAGAAAACGACGGCATTTCAATTCGCGAGTTGCAACATGTTGGATTTCGCAAGGTTTTTCCCCTTTTAGTTAATCATCGAAATACCAAAAATATCGCGACGTTGGTCGGATGTTTCCACTCGGACAGGAAAATCCCACAAGCAAGTCCTAAGCGCGGGCTCGGAGCGCCTCCGTCGCTTTTAGAAGTCGACACATGGGAGGAGTTCGCAGACTTGGTTGCGGCCCGGTTTAAGAACCGAAGAGAGGCAATTGGCGTGATCGTCCATTTTGTGAGCGAGGTCAATGCCATGCAAACCCTTCTGAAGGCAAGGCTACCTGAAACGCGTGTGGATGCGTACACTAACAAAACTCGGAAAGGTGAAGAGTTGGCTATAGAGATGCGGGTGCCTGGGGTAACGATTATTTCCGGAGAGTCCGCAATTGGCCTAGAATTTGACGCTCTCTACTTGCAAGATCTTAGCCGATCGCTTCCAATTGTAGATCCACTGCAACAGCGCAGGTTGTACATGCTATGCGCTCGCGCCAGGGAGATGCTATTCCTGGTAAATGGTCCAACTAAATTGAGCAAAGTGCAATTAGAATCCTTACCCTCACCACCAATTCTTGAACGATGAACGTGTCCCACCCAAATCAACTTGATCTGCTTAGCGCACAAATGCAATCCGGCGTACAGTCCCCGGCGAAAGTGCGACTTGTAGTAGCACTAGATCATCGGAGGTGGATGCGCTTCTTGTCGGAAGAGTGGCTTATGCCGGATGAGGCTGGGTGGATCTATGGAGGCATCGACGGCACGAGCTGGGAGCCTTCTGACCCAGATCTCACAACAGTAACGGTATGGTTCGATCTGGAAAAGTTGCCGGCACTCGAGGTGATGCTTTGGGGCGCTGACACGTGGCATGCACGAAAGCTCGACGAAGTACAAGATTCCGGTATCGCAGTCTTGTGGCCGGGGCCGTTGCCGTTATTTGCGGTGAATAAATTCACAGTGGAATCGGCGCAAACGCGAGCGCATCTTTTGAGCATGGTACGCAACTTTGCGGATATGGAACTGCCGGCGCAGCCAGTTGAGATTGGCGAAACGAAGAGGGGTACTGCACCTCCGGAAATTACATATCCACAGCAGGCAGTCGCGGCACCTGGGGACTGGAATAAGCTTCGTGGTGCAGCTTCCATGGCAATGGTCACTGTCCCGACCATTGGTCCTTGGTTGCAAATTCTTTGCGATTCTCTGTCCAGAGCAACAGCCAGTCCAGAGGTTCTGGCGGCGCAGGCTCCTTGGTTAGGCTTGCCGCTGTGGAGCCGCGAAGAGTCCACGTCCGATTTGTCTTCCCCTCTGTGGTGCGCTATGTGCGGGGAGTTTTCACGCCCTGAAATGCTAAACAACTGGGTACCTGAGGTAATTCTCGACGAAGTTTGCGCGCGCGCGCGCGCGCTGGGCGAATCAGATGATCTACTAGATCGACTCGTCGATTCGACAATGCTCTTGCTTCGCGATCGGGGAACTATTGAGGATTTGGGCATCTCCGACAATCTCGTGGCGTTGACGTTCCAACTCTTACTACTTCGGCCGTCGCCGGCGCGCTTCGTTAGTTGGAAAGAGGACTGGCGAGCGATTCCTCCGGGAGCGTGGTGGACCGGAGCTATCGTGGCAGGTTACCTGAGCGGGTATCGTGGCTTGCCCTTAGAACTCAGGGGATCCGAACTCTCCCGAAGGGAAGTCTCTTTGCGTACCTGGAAGTTGAAGTGCGCATCATCATTCTCGCCGTGGGAATCCATGTGCGATAGTGAGATGAGGTGGCACGCCACGTCAGATTCGGTACTGATCTACGCCGGTACCAATGTATTGGCCGAGCCAAGGATTAGTGCCCGTGGTCAGTGGTACGACGCTGATTTCAATGCTGATGATGTACTTTCTCAAGCGGCTGGGCTTGCCCGTGATTACTGCCCACTAAACGTCAGACAGACACTTACTCTGAATGCAGGCGATTTCAAATTACGCACGTCCGGCAAAATCAAATTTGACAGCAAAAACTCTACTCTTACCGTTTCAAAGCAACTGGAGATTCCTATCGGCGACGGAGCGTTTATTTCGGAAAAGCTCGACATTGATGGATTCCGCTCTTGGCTAACCACTGCATCTATGCCATTCCGCTTGCCGCGTCCACCTGCGCGGGTACCGACGCGAGGTCAGCCTAGCCCGGCACCTAGTGGTGCAAATGTTGGCAAAGTGCCTTCTACCAAGATTAAATCGGCGTCGATTTCTAAGAAGACTGAAAATTCTTCAACGCCTCCGCTCGGCCTGAGCATCGTAGAAAACTTTATCACGGACGAATCAGAGCGTTATTTGCTGGACGCTATAGATGACCTTCCTTGGAATACCACTATGGCCAGGAGAGTCCAGCATCATGGTTGGCGTTACGATTACAAAGCAAAAAAAGTTGATCCCGCGTCGTACCTCGGCCCTCTCCCGGATTGGGCGAGTGAATTGGCAGAACGCTTGTTAATGGCCGGATATGTTCCAGAAATGCCTGACCAAGTCATCGTGAACGAGTACGTTGGCATGCAGGGGATATCGAAGCACATCGACTGCCCTTCATGTTTCAGAGGTCCAGTGGTGACGATCAGCTTGGGGGAAACCTGGGAGATGGTATTTAGCCGCGAGGAGCAGTCGGGGCAGCAGGAAAAATATCGCGTGATGCTTCCTCGGCGAAGCGCGGTAGTTCTAGATGGGGAGTCTCGCAGTCTTTGGAGTCACGAAATCGCTAAGAAGAAAACTGACGATGGACGTCAACGGAATCGCAGAGTATCTATAACGTTTCGAAAAGTAGCGAGTCAGCGATAAAATATTTGGGAACGAATAGTGCGCGAAGTTCCATTAATAGATCCGTGGCCAGCGACAAAAGAGTCGAACTTGCCCGGCGTTTTTACGGTGGATGCATAGAAGGAATTTTGTGGAATCCTACTCTTTCCAATTTGCATTTTGTCGGTGCTTTTGTCGGTACTTTTTAATGCACTCATGTAATACGCATTGAACCTAAAGGCCGTATGCGAAATTCGATTCCGGCAAGCGCACCAGAACACAGCAGTAAAATGCTTCAAGAAGTCTAAAAACCCGCTCTCCGCATAGGAGCGGGTTTTTTTTGTTATCTCTATGTATTCCAGTGGGATCAACGTCACGCTATTAGGACTTGGGTCTCTCCTGGCGTGCTTCGATCATTCTTTCTCACCACGATATCGACATCGTAGCCGAGTCGGTTCAGGTACTCGATCATCTTGGCCTGACTGATGCCACGGAACTTGCCTCGTAGTAGATCTGAGAGTTTAGGCTGCGATATGCCGAGCAGGTCGGCCGCGCGTTGCTGCGTCAAGCGCCGGCTCTTGAGGATCAGCGCGATCTTCTGTGCTAACTCCGCCTTGACAAGCATTTCGCCTGCATCCGAGCGGCCAAGGTCGGCGTAGGGATTGCTACTGCCTGCTTCGACAGCAATTTTGTCGATGATTTCGGTCGTACTCATATTGAGAGATCATTTTTCGTTGCTCTCACGGCCTTCAGGCAGTGTACACCGCACGATAGGTGTCGCCATGATGGAGCTCCAACACTTCCAGAACGCCAGCACCCAAGCCCTTCAGCGGCTTTGCCTGGCTGTGCTTGTAGCTGGACTGTGGAAGATGTGAAGCATAACCACAAATGTCTTGGACTTCGTCCGGCATTGCAGTCATGTCTTTCTTCGCGGCTCCCCACCCAGAGCAAAGGCAATGTCGCTGGCATGATTGATTATAACTATATAAATAATTTCGAGTGGCTGAAGATTTCTGCTTATGCTATCGGAGGCCCGGCATCGCCGAAGCACAAAGTTCGCTATCTACTAGTTCTAAATCAAGGATTGATTCCTTGTTCGGACATAGCCTTTGAACCTTACTGTCGAAGTCAACCGTATCAAGACAAGGAGGTTCTTCTATGGCTGCCGTTCAATCCATACTCAAGCCCAATAAGGCACTCCCCATTCAAAGTAACAAGGAGTTAAGCGGGGCTCATTGGGCAAAGCGTTTCGCAGGGAGTAATTCAACCCGCGATCTCAGTGGTACCTTCCGCCATGCTGTAGACGACTTTATCTACGCGATGACTGAGGCAGGCATTGACGTTGTCGTTGACGCGACGTATCGCCCAACCAAGCGCTTGTATCTGATGCACTGGTCTTGGCGAATCGTGAATGACGGAACGGACCTTGCCAAAATCCCTGCAATGGCAGGCGTCGATATCGAATGGGAACATCCAACCAAAGCCGAGTCCATCAAAGCCGCAGCAGATTTGGTGGCTGCGCTTTCCATTAAAAGACTGCGGACCAGACCTGCCTTGAAATCCCAGCACAACCTGGGCCTTGCCATCGATATGGCCATTTCATGGCAGGGTACTGTTGTGGTGAAAGATGCGAAAGGCAGGCTGGTCAAGATCGACACCACACCACGCACGGGCATGAACCGGCAGCTGATTGCGATTGGCGCTAGTTACTGCGTTAAGAAATACTACGGTGGAAGCAAGGACGTTCCGCACTGGTCCAACAATGGACATTAGCATCTGAGAGGAGTACGTGATGGTATCGAGACTTGTTTTGCTGATCGTCTGTTTGCTGGCGCCTAACCTGGCCAGCGCGAGGACATCCGTTCCCAAGGACATCCAGAGTTTCATAGTCAACGCTGACGCATGCGATCACGCAGCGGGTGAATTTGACGGGAGCTTGAGCGAACAACGCCAGCGGGAGATCGAGGAAGACGTCGTTAAATATTGTCAGCCTGCGCAGAAGCAGCTAAAGCTCTTGAAAGCCAAATACAAGGGCGATGCCAAGCTGACTGAGATCATTCGAAAACATGCTTATGACTCAGTGACCAGCTTTAGATAACGGCTCATCTCCACTCGCTTAAGTGAGCCGCTCAGCGGGGACGGGCAGCAGCGCCGGCCCCGCTCTTTACATCAGAAAATAGGCGCCAGGTTAAAGTCGCCGCTGGTCTGGAAGGTTTCCACCTTCGAGAGCCCATTGCCGAATTCATGATGGAAGCCCGTCAGGTAGTTCTCCATGAACTGGTTGGTGAAGCTGCGGTTGAACACGATCTGGCCATAGTTGGGGTCGAACATCGTGACATTCTTGTCCGATGCAACCAGGGCCACCAAATGGCTGGAGCCGTTGCTCAGAACCAGATGCAGCGCCAGCGACGTATTGATGGTGCCGATTGCATCGGTCACTGCCTTGGACGTGTTCTTGGATTCGAACTTCAGCGCGGTGGTCTTCAGCCAGTTCACCTTTTGCGACGTGATGCCGACGCCTTTTTGCGCAAACACTTCCTTCCACCCCGTTTCATAGAAGGCGTTCTGGGCATTGATGGCCGCCAGCTTGTCTTTAAAGCTCGGAGGGAAGGTTGTTTTCCCCTGGTTGAGAGACTTCAGCCAATACAGGCAATAGCCGGCACAGGCGCCCGCCCTGGTTTTTGGCGTGACGCCAATCAGGCCATCCGCCGATTGGTCCCAGGGGATGAAGCTGGACACATAGCTCTTGCCGAATTCCTTGGAGATTTCCTGAAAAAGATTCATGACATTTTCCTTTGCGATTTGAGTGAGTGCCAATAGCGGCACGACTTCATTGTCACAGGCAGGAAATTGTTATTGATGACCAAATCTGACAGCCAATAAACCTGAGCCCGAGCGACTGCTAACGCGCTTCTTATTTACTTCAGAAGCGCGTTATCCCGGATTGATTAACCAATCAACCATGGTGGCGCGCCAGGCAGCCCGTGGGGCTCGTCGGTCAGCAGGATGGTGCTTCCCTCGTCTCCCTCAACCATATGTGGGCGCCCGTCGTGGCCGAAATACGCCACGGTCAATTTCTTTCCATGACCGTAAGCCGGGTCGCCACCCAGCGAGTCGTTGTTGATGGCGATGGTGCGGTTCGAATCCTGCACCATGAGCTGAACGTGCGCGGTGACATCGTTGTACTGATTGGGCAAGCCGTAACGTGCCGATTGTATTTTGATGCTCATAATTATTACCTTTCTATCGTCGCGAATTGGAAAGTCCGGTACCGCCGCGACATTGCAGGAACCAGACGTAGTGCAGGGGCCAACATCACATATCTCGTTCGCATTACGGCGGAGGCCAGACACGGCTTTGAGTCAGATTCTCTATGGCCTCTTGTAGCGCGGAAGGACTCACGCTGAAGTCCCCCGCAAACGGATGGTCCACGGCGACGATGAAGAAGAATGCCAAACCCAAGGTGCAGGCCCAGCAGCCTATGAGGCAGATATAAAAAGGTCTCGGCGGCAGCACGTACAGCAATACAAACGACATGGCGCTGACTATGAGAATGACAGTCCACAATGTCAGGGGCATGCAGACAACCAGTCCCTGCAGGCGCTGCTGGCGGAACTTGACCATTTCATTCATCCTGGCCAAAACTTCAGACAGCAGGACGGTTTGCCGTGGCGTCGTGGGACTAAGGAGGCTGACCGATTCAAAAACCTTGTTGAAGCAGATCTCCGTGCCCGGATCCGCACGCTGGTGTTGCTGCATGCTTGGCCATTCGGCTTCAACGACGCGCACCAGGTAAGTTCGTAAATCGAGGTCGGCCGCGTCGGCGTCCCGGCTGCCAAAGACCGATAGATCCCGCGCCAGCTCGCTAGCGCTGATGGCTTCGGAGGAGACCGTGCGATCAGCGTCGTTGTAGTTTCCCCATACGCTGATCGCCGCAAAGGCAACCAGCAGGGAGTTAATGGTGGTGACGATGGAGACCATCATCAGCGCCAGGGCGCGCTGTTCCGCGTCGACCTCTAGCCAGTGAAAATACTTGACGATGGCATAGCCGAAGAAGACGCTGAATACAGTCGCGCCAACAATAATGAGCGCCATGTAAATACCGGGTATATGGTATAAAAAGTTCAGCATGATTTACTCCCGGAGGTGGCTGGCGTGGATGACTGGGCCGCCGCGGTGTAAATCGGCGGCAGCATCGACAAGGTCAATTCGGCCAGCCGCTGGCGTAGCAATTCAGGACCGGATTCGGTGTGGCAGGTCTGCTGCAGTGCGAGCAGTTGGGCGGCCAGTTCATTCTTCGCATTGGCGCGGTCCGCAAGCATCTGGGCCTTGTACGTGTCCAGTGAGGACCGGTACTGCGCCGACGGATCGCCACGGACCAAGGCGTCGAGTGTTTCGATCAGGCGATGCAGGATGTGATAGACCGCCGTCGAGGAAAAGCCGCCCAGGATGGCAAGCGCGGGCTTCCCGAAATTGCCGAGGGAATTCCCCTCGAATAATTGGGCCGGCAACATCTCGGACAGGATCAGGCCGGCGATCACGCCCAGGATCAGGCGGGCGTAGTAGGAGGCGTCATATTTCGGATCGTAGCTGGAGTTCGCGATATAGCGGTGGGCCTGGAACAGCGCCGCAAATGACGCTCCCAGGCCGGCGCAAAATAATAGGAACAACAGGTTCAACAGCAGGATATCGCCGGCTGACTCCAGCAGGCCGAGCGTAATGTTTTTGCTCGACACCTCGCTGGATAATCCGGTCAACATCACGGCCATCAAAAAGACCATGGCGGTGACGGTCAGCATGCGTATCAGCGGCACCGGGCCCAGCCAGGCAAAGCGCTGACCCGCAAGCCGCTGCGGGTCCAGCAGCATGATGCCTTGTGGCGTGGCCGGCGCCACGGCGGTAGTCAGCTTGCCGTGGATTTCGGCCAGCGCGAAGATCGCGGCCAGATCCGTCGTCTCATCCTGATCCGGGGATGTTGTGGTTGCTGCGAGCAAGGTCGCCAGCCTCGCAACGAGCTCCGGCGCTATCGCCAATCCCTGGTGCAAAATGTGGCTGGCCATCGCCTGGCATTCCAGCTGGATCTGGCAGATCAAGTCTTGGGTATGCAGCCGGCCCGGCGCGTCTTCGCTGAGCTGGAAAGTGTCAGTGTTCATATGATCGACCTTCAGTTAAATGATTAAAAAGGGATGGCGGCCTGCCTAGCGATCGATAACCAGTACGTCGTTGAAAGAAAATCCGCGCACTCGCACCGTGTGCAAAGGCAGCACTTGCTGTGCCTCGTGTTCGACTTTCTTGCGCAAGCGGGTGACCAGCGTGTCAAGCCGATTCTGGTCATAGTTGAGATAGTTCTCGCCGAATTCCTGGACGATGCGTTTGCGCGAAACAGGCTCGCCAACTTCATGCAGCGCGAACAGCTTGATGAAGGTAAATTCCAGGCTGGTGAGGGCGACGTTGACGCCGTTCGGCGCCTGCAATGACTGGCTGCGCATGCTCAGGCACCACCCGGTCTCTACTGGCCGCTCCAGGTCCGCCAGCAATCGTTGAAGTTTTTGCAGCTCCGCCGGCTCTTGCACCGCGCCATCGTCGTCCAGCAAATACTGGGAACAACTCGCCGCGCTACTGACTTCCGTGACGTGGTATCCGGCGTTGCTGAACAACTTTGTGAGCTCGTGATCAACCAGGTTGACTCTAAATAGTACTAAATTAATCATATGGTTCCAGACCCTAGATTGTCGATTTGTTACAATCTTAGGATCATGGATCGTTTGCAATCTGACAGTATCTGACAATCAACACTATCATTTTGACATCTACTAAAAATCACTATTTAGTGCCGCGCGGCATACTTCGCTGACCGTCAAACGTCAGCCAATATTTCCTGCAGGCGCTGCCACAAAACGATGCGTGCCTGCAGGCCGTGATCGCCGCCATTGATGATTTTGGTGATGCGGCCAAAGTCGGTGACAGCATCGCCGTCCGGTCGGGGATCGGCCAGCTCATTCAAGCCATGCGACTTCCAGAACCAGGCGGCCGACCGGGAGGCTGCCGCCGGCTGCAGCAGCAAATCGGGCGTGGCGAGCAAGTCCTGCCGGATGGCGAGGCCGCAGCGGGTATAGTTTTCGCGCCCGGTCAGCTGGATCAGGCCGCGGCCACGGTAGCGATAGCCGTCGCCGCTGCGCTCGTCGCCATTGCCCATGCGGCTGGCATAGACCAGGTTGGCCAGGCGTTCGGGATTGTTGGCAAACGGCTGCGCCGCTTCGATGGTCTCAAAGCGCTTCGGCCAGACCTTGCACAGGCGGATGGCCGTATAGTTCAGGTTCTCGGCGAGCTGGTTGAACGATGCCGATTCATGGATGACTTGCGCCAGGAAGGCGGCCACGCGCGCGTCGGTATTGATCTCCCATTCATCCATCGCCTGGCGCACAGGCTCGATCCACAACGCGGCCAGATCTTGACGGTTTTTCTGTTCCAGCATCGCGGCTAATTGGTCTTTGGTAAGGTGTGACATGCTTGCTCCTGAAGTGGCGAAGAAAATGCCATGCCGGCGCTAGCTCCGGCATGGCCGTGGGGACTTACGCTTTGTCCTGGATCGCGGTTTGCAGAATGTCGATCACGCGCGACAGGCCTTCGGGCATGCCGGAGTCTTCAGCCAGCACTTGCACGTGGTACTTGGCCGAATTGTCCGAGGAGCGCGTGTTTTCCTTATGCGAAGCCACCGAGCCTTCCATGTGGACAGTGGCGCTGACGGGGCCCCAGCCGACCTTCATGTCCGCGCTGAACGAGGCGGAGGAGCTCGAACCTTCCTTGGCGACGAAGGAGGACTTCACTTCCATGTCGAAGGTGATGTCGACCTTGGTGATCGCCAGGCTCGGCACCTTCACGATCGCCAGCAGCGGCACGTCCAGCGTGACGTCTTCGTCGACCTGCTTGCTCGGATCGGCCGGATCCTGCTTTTTGCGCTTGAACTGGAACGTGGCGGTGCGCGTCACGGTCGGCGCATCGTTGGGGTTGGCCGGCGCCTCGAAGCCGATATATTTGATGAAGTCGGCAGTGGCGTTGGCCAGGCGCACCTGGGCGTCGCATGCGGCGGTCAGCGGGGCTCCGATCAGGTCGGCCATCGGCAGACCGCGGAATTGTGAGGCGATATTGACAAGTTCAGTCATCATGTACTCCTTCAGTTAAGTGACCCCTGAGGGTCGGGAAATTGCCGCGCTTGCACCATGCAGGCGTGGCGGGGCATCGCTGCGTGGCAGCGAATTCTGTTTGATGCGGAATGAGGAAAACCGGGTGGGGACTTGGCATCCCCGGAATACAGCTTAAGAGCCGTAGCGCGCTACTTCGTGGCGTTTCCTGTCACTCGCCGCAGCCAGCGCAGCAGGCCCGCAAGCCAATGGCTGCTGCGCCGCTTCGCCAGCGGTTCCAGGCGCAGCTCCGCCAGTTGCGCCTGCTGTTGCGGGTTGAGTTTCAAGCGCAGTGCGGCGCCGGATCGTGTTGCGACTGGCGTCTGCCCGGCGGCGGGTTGGAAGCGCAGCGTGCAGACGCCATCGGCAACGGCGAGATGGACTTCCAGCACCATGTGCGCCCGGCCCAGGCGTTGCCACCACGCCGGCGGGCGCGTGCTCAACATGGCTGACCTGGCAACGGCCTTGCGCCTGACATGGAAGGCGAGCATCAACTCGGCCGATTCCAGCTTCAGCCGCTGTCGTGAGTAAAACTGCTGCCAGGGCGTGGGGCCGTCGCCGTTGTCGCTCCAGTCCGGCCCGCCTGCCATCGCGTCGCCTGGCAGGGGGATGTCGGCTAGCAGGCGATTGGCGCGGGCAAACGAGGCTTGCAGGGCGGCGCACAGCGCGTCCAGTGAAATGTCGGTCGGGGTCACGATGGCGCTCAGTCGAAGAACATGGGCTTGCGGTTGAAACCGATGTTGTAGACCGCGTACTGCAGCACCACCTGGTGTTCGCCGATGGTGTAGAGGCCGAAATTCTTCTCGATGCCGACGATGTGACCGCGCGGCGTGCCTTGCAGACAGCGGTTGACCAGAGCCATGGCTTCCTCCACTTCAGCCTCGGTCCGCATATTTTTCGGATTGTCGTTGCCCACCACGACGCGCTTGATGAAGCGGACTTCGCTGAGGTTGAATCGTTCGGTGCTCACGGCTGGCTCCTCGCGCGGCGCATCACAAGGCCGCCACGGGCGTGTAGCCCTGGCCCTTGACGACATCGTTGATCAGTCGTGCCAGTCCTTCCGATTTCTCGGCGGCTACCAGTTTGAGTTTGATGTGCGCGGCATTGCCGCTCTTCCTGGCCAGCCCGCCCGTTTCGGGATTGACCATCAGGCTGGGCCTGCTGGCTTGCTGGTCGAAGCCTTCCGGTTGCAGCGCGTCAGGATGGCCGGTGGCAGGCTCTGGTTCGGACAGCGCGCCAAGTTCGACGTCCATCTCGATCTCGGCCTCGCCGATGATCAGCGCGCTGTGCGGCACCAGCGAAATCAGCGGCAGCCGGTACAGATAAAATTCATTGTCGGCGGCGCTGCTGTGGATGGACGGCAGTTCCAGGTCGATGACCATGGGACGGCGTTCGCGATCGAAGAAGGAACTGATGTTCGCCACCTGCGCCTTCTCCACCAAATTCTGCGCATCCATTATCGAGCCCGCAATCGCCCGTACCACGTTTTCGAGATTCGCCATCATAGCCATGTAGCCCTCCGAGGTTAGTTTGAGGACTCAGCTTACGCGGCGTTTTTTTATGCCACCTGACCGTTTCTGACGAAGTACATGGTAAGAGGAACGAGGCCATCACCACGGCCCCGTATGCCTGCTTTCTATTTGCAGCTTCCCTGGGTGGTGATGTCGATTTTCACCCCGCGGCGCAGGCTCTCGCTAAGGGTGGTGGTCAGTGCGCGATGATAGTCCTGCAGCCACTTCTGGCCCACGCTGGACGGACCATGAACGGACGCATACAGCGCCGGCTTCTTGCTGGACTCGGCTGCCCGGCGTATGGTCCAGGTATCGCTGCCTTCGCGCGCGAAGACGACCCCGTCCTGGCTCAGCGGCGCAAGGCGAAGCGCCACGATATCGTTGGGCGCCAATTTTTCAATCAGCTCCCTGCCGTTCGCATCCTCGACAGGCGTCGGCTTGATGTACTCTTCGATTAGCCCGCCTTGTTTGGGATAAAACTTGCACGCATCATCACTGGCGATGGCCAGGTCAGCCGTCAGCGTCACCACCAGGCCCAGCAGGATTTTTTGTTTCAGTAGATTTTTCATCATGAGATCGCTCCGCATTAATGTGAAAGGAAAAAGCAAGGGATGCCCAGCAAACGGGCCCAACGACTATAAGGCTCCGCTCGGCTCCTGACCGGGTGGCGGTCACAAACCGTCAGGAAAAGTCATCTCCAGTTCTCGGCGGCTGACCGGGTTCTTGCGCAGCACCGCTCCCTTGAGTCAGGGCGGGCCGTCGCTGATGGCAAAGACGGGGGAATGATCGGCGCATTGCAGTTGATCGCTCTAAAATCCGGCGTATTGCCGGGGAGGGAAGGTTGGGAAGGGATTTTTATGAATTATATAAACGATATAAATCATATTAAATTAAGCAGGCGTAATTTGTGTATCAACTGGACCACGTTATGCACCTGCAGCTTGCGCATGACGTTTTCCCTGTGCTTGTCGACGGTCTTGGCCGACAGGTTCAGCTGGGTCGCGACATCGGCGCTGGCGTAGCCCTGGTAAATCAATTGCACCGTCTGTAGCTCGCGCGCCGTCAACTGTTCGTTGCAGGTGGCGATCTGCTGCTGCACCGCGTCGCTGAGCACGGTCCTGCCATCCATCACTTGCGCGATGCAATGCAATAACTCGGGGCCGGAGCAATCCTTGAGCAGCACCGCATCCGCCCGCGCATCCCGCAGTTGCTTGAGGACGATGCCCGACTGGGTGCCGGTCAGCGCGATCACTTTCAACTCCGGATAGCGCTGCTTGCAATACCCCAGCACCGCCGACGACTCGCCGCCCGGCATGTGGTAGTCGAGTATCAGCAAATCGATCGCCTGTTGTTGCAGCGCCGGCTGCACCTGCTCCAGGCTGGCGACCTCGGCCACAACCCGCATCCCTTCCTGGCTTTGCAGCAGCAACTTCAGCCCTTGCCGGAATAGGGTGTGATCGTCGGCCAGCAGGATGTTCATAAAGATGATTATCAGAAACGGTGATAGAATAATGATAACATCTTCGGGGGGCGCATTGTTTTCCAGACTCTTCACATCAGGCCTGTTGGCGCTGCGCCTTCGTGTTCTCTGGATGGGATTGTTGCTGTGCTGTTGCGCCGCGCCCACGCTGGCGCAGGTGTGCGCCGAGCCGGCGGATGGGCAGACCAGCTTGCGTGGATGCGTACACGCCCTCCCGGATGCGGCCGCCGCGCGCGTCCTGAACGCCCTCGGCCTGCCGGTGCTGACTGGCGGTGAGTGGTACCGCATCGATTTAGCCACCGCCGGCGGCAGGTATTTGCTCGACATCGGCCTTCCGGATGCCTACCGCGTGCAGGTCTATCAGCAGCAGGGCGGGCAGGTGCGCAGCGTGCTGGCCCTCGGCGCCGCCAGCACCTACACCGACCGTCCCGTTCAGCACCGCCGCCTGATGGCGCCGTTGTCGCTGGCGCCCGGCGCGGCCACGGTCTATGTCTATTATCACAGCCACGGCAAGATGTTGATGCAGGCGCGCCTGTGGAATGCCGACCAGCTCAACGCCAGCGATACCGAAGAGCATCTGTTCAGCGGCCTGGTGGTTGGCATCATGCTGGCGATGGTGCCGGTTGCGGTGCTCGGGCTCGGCGGCCAGCGCGCGCTGGGCTACCGCATGTATGGCGCCATCGTGCTGACGAATATACTGTTCGTCGGCCAGGTCGAGGGATATAACTTCGCCTTCCTGTGGCCCGGTGCGCCAGCCTGGAATATGCTGGCGCCGGGCGCGCTGGGTGGGTTGTCGCTGATGGCGCATATCGGCTTCGCCATGGATTTCATGCAGATGCGAACGCGCATGCCGCAGCTGCTCCGCTGGCACAGGGCGCTGCTCGCGGTTTGCGTATTGACGGTCGCCGCGCACCTGGTCTACGAACTCGACACGCTGCTGACGATACAAATGCTGGCCTACTCGGGCTTGGGCTGCGCGGTCGCGTTCATCGGCGTGCGCCGGCGCATCGAAGCGGCGCGCTTCTATTTGCTGGGCACATCGATCCTGATGGTCATCCCGTTGATCCTGTTTATCTTCGTCGTTCTGGGCGTGCAGCTGGTGCCGTTTTTTTCCGTGCTGTCCTTCCCGAAATTCGGCGGCCTCGGCGAGACGCTGCTGTTCGGTGCGGCCGTCGTCAGCCAATTCCAGAAGTTCAATGCGCGCCAGGCCGAGAGCCGCCTGCTGCGCCTGGCCGAGGCCGAGCAACTGCTGCTGGCGGAACAAACCAAGCTGGCGGCCCTGGAGCAAGCCAACGAGCGCCTGCTGCGCCTGGCGTCGGCCAGCCACGACATCGCCCAGCCGCTGGCCTCGCTGCGGCTGGCGTTCAGCGCGATGGCGCCGCAGCACGGCCCGATCGCCGAGCATATCGATACCACGCTGGCCTATGCGCAATCCCTGCTCAAGGACCTCATCGAGCAGGCGCGGCAGGACCAGCGCCTGCCCGAGCCCATCGTGCTCACGTCCATGTTCGGGCAACTGGGGCAAGCCTTCCAGGCGGAGGCCAGCGTCAAGGGCCTGCGCCTGTCGGTGCGCGCCAGCGATGTGCGCGTGACCGGCTCGTCGTTGCTGTTGTACCGCATCCTTGCCAACCTGCTGGCCAACGCCGTGCGCCACACGCCCAGCGGACGCATCGTGCTCGGCACGCGGCGCCGTCCCGGCGGCGTCGAAATCCAGCTGTTCGACACCGGGCCAGGCATCCCCGCGCCCGCGCGCGAGCGGCTGTTGCAGCCGTTCGAGCAGGGCGGCCACAGCGAAGGCTTCGGCCTCGGCCTGTTCATCGTCAAGAACCTCTGTCAGCAGTGCGGCTATGCGCTGCGCATCGCGTCCACGCCGGGACGCGGCAGTTGCTTCGCAGTTTTCATCCCCTCAACGTTGATGTGTTGACAAAAAATACGGTGATTTCCGTATTTCCCCGCTGACCGGCGGTGACTACAGTAGCTGGGCCGATGGCGAACACCGCCATTCCATCTCAACCACTGGGGAAACCGTCATGAAATCTTCCATCAAGCCCATGCTGTACGCGCTGGCCTTCGCCGCCGGCTGCAGCGCGCCGCTGGCATTTGCCGACACCATCACCTTCGACAATGCCGACCTGACCGGTGTCGCCGTGCGCCCGACCATCTTCACCACCCAGGGCTTCGTCTTCACCGCGATAGACCTTGAGTTGATCGGCGGCGGTGTCGAGCCGTATAGCAACGGCACCAATGTGCTCAAGTTCGGGCCGCGAGACAAGGTCTCGGGCATGGACATCAACGCGATCACGTTCCGCCGCCAGGACGCGGCGCTGTTCAATCTCAACAGCCTGGAGTTTTCGCCGGGCGCCTACGCCGGCAATAACGCCAAGATGGGCATCACGGGCGTGTTTGCCGATGGCACGACGACGTCGGGCTTTCTGACGTGGCACAACAGCAGCGGCTTGACGCATGTCGATTTAGAAGACTGGACCAATCTGGCGTCGGTCGTCCTCACCGGCAATCTGCTGAGCCAGAGCTACGTCCAGGTGGACAACATCAATGTGTCGGCGGTGCCGGAGCCGACCACCTACGCGATGCTGTTCGCAGGCCTGGGCTTGCTCGGCATCGTTGCCCGACGCGCCCAGCGCGCATGAATTCATCACCGTGTACGCCCGGTCTGGCGTCCTAACCCGCTGTTCCAACCTGGAGAATTTAAAATGAAGCACAACAAAAAACTGAGCACCATTGCCGCCGCGCTGCTACTGGCCGCCATCACCTTGCCAGCCATGGCCGGCACGCCCCTGGCCGGGCGCGACCAGTTCTTCCATGCGGTCTCGGCCAACGATGCGAATGCCGTCTATCTGTACGATGCCGACTACGACATCACCTGGCTGCGCACCACCACCGGCGCCAATGTGATGACCTATAGCCAGGCCAACAGCTGGGCCACCCTGAACTGGGGCGGCTTGAGCGGATGGCATCTGCCGTCCGCGGGCAGCGTGTACGATTCCGACTTTTACCCCAGCACCGTCAAGGGCATAGGTTCCGACGCGGCCCATTTGTACTATGACATTCTGGGCAGCCAGCCTGCGGTCGATCATGACGGCAACCCGCAGACGGGCACGCACCCGCAAGGACCGTTCGGCGGCGCCGATGGCCTTCCGGCGATGGTCTGGCTGAACGGCCCCCATGCGACGCACTGGGATTACGGCTACAACTTCAGCTTCTTCGCCGGCATCAATGGCGAGGGTCCGCAGAACGGGCTGATCGGCGCCATGGCCGTGCGCAACGGCGACGTGCTGGCGGTGCCGGAACCTGAAACCTACGCCATGCTGCTCGGCGGTCTGGCGCTGGTAGGCTGCGTGGCGCGCAAACGCAAGGCGCATGCGTCCACGGCGGTCTGATCGTACTTGGTAAAGAAATCCGCTGTTCCTGATGGGGGGGCGGCGGATTTTTCTATCTTCGGCTGCGTTACTTTGACTGCGGCCCTGTATTCCATTGCGATTGGTTTGTCTTCTCGTAACGTCGCGATGTTTGGTGCTGGCGTGTTGCTGAGTTTCGTTTTCTCTGCGGCGTTCGGATTTCTTTCCACTCAACTTCCGCTTAAACATGCGCGCGCGTTTTCCTGTACGGCTATTGCTATCGTATTTGGAGTGCATATTATTGAGAGATATAGGCGTCACATAGTCAATCAGAGAGAGTTCTTTGAATTTTTGAGAGCTGACTAGGAGGAGTTATGCATCCCGCCATCCTGCTTGAAGCCATCGGAGTATGTATCGCGTCGATTGCCTTTGTTTTGCAGTGTTATTACTTCGTGCGGGACACACGAGCACGCCGTACGCTGATACGTAGCCTTGCCAGAAACCCGGAATTCCTTCAGGTGTTGCCGCACTTGAAAAAACGCACCGCGAACGATGAGTGCTTTGATGATGAGTTCAGGAAGCTGCGCGCCATCATCAGCAAGCAAATCGACGCGGAGGGATTTCGTCAACCTGGGGAGTTGAGCTCGCCAATGCACCAGCGACCATCCAGAAACCGCGTACGCTACATACGCGGTCTTGTGTATGAAGTGGAAAAACAACTGCACCAGTGATCGAGTTTTTTACTTAGCTGGCGCTCACTTGGTTCGGATAGATTGCAGTTCGGTCTTGAGCCATGCGCTGCTGGGCATGGGCTGCGCCGTGCCGCATCTCACCAGGTAGTCCTTGCCGGTCATGCTGCTGGTGCTGGCAGCCAGCGCAATGAACTGCTCCGTTCCTTCGACCTTCTTCTTGTCGATGAGGTAGTTCAGCTTGCTCGTCAGATGCGCCTTGGCTTCGGCCGAGCTATACCAGCTGCCGTTGCGGTTGAACTGGCAGCCCGAGCTGCCCAGGCGGTTCAACAGCGCGTCGATTTCCGCGCGTGATCCGGCCGGCAATTCGGCGGCCATGCTGGATGACATCGCTAGCACCAGCAGTGGAATGGCGAAACGTAATTTCATACTTAACTCCTTAACTTCACAAGATCTCCAATAGTACGCGGATCAAACCATCTGCTCCCGCACGTAACGCGCCGGCGGCAGGCCGACATGGCGGCTGAAGGCGACGCTGAACGCGCTGGCCGAGCCGTAGCCGATGCGCTCGGCAACCTCGGCGATGCCTGCCTCTTGCCGCCTCAGCAGGTTCTTCGCCAGCGCCATGCGCCAGGTGAGCAGATACTCCATCGGCGCCACACCCAATGCGCGGCTGAAGCGCTCGAAGAAGGTCGAGCGCGAAAGGGCCGCTTCCTTCGCCAGTTGCGCGACCGTCCACGGCTGGCTCATGTCTTCATGCATGCGCCGCAGCGCGACGGCGAGGCGCTCGTCGGCCAGGCCGCGCAGCAGGCCCGGCGATGCGGCTGTCCCCGCTGCGGATCGCAGCGCTTCGATCAGCAACACTTCCAGCAGCCGCGCCAGTATCACCTCGCGCGCCGGTCTTGCCGCCCGCGATTCTTCTCCCACCAGCTGCACGATGGTGGACAGCCGCTGTTCGCCGCGCACATGCACCAGTTGCGGCAGCAGTGACACCAGCAAGGCTGCATCGGGCGAGCCGAAGGTGCAGTAGCCCACCAGCAGTTGCGTGTCGGCCGGCACGTCTTGCGGGCCGTGACGGAATTCGCCATTCGACAACTGAACGGGCGGGATATCCCGCTGCTTCGCTGCCGGCGGCTTCATGCCGGTCATCGTGAAGCTGTATGCGGACGGGACCAGGACGAAGTCGCCTTGCTGCAATCGGACAGGCGCCTGCCCATGGAGTTTAAGGCGGCACGCGCCTTCCAGGATCACGCAGTAGAACGGCTGCCCGGATTCCGAGCGTCGCACGCGCCAGGAACCCGCGGCGCTGACGACCTTGGAGAACCGGGCCTGCGGTTGCAGCAGCGCGACGACCTCGGTGAGCGGATCTGTCATATCTGGACTATCGCTAATTAAATGTGGACTCCTGATTGTAGCAAGTCCGGTTCCGGCGAACTATAGTTTGGCTACTGAAAACCACTCAACAGGAGTCGCCATGAAAACCGTCCTCATCACCGGATGCTCATCCGGTTTCGGGCTTGAAACCGCCCGCTACTTCCTCGATCGCGATTGGAAGGTCATCGCCACCATGCGTACGCCGCGCGAGGATGCGCTGCCGCGTTCCGAACACCTGCGCGTGATCGCGCTCGATGTCACCGATGCCGACAGCATCCGCCGCGCTCTGGAGGAGGCCGGGCCGATCGATGTGCTGGTCAACAACGCAGGGATAGGCGTGCTGGGTGCGCTGGAGGGCGTTCCGATGACAACTGCGCGCGATGTCTTCGAAACGAACACGCTTGGCACCATCGCGATGACGCAGGCGGTGCTGCCGCAGTTCAGGCTGCGACGGGAGGGTGTGGTCATCAACGTCACGTCGAGCGTGACGTTGATGCCTTTGCCTTTGCTGTCGGTGTACACGGCGAGCAAGGCGGCGGTCAATGCGTTCACCGAGTCGCTCGCGCTGGAGCTGGAGCAATTCAATGTGCGGGTGAACCTGGTGCTGCCGGGACGTGCGCCCACCACCAGGTTTGGCGAGAACGCCCAATCGCGCATGCGGGATTCAATACCGGAGGCGTACGCCGGCTTGGCGAAGGGCGTCTTCGAGGCGTGGGGGCTATCGACTGCGGTCACTCACGCGGCGGACGTGGCGCAAGCGGTGTGGCGCGCGGCGAACGATCCATCGTGTCCGCTGCGCCAGGCCGCTGGTGCCGATGCCGCCGCGCTGCTTCAGCCGGATTGAATCGGGAGGGACCGATTGCCGATTACGCTACCGTGCGGCGACGGCGTGCGGTCCAGCCCAGCATGCCCAGGCCGGCCACCAACATGGCCCAGGTTTCTGGTTCTGGGACTGGTGTCAGCAGATACGTCGCGGTCTGCTGTTGATTGATGTCCCAGCCTGCGACCAGAATTTGTCCCGACGCATTGATATCAGTGTTGTATTGAAAAAACACACTGGAATAATCGTTGGGCGAGATGAGCAGATCGGTGATTTGAGAGTAATGGCCGTTGCTATAGACGAGGGAATTCGGTACAGGGCTGTCACTCATCAGCGTCAGGCCGCTGGCGCTGCGGCCGCTCACTTGCGCAGCCGCCCCTAGCACCGTCATTTGGTCGTTCAGATAAACCATGCCAAAGCGGTTGCTACCCATCCAGTCGAAACCCACCGAGCCGACGATGGAGCCGTCGTGGCCAAATTTAAGGTTGTCCAGTCCCACGACAGTTCCCCAATCGGGGCTGATCGCACTCCATTTGACGGTCAGATCTGTCATCGTGCCGTTGGCATAGAGGAAGGCGTGCTTAGCGCCAGACGCAGTTGTCGAATAACCGAGGATATCGCCTTGAGCATTCACACTTGTTGCCGAGCTGTATGAACCACCCAGGGTCCCAATATCCTGCATGCCGCCGGTCGTGGTATAGCGGAAGGCGTGCGTTTGGCCATTGTTTAAATCCGCCTTTCCGACCACGATGCCGCTGTCATTGATGGCATTAGCCTGACTGGCATTACCGCCAAGTGTGCCCAAATCGCTTATCGTGCCGTTCCCATATAAAAACGCGTGATCGGCAGTGCCGGTCGCCGAGAAACCGACAACTTGATCCAGCTTGTTTATACCCGAGACCCAAGAGGTAGAGCCGCCAAGCGTACCGATGCTGACGTTGGTGCTGCCGTTATAGAACATGCCTGTTACGGCCCCGCCGCCACCCCAGCGATTGCTGACTGCGTGGCCAGCTTCATTCAACGCTGCGCCGGCGATACCGGTCCCAACTACGGAAACTTTGTATCGAGGTGCCGCCGCAAACGCAGAAGTGGAAAGGGCTGTTGCCAGTACAGCTCCCAGAAGTAGTTTTTGCATACTTATTCTTTCATTTTAGAAGTGGGAAATAGTCAAATGACATGTGTATTCTATAATATTAAAAATAAACACATACATACTTTTTATGCAATATCACTCGTCCGGCCGCGAGCTATCCACCCGCGTGTCTGGACGCGATACAGGCAATCTATCCAATTGTCACTTTGCATTTAATATTGCCTATTGGCACATCTCGTGGCACCATGCATTTTCGACAGTGCACTCGGGGATCCCATGGCCAGTATCAATATCTATCTGCGCGAAAATCTCGCCGCTATTTCCAAAAACGTGGTGGTGGCACCGGAGATCCCGGAGAAAAAGCTGAATAACGCTGTCGCGGCGTTTGGCTACACCGGCAGCGTGGCGAATATCGTCGCCCTGTACGACAACACGATGTTCGGCAGCGGCAAGGACGGTTTGTTTTTCACCGGCGAGCAGATGATTTACCGCCCGACATTCAGCGATCCGATCAGCATTCCGTTTGCCGACATGGCGTCGGCTGAGTACCTGGAACTCTTGAGCGGAAAGAACAACGACAAGTCCGAACCCTGTGTCCGCATCGTCAGAAGAGAGGGCGCCACGGTCGATCTGAAATCGCTGATGAACTGCGATTACAAAAAACTGGCGGCGGTGCTGCACGGCGCCATCAGCGGCTTTGACGAGTTCAAGGAAGAGAAGCAAATCGTTCCCATTGAAGACATGGGCGAGGAGTTGAAGGTCGCCTACGTCAAGGTGATCGTCAACATGGCGTATGACAACGATGGCGTGGTCGATCCCAAGGAGATGGCGGAGATACTGCTGCTGATGACGCGTATCGACCTGCTTCCGGCGTCGCGCTTGAACCTGCGTGGCTACATCGCCGACCAGTCCAGGTTGGAACCGATGGCGGACCTGATCGGCATCATCGATGCTCATTGCCCAGAGGGGCAGATCACGTCCGTGCATATTTCCCTGACCAAGGATCTGATCAACACCTATCTCAGCACCGCCGGCGGGGCTATCGAGGAGTTTGCCTTCTTCCACAAGCACCGCGCTCTGCTTCAGGTCAGCGACGAGAAGATCGAACTGGCATGCGAAGCGATCAAGCTGGACCGCAAGCTGCTGAGTGAGGATGTCAGCGACGATCAGATCGTGGCGACGCTCAAGGTCTTGTCGGCCAAGGCCGCAGCGGTGGGCACGCCGCTGGCCGCGGTATATCTTTCGGGTTCGGTGATCGGCTTGTCGGCGGCGGGCATGACTTCCGGCCTGGCGACACTGGGCATGGGCGGCGTGCTGGGCATGTCCAGCATGGCGACCGGTATCGGCGTTGCCGTGCTGATCGGCGTCGGCACCTACGCCGGTGTGCGCAAGCTGACCGGGGCCGACGAGATGACGCGCTTCAAGCGGCGCGAGTTGATGTTGCACGAAGTCCTGAAGCTGACGCAAACCACCATTGCGATGCTGATCGAGGACATCAATTTCATCACCGTCAGCCTGAATCAGGCGTTGGCCACGCAAGGTGTGCAGGATGAAAAAATCCGTCGCCTCGCGGGCGTGCTGCAGCAATTGACCGGCGCCGGCGCGGAGCTGACCGGACGCAGCGAAACGGTGCAGGCCAGCAGCGCCAAGCTCAAGTGTGCCGGCTATCTGGATGAAGCCAAGCTCAAGACGCTGACGCGCGAAGCCACCAAGGCCGAGCTGTTTGGCTATATCCGTGATTTTTACGAAGAGCGCATGGTCGAGGAAACCAAGGACGACGAGAAGCGCAGCGTGGCCAGACTGGCGTTGAAGCCGGGCCGTCCGAACAAGGAGCTGGAAGAGCTGGCGCGCGCCTTTGATGTCATCGGTTACTTCAAGGTGGGCGACGTGCTCAAAGGCGCCGCCAGCGATGTGGCCGACAAGGCCAAGGAAAAATTGGCGGGTCTGTTCTCGTGAGCGAGAAGAAGCCGCTGCACGACGAGGCGCAGTTCCTCATCGTACAGCAGCATCAGCTGAACGCCGCCGGGACGCATCTGGGCGCGATGTCGGCCGCGCTCGACCAGTTGCAAGGCGCGCAGCAGCGCAACGATGCGCTGCTGGATCAGCTGCTGGCCCAAGCCGACGCCATGGCTGGCGGCGACCAGGTATTCATCGAGTACGACATCGAAATCGATGTGCTGATGGAGGTGGATGAGCTGGAGGTGTCGGCCTCCGTTCAACCGCTGGGCATGCTCGACAGCGTGCAGATCGATCGCGATGCGGACTGGGCGTTCTGCCTGCAGGCGATGGATGAATATGGCGGGCGCAACAAGCTGGAGGCCAGCGAAGATCCGTTCCGTCATCTGATGAGCGACAGCCAGCGCATCGCGCTGGAAAAACGCATCCGCGACGAGTTCAGCCTCAAGGGCGCCGACTGCGACAAGTACGACTACATGATCGCCGGCACCTGCGGGCTGATCGGTGGTCTGGTGGACATCTTCTTTATCGGCTTGCCGGGCGAGGGGCCACTTGGAAAGCTGGCGGATGATGCCACCGATGCGATGGTCGAGAAATTTGCGGGTTTGATGGGGTGGCAGGGGCCGCGCAATCCCGACAACGCCACGGCCAGCGCCATCGGTTTCCTGGAGCGTAAGTTCCGCGTCAACTATGACCAGGCGACCGGGGCCGCGGTGGATGATGCATTCACGATGAGCACAAAAAATCATCACGTGAAGAACCTGGCGCACTCACCGGACCTGATCGGCCTGTTTTTCTCGGTACTGAACCAATTCACCAGCACCTCCAGCTTCATCAGCGATGGCCGTCTGATCACCATCGACACGGAGACGTTCGAACTGCAGGGCAGTAACCTGGTGTCGAAAATATTCTCCGGCTTCGTCAACTGGCTTGGACACTTGTTTTCGGATATGGCGGGATCGAGTGGCGCTGTCGGGCGTGGCTCCGGCATCCCGATGCCGTTCTACTCCCTTCTGCAATTGATAAACGTGGGCGAGTTCGGCCAGCATCGCCAGACCTTCGGCACGGTGGCGGTGCGCGTGTTCGAACAGGGCTACGATTTGCGCCATGGGCTTGCGCTGGCGATCCCGGTGCTGATCACCGAGCTGCTGACGCGCATGATGTGGACTGTCAAGCAGGCCTTCTTCCACAAGCGCCCGTTGCTGCAATGCCTGCCGTCCGCCGCCAACCCGGAATTGCGGCGCATGCTCATGATCGGACACGGCACGCTGTGCATATTCGATGCGGCGGACGCCGGGATCCGCTCCGGCGGTGACATCGTGCAGTTCCTGTTGCGCAGCAATCTGGTGGCGTGGGCGCGGTTTGGCACGTTGGCGCTGAAGGAGATCAGGGTGTGGTATGGCGAGGGCAGCATGGATGTCGATGCAGTGGACGATTACCTGGACCGTGAATACGCGCGCATGCTGGCCTGATCAAGCTGTCGCCGTCTGCGCGGCTTCCTCATCCGGCCGGTACTTGATGCACCAGTCGACAAAGCCGCGCAAGGCCGCCGGCATGTGCTTGCGGCTGGGGTAGTACAGGTAGAAGCCCGGCATGGCCGGGCACCAGTCCTCGAACAGGCGCAGCAGCTTGCCTTGCCGGATTTGCTCCATCGCATAGGACTCGTGGACAAAGGCGATGCCGATGCCGTTCTGTGCAGCGTCCACCATCATGGCGTCGTCGTCCAGCACCAGCGGGCCGTCGACGTTGACGGCCAGGCTCTTGCCGTCGCGTTCGAACTCCCACGCGTAGATCACGCCGCTCGGGAAGCGGCGGCCGATGCAGGGCAGGTCGCGCAAGTCGGGCGGGCTGGCCGGGCTGCCGTGCACGGCCACGAAATCCGGCGCGGCCACCACGGCAAAGCGCTGCGCCGC
This sequence comes from Rugamonas aquatica, assembly GCF_009380215.1. Classification (GTDB taxonomy): domain Bacteria; phylum Pseudomonadota; class Gammaproteobacteria; order Burkholderiales; family Burkholderiaceae_D; genus Rugamonas; species Rugamonas aquatica_B. The sequence goes on from NZ_WHUG01000006.1 coordinate 319,423, forward strand.
GCCGATCGGCACGGCGATCATGTCCAGCGCCAGGCTTTCGCCGAAGCGCACGCCGGCGTCATAGCCTTGCGCCACGATGTCGACCAACTGGTCGTCGGTGGTGATTTCGATCTTCACGCCCGGATGCACTTTCAGGAAGCCGCTCAACATCGGCGCCAGCAGCAGCCTGGCCGCCGGACGCGGCACGTTCAACCGCAGCGTGCCCTGGACCGTGTCGCGGAAGCCGTTGATTTCGTCGAGCGCCTGTTCCAGGTCTTGGATCACGCCGCTTACGCGTGCGTATAAGTGCTGGCCCGCTTCGGTGGGCACGACGCTGCGCGTGGTGCGGTTCAGCAGGCGTATGCCCAACCTGGCCTCCAGCGCGCGCATGGCGTGGCTCAGCGACGAGGCGGTGACGTTACGTTCTTCGGCGGCTTTGCGGAAGCTGCGGTGCCGCGCGACGGCGACAAATATTTCCAACTCGTTGAGATCGTGCCGCATAGGGTCTATTGCTGAATTCCGTTCATTGGTTCAAGTGGTTTGCTGACGATTGTATAGATGATAGAGCAACCGTATCATTTTCACCATTAATCACAGACGGAGCAAAGAATGAAACAGCGGAAATTGGGTAGCGGCGGTTTGCAGGTATCGGCCATCGGCCTCGGTTGCATGGGCATGAGTTTCGCCTACGGCGGCGGCGACGATGCGGCGTCGATCAGGACCATGGAGCGCGCCGTCGACCTGGGCGTCACCTTCTTCGATACGGCCGAAGTGTATGGCCCCTACGTCAACGAGGAGCTGGTCGGCAAGGCCTTGCGCGGCGTGCGCAACAAGGTGCAGATCGCCACCAAGTTCGGCTTCCGCATCCTGCCGCACGGCCACGGCTTGCAGCGCATGGCCGGCGTCGACAGCCGCCCCGAACATATCCGCGAGGCGGTGCATGGCTCGCTAGAGCGCCTCGGCATCGAGACCATCGACCTGCTGTACCAGCACCGCCCGGATCCGGCCGTGCCGGTCGAGGACGTGGTGGGCGTCATGGCCGAGCTGGTCCGCGAAGGCAAGGTGCGCCACCTGGGCCTGTCCGAAGTGTCGGTCGCCACGGTGCGCCGCGCCCATGCGGTGCATCCGATCGCCGCCGTGCAAAGCGAGTACTCGCTGTGGAGCCGCGAACCCGAGCGCGACGTGCTGCCGGCCTGCCGCGAACTGGGCATCGGCTTCGTGCCGTACAGCCCGCTGGGCCGGGGTTTCCTGACCGGCGCGATGACCTCCACCGCAGGCCTGGCGCAGGATGATTTCCGCCGCACGCTGCCGCGCTTCCAGGACGAGGCCATGCGCAGCAACCTGACGCTGATCGGCCAGTTGCAGCAGCTGGCCACGGGCCGCGGCATCACGCTGGCGCAGCTGGCGCTGGCCTGGCTGCTGCAACAGGACGAGCACATCGTGCCTATCCCCGGCGCCCGCCAGATCCGCCACCTGGAGGAGAACGCCGCCGCTGCCGCAGTGACGCTGAGCTCGCCCGAGCTGGCGGTCATCGACGCCATCTTCCGCGTCGACAATGTGCAGGGCGCGCGCTACGGCCTGGGCGATCTCGCGCTGCTGGAAGACTGAGAACGCCGGCCGCCATCCGTGCGCTCGCGCTGGGCGCCGGCTACTTCATCACTCGGCGTCTGATATCATCGCCCGATGAACAAGAAACTCCTCTCCGTCGCCGCCATCGCGGGCGTGCTGGGCTTGCTTAATTTGATGAGCCACGCCGAGCAGCGCGGCCAGGCGCCGTTCAAGGCGCTGGTCAGCCCGGCCACTTGCGCGCAGCCGCAGTGGCCGAACGAGGCGCGGCGTTATGAGATCGAAGGCGTGACGACGATACGTTTCCGCATCGGCGAGGATGGCAAGGTCGTGCGGCCGGAAGTGTCCGGGAGCAGCGGCTGGAAGATTCTCGACGATGCCGCCATCAAGGGCATTTCCCGTTGCGTGTTCCAGCCCAATCTGGACGAGGCCAGGGACGGCGCGTCATTCCCGGTGCAGTTCGTATGGCAGTTCAGCGACGGCCCGGTGATCCGTCCCTTGCTGGTGGCCGACAGCTGCCAGCCTTCCGAGCGCTTCCAGACATTCAAGGACTCCGACCGCCGGCCCAGCGGCAGCGACGGCATCCTGCTGCGCTTCCTGGTCAACAGCGATGGTGCGCCGATCCGCGTGGTCGCCGAGCCCAACGGGCAGGCGCCGGATCTGGTTGCGCAGGCGGCCGACTATCTGCAAACCTGCCGTTTCGCGATCGATCCGCAGCTGCCCGGCCAGCGCACCGATACGGCTTTCGGCCGCGTGCTGCTCAAGATGTAATCGGCGCCTAGCGCAGGTCGGCGGCGCGGCGCTTGTCCGGCTCCGACAGCACGCGGGCGATCACCGGCAGCGGCACGCCCGCGTCTTCGAGGAAAGTGGCGGCGGCTTCGCGGCCAGCGGTTTCCAGCAGGGCCAGGCCGGCATTGACGGCGATGGCTTTGACGCGGTCAGGACGCGAACGACGTTCTATTTGCATGGGCGACTCCCGTGACGATAAACAGTAGCGCTCAAGCGTAGCACAAAAGCCCGCCATGTACTCAATCTGACAACGTTCAGGCCGTCTTCTGGTGGAAGCCGCCGCGCATGGCGCTGGCGCTGTGGATGGCGTTGAGTATCTCGTCGAGGCTGGACGGCTTGGTGATATGCTGGTCGAAGCCCACGCTGCGGGTGCGTGCCAGCGTGGCCGGATCGTCCCAGGCGGTGAAGGCGATCAGCGCCACTTCCTGGAATGCCGGCAAGGCTCGCAGCGCCTGCGCCACCTGGTAGCCGTCCATGCCGGGCATGCCCAGGTCCAGCAGGACGACATCGGGCATGAAGGCCATGGCCGTTTGCAAGCCTTCCGCGCCGGAGTAGGCCACCGCCGTTTTGTAGTTGTACAAGCCGAGCAACTCTGCTGCGATATCGGCGGCCGCGTCGTTATCGTCGACGATCAGGATGCGAGGGGGGATGGTGGTCTGGTCCATGATGTTGAACGAAAAAGTAAGCAACAAAGACGGTTGCTGGTCGTTCGGCTGGGTCCGGGCCGGATGGACTAAGGGTGCCGCGGTTTTGGGCACTTAGTTACGGAATGCAAGTTACAGTTCCTACGATAAATTATATCCCAGTTGTGCGGCGATTGCGCGGCTTGAAGAAACGGCGAACGTCACTAAATTGACTGGATACACACAAAGGATAGAACATGACCACTACTGAAAAAGCCATCCTGGCCGGCGGATGTTTCTGGGGCGTGCAGGATCTGGTGCGCAAATACCCGGGCGTGCTGGCAACGCGGGTGGGCTACAGCGGCGGCGATGTGCCGAACGCCACCTATCGCAACCACGGCACCCATGCCGAGGCGCTGGAAATCATCTTCGATCCGGCCGTCATCAGCTACCGCAAGATCCTGGAATTCTTCTTCCAGATCCACGATCCGAGCACCCGCAACCGGCAGGGCAACGATATCGGCACGAGTTATCGGTCGGCAATTTATTACACCAGCGAGCAACAGAAAGCGACGGCCGAGGACACCATCGCCGACGTCAACGCTTCCGGCTTGTGGCCGGGCAAAGTCGTCACCGAAGTGGCGCCGGCGGGGCCGTTTTGGGAGGCGGAACCGGAGCATCAGGACTATCTTGAGCGCATTCCCAATGGCTACACCTGCCATTTCATCCGGCCGGACTGGCAGTTGCCCAAGCGCTGAGCTGAAATAAATCTGCAATATAAACAATCACTTACAAACCAGAAGGTATTCGGAAGGCAGGTTTTGCGACCTGCCGCTACAGTGGGCTCATGTTTCATTTCCATTCGTTAGGAAGTACCATGAGTCAATTATTTACAGCAGTGTATGAAGTCACCAGCGCCGTCGAAGGCCGTCCCACTTTGCGCCTGAACCTGGTCGTGAACGCCCACAACGATAGCGTGATCGGCCATGCGCGGGTGGCGTTCGACGGCGGCGAAAGCGTCGGCATTTCGGTGCGCGGACACCACACCGAGATCGAGGGCGAGTATCCCTTGCAAGCCATCGTGCTGGCCGGCCTGCCGGCGATTTTCCCGACCCTGGAAGAAGAACCGAGCGCGTTCCAGTTGCTGATGGTGTTGCCCACCGCCGCCCGCGACGGACAGGTTTGCTACAAGATGAGTTTTGGCGCACAGCAACAAGCGCGCATCGTCGAGATACGTGATGGCGTCGCCCGCGCGGTATTACCGGAGCTGGCCACCGGCACCTGACCCGTACCACTTCGCGGCAGCCGAAAATTGGTACTCGTCAAATAACACAATGTTCAATTTGAGACATTCGAAAGTCCGGCCCTTGGAGGCCGGATTTTCTGCTTTAACTGGTTAGTATGCGCTTACTAACCATTTCAAGTTCCATATCTATTCTTGCTGCAATTACTCTTCCTATTTTGAAACTGGTATTTGATTGGATGTAATAAAACAAAACCACTTGACTACCACTTTTTTAAGCTCCATCCTGAAAAAACAATAAAAGCATAGATTCACCAACCCAGGAGGAGAAAGCATGGAACGCGCAGTCAAGGGAAATGCGGCCGTACTCGGCCTTATCGCCAGCATGCTGGCGGCTTGCGGTGGGGGGAGCGACGGCTCCACCACCGCCACACCACAAATGAAACTGCTGGGCGGCGTACACACCGCCGCCGCAGCCGCCGATTGCCCGGCATGGTCGTCCAGCGCGATCTACACCGTCGGCATGTGCGTGACCTACAACGGCAACACCTACAAGGCCAAATGGTGGACGCAAAATAACGTCCCCGGCACCGAGGAGTGGGGACCATGGGCGCTGCAAGCTGTGACGCCGACGCCAACGCCAACTCCGACGCCAACGCCAACGCCAACGCCAACGCCAACGCCGACTCCAACGCCGACACCAACGCCGACACCAACGCCAACGCCGACACCAACGCCAACGCCGACCCCTACGCCAGTGGGCGGCCGTGAAATCGGCTCCTACTTCGCGCAGTGGGGCGTGTACGGCCGCAGCTACGAAGTGGCCGACATCCACACCACCAAGACCCCGGTCAACGGCGTACAGACCAGCGTGGCCGACCAGCTCACCTTCATCAACTACGCCTTCGGCAACACCTACGCCAAGAACGGCGGCTACGAATGCGACATGGTCACGCGCGCCGAAGTGGGCAACGACACGCCAACCTCGCCGCAAGCCGGCACCGGCGGCGACGCCTACGCCGACTACCAACGCCAGCCCACCCGCACCGTGGACGGCAAGACCGTGCCATGGGACGCTCCGCTGACCGGCAACTTCCTGCAACTGAAGCTGCTCAAAGCCGCGCACCCGAATCTGAAGGTGTTCATCTCGCTGGGCGGCTGGACCTGGTCGAAGAACTTCTCGGCCGCAGCCAAGACCGACGCGCTGCGCAAGCAGCTGGCCAAGTCCTGCGTGAAGATGTTCATCGCCGGCGACCTGCCGGTGCAGGATGGCCGTGGCGGCGCAGGCTCCGGCAAGGGCGTGTTTGACGGCATCGACATCGACTGGGAATACCCGGGCGGTGGCGGCCAGCCATACAACACCGTCGACGCGGTCAACGACAAGCATAACTTCACGCTGCTGATGGCCGAGTTCCGCGCGCAACTGGATGCGCAAGGCGCCATCGACGGCAAGCGTTATGCACTGACGGCCGCCATCGGCGCCGGCACCGAGAAGATCGCCCAGACCGAACCGGCCGTGTATTCGCAGTACATGGACTGGGTCAACCTGATGACCTATGACTTCCACGGCGGCTGGGAAAGCACCACCAACTTCCACTCGCCGCTGTACCACGATCCTGCCGATCCCGCGACCGGCGTCCTCGCCAAGTACAATACCAACGACGCCGTCACAGCGCTGGTGGCAGCCGGTATGCCGCGCAATAAGATCCTGCTCGGCGTGCCGTTCTACGGACGTGGATGGAAAGGCGTAGCCGCCGGCCCTAACGCCAACGGCCTGTATCAAACCACCACAGGCGGCGCGGCCGGTACCTACGAAGCCGGCATCGACGACTACAAGGTATTGGTCAACAAGTCCGGCACGCGTTGGTACCATCCGCAGACCAAGCAGCTGTTCCTGTACACCGGCACCGGCGAATGGTGGAGCTACGACGATCCGACCGTGATCGCCACCAAGATGCAGTACATGAAGGACCAGGGCCTGCGAGGCGCCTTCTCGTGGGAGCTGGACGGCGATGCCAACGGCACCCTGACCAGCGCTGTCTGGAAAGGACGCTAAGCCATGAAGCGCCATGCCGCTGTCCAAACCATCGGCGTCAGCGACGCATGGCGCAGCTGGATCGCCGAGAACCTGATCCTCGGCAGCCGGCCGGATACACTGGCCGGCATCCTGATCCAGTCCGGCATCGGAGCGCGCGATGCGCACGCGGAGATCGCCGCCGCGCTGCGCAGCCCTTATCTACAGGGCGTATCGCGTCTGCATAACCGGCTGGCCAAGCGTGACTGGGTGCTGCGCATCCAGTCGCAATTGAACCGGCTGGCGCCGGCCGTCGTGCCGTGGCGGGAGCGCCTTTCCGCCGCGGAGTTCCTGGAGCAGCACTACCTGCGCAACCAGCCGGTCATCATCACCGGCATGCTGGAGGATTGCGCGGCCCGCAGCAAGTGGACGCTGGATTACCTCGGCAGCCAGTTGGGCGACCGTATGGTGGAAGTGCAGTTCGGCCGCAGCGCCGATCCGGACTACGAGATGAACAGCCTGTCCCACAAGCGCCGCATGCGTTTCGGCGAGTACGTGGAACTGGTGCGCGACAGCGGCCATACCAACGACTTCTACATGACGGCCAATAACGACGGCCAGAATCGCGAGTCGCTGCAGGAGCTGATGGCCGATGCACCGCCGCTGACGGACTATCTGACGCCGGAAGGGCGGGGCTTTTTCTGGTTTGGTCCGGCCGGCACCATCACGCCGTTCCATCACGACCTGACCAACAACTTCATGATCCAGATCGCGGGACGCAAACGCGTACGGCTGATCGCGCCTTGCGATACGCCCAAGCTGTACAACCAGCGTCACTGCTTTACTCCGGTCGATGGACGCAACATCGACCTGCAGCGTTTTCCGATGATGGCAGACGTGCCGGTCATCGACTGCGTGCTGGAACCGGGAGAGATCCTGTTCCTGCCCGTCGGTTGGTGGCACTTCGTCGAAGCGCTGGACATCACCATCACCATTTCTGCCACCCACTTCAAGTGGGACAACGATTTCTACAGCCATTACCCGAACAATCACGACTTCTAAAATACGGGAGACAAAATGCGACATAACCTTTTGATGCTGGCGCTGATCGGCAGCGCCGTTGCTGCCTGCGGCGGCGGTTCCGATCCCCAGAGCGCAACGCCTGCGCCTAAACTGCTGGGCGGCGTGCACACCGCAGCCGCAACCGCCGATTGCCCTGCATGGTCGTCCGGCGCGATCTACACCGCCGGCATGTGCGTGACCTATGGCGGCAATACCTACAAGGCCAAATGGTGGACCCAGAATAACGTGCCAGGCACCGAGGAGTGGGGACCATGGGCGCTGCAATCCGTGACGCCAACTCCGACTCCGACTCCGACTCCAACGCCTACGCCGACCCCAACGCCAACGCCGACTCCAACGCCAACGCCAACGCCAACGCCAACGCCGACTCCAACGCCGACTCCAACGCCGACTCCAACGCCAACGCCGGTCGCATGCCGTCCCGACGGCCTGACCTCGCCGGTGCCGAACGTGAACTACTGCGGCGTGTACGACGCCAATGGCCGCGAGAAGCTGGCCAATGGCCTGAACCGCCGCATCGTCGGCTACTTCACCAGCTGGCGCACGGGCGCGAACAACACGCCGGCCTACCTGGTCAACAACATCCCGTGGGATAAAGTCACCCACATCAATTACGCCTTCGCCTCGGTGGACGCGAGTGCCAAGGTCCAACTGGGCACCGGCGCCAACAACCCGGATACCGGCCTGACCTGGCCAACGATCCCCGCTGCCGCGATGGACCCGTCGCTGCCCTACAAAGGCCACTTCAACCTGCTGGCGCAGTACAAGAAGCGCTACCCCGGCGTGAAAGTGATGCTGTCCGTAGGCGGCTGGGCAGGCAGCGGCGGCTACTACACCGCCACCACCAACGCCGACGGCTCGCTCAACACCAACGGCATCAACACGCTGGCCGATTCGATGGTCGCCGTACTCCGTCAATACACTTTCTTCGACGGCATCGACATCGACTACGAGCATCCGACCACCAACAACGAAGCCGGCAACCCGCTCGACTTCGGCCTCTCCAAGCCACGCCTGGCGGGCCTGATGAAGAGCTACAACGTGCTGCTGAAAACTGTACGCCAGAAGCTCGACACCGCAGCCGTCGCCGACAACAAGTACTACATGCTGACCATCGCCGGCTCGGCATCGGGCTGGATATTGCGCGGCGAGGAAAATCTCTCCGGCCTGCAGTACCTCGACTATGCCAGCCTGATGTCCTATGACCTGCACGGCGGCTGGAACCAGTACGTCGGCCCGAACGCCGCGCTGTTCGACGACGGCAACGACGCGGAACTCCGCGCAGGCAATGCCTACTCGTACGGCGGCATCGGCTACCTCAACGTCGACTGGGCTTACCGCTACTATCGTGGCGCATTGCAGGCCGGCCGTATCAACGTCGGCGTGCCGTACTACACGCGTGGCTGGAAGGATGTCACCGGCGGCACCAACGGCCTGTGGGGCACCACGCCGCTCGTGAACGACACCGTCACCTGCGCCGGCGTCAAAACCTGCGGCACCGGCGCGGTCGGCATCGACAACGTCTGGTACGACCTCGATACCAACGGCAAGCCTGTACCTGGCGGCGGTAATCCGCTGTGGCATGCGCTCAACCTGCAAAACGGCATCGTGCCGGACTACCTGGATGTCTACGGCGTCACCGAGAAAACCATCACCGGCACCTACACCGCCAACTACAGCGCGACGATGGCTGCGCCTTGGTTGTGGAACGCCACCCGCAAAGTCTTCATCTCCACCGAGACGGCGCAATCGATGGCAGCCAAAACCCAGTACGTGATCGACCAGGGCATCGGCGGCATCATGATCTGGGAACTGGCCGGCGACTACGCCTGGGACGCCAGCAAGAACGGCGGCAAAGGCGAGTACTTCATGGGCTACACGCTGACCACCAACATCTACAACGCCTTCAAGACCGCCAGCCCTTACGGCGCGGTGCGTGCTGAATCGCCGATCCCGGCGAGTAGCGCCAAAGTGTCCATCGCGTTGGGCGGCTGGAAGCTCGGCGACAGTAATTACCCGATCAACCCTGTGATGACGCTGACGAACAACACCACCGTCACCATACCGGGCGGCTCGGTGGTGGAGTTTGACTATCCGGTATCGGCGCCCGCCAACATGAGCGACCAATCGGGTTACGGCCTGACCGTCACCAAGGCCGGCTACACGGGGCCGAATAATATCGGCGGCTTCAAGGCCAACTTCAACCACGCCAAGTTCACCATCCCGACATGGCAGTCGCTGGCGCCTGGCGCTTCGGTGTCGCTGACGCTGAACTACTCGCTGCCGATCTCTGGGCCGTCCGCCTACGTCATCACAGTGAGCGGCGTGCGCTACGCCTTGAGCGACGAGTACCCCGGCCTGCCGGTCGCGTTGAAATAAGGGGATGCGATGAAACCAGTTCACAGCATCGCTGTGCTGGGCGCTGTACTGCTGTCCGCCTGTGGCGGCGGCAGCGACCAGGCCAGCAGCACCGCACCACGCGTGCTTTCCGGTGGCATCTCCACCGCCGCCGCCAGCGCATGCCCGGCATGGACCGCCACCGCGGTCTACACCGCCGGCATGTGCACGATCTACCAGGGCAAGCAGTACGAAGCCAAATGGTGGGTGCAGGGCACCGCACCCAATCCGGCCGACACATGGGGGCCGTGGAAGTACATCGGCGAAGCCACCGATCCGCAACCGCCAGATCCTGGCACACCGCAACCGGGCGGCGTGCCGACCAAGGCCCAGGCGGAAGCGCGCGAAGCGCAGCTCACCAACAACGATTTCTTCCGCACGGTGAAGGCGTCGATACGCACGCTGGACAACGCGGCGGTGGACGCGGTGTCGCCCGGCGCGGCGGCCAACCCGGCCAACGTCAAGCGGGTGGAGCGCTTGCTGACGTCGGCCAAGTGGGACTACTACTTCGGCATCCGTGAGCCCAGCTACACGTACGGCCGCTTCCTGCAGGCGGTGGCCAAGTTCCCGGCAGTGTGCGGCGACTACACCGACGGCCGCGATGCGGACGCCATCTGCCGCCACACGCTGGCGACGATGTTCGCCCACTTCGCGCAGGAGACGGGCGACCACAACGCCAGCATCCCGCTGCCGCAGTGGCGCCAGGGCTTGAAGTATCTGCGCGAGATGGGTTGCGACGAAACCGGCACCAACTGCGGCTACAACGTCGAATGTGCGGACCCGGTGTTCAACACCGTCTGGACCTGCGGTAAAAACGCCGACGGCAGCTTCAAGAAGTACTACGGGCGCGGCGCCAAGCAGCTTTCGTACAACTACAACTATGGCCCGTTCTCGCAGGTGATGTACAACGGCGACCAGTCGGTGCTGCTGAAGAATCCCGACCTGGTGGCGTCGACCTGGCTGAATCTCGCCTCGGCGACGTTCTTCTTCGTCTACCCGCAACCGCCCAAGCCATCGATGCTGCATGTGCTGGACGGGACGTGGGTGCCGAATGCGGCGGACAAGGCGGCTGGTGCGGGCAACAACTTCGCCACCACCATCATGATTATCAACGCCGAATGCGGGACCGGCACGGAGAAGGCGGCAGCGCAGAACCGCATCGACTACTACAAGCAGTTCGCGGCGGACATCGGCTGGAACGTCGGCAGCGAGCAGCTGTCGTGCGCGAACATGCAGCGCTTCACGGGTTCGAGTTCGGCGGCCTACAACATCTACTGGGAGAAGAACTGGAGTAGCGGCGGCGATTATCAATGCCAGCTGGTGAGCTATCAAACGCCATACAGCGCCCTCATCGCCGGCAACTACACCAAGTGCGTGGAGAAGAACTGGAATGTGACGCTCAAATGATGCGTAAATGAGGTGATGGCATACAATGGTCCGGCCGACAGCAACAAGGAGGCCGACCATGCCTATGCACTACCTGCGGGCTTTAACCAGCCCGCAACGCACCGACATCAGCAACCGCCGCCTTGGCCGTTCGCTGGCCTTCGTGGCCGGCGCGGTCAATGCCGGCGGTTTTTTCGCAGTGGGACAGTACACATCGCATATGTCCGGCATCGTCTCCGCGCTGGCCGACAATGCCGCGCTGGGCGAGGTGCGCCTGTTGGCGGCGGGGCTGGCGTCGCTGCTGGCGTTTCTGCTTGGCGCGGCGGTTTCCGCGATCCTCATCAACTGGGGACGGCGGCGCGGCGCGCAAAGCCAGTACGCGTTGCCGTTGATCGTGGAAGCCGCGCTACTACTGTGCTTTGGACTGATGGGCGCCCGGCTGGACGCCTCCGGCCAGATATCGGCCATCGTCGCCTTGCTGTGCTTTGTCATGGGGCTGCAAAACGCCATCGTCACCAAGGTCTCGCGTGCTGAGATCCGCACCACGCACGTCACCGGCCTGGTGACGGACATCGGCATCGAACTGGGTAAACTGTTTTTCTGGAATAGCAGCGCATTGGCGGACAGGGTCGTGGCGGATCGCGGCAAGCTGCGTCTACTGAGCTCCCTGCTGGCGATGTTCCTGCTGGGCGGTCTGGCTGGCGCCTTTGGCTTCAAATATCTCGGCTTCATCGTCACCGTGCCGCTGGCGTTGGCGCTGCTGTCGCTGGCCATCATCCCCGTTGTTGACGACCTTCTGCATGCGAAGAACTGAAACGGCGTTGTTGGTCTATACTTATCATAAGGAGAACACACCAGATGATGAGAACCTATAACGGCAGCTGCCATTGCGGCGCGGTGCGCTTCGAGGCGGATGTCGACTTGAGCCAGGGTAGCCTGCGCTGCAATTGCTCGTTCTGCCTGAAGATACGCTGCTGGGCCGTGATGGTGAAGCCGGAGGCCTTCCGCCTGCTGGCCGGCGAGGCGGAGATGAACGTCTACCAGTTCGGCGCGAAGAACGAGCATCACCACTTCTGCAAGCATTGCGGCGTGCGTCCTTACGGCATCGGCAATTCGCCGCGCTACGGTGTGTTCTACGGCGTGAACGTCGCCAGCCTTGATGGCGTCAGCGACGAGGAACTGGCCAACGCCCCCATCACCTATGTCGACGGCCGCGCCGACAACTGGATATCGCCGCCCACCGAAACCCGCTATCTTTGAATCCGATGATCAGACCTGCAACGCCGGACGATGCCGCAGCCATTGTCGCCATCTACAACCACTACATCGCCACCACCACCATCAGCTTCGAGGAGCGCGCCGTCACGCCGGAGGAAATGGCGGGCCGCATCCGCGATGTCACGACCGGCTTGCCTTGGCTGGTATATGAGCAGGACGGCGCGGTGCTCGGCTACGCCTACGCCACCAAATGGCGTGCCCGCAGCGCCTATCGTTTCGCCGCCGAGACCAGCGTCTACCTGGAGTTCGGGCAGGGCGGCAAGGGCATCGGAAAGGCGCTGTACAAAGCGCTGCTGGAAGAGCTGCGCACCCGCGAGATTCACATGGCGATAGGCGGCATCGCGCAGCCCAACGAGGCCAGCGTGGCGCTGCATGAAAGCCTGGGCTTCGAGAAGGTCGCGCACTTCAAGCAGGTCGGCCGCAAGTTCGACCGCTGGATCGATGTCGGCTACTGGGAGTTGCAGCTTTCCTAGACCTGCTTACTTCGGCCAGCGCTTTGAATATCTCGACTTGATCAACTCCGACACATTTTCGAGCGCGCCGTAGTTGTCGTTGTTTTGCCAGGTGGTGTACATGAAGCCGTCCACGCCGGTCACGCCGTCCTTCTCCGCGGCATCGAGGCTGTCGAGCCATTGCCTGGTACGGGTCAGGTCGCTGTCGTCGTCGTAGTAGAGCGCGATCATCTGGTGGAACTTTCTATCGCTGAAGAATTTCAGTGAAGGGACTTGGAGGTTCTTGTCCGTCCGGTTTTGAATCCAATTCATGATGGTCGTGTTGGCATGCAACCCCTTCCAGCCGTCCAGCAGCGGGCCGTTGACCGCCAGATAATGGTCGATCGCGTTTGCATAGGGATCGAACATGTCGTTCCAGACATACATGTCGATGTTCTGGTTTTCGCTCGACAGCATGTCTTGCATGGTCCTGGCGGTGTTGGCCAGGTATTCGCCCGCAGTCAGATTGCCGCAGGACCGGTCCCAGTTCATGATGCGCCATTCGTCGTAGTTGATGAAGAATTTAGACGACGTGAACAGTTGCTTGATGTTCTGGTAGGCGGCTCTTTGGACGTCGTAGTATTTGCTGGAGCAGGAATTGCCCGGCGGGTTCCAGATCGGTAGCATATTCGTCGCCTCCTGGTAGCCCGACACCAGCAGACGATCCTTGTCATGGATGCCGCTGCCGGGCAGAATGAGCAGCGACTCGACGCCGACCTCGTAATCTTTGCTTTCGGTGTAGACGATGCGCTCGCCGTTGGCCTCGGCGCTGACCACCACCGGCAGCGATGGCCGGCGCACGGTGTGGGCCAGGCCGATCTCGCGGATGTCGATATCGTCGATCAAGGCGAAGCCGGTCTTGGTGGTGCCGTTGCCCCAGGCGCCGATGTAGAGGCGAAAGCCTGTGTAGGCTCGGGTGTTGAAGTCGATGTTGTAGCGCGTCCAGTCCTGGGTCGTGGCGATGGCGTTGGCCTTGGCGTTCCACTTGCCGTCGGTACTGCCCCAGCCGAGGTAGTTGCGGCTCATGTAGAGCGGGATGTCGGTGTTATAGTCGTCCGCTGCCGGCGGGAAGATTTGTATGCGCAGCGGGGCGTCGTAGTTTTGGGTCTTCACCGAGAAGGAGAGGCGGTAGGCGGTGTGCGGGTTGATGTTGGTGAAAGGCCGGTACAGGCGCGCCCGGCCATTCGGATCGGTCTGGTCCAGCTTGACAGCGCCGTTTTGCCCGCTGGTGTCGTAGTGCACGCTGGTGTCGAACAAGTACCAGCCCTCGGTGCCCTTGTCGAAGCCGCCGTTGCTCACGATCGAGCCACCCACCGGCGTCGCCTTGCTGCCGTCCACCACGAAAGGCGTATTGTTGACAGGTAGGGCCTCGGCCAGCGTGGGGTCGATTTTCGCCGCGACGTCGGGGCTGCCGCCGACCGGTATCAGTTCGATGCCGTTGTCGCTGGCCAGCTTCTTGATCTCGTCGAAATTCGCCTGGAATTCAGGCGCCTCTCTCGGTTTCAGCAAGGAGGTGTAGGAATCGTCGCCGCCGACGTTGAGCATGATGCCGTTGTAGCCCGCCTGTTTGGCCCGGCCGATCAGCTCGACGAGTTTTTTGTAGGAGGCGTTCTCGACGCCGCGCTTGTAGCCCAGGCCGCCGTAGTAGTAGATCCAGCGTTTCTTGAAGCAGTTCTCGCAGGAGGGCGTCACGTCGACCGCGACGGTGCGCGATATGGTCTGCTCGCCGCTGGTGCAATTGATGGTGTAGTTCGTGCCGGCCTGCAGCGGTGGCGTGGCATAGCTCCCCGACAGGGGAATGGGACCGGACCAAGACGCTGAGCAGGCCGTTGCGTTGCTCGCGTCCCACGCCAGATTGACGCTGCGGCCTTGCTCGATACTGGCGGGGCTGGCCGAGAAATAGACCGTTGCCTGCGCCGTTTCGGCGTAGGCATGATGGCCGACGCAGGCGGCACTGAGCAACAAGGAAAAGGGGAGGACGGGCAGCCGGGAGGTGAGTTGAAAGCGCATGGTCTGGGTTCCTGTCGTGGGTGTGTGTCAATAATAACAACATTTTTCCACTAACGGGGCGTACAAGACCAAACTCGTCAGACCAGCTGCGTCGCCTTGTCCTCGGGCGCCAGCACGCTGCGCCTGCCGCCTTCCGAACGGGCGCGGTACAGCGCCTGGTCGGCCGCCAGCACCAGATCCTCGGTGCTGCCTTCCTGCACCGCTGCCAGCGCGGCCACGCCGATGCTGGCGCTGATGCTGCCCGACGATGCCTTCGCATTCGGCAGGTTCAACGCGGCGATGGCATTCTCCATGCGGTGCGCGATCAGCATCGCCTCCTCGCCGCTGGTGCCGGGAGCGAGGAAGGCGAATTGGCTGGCGCCATAGCGCGCCACCAGATCGCCCGCGCGCTGCACCGCGCCGCTCAACGCATCGGCCACGCGCCGCAGCACATCGTCCGCAGCCTGCTGGCCGTGGTGGTCGCGGTAGGCGCTCAGGTGGTCGATCTCCACCAGGCCCACCGCCATCAGCTTTTCCTCACGCGCCGCACGGCGCCATTCGCGCGCCAGCTGGTCGTCGAAGCAGCGGCGGTTGGCGATGCCGGTCAGGCTGTCGGTGGCCGACAGGTTGGCCAGCTTGTGCTGCGCTACCCGCAGCGCTTCCGTACGCTCCTGCACCAGCGCTTCCAGTTCGCGAGCCCGCGCATTCAGGCGCCGCACCGACCAGCGGAACAGCAAGGCCAGCGATGCCAGCGTCAGTAGCACCACCGCGCTGCGCGCCCACCACGTCTCCCATAACGGCGGCGTGATGGTGATCGGCAGGACGATTTCATCGCGGCTCACCACGCCCTTGTTGTTGGTGCCTTGCAGGTGGAAGCGGTATTTGCCCGGCGCCAGATTGGTGTAGGTCGCCACCGGATGCCCTGCATCGGCCTGCACCGGTTGCTGGTCGAAGCCTTCCAGCCAGTAGGAATAAGCGTTCCGGCGCGGCTCGGCGTAATGCAGCGCGGCGAATTCGATCGAGATGGTGTTGGCGATCCATGGCAGGCTCAGTGAACGGGGCTGCGTCAGGCTGCCTTCCAGCACCACGTCCGCCGGCGGGTTCCTGCCGCCCAGCGAGCGATTGAGCACGCGGATGTCGGTGATCGCCAGCTGCGGCGGCCGCGAGGCGCTGCTGTGGATCGCGGGATTGACGGCGGTGACGCCGCTGCTGCTGCCGAAGTAGAGCAAGCCGTTGCTGGTGTTGGCGGCGGAATCCATGTAGAAGCCTTCGGTCAGGCCGTCCTCCACCGAGTACTCTGTGACGGAGCTGGAGACCGGATCGATCTTGCTCAGTCCCGCCGCAGTCGTCACCCAGATCATGCCGTTTTTATCCGAGCGTATCGCTTCGATCAGGCGCGTACCCAGTTCGCCTTTTTCCTGGATGCGGGTGACGGTGAAGGCGCCGTTCTTGCCCGCCACCACGTGGTTCAAGCCCTTCGACGTGCCGACCCACATGCTGCCGTCCGCATCCTGGTGCAAGCTGCTGACACGGTCGCTGCTCAGGCTTGCGGGATTCTTCGGATCGAGCCGGAAATGGCGGAACTTGCCGGTCGCCGGGTCCAGCATATCGAGGCCGCCGCCGCGATAGAACTCGCCGCTCCATACGCGGCCGGCGCTGTCTTCCACCACCGTGGTGGCGCCGTTGACGCTGCGGCTGTCCGGATTCTTTTCGTCGTGCGCGTGGCTCTCCACCGCGCCGCTGGCCGGATCGTAGCGCAGCAGCGCGGTGCCGGTGGCCAGCCATAGCACGCCGCCGCGTCCGGGCGCGATGGAGTTGATGAAGTCCGTGGTCTTGCTGCCGAAGTGGATCACCTTGAACTGGCCGTCCGGCGTGTCCAGGCGGTTCAGGCCTTCGGAGGTGCCTATCCACAGCGTGCCGTCCGGCGCCTGATAGGTGCTGTAGATGACGTTGGAGCTGAGCGCACCGGGGCGCTTCGGCGTGGCGCTCCAGGTGCGCACCATCTCGCGCTTGGCTGGATCGAACAGCGCCAGGCCGTCGTCCAGCGCGAGCCACAGCTGGTTGTTGGCGGCGGCGCCCACGCTGCGCACGAAATTGCTGGACTTGACGAAGTCCGGATCGACGTCGCGCGGGACGAAGCGTTCGAAGCCGTGGTTGCCAAGGTTGGCGCGGCTGACGCCATCGGTCAGCGAGCCTACCCACAAGGTGCCGCTGCGGTCGCGCATGGTGGTGTTGATGGCGTCGCTGTTGAGGCTATGCGCGTCCTCGGCGCGGTGGCGGTAGGACTGGAACTGGCGCAGCTCGCGGTCCCAGCGCAGCAGGCCGCTGGTGCGGGTGCTGATCCACATGTCGCCGGCGCGGTCTTCGTCGATGTCGGTCACGCGCTTGGCCTGCACGGACAAGGCTTCCCGCTGGTCCCAGGGCTGGCCCGCCTTCCACGTCACCAGGCCGTCGGCAGAGCCTATCCACAGCGTGGCGGCGCTGTCGAAGTAGAGCGCGCGCACGTCGTTGGCCTTGGGGTTGGGATGATCGGGATCGTCGACGCGGAAGTGCTGGAAGCCTGTGGCGCCGGGCGCCATGTAATCCAGCCCGCCGGGCCAGGTGGCGGCCCAGACGCCGCCCTTGTTGTCGACGGCGACGGCGTTGATGTCGTTGTAGGTCAGGCTGTCCGGTTTGGCGTCGTCGTGCTGGTAGATGACGAAGCTGCCGTTGCGTGGGTCGAAGTGGTGCAGGCCGCCCCAGGTAGCCACCCACATGCCGCCCTTGTAGTCGGAGACGATGCGGCGCACGATGCGGGCGTTGTTCGGTCCACCCTTGGGCAGGTAGCGCGTGAAGTTGTTGGCCACCGGGTCGAAGCGCGCCAGGCCTTCGTCGGTGCCCACCCACAGCTTGCCGGTTTCGTCTTCGTACAGCGAGGTGACGCGGCCGCCCGGCAGGCTATGCGGGTCGGACGGGTCGTTCATGTAGCGCACCTGCTTATGGCCGTCGTGGCGGAACAAGCCGCCCTCGATGGTGCCGATCCAGACGAAACCCTGCCGGTCCTGGAGTATCGCGAGGATGGCGCGGCTGTCGGCGCCCAGCGAGTCGACCGCGGTGAAGGCCAGCGGGCGCGGGGCCGCCGGCGATGGCGCGGCGTGCAGGCAGGCCAGTGCGCCGCACAGCAGCAGGCGGAGGATATGGCGTAGGGGCGTGCGCGGCATGGTGAGACCTTGGTATTTTGGCTATCCAAGTAAAGCACATAAATGGCCGCCATGGAAGCGGTCGCGCAACACTTTTCCGCTATAATCGATAGCCAAATCGACATGCAACGCAAGGCGCCATGGACGGATCTTCAGACGGAGTACCCCTGCATCCGGCGCCAGCGCCGGCCCGTAAGCCTGTGCGTATATGGACCGCTTTGCGCCAGCGCGGCTTGTTGGGCAGGCAGACCATGCGCTGGGCCACGCTGGCGCTGCTGCTGGCCGGCGGCGCGGTGCTGATCCAGCGCCAGGTGGTGTTCCAGCAGCACGCGCGCGACCTGAAGGCTGTGGCGGACGACATCGCGCGCCAGATCCAGATCGACAGTACCGACGGCCGCGTGATGGGCGGCGCGATTCTCATGGGATTGGTGGAGGACAGCGTCAAGCTGCTGCTGGCCGGCGAACTGGCCGCCGACGCCTACCGCCTGCACGTGGACTTTGCCGCGGTCCTCGATCAGTACAGTGCCGACACCGTGTTCGTTCTCAATGGCGACGGCACCACCGTCGCTTACCTGAACAAAGAGGGCAAGGCGATCGGCGTCGGCCGCAACCTGCGCTACCGGCCGTACAGCCGGCGCGCGCTGGCCGGGCAGGCCAACGTCTATGCGGCCATCGGCAGCAACTCGCACGAGCGCGGACTGTATTTCGCCGCGCCTGTCTACAGCGGCAATTCACGCGACACGCCGATTGCCGGCGTCTACACCATCAAGATGCCGGCCGGCGAAATCGACCGCGCGCTCTCGCGCAGCAAAGACCCTGTGCTGCTGCTGTCGCCGGACGGCGTGGTGTTCGCCACCAATCGAAACGAGTGGCTGTTCACGCTGGCGGGGAAGGTCACGCCTGCGCGCCTCGCTCAATTGGAAAAGGAGAAGCAGTTCGGCGAACTGTTCTCCGGCACCGGCCCGCTGCAACTGCCGTTCGAACCGACGGGCAAACAGGTCGGCATCAACGGCCGCACGCACGCGCTGGCCTCCAGCAATTTGAACTGGCCGGACGACGGCGGCGCATGGCGCGTGCTGGTCGTGCAGGACAAGGGCGAGTGGCTGCCGCTGTGGAACCAGCTGGCGCTGGCCGCCGCCTGTATCGCCGCCGTCTGGCTGTGCGGGATGGTGGTCACGGGCCGCACCCGCGCCGCCGAAAGCGCGCGCCGCCTGCGCTTCGAGAACGAGCGCCGCATGCGCGAGATCACCAACAACCTGCCGGTGGCCGTGTACCAGTTTCAGATGGACGCGTCGGGCCAGCCGCGCTTCCGCTTCATGAGTCCCGCGATCACCGCCATCACCGGGCTGCAGGCCAGCGATGTGCTGGAGGACGGCGCCATGCTGTTTGCGCTGCTCGATCCGGACGGCCGCGCAGGCCTGCTGGCGCAGATCGCCGACAGCGCGCGGCAGCACTGGTCCATCCATCGCCGCGTGGAGTTCGGCGCGCAGGGACTGGTGGCGGCGCGCTGGGTCGACATCCACTGCACCTGCGTGCACCAGCATGCGGACGAGGAAGTGTGGAACGGCTACCTGGCCGACGTGACCGCCGAGCATACGGCGGGGCAGGCGCTCAGCGCCGCCAAGCAGACCGCCGAAGACGCCACGCGCAGCAAGTCGCTGTTCCTGGCGAATATGAGCCACGAGATCCGCACGCCGATGAACGCCATCATCGGCATGAGCCACCTGGCGCTGAAGACCGGCCTGACGCCGCGCCAGCACGACTACGTGCAGAAGATCCAGCGCGCCGGCCAGCATCTGCTGGGCATCATCAACGACATCCTGGACTTCTCCAAGATCGAGGCCGACAAGCTGCAGGTGGAGAACCAGCCGTTCGAGCTCGATCAGCTGCTGGAGAACTTGGCCACGCTGATCGGCGACAAGGTCAACGCCAAGGGCCTGGAGCTGGTGTTCGATGTCGCCCCCGACGTGCCGACCGCGCTGGTGGGCGATGCGCTGCGGCTGGGCCAGATCCTCATCAACTACGCCAACAACGCCGTCAAGTTCACCGAGCAGGGCGAGGTGGCGGTGACGGTGCGCGTGCGCGGCAGCGACGAGCATCACGTGCTGCTGCATTTCGCCGTGCGCGACACCGGCATCGGCTTGAGCGAAGAGCAGATGCGCCAGCTGTTCCAGAGCTTCCAGCAGGCCGACGCCTCCACCACGCGCAAGTACGGCGGCACCGGCCTTGGCCTGGCGATCTCCAAGAAACTGGCGCAGCTGATGGGCGGAGAGGTTGGCGTCGAGAGCCAGCCGGGATTGGGTTCGACCTTCTGGTTCACCGCCCGCCTGGAGATAGGCCAGAGCGCGCGGCCGTCGCTGCTGCCGTCGCCGGACCTGCGCGGCAAGCGTCTGCTGGTGGTGGACGACAACGACAGCGCGCGCAGCGTGCTGGCCGAACTGCTGCGCGGCATGCGCTTCGATGTGCGGGTGGCGTCCTCCGGCGCCGAGGCGCTGGGCGTGGTGCGCGATGCCGCAGTCGGCGGCGAGCCGCTGCATGTGGTGCTGCTGGACTGGCAGATGCCGGGCATGAGCGGCATCGACACGGCGGCCGCCATCAAGGCGCTGGCGCTGCAGGAACCGCCGCGCATGATGATGGTGACGGCTTACGGCCGCGAGGAAGTACAGCAGCAGGCGCACAGCGCGGGCATCGACGATGTGCTCATCAAGCCGGTCAACGCTTCGGTGCTGCTCAATACCCTGATCCGCCTGCTGGGCGGTGAAGTGGACGACAGTGCGCTGGCGCGTCCGGCGCCGGTCAGCACGCTGGCCGCGCTGGCGACCCTGCGCGGCGCCCGCGTGCTGCTGGCCGAGGACAATGAACTGAACCAGCAGGTGGCGGCGGAGCTGCTGGCCGACGCCGGCCTGGTGGTGGACATCGCCAACAACGGGGTGGAGGCGGTGGCGATGGCGCAGCGCGCGCAGTACGACATCGTCCTGATGGACATGCAGATGCCGGAGATGGATGGCGTCGAGGCCACCCGCGCACTGCGCGCCTTGCCGGAGCTGGACGGCTTGCCGGTGGTGGCGATGACCGCCAACGCCATGCAGGCCGACCGCGAGCTGTGCATCCAGGCTGGCATGGTGGACTTCGTCATCAAGCCGGTCGAACCGGATGATTTGTGGCGCGCGCTGCTGCGCTGGGTGCCGCCGCGCCATGCGATGCCGGCGCCCGACGCCATCGCCGGCAACGGCCAGGACGAAGCGCTGGCGCACGCGTCTCCGCACGCGCCGGCCGCTGAGGAAGACGACTTCCCGCAATCCATCCCTGGCCTGGACATGGTGAGCGGCTTGCGCCGCGTGCTGGGCAAGCGGCCGCGCTATCTGGCCATGCTGCGCGGCTTTGTCGCCAACCAGGCCGGCGCCGTACGGCAGATATCCGCGCTGATCGCGGCGGGCGACCGCGCAGGCGCCGAACGCGGAGCGCATACGCTCAAAGGCCTGGCCGGCAATATCGGTGCGGGTGCCTTGCAGTTATTGGCGGGGGAAGCGGAACATGCGCTGTCGCCGGCGGCGGTGGGCGAGGCTGGCGCCGCCGAGCTGTCGGCGCGGCTGGCGCCGCAGTTGGCGCAACTTGAATCGGTGCTGGCGGGGCAGGTGGCCGCCATCGTTGAATGCCTGCCGGCGGAGGCCGAGCTGGCCGCAGTGGAAGTCGATCCGGAGCAGCGCGACGCCGTCGTGCGCGAACTGGCCGAATTACTGGCCGACGACGACGCCCGCGCCGAACGGGTGCTGGTGGAGCATGGCGCGCTGCTGGCGGCGTCCTTCCCGCAGCATTACCGCAAGCTGGAACAGGCGGTCGGCGATTTCGATATGGAGCTGGCGCTGTCTGTGTTGAACAGCGCCACGGGGGCGGCCGGGATGGCCGACCCCAGTCTGCATCAATAGGTGGTCAGTGGAACCGGCTGGCCGCCCTTGAAGTTGAAGATTGTCACGGGCGACTGCTTCATGTCGCCGCGCTCGTCGAACGAGTAGGTGCCCGTCACGCCCTTGTAGGCACCGGCGCTGATGGCGGCCGCCACCTTTTGCGGATCGAGCGAATTCGTTTTCTGCATCGCCTGCGCGTACATCATGGTCGCATCGTAGTAGGCGGCCGCGTAGACATCCGGCTCCTGCTTGAAGCGTGCCTTGAACTTGGCCTTGAAGGCCGGGCCGCTGGCTGCCTTGTCCAGGATAGCGCCGCCTTGCGAGCACAGGACGTTTTCGCCAACGGCGTCGCCACCCAGCTTGCCCATCTCCGCGGTGCAGATGGTGTCGCCGCCCAGCAGCTTGGCGTTGATGCCCAGCTGTTTCATCTGGCGCGCCATCGGTGCGCCCTGCGGTGCATAGCCGCCGAAGAAGATCGCTTCGACCTTCTTGGTTTTCAGCTTGGTCAGGATGGAGGTGAAGTCGAAGGCTTTGTCGGTGGTGAACTCGTGGCCGGCCACGGTCAGGCCGGCGGCCTTGGCCTGCTTCTTGAATTCTTCGGCCACGCCCTGGCCGAAGGCGGTGCGGTCGTCGATCACGGCCACGGTCTTCAGCTTCAGTTCATTGGCTGCGTACAGCGCCATCTTGGTGCCCAGCTGGGAATCGCTGGCGTTCACGCGGAACAGGCCCTTGTAGCCTTGCTGGGTGAGCTTGGGATTGGTGGCGACGCTGGCGATCAACACGCCGGCTTCGTTGTAGGCGCGCGAGGCAGGAATGGCGACGCCCGAGTTGTACGGGCCGACCACGTATTTGACACCCTGGTCGATCAGCTTCTGTGCCGCCGCCACGCCGGCTTTCGGGTCGCCTTGATCGTCTTCCGATTGCAGTTCGAACTTGAGCTTCTTGCCAGCCACGGTGATCGGCTTGGCGTTCAGTTCTTCGACTGCCAGGCGCACGCCGTTTTCGTTGTCCTTGCCCGAAAACGCCTGCGCGCCGGACAGCGGGCCGCTATGGCCGATCTTGACCACGGTGTCCTGTGCCTGGGCGCCGGCGGCGCCCAGCAGTGCGAGGGCAGCTGCAATATGCTTCAATTTCATGCGATCTCCTGAGTTGTGTTGTAAGGCGATGACGAGATTATCGCCAAAAACGCAAAATATTATCGTGTGACTTAGGCTTTCGATTGGCTAGTTTTAAGCCGGATCGCCTTTCAAACGGGCGGTGTTCAAAATTTAATTCGGTGGGCGTTGGCGCCTGGCGTCCTCCTCGCGCTTGCGGATGCGCGCCAGCGCGGCGTTGATGCGGTCGATGATGCCGTCGTCCTTGTTGCGGGCGATGGCGAAAAACAGGCCGCTGTCGGTGGCCAGGGGCTTGGGCAGCACGCTGAAACCGGCGTTGGCGGCCGCGCCCAGGCCGGGCATGCGCGGCGCCATGAAGTCGCGCAGTTCGGTTTCGATGTCGCGGGCGGTCTGGGTGCTGGGCTGGAACATCAGCACCGCGTCCACGCGCTTGAGCATCAGGCGCGTGAGGCGGGTGCCGCGCGAGGAGATGTCCTCGTCGGTGCGAAACAGCTTGTGGCTGCGCGCGCGTTCGAATTCGTCGCCGTACTGATAGCCGCGCACCGTGCCGATGGTTTTGCCGCGCAGGTCGTCGAGGGTGTTGAAGTTGAAGGTGGCGTCGCTGCGCGTGACCAGCCACAGGTTGTTGTAGGCGGCGATGTCCGAGTAGTGCAGCGCGTGCAGGCGGTCGGCGGTTTTCGGCAACCCGAAAATCAGGCCGGCGCCGTCGATGGCGTAGCGTTCGGCGCGGGCCCACGGATACATATGGGGCGCGAAGGTGACGCCCAGTTCCTGTTCCAGCGCGTCGAGCAGCTTGCGCTTGAGGGCTGTCATCGGCTTGGGTTTGCCCTGTTCGTCGAGCGTGTCGCCCATCAGCAGGGGCACGACTGGCGTGCCCGCGAAGGCATGCGCCGGCAGTCCGCAGTGCAGCGCGGCGGCGAACAGCAGACCTGGAAGCAGCGATCGTGTCATCGGCAGTGGGGCAGTGGCTATCCGCCGATTATTGCATGCTTCCGGCTGCCGGCCTCCGAATTATGGTGCGCTGCCGATCGCGCGCGAGCGGGCGGTGGCCTCCACTGCCGGCACGCGCGGGATCGCTTCGGCAGCCGCTTGGGCGGTCGCGGTGTTGGCGCCCGTGTTGTTGATGTTGTAGGCGGCGATGGCTGACGCCAGCGCGGGGTTGGCGCGCAGCGGATCGTTTTGCTGCGTGCTGGCCTGGACGGCGGCGACCTGGGTCGCTGCATTCTGCGATGCCTGAACTTGCGCGGCCTGCGCCTGTGCCGCCGCGTTCTGGGCGGCGCTGGCCTGTTGCGCCGCCGTCGCGGCTGCGGCGTTGGCCGCCGCCAGGTTGGCCGCAGTGGCCTGGGCCGCACTGGCTTGCTGGGCGGCGATGGCCGCCGCAGCGTTGGCTGCTTCCGGCGTGGTGGCGGCGGCCTGCGCGGCGCTGGCTTGTTGAGCGGCCGCATTCGCCGCTGCGTTCTGGGCGGCCAGTGACTCGACCGCGTTCTGCGCCGCCTGCGCTTGCGCCTCAGCCGCCGCCGCTGCGGCGTTGGCGCTAGCCAGGTTGGAGGCGGCGGCTTGCGCGGCGTTCGCTTGCTGGGCGGCCGTGGCGTTGGCGCTGTTGGTGGCGCTGGCCGAGGCGGCGGCATCGGCCGCGCTG
>NZ_WHUG01000070.1 GCF_009380215.1 Rugamonas aquatica
AGAATACTCATCTCGCCCACCTGTGTCGGTTTGCGGTACGGTCTCGTATGACTGAAGCTTAGAGGCTTTTCTTGGAACCACTTCCGATTGCTTCAGTGCCTAAGCACCTCGTCCCGATCCCTTGAATCCTGCGCCCGGATTTGCCTAAGCGCCTTCTATGAACCAGAAACTGACTATTCCAACAGTCAGACAACCTTCCGCGATCCGTCCCCCCATCGCATCATACGACGGTGCAGGAATATTAACCTGCTTCCCAT
>NZ_WHUG01000071.1 GCF_009380215.1 Rugamonas aquatica
CCCCGGGAGGGGAGTGAAATAGATCCTGAAACCGTGTGCATACAAACAGTAGGAGCGGACTTGTTCCGTGACTGCGTACCTTTTGTATAATGGGTCAGCGACTTACATTCAGTGGCAAGGTTAACCAAATAGGGAAGCCGTAGAGAAATCGAGTCCGAATAGGGCGATAGTCGCTGGGTGTAGACCCGAAACCAAGTGATCTACTCATGGCCAGGATGAAGGTGCGGTAACACGCACTGGAGGTCCGAACCCACT
>NZ_WHUG01000072.1 GCF_009380215.1 Rugamonas aquatica
CTGCGCACGCTTTACGCCCAGTAATTCCGATTAACGCTTGCACCCTACGTATTACCGCGGCTGCTGGCACGTAGTTAGCCGGTGCTTATTCTTCAGGTACCGTCATTAGCCCGCTGTATTAGAGCAGACCGTTTCTTCCCTGACAAAAGAGCTTTACAACCCGAAGGCCTTCTTCACTCACGCGGCATTGCTGGATCAGGCTTGCGCCCATTGTCCAAAATTCCCCACTGCTGCCTCCCGTAGGAGTCTGGACC
>NZ_WHUG01000073.1 GCF_009380215.1 Rugamonas aquatica
AAACTGGTAGGGCTGGTTGGACTCGAACCAACGACCCCCGCGTTATCAACACGGTGCTCTAACCAGCTGAGCTACAGCCCCAAATGCTGTTCTTTAATATTGACAGTCGATAAGTGTGAACGCTTGATGAGTAGTCCGAAGACCAGTGCTACTCTAGAAAGGAGGTGATCCAGCCGCACCTTCCGATACGGCTACCTTGTTACGACTTCACCCCAGTCACGAATCCTACCGTGGTAAGCGCCCTCCTT
>NZ_WHUG01000074.1 GCF_009380215.1 Rugamonas aquatica
TAGAGTGCTCTTTCGTAGCAACTAATGACAAGGGTTGCGCTCGTTGCGGGACTTAACCCAACATCTCACGACACGAGCTGACGACAGCCATGCAGCACCTGTGTAATGGTTCCCTTTCGGGCACTCCTCAATCTCTCAAGGATTCCATCCATGTCAAGGGTAGGTAAGGTTTTTCGCGTTGCATCGAATTAATCCACATCATCCACCGCTTGTGCGGGTCCCCGTCAATTCCTTTGAGTTTTAATCT
>NZ_WHUG01000075.1 GCF_009380215.1 Rugamonas aquatica
TCAATCTGAGCCAGGATCAAACTCTTCAGTTTAATCTCTGTTTATTTGGCATTTCTGCCACCGTCATTGCTGACGGGTCGCTCACTCAAAATACTGACAGGCCACTACTTTCGTAGCGCCTATTTCATTACTTCTTGTGAACATTTGATATTTTAAGTATCAGCAGGACTAGCCTGCTGTGCACTTTCATCAAACGTCCACACTTATCGACTGTTAATTTTTAAAGAACTTTATTCGGTAC
>NZ_WHUG01000076.1 GCF_009380215.1 Rugamonas aquatica
ACTGCATGAAGTTGGAATCGCTAGTAATCGCGGATCAGCATGTCGCGGTGAATACGTTCCCGGGTCTTGTACACACCGCCCGTCACACCATGGGAGCGGGTTTTACCAGAAGTAGGTAGCTTAACCGTAAGGAGGGCGCTTACCACGGTAGGATTCGTGACTGGGGTGAAGTCGTAACAAGGTAGCCGTATCGGAAGGTGCGGCTGGATCACCTCCTTTCTAGAGTAGCACT
>NZ_WHUG01000077.1 GCF_009380215.1 Rugamonas aquatica
TGAAATAGGCGCTACGAAAGTAGTGGCCTGTCAGTATTTTGAGTGAGCGACCCGTCAGCAATGACGGTGGCAGAAATGCCAAATAAACAGAGATTAAACTGAAGAGTTTGATCCTGGCTCAGATTGAACGCTGGCGGCATGCCTTACACATGCAAGTCGAACGGCAGCGCGGGGCAACCTGGCGGCGAGTGGCGAACGGGTGAGTA
>NZ_WHUG01000078.1 GCF_009380215.1 Rugamonas aquatica
TGTAAGGCATGCCGCCAGCGTTCAATCTGAGCCAGGATCAAACTCTTCAGTTTAATCTCTGTTTATTTGCTATTTCTAGCACCGTCATTGCTGACGGGTCGCTCACTCAAAATACTGACAGGCCACTACTTTCGTAGCGCCTATTTCAATTACTTCTTGTGAACATTTGATATTTTAAGTATCAGCAGGACTAGCCTGCTGTGCAC
>NZ_WHUG01000007.1 GCF_009380215.1 Rugamonas aquatica
AGCGCCCCGGTCGCTGCCGCCGCCGGCCCGGCATCGGCTGCGGCCCCCGCGGCCCCCGCCGGCGCGCTGGCGATGACCATCCCCACGCCGCAGGCATCGACGGCCTCGGCCGGCGGCGGCCTGCTGCAAACCACTTTCGCGCTGATGTTCGTGCTGGCCCTGCTGGTGGGCCTGGCCTGGTTCCTGAAGCGCTTCGGCCCGAAGGGCCTGGGCGGCGGCAACAGCAACGTCAAGCTGGTCGGCGCGCTCAACGTCGGCGCGCGCGAGCGCATCCTGGTGGTCGAAGTGGGCGAACAATGGATTGTGGTCGGCGCCTCGCCGGGCCGCATGAACGCGCTGGCCACCATGCCGCGCCAGGAGAGCAGCGAAGAAGCCGCCTCGGCCACGCTGCCGACGGCCAACTTCGCCGAATGGTTCAAACAAACGATCGACAAGCGCAATGGCAAATAAGCAGGCCGGCATCTCCCCCTCCTCCGTGGTCAAACCCCTGTTGATGCTGGCCGCGCTGGCGCTGCCGCTTGCGGCCGGCGCCGACTCCAGCATCGGCATCCCGGCCTTCAACGCCGCGCCGGCGCCGGGCGGCGGCACCAGCTACACGCTGCCGATCCAGACCATGCTGCTGATGACGGCGCTGACCTTCATCCCGGCCGCGCTGTTGCTGATGACCAGTTTCACCCGCATCATCATCGTGCTGTCGCTGCTGCGCCAGGCGCTGGGCACGCAGTCGGCCCCGCCCAACCAGGTGATGGTCGGGCTGGCGCTGTTCCTGACGCTGTTCGTCATGGGCCCGACCTTCGACAAGATCTACACCGAAGCGTATCTGCCGCTGCAGGAAAACAAGATCAACATGAGCGCGGCCATGGACAAGGGCGTGGCGCCGTTAAAAACTTTCATGATGAAGCAAACCCGCCAGGCCGACCTGGCCTTGTTCGTCAAATTGTCGCGCAGCCCCGCGCTGCAGGGGCCGGAAGACGTGCCGCTGCGCATCCTGGTGCCGGCCTTCGTCACCAGCGAGCTGAAAACCGCCTTCCAGATCGGCTTCGCCATCTTCATTCCATTTCTGATTATCGACATGGTGGTCGCCTCTGTACTGATGTCGATGGGGATGATGATGATGTCGCCGGCCGTGATCTCGCTGCCGTTCAAGCTGATGCTGTTCGTGCTGGTGGACGGCTGGCAACTGCTGCTCGGTTCGCTGGCCCAGAGTTTTTACTAGGAGACGGCCATGACACCCGAAAGCGTGATGACCATGGGCCGCCACGCCATGGAAGTGACCCTGATGATCGCCGCCCCGATGCTGCTGGTGGCGCTGATCATCGGCCTGGTGGTCAGCATCTTCCAGGCCGCCACCCAGATCAATGAGGCGACGCTGTCCTTCATCCCCAAGCTGGTCGGCATCTTCGTGGCGCTGGTGGTGGCCGGCCCGTGGATGCTGTCGGTCATGCTCGACTACATGCGCGAAGTGTTTGGCGGCATTCCCGGCCTGGTCGGGTAGATACTTTGCCAATATGTAACATTTTCCGATTAAATAAGAAGTTGACTTAAAATGGGTTTGCTGATGCCCGGTGGAAAGAAATAGGTAAAAGGCCTCATGATTTCGTTCTCCACTGCCGATATCAATCTGTGGATCGCCGGTTTGCTGTGGCCGTTGACGCGCATCCTGGGCCTGCTGGCGGCGTCTCCGCTGTTCGGCAATTCCAGCGTGCCCGCCAGCGTCAAGATCAGCCTGGGCGTGCTGCTGGCGATGGTGGTGGCGCCGGCCGTGCCGGTGCTGCCGGGCAGCGACCCGCTGTCGCTGGCCGGCTTGCTGATCCTGGTGCAGGAAATGCTGATCGGCCTGGCCATGGGGTTCAGCATCCGCATCGTGTTCGCTGCGGTGGAGATGGCGGGAGAAATCTCCAGTTTGACCATGGGCCTGGGGTTCGCGACGTTTTTCGACCCCAACACCCAGGGCCGCTCGTCGGCGATCAGCCAGTTCCTGGCGCTGGTGGCGACCATGGCCTTCCTGGCCGTGAACGCCCACCTGGTGCTGCTGTCGGTGCTGGTGGAAAGTTTTTACACGCTGCCGGTGTCGGCCTCGCCGGTCTACGGCGGCGGCTTCAAGCAGCTGGCCGACTGGGGCGGCAGGATCTTCAGCACCGGTGTGCAACTGTCGTTGCCCATCGTCGCAGCTTTACTGATTACCAACGTCGCGCTGGGCATCCTGACACGCGCGGCGCCGCAACTGAATTTGTTTGGGATCGGATTTCCGATCACTTTAGGTGTAGGTTTGCTGGTCATCGCCATGACGCTCCCGTATCTGGCGACGCCCGTGCAAAACCTGTTTTTGGATGGCATAGAACGCGCGCGGCTGATGCCGCGCACGTGGTCGCAGCGCCCCGAAGCGGTCAAACCGGCAAGCTTGCCGCTTAGACCTCCAGGGCCGCGGCCATAGCGAGATTCAATAGCCAAGCCGTGTTTTTTGGTTTCCATGAGGCAATTATGCGCGTATCATGGAAGCTCCCCGGGAGAACAATGCAATGACTTCGATCGTTATAGATTTCACAACCGACCAGATCGTCAGTCTCACGACTGCGCAGATCGGCCTGTTCACGACCGAGGACATGCAAGCGCTCAGCTCGGACCAGCTCGGCGTGATGAGTTCCTCCCAGGTGCGCGCCATCACCACGCTGCAACTGAACTACCTGACCACGGCCGCCCTGGCCGGCCTGACCACGGCCAACGTCCCGACCCTGACCCAGCTGCAGATCGGCGCCCTGAACACCGACCTGATGGCCTCCCTCAGCACCGACCAGCTGGTCGCGCTGAGCACCCGCGAAATGCAGGCGCTGTCCAGCCGCCAGCTCAACGTGCTGAACTCGGACCAGGTCGGCGCGCTGGAGACGGTCGACCTGCGCGCGCTGTCCACCGCCCAATTCAATATGCTGGGCTCCGACCAGGTCGCCAGCCTGGTCAGCAGCCAGCTCGGCGCGCTGGCCACCCAGCAGCTGCGCGCCATCAACACCGGCGCCGTGCAGGCGCTCACCACCGACCAGATCGCGACGCTGGCGACCGCCATGCTGGGCCTGCTGACCACCAGCCAGCTCAACGCGCTGACCGCCGGCCAGATCGCCGCCGTCACCACCGACCAGATCGCCGGTCTGAGCTCGCTGCAAGTGAGCGCCCTGGCCACCGCCACCGTGGCCAACCTCAACAGCGACCAGATCGCCGCGCTGGAAACCCGCGACTTGATCGGCATGAGCAGCGCCCAGATCGCCGTGCTCAGCGCCGTGCAACTGGGCGGCCTGAGCACCGACCAGATGCACGCGCTGCGCAGCCATGAAATCGCCGCGCTGACCACCGACCAGCTGCCGGTGCTGAGCACCGACCAGTTCAACGCGCTGAGCTCGCTGGCGGCCTTGAATTCCGCCCAGGTCGGCGCGCTGACCACCGACCAGGTGAGCTCGCTGACCACCCGCACCATCGCCCTGCTCAGCAGCGCGCAACTGGCGGCGCTGAGCGCCGGCCAGGTGCAGGCGCTGGGCACCGACCAGATCGTCGCGCTGTCGACCGGCCAGGTGGCCGCGCTGACCACCGCCACCGTCGGCGCCCTGACTTCCGACCAGGTGCAAGCCATCGAGACGCGCGACTTCGCCGTCTTCACCACGGCACAGATCCGCGCGCTCACCACCGACCAGCTGGTGGCGTTGACCAGCGTCCAGATCGCCGCGCTGAGCAGCGCCGACGAGGCGGCCCTGCGGCCCGACCAGCTGGCCGCGCTGACCACCGACCAGGTGGCCGCGCTGAAATCCATCGTACCGCTGAGCACGCTGCAAATCCAGGCGCTGACCACCGACCAGGTGGTGGCGCTGTCGAGCAAGTCCATCACCACCCTCAACAGCGTGCAACTGGCGGCGCTGACCTACGACCAGGTGCAGGCCCTCAGCAGCGACCAGATCATCGAACTGACGGCGGCCCAGTACAGCACCATGGGCAGCGCGATGCTCAATGCGCTGACCAGCACCCAGATCGGCCAGATCGAAACGCGCGACATCGCCGCGCTGCGCGCGCCGCAGATCGCCCAGCTGTCGACCGACCAGCTGGTGGTGCTGCTGTCCGACCAGTTCACCGCGCTCTCCAGCAGCGCCATCGGCGCCCTCAGCACCGACCAGATCAGCGTGCTGACCACCGACCAGCTGAACGCGCTGTCGACGCTGGTGGGTCTGTCGAGCCGCCAGATCGGCTCCTTCACCACGGCGCAGATGACCTCGCTGTCGACGCACAACCTCGGCACGCTGGCCACCAGCCAGCTGCGGGTGCTGAGCTCGGACCAGATCCAGGCGCTGACCACCGACCAGATCGTCTCGCTGAGCGCCGCCCAGTTCCGCGGCTTGAACTCGGCCGCCATCGCCGCCCTGACCACCGACCAGGTGATCGCGATCGAGACCCGCGACATCGCCGGCCTCAACACGCAGCAAATCAACAAGTTCGACACCAGCCAGATCGTGGTGCTCAACACCGCCCAGATCTATGCCCTCAATTCCGGCCAGACGGCGGCGCTGACCACCGACCAGGTGCAGGCGCTCAACAGCGAACAGATCGACGCGCTGCGCTTCCTGACCGCGCTGACCACGCGCCAGGTGCGCGCGCTGACCACCGTGCAGATCGGCACGCTGACGACCGCCGACCTGACCAGCCTGACCACCCGCCAGTTCACCGCCTTCACCAGCGACCAGCTGCAGGCGCTGACCACCGACCAGATCATCGGCCTGAACACGGCGCAACTGGTGGCGCTGAGCGCCAGCGCCATGGCCGCGCTGTCGACCGACGCCATCGCCGCGATAGAAACGCGCGACATCCGCGCGCTGCGCACCGCCCAGATCGCCCAGCTGAGCACGCAGCAAGTGTCGGCCCTGACGCTCGGCCAGCTGGCCGCCTTCACCACCGCGGAAATCCGCGCGCTGACCTCGGACCAGATCGCCGTGCTGACCAGCGACCAGATCGTCGCGCTGTCGACGCTGGGCCCGCTCGTGACCAGGCAGATCGCCGGCCTGACCACCGACCAGATCGCGCAGATGACGACCGGCGACTTCGCGACGCTGCAGACCAATCAGCTGGCCGCCTTCAACACCGACCAGGCCGCCGCGATCAGCAGCGACCAGATCCTCGCCATGTCGACCGCGCAAGTGCGCGCGCTCAGCACCGACGCCATCGCCGCGCTCGGCCTGGACCGCGTCGCCGCGCTGCGCAACGCCGACCTGATCTCGATGAGCACGCGCCAGATCGCGGCGCTGACCACCGCCCAGCTGGCCGCGCTGAGCAGCCAGCAGCTGCGGGTGTTGACCACCGGCGAAATCGCCGCCCTGACGCTGACCCAGATCGCCGGCATGAGCAGCGACCAGATCGACGCGCTGGCCACGCTGAGCGCGCTGACCACCAAACAGCTGGCCGGCTTCACCACCGACCAGCTGGCGACGCTGAACCTGGCCGACCTGCGTTCGCTCGGCTCCCGGCAAATCCACGCCCTCAGCACCGACCAGCTGGTGGCGCTGACCACCGACCAGATCCGCGGCATGTTCACGGCCCAGCTGCGCGGCATCGCCGCCGGCGACATGGCGGCGCTGACCACCGGCCAGATCGCCGCGCTGACCGGCACCGAGCTCGCTTCGCTGAGCCTCGCGCAACTGGTCAACCTGGGCACCGACCAGATCCTCGCCCTCAGCACCAGCCAGATCACCGCGCTGACCACGCAGGAAATCGCCGCGCTGACCAGCGACCAGAAGGCTGCGCTGACCAGCGACCAGCTCGGCGCGCTGAGCTCGCTGGCCAGCTTCTCGACCGCCGCCATCGCCGCCCTCACCACCGACCAGATCGCCTCGCTGCCGCTGACCATCCTGGCCGGCCTGACCACGCGCCAGGTGGCCGCGCTGACCACCGACCAGATCATGGCGCTGACCACCGATGAAATCGTCGCGCTGACCACGTCCCAGTTCCGGGCGCTGACCAGCGACCAGATCGGCGTGCTGACCTCGGTTCAAGTGCCGGCCATCCAGCTGGCCGACCTGCAGGCGCTGTCGACCCGCCAGATCACCGCGCTGACCACCATCCAGCTGAGCGAGCTGACGCCCACCCAGTTCGGTTCGCTGAGCACCCAGGACATCGCCAACCTGACCACCCAGCAGATCGCCGGGCTGTCGACCAGCCAGATCGCCAGCTTCGCCACGCTGGCGCCGCTGACCAGCAAGCAGATCGCCGCCATGACCACCGACCAGATCGCCAGTCTGGCGCTGGCCAAGATCGCCACGCTGACGACCCGCCAGATCGCCGGCCTGACCGGCCAGCAAGTCGCGGCGCTGACCACCGATGAGATCGTCGCGCTGAGCACCGCCCAGGTGCGCAGCCTGAACGCCGCCACGCTGGCCGCGCTGTCGAGCCTGCAGATCGCCGCCATCGAAGTGGTCGACGTGGCCGCGCTGGGCACCGCCCAGATCCGCGCGCTGTCGAGCGACCAGCTGGCCGCGCTGACCTCCGCCCAGTTCGCCGCGCTCAGCACCCGCACGCTGGCCAGCCTGACCACCGACCAGGTGGCCGGCCTGTCGCTGCCGCAGATCGACAGCCTGGCCTCGCTGGCGCCGCTGACCAGCAACCAGGTCACGGCGCTGACCACCGACCAGATCAACAGCTTCGGCCTGCCGCAGATCGCCACGCTGAAGACCAGCCAGCTCAACGCGCTGTCGAGCGCTCAGCTGCAGGCATTGAGCACCGACCAGGTCGTCGCGCTGGAAACCGCGCAGATCCGCGGCCTGAGCGTCGCCGCGCTCAACGCGCTGACCACCGGCCAGTTCGCCGCCATCGAGCTGGTCGACATCGCCGCGCTGCGCACCAACCAGGTGGCCGGGCTGAGCACCGACCAGGTGGCGTCGCTGACGCTGGCGCAACTGGGCGCCTTCACCTCGCAGGAAATCGCCGCGCTGACCACCCGCCAGCTGGGCGTGCTCACCACCGACCAGTTCGCCGCACTGGGCAGCCTGGCCGGCCTCAACACGCGCCAGATCAGCGGCCTGTCGAGCGACCAGATCATCGCGCTGACGCCGGCCCAGGTGGCCGCGCTCAAGACGGCCCAGATCGCCGCCTTCAGCACCACCCAGATCCAGTACTTCACCAGCCTGCAGATTCCGGTGCTGAGCACGGCCCAGGTGCGGGCGCTGTCGGCCGCCGCGGTCGCCGCGCTGACCACCGACCAGATCCTCGAACTGACCGGCCCCGACCTGGCCGCGCTCAAGACCAACCAGCTGATGGCGCTGACCAGCGACCAGCTGGGCGCGCTGTCGCTGACCCAGTACGGCACCCTGATCAGCAGTGAAATCGCCGCGCTGACCACTCGCCAGCTGAGCTACCTCACCAGCGACCAGATCGCCGCGCTGGCCAACCTGGCCGCGCTGACCACCCTGCAGATCAGCGCCCTGAGCACCGACCAGCTCAACGCGCTGACGCCGCAACGCTTCGTCACGCTGAGCACCAAACAGCTGGCGGCGCTCAACAGCGGCCAGGTGAAGGGCATCAATAGCGACCAGATCATCGCGCTGTCGACCGCGCAGATCCGCGCCATCAACACCACCCTGCTGGCGGCGATGAGCACCGACCAGATCGAGGCGATCGAGGCGCTGGACCTGGCCGCCATGACCACCGCCCAGCTGCGCTCGCTGACCACCAGTCAAATGCAGGCGCTGCTGACCGACCAGCTGCACGCGCTCAGCAGCGCCGACATCGCCGCCTTCTCGCAAACCCAGTTGTCCGTGCTCAGCAACGCCCAGGCCAGCGCGCTGGGCAACCTGGCCGACTACTCGACGCTGCAGATCGCCGCCATGTCGACCAACCGCATCGTCGCGCTGTCGCTGCTGGACATCGACCTGCTGAGCACGCGCCAGATCGGCGCCCTGACCTCGCTGCAAGTGTCGGTGCTGTCGAGCGACCAGTTGATCGAACTGAGCGGCGCCCAGGTGGGCGCGCTCAGCACCGCCGCGCTGGCCGGCCTGAGCGCCGCCCAGATCCCGTTCATCGACGCCGTCGACATCCCGTCGATGAAGAGCGCGCAACTGCAGGCGCTCAACAGCGTCCAGCTGCAGGCGTTGACCAGCGACCAGGTCAGCCTGCTGACCTCGCAGGAAGTGGCGGCCCTGAAGGCCAGCCAGATCGCGGCGCTGTCCACCGACCAGCTGGTCAACCTGAGCAATATCCGCGGCATGGGCACGGCGCAGATCCGCGCGCTGACCTCCGACCAGCTCGCCTCGCTGCAGCCCGGCCAGATCGGCGTGTTGCGCACCGCCCAGATCGCCGCGCTGAGCAACACCCAGATCGGCTATCTGACCACCGACCAGATCGTCGCGCTGACCACCGCCGACATGCTGGCCATGGCCACGCGCACGCTGGCCGCGCTGACCACCGACCAGATCAACGCGATCGAGGTGGCCGACATCGCCGCGCTGCGCTCGACGCAGATGCAGGCGCTGACCACCGATCAGGTGGCCGCGATCAACACCGTGCAGATCGCCTACCTGTCCACCGGCGCCATCGGCGCGCTGACGGTCAACCAGGTCCGGGCGCTGACCACCGACCAGATCGTCAACATGAGCGATGTGCAGCTGCGCGCGATGTCGACCAGGGCCATCGCCACGCTCAGCACCGACCAGTTCGTCGCGATCGAGCTGGGCGACTTGGCCGCGCTGCGCAGCCAGCAGATCCGCGCGCTGACGTCCGACGAACTGGTCAGCATGACCACCAACCAGCTGACCAGCCTCACCACGGCCCAGGTGGCCGCGCTGACGACGCTGCAGATCAGCTACCTGACGCCGGACCAGTTCCTGCTGCTCGGTTCGCTGGGCTCGCTGAACACCACCCAGGTGTCGACGCTGACCACCGACCGCATCCAGGCGCTCAACGACGACCAGCTGGGCGCGCTGACCACGGCGCAGATCGGCGCGCTGAACAGCCGCCAGATGGGCGCCTTCACCACCCACCAGATCCAGCAGCTGTCGGTCGCGCAATGGCGCGCACTGAGCACGTCGGCGCTGCGCGGCCTGTACAGCGACCAGATCGCCGCCATCGAGGTGGAAGACCTGTCCGGCCTGAAGACCAACCAGATCGCCTCGCTGAGCACGCTGCAGATTTCGCTGCTCAGCGTCGACCAGTTCGGCGTGCTGACCACGGCCGAGGTGGCGGCGCTGACCGGCGCCCAGGCCAAGGCGCTGACCACCGACCAGCTGAACGGCCTGGCCACGCTGGCCGGCCTGACCACGCTGCAGGTCAGCTCGCTCTCCACGGACCAGCTGGTCGCCCTCAACGCCGACCACATGGTGACCTTGCGCACCGCGCAGATCGCCGCGCTGACCAAGGCCCAGCTGCAAGCCTTCACCACCGACCAGATCGTCAACCTGAGCACCGCCCAGGTGCGCGCGCTGAACGTGGCCGCGCTGGCCGGGCTGAGCACCGACCAGATCCAGGCGATCGAGCTGGACGACATCCCCGCGCTCAGCAGCGCGCAGCTGGACGCGCTGACCAAGACCCAGTTCACGGCGCTGACGCTGGCCCAGATCGCCAGCCTGGCGACGCGCCAGATCGCTTCGCTGAGCCCGAGCGACATCACCGCGCTGACCACGCAGCAGATCAACCAGCTCAGTACGCTGGGCGTGCTGAACGCCGGCCAGGTGGCGGCGCTGACTTCCGACCAGCTCGGCGGCATCGATGTCGACCACTTCGCCACGCTGCGCTCGGCGCAGATCGCCGCGCTGACGCTCAAGCAATTCTCGCTGCTGACCACCGACCAGCTGGGCTCGCTGAGCACCCAGCAGGCGCGCGGCCTGAACATGACCATCCTGGGCACCGACCAGATCATCGCGCTCAATGTCGACGCGGTGGCCGCCCTGACCACGGCGCAACTGGTGACGCTGAAGACCAACCAGATCGCCGCGCTGACCGGCGCCCAGTTCTCCGCGCTGTCGACGCGTGCGCTGGCCTCGCTGGCGGTGCCGCAGATCCGCGGCCTGAGCACCGACCAGCTGGCCGCGCTCGGCACGCTGAGCCCGTTCACAGTGGCGCAGATCGGCGGCTTCAGTTCCGACCAGATCGCCGGCCTCGCGGCCGACATGATCAACAGCCTGCGCACCGCCCAGATCGCCGCATTCGGCTCGACCCAGTCGCTGGGCCTGAACACCACCCAGATCTCCTCGCTCGATCCGACGCTGGTGGCGGCGATGTCGGTGGTGGCGCTGAACGCGCTGAACTCCGACCAGATCCATGCGTTCGACGGCAACGACATCGTCGCGCTGAAGACTGCGCAGCTGTCCAACCTGAGCGGCAACACCATCGCCAACTTCTCGATCGAGCAGGTGGCGGCGTTCTCGACGGCGCAAATCCGTTCGCTCAAGGCCAGCCAGATCAAGGCGCTGACGCTGGCGCAGGTCGCCGCGCTGACCGTGGCGGAAATCTCGGCGCTGGCCTCGACCCAGGTGTGCGCGCTGACCGCCGACCAGCATGCGGCGCTGACGCAGGAACAACTGGCGGTGCTGCCGATCGGCAGTCCGCTGGTCCTCGACCTGGACGGCAACGGCATCCGCACGCTGGGCATCGACGCCGGCGTGCGCTTCGACATCTATGCCGATGGCGAACGCCTCAACGTCGGCTGGGTCGGCAAGGGCGATGGCTTGCTCGCGCTGGACCGCAACCACGATGGCGTCATCAACGATGGCAGCGAATTGTTCGGCACCGCCACCAGCAGCAGCAACGGCGGCAAGGCCAAGGATGGCTTCGCGGCGCTGGCCGACATGGATAGCAACCACGACGGCGTGGTCGACAGCAAGGATGCGCAATTCGGCGACTTGCGGGTGTGGGTCGACGCCAACGCGGACGGCGTCAGCCAGGGCGACGAGCTGAAGACGCTGGCGTCGCTGGGCATCGCCAGCCTGACGGTCGCGGCCACCAAGGTGAGCGAGCTGGACAACAACAACTGGATCGGTTTGCGCTCCAGCTACACCCACAGCGACGGCACGGTCAGCCAGATGGCCGACGTCTGGTTCCTGGCCAGCCGGGCGGCGCAGGCGAGCGCGCTGACGCAAGCCATCAACAGCTACGGCCAGCAGGCCGGCGCCGCGCCTGCCGGCAACACCGGCGGGCAGCTGACGCCGGCGCCGGCCGGCGCCGGCCTGGCGGGCCACGTCGCCGCGCTGGCCGAGCAGTTGCAGCGCTACGCCGCCACCACCGGCCTGAGCGGCAGCGCCGCCGCCCAGGACGACGACTGGCTCCGCAAGCAGCACGCGGCCGGCGGCATCCTGGCAGCCAAATAACCCCGGGGTCAGGTCTGGCATTCGGACACGAACTCAACGCTAGCTAGCCGCTACGCTTGAGGCCGTGTCCGAATGTCAGACTTGACCCCACGTTAAAAAGCCCCTGGCGCGATGCGCTCAGGGGCTTTTTCTTGTGCGGTCGCGGCGCGGCGCCGCTGCGCTCAGGTGATGTAGTTGAACAGCGACAGCCCGGCCAGGCTCTTGAACGATTTCTGCGCCGCGTCCAGCGTGGTCTGCTGCTGCGTGAACAGCGAGATCGCCTTCACCGTGTCGACCTCCTGCAAGTCCGACAGCGTGGTCGCGTACTGCAAATTCAAGTCGTCGCCGGAACTGTCCAGGTAATCCAATTCCTTCAGCCGCGAGCCCACCTCCGACTGGATCGACAGCAGATTGTCGGTGGCGTTGTCGATATTCATGTGAGCCAGGTTCAGCTTGTTGTTCAGGCTGGCCTGCCCCGCCGCGCCGTCGCCCGGCGCGCGCAAGGCCGCGATCAGGTCGCTCACGGTGGTGAAGATCGATTGCTTGGTGCTGGGCTGCACGGTGAAATTGTCCAGGTCGGCCGGATCGCCCTTGACGTCGAACTGCACGCCGTCGAAGGTGATGTTCTGCCCGCTCACATACGGTTGCGGCACGGCCGGCACCGGCGCCGGCGGCACCGGCTGGTTCAAGGTCAGGTCGGTGACGGTATAGGTCGTCGCCTTGGGCGTGCCCGGCGTGGCCGGCACCACCTGGAAATCGATCTGGTACTTGTGGCCGGTAAGCTGGGTCGCATCCTTGACCGAGCCGGGGCTGATGATGCCGCTGCCGCCGCGCGTATAGTTGGCCGGGTCGGCGCCGGTGACGAAGGTGCCGTTGCCGGTCGCATTGTTTTCAAACACGGACGAACCGGAATCGCTGATCGGCAGCTTGCGCGTCGAGCCCACCTGCAGCTCGCGCTGGCCCTGGTCGCCCTGGTAGGCGGCGCCGTTGGCGGTCTGGGTGAACGGCAAGGTGGTCGACTTGTAGCCGGAGAACACATAGCCGCCGACGCCGTCGGCGGTGTTGGCCTGACCCAGCAGGTCGGCCAGCCGGCCTTCCAGCTCGATCGCCAGCGACTCGCGGTCCTTCTGCGTGTAGCCGCCGTTGCCGGCGTTGACAGTCAGCGTCTTGATGTCCTGCAGGATCGCGGTCGAGCTGGCCAGCGCCACCGTCTCCAGCGACAGCACGCCCTTGGTATTGGCGCGGTTGGTCACCAGCTGGGTGTTGATCGATTGCGACTGCGTCACCTCCAGCGCGCGCGCGGTGGCGATGGGATCGTCGGCGGCGGTCAGGTTCTTGCGGCCGGTCGACAGCTGCGCCTGGGTACGGGCCAGCGCGCTCTGCAGCGTGCTGATCTGCCCTACGCCAACGTCGTAGATCGTCTTGGAACTGATGCGCATGGACATGATAATTACCTAATATTGAGCAAAACATCGAACAGCGTACTGGCCACCTGCATGACTTTGCCGCTGGCCTGGTAGGCCTGCTGGTAGCGTAACAGATTTGCCGCTTCCTCATCCAGGTTCACACCGGACACGCTTTCCTTCTGCTTGGTGGCCTGGTCCACGGCGGCGTCGGCGGCGGAGCCGGTGATCTGCGCCTCGCGCGCCTTGTTGCCGACGAAGTTGACCATCTGCGCGTAGGTGGTCTGGTAGGTGGCGTTGCCGTTGTCGAGGATGTTCTTGGTTTGCAGGCCGGCCAGCAAGGCGCCGTTGCGGCTGTCGCCGACGCCGCTGATATTCGGACCGATGGTGAAGGTGTCGAGGTCGGCCGGCGTGCCGCTGATGTTGAAGTTGATGCCGCCGAAGCTGATCGCCGCGCCATCGGTGTACGGCACGGTCGGCGTACCGGCCGGATACACGGTGGCCACGCCGTTGACCGTCACCGTCACATCCTGGGTCGGCGGGAAGCCCGACAGCGAGTTCGAGGCCTTGTCGTAGCTCAGCGTGACCGGCGCCGCCAGCGCATTGCCCGGGGTCAGGTAATTCTTGTCGACGGTGCCGGCGCTGATCTTGGCGTTGCCGGCATTGGCGTTCGGCGCCGCGGTGGCGATCGGCGCCGCCAGCGCGATCTTGGTGCGGTCGGTGATGGCGACGCTGATATCGTGGGCCGCGTTGTAGGTCGGCCGCACCAGGAAATTATCCTTGTCCGCCGGCGTGCCGGTGATCGTGTAGTCGACGCCGTCGATGGTTTGCGGCACCGTCTGCGGGAAGGGATTGATCTGCGTGACCTGGCCGTCGCTGAGGCGGGTGACGTTGAAATTGGTGCCGTCGAAATCGACGCTGTAGTCGCTGGCGGTGAGCTTGCCGGCGTCGGTGACGACGGCGCTGACATTGGCCGTGCTGGCCGGCGAATTGCGGCTGTTGACGCCGACATA
This sequence comes from Rugamonas aquatica, assembly GCF_009380215.1. Taxonomy (GTDB): domain Bacteria; phylum Pseudomonadota; class Gammaproteobacteria; order Burkholderiales; family Burkholderiaceae_D; genus Rugamonas; species Rugamonas aquatica_B. The sequence goes on from NZ_WHUG01000007.1 coordinate 13,714, forward strand.
GGCGTTGATCGGATTGAAGAACGCCGTGCCGAGCGCGCCGTTCTGGTCCTGGCCCAGCACGTGCTGCGCATTGAAGCTGACGGCCAGCCCGGCCGCCACCTGGCCCAGCGAATTCTGCGCGCGGTCCATGGCGCCGTTGCGGAATTCCAGCAGGCCGCCGATCTGGCCGCCGGTCAGCACGCTGTCCGGCAAGGCGCTGAAGGCGCCGCTCGCGGTCTGGTAGCCGACCGTGACGCGGCTGGCGTCGGTCGGCGACGTGGACGTGGCCAGCTGGAAGGCGGTATTGCCCACCACCAGCGGTTGCCCCGTGCCGAATTCGACCGTCAACGTGTTGTTGTCGCCCGGGATGACGGTGGTCTTGACCAGCTTGTTCAGCTCGGTCAGCATCTGGTCGCGGTGATCCAGCAAATCGTTGGGGGCCTTGCCGTCGGTGGTCAGGCCGGCGATGGTGTTGTTCAGCGAGGCGAGTTCCCTGGCGTAGGAATTGATCTCGTTGACGGTGGAGCTGATCTGGCCGTTGACGCCGGAAGCGATCTCGGTCATCCGCGCGCTCAGCCCCTGGAAGCGCGACACCAGCGAGTTGGCGGTGGACAGCATGGCCTGGCGTGACGCGGCCGAGGCCGGATTCGAGGTGGCGTCCTGCACACCGTTGAAGAAGTCCTGCAGCGCCGGCGACAGGCCGGCCGTGGGGTCGGCCAGCAGGTTGTCGACCTGGCTGATCTGCTTGGTGTACGAGTCCAGCGACGCCTGGCTCGATTCGGCGTTGCGCAGCTGGACCGCGAGGAAGTTGTCGTAGTAGCGGCGCACGGCGCTGACCTCGGTGCCGCTGCCGACGAAGCCGAAGCCCTGGTCCTGGGTCGCGGTGTCCGACTGGATCGCCGCCTGGCGGCTGTATCCAGCCACGCCAGCGTTGGTGATGTTGTTGCCGGTGGTCGACAGACCTACCTGGGCTGCCAACAAACCGCTTTTGCCGATGCTGAGAAGACTGGACATGATGTTTGTACTCTATTCTTAAGGTGGTAACGGCAAACCGCCGGTAAACTTGACCCCGCGCCCGATCAACCGGCCAGCGAGCGTTTGATGATGCTGGTGAGTTTGTTCGCGTAATTCGGATCGGTGGCGTAGCCGGCCTTCTGCAAGCCCTGGGCGAAGCTGCTGGCATCGCCCGCGCTGGCCAGCACTTTTTCGTAGCGCGGATTGCTCGCCAACAGCCTGGCGTAATCCTTGAAGCTGTCGCTGTAGCTGTCGTAGGCGCGGAAGCGCTCGACGCGGGTCTGCGCCTTGCCGTTGACGTATTCGGTGGTGGTGGCCTCGACCACCTTGCCCTTCCAGTCGCCGCCGGCCTTGATGCCGAACAGGTTGTGGCTGTTGGTGCCGTCGCGGCCCTTGATCTCGCGCTTGCCCCAGCCGCTCTCCAGCGCCGCCTGGCCCAGCATGAACTTGGCCGGAATGCCGGTGGCGCGGCTGGCCTCCTCGGCGTGCGCGCTGAGCTTGTCCTGGAAGCTGCGCACATGCGGCGCCTGGCTGCCCTTGTTGGCGCTGGTGGCGGGCACGGCGCTGTTGTCGTCGACCGAGCCGGCCGCGTTGGCCGCCCCGGCGCCGCCGGCCGCCGCGATGGCGCGTTGCAGCTTGGCGTCCATCAGGCTGGCCAGGCCGCCGAAGCTGCCGCCGTTGGCGCCGCTGCTGCTGTCGCCGGCCTCGTTGCCGATCGCCAGCGCCTGCTTGTCGGCGTTTTTCGACAGCTGGCGTATCAGCATGTCCGACAGGCCGATGCCCTTCTTGGCGATATTCTGGCTGGTCTGCTGGTCCAGCATGGTGGTGAACATCTTGGTCTGCTGGCTGTCCATCATGCCGTCCTGCGGCGTGGCCTCGCGCATGCTCTTCATCATCATGTTGACGAACATGGCTTCGAACTGCGTGGCGGCCGTCTTCAGCGCCTCCGGGCTGCCGGCCTTGGCCGACTGGCGCAGGCTGCCCATGTCCTTGAGGTCGAGGGCGAACTTGCTGCTGAGGTCGTTGGAGGTATTCGCATTGGGAATTGAGCTGGTCATGGCGGCGCCTTCCTAAATGATTTCCAGCTCGGCGCGCAGCGAACCGGCCGCTTTCATCGCCTGCAAGATGGCCAGCAAATCCTGCGGCGTGGCGCCGATGGCGTTGAGCGCCTTGACCACTTCGGCCAGCGACGCGCCGCCCTTGACCATCATGACCTTGCCGCCGTCGGCCTTGATGCCGACCTGCTGGTTGGGCGCGACCACGGTGCGCCCGCCCGACAGCGGATTGGGCTGGCTGATCTGCGGATCGGCCGTCACCGAGATCGACAGGTTGCCGTGCGAGATGGCGCAGGTTTCCAGCGTGACGGCGCGGTTCATCACCACCGAACCGGTGCGCGCGTTCATGATGACCTTGGCCGGCTGCTCGGCCGGATTGACCTGCATGTCCTGCAGGGTGCCGATGAAGCTGACGCGCTGGTCGCTGCTGCTGGGCGACTGCACGCGGATCACGCGGCTGTCCAGCGCGTAGGCGATGCCGGGACCGTATTTATCGTTGATCACTTCAACCACGCGGCTGGCGGTGGCGAAGTCGGCGGTGTTCAATTCCAGCTTGATGAAGTTGCCCTCGCCCAGGCTGGACGCCACGGCGCGCTCGACGGTGGCGCCGCCGGAAATCTTGCCCACGCTGAGGTGGTTGACGGTCAGCGAGCTGCCGCCGGCGCCGCCGGCCGCGACGCCGACGCCGCCCACCAGCACATTGCCCTGGGCCATGCCGTAGACCTGGCCATCGGCGCCCTTGAGCGGCGTCATCAGCAGCGTGCCGCCGCGCAGGCTCTTGGCGTTGCCCATCGACGACACCGTGATATCGAGCATCTGGCCCGGCTGCGCGAACGGCGGCAGCGAGGCCGTCACCATCACGGCGGCGACGTTCTTCAATTGCAGCGAGGTGCCCTGCGGCAGGTTCACGCCCAGCTGCTGCAGCATCGACACCACGCTCTGCACGGTGAACGGGGTTTGCGTGGTCTGGTCGCCGCTGCCGTCGAGGCCGACGACCAGGCCGTAGCCGATCAGCTGATTCTGCCGCACGCCGGCGATGCTGACCAGGTCCTTGAGGCGCTCGGCGCGGGCCGGCTGCACCAGCAGCGCGGCCAGCACCAGCAGCAGCACCAGGGCCGCCAGCTTGCACAGGCCGGCGACGCGGCGCTTGCCTTCGTTGATGTTGTGAATGCTGTCCATGATGGCCATCAGAAAGGTAACAGGCTTTGGAAGAAGCGCGAAGCCATCGACGCCATCTCGGCGCGGTCGATCTGGCTGTTGGTGCGGTACTCGACCTTGGCGTCGGCCACGGCGGTCGACTGCACGGTGTTGCCGGTGGCGATATTGTCGGGATTGATCATGCCGGAGAAGCGGATGAATTCCACGCCCTTGTTCATCGCCACCTGCTTCTCGCCGGCGACGATCAGGTTGCCGTTGGACAGTACCTCGACCACGGTCACGCCCATGGTGCCGGTGAAGGTGTTGCTGGCCGACTGGTTGTCGCCGTCGGCGTACTTGCTGGCGTTGCTGGCCGACAGCGTATTGCCGAAGGTCGAATGCAGCGGGCCGGGCACGGTGGCGCTGACGCTGCCGGACTTGTTGCCCGAACTGGCGCCGGCCTTGACCGCCGACGTCTTCTCGGTGATGACCAGGGTCAGCACGTCGCCGACATGGCGCGCGCGGCGGTCTTCGAAGATAGGACGGAAGGCGGCGGTCTGGTAGATGGCGCCGTTGCTGGGCGCCGCCTGCAGCCGCTCGCTGGTCAGCGGACGGGCCGACATCGGCATCTGCACGATGGAGGTCGGCGTGCTCATGCAGCCGCTCAGGGCGGCAGCCGCGACAACGATGGTGATGGCGTATTTCATGCTCGACTCCTTACATCTGCGACAGCTTGGCCAGCATCTGGTCGGAGGTCGTGATGGCCTTCGAGTTGATTTCATAAGCGCGCTGGGTCTGGATCATATTGACCATTTCCTCGACCACGTTGACGTTCGAGGTTTCCACATAGCCTTGCAGGATGACGCCGGTGCCGTTGGTGCCTGGCGTGTTGGTCTGCGGGTTGCCGGACGCGCCGGTTTCCACGTACAGGTTCTCGCCCTTCGATTCCAGCCCGGTCGGGTTGATGAAGGTCGACAGCTGGATGCTGCCGATCTGCTGCGGCGCCACCTGGCCCGGCAGCGTGACCGTCACGGTGCCGTCGCGGCCGACGGTGATCGATTGTGCGGTGATCGGAATGGTGATGGCCGGCTGCAGCACGAAGCCGCTGGAGGTGACCATCTGGCCGTTGTTGTCGCGCTGGAAGGAGCCGTCGCGGGTGTAGGCGGTGGTGCCGTCGGGCAGCAGCACATTGAAGAAGCCGTTGCCGTTGACCATCAGGTCTTTATCGTTGCCGGTCGACTGGGGATTGCCCTGGGTGTGCACGCGCTCGATCGCCACCGGACGCACGCCGGTGCCGAGCTGCATGCCCGATGGCAGGTTGGTCTGCTGCGACGATTGGCCGCCCGGCTGGCGGATGTTCTGGTACAGCAGATCCTCGAACACGGCGCGCGATTTCTTGAAGCCGTTGGTGCTGACGTTGGCCAGGTTGTTGGACGTGACATCGAGCGCGGTCTGTTGCGCTTCCATGCCAGTCTTGGCGATCCACAGTGAACGTATCATGATGCTTCTCCCGTTGCTTGGACGGGAGCTGTCAAAAGCGACAGCTACTCATCCCATGCAATCATTATGCGGGAGAGGTCATCAACTCAAAGCGAGGATCTGGGTGGCTTTTGCGGCGTTATTCTCGGCGTTCTTCAGCAAACTCATTTGCATTTCGAACTGCCTTGCCAGACTGATCATGTTGACCATGGAATCGACCGGATTGACATTGCTGCCCTCCAGCGCGCCATCGACCACGCGCACCGCCGGGTCGTTCTCGGCCGGCGTGCCGCTGACCTGGCGGAACAGGCCGTCGTCGCCGCGCACCAGGCCCTTGGGGTCGGGGTTGACCAGCTTGATCCGCCCCAGCACATTGGCCGGGCCGGGCTTGAAATCGGTGGAGATGGTGCTGACCGTGCCGTCGCCGGCCACCATCACCGTGGTGTCGGGCGGGATGGCGATCGGGCCGCCGTCGCCCACCAGCGTCTGGCCGCTGGTGGTTTGCAGCAGGCCGTTCTCGCTGACCTTCAGGCTGCCGTTGCGGGTGTAGGCTTCCGAACCGTCGGCCGACTGCACCGCGATCCAGCCCTGGTCGCGTATCGCGATGTCCAGCGCGCGGCCGGTGGTCTGGATCGGGCCGGCGCGCATGTCGGCGCCCACCGTGGAATCGACCACGAAGGCGCGCGTGGGCAAGCCTTCCGACACCACCGGCACCGCCCGAAACGTATCGAGCTGCGCGCGGAAGCCGGTGGTGGTGGCGTTGGACAGGTTGTTGGCAACGGTGGCTTGCTGCTCCATCACGTGCCGCGCCCCTGTCATCGCGGTATAAACCAGGCGGTCCATGGCTATCTCCGATTAACGCAGCGCATTAACGCAGATTCACCAGGGTTTGCAGCACCGAATCCTCGGTCTTGATGGTCTGCGCATTGGCCTGGTAGACGCGCTGCGCGGTGATCATGTTGACCAGTTCGGCCGTCAGGTCGACGTTCGACACTTCGACCGAGCTGGCGCGCAGCGAGCCCATCGAGCCGGCGTTCGGCACCCCGACCTGCGGCGTGCCCGAGGCCGAGCTTTCCGCCCAGGCGTTGTTGCCCAGCGGCGTCAGGCCGTCGACGCTGGCGAAGTTGGCCATGGCGATCTGCCCCATCGGACGCGCCTTGCCGTTGCTGTACTGGCCCAGGATCACGCCGTTGGCGTCGATGGCGTAACGCTGCCACGAACCGGCCGAGTAACCATTCTGCACCGAGCCCAGGTCGTTGGTGACGCTGCCGTACTGCGTGGTCTTGTCGAACGTGGTGGCGACCGTCAGCGGCTGCTGGGAACCGGTGTCCGGGAAGATCGGCAGCTGGATATTGAACGGCAGCGTTTGCGGCGTCGGCTGCATCAAGGCCATCGCCTCCGGGTCCAGCACGCCGGATTTGCTGAACAGCAGCGTGCCGACCTTGACGGCTGGCACCGTGATGGCGGCCGCCAGCTTGGCGTTGATCTGGTCCGGCGTCATGCCGGTGATCTGACCGCTGCTGGTCGGATCGAGCGCGGTGTAGGCAGCGGTCAGCGCATCGAGCTGCGCCTGCGAGGCGGCGGCCGGCGGCACGCTGGCCGCCGCCAGCATCGTATTGTAGGCTTGCGTCGCATAAGTGCCGGCAGCGATGGCGATGTCGGTCGGCACCGGCGGCGTCGCGCGCACCGCATCGTTATACGCGGTGCGCGCGGCGAGCGTCGGGAGGTCGCTGTTGATCGCTGCGGCCACGCTGCCGGAAATGATTTCCTTGTTGTCGGCGGCCGCATACACGTCCCAGGTATTGGCATCGGTCTTGACGTAGTAGGTCGTCATGATGTGCGAAGTGCCCAGGCTGTCGTACACGTTCAGCACGGTCTGCTTGTTGTAGCTGGTCGGATCGCCGGCGTCGAACGGCACCTTGGCGGGTACTTTCTCGGCCGAGCTCAGGTTCAGCTGGAAGTTGGCGGTGGTGGTCTGCACCGGCGTCAAATCGGACTTGTCCAGGGTCAGCGGCACTGGCGCGCCGAGCTGGATCACGCCGGCCGCGTTCGACAGGTAACCGGTCAGCACCGCGCCCTGGGCATTGACCAGGGTGTGGGTATTGTCTTCATGGAACTGGCCATTGCGCGAATACTGCACCGCGCCGTTGACCACTTCGCGGAAGAAGCCGCCGCCGTTGATGGAGATGTCCAGCGGGTTGTTGCTGGTTTCGATATTGCCCTGGCTGAATTGCTGGGCCAGCTTCGACGTCATCACACCGATGCCCGGGTTGTTGCCCGACACGCCGTTCAGCGAATTGGCGTACAGGTCGGCAAACTGCGCCTGCGAGCCCTTGAAACCAACGGTGCTGGCGTTGGCGATATTGTTGCCGATAACGTCCAGCGATTTGGATGCTGCGTTCAGGCCGCTAAGTCCTTGTTGGAACATGGTATTCCCCTATGCTAGGTATGAGGTACGTTACAAAACTTCTTTAACATCGGACATCGCGAATTGTCCGAGCGAGGTGTTCAGCTTGACGCCGCCGCTGCCGGTCGACACGCTGGCCACGGCCGCCAGTTGCAGCGCGGTGGAGTCGGTCAGCGTCTTGCCGCCGCTGACCGCCTTGACCGTAAAGGTGTAGCTGCCGTCCGGCGCGGCGGTCTTGGCGTCGGTGGTGCCGTCCCAGGTGATCGGGTAGGTGCCGATATCGGTGTTCTTCATGCTCATGGTACGCACCGTGTTGCCGGCCTTGTCCTGGATCGAGATGGTCACGCTGTCGGCGGCCGTGGCCAGGTCGATGCCGAACACGCTGGTGCTGGTGGTCTTGCCGGCCGAGTCGGTGCTGCTCGACAGCTCGACGCCCTTGCCCGCCACCAGCACGCCCTTGCCGATCAGATTGGTGGCCGTCAGCGATTGCGCGTTGGCCTGGTCGGTGCGCAGCGATTCCAGCGTGGCGTTGACCTTGTTAATGCCGGTCACCGTCGACAGCTGGGCCAGCTGGCTGGTCATGGCCGCGTTGTCCATCGGGTTCAGCGGATCCTGGTTCTTCAGCTGCGTGACCAGCAGCTTCATGAACTTGTCCTGGTCCGCGCCGATGTCGTTGGCGTTCTTGGTGCTGGCGGTGCTGCCAGTACCGCTGGTGGTATTGACCGCGGCCGCCGGTGGCGTGTCGATCACTCCGCTAATAGTCATGATTGCCTCTTAAAGATTACTGGCCGATGGTCAGGGTTTTGAGCAGCAGGGTCTTGGCCGCATTCATGGTCTCGACGTTGGTCTGGTAGGACCGCGAGGCCGACAGCATATTGACCATCTCATCCACCACATTGACGTTGGGCATGGTCACATAACCCTTGTCATCCGCCATCGGATGCTTGGGGTCGTACATCTGTTTCATCGGCGACTGGTCTTCCACCACCTGCTTGACGCGCACGCCGGTGGCGGCGCCGCCGGAGGTCGGCGTGGTCGCCTCGAACACCACCTGGCGCGCGCGGTAGGCCTCGCCGCTGGCGCTGGTGGCGCTGTCGGCATTGGCCAGGTTGGACGCCACCACGTTCAGGCGCTGCGCCTGCGCGCTCATGGCCGAACCGGAAACATTGAAAATATTAAACAGCGACATGATTAGTTACCTCCCTGGATCGCCGCCATCATGTTCTTGATCTGGGCGTTGATTGCGGTGATGCCGGCCTCGTAGCGGATGGCGTTGTCGGCGAACTGGTTGCGTTCGACGTCCATGTCGACCGTGTTGCCGTCGACCGCGCCCTGCACCACGCCGCGGTACAGCAGCGGCGTACCGTCCGCCATGGTGCCGCCGTCTTGTGGAGGGTTGGGGTAATGCTTGCTGGCCGTGGTCTTCAGGCTGGCCGCCGCGCTCGGGCTGGCCTTGTCCAGCGCGGCCTGCATCGCGCTGCTGAAATCGATGTCGCGTGCCTTGTAGTTCGGGGTGTCGCCGTTGGCAATATTCGAGGCGAGCACGCTCTGGCGCTGTGAACGCAAGCCCAGCGCAGCTTCGTTAAAGCGCAGGTAATCGTCGAGTTTCCCAACCATGGCAGCTCCCAATGGACACACTTGTTATGACAGGATCGATGATACGGAGTTGCCGATCGACACCATCGAGCGATAAGCAAGCGCTTTTCGGTCCTATTCAAGGCTTCAAGTTCAGACCGCCAGACTATGATGGCAATATTGAAGGGGATATTCACGCCATGAAACGACTGCTCACTACTGCCGCCCTGCTGGCCTTGCTGCCGGCGGCCACCGCCCAGCAAGCCGCCGCGCCGCGCCCTGGCGCTTATCAAGACCCGGCCGCGCTCAAACGCAGCGTCGAACAGTTCCTGCAAGTACAGAGCGGCGGCCTGCCGGGCCAGGTGACGGTGGCGGTCGGCGCGGTCGACCCGCGCATGAACCTGGCCGCCTGCGCCGAGCCGCAAGCCTTTTTCATGCCCGGCGCGCGCGCCTGGGGCAAGACCACGGTCGGCGTGCGCTGCGCGTCACCAGCGGCCTGGACGATCTATATACAAGCCACGGTCACCGTGGTCGGCGACTACATCGCCAGCGCGGCGCCGCTGGCCCAGGGCCAGACCATCGAAGCCGGCCAGCTGGTGACGCTGAAGGGCGATCTGACCATGTTGCCGGCCGGCATAGCCACCGACATGGGCCAGGTGATCGGCCGCAGCACCAATATTTCATTGCCGCCAGGCACTCCGCTGCGCCTCGATACGCTGCGCAGCAAGCCGGTGGTGCAATCCGGACAACTGGTGCGCCTGGTGTCCAGCGGCAACGGTTTCAGCGTATCGGCCGAGGCCCGCGCCATGAGCACGGCCGGCGACGGCCAGGTAGTGCAGGTAAAAACTTCCGGTGGGCAACAAATCACGGGAATCGCCAAGGCAGGCGGGCTGGTGGAGGTGGCGTTTTGATCGAACGCCAGGGGTCTTGAGGCACGGCAACGCTAAAGTTTTGGGCGCAGCCGCCGTTACATACTCAGATCCCGGAGTTTCGTACTCCTACCAGAGAAGGATATAGCTGTGAAAATTAACGATACATTGAAGAGCACGACCGGCTTGCCGTCGTCGACCCCGGCTTCCACCTCGACTGCGCGCGGCGCAGACAAGGCGGCAGCCCCGGCGACGCCTGCAACGTCCGACAATGTGCGCCTGTCGCCGCAAGGCCAGGCATTGGCGGCCAGTGCGGCCGGCGGCAACAGCGCGGTGTTCGACACGAAAAAAGTCGAACGCATCAAGCTGGCGATAGCCGACGGCCAGTTCCAGGTCAACTCGGAAAAAGTGGCGGATGGCTTGCTGGATACAGTCAAGGATCTGCTGCACTCTCGCAAACGATAGGTCTACCATGTCAACCGCTACCCCGCTGAACAGCCTGCGCGAAGAAGAACACATCATGACGACCCTGCTGGGCGTCCTGAAGCAGGAGCAGCAATACCTGGTGGCGGCGGAAATCGATGGCCTGACGGCCCTCACCACGAAGAAATCGGCACTGGTCACGCAGATGACCCTGTTGTCGGCCCAGCGCCACCGCGCCCTGGGCAAGGCCGGCTACCCGGCCGAGGAAGCCGGCATGGATGCCTGGGCTGCCGCCTGCGGCGCCGATGCCGCCGAAGCGACCGCCCTGTGGCAAGCGCTGCAGCAACATGCGCGCGCAGCCAAGGAACTGAACCGCATCAACGGCATGCTGATCAACAAGCAGATGAACCATGCGCAAGGCGCGCTGCAAGCGCTGCGTCCGCAAACGGCGGCTGCGAACAACTTCTATGGCCCCGGCGGCCTGTCCACTTCCCTGCCCCGCAGCCGCGGCTTTTTAGCCGGCTGATTTTAATTCCGCCTACTGCCCGCCTACTGCTGCGGCGTCGTCGGCAACTCCGTTACCGCGTCCGGAATACCGGACAAGATCGTGACCGCCACGCGGCGATTGCGCGCGCGCCCGATCGGATTGTCGTTCGGCGCCACCGGCACGTTGGCGCTGAAACCCACCGCCGTCAGCCGCTCCGGCGCCACGCCGGCGTCGATGAACAGCCGCACCACGCTGCTGGCGCGCACCGCCGACAATTCCCAGTTGGAGGGGAACAGCGTATTGCGGATCGGCTGGTTGTCGGTGTGGCCTTCGACCTGCACCTTGTGGTCGTCGCTTTTCAGCAGGCTGGCGACGGCGCGCAGCGCTTCGGTCGATTCATTGGTCAGGCGCGCCTCGCCCGGATCGAACAGCACCGAGGCGTTGATCTCGACGCTGACGCCGCGGCTATTTTGCGTCACCCGCACCTTGCCCTCCTTGACCAGCGGCGCCAGCGTGGACAACAAGTCCTGCGCCAGCTTGGTCATCTGGGTCTTTTCCTTGCGCAGCAGTTCGGCGTGGCGCTTCAGGTTGGGGTTGGGGATGGGCAGGTTGGGCACTTCGGTATTGACCGGCTTGGCCGAGCCGGCGCCGCCAAAAGCGTCGCCCAGCGCCACCGACAGCACCTTGTACTGGCCGATATTGACCACCGAAATCGCATACATGACGACGAAGAAGGCGAACAGCAGCGTGATGAAGTCGGCGTAGGAGATCAACCAGCGCTCGTGGTTCTCCGGTTCGTCGTCGAACTTCCTGCGCGCGCGCCGGTTCTGCACGTCAGTGCTCCCGCATCAGCGTGGCGATGCGCTCGTCGATGACGCGCGTATGGTCGCCGGTGGCGATGTCGTAGAACACGGCGGCGGCGATTTCCTGCTGGTGCACGGCCTGGGTGACGATGGCCTTGAGCTTGTTGGCGATCGGGTAGAAGAACAGATTGGCCAGGCCGACGCCGTAGATGGTCGAGACGAAGGCCACCGCGATGCCTGAGCCGAGCTTGCTCGGATCGGTGAGGTTTTCCATCACGTGGATCAAACCCAGCACGGCGCCCAGGATGCCGATGGTGGGCGAGTAGCCGGCCGCCGACTCCCAGATGCGCACCGCCTGCCGCTCCTCGGTTTCGAAGGCGGTGATCTCGGTGTCGAGGATCTGGCGCAACTTGTCGGGATTGATGCCGTCGACGATCAGGCGCAGCCCCTTGGTGTTGAACTTGTCCTTGGACGCCAGCATGTAGCGCTCCAGCGACAGCAGGCCGTCGCGCCGCGCCGCCAGGTTCCAGGCGTTGATGTCGCGCGCCAGCACGGCGCGGGTGTCGGCCGGCGGCGCGAACACCAGCCGCAGCATGCGCAGGCCGCGCAGGAAGGTTTGAAAACGGGTCTGCAGCATGACGGCGCCAAAGGTGCCGACCACCACGATCGCGAACGCGGCCGGTTGCAGCAGCGAGGATAATTTGCCGCCTTCCAGCGTCTGGCCGATGACGATGCCGGCCAGCGCCAGCAGCACCCCGGCTACGCTGGCCCAGTCCAAGACCGCTCCCGAAGTGAGGCGCGCAGACGCGCCACGGCCTGCGTATGCAACTGCGATACGCGCGATTCCGATACGCCCATCACGGCGCCGATTTCTTTCAAGTTGAGCTCCTCTTCGTAGTACAGCCCCATCAGAATCTTCTCGCGCGGCGGCAGGGCGTCGATGGCATCGATCACGGCCTGGCGGAAGTCGCCGTCCAGCAGCGAGCGCAGCGGGTCCGCATCATCGTCCGCCGCATAGCGGTCGAGGAAGCTGTCGTTGCCGTCGTCGTCGTGAAAATCTTCGTAGTACACCAGCTGGTGGCCGCCGCCTTCGGACAGCATTTCCTGATAGTCGGCCAGCGACAGCTTGAGCATCTTGGCCACTTCCGACTCGGTCGGCGGATGGCCCAGGCGCTGCTGCAGGGTGCTCATCGCGGTTTCGATCTTGCGCATGTTCTGGCGCATCGAGCGCGGCAGCCAGTCGCTGTTGCGCAGCTCGTCCAGCATGGCGCCGCGGATGCGCAGCACGGCATAGGTTTCGAACTGGGCGCCGTGCGTTTCCTCGTAACGGCTGATGGCGTCGAGCAGGCCGATCATCCCGGCTTGCACCAGATCGTCGACTTCGACGCTGGGCGGCAGTTTCGCCTTCATGTGATGGGCCAGGCGCTTCACCAACGGCATATGCTCCGTCAGCAAAGAATCCTTGTCCGCTTTCCCTTTGACCGTGTACATAGCCTGTTTATTATTGATTAAGCGCTAAAATATTGATGCTCCCTTAACGGAAAGATGGCGAGCCGGCCAGCGCGAAGCGCCCCGCCAGTTGACGAAACGCGACCGAAGCCCCGGCCAGCGGAAATGCATCGACCACCGCACGCCCCAAGCGTGCCGCGCGTTGCAGGTATTCATCCGCCGGCACCGATCCCATCGAAACGAGGTTCACCGCCAAGTATCGGCTAGCTGCCTGTGCCATATTATCGTATACCACCTTTGCTTCCGATTCGGAAGCCCCGGTGACCAGAATTCCAAACGGCCGGCGGCCCAGCTCCTGGTTCAGGCGCTTGATCATACTGTAAGCGGCCTTGATCGAGGTAGCGCTATTCGACACCTGCACCACGATTTCCGAGCTGGCCATGACCGGCACAGGGAAGGCCACGCCGTCGAACTCGCCGTCGACGATGACGATGCCGGTCTGTTTGGCCAGCACATCGAAGGCCTTGGCCAGGCGGCGGGTCTCGTCCGGGCCGCTGCGCGGCAGGCCGCGTGTCATCGACGCCACAGCAAAACCTTGCGGCACCTGGTGGATCACCTGGTTCAGCGCGCACTCCTGGCGCGCCACGTTGAGCAGGCTGGCGCCGCCGTCCACGCCCAGGCGCGACGCCACGCCGTGGGCGCTGGCGCAGGCATCGACCAGCAGCACATCATTGCCGGCGCGGGCCAGCGAGGCACCCAGGTTGACCAGCATGGCGCCCTTGTCGTCCTGCGGCGAGGCCGACAGGAAGGTGACGATGCGGGGCTGCGGCCCCGCCAGCATGCGGCGCAGTCCCTCCGCCTGGTCGAAATCGAAATTAGCCAAGGTGCACCTCGCGCATCGCTTGTTCGCCGTTGCTCATCAGCAGAGGCAGTTCGGCGTCCAGGTATTGGGTGTTGACGATATCGCGTTTCAGCTTGAAAGCGCGGTCGATCAGGTAGGCCGGATCGGCCAGGTGCAGGTCTTCCGGCACGCGCTGGCCGTTCGACACGTAGAACAGGTTCAGCTTCTGGCGGATCACCACGTCGAGCACATTGCCGATCGCGGCGGCTTCGTCCAGCTTGGTCATGATGCATCCGGCCAGGCCGCTGCCCTGGTAGGCGCGCACCACTTCGTTCAGGGTTTCCTGGGTCGCCGTGGCGTTCAGGCACAGCAGGCGCTTGACGTCCGAGCCGGCGCCTTGCAGCATCGACACCTGTTCGGTCACCATCTGGTCGCGCTGGCTGACGCCGACAGTGTCGATCAGCACGGTGTGCTTGTTCTTCAATTCCTTGAGGGCGATGCGCAGGTCGGCCTCGTCCTTGACCGAGTGCACCATCACGCCGAGGATCTTGCCGTAGATACGCAGCTGCTCGTGGGCGCCGATACGATAGGCGTCGGTGGTGATCAGCGCCAGCTTGTCCGGGCCGTGGCGCATCACGCAGCGCGCGGCCAGCTTGGCGGTGCTGGTGGTCTTGCCGACGCCGGTCGGACCGACCAGCGCGAACACGCCGCCCTGTTCGATCAGCGCGTCTTCATTGGCCATGGTTTGCAGGTTGCGGGTCAGGACGTTCTTGATCCAGCGCATGCTGTCGGCGGCGTCGCGGCCGGCCGGCAGTTTTTCGATCAGGTAGCGCGCCAGGCTGGCCGAGAAACCGGCCGCCAGCATCTCGCGCAGCACGGTGGCTTTCTGCGGCTCGCGCGCTTGCGTCGTGCCCCAGGAGATTTCGGCCAGCTGGGTTTCCATCATGCCGCGCATGGCGCGGATTTCGCCCATCATGTTCTGCATTTCGGCGGCAGCGTTCTGCTTGGCGCTGGCGACGGCGGCCGTCACCATGGCGGCGATCTGGTCGACATCCATCGTGGCCGGAGCCGGAGCCGGTGCTGCGGCCTTGGTGGCGCTGGCGAACGACGCGGCGGAAGCCACCACGCGGCGCACCGGTTGCGCTGGCAGGGCGGCCGGGGTTGGGTAGTTGTTCTCGAAGCGGGGCTCCATGCGCGATTCCATGCGTGGCTCCAGACGCTGATCGGCGCGGGCTTGCGGCACGGCGGTGGTCAGGTCGAGCGACGGCGCCGGATCGGCCATCGGCGAATGCGGCGCAGGCATGGCCAGCGAAGCGGCATCGTCGTTGGCCAGCGCGAGGATTTCAACGCCGCCATCGGCCTGGCGGTTGGACAGGATCACGGCATCGGGGCCGAGCGACTCGCGCACTTTGCGCAGTGCCTCGCGGGATGTCGGTGCGGTAAATTTTTTGACGTTCATGGCCGGCTCTCAGGAATCTAAGTCGAGCAGTGCGTCTTCCGGATGAGACGCCTTTACTCTGACAGTGCCATTATTGACGATGCACTCTGGAAACGATCCGATGAACAGGGGTAGAAATGGGCCGCATTTCCCCATTGCGGCCGAGGCGGCTTAACTGCTGCGAAAAACCTCGTCCAGCGAGGTGGCATCGACAAAGTTACGCGCCCAAGCGGACAGCTGCGGCACGTCGGCCTCGGCGATGCGTAACAGCACGTGCGCATCGAGCGGGCCAAAGCGCTGAACAAGCAACGCGGTAAGCCCTTCAGCCCACCCCTCTTGTCTGCCCTCTTGTCTGCCCTCTTGTCTGCCCTCTTGTCTGCCCTCTTGTCGGCCCTCTTGCCGGCCCTCTTGAAGGCCTAATTTCAAGCCTTCTTTCCGGCCAATTTCCATTCCAATACGTTCAATAGAAGACAAGTAGACCATGGCCCTCCTCCTTTCTATTTCCAACATGCCAGATCGTAAACGTACCTCTAGCCCCGCCGGCAAGCGCATGATCCAGTCGATCACCCGGTACAAGTTGATGATACGCTGCCTGTCCCAATCACGCAGATACAGTAGCTTGGTGAGCTTCCACTTGGCGATGCGGCGCCGATGGGCGTTGCCCTTGGTCTGCCGCGCCTGCAAATGCGCCATTGTCACCAGCGCAAAGGGATTCTCGTGCTGCCGTAGTTCATCAAGGCGATCAGCATAGTCCAGCAGTTTAACGACAGGGAATTCAATCCCCATCCTGCAACCAAGCAGACGATAAGCAAACGACGAAGGCCGCCAACGCCTGCCATCGTCCGCCAGCAACGCCAGGCTGGCGACAGGTCGCCGATAGCGATCGTAGACACGATAATTGTAGACAAACATGCGCTCAGCGAACCGCGCATCACGCCAGCCCTGCACCTCCAGATGCACCAGCACCCATTGCTCACTGCCGTCATGCAAATGCACGCTGACCAGCTTGTCGAGCACGCGCTTGCCCAGTTCCGCATCGCGCGTCAGCGCGCCGAACTCCTGATCGAGAAAAGTGTGCGGCCGCGACCAGTCGATCGCGGCATGCGCAAGGGGGAAGTAGAAGGCCATGAATTCCGGAAAGTGGCACATGACCACCTCCTTCCACGGCGTATCGAAATCGTCGTCATCCATGCGGACAGTCTAGGCCGCCCGCATGGATGCATGCGCGATCCGCTCAAACTCAGGCCGGCTGCTGGCCCACCAGCGCCGTCACGCGGATGGTCTTGGTCTCCGGGATTTCCGCATGCGACAGCACCTTCAGCTGCGGCAGCGCGCGGCGCAGGAAGCGCGACAGCAAGGCCCGCAGCGGGCCCGGCACCAGCAGCACCGGCGTCAAGCCCAGCGCCTCCTGCTGCTGCGCCGCCTGCTGCGCCTGCTGAGCGATGGTGTCGGCCAGCCCAGGCTCGATACCAGCACCGTCGGGACCGCTGGCCGCCAGCGCCTGCATCAGCAAGCGCTCCAGGCGATTATCCAGCGTCATCACCGACAACTCGGTGGCGCCGGGGAACAGCTGCTGCACGATGGCGCGACCCAGCGAGATACGCACCAGCGCGGTCAAGTCGCTCGGATCCTGCGTATGCACGGCATGCTCGGCCAGCGTCTCGATGATGGAACGCATGTCGCGAATGTGCACGCCCTCCACCAGCAGGTTCTGCAGCACCTTCTGCAAAGTCGACAGCGACACCATCTTCGGCACCAGATCCTCCACCAGCTTGGGCGCATCCTTGCCCAGATGATCGAGCAGCGCCTGCACCTCGGCGCGGCCCAGCAGCTCGGACGCGTGCGTGGTGATCAAATGGTTCAAATGGGTCGCCACCACCGTGCCGGCGTCGACCACCGTATAGCCCATGCCCTGCGCCTGGTCGCGCAGATTGGCGTCGATCCACGTGGCCGGCAGGCCGAAGGCCGGATCGCTCGTCACCAGGCCCGGCAAGGTGCCGCTGGCCATGCCAGGATTGATCGCCAGGAACTGGCCGTTGAAGGCCTCGCCCGTGCCCACTTCCACGCCCTTGAGCGTGATGCGGTAGGCCGACGGCTTCAATTCCAGGTTGTCGCGGATGTGCACCGGCGGCGCCAGGAAACCCACCTCCTGCGCAAACTTCTTGCGGATGCCCTTGATGCGCTTGAGCAGCTCGCCGCCCTGCGTCTTGTCCACCAGCGGGATCAGACGATAGCCCACTTCCAGGCCCAGCGTATCGACCGGCATGATGTCCTGCCAGCTGGCCTCTTCCTGCTCCGGCGCGGCGGCCGGCGACGCAGCGGCAGCCTCGGCCGCCGCCACTTCGGCGGTCTTGCCGGCTTCGGCCTTGCGCGTCATCAGGTAGGCCGAACCGGCCAGCACGCCGGCCAGCAGCAGGAACACCAGGTTCGGCATGCCGGGTATCAGACCCATGCCGCCGATGATGGCGGCGGTGATGTACAGCACCTGCGGCTTGGCGAACAACTGCCCCACCACCTGGGTGCCGATGTCCTGCTCGCTGGCCACGCGCGACACCACAATACCGGCCGCGGTGGAAATCACCAGCGATGGAATCTGCGCCACCAGGCCGTCACCGATGGCCAGCAGCGTGTAGTTCTTCAACGCGTCGGCAAAGGTCAGGTCGTGCTGCAACAGGCCGACCAGCAGACCGCCGACCACGTTAATCACCGTCACTAGAATACCGGCCACGGCATCGCCGCGCACATACTTACTGGCACCGTCCATGGCGCCATAGAATTCCGCTTCCTGCGCCACTTCGCTGCGGCGCTTGCGGGCTTCGGCCTCGCCGATCAGGCCGGCGTTGAGGTCGGCGTCGATCGCCATCTGCTTGCCCGGCATCGCATCCAGGGCGAAACGCGCTCCCACCTCGGCGATACGGCCCGCGCCCTTGGTCACCACGGTGAAGTTAATGATCGTCAAAATAATGAACACCACGATACCGACCGTGTAGTTACCGCCGATCAGGAAGTGGCCGAACGCTTCGATCACCTTGCCGGCCGCGTCGGCGCCGGTATGGCCTTCGGTCAGCACCACGCGGGTCGACGCCACGTTCAGCGACAGGCGCAGCATGGTCGATACCAGCAGGATGGTCGGGAAAGCCATGAAGTCCAGCGGCTTGACCGTGTACAGGCTGGTCAGCAGCACGATCACCGCCAGCGCGATATTGAAGCTGAAGAAGATGTCGAGCACAAACGCCGGCAGCGGCAGCACCATCATCGCCAGCAGCATGATGATCAGGATAGGCGCGGCCAGGCTGCTCTTGTTGCGGCTGTTGGCGATGCCTTGCAGCCATGGTGGCAGTTTCAGGTTGCTCAAGGCGTTCATGCAGGTGCTCCGTTATTCAAGTCAGGTTTCTTCTTTTGCGATGCGGGGTTGAGCGGATCGAGCTCAGGCGGTACATCGAGCGTCTTCGGCACATCAGGACGGTTGCCATTGCCCTTGCTGAACAGGCGCAGCTGGAACACATAGGCCAGCACTTCGGCCACGGCCGAGTACAGCGCTTCCGGAATCTCGTCGCCGATCTCGGTGTGCTTGTGCAGCGCGCGGGCCAGCGCCGGCGCTTCCAGCAAGGTCACCTTGTTCTCGCGGGCGATCTCGCGGATTTTGGCCGCCACTTCGTCGGTGCCCTTGGCCACCACTTTCGGCGCGCCGCGCATGCCGTCGCTGTACTTCAGCGCCACCGCATAGTGGGTCGGGTTGGTGACGACCACGTCGGCGGTCGGCACGTCGGCCATCATGCGGCGCTTGGCCATCTCGCGCTGCAGCTGGCGGATCTTGGCCTTGATCTGCGGATTGCCGTCCGATTCCTTGGATTCCTGGATCAGCTCCTGGCGGGTCATCTTCAGCTTGTTCGCGTAGTGCCACATCTGGTACGGACCGTCGATGGCGGCGATGAAGCCGAGCGCGCCGACGATGAACAGGAAGCTGCTGCCCAGCATATTGAGCGTGTGCGCCACGCCCAGCTTGAGCGGCTCGACCGCCAGGCCGATCACGGCATCCTTCTGCTTCATGACCACCAGCCAGGCCACCAGGCCGACCACCAGCGCCTTGGCCACCGCCTTGAACAGCTCGACCAGCGAGTTGGACGAGAACATATTGCCGAGGCCGTTGGCGGGATTGAGTTTGTTGAAGTTGGGCGCGATCGCCTTGCCGCTGAACAGCCAGCCGCCGACCAGCAGCGGCGACGCCAGCGCGACCACCATCACCGCCACGCCCAGCGGCAGGCAGGCGAGCATCACCCGCACCACGTCGACCAGGATGCGGTTGATCAGGATGTCGGCGTCGAAGATTTGCTCCTGGTTCAGCGTCAGGCCGGACACCAGGGCGGAATGAAGTTGTCGTATCAGCCCGTCGCCGGTCATCCACAGGCCGGCGCCGGCCGCCATCAGCACGGTAAACGTCGCCACTTCCCGCGAACGGGGAACGTCGCCTTCCTCACGCGCCTGCTCGAGGCGCTTCGGTGACGCGGGTTCGGTCTTTTCTGCGTCGCTGTCTTCTGCCATGGGGTCTGCCTGCTGCGGGGTTTATCTCGACCGTGCCATTATCGGCTGCGGCGAGGACAGGCCATCGGAGGAATACGGCGGTATTTCCGGGCCTGCTCGTAGATTCCGTGCGGCAATTACCAGGACTTGCGGTGCTCGGCTTGTTTGACGGTCTGCTCGATGGCGCCAAACACGGATTTGCCGTCGCCGTTCAGCATTTCGATGCGGATGCTGTCGCCGAAGGCCATGAACGGCGTGACCGGCTGGCCGCCGGCGATCATCTCCAGGCAGCGCTGTTCGGCGATGCAGGAATAGCCGCGCTTGGCGTCCTTGTTGGACACCGTGCCCGAGCCGATGATGGACCCGGCCCGCACATTGCGCGACTTGGCCAGGTGGGCGATCAGTTGCGGGAAGTTGAACACCATGTCGACGCCGGCCTGCGGCTTGCCGACCAGCTTGCCGTTCCAGGTCGACAGCAGCGGCAGGTGCACCTTGCCGCCCTTCCAGGCGTCGTCCAGCTCGTCCGGCGTGACCGCCACCGGCGAGAAGCTGGTGGCCGGCTTGGACTGGACGAAGCCGAAGCCCTTGGCCAGTTCCTCGGGAATCAGGTTGCGCAGCGAGACGTCGTTGACCAGCATCAGCAGGCGGATGCGCTGGTGCGCCTGGTCCGCCGTCGCGCCCATGGGCACGTCGTCGGTGATGACCGCCACCTCGGCCTCGAAATCGATGCCCCATTCCTCATGGAACAGCGCGATATCGTCGGTCGGCCCGAGGAAATCGTCGCTGCCGCCCTGGTACATCAGCGGATCTTCCCAGAACGACGGCGGCAGCTCGGCGCCGCGCGCCTTGCGCACCAGCTCGACGTGATTGACGTAAGCCGAACCGTCGGCCCACTGGAAGGCGCGCGGCAGCGGCGCCATGCAGTTCTGCGGCTCGAAGTCGAAGCTGCGGCGGGCGCGGCCATGATTCAAGTCCTGATAGATCGCTTCCAGCTGCGGCGCGATGAAAGTCCAGTCGTCCAGCGCGCGCTGCAAGGTGCGCGCCACGCCGTCGGCCAGTTGCGCGGTTTTCAGGTCGCGCGACACCACCATCAGCTGGCCGTCGCGGGTACCGTCTTTCAGCGTTGCCAGCTTCATGCGGCAGGCGCCAGCATCGCCAGCTGTTCCGGCGTCAGATAGCACCACTCGCCCTCGGCCAGGCCCAGCGATTCCAGCGTCAGCGTGCCGATCGCCGAACGGTGCAAGGCGCTGCAATGGTTGCCGGCGGCCGCCAGCATGCGCTTGACCTGGTGATACTTGCCCTGCTCCAGCACGATTTCCAGCTGGTGTTCGCCGCGCTTGACGCAGGTCTGCGCCGCCAGCGGCGCCGGCTCGTCGTGCAGCTGCACGCCGGACAACAGTTGCGCCACCAGCTCGTCGGTGACGGGCTCCTGGGTCGTGGCCTGGTAAATCTTCGGCACATGGCGCTTGGGCGACGATTGCGCGTGGATGAAGGGGCCGTCGTCCGACATCAGCAGCATGCCGGTGGTGTCATGGTCGAGGCGGCCGACCGGCTGGACTTCGCGCCAGCTGAACTGCTCAGGCAGCAAGGTCAGCACGCCCGGATGGTGGCTGGGCTTGCGCGAGCATTCGAAATTGGCCGGTTTGTGCAGCGCCAGGTACAGGTGTTCGCGGTACACCCATTCCTCGTCGAAGATGGTCAGTACCAGGCCATCGGTCTCGATGCTGGCCTTGTAGTTGTCGTGCACCACGCCGCCGATGCTGACTTCGCCGTCCTCAATGAGGGAACGGCAATACTTGCGGGTGCCGTAACCCTGCGATTGCAGGATGCGGTCTAGGGATAATTTGCTCATGGCCGGATTTTACAGGATGCGGGTGGCAGCGGAAAGGCAGCGCCCCTTGCGCCGCAGCATCTGTCCAGGACGGTGAGCTTTCTTGATGCATATCAAGCCTCACGCGGATTGCGTTGATAAACTGAAACCTCATTAGGAATCCGCCTAATGCACTAGGAAATACTCAGCAGGCCCTCATCATGTCTACCTTACTTACCGTCACGACAGCGGCACAAGAACAGGCCGCCAAGCACAGAACCGAACTGCTGCTGGCGCGCTGCCGCAGCGGCCTGCCGCCCTGCGACGCCTCCGGCGGCGCGCAAGAACCCTGGCATGCCGCCCGGCAGGCGGGCTTCCTGGCCTGGCTGGACGCCGGCGGTTTCGCACAAAGCGACGCCGCAATTGAAAACAGCGGCATTGCGCCGCTGTTTTCAGCCCCATTACAGGACTCTTTACGAGGAATCGAAATTCTCTCTACTCCGCATCAATGATGCAGCTGAGTAGTTCCATCAAACTGAACAAGATCGTGCTGACAACAAGATAAACTGTTTATATCGGCCCCCCTTGGAAAGAACTACAACACCACTATAGTCCACCAGCTTGGATATGCAAGCCTGAAAAAGGCTGGATTGATAATGTTAATCGGAAGTCCAGTGATCCTATCACTGTGACTAACACCGCCCCCTGTCAGCGCAAGCTGGGTTTGACGTTGTCCACCGCCGATTTCATTGCCCCCGCGCCCATCGCCGCGCCGAATTTCTTCAGCACGCGTTCAGGCAAGCCTTCATGCTGGGTGTAGTCGATGATGTCTTCGGCCTTGACCACGTCGCGCGCCACGCTGTCGACGGTGCCAAAGGCGTCGGCCAGGCCCATGTCGATGGACTTGGCGCCGGTCCAGAACAGGCCGGAGAACATCTCCGGGGTTTCCTTCAGGCGCTTGCCGCGGCCGGTGCGCACCACCTGGATGAATTGCTGGTGGATCTCGTTGAGCATAGCTTGCGCGTATTGCCTGTGCTTGTCCGTCAGCGGGCTGAACGGGTCCATGAAGCCCTTGTTTTCGCCGGCCGTCAGCAGACGGCGCTCGACGCCGACTTTTTCCATGATGCCGGTGAAGCCGAAGCCGTCCATCAGCACGCCGATCGAGCCGATGATGCTGGCCTTGTTGACGTAGATGCGGTCGGCGCCGGCGGCGATGTAGTAGCAGCCGGAGGCGCAGATCTCGTCGACCACCACGTACAGCGGCTTGGCCGGATAGCCTTTGCGCAGGCGCACCATCTCGTCGACGATCATGCCGGCCTGCACCGGGCTGCCGCCGGGGCTGTTGATGTGCATCACCACCGCCACCGAACCGCTGTCGGAAAACGCCTTGTTCAGCGCAGGGATCACCACCGAGGCGGCGCCGCTGCCTTCCGATTCAATCGCGCCTTCGATTTCGATCAGCGCGGTGTGGCGGCCCAGCGTCTCTTCCGAGCCGGTCCAGCTGATGTCCAGGTAGGCGCTCAGGCCGACGATCACCACCAGCAAGGTCACCGCCTTGAAGAATATCCCCCAGCGGCGCGACGCCTTCTGCTCCTTGAGCGTGGCAAACACCAGCTTTTCCAGCACTTCGCGCTCCCAGTTGGAAGCCTGGACCGTCACCTTGGCCGGTGGCGATGCCGGGGCCGGCGCGGCCGCTGCGGTTTTTTCGGTGCCGTTGCCGCCATTTTCGCTCGTGTTATCGCTCATAGTTCTCGTATGGTTACAGTCAGGCGCGCGCTGGGCGCACATAGTCATCCGGTTGCCAGAAAATCTGCTGATCGCGCTCTACTACCGTGATCGGGCGCAAACGTCCGCCTTTGCACGGACCTCCGGCGCAAAAACCGCTTTCCGGCACATAAATCGCGCCGTGGGTGGAGCACATCAGGTACAAGCCGCTGGATTCGAAGAACTCGCCTTCAGCCCAGTCCAGCTCGATCGGCACGTGGGCACAACGGTTCAGGTAGGCATACGCCTTGCCGCCATAGCGCACCACGAAACCGGTGCCGTCGTCGCCGCCGGCGGTCACCAGGAAGCGCACGCCCTTGCCGCCCTCCACCACCGCATCGGCATCGCAGATCAGGATATCTTCGTCCGCCATTATGCGTGCTCGCTCAGCCATTGGTGCAGCTCGGCCACCGTGGCGGCCGAGTACAGCGGATTGCAGGCCGCCAGCTGGTCGGCCGGATGCGCGCCGTACTGGACCGCAATAGCGGACGCGCCGGCATTGTTCGCCATCAGCAAATCGTGCGAAGTATCGCCGATCATCACCGTACGTCGCATATCCTGGCCCAACTCGCGCGTCAGCTCCTGCAGCATGGCGGGATGCGGCTTGGAAAAAGTTTCGTCCGCGCAACGGGTGGCGTCAAACATGGACAGCAGTTTGACATCGTTCATGGCGCGGTTCAGGCCGACACGGCTCTTGCCGGTCGCCACGGCCAGAAAATAGCCGTTCTGCGACAGCTCGGTCAGCATGTCGTGCACGCCTGGGAACAGCGTCAGCTCGTGATCGCGCGACAGGAAGTGATAGCGATAACGCTCCACCATGCGCGGATAATAGGATGGATCGATCTCCGGCAACACGGCTTGCATGGCTTCGTGCAGGCCCAGGCCGATCACATGGGCGGCAAGCTCTTCGCGCGGAATCGGCAACGACAAGTCCCGCGCCGCCGCCTGTATGCATTTCACGATCGTTGATGTGGAATCCATCAACGTTCCATCCCAATCGAAGACGATTAAATCAAATTGCTTTCTTGCCATGTGTTCCGGCCTGCTACCGCAAGCCGGCTCCTTCAATAATATTTGCGATTAGTTAAGAGGTTTCCCCAAGCTTACCAAGAATCGCTCACATTCGGCGGCCAAAGGCGCATTCAGCGTCATGATTTTGCCGGAATCCGGATGGGTAAACGTAATCTGATGGGCGTGCAGGAACATGCGCTTGAGCGCACCGCGCGTGGCATCGGCCTTCAGCAAGACGCGGTTCAGCGCAAAATCGCCGTATTTGTCGTCACCTACGATGGCGAAGCCGGAAGATGACAGATGGACGCGGATCTGGTGCGTGCGTCCGGTCTTCAGCTCGGCTTCCAGCAGCGCGAAATCCTTGAATTTCTTCAGCAGCGTGAACACCGTGTGCGACGGCATGCCGTCGGCCTGCACCGCCACGCGGCGCTCGCCGTCGGCGGTGGTGTACTTATGCAATGGCAGCTTGACGTGCTGACGCGCATTTTTCCAGTCGCCCGCCACCATCGTCAGATAGCGCTTGTCCGTATGGCCGTCACGCATCTGCTCGTGCAGGTTGGTCAGCGCCGAACGTTTCTTCGCCAGCAACAACAAACCGGAGGTGTCGCGGTCCAGGCGGTGCACCAGTTCCAGGAACTTGGCGTCCGGACGCGATGCGCGCAGCTGCTCGATTACGCCGAAGGACACGCCGGAACCGCCGTGCACGGCCACGCCGGCCGGCTTGTCGATCACCAGCAGGTGGGAATCCTCGAAAATGACCTTGAATTCGGCCGCCGGCACATGGGTGGTGTCGGCCTTTTCCGCGATGCGGACCGGCGGAATACGGACGATATCGCCCTGTACCAGACGGTACAGTTGATCGATGCGGCCCTTGTTAACACGTACTTCCCCTGAACGCAAAATGCGATAGACGTGGCTTTTCGGTACACCCTTGCATACGCGCAGCAGGTAGTTGTCGATGCGCTGACCTGCTTCTTCTTCAGTAATGGTGACGAACTGTGCTTGCAGCGGAACCGGCAGGCCAACCTGGGGTGTTGAAGGTGGGATAACATCTTTTTGTTGCTTCATTTGCTCTGTCTTCCCAGAAATCTCTCTAAGTCCTTCATTTTGAATATATAATTGTTTCGCTGCGGTTCAATCTGCGGCAAGTGTAAGAATAAAAGCACATTTTACACAGGGGCGTCTCCACTGGCCTCGCCAAATTGCAAATTCAGAGGAAAAAATGTATACGCACCACCCCTGCCGGAATCAAGGTTGCACCGTTGTTGTAATCGGATGCCTGCAAGGATGCTGAATTAATATGGTTGGATTGTAAGGATAAAGTCCGGCCAGCTTGGTCTAGCACCAAGCTGGCCGGTTGATGAAGTTGATAACGCTTGCCGTTTTCGCCAGACCCCATGCTTTGCTGCAAGCTCGATGGACGGCTGAAACAAGCCTGAAGCATTGTATCTTCGCGAAGTTGCGATACTTGTAGTACGTAAGCCTGGTCAGGATTTGGCTCTCAACGACGTTGCTCACCGCCTGCATTTCTCTGCCGTCCGTAGGGGCCGCATGGATGAGTTGCAGGTGATGCGAGCACTCGGCATGTCGATCGACCTCATGCGCCCAGTTGCGGCCGCAACGCGGACGTTTTCGTTCGCGTTTCTGCGCTGCACAGGATGGGCATACCCACCGCAATCACATTAATTCTCGCGTATATCCCTGTACCACGCTGCCTCGGTCCTAAGAAACCGAGCGGCACAGAGATGACCTACGGGTCGCGGAGTTAATAAAAATGAAACGCATGTTGTTTAATGCTACGCAGCAAGAAGAACTGCGCGTAGCAATCGTCGACGGTCAGAAATTGATCGACATCGACATCGAAACCGCCGGCCGCGAACAGCGCAAATCCAACATCTACAAAGGCGTGATTACCCGCATCGAACCGTCGCTGGAAGCTTGCTTCGTCAGCTACGGCGAAGATCGCCACGGTTTCCTGCCATTCAAGGAAGTAGCACGCACTTACTTCCGCGAAGGCGTGGATGTCCGCAACGCCTCCGTCAAGGAAGCGCTGCGCGAAGGCCAGGAAATCATGGTCCAGGTGGAAAAGGAAGAGCGCGGCAACAAGGGCGCGGCCCTGACCTCCTTCGTCTCGCTGGCCGGCCGCTATCTGGTCCTGATGCCGAACAACCCGCGCGGTGGTGGTGTTTCCCGCCGCGTCGAAGGTGAAGAGCGCCAGGAACTGCGCGAAACCATGGACAAGCTGGACCTGCCGCCAGGCATGTCCGTCATCGCCCGCACCGCCGGCATCGGCCGCAACGTCGACGAGCTGCAGTGGGACTTGAACTACCTGATGCAACTGTGGCGCGCGATCGAAGGCGCCGGCAAATCGGCTTCCGGCGCCTTCCTGATCTATCAGGAATCGTCGCTGGTAATCCGCGCCATCCGCGATTACTTCCAGCCTGACATCGGCGAAATCCTGATCGACACCGACGACATCTACGAACAAGCTCACCAGTTCATGAGCCACGTGATGCCGGACATGGTGCACCGCGTGAAGCGCTACAGCGACGACGTGCCGCTGTTCTCCCGCTTCCAGATCGAACACCAGATCGAAACCGCCTACAGCCGCACCGTGCCGCTGCCATCGGGCGGCGCCATCGTCATCGACCACACCGAAGCCCTGGTCTCGGTCGACGTCAATTCGGCCCGCGCCACCCGCGGTTCGGACATCGAAACCACCGCCTTCAACACCAACTGCGAAGCCGCTGAAGAAGTGGCCCGCCAGCTGCGCCTGCGCGACTTGGGCGGCCTGATCGTGATCGACTTCATCGACATGGAAGTGGCCAAGAACCAGCGCGAAGTCGAACAGCGCCTGAAAGACGCGCTGCACCACGACCGTGCACGCGTCCAGATGGGCAAGATTTCCCGCTTCGGCCTGATGGAACTGTCGCGTCAGCGCCTGCGTCCGTCGCTGTCGGAAGGTTCGCACGTGACCTGCCCGCGCTGCTCCGGCACCGGCCATATCCGCGACACCGAATCGTCCGCACTGCAAGTGCTGCGCATCATCCAGGAAGAGGCCATGAAGGAAAACTCGGCCACCATCCACGTGCAAGTGCCGGTGGATGTGGCAGCCTTCCTGCTGAACGAAAAGCGCGGCGAAGTGCTGAAGATCGAGACCCGCCACCGCATCAGCATCATCCTGGTGCCGAACAAGCACCTGGAAACCCCGCACTACAAACTGGAGCGCATCAAGCACGACGATCCGCGTCTGGAAGACAGCCAGGCGAGCTACTCGCTGGCCGAGCAAGCAGAAACCGACATGGCCTACAGCAAGCGCCAGAAGGAAGAAGCCAAGCCGCGCCAGGAAGCCATGGTCAAGACCATCACCCCGGACCAGCCAGCACCGCTGGTCGAGCGCAAGCCGACCGAAACCGTCATCAAGCCAGCGCCGGCCCCAACGCCAGCACCGGCCGAGCAAGGTTTCTTCGCCAAGCTGATCAGCTTCTTCACCGGCAAACCGGAAACCCCGGTGCTGCCGCAGCAGCCGACCATCGTGGTCAAGGCGCCATCGGGCGACCGTGGCGACCGCAACGCCCGTGGTCCACGCGGCCGCAACCGTAACGGCAAGGCCGGCGGCCGTGGCGAGCGCGAAGAGCGCGAACCAGGCGCAGCCCGCCCAGGCCAGGATGAAGCCAAGGCAGCAGACGCCAACGGCCGTCCGCCACGCCCACCGCGTCCACCGCGCGAGCCACGCGAACCGCGTGAAAACCAGGCAGCAGAAGGCCAGGCTCCACGCGAACGCGCAGAACGCGCCGAGCGTCCGGAACGCGCAGAACGCGCCCCGCGTCCTCCACGCGAACCGCGCGGCGAAAAAGCGCCAGTCGAAGCCAAGGTTGAAGAATTGGCCTTGAACGTAGGCGTGCCGTCGACCGGTCCTGTGACCGAAGCGACCACCAGCATCCTGAAAGCCGCGCCGAACGCCGGTCCTGAAGGCGATGACAACGAAGCAGCGGTGGACGGTGAAGAGCCGCGTCGTCGCCGTCGTCGTGGTGGCCGCAACCGCAATCGCCGCGACCGCGACGGTGCGGAAGGTACGGAAGGCGTTGAAGGCCAGGAATCGGCAGCAGCCGAAGCCGGCGAGCAAGGCGAACAAATCGCCCTGAGCTTCGCGCCAGTCGCCGAAGCGGCAGCAGTTGCAGCAGCGCCGGTAGCGGAAGCTGTCGTGGCAGCACCAGCCGTTGAAGCGCCAGCCGCCGAGCCAGTCGTTGCAGCAGTTGCGACGCCAGCACCAGTTGCCGCGCCAGCACCGGTTGAACAGCCAGCCGCTGTCGTTGTTGAAGCCGCGCCAGTGGTCGAAGCAGCGCCGGTAGCAGCCGTGGTGGAAGCACCAGCAGCCGTGGTCGAAGCACCGGTCGTCGCAGCGCCAGTGGTTGAGCCAGTCGTCGCCGAAGCGCCGGCAGTGGTGGCCGAAGTTGCCGCTCCAGCCTTCGTCGAAACCGCACCGGTGGTTGCTGCACCTGCACCTGCGCCTACCCCGGCTCCTGCGCCAGTCGCAGCGCCAGTGGTTGCCGAGCCAGTCGCTCCGGTCGCCGTTGCTCCTGCACCGGTGGCAGCACCAGCGCCAGTGGCTGCACCGTCGGCGCCGATCGATCTGCAAGCAGTGCTCGGCTCCGCCGGCCTGACGCTGGCAGCCACCGATCCGGCCAAACTGCGCGCCGCGCAGGAAGCCGCTGCCAAGGCAGTCGCACCGGCCCGCGTTCCACGCGAACGCAAGCCGCTGCCACCGCAAGCTGACGAGCCTCTGGTCCAGGTGGATACCCGCCGCTAGTCGCAGCGGATAGCCAAACTAAAAAGCCCCGCCGGCACTGAGCGCGTTCTTGAGCGCGTTCAGGCCGGCGGGGCTTTTTTAATGGAGGCCCACGCCACCGAGTTGGCGGCGACGTGCTATCGTAGCTTCTTGTAGTTGCTCAGATGTCGTCCCGCATTTCAAAAACAGCAAGATTGTAGAGTCATGGCAGAGAAAATCATCATGATGGCCAGCCAGCGCCGCGCGCCGCCAGCCATCCCCGCAGTCCTGGAAACGCCCACCGGCCTGCTGAGCGATCAGCTGGCCCGCCCGCTACACGATCTGCGCATCTCCGTCACCGACCGCTGCAATTTCCGCTGCGTCTACTGCATGCCCAAAGAGGTGTTCGACAAGGACTACCAGTACCTGCCGCACACCTCCCTGCTGTCGTTCGAAGAAATCACCCGGCTGGCCAAGACCTTCATCGCCCACGGCGTCGAGAAAATCCGCCTGACCGGCGGCGAGCCGCTGCTGCGCAAGAATATCGAACGCCTGATCGCCATGCTGGCCGAGCTCAAGACCGTCCACGGCAAACCGCTGGACCTGACGCTGACCACCAACGCCTCCCTGCTGGCGCGCAAGGCACAGTCGCTCAAGGACGCCGGCCTGCAACGCATCACCGTCTCGCTCGATGCGCTGGACAACACCGTCTTCCAGCGCATGAACGATGTCGACTTCTCGGTTGACGATGTGCTGCACGGGATAGATGTCGCACATCAAGTCGGCCTGGGGCCGATCAAGATCAACATGGTGGTCAAAGCCGGCATGAACGACCAGGAAATCCTGCCCATGGCCCGCCATTTCAAGCACACGCCCTACATCCTGCGCTTCATCGAATACATGGATGTCGGCGCATCCAACGGCTGGAAAATGGACGAAGTCATCCCCTCCGCCGAGGTGGTAAGCCGCATCCACGCTGAGATGCCGCTCGAAGCGCTGTCCGCCAACTACACCGGCGAAACCGCCGCGCGCTGGCGCTACGCCGACGGCGCTGGCGAGATCGGCGTGATCTCAAGTGTATCCCACGCATTCTGCCGCGACTGTACCCGTGCGCGCCTGTCCACCGAGGGTAAGCTGTACACTTGTCTGTTCGCCAGCAGCGGCCACGATTTGCGCGCCCTGCTGCGCGACGGCCGCAGCGACGCCGAAATCGGCACCGTGCTGGCCCACCTGTGGCGCGCGCGGGGCGACCGATACTCGGAACTGCGCACCAATAATACGGACGGCCTGCAAGCCGGCGCCACCAAAGTGGAAATGTCTTACATCGGAGGGTAGTTTGTCTTTGAAGAGCAAGATCACCGGATTGATACTGGCTGGTGGACGCGGCACCCGCATGGGCCGCGTCGATAAAGGTCTGCAGCCGTTTCGCGGCGCCACGCTGGTCGAACATGTGATGCGCCGCCTGGCGCCGCAAGTCGCCACCGTCGTCATCAACGCCAACCGCAACCTGCCGCAGTACCAGGCGGTGGCCGGCGCGGCGCCGGTGCTGCCCGATTATCTCGACGGCTTCGAAGGCCCGCTGGCCGGCCTGCAAATCGGCCTGCAATACTGCCCCACCGAACTGCTGCTGACCGCTCCCTGCGACTCGCCCTTCCTGCCCGACGACCTGGCCGAACGCCTGCACGCGGCGCTGCTGGAGCAGAACGCCGACGTGGCGCTGGCCGTCACCATGGAAGCCGAAGAAGGCGTCGAACCGTATCGCCAGCCGCACCCGGTGTTCGCGCTGATGAAGGCAAGCCTGCTGCCGCAGCTGGACACCTATCTGGACACCGGCGCGCGCCGCATGGAAAGCTGGATCAAATCGCTGCGCGTGGCCGAAGTGATGTTCGACGACGCCGACGCCTTCCGCAACATCAACACGCTGGCCGAGTTGCAGATGCACGAGCAGGCCAGCGCCAGCGAGCCATCCGCACCGGTAGCACCAGCTGTTGGCGATCCCGGCGCGATGCCCGTAGCCGAAGCGCAGCGCATCATCTGCGAACGCATCACGCCCGTCACCGCGACCGAAACGCGCGCGCTGCTGCACGGCGCGCTCGATCGCGTGCTGGCCGAAGACATCATCTCGCCGATCAACGTGCCGGCCTACGACAACTCGGCGATGGACGGCTACGCGCTGCGCGGCGCCGACCTGCCCGCAGCCGGCGCTCCCGACGCCACGTTCAAGGTGATCGACATCGCCTACGCGGGCCGCCCTTGCACGCAGACGCCGCAAGCCGGCGAATGCATCCGCATCATGACCGGCGCCGCCATCCCGCCCGGCTGCGACAGCGTGCTGCCGCAGGAACTGGCCTCGCACATCGATGGCGACAGCGTCACCATCCCGCACGGCGCCATCCGCACCGGCGCCAACCGCCGCTTCGCCGGCGAGGATCTGAAAGCGGGCGGCATCGCGCTGGCGAAAGGGAAAATCCTGCGCCCCGCCGATCTGGGCCTGGTAGCCTCGCTCGGCATCGGCGAAGTGACGGTGCAGCGCAAGCTGCGCGTGGCCTTCTTCTCCACCGGCGACGAACTGCGCTCGCTCGGCGATCCTCTCGACGACGGCTGCGTCTACGACAGCAACCGCTACACGCTGTTCGGCATGCTGACGCGGCTCGGCTGCGAAGTGATCGACATGGGCATCGTGCGCGACGATCCGGCCGCGCTGGAGGCGGCGCTGCGCCAAGCCTGCACCAAGGCCGACGCCATCATCACCTCCGGCGGCGTATCCGAAGGCGCGGCCGACTACACACGCGACATCATGGCCCGCCTGGGCGACGTCGCCTTCTGGAAGCTGGCGATGCGTCCCGGCCGCCCGCTCGCCTTCGGCAAGATTCAAACGGAGGCAGACAGCGCCTGGCTGTTTGGCCTGCCCGGCAATCCGGTGGCGGTGATGGTGTCGTTCTACATGTTCGCCCGTCCGGCGCTGCTGCGCATGATGGGCGCGCAGGCGACGCAGCCGGTGATGCAGGCCCGCACCACGGAAGCGATCCGCAAACGCCCCGGCCGCACCGAGTACCAGCGCGGCATCCTGAGCACCGGCGCAGGCGGCGAACCGCAAGTGCGTCTCACCGGCGCGCAAGGCTCGGGCATATTGAGTTCGATGACGGAAGCGAACTGCATCGTCGTGCTGCGCGAAGCGCAGGCCAGCATCGCCGCCGGCGAGATGGTCGACGTGCTGCTGTTCGACGGCCTGGTCTAGCCGCATGATGCCGGCCAGCGCCCATCAGCCACGCCTGCGCATCCGCAATCTGCAATCGCCGCTGGCCGGCCCGTTCTCCTTCGATCTCGAAGCGGGCCAGTGCCTGACCATCTCCGGCCCGTCCGGCGCGGGCAAAAGCCTGCTGCTGCGGATGCTGTGCGATCTCGATCCCAACACCGGCGAGGCCCTGCTGAACGGACTTCCCCGCTCCGGCATGAGCGCCCCCGAGTGGCGGGCCGGCGTGATCTACCAGCCCGCCGAAGCGGCATGGTGGCAGCCGACTGCTGGCCAGCATTTCAAGCCCTCGCAGATGGACCGCGTGCGTGAACTGCTGCCGCAACTGAATCTGTCGCCGTCGCTGCTGGAGAGCGACATCAACCGCCTGTCCACCGGCGAGCGACAGCGCATGGCGTTGATACGCTCACTGGCCTGCCAACCGCAAGTGCTGCTGCTTGACGAGCCTACCGCCGCGCTGGACCCCGCATCCGTCGCCGCAACCGAAGCATTGCTGCAAAAGGAACTGGCGGCGGGCCTGTCCATCATCCTGGTCACCCACTCCGAAGCGCAGGCGCAAACGTTGGGCCACCGCAGCATGACGATGCGCGACCGCCAGCTCAACGAAAACGACAACGAGGCCGCGCCATGAGCGCCGGCATGACACCGATCCAACCAGGCGCAATCGACCTGGCCATCGCCTCGTCACTGGTGCTGCTCAACGCCGGCATCTCGGCGTGGTTGGGATTGCGCATGCAGCGCAGCATGCTGTGGGCAGCCGTACGCATGGTGGTGCAGTTGCTGCTGGTGGGACTGGTGCTGCGCTGGGTGTTTGCTCTGGCCTCGCCGGCCGCAACGCTGGCCGTGGCAATGCTGATGATCGTCGCCGCCGCGCGCGAGGTGGCGATGCGGCCCGCACACGGCTTGCGCGGCTGGCCAGGCGTATGGCTGGCCACTGCGAGCGTCGGCCTGTCCAGCATCGCCACCGTGATGCTGGCACTGTTCACCGTGCTGCATCCAACGCCCTGGTACGAACCGCAGTACGCGATTCCGCTGATCGGCATCGTGTTGGGTAACGTACTCAATTCCGCCAGCCTGGGACTGGACTCCTTCTACGGCGGCGTAGTCAACTCCCGCGCCGCGATCGAAGCGCAACTGGTGCTGGGCGCCACCCGCAACGAAGCGCTGGCGCCGCTGATACGCGAGTCGGTGCGCAAGGGCCTGATCCCGCTCATCAACCAGATGTCGGCGGCCGGCATCATCACCCTGCCCGGCATCATGACCGGCCAGATCCTCGCCGGCATGGACCCGATGGACGCGGTGCGCTATCAAATCCTGCTGATGTTCCTGCTGGCCGGCGGCAGCGGACTATCGGTCACGCTGGCGGTCTACCTGGCGGCGCGCAGCGTCACCGACGAGCGCCACCGCCTGCGCCTGGAACGGCTGACCAGCCGCTAGCCGCCACCAGCAGCATGCCGCAGGCCAGCCCGGCGAACGCCAGCTGCAAGCCGAATGCATGGGCTACGAATCCTATCAATCCAGGCCCCGCCAGGATGCCGGCGTAGCCGATGGTGGTGATGGCGCTGATGGCCAGGCTGGCCGGCATATCCTGCTGGCTGCCCGCTGCGCTGAACAGCACCGGTACGATGTTCGAAGCGCCCGTGCCGATCAGCGCGAAACCGGCCAGCGCGATCCACGGCGATGGCGCCAGCACCACGATCAGGAATCCCAACGCCGCGCACAAGCCGCCCAACAGCAGCAGGCGCGCGCCGCCCCAGCGCTGCACCATCTTGTCGCCGTTGAGCCGTCCCACGGTCATCGCCACGGCGAAGGCCGCGTAGCCCAGGCCGCCCTGCCCGGCCGTGAAGCCGCCGCCGCTCGTCAGCATCACAGCACTCCAGTCCAGCACCGCGCCTTCGGCCAGGAACACCAGCGAGCATAAGGCGCCAATCAAAACCACCGCGCCACGCGGCATGGCGAACAGCGGTGCGTCGCGCTCCGACGGCGCCGGATCGCGCAGCAGATAAGGACCGGCGCCGATCAGCACCAGCGCGACCGCCGCCGCCAACACCAGCGACGCCGCGACCAGATCCATCCCCGCCCACAGCATCAACGTCATGCTGCCCGCACCAACGATGCCGCCCACGCTGAACAGTCCATGGAAGCCCGACATCAGCGCGCCGCCATATTCCTTCTCGACGATCACGGCCTGGATATTCATCGCCACATCCAGCGTGCCTATCGTCGCGCCAAACAGGAACAGCACCAGCGCCAACGACCATGCCGTCGGCGCGATCGCCAGCAAGGGAAACACCAGACAGCATCCCAGCCCGGAGGCGAGGATGATGCGGCGGCAGCCGAAGCGCGCAGCCAGCACGCCCGTCACCGGCATCGCCAGCAATGAGCCGATGCCGAGACAAAGCAGCAGCAAGCCAAGCTCCCCCTGCTGCACGCCGGTGCGCGCCTGCGCGAACGGCACCAGCGGCGCCCAGGCCGACATCGCCATGCCCGCCGCCAGGAAGGCCAGGCGGGTAGAAATTCGTTGTTGTAAACCGGTGGTCATCAGATTCGCTTTCTTTATTCGGCGCGCAGCAGGCGGGTGCCGGCTGCGGAATAGGCATCCGCCAGCCGCGCATCGCTATCCTGCTCGACGATCAGGTGAGTCAATTGGGCGATAGGCAGCACCAGGAAGGATGCAACCGCGCCCATTTTTTCAGTCGTGGCGACAACGGCGGTGGCCTTGCTGTGCGCCGCGAGGCGACGCTTGAATTCCGCCTCTTCAAAATCGACAGCGGTGATGCCGGCATGCAGATCGACACCGCAGGCTCCGATGAAATACAGGTCGGGCCGCAGCAGCTCCACCTCGCGCAGCGCGGTCGCGCCAACGCTGCCGCCCAGGCCCTGCTTGACGCGGCCGCCGATCATGATCAGTTCTATGTGAGGGCTGTCGAGCAGCCGCGCCGCAATCGACGGCGCGTTGGTCAGCACCGTCAATGGCACTGCGGGCAAAGCCTCGGCGATGGCCAGGTTGCTGGAGCCGGCGTCGAGGAAGATCACACTGCCCGGCTTTACCAGCGTGGCGGCGGCAGCGCCCAGGCGCGACTTGCCGGACTGCTGGCGCCCCAGGCGCTGGGTCAGCGTGCCCGATTCCGGCGCAGCGGCGATGCGCACGGCGCCACCGTACACTTTCTGGCACAAGCCGGCGGCGGCCAGATCGCGCAGGTCGCGCCGTATCGTATCTTCGGTGACGTTCAGGTCCAGCGCCAGCACGGAAGCAATCACGCGGCCATCGGCCTCCAATTGCTTCAGTATCAGGTCGTGGCGCTCTTGTAGCAGGAGGTTTTCACGTTTCATGCGCAAAAGTGTACACACTCATGCGTACAATGTAAACAATCACGCACAAATACGCATAAACACGCAATCAAGGTTCCTGCAAACGCAGCAAGGCCTCGGCCGAGTTGGCGAACAGCGCGGCATCCTTCTCGATACGACGGAAGGCGCGTCCCAGACTGGCGCGCATGAAGGTGCTGTGTGCGTAGCGCGTCACCTTGCTGTAGTAGCGCTCCGCGAGATCGTTCACGGAGGCCACGTACTGGTCCATCAAATCCGGCGAGATCGAGAAGTTATCGTAGTTGATCACCGCCGGCACCTTGCGCCCCAACGGCGCCAGGCGCTCCGCCACCATCTCGCAGATGGCGGCGATAGTGGCGGCGTCGCTCACCTCGAAGCCTTCGAAGTTCACGAAGAACAGTTCCTGCTGCGCGTCGTACACCAGCCGCTGCTCCAGCGGCAGCGCGAGGAAGTCGCTGCGCCAGTTCATCGCCAGCGGCGCGAAGATGCGCGCATCCATCACCTTCAGCTGCGCGCTGATCGCAGGCTTGAAATCCATATGCGCCAGGATGTCGCGCTCCACATCGACACCCGGCGCGATCTCGATCAGCTCCAGCGCGGACATGCCGCCGTCCAGCACCAGCCGCATCACGCAGCGCTCGGTGATGAACAGGGCTTCCTGCCCTCGCCGCGCCGCGTACTCGCCGCTGTAGGTGCGGTGCTCCACCTCGTTGATGAATTTGCGCGTCGCGCCCTTGTCCGCCATGAAGGTGCCGACGAACACCACCTTGCGTGCGTTCTGGCTGATGTTGATGAAGCCCCCGGCGCCGGCCAGCTTGCTGCCGAATTTGCTGACGTTCAGATTGCCGTGGCGGTCGGCCTGCGCCAGGCCAAGCACCGCCACATCCAGGCCGCCGCCGTCGTAGAAGTCGAACTGGTAAGGCTGATCGATGACCGCATCCGGGTTGGTGGCCGCGCCGAAGTTCAGGCCTGCGGCCGGCATGCCGCCGATCACGCCCGGCTCCGCTGTCAGCGTCACCAGGTCGAGCAGCTTCTCCTCCACCGCCACCGCCGCCACACCCTCCGGCATGCCGATGCCGAGGTTGACCACATTGTTCGGCCGCAGCTCCATCAGCGCGCGGCGGGCGATCACCTTCCGCTCCGACATCGGCATCGGCGCCATCGCCGACAGGGGTACGCGCACCTCGCCAGAGTAGGCCGGGTTGTACGGTTCGGCGAAAGTCTGCATATGGTATTCCGGCTTTTCCGCCACCACCACGCAATCGACCAGGATGCCGGGGATCTTGACCTGGCGCGGATTGAGCGTGCCACGGTCGGCGATGCGCTCGACCTGCACGATGACGATGCCGCCCGAATTGTGCGCGGCCATGGCAATCGCCAGCGCCTCCAGCGTCAGCGCCTCGCGCTCCATGGTGACGTTGCCGTTGGCGTCCGCCGTGGTGCCGCGGATGATCCCCACGTGCACCGGCTGCGATTTGTAGAACAGGTATTCCTTGCCGCCCAGCGTCAGCAGCTCGACCAGCTCCTCGTTGGTGCGGGCGTTGATCTTGCCACCGCCGTGACGCGGATCGACAAAGGTGCCGAGGCCAACGTGCGTCAGCAGCCCGGGTTTGCCGGCAGCGGTATCGCGGAACAGCTGGCTGATGACGCCTTGCGGCAGGTTGTAGGCTTCGATCTTGCCGCTCATGGCCAGTTGCTGAAGCTTGGGCACCAGGCTCCAGTGGCCGCCGATCACCCGTTTGAGCAGGCCCTCGTGGCCGAAATGATTCAGGCCGCGCTCCTTGCCGTCGCCCTGCCCTGCGGCGTAGACCAGCGTCAGGTCGCGCGGATGGCCGCCGCTGTCGGCGGCCAGGAAGCGCCGTTCCAGCGCCACCGCGATATTCTCCGCGAAGCCGACGCCGACAAAGCCGCCGGTGGCGATGGTGTCGCCGTCGCGTATCAGGCTGACCGCATCGGCCGCGCTGACGATCTTGTTACGCTGAACGGCAGGTATGCCGACCATGGAAAAATCGAGAGTGCGCGGGATAGCAGCAGCGGGCATACCTGTCTCCGTTCTAGTCTATGTCGAGATCCTGTTTGTCGATCTCGGGTCCCAGCAGCAGCTGCGCCGCTTCGCTTGGCAGCGCCTCCACCGTCTTCAGCTTGCGCGCCATCTGGCGGCTGCGGGTTTCGGCTGTTTCGATATTCTTGGCGGCGCGTTCCAGCGTCAGCTTGGTGGCGGCCAGCACGTCGCCGAACTTACTGAACTCCGTCTTCACCGCGCCCAGCACCTGCCACACTTCCGACGAGCGCTTCTCCAGCGCCAGCGTGCGGAAGCCCATCTGCAGGCTGTTGAGCAGCGCCGACAAGGTCGACGGCCCGGCGATGCTGATGCGGTTCACGCGCTGCAGCTCGTCGGCCAGGCCGGGACGGCGCATCACCTCCGCGTACAGGCCCTCGGTGGGCAGGAACAGGATGGCGAAATCGGTGGTGTGCGGCGGCGATACGTACTTCTCCGAGATGGTCTTGGCCTCCACGCGCACTGCGCGTTCCAGCTCGCGGCCGGCCTGCGCCACGCCTTCGGCATCGGCGCGGTCGGCGGCGTCCAGCAGGCGTTCGTACTGCTCTTTCGGGAACTTGGCGTCGATCGGCATCCACACCGGCGCGCCGCCCTCGGTCTGGCCCGGCAGCTTGAGCGCGAACTCCACGCGCGCGCCGCTGCCGGCGATAGTCTCGACGTTCTTCGCATACTGCTCCGGCGTCAGCACCTGCTCCAGCAGCATCTCCAGCTGCACTTCACCCCAGGTGCCGCGCGTCTTCACATTGGTCAGCACGCGTTTCAGGTCGCCGACGCCCAGCGCCAGCTGCTGCATCTCGCCCAAGCCCTGGTGCACCCGCTCCAGCCGCTCGGACACCTGCTGGAACGAGGCGCTCAAACGCGCCTCCAGCGTCGCATGCAGCTTCTCGTCGACGGTCTTGCGCATCTCTTCCAGGCGCGCGCCGTTGTCGGCTTGCAGATCCTTGATCTTGGCTTCCAGCGTGGCGCGCACTTCCTGCATGCGCGCGGCGTTCGATTCGGTCAGGCGTATCAGCGCCAGGTTCATGCTCTCGGCGAACTGCTTCAGGCTGCGGCCCTGCTCATCGCGGCCGACCAGGCCTTGCGCTTCAAGCTGGCGGCGCATGGCTTCGAACTGCTGCACGCTGGCTGCATGCGTGGCTTGCGCCGTGGTCTGCAACTGCATCCGCACTTCGCGTTCGACACGCTCGATGCGCTCGGCCAGGCCGCCATCGGCATTGGCTCCGGCGCCGCCGCGCGCGCGCAGCAGCGACAGCACTTGCAACACGATCACCACGGCAAGCGCCGCCAGCAGGACAAAGAACTCGATCTGGCTCATGGCATCAATCCGGCTTGTTGCGCATCCAGTCGGCGGTTTGATAGAAGGACTCCATCAACCGCAACCGCAGCGCCTCGTCGATACCGACATCTTCCATCGCCCACGCCATCGCGCGCAGCCACTGGTCGCGCTCCTGGGTGCCGATGGCGAACGGCATGTGCCGCATGCGCAGGCGCGGATGGCCGTGCGCTTCGATGTACAGGTCCGGCCCGCCCATCCAGCCGCTCAGGAACATGAACAGGCGCTCGCGCGCGTTGTCCAGCGTGGGCGGATGGGCGGCGCGCAGCAGCGCAAACTCCGGCTCCAGTTCCATCAGATCATAAAAACGGTCGACCATCTCGCGCACGCGCGATTCGCCGCCGATAACTTCATAGAGAGTTCGGGATTCAGTCATAACCTCCATGATAGCGTACCGGGCGGCGAAGCGAGTGCATCACACCAGGGCAAGCCGGCGCAGGCGCCGCGTCGACGACCAGTTCTCCAGGTCGGCCTCGCTGCGGATATCGTCGCAGGCCTGGATGATGCGCGACAGCTGCGTGCGATCCAGGCCGGAGTTCAGCGTCAGCCGCACCAGCGAGCGGTTCTTCGGCGTGGCCGGCGCGCAGAACATGGCGCCGTAGATGCCATGCCGCTCCAGCAGCTTGCGCAGCGCCAGCGTCTTCGGCTCCGGGCCGGGCTCCAGCGCGATGATCTGCTCGCTGCCGTCGCTGACGTTGTAACCCAGCGTGCTCAACTCCTCGCGCACTTCGACCGCATGGGCGCGCAGCGCGGCGCGGCGGTCGTCGGCGGCGGCGACGAAATCGATGGCGGCGTCGAACCACGCCAGCTCATGCCCCAGCAGGCAGGAACTGAAGATCGCCGGACGCGACTCCGACAGGAAGTAGCCCTTGAATTTGCTGGAGCAGGTGATGAAACCGGCGCGTCCGGCAAAGGCCTTCGCCAGCGAGGCTGTGCGGAAGTGTACCCGCTCGCTCAAGCCCAGATCCGCCACCAGTCCGGCGCCGCGCGGCCCGTGCGTGCCCAGCGAATGCGATTCGTCGACGATCAGCAGGCAGCCGCTGCGCTCGGCGATTTCCACCAGCTCGCGCAACGGCGCCACGCTGCCGTTGGTGCTGTACAGCGAGTCGACCACGATCAGGCCGCGCCCATGCCGCGCCAGCTGCTTCTGCAAATGCTCGATATCGTTGTGCAGGAAAGGCAGCGGCATCGCCCCGGCCGACTGCACGCCCTCCCACAGCGAGGCGTGCGCCTGCATGTCCAGGTAGACCGGGATGCCGGGCCCCGCCAGCGTCTGCACCAGGCCGACGTTGGCGGCCCAGCCGGACTGCGCCAGGATGCCGTCCTGCGCGCCCATGAACTGCGCGAACTTGCGCTCCAGACGGTGCTGCGCGCTGCCCTCCTGCAGGTACACGGCCGACATCAGCAGCTCGCCCTGGCTGTGCGCCAGCGCCGCCATCTGCGCGCCCATCAGCGCCGGTTCGCCGGCCAGGCACAGGTAGTCATTCCCGGCCAGGAACACGGCGCCGGCGGGGGTCGGTTGCCAGGCGTGCGGATGTTCGCCGCCCAGCAGTTGTTGGATGCGGACGATGTAGTGCTCGTCCATGCGGCGAGTCACAAAATCGGGCATGTGCTGCTCAGCTGGCGAGGAAAAAACCTGGGCGTGGACATGATCTTGAGCAATCGCGTTGGCCATTTTTAGACTCCTTTGGTAGTTTTGGAAAAGGTTGTTTTTTTATGATTCCGTTAGCAACCTTGAGGCCAAAAAAACAAGAAGTGATTGACGCCGATCAATTATTGAATTGATATGCCGGATCGCGTTGTAATTTAAGGCGATCATGGCAACTTGATAAAAGTCAATCCGACCATGAAGCATCCCCTCCCAGAACGCTGGAAACGCTGGCAGCACGGACTGGTCCAATCGCTGCTGCTCTACCATGGCCGCGAGGACCATGCGACGGTGCGCGTGCTGCTGCTGGCGAGTATCGGCACGGTGGGCATGCCGCTGTACTACGTGATCTGGCAGCACTTCTTCCCGCAGGAATACGAGACCCTGCCGCTGCGCCTGCTCGGCATCCTGCTGTGCGCGCTGGGCCTGTTCGCGCGCCAGTTCAGTCGCCGCATGCTAAGTCTCTACCTGCTGGTTACGCTCAGCTATATTTTCCCGTTCTTTTTCACCTTCATGTTCCTGATGAACCATGCTTCCGGCGTGTGGAGCGAGTCGCTGCTGATCGGGCTGGTCGTGCTGTTCCACTTCGACACCAGCCTGGCCATCACGGCTTATCTGGTCGGCACCGCCGCCGCCTGCGCCGCCGCCGCCGCGCTGGGTGAAGGCGTGGTTCTGTTAAGCCGGCCGGTATGGCAGCAGGTGCCGATCCACTGGTTCACCATCGCCGTGCTGTCGGCGGCCAAGATCAGCCGCCATGTGCTGGCGCAGGAAAAGCTGGCCGGCCTGGGCGCGGGCCTGGCGACCGTGGCGCACGAGCTGCGCACGCCGCTCACCAGCGTCGACGCCAATGTGCGCGGCCTGCTGCGCATGTACACCGACACCGGCAGCCGCACGCAGGAGGACCGGCTCAGCGCCATCGACGCGCTGGCGCGCATCCAGTTCGAGGTGCGCCACATGAACCACATGATCGACCTGTTCCTGCTCAGCGCCACGGCGGTGCGGCAAAACCTGCGACCGGTGGAGGCGGTGTCGATGGAAGGCGTGGTGGAGGCGGTACTCAAGCGCTACCCGTTTTCCAACGCCACGCAGCAGAAGCTGGTGGCGCTGGAGGTGCGCCACAACTTCACGTTCGCCGGCCAGACCGAGCTGTCTGTGGTGATCCTGCTGAACCTGCTGCGCAACGCGCTCAAGGCCGTGCAGCGCGCCGGCAAGGGCCGCGTGCGCATCGTGGTCGATGGCGCCCACCAGCCACCGCGCCTGCTGTTCATCGACACCGCCTGCGGCATCCCGGCGCAGCAGATGCCGATGATCTTCCGGCGCTTCTACTCGCATCCGCCGCACAACGGCGCCGGCATCGGCCTGGCCTTGTGCGAGGAGATCATGCATGCGTGGAGCGCCACCATTCATTGCGTATCGCGCGAAGGCGCCTACGCTATTTTCATTCTTGAATTCCCCAAGCCGCAAACCATCCCGAGGTGACACATGCATCTTCCCGTCTATTCCCATCCCACGCTGACCGTGCTGGTCGACGACAGCGACTCCTTCCTGCGCAGCCTGTCGTTCCAGCTCGATCCCATGCTGGCCAGCCAGACCTTCCACGACACCACCACCGCGCTGCAGTGGCTGCGACAGGGGTCGCCATCGGGCTGCGTGCCGCTGCACGTCAACTTCGACATGCACAACCTGCCGGCCGACCAATGCAATGTGGCGCTGGACCTGGAGCGCATCTACCGCATCGGCGAGCAGCGCCAGCGCTTCGCCACGCCGTCGGTGCTGGTGGTGGATTATTCGATGCCGCAGATGAACGGCCTGGAATTCTGCGCGGCGGTGGAGCATCTGCCCTGCAAGAAGATTTTGTTCACCGGCGCGGCCGATGAAAAGATCGCCGTCAGCGCCTTCAACCGCGGCCTGATCGACCGCTACATCAAGAAGAGCGACGACCACGCGCTCGACATCCTGGAGCTGGAAATCGCCGCCCTACAGCGCGACTACTTCGACACCCAGTCGGAAACGCTGCGCGAGCTGGTGCTGCTGCATAACTACCACTTCCTCGGCGATCCCGCGCTGGCGCGGCTGGTGCGAGAGCTTAGCGCGCGCATGGGCTTTGTCGAGCACTACATCTTCCCGAATCCGACCGGCATCCTGTTCCTCGACAAGCACGGCAAGGCCAGCCTGATGATGATCGAAACGGAACAGGGCATGTATGCGCAGTACGAGATCGCGCGCGACAGCGACGCGCCGCCGTCGCTGATGGATGCGCTGCTGGAACGGCGCGTGCTGCCGTTCTTCTCCGATCCCGACGGCGACGGCATGTACTCGCGCCGCGTCGGCGAGAGCTGGCACCGCTACTGCGCGGCGCCGCAGATATGCCAGGGCCGCGAGACCTACTACTGGGCGCTGTTCGACCTGCCTGCGCACTACTTCGACCAGCGCCCCTATTCCTACGACGAGTTCCTCAAGGAGCGGGCGGCGCTGGACAGCATCGCCGCCTAAAGCGGCTGTTTCAAAGCGCTCGCAGCGAGGCGCGGCGACGAAGACAGTGCGCTAGCACGGCGAGGCGCTGCAACGAAGCTGTGGGCGTTTTGAAACGGCCGCTAAGCTTCGCGCAGCGTTTGCAGCGGCGGCTGGCGCAGCACATTGCGCAGGCCCAGCCAGCCGCCGGCGATGGCGCACAGCGCGCCCGCCACCAGCCCGACCAGCCACACGGCGGGGCTGAAGCTCCAGGCGAACTTGAACTGGTAGGTAGCCAGCGCCCAGCCCATCGCAGCCGCACCGCTGGCCGCCAGCACGCCGGACAAGGCGCCCACCAGCGAAAACTCGATCAGCTGCGCCTGCGACAGCTGCCTGCGCGTCGCACCCAGCGCGCGCAGCAGGCCGGATTCGCGGGTGCGCTCGTCCTGCGATCCCATCAGCGCGGCATACAGCACCAGCACGCCGGAAGCCAGCGTGAAGACGAACAGGAATTCAACCGCCGTCACCACCTGGTCCAGCACCGCCTGCACCTGCCGCAGCAGGCCGCCGACATCGACGATGGTCAGGTTGGGATAATCACGCGTCAAGGCATTCATCACCGCGCCCTGCCCTTGCGGCAGATGGAAGGCGGTGATCCAGCTTTGCGACACTTCCGTCATCGCCGCCGGGTTGATGATGACGAAGAAGTTGACCCGCATCGAACCCCACTCCAGCTTGCGCAGGCTGGTGATGGTGGCGTCCACCGGCGTGCCGGCGATATCGAAGCGCAGTTTGTCGCCCAGCTTCCACTTCAGCGTTTTGGCGATGCCCTCTTCCACCGAGGCTTCCGGCGCGCCCGGCTTGTCGGCGAACCACTGGCCGGCGCTGATCTTGTTCTCGGCCTGCATCTGCGCCATGGTCGACAGATTGAACTCGCGGTCGGCCAGGCCCCTGGCGCGGTCGTCGGTGTAGGTTTCTGCGGTGACGGGCTTGCCGTTCACCGCGGTCAAGCGGCCGCGTATCATCGGATACTGCGGCGCGTAGCTCACTCCCGCCGCCTGCAAGCGCTTGGCGATATCGGCCGCCTGCTCCGGCTGGATGTTGATGATGAAGCGGTTGGGCGCATCCGGCGGCGTGGCGTTGCGCCAGGCCGTCATCAGGTCGCCGCGCACCACGGTCAGCACCAGCAGCGCCATCATGCCCAGCGCCAGCGAGACGATCTGCACCACCGTC
The DNA here is from genome assembly GCF_009380215.1 of Rugamonas aquatica. Classification (GTDB taxonomy): domain Bacteria; phylum Pseudomonadota; class Gammaproteobacteria; order Burkholderiales; family Burkholderiaceae_D; genus Rugamonas; species Rugamonas aquatica_B. The sequence goes on from NZ_WHUG01000007.1 coordinate 57,851, forward strand.
GCCCCCGGACGGCGCTGCAACGAGCTGATGGCGAAGCGCCAGCTTTGATGGTTGATCGCGCGCCGCAGCGGCTTGAGCGCGGCCAGCGCGGCCCATCCCACCAATCCGAACAAGGCGAAGGCGCCCAGGAAGCCGCCCGCCGTGTACAGCGCCAGTTGCACATCGCCCGCCTGCCACAGCAGCAGTCCGACGAAGCCGGCCAAGCCCAGGCCATAGGTGGCCAGCGCTGTCACTTGCGGCGGATCCTGCTCGCGGCGGATCACGCGGTTGTGCGGCACTTTGCGCAGTTGCAGTATCGGCGGCAGCGCGAAGGCGGCCAACAGCAGCATGCCGGTGGCTACGCCTTGCAGCGCCGGATAGATGGTCGGCGCCGGCAGGCTGGCCGAAACCAGCTTGCCCAGCACTTCCAGCAGCACGTAATGGCCGCCGAAGCCAACCGCCACGCCCATCGCGCTGCCGGCCAGGCCGACCATCAGGAATTCGATCAGGTACATCAGCGTGACTTCATTCTGCGTCAGGCCCAGGCAGCGCAGCACGGCGCAGGCATCCAGGTGACGCTGCATGAAGCGGCGCGCGGCCATCGCCACGGCCACCGCCGCCAGCATCGCCGACAGCAGGCCGACCAGCGACAGGAAGCGGTCGGCGCGGTCCAGCGTGGCGCGCATTTCGGGACGGCCGTTTTCCAGCGACTCGACGCGCACGCCCTTGATATTGTTTTGCTTGATCTGCGCTTGCAGCCACTGCTCATAAGCCGTGGCGACTGCCGCGCCGTTTTGCAGCGACGACGGCGCCGCCACCAGCAAGCGATAGGACACCCGCGATCCGGGCTGGATCAAATTGGTAGCCTCAACGTCGCCAAGCGCGAACATCACGCGCGGCGCGAAGGCCAGGAAGTTGGCGCCGCGGTCAGGTTCGGATGCGATCAGCTGCGCCACGGTGAAGCGCTTGTCGCCCAGTTTGATCTGGCCGCCGACGGAGGTCTTCAGGCTGCCCAGCAGGCCGGCGTCTATCCACACCGTACCTGGTGCGGGCACGCTGTTGGCGGCCGTGCCGTAGCTTTGCTCGGCCTGTTCAGGGTTGGTGGTGATCTTCAGCTGGCCGCGCAGCGGATAGCCGGGACCGACCGCCTTCAACGACGCCAGCAAGGACGTCGATTGCTCGCCCTCGCCCGCCTGCGCCATGCTGGGGAAGCTGACCGTGTCGGTCATCAGCAGCCCGCGCCGCTCAGCCTCCGCGCGCCAGGCCGGGTTGACCGGCAGGTCTGCATTGATGACGACGTCCGCGCCCAGCAGCTGATGGGCATCGCGATCGAGACCGCTGCGCAGGCGGTCGATGAAAAATCCGGTGGCGGACAAGGCGGCCACCGCCACCGTCAACGCGATCAGCAGGAAGCGCAGCTGGCCGGCACGCCAGTCGCGCAACGTCATCTTCAAGGCAAGTTTGAGCATGGAGGTTTTCTAGAGGGCTGCGAAATACGCGTCGACTTCATCGAGGAACTTCTGCTTCTGCTCCGCCGGCAGGAAGGCCGCCGAGAAGCTGTTGCGCGCCAGGCGCTGCGCGTGGGACAGGCCCAGTGGCAAAGCCTCGAAGGTGGCGACGAAGTTGGCGTTCATGTAGCCGCCGAAGTAGGCCGGGTCGTCCGAGTTCACGGTAGCGACGATGCCTGCATCGAGCAGCTCCAGCAGGTTGTGCTGCTCCATGCGATCGAACACGCACAGCTTGACGTTGGACAGCGGGCACACCGTCAACGCGATCTGCTCGCGCGCCAGGCGCTGCGTCAGCGCCGCGTCTTCCAGGCAGCGCACGCCGTGATCGATGCGCTCGACCTTCAGCACATCGAGCGCGGTTTCGATATACGCCGGCGGACCTTCCTCGCCCGCATGCGCGACCAGGTGGAAGCCCAGCTCGCGGCACTTGGCGAACACACGCGCGAACTTCTCCGGCGGATTGCCGACCTCCGACGAATCGAGGCCGATGCCCATGTACTTGTCGCGGTAAGGCAGCGCCTCTTCCAGCGTGGCGAAGGCATCTTCCTCGGACAGGTGGCGCAGGAAGCTCAGGATCAGCGTGGCGCTGACCGGGCTGTCCTGGCAGGCGCGGTGGATGCCGTCGATCACGGTCTTGATCGGCACGCCGCGCGCGGTGTGGGTCTGCGGATCAAAGAAGATCTCGGTGTGGCGCACATTGTCTTCCTCGGCGCGCTTCAGGTAGGCGGCGGTCATGTCGTAGAAGTCCTGCTCCTGCAACAGCACGCTGGCGCCTGCGTAGTAGATGTCGAGGAAGGACTGCAGATCGGTGAACGCATACGCGGCGCGCAGCTCTTCCACCGAGCCGTAGGCCAGCTTGACGTTGTTGCGCTGGGCCAGCGCGAAGATCAGTTCCGGCTCCAACGAGCCTTCGATATGGATGTGCAATTCGGCTTTCGGCATCTGCTGCACTACCGTGCGCAATTGTTCGTTCAACATTATTCTTTTTCCCTCTGACGGTTGGCTGGATCAACGCATCTTAGCGCATGGCGCGGGAGTGCGACAGCGGCCGCCAAGTTGCGGCAAAATTTATCTGTTTGAGGCGCGATCAGCGCGGCGCGCACAAGCGTGATACTGTGGCATAAATGAGCTAAAAAAGTGCCTGAAAAATCATTGAAAGACGACAGTTTTTATCAAAAATAACCTTACAAATCAATTGCTTACATAAGAGTATTAACGATATTACGACATATCTTTTGACTTCCGGCACCAATAGCGCAATAATCAATTTCATAGACGTAAGAAGCGTTACGACCAACACATAAAAGCCGTCAACCGGCGATGAAGCCAGCTCACCGGCACGGGCAATCCGTGCCATACAAAAGAAGCTGGTCATAAGAAAAATAATACGAAAAGGGGTATGCACAGACCAGGGCCAGGGCAAGCGAACTGCCAGTGACCCGTGACACGCAGGTTTACATTAAAGGACATCCAAATGACCATTTTTGACAACTACGCCGCACGGTACGAACGGACCAAAGAAGAAGAGATGTCCATGAAGGAGTATCTCGAACTTTGCAAAAAAGATCGACTCACCTACGCCAGCGCGCCAGAGCGCATGTTGGCCGCCATCGGCGAACCAACACTGGTCGATACCCGCAACGACACCCGGCTGTCACGCATCTTCGCGAACAAGGTCATCAAAATATATCCGGCATTCCGCGAGTTCTACGGCACCGAGGAAGTGATCGAACAAGTGGTGTCCTACTTCCGCCACGCCGCGCAGGGGCTGGAGGAACGCAAGCAGATCCTGTATCTGCTGGGGCCTGTGGGCGGCGGTAAATCGTCGATCGCCGAGAAGCTCAAGTCGCTGATGGAGCATGTGCCCTTCTATTGCCTGAAAGGCTCGCCGGTCAATGAATCGCCGCTCGGCCTGTTCAACGAAGAAGAGGACGGCGTGATCCTGGAAGAGGACTACGGCATCCCGCGCCGTTATCTGCGCAACATCCCCAGCCCATGGGCGGTCAAGCGCCTGCACGAATTCAACGGCGACATCAACCAGTTCCGCGTGGTCAAGCGCTATCCATCGGTGCTGAAGCAGATCGCCATCTCCAAGACCGAACCGGGCGACGAAAACAACCAGGATATTTCTTCGCTGGTCGGCAAGGTCGATATCCGCAAGCTGGAAGATTATTCGCAGGACGATCCTGATGCCTACAGCTACTCGGGCGGCCTGTGCCTGGCCAACCAGGGCTTGATGGAATTCGTCGAGATGTTCAAGGCGCCGATCAAGGTGCTGCACCCGCTGCTGACCGCCACGCAGGAAGGCAACTACAAAGGCACCGAGGGCTTCGGCGCGATACCGTTCGACGGCATCATCCTGGCGCACTCGAACGAGTCGGAGTGGAAGACTTTCAAGAACAACCGCAACAACGAGGCTTTCCTCGATCGTATCTACATCGTCAAAGTGCCGTACTGCCTGCGCGTGACCGACGAGATCAAGATCTACGACAAGCTGGTGGCCAACTCCTCGCTGTACCAGGCTCCATGCGCGCCCGGAACGCTGAAGATGATGGCGCAGTTCGCGATCCTGTCACGACTGAAGGATCCGGAGAACTCCAGCATCTTCAGCAAGATGCTGGTCTACGATGGCGAGAACCTCAAGGATACCGATCCGAAAGCCAAGTCCATGCACGAGTATGTCGACTATGCGGGCGTCGACGAGGGCATGAACGGTCTGTCGACACGCTTTGCCTTCAAGATCCTGTCCAAGGTCTTCAACTTCGACAATACCGAAGTGGCGGCCAATCCGGTGCACCTCTTATATGTGCTGGAGCAGCAGGTCGAACGCGAGCAGTTCCCGCCTGAAACCGAACAGAAGTACTTCTCGTATATCAAGGAACATCTGGCGCAGAAATACGTGGAGTTCATCGGCAAGGAAATCCAGACCGCCTATCTGGAATCGTATTCGGAATACGGCCAGAACATCTTCGACCGCTATGTGACCTTCGCCGACTTCTGGATACAGGATCAGGAATACCGCGATCCGGATACGGGCGAAAGCTTCGACCGCGAATCGCTGAACAACGAGCTGGAAAAGATCGAGAAGCCGGCCGGGATATCCAATCCCAAGGATTTCCGCAACGAGATCGTCAACTTCGGCCTGCGTGCCCGCGCCAACAACGGCGGCAAGAATCCGGCCTGGACCAGCTACGAGAAGTTCCGCACCGTGATCGAGAAGAAGATGTTCTCCAACACCGAGGAACTGCTGCCGGTCATTTCGTTCAACGCCAAGGCCAGCGCCGAAGACGCCAACAAGCACGCCGACTTCGTCGCCCGCATGGTGGAGAAAGGCTATACGGCCAAGCAGGTGCGGCTGCTGTGCGAATGGTATTTGCGTGTGAGGAAGTCGTCGTAAAGCGGCGTCATTCCCGCGCAAGCGGGAATCCATGCTGAGCTGGCCAGGACGCTGAGCATGGGTTCCCGCTTTCGCGGGAACGACGGTGGCCGACAAATAGCAGGAGGCATCTTTTGACTTACCTCATCGACCGACGTTTGCAGGGCAAGAACAAGTCTGCGGTCAACCGCGAGCGCTTCTTGCGGCGCTACAAGGCCCAGATCAAGGACGCGGTGGGACGTGCCATCAAAGGCCGCTCCATCACCGACATTGAGAATGGCGAAAAAGTCTCCATCCCGGTCAAGGACGTGGGCGAGCCCTCGTTCGGCCACGCCCATGGCGGCGTGTGGGAAACCATCAACCCGGGCAACCAGGAATACCTCAAGGGCGACCTGATCAACCGGCCCAAGGGCGGCGGCGGTTCCGGCCGCGGCAAGGCCGGCAATAGCGACCAGATGACCGAAGACGATTTCATCTTCGAACTGTCGCGCGAAGAATTCATGAACTACTTCTTCGAAGACCTGGAACTGCCCAACCTGGTCAAGACCCAGCTGACCGCCACCACCGAATTCAAGAACCAGCGCGCCGGCTACAATATGTCGGGCACGCCGTCCAACATCCACGTGCTGCGTTCGCTGCGCGGCGCATTGGGACGGCGCATCGCGGTCGGCGGCAGTTCGCGCAAGCGCGTGATCGAAGCCGAACGCGAGCTGGAGGAGCTGCTGCTGGACGGCGAACCGCTGGACGCGCCGCGCGTGGTCGAGCTGAAAAAGCTGATCCACCATCTGCACACGCGGCTGCTGGCCATCCCCTTCATCGACCCGTTCGACCTGCGCTACAGCAACCGCGTCAAAGTGCCCAAGCCGATGACGCAGGCGGTGATGTTCTGCATCATGGACGTCTCCGGCTCGATGGACGAAACCCGCAAGGATACGGCCAAGCGCTTCTTCATCCTGCTCTACCTGTTCCTCAAGCGCGTGTACGACAAGATCGAAGTCGTGTTCATCCGCCACCACACGGCGGCGGCCGAGGTCAACGAGGAAGAGTTCTTCCACTCGCGCGAATCGGGCGGCACCGTGGTGTCGTCGGCGCTGAACCTGCTCGACAAGATCATCGACGAACGCTACGGCGCCGGCAGCTGGAACAGCTACGTCGCCCAGGCCTCGGACGGCGACAACTGGGACAACGATTCGGTGCTGTGCCGCCAGCTGCTGGTCAACACCATCATGGCCAAGGTGCAGTACTACACCTACGTCGAGATCACCGACGGCCCGCCGCAAAACCTGTGGGAGCAGTATTCGCAGATCCCCGACCACCATCCGCATTTCGCCATGCAGAAAATAGTCACGCCGGCCGATATCTATCCGGTGTTCCGTGAACTGTTCAAGAAACAGCCGAAATAGGCAGCCGACATCATGAACGATATGACGCATGCACCTGCCCCCAAGCCGCGCCATCCGCGCGCCCTGCCTGAACAGTCGGAATGGACCTTCGAACTGATCGAGCAAGCCCACCAGGAAATCCGCCGCGTCGCCGAAGCCTTCGGGCTCGATACGTATCCGAACCAGCTGGAGATCATCACCGCCGAGCAGATGATGGACGCCTACACCTCGGTCGGCATGCCGGTGTCGTACAACCACTGGTCGTTCGGCAAGCATTTCCTGTCGACTGAAAAAGGCTACAAGCGCGGACAGATGGGCCTGGCCTACGAGATCGTCATCAACTCCAATCCCTGCATCGCCTACCTGATGGAGGAGAACAGCCTGACCATGCAGGCGCTGGTGATCGCGCACGCCGCTTACGGCCACAACTCCTTCTTCAAGGGGAACTACCTGTTCCGCACCTGGACCGACGCCGACGCCATCGTCGACTACATGGTGTTCGCCAAGAACTACATTGCCGAGTGCGAGCAGCGCCACGGCATCGACGCGGTCGAGTTGCTGCTCGATTCCTGCCACGCGATCCAGAACTACGGCGTCGACCGCTACAAGCGGCCGGCCAAGCTGTCGATGGCGCAGGAGCGCGCGCGGCAGAAAGAGCGCGAAGCCTATGTGCAGTCGCAGATCAACGAGCTGTGGCGCACCCTGCCCCGCCGCGAGGAAGAGGAAGAGGAAAAGGCCGCGCCGCGCTTCCCGCCCGAGCCCGAAGAGAACCTGCTCTACTTCATCGAGAAATACGCGCCGCTGCTGGAGCCCTGGCAGCGCGAGATGGTGCGCATCGTGCGCAAGATCAGCCAGTACTTCTACCCGCAGCGCCAGACCCAGGTGATGAACGAGGGCTGGGCCACCTTCTGGCACTACACCATCCTCAACCAGTTGTACGACGAGGGTGTGGTGGCCGACGGCTTCATGATGGAGTTTTTGAAGAGCCACACCAACGTCGTCTACCAGCCGCCGGTGAGCAGCCCCTACTACAACGGCATCAACCCGTACGCGCTGGGCTTCGCGATGATGACCGACATCCGCCGCATCTGCGAGCACCCGACCGACGAGGACCGCGAATGGTTCCCGGACATCGCCGGCAGCGACTGGCGCAAGACGCTGGACTTCGCGATGCGCAATTTCAAAGACGAAAGCTTCATCGCCCAGTACCTTTCGCCCAAGCTGATACGCGAATTTCATTTCTTCGCCGTACTGGACGACGACAATAACGAAAAACTGGCAATCTCCGCCATACACGATGACCTGGGCTACCGCTACGTGCGCCAGCAGCTGGCCGAGCAGTACAACCTGGGCAATCGCGAACCGAACATCCAGGTGTGGTCGGTCAACACCCGCGACGACCGGGCGCTGACCTTGCGCCACACCCAGTTCCAGCGGCGGCCGCTGAACCAGCAGGCCGGCGAGGTGCTCAAGCACGTGGCCAGGCTATGGGGCTTCGATGTGCACCTGGAAACCGTGGGGCCGAACGGCGAAATCGTCAGTTCGCTGGAGGTCAAACGCGAGAAACGGGGGCGCGGAAGTTGAACAACATATATATAAGGCTTTTGCCGTAGCTGGGCATGGGTCTTGCAAGGGATGAATCGGGGTCAGAGGAGCCGCTCTGGCCCCGGTTTTTTTAGCGAATGCATGCCGTTAGACAGAAGTCAACAGCTTTCGTCACTGGCATGTAGAGTGTTTCTCGCAAGAATTTCATGAAAGAAACATTTGCGGCCAAATTATCAATTGTTCGTAGTAAAATTACGCGCATAATATTCCGTTTTTGGGCTTAAGGGAAAACTAAGTAATGTCGTGGTGCGTCCCGCCCCAAAATTGCGCCGGAGAGTCTTGTAAATTGAGCTAGAACGGTGCAAAGGGAGCGCTACCACATAGGAAAACCCTATGAAATTTAACCGGTTTTAGGGATGAAAATTCTATGTAAAATCAAGAATTCGTATGTATAATTCGCCGACGTCCCGGATGCGGCTGTTGTTTTGTGTCGCCATTTTGGGGTTTAGTAGCAACAAAAAGAGTTGGTATTGGAGAAAGCAGGCATGAATTTCACGCACAACGAGAAAAGCACCGGGAAGAACTTTACAGGCATTACCATTGTCGTTTTGTTGCACCTCCTGGTTGCTTATGGGATCGTGACGGGCTTGGGTAAACGTCTGGTGAGCAAGATGATCGCACCAGTGGAGACCAAGATCATTGAGGAGGTCAAACCTCCTCCACCGAAAGAACTCCCACCGCCACCACCTCCGCCAGAGATGAAAGCGCCACCACCGCCATTCATCCCGCCAGTTGAGGTGAACGTGCAGCAGCCGCCGCCGCCGCAAAACACGATCGCGAATGCGACCAACGTCAAGCCTGCGACGAATGAACTGCAAAAAGCGCCACCGGCACCACCGGCAGCGCCACCAGGACCGGCTAAATCGGTGAACGTAGCTGCTGTAGCTGACTTCAGCACTTGCGCAAAACCGGAGTGGCCAAAATCCTCCCTGCGTAACGAAGAAACCGGTACGGTCACGTTATCGTTCTTGATTGGAACCGACGGCCACGTCGCCGATTCCAAAGTCATCAAATCCAGTGGTTTTAGGGACTTGGACAAGGCCGCTTTGAATGGTATCGGTAAATGCCGTTTCAAACCGGGTCTGACCGACGGGAAACCGACGGAAGCGTGGATGCAGATGCAATACGTCTGGACGCTGGAGTAAAACCGAGGCGGCAGTTAAGTCTCACTTAGTAATTTTCGTTGTCATTACGTTCAGCGATCTGATTATTTTATCAATTTGGAGGAAGCATGTTTAAGAATACCCGTTTGTCCGCTGTACTGGCCGCTGTGCTGTTTTCCGTGACCGCAGCCACCGCCCTGGTAAGCGCCCCAGCCTTCGCTGACGCGCCAGCCTCGGCAGCCGCTTCGGCACCAGCAGCCGCTCCAGCAGCGGATGCGGCGCCAGCAGCACCGGCAGCAGAAGCTCCAGCTGCCAAAGGCGGCAAAGAAGAAGTGGACAATCCTTACGGCTTCGAAGCTGTATGGAACGGTGGTTTCGTATCGCGCGGCACCCTGATCATCCTGTCGCTGATGTCCATGGGTTCGTGGTACATCATCATCACCAAACTGATCGACCAGATGAAAATCTTCAAACAGTCGAAAGAAACCTCGGCCAAGTTCTGGAAAGCCTCGTCGATCGCTGCTGGTTCGGCAGCCCTGAAAGACGGCTCGCCATTCCGCTTCATCGCTGAAACCGGCACCAAGGCTACCGTGCACCACGACGGCGCCCTGCTGGAACAGATCGACCTGTCGACCTGGGTGACGATGTCGATCCAGCGCGCTGTTGATAAAGTTCAATCGCGTCTGCAAGACGGCCTGTCGTTCCTGGCAACCGTTGGTTCGACCGCACCGTTCATCGGTCTGTTCGGTACCGTTTGGGGTATTTACAATGCACTGATCGCCATCGGCATGTCGGGTAACGCATCGATCGACAAAGTTGCAGGTCCAGTGGGTGAAGCGCTGATCATGACCGCTTTCGGTCTGTTCGTTGCAGTTCCTGCCGTTCTGGGTTACAACTGGCTGGTGCGTCGTAACAAAGCCGCAATGGAAGACGTGCGTTCGTTCTCCGCTGACGTGCACTCGGTACTGATCTCGGGCGCCATGTCCACCAGCGAAGCTGGCCGTGCCGCCGGCGCTAAAAAGATTGGATAATTAATCATGTCGATGTCCGTAGGCTCCGATAGCGGAGACGAAGATCAAGTCATGTCAGAAATCAACACGACGCCCCTCGTGGACATCATGTTGGTTCTGCTGATTATCTTCCTGATCACGAGCCCGGTTGTTCTGAAGCTGATTCAAATCAAGCTGCCAGAAGAAACCAACCAGGTTATTCAGACCAAGCCGGAAGATGTCAACATCGTTGTAAGCAAGGATGGCGACATCTACTGGAATCAGAAGAAAATGCGCGACGCGAATGAGTTGTTCGATTTTCTGAAGGTGGAAGCAGTGAAGTTGCCTCAGCCGGAAGTGCATGTTCGTGGCGACCAAGAAACTCGCTACGAATCAATCGGCAAGGTTATTTACACTACCCAGCGCGCTGGTATTCAGAAGGTCGGCTTCATCACCGAACCGCCTGATAAGGGTTAATGCCCGAATAGTGCATCGCAGGCCTGGAGTCCGGGCCTGCCCTTCTTAAAGGAAACACCATGAGTATGAATGTCGGCTCCCCAAGCGGTGGCGCGGATCCGGAACCAATGATGGAAATGAACATGACGCCCCTCATCGATGTGATGTTGGTGCTGATTATCATGATGATCATTACGATTCCGAAGGCAAACCACTCGGTCAACCTGAACATGCCGGTCGGCACCCCGCCTCCGCCTGTCAAGGAACCTGTGGTGATCACGATTGACGTCGACTTCGACGGTACGATTCTGTGGGATAACGCTGTCATTCCTGACCGCGGCACCCTGGAAGCGAAACTGACCGATGTCGCAGCGCAAGCTGACCAGCCGGAAGTGCATCTGCGTCCGAACAAGCTGGTATCGTATAAAGTCGTGGCAGGCGTGATGGCTGCGGCCCAGCGTCTCGGCGTGACCAAGATTGGCCTGGTCGGCAACGAACAGTTCCAATAATCAGTTCTATGTTCAACGATAGGCAGGACCATTCCTGCCTATTTCGCATTTTGATGAAAGAAAACTTACCCATGACCAAGTTTCGTCTCGCTCATCTCGGCCTGGTAATGGCCGCTATTGGTTTCACAGCAGCAGCTCCTCTGGCAGGTTTTTCCTCGGTTGCCTACGCGGCCGACGCGGTGCGTGCTGAAATCGGCAAACCATTGCAGGAAGCGCAGAAACTGGCTGCGGCAGGCAAGAACAAAGAAGCACTGGCCAAACTGAAAGAAGCCGACGCCGTCGGTGGCAAGACCCCGAATGAAACCTACCTGATCGAACGCACCCGCGCTTCGGCCGCTACCGCCGCCGGCGATAACGACGCCGCCGCCCGCGCCTTCGAAGCAGTGATCAATTCCGGCAAGCTGTCCGCTGCCGAAGCCCCGAAATTCTCCGAAGCCCTGGCCGGCATCTACTACCGCGCCAAGGACTACCCAAAAGCGATCACCTGGTTCCAGCGCGTGCTGAAAGACAATCCAGGCAATACCCAGGCGCATGAATACCTGACCCAGATCTACTACACCTCCGGCAAGTACGCCGAAGCGGCCAAGGAACTGCAAGGCTCGAAAAACCTGAGCGAAGCCCAACTGGGCATGCTGGCCAACATCCAGCTGAAGCAGAACGACAAGGAAGGCTACGTCCAGACCCTGGAAAAGCTGGCCGGTTCGTATCCTAAGAGCACCTACTGGGCCGACCTGCTGAACCGCGTATCGGGCAAGCCTGGCTTCGCCTCGTCGCTGTCGCTGGACGTGCTGCGCCTGCGCCTGGCCAACGGCCTGCTGACCAAGCCGAACGAGTACATGGAAATGTCCCAGCTGTCGCTGCAAGCGGGTAACCCTGCCGAAGCGATCAAGATCATCGACCAGGGCTACAAGAAAGGCGCGCTGGGCACCGGCTCCGACGCCGCCCGCCACCAGCGCCTGAAAGACCTGGCAGCCAAGACCCAGACCGAGTTCGACGCCAAGCAAGCCGCGATGGAAGCCGAAGCCGTCAAGAACAAGGACGCCGACGCGCTGGCCAACATGGGCTACGCCCTGGTTTCCGCCGGCAAGGCCGACAAGGGCCTGCCACTGCTGGAACAGGCTGTGAAGCTGGGCACCGCGAAAAACCCTGAAGCCGTCAAGCTGCATCAGGGCATCGCCCAGTCCATCGCCGGCAAGAAAGCCGCCGCGCTGGCGACGCTGAAATCGGTCAAAGGCAAGGACGGCGCCGCCGACCTGGCCCGCTACTGGACCCTGAACATCAATCACCCGATGTAATCGTCTGATTCGATGCGCAAAAGCGCTGTCCGGCCCCGCGCCGGACAGCGCTTTTTTTATGCTTTGCCGCTGCTTTTCCCGCGATAACTGTCGGCTACCGCAAACAAACCGTATAATCCTCCATTTAGCGACAGTTCCCCCCCAGATTCCCATGAAGGTATTTCGAGGTCTACCCAATGCAGCGGCGCGTGCGCCCTGCGCGCTCACGATAGGCAACTTTGACGGTGTCCACCTCGGCCACCAGGCATTGCTGGGCCGCGTGCGCGCGGCTGCCTCCGGCCTCGGGTTGGAAGCGGCCGTGATGACCTTCGAACCGCATCCGCGCGAATTCTTCGCGCAGAAGGCCGGCGACCTGTCGAAGGCGCCGCCGCGCATCGCCAACCTGCGCGACAAGCTGCAATCGCTGTCCGACAACGGCATCGACCGCGTCATCGTCGAGCACTTTTCGGCGCCGTTCGCGGCCCTGACGCCGCAGGAATTCACCGAGAAGGTGCTGGTCGAAGGCCTGCACGTCAAATGGCTGATGGTCGGCGACGACTTCTGCTACGGCGCCCGCCGCGCCGGCAACGTGCAGATGCTGCAGGAAGCGGGCCAGCGCTACGGCTTCCACGTCGAGACCCTGCCGACCGTGATGAACGGCAGCACCCGCATCTCCTCCTCCGCCGTGCGCGCCGCGCTGGCCGAGGGCGACTTCGTGCACGCCGAGGCGCTGCTGGGCCATCCCTACGCCATCTCCGGCCACGTGATCCACGGCCAGAAACTGGGCCGCACGCTGGGCTTCCCCACGCTGAACCTGCGCGTGCCGCACCGCCCCGCGCTGTCCGGCATCTTCATCGTGCAGGTGCACGGCCTGGCCGAGCAGCCATTGCCGGCCGTCGCCAGCCTGGGCGTGCGCCCCACCGTCGACGACAGCGGCCGCGTGCTGCTGGAGGTCCACGTGTTCGACTTCGCCCAGAACTGCTACGGCAAACAGGTGCGCGTCGAATTCCTGCACAAGATACGCGACGAAGAAAAATACATCGACCTGCCGACGCTGACCGCCGCCATAGACCGCGACGCTCTCCAGGCCCGAGAGTTCTTCAAAGAGCGCGACGGCGCCACCACGGCCACCGACCGAATTTAACCGCGCGACCAGCTACGCGCGCCGGCTACACCGAACTCCCCGAATAAAAATCACTGAAGATAACCATGTCCGATAACAAATCTGCAAAGAAGCCTGAAAGTAAATACCCGGTCAACATGACCGAAACCCCATTCCCGATGCGCGGCGATATGGCCAAGCGCGAGCCAAACTGGGTCAAGGACTGGCAGGAAAAGAAGATCTACGAGCGCGTGCGCAAAGCCGCCGCCGGCCGTCCTAAATTCATCCTGCACGACGGTCCTCCGTACGCCAACGGCGACATCCACATCGGCCACGCCGTCAACAAGATCCTGAAAGACATGGTGGTCAAGGCCCGCGGCATGGCCGGCTACGACGCGCCCTACGTGCCGGGCTGGGATTGCCACGGCATGCCGATCGAGATCCAGATCGAAAAACAATACGGCAAGAACCTGCCGACCGCCGAAGTGCTGACCAAGGCCCGCGCCTACGCGCTGGAGCAGGTCGACCGCCAGCGCAAGGACTTCATCCGCCTGGGCGTGCTGGGCGAATGGCAGAACCCTTACCTGACCATGAACTACTCGAACGAGGCCGACGAACTGCGCGCCCTCGGCCAGCTGCTGGAAAAAGGCTACGTCTACCGCGGCCTGAAGCCGGTCAACTGGTGCTTCGACTGCCAGTCCGCCCTGGCCGAAGCCGAAGTGGAATACCAGGACAAGCGCGATCCGGCCATCGACGTCGGCTTCAAGTTCGCCGAATTCGACAAGCTGGCCACCGCCTTCAGCCTGGACAAGCTGCCGACCGAAAACGGCTTCATCGTCATCTGGACCACCACCCCTTGGACCATCCCGTCCAACCAGGCGCTGAACGTCAACGCCGAAGTGATCTACTCGCTGGTGCAGACCGAGCGTGACGGCCAGCCTTTGCTGCTGATCCTGGCGCAAGACCTGGTGGAAGCCTGCCTGGCGCGCTACAAGCTCGAAGGCACGACCATCGCCACCTGCCACGGCGCGGCGCTGGCCGGCATCAGCTTCCGCCATCCGCTGCACGCGTCCGATGCCTTCTTCGATCGCCTGTCGCCGATGTACCTGGCCGAATACGTGACCACCGAAAGCGGTACCGGCGTGGTGCACTCCGCGCCAGCCTACGGCCTGGACGACTTTATCTCCTGCCGCGCACACGGCATGAAGGACGAGAACATCCTGACCCCGGTGATGGGCGACGGTAAATTCGCCTCCACGCTGCCGCTGTTCGGCGGCATGACGATCTGGGAAGCCTCCAAGCCGATCTGCAACGCGCTGAAGGAAGTGGGCGCGCTGTTCGAAGTGAAGATGTTCGACCACAGCTACATGCACTGCTGGCGCCACAAGTCGCCGATCATCTACCGCGCCACCTCGCAGTGGTTCGCCGGCATGGACTCGCACCCGAAAGACGGCGGCCCGACGCTGCGCCAGACCGCGCTCAAAGGCATCGACGAAACCAAGTTCTTCCCGGACTGGGGCAAGGCGCGCCTGCACGGCATGATCGCCAACCGTCCCGACTGGACCCTGTCGCGCCAACGCCAGTGGGGCGTGCCGATGGCCTTCGTGGTCCACAAGGAAACCGGCGCGCTGCATCCGCGCACGCCGGAACTGCTGGAGCAAGTGGCCAAGCTGATCGAGAAGAGCGGCATCGACGCCTGGCTGGCGCTGGACCTGAAAGACCTGATCGGCGACGAAGCGGCAAGCTATGAAAAGAACAAGGACACGCTGGACGTCTGGTTCGATTCCGGCTCGACCCACCAGACCGTGCTGCGCGGCTCGCACAAGGAACAATCGGCCTTCCCGGCCGACCTGTACCTGGAAGGTTCGGACCAGCACCGCGGCTGGTTCCACTCCTCGCTGCTGACCTCCTCGATGCTGAACGGCGCCCCGCCGTACAAGGCGCTGCTGACCCACGGCTTCGTGGTCGACGGCGAAGGCAAGAAGATGTCCAAGTCGATCGGCAACACCATCGCGCCGCAGGACGTGTGGAACAAGCTGGGCGCCGACATGCTGCGCCTGTGGGTCGCCACCACCGACTACACCGGCGAACTGTCGATCTCCGACGAGATCCTCAAGCGCGTCACCGAAGCCTATCGCCGCATCCGCAACACGCTGCGCTTCCTGCTGGCCAACCTGTCGGACTTCGACGCCGCCAAGGACGCGGTGGCGATCGACGAGATGCTGGAAATCGACCGCTACGCCGTCGCCAACATGGCCGCGCTGCAGGCGGAGATCGCCGAGCACTACATGCAGTATGAATTCCAGCCGGTCTACTCCAAGCTGCAGAACTTCTGCTCGGAAGACCTGGGCGGCTTCTACCTGGACGTGCTGAAGGATCGCCTGTACACCACGGCCGTCACCTCGCACGCGCGCCGCTCGGCGCAGACCGCGCTGTGGCACATCACGCAAAGCCTGCTGCGCGTGATGGCGCCGGCGCTGTCGTTCACGGCGGAAGAAGCATGGGCGATCTTCGCCGGCGAAGAGGCTTACAAGGCCAGCGACGAAACCATCTTCACGCAGACCTGGTGGAAGCTGCCGGAAGCCGCCGACGCGGCCGCCCTGCTGGCCAAGTACACGGCCCTGCGCGCAGTCCGCGCCGACGTCACCAAACAGCTGGAAGATGTACGCACCTCGGGCGCCATCGGCTCGTCGCTGCAGGCGGAGCTGACCATCAAGGCATCTGGCGACAAGTACCAGCTGCTGGCCAGCCTGGACGACGATCTGAAGTTCGTCTTCATCACCTCGGCCGCGCAAGCGGTGCAGGTGGCGAGCGAAGCGGAAGAAGCGGTCGAAGTGGCGGCCTCCACCGCCG
This sequence comes from Rugamonas aquatica, assembly GCF_009380215.1. Taxonomy (GTDB): domain Bacteria; phylum Pseudomonadota; class Gammaproteobacteria; order Burkholderiales; family Burkholderiaceae_D; genus Rugamonas; species Rugamonas aquatica_B. Next base: position 73,987 of record NZ_WHUG01000007.1, read on the forward strand.
CCAAGTGCGAGCGCTGCTGGCACTACCGCGCCGACGTCGGTTCGCATGCGGACCACCCTACCCTGTGCGGCCGTTGCCACAGCAATCTGTTCGGTGCGGGCGAAAAACGCAAGTTCGCTTAAGATATGAACCCGTCGTTCCCGCGAAAGCGGGAACCCATGCTGAGTGGGCGGCGGATGCTCAGCATGGATTCCCGCCTGCGCGGGAATGACGACGCTAGCCGTTTCGAACCAATTTGAATAACTCATGGCCACCAAAAAAATCTTTCCGACCAAATCCTCGGCCAGCCTGACGCCATGGCTCGGCATCGCCGCCATCGTCGTCCTGTTCGACCAGCTGTCCAAGATCACCATCACCAAGACCTTCCAGCTCGGTGAAGAGAAAGTCATCACCTCCTTCTTCAACCTGGTGCTGGCCTATAACAAGGGCGCGGCCTTCAGCTTCCTGCAGAACAGCGGTGGCTGGCAGCGCTACTTCTTCACCGCCATCGCCCTGGGCGCGGCGGCGTGGATCATCGTCCTGCTGAAAAAGCACGGCAGCCAGCGCATGTTCTCGTGGGCGCTGTCGCTGATCCTGGGCGGCGCCATCGGCAACGTCATCGACCGCATCCTGTACGGCCACGTGGTCGACTTCCTCGATTTCCACTGGAGCGGATTGGGCCACTTCCCGGCGTTTAACATCGCCGACTCGGCCATCTGCATCGGTGCGGCGCTGTTCATCCTAGATGAGCTGCGCCGGGTGAACAAGTAAACTCGCACTAACTGGAGTACAGCATGATGGAATTGATCGGCAAGAAAATCGTCCTCGGCCTGACCGGCGGCGTGGCCTGCTACAAGGCGGCGGAACTGTGCCGCGCGCTGACCAAGGCCGGCGCCTCGGTGCAGGTCGTGATGACCGACGCCGCCGCCCACTTCATCACCGCCGTCACCATGCAGGCGCTGTCGGGCAACAAGGTATTCAGCAGCCAGTGGGATCCGCGCGTCGACAACAACATGGCCCACATCGACGTCACCCGTGACGCCGACGCCATCCTGATCGTGCCCTGCTCGGCGGACTTCATGTACAAGCTGGCGCACGGCGTCTGCGATGACCTGCTGTCGACCATGTGCCTGGCGCGTCCGCGCCTGGTGCCGCTGCTGGTGGCGCCGGCCATGAACGTGGAGATGTGGCAGAACCCCGCCACCCAGCGCAACGCGCAGCAGCTGCGCGACGACGGCATCGTGCTGTTCGGCCCCGCCTCCGGCGACCAGGCCTGCGGCGAAGTGGGCATGGGCCGCATGCTGGAACCGGCGCAGCTGCTCGAAGAATTGATCGCCTCCTTCCAGCAGAAGGTTTTGGCGGGCAAGCGCATCCTGATCACCGCCGGCCCGACTTTCGAACCGATCGACCCGGTGCGCGGCATCACCAATCTGTCCTCGGGCAAGATGGGCTACGCCGTGGCGCGCGCCGCGCGCGAAGCCGGCGCCGAAGTCATCCTGGTATCGGGACCGACCGCGCTGCCGGCGCCGTTCGGCGTCACCCGCATCAACGTGCAAAGCGCGCTGCAGATGCACGACGCGGTGATGGCCAATGTCGACCACCAGCACATCTTCATCGCCGTGGCTGCGGTGGCCGACTGGCGCGTGTCCAACTCCAGCGAGCAGAAACTGAAGAAGAACCCGGACGGCTCCGTGCCGGACCTGAAGTTCGAACAGAACCCGGACATTCTCGCCACCGTCGCCGCCCGCACCACGCTGGCCGGCCATCCGTACTGCGTGGGCTTCGCCGCCGAATCGGAGAACCTGATCCAGTTCGGCGCCGACAAGCGCGAGAAAAAAGGCATCCCCCTGCTAGTAGGGAATATCGGCCACCACACCTTCGGCCAGGACGACAACACCATCATCCTGTTCGATGAAAACGGCCACACCATACTGCCGCGCGCCGACAAACTGACGCTGGCGCGCCAACTGATTTCCGAGATCTCGAAACGGATCTCGCAGCACTCGCTCTTCGCAAAGTAATTATGAAAAATATCGACGTCAAAATCCTCGACCCGCGCATGAAAGACCAGATGCCGGCCTACGCCACCCCGGGTTCCGCCGGTCTCGATCTGCGCGCCTGCATCGACGCGCCGATGGTCATCGAAGCCGGTCAGACCGTGCTGATTCCAACCGGCCTGGCGATCCACGTCGCCGATCCGGGCTACGCCGCCATGATCCTGCCGCGCAGCGGCATGGGCCACAAAAACGGCATCGTGCTGGGGAATCTGGTAGGCTTGATCGACTCCGACTACCAGGGCCAGTTGATGATCTCGACCTGGAACCGCGGCCACAGCACCTTCACGCTGAACCCGATGGAACGCCTGGCGCAGCTGATTATCGTACCGGTGCTGCAGGTCGGCTTCAATGTGGTCGAAGAATTCGGCGACAGCGAACGCGGTGAAGGTGGTTTCGGCAGCACCGGCAAACACTAACAAAAACAGACGGAGACCCGGGATGGGCCAGCAGACAAACAAGATCAATAAATTCGCCTCATTGTCCCTGTTGGCGGCAGCCTCGCTGCTGTCGGCCTGCTCGACCTTCAAATCCAAGCCGGCGCCCGCGCCGGCCGAACCGGTGGTGGCCCGCGTCATCACCGAAGAGCCGCCGGTGGTCACCGCCAAGATGGCCGCCGCGCGCGAATCCTTGAGCCAGATGGTGGCGCTGCAGGACCGCCTGTACCGCATCGTCGCCCCGCTGTTGATCAACAACGCGGACCTGTGCCGCACGCAGGCGCGCAACCTGCTCGGCTTCACAGCCAAGAACAAATTCTCGTACAGCGGCGAATTCGTCGACGCCGCGCAAGCGGTGCTGAACTACGGCGACCGCCTGGAAGTAGCCAGCGTGCTGGCCGGCAGCGGCGCCGCGCGCGCCGGCTTGCGCAAGGGCGACGGCCTGGTCGCCGCCGAAGGCAAGACCCTGCCGACCGGCCAGAACGCCGAAACGCAAGCCGCCGGCATCCTCGGCCCGCTGGTCTCCGGCCACCAGTCGCTCAACCTGATCGTCTCCCGCGATGGCCGCAACCAGGAGCTCAACGTGCCGGTCACGCGCGCCTGCGCCTTCAAGATCGACCTTGGCAACTCGGACAATATCAACGCCTACTCCGACGGCCAGCGCGTGCTGATTACGCGCGGCATGGTCAACTTCGCGCAGAGCGACGAAGCCATCGCCTACGTGCTGGCCAAGGACATCGCCCACAATGTGCTGGGCCACGCAGCCACCACCCGCTCGGCCTACACGGTCGGCAGCATCATCGACAACCTGGTGTCGGTGCGGCCCGACGTGTACATGCTGATCGGCACAGCAGGTGTCAAGCCCATGCCGCAGGAGCTCGACGCGGCGGCCGACTACCTGTCCCTGTACATGGTGGCGCGCGCCGGCTACAGCCTGGATCACGCGCACGCCTTCTGGCAGCGCCTGGCCGGACAATATCCCGCCACGGTGCTGAACGGGTATACTGCCATTCATCCCGCCGTCAATTACCGCCTGTCGGTGATCGACAAGACCATCGCCGAAATCAAGGGCAAGCAGGCGGCCAAGAAACCGCTGGTGCCGTAGCACGGAGACCGCCATGAACAAGCCGGGCCTGTTGGCAATCATCTTGATATTGATGTGTAGCGGGGTCCAGGCGGCGCAATGGGCCAAGGTCAAGGGCGATGGCGCCGGCGTGTTCTACATCGACAAGGCCAGCATCATCAAGGCCGACAAGACCCGCAAGGTCTGGTCCATGCGCAGCTTCAGCAAGCCGCAGACCACGCCCGAGGGCAAGCCTTACCGCTCGGTCAAGGCGCTTCATCTCTATTCCTGCGAAGACCGCACCACCGTGCTGCTGTCGCAAGTGTTCTACCCCGAGGCCATGGGCAAGGGGGAACCGGTCGAAAACTACAAATACGAGAAGTTCAACCCGGAAGACATCGTGCCGGACAGCCCGTTCGACAACGCGCTGGCGGCCGTGTGCAAATAGCTTAGTTTGGGCGCTTAGTTGGGGAAGTTGGGGAACACACTCCCCATCAGCCAGGTCAGGCCCGCGCAAGCCAGCACGGCGAGTATCAGCACGATCAGCAGACGGCCGAATTTAGGTGAGCCGTCGTCTTCCTTGGGAGTGGTCATCGCAGTTCCTGCAAGCTTAAGAGAGCCGTAGTATATTCCATCCATGGACAGCATCGACCTCGAAGTACTCAAAACCAGCGCAGCGTGGATCGCCGCCGGGCACCGCTGCGAACTGATCACCGTCATCAAGACCTGGGGCTCCAGTCCAAGGCCCATCGGCGCCACGCTGGCCATCTGCGACGATGGCACGGTGATAGGCTCTGTCTCCGGCGGCTGCATCGAGGACGACCTGATCGCCCGCGTGCGCAACGAAGGCATGCGCCGCGCCATTCCCGAAATCGTCAGCTACGGCATCACCGCCGACGAGGCGCACCGCTTCGGCCTGCCCTGCGGCGGCACCATCGAGCTGGCCATCGAACCGCTGTCGGACCGCAGCCGCATCGCCGAGCTGCTGGAGCGGCTGGAGCGGCACGAACTGGTGCAGCGCCGGCTCGACCTGCACAGCGGCGACGTGGAGCTGTCCAAGGCCGCGCCGGGCGCGCAGATGCAGGTCAGCGAGCGCGCCATGGTCAGCGTGCATGGACCGCGCTGGCGGCTGCTGATTATCGGCGCCGGCCAGTTGTCGCGCTTCCTGGCGCAGATCGCCACCGCCATGGACTACCACGTAACCGTCTGCGATCCGCGCGAAGAGTACCGCGCCGGCTGGCAGGTCGACGGCGTGCAGCTGGTGCACGACATGCCCGACGATATAGTGCTGTGCATGCAGCTGGACCGCCGCAGCGCCGTGGTCGCACTGACCCACGACCCCAAGCTGGACGACCTGGCCTTGATGGAGGCGCTGAAGTCGGACGCCTTCTACGTCGGCGCCATCGGCTCGCGCCTGAACAACAGCAAGCGCCGCGAGCGGCTGCTGCAGTTCGACCTGACGCCGGAACAGCTGGCCCGCCTGCATGGTCCGATAGGCCTCTACATCGGCAGCAAGACGCCGTCCGAAATCGCCATCTCCATCCTGGCCGAAATGACCGCGATTAAAAACGGCGTGCCGACCACGATGCTGATCCCGCACGCTGCCACGCCGACCGCGCCGGGCGAGAACGCCTGCGCCGTGGAGAGCGGCGCGGTCTAGAAAACCGCAAGCCCGGACAATTCAAAAGCAAGAACCGGCTATCTCTGCATCGGCGAGTGCCGGACAATAGCGCAAACTATCCACCACTGGAATCCGCATGAGCTCCGCCAATCTGTTCCGCCTGATCTTCCTCGCCGCCATCTGGGGCGGTTCCTTCCTGTTCATGCGCATCGCCGCGCCGGTGCTGGGCGCCGCCGTGTTGATCGAATACCGCGTGCTGTTTGCGTCGCTGTTCCTGGCCGTGATCGCGCTGGTGCTGAAAAAGCCGCTGAACCTGCGCCAGCACTGGCAGCACTACCTGATACTCGGCCTGTTCAACTCCGCGCTGCCGTTCCTGATGTTCGCCTTCGCCGCGCGCACGCTGTCGGCCTCCCTGCTGGCCGTGCTGAACGCCACCACGCCGCTGTGGGGCACGCTGATCGGCGCCATCTGGACCCGCCACATGGTCAGCGCCAAGGTGATGCTCGGCCTGGTGCTGGGCGCTTGTGGCGTGGCGCTGCTGGTCGGTTTCGACCATGTCAGCACCAAGCCCGGCGCCGGCATCGCCATCGCCGCCGTGCTGTTCGCGTCCTTCAACTACGGCATCGCCAGCAACTACGCCAAGCAGGCAAAGACGGTCGAACCGTTCTCCAACGCGCACGGTTCGATGTGGGCCTCCACGCTGCTGGTGCTGCCGGCGCTGCCCTTCTTCCCCGCCCCCGGCGAACCGACCATCGGCATCATGGGCGCCGTGCTGGCATTGGGTGTGCTGTGCAGCGGCGTGGCTTACCTGATCTACTTCCGTTTGATCCAGGATGTCGGCCCTTCGTCGGCGCTGACCGTCACCTTCCTCAGCCCACTGTTCGGCATCCTGTGGGGCATGCTGTTCCTCGGCGAGAGCGTAGGCTGGTACACCTTCGTCGGCGCAGCGATCGTCATCACCGGCACCGCGCTGGTGACGGGCTTCCGTCCCAGCTTCGGCTTCCTGAACAAGGCCAAGACCGCGTGAAGCCCTTTACTCTGGCCCTGCCGGCCAACTACCGGCTGCACGACGTACTGGCCTTCCACAGCCGCGACGCCGAAAGCGTGGCCGAGGAAGTCAGCCCGGAGCGCCTGCGCAAGGGCATGCTGATCGCCGGCGTGCCGGTGGTGCTGGAGATCGTCCCCGACCACGTCGCCGCGCCCACCAGCGCCAGCTGCACCGTGCATGCTGACGGCAAGCTGTCTCCGGCCGCGCAGGAGCAGGTGCGCGAGGCGGCGTTGAGCATCCTCGGACTGCGCATCGATCCCGAACCGTTCAGCGCCTTCGCCGCCAGGGACAAGATGTTCGGCCCGCTGACGCGCGCGCAACCGGGCCTGCGCATCGTGCAATCGGCCACCGTGTTCGAGGCGCTGACGTGGGCCATCATCGGCCAGCAGATCAACCTGTCGTTCGCGATATCGTTGCGGCGCACCTTCATCCTGCAAGCGGGCCGGCAGCACAGCAGCGGCTTGTGGTGCTACCCCGCCGCAGCCGATGCGGCCAGGCTGCAAATCGACGACCTGACCAGCCGCAAATTCTCGCGCGCGAAAGCGGAAACGCTGCTGCGCCTGGCCGGCCTGGTCGCCAGCGGCGAGCTGCCGCTGGAGCTGTCGCCATCGAACAGTATCGAGCAGGTGTCTGCCGCGCTGCTGGCCGTCAAAGGCATCGGCCCGTGGACCGTCAACTACGGCCTGCTGCGCGGCTACGGCTACGCCGACTGTTCGCTGCACGGCGACGTCGCCATCCGCGCCGCGCTGCAAGCCCTGCTCGGCGAAGAGACCAAGCCGGATATGCCGCGCACCGAAAAAATCCTGGCCAAGTACAGCCCTCACCGCACCATGGCCGCCGCCCACCTGTGGGCCAGCCTGCATCCGCGCTCCCCGGATTAAGATTTTGCTTGAGCCTGACGCTGCGTCAGGCTTTACGCTGCCTGCATTATCCTGAAGGAGTATGCAATGCAGCTATCGCCCCTCGGCCACCTGGCCGGCCCCAAGCCCAGCGCCTGGATGACCGCCACCCTGCGCGCCGCGCATCAACTGTTCGACCAGCCGCTGATCCTGCGCGATACGGTGTCCCTGCGCATCCTGGGCGCCGAGCGTGAAGCCGCTTTGCACGCTGACGAGGAACGCCAGCGCCATCCGCTGGCCGTAGCCATGCGCGCCACGCTGGTGGTGCGCGCGCGTCTGGCCGAAGACAGCTGGCAGGCCGCGCATAGTCAAGGCGTGAATCAGTACGTCATCCTCGGCGCCGGCCTCGATACCTACGCCTATCGCGCCGACTGCCTGCCGACCGCGCAGCTGTACGAAGTCGACCTGCCCGCCATGCAGCAGTGGAAGCGCGACTGCCTGCGCGCAGCGGACATCGCGGAGCCGGCATCGCTGCACTACGTCGCCACCGATTTCGAACACAGCTCGCTGAGCGACGACCTGCAACAGGCAGGCCTGGACGATGATGCGCCGACATGCTTCTCCTGGCTGGGCGTCACCATGTACCTGCGGCCGGACGCCGTGATGAACACTTTGCAGGATATCGCCGCCTACCCGCAGGGCACCAGCATCGTGTTCGACTACTGCGTGCACGCCGACCAGTTGACGGAGCCCGAACGCATGGGCCTTCAGGTCGTGACGACCGCGCTCGCGGCGCAGGGCGAACATCTGCTCAGCGCCTTCGCGCCGCAGCAACTGGAGCACATGCTGCGCCACTACGGCTTCAGCCAGGTCGAACACTTCGGCGCGCAGGAACTCACCGAACGCTATCTCGCCGACCGCATCGACGGCCTGCGCTTGAGCGGCATCTTCCGCATGGTCAGGGCGACGGTGTGAGCTGGCTGGAACGACTCCTCCCGCCGCACATCAAGCGCGGCGGCGAACAGCGGCAGTCCATCCCTTCCGGCCTGTGGCTCAAGTGTCCGGCTTGCGATGCGGTACTGTACCGCGCAGACCTGGAAGCGAATCTGCATGTCTGCCCCAAATGCAGCCATCATCTGCGCATCAGGGCGCGCGCACGCCTAGATGCGCTGCTGGACATCGGCGGCCGGCATGAAATCGGCCAGGAAGTACTGCCCGTCGACACGCTGAAATTCAAAGGCAGCAAGAGCTATCCCGAACGTCTGAAGGCGGCGATGGAAGCCACCGGCGAAACCGACGCCATGATCGTCATCAGCGGCGCCATCCTGTCAGTACCGGTGGTGGTAGCGTGCTTCGAGTTCGACTTCATGGGCGGTTCGATGGGCGCGGTGGTGGGCGAGCGCTTTGTGCGCGGCGTGCAGGCGGCGATCGACCAGCATGTGCCCTTCATCTGCATCACCGCCAGCGGCGGCGCGCGCATGCAGGAGGGGCTGATGTCGCTGATGCAGATGGCGAAGACCACCGCCATGCTGACCAAGCTGGCGGAAAAGAAGCTGCCCTTCGTGTCGGTGCTGACCGATCCGACTTCGGGCGGCATCTCGGCCTCGTTCTGCTTCCTGGGCGATCTGGTGCTGGCCGAGCCGAAGGCGCTGATCGCCTTCACCGGCGCGCGCGTCATCAAGAGCACGCTGGGCGTGACGCTGCCTGAGGGCTACCAGCGGCCCGAGTTCTTGCTCGAACGCGGCGCCATCGACATGATCGTCGACCGCCGCACCATGCGCGCCGAGCTGGCCGCGCTCCTGGCGCTGCTGCTGAAACTGCCGAAGGATGCACTGGCCTGAGACAGCGCGGCTGTCGTACACTAGCGCGCATGAAAGAACATCGCGACCGCGCCGTCTTGAAAATCGGCGAACTGGCCACGCGCACCGGCCTGACGGTGCGCGCGCTGCACCACTACGACAGCATCGGCCTGCTGACGCCATCGGCGCGCGCGGATTCCGGCTACCGCCTGTACAACCGCGATGATGTCGCACGCCTGCATCAGATCCAGGCGCTGCGGCGCTTCGGCATGTCGCTGGCCGACATCGCCACCTTCCTCGCCAGCCCGGACGCGCCCTTCGCCGACATCGTCGCGCAGCAGATCGATGCGCTGGGCAGGGAGATCGCGCAAGCCAGCGCCTTGCGCGACAAGCTGTCGCAACTGCACCGGCAATTGGCCGATGGTGACGAGCCGGATCTGGAGGCGTGGCTGTCGGCGCTGACGCTGATGGGGCTCTACGAAAAATACTTCACCAAGGACGAGTTGAAGCGCCTGCCCTTCTGGCAGCAGGATGCGCGCCGCAACAGCGGGTGGTCCACGCTGGTCGGGCAGATCCAGGCCTTGATGGATCAAGGCGTGCCAACCAGCAGCGAGCAGGCGCGCGAACTGTCGGAGCGCTGGATGCTGATGCTCGAACGCGATACGGCCGCCAATCCCGATTTCGTCCGACGGCTGGGCATCATGATGGAGGTCGAGCCGTCGGCGCAGCAGCACACAGGCGTCACGCCGCAGCTGAAGCACTACATGGCCGACGCGTTCGGCGAGCACAAGCTGGCGCTGTATGCGCGCTATCTGGACGTCGATGAGTTGGAACGTCTGCGGGCCGGTATCTCCAGCCATGTGCCGGAGTGGATGGCGTTGATTGCGGCGGTCCATCAGCACATGGAGAGCGGCGCGGCGCCGGGCGACGCGACCTCGCAGGAGCTGGCGCGCGAGTGGATGACGCTGTTCCGCATCCGCATCGGCGACAACCCTGCCACGCTGGCGAAGATCCGCCACGCGCACGAACAGGAACCGCGCCTGCTGACCGGCACCTGGATCACACCCGCCATGCTCGATTTCATCCGCCTATCCTACGCTGCGGCGGTTTGATTCGGCGTAAAGTAAAGGTCCACACAACGCCTACGCTAGCGGAGGTGCCCCATGGACGATCACATCGACAGCGACTACGAACGCGATTTTCTCGTCTGGACCGAAGCCCAGGTAGCGCTGCTGCGCGCACGGAAGTTTGAGCAGCTGGATTTGGAAAACGTCATCGAAGAACTCGAAGCCGTGGCCAGACGAGACAAACGCGAAGTCGCGCATCGTATGGAGAAGCTGCTGACGCATCTGCTGAAATGCAGGGTTCAGCCCGAACGCATCAGCAACAGCTGGCGCAGGACGATCAGCGAGCAACGCAAGCAAATTGCCCGCATCTTGAAAGACATGCCCAGCCTGCGCCCCGTGCTCGACCACTACATCGCAGACAGCTATCCCGACGCGATCAAACAAGCAGCCCGCGAAACGCATCTACCGCCAAGCAGCTTCCCACAGCAGAATCCCTACACGACCGAGCAAATACTCGACGAGGATTTCCTCCCCTAGCTTTGATTCGGCGTAAAGTAATAGTCCTCATCGCGCCCTAACATCGCGAAGGTGCCCCATGGACGATCACATCAACAGCGACTACAAGACCGACATCCTTGCGTGGATCAACCACCAAGTGGAACTGCTGCGCGCCCGCAGGCTGGACGAGCTGGATCTGGAAAATCTCATCGAAGAAATCGCGTGCATGGGTATCGATTTGAAGCACGAACTGGAACACCGCATGGAACTGCTGATCATGCACCTGCTGAAGTGCAAGTACCAGCGCGAGCGTATCTCCGGCAGCTGGCGCGGGACCATCCGCGAACAACGCCGCAGGATCGCCCGCCTGCTCAAAGACGCCCCCAGCCTGGCCCGCACCGTCGACGATTACCTGGACGAGAGCTACACAGCAGCCGCCGCGCGCGCGGCCGATGAAACCGGGTTGCCCCCGGCAACATTCCCGCCGGCGACCCCGTTCAGCAAACAACAAGTCTTCGATCCCGACTTTTTGCCATGAAAACGAAAAAGCCGCTGATACCTGACGGTATCAACGGCTTCAAATTTGGTTGCGGGGACAGGATTTGAACCTGTGACCTTCGGGTTATGAGCCCGACGAGCTGCCAGACTGCTCCACCCCGCGTCTGTATGTACGTATTATAGGGCAAATCCTTACGTTAGGCAATATTAATCCTGAAATCGGCCGCGATAGCCCGAATATATGTAGTTACCTATAGGCATAGGCCATGCCGCGCAGGCGACTATCGGTGTAAAGTAAGCACCGTGAGCCTACATAACGACTTGAGCTATCCCCCTATGAAATTCTGTTCCGAATGCGCCTCCCCCGTCAGCCTGTCCATCCCGGCCGGCGACAACCGCCCGCGCTATGTGTGCGGCAACTGCGCCACCATCCACTACCAGAACCCGAAAATGGTGCTGGGCTCCATCCCCGTGTGGGAAGGCGACGGCGAGCTGAAAGTCCTGCTGTGCAAGCGCGCGATCGAACCGCGCCACGGCTTCTGGACGCTGCCGGCCGGCTTCATGGAAAACAATGAGACCACCAGCGAGGCGGCTATCCGCGAAACCCAGGAAGAAGCCGGCGCCAACATCGAACTGGGCAAGCTGTTCACGCTGCTGAACGTGGCCCGCGTGCACCAGGTCCACATGTTCTACCTGGCCAAGCTGCTCGACCTGGACTTCGCGCCCGGCGAGGAAAGCCTGGAAGTGCAATTGTTCACGGAAGCGGAAATCCCGTGGGACGACCTGGCCTTCCCCACCATCCGCACCACGCTGGAACTGTTCTTCGCCGACCGCGTCAAAATACGCGAGGGCGGCAGCTACGGCTTCCACACCCAGGATATCATCCGCAACATGCGCTCGGACCTGACGTAACGTGACGCTGTACCTATGATTCCCTGGCTAGATCCCGACAGCCCCTTCCCCGACGTCGCCGAGGCGCTGACCACCGACGCACCCGGCCTGCTGGCGGCCGGCGCCGACCTGTCGCCGCAGCGCCTGCTGACGGCTTATCGTAACGGCATCTTTCCCTGGTTTTCCGAAGGCCAGCCCATCCTGTGGTGGAGCACCGATCCGCGCATGGTGCTGATGACGCAAAATTTCCGCATCTCGGACAGCCTGAAGAAAACCCTGCGCAAGGTCGAACGCGAGATGGCCAATGGCGGCCGCTGGCAGGTGCGCTTCGACACCGCCTTCGAACAGGTGATGCGCGCCTGCGCCGCCCCGCGCCGCGACGGCCCCGGCACCTGGATCTCGGAAGACATCATCGCCGGCTACACCGGCCTGCACAAACTCGGCTACGCCCACTCGGCCGAACTGTGGCTGGACGGCCAACTGGTCGGCGGCGCCTACGGCGTGTCGATAGGCCGCATGTTCTACGGCGAATCGATGTTCGCGCGCGTCACCGACGGTTCCAAGATCGCCTTGGCCTACCTGGTGCGCTTCCTGCGCGATCATGGCGTCGCGATGATCGATTGCCAACAGGAGACCGGCCACCTGGCCTCGCTGGGCGCGTCGCCGATACCGCGCGCGCAATTCCTGGCGCATCTGCGCAACACAATTGAATTGCCTCAGATCACCGAGTGGGAACCCATTGCACCGCTGGCTGCGGACAGTTAAGCTAAAGGTGGCGAGCGCCGCTGCGAAAGTGGCGTTATCATAGGTATAAACAAACCGCCCCCGATAGGACGTGCATGACGCACCTGAACGATCTCCCTTTCGCGACGCTGCAGTTTTACACCACGGCGCCCTACCCTTGCAGCTATCTGGACGCGCGCCAGGCGCGCTCGCAGGTGGCGACGCCTTCACACCTGATCAACGCCGACGTCTATTCCGAACTGGTCAAGAACGGCTTCCGCCGCAGCGGCATCTTTACTTATCGTCCATATTGCGACGGCTGCCAGGCCTGCATTCCGGTGCGCGTGGTGGCCGAGCAGTTCGCGCCCAACCGCGGCCAGCGCCGCGCGTGGAGCCGGCATGGCGACCTGACGGCGGGCGTCGCCACGCTGTCCTTCTCCGACGAACACTACGACCTCTACCTGCGCTACCAGAGCAAGCGCCACGCCGGCGGCGGCATGGACCAGGACAGCCGCGACCAGTACGCGCAATTCCTGCTGCAAAGCCGCGTCAACACGCGGCTGGTGGAGTTCCGCGAGCCGGACGGCACGCTGCGCATGATCAGCATCATCGACGTGCTGTCGGACGGGCTGTCGTCGGTCTACACCTTCTTCGATCCCGATGTCGAGGGCGCCTCCTACGGCACCTTCAACGTGCTGTGGCAGATCGCCCAGGCGCGCGAGCTGAAGCTGCCCTATGTCTACCTGGGCTACTGGATCAAGGAAAGTCCGAAAATGTCCTACAAAACCAACTTCAAACCGCTGGAGGCGCGCATCAAGGGCGTGTGGAGCGTGCTGGACGCCTGATAAAATACGGGGAACGTCAACCTGAGCTCCCCATGTCCGAAAAATTCCTGTACTCGCTGGCCCGTCCGATGTTGTTTTCAATGGACGCCGAAGCCGCGCACCACTTCACCCTTCCCGCACTCAAGCGCGCCGCCGCGCTCGGCCTGACCAAGCTGGTCAAGCAGCCCAAGGCCGATCCACGCACCGTGATGGGCATTACGTTTAAAAACCCGGTCGGCCTGGCCGCCGGCCTGGACAAGGACGGCGCCTACATCGACGCGCTGGCCGACCTGGGCTTCGGTTCGATCGAAGTGGGCACCGTGACGCCACGCGCGCAAGCGGGCAATCCCAAGCCGCGCATGTTCCGCCTGCCGGAAGCGAACGCCATCATCAACCGCATGGGCTTCAACAACGGCGGCGTCGACGCCTTCGTCGCCAATGTGCAGTCGTCGCGCTTCTACCAGGACAAGGCCGGCGTGCTGGGCCTGAACATCGGCAAGAACGCCGACACGCCGATCGAACGCGCCACCGACGACTACCTGCACTGCCTGGAAAAAGTCTACCCTTACGCCAGCTATGTGACGGTCAACATCTCTTCGCCGAACACCAAGAACCTGCGCCAGCTGCAAGGCGGCTCGGAACTGGACGGCCTGCTGGGCACCTTGAAGGAAGCCCAGCTGCGCCTGGCCGACCAGCACAAGCGCTACGTGCCGCTGGCCCTGAAGATCGCGCCGGACATGGATGGCGACCAGGTCAAGAACATCGCCGACGCGCTGCTGCGCCACAAGATCGACGGCGTCATCGCCACCAACACCACGCTGAGCCGCGACGCCGTCACCGGCATGCTGCACGGCGCCGAAGCGGGCGGCCTGTCGGGCGCGCCGGTGTTCGAGTTCTCCAACACCGTGATCCGCCTGCTCAAGGCCGAGCTGGGCGATGCATTGCCCATCATCGGCGTGGGCGGCATCATGCGCGGCGCGGACGCCAGGGTCAAAATGGATTGCGGCGCGCAACTGGTGCAGCTGTACAGCGGCCTGATCTACGCAGGCCCGGCGCTGGTGCGCGATTGCGCGGACGCCGTGCGCGGCAAGTAAAAGGAGCAGGCATGCAGCAGACTCAACTCGGCACGAGCGACCTGAGCGTCAGCAAGATCTGCCTGGGCACGATGACCTTCGGCGAGCAGAACACCGAAGCCGACGCCCACAGCCAGCTGGACTACGCGCTGGAGCGCGGCATCAACTTCATCGACACGGCGGAAATGTACCCGGTCATGCCGCGCGCGGAAACGCAGGGCGCGACCGAACGCTACATCGGCAGCTGGCTGAAGAAGACGGGCGCGCGCAGCAAGGTGGTGCTGGCCACCAAGGCCGCCGGTCCCAACGCCAACATCAGCTGGGTACGCGGCGGCAAGCAGAACTTCGATGCCGCCAATCTGCGCGCGGCGGTCGACACCAGCCTGCAGCGGCTGCAAACCGACCATATCGATTTATACCAATTGCACTGGCCCAGCCGCAACGTGCCGATCTTCGGCGCCAGCGCCTTCAATCCCAAGCTGGAGCGCGCCAGCGTGGCGATCGAGGAAACGCTGGCCGCGCTGGGCGGGTTGATCAAGGAAGGCAAGATCGGCGCGATCGGCGTGTCCAACGAATCGTGCTGGGGCGTGAACGAGTTCATCAAGCAATCCGAGATGCAGGGCCTGCCGCGCATCGCCACCATCCAGAACCTGTATAACCTGACCGCGCGCCACTACGAAACCAGCCTGCTGGACGAGACCTGCTTCCGCGAAAACGTCAGCCTGCTGGCGTACAGCCCGCTGGCTTTCGGCCAGCTGACCGCCAAGTACCACGACGACCCGAAGGCCCGCGGCAGGCTGACGCTGTTCCCGCCGACGTGGAGCCCGCGCTACCTGCGCCCGCAGGTGCTGGAAGCGGTGGCGCAATACGCCAGGCTGGCGCGCGAGCACGGCATCACGCCGACGCAACTGGCGCTGGCGTGGTGCTACTCGCGCTGGTTCGTGGCCTCGACCATCATCGGCGCCACCACGCTGGCGCAGCTGAAGGAAAACATCGACGCCTTCGAACTGCAACTGCCGCCCGAAGTGCTGGCGCAGGTGGACGCGATCCACGCTCGCATTCCCAATCCGGGCCAGTAATCCCTTGGGGTCAAGTCTGACATTTGGACACGAGCTCTGCTGTAACACCGCATTACAGCAGAGCTCGTGTCCAAATGTCAGACTTGACCCCAGCTGGGAAAACAACAGTCTCCTGCACGTTATCCAAATCTTGAATATCATTAGACGTAACCATTCGTGGGCAGCAAGCTTGCGGACTGGTAAGCTTTCCTCATCACCAACGTAGAAAGACCGTCTAATGAGCACTCGCCGCACAGTTCCCCGCATCGCCCGCCCCCTCCTGCTCAGCAGCCTGATCGCCACCGTCGTCATTCCCGCCTTCGCCCAGCAAGCCGTCGCCGACGGCGAACTGCAATCCGTGGTCGTCACCGGGACTTACGCCAAGAACCGCCGCACCATCGATTCCGAATCGCCGGTCGATGTCATCGGCGCAAAGGAATTGCAGGCGAGCGGCTCGTCCGAACTGGCGACCGTGCTGGGACGCCTGCTGCCGTCGATGAACTTCCCGCGTCCGTCCGGCGCCGACGCCAGCGACGCGGTGCGCCCGGCGCAGCTGCGCGGCCTGTCGCCTGACCAGACGCTGGTACTGGTCAACGGCAAGCGCCGCCACACCTCGGCGGTGGTCAACGTCAACGGCACGCAGGGCCGCGGCTCGGCGCCGGTGGACCTGAACGCGATCCCGCTGGCGGCCATCGACCACATCGAAGTGCTGCGCGACGGCGCGGCGGCCCAGTACGGCTCCGACGCGATTGCCGGCGTCATCAACATCATCCTGAAAAAAGGCGCGTCCGGCGGCGAGGCCGAAGTGGGCTTCGGCGAATATCAGAAGCGCGACGGCAAGGCCATCACCGTGCGCGGCTCCACCGGCTTCAACCTGGGCGACCAGGGCTGGGTGCGCGTGGCGCTGGAAGCGGCCGACCGCGACCCGACCAACCGCGCCGGTCCCGACCTGCGCAATCCGGCCGAGCCGCGCTACGGCCAGGTCAACCAGCGCTTCGGCGATCCCGAAACCCGTCCGCGCACCGTGTTCGTCAACAGCCAGTACCGCATCAACGACGATATCGACTGGTACGCCTTCGCCAACTACGGCCAGCGCAACACCTCGGCCGCCGCCACCTGGCGCACCGCGCTGAACGGCTCGGCGCAGCGCACGCCGCTGTACCCGGAAGGCTTCCTGCCGCTGCAGAACAGCGAGTCGACCGACACCTCGCTGGTGACCGGCCTGCGCGGCGAAGCGCGCGGCTGGCGTTGGGACGCCAGCCTGAACTACGGCAGCAATGAATTCCAGCTGGACCTGGACCACACCGTCAACCAGACGCTGGGCGCCGCCAGCCCGACCCACTTCTACGCGGGCAAGCTGAAGAACACGCAGCAGCTGTTCAACTTCGACATCGCCAGGGAGTATCCGGTGGCGGCCTTCAGCGGTCCGCTGACGGTGGCGCTGGGCGTCGAAGCGCGCCATGAGAAATACGAGATCGGCGCCGGCGACGAAGCGTCCTACATCGGCACCGGCGCGCAGGGCTTCTCCGGCTTCCGTCCCATCAACGCCGGCAGCAACAGCCGCCACAACGAATCGATCTACGCCAACCTGGAAGCGGAAGTCACCAAGAAGTTCTCGACCTCGGCCGCGCTGCGCCACGAGCGCTACAGCGACTTCGGCAGCACCACCTCGGCCAAGGGCTCGGCGCGCTATGCCTTCTCGCCGGACTTCTCGCTGCGCGGCACGGCTTCGTCCGGCTTCCGCGCGCCATCGCTGGCGCAGCAGTTCTACACGATCACCACCACCAACTTCTCGGTGGTCAACGGCGTCAACACGCCGATTGAAACAGGCACCTTCGCCGTCGGCAGCGCCGCCGCATCGGCGCTGGGTGCGACCCCGCTGAAAGCCGAGAAAGCCCGCAACTACAGCCTCGGCGTGCAATGGTCGCCTACCCGCAACTGGAACACCTCGGTCGACGCCTACCGCATCGACATCGACGACCGCATCGCGCTGTCGGCCAATATGACGCTGTCGCCGGCGCTGCAGGCGGCGCTGGCCAAGCAGGGCATCCTGGTCGGCGCGGGCCGCTACTTCACCAACGCCATCGATACGCGCACCACCGGCGTCGACGTGGTCAGCACCTACCGTTGGGACAGCAAGGATGCGGGCCGCTACGACTTCACCGCGGCCTACAACCACAACAAGAATTCGCTGGAACACGTGAACGACAATCCGGCCATCCTGACCGCCAACGGCCTGACGCTGATCGACCGCCAGACCATCAACCGCATCACCGTAGGTTCGCCGAAGGACAAGTTCAGCCTGGCGACCGACTGGGCGCTGGGCGACTGGGGTGCACGCGGCGTGGTGACGCGTTACGGCAGCTTCACCGTACCGCAGAACAATGCGACGCTGGACCAGGTGTACAACCCGCAGTGGGTGCTGGATCTCTCGGGCAGCGTCAAGCTGAACAAGAACTGGCGCCTGAGCGCGGGCATCGACAACGTGACCAACCGTTATCCGGACCAGGTCACGTCGGCGGGCAACCTCAACAACAACGGCATCAATCCGTACAGCGGCTTCGCGCCGAACGGCTTCAACGGCCGCTACTACTACGCCAAGGCGGGTTACAGCTGGTGATACAGCTGGTGATCTAGGCCGGGGCGGCCAGCAGGGTCCGGCTGCGACGGGGCGGCGGCGCGTGCGACGGCTGCCCCGCCAGCTTGAACACGCTGACCGCCTGCGCCAGCAAGTCCGCCTGCTCGCGCATGCTTTGCGCGGCGGCGGCGGCTTCCTCCACCAACGCCGCGTTCTGCTGCGTCACATCGTCGATCGACACGATGGCTTGATTGACCTGTTCTATCCCCGTGCTTTGCTCGCTGCTGGCGGCGCTGATTTCCGTCATGATGTCGGCCACCTGCTTGACCGATTTGACGATGCCATCCATCGTCGCGCCGGCCTCGTCCACCAGCAGGGCGCCCGCATCCACCGTCTGCACCGAACGCGCGATCAGCTCCTTGATTTCCTTGGCGGCGCTGGCCGAACGTTGCGCCAGCGTCCGCACTTCCGAAGCCACCACCGCGAAGCCGCGTCCCTGCTCGCCCGCGCGCGCCGCTTCCACCGCCGCATTCAAGGCCAGGATATTGGTCTGGAAGGCGATGCCGTCGATCACGCTGATGATGTCGACAATCTTGCTCGAACTTTCCTTGATCGCGCCCATCGTGGTGACGACCTGGCCCACCACCTGCCCGCCCTTGGTGGCGAACTCGGACGCCGCCACCACCAGCTTGGTGGCCTGGCGCGCGTTCTCGGCGTTCTGCGTCACGGTCGACGTCAGTTCCTCCATCGACGACGCGGTCTCCTCCAGGCTGGACGCCTGCTGCTCGGTGCGGCTGGACAAATCCAGGTTGCCGCTGGCGATCTGATGGGAGGCGGTGGCGATCGTGTCCGTGCCCGACCGTACCTGGCCGACGGTGCGCGCCAGACTGTCGTTCATGTCGATCAGCGCGCGCAGCAGCAGGCCGGTTTCATCGGTGGTGTTGCATTCGATACGCATAGTGAGATCGCCGCCCGCCACCGCCTGCGCCATGCCGACGGCGCGGTTCAATGGCTGCGTGATGCTGCGCGTGATCCAGTACAGCACCCATGAAGCCAGCGCGACGGCGGCCACGGTCAGCATAATCATCATATTGCGCGAACCGGCATAGGATTGCTGGGCCACGGCGCTGGCGTCCTCGATCGAGGCATTCTGGAATTTGACCAGTTCGGTCAGTGCGTTCAGGTAGGCGGTCTGTTCCTTGCGCACCGTGGTCAGCAGATAATTGACCGACTCTTCGCGCTTGCTGTCGTCGGCCGACATCTTGAGAAAGCTGGTCTGCACCACCGTGTATTTGTCGCGCGCGTCCAGCACGGCTTGCAGCTTGACCTTGCTTTGCGGGTCTTCATCGTCGGCGATCAGCACGCCGAGTTTGTCGAGGCGGGTGGCGTTTTCGGTCTTGCGCTTTTCCACGCGCTCCAGTTCGGCCTTGACCACTTCGGGATCCTTGGACAGCATGGCGTTGCGCATAGCGCGCGCCACATCGTTCAGGCCGCCGATGGTTTCGTAGGCCAGGATCACCTTGGGTATCTTGTCGGCCGTGAGATCCTGGGTGTTGTTATTCAACTTGCCAAGATTGCCTATGCCGATCACGGAAATGCCGACCATGAACACCATCGACACACCCAGCCCGGCGGCAAGCCGGGCCCCTATCTTCCAGTTTCCGATACCCATTTACGTGCTCCCCAGAGTAAGACCGACGGACTTAAATTCTTGGTTGCTGCAAACTAGTTATGCGTTTTAGTATAGGGTCAATCAGCCATGCCTGATGGAAAAAATTCGCAAACTGTTAGGTGGCCGCCACACGTGCGCGGCGGCCGCCGGATCAGGATAAATCCCCGCCACTCAAGGCCGCGTCGATGTCGGCGCGGGTCAGGTCGGGGGCGAATTGCTGGATGAAATGGTAGGCGTAGGAGCGCAGATAAGCGCCGCGCCGCACCGCCAGCCGCGTGGTGTTTTGCGCGAACAGATGCGACGCTTCGACTGCGCGCATGCCCTTGTCGCGGCCGTGATCGAAGGCCATCGACGCGACGATGCCCACGCCCAGACCCAGCGACACGTATTGCTTGATGACGTCGGAATCCATCGCCGTCAGCACGATGTCGGGCTTGACGCCGGCCTGCGCGAACGCCGCGTCGATATGGCCGCGGCCGGTGAAGCCGACGTCGTAGGTAATCAGCGGGAACTCGGCCAGGTCTTCCAGCCGGATCGGCGAGCGCGTCAGCAGCGGATGGCCGTCCGGCACCACGATCAAATGGCTCCAGCGGTAACAAGGGAAAGACACCAGGTCGGGGAATTGCGACAGGCCTTCGGTGGCGATGCCGATGTCGGTCTTGCCGGACAAAATCCATTCGGCGATGTGCTCGGGCGCGCTCTGCTGCAGGGCGATGCGCACGTCGGGATAGGCTGTGCGGAAACCTTGCACCACTTTGGGCAGCGCATAGCGCGCCTGCGTGTGGGTGGCGGCCACGCTCAGCGTGCCGCTTTGCTGGCCGGTGTATTCCAGGCTGGCCTGCTGCAGATTCTCGGCCTCGATCAGCAGGCGGTCAATGATCTTCAGGATGCCCTTGCCCGGCTCGGTCATGCCGGTCAGGCGCTTGCCGTTGCGTTCGAAAATCACGACGCCCAGTTCGTCTTCCAGCTCGCGGATCTGGCGGCTGACGCCGGGCTGCGAGGTGAACAGCGCATTCGCCACTTCGGTGAGGTTGTAGCCGCGGCGGGCCGCTTCGCGGATGGACCGCAGTTGTTGGAAATTCATATGGAGACTCCACCATCAACAAATACATGCAGGCGCTTGGGACGCACTACCAGGGTTTCGCCTTCTTTCAATTGCAGATGGCTGTAACGTTCATTCGACATCACCGCTTCGATCAGCTCGGCGGTATCGCTGCGCTCCAGGTCCAGCTGGGCCAGCGGGCCGATCGCGTGCGCGCGGCGCAGCTTGACCACGATGCCCTCCGCGCCCGGCGTGTAGCGGTCGATCTCCAGATCGTGCGGGCGCACATAGGCCGTGCCCTTGCCGTCGGCGGCAGGCTGGCCCGGCACGGTGAAGGAGGCGTCCCCGCTGGCCAGGATGCCGTCCTGCACGCGGCCGTGGAACATGTTCACGTTGCCGAGGAAGCCGTAGACGAACGGCGAGGCCGGATGGTTGTAGACCTCGTCCGGCGCGCCGATCTGCTCGACATTACCCTTGTTCATCAGCACCACCTGGTCGGCCACTTCCAGCGCCTCTTCCTGGTCGTGGGTGACGAAGATCGAGGTCACGTGCAGCTCGTCGTGCAGGCGGCGCAGCCAGCGGCGCAACTCCTTGCGCACCTTGGCGTCCAGCGCGCCGAACGGTTCGTCCAGCAGCAATACACGAGGTTCAACTGCCAACGCCCGCGCGAGGGCGATACGCTGACGCTGGCCGCCCGACAGCTGCGGCGGATAGCGGTCGGCCAGCCAGTCCAGCTGCACCAGCTCCAGCAAGTCCTTGACCTTGCGGCGGATCTGCTCTTCCGACGGCCGCTCGGCGCGCGGCTTGACGCGCAGGCCGAAGGCGACGTTTTCAAATACCGTCATGTGCTTGAACAGCGCGTAGTGCTGGAACACGAAGCCGACCTGGCGCTCGCGCACATGGCGGTGCGAGGCGTCGTTGGCGTCCAGCAGCACCTGGCCCGAGTCCGGATGTTCGAGGCCGGCGATGATGCGCAGCAGCGTGGTCTTGCCGCAGCCGGAAGGCCCCAGCAGCGCGGTCAGTTCGCCCTGCGGGAAATCCAGCGACACATTGTTCAGGGCGACGAAATCGCCGAAGCGCTTGTTGATGTTTTTAACTTCGATAGTCATGGCATTACTCCGTTGGACGCTTGTCGTCGGCGATGGATTCGTTGAGGCGCCAGGCGATAAAGGATTTCAGGGCCAGCGTCACCAGCGCCAGCAGGGCCAGCAGCGAGGCCACGGCAAAGGCGGCGGCAAAGTTGTATTCGTTGTAGAGGATCTCGACCTGCAGCGGCACGGTGTTGGTCTCGCCACGGATGTGGCCGGACACCACCGACACCGCGCCGAACTCGCCCATGGCGCGGGCGTTACACAGGATCACGCCGTACAGCAGGCCCCACTTGATGTTGGGCAGCGTGACGCGGCGGAAGGTATCCCAGCCTGACGCGCCCAGCACGATGGCGGCCTCTTCCTCTTCGCTGCCCTGCGCCTGCATCAGCGGAATCAGCTCGCGGGCGACAAACGGGAAGGTGACGAAGATGGTAGCCAGCACGATGCCCGGCACCGCGAACAGGATCTTGATGTCGTGCGCCTGCAACCACGGGCCGAACCAGCCCTGCGCGCCGAACAGCAGCACGTAGATCAGGCCGGAGATCACCGGCGACACCGAGAACGGCAGGTCGATCAGCGTCAGCAGGATGCTCTTGCCGCGGAACTCGAACTTGGCGATGCACCACGATGCGGCCACGCCGAACACCAGGTTCAGCGGCACGGCGATCACGGCCGTAATCAGCGTCAGCTTGATGGCCGAGATCGCATCATCCTCGATGATGGCGGCCACATAGGCTTCCCAGCCCTTGCGGAAGGCTTCGACGAACACGGCCACCAGCGGCACGAACAGGAACAGCGTCAGGAAGGTCAGCGCGACGGCGATCAGCACGATGCGCACCCAGCCCGGCTCCAGCGTGTGCGGGGCTGACGGCAGTTCGCCACGGCGGCGCGGTACAGTAGTAGGGACGGCGCTCATTATTTACCCGACTTTCCGCGAGCCCAGGCTTGCAACAGGTTGATGGTCAGCAGCATGATGAAGGACACCACCAGCATCACCACCGCGATGGCGGTGGCGCCGGCGTAGTCGTACTGCTCCAGCTTGGTGATGATGAACAGCGGCGTGATCTCCGACACCATCGGCATATTGCCGGCGATGAAAATCACCGAGCCGTACTCGCCGGTGGCGCGCGCGAAGGCCAGCGCGAAGCCGGTCATCAGCGACGGCAGGATGGTCGGGAACACCACGCGGGTAAAGGTCTGCAATGCGTTGGCGCCCAGGCTGGCGGCGGCCTCTTCCAGTTCGCGCTCGGCGTCTTCCAGCACCGGTTGCACGGTACGCACCACGAACGGCAGGCCGATGAAGGTCAGCGCGACCACCACGCCCACCGGCGTGAACGCCACCTTGAAACCCAGCGTGCCTTCGAGGAAGCGGCCGAACCAGCCATTGGCCGAGTACAGCGCGGTCAGCGTGATGCCGGCCACGGCGGTCGGCAGCGCGAACGGCAGGTCCACCAGTGCGTCGATGATGCGCTTGCCGGGGAATTCGTAGCGCACCAGCACCCAGGCGACGATGCCGCCGAAGATGACGTTGATGAAGGCGCCCAGCAGCGAGGCGCCGAACGTCAATTTGTAGGAAGCCAGCACGCGGGCCGATGTCACGGCGTTCCAGAAACCTTCCCAGCTCAGCGTGAAGGTCTTCAGGAACACGGCCGACAACGGGATCAGGACGATCAGCGTCAGGTAGAAAATGGTGAATCCCAGCGACAGCCGGAAACCCGGCATGACGCGGAATGGCGCGCTCCGGGCGGCAGCGGGTGCCGTGGCGGACGCAGCGAGAACTGCTGACATGGTTGCTCCCTTATTACAAATTCTTCTATAAGGGCTGCATGGTCTCATCTGCGCTTCATATTACAAACGAAGCATTTTTCATTAAGTTAGATGCGGAAGCTATATACGAATCAGGACACCAGCTTGGCAGCGACCGCGACCAGGGTCAGCGCCAGCAAGCCGCGCAGCAGGCGCTCCGGCACGGCGCGGGCGGCGTAGGCGCCGATGGTGATGCCGGGCAGCGAACCGACCAGCAAGGTCAGCAGCAGGCTCCAGTTGATCGAGCCCAGCCACCAGTGGCCGACGGCGGCGATGGCCGTCAGCGGCACGGCGTAGGCGATGTCGGTGCCGGCCACTTCGGCCGAGGTCAGGCGTGGATACAACATCACCAGCAGCGTCGCGCCGATGGCGCCGGCGCCGATGGAGGAGATCGTCACCAGCGTGCCCAGCACGGCGCCGGAAACGATGGTGGCGATGACCAGCGCCCTGCCCTGCAACTGGCGCTCGGGATGGGCGGTGATCCAGGCCAGCATCTTGCGCTTGAACAGCAGGGCGACGACGGTCAGCAGCACGGAACCGGCGATCATGTAGCGGATCACCTGGCCGATGTCTTTATTGAGGGTGCCGAAATGTTTGAGGAACAGGCTGGCCACCAGGGCCGCAGGCAAGGCGCCCAGGCAGAGGCGGCGCACGATTTCCCAGTGCACCGTGCCGCGCATGCGGTGGGTGAAGGTGCCGACGCCCTTGGTCAGCGAGGCGAACGCCAGGTCGGTGCCGACCGCCACTGCGGGCGAGACACCAAACAACAAAGTCAACAGCGGCGTCATCAACGAGCCACCGCCAACGCCGGTCATGCCGACCAGCAGGCCGACCGCGAAACCAGATGCGACAAACGACAAATCCATGCAATTCCCCAAGAGTAGATCGCAGAGTACCTACTCTTGGGAAATATCCAAACAACGGATTGCTTATTTGCTTATGCGTTATTTATTCGGCTGAGGTGTTACGCGGAGGTAAGGTTTGGCCGCGGTGAAGCCCTTAGGATACTTTTGTTTCAGTACATCAGGATCTTGCACGGTCAGCGGGATGATGACGTCGTCGCCGTCTTTCCAGTTGCCCGGGGTGGCCACAGTGTAGCTGTCGGTCAGTTGCAGGGCGTCGATCACGCGCAACACTTCGTCGAAATTGCGGCCGGTGCTCATCGGGTAGGTGATGCTCAGGCGGACTTTCTTGTTCGGATCGATGACGAACAGCGTGCGCACGGTGGCCGTGGTCGAAGCGTTCGGGTGGATCATGTCGTACAGAGCGGAAACCTTGCGGTCTTCGTCGGCGATGATAGGGAAGCCGACCACGGTGCCCTGGGTCTCTTCGATGTCGCTGATCCAGGCCTGGTGCGATTCGGCCGGGTCAACCGACAGCGCGATCGCTTTGACGTTGCGCTTGTCGAATTCAGGTTTCAGCTTGGCGGTCAGGCCCAGCTCGGTCGTGCACACTGGCGTGAAATCGGCCGGGTGCGAGAACAGCACGACCCAGGAGTTGCCTGCCCACTCGTGAAAGTGCAGCTTGCCGATGGAGGAATCTTGTTCAAAATCAGGGGCGTTATCGCCCAGTCGTATCGTCATGGTGTGCTCCAGAGGGAAAGAAAAGGGACCGGCTTTCAAGCGGCCGTCAACCTGCTATTCTGCGCCTTTTCTGCTAAAAAATACAAGGTTTCCAAGCCTTCAGGCCAATCGCCCAGGCCGGACTCGGCATTGATGTGGCCCAGCGGTCCGCCGTTGATGAAGCGGCTGCTCCAGCGACGCGCCCACAATTCGGCGCGCGGCGCCGCCATCCACGGGTCGCTGGTGCTGCCGACCAGGATCGACGGCACCGGCAGCGCCTGCTGCGGCAGCTGCGCCGCCACGCCAAATTTATCGGGATCGGCCGGCGCCACCAGCAGCACGCCGGCCACGCCGGACGGATCGCGCGCCACGCTGTGCACGGTGGCCAGGCTGCCGAAGCTGTGGGCGACGATCAGCGTCGGACGCGTATCGCCGCCACGCACCTGGTCGACCCGCGCCGACCAGCGCGACAGATCCGGCTGGTCCCAGGCATCCTGCCCCACCCGCTCGAACCAGGGGAACAGCCGCTGCCAGCGGCTTTGCCAGTGCTCCGGCCCGCTGTCATGCAGACCGGGCGCAATCAGCACGCGGAACCGGGCCAGGATGCCGTCCATGATTACTTGGGCTGGTAGATCTGGTCGAACAGGCCGCCGTCGGCGAAGTGGGTCTTCTGCGCCTTGGTCCAGTCGCCGGCCACATCGGACAGCTTGAACAGTTTGACGTTAGGGAACTGGGCGGCGTATTTCTTCGCTTCCTTCTCCACTGCCGGACGGTAGTAGTTCTTGGCGATGATTTCCTGCGCTTCATCGGTGTACAGGAAGTTCAGGTAAGCCTCGGCCACCTTGCGGGTGCCGCGCTTGTCGGCCACTTTGTCGACCACGGCCACCGGCGGCTCGGCCAGGATGGAGACCGACGGCGCGACGATGTCGAACTTGGTCGGGCCCAGTTCCTTGATCGCCAGCAGCGCTTCGTTTTCCCAGGCGATCAGCACGTCGCCGATGCCGCGCTCGACGAAGGTGGTGGTGGCGCCGCGCGCGCCGGAATCGAGCACCGGCACGTTTTTGTACAGCTTGCTCAGGAAGTCCTTGGCCGAGGCTTCGCTGCCGCCCGGCAGGCGCAGCGCGTAGCCGTAGGCGGCCAGGTGGTTCCAGCGGGCGCCGCCGGAGGTTTTCGGATTCGGGGTGATGACGGCGATGCCAGGCTTGACCAAGTCGTTCCAATCCTTGATGCCCTTAGGATTGCCCTTGCGCACCAGGAACACGATGGTCGAGGTGTAAGGCGTGCTGTTGTGCGGCAGCTTTTTCTGCCAGTCCGGCGACAGCAGCTTGTGCTCGGCGATGGCGTCGATGTCGTAGGCCAGCGCCAGCGAGACCACGTCCGCTTCCAGGCCGTCGATCACGGCGCGGCCCTGTTTGCCGGAACCGCCGTGCGATTGTTTGATTTTCAGCGTGTCGCCGGTCTTGGCTTGCCAGCTTTTGGCGAAGGCCGCGTTGACGTCCTGGTACAGCTCACGGGTCGGATCGTAGGACACGTTCAGCAAAGAGATTTCGGCCGCCAAGGCTGGAGCGACGGCGGTGACGGCGAGAATAGCAGCAGCAATAATTTTCTTGGACAGCATTTTTTGGTTCCCCTTGTAGTGAAGGTCTCCAGATTACGGCTGTCCTTTATAAATGAGAACTAAGCTTTTAGCAGTTCAATATACCCAAACCTTATATGCTCTCAGTAGAAGCGGTTGAACAACACCACGCCCCAGGCGCCGGCCGCCAGCAGGCAGGTCAGCAGCACGGCGGCGCTGCCAAAGTCCTTGGCGTTTTTCGACAAGGGGTGGCGCTCCAGCGACACGCGGTCGACCACGGCTTCGATCGAGGAATTGATCAGTTCCACGATCAGTATCAACATCAGCACGCCGATCAGCACCAGTTTCTCGAACGCCGAGATGCGCAGCGCCAGCGCGATGATGGTGCCGACCGCGAACACGCTCACTTCCTGGCGGAAAGCATGCTCGTGCTTCCAGGCCGACTTGAAGCCGTCGATGGAGTACAAACAGGCCGAATAAATCCGTTTCAGGCCACTCTTGCTTTTGAATTCGCTCACTGGTTCCATGAATAAGCCACAAAAATAGAATGTATGTATTATGCATCAATTCCACTTTTTTTCACATTATGGTATAAAGTAGCTATCGCATACTGCACCGCACCAACCACATCATGAAAATCGAAACAGTTCCCGAGCAAAAGACAACGATCCAGGTGATCGAGCGCATGGTGGCGCTACTCGATGCGCTGGCCAAGTATCCGGACCCCGTGAGCCTGAAGGAATTGTCCAAGGTCTCGGGGCTACACCCGTCCACCGCCCACCGTATCCTCAACGATATGGTGCTGACACGCTTTGTCGACCGCATCGAACCGGGCACCTACCGGCTCGGCATGCGGCTGCTGGAACTGGGCAATGTGGTCAAGAGCCGGCTGTCGGTGCGCGAGGCTGCGCTGGATTTCATGCGTGCACTGCACAAAAAAACCCAGCAGACCATCAACCTGTCGGTGCGCCAGGGCGACGAGATCGTCTACATCGACCGCGCCTTCTCCGAGCGCTCAGGCATGCAGGTGGTGCGCGCCATCGGCGGCCGCGGCCCGCTGCACCTGACCTCGACCGGCAAGCTGTTCCTGTCGGTGGACGAGCCGAAAGCCATCCGCGCCTACGCCACGCGTACCGGACTGGCCGGCCACAACAAGAATTCGATCACGGATTTGACCAAGCTGGAGCGCGAGCTCAGCCTGGTGCGTTCGCGCGGCTATGCGCGCGACAACGAGGAGCTGGAACTGGGGGTGCGTTGCATGGCCGCCGGCATCCACGACGACAGCGGCAAGCTGATTGCCGGGCTGTCGATCTCGGCGCCGGCCGACCGTCTTCAGGACGAGTGGCTGGAAGACCTGGTGAGCACCGCCAACCAGATCTCCGCCACGCTGGGTTACATTCCCGTCGAGTAAGACGGCGAGCTGAGGGCGGCCGGCTTCAGCGCCTCCAGCCATTTGCGCATGCGGCCGGCATCGGCCGTACGCGACTGCTTGCCCTTGGAATCGAGGAACACCATGATGACCGAGCGGCCTTCGATCACCGCCTGCATCATCAGGCAGCGCCCCGCTTCGTTGATGAAGCCGGTTTTCTGCAGGCCGATCGCCCAGTCCGGGCTGGCGACCAGGTGGTTGGTGGTGCCGAACTGCATAGGACGGCCGTTGGTTTCGATCATGGCCTTGGCGTCGGTCGAGTACTGGCGCAGGATGGGCTGCTGATACGCGGCCATCGCCAGCTTGGCCAGGTCGCGCGCGCTGGCCACATTCATTTTCGACAGACCGCTGGAATCGACGTAATGGGTGTCGACCATGCCCAGTTCGCGGGCCTTGGCGTTCATCGCTTCGACAAACGCAGGCTTGCCGCCCGGGTAGTTGCGGCCCAGCGCCGAGGCAGCGCGGTTTTCCGAGCTCATCAGCGCGACGTGCAGCATATTGGCGCGGGTCAGCTGAGTGCCGACCTTCAGGCGCGAGCTGCTGAATTTTTCTCGGTCAACGTCCTCGTCGGTGACGGTCAGCATTTCATCCATGTCCTGCCGGGCTTCGACCACGACCAGGCCGGTCATCATCTTGGTGATCGAGGCGATCGGCAGCGCGACGTTGGAATTCTTTTCAAACAGCACTTCGGAGTTGGCCTGGTCGAGCACCAGCGCCACGTTGGATTTCAGGTCCAGCGGATCGTGAGTCATGTTCAGGCCGGCCAGATCGCCCATCGTCGGCACCGGCGGCGCGGCGGCGATGATGCGCTGGTAGACCACCTTGCGGCGGCCGTTGACCTTGATAACGCGCTTGACCACGCGCTCCCCTGCCTCGGCTGCGACGACGCGTACCGGCTGGCGGGCCTTGCCCTTCTTCACCTGGTGTTTTTTCGATGCGGCGCCATCGGCGGCCTGGGCAGGCGTGGCGGTGACGGCGGTGGCGGCAAACATCAGCGAAATGAGCGCACTGAGAGCGAGTTTATACATTCATATCCCCGAAAAAAACGGCCTGGGCAAAAAGCCCAACACCTGTTGCAGTGTAGCAAAACGCTGACTAAGCGCAAGCAAATTTAACATAGTCGGCATCGATGGTTGCGTCGACGCAATATGGTGCCGTAGGTTTTCAACAAGCTAGTTCTAATCAACAAATTTAACAAATTCTTCGACCGGCATACGGTCCGTGATCAAAGTATTCTCGATTTTCGACGGATCCGCGTAACCCAGCGCCATGCCGCACACCACGGTCTCCCGCTCCGGCAAGTCCAGCACCTGGCCGATGATTCGATGATACTGGGTAAATGCCGCCTGCGGGCAAGTATCCAGGCCGCGCGCCCGCGCCGCCACCATGATGTTTTGCAGGAACATGCCGTAGTCCAGCCACGAGCCCTGCTCCATGATGCGGTCGATGGTGAAGATCATGCCCACCGGGGCGCCGAAAAACTCGTAGTTGCGGCCGTGCTGGGCGGCCATGCCGGCCTTGTTGTCGCGCGTCAGGCCCAGCAGCGCGTACAAATCCCAGCCCACCTTGCGGCGGCGTTCGATGAAGGGCGAGACCCACTCGCGCGGATAGTAGGCGTATTCCTCGGTGTGCAACTTGGCCTGCTCCGCATCGTTGTGCGCGGCCAGGATGGCGGACGACAGCTGCTGCTTGCGCTCGCCATCGAGCACATAGACTTTCCACGGCTGGGTGTTGGTGCCGGACGGCGCCCGCGCCGCCACCTGCAGGATTTGCGCGACATCCTCGCGCGCCACGGGTTGCGGCAGGAAGGCGCGGATCGAACGGCGGCCGGTGATGGCGGCATCCACCGCTTGCTGGTCGGAAGAAGAAATCATGTGCACTCGCTTTATTTGGTTTTCTTGACGACAAATATCACACCCGTGACCGCCAGCGCCATCCCCGCCATGCCGAGGGCGTTGAACGCTTCGCCGAACATCAGCCAGGCCATGACGGCGGTGGTCGGCGGGGTCAGGTACAGCAGGCTGGTGACCTGGGTGGCGTCGCTGCGGCGTATCAGCGCGAACAGCAGGAAAATGGCGCCTATCGACAAGCCCATCACCGACCACAGCAAGGCGCCGATGAAGCGCGGCGTCCACTGCACCGCAGCAAATTCCGGCGTCCAGCCCTCGAAGATGATGGCTAGCGGCAACACCACGACCAGCGAGGCGGCGAACTGGATCACGGTGCCGGTGCGCAGGTCGAAATGCGGGCAATAGCGTTTTTGATACAGGGTGCCGACCGTCATCGACAGCAGGGCCAGCACGCACAGCAGGATGGCGTCGGTCGACAGGCCCACCAGCTGGATCTTGGCGGCCACCACCAGCGCCACCCCGCCCAGGCCGAATACCAGGCCCAGCCACTGTCGCGGCAGCACCTTTTCGCCGATCAGCGGCGCGGCAAAGGCGGTCAGGATGGGTTGCATGCCGACGATCAGCGCCGACAACCCGGCCGGCATGCCCAGCTTGATCGCGCACCAGACGCCGATCAGGTAGCCGGCCTGCACCAGCAGCCCGGCCAGGGCGATCTGCCAGATCCTGCCCTGCGGCCACGGCGCTTTCAGCAGCAGCACGGCCGGCACCAGGAACAGCAGCACGCCCAGGAAGCGCAGCACCAGGAAGGTCAGCGGCGGCGCATATGGCAGGCCGAACTTGGCGACAATGAAGCCGCTGCTCCACAACAGCACGAAAAACAAGGGCAGCGGCGACAGCAGAGTAGCGTGTTTGGCGGCCGCGACGGTGCTTGGGGTGTTGGGCATGGATAACAGCGAAAACTAACTTGCATCAAGAAAGGAAATCGGCGCCGTTGTGGGGCGCCGACTCAACAGGATGCAAGTCTATCACGGCGGCCGTTTTGCCACCGTTCATGCCCTTTGCAGGCCACATTTTCCCTATGGAAATTGTTTCCAAAGGCTAGACTCGGTTCTTTGATGCAATGCACAAAAAATCGCTTGACTTAATTTTTGAAGGCCGTAAAATCGGGTTTGTTGCGTTGCACAATTTGTTGTTCGGTCTGAAACGTGGATAGTCTGTTTCGCACCGGCTGTAGAAACAGCAGTACTTAATCAATGACTACTTTCCTGGAGAAATAAATGTTTTCAATCCCTGAGCAATTTTCCAATGCGACCAAAGCTAACTTTGAAGCTCAATTCGCGATTTTCTCGGCCCTGACCAACAAGGCTTTCGAAGGCGTGGAGAAGTTCGTCGACCTGAACCTGACCGCTGCTAAAGCATCGCTGGAAGAGTCGTCGATCACCACCAAGCAACTGCTGTCGGCTAAAGATCCACAAGAATTCTTCTCGCTGGCTTCGGCACAAGCCCAGCCTAACGCAGAAAAAACCATCGCCTACGGCCGTCACCTGGCGACCATCGCTTCGAGCACCGGCGCTGAATTCAGCAAAGCTGCTGAAACCCAAATCGCTGAAACCAACCGTAAAGTCATCTCGCTGGTGGAAGAAGTGAGCAAGAACGCTCCAGCCGGTTCGGAAAACGCAGTGGCCATCCTGAAATCGGCCATCGGCAACGCCAACGCCGGTTACGAGCAGTTCGCCAAGACCGCCAAGCAAGCTGTCGAGTCGATCGAATCGAACCTGACCTCGGCCGTGAACCAGTTCACCGCTGCTGCCGCCAAAGCTGCTCCAGCCAAGAAGTAATCGAGGATCACCGGCACGGTAGGGTGCCGGTTCCCATCAAAAAAGCCTCGGCATTGCCGAGGCTTTTTTTATTCAAGCATCAGACCGCGATCCACGGACTCATCTATTTTCCGGTTGAATTCCAGCATTGCCAAGCTCACCCGCGACGATTCAGATACATCCAAAACACTTTCGCCACATACTGGGCAGTAATCGCCCTGCACCGCTGCGATTACCCCAGATCGGCCTTTGTACATATAGCTTACGTCGCGAATTCCATGCATCAACTCCGCTTCGCCACAGACAGGACATTTCATTTCTACAACTCCTTGAACGACACAATCAGCACGTCATCAATAACGGTAAGTTTTAGATAAATTTTGCCGGCAATGGTAGTGGGTCGATAGACATCCTGCCAAACACGATGGTCTGCTTGAGTAGTCATGCTTTTGTAAAAGTCGCGCGTGCGCAGCGTCATGACTACGCGAAGCATCTCGTCAAACCCCATTCCAAGCACGGCAGCCCCGGACAAGGCTGACAAAGTCGCCCTAACCCTCCCGGAAACGATCAAGGCTTTCACCATAGAGAGCCGATAATGAGGCGTGCGCTTTTCCATTCCATATTAACCTATGTGCTTAATTTCGCCCCGGTTCCCCTGCTACATTGCCTAGTAGCGCATGAGGGCGATTTGCAGCATTGCGGATAATCAGGCGTAAACGAAAAAAAACCGGAGCAAGCTCCGGTTTTTCGGGTGACGAAGTCAATTACTCGCCGAGGTAGGCGGCTTTGACGCGCGGATCGTCCAGCATATCCCTGGCGTTGCCGGTCATCGTGATGTGGCCGGAATCCATCACGTAGCCGCGGTGCGCGGCCTGCAGCGCCAGCTTGGCGTTCTGCTCCACCAGCAGGATCGTGATGCCTTCTTTCGAGACGTTGCGGATCACTTCGAAAATCTTCTCGACCATGATAGGCGACAGGCCCATCGACGGCTCATCCAGCAGCAACAGCTTGGGATGCGACATCAGCGCGCGCGCCATCGCCAGCATCTGCTGCTCGCCGCCCGACAGGGTGCCCGCCATCTGCGCCGCCCGCTCCTTCAGGCGCGGGAACACGTCGAACCACTTGGCGATGTCGGCCTCGATGCCGGCCTTGTCGTCGCGCGTGTAGGCGCCCATCATCAGGTTTTCCTGGATCGACATGCGGGTGAACACGCCCCGCCCTTCCGGCACCATCGCCAGCTTTTTCTCGACCAGGTGGAAGGACTTGCTGCCTTTCAGCGACTCGCCCATGTAGCTCACCGTGCCCTCGACCTTGCAAGGCGGCAGCGTGCCGGTGATGGCTTTCAGCGTGGTGGTCTTGCCGGCGCCGTTGGCGCCGATCAGCGCCACCAGCTCGCCCTGGTTCACTTCCAGGTCGATACCCTTGACGGCCTTGATGCCGCCGTACGCGACTTTCAGTCCCGATACTTTAAGAACGTTGTCGCTCATTAGTGCGATCCTCCCAGGTAGGCGTCGATCACCGCCTGATTGCTTTGGATTTCAGCCGGCAGGCCCTCGGCGATCGGCTTGCCGTATTCCAGCACCATCAGCCGGTCGCACAAGCCCATCATCATCTTGACGTCGTGCTCGATCAGCAGCACGGTCTTGCCTTCGTTCTTGATCTTGACCAGCAGCTCGCGCAGCGCCAGCTTCTCGGTGGCGTTCATGCCGGCCGCCGGTTCGTCCAGCGCCAGCAGTTGCGGATCGGTGGCCAGCGCGCGGGCGATTTCCAGGCGGCGCTGGTCGCCGTAGGACAGGAACTTCGACGTGCGGCTGGCGAACTGGCCGATGCCGACGAAGTCCAGCAGCTCCTGCGCGCGCTTGCGGATAGCCGCCTCTTCCTCGCGCGCCGCCTTGTGGCGGAACACGGCGCCGAACACGCCCTGGTGCGAACGCACGTGGCGGCCGACCATGACGTTTTCCAGCGCGGTCATCTCGCCGAACAGGCGGATGTTCTGGAAGGTGCGGGCGATGCCGGCCTTGGCCACCGCATGCGGCGCCGACGGCGAGTACGGCTTGCCGGCCAGCTCGAAGGTGCCGGTGTCCGGCTGGTACAGGCCGGTGATGACGTTGAAGAAGGTGGTCTTGCCGGCGCCGTTGGGGCCGATCAGGCCGTAGATCTGGCCCTTCATAATCTTGATGCCGACATCGGTCAGCGCCTGCAAGCCGCCGAAGCGCTTGTTCACGCCGGCGATGTTCAGAATTACTTGTTCGCTCATGTGTCTATTCCTCAGGCCGCCACGGTGCCGGACGATTGATCTTTGGTGTCGGAGTCGCCGTCGGGACGGTCTTCATGCTTGGGCGCGGGCCATAGGCCGGCCGGGCGGTTCAGCATGATCAGCACCATCGCCAGGCCGTACAGCAGCTGGCGCAGCACTTCGGCCTCGATCAGCACGTGGCCGAACAGCTTCTGCTGCAGAGGCTCGACCACGTGGCGCAGCACTTCCGGCAAGGCCGCCAGCAGCGCGCCGCCCATGATGACGCCCGGGATATGGCCGATGCCGCCCAACACCACCATCGCCAGCACGGCGATCGATTCGGTCAGCGAGAACGACTCCGGCGAGACGAAGCCCTGGAACGAGGCGAACATCGCGCCGGCGATGCCGCCGAACGAGGCGCCCATCGAGAAGGCCAGCAGCTTGACGTTGCGGGTATTGATGCCCATCGCCTTGGCGGCGATCTCGTCTTCACGGATGGCGACCCAGGCGCGGCCCAGGCGCGAATGCTGCAGGCGCGAGGTGACGAACACCACCGCCACGCACAGGAACAGGAACAGGAAGTAATACGCGTTCACCGACGGCATCGAGAAACCGCCGATCACCACGTTCGCGCGCGAGCCCGCCTCGCCGGCCAGGTTGACGCCGAACACGCGGATCGGATCGATCAGGTTGATGCCCTGCGGGCCGTTGGTGAAGTTGATCGGCTCGTTCAGGTTGTTCATGAAGATGCGGATGATCTCGCCGAAGCCCAGCGTCACGATGGCCAGATAATCGCCGCGCAGCTTCAGCGTCGGCGCGCCCAGGATGGCGCCGAACAGGCCGGCCAGCGCGGCCGCCAGCGGCACGATCAGCCACACCGACAGGTGGATGCCGTTCTGCTGGATGTCCGGTCCCAGGATCGCCACCAGCGAGTTGCCGATGACCGGGTATTCGTTAATCATCGACTCCAGCAGCGCCGCGAATTGCGGCGAGGCCAGCAGGCCGGTCATGTAGGCGCCTACCGCGTAGAACGCGATGTAGCCCAGGTCCAGCAAGCCGGCGAAGCCGACCACGATGTTCAAGCCCAGCGCCAGCATGATGTACAGCAGCGCCATGTCGATGATGCGCACCCAGGAGTTGCCGAACTGCGAGGCGACGAACGGGAAGATCAGCAAGCCGATCAGGACCACAGCCATGCTGCTGTAGGCCTTGCGCGGGTTGCGGGTGGTGTCGAAATTCAGAATGGCCATATCAGTTCCTCCGCTTAGGCACGGTCCGCGACGCGCTCGCCCATGATGCCGGACGGACGCACCGTCAGCACAATGATCAGCACGACAAAGGCAAAGATGTCCTGGTAGTGGCTGCCGAGGAAGCCACCGGTCAGGTCGCCGATGTAGCCGGCGCCCAGGCTCTCGATGATGCCGAGCACGATGCCGCCCAGCATGGCGCCGTAGATGTTGCCGATGCCGCCCAGCACCGCGGCGCAGAAGGCTTTCAGGCCCGGCAGGAAGCCCATCGTGAACTGCACCGACGCATAGTTGGCACCCCACATCACGCCGGCCACGGCGGCCAGCGCCGCCCCCAGCGCGAACGTGGCGACGATGACCTTGTTGGAATCGACGCCCATCAGCCCGGCGACGCGGGGATTCTCGGCGGTGGCGCGCATCGCGCGGCCCATCTTGGTTTTCTCCACCAGCACCACCAGGCCGGCCATCGAGATCAGGGCCAGCGCCAGCAACAGGATCTGGGTCGGCGAAATCAGCGCGCCGCCGATAGCGACCGGGTCGGAAGGCAACAGTTGCGGGAAGGACAGCGGGTTGCGGCCCCAGATCATCATCGCAAAGGTGTTGAGCAGGGTCGACACGCCGATCGCGGTGATCAGCGGCGCCAGGCGCGGCGCGTTGCGCAGGCGGCGGTAGGCGACGCGCTCGATAATGATGTTGACGAGCATGCACACCGGAATGGCGCCGCCGATGGCGATCGCCAGTTTGACGTAGCCGGGCAGGTCCGGCGCATACTGATTGAGAAGATTGAGGATGGTCAGGCCGGTCATCGCACCGATCATCAGCACATCGCCGTGGGCGAAGTTGATCAGGTTCAGCACGCCGTACACCATGGTGTAGCCCAGCGCGACCAGTGCGTACATGCTGCCGAGCACAAGTCCGTTAATAATTTGTTGGATAAAAGTATCCATGAAGAGCGCCTTTACTTTTATGTTATGCCTGCACATCCGGCTCATGTAACAAAAACGGCACCCGGAGAGGTCTCCGTAGTGCCGCCGTTGACTACGCGTTCATGATGCAAATTTCATGCCTGAACCGGTATCATCCCCTGCGAGCGCTCCCTCCGCCGTTCCCTCATTTATAAGCCGAAACGACAACTTTTTAAGAGCGAGGCAATGATAGCGAGATTTTGGAAAAACTAACTGCGGAATAATGGAAATATGCGAAATATAATTCCGTTCCATCCCGAAAGTTGTTAAACCACGCCCTCGGCCGGTGCAGCTTTCTGTCCATCCAGGCCCTTGGGCAGCGGGAAAGTGACCGCTTCCTGCACGCCATCGAGGATACGCACGCTGCGCGCACCCAATTCCTTCAGGCGATCGATGACGGCGTGCACCAAAACTTCCGGCGCCGACGCGCCGGCGGTGACGCCCACGCGCACCTTGCCTTCCAGCCAGAGCGGATCGATCTGCGTGGCGTTGTCGACCATATAGGCCGGCGTGCCCTTCTTTTCCGCCACTTCGCGCAGGCGGTTGGAATTGGAGCTGTTCGGGCTGCCAACCACGATCACCACTTCCACCTGTGGCGCCATGAATTTCACGGCTTCCTGGCGGTTGGTGGTGGCGTAGCAGATGTCGCCCTTTTTCGGCTCGATGATGGCCGGATATTTGCGTTTCAGCGCCTCGATGATGTCGGCAGTGTCGTCAACCGACAACGTTGTCTGCGAGACATACGCCAGCTGCTCGGGTTTCGTGACGTTGAGCTTGTCGACATCGGCCACGGTTTCGACCAGGTACATGCCCTCTTCGGTCTGGCCCATCGTGCCTTCGACTTCCGGATGGCCGTCGTGGCCGATCATGATGATTTCGCAGCCCTGCTTGCGCATCTTGGCCACTTCTACGTGTACCTTGGTGACCAGCGGGCACGTCGCGTCGAAGATGCTGAGGCCGCGCGATTCCGCTTCCGCCCGCACCGCCTTGGACACGCCGTGCGCCGAGAACACCAGGGTATTGCCGGCCGGGACATCGTCCAGGTCTTCGATGAAGATGGCGCCCTTGTTGCGCAGGTCTTCCACCACATAGGCGTTGTGGACGATTTCGTGACGCACATAGATAGGCGCGCCGAACTGGGTCAGCGCGCGCTCGACGATTTCGATGGCGCGGTCGACGCCGGCGCAAAAGCCGCGCGGCTGGGCCAGCAGGATTTCTTTATCGCTCATGAGTTCCTCACAACACGGAGATGAGTTGGACTTCGAATTTCAGCGGCTGGCCGGCCAGCGGGTGGTTGAAGTCGAACAAACAGGTTTCCTCGCCCAGCTCGCGCAGGATGCCGGCGAAGCGGCCGCCGCCCGGCGCGGCGAAGTCGACCAGGTCGCCCACTTTGTAGTCGGCGCCCGGCACCGAGTTCTCGTCCAGCGTGGCGCGGGTGACTTCACGCACCAGTTCCGGGTTGCGCGGACCGAAGCCGACGCCCGGTTCCAGCTCGAAGGTCTTGTGCGTGCCTTCCGGGATGCCGATCAGCAGCTCTTCCAGCACCGGAGCCAGCTGGCCCTGGCCCAGCATCAGCGTGGCGGGATTTCCGCCGAAGGTTGTAACGATATCAGTACCGTCCAACGAGGCAAGACGATAATGCAGTGTTAAGTAGGCCGATTTGGTGACGACAGCAGGTTGCGCGTTAGACATGACGTGAGATTCGGTAAGCTGGCAAAGGCTCTATTGTAAGCCACCTTGCCGCTCGCGCCCGTCGTCTGTGCTGATTTGCGGAGG
Source organism: Rugamonas aquatica (assembly GCF_009380215.1). Lineage (GTDB taxonomy): Bacteria > Pseudomonadota > Gammaproteobacteria > Burkholderiales > Burkholderiaceae_D > Rugamonas > Rugamonas aquatica_B. The sequence continues at coordinate 112,106 of NZ_WHUG01000007.1, forward strand.
ATATCGATGGCAATCAAGGAATGGCCGCCGGAGCGGCGCCCGCGCGAGCGGCTGATACGCGAGGGCGCGGCGGTGCTGTCGGATGCGGAATTGCTGGCGGTTTTCCTGCGCACCGGCATCCCCGGCAAGGATGCGGTGCAACTCGGGCAGCAGATCTTGCACCATTTCGGCTCGCTGCAAGCCATGTTCGGCGCCAGCCTGAGGGAGTTTTCCGCGCTGCATGGACTGGGGCCGGCCAAGTTCTCGCAGTTGCAGGCAGTGATGGAGCTGGCGCGGCGCGCGATTCTGGAGGAAATCAAGGCCGGGCAGGCGCTGAACTCGCCGCGCGCGGTCAAGGAGTATCTGCGCATCACCTTCAGTGGTAAAGATTTCGAATCCTTCCATGTACTGTTCCTCGACGTGAAGAACCGCCTGATCGACGCCCGGGAAATGTTTCGCGGCACCTTGACGCACACCAGCGTCTACCCGAGGGAAGTGGTCAAGGCGGCGCTGGCCTGCAACGCGGCCAGCATCATGCTGGCTCACAACCATCCATCCGGCACGCCCGACCCCAGCGAATCGGACCTGCTGCTGACGCGGGCGCTGGTGCAGGCCATGGCGCTGGTCGATATCCGCATCCTCGACCATTTTGTCGTGGCCGGCCATCAGGTGCACTCGTTTGCCGAGCACGGCCAGCTCTGAGTTTACCCCTGTGCGCTCAAGGGTTTACGAGCAAATTCACAATTGTTAAATATTTTCACATGCACACGACACAATTGTTTTTCACAAGTCATTGAAAAAGCTGAGTTTTTTGGATATACTCTTGTTTTTCCAATTGTGGAATGTCTTTTAAGGAGTGCGTTATGGCACGTGTTTGCCAAGTTACTGGGAAGAAGCCGATGGTCGGCAACAATGTTTCCCACGCAAACAACAAAACCAAACGTCGTTTCCTGCCTAACCTGCAGAACCGTCGTATTTTTGTTGAATCTGAAAACCGCTGGGTCTCCCTGCGTCTGTCCAACGCTGGTCTGCGCGTAATCGACAAAGTCGGCATCGATGCCGTACTGGCCGACATGCGCGCCCGTGGCGAAAAAGTCTAATTAGGGAGCTACCATGGCAAAAACTGGCCGCGACAAAATCAAACTGGAATCGACCGCAGGTACGGGTTTCTTCTACACCACCACCAAGAACAAGCGCACCACGCCTGCTAAAATGGAGATCATGAAGTTCGATCCTAAAGCACGCAAGCACGTTATGTTCAAAGAAACCAAGATCAAGTAATCCGGTCTTCGCTTCTCGTAAAAAAGCCGCTCAGCATCAGCTCAGCGGCTTTTTTGTTTTGGCCCGGTAAATTTGACCTGGATAGCGGGCGATTATCTTGTCTGCCGTTACCAAGGTCATACCTTCAACCAAAGCCTGGGCGACCAATATGCGGTCAAATGGATCCCGATGCAGCGGCGGCAACTGAGCGACACATAGCGTATGCTCCCCCCTGAATCGACAACTCCTGATACCGATGTTTCAACAAGCCATCCCGCAAAAGCCGAACATCGATCATGCCCGCCCCACTCTTTCCGGCACTCTTGATTGCCACCTCCCACAGACTGGCAACACTAAAAACCAAATCATTCTCGACCGAAGTCAACAACGCCGCAGTGGATACTGACAATCTATCCGGGGAAGCTATCGCCCAGAGCAGGATATGCGTATCCAGAAGAAGCTTCACTTTCCACCATAAAAGAGCTTCTCGATCTGAAAATCGGATGCACTGAAGTCCTCGGGAATCGTGAACTGCCCAGCCAGGAACCCCAGGCGTGGAAGCGGCTCAGCAATCGCACTAGAAACAGCCTCGACCTTAACCAATGCCGTGCCGAACCGTGTAATCAGAAATGGTTCTCCACGAACAGCTTTGTCGATCAGCAAAAACAAATTTGCCTGTGCATGACTGATGTCAATCTCGTCCATTTACCGCTCCTTGCCAGACCATCTTTTCAGTCTAAGCCCCGAGGCGACATGACGCAAATCAGGTCAACGGGTTATTAGAGCGGAATCAACATCCCTATAAACAGCCTTCGATGTACTGCACTTCCTTCCAGGCGCCGGCGTAGATTGCGCCGACCTTGCCTTTGCTGGTGTCGAAGCGGATCGCGTATTGGCCGCCGCCGGCCTTGACGGTCAGGGTCTGCTCGCTATCGTCATAGGCTTGTGGCGCGGAGGTCGCCGCTTCACCGTAGACCTGGCGGATCTTTTCCACCGGGTCGCCCAGACCGATGCCGCGCTCGGATTGAATGCCCTCTTCCATCACATCGACCCGCTTCAAGACATCGCCGACAAACATCAGCAGCAACCCAGGCTGGCGCGCAGGCTCCAGCTGGAAGCAATTGGGCGTGCCGCGCAAGGCTTTCGGCATGCGCTCCATATGCTCGCCCAACACTTTGTTGACGGTGTCGAAACGCATGCCGATCTTCAGCGGCCCCGCGCCGTCGAAGCGCACGGTCCAGTCGCCGGCGTGGGCGGCGCATAGCGGCAGCGCCAGGGTCAAGGCAGTCAAATAAGCTCGCAGTTGCATGATGCTCCCTGAAATGAAAAACGGCTCCGAATTCGGAGCCGTTTTATTGTATCAATACTTTCTTATGCGTAGCTGCGCAGGCGGAGCGAGAAGTCTTGCAGCGACTTGATGCCCGACGCTTCCGCGCGGTTGCACCAGTCTTGCAGCTTGTGCAGCAGCTGGTCGCGGGTGAAGTGCGAACGCTCCCAGATCACGCCCAGTTCCACACGCATGGTGTGCATGGTTTCCAGCGCTTTGCTGTGCTGGAACAGTTCCACCAGCTGTTGCTGCTGCGGCGCTTCCAGCTTGCCCGGCTCGCGCTGCAAGAGCTTGCGCGACGATTTCAGGAAGCGTGCTTCCAGCTGGGCCTTGTCTTTCAGGTGTTCCAGCTCTTCTTTCCAGGCGTGCTTGACCGATTTGGCGTACTTGGCCATCACGTCGTAGCGGTTGGCGATGACCGATTGCAGCGTATCGAAGTCGGCTTCCACTTTGCCCTTGGCGAACTTCGGCTCAGGCGCGCGTTTCTTGACCTTGGCCAGGCCCACCATTTCCAGCGCGCGGATGTAGCCCCAGCCGATGTCGAACTCATACCATTTCGACGACAGCTTGGCCGAGGTGGCGAAGGTGTGGTGGTTGTTGTGCAGTTCTTCGCCGCCGATCAGGATGCCGAACGGGATGATGTTGGTGGCAGCGTCGGCGCAATCGTAGTTGCGGTAGCCCCAGTAGTGGCCGATGCCGTTGATGATGCCGGCCGCCGTCACCGGGATCCACATCATCTGCACTGCCCACACGCTGATGCCGATCACGCCGAACAGCACGAAGTTAATCACCAGCAGCGCAGCCACGCCCTGCCAGCTGAAGCGGGTGTACAGATTGCGTTCGATCCAGTCGGTCGGCGTGCCATGGCCATACTTTTCCATGGTTTCCAGATTCTTCGATTCAGCGCGATACAGCTCGGCGCCTTCCCAGAACACTTTCTTGATGCCGCGGGTGACAGGGCTGTGCGGATCTTCCTCGGTATCGCACTTGGCGTGGTGCTTGCGGTGGATCGCAGCCCATTCCTTGGTCACCTGGCCGGTGGTCAGCCACAGCCAGAAGCGGAAGAAATGGCTAGGGATCGCGTGCAGCTCCAGCGCCCGGTGCGCCTGGTGACGGTGCAGGTAGATGGTGACGCTGGCGATGGTGATGTGCGTTACGATCAGCGTATAGAAGAAGACTTGCCATGCGGTGAGTCGGGTGACGCCGTTAGACAAAAAATCCAGTACATCATATAAACTAAAAATCATTACTACTCCAAAGTGGGCGTGTCTCGCTGTGCGGTCGTTCCGCCAAGATTGCGTTTTTAGCAGGCGCAGGAAGTCCGTCAGTCTTACTTTTGGACGTTATTGTACGCTGATTTAAACGTGATTAGCGGAAGGATTTCCCGTAGTCACCGATGATTTCTTCGGCACGGTCGTGCTTTCCGGGGTTGGAAATTGCTCGGGCACAGGGCCGAGAATACGCATTTCCCTCTGCGGGAATGGCACGGAAATATTGTTCTCCTTCAGCGCGCGCCAGATCGCGCGGTTGACGTCCGAGGTCACGCCGCCGCGGCCGTTCTGCGGATCGTTGATCCAGAATCCCACCTGCAGATCCAGCCCGTCCGCGCCAAAGCTCAACAGCTGCGCCGATGGCAGCTTGTCTTCCTTCAGCACGCGGTCGACGGTCAGCGCGGCATCTTCCAGCAGCTTGAGCACTGTATCGACATCGGTATCGTAAGCCACCGAGACCTTGGTCGAGATCCACAGCATGCTGCTCGACAGCGAGGAATTCTGCACCGCGCCCGACACCAGCATCTCGTTCGGCACGATGGACTCGACGCCATCCAGTCCCTGCAGCACGGTGTAGCGCGTGTTGATCTGCGTGACGCGGCCGCTGTACTTATCGACGGTAATCATGTCGCCGATGGTCAGGCTGCGGTCCAGCAGAATCACGAAGCCGGACACGTAGTTGCTGGCGATCTTCTGCAAACCCAGACCCAGGCCAACGCCCAGCGCGCCGCCGAACACCGACAACACGGTGAGGTCGATGCCCACCAGCGACAAGCTCATCAACACAGCAACCAGGATCAGCACGGCGCGCGCAGTACGCGCCACCACCACCCGCAGGTTGGAGTGCATGCCCTGCACTTTCATCAGTTGCTCTTCCAGCGCGGCGCCAGCCCACAAGGCCAGCATCAGCAACACCACCACCGACACGGTCGCCTGCAGGATGTCGGCGATCGACACCTTGTATTTGCCAATCGGCAGGATGGTGCCATCCAGGTAGTCGAACACATCGACCCACACGCCGGTGATGTACAGCACGAACGCCAGCCACACCAGCAACTGGAACACCTTCTCGAAGGCCAGCATGGTGGCGCTGACCTCGCCGTGACGCGCAAACACGCGGCGCAGCAGGTAGAAGGTGAAACGTATCACCGCCAGCGAACCGAAGATCGGCAGCGCCAGCCTGAGCATGTTGACGTGGAAGTGGTATTTGGCCAGCACTACGCGCGCCAGCGCCAGCAGGCCGACCACGGCCAGCGGCGCCATCACGCGGCCGAAGCTTTCGACGCCGAAGCGCAGCATGCCGCGATGCGTATCGTCCGGGCGGCCGAAGCGCCTCTTCAGCAACCGCGTCAGCCCAAAGCCCAGCAGCACGGAAACGATGATGGCGCCAAGCTGCCACAGCAGGCTGGGGTCGTTCAAGTCGCCGGTGAGGTCGTCGATCAGGTTGAGCAAGGGTTGTTGATTCATCGTGTGGAAGTGCCGAATGACTGAGATGCGTAGATTAACGTAAAAAAGGCCGGGCAGTGTACACACCTGCCCGGCCTTTGCGCTGCGTAGCGAAGAAGATTACTCCTCGACCGCTTCGTCCTCATCCTTGACGATGACTTTCTTGGCCATAGGCTTGCGCTCGAACACGGCGGCGAAGAAGCCGTCGGTCTGGTGCTTGTGCGGCAGCAGCTTCAGATAGTCGCCCATCTCCAGCTCGATGCGCTGCTCGGCCAGCACTTTGCTCATCGGCACCAGCTCGAAGTCAGGATGCGTATCGAGGAACTGCTTGGCGATAAAGTCGTTCTCGTCGTCCAGGAAACTGCACGTTGCGTAGACCAGGCGACCGCCGCCCTTCAACAGGCGCGCGGCGCCGGCCAGAATGGCGGCCTGCTTGACTTGCAGTTCGCCGATAGCGCTAGGCTGCTGGCGCCATTTGACGTCGGGATTGCGGCGCAGGGTGCCCAGGCCCGAGCACGGCGCATCGACCAGCACGCGGTCGATCTTGCCGGCCAGACGCTTGATCTTGGCGTCGCGCTCATGCGCGATCTGCACCGGATGCACATTGGACAGGCCGCTGCGCGCCAGGCGCGGCTTCAGCTTGGCCAGGCGCTTCTCGGACACGTCGAAAGCGTACAGACGGCCGGTGTTGCGCATGGTCGCGCCCAGTGCCAGCGTCTTGCCGCCGGCGCCGGCGCAGAAGTCCACCACCATCTCGCCACGCTTGGCGCCGACGATGGCCGACAGAATCTGGCTGCCCTCGTCCTGCACTTCGATATGGCCGTCCTTGAACAGCGGCAGGTTTTGCAGCGCAGGCTTTTGCAGCACGCGCAGGCCCAGCGGCGCGAACGGCGTCGGCGTGCTGCGAATCGGTGCTTCCAGCAGCTTGGCGGCGACATCGTCGCGGGTCGCCTTCATGGCGTTGACGCGCAGGTCCAGCGGCGCCGGCGAGTTCATGCCGTCGGCCAGCGCCAGCGTTTCCTCTTCGCCCATCTGCTCGACCAGCTTGTCGAACAACCACTTCGGCATGTTCGAACGGCTGGACTTGTGCATCACCTTGCGGTCGATTTGCAGGATGCGCTCGACCCAGGACACTTCATCCTCGGTCAGGCCGCCCAGCGATTCGACGCCGACCGCGTCCGCCATGCCCAACAAGGTCAGACGACGCATGGTGGCGCCGCCGCCCGCTTCGGAGAAATCGGTATAAAACGATTTATTGCGCAGCACGTTGTAGACGCACTCGGCGATGGCGCCGCGTTCGCGGCCGCCCAGGCGGTGGTGGTCTTTGAAATAGCGCGACAGGGTGGTGTCGGCCGGCGCGGCAAAGCGCAAAATCTCGCGCAACACTTCTTCGGCGTTGGCGAGTATCGCTGGTGGCAATCTCATGGAATTCCTTGGTTAGTTTTACTTTGTATGGTCCACGTGGACCGCGCCCTGCGCTATCGTCAACCTGTCTTCGACAAACCAGCGTATCGCCTGCGGATACATCACATGCTCCTGCTGCAGCACGCGGGCGGACAGGGTTTCAACCGTATCGTCGGGCAACACGGGCACGGCGGCTTGCGCCACCATCGGCCCGTGATCGAGTTCGGCCGTCACGAAATGCACCGTCGCCCCATGCTCGGCCACGCCGGCGGCCAGCGCCTGCGCGTGGGTCGCCAGACCGGGGAACAGCGGCAGCAGCGACGGATGGATGTTGAGCATGCGGCCGGCGTAATGCGCGACAAACTGCTCCGTCAAAATCCGCATGAAACCTGCCAGCACCACCAGATCGGGCTGGAAGCCGTCGATCACGGTTTGCAGGGCGGCGTCGAATTCGGCGCGGCTGGCATAGTCTTTGTTGGCAACAATAGCCGTCGGGATTCCATGCTCAGCAGCGAAAACCAGCCCGGAGGCGTCGGCGCGGTTGCTGATGACGGCGGCAATACGGGCGGGCCAGCGCTCGGCTTGCGCCGCGCGGACGACCGCTTCCATGTTGCTGCCGCGACCGGAAATCAGGATGACGATGTTTTTCATAGGCCGACATTGTACCTTGTTCATGCAGCCGGGACTACAACTGAACAAGATTTGTTGCAATGCAGCAGGGCGCCTCGGGGCGTGGAAGACCCGCTCCTACGCTGGCGCGGGAGGGGATTCCGGCTTACTCGAAGGAGTAAAATACCCGGAACGGGACTTTCTTGTCGGCCCAGTAGTCGGCAGCGTCGCGGAACACGTCCAGCAGGGTTTCCCGTGCTTCCTTGTCAAATTTTTGAGTATTGGGCAACTGTTCCAGCACCACCAGGAAACCTTGCTGCGTGCCGGCGCCGGCCATGGTTTCGGTCAACGTCGTCCGCAAACCATCGAAATTCTTGCCTATACCCTTGGGGAACTGGAACGATTCGGCAATGATGCCCAGGACTTGCTGCTTGGTCGCGCCGGCGATGCAGTGCGCGTACAGGAAGTGATGTCCGAGGCGGGCCGCTTCTTCTTGCAGCTCGACCACGCGGAAGGCGCGGATCGATTGCACGAGGTTGGGCGGCACGGTCATTAACAAACTCATGTTTCCCTCAATCTGACCTGGAATGTACGGTGTGTCCACTTTACTGTCGGGAGTGCCTATTTTGTGAATAAAAGAGTAAATAATTTGAGCACCTGTCCACTTAACACGGCAAACTGGTCTGCGTTTACCGTGGCTGATTCATGTGTTTCTCGAATCCCATACCCATATTAGGGTAACGTGTTGTTCCTCCCAGATCAACACGAATGTGATGGCTCACGCAATATTTGTTAAAAACAGAACATTTTGAGCGGGTTTTAGGGGCCAAATGGGCACATTTCCCCCTTTTGGCCGCGCGACGCGCTTTCGTGACCCCTGTTACAATTTGTTGCCATAGATACCTGTTTAGCACTAGTTCCTAACGGGTAGCAGGACTACCATACAAACCATGCAATATCAGAATCCCTGATAAGACATCCAAACTGACACGAGGTACCAAATGAACTTGCAAGCCAAACTGATCGCATCCGTACTTTGCGTAGGCGCCCTGCCCTTCGCTGCCCAAGCTGCCGATTTTGAAGATTTCGGCCGTGTGGTTCGCGTCACCCCGCAGGTCGAACAAATCAACCGTCCGCGCCAGGAATGCCGCACCGAATACGTCCAGGTGCAGCAGCCTGCGCCATCGCGCGGCGTCGGCGGCGCCATCATCGGCGGCCTAATCGGCGGTCTGGCCGGTAATCAGGTCGGCGGCGGCACCGGCCGCTCGGTCGCCACCGCTGCTGGCGCCATCGCCGGCGCCGTGGCCGGCGACCGCATCGACAACGCCAACACCCCGTCCAGCGGCGGCGTGCAGGAACAGCAAGTCAAGCAGTGCCGCACCGTCGACCACTGGGAATCGCGCACCTCCGGCTATGAAGTCACCTACGACTATCGCGGCCGCAACTACACCAGCGTGATGTCCTACGATCCGGGCGAGCGCGTGCGCCTGCGCGTGGTCGTCGAGCCTGCGCAGCGTTAATCCGCAGCCTCACTCCCCAGCACTGCCGGTCCGATGACCGGCAGTGTCGTTTTCAGGCTTGCTTTGCTGCAAGGCATCGCGGGATAATGCCGGTTCACCTCCTGTTGCCGCCGCCCCCATGCTGATCAAACGAAAATCCATCGAACAAGTCGAATCCTCCCGCCCGGCCTCCAAGCCCACTCCCGTGCGCAAGCCGAAATACGCGCCGGTGACGCTGTCGGAACAGGACGGCGTGCGCTATCTGCACTTCGGCACGGAATGGGTGCAGGGCGCGATGCGCATCCGCAAGCCCAACTGGCCTGAGCTGGAATACGCGCAGCAGATGATGGCCTGGATGCTGTGGCAGCAACAGCCGGCCCGCATCGCCCAGCTGGGCCTGGGCACGGCCACGCTGACCAAATACTGCTACGTCACCTTCCCCGAAGCCGCCGTCACGGCGGTCGAGCTGAATCCGTCGGTGATCGCGATCTGCGCCTCGATGTTCAAGCTGCCGGACAACGACGCCCGCCTGAACGTGGTGGAAATGGACGCGCTCGACTACGTCAACGACGAAGCCAACGCCGGCACGCTGGACGTGCTGCAAGTGGATCTGTACGACGCCACCGCGCGCGGCCCGGTGCTCGACAGCGCCGAGTTCTACCAGTCCTGCAACGCCTGCCTGACGGACGACGGCATCATGACGGTCAACCTGTTCGGCGACCACCCCAGCTACGCGCGCAACATCAAGGCCATCAAGTTCGCCTTCGAGCAAGTCATTTGCCTGCCGCAGGTACATGATGGTAACGTGGTGGCGATCGCCTTCAAGCGCCAGCGCGCCATCGACCTCGCCGCGCTGGCCGAGCGCGCGGCGCAGATCACCGCCAGCACCAAGCTGCCAGCCAAGACCTGGGTCAAAGGCATCGCAGCGAAGTAAGCGAAGTAATCAGAGGGAATGCGGCGGCGGGCCGATCCGCTGCCGACTTTTGAAAGTGGCACGATGTCCGCAACCTCCGCACCTGTCGTCACCCCGCCCGCCAAACCGGCGCCGCTCGATCTGCAGCAGATCTACACCTGGCTGCTGGCCGACGGCATGATACGCAAGGCCGAAGTCAAGGATCTGTACGCGCAAAGCCAGGGCATCCTGAAGAACGCCGTCGGCCCCATGCACCCGCTGTGCGCGGTGGCGCATGGCAAGCTGCTGTCGGCGCTGCCGCCGCACAAGCTGCTGACCTTGGACGCGCTGTGCGAATGGCTGGCGGCGCGCACCGGCCTGGCCTTCACCCGCATCGATCCGCTGAAGATAGACTTCACCCGCGTGGCCGACGTGATGTCGGCCAGCTACGCGGCGCGCTTCAACATCCTGCCGCTGGAACTGAACGGCGACACGCTGGTGGTGGCCACCGCCGACCCTTACGCGGTCGAGTGGGAAGCGGAGATCGCCAAGATCTCGCGCCGCACGATACGCCGCGTGATCGCTAACCCGCTCGACATCGCGCAGTACATCACGCAATTCTTCAGCCTGGCCAAGTCGATCAAGAAGGCCAACAAGAACAACACCAACGACCTCGCGCTGCGCAACAACTTCGAGCAGCTGGTCGAGATGGGCAAGACCAACAAGCAGGTCGACGCCAACGACCAGCATGTAATCAACATCGTCGACTGGCTGTGGCAATACGCCTTCGAACAGCGCGCCTCCGACATCCACCTGGAACCCAAGCGCGACATGGCGGCAATCCGCTTCCGCATCGACGGCGTGCTGCACCAGGTGTACCAGGTGCCGGCGGTGGTGATGATCGCCATGACCGCGCGCATCAAACTGCTGGGCCGCATGGACGTGATCGAGAAGCGCCGCCCGCAGGACGGCCGCATCAAGACCCGCACCGCCGGCGGCCAGGAGATCGAACTGCGTTTGTCGACGCTGCCGACCGCCTTCGGCGAAAAGCTGGTGATGCGTATCTTCGATCCCGACGTGGTGGTGAAGACATTGCCGGAACTGGGCTTCCCTGCCGACGACGCGCAGCGCTGGGACGAGCTGACCGCGCGCCCGCACGGCATCATCCTGGTGACGGGGCCGACCGGCTCGGGCAAGACCACCACGCTGTACACCACGCTCAAGGCGCTAGCGACGTCGGAGGTCAACGTCTGCACGGTGGAAGACCCGATCGAGATGGTGGAGCCGGCCTTCAACCAGATGCAGGTGCAGCCAGGCATCGAGCTGTCCTTCGCCGACGGCGTGCGCGCGCTGATGCGGCAAGATCCGGACATCATCATGGTCGGCGAGATCCGCGACCTGGCCACCGCCGAGATGGCGATCCAGGCCGCGCTGACCGGCCACCTGGTGCTGTCCACCCTGCACACCAACGACGCGCCGTCGGCCGTGATGCGCCTGCTGGAACTGGGCGTGCCCTACTACCTGCTGGAGGCGACGCTGATCGGCATCATGGCGCAGCGCCTGGTGCGCACGCTGTGCACCGAATGCAAGAAGGACGACGGCGAACTGACCGACGACATCTGGCACAGCATAGGCGGCGCGTGGGACTTGCCCAAGCCGGCCGTTATCTATCGCGCGGTGGGCTGCCCCGAGTGCAGGCAGACCGGCTATCGCGGCCGCACCGGCATCTACGAGCTGCTGACGGTGACGGAAGGCTTCAGCGACATGGTGCGCGAGGAAACCGACATCCAGGCATTGCGCCGCCAGAGCGTGGCCGACGGCATGAAGCCGCTGCGCATCGCCGGCGCGATGAAAGTGCAGGAAGGCGTCACCACCGCCGACGAGGTGTTGAAGGTAACGGCGGCGCTGGGGATGAAATAAGAAGGGGATAAATTGTTTTCACAAAACCCTTTGCACTTTACGGCGGGCTGTATATAATACGGCCTCTTTCGGGGGTCGTTAGCTCAGCTGGTAGAGCAGCGGACTTTTAATCCGTTGGTCGCAGGTTCGAATCCCGCACGGCCTACCACCGAATTCAGTAGTACCAATTGAGGCTTACCCGCTACGGCGCGTAGGCCTTTTTTGCGTCCATAAGAAAAATATCCCCCACAGGGGGTAATATTTTTTATGTGTAACAATACGCGCCATGAATCAACCACTGAGAGAAGCAGCTTGCCATGACATTAGTGCCGACAATCGGAGATCGCATCGCGCCAGCCATCGCTGCTTGCCCGATGTTCGCCGCTAAGGAAGAACTAGCCAAGCTGGGTGGGCACGAGGTTCGCGGAGCCGTATTCACTCGGATCGAAGTCGTGGAGTTCATCCTCGATTTGGTCGGCTACACCGAAGACAAGCCACTGCATCAACTCCGCATTCTTGAGCCCTCTTTCGGTGGAGGGAACTTCCTCATTGCTGCGATCCGTCGCCTCATCAATTCCTGGCGTTCTTCTGGCGACGCCCAAGACGTGGGAAGTCTCGGCAATGCCATTCGGGCGGTGGAACTCCACCGGGAGACATTCAACTCCACGTACGCAGCCGTGACCGCATTGCTTCAACAAGAGGGCTTGCACAGCGCTGCCGCAGAGGCACTGGCAAATCGCTGGCTTATCCAGGGCGACTTCCTGCTCACCCCACTGCACGATGACTTCAACTTCGTAGTCGGCAATCCGCCCTACGTTCGCCAAGAGCTCATCCCTACTGCCTTGCTCGCGGAATACCGAGCCAGGTTTCAGACGATGTACGACCGCGCGGACCTCTACATCCCGTTCATCGAGAAATCGCTCACCTTACTTTCCAAGGGCGGTGTGCTGGGCTTTATTTGCGCCGACCGCTGGACGAAGAACCGGTACGGAGCGCCGTTACGCAAGTTGGTGTCCGACCATTTCCACCTCAGGACATTCGTGGATATGAGCGACACGCCAGCATTCCATTCGGATGTCATTGCCTATCCGGCAATCACGGTGATCAGCCGCGAAAAGGCAGGTCCGACACGAGTCGCGCACCGTCCAAAGATCGACAGCGCCTCGCTGTGCGCGCTTGCAGCCGAGATCCACTCCAAATCGCTTCCGAGCGACACCACAACCGTCCGCGAGCTAGCCCGCGTCACGGACGGAATGGAGCCATGGCTGCTTGGCTCATCGGATCAAACCGCATTGGTCCGCCGGCTGGAAGGCCTGTTCCCGCCGCTTGAGGAGGCAGGATGCAAAGTGGGCATCGGCGTCGCGACGGGCGCTGACAACGCGTTCATCGGTGACTTTGACTCGCTTGACGTCGAAGACGACAGGAAGGTCCCCTTGGTTACGACTCGCGACATCATGTCGGGCGAAGTGAAGTGGCGCGGCGAAGGTGTGATCAATCCTTTTGCCGATGCCGGAGGGCTCGTCGATTTGGCCGTGTACCCTCGACTTCGCCGGTACCTGGAAGAACGCCGGGGCGTCATAGAGAAAAGGCACGTCGCCACCAAGAACCCAGCCAACTGGTACCGCACTATCGACCGGATAACGCCGTCGCTGACCGCCAAGCCAAAACTGCTCATACCTGACATCAAGGGTAAGGCACACATCGTCTTCGAAGCGGGCGAGCTCTATCCGCACCACAACCTCTACTACGCGACCTCCGACACGTGGGATCTGCGGGCACTCCAGGCAGTATTGCTCTCCGAAGTGACGCGCCTGTTCATCGCGACCTACTCGACGAAGATGCGCGGTGGTTTCCTGCGGTTCCAGGCGCAGTACCTGCGACGGATCAGGATACCCACCTGGGACAGCGTTCCGGTGGCATTGCGCCAGGCGCTCGCCGCTGCCGCAACGACGCGCGATCTCGATGCCTGCAACCGGGCAGTCTTCGAGCTTTACGGACTGAGCCAGGAAGAACGAAACACTTTAGGGAGCAACTAGCAAAATATGGCACTCGATCTCGTAGACTACGAACGGAAAGCCCGCGAAGCCGTCATGGCGTTTTGGGGGAACAGGGAGGCCGCAAGGCAGAAGCAAATCGAGTCGGGCAAGGCCGACCAAGGCGAGCGGGGTGGCGTTACCGCTGGCAAGAACATGGATGGCTTTCTTGCGCTGGTACTGGACATCGTTCGCGCCAATGGCTTGACCCATGCCGACATCCACGAGACCAAGGCCGTGCTCACCCTGCCGGGCTACTACCGTCCGACGAAGCAGTGGGATCTTTTGATCACGTACAAGGGGCAGCTCATCGCGGCCATCGAACTCAAGAGCCAGGTCGGTCCATCGTTCGGCAATAACTTCAACAACCGGACGGAAGAGGCGATCGGCACCGCGCACGACTTCCAGACCGCCTACCGCGAAGAAGCTTTCGGCAAGCAGCCTCGACCGTTCGTAGGATGGCTGATGCTGGTCGAGGACGAACCGAAGTCGAGAGCCGCCGTGAGAGACCGCTCGCCGCACTTCCCCGTGCTGAAGGAGTTTAAAGACGCGTCCTACCTGAAGCGCTACGAACTGCTTTGCCAGAAGCTGGTCCAAGAGCAGCTCTACACCAGCGCAGCCCTGCTCACGTCCGCACGGACCGGGGTTGCGACCGGCCAGTATGGGGAGATGTCGGAGATGACTGGCCTGAAGGCGTTCGTCACGGCACTCGCCGGACACGTTGCGGCAGAAGCTGCGAGACTGGAATAAAACAGCCGATGCGCAAGACTTTCCGACACAATCGGAGCCTTCCCCTAAACCCCGCTGTCTCCGGCGGGACGCCTTTCGGACGTTCTACTTTCCAGCAATAGCTGGACGGCGAAATCGCGGAGCATGTCCTCGAAGATCGACACGACGCCATCAATGTCCCTGTCGGGAAACATCTTTTGGAACCCCTTCAGCGCGACAATTTGGCACGTCGCAGCTATCGAGAGCGTGTCGGCTACCTGCTCAAATCTAGGCCGGATCGAGATCCCGATCAGATTCCCGCTACCGTCGTCGTGGGCAGCGACCTTCCTTAGCGAGTCCCAAGTGGGATGCCCACCTTCAGCGCTTAGGAAGCGGTACAGGACAGCATACACGTCACCGATACCTGCCGCTTTCGCGAGGGCCCGGAGATTGACCGACGCTTCCGCGCTGGCAGCGGTACCGCTGACCGCTCCCCGGATATACCTGCCCAGCGGATCGTCCTCCTGCAAGCCAATTTCTTCCTTCAGTGCAGTCAACCAGCTTTCATAGTGGTACCTGTAAGCCGCATTGAGCTTCCCTGCTAGGTCGATTTCCGGAATGGCCGCCAACGCGAATCCGTAGATCGCTGCCTCCACGCAGCTTCGCCCCAAGAAGCGTGCCTCACCTTCCATGCCAATAGCAGCCAAGCGGCACGACGCCTCGAAACTAGTGGTCGCCTGCGAGAAGAGCATCAGGGCAAGCATGGCGCGCCCATCCCCGTCGGGGATCTTCACATCCTGAAGACGCATGACCGAAACCCGGTTCATCGCGATGCAAAGGTTGGCGTACTGAAGGGTCCGATCCGACCACTCGGAGTTCCTCAATGCATCAGGCGGTAGGAAGGCGTCCTTGGCGAATCGCGGTATGGCTCCGCCCTCCCCCGCCACGTCAGGCCTGTTCAATGGCAGCATCCTGAGCGTGTTCCCGGTGGACTTGATATCCAGCGTCACGAGTGCTCCTGCCCGCAGGTCACCGGAAGCTTGCGAAATAGCCCCCAGGATTTCGGGGATAATCGCGCCGACGTCGGCAACGCCCCGAACCTGCAGGACGCTCGGACAGCCGGCCGGTTTCGCGAGAAGGATTTCGGCAAGCCCCAGATCGCCGCTGATGACGATGAACTCGTCTGCAGCAGCAAACGCTAGGACTTCCGCGAGCGACGCTTGCGGCGGGCCGACGTCGTCCCAATGCGTAACTTCGACATGGAAGCCTCCCGCGAACAGTTTCGGCAGGTGGCTGGGCAAGCTTGGGTGCAGGAGCAGTTTCATCTTCGTCCAAGAAATGTTCGCGATGAATCCATTCTGCACTATTTGGCTGGACGCCAACAAGAATAGCCCGCCAGAGGATCCGCTTTTCACGGCCCTCATCAATCAAATCGCAGCTCGTGTCGAAAAGGCGTATAACCGGGACCCGCTTCGAGAGCCAGTTCCTCACTAAATTACTGCGCCAATCGCAAGATCGGCACCGTGATATAGCTGCGGTTGGACCATTCCACCTTTAGCTTCTCCTTCGCATCGGCAATCGTTTCATCGCTCACATCCTTGCCTGTGCCGTAATTCAGTTGTGAGAACGGATTCTTGTTCACGTTCAGGTAGACCACCAGCCGGCTTCCCTTGCTCAGGCGCTTGCTGACCAACTTGGTCGTGCCCAGCGGGATGCGCTCAAGCCGGCCAGGCGTGAGCAGCATGCGGCGGCTTGGGTCCTTCGCATAGCTGGCGCGATTGATGATGTAAGAGAGGTGGAAGTATTTCCCCTCCGGCGTCAGTTCGTACATGGTCACGCCCAGGTCGAAGTCGCGCTTATTGATGCGCGCAACAATCTCGCCACCAAAGGCGCCGTTGTACAAGACCTCGTCATCGAACGGTACGCTGATAAAGATGTAGCCGTTGCTCGTGTCGATCTCGTCGGTCACGATCGAACCCGGGTAGTAGTCATTGTTGAACTGCTTGCGGTCCTGAAAATCGACCACCTGCTTGAGCATGGCCGCCTTGCCCGGCTGGACGGCGCTCAGAAGATGCGCGCGCTGCTTGTTTGCGCCGGCGAGCGGCACATTGCTCAAGTAGAGCTTGAGCGTTTCATTGCTCATCGCCGCCAGCGAAGGCGCGCTGCGCCACTGTTCGGTGCCCATGACCTGGTAGTTGATCTTGTCCTTCAACACGCCGGGCTTGGGGCCGCTTTTCAGGATGTAGTCCAGCCATTGATAGGTGATGGCCTTGGTATCAATCAGCGCAGCGTCCGGCACTTCCATGCCATTGATAAGCTTTTCGCCGCCGCGCTGCGCCCCGAAGTGGCCGTAAGGACCGATGATCAGGTACTGCTCGGCGTTCGGCACATGACGCAGGTGCTCACGCAGATAGTTCACGCCGGATACCTGCGAATCGTTGTAATAACCGTCCACCGACAATACCGGTATCCGGATCTGGGCAAACTCTTCCTTGTACGGCGCCATCGCCTGCCAGTAAGCGTCGTAGGATGGGTGCTGCATCCAGCGCTGAAGCAAGGGATTGGGCGTGCCGTCGATCTTGTCGATGGTGCGATAGGCAGCGCCGCTGTTCCACCAGGCGAACTGCATCTTGCGGAAGCGCTCGCGGTCATCGTTGACAGCGCTGTCGAGGGTCTTGTTGTTGCCGACGTAGAAGGCCCACTGGTAATTGGGATTGATGAAGACATTGTTCTCCATCGGCAAACCCATTCCCGGGCGGTTCGCCACATAGGGCACGATAGTCTTGAGGGCCGGATGCAAAGTCTTGGCCGCGGCCCATTGCGTAAAGCCGTTGTAGCTGCCGCCGAACATGCCGACCGCGCCATTGCTCCAGGGCTGGCGGCTGATCCAGTCGATGACATCGTAGGCATCCTTGGCGTCGTGCTCGTATGGCGCAATGGGGTCCGGACTCAGGTACTTGCCACGGCTGTAGGCCATCATCGCGACATAGCCGCGGTCGGCTATTTCTTTCAGGCTCGCCAGGTCCCGCTCGGGGCGAACGTAGATGGTGAACTGTAGCACCGTCGGCAGTGTGGGCGCCGCATCTTTTCGGCGTACCAGCATCCCCGACACGGTGGCGCCGTCGCGGGTGGTGAGCACTACCTTGTCTTGCACATCGTAGTCGTCGCCAGCGGCTGGCTGCGCATCGGCCACGCGGGCCACCGACAACAAGAGCGCGATGATGGTCAGGACCTTCCTCATTGGCTGCCTTTCGTATGAAGTTCTTCCGGGTGGTCTGCCACAACGCCGATCGTCGTCAGCCACGTCTCGACCAGCTGCGGCCACTTCGTAATCGGGAGCCCGGTTGGACGCAGTCCGAACGCGTGCTTGCCGCCGGCGAACAAGTGCATCTCGACCGGTACATTCGCCTTCCTCAGCGCCGCGTAATACAGCAGGGAAAACTCGACCGGATCCACCGGATCGTCTTGCGCATGAACCAGGAAGGTTGGAGGTGTCTGCCTGGTGACGACGATGCGAGGATTGATCCTGGAAAGATCGTCCTTGTAGTTGACCGACATATGCCCGGGATAGAGCGCCACCGCGAAGTCAGGACGACAGCTTGCGCGGTCGGCCTCATCTACCGCCGAATAGATGCGCTTGGTGTACGTGCTGATTGCCGCGACCAAGTGGCCGCCTGCCGAAAAGCCAAGAACGCCGATCTTGTTCGGATCGATTTTCCAATCGGCCGCATGGTGGCGAAGGAGACTCACCGCTCGCTGCGCGTCCTGCAACGCCGTGTGTACTTTCGGAATAACGCGCTTGTTGCGCACCGGATCCCAATGCGGTCCCGAGCCAGGAACGCGATACTTCAAGAGCACGCACGTCACGCCGATGTCGGTGAGCCAGTCGCACACTTCCGTGCCCTCAAGATCAATGGCCAGCACCCGATAACCGCCGCCAGGAAAGACGACCACGGCGGCGCCGGTGTTCTTTCCCTTGGGCGAGTAGATGGTCATCGTCGGATGCGTGACGTTCGATACCTGTAGCCACGGCTTGCCCGCAACGGGCGCATCTTCGCGCAGCGTTGTGTCGTCCTCCGGTCCAGCGGCGGATTGCGGGTTGGGGATCGCTCCAGGCCAAAGCGCCAATTGCGTATGTCCGGGCAAAGGTTGCCAAGCACCTGCGCTCACGTTGGCAGAGACAAATATCGTGAGCGCCAAGAATATATATTTCAAAGATTTTCCATTAGCAGACAAGACTTTAGTTTGAAAAAATCTTACCAAGCTTAACAGAAACGCAAGATACGTCCAAGACGATGGGGAGTAAACCAACACGCAACGCCCTCTGTGATGTCGCTCAATGAACCCGGCTGGCGCGGCATCATGCAATCCGTCTGCCGTATAATCGGCAAATCATGAATGAAAATCCATCTCCGACTGCATCCGAGTTCGCGACGGCTGAAGAAGCTGAAGCCTACGACCTCTGGTTTCGGGCGAAAGTTCAAAGGTCGCTTGACGACCAACGCCCTGCCGCCGCCCACGAGGACGTGATGGCTGCACTCCGGAAGATTATCGAAACGAAGCGTGACACCAATGCTTCCGATCCGATGGAAAACTGAAGCGCAAGCAGATCTGGCGACGATTCTCGCCTACATCGCAGAACGTAACCAACAGGCCGCAACCGATCTCTACAACGAGATTGACCGCGCCGTATCACAGCTTCCGCATCACCCTTATCTATACCGTCCGGGACGGGTAGCAAACACGCGCGAAATGGTCGCCCATTCAAATTACGTTATCGTGTATCGCGTTGGCACGACTGCGATAGAAATTCTCTCCGTCATGCATACGCGCCAACAGTATCCTTGAGCAGTATAAGAAACTCAACCGGGTTGATAGCACACGCTACCTACAGAGGGGAAGCCTTCCAATAACGGTCCAGCCATTGCCCGTGCGTGGGCATCGCCGCGACGGCGTGGGCCAGCGTTGCGCGCATGTCTTCGACGTATTGCACCAGCTTATCCTCCGGCATGTCGTCGACAATCGGGTGGTAGCTTTGCGGCATGATGCGCTGGCCCAGCATCACCTGTACCCAACTCGGCAGCGCGAAGAAATCCTCGCCGTTGCGGAAGTAGCGTCCGTCGCTGCGGAACAGATCCATCGCCTCCTTCAAGCTGTCCGGTACGGACATCGTGCGGCAGTAGTCCCAGAACGGCGTATCGTTGCGCTCGGTCGCGTGGTAGTGCAGGATCAGGAAATCCCGCACCCGCTCGTACTCGAATGCGGATTCGCGATTGAAGCGCTCGGCCAGCAAGGGATTGAAATCGCTGCCGGGGAATAGCCCCAGCAGCCGCGTGATGCCCGACTGGACCATGTAGATGCTGGTCGATTCCAGCGGCTCCAGAAAGCCGCTGGCCAGACCCAGCGCCACCACGTTCTTGTTCCAGCACTTCTTGCGCATGCCGGGCGTGAAGCGCAGCGGACGCGGATCGGCCAGCGGCTTGCCATCAAGATTGGCCAGCAGCGTCGCGGCGGCCTCGTCGTCGCCGATGTATTTGCTCGAATACACATAGCCGTTGCCGGTGCGGTGCTGCAGCGGAATGCGCCACTGCCACCCCGCCTCGCGCGCGGTGGCGCGCGTGTACGGCGTGATCGGATCGATGCGTTCGCTCGGCACCGCCATCGCCCGGTCGCACGGCAGCCAGTGCGACCAGTCCACGTAGCCGGTCTTCAGCGCCTGCTCGATCAGCAGCCCGCGGAAGCCCGAGCAATCGATGAACAGCTCGCCTTCAACGACCTGGCCGTTTTCCATCGTCACCGATTCGACGTAGCCATCGTCAGCGCGCTGGTTCACGCCGACGATCTTGCCTTCGATGCGCTGCACGCCGCGCTGCTCCGACAGCTCGCGCAGGAAGCGCGCGTACAGGCCGGCGTCGAAATGATAGGCGTAGGCGATGTCGGCCAATGGCGAGTTCGGCGGCGAGTTCCTATCGCCAGGCACGAACTTGCCTTGCGGTGCCATCACCGTTTGCAGCGAGTACTCACCAATCGGCGCCGCCCGTCCGGACTGGAACAGCTTCAGCCAGAACTGGTGGAACGGCAGCGGCCCCAGCGAGCGGCCGATCACGCCGAAACCGTGGATGTAGCTATCGCCGATGCGCGACCAGTCCTGGAACTGGATGCCGAGCTTGATCGTGCCCTGCGTGCGCTTGACGAACTCGGTTTCGTCGATGCCCAGCATCTGTCCGTTGAACATGCGGATATGCGGCACGCTGGCCTCCCCCACGCCGACGATGCCGATTTCCTCGGACTCGATCAGCCGCACCGAAGTCTGCTTGCCGAGATAGGTAGCCAGTGCCGCCGCAGCCATCCAGCCGGCGCTGCCGCCACCGACCACCACCACGCGCTTGATCCTGTTGTTTGTCATGTCTCGCGATCCGTTCTTCAAGCAAAAAAACCGGCAGTCGCCAAAACTGGCAACGGCCGGAAGGGAAGGCCCCTCACGCCGGCGGGCGCGAGAGGGGGACGAAATCAGAACTTGTAGTTCAGGCCGAAGTAAGCGATGCGGCCGGTGTAACCATTGGAGTAGAAGCGGTTGTTGGTGTCGCTGCCCAGATGCGAGCTGCTCTCTTCCTTCGTCAGGTTCAACACCGAAGCGGTCAGGCTCAGCTCCTTGGTGATGTTGTACGCCACGTTGACGTCGACCTGGCTGTACGGATCCTGGTAGACGTTCAAGCCGTTGACCAGGCCGCCCACCACTTCGCCGCGACGGTTGTACGACGCACGTGCCAGGTACTTCTCGGTTTCGTAGAACACGGTGATGTTCGCCTGGTTCTTCGCGCTGCCGACCAGCTGCGACTTGCCGATCTCCGTGCCGTCGCCGAGGGTGATGGCGGCCTGGTTGGTCTTGTTGTACGTGTAGTTGACCTGGAAGCCGAGGCCGGAAGCCAGCGTGTGCTGCGCATACATTTCGACACCTTGCGATACGCCGTTACGGCCACCGGCGGAAGTCGAGTAGTTCTGCACGGTCACGCTCTTGCCGCCCACGTCCATGGTCACGTCACGCACCACCGGCACAGCGAAGTTGCTGACGTTCTTGCGGAACAGATCGACGCCGAGCACCGAGCCGCGCTTGAAGTACCACTCCAGGCCCACGTCGAGCTGGGTGGCTTTGTACGGTTCCAGCTGCTTGTTGCTGCCTTCGCCGAACCAGCCCTGCTTGTCGCCGCCACCGATCAGACGGCGGTCGTTGACGTATTCCTGGCTGTAGTACTGCAAGCCGCCCGGCGCAGCGATATCGCTGTAGCTTGGACGCGAGACCACCTTGGATGCCGCCACGCGCAGCAGCAGATCCTGACGCAGATCGTAGGCCAGGTTCAGGCTAGGCAGCACGTCGTTGTAGCTGCGGTCAAGCGAGCTGACCACGAACGACGAGGTGCGCGCGGTGCTGTCCGGCAGCCGGGTGAAGCCGCTGGTGCAGCCGGAGCCGGCAGGTGCGCCGACCGCAGGCAAGCCGCCCGCCTGGCAAGGCGCAGGCGCGCCGTTAGGACCGTTGAAGAAGTAGTCGTTGTAGTTGTCGACGCGGTCGGTCGAGTCGGCATGCTGCTTGGTGCGCACCACGCGCAGACCGATATTGCCGCGCAGACGGTCGGTCTTGATGTTGGCCTGCAGGTAGGTCGACGAAATCTTCTCGTTGACGTTGTAGACGAAGTTGTCTTCGTTACGGGTCTGCATCGCGCCGTAGGTCTGGTTCAGGTAGGCGATGTAGGCCGGGTAGTTAATCGCCGGGAACGCGCTGGCCTTGATGCCGCCGGCCAGGTTGTCCAGCGATTGGCTGTACAGGAACTGCGGCTGGAACTTGTTGGCGGTGGAATCGCAGCCGGCCTGATAGCGCTTGTCGTAGTCGGCCGGATTGGCGCCCTTGCACACCCAGTAGTTGTTGCCGGTGCTGCGGCTGGTGCCGCCGTCACGATACTTGCCGCCGAATTGCAGCGAGTCCAGCCACTTGCCGTCGTTGTGCCAGGTGAAGTCGGCCTGGGCGTACTTCTGCTGGGTGCTGTTGCGGGTCCACGAGGACGAGGTCGAACCGAGGTCGATCTCGCCTATGCCTTTTTGCAGATTGGCCATCAGCTCCGGCGAGAACGTCATCGTCGGCGTGCCGGTGGTGCTCCAGGCGCTGGCGTAGTTACCCAGCGTCCAGCTGCCGTCGGCGTTTTGCAGGCGCGGCTTGATCGGCATGCCGAATTGCAGCTCAGGGCCGCCGCCGGCCCAGGTACGGCCGCCCTTGAAGGTGGCGTCCAGCGATTCACCGTGCCATTCGGCTTCGATGTCGGCGGTTTGCGACAACGCCTTCTCGCGGTTGTAGCTGCCGGTGATCTGCGGCGTTGGAATGGTGCAGTCGTCGGGACCGAAGCCGCCGGTGTTCTTGATGCCGCCCGCTGCCGCCTGGGCGCCGCTGCAATAGTAGGTCTTGCCTGGATGCGCGCTGTACTTCGCGCCGGTGACGATGGTGCCGCTAGGGTCGAAGGTCAGGCCGTCGAGCATGCGGCCGCCCGGCCAGTTGCCGTCGCCGTCGTAGCGCGCCAGATTCCATTCCGGGATCTTCAGCGTGTTGGTCTGCGAGTTCTGCGACAGGTCGAAGCGGAAGTAATTACCGGTCAGGGTCAGGTTGCGGACCGGCTTCAATTGCATGGTCAGCTGGCCGCCCTTTCGCTCGCGGTCCTCGGTCTTGACATCGAAGTTGACCGAGGTTGGCATCATGAAGTTGCTGTAGTACTTGCCGGCCTGGTCGTAGAAGCCGGACTGGCCCCACCAGTAGCTGTTCATGTCGGACGGCTTGCCGTTGACATCGGTCGCTGGATGGGTTTTGTAGTTGTCGCCGTACCATTGCCAGTTTTCGGTGCTGGCGCCCATGGTGCGCGTGGTGCGTTTCTGTTGCGTGTAACCGACCAGCACGCCGAAACGGTTGCCCTCGTCATGCCATGCATATTGACCGGAGAACTGGCCGTCGGTTTTCTTGCTGGTGTCGGCCCAGGTGCCTTCGGCGGCGACGAAGCCGCTGCCGGATTTGACTTCCAGCGGACGGCGCGTGTGCAGGATCACGGTGCCGCCGATGCCGCCTTCGTCGATGCGCGCTTCAGGCGACTTGAACAGCTCGGCGCTGGACAGCATATTGGCCGGCATCAGCATGTAGTTGAACGAGCGGGTCGGGTCGCCGTTGGACTCGGCGGTGGCGATGTAGTTGCCGTTCAATTGGGTCAGGGTCAGTTCCGACGACAGGCCGCGGACGCTGACGTTCTTGCCCTCGCCGCCGCTGCGGTCGATGATTACGCCTGGCACGCGCTGCAGTGCGTCGGCCACGTTTTTATCGGGGAACTTGCCGATGTCTTCGGCGGTGACGACATCGACGATGGCGTTGGCGTTGCGCTTCTGGTCCAGGCTTTTCTCGATCGCGTAGCGATAGCCGGTAACAACCACCGACTCCACTTGGTTGGCGTCGGCATTCTTCTCGGCTGATTTGGCAGCAGGCTTCTCGGCCGGCGCGACTTGCGCGTGGGCGCTGGTCAGGGCCATCAGTCCGAGGCCCAGGGCCGTGGCGATAGGCGTGGCTTGCCAGCGGCGCTGACGTGAAGCGAGAGGTGGTTTGATTGTCATGTATGGTCTCCAGGTCGTGTGCCCGACGACGGGCTGTATTTTTTATGTGGCGGAAGCAGCGTTCCCATCGGCTGGTTGCTTGAAATTTTCCTAAACGAGCCAAATGCCGACGGCATGTCGTTGGGCACTGCATTCCAACCAGAAAGATTTATACAGAAGAAGCCATGGCGGCTCTACAAACTTTCAAAGTTCGCATCATGTTTAGTATTGTTTAGGAAACAAGTGAGGCGGGCTTGCTACAGTCCCCTATGAAGGGGTATTTTTATGTGGCCGGATAGTTGCCGATGTAGCGCGCGCGGGGCCGTATCAGGCCGCCGTCGGCGATCTGCTCGGCCGCGTGGGCGATCCAGCCGGCCGAACGCGCCAGTGCGAACAGGATTTCTCCGGCGGCTGGAGGCCAATTGCAAACGATGCTCATGGCGGCCAGCGCCAGGTCGGCGTTGGGTGGCATGCCGAGGTGGGCGGAGGCCTGCTCACCCAGCGCCAGCACGGCGCGGGCTTGCGGCCAGGGCGACATCGCGTTCAGCAGATAGGCGGCGCGTGGGTCGCCTTGCGGGTAGAGCGGATGCGAGTAGCCTGCGAGGCTGGCGTCGCGGCCATCGAAGTAAGCGGCGATGCTGCGTTCGGGGTTGTCCGACGTCAGAGCAGTTTCCAGCATGGTGCGCGCGAGTGTGCTGCCGCCGCCGTGCTGTGCGCCGGACAAGGCGGCCAGGCCGGCGCTCAATGCAGCGGCCAGGCTCGCGCCGGTTGAGGCGACGCAGCGCACGGTGAAGGTGGATGCGTTTAATTCGTGGTCGGCCAGCAGGACCAGCGCGGCGCGTATCCATTCGGCCTGCGCTGCGTTGGCGTGCCAGGATTGCGCGATTTGCACATGCAGCGGTTCGGCGGAGGGCGCGCGGTTTAGCAGCGTTGCGGCCAGCAGGCGCATCAGGCCGGCGCCGGTGACGAAGCGGCCGTGGGCATCGTCCGGCTGCGCGGGCAGCGATCGCGCATGCACGGGCAGCGCGCACATCGCGGCTTCCAATGGCGACAGGGGGGACGCGTTGACGCCGAACGTTGCGCGCAACACGTCGGCGTTGGCGGCAGCGTCGGCGGCGAAGTAGTCGGTGCCGCCATCGTCCCACAGCAAACACGCCACCTGCTCCAGCGTGGCGCGGGCGGCCAGCGTCAGCACATCGTGGCCGCGATAGTGCAAGCGGCCGTCGGCGATGCGCGAGATGCGCGTCTCCAGCACTGGCGTGCCCCAGTTCATCGCGGCGGCCACTTGATGGCCGCCACGTTTGCCGTCGGCCTTGCGCGCGGCGAGCCGCAGCACTTCATCGCGAGGATAGCGCTTGCGTCGCCCGGCCTGCGCAACGCCGGGCGTCAACAGGCCGCGACTGACATACGAGTACAAAGTGGCGAGGCTGACACCGAGGATGCGCGCGGCCTCGGTTGCGGACAGGTCTTGGTTCATACGCCTATTGTAATGTCGATTGCCGGAATCAAGATTGACCCTCGCTGCAGCGCGCTTTTAGACTTCAGCCATGCCGCCCAAACCACACGCCGTTTCAATCTTCCAGCCGTTGAGCCACGCGCGCTTTCGCCAACTGTGGCTGGCCAATATGCTGTCCAACCTGGGCAGCCGCATGCAAGCCTTCGCGGCGGCCTGGCAGATCGCCACGCTGTCGCACTCGCCGCAGTTGACGGCGCTGGTGCAGACCGCGACCTGGGCGCCGATGCTGCTGTTCGCCCTGCCCGCCGGCGCGCTGGCCGATACGCTGCATCGCCCCACCCTGCTCTTTCGCAGCAACGCCGTGATGGCGCTGGCCGCCGTCGCGATGGCGCTGCTGGCCTTCGGTGGCCGGCAGCCGGTGTCCGCCTTGCTGCTGCTGACCTTTGTCATGGGCGCCGGCATGGCGTTCACGATGCCGGCGTGGCAGGCGTCGATGTCGGCGCTGGTGCCGCCGCAGGAGATCGAAGCGGCGGCCACCTTGAATAACATGAGCTACAACCTGGCGGCGCTGGCCGGGCCAGCGCTGGGCGGTATGCTGTTTCAGCTGACCGGTGCGGGAGCGCTGTACTTGTTGAACGCCTTGTCCTTCAGCGCGCTGCTGTGGATCTACCGGCAAGCGCGCACATCGCCAGCGCCACGCATGGCCGACCGCCACAGCATGGGCAGCGCGCTGCGCATCAGTTGGGCGTCGGCCCGCTATCGTTCGCTGCTGTTGCATGCGATGGCGATATTCTTCGTCTCGGCCGCCTTTGCCGCATTGCTGCCGCTGCTGCATCACGATGCCGGCACCTACGGCGCGCTGATGGGCGCACTGGGCGCAGGCGCGGTACTGGCGGCCTTCGTGTTGCCGCTCGCGCGCCGCCACGCAGTCAAGCGCGTGGTGCTGGCCGGCGGCCTGGGCATCCATGGCGGCATGCTGATGACGATAGGCCTGGCAGCCTCGCAGCCGCTGCGCCTGGTGCTGGTGGTGATCGGCGGCGTCGCATGGTCGGCCATCGTCACCACCCTCAACGGCGCGGCGCAGCAAGCCTTTCCCGATGCGGTGCGCGCCAGGACACTGTCGGTGCACATCCTGGCGATCGCCGCCGGCCAGACCATAGGCAGCGCCGCATGGGGCTTGCTGGCCGCCCGCTGCGGCATCGTGCCGGCGCTGACGGCGGCGGGCCTGGCCACGCTGGCCTGCGCTGGCCTGGTCGCCTGTTCAAAAGATTTTCTGGAGACGGTATGAACGACATCATCATCAAGACGCTGCAAACACAGGACGCGGCGCCGCTGCTGCAATTCGAACTGGAGAACCGCGCCTGGTTCGAACAGTACATCGCGCCGCGCGACGAAAGCTTCTACACGCCGCACGGCGTGCAGCGCCACATCGAGCACTACCTGGACGGCTATGCCAACGGCACCTGGCATCCATGCCTGCTGCTCGACACCGGTGGCCGTGTCGTCGGACGCGCCAATCTGAAGGACATCAATCGCCACACGGCCAGCGCCGAAGCCGGCTACCGCATCGCCCGCGACGCGGCGGGCCAGGGCCTGGCCACGCGCGCGTTGCAGCACCTGATCGCACTGGCGCAAGAGCAGTGGCGCTTGCAGCAGCTGCAGGCCTACGTCACCGACAACAACCTCGCATCCGTCCGTGTCCTGAACAAATGCGCTTTCGTGCAAGGCCCCTATCAGGACGGTATGGAATGCGTAGCGGGCACGCTGTATGGAGGCCATCAATTTACCCGCACCCTGCGCTGACTGGTGTAAGCTTGTCATCAAACAGCGCACAGCGCGGCACGGAAGGGATGAGATGGCAGGACTACACAGCGGGTGGACACGGCTGCTCGGCGCGGCATGCTGCGCCTTGCTGTTGTCTGCCAGCCTGCCCGCTCATGCCATCGTGTTGCGCACCTCGGCACAAGAGGGAACGGAACCCAAGTTCATCGCCGACGGCAAGGACCGTGTAGTCGGCTTGTGCGTCGACATCCTGCGCGCCGTCGAGCAGATCGAACCGACGCTGCAATTCGTCGGCGACCAGCGCTGGAAGCCGCTGATACGCGCCTACTCGGAAATGGAAACCGGCCAGCAGGACGTGCAGTGCGCCATGCAACGCACGGCGGAACGCGAACTCAAATATCACTTTCTCGGCCCGGCGCTATACACCATCGAGTACCACTTCCTGGCGCGCGCCCACGATCCGGTGGTCGTCACCCAGTGGGACGACGTGCGCCGCCTGGCGCCCGACAACGTGGTGCTGATCAATCGCGGCTTCGCGGCGGGCACTATCCTGGCCGAGATGGGCGGCATTGAAGTCGATGCCAACTCCACCAGCCCGCAATCGAATCTGCAAAAGCTGATCGCGGGACGCGGACGCCTGTTCTTCCATCGCGGCCCCGGCCTGCAACGGCTGCTGGAGCGCACCGGCACCGCCGACAAGGTACGCATCCTGCCGCAAGTAATGTACAGCGCCAAACTGTATTTCGTCACCAGCAAGCGACTCGCCGGATTCATCAACGAGCGGCTGGAGCGCGCGCTGTTTCAGCTTGAAAAAAACGGCGAGCTGGAACGGCTGATGCGCAAGTGGGATTGACATGCATGCCGTCGCGCCTGCCGTGCTGGCCTTGCTGCTGTCCACGGCGGCGCACTCGCAGCAGGACACGCTGACAGTCCGCATGACCGCGCCGCAAGCGCAGCAGGCGTTGCTGCAAGCGGTGCAGCGCATCCCCGCGCAGCGCGAGGAACACCGGCGCTACCGCATGGCCCTGCCCTTCGGCTCCCCACTGTTCCCGCCGGACGACGACCTCGCATTGCCGCCGTCGAACCCGGCGCTGGCGGCGTGGCTGGCGCTGCCCGCAGACCGGCGCCGCCACGACGTGCTGATTGCCCCCGATGTCGATTACTACTGGAACGCCGAAGGCCGCCAGTACGCCTGCCAGTTCCTCGTGCATATGCAGGCGCTGGAAGGCGGCTGGACGCAACTGGCCTTGCTGCAAGTGCGGCCCAGCAGCTACGCGGGCAAATCCTTCAAGCTGCTGGGCCGCACCGGCCCGGGCTACTACCGGGATGTGCAGCCCGCCGCGCCCTCACTCCAGAGCGCCGCCGAACTGCGCGCCTTTCTGGCGACGGCGCTGGACCAGCCACATTAAAGACAACCCCAGCGCCAGCAAGCACAAGCTGCCCGGCACCGGCACGCCGGTCGCCGCCACCGCTACCGACAGCGGCGCCAGCAGCACATCCGACACCTGCAGGAACGTGCCGCCCGCCAGCGGATCGCCATTCCACCATTCGCCGGAGATGCTGAAGCTGCCGTTGTCGCCCATGGCCGGCAGCGCGAACGGGAAGATCTGCAAGCCATACAGCCCGGTATGCGTGGCGGCGTTGAAGGCGGCGGCCACGGTGGCGCCCGGCGCCAGCACCGGAAAGTCGAAGTAGCTGGCGTCCGGCGAGCCGATGCTGAACGAGGATGCGTTCAGCTGCGTCGGCACGAACCAGTTCAGCGTGTCGGTGTTGACCAGCTGGTAGCCCCAGCCCACCGTGTCGCCGGGATTGCCGGTGACCGCACCGGACGGCACCGCCGCGAAGGTGAACACGAACGGCGTCGCGCTGGCGACAGGCGCCCACCACAACAGCTTCAACAACAGCGCGGCCAGCGCGCAGAGATATCTGAGTTTCATGACGGTTCCTCCGGTTTATTTCGGGATGACGGATTGCGCCTGCGAGTAGGCGTAGATCACGCCGTTCAGGTCGGTCACGCTGCCGTTTTCGGCAACGCTGAAACGCTGCACCGTGGCAGGCACGTTGAAGGTCAGGCGCACGGTGAAGAAGCTGCCGACATCGACATTGGGCGTGACGAACGGCAGCGCCGGCGACAAGGCGGTGTTCAGCGTGACGGTGCCGGTTCCGGCCAGCGTGCGCAGCGCCAGCGAGGACAAGGCCATGTCGTGCGCGGTGCCGACACCGGTGTTGGTGAAGCGCACATCGACGCCGATGACGCCGGGCGCCACGGTCTCCTGGCCGACGATGGCGGCGATGAAGTCGGGCCGGCCCGGCACCTGCACCGCGCCGGTGACGAACACCGTCAGCGAGGCGCTGTTGTGCACCGTAACGACGCTGGTGCTCTGCGCCGTGACGGTGATGCTGTCGGAGCTGCCGATGCGCGCGCTGGCCGGCGGCGTCAGCGTGACCGTGACGTTGGCGCTGGCGCCGCTGGCCAGGGTCAGCACATTGGGCGAGATGCTGGCGATGTAGTGCTGGTCATCGGTGGCGCTGATGCTGAAGGTGCCGGCCGGGCCTTCGTTGCGCACCTGGTAGGTCAGCGTGGTGGTGACGCCGGGGCGCAGATCCTGGCGCGACGGCGGCACCACCGACACCGTTTGCGGCTGCACCATCACGCTCACCAGTCGCTGATACGGCAAGCCGGAACTGTCGGTGCCGGTGGCGTAGGCGACGAAGGCTTCATTGGGCACGGTCAGCGCGCCGAAGAACCGGCCGCTGTCGGTCTGGTCCGCCTCCAGCGGCAGCGGCGACAGCAGCTCGAAGTTCTTGCGGCGCAGCTGGAATTGCGGCGCGCTGTCGATGCCGGTCAGCGCGGCGATCGCATACAGCGACTGGCCGGGGCCGGGTTCGCCATCTATCGTCAGCAAGCCCTGGTGCGGCGGCTGCGCGCCGAAGCGGGCCAGCCTGAACGAGTTGAAGGCCAGGTCCGCCACGCCGTTGACGTTGACGTAGGTCTGGTCGGGCGAGCCGCTGATGGACAAGGTCCAGGCGCCGCGCGGCGGGCTGTCGATGGAGATGATGACGCCGCTCGACAGGCTCAGGAAGCGGGTCGCGTTGGCGGCGGTGACGACCACGCCGTCGGGCCGCGTCAGCGTGACCACCGGCTGCACGCCCTGCACGGTGCCGCTGACCGAGACCGTCAGGCGGCTCATGCTGCTGTCGACCGGCACCGTGTAGCTCTTGGCGGTGGAATAGGTGTCGACCAGCGACAGCACTTGCACCACGTTGTTGCGCACCACCAGGTCGGCCAGTTGCGTGACGGTGCTGGCCTCGCCGCCGAACAGGAAGAACACCTGGCCGCCGGTCTCGGCCGCCGCCTGCAGGAAGCCCGGCGTCAACGGCGAGCAACTGCCGAACAGCACCGGATAGATCTTGATGTCCTTGCTCTTGGCCAGGCTGATGACGGCGCCCGCCAGGCCGGCATCCTTGGCGGTGGCGTCGGTGTACATGAACAGGTCGCCGCCGGGATCGGCCAGCGACAGGCCGTTGTACATGCCGGTCATGGCCAGCTCGGGACAGTCGCCGCCGCCCGACGCGCCCAGGCCGCTGATGGCGCCCTTGAACAGGCCGGCGTCGTTGGTGGCGATGGTGGGGCCGGTGAACGGATCGTTGAACGGCGCCAGCACATATTGCAGCGGTTCCTCGTCGGTGCCGAGGCGGGCGTCGACGATGCTGATGGCCGAGGCGCGCACGCCGGCGATGATGCCGCCCATGCTGCCGGTGGTGTCGATGGCAAAAGCCAGCGTGGGGCCCGCGCCCAGCAGCGCCTTCAGCTGGGCCGGCGTGATCTCGGCCTTGATGTCTTCAACGAACTGCTGCGTGCCGGCGATGGCCGCCGCCGCCGCCGTGTTGTGGAAGCCGCTGTGCGGCGAGATGTCGCAGTACAGCGTGTCCTTGTTAATGCCTTCGCGGAAGTAGCCAAGGATGTCGCTGGACGGCGAGCTCTTGTCGAGCGGGCCGCCGTGGCTGCACTTGAAGGAGCCCGGCTTGACGCGGTCCTCACCGCCGTAATAGCCGCTGGTGAGCAGGCTGCCGACCAGGTTGGACGAATTGGCGCAGAACAGGCCGGTGTCGGTGAAGCCGTCGCAGGTCGGCGTGGCGGGGCCGGCGAAGGGCAGCGAGCCGGGACGGCCGACGCCGGGATGGGCGCCGCTGTTGCCCTGCTCGACCCAGTTGCTGTGCGAGTAGAAATCCTGGATGGTGTGCAGCGCGCTGCCGAGGTTGTCGCGGGCGCCGGTGGTGTTGATCGGATCGCTGCGCAAGGCGTCCAGCACGTTCTGCTTGAGCGTGGCCAGCCGCAGCTGGGCGCCGGCCGCGTTCTCGCCGTCGAAGTGCTTGGCCGAGCTGGTCTGGTCCTCGTCGACCTTGGCGTCCGCCTCGATGATCTGGTCCAGCGCCTTCTGCATCGACGCGGTCAGCTTGGGCACGCCGAAGTAGCGCTTGTCGAGCGCTTCGATGCCGCGCTGGGTGATGTCCTGGTGAGTCAGGCTGCCGGCCGACTTGGACGTGATGAAACAGACAAAGCCATTCTTGGGACAGAAGGCGTTGCCGGGGACGCTGACCGCCAGCAGCAGCGCAGCCAGCAACAAGGAGGGAGCAGTTCGCATACGATATCCTTTCCCATGCGTGGAAACACCAGTCCGCGCCAGGCGGACACGCGGCGGTGTGACGCATTTATCGTGCCGTGCTCTGCTCTCCCTTTGGAATCAGGCGATTAGCGCGCGCCGCGCCGCCGCCGGGCGTGTCGCTGTCAAGTTCGCCGACAGCGATGACTGCGATATACTTTCCAATGCTGGCCGGGGTGAATATTTAAACAACAATATTTTTCGCGCAGGGGAAGACATGCTGCCGAGGATGGTACTGCGAGGGACGATGGCCGCCGGCCTGCTGATGTGCGCACTCGCGCCGGCATCGGCCATCGTGCTGCGCATCGCCGCGCAGGAAGGCACGGAGCCCAAGTACATCGCCGACAGGCAGCAGGTGGTCGGCCTGTGCGTCGACATCCTGCGCGCCGTCGAACAGGCCGATCCCGGCTTGCGCTTCAGCGGCGACCAGCAGTGGCTGTCGCAGATCCGCAGCTATGCGGAAGTCAGCGCCGGCCACCTCGATGTGCTGTGCGGCGTCCAGCACACGCCCGAGCGCGACCGGCAATACCTGTTCCTCGAACCGCCGCTGTTTCCGATTGAGTACCGTTTGATCGTGCGCGCCGACGACCCCGTCATTATCGGCGATTGGGACGACGTGCGGCGGCTCGGCGCGCAGGGGGTTGTGCTGTCGAGCCGTAACTACGCGACCACCGCCATCCTGACGCAACTCGGCGGGCTGCAGGTCGATGCGGCGGCCACCAATCCGCTGATGAATCTACACAAGCTGGTGTCCGGGCGCGGGCGCTTTTTCCTGCACCGCTCCACCGGACTGCAAGCCTTCCTCGACCGCAATGCGCTGAACGGCAAGGTCAGGATACTGCCGGCCGTGATGTACAACAGCAAGCTTTATATGGCGCTGGGCCGGCACGTGGATGCGGCGGTGGCGGCGCGCCTGCATCGCGCACTGGATCAACTGGACAAGACCGGCGAACTGAACCGGCTGCAAAAAAAATGGGACTGAGGCCCGCAGGCGCCGCCTTCCTGCTGCTGGCCGCGCTGCTGCCGCCGGCGGCCGTCGCGCAGCCGGTGACGCTGCGGGTGGCGGCGCAGGAAGGCACGGAGCCGAAGTTCATCCCGGCCGGGCCGGACCGCATCATCGGCCTGTGCGTGGATATCTTCCGCACCATCGAGCGCATCGATCCCGGCCTGGTCTTCATCGGCGACCAGCAATGGATGCCGCTGATCCGCGCCTATCACGAGGTGGCGATCCAGCAGCACGACGCGCTGTGCGCAGTCCAGCGCACCGAGGAGCGCGAACGCAACTACGTGTTCGTCGACCCGCCGCTCTTCCCCATCCATTACATGCTGATGGTGCGCGCCGATGACGACGTGGTCATCAACAACTGGGACGATGTGCGCAAGCTGGGCAAGGACGGCATGGTGCTGGCCAACCGCGGCTACGCCACCACCGATTTCCTGATCGCCCAGGGCGGCCTGCAGATCAACGCCAGCGCCACCAGTCCGGCGATGAATGTGCAAAAACTGGTGGCCGGGCGGGCGCGCTTTTTCCTGCACCGCTCGCCGGGATTGCAAGCCTTCATCGCGCGCGCGGGCGCCACCGGCAAGATCAGGATACTGCCGCAGGTGATGTCCACCGCGCAGCTGCACATGGCGATGGGCCGGCATGTCGATCCGGCCGTGGTCGCACGCGTGCGGCGCGCGCTGGAACAGATGGAGAAAACCGGCGAGCTGGCCCGCCTGCTGAAGAAGTGGGATTAGCCGACCTAGTCGCCCAGCATGCGGGCGTTGCCGGAGACGCGGATCGAACTGCCGGGCTCATCGGAAATCTGCACCCGCAGATGGCAAGGCGCGCCCATGTCCTCGCCCTGGACGATGTCGATGGCGCCGCCATGCGGCCAGCCGAGATCGCGCAGATAGCCGCCCAGCGCCGCCGCCGCCGCGCCGGTGGCCGGGTCTTCATAGACGCCGCCGGACGCGAAGGGATTGCGCGCGTGGAAGCGCTGCGGTGTTTCCGCGTGCACCAGCGAGATCGTCGCCAGGCCGTGCTCGCGCATCAGGCTGCGGCCGTCCGCCAGTTGGTAGCGCATCGCGCTCAGCTGGGCACGGCTGGCCAGCGCCAGCACCAGGTGGTCGGCGCCGCCGTGGGCGACCGCCGGCGGGATGCGCTGGTCCAGGTCGCCCTCGCGATAGCCGAACAGCGCCAGCGCCGCCGCCACCAGCCCGGCCGGGGCCGGCGCGCTGGTGGTGGCCGGCGATTGCAGCGCCGCGCTGCCCTCATTGCCGCTGGACTGGGCTTCGACGGTGACGCGGGTGTGGTTGGTGGTCAGCGGGAAGATGCCGTCGCCGTGCTGCTGCGCCAGCACCGCGCCGAGCGCGATGGTGGCGTGGCCGCAGAACGGCACTTCGCCGTCGGGCGAAAAGTAGCGCACGCGCCAGCCGTCGCCGGCCGGTGCGGCAAACACGGTTTCCGAATAGCCCATCTCGGCGGCGATGCGCTGCATGGCAGGCTCGTCCGGCAAGGCCGCGCGTATCATCACGCCGGCCGGATTGCCGCCCTGTCCGCCTGCGGTGAAGGCCGCTACTTTGTGGATTTTGGTAATAGTCTGCATCGATCGCTACTCCATGGGATAGGGTGGAAACTTGATTGACAGCAATGGGAGATTTGGTCACTATCGTCGCTTCACCGACTTTCGAGCGACCCCGTCATGACTATACCGCGACTTTCCATTTTTGCCATATTGATTTCGGCCGGCCTGGCCGGCGGCGCCATTGCCGCCGATGCGCCGGCCGCAAGACACGCGATCACGCACGAAGATGTGTGGCTGATGAAACGGGTCGGCGCCCCGCTGCCCAGCCCGGACGGCAAGTGGGCGGTGTTCTCCGTCACCGATCCGGCCTACGACAGCAAGGAGCAATGGTCGGACCTGTGGATCAAGTCGCTGACCGACGATACGCCGGCGCGCCGCCTGACCTTCAGCAAGGGCGGCGAGAGCGGCGCCAACTGGTCGCCGGACGGCAAGCAGCTGGTGTTCGTCGCCAAGCGCGACGGCGACGACGCGGCCCAGCTGTACCGCATCGACGTGGCGGCCGGCGGCGAGGCGCAGCGCCTGACCACGCTGACGCTGGGCGCGCGCCAGCCCAAGTTCAGCCCGGACGGCAGGCAGCTGCTGTTCGTCAGCGACATCTACCCCGGCAACGCCAGCGAGGACGACGTCAAGAAAAGCGCCAAGGAACGCAAGGACCGCAAGTACACGGCGCGCGCCTACGAGACCTTCCCGCCGCGCTTCTTCGACAAGTGGCTCGACGATAAGAAAGTGCGCCTGTTCGTGATGGACGCCGACGCCGGCGCCAGGCCGCGCGACCTGCTGGCCGGCAGCAAGCTGGCGGCGCTGCCGGGCTTCGGCGGCGGCCAGGGCGACGAGGGCCAGTCACTGGACGCGATCTGGTCGCAGGATGGCAAGGCGGTGGTGTTCTCGGCCTCGACCAACCGCGACGAGGCGGCGCGCGCGGCCGGCTACACGCAGATCTTCAGCGTGGCAACGGCCGGCGGCGAGCCGCAGCAGCTGACCCAGGACAAGCACAGCTACCACGGCCTGAAATTCAGCGCCGACGGCAAGACGCTGTTCACGCTGACCGAGGCCGAGGAAGAAGGCAAGGTCTACGACGTGACGCGCCTCGCCAGCTTCGGCTGGCCGCTGAGCAATCCGACGCCGAAAGTGTTGACGGCCACGCTGGACCGCTCGATCTCGCGCTTCGTGCTGCCAAGCGGCAGCGGCCGCATCGTGTTCAGCTACGAGCACGCCGGCCTGGAGCAGCTGCATTCGATCAACTACGCGGGCGGCGACCTGCGCGACGAGGCGTCGCTGCCGACCGGCAGCATCGGTTCGCTGGCGGCCGGCGGCAAGGCCATGGTGGGCGTGTGGGAATCGTCCATCAACCCGCCCGAGGTGTACGCCTTCGGCAATGGCGCGCCTAAGCGCCTGACCTCGTTCAACACCGAGCGCGCGGCCGGCATCGACTGGCAGGCGCCGGAACACTTCTGGTTCAAGGCCAGCGACGGCCGCATGATCCACAACATGATCGTCAAGCCGGCCAATTTCGATCCGGCTAAAAAATATCCGCTGTTCGCGGTGATCCACGGCGGCGCGGCCAATATGTGGCGCGACCAGTTCGTGATCCGCTGGAACTACCACCTGCTGGCGCAGCCAGGCTATGTAGTGCTGCTGACCGACTACAAGGGTTCGACCGGCTACGGCGAGGAATTCGCGCGCGCCATCCAGGGCGATCCGCTCAAGGGCCCGGGCGACGAGGTCAACGAGGCGGTCGATGAAGCGATCAAGAAGTACGGCTATGTCGACGGCAGCCGCCTGGCGGCCGGCGGCGCCAGCTACGGCGGCCACCTGGCCAACTGGCTGCAGGCGACCACCACGCGCTACAAGGCCTTCGTGTCGCACGCGGGCGAGATGGATCTGGTGATGCAGTGGGGCAGCAGCGACAGCATCCACGGCCGCGAAGTCAACAGCGGCGGCCCGGTGTGGGGCGACAAGGCCGTGTGGCGCGAGCAGAGCCCGGTGATGCAGGCGGGGAACCATGCCAAGGGCACGGGCTTCACCACGCCCATCCTGATCTCGGTGGGCGAGCTCGACTACCGCGTGCCGGCCAACAACGCGCTGATGAACTACGCGACCCAGCATCGCCTGAACGTGCCGGCCAAGCTGCTGGTGTTCCCGGACGAGAACCACTGGATCTTAAAGGGCGACAACAGCCGCTACTTCTACAGCGAAGTGCACGGCTGGCTGGCCAAGTATCTGAAGTAAGCTCAGGCGACTGAGCCGCCCAAGAAAAAACCCCCGTGGCCCAAAAGGCGACGGGGGTTTTTTATGCCGGAAGAATTACTTCTGCTTGCGGCGGCGGGCTACGCCAACCAGTGCCAGACCGGCGATCATCATCGCGTAGGTTTCTGGTTCTGGTACGGCCGTCACCGAGTTGATCCAACCGATGTGCGAGAAAGTCGCGGTGGAGCCGGACAGGTCGCCGTAGCTGGAACCGTTCTGCGACGCATTATCGCAACCGGTCAGGCCGCCGATCAGGCTGCAAGCGCTAGTACCTTGCCAGCCCCACGAGTGCACGCCCGACAGCAGCCATTCGGTGCCGTTCCAGACGAAGTCGCCGCCGCCCGAATCGCCGCCGGCGATCAGACCTTCATTCGCGCCCAGCCCCTTACCACTGTTCCACTTATTACCGGTGATATCGGCGATGCGGCCCAGGGTGTTGTTGTTGGCTTGGCCGCTGTCGAAATCGCTCATGTAGGTGGTGCCAGCCGCGTAATCCGCAGGATTGTAGCCCCAGCTTGGATCTTTGTCGCCTACCGCTTTATTGAACGTGTTGCTGTCGACGTCGAAGGTGTTGTAAGCGTAGTGGCCGTAGTTACCATCGTTCCAATTGGTCGCCGCATTGGTCGTGGCTTTCTGGGTGGTGCCGTAGCCAGCCATCAGGTAATCCTTGCCGACGTCGTTGGTCGTGCTCAGGTTGTAGCCCTTGATGGTGGTGACGGCGGTGTCCAGTTTCAGGATCGCGATGTCGGCGCCGGTGTCCAGCGTGCCGGTCCAGGCCTTGTTGACGAAGGCATTGCCGACCGAAACGTTGCGGGTCACAGCGGCGGTACCGCCCTGCCAGCCGAATTGCACCTTCATCGTGCTGAAGTCATCGGCGCAGTGAGCAGCGGTCAGCACATATTGGCCACCGGCCAGCAGCGAACCCGAGCAAGCCCAGCTACCGGCCGAATTGGTGAAGCTCAGACGTGCCACGCCGTCCAGCGCGCCAGCCACGCCGTTGAAGCTCTGGCCGATGGTGAAGCGCCAGTTGCTCACCGCCGAAGTGTTGCCGGTCAGCGGCTCCAGCGGGGCCATGGTAGCGACCTGGCCATTCGATGCCTGAGCTACGCCAGCGGCCAACAGGGCTGCGGTCACGGCGGCCAGTTTCAATTGTTTGGTATTGAAGATCATAAAAACTATCCTTACTTTTTAGGTTTCTTGTGGAAAGATATATATCGCCCTGATAGCAACCAACAGCCCTCATCACCGAAGTGCATCCCAGATGGCTGTGGTCTAAAAGTCAATATATCATTGTTTTTTTATGAATCATTCTTGTTGTAAAAATATTTATTTTTGACCCACTTTATTGATATTTGTTACAGATTGTGACAGTAATTGCAGAGTTCGCTTTGATGCAGTTGAAACTTAATTCACAACTATTTACCCTGGTTAACATTTTTGCGCTCAAATCAATAGTAGAGTACCAACAAGGATTTCCTGATATCAATCCTTGAATATCCAAACCAATAAGGGGACCGTATGACGATTGCAAACTGGTGTGTTTTGGCGGCATGCATGCTGCCGACCGCGACGGTAGGACTGGCGAAGCTGGCCTCAGCCAAGCTGGCGCGCGGCGCCGGACGCTACGACAACAAGCAGCCGCGCGAGTGGGCGGCCGGGCTGACGGGCTGGCAGGCGCGCGCCAACGCCGCGCAGATGAATGGATTCGAGATACTGCCGCTGTTCATCGCCGCAGTCGTGCTGGCGCAGCAGGCCCACGGCGACCAGGGCCGCATCGACACGCTGGCGCTGGGCTTTATCGGCTTGCGGCTGGTCTACATCGCGCTGTACCTGGCGAATGTCGACACGCTGCGCACGCTGGTGTGGCTGGCCGGCGTCGGCGTCAGCATCGCGCTGCTGGCGATGGGCTGACGCCCTCCCCTCACGCGGCCTTGGCCGGCGCGACGGCCGCAACGGCCACCGCCGGCTTGCGTATCATCAGGATGACGACGGCGGCCAGCAGGCAGGCGGCGCCGGCGGCGAACAGCGCCGGGTTGTAGGTCAGCATCAAGGTACGCACGCGGCCGGCGCCGTACGCGGCCACGGCCGCGCCCAGCTGGTGGCCGGCAAACACCCAGCCGAACACCATGCCCGCCTTCTCCTTGCCGAAGGTGGCGCCGGCCAGCCGCACCGTCGGCGGCACGGTGGCGATCCAGTCCAGGCCGTAGAACATGGCGAACAGCGACAGGCCGTACAGCGTGAATTCCGAATATGGCAGCCAGAACAGCGACAAGCCGCGCAAGCCGTAGTACATGAACAGCAGCTTGCGGTTGTCGTAGCGGTCCGACAGCCAGCCGGAGGCAATGGTGCCGACCAGGTCGAACGCGCCCATCATCGCCAGCACCGAGGCTGCCGGCACCGCCGACAGGCCGGAATCGCCGCACAGCGAAATGAAGTGGGTCTGGATCAGGCCGTTGGTGCTGAGGCCGCAGATGAAGAAGGTACCGAACAGTATCCAGAACACGCGATTGCCGGCGACACCGGCCAGCACCTGGAACGGCGTGGCGAAGGTGATCCGCATGGCCGGCGCGATCGGCGCCACCGCAGTGCCGGGAGCGGCGCCATACGGCGTCAGGCCCAGTTCATTGGGACGGTTGCGCATCAGCAGGCACACCAGCACGGCCACCACAGCGCAGGCGATGAACACCGGCAGTACCGCCATGCGCCAACCGAAGTGCTCGATCAACCAGGCGCCGATCGGCAGGAAGATCAGCTGGCCGGTGGCCGAGGCCGCCGTCAGCACGCCCACCACCAGGCCCCGGTGGCTGTCGAACCAGCGGGTCGACACCACGGCGCTGAGCACCAGCGCCGTCATGCCGGAACCGACGCCGAGCAGCACGCCCCAGCACAGCACCAACTGCCAGAACTGCGTCATCTGCGTGGCCAGCGCCAGGCCGCCGGACACCAGCGTCAGCGCCGTCACCACCACGTTGCGCAGACCGAAGCGCTCCATCAGGATGGCGGCAAACGGCCCCATCAAACCGAACAGCACGAAGCGCACCGCCAGCGCCGACGAGATCTGTTCAACGTCCCAGCCGAACTCCTGCGACAGCGGCTGTAACAGCGCCCCCGGCAGCCCCAACGCTGCGGACGAGCTGAGACCGGTCAAGAAAGTGATGGTGACGATCACCCACGAATAATGCAGGCCGCGACGTTGCAGCCAGTTGGATAAGGGTAGGGAAAACATGCGAGTCCTCACGACGACGGTGCGCGGGACACGCACGCTTGCAACGATTTTAGATTACGATCATAATCAATGCAAGCAAAAAGAAAGGGACCGCGGGCCGGCGGTCCCTGCGGCCCGAAGGCCGCCGGGGGACTTACTTGATACGCAACGAGCTTTGCACCTTGTTCACGCCCTTGACGTTGCGGGCCACATCGACAGCCTTGTCCACCTCGGCCTGCGACGGCACGAAGCCGCTCAGCATGACGGTGCCGTTGGTGGTTTCCACATGCACGTCCAGCGATTTCAGTGCAGGCTCAGCCAGTAGTTCGGTCTTGACCTTGGTGGTGATGACGGAGTCAGCCACGGTGTCCTTGGCCATTGCGCTCTTCTGCTTGGTTTCGCAGGATGCCTTGTCGGTGCCGCTCATGGTGCTGCAATCGATGCCGGTCTGGGCCACGTCAGCCATCTGCTTGCCGGCCTTGGCGTCGTTGATGGCGGCCACGTGAGTCGACTTGGCGGTGCTCAGGCAACCATCCTTGTCGGCGCCGGTCAGCGGTGCGCACTTGGCCTTGGCCAGGTTGTAGTTAGCGTCCGCCACTTCGGTCTGGGCTTTCTGCACCGAACGTTTATCGTTCTTGTACTGCCAGGTGGCATTGGCCTCGCTGCTGGCGCGGGCGACCTTGGCCTGCTCGACGCAGACATCCTTGGAAGTACCCGATTGCCCATCGCAAGCTGCCTTGGCGCTCTTGTAGTCGATCTCGGCCTGCTTGGTCGCGGCCTTGTAGGCCACCGTGTCATTGTTCGGAGTGGTGGCGGCAAAACTTGCGCTGGCGGCGGTGGCCATGACGAAGAGGAGTAGCTTGTTCATGATGTGTCCCTTTTGTGGTGGTTGATGGACACATTAAACGCCCGACCGCGCCTCGGCTCTGTGCGGGAACGTACCAAGTAGCGGATTTGGCTTGAAGGGTCAGTCGTCCTGCAGCAGGCCCTGGCGCCACAGGCCGGCGGCCTGTTCGAACAGCGGCTGGCTGCGGTCGAAGAC
Organism: Rugamonas aquatica; assembly: GCF_009380215.1. Taxonomy (GTDB): domain Bacteria; phylum Pseudomonadota; class Gammaproteobacteria; order Burkholderiales; family Burkholderiaceae_D; genus Rugamonas; species Rugamonas aquatica_B. Next base: position 153,011 of record NZ_WHUG01000007.1, read on the forward strand.
GGCGCCGGTGGGCGCCAGTTGCAGCCAGGCCAGCGTGCTGTGCGAGCCGGCGACCGCGGCAGGAGAAGGCTGGCGCACCTGGTGCATCCAGGCGGCCACTGCACCGTAATGCTGCGGATGGCGCTGCTGGGTCCAGGCCAGCGCGACGAGGTCGGCAAAACCCTCCTCGCGGCGGGTTTCGCGCAGCGCCTGGGCTTGCGCCTCGGCCTGCTCCGGCGATGGTTGGACGCGCTCCTCGAAGCCGGCCGGCAACACGTGCCACACGCCCTGGGCATAACGCCAGCAGTGGCCGATTTCATGGGCGACCATGGCTTCGATCATCAGCGGCTGCTGGTCGGCGGGCACGCCGGCGAGGATATCTTCAGCCTTGGGATTGCCGCGCATCGACAGCACCAGCTTGCAGCGGCCATCCTGGAAGCCCAGCGCCAGCGGCACATCGTTGGCGCGCGCCTGAGGTTGGACGGTGATATCGATAGGCAGCTTGAGCTCCTGCTTGGCGTAGCCCAGCACGGCGGAACCGGCGGTGAGCCAGCGGGTTTCCATATCGGTCAGCTGGGCGGCGGAAGCCAGGCCGGTGGACGACAGGAGCAGCAGGAATAAGGCGCGCTTGATCATGATGACCAAACTGTAGCATGCGACGGGCAAGATTTATTGCCGTGAAGCAGGTTCTACAACAGATTATTTCTACGTAGAAAAAGTTGAATCATTGAGGTTTTGAAACCTCGCTGGGGTCAAGTCTGACATTCGGACACGGTCTCTGCCGTAGCGGTCGCTACGGCAGAGACCGTGTCCGAATGTCAGACTTGACCCCAGCTGTGAATTACTTGCCCAGCAGCGTGTTGGCAGTCTTGAACTCAGGACGGATATCGTTCGGCACCGTCTTCATCTTGTCCAACGCTTTTTGCACATCGGGACGGATCACCACGTACTTGGCCATCATGTCCTTGGCGCGGGCGTAGTCGCCGGTTGCCTCGATGGTCAGGAATTCGCGGTCGAGATCGATCACCGCCTGCTTGATCTTCTTGAAGTCCACCGCGAAAGTGCCGTCGCCGTGCGAGATGAAGCCGCCCTTGTCGAGGATGTAGTTCATCTGGATCGCCATGCCGCGCGCGTGCGAATCGGTCAGGCCGAAGTGCAGCGTGCGGAAGGCCGAGGCCAGGAAGGTCGTGTACAGCTTGCGTTCAGCCGCAGCGCCCTGGCCCAGCGTGCCGGCCAGTTGGCCCTTGTCCATCATGTAGGCCAGCGCGTACAGGCCGGTGATGTCGGCCTTGGCTTCCTCGATGGTCGAATAGGCTTCCTTCAAGTCCTGGCGCGGCGTCGATTCGGCGCCATTGTTTTTGGTGATGTGCGGACCCAGGCCGTGCGTGATTTCATGCGCAAGAATGTGCGTGAAGAAGGAATCGAAATCCACATCCTTCTGGTCCACCGGCTTCAGCACCAGCTTGGAGATCGGCGTCAGCGTGGATTTGAATTTGGCCTCCTGCACATTCTTCAGCATCACGCGCTTGGAGCCGCGCTGGCTGATGATGCGCTCGTCGTTCGGCAGATTGTAGGCGGCGGTCTGCACGCCCATATTGCCGTCGCCCGCACCGTACACCTGGTTGACCACCACCATCGGCGCCAGCGCGCCCACTTTCGGGTTGCGGTACTTGGCGTCCAGCGGCAGATTGTCTTCCAGCTCCTGCATGTGCTTGGCGAAGAAGTCCAGCTTCTGCGTTTCCTTCTGGTCGCGGATGTTGACGTAGGCTTCGAACGCGGCCTTGTAGCCGAACAGCTCGTCGTTGTAGGTCTCGTAAGGGCCGATGGTGATATCAACCGGCGCATCCAGGTCCATCCAGGCGAAGTCGGAGGCCAGGTAGTCATTGCTCAGGAAAGCATCGGCGCGCAGCTCAAGGAACTTCTTCAGCGAGGCGTTGTCCGTATCGGCGGCGGCTTGCTTCAGCAGCGCAGCGGCTTTCGTCAGCTCGGGCTTGTACTCGTCCGAATATTTGACGACGCTGAACTGGCCCGCCGCATTTTTACGGATGGTGGTGAAGAACCATTGCGCCTGTTCCTTGTCCTTGGCCGGCAGCGTGTTCATCCAGCTTTCCAGCGCCTGCTTGCCCGCGCCTTCAGGATAGAAGTTGCCGGCTTCCGGCTTCTTGGCCGGGATCGCGATGCCGGCCAGTTCGGCAGGCAGGAAGCTTTGATGATCGTCCAGGATGGACCATGGACCTTTGTTGAGCCAGAAGTAGTTCAGGCGCGCCTTGCCCAGCGGTGTGGTGTCCTTTTGCAGCGCGGCCCACAGCGCTTCGTTGCCGGACCAGCGCTGGCGCAGTTGCAGCACGTCGACGATCTTGGCCGCTTCGATCAGCTTGGCGATGGCTTTCTTGTCGCCGGCCGAGAGCTTGCTGGTATCGGCCGTCAAGGCGACCGGAGCATAACGCTTGGTCATCTTGTCCAATTCGGTAACGCTGGCCGGAGCGGCGTAGACGGAAGCACAGGCGGCAGCCAGGGCCAGAGGGAGCAGTATTTTTTTCATTCGAACCTCAGGGTGGAGTGAGATCCGCATTGTAGTACACCACTCCCCTCCCGGGCGATGGCCGCTACCAGGCCCGGTAGACCCGCCCCGTTTGCGCACCATCGACACTGCTTGCGTACGACAGCGCTGCGCGGCTGCCCTTGATCGGCTCGAAGCCGGTGAACAGGCCGCCGAACAAATGCACCGACTCCTGCAGCACCGTCGGACTGACGGCATTGATGCGCAAGCCACGCGGCAGTTCAATCGCCGCCGCCCGCACAAAGCCTTCCACTGCCGCATTGGCCGTCGAAGCTGCAACCGCGCCACGTATCGGATGTTCGGTATCGACCCCGCTGGTCAGCGTGATCGAGCCGCCGTCGTTGAGGAACTCCTGCGCCACCAGCGCCACGTTGACCTGCCCCATCAACTTGCCGCGCAAGCCGACATGGAAATGCTCGGGCGTCAGCTCGGCAAACGGCCCCACATGCAGCGCGCCCGCAGCCACCACCACCGCATCGACGCGGCCGACCTTGGCAAACAACGCCCGTACCTGCGCGATGTCTTCGATATCGACCTGATGCTGCCCGCCGCGCGCACCAACAACGACGACCTCATGCCGCTGCCCCAGTTGCTCCACCACGGCGCCGCCGATGGTGCCGGTGCCGCCGATCACGATCACCTTCATACCGAACCGCCCCAGGCGCGATATACCTGCCCGGTCTGTGCGCCATCGACGCTGCGTGCATACGCCAGCGCTGCGCGGCGGGCCGGAACCGGCTCGAAACCGATGAAGAACGGGCCATAGCTGCCCATCGATTCTTCCAATACGGTCGGGCTGACGGCGTTGATGCGCAAGCCGCGCGGCAGTTCGATTGCCGCCGCACGGGCGAAACCTTCGACTGCGGAATTGACCATGGTGGCGCTGACGCCGTTGCGGATCGGCTCATCGGCCACGATGCCGCTGGTGAGCGTGATCGAGCCGCCGTCGTTCAGGTATTCCTGCGCGACCAGCGCCACATTCACCTGGCCCATCAACTTGCTGTTCAAGCCCACGTAGAACTGCTCCGGCGTAAAGCCAGCCAGCGGTGCGAAATGCAGCGAGCCCGCTGCCACAACCACCGCGTCCACGCGGCCGATCTGGGCGAACAAGGCGCGCACCTGCGCGATGTCGGCGATGTCGGCCTGATACTGGCCGCTGGTCGCGCCGACGGTGACGATCTCATGCCGCTGCCCCAGTTGCTCTACCACTGCCTTGCCGACCGCGCCTGCTGCGCCAATGACGACTACTTTCATGATGTTCTCCTCAGTGAGTGAAAACACCAGTATCGGCCACAACGCCAAAGGAATAAATGAGCTAAAATGAATATCATTACTAACTCAGGATTAGCAATCAAATGGACAAGCTGCGCAGCATGGAGATCTTTGTGGCCGTCGTCGACGCCGGCAACTTCACGGCCGCCGCCAGCGCCTTCCAGCTGTCGCCGGTGATGATCGGCAAACACATCGCCCACCTGGAAGCCACGCTCGGCGCGCGCCTGCTGACGCGCACCACCCGCCGCCAGAGCCTGACGGAGATCGGCGCCCAGTACGTCGAACAATGCCGCGCCATCCTGGCGCAGATCGCCGCCGCCGAAACCGGCGCCGAGGCGATGCGCAGCGTGCCGCGCGGACGGCTGCGCATCACCGCGCCGGTCTCCTTCGGCAGCGAATGGCTGACGCCCGCGATCAGCGACTACCTGCGCCTGCATCCGGAAGTGAGCGTGGACCTGAGCCTCAACGACCGCATGGTCGACATGGTGGAGGAAGGCTACGACGCCGCCGTGCGCATCGGCGCGCTGGACGATTCCGCCATGATCGCGCGGCCGCTGTTCAACTACGCGATGGCGATCTGCGCCTCACCGGCTTATCTGAAAAAACACGGCACGCCGAAAACGCCGGACGACCTGGCGCATCACGAGTGTCTGGACTTCATGGTGGGGGCGGTGGGTGTGCGCTGGCGTTTGCAATCGGTGCACGAGGTGCACCATGGACGCGGCAAGCACGTGCTGCCGGCCAGCCGCTTCCGCACCAACAGCGGGCAGGCGCTGCGCGTGGCCGCGCTCAAGGATTTCGGGATCGTGATGCAGGCGGAGGTGCTGCTGGCGCAGGACATCGCCGCAGGAAGGCTGGTGCCGGTGCTGTGCGACTATCTGCCGCCGGCGCGGCCTATGAACCTGGTCTATTCGCGCGACCGCAGGGCCACGCCCAAGCTGACCACGTTCATCGACTTCATCGTGGAACGCTTCGGACCAGCGGCAGCACTGCCGCTGGCCTCTTCCGCGTAAGAGCTACTAATTTACTGCTGCGCCAACGGCTTGATCGCGCCATTCTGCGCCACCGCCGCCAGTTGCGCCGACGGCTGCCAGCCCGCGCCCAACGCACGCGCCACCGACACCGCAGCCAGCAGACGCTGCGTGTTGATCTGCACCGCAGCACGGTCGGCCGCCAGCGAACTACGCTGCGCATCGGTCACGTCCAGATAAGTCGACACACCACGCTCGTAACGCGCACGCGCCACCAGGTAGCCGCGTGCGGCCGCCACTTGCGAGACCGACTGCGCCTCGCCTTGCAGCTGGCGTTCCTGCACGTCGGACAGCGCATCTTCCACTTCGCGCAGCGCCGTCAGCAGCTTGCTCTCGTGGTTGGCGATCGCCTCTTCATAACGCGCCTTGGAGATAGCCAGGTTGGCCTTGTTGCGGCCACCGTCGAAGATCGGCAGCGACAGCGCCAGAGGACCGACGCTGAACTGGCGCGAACCGCCCTTGCCCAGTTCGCGCAGGCTTTCCGACGCGTAGCCGAAATTGCTGGTCAACGTCAGCGAAGGATAGAAGGCACCTTCAGCCACGCCGATCTGCGCGTTGGCCGAACGCAGGTTGGCGACGCTGCCCGCCAGGTCCGGACGCTGCGCCAGCAAGCTGGCTGGCAGGCCGACCGGAATCGCAGGCGGCTGCGGCAGCACGGCGGCATTGGCCTTCGGCGCCGTCAGCAGCGCCGACGGCGAAGCGCCGGTCAGCGTCGCCAGGCTGTGCTCCAGCAGATTGCGCTGACGCTGCACTTCATGCAGGTCCGCCTGGGCGTTGGCGCGCTCGATGCGGGCACGCGACACGTCCAGCTCATTCGACAGGCCGGCGTTGAAGCGCGCCGTCACCAGTTCTTCGGTTTCGCGGCGGGTGTCGAGCGCGCCGTTCAGGATCGCCATCTCGGCGTCCAGGCCGCGCAGTTGCCAGTAGGTGGTCGCCACTTGCGACGACAACAGCAGCAGCACGCCATCGCGGTCGGCTTCGGCCACCAGCGCCTGCGCGTCGGAAGCTTCGACCAGGCGGCGCACGCGGCCCAGCAGATCGACTTCATACGACAGCGATGCGCCCACCGTGTAGTTGTTACCCTTGATCGAACGGCCGCCCAGCGCCAGACCTTGCGAGGTCTCGGCCGAGGTACGCGAGTTCGACACCGAGGTGCTGACGCTCAGCGACGGCTGCTGGCTGGCGCGCGATACGCCGGCCTGCTCCAGCGCCACCACCAGCCGCTGTGCGGCGGCCTTGATGCTTGGGTTGTCGCGCAACGCGGTTTGTTCCAGGCGGTTCAGGGTGTCGTCGTTGAACACGGTCCACCATTGCGCCGGCAGATGTGCCGCGTTGGCGCCGGCTTGCGGCTGGTGGCGGAACGAAGCGTCGGCGACGTTTTTCGGTGCGGAGAAATCGCTGCCGACGGTGGCGCAACCCGTCACGGCCAGCGTTACGGAAACAGCGAGCGTCAGGCGCTTCAAAGCTGAATTCAACATGGTGTTACCTCACAGTTTAAATTATTCACTCCGTCGTTCCCGCGAAAGCGGGAACCCATACGCAGCATCCCAGCTGGCGTTCTATGGATTCCCGCCTGCGCGGGAATGACGGTTTGCGCTTAATGCGCGCCGCCGCCACCGCCAGCCGAAGGGGCTTTGACTTTGTCCGAGAACCACAGCACGCCGATGCAGCCGAACAGCACCGCCGCGACCAGGAAGAAGCCGTCGTTGTAGGCCATCACATATGCCTCGCGCCGCACGATGCCGTCGATCGCCTTGAGCGCCATGTCCGAAGCGCTGGTGGCGTCGAAGCCCTTGCTCATGAACGACTGCGTCAATGCCGCCAGACGTTCCTGCGTAGCGGCCGCAAAGCCGGTGACGGATTCGCCGATGCGCTGCGAATGGAAATGCTCACGCGACGTCAGCGCGGTAGCCAGCAGCGCGATACCGATCGAACCGCCCAGGTTACGGGTCATGTTAATCAGGCTCGAAGCCGAAGGCATGTCTTTCGGCGAGATGCCGTTCATCGCGAAGTTCGACAAGGTCAGCATCACGAACGGCTGGCCCAGCGCCCGCACCACTTGCGACAGCAGCAGTTGGTCATAGCCGGTGGTGGCGTCCATATAGGCGTTCATCAGGCAGGAGCCGCCGAACAGCAGCAGGCCGAAGCTGCACAGGATGCGGTTGTCCACCTTGGACGACAGCTTGGCCACGAACGGCATGATGAACAGCTGCGGCAAACCGGCCCACATGATGACTTCACCGATCTGCATCGGCGAGTAGCCGGCGATCTGGCCCAGGTACAGCGGCAGCAGGAACGACGAGCCATACAAGCCCATACCCATCGCCATCGACAGCGCGGTGGCCGCGAAGAAGTTGCGCTGGCCGTACAGCGCCAGGTTGACGAAGGGCTGCTTGCGCATCGCCCCCGTCACCGCCCAGCCCAGCAGGCCAACGATGGCCATCGCCGCGAAGGTGATGATGAACGAGGAATCGAACCAGTCCTTGCTGTTGCCCTCTTCCAGGAAGATGGTCAGGCTGCCCAGGCCCATGGCCATGAGGCCGATGCCCAGCCAGTCGGCATTGAGCAGCAGGCTGGGTTGAGCCTTCTCCTTGTCCAGGCCCAGCGCGATGCCGCCGATCAGCAGCAAGCCCGGTACCCAGTTGATGTAGAAGATCGAAGGCCAGCCATACAGCTCGCTCAGATAGCCGCCGAAGGTTGGGCCCATCGAAGGCGCCAGCGTGGCGGTCAGGCCGAAGATGGCCATGCCGGTGGCGCGCTTCGATGGTGGCAGCTTGGCCATCACCAGCGTCATCGCCATCGGGATCAGCGCGCCGCCGGTGAAGCCCTGCAGCATGCGGAACACGATCATGCTCGGCAGGTTCCATGCGAAGCCGCACAGCGTGGAGAAGCACAGGAACAGCGCGGTGGTGCCCATCATGTAGGCACGCATGCCGAACACGCGGGTCAACAGCCCGGTCATCGGAATGACGATGATCTCGGCCACCAGGTAGGCGGTGGCGATCCACGAGCCCTCTTCCTGCGTGGCGGACAGCGTGCCGAGGATGTCCTTCAGCGACGAGTTGGTGATCTGGATGTCGAGCACCGCCATGAAGGCGCCCAGCATGCCGGCGGCCACCGCCATCCAGGTGCGGCCGGAGACCTTCTCGCTCGGCATGATGGGCGCGAGCGCAGGAGTCCCCACGCCGCCGGCCGGCGTATCGATTGTGGTGCTAGCCATGACGGGGCTCCTTAGTGCGCGGCTTTAGCTTCGGACTGGTTCACAGCCACTTCGGCGATCGCCGACATGCCCGGCACCAGACGGCCGCTCAGGGCCTTCACGTCTTCCGGCTTGAAGGTGATCTTGACCGGCACGCGCTGGACGATCTTGGTGAAGTTACCGGTGGCGTTATCGGCCGGCAGCAGCGCGAACTGGGCGCCGGATGCTGGCGCGAAGCTGTCTACTTTGCCGATCAGTTCACGGCCCGGGATCGCGTCGATGGAGACTTTGACTTCTTGGCCCGGCTTCAGGTCGGCCAGCTGGGTTTCCTTGAAGTTAGCGGTCAGCCAGACGTTTTCCTGCACGATGGCGGTCAGTTGCTGGCCGGCCGTCACGCGCTGGCCCACCTCGATGGTGCGCTTGCCGATCCGGCCGCCGACTGGCGCCAGGATGCGGTTGTAAGCCAGTTGCTGCTGGGCGTCCTTCAATTGCACGCGCAACACGTTGACCTGCGCCTTGAGCACGTCGCGCGCCGAATGGGCGGCGCTGATCTGGGCCTTGGCGGCGGCGGCGCTGTCCTTGCGGGCGGCCAGATCGGCCACTGCGCTGGCGCGGCCGGCGACGGCGGCGTCCAGTTCCGCTTTCGAGACGGCTTTCATCTGGCTGTTATACAGCTGGCCGTAACGTTCGGCGTCCTGCTTGGCGCGCACCAGCTGCGCTTCCGACTGCGCCACCTGGGCGGCGGCGGCGCTGGCCTGGGCCTGGGTCTGGGCGATCTGCGCATCCGACTGCGCCACTTGCTGCTCGGCGGTGGCGATCTGCGCCTGGATCTGCTCTACCTTGACGTGCTGGTCGAACGGATCCAGTTCGGCGATGACATCGCCTTCCTTGACGATCTGGTTATCGTCGATGAACACCTTGGTGACGACGCCGGCGATGCGGGCCGATACCGGATGCACGTGGCCGGCCACGTAGGCGTTTTCCGTCTCGACGAAATAATGGCTGCGATACCACATGCGGCCACCGGCGGCCAGCGCGGCCAGCGCGATGACGGCGGCGATCACCAGGACGCGGCGGTTGGACTTGGCCGGACCGGCCGGGGCAGCGGCGGCGGGCGCCGCAGGCTGGGCAGCGGGAACGGCGCTGAGCACTTTCTGTTCTTGGTTGTGCTGAGTGGACATGTGCAGCTCCAAATAAAATGAAATGGGAGAAGTGCATTATTGGCCCGATTTTCGGCAAAGTCAAGAAATGAAACGATTGCATTTCATTTTATTTTGGACTACGATGTCGGCATCCATTAACATGTCAGCCCATGAAGATCACCGCCAACGCCGCACTGGAAGAACCGGATTGCCCCGGGGATGCCGCCAGCTATGCCCCTGATTCGCCCTGCTTCGGCAAGGCGGCCGGCCGCCCGCGCGCGGCAGACAAGGAAGCCCGTCAACAGGCGCTGCTGCACACGGCAGCCCAGCTGTTCCTGGAAAAGGGTTATAGCAAGGTCAGTCTGGAGATGATCGCCCGCGAAGCCCATGTGGCCGTGCGCACGATCTACGTCAAGTTTGGCGGCAAGGCCGGGCTGCTGAATGCAGTGATCAGCACCGGCCGCGCGCACTTCTTCGCCGGCATGATCGATATGGAAGCCGACCCGCGGCCGTTCCGGGAAGTGATGGAAGATTTCGCGCTGCGCTTCCTGGAGCTGGTGACGGCGCCCTCCTTCGCCAGCCTGCACCGCATGGTGGTGGCCGAAGCGCGCACCACGCCGGAGCTGGCCGAAACCTTTTACAAGGCCGGCCCGCTGCGCACGCGCGAGGAACTGATGCGCTTTTTCGCCCGTCCCGACATCCGCGCCCAGCTGCGTCCGGAGATTCCGCTGGAGACGCTGGCCGTGCACATGATTACCTGCATCATGGGCGACACCATGGTGCGCATGCTGTTCCCGTCCGATAAGCCGCCTTCGATCGAAGAGCTGCGCGCCCGCGCCACCTTGGGGCTGGACCTGTTCTTCCGCGCCGTGCTGCGTTAGAAGCTGTGCATTTTTGTCATTTGCTCTATACTGGATTTTTACCCACGGAGCACACATGAGCAAAACGAATCGACTGGACTGGAGCAGGCAGGTAACGCTCATGAACGAGCGTATCAAGAACTTCCAGGCCAACCCGGGCCAAGAGCAACTCGACGCCGTCATCCAGGAAATGCAAGCCTACGCCGAAGCCGCGCGTACCGGCGGCATCGAAATCCCGACTCTCTTCACCGTCAACTGAGCAACGTGGCCGACGGCTATTCCGCTGCGGCGATCGCCTTGCGCGCCCAGACCAGCATCTGTTCGGGATCGTCCAGCAGGAACTCGGGCGCCGTATAGAATTTGCGGACCAGCACCGTGCCCTTCTTGGTTTCGTAGGAAAACGGCGCCGCGCCTTCGGCCTCGAACTCGGCACGGGTGGCGTCGCCGACACGCAGGTACAGCGTGCTGCCGATCACCCACGCGAACTGCTGGCCGTGATATTTGAAAGCACGGCCACCGAAGAACGTCGAATCCGACACTGCCGCGCCGAGCGGCGCGAATTGCTCGCGCATCCAGCTCACAAACTCGGCGCTGGCTCCCATCTTATTTGTGCGACATCGCCACCAGCGCGTCCAGCACCTGCAAGGTCGCCTGATCCAGCTGCGGGCGCGGGATGCCAGGATTGCTGGCGTCCACCATCGAAGGATTGGTCAGGTAGCGGCCGTTGACGATCAGCGTCGGCGTGCTGTTGACTTCATACGTGCCCGCCACGCGGCCGGCGCTTTTCAGCTTGGTGACGACCGAGAACGAGTTGTACGCGGCCAGGTATTTATCCTTGTCGACGCCATTCTTGACGGCCCAATCGAGGTTGTCCGCATCGCTCTTCAGGCGGCGGCGCTCGACGTGCCAGGTGGTCAGCAGCTTGGCGTGCAGCGAATCTTCCAGCTTCATCGCTTCCAGCGTCAGGAACATATGCGCTTCCGGATCGTTGTCGCCCGTCAGCGGCAGGTGGATGCGGCGGAACACGATCTTGTCGCCCTGCTTCTTCACCCACGCCAGCATGGCCGGCTCCAGTGCGTAGCACGCCGGGCAGTGGTACATGAAGAACTCGATCACCTCGACCTTCTTGCCGTCGGCCTGCACCGGTTGCGGCGTCTTCAGGGTGGTGTACTCGGCGCCGTTTTTCGGCGCGGTGGGCGAGGCGAAGGCGGCGCCGGCCAGCAAGGCGGCAGCAGCGACAGCGAGTTTCAGGCGAAGCATGGTTATCCTTTATGAAAAAATCTGCACAGCGAATATACCAGCTTCCCACGCGCTGCGGCGGAGACATTAAGCCCGTGCTAAGTCTCGACCGGCCGCGCCTCCAGGCCGGCGATGTCCTTCATCAGCGCGATCAGGCGCTGCGCGCCCAGGCCCAGCGGCCTGTCGTTGAGCCAGACCACGTCCACCCACAGGCGCACCTGGTTGCTCATGTGCGCGAAGCCTATGCCCAGCAGCTCGCCGGAATCGAGCAGCGGCGCCGCCAGCCGGCGCGGCAGATAGGCCCAGCCGACGCCGGCGCGCACCAGGCTCAGTGTGGCCAGATGGGTGTCGGTGCGCCACAGCTTGCGCGAGATGAGCACCCGTTCGTCCTCGATCCGCGCATCGCGGCTGACGATGGCGACCTGCCGCATGTCGACCAGATCCTCCAGCCGGAACTGGCCGTTGCGCTCACGCGCCTGCGGATGCTGCGGCGAGATCACCGCCACCAGCACCTCGCTGCCCAGCTCCTGGAAGCTCTCGCGCTGATCGATCTGCGGCCGTTCGTAGATCAGCGCCAGCTGCGCCGCGCCGTCATGCAGCATGCGCAGCGCATCGTTCTGCGGCGCCGACACCACATCCACCTCCAGCGACGGGAACTCCTCCGCCAGCCGCGCCAGCGGATCGCTCCACGGCGCAGACAGCAGCTCGGGCGCGATGGCCAGCGTCAGGCGCCGCTCCAGGCCCTGATGCAGCGACAGCGCGTGCGCCTGCAGGCGGCGCAACTGGCCGGCCATCTGCCGCGCCTCCGCCTCCAGCGCGCGCGCCGATTCGGTGGGCCGCACCTCGCGTGAGCTGCGGTCGAACAGTTGTAGATCGAGTTCCGCCTCCAGGTTGGCGATCGCCATGCTGACGGCCGACGGCACCCGCCCCAGCGCCCGCGCCGCTGCGGAAAAAGAACCGTGATCCAGCACGGCGAGAAAGATGGCGATGTTATCGCTGGAGAAGGCCATGGCTCCATACTGTCAGAAAAACTGATAGCTGTCGAATTTTTCAATCAGAAAATTGCTATTACCATGGTCACATCGTATTAAGGAGGAAACAACATGCAAGGATTAAAACGCAAAGTCGTCTACGTATCGTTATTTGAATTGATCGCCGTGGGCCTCACTAGCAGCGTGCTGGTGCTGCTGATGGGCCATGACGCAGGCCATGCCAGCGTGGCGGCCGTCGCCTCGTCGCTGGTCGCGGTGGTATGGAACTTCGCCTACAACGGCATGTTCGAAGCGTGGGAAGCACGTCAGGCCAAGCGTGGCCGCAGCTGGGCGCGTCGCGCCGCGCACGCCTTGGGCTTCGAAGGAGGCCTGGTGGTGATCCTGGTGCCGCTGTTCGCCTGGTGGCTCAACATCTCGCTGTGGGACGCTTTTGTGCTGGACTTGGGCCTGGTGTTATTCTTTATGTTTTACACCTTCCTGTTCAGCCTCGCCTTCGACCGCATCTTCGGATTGCCGGCATCGGCGCAAGCTTGAGGAATCACACGGAGTCCACATGGCATTGAAACCGTTCGCGTTCGCAGCACTGGTGATGGCAATGAGTAGCGCAGGCGCTGGCGCAGCAGCGCTGTCGCCGGTAGAGCAGAAGATCGTCGACGAGGTCAAGGCCCATTCGGAACAAGGCTTGCAGCTGCTGGAGCGCTCGGTGAACATCAACAGCGGCACCATGAACCACGAAGGCGTGCGCGAAGTCGGCAAGCTGTTTCGCGAGCAGTTCGACCAGCTGGGTTTCACCACCCGCTGGATCGACATGCCGCCCGCCGTCAAGCGCGCCGGCCACCTGCTCGCCACGCGTGAGGGCAAGCAAGGCAAGCGCCTGCTGCTGATCGGCCATCTGGATACCGTGTTTGAAAAAGACAGCCCGGTGCAGCTGTGGAAGCGCGATGGCGCCCGCGTGCGCGGCCAGGGCGTCAATGACATGAAGGGCGGCGACGTCATCATCGTCGAAGCGCTGCGCGCCTTGCAGCGCGTAGGTGCGCTGGATAACACCACCATCACCGTGATCTTCAGCGGCGATGAGGAGAACGCCGGCGACCCAGTCGCTATCTCACGCGCCGACATGGTCGCAGCCGCCAAACGCAGCGACATCGCGCTGGCCTTCGAAGCCACGGTGCGCGACAAGCATGGCAAGGACACCGGCACCATCGGCCGCCGCGCCTCGTCGTCGTGGGATCTGGAAGTGAAAGGCAAGCAAGGCCACTCCAGCGGCATCTTCACCGAGAGCGCAGGCTATGGCGCCGTGTACGAAGCGGCGCGCATCGTCGACGCCTTCCGCCAGCAGGTGATCGAGCCGGACCTGACCTTCAGCCCGGGATTGATCCTGGGCGGCACCGACGCCAGCGTCGACGCCACCGGATCGAAAGGCCAGGCCGCAGGCAAGGGCAACGTGATCGCGCGTACCGCAACGGTCCACGGCGACCTGCGCTACCTGAGCTACGAGCAGCGCGACCGCGCGCACGCGAAGATGAAAGCCATCGTCGCGCAGAACCTGCCGGGCACCAGTGCCAGCATCAGCTTCCACGAATCGTATCCGCCGATGTCGCCGACGGCAGGTAACCTGGCAGTGCTGAAGACCTACTCGCAAGCCAGCGCCGATGCAGGCCTGGGCGAGATCCCCTCCCTGCCGCCCGGCCAGCGCGGCGCCGGCGACGTGCAGTTCGTCGCCCCGCTGATCGACAGCCTGGACGGCCTGGGCGCCACCGGCAGCGGCTCCCACTCGCCTGACGAAGACCTGGAAATCGCCTCCATCGAACGCGCGACCATCCGCACCGCGATCCTGATCTATCGCCTCACGCGCTAAGGCTATACTGAATCGCCCGGGATTTTAAAAAGGGCCACATTCTCAAATGTTGGAGCCGCCCTCAATTCCGGGGCGATTCAAGCTGACTACTTTCCGTGCACTACCCGAAGTATAGTTCCCGTGCGCTTCGCAATACTCACTTCAGCGACACCAGTCCTGCTTTCCATCGAACCTTGCACAACCCAAACACCACTTTTTAGTTCAGCTGAAATGGCTTTTGTTTGTCAATTTCGTCTAGACCATAAATCGGCCCAAGCACGGCGGAGGCAATAGAAATGGCAGTGGCTTCATTGGGAACGAATCCTTCCTTTGGCTTAACTCCATCGTTCGGCACATGCCCGGATTTCGATATCCGTTCTTGTTTGAATTGCGCGCCACTGGCAGAAGTTATCGCCAAAGAAAAAAATGCAACTACGAGAAAAGTACAGCTAGCAAAGCGTCTTCTCATCATCTTGTTACTCCAATCTGAGTTGCTACCCCGTAGTATGCCCTGCCATTGGGGGGGTATTTGAGGATTCTGCTATCTGTCGTCCCCAAGTAGCCAGGACCAAAGTAATTATCACTCCACCATTGATCCGGGGTGGAAAATACGTTGTTTTGGAAACTTTTACGGTAAGCACCGCGCGTGTGATACCAAGCTGCTTGCTCTTTCCCCTTAGGGCAGGCACCAGCTTCTGGAGGCGCCGATCGATCAGTGCCCATTTGCGGTGCAGTATATGAAAATAAACGATCAGCATTGCAATAAATGCACCCAATAAATTCCCTGTCCAGAGCGATGGACCTCTCATTGATATCGCGAACTGTCTGGATACTTGCGGCATCCATGGTCTTATATTTATAACCAGGCGCCAATCCCAACCAGTCAAAGTATGCCAGTGGATTACCTAGCGCGTAGCCGTAGGTATTGATTCCGCCATTGATCCCAATCGGATCGCTTTGGATATACCGCCCCGTCTGCGGATCATAATCCCGGTAGTAGTTGTATAACTTTAGTGCTCGAAGTCATCGCGAATATGTGCTTCAAACTGGGGACCAACCGGAGTTTCCACCCTCCGAATTGAATATGTATAATTTCCTTTTTCTAATGGTTTTTCTCCATAATGGTCATCTGGCATCCACTCGAACGTTTTGTTAACTACCTCCAATCGCAAGCGCGCGTATGGATAAGCGTTAGTTAGAGGCTTATATTCGCTTATTTGATTATTCGACAAATAGCCAAATGGTACGTTATTTAGAATAATATTATTTATTGGCACGCCAGTGTCATTTGACACCCTTACCATCGAAGTTTCGGGTTCCATTCGAGCATGAGGCCGGACAAAGATAAGAACAAGCATGACCGCAGCGAGCACTGTCAAGCTCACGGAGCCAAAGGTGGTTAGAGAACTTCGAAAGCGGCGTTCATTGTCAGTATTCATTTACTTCTATTTTTTAGCTTCAACTCTTCAGTAAATCTGCTACTGAGCGAGTCGCAGGTTTCCAATTGTCCCGTCAGGTTAGCAAGTATATGTCTGCTGTCAGCCGAAGTCGATTTTCGAGCGTTCAGCCTACGGGATAAGTTACCAAAACGGAAATCTTTTGCTTGTTAAACTAGGCCATGCGCAAACCCCGCCACTATTTAGGCATTGCCTACTCCTCCACGTTGGCAAGGATGCGAACTCAGCATTCGGCAACACATATACGCGCCATTATCGCCCGAACGATTGAAGGCCCACATAAAAGCGACATTATTTTTTGCATTGGCAGAGTTTGTCCCGTAAAGCCTTAAAGTCCGTCCAACTTCTCTCCAAGTTCAAACGCCGCATTGGCAGCGCGCCATACTATGCCTCCCGTGGCATTCGTCAGCACTTCTGGCCGCCCCAGATGATCATTATGGCTCGCATAGAAGATCCCGCCCCGCACGATACCGAGCAGTTCACCACCGACCCAGACATAGCTGGTATTACTGGCACCGGACTCGGCCAGCAGTTCACCGGACGGGCCATAGATACTGGCTGTCGCGCCCCCGGCAATTTTGTAGGCGCGCTGATTGAATGCATTGTTGCGGTAGTCGCCGACCACGGCGCCGTTCAGCCGGTGTTGTATTAAGCAGCACGATTTGCACCATCCGCTTTGCCACTTGGGAAGCGAGGTATTTATCCATGCTATTACCGTACGGATGAACCGTCCCAAAACTGTACGCCTGAGCCCGATGTAGCCAAAGCGATATGGCCAAAAGGATTGCTTGTTATACCACCAGAAAAAATGATAACGCTGGCCAAACCTGATGGGTCGATCTTACTCAATGGATTCCCGCCAACATGTGCATAGGTGTTTATGCCACCATCAAGGCCAATCGGATCGCTCTGCATTTACAGGTGGTCAACCGGCCGTAGCGTATTAGCCGGGTGAAAAGACTCAAATTTCGTTCCCGGCTTGCCCTCCCATAGGTCAAGCTGATTAACTTCTCGCCGTACGATATTACAGCGCCATACGCCTGTCGTACGTGTAGGGGTCCTGCTGAGCGCAGCAGTGGCGGCAATAGGGCCATTGATCACTGCTTCGAGCCCTGTTTTCGTTCTTATTAAATCAACTTGGCGAATAGTATTTTCGCCCCAAACGTAACCTCCTCCATTCAACCAGAACAGCCCCCCATACGTGAAGTAGCTGCGCAGCACAAGAACGTGCTTAACGCTGTCTAAAGGCATCGTAGCAGTTATAGGGGAAAATTCTAGAGTTGCTTTCCACAGTTGCGATGTGTCGGACTCACCGAAGTCCTCCCACGCTCGAATAGACAAGACACTTCGCGCACCCACACCGATCTGGTGCCCGACATTGGCCCGGCCGTATGGCGGCTCATCAAGACGTTTAATAACAATAGAAGCATTGTCAATAAGCAGACACGTTATTGGCACTTTGGGCACGGGTTGTTCCTCAACGCTAGCAGCGTGTAGACGAACTGGACATATGGTGAAAAATACAACTAAGCCCATCTCCCGGACACTGGAATTTATGGACGAAAATGACATTATTTTCCACATTTGCAGAGTTTACTGCGCACGGTCTTAAATCTTTCCCAACTGGCCTCGGCATTTTTTGCAGCGTAAGGAAAAATTACATCGTGATATGCTTCCGGCCAAGTAAAATGTCCGGCCTCATGATAATAGGTTTCGAGAATTTTACGTTGCATTCTCTCGTCTAGCGGCTTGAGAAACATCGTATTCAGGTGTATATAGCCATCATAATTTGGTTTCCGCCCTGGAATTTGTGCTTCTCCGTACCATCCCATTCCGGCATAGTCTACCCTTGGCGAACCTGCACCAAAATTCATATTAGGAAGACGCTCTTTTGCGGTTCGCTCTGCGGCATCAATATCACATTGTTCCAGCCCCATCGGATCAATCCGACTCAATGGGTTTCCCCCAACATATGCATAGATGTTGCAGCCGACAGCGACTACTCGTTACGCCGGCTCCTTAATATTGCCACTGTCCCCGTCAAAATCATCCCAGCAAGTATGGTGTTCAATAAGTATTCCAGAACACCGCTGGAAAATACCGCAAAAGGATGAATCTGACTAATAAAGACTAACAGGAACGATACCCCCAAGAAGACCCCATAGGGCCAGTCTTTCAGATTAGCCGCCATGAATCGCTTATTTAGAAGCAGTAGCACAATAAACGCGGGAACATAAAACAGCCAAACGAACACAGCCGACGCCGCAGCACCAAACGAGAAGAGATCGCGCAGGAACATCGGCAAATCAGATTGGAGCTGCGGATAAAGCCAGAACGAGATCAATGAGGCCACAAAAGCGCCAGCCCCCCCTCCAATTACAGATAACAGTAAAAATATAACTCCACGCCGTGCCATTTTCATCTCCACATTATTGGCATGTGCAACGACGAATTACCGGCGTTTGCCCTAGCCTAAAGCCCCAATCGTTGACCGTAATCGTTCCCGTGTTGCTATTTGCCGAAGCGGTGCTCGAAAGGCCAACAACAATTCCTGTATGTCCCGTGTATCCCGGTCCCGCGTGACCGATAGCGATAATGTCGCCCGCCTTCGCTGGTCCTTGGACTACAGGCCAGTCAGGGACACTCATGTTTGGATCGCCCAGTTCGCCGGCAGTCGCTGCGCGATTGTTGACCATTGGCGGCGACGAACCGCCTTCAGTTGCGGATTGATTGACAAACTTATTGCACTTGAACTCTGTGATCCAGCCAAAGCCGCCACGCCAGCCAGGCTTACCCCATCCCGATTCGCCTTCGTGACTTTTCGCGGCATTAGCCGTGGCGTCGGGACTGCATGTGCAAATCAATCCGGTCGGATCGATGTAACTGACAGGATTTCCGCCGACATAGCTGTAGGTGTTGACGCCCCCCACCAGTCCAATCGGATCGCTGTGTATGTAACGACCAAGAACAGGATCATAGTACCTGTTCCAGTTATACCAAAGCCCGCTCTCGCTGTCGACATACTGCCCAGGGAAAGCGATATTAAAGCCGCCAATCGTATCCGTAGTGACGGCACGGTCAAACGCCGCATTGGCAGCGCGCCATATTATGCCTCCCGTGGCATTCGTCAGCACTTCCGGCCGCCCCAGATGATCATTATGGCTCGCATAGAACGTCCCGCCACGCACGATACCGAGCAACTCACCGCCCACCCAGACGTAATTGGTATTGCTGGCACCGGACTCGGCCAGCAGTTCTCCGGACGGGCCATAGATACTGGCTGTCGCGCCCCCGGCAATTTTGTAGGCGCGCTGATTGAATGCATTGTTGCGGTAGTCGCCGACCACGGCGCCGTTCACATACACCTTGCTCAGCCGATTGAAAGTGTCGTATTCATAGGTGCGGCTGCCATCATTGCGGCTTTCACTGCCGAGGTTGCCCGCCTGATCGTAATACAGGCTGCGCGTTTTGCCATTGCCACTCCAGGCACTCAGCTGATTGTTCTGCGGGTTGATGGCGTAGCTGTAGCGAATCCCCTGCCGGGTTTTGCCGACGGTGCCACAGCAGGCGTCCATCCGCATCGTAGACGAAACTGCCCGCTGTGCTCTTGAGGACGTGCTGCCCCAGGGCGTTGTAGTTCAAGGTAACGGTAGTATCACCACCAGTTATGTTGTCCATGCGGCCGACTTCGTTGTAGGTATAGGTGACAGTCCCGTCGCTGGTTAAATTGCCCGCCGCATCGTACTGGTTGCGGCAGGCCCGCACCGGTCAGGCGGTTGCCGTCAAGCGGTTGCTGTTGGGTGCAACGTGGCTAAGGTTGACTGCAGGCGGTTGTTGACCGCGTCGTACGCATACTTTTGTGCGGTGCTGCTCGAAATGAAACCGATCAGCCTAGGTTGGGATACGAGCAAGACAGGAACCAACTACGAACAGGGTACGACCGAGTCGCCAAGCACAGACGCCCCCAACTCTGCCATCTCCGGCATTACTGCTCCGTTCGTGTCCGTTTGTCGGCACTGACATCGTGCGTGCAAATCCCCTCCAAAAATTGAAGCACCTGGGGATCGGAAAGCGCCGCCCTCGGCAGGTTGTCAATATAGCCGCAGCTAACTTGGGCGCCCGTGCCAACCGGAAGCATCAGAACAGTTCCATCCGGTGCCGTCTGGTTCAAAATGATCCAAGTACGCGGGAATTTCTTGTCGTTCGATACTAAGCCCAAGACCCAATAGCCGCTTGCAGACATTCTATCCAGAACAATTGGCCCACTCTTGACGTCAGTTTGCCTATTTTCGATTTCAATATCTTGCAGAAACGAATAGGCATTCTTTGTTCCGAGCTCCCCCACCCGTACAACCGCGAACCAGTAGTAAGTTGCGGCGGCTAATGCAATGGCTATTATGAGCCCGGCACTAAAAACAAGAGGCTTAGACAATCCGGTAGAGTGGGGATGGTTCATATCTAATTTGGGTTAAAAGTCCCAAGGTTCGCAGGTATTGCACCGCCTTGGGGTATGTAGATGTATTGCGCACCAGGAAGCGATAGCGCGTCATAGAATGTAAAGCCGGGCAAGGTGGACGGGTCGCTACTGGACAATCCCGCAGCATTCATTGCCTTCCCGACGCTTGTAGAGCAATTGTTATTAATTGCCCCATATTTCCCCTTGGGCTGCACCATGGATTCTCTCAAACTGGCTTCTTGTGCCGGTGTTGTATTAAGCAGCACGATTTGCACCATCCGCTCTGCCACTTGGGAAGCTAGGTATTTATCCATGCTACTACCGTACGGATGAACCGTCCCAAAACTGTACACGCCTGAGCCCGAAGTAGCCAAAGCGATATGGCCGAAAGGATTGCTGCTTATACCTCCAGAAAGAATGATCGCGCTGGCCAAACCTGATGGGTCCATCTTACTCAATGGATTCCCACCGACATATGCATAGGTGTTTATGCCACCATCCAGGCCAATCGGATCACTCTGCAAATAACGGCCAACAGTGGGATCATAGTACCTGTTCCAGTTATACCAAAGCCCGCTCTCGCTGTCGACATACTGCCCTGGGAAAGCGATGTTAAGGCCACCAATCGTATCCGAGGTGACGGCACGATCAAACGCCGCATTGGCAGCGCGCCATACTATGCCTCCCGTGGCATTCGTCAGCACTTCCGGCCGCCCCAGATGATCATTATGGCTCGCATAGAACGTCCCGCCACGCACGATACCGAGCAACTCACCGCCCACCCAGACGTAATTGGTATTGCTGGCACCGGACTCGGCGAGCAGTTCTCCGGACGGGCCATAGATACTGGCTGTCGCGCCCCCGGCAATTTTGTAGGCGCGCTGATTGAATGCATTGTTGCGGTAGTCGCCGACCACGGCGCCGTTCACATACACCTTGCTCAGCCGATTGAAAGTGTCGTATTCATAGGTGCGGCTGCCATCATTGCGGCTTTCACTGCCGAGGTTGCCCGCCTGATCGTAGTACAGGCTACGCGCTTTGCCGTTGCCACTCCAGGCACTCAGCTGATTGTTCAGCGGGTTGATGGTGTAGCTGTAGCCGATCCCCTGCCGGGTTTGCCCCGTACGGTTGCCGACGGTGTCCCAGGAAAATGCCTGTGCGTCAGTGCTGCGGTTCGTGGAACCCAACCGGTCCGCTGCATCGTAGCCCAATGTCTGCGTCATCGGCGTATTGACGGCATCGGTCAGTGTCTGGATCAGGTCGACGTTGTTATAGCCCAGGGTCACGTTGTGCACGGCCGAACTCGTCATCTGTGCGATGCGGCCATCGGTGTCCAATGTTACCGAGCGGGGCAGTCCATTGCCGAAGCGCCAGGCATAGCGCGCACCGTTCGCCGCCTGATACAGGAAGGTATCGGCCAGCACCGACCACGTGCCGCTCAGGGAGCTGCGTATCCGCGAAAGCCTGCCGTAGGCATCATAGTCGTAGCCCAACGAAAAACCGCCCGGATAGGTCATCGTACTCAGGCGGCCGGCGGCATCGTAGCCCCAACCCAGAGTGTAGTTGGCGCCATTAATATTGCTGACCTTGCCGGTCAGCTGAGCGGCCGCATTATAGGCAAACGACGTGCTTCCGGTCGCGTCGCTCACACTTGTCAAATGCCCCTTGCCGTACGCACCGCTGTCGTATGTGTAGATCTCGCTGACACCGCCACTGCTGCGTGACAGCAAGCGCCCCAGCTTGTCCCAGCCGTAAACCAGCACTTTCCCGTTCGCCTTGCTCTCGCTGTAAAGAAGGCCGGCGCTATCGTAGTCGTAGGTCGTGGTGCCGGAATCTGGGCTGACTTGGGTGGTCACGTCTCCGAAGCCGTTGCGGGCATAGCTGGTCGTATGTCCACGCGGGTCTTTTACCCACTCCAGCATGCCATTGTCATCGTACGAATACTCGGTCACTCCCAGATCCGGCGCCGTTTGTTTCAGTAAACGGTTTTGGCTGTCGTATTCATACCGAGTGACATGGCTCTGGACATCAGTAACGGACTCAAGGTTGCCGTTGCCGTCGTAGCGATAATCCACACGCTGTCCACTGTTACCCAGTCGCCGGTAGGAACGGCCCAAGGAGTCGCGCACCATGCTGTTGCTGAATTCGCCGGAAACCGTGGCAGCAGGCGTCGCACCACTGCCCGGCGTCGCACGTTCCGAGCTGACCTTGACAGTGTTGTTGGCCACGTCGATTGAGGTCAACTCGAATTTGGAGAGCGCATCGCCGACTTTCTCCAAGCGCGTGGCGGCGTTGTAGCGATAACGCTGAACCCGGCCGTCGGCATAGGTGATATCGGTGACTTGTTTATTGTTGTTATAGGCCAGCGTCGTCACCCTAGCCCCGGTGGGCAACATCTGCGTGATCGATGTCAAATTGCCGTTCGGCGCATATGCGTAGTTCGTTTGCACACCATTGATGTCGATATGCGATCCAGGCAGTCCCAAGCCGTTATAACCCGTCCAGGATTCTTGCTGGTTCAAAGCATTGGTGAGCGTCGCCATGTTGCCGAAGGCGTCATAGGTGACCGTGGTTGTGCCCGTCACCCCATTTGCCAGGATTTCGGTGTAGGTCCGGCTGGCAATCGTGCCGCTGCTATTAAAACTGTAGCCGTAGTTCGTCTTCCTTTGCTTACCGGTTTTGAGATCGTCTTCGGTCACGCTGGCGACGCGGCCGGTGGGATACCCGCTGGTGTAATAGGTATAACTGATGCGGTAGTAAGCAACACCAGACGTACCCGCATAGTCGATGTGGTCAATCTGACTGTCGTTCCAGACGTTGGTCCTGGTCAGCGCGTCAGCGGTTCCCGCCGCCGTGGTCACGCTCAGGATGCGGCCAGCCGCATCGATGCTGTATTGGGTGCGGTTGCCCTTCCAATCCAGCGAATAATCTGGATAGCCGTTGGGCAGATAGACGTTTTTAGCGTTGGCACCGCCGCAGGTTCCGGTGGCGCTGCGCGACACGTCTGTGAGTTTTTTCTCTCCCGAGATCGTGGCGAAGGTGTAGGTAGTAGGCTGACCCAGCGCATTCGTGACGAGGGTCGTATTGGCGCCATATGTGAATGTGTCGCTTTGCTCGCCTCCGGCCAGGCTGCTTTGCTGGACGCGTTTATCAGCGTAGTAGGCGTAGGTGCTGTAGCGCGCGCCATTGATCGAAATACCTGTCAGTAGCGTCGGATCGGCATTCTCATAATGGTAGGTGCGCAGGTCCGCAGTCTGGCCCGCGATGGTCGGCGAGGTGACGCTGGTCAGCATGCCTCCGGCATTGTAGCCGTAAGTCCAGATGTTGCCGGAGGCATCCTTGACGGTGCTCACGCGGCTGTTCGTCCCCCAACCCAGCTCGATAAACTTCCCGGCTGTATTGGTGATGCGGCTGACGCGCCCGGTCAAATAGGTGTAGTACACGCCGACGCCAATATCGTCGCTGATGCTTTGGATGCGGCCGCTGTCGTCGTAATAGTAGGTGACGTGATTCTTTTCCAGTGTCCACCCGCTACCCGGCGTGTACAGCAAGGTCCCGGTGGATGCGGCGCCGCCGGAACTATAGGTGTAACTGTCGCCCGCCGCCAACGGCGCCAATTTGACGCCATTGGCGGCAGCGAACTTCCTCATCAATTCACTGCGCGCGCGCAGGGCTGAGTTGCTGGTGAGGGAGCTGATCTGGCCGTTGAATTTATGGGTGAATTTAGTGCCGTCGGTATCGGTGACGGTGGCCTTCTGTGGAATACAGGCGCCGTCAGGAGTGATCGTGCAGCCGGCCGTGGTAAAGACGATGCGCGGAATATCCAGATTGGAGAGCCAATTCGGCCCGAACAACGAACCGGTTGCTTGCTTGCTGCGATAGGTCCGGGAGACTCCCAGGCCGTACTCGCCACCAGCCGAGAAATCCACCTCGTCTTTATATTTTTCTCCGGTGCTGAGAATGACGGGGTTCTCGGTTTTGGGACAGGTCTTCGAGTCATCCGTTGCCGCAGGATCGACAGTATTGGCTGCTGCGGGACCGGCATCCGCCGGCCCTGTTCCTGCTGAAGAACTACCCTTGGCAATGCCGCTCGAACTGGAAAAATTGCCCCGCCCACTGACGTCATCGCCACCCCAAAAAGGTCGCAGCTTCTTGTGTGGGATCTCCACTGATTGGATGTCTGGATCGTCCGCAAATGCAGGAGGGGCAACGAGTGATAGTAGAAACACCGCTTTGAATGCTACCGATATCCGCGAATTCATCCAATCCTCCAGAGTGGCTATTATGATGACGGTCTGGTTGCAGTCGTTGCAACAGCAACTCATTTGGACTGTAAGGTATTGTTACTTTGTTTTCAATTAAATAATTATAAATTTAGTTACGTTGTTAAAAATTACAATTGAATAGAATGCTTGCCAATAAAATGATGTAGCAATCCCCACATCGCGTATGGGGACCATTTCCGTGGTCAGCGGCGTTCCACTGCGCACTTGGCTACCATGGCCGGCGCGCCTATGCATCCAGGCGCGAACAGCAACTCCGTCCGACGTCGCGGTGGTGTTGTTGCCAACCTAATCCACCAGCGCGCCCATCGCCATGGCAGCCAACAGGCCAAGCGCAGCGATCAGTCCATACGCGATCAGCGACAGCATGGCGGCGCCTTTGCTGCCCAGCAGTTCACCGCCGGCGTCACGAGCACGTGGCGCCAGGTACCACGCGCCGATGCCGACCTGGATCACCATGCCTGCGGCGATCGACACCAGTAGTGGAATCGCATTGCCGGACAAACGATTCAGCAGCGTGCCGGCGCCCAGCACCATCAGCAGTATCAGGCTGAAGATGCAAGCGTCGCGCCAACTCAGTAGCGCGCGCTTGTACAGGAACGCCGCCAGCTTCACGAGACTCGTGTACAGCGCAATCGACAGCAACAGCGGAAAAATAGAACTCATCTCATAACCCCAGATATAAAAAAACCGGGAACAAGTCCCGGTTTCGTGATGCTGCTTTGCTTAGCGCTTGCGCGGCGGAGGCAGGTCGGTGCAGACGCCTTCGTACACTTCGGCGGCCATGCCGATCGACTCGCCCAAGGTCGGGTGCGGGTGGATCGTCTTGCCGATGTCGGTGCCGTCGCAACCCATCTCGATTGCCAGCGCGATCTCGCCAATCATGTCGCCGGCGTGCGTGCCGACGATGGTGCCGCCGATGATGCGATGCGTTTCAGCGTCGAACAGCAGCTTGGTGAAGCCCTCGGCGCGGCCATTGGCCACGGCGCGGCCGCTCGCTGCCCAAGGGAAGTGGCCCTTCTCGACCTTGATGCCCTTGGCTTTCGCTTCGTCCTCGGTGATGCCGGCCCATGCCACTTCCGGATCGGTGTAGGCCACCGATGGAATCACCTTCACATCGAAGTGCGACTTCTGGCCCGCAGCAGCTTCCGCCGCCACGTGGCCTTCGTGCACCGCCTTGTGCGCCAGCATAGGCTGGCCCACCAGGTCGCCGATGGCGAAGATGTTCGGCACGTTGGTGCGCATCTGGCTGTCGACCGGAATGAAGCCTCGATCGGACACGATCACGCCTGCCTTGTCGGCGGCGATCTTCTTGCCGTTCGGGCTGCGGCCCACTGCAACCAGCACCAGATCGTAGATCTGCGGGGCTGGCGCGGCAGCGCCGGCTTCCGCCGCTTCGAAGGTGACTTTGATCCCTTCCGGCAGCGCTTCAACGCCTACCGTTTTGGTCTTGGTCATGATGTTGTCGAAGCGCTTCTCGTTGAACTTCTGCCAGACCTTGACCGCATCGCGATCAGCGCCTTGCATCAAACCGTCCATCATTTCGACCACGTCGATGCGCGCGCCGAAGGTGGAGTACACGGTAGCCATTTCCAGGCCGATGATGCCGCCGCCGATGACCAGCATGCGTTTCGGGATCTGGCGCAGTTCCAGCGCGCCGGTCGAATCGACGATGCGCGGATCTTCAGGCACGAACGGCAGCTTCACAACAGCCGAACCAGCTGCGATGATGGCCTGCTTGAACTGCACCACTTTCTTGGTGCCGTCGCCAGCCGTGACTTCGATGTGGTTCGCGCTCAGGAACTGGCCGACGCCGGTGACGACCTGCGTCTTGCGTGCCTTGGCCATGCCGGCCAGACCGCCGGTCATGTTCTTGATGACGCCTTCCTTGTACTTGCGTACCTGGTCGATGTCGATGGTCGGCTTGGCGAAGGTGACGCCGGTGTTGGACATGTGCGAGGTTTCGTCGATCACGGATGCCACGTGCAGCAGCGCTTTCGACGGAATGCAACCTACGTTCAGGCACACGCCGCCCAGCGTTTCGTAACGCTCGACGATCACGGTGTTCAGGCCCAGGTCCGCAGCGCGGAACGCGGCGGAGTAACCGCCAGGACCGCCGCCCAGTACCATCATGTCGCAGTCGATGTCGACCTGGCCGGCATAGCTGCTACCGGCTGGTGCGGCGATCGGTGCGGCTGGTGCAGGCGCTGCGGCCGCAGCTGGAGCTGCCGCAGCAGGCGCCGGCGCGGCGGCAGGAGCCGCAGCAGCCGCGCCAGCGGAAGCTTCAACCACCAGCATCAGCGAGCCTTCCTTGACCTTGTCGCCAACCTTGATCTTCACTTCCTTCACCACACCTGCGTGCGACGAAGGAACTTCCATGCTGGCCTTGTCCGATTCAACGGTGATCAGCGACTGATCGACCTTGATCGTATCGCCAACCTTGACCATCACCTCGATCACTTCAACTTCTGCGAAGTCGCCGATGTTCGGCACTTTCACTTCTGTGCTCATAGTCGCTCCTTACAGCAGAATTTTGCGCATGTCGCCGAGCACTTCGCTCAGGTACACGGAGAAGCGAGCACCCATCGCGCCGTCGACCACGCGGTGGTCGTAGGACAGCGAGGTACCCATCATCAGGCGAGGCTGGAATGCCTTGCCGTCCCACACCGGCTTGATCGATGCCTTGGACAGGCCAAGGATCGCCACTTCCGGCGCGTTGACGATAGGAGTGAAGTGCGTGCCGCCGATGCCGCCCAGCGACGAGATGGTGAAGCTGGCGCCTTGCATATCGGTCGGCTTCAGCTTGCCTTCGCGCGCTTGCAGCGACAGCTCGGTCATTTCGCGGGCGATCTGCGAGACCGATTTCTGGTCGGCGTTTTTGATCACTGGCACAACCAGGCCGTTCGGCGTGTCGGCCGCGAAGCCGATGTTGTAGTACTGCTTGAGGATCAGGTTTTCACCCTTCTCATCCAGCGACGCGTTAAACGCCGGGAATTTCTTCAGCGCGGCGACCGATGCCTTGATGACGAAGGCCAGCATGGTCAGCTTGGCCGCGTCCTTGTTCTTGGCGTTGGCGTTGTTGGTCTCGACGCGGAACGCTTCCAGCTCGGTGATGTCGGCATCGTCGAACTGCGTGACGTGCGGGATCATGACCCAGTTGCGGTGCAGGTTAGGACCAGAGATTTTCTTGATGCGCGACAGCGGCAGCAGTTCGGTCGGGCCGAATTTGCTGAAGTCGATCACCGGCCATGGCAGCACGCTAATGCCGCCGTTGCCGCCTGCTGGCGACGATGCGCCCGCAGGTGCAGCGGTGGTACCAGCCATCACGCCCTTGACGTAGTTCTGCACGTCCAGCTGGGTGATGCGGCCTTTAGGACCGGAGCCAGGCACCTTGAGCAGATCCACGCCCAGTTCGCGGGCGAACTTGCGGATCGACGGCGATGCGTGCGCCAGCTTGCCGGTTTGGACCGAGCCTTGCGATGCGGCTGGTGCGGCAGCGGCGGCGGCAGGCGCCGGCGAAGGCGCGGCAACAGCTGCTGCTGGAGCGGCTGCGGCAGCAGGCGCAGCAGCGGCAGGAGCCGGAGCAGCGGCGCCACCGGTGGCTTCAACCACCAGCACGACGGAGCCCATCGCAACCTTGTCGCCAACCTTTATCTTCACTTCCTTCACCACACCTGCGTGCGACGAAGGGATTTCCATGCTGGCCTTGTCCGATTCAACGGTCAGCAGCGATTGATCGACCTTGATCGTATCGCCAACCTTGACCATCACTTCGATGACTTCAACTTCCTTGAAGTCGCCGATGTCCGGCACTTTGACTTCGACCGGGCCGGCCGAAACGGCGGCAGCCGGTGCAGGTGCTGGCGCGGCAGCAGCGGCAGGCGCCGGTGCTGGAGCCGCAGCGGCTGGTGCAGGTGCGGCAGCGGCAGGAGCTGCGCCAGCGCCATCAGCTTCCAACAACAGCAGCAGCGAACCCATAGCCACCTTGTCGCCGACCTTGACCTTGATTTCCTTGACCACGCCAGCGGCGGACGAAGGAATCTCCATGCTGGCCTTGTCCGATTCAACGGTAATCAGCGACTGGTCCACCTTGATGGTGTCGCCGACTTTGATCATCAACTCGATGATTTCAACTTCCTTGAAATCACCGATATCCGGGACTTTAACTTCCACAATGCTCATAGCGTCTGCTCCGTTCTAATTATTGAGTCACCGGATTTGGCTTGTCGGCGTTCAGGCCGTACTTGACCACAGCCTGTTCCACCACCTTGGCGTCGATCTTGCCTTCTTCCGCCAGCGATTTCAGCGCAGCGACCGTGATGTAGTAACGGTTCACTTCGAAGAACTCGCGCAGTGCGGCGCGGGTGTCCGAACGGCCGAAACCATCGGTGCCCAGCACGCGGTAGGTGCGGTCTTTCGGGATGAAGGCGCGGATCTGCTCAGCAAACGCACGCATGTAATCGGTCGTCGCAACGATAGGGCCGGTCGTATCCTTCAGCAGCTGCGCCACGTATGGCACGCGTTGTTCCTTGGTCGGGTTGACCAGGTTCCAGCGCTCTGCGTCCTGGCCGTCGCGGGCCACCAGCGTCAGCGATGGAGCGGACCACACGTCGGCGGCGATGTTCCAGTCGTTCTTCAGCAGTTCTGCGGCGAAGATCGATTCGCGCAGGATGGTGCCGGAGCCGATCAGCTGCACGCGCTGCTTGGCTTTCTCGTCGCCTTTCTGCAGCAGGTACATACCCTTCAGGATGCCCTCTTCCTGGCCTGGCTTGATGCCTGGGTGCGGGTAGTTCTCGTTCATGATGGTGATGTAGTAGAACACGTCTTCCTGTTCTTCCACCATGCGGCGCATACCGTCCTGGATAATCACGGCCAGTTCGTGGCCATAGGTCGGATCGTAAGGCATGCAGTTCGGTACAGCCGCTGCGAACAGGTGGCTATGACCGTCTTCGTGCTGCAGACCTTCGCCGTTCAGCGTCGTACGGCCGGCGGTGCCGCCCATCAGGAAGCCACGGGCGCGCATGTCGGCGGCGGCCCATACCAGGTCGCCGATACGCTGCATGCCGAACATCGAGTAGTACGTGTAGAACGGGATCATCACGCGGTTGTTGGTCGAGTACGAAGTCGCCGCAGCGATCCACGAGCTCATACCGCCGGCTTCATTGATACCCTCTTGCAGGATCTGGCCGGCCTTGTCTTCTCGGTAGTACATGACCTGGTCTTTGTCGACCGGCTCATACAACTGGCCTTGCTGGTTGAAGATACCAACCTGGCGGAACAGGCCTTCCATACCGAAGGTGCGCGACTCGTCGACCAGCACCGGCACGATACGCGAACCAACGCTGGAGTCTTTCAGCAGCGTGGTCAGGATACGCACGTAGGTCTGGGTGCTCGATACTTCGCGGCCTTCTGCGGTCGCATCCAGCACGTTCTGGAACGCGGACAGTGGCGGCACGGTCAGCTTCTCGTCGGCTTGCATGCGGCGGGCCGGCAGGTAGCCGCCCAGCGCGGCGCGGCGCTCGTGCAGGTACTTGATTTCCGGTGCGTCGTCGGCAGGCTTGTAGAACGGGATGTCGGCCAGCTTGTCGTCCGGGATAGGGATCGAGTAGCGGTCGCGCATTTCGCGCACGGCTTCGTCGGTCAGCTTCTTGGTGTTGTGCGCGGTGTTGCGTGCTTCGCCGTGCTTGCCCATGCCGAAGCCCTTGATGGTTTTCACCAGCAGGACGGTCGGTTGGCCTTTGTGTTCCTGTGCGACCTTGAAGGCGGCGTAGATTTTGTGCGGATCGTGGCCGCCACGGGTCAGGCGCCAGATATCGTCGTCGGTCATGTTGGCGACCATCTCCAGCAGCTTAGGATGCTTGCCGAAGAAGTTGGCGCGCACGTAGGCGCCGTCTTTCGCTTTGTAGTTCTGGTATTCGCCGTCGACGGTTTCCATCATCACTTTGCGCAGGATGCCTTCTTTGTCCTGCTTCAGCAGCGCGTCCCAACCCGGGCCCCAGATGACTTTCACGACGTTCCAGCCGGCGCCGCGGAAGTCCGCTTCCAGCTCTTGAATGATCTTGCCGTTGCCGCGCACAGGGCCGTCCAGGCGCTGCAGGTTGCAGTTGACGACGATGACCAGGTTGTCCAGCTTCTCGCGCGCGGCCATGCCGATCGCGCCCAGCGACTCCGGTTCATCCATCTCGCCGTCGCCGCAGAATGCCCAGACTTTACGATCGGTGGTGTCGGCGATCGAGCGCGCGTGCAGGTACTTCAGGAAGCGTGCCTGGTAGATCGCCATCAACGGGCCCAGGCCCATCGACACGGTCGGGAACTGCCAGAAGTTCGGCATCAGTTTCGGGTGCGGGTACGAGGACAGGCCCTTGCCGTCGACTTCGCGACGGTAATGGGTCAGCTGCTCTTCGCTCAGGCGGCCTTCGAGGAACGCGCGGGCGTACACGCCTGGCGAGGAGTGGCCCTGGATGTACAGCAGGTCGCCGCCGTGGCTTTCGCTAGGCGCTTTCCAGAAGTGGTTGAAGCCGATGCCCAGCATGTTGGCCAGCGAGGCGAACGAGGACAGGTGTCCACCGAGGTCGCCGTCGACGCGGTTGGCCTTGACGACCATCGCCATGGCGTTCCAGCGCATCCACGAGCGCAGCTTCTCTTCGTATTCCAGATTGCCTGGGCAATGGGTTTCGAGGTGGGCGGGGATGGTGTTGACGTATGCGGTATTGGCGGAGAACGGGATATCCGAGCCGCTTTGGCGGGCCAGGTCGATCAGGCGTTCCATCAGGTAGTGAGCACGTTCAGGGCCCTCTTGTTCCAGCACTGCGGCCAGTGCGTCCAACCATTCTTTGGTTTCTTGCGAATCAGGGTCGGGGTTTGCCGTTACCTGGTCAAGTTGAGCTGACATGTATTAAGTCTCCTGAGTTTGAGTGCTGAACTAACGCTGATTATTTACCAATACTTCGATGCCGTGTTCGATTCTAACAGTACTTTCGCCGCTTTTCAAATTACGACACGTGATTTCATAATGCGAAATAACAATGCGGGATACATGTGAAAACATTACATTTGTTTCATTGACAACAAGAAATGTCGCGCTCATACTTGGCATTTAATCATCTATCTTTGAAAAGGTTTTATCATGTCGATATTACGTTTGTGGCGCTACGCGCTGATGCTGGTCATTTCCTGCCTGAGCCTGAACGCCATGGCGGCACCGCAACTGGTGACCAGCGGCTCCGGTGACACGCTCACGCTGATGGGTGTGCGAAATATCATGGTGAATGACGTCGCGTATAACGTTTCATTTGCCCACGGCGACTGCTGGGACTTCCGCGGCCAGGACTGCAGCACGCTCAATAACATGCCTTTTGCCAGGAACGAAAGTCTGATGCTCAAAGCCGAAGCCGCCCTGTCGTCCGCGGTATTTGGCTCGGGCAACCAGTTCTCCCATCAGCCTTTGCGCATTAATGGCTGCAGTGCCGCAGATGAGTGCAACCTGGAAACCATGTTTGACAAGGCATTCAGCTGCCAATGCTACCCCGTAAATGCCTACCTAACCGTCTTCGCCGACCCGACGCGAGCGGATCAAAGCTACGCCACTGTCATCAGCCAGGGTACCTCGGGATACCCTAACTTCACCTACGCTAACTGGTCCGCCGTACCAGTGCCTGAGCCAACCAGCTGGGCGATGTATAGCATCGGCATGATCGCCTTGGGCGGTATGGCACGCCGTCGCCGCACCGGCAAGAAGACGTCGTAGTCGCTACAGGGCGGCCCCATGCCGCCCTCCCCCTCGCAGCGCCAACGAGCAGGCACGGTGCGATTGCAGCGACGGTAGATTGGCCGATTGCCCTCACCGGGCTTTATAATCTCGCTTTTCCCTCCCCTCTGCCAAAATCATGCCTGCTCAACTGATCGACGGAATCGCCCTCTCCCAAAAACTGCGCGCGGAAATTGCTGCACGTGCTGCCGCCCTCACCGCCCAGGGCAAACAGCCCGGCCTGGCCGTCATCATCGTCGGCGACGACCCGGCCAGCCATGTGTACGTGCGCAACAAGGTCAAGGCTTGCGAGGACGCCGGCTTCTACTCCTTGAAGGATCAGTACCCTGCCGACCTGAGCGAAGCCGCGCTGCTGGAACGCATCGCCGCGCTGAACGCCGATCCGGCCATCCACGGCATCCTGGTGCAAATGCCGCTGCCTAAGCACATCGACCCGCACAAAGTCATCGAAGCGATCTCCACCAAGAAAGACGTGGACGGCTACTCGGTGCTGAGCGCCGGCGAGCTGATGGCCGGCCTGGACGGCTTCCGTCCTTGCACCCCGTACGGCTGCATGAAGCTGATCGAAAGCACCGGCGTCAACCTGCGCGGCAAGCACGCGGTCGTCATCGGCCGCAGCAACACCGTGGGCAAGCCGATGGCGCTGCTGCTCTTGCAAGCCAACGCCACCGTCACCATCTGCCATAGTGCGACGCCGGACCTGGGCCTGTACACCCGCCAGGCCGACATCGTTGTGGCCGCAACCGGCCGCCGCAATACGCTGACCGCTGATATGGTGAAGCCGGGCGCGATCGTCATCGACGTCGGCATCAACCGTGACGAAGCGGGCAAGCTGTGCGGCGACGTCGATTTCGCCGGCATCAAGGAAGTGGCATCGCACATCACGCCGGTACCAGGCGGCGTGGGTCCGATGACCATCACCATGCTGCTGATGAACACCGTCGAAGCGGCCGAGCGCACTTAAATGCCGTCGTTCCCGCGAAAGCGGGAACCCATGTTGAGCTAGCGTTCTATGGGTCCCCGCTTTCGCGGGGACGACGCTGTAACGAACCTATTGGAACTACGATGACTACTGATAATCCCCTGCTGGACTTTAGCGGCCTGCCGCGTTTCGATGCGATCAAGCCCGAGCACGTCACCCCGGCCATCGATGAACTGCTGGCCAAAAGCCGCGCCGTGGTCGAGCAACTGGAAGCGCCGTCCGAGCAAGTGACCTGGGATAACTTCGTCACCCCGCTGGAAAACGCCACGGAGCTGCTGGGCCGCGCATGGGGCATCGTCAGCCATCTGAACAATGTGGTCGATACGCCAGAGCTGCGCGCCACCTACAACGACAACCAACCGAAAGTGACCGAGTTCTGGACCGCGCTGGCCCAGAACGAGGCGCTGTTCGGCAAGTACAAGGCGCTGCGCGCATCGGCCGGCTTCGACAGCCTGTCGCCGGCCCGCAAGCGCATCATCGACAACGCCGTGCGCGATTTCCGCATGGGCGGCGCCGAACTGCCTGCCGATAAAAAAGAACGCTTTGCCGACATCCAGGAAGAACACGCGTCGGTCTCGACGCGCTTCTCCGAAAACGTGCTCGACGCCACCAACGACTTCAAACTGCTGGTGGCCGACGAAGCCGACCTGGCCGGCCTGCCCGCCGACGTGAAAGCCGCCGCGCGCGCCGCCGCCGAGAAGGAAAACAAGAAAGGCTACGAATTCTCGCTGCACTTCCCGTCCTACTTCCCTATCCTGCAATTCGCCGACAAGCGCGAACTGCGCGAAACCATTTACCGCGCCAACGCCACCAAGGCTTCCGAGCAGGGCGAAGTGTTCAGCAAGAAGGAAGACTGGGACAACACGCAAAACATCGTCACGCTGCTCAAGCTGCGCGACGAGGAAGCCAAGCTGCTGGGCTATAAAAACTTCGCCGAAGTCTCGCTGGTGCCGAAGATGGCGCAGTCGCCGGACCAGGTGATCGCCTTCCTCGAAGACCTGGCCAAGCGCGCCCGTCCGTTCGCCGAGCAGGACCTGGCCGAGCTGAAAAAATTCGCGCAGGAAGAACTGGGCATCGAAGAACTGAAAGCCTGGGACATTCCCTACGCATCCGAAAAACTGCAGGAGCGCCGCTACGCCTTCTCCGCGCAGGAAGTGAAGCAGTACTTCCCTGAACACAAAGTGGTCGACGGCCTGTTCCGTTTGATCCAGAACCTGTTCACGGTCGAGATCAAACCGGACGACGCGCCGGTATGGCACAAGGACGTGCGCTTCTTCCGCATCGAGCGCAACGGCAAGCTGATCGGCCAGTTCTACCTGGACCTGTACGCGCGCGCCGGCAAGAGCGGCGGCGCCTGGATGGACGACGCCCGCGGCCGCCGCGCCGAGGAAGAGAAAGTACAAACCCCGGTCGCCTACCTGACCTGCAACTTCACCGAGCCTGCAGTGGTTGATGGCGTGGTGCAGCCGTCGCTGTTCACGCACGATGAAGTGATCACGCTGTTCCACGAATTCGGCCACGGCCTGCACCACATGCTGACGCAGGTGGATGAGCTGGGCGTATCCGGCATCTCCGGCGTCGAATGGGATGCGGTGGAACTGCCGTCGCAATTCATGGAGAACTTCTGCTGGGAATGGGAAGTGCTCGAACACATGACCTCGCACGTGACGACCGGCGAACCGCTGCCGCGCGCGCTGTACGACAAGATGCTGGCCGCGAAGAATTTCCAGTCCGGTCTGCAGACGCTGCGCCAGGTCGAGTTCTCGCTGCTCGACATGCACCTGCACTACGACTACGACGCCAGCACCGGCAAGACCGTGCAGCAAGTGATCGACGAAGTGCGCGCCAAGTTCGCGCTGATCGTGCCGCCTGCGTTCAACCGTTTCCAGAACTCTTTCGGCCACATCTTCGCCGGCGGCTACGCGGCCGGCTACTACAGCTACAAGTGGGCCGAGGTGCTGTCCGCCGATGCCTATGCCGCGTTCGAAGAAGCCAAGGCACTGGGCCCTGACGCCACCACCGCCACCGGCAAGCGCTATCTGCAGGAGATCCTGTCGGTAGGCGGTTCGCGTCCTGCGCTGGAATCGTTCACGGCCTTCCGTGGCCGCGAGCCCAGCATCGACGCGCTGCTGCGTCACAGCGGCATGGCAGCCTGATCGTGAAGCGGCTGGCCATGCTCACCGTCGCGCTGCTGTGCTTCGGCACGGCCAGCGCCCAGGTGTACAAGTGGGTCGACGACAAGGGCGTCACCCACTACAGCGACCAGCCGCCACCGCCGTCCACACCGGCCAAAACAAAAGTCGAAGTGAAATCGTTTTCCACCGGTGGAGCTTCGGTGGAGTTGCCGCAGGAACTGGCCGACGCCGTACGCAACCGCCCCGTCACGCTGTACACCACGGCACAGTGCGACGGTTGCAGCAACGGCCGCGCCATGCTGATGGCGCGCGGCATTCCCTTCCATGAAAAAACCATTACCTCGGTGGACGATCAGTTGGCGCTGAAGAAGGCCGGAGGCAATGGTCAGCTGCCATTGTTGCTGGTGGGTCGCAGCAAACTGACGGGCTTCGAACAGAACAGCTGGGACGTGTTGCTGAGCGACGCAGGCTATCCGCTGGAGAAGCGCCTGCCGCCGAATTACCAGTACCCAGCGCCCGTTTCCGCCGCGCCGCCGCCACCGCCAGTGCCCGAAGCGCCGCGCCCGGTGGAGGAGCTGCCCAAGCCCCTGCCGCCGGTCAACGCGCCGCCCGGTTTCCAATTCTAAAATTCGCACGCGGTAGCAACATCGGTGCCAGCGGTAAAAATAATTTTCGAATAAACTGGAATCTCGCAGCGGCTTGCTGCGGGCATTCCTCCTCTACAGAACAGATCAAACAGCTATGACACGCATCGATTTCCACACCAACGTGCCGGACAAGATCGCCTATGCCTGCCGCCTCGTGCGCAAGGCCAGCGCGGCCAACACGCGCGTGGTACTGATGGCAGACGATGAGGCGCAACTGGCGGAACTTAACACGGCGATGTGGACATTTTCCTCTGTGGACTTCCTGCCCCACGTGCTCGCCGGCGATGCGCTCGCCGCGCACACGCCAATCATTCTTACCGACAACGATGAGGCGGAATTACCACACAAAGAATTATTGATAAATTTGTCGCGCCGCGCGCCTTCCGGGGTCGCGCAATTTGCGCGCATGATCGAAGTAATTTCCTCCGACGAGGATGATGCGGCCGCAGGCCGCAAGCGCTACGTCGCATACAAGCAGCAAGACTATCCACTTACTCACTTTGTCACAGGAAAATCATGAGCCAAGCCCAATCGTTTGACGCCAGTATCCCTGTCTTGACGGAAGTCCTGAAGGCCGAGCCCCTGGGCGATGAACTGCTGCCCGGCGAAGCGGCTAACGGCGCCCGTTCCATCCTGTCCAAGCGCGCCGAGATGGCGGCCGATCTGGAAGCCGACGCCATCGACAACTGGGGCGATGCGGAATGGGCGATGATGGAGCATCGCCTGTCCGAGCGCATCATGCACCAGCTGCAGTCGCGCGTGGACTTCGTGCTGGAGCAGCGCATCAAGGACTGCATGGCCGAAGTCCTGACCCATGCCTTGCATGGCCTGACCAATGAAATCCGCATCGGCCTGCACGACACCATCGAGAAAATCGTCGCCCGCGCCGTCTCGCAAGAGCTGACGCATCTGCAAGCCAAAAAGTAAGAATTTCCCTCCCGGTCCGTTCCCACTTCTGGTGCACGGACCGCCCCCTCCCAGCGCAGCGCGCATCAAAACCGGGAAATGCCACTTAAAAGTGCGAAACCCTGCGAATCTCCCTTTGCGTTAAGAATAATT
This sequence comes from Rugamonas aquatica, assembly GCF_009380215.1. Classification (GTDB taxonomy): domain Bacteria; phylum Pseudomonadota; class Gammaproteobacteria; order Burkholderiales; family Burkholderiaceae_D; genus Rugamonas; species Rugamonas aquatica_B. The sequence goes on from NZ_WHUG01000007.1 coordinate 189,909, forward strand.
TGTTGTACCTTTTGGCCTTGCAGAAAAATTCTGCGGCGCTCAAGAGACACCGTCGCTTATTCAACCATTGGAGAATGCATATGCTGTTCAAGACCAAATTCATTCCACTCGCCATCGCCCTGGCTTTTGCTGGCAGCGCCGGCGCGCAAGAAGTGATCAAGATCGGCCACGTGGCGCCGGTTTCCGGTCCATCCGCGCACCTTGGCAAGGACAATGAAAACGGCGCCAAAATGGCCGTCGAAGAATTGAACGCCAAAGGCATCAAGATCGGCGGCAAGCCGGTCAAATTCGTACTCGTGCTGGAAGACGACGGCGGCGATCCGAAACAGGGTACGGCCGTTGCACAGAAACTGGTCGACGCCAAAGTCAACGGCGTGATCGGCCATCTGAACTCGGGCACCACCATCCCTGCCTCGAAGATTTACTTCGACGCCGGCATCCCGGAAATTTCGCCGGCCACCACCCAGACCAAATATACGCAGCAGGGCTTCAACTCGGCCTTCCGCGTGGTCGCCAATGACGCCAAGCTGGGCGGCACGCTGGGCGCTTACGCCGTCAACAAGATGGGCGTGAAGAAGATCGCCGTCATCGATGACCGCACTTCCTACGGCCAGGGCGTCGCGGAAGAGTTCGTCAAGGGCGCCAAGAAGGCGATGCCTGGCGTGCAAATCGTCGGCAAGGAATTCACCACCGACAAGGCCACCGACTTCAACGCTATCCTGACCACCATCAAGGCCAAGAATCCCGACGTCATCTTCTTCGGCGGCATGGACTCGGTAGGCGGCCCGCTGCTGCGCCAGATGAAGGCGCTGGGCATCAAGGCCAAGTACATGGGCGGCGACGGCCTGTGCACCGAATCGCTGCCTAAGCTGGCTGGCGAAACCGCAGTACCGGTCGTCACCTGCGCCGAAGCCGGCGGTGTGCCGCCTGAGCTGCAAAAGAACATGGACGATTTCCACGCCCGCTACAAGAAGAAGTACAACATGGACGTGCAGCTGTACGCGCCATACGTGTACGACTCGGTCATGACCATGGCCGCCGCCATGCAGCAGGCGAACTCGGCAGAGCCTGCCAAGTACCTGCCAGTGCTGCAGAAGATCAAGTACCAGGGCGTTACCGGCCTGATCGAGTTCGATGCCAAGGGTGACATCAAGGATGGCTCGCTGACGCTGTACAACTACAACAACGGCACCAAGACCATCACTTCGGTCATCAAGTAAGCTTCAGCAGCACCAACGAAAAACGCGCCGATGGCGCGTTTTTTTTACGGCTAACTTAGTGCTGCAAGGCTCATTTCTGCGCCAGCACCCATTTCACCAGGGTTTTCGCTTCGGCTTCGCTCACTTGCGGATTGGCAGGCATAGGGATCGCGCCCCAGGCGCCGGTGCCGCCCTTGATTACTTTCGTCACCAGTTTGGCTTCCGCATCTTTCTGGCCGGCGTATTTGGCGGCGACATCCTTGTAGGCAGGACCAACCAGCTTGGTGCTCACGGCGTGGCAAGCCAGGCAGTTCTTCGCTTTCGCCAGGTCCATACCCGCGTCGGCCATAGCCGATTGCGATGCGAATGCCGAAGCCACCACCATACCAACCATCATCAAATTGCGTTTCATTGTCTTCTCCAGGTAAGTGCTACTCAAATCTGCCAACAATTCTACCGTGTTTTCCCAATGAACAATAAACGCCATACCGCTTATGCTCGTTGACCGATAATAGAATATTGCTGCACGTAAAACCGTTTTCTTTGTAAGATGAGGTAACTGGAGGAGAACGTCATGCCTATGATTCTGCTGATCCTCGCCCTGTGCGGGCTGCGTTATTTTGAAGTGTGGAAGTTCGCCCTGCTGTCCTGGTGGTGGATTATCGGGCTGATGGTGTTCGCCTTCGTGTGGTTCGAGTTCCTGGAACCGATGCTGGGCCTGGACAAGCGCAAGGCCCACGACGAAGACGAAAAGCGCCGCAAGGCGCGCGTAAAGCAGAATTTCGACAAGAAATAGCGGCCCGTCATTCCCGCGAAAGCGGGAATCCATAGAGCGCCAAGCATGGATGCTCAGCATGGATTCCCGCCTGCGCGGGAATGACAGTTGACCTTAGCGCTTGATCTGCGACAGATCGCGCACGGCGCCACGGTCGGCCGACGTGGTCAGCGCCGCGTAGGCTTGCAGCGCCTGCGACACATAACGCTGACGGTTCACCGGCTTCCAGGCCGCCGCCCCCTTGGCCTCCATCGCCGCGCGCCGCGCCGCCAGATCGGCATCGCTGATGCGCAGGCTGATGGTGCGGTTCGGGATATCGATATCGATCATATCGCCCTCTTCCACCAGGCCGATCGCGCCGCCCTCCGCCGCTTCCGGCGAAGCATGGCCGATCACCAGCCCCGACGAACCGCCCGAGAAGCGGCCATCGGTCAGCAGCGCGCAAGCCTTGCCCAAGCCCTTGGACTTGATGTACGAAGTCGGATACAGCATCTCCTGCATGCCAGGCCCACCCTTCGGACCTTCGTAGCGGATGATGACCACATCGCCCTCATGCACCGTATCGCCCAGGATGCCCTCAACCGCCGCATCCTGGCTCTCGAACACGCGTGCATTGCCGCTGAATTTCAAAATGCTTTCATCCACACCAGCGGTCTTGACGATGCAACCGTTCTCCGCCAGGTTGCCGTACAAGACAGCCAGACCGCCGTCCTGCGAATACGCGTGCGCCTTGTCGCGGATGCAGCCGGTGCTGCGGTCGGTATCCAGCGCATCGTAGCGTTCCGATTGCGAGAACGCCACCTGCGTCGGCACGCCGCCAGGCGCGGCGCGGAACAGCTGGTGCACGGCCGGATCGTCGCTGCGCTTGATGTCGTTGCGTTCGATCGCATCGCCCAGCGTCGGCGCGTGGATGGTCGGCAGCGACGTATCGAGCAAGCCGGCGCGCGCCAGCTCGCCCAGGATCGCCACGATGCCGCCGGCGCGGTGCACGTCTTCAATGTGGTACTTGTCGGTCATCGGCGCGACCTTGCACAGGCATGGCACTTTGCGCGAGATGCGGTCGATGTCCTTCATGTCGAAGTCCACTTCCGCCTCATGCGCGGCGGCCAGCAAGTGCAGCACGGTGTTGGTGGAACCGCCCATCGACACATCCAGCGCCATCGCGTTTTCAAACGCGGCCTTGGTGGCGATGGAGCGCGGCAGCACCGAGTAGTCGTCCTGCTCGTAGTGGCGCTTGGCCAGTTCGACGATCAGGCGGCCGGCGCGCAGGAACAGCTGCTCGCGGTCGGCGTGCGTGGCGACGATGGTGCCGTTGCCCGGCAGCGCCAGACCCAGCGCCTCGGTCAGGCAGTTCATCGAGTTCGCGGTGAACATGCCCGAGCACGAACCGCAGGTAGGACAGGCGGAACGCTCGATCTCGGCCACGTCGGCATCGCTGACCGACTGATCGCCAGCCTTAATCATGGCGTCGACCAGATCGAGCTTGATGATCTTCTGCTTGCCGTCGACCACCTTGATTACCTTGCCCGCTTCCATCGGGCCGCCGGAGATGAACACCACCGGAATGTTCAGGCGCATCGCGGCCATCAGCATGCCCGGCGTGATCTTGTCGCAGTTGGAGATGCACACCATGGCATCGGCGCAGTGCGCGTTGACCATGTACTCGACCGAATCCGCGATCAGGTCGCGCGACGGCAGCGAGTACAGCATGCCGCCGTGGCCCATGGCGATACCGTCATCGACCGCGATGGTGTTGAATTCCTTGGCCACGCCGCCGGCTTTTTCGATCTCGCGCGCTACCAGCTGGCCCAGGTCCTTCAGGTGCACGTGGCCGGGCACGAACTGCGTGAAGGAGTTCACCACGGCGACGATAGGCTTGTCGAAATCGCCGTCCTTCATGCCGGTCGCGCGCCACAGGGCGCGGGCGCCGGCCATGTTGCGGCCGTGGGTGGTGGTGCGGGAACGGTATTGCGGCATGATGATTCTCCAATGATAAAGGCGGGCTTAAGACCGCTGGCTTAGTATGAGAGATTGCCTTTCCCCTGTCCCGGTGTCAAATATAGTATTTTCGACTCTGTGAGTCGTATAAAATATCACTGAGACAAATTTCAATAGTAAACAATATGAATCTGGAACTGCGGCAATTGCGCTATTTCGTCACCGTCGCCGAGGAGCTCCACTTCGGCAAGGCGGCGCTGCGCCTGCATATGACGCAGCCGCCGCTGTCGCAGACGATACAGGCGCTGGAAGAGCTGCTGGGCGCAGCGCTGTTCGAGCGCAACCGGCGCGGCGTGGCGCTGACGCCGGCCGGCGCCGCCCTGCTGCCGGAAGCGCGCCGCATGCTGGCGCAGTCCCTGGAACTGCCGCAGCTGGTGCAGCGCGCCGCCACCGGCGAAGTCGGACGGCTGACACTGGCCTTCGTCTCCTCGGCCGACTACAGCGTGCTGCCGCCCTTCCTGCGCGCCTACCGCGCCGCCTGGCCGCAGGTGCAGATCACGCTGCAGGAAGCCACATCCGACCTGCAACTGGACGACCTGCTGCACAACCGCATCGACGCCGGCCTGCTGATCCCGCCGCTACCGGACAAGGCCAAGCTGGAACTGGACTACCTGCCGGTGCTGAGCGAGCCGCTGATGGTGGCGCTGCCGGCCGGCCTGGTGAAGAAGAAAGGCAGGCTGGCATTGGCTTCCCTGCCGAAGCTACCGCTGATTATCTTCCCGCGCGCGATCTCGCCGGCGCTGTACGACGCCATCCTGTCCGTATTCCGCGAGGCCGGCATCACGCCGGAGATAGGCCAGCAGGCGATCCAGATGCAGACCATCGTCAGCCTGGTATCGGCGGGCATGGGGATGGCGCTGGTGCCGCAGTCCGTGTCCAACCTGATGCGGCCCGGGGTAGAATACCGGGCGCTGCGCGACGCCACGCCGCTGGTCGAAACCGGCCTGGCCTGGCGGCGCGACAATGCCTCGCCGGTACTGCGCGGCTTTTTGGAATTATTAAGGAAGAACACCCTATGCTGATACACCCGATGCCCGATCCAATCGCCCTGCAACTGGGGCCGGTGGCGATCCACTGGTACGGTTTGATGTACGTCCTCGCCTTCGCCATGTTCATCGCGCTGGGCCGCGTGCGCATCAAGCAGCCGCACATCGCCGCGCAGGGCTGGAAGAAGGAAGACTTGGACGACATGCTCTTCTACGGCATGCTGGGCGTGGTGATCGGCGGCCGCATGGGCGAGGTGCTGTTCTACCGTCCCGGCTACTTCTTCGCCAATCCGATCGAGATTTTCAAGGTCTGGCATGGAGGCATGTCCTTCCACGGCGGCTTCCTCGGCGTGCTGATCGCGATGGCCGTGTGGGCGCGCAAGAGCGGCCGCAATCTGCTGGACGTGTACGACTTCATCGCGCCGCTGGTGCCGCTGGGTTACGCCGCCGGACGCCTGGGTAACTTCATCAACGCCGAACTGCCGGGCCGCGTGGCCGGCGATCAAACGCTGCCTTGGGCGATGCTGTGGCCCGACACGAACTATCCGCTGTGGCCGAATCCCGTGTTCCTGCAAGGCTTGCGCCATCCGTCGCCTATCTATCAGTTGCTGATCGATGGCCTGCTGGTGTTCGCGATCCTGTGGCTGTATGCGCGCAAGGAGCGTCCACGCCTGGCGGTCGGCGCGACGTACACGCTGCTGTATGGCTGCGCGCGCTTCTTCACCGAATACTTCCGCACGCCGGATTGGGAAACCACCGTGCTCGGCATGCCGATCACCTCGGGCCAGGTGCTGTCGCTGCCGATGGTCGCAGGCGCGCTGGCGATGCTGGCGTGGGCCTACACCGTCAAACAGAAAGGCCGCGCGCCGATCTCGCGCTAATTCTTCAGCAGCTTGACGATGGCGGCCCACTGCGCCGCCGTCACCGGCGTGATCGACAGACGGCTGCCTTTTTGCAGCACCACCATGTCCTCCAGCGCCGGTATGGTGCGCATCTCCGCCAGCGGCAGCAGCCGCGTTTTCTGCGTGCCGCGCACATCGACCGAGATCCAGCGCGGCTGTTCCTGCGTGGCCTTGGGGTCGTAGTACTTGCTGTCCTTGTCGAACTGCGTGGCGTCGGGATACGGTCCGCCCACCACTTTCGCCAGCCCGGCGATGCCGGGTTCGGGACAGCTGGAGTGATAGAACAAGACGCCGTCGCCATCCTGCATACCATCGCGCATGAAGTTGCGGGCCTGGTAGTTGCGCACGCCGAACCACGGCGTGGTCTGATCGGGCGAAGCCATCACATCGTCGATGCTGACTTCATCGGGCTCGGATTTCATCAACCAGTATTGCATGGGGCAGCTCCCAATAAAAACGTCCAGACGAAAAAAAGCGGCTGCGCACTCACATGCTTGCAACCGCTTCTTTATATGATAAGGCCCCGCCTGTGCCGTCTTTGCCGGCATCCCGAACCAAACGGTTCAAGGTGGTCACAGTTAGTTCAATTTCGGGTTCATCGGACTAGCGACGCTCACGCCCATCGAACAAAATTCCGCAACCGGTGCACATAAATGGTTCAAGGAATATATGGCAATCGCGAACACCGCAGGGTGAAACGAAGTTTACTCTTTTGTCCGCCGCAAAGGAAGGAGTTTAGCGAATTAAAACAGAGTTTCTTGCGGCGTCAGTGCGCTGTCGAGTACTTTGTGCATGGCGCTGATCTTGGTCTGCACTTCCAGTATAGACATGTCCGACAGCGGCCCCACCGGCGATTTCACCGACAGGAACTCCGCCGCCATGCCCAGCGCAGCCATCACGGCGATGCGGTCGTTGCCCTTGACCTTGCCGGCATCACGGATCGCGGTCATCTTCTTGTCCAGGAAGGTCGCGGCCTCGCGCAGCGCGCGCTCCTCGCCTTCCTTGACGACCAGTCGATACGTCGAACCCATGATGGTAACGTCCAGCTGTATCATCGTGCATCCTCGTTTTCGGGCTGTTCTTCCTGTTCGGCGTCGCCGTCCAGCGCAGGGATTTTCTCCAGCAAGGCTTCCACCCGGCCGGCCGCTTCACTCAGCTTGCGCTGATAGCTCATGTTCTCGATCACCAGAGCGGAATTCGCCTGGCGCAGTTGGGCATTTTCCCGGCGCAGGGCCTGGGTCATCTCGGCCAACTGGTCGATTTTATCGGATAGGTCTTGGAATTCTGAAATCATCCCGCCACTATAGGCAGCGCGCGTTACGCCGTCAACAGAATCGCACGCTTGCCCGCATTTTTGCCGGGCAAGCGCGTGATTTATTTCCTTGCCGTCAACGCGTCGACGGAAATTGCTATTTTGCCAGCAAGCGTGGCGCAATACTCACATGGCCTTCGATGCCGCTGGTTTTTCCATCCTCCGCTTCGATGACGACATTGATCTCACGTGGCCCGGCACCGGCCGGCAGCGGCAACTCGAACGCTGCCGGCGAGTAGCTTTCCTTCCTGCCGATCAACTGTCCGTTCAACCAGACCTCCGCCTTGCCACGCACGCTGGCGAAACGTATCACACCGCTGCCATCGGCCAGGTTCTTGCGCGGCGTGAAGCTGGCGCGATACAGATGGTACTTCGCGGCGGCCGGCGCGATCATCGGCGGCGAACCCCAGCCCCAGGTGTTCATGTCGAAGCTGGCCAGTTGCTGATTGGGGTCGGGACGCTGGGCGCTGTCCGGCGCGATGCGCCAGCTGCGCACCAGCGTCAACGGCGCTTCGGCCGATTCCACGTAGGGCTGTGCAGGAACCGACCGCACCGGAATATCAATGCGCGCAGGCGCCAGTCCCGCTGCGGTGGCGGTGATGCTGATGGCCTCCGCGCTGTCGTAGCAGCTCTGCACGATCAGCTGGGCCAGGCCATTGAACAGGCGGCGCGTCGCGCCCTTCTCGTCCTCGTGCGAATTCGGATCGCCGTTGCCGTGACCGATGGAGCGGCCGCCGCCCGTCACCGCAAACGTCACCTGCGCATCGGCCAGCGGCACAGCGCGGCCTTGCGCATCCAACGCGCGCACCGTGATCGGCATCGCATCGCGGCCATCGCCGGCCAGTTGCGAGCGGTCGGGCACCAGCTCCAGCGCGACTGCGGCGCCGGTGGTTTCCACCGCCGTGCGTGCGACCTCCTTGCTGCCGTTGTAGCCGATCGCCTCCAGCTTGCCGGGCGCGTAGGCGACGTTGAAGTTATTCATGCGGTACTGGTCTACCTTCTGCTCACCCAGCAGGCGGCCGTTCAGCAGCAGCTGCACGCGCTCCACGTTGGCCATCACCATCACGCGAATCTCCTTGCCCTCGCTGCCGCTCCAGTTCCAGTGCGGCGCGATGTGGATCAGCGGACGGTCCTTGATCCACTGCACCTGGTGGATGTAGTAGGCATTCTTCGGGAAGCCGTTCAGATCCATGATGCCGAATACCGAGCTGACAGACGGCCATTCATTGGGCGTAGGCTCGCCGCGATAGTCGAAACCAGTCCAGACAAAGCCGCCCGCCACATAAGGCCGCGTGGCGATCGCCTGCCATGCGTCGCGATGGGTATTGCCCCACTCTGCCGCATCGTCGTCGTAGCTGGCGATCAGGTTCTTCTCGCGCACAGTCTTGAACTCGCCGCGTGTCATGTAGGCCGACGTGTCTTCGGAGCTGGTGAACGGCTTGTTAGGATTAGCCTTGTGATAGCGGTCATAATCCGGAACCTGGTAGTTGGAGCCCACCACGTCCACCGCGTGCGACACGTTCAGCTCCGTCAGGAAGCCTCCGTTCATCGCCGCCGTCACCGGCCGCGTGTCGTCCAGCGCCTTCACGGCGGCCGACATGCGGCGCACCATTTCATAGCCTACTTCCGTGGCCTGCTCCGGTTCTTCATTGAACACCGACCACAGGATCACGCCCGGATGATGGCGGTCGCGCTTGACCATCCACTCCAGCTGCTTCAGATAATCCGGCGACGGATTGAAGTTGCGGTTCTCGTCCATGACGACAAAGCCCATGCGGTCCACCAGATCCAGCACTTCGGCCGCCGGAGCATTGTGCGAGAAGCGGATCGCGTTCACGCCCAGCTCCTTCAAGCGCCGCAGGCGATACTCCCACACCGAGTCCGGCACGGCCACGCCGACGCCCGCATGGTCCTGGTGGATGCACACGCCTTGCAGCTTCACATGCACGCCATTGAGGAAGAAGCCCTGCGCCGCGTCGAAGCGGATGGTGCGGAAGCCGGTATGCAGCGATACCTCGTCCAGAGCCTTGCCATCCTGTAGAACACGCGTCGTCACGCGATACAGATTGGTTTTCTCCAGCGACCATAGTACCGGGGCGCTGACGGCAAGCGGAACCTGCACCGTGCTCGCGCCCAGCGCGGCCACACGCGCAGTGGCGCTCCGGCGCAGCACCTGCTTGCCGGCCGGGTCGAACAGCGTCACTTCAACCGTCACGCCGCTGGCCTGCCTGCCGCTGTTATTGAGAGTGACTTCGACCGGCATCGTCCACTGTTTACCCTTGCCAGAAGGCGGCACGGGCGTGGCATGCACGCCGTCCGTCGCCACATGCACCGGATCGCGCTTGACCAGCCACGCATGGCGATACATGCCCGCGCCCTCGTACCACCAGCCTTCCATGGCCTCTGCATCGGCACGGATGGCGATGGTGTTCATCGCGTCGCCGTAGCGCAGGTAGGGCGTGATGTCGATATAGCTGGCGTTGTAGCCGGACCAGTTGCGGTTGACCACATTGCCGTTCACCCAAACGGTGGCGTGGGTGGCGATGGCGTCGAACTGCAACTCGAAATGGCGGCCACGATCGGCGGCGTCCACGCGCAGATAGCGCCGGTACCAGCCGATGCCGCGTGGACGATAGCCCTGCGACACATTCGCGCTGGGATCGAACGGACCTTCGACCGCCCAGTCGTGCGGCAGGTCCAGGTGGCGCCAGTCGGAATCGTCGAACTCCGTACCGGCCGCACCGGCGGCATTGCCGGCCTTGGCGTTGCCGTAGGATTCGCCATGCCCCTTGATCGGCGGCTGGACGATATCGCCCAGATGGAACAGCCAGCCGCGATCCAGCGACAACCGCTCACGGCCCGGCGTTGCGCCCTGCGCGGCCACGCAAGCCGACAGCAGAAGGATGACGGACCACAGCCGCCGCCAGTTGAATGTGTACGATTTCAATCCGCGCCTCCTGAATAAAAAAACGGAGCAGCGCCATCACGCACCGCTCCGCCAAGACCACGATAAAAACAGATTACAGCTTGAACGACAGACCCAGGTTGAAACGGCGGCCAAACTCGGTCACTTCCTGCTGCACAGGGATGTTCGAGCTGGTATAGACGGCCTTCTGGTTGGTCAGGTTGTCGATACCGAAGCGTAGCTGGATATTCGGCGTCAGTTGCTTGGCCAGGTTCAGCGTCACATAGGTTTCGGCTTCGTTCTCGATCAACTGGCCGGCGCCCCAGGTTGGATTGCGCACGAAAGCACTGTGGTAGTTGGCCGAGATGCGCGCCTCGTAGCCGGCCTTCTCGTACCACAGCGTCACGCCACCGTTGCTCTTCATCAGACCTTCGATCGGATAAGGATTCACGCTCGGCGTTTTCTCGCGGATGTTACTGGTGGTGTAGGCGTAGTTGCTGGCGATGCCCAAGCCATCAAACGGCGCAGGCAGCGAGGTGAAGGCCTGCTGGTATACCAGCTCCACGCCGCGGATGTCGCCGCCGTCGCCGTTGACCGAACGGGTGAGCGTTGCGGGACGGCCGTTGACAGTGGTGGTGTCGCTGGTGATGGCGATGTAGCGCGACACCTTCTTGTAGAACGCACCGACCGACAGCAGCGAGCCTTTATCGAAGTACCACTGGTAAGCCAGGTCGACCTGGTTGGCCATCATCGGCTTCAGTTCGGGATTGCCGGCGCTGCCGCTGGTTGGCTGGGTGCTATCCGACACCACGCTCAGGTTGCGCGAAGCGCGCATCTCGTCCAGCGGCGCGCGCGACATGGCGCGCGCCACGCTGAAACGTACCTGGCGTTCCTGCGCTTCGTCCATGTTGAAGATCAGATTCAGGCTAGGCAGGATCTCGTTGTAGGAAGTTCCGCCTTCCACCGCCGTCGGCGCCGCGTTGTTCAGCGATTGCATGCCGTAGCCGGTCTGCGTGGTATGCACAAGACGCACGCCAACGTTGCCGCGATAGGTCTTGCCAAACGCCGCGCCGTCCAGGTCACCCTGCACGAAGGCCGAGGTGCTGCGCTCCGTGACCTTCCAGCCGGACAGCAGGTCGTTCTGCGTCTGCGGGCGGCCGTTCGGGTTGAAGGCATCCGGGCCGAAGGCTGCGGAGGTCGAAGCGCCGAAGTCCTTCAGCGCGATGTACGAAGGGAAGCCGCTGACGTTGACGGTCTCGTAAGCCGAGGCGGGAATCGTCTTGGAATCGAACTGCCAGGTCGTCTGGCGATAGCTCTTCTCGCGATCGGTGGCGCGCACGCCCACCTTCAGGCGGCTGATGATGCCTCCCTCGATCGGACGCGCCGCGCTCAGGCTAACTGCGTTCAGTAAGTCCTTCACGTGGCCGTCGGTATCGACGTACAGGGTCGCAGCGCCGAAGTTGGCAGGATTGCCGGTATCCATGCCGAAGTTGTAGCTCTGGTTCTCGTTGCCGGTGAAGTCCCAGGTGATCGTCGTGGGGTTATTCGAATATTGGCGCACATCGCGCCACTGGCTGCTGCGCATCGCGTGGGACGTGGACAGATCGCTTTCCACCTTCCAGTCGCCGACATTGAACTTGCCGTTGATGCCGCTGGCGGCAACGCTGGTGTCCTGTATCCACAGGTAGTCGTTGGTGACCACGCCAACGTTTTTCAGCGAGCCGCCGGCGACATAGCCGTTGCGGATATCGAGGTTGCTGAAGTTGCCCGACTCGTAGCCGTCCCAGTTACCCAGGTCGCCGGTCCAGTGTTGCAGGCCCGGCTCACGGATCGCGGCCTTGGCGTAGTAACTGTCGGCGGTGATCAGCGCATCCTTGGTCGGCTTCCATTCGACCTTGCCCAGCAGGCTGGTACGCTTGTCCTTGCCGCGTTTGACTTCGTCCTGGAAGCCCCACGGCGTCTTGTCTACTTTGCCGTCGCCGTTCAGATCCGCCGAGTGGTCTTCGTTGAAGCCCCAATGACGCACGTTCTTTTGCAGCGAGGGCTGGTCCTGGTAGCTGAAGGCCAGCGCCACGCCCAGCGTCTTGTTGTTGAACTGGTCGATGTAGACGCCACCGACGCGCGGTGCGGTCTTGTCGGCGCCGCCGATATCCTTGGCCAGCGCGTAGTACAACGCATCCGCCTTCAGCGAAACCTGGCGGCCCGAATACTTCAGCGGCGAGACGGTTTGCAGGTCGATGGTGGTGGCGATGCCGCCTTCCGCCAGCTCAGCGTTCTGCGTCTTGTAGATGGTGGCGCCGCTCAGCGACTCCGATGGGAACTGCTCGAAACGCACAGCGCGGTTGGGCTCCGACGAAGCGAGCTCGCGGCCGTTCAGCGTGGCGCCGATGAAGCGTGGCCCCATGCCGCGCGCGACGATCTGGCTGGCGTTGCCGCGATCCAGGCCGGACGACATGCCCGGCAACCGCGCCAGCGATTCGGCGATGGTGGTGTCAGGCAGCTTGCCGATGTCTTCCGACGAAACGACTTCCACGATGCTGTTCGAAGCTTCCTTGGCCGCCAATGCGTTGCGTACCGAGGCGCGGATGCCGGTGACGTTCACCTGCTGGATATCGCCAGCCGCTTCCTGGGCAAGCGCTTGTTGGACCAGCAATGGGGAGGTGAAAAGCGTGGCGATGAGCCAGCTCATTTTCTTGTGCTTCATTTGCATCTCCAGTGTTGTTTTGGTTTCGTCTCTGATTTACGGCTTGGACGAATAACTGGATGCTAGCGAAACGGAGGACGCACTTCCAATAGCATATTGCGTGCGGGGGATACCAAGATCGTATATCTCGGCGATACGCAGGCTTATGCGGGCCTGCGGTAGTGAGGGTAGATGCCGGCTGCGGCGTCGCGCAGCGCGAGCAGCATCGCATCGGCGCCGGGCGAGAGCTGGTGTCGCTTGCGCGTCACAATGCCGAAGGAATCCATGCTGACGCCCAGATCGAACGGCAGCACCGTCATCAGGCCGGCCTCCAGATACGGCTGCACGGCGTCCGACGGCAATGCCACGATCATGTCGCTGCTTGTCAGCAGGCTTGCAACCACAGGCAAATCGAGGGTCTCGACGGTTTCCGCAGGCTGCTCCAGGCCATGCGAGAGGAACAGCGCGGTCAGGCGGTCGCGCAGTATGCTGCCGGCCGGCGGCAGTATCCAGCACTGCTCCATCAAGTCCTCAAGCTGCAGATCGGTGCGGCCGGCCAGCGGATGGTCGGCGCGCGCGATCAGCAGATGCGGCTCGTCGGTCAGCGGTTCGAAATTGAGTTCATCGGCGGCTTCGGTGTCGAGGATGCGTCCCACGACCAGATCCAGTTCGCCGCCGCGCAACCGTTCCACCAGCGCTTTGCTGGTCGACATGCTGACCGAGACATGCACCCGCGAGTGCCGCGACTTCAACAAGTTGATCGCCTTGGGCACCAGGCCCGTGGCCGGCGCCAGCACCGTGCCGATGCCCACGCGTCCGCGCAGGCCGGACAGCAGCTCCATCACCTCCTGGTGCGCCGCATCCATCTCCGCCAGCGCCGCGCCGGCGCGGCGTATCAGCACCTTGCCATACCAGGTCGGGGCGACGCCGCGCGACAGGCGCTCGAACAGTTGCACGCCAAGCGCATGTTCCAGCTCGCCCAATAATTTGGACGCGCCGGGCTGTGTCAGATTGGCGGCTTGCGCCGCATGGGCGATGGAGCCGTGGCGGCCCAGTTCGACCAGCAGGACCAGATGGCGGGTTTTCAGGTGGGAGCGGACGAAACGGTCGGAGCTTGAATCGGTCATAGGGGCGATTTTCTGGATCGCCCATCATAAGGGCGGGCTGTGGCAGCGTCAATCATCGTATCTCATACGTTGGGAAACGGCGACGCCTGCCCCGGGCGTGTCGTCGAACGGCGTATCGGCCACGCCTGGCGCCAGTTCCCCGGCCTGGCCGGGCGGCAGGCGATACAGGCCGCCGCGCGCGCCCAGCAGCAGCAACTGCGTCAAATCGGCGCCACCGAAAGCCACGCCGGCCACCGCCTCGCGCGCCAGCACGACCTGCCTGTACACATGGCCGCCGGCGTCGTGCTGCACCAGTGAGCCGCCCTGCACGCTCCACAGCATATCGTCGCTGTCGACCATGGCCGCGCCCCGCTCCGCCGCCTGCGCGTACTCGCGAACGTCGCCGGTCTTGGCGCGCTCCGCGTCGTAAGTGCATTGCATGATGGCGCCCTTTGCCGCATCGGCGAAATACATGCGCGTGCCGTCGACGCTGAACGCGATGCTGGAAGCCGCGACCACCGCCGGCAAGGCCAGGCGCCGCAATCCATGGCGTGTCGAATACTGATAGAAGCTGCCGATGGGCCGCCGGTCGGCGCCGGTGTTGGCGGTGCCGAAGACAAAATAGCCATCGCGGTCGGTGCAGCCGTCGCTGATGACGGTGCGCGCTTCGGCGGCGTCGATGGTCGCCAGCACCTGCGCCTGGAGCGGGCGGGCGGGCTGTCCGGGCTCGGGCAGCTCCACCATGCCGAGGCGCTTGCCCAGGGCAAGCAGCATGCGTCCGGAGCGGCAGCAGGCGATCACGCCGGCGCTCTCCAGCAGGCGCACACCCGCCGGCACCTCTTCGCCACCAGACCACGCATACAGCTGGCCGCCTTGCGGGTCCGGCCATCGCCAGCAGGCCGCGCGCGCGTCCCAGCGCAACGCGTTGCCGGCCAGGCCGGCGCGGATCAACAGGATGCCGGGCATGGGCGCGACGGCCGTACTGTGTGGACTCATGCTGCGGGAACTCCGGGTGGGTGACGTGACCGCGCCAGTCTAAGCCCGCCGCGCACCCCGGAGATATGAATAATTCGGCGCCTGCCATGCCGATATCGAATACCTGCGTCGGGCCGGGTCAGCTATCCGATATTGATATGGCTCCTTGCGAATTTATCATATTTCCAGTCTAGCAGCCGGGCTTAGACTGGGCACTGTTCCCGAACTTACTTCCCACACCTATGAAAATCATCAAACTGACCACCTACCGTGTACCTCCGCGCTGGATGCTGCTGAAGATCGAAACCGATGAAGGCGTTGTCGGTTGGGGCGAACCGGTCATCGAAGGCCGCGCACGCACCGTGGAGACGGCGGTACAGGAAATGGAGCCCTACCTGATCGGCCAGGATCCGGCCCGCATCAACGACCTGTGGCAAACCATGTACCGCGCCGGTTTCTATCGCGGCGGCGCCATCCTGATGAGCGCCATCGCCGGCATCGACCAGGCGCTGTGGGACATCAAGGGCAAGGTGATGGGCAAGCCAGTCTACGAGCTGCTGGGCGGCCTGGTACGCGACCGCATGAAGATGTACAGCTGGGTGGGCGGCGACCGCCCTTCCGACATCATTGACCACATCCGCACCCTGCGCGAAGGCGGCTTCGACACCTTCAAGATGAACGGCACCGAGGAACTGGGCATGCTGGACACCGCCGCCGCCGTCGACAAGGCGGTCGAACGCGTCGCCGAAATCCGCGCCGCCTTCGGCAACAGCATCGAGTTCGGCCTGGACTTCCACGGCCGCGTGGCCGCGCCGATGGCCAAGGTGCTGTTGCGCGAGCTGGAGCCGTATCGACCGCTGTTCGTCGAAGAGCCGGTGCTGGCCGAGCAGGCCGAGTACTATCCGCGCCTGGCCGAGACCACGTCGATACCGCTGGCGGCCGGCGAACGCATGTACTCGCGCTTCGAATTCAAGAACGTGTTCCACGCCGGCGGCCTGTCCATCGTACAGCCGGACCTGTCGCATGCCGGCGGCATCACCGAATGCCTGAAGATCGCCTCGATGGCCGAGGCCTACGACATCGCGCTGGCGCCGCATTGCCCGCTCGGCCCTGTCGCGCTGGCGGCCTGCCTGCAAGTGGACTTCGTGTCGTACAACGCCGTGCTTCAGGAGCAGAGCATGGGCATCCACTACAATCGTGGCGGCGAATTGCTGGACTATGTCCTCAACAAGGAAGACTTCCGCATCACCGACGGCTATATGAAACCGCTGTCCAAGCCTGGCCTGGGCGTGGAAATCGATGAAGCGCGCGTGATCGAGGCAAGCCGCAACGCGCCGGACTGGCGCAACCCGGTGTGGCGTCACGCGGATGGCAGCGTCGCTGAGTGGTAAAAAAAAAGAAAAATACTGGAGACCTCATGTCATTTCTGTTACGCCGCCATTCGGGCGCCGCGCTGATCGCAGGCGTCCTGGCAGGCAGCACCGCCAGCGCCGATACGATGCTGTCCATCGACGCCAGTGCTGCCACGCCTGCACCAAAAGCGGCGGCTCTGCGCATGGGCAGTTCGGTCGCGCCCAACGGCGACAAGCTGGGAGCCAATGCGCGCTACCTCACCCGCAACGGCGCACCGTGGCTGCCGGTGGCGGGCGAGTTCCACTACAGCCGCACGCCCGCGTCGCAATGGGAAGCGGAGCTGCGCAAGATGAAGGCGGCCGGCATCGACATCGTCACCAGCTACGTGATGTGGAACCATCACGAAGAGGTGGCGGGCAAGTTCGACTGGCGCGGCAACCGCGACCTGCGCCGCTACGTGCAACTGGCCCGCAAGGCGGGGCTGGACGTGGTGGTGCGTGTGGGTCCGTGGGCGCATGCCGAAGTACGCTACGGCGGCGTGCCGGATTGGGTGGTCAACGCCATGCCGACGCGCTCCAACGATCCGCAGTACATGGCGCTGGTGGAGAAGCTGTATGCGCAGATCGGCGCGCAGCTCAAGGGCCAGTTGTGGAAGGATGGAGGTCCCGTGATCGGCATCCAGCTGGAAAACGAATACAACATCGATGGTCCCGGCAAGGGCGCGGCGCACATCGCCGCGCTGAAGCAGCTGGCGCTGAAGGCGGGCATGGATGTGCCCTACTACACCGTGACCGGCTGGGATGGCACCATCTACCCCAGTGGTGAAGTCACGCCGGTGTTCGGCGGCTATCCCGACGAGCCTTGGGGCACCAGCACCGCCGAGCTGCCGCCGAAGGAGACCTACGCCTTCCGCTTCGACACCCGTGTCAGCGGAGACCTGGGCGCGCAGACCGCGGCCCATGCGCCCGGCACGGCGGAGACGGACAAGGACGTGACGCCCTTCCTCGGCGCGGAATACGGTGCGGGCCTGCCGTTCATGTATCGCCGTCGCACGGTGGTGTCGGCCGACGACATCGCGTCGATGCTGCCGGTGCAGCTGGGGTCTGGCGTGAACCTGATGGGCTATTACATGTTCCATGGCGGCCGCAATCCCACCGGCTTGGGCGGGACGTCGATGGAGGAGAGTACGCTCAGCGGCGGCTACAACGACACCACCATGATTAGCTACGACTTCCAGGCGCCGCTCGGGCCGGATGGCCAGCAGCGCAAGGTGCTGGAGAAGCTGCGTCCCTTCCATTTGTTCCTGCATGATTTCGGCGCGCGCCTGGCTCCGATGACGGTGCGCAAACCGGATGCATCGCCTGCCACGCCGGACGATCTGAAGACGCCGCGCTTCGCGGTGCGCAGCGAAGGCGATCGCGGTTTCCTGTTTGTGAACAATCACGTTCGCCAGTATGCGATGGCGGCGCAGCAGGCCACGCAGTTCTCGGTCAAGCTGCCCGGCCAAACGATTACCTTGCCGGCCACGCCGGTCGATATCGCCGATGGCGCGTACTTCATCTGGCCGCTGAATCTCGATCTCGACGGCGTGAACCTGGCCTACGCAACGGCGCAGCCATTGGCCTTGCTGGACCAGGGCAAGGCCGGCGTGGTGGCGGTGTTCGGCGCCAGCAGCGGCGTACCGGTGGAGCTGGCGCTCGACGCCGCGCTCGCACCGCAACTCCACGCCAACGCCGCGCAAGTCGCAGTGCACGGCGGCCGTGCGCTGGTGAGCGGCGTGCAGCCTGGCGCCGGCGCAGCGCTGACCGTGCAGCGTGCCGGCAAACGTCCGCTGACCATCGTCGTGCTGACGGCCGAACAATCGCAGCAACTGAGCGTGGCGGAACTGGGCGGCCAGCGCCGCTTGATCCTGAGCGGCCAGCAGACCTACGTGGCCGACGGCGCGCTGCAAATGCGTTCGACAGGCAGCAACAAGTTCCGCTTCGCCGTCTACCCCGCGCTGAGCAGCCAGCCGAAAGCCAGCACCGCCAGCCCGGCGTGGTGCGGCGCTGGCGACGCCACCGGATCGCGCGTCGCTTTGCGCGCAGCCACCAACGACGGGATCTTCCAGACCTTTGAAGCCGAACTTCCCGCCCGCGATCTGAAAGCCAGCGTCACGCCAACCCGCGCCGCACAGGAAGCCGCGCCGATCGTCATCGGAGGCAGCGCCAAGGCCGCCGTCCAGCCGCTGCCGGAAAACTTCAAGGCCGCCGGTACCTGGCAGATCAACATCCCGCGCGAACAGCTGCGCGGGCTGAACGACGCCCTGCTACAGATCGACTTCGTCGGCGACATCGGCCGCCTGTACTCCGGCACCCGCATGCTGGACGACTGGTACTACAGCGGCTACCAATGGCAATTCGGCCTGCGCCAGGCCGGCGCCCTGCTCGACCAGCCGCTGACCGTCTCCGTACTGCCGCTGCGGGCGGACGCACCAATCTACTTGCCCAAAGAGGCGAGACCAAACTTTGCAGGACAGGCCCAAATCGCCACCGTGCGCAGCGTCAGCGTGATACCCGTGTATCAGCTGCGCGTTACGCCGTAAATAAAAATATCAACACTGGAGATTCACAATGAAACGTACCCTACTGGCCGCAGCAAGCCTGCTCCTGATGACCGCAGCCTACGCCGCCGAACCTGTCAAGATCGGCTTCCTCGTCAAACAGGCCGAGGAGCCATGGTTCCAGGACGAGTGGCGCTACGCCGAACAGGCGGCGAAAGAAAAGGGCTTTGCACTGGTGAAGATCGGCGTGCCGAACGGCGAGAAGATGATCGCCGCCATCGACAACCTGGCCGCGCAAAAAGCACAGGGCTTCGTCATCTGCGCGCCGGACGTCAAACTGGGTACCGCCGTCGAACGCGCCGCCAAGCGCAACAACATGAAAGTGATCTCGGTCGATGACCGCCTGGTCGACGGCGGCGGCAAGCCTATCGCCTCGATTCCGCACATGGGCATCTCCGGCTACGCCATCGGCAAGCAGGTAGGCGAAGGCATCGCCGCCGAAATCAAGGCGCGCAAATGGAACATGGCCGAAGTGGGCGCGATCCGCGTCGCCTACGACCAGCTGCCGACTGCCAAGGAACGCACCATGGGCGCGGTCGATGCGCTGAAGGCCGCCGGCTTCCCGGTCGCGAACATCGTCGATGCACCGCAAGCGAAGACCGATACCGAAAGCGCCTTCAACGCCGCCAATATCGCGCTGACCAAGAACGCCCGCTTCAAACACTGGGTTGCCGTTGGCCTGAATGACGAAGCGGTGCTGGGTGCGGTGCGCGCCGCAGAAGGCCGCGGCATCAAAGCCGATAACATGGTCGGCGTAGGCATCGGCGGCGCCAAGGCCGCTCAAAACGAATTGAGCAAACCTGCGGCCACGGGCTTCTTCGGCTCCGTGATGATAAGCGCCAGAGAACACGGCTATCAAACCTCGGTCAATATGTACGACTGGATCACCGGCAAAGCCGTGCCGCCGGGCGAAGTGCTGACCAAGGGCATGCTGATGACCCGCGCCAACCAGGCCGACGTGCGCAAGCAGATGGGCCAGTGACATGACCGCGTACCTTCAATTTGACCAGGTCAGCAAGGTCTTCCCGGGCGTGAAGGCGCTCAACGGCGTCAGCTTCGCCGCGCACGCCGGGCAGGTGCACGGCCTGCTGGGCGAGAACGGCGCCGGCAAATCCACGCTGCTGAAAATCCTCGGCGGCCAGTACAAGCCGGACGGCGGGCGCCTGCTGGTCGACGGCAAGGAGTGCCGCTTCACCAGCGCCAAGGACGCCATCGGCGCCGGCATCGCCGTGATCCACCAGGAGCTGCAATACGTGCCCGAACTGACCGTTGCGGAGAACGTTCTGCTGGGCCGCATACCCACCCGTTTCGGCCTGCTGGACAAGCCGAAGGCGTACAAGATGGTGGCCGAGAAGCTGGCCGCCATCGGCGTCGACCTGGCGCCGGACGCCAAGCTGGCCGACCTGTCGATCGCGCAGCGCCAGATGGTCGAGATCTGCAAGGCCATCATGCAGGACGCGCAAGTCATCGCCTTCGATGAACCGACATCGAGCCTGTCGCACCGCGAAACCGAAATCCTGTTCCGACTCGTGAAGGAACTGCGCGCCGACGGCCGCACGCTGATCTACATCTCGCACCGTCTGGAAGAACTGTACGAACTGTGCGACGCCTGCACCATCTTCCGCGACGGCCGCAAGATCGTCACCCACGATGTGATGGCCGACGTGCCGCGCGATCGCCTGATCAGCGACATGGTGGGCCGTGAACTGAGCGACATCTACGACTACCGTAGCCGCCCACTCGGCGAAGAACGCCTGAAGATACAAGGCCTGAACGGCAAACACGTGAAAGGCCCGCAAAGCTTCTCCGTGCGCGGCGGCGAGGTGCTGGGCTTCTTCGGCCTGGTCGGTGCCGGCCGCAGCGAATTGATGCGCCTCCTGTACAACGCCGATGCCCGCAGCGCCGGCAGCGTGACGCTGGACGGCGCGGCCGTGTCGACCGCCGGCCCGTCCGCAGCGATTGCGGCCGGCATCGTGCTGTGCCCGGAGGACCGCAAGGAACAAGGCATCCTGGCCACGGCCTCGGTGGCGGAGAACATCAACATCAGCGTGCGCCGCAACGACCTGCTGGGCGGCCTGTTCCTGCGCCACAAGCGCGAAGCGGCGCTGGCCGAGGACTTCATCGCCCGCCTGCGCATCAAGACGCCCAACCGCCAGCAGGAGATTCGCCTGCTCTCCGGCGGCAACCAGCAGAAGGTGATCCTGGCGCGCTGGCTGGCCGAACCCGGCCTGAAGGTGCTGATCCTCGACGAGCCCACACGCGGCATCGACGTCGGCGCCAAGAACGATATCTACCGCATCATCCACGAAGTCGCGGAGCGCGGCTGCTGCGTGATCGTGGTGTCGAGCGAGCTGCCGGAGGTGCTGGGCATCTCCGACCGCGTGATCGTCATGCGCGAGGGCGAAATTTGCGGCGAACTGTCGCGCGCCGACGCCAGCGAAACCGAGGTGCTGCGCCTGGCCCTGCCCGACTCCACCGCCGCCACTAACATTAAAACGCCCGCAATACCAACACGGAGCATCGCATGAACGTCTCACAATTGAATCCTGCCGCAGCGCCTGCGGTGTCCCAAGCCCAGCGCGTATGGCTGGTTGAATACAGCATGCCGCTGGCTTACGTGGTGCTGTTCGCCGTGCTGGCCGCCACTGTCGAAAACTTCTTCTCGCTGACCAACGTGGTCGGCCTGATGCTGTCGGTGGCGCAGATCGGCATGGTCGCCTGCACCATGATGCTTTGCCTGGCCTCACGCGATTTCGATCTGTCGATCGGCTCCACCATCGCCTTTGCCGGCGTGCTTGGTGCGATCGTGCTGGAGCAAAGCGGCAGCGTGCTGCTGGCGGTGGGTGCTGGCCTGGCTGCCGGTGCGCTGATCGGCGCCTTCAACGGCGTGCTGATCGCCTACCTGCGCATCAACGCGCTGATCGCCACGCTGGCGACGATGCTGATGGTGCGCGGCCTCGCGTTCATCGTGTCGAAAGGCCAGGCGGTCGGCATCAACAACGACGCCTTCATCAACTTCGGCGACACGCGCATCTTCGGCCTGCCGCTGCCGGTGCTGGTGTGCGCCTGCTGCTTCCTGGTGTTCGGCGTGCTGCTGAACCAGACCGTCTTCGGCCGCAATACGCTGGCCATCGGCGGCAATCCGGAAGCGGCGCGCCTGGCCGGCGTGCGCGTCGAGCGGCTGCGCGTGTGGATCTTCCTGCTGCAAGGCCTGGTGACGGCGATGGCCGGCTTGATACTGGCGTCGCGCATCACCAGCGGCCAGCCGAATGCGGCGCAGGGTTTTGAGCTGGATGTGATTTCGGCCTGCGTGCTGGGCGGCGTGTCGCTCCAGGGCGGCAAGGCGCGCATGTTCGGTGTGCTGATTGGCGTGCTGATTATGGGGACGGTAGAAAACGTCATGAACCTGCTGGACGTCGACGCTTTCTACCAGTATTTGATGCGCGGCGTGATCCTGCTCGCCGCAGTACTGCTGGACCAGCTGAAGACCCGCGGCGAGCGCCGTTGATCTTCAGCCGTTTGTGGAAGCGTAGCCCTTAGCTGGCTACGCCCACCAACTGCACGCCCGCGCTGCCGCCCGTGATGGATGCGGTCAGCAAATCGGCGAAGGTGTGCATGCGATCCGCCGTCCACGTGGCGGCCATGTCGTACGGGCTGCTGCCCTGGTCGGCATGCGCCACCAGGTCGGCGATGCTGATCGCGGCCACCTGCTTGCCGCTGGCGTCGACCAGATCCAGCTCGATGACGTTGACCTTGGCATAGTCGGCCACCGTGAACTGGGCGTAGGATTTTCCGCCATCGACATAGTTGATGATGAGGTCGGAGCCGTCGATATTGGCCTTGACATGATCGGCCGAGATGGCGACGTTGAACAGCTTGTTGCCGGTGAACTTCAGCACGTCGTTGCCACCGGCCACTTCATGCACCGTATCCTTGCCGTCGCCCATGGACATCACATAGGTATCCTTGCCCGCGCCGCCGTACAGGGCGTCGTTGCCCATGCCGCTGTACAGCGTGTCGTCGCCGGCGCCGCCGAACAGGCGGTTATTGCCCGCGTACTTGTAGCCCAGCGTGTAGGCCAGCATGCCGGCGATGAAGAAGTCTGCGCCTTTGAATTCGCTCAGGTGCAGGTTGACGCCCAGGTACTTGCCCAGCCAGTTCACGCCGTCGCCGCTGGCGTTCGAGGCCGTCTTCAGCGCACTGCCCATCCAGTCAGTGGCGTCGGACAAGGCCGTGCCGACATCCGCGTCGGCCACGTAGTTGACGCCGCTGCTGATGCCGTTGACGGCCGTGGTCAGGCCGCTCTTGCCGCCGTCCAGCGCGGACTTGAGCGGCGTGGCGACATCGATGCCGGAAGCGGACAGGCCGGTGGTGCCGGAGATGCCGGCCAGCGCATCATTGACAACGCTGTTCAAGCCGTCGGCCAGCTTGCCGCCGCTGGCCGTGGCCTTGGCGAGTTCGGCTTTGATGCTGTCCGCCACGCCGGCCCAGCCTTTGCTGATCTCATCCGTGAAGGTCGTGTTCAGGTACTTGGTGATGGCGTCGAAGCCTTTGCCCGCATCGCTCCAGGCCGCGTTCAGCGCGTTGGCCTTGCCCACCAGCAGATGGTCGATCACGCCCCAGCCCAGGCCCATCATGGTGTCGTTGCCGTTGCCGCCGCCGACATAGCTGCCGGCGTTGGTGGCGAAGATGGTGTCATCGCCATCGCCGCCCATGATCACATTGCCCACCAGATTGAGCTTGCCCAGGTCGCCCTTGGACAGCGCGCCGTATTGCGAGCGGATGAAGTTGGCGTTCATGGCCGCGCTGACCCAGTCGCCGGCCGACTCGTAGTCATTTTCCACGATGGCTTCGGCCGCATTGAACACGGTGATTTCGGCCAGGCCGATGATGGTGTCGTTGCCGGCGCCGCCCAGAGCGATGTTGTTCTGGCCGGACGAGACGATCAGGTCGTTGCCGTTGCCGCCCATGCCGATGGTGGTGGTGCCGGCCAGGATCAGCGTGTCGTTGCCGTCGCCGGCGTGGACGAAGTTCATGCCGGTGTCGAGGCTGACCTTGGTGGAGCTGGTGGTCTGCGCCTTGTCCGAGCCTTCGATCGCTTCGTTCGTCACGCTCGAATAGCTCAGCTTGCTGCCGGCGTTGAGCACGACGAGGAAGTCGTCGCCCGCGTCCGACAGCACCACGTTGTGGTCGCCATAAACGACGGCGGTATCGTTGCCGGCGCCGGTCCAGGCCACGTTGAGCTGGGTGCTGCCCTTGGTGGTGCTGGTGGTGGTCTGGTTGGTGCCTTCGGCTTCATTGGTGCTGGTGCTGGTGTTGCCGCCGCCGTAGCTGACCATCACCAGCACATCCTTGCCGCTGCCGCCGATGACGCCGTTGTCCTTGCCGACCACGGTTTCGACGTTGTTGCCGTCGCCGGCCACGATCAGGTTGCCGTTGACGTTGACGGCCTTGGCCGCCGTGCCGAAGGCCAGCGCGGTCAGCACGTCGTCGCCGCTGCCGCCCTCGATCAGGTTGCCCTTGCCCAGCGCCGTCACCACGTTGTTGCCGTTGCCTGCCGATACCACGTTGTAGGTGCCGATCACGGTGACGACATCGTTGCCGGCGCCGGTGACGATGCCGGACTTGCTGCCGATGGCGCTGACCACGTCGTTGCCGGCGCCGGTCGCCACCAGGTTGTTCACGCCCAGCGCGGTAGCCACGGTGTCGGCGCTGCCGCCGATCAGCACGTTGTTCTTGCCGAACGCCGTCATCACGTCGCGGCCGCTCTGGCTCGATGCTACGCCTGACAGGCCTGCCTTGGACACCAGGTCGGTGGCGGCCACGCCGGCGGCGATGGAATCGACCAGGCCGACGGCGGTGGCTGCGGTTTCCGCGTAGTTACCGGTGGCCAGCAGGTTGTTGGCGCCGACGGCCGTGACCGTGTCCGCACCTGCATCGCCCCACACCACGTTGCGCGCGCCGAACACTGTGACCGTGTCGTTGCCGCTGCCGCTCCACACCACGTTGTTGGCGCCGATGCCGGTGACGACGTCGTTGCCGCTGCCGGTGTAGACCACATTGGTCGAGCCGATGGCGCTGATGACATCGTTGCCGTCGCCATGGGCCAGGTTGCTGCCGATGAAGGCGGCCACGGCCTTGGTGGCGCCGCCGGCCGCGCTGCCCAGCTTGGCGCTGACGTCGGCCAGGCCATCGCCCAGGCCGGTCACGATGACGTTGACCGAACCGGCCGCCGTCACCACGTTGTTGCCCGCCGTGTTGACGATGATGTTGTTGGCGCCCAGCGCGGTGGTGACGTTGTCGCCGCCGTTGGCCAGCACGATGTTGTTGCCGCCGGCCGCCGTCACCACGTCCTTGCCGCCGCCGGTGTAGATGACGTTGTTGCCGCCCACTGCCACCACGATGTCGTTGCCGGCGCCGCTGTTGAGCGCGGCCGCCAGCTTGGCGCTGGCGTTGTTGATGGCGGTGGCGGCTGCCTTGCTCGGCATGGCGTCGGCCAGTACCTTGCCCAGCCCGCCGGTGGCGGCCTTGACCATGCCGCCCAGTTCGGTCAGCACCACATTGGCGCCGCCCAGCGCCACCACGGTGTCGCCGCCGACGGTGGTGGCCACCAGGTTGGCGCCGCCGGCGCCGACCAGCGTATTGCCGCTGCCGTTGGCCAGCAGCACGTTGTTGACGCCGACGGCCACTTCGGTGTTGCCGCCCTGGTTGCTGACCAGCGCGTTGCTGTCGCCCAGCGCCGCCACCTTGTTGCCGGCGCCGCCGGTGTAGGCGATGTTGAGCAGGCCGCCCAGCACGATGTTGCTGTTGTCGCCATCGTCGATGACGACGTTGGCGCCGCCGCCGGCGACGATGTTGTCCTTGCCATCGCTGGCGGTGATGCCGTTGGCGCCGCCCAGCGCGACCACTGCATCATTGCCGCTGCCGGCGTTGATGACGTTGGCGCCGCCCACGGCCTGCACCTTGTCGTTGCCGGCGCCGGTGCTGATGATGTTGGCGCCGCCGGCGGCAGTGACCGTGTCCCAGCCGGTGCCGGTGGTCACGACGTTGGCCGCGCCGTTCACCGTAACGTTGTTGTTGCCGTTGCCCGCCTTGACTTCGTTGGCGCCGCCGTTGGCGGTGATCGCGTCGTCGCCGGCGCCGGCCGTGATGTGGTTGTTGCCGCCGTCTGCCTTCACCGTGTTGGTGCCCTCGCCGGCGTCGATCACGTTGCTGGCGGCCTTGACGGTGATGCGGTCGTCGCCGCCGCCGGTGTTGATGACGTTGCTGGCGCCGTCAGCCGTGACCACGTCGGCGTCCTTGCCGGTGTTGATGACGTTGGACGCGCCGCCGGCATTGATGACGTTCCAGCCGTCGCCCGCGTTGACCGTGTTGGAGCCGCCGTTGACGGTGATGTTGTCGTTGCCGCCGTCGGTGCTGACGGTGTTGGCGCCGCCGTTGGCGGTGATGGTGTTGTCGCCGCCGTCGACGTCGATCTTGTTCCAGCCGCCGTTGGCCGTGACGCGGTCGTTGCCGTTGCCGGCGGTGATCTCGTTGTAGGCGCTGTTGATGGACAGGCTGTTGTTGCCGTCGCCCAGGTCGACGTCGGCCGCCGCGCCGGCCGCCACGGTCACGCTGTCGTTGCCGGCGCCGCCGGTGATCTTGTTGTAGATGCCGACCTCGACGCGAATGGTGTCGTCGCCATTGCCGCCGTCGATGCGGTTGTAGCCGCCCACGCGCACGATGATGGTGTCGTTGCCGTCGTCGCCGTACAGGTTGTTGTAGGCGCCGGCGTTGACGGTGATGGTGTCGTTGCCGCCGTCGCCGTGGATGATGTTGGCGCCCAGCGAGCTGGCCGTGTAATTATTGTCGCCGTTGCCCAGGCTTTTCTTGGTGTAGCCCAGTTCGCTGATCTTCTTGGCCGCCGCCGCGATGTCGTCGCCCACCGCATCGAAGGCGTCGCCGATGCCGTTCAAGTCGCTGCCGATGTCCTTGACGGTATCGCCGACCTTATCGACCACCTTGACGATAGGTTTCACCACATTTTTCTTTAACCAGCTGCCGATACTCATCTTTACCCCTTGTTTATGGTTTGACACACTTGCATTAAATCAAGACGAAATGACAGCTTGGCAAACGGGAAAATTACAATGTTGTAATTAAGTGCCGGCATTGACGGCGGCCGGGCCAGCGCCGACAATGCGGCCATGAAAGCGCTTTTAGTAGAAGATGAACAACGCATTGCCAGTTTTGTGTGCGCCGGCCTGCGCGAACACGGGTTTCTGGTCGACCATTGCGAAGATGGCAATCTTGGCTACGATTACGCGCTGTCACGCGACTACGACGTGGTCTTGCTGGACGTGATGGTGCCGGGCCGCGATGGCCTGTCCATCCTCAAGGCCATGCGGCGCGAGGGGCGCAATGTGCCGGTCATCCTGCTGACCGCCCGCAACGAGCTGGACGACCGCCTGACCGGCCTCAACCTGGGTGCCGACGATTACCTGGCCAAGCCTTTTTATGTCGAAGAACTGGTGGCGCGCATCCACGCGCTGCTGCGGCGCGTGAGCGGCGAACGGCAGAATGTGCTGACGCTGGGTCCGCTGCGGCTGGACCGACTGAGCCGCGTGGCCGAGGTCGACGGCCGCGCCGTCGAGCTGACCGCGCGCGAAATCAATCTGCTGGAATATCTGCTGCGCTCGCCGGGCAGGGTCTACACCCGCACCCAGATCCTCGAACATGTGTGGGGCTACGACTTCAAGCCGCAGACCAATATGGTCGATGTGTGCATCCAGCGCCTGCGCAAGAAGCTCGACCTGCCCGACCACATCGCCATCGAAGCGGTGCGCGGCGTCGGCTACCGCCTGCGCAAGCCGGACGAGCCGGCGTGAAAGCGCACTGGCCGCGCCTGCGCTCGTTCCGGCTGCGCATCGCCCTCGGCTCCACCCTCACCGCGCTGGCCGCCATCGTGCTGCTGTACGCGATGGCCAGCTACACCATCATCCACCGCCGCGCCGACATCATCGACCGCATGCTGTCGGCCCACCTGGCCGGTCCCGGCTTCCAGACCATGCCGCTGGCCCTGTGGCCGGCCACCGACGCCCAACTCAACGCCAGCTTCAGCGGCTTCGCCCCGCCCGCCAGCGGCCCGGAAGCCTACGCCCTGCTGCTGGTGGAAGACGCCGGCCACGCCCCGCTATACCGCAGCCCGGCCTGGCAACGCTGGCTCGGCGGCGCCAGCCTGCCGCGCGCGCCCGGCCTGCACACCATCGACGGCGCCGGCCAGAGCTGGCGCATCGGCCGCGCCGTGCATGGTTCGGTGACGATCTGGGTAGCCGTCAACCGCAGCCTGTCGGACGCGCAGGTGCGCGCCAGCCTGACCCGTTTCGCGGCCGCCATCGGCGTGCTGGCCGTGGCCATGGGCGCGCTGGCCTGGTATCTGGCCGGACGCGCGATGCGGCCGGTGCAGCACCTGACCGGCGTCATGGTGGGCCTGACCGCGAGCGAACTGGACCAGCGGGTCTCGGCCGCCGAGGAAGACCTGGAATTCGCCCAGATGATCAGCGTCTACAACGCCATGCTGGAGCGGCTGCAGCGCAGCTTCCTGCAGGCGGCGCGCTTTTCCGGCGACGCCGCGCATGAACTGCGCACGCCGCTGACCATCCTGCAGGGCGAGCTGGAACGCAGCTTCGCCCGCGCCGGCGCCGACCCTGTGCTGGAAGAGGGCCTGGCCAATATGCTCGATGAAGTGCGGCGCCTGGACAGCATCGTGCGCAAGCTGCTGCTGCTGGCGCGCGCCGACGCCGGCCAGTTGGCGGTGCCGCCCTGCCCGCTCGACCTGCGGCCGGTGCTGGAAGAACTGGCCGAGGACATCGGCCTGCTGGATGAGAACAGGCCGGTGCAGCTGGACCTGCCAGCGCAGGTCGCCGTGCGCGGCGACGCCGAGCTGCTGCGCCAGGTGTTGCAGAACCTGGTCAGCAACGCCGTCAAGTACGGCCTGCCGGGCGGCTGGATCGCGCTGTCGGCGCGGCGCAAGGAGGATGGCTGGCAGATCGACGTCGCCAACGCGTCGGACGGCATTCCGGCCGAGCACCGGCACCGCCTGTTCGACCGCTTCTACCGCGCCGACCACGCCCACCAGCGGCGGGTGGACGGCGTCGGTCTGGGCCTGTCGCTGGCGCGCGATATCGCCATCGCCCACGGTGGCGACCTGGCCCTGGTGGGCGCCGAGCCGGGCCAGGTGCGCTTCCGCCTGAGCTTGCCCGCCGCCTGAATCCGCCTCGCGGTCAGGCCGTCGCCGGCGCGGCGGGCGCGAACAGCTGATCTTTCATCAGCTTGCAATACAGGCCCTCGGGCTGGCGCGCCAGTTCATCGTGGCTGCCTTGCTGCACCACCCTTCCGCTGTCCATGACGAGGAGGCGGTCGGCCTTGGCGATGGTGGAAAAGCGATGCGCGATGATGATCGTGGTGCGGCCCGCCATCAGCCGGTCGAGCGCGCGCTGCACCAGCAATTCGTTGGACGCATCCAGCGCGCTGGTGGCCTCGTCCAGGATCAGCAGGCGCGGATCGCGCAGCAGCGCGCGCGCGATCGCGATCCGCTGCTTCTGGCCGCCGGACAGCTGCACGCCGTGCTCGCCCACCATGGTGTCGTAACCCTGCGGGAAGGCCTGGATGAAGTCGTGCGCGTTGGCCTGCCTGGCCGCCTCCATCACTTCGGCCAGCGGCACTTCGCGCTCCGGCACCGCGTACGCGATATTGTGCGCGATGCTGCCGGCGAACAGCGACGGTTCCTGCTCCACCACGGCGATGCCGCGCCGCAGCGTCCGCAACTCCAGCTCGGAGGCGGCGACGCCGTCGAACAACAGGCGGCCGCCCTGCGGCTGGTAGTGTCCCAGCACCAGCGCAGCGATGGTGGATTTGCCGGCACCGGACGCGCCCACCAGCGCCACCTTCTCGCCAGCCGCGATGGTGAAGCCGACCCGGTCGAGCGCCCGCACGCCGGGCCGCTCCGGATAACTGAACACCACGTCGTCAAAGCTGAACTGGCCGGACGGCATCGCCGCGCGGCGCGCTGCCGGCGCCGCCGGATGCGACCGCATGATCTCGAAGATGCGGTCGGTGGCGCCCATGCTGCGCATCCACATGTTCCAGAATTCGCTCAGCGAGGCGGCGGCCTGCGTCACCATGGTGGAGTAGATCACGAAGGCCATCAGGTCGCCCACCGACAACGCGTGCCGGCCGATCAGCAAGGCGCCCAGCACCAGCGTCGCCAGCAAGGCGCCGTAGTCGAGCACCGACAGGCCGCCGCGAAACGCCGCCTGCAGCCGGAGGCTGGACAACGCTATGTCCAGCAAACGGCGGCTGGCCTCCGCGTAGCTGGCTGACGCGCCGGCCTGCTGGTTGTAGGCGTGGACCAGCCGCACATGCGTGAATTGTTCCTGCGCCACGCGGTTGCTGTCGGCCATGCTGGTTTGTATCTGCTTGGCGTAGTCGCGGTAGCTGGCGCCCGTCACCTTGCCGAAATAGAGGTTGGCCGGCACAAACACCAGCAGCATCAGGCTCAGCGCCGGCGAGATGGTCAGCAGCATCGTCACGCCGCCGCCGAACATGCACAACGATTGCAGCGCATTGGCGCCGCCCATCGCCAGCGCCTGGTGCAGCGACTGCACGTCCGAACTGAGGCGGCTGGAAATCTCGCCCACATGGTGACGGTCGAAGAAGGACACCGGCTGGTTGATCAGCACGTCGAACAGCCGCCGGCGGATGTTGTTGATAATCAGATGTCCGCTCTGTTCGAAGTAGTAGTAGCGCAGCGTCGATGCGACCGCCTGCACCGCGATCCAGCCCAGCCCCAGCCCCACCATCGGCCACGAGATCGACGCCAGTTGCAGTTCGTTGACGTGGTCGATGAAGTAGGCGATACCCTTGGGCAGCAGCAGCTGCACTGCCGCGCCCAGCGCCATGAAGAACACCGCAGCAGCGACCTTCCGGCGCACCGGATGCAGCAGGCGCAGGCGTTCGAAATGGGGCTGGAAGTTCACGATATCGCCTCCGGCTCGGCCGTCACGCTGTCGGCCAGCTGGTCGCGCAGGCTCAGCCAGTTGTCGTCGCCGATCATGCCGGCCGCTTCCAGCACGCCCTGGTGGTCGACCATCAGATAGGCCGGCGAGGCGAGCGTGGCGTTCAGCAATTTGTAGTCGCGCAGCGTGAGTCGCAGCACACGCGACAAGGGGAAGGCTCCGCCGAGGAACTGGCGCAGGCGCCAGCCCGGTTCCAGGCTGACGATCCAGATCGCCAGCCCCGCCTGTTCCGCCTGCGGCAGCATGCGGCCGATCTCGGCCAGCTTGGCGCGGCACTTCGGACATTTGCTCGACAAGAACAACAGCGCCGCCGCCTGGCCGCTGTCGCCCAGCCGATACCTGGCGCCGCCTTGCAGCACGCGCGCCACGACCTGGGGAATCGGCATGCCGGCTTGCAGCGGTTCCGGCGCATCGCGCTCGCGCCGGCTGGCCTGCAACACGGACAGCGTCAGCTTGATGTTGAGCGCGAGGCCGCAGGCCAGCAGCGCCAGGGTGAGGTAGAGTATCTGGCTATCCATCGCTAGCGCTCAATAAGTGGACGATCTCATGGAAGTGGACGGCGATCACGCAGGCCAGCAAGGCCAGCGACGCCGCCAGCAGCGCGGCGTGCAGCGGCAGCGCCAGTCCGGACGGCAGCATCAGGCCGGCGACGGTGGCCAGGATCACCAGCCCGTTGCGCAATAGGTCCAGGCCGGACAGCGACCGTTCCGACTCGCCGAAGCAGCTGCAACGCACCACGCTCTGCGTGATGAATTTGTAGCCGACCAGGGCCGTGAACACGCACAGCATCACCAGCGCGGCCAGCATGCCGGCGCGCGCCAGGCCGCCGATCAGCAGCGCGGCCACCAGCAGCTCGGCGGCCGGAACCGTCGGCGCCACCAGCGCGCGCAACGTTGGGCCCATGCCGAACAGGGTGCTCAGATTGTCGCGGAAGCCGGCATAGCCGCGCAGCTTGGCCGCAGCGGCGGCCAGCATCAGCATGGCGAGGAAGTAGCGCACGATCTCGCCGATGAACTGCTCGGCCGTCATCGTGCGTCCCTCGTCAATTTCCACGACGGTGCCAGCCCGCCGGGATGTTTGTGGCGCTCGCTGACGCCGTCACGCGTGGCCAGCAAGGCGTCGCACCATGGATCGTCTTCGCTGGCGCGCTGGGCACCGCCGATGTGGCCTTGCAGCAGTCTCGATATCTGCCACGCCGGCAGTTCGGCCGCCAGGTCGCTGCGCACGCGCAGCCCCAGCGCCGCCATCTCCTCGCGCGTGATCGCGTAGTGGTGCGAGTGGTAGCCGGAGATCAGCTTGCCGACCAGCTGGCGGCGGAAGGATTCGTCCTGGTCCGGCAGTTGGTGGGCCAGCAGCTCTTCGGCGATCTGCTGCTGTTCCAGCGTGGTGCGGTAGAAGGCGCCCAGGCTGGCGGGGAACACGCTGCCGCACAGCAGCGCCAGCGACTGCTGGCGCGCCTCGTCCGCCCGCACGCCGAACCATTGCTCCGCCATGTCGCCGAAGCGCTGGATATCGAGGCCGGAGAACGACGAGCCGTCGGCGCCGCTCAGCTGCGGATCGATGGGCGAGAACAGCGCCAGGTCGCCGGCGATGATCTCGTCGCCGCACAGGGTCAGCAAGGTCGCCGCCGACTGGCAGTGATAAGGCACGATGAACGACAGGTGCTCGGCCTGCGCGCGCAGCAGCAGCGCGATGCGGCGCGCAGCGTGGATCGCGCCGCCGCGGCCGTGCAGCACCACGTCCAGCCGCTTTGCCGGGGGCCGCTCGCCGCACCGTTCGTACAGCGTCGGCAGCAGTTCCATCTCCAGGTGGGAGGCGGCCAGCACCAGCACGCGGCTATCGCGCATGGCCTCCAGCTCCGTGATGTGGCGAACCAGCGCAGTGTGATCTAGTGCCATTGCGCGCCCTCCGCCAGCGTATCGGCCATGGCGGCTATCATCCTGAACTCCGGTATCAACTGCTCGACATACAGGAACTGGCCGGCCGGGTTATTTTCCAGGAACACCACTTGGTCGTCGGGTGTGACGATCAGGTCCAGTGCGCCGTAGTTCAGGTCGTAACTGCGGACGAAGGCCACGCAGCGCCGTTGCAGTTCGGCGGGCAGGCTGACCGCTTCGTAGCGGATCTCGGCCGACATGTCGCGCGAATCGACAGCGGTGCGGGCATCGTCCTGGCTGTGGATCTTGGCCGCGAACACGCGCTCGCCTATCACCGTCACTCGCAGTTCGTATTGCTTGGGAATGTATTGCTGGAAGTGGCAATGCAACTGGCCGACCGCCTCGACGCTGCGCATCATGTCGTCGTCGACGATGGTGGTGCGCAGCGCGCCGGCGCTGCGCTGCTCGGGCGCCAGCTGATCGCCGCCCAGCATCGGGTCCGACAACGATTTGAAGATCATGTCGCCGGCGATGCCGTCGCGGAACGCGACCACCTGCTGCGGCGCATTGGTGATGAGCGATGCCGGTACGGTAAAGCCCATGCTGGCGGCGCGCTTGAGCTGCTCGCCCTTCCACTGCGCGCCGCGCAGCGCCAGCGGGTGGCCTATCCAATAGCAGTCCAGCGTGTAGAGCAGGCTGAACAAGGCGTGCTCCGCCTCCAGCTTGGCGTAGGCCAGTTCCTGCGGCGCCAGCTCGTCGCTGAGGAAGGTAAATTCGGCCGGCTTGCGTATCCATACCGCGCCGACCTCGGCCAGGTCGAGCCAGGCCTCGTCGCCACGGCGGCGTATCTTGTTATGCAGCGCGCCGTTGGCAAACCACTGGCAAGTCTGGAAATCGCGCGGGAAGTGGTCCAGGTCCAGCCGGAACAGCGGGT
The DNA here is from genome assembly GCF_009380215.1 of Rugamonas aquatica. Taxonomy (GTDB): domain Bacteria; phylum Pseudomonadota; class Gammaproteobacteria; order Burkholderiales; family Burkholderiaceae_D; genus Rugamonas; species Rugamonas aquatica_B. The sequence goes on from NZ_WHUG01000007.1 coordinate 223,572, forward strand.
GCTTGTCGGCATTAAGCCTGGCGGCGACCAAGTCGGCATGCAGATCCTGGCTGTTGGTGACAATCAATATTGTCTTGGTCATCGAGTACTCCGCGACTGTGCGAAAAACAAAAAAGCCTTGCTGATGCAGCAAGGCTTTCGTTGACAGGCCAGTACTTAGCAGTAAATGCCCTTGTCGCCACGATGAGTGAATTCGTTGTAATCACGGTAGTTGTCGAAATCGACAGGACCGGTGCAACCCGCTACGGCGACGCCGTCACGGACTTTCCATTGTTCTGCAGGCTTGTTTTCTTGTTCCTGTTTCGCAGCCAGTTTGAATGCGAACAGTTTTGCTTCTTTTTGATCTGCCATTTCCATATCCTTAAAAGATTATTGAAATACTTACAGTCTCCTTTTGCAGCAAGCCAATAGTAGGAGCTTGTATAGACGTTGTCAACTTTAATACCAAATAAGTAAACGTTCTTTTAAAAGCACATATCTGCATCATTTTTGCGCTTTTTTGCGCACACGCAAGCCTTGCGCCTTGAAATGCGGCAGGGTCGTCCCTATAATTGGCACTCGTTCCAAGGGAGTGCTAACAGCGCTCTCGGCCAAACTTTCCGCCACAGCAACATGTTGGTGTGGCAACAAACTGTACCATTGTTAATTTAAGGAGTTTTGTATGAACCTTCGCCCTTTGAACGATCGCGTAATCGTCAAACGCCTCGACCAGGAAACCAAAACTGCGTCCGGCCTGATCATCCCTGATGCTGCCGCTGAAAAACCGGATCAAGGCGAAGTCCTCGCCGTTGGCAATGGCAAGATTCTGGAAGACGGCAAAGTCCGTCCGCTGGATGTCAAAGTAGGCGACCGCGTTCTGTTCGGCAAATACGCTGGCCAGACCGTCAAAGTTGACGGTCAAGAACTGATGGTCATGCGCGAAGAAGACATCATGGCAATCGTCGTCAAGTAATTGACACGCACGTTTGCACTCGTACTCACCTAATTCTGGAGAAACAACATGGCAGCTAAAGAAGTAATTTTCGGCGACGCAGCGCGCGCCAAAATGGTTGAGGGCGTCAACGTCCTGGCCAACGCAGTGAAAGTCACCCTGGGCCCTAAAGGCCGCAACGTTGTGCTGGAGCGTTCCTTCGGCGCCCCTACCGTCACCAAGGACGGCGTGTCGGTCGCTAAAGAAGTCGAACTGAAAGACAAGCTGCAAAACATGGGCGCGCAGATGGTCAAGGAAGTTGCTTCCCGCACCAGCGACAACGCCGGCGACGGCACCACCACCGCCACCGTGCTGGCACAAGCCATCGTGCGCGAAGGCATGAAGTTCGTTGCCGCCGGCATGAACCCGATGGACCTGAAGCGCGGCATCGACAAGGCAGTTGCTGCCACCGTCGAGCAGATCGCCATCATCGCCCGTCCATGCACCACCACCAAGGAAATCGCCCAGGTTGGTTCGATCTCCGCCAACTCGGATTCGTCGATCGGCGACCGCATCGCTGAAGCGATGGAAAAAGTCGGCAAAGAAGGCGTCATCACCGTGGAAGACGGCAAGTCGCTGAACGACGAGCTGGACATCGTTGAAGGTATGCAGTTCGACCGCGGCTACCTGTCGCCATACTTCATCAACAACCAAGAGAAGCAAGTTGCGATTCTGGACAATCCATTCGTCCTGCTGTGCGACAAGAAAATCTCGAACATCCGCGATCTGCTGCCGGTACTGGAACAAGTCGCTAAAGCCGGCCGTCCACTGCTGATCATCGCTGAAGACATCGAAGGCGAAGCACTGGCAACCCTGGTTGTGAACAACATCCGCGGCATCCTGAAAACCTGCGCAGTCAAAGCCCCAGGCTTCGGCGACCGTCGCAAGGCCATGCTGGAAGACATCGCGATCCTGACCGGCGGTCAAGTGGTTGCTGAAGAAGTCGGCATGACCCTGGAAAAAATCACCCTGGAAGAACTGGGCCAGGCCAAGCGTATCGAAATCGGCAAGGAAAACACCATCGTTATCGACGGTGCTGGCCGCGCTGAAGGCATCGAAGGCCGCGTCAAGCAAATCCGCGTGCAGATCGAAGAAGCGACCTCGGACTACGACCGTGAAAAACTGCAAGAGCGCGTGGCCAAGCTGGCCGGCGGCGTTGCCGTGATCAAAGTCGGTGCAGCCACCGAAGTTGAAATGAAAGAGAAGAAAGCCCGCGTTGAAGATGCACTGCACGCTACCCGCGCTGCCGTGGAAGAAGGCATCGTGCCAGGCGGCGGCGTAGCCCTGCTGCGCGCTCGTGCCGCTCTGAACGTCAAAGGCGACAACCCGGACCAGGACGCAGGTATCAAGATCGTTCTGCGCGCCATGGAAGAGCCACTGCGCATGATCGTTCAAAACGCCGGCGAAGAAGCTTCGGTGGTGGTTGCAGCGGTTCTGGCTGGCAAAGGTAACTACGGTTACAACGCTGCCAACGGCACCTACGGCGACATGGTTGAAATGGGCGTTCTGGACCCAGCTAAAGTCACCCGCTCGGCACTGCAAAACGCAGCATCGATCGCTGGCCTGATGCTGACCACCGATTGCATGATCGCTGAAGTCACCGAAGACAAAGCTGCCGGCGGCATGGGCGGTATGGGTGGCATGGGCGGCATGGGCGGTATGGACGGCATGATGTAATTGCCGGCATAAGCCTCGCTGTACAAGAAAGCCAGCTTCTTCGGAAGCTGGCTTTTTTTATTTACTTGCAGGTCGCAGTCACGTTGATGAAGTTGGTAAAGTTCGGGGTGGTGTCGTTCGTCCCTGTGTTGTTCGCCAGGGTGCAGGTCTGCCCTGTCGGATTGAGCGATACCGTGACGTTATAGCTGGCGCCGTGCAGCATCAGCGGCGAATACGATTGCGCAAACACGCTCAGGCCGTTGGCGCTCGCTTTCAGGATATTGCCCTGGGCGTCGGCGAAGCTGACCGAGCCACCGGCCGCCAGGCCCGACACCGTCACCCCCACGTTGTATGCCAACAGCGCGATCGCAGCGGGCTGGCACGTCACGGCGACATTGCTGATATCGCCTCCGTCCTGGGCAATCGTGCCCGCGTCATTGGCGACCTTGCAGTCGTTGCCGTTCGGATTGGCAAACAGCGTGACGCTATACGGCGCGCCCGCCGCCACCGGATTGGCAAACTTAAAGCTGCTGCTCGCCTTGACGGCGATCGTCTCCGCATTGTTATTGACCAGCAGCAGAGTGCTGTTGGCCGACAGGCCGGCAATACTGCCGGAGATGGTGGCCGATTTCGGTGTCACCGGCGCGGATGGCGCCGTCGAACCGCCGCCACCGCAACCGGCCATGGAAACCGCCGCCAATAAAGCCACTACTCTGAATTTACGCATGTGATCTTTCCGAGATATTTTGAGCCTGAAGAATATCATTTAAACAAAATAGAAAATTACACCAATTATTGCCAGCAGGGCCGTTCGATTGAAAAGTTAAAATTGATCTAAATACAAGTTATCCCTACAATCGACGTTCTTCAACTATCTTCAGACGGGACCGACATGCGTGCTTATCGCCTTCTTCCATTGCTGCTGTGCGCCGGCGTCGTTCACGCCCAGATGCCGGTCAAGGACACCGTCAAGAACGGCAAGGATCACCCGCTGCTGTCGCGATTTGAAGGGTCGAAGATGGTGGGCTACGGCCTCAAGGAATTCGACGAAGTGATGCTGCCCGCCGGCAAACGCGTCGAGAGCAAGGATGGCCAGATGGCGTTCGACAGCAAGCTGCTGTTGGAAGGCAAGTACACCCGCATGGCCTACAACTTCCCGCGCGAACGTTCGGCGCTGGAAGTGATGCGCAACTACCAGGCGGCGCTGGAAAAGGCCGGACTGAAAACCGTGTTCGCCTGCGCCAAGGAAACCTGCGGCAGAGGCTTCGGCGACTTCTTCCTTGAGAAGCGCGTCGGCGATCATTTCATCCAGGGTGCCGAAGCCAGCTGGGATCCATTCAACTATGGCCGCAACGACGAGCGCTACCTGCTGGCCAAAGGCACGCGGCCGGACGGTTCGCTGGTCCACGTCGGCGTGTACTCGGTGGCGCCGGTGCAGGACAAGCTCGGCGGCATCTATGTCGAAATCGTTGAAGCCAAGGCGATGGAAGGCGGCAAGGTGTCCGCCAACCTGAACGCGGCGGATATGGCCAAGGGCATCGCGGCCGATGGCAAGGTGGCCGTGTACGGCGTGTTCTTCGACACCGACAAGACCGACGTCAAGCCGGAATCGAAAGACGCGCTGGCCGAGATGGCCAAGCTGTTGCAGCAGGATGCCAAGCTGAAGCTGTACGTGGTCGGCCATACCGACAGCCAGGGCGCGCTGGCGCACAACCTGGAGCTGTCGCAGAAACGGGCCGAGTCGGTCATCAAGGTGCTGGCGGCGGAGTACAAGGTCGATGCCAAGCGGCTGAGCGCCAAGGGCGTGGCGTCGTACTCGCCGGCGGCGTCGAACGATGCGGAAGCCGGACGTGAAAAGAACCGCCGGGTCGAACTGGTGAAACAGTAAAGCGATCCCGGCCAAGCTGGGCCTGGCCTAGTCGCTGCTCGTGATTCCCATGCTGGCCATGACTCTTGCCGCATTGTCCTTGCAATCAATGTCGGCAGGCCTGGAATCGATCAGCTGAATCAGCGAGCGGAGATGGGCTTTGTTTTGAGCCAGCCGCACTTCCAATGACTCGATGTCGGCAATCTTCTTTTTGAGCGCCGCCATCAGCTCATCATGCCTCCACGAAGAAATGTCTTCTGGCAGAACTTGCTTGATCTCTTCAAGCGAGAAACCTGCCTTTTGCGCGTCATTGATGATGGCAAGCAGAGCTACAGCCTCCAGTGGATAGTCCCGATAACCGTTGGACTGGCGGTTGACCGCCTTCAACAGCCCTTTCGATTCATAGAACCGAATGGTTGATGCCGCTATTCCGCTGCGTTTGGCTAGTTCACCGATTTTCATTGCTACCTACCTCATATGGGCTGCCGTGTCTGGGATTTGCGCTCCTGGCGCAGCCTACTATAAGGTTAAAGCCCAGTTGAAGGTCAAGCAATTCATGATACCGAGCCCGGATTCCAAAATTGTTTGGATTGGGGCTTGACCTTGAAGTTAGCTTAAAGCTTATTGTCGAGTCATTGTCATTCAGGAGGTCGCAATGAATCCCTTTAGTGAGCTTGCTTTACCTAACGGCACCATCATTCAGAATCGCTTGGCCAAAGCGGCGATGGAGGAAAACATGGCCGACGCAAACCAGGCCCCCTCGGATGGCCTGATTCGGCTGTATCAATCGTGGGCGGAAGGTGGCGTCGGCTTGATCATTACCGGCAATGTGATGATAGACCGCCGGGCAATGACGGGGCCCGGTGGCGTGGTTCTTGAGTCGGAAAAATTTGCTCCCCGCTTCAAGGAATGGGCCAGCACGGCGCGTTCTCATGGCGCTCAAGTCTGGATGCAGATTAACCACCCGGGGCGCCAGATGCCCGCCGCGCTTGGACAAGAAACGATAGCGCCATCGGCCATCGCAATGGACCTTGGCAATCTGTCCAGTCAGTTTTCCACACCGCGAGAGATGAGCGAAAACGACATTGCCGATGTGAAGCGCAGATTCGTCAGGACTGCGCAATTGGCAAAGGAATTTGGTTTCAACGGCGTGGAAGTTCATGCCGCGCATGGCTATCTGATCAGCCAGTTCCTGTCTCCGATCACCAATAAACGCACTGACCACTGGGGTGGCTCCCTTGAAAACCGAGCCAGGCTGCTGATCGATATTGTCAAAGAAATTCGGCAAGCCGTGGGCAAGGAATTCGCCGTCGCCATCAAAATCAACTCGGCGGACTTTCAGCGGGGTGGCTTCAGTACCGACGACGCAAAAGAAGTCGTTGCCATGCTCAACCCATTGGCGGTGGATCTGATTGAACTTTCCGGTGGCAGCTACGAGGCCCCGGCGATGAATGGACTGGCTCGCGATGGAAAGACGCTAGCCCGTGAGGCGTACTTCCTGGAGTTTGCCAAGGACATAGCCACCGTGGCGGAAATGCCGATCATGGTCACTGGTGGCATACGCCGCTACCCGATCGCGGAAGAAGTCCTGAACAGCGGCATCGATATGGTAGGCATGGGAACCGCCCTCGCGCTCAATCCGCAATTGCCTGAAGCCTGGCGCTCGGACCGGACGGCGACCACGATGCTGCGCGCCGTCACATGGAAAAACAAGGTCATGGCTTCCGCGGCCCACATGGCGATGGTGAAGCACCAGCTGCGCCGCCTCAGCAGAGGGAAATCTTCCAACCCCAATATCCCGCCTGTTTTGGCGCTGCTCGAACAGCGACTGCAAACCAGAATTCAAAACAAAAAATATCGCCGCCGGATGAACAGCTCTCCGGTGCTGTGAACGGGCGCGTCGAATAATTTTTTCCACTTTTAAGGTGTAGAGCATGAATATCCAAAAAACCGCGGCAGTCTCGGGATTGATCTTGAGTTCCGTTGGAGCTCCTTCATGGGCTCAGAATTTAACTGAACCCAAGCAGGTTCTCATTCACATTGGCGGTCATGATGTGCCCGTGGTTGCGGGCGGTCTGTATGACCGCTTTCGCTCCAACCCTCCGTTGTCCGTGATCGCCTCGGAAGCTCCGGACGTCGACCTCAGCTGGTTCAAGGGTATCAAGAAGGAAAAGGTCGACATCGGTTTCGAATCGTATTCACCAAACTTCTACTACAAGAACCGCAAGATTACCGCTGTGTTCACGGCAAATCTCGACCGCTTGCGCGAGCTGATGCCGGAGAAGATCCTGCAGGAAGTTCAACCGCTGCAGATCTGGCCGGGGCGTGGCGTGGTCGCGTTGACCGCTTACACCTACGATTACTGCGACAACGACAGCTATAGCGAGATTTCGCTCTCCATCGTTACGAACAAGCCCGGCAAATCGAGCTTTGGCCCGCTTACGCTAATGAACCAAGCATCCTCTGGCGATTTCTGGGGCTATGTACTGAAGCTCCCGGTGAATACCGAACTCGCCAGGGTGAGAGGGGTCGTCGGCTACAACCTGCCGAAATGGCGGACGGGCATTGAACTCAAGGAAACGGACAAGTCATTTTCTTTCACTGTAACGGACAGCGACTCGGGCGAAATAGATTTCGTTTTTGAAGGCAAGAAGTTAAGCGACGTGTCGCATGAAGCTGAACTGGTGAAGAGTAGCTTCACCAACATCGACCAGGATGGGCAACTGACATTTGGCTATGCGATTTCGAAACAGCTTACGCATGCTTCCAGTACGAGTTCCGACGCGGTGAATTTGAAACTCAGTGACGGCAGCTTCTCGACATACCTCAAGTCGCTCAAACTGGGGAAGATGATGAAGTACGAATATGTCCCAGAATTCCAGAGTGCGCTCTATGCCCCCAAGGCATTGAAAGATCTTCCTGCGGACATGTGACTGTCGTTGTGAGCCAGCGGTGGAAGCTACAACGCGATCAGCGATGCGGCTTCCATTCTTCGCAATAGTTCCTTGCCTCTGGCCTCGTCGTATCCTTCCATGCGCGTGATCATTGTATCCATTGCCGCCCCGGCGTTGCGGATATAGGCTTCGGCAGTCTTCCGGTCCAGATCGTCAATGGGCATATGCTCTGCTTCTTCGATGGCGGCCAGAATCGCCCGGGTTAGATTGATGCTTTCCGTTGTGGGTGGGTTGGACGGTCCATCAAAGAAAATATCGCGCTGCTGCTCTTCGGGTAAGCCGGCCTGGTCCAAAGCTCGCATGCAATAATAAATTACAGCGAACGCCGTATCCTCAGGTGCTGTCTCGACATAAGTAAGAATGTCCATGACTGACTCCGATTCATAGTTCAATCGCATCAAAGAGATTTCTTGGCAAACTCTCGATGATGTACTCTTCAGAGAAAAGACTGGCTCGCTGTGCCACCGTCACAGCATTTAACATGGCGGTGACTGGCGCCCCTGGAATCACCAGCATGAGGGGCTTAAAATTGGCAGGTTGAGCCAACCGTATCAACTTTAATATTTCCCTGTACTGAGAAGCTCCAATCATACCTTGATGTAGCCGGCTGGCTGCGCCGCGCTGAATGCCAGCACGGACTGTATTTATTCTGGACGAATGCAAGTCCAATGCCTCCACATCTTTCATGAGGCTCCAATAAAGCGCACGCGGATTTGAGCTTGGCGGTACCGAGTTGTAGGGATTTAATCTCGACGGCGGGTCGAAGTAATGCGTACACCAGACATAGTGGATCTCGTTATAAAGCCACTGGCTGATCTCATAGGCGATCAATGTCACGCATGAATAATAAATGTCCTTGTTGTTCATTTCGCCGCCTCCGCCATCGAGCTCCGCAATCCCTGGATGGCAGATGTAGCATGGGGCGGAGGGATACGGTCTGAGCGCACTCAAAGGTGCGCTCGCCTGATCAGGCGTCGCGGTACTCGGCTTCCAGCTCCTCGCGGCGCGGGGTGTCGGCGATATGCAGGATCAGTGTTTCGCGCAATTCGTGCGCGGGGTGCACGGCGCGGTGCTGGGCGAACCAGAATACTTCGCTCAGTTCTTCATCCTCGTGCCAGGTCGTCACGACGTGCTGTTCTTCGGGAACGTCTTCGTAATTAGTAGCTTCGAGATAAGCATCGTCAATAGCGTCATGCCATTGCTCGCACTCCTTGCCCCACGCCAGCGCATACGCGCAGCCAGCGGCGACCAGCGCGCGGCTGGTTTCCCACATCGTCATCTCCGCTACGTCGGCCTCGACCACCAGCACGGCTTTGAATTGCGACAGGCCTTCCAGCGCGGGAAGGTCGCTGTCGGGAGTGAGGTGTAAATAGCGGATGACTGGTTTCTGCATGATGGGACCATTGATATCGAGTCCCGAATTTTAACAGGCAGGGACGCTGCTAGCCGAAGCGCGCGGCGGGTACGCCCGCCACGTCCACCCGCACGGCGAACAGCGCGCCGGTCAGCGGAAACTCCTGCAACTGCTCCGGCGTATTGTCCTCGCGCGCGGTGGTGATGTACAAGGTCTTCAGATCATCGCCGCCGAAGGTGCACGAGGCGGGATTACGCACCGGCACGCGTATCGTCTCCAGCAGCTCGCCGTCGGCCGAGTAGCGGCAGACGCGGCCACCGCCCCACTGCGCGATCCAGACGCAGCCTTCGCTATCGACCGTCATGCCATCCGGCGAACCTTCACCGTCGCCGAACTGGCGCCACAGTTGCGGCGTACCCAGCGTGCCATCTGCCGCCAAAGAATAGGCGTAGATGCGGCCTTCGTAGCTGTCGGTGTGGTACATGGTGGCGCCATCAACGCTGAAGGCCGGGCCATTGCAGATGTGGTAGCCCTCGTCGGCCGCCGTCAGCGACAGATCGTGGTCCAGTCGGAACAGCTTGCCGATGGCCTGGGCGTAATCGGTGTTGTGCATGGAACCGGCCCAGATGCGGCCGGCCTGATCGACCTTGGCGTCGTTCATGCGCAAGCCGCTGCCGACGGCGAACGGACGCGCCAGGTATTCGATGCGCAACTCTGGCTCCAGCCACACGCGGGCGATGCCGTCGCGCAGGCCGGCCATGAAACCGTCGCCGTCGCGGCGCGCGATCAGCCAGCACATGTAGTCGGGCATGGCCCAGCTGCGGCGCTGGCCGCTGACCACGTCCAGCGCATGCAGGTTCTGGCTTTTCAGGTCGACAAAGTACAGCCGATTTTGTTCCGCCACCCACAGCGGGCCTTCGCCCAGTTGCGCGCGGACTTCCCAGATACATTGCACTTCATGCTGGCTCATCAAATTAACTCCGAATGTCGAATCCGCCATCATACGGCCAATGCGCGCCACTTGCTCACGTAAGCGGCGGCGCGCTGGCCCAGTTCGTCCAGACTGACGCCAGGCGTGTACAACTGGCCGCCGATGCCGAAGCCGGTGGCGCCTGCACGCACCCAGCCTTCCATATTGTCCGGCGTGATGCCGCCGACCGGCCACATCGGCGTACCGGCGGGCACCACGCTATTGAAAGCCTTCAAGCCGTTGTGGCCGACCATGTCGGCCGGGAACAGCTTGAGCGCGTGGGCGCCGGCGTCGAGCGCGGCAAACGCTTCGGTCGGCGTGGCGACGCCGGGCGCGCAGTACATGCCCAGGTCGGCAGCGCGGCGGATCGCGGCGGGATTGCAGTTCGGCGAAACCAGCAGGCGGCCGCCCGCTTCATACACGGCTTCGACGTGGCCGACGTTGAGCATGGTGCCGCCGCCGATCAACGTGTCCGGCAATTGTTCCTTGACCAGCGCGGCGATGCATTCGAGCGCGCCGGGACGGTTCAGCGGCACTTCCAGCGCGCGGAAGCCGGCCTGGTGCAGCACCTTGCCGACGGCGACCGCCTCCGCAGGTTGCAGGCCGCGCAGAATGGCGACCAGCGGAACGGTGGGATGGGATGGAGTCATGTTCAAGCCTGGTTGATGAATTGGGAAATCGCGGTGCAATACACGCGATGCGGATCGAGCACTTCGCACTGCAAGCCGAAGTGTGCGGCGGCCACCGCATAGCGGGCGGCCAGCGCCGGCGAGCCGATGACGGTGATGCGGGCCGCACCGCCGGCCTGCTCCAGTGCGCGGGCGGCGGCGGAGAATTCGGCGCCGATCAACAGGCCGCTGACCACGGCCGGGGCCTGCGCCGCCGGTGCGCTGCGCGAGACCACGCCGGCCCGCACGCGGAACAGCGTGTTCGACAGCGGCTCGTTGCGGCCGGCCTGGCTCAGGCCGATGGCATAGCCTTCCGCGTCCGAGGCATCGCCGCCCATCATGGACGACAGCGTGCCACCGGCCGACAGCATGGCGAACAGCTCGCCTGTCATGTAGGTGGACATAGCCTGGATCAAGCCATCGCGCAGCAGCACCCATTTGCTGTGGGTGCCCGGCAGCACCAGCCAGCCGTCGCGATGGCCGAGCGCGACCGCGCCCAGCAACTGCGTCTCCTCGCCGCGCATGACATCAACGGCAGCGCCGCTGCGATAGCAATAACCGGGGACGATGCGGCAGCGGCCGGCCCAGTCGGCATCAGCCACCGGCACCAAGTGGGCGGGCAGGCGCTGCAACGGCACGGCGCTGTCCAGATAGGGAACTTCCTGCCAGCCCGAAGCGCTGCCGACCATGCCGGACATGATGACCGGCACCTCCGCGCCTACCCCCATGGTCGCCAGCAATCCGGCCAGCGAAGCGCCGAAGCGCTCGCGGCCGCCAACCGCCAGCATGCCCTGGCCATCCTCGTGTTCGGCCAGACAGGCGCCGTGTTCATCGATCAGATACGCGCGACGGTTGCTCGTGCCCCAGTCTATCCCCAGTATATTTTTGTCCACTATGCAGTCCTTAACCGATACTGCCGTCATGGTACGAAAAAGCCGCCCCCGCCTCCAATGAATTATCTCGCCCGACTAATATCAAAAAGATATAGCCAGAGGCCGCTGAGGCCGGTAAAAGTTGCCCCTTAGATGCCTTTGGTTTAGTATGACCGCAACAAAATTGCCCAGGCCTCCCCGTTTATGGAATCTCGCACCCCGTCCACCCGAAATCTGTTCATTGCAGGCGCCGTTGCCGGTGTGCTGCTGCTGGGCGGGGGTGTCTATTTCGCCAACATGACGCCGGCCGAATCGCAGGTCTTGCCGGCCCAGGCCAAGCTGCCGGCCAGCGCCAGCGGATCGGCGTCGGCATCGACCTCCGCTTCGGCGACGGTCGCGCCGCGTGCCGCCGTCAATGCGGCGCAGCCGGCTTCGGCCGAGGCGCAGCATCTGCGCACCAAGGAACAGGCCGCCGCAGCCCTGATGGCGCTGCCGGAACTGCAAGCCTGGTCGGCCATCGTGGAGAAAAACTCGGGCGGAAAATCGCACGGGGCGCTGATCGAATACGACCCGGCCCCGCGCAAACTGAACGGCAAGAGCTACTGGCAGTTCAGCTTTGTGGAAAACAGCAGCGATGCGGCGCAGCGCTGGGAAAGCTTCCTGGTCTCGTCGAGCGACGAGGAAATCCTGGTGGAAGACGCCAGCACCGACGAAGTCATCAGCCTGGCGCGCTGGCGCCGTGAAAAACACCCCGCCAAGCGCACCGGCATCGACGGTTAAGCGGCTTTCTGCTCCACCACCGGCGCGGCCTTCGCGGCTGCGCCCACCTGCCCTATCCACAGTACCGAGAACAAGGTCAGCCCGGCTGCGATCCAGCCGTTCAGGCCGTAGCCGACGATATGGCCGGCCGCATCGGTATGCAGCGTCAAGCCGCCCAGCAACGCACCGACACCACTCCCCACTTGCTGGATCGCCGAATTGGAGCTGAGGAAGGCGCCACGCTTGGCCGGATCCGGCACCGTCGTCATCAAGGCCTGCATCGGGATGTTGCGGCCCGAGATGGCCGTGATAAAGAACGGGAAGAACAGGATCACCGCCACCAGCGGCATCACCGGCATATGCGTGATGAACATGATCGGCAGGATGGAGAACAGCGCGACATAGCGATACATGCGGTGCGCGCCGACGCGGTCCGACCATTTGCCGATCAGGCGCGCGCTGAACAGCGTGGCCGCGCCGCCGGCCAGGTAGACAAAGGTGATGTCGGCCGGCTGCACGCCGATGTTACTGACCAGCACAGGCGAGATGAAGGGAATCACCAGCATGCCCGTCATCATGTTAATGCCCGACAGCAGGAAGGCCTTCAGATGGCCGCGCACGCGGTACAAACCAATCAGGTTCGGCAGCACTTCGGAAAGCGGCACGCGCCGCGTCAAATGGCCGTTCAGCGATGGCAGCACGCGCCAGGCGCCGAACCAGATCAGCAGCGAAAACACCACCAGCAGATAAAACGGCGAAGCCCAGCCATAGTGCGCGGCCAGCATCACGCCGGTCGGCACGCCGGCCACGGCGGCCAGGCTGAACGAGGTCATCACGATGCCGGTGGCGGCGCCACGGCGATGGGCCGGAATCAGGTCGCCGATGATGGCCATGATGATGGAGGCCAGCACGCCGCCGGTCAGGCCGGCAAACGCGCGCGACAGCACCAGCACATGGAAGTTGGGCGCCACCGCGCAAGCCAGGTTGGACAAGGTGAACAGCGCGAACATCGCCAGCAGCAGGCGCTTGCGGTCGAAGCGGTCGATATACATCGAGGCCAGCAGGCCGGACAGGCCTGCGCACCATGCGTAGGCCGACACCGCGCCGGACACGGCCGCAGGCTCGATGGAGAAGGCGCGCATCAGCTGCGGCGCCAGCGGCATCATCACCATGAAGTCCATGATGACGGTGAACTGCGTCAGCGCCAGCAGCCACAGCACGATGCGCTCGCGGGCTTCCGGCAGCGGCAGCGTCAAAGGGGAATTTGCTTGCATATTATTGTGCTCCTTTTCTGGGGCGGTTAGAGGTTGTTTCAAAATGAGCGCAGCGAGGCGCGGCGACGAAGACAGTGCGCCTGCACGGCGAGGAGCCGCAACGAAGCTGCGGTCTTTTTGAGACAACCTCTTAGTCCAGCGCCAGGATTTCGGCGGTAGTGCGGCGCAGGATGGCGCGTATCAGCTCCAGCTTGGCGGCGCTGGGATGGTTCTCCTGCCCTTGCGCGATGACGGCATGCTTGAGCTCATGCATGATGGTGCGCAGGTCGTCGCGCGACTCGGCCGGATCGCTCATGCGGGCCACGATGGCGTCGACGAACTGGCGGTTCTCGGCCAGGAAGGCTTCGCCTTCGGGCGTGATGGTGTGCAGCTTCTTGTTGCCGTCTGCGGTGGCGACCACGTGGCCCATGTCCAGCAGCATCGACAGCAGCGGATAGATGGCACCCGGGCTCGGCGTGTAGCCGCCGCCGGAACGCTGCTCCAGCTCCTTGATGATCTCATAGCCGTGGCGCGGCTTTTCCGCGATCAGCTGCAGCACGATGTAGCGCATGGCGCCGGCGTCGAACATCTTCGGACCACGGCCACGGCCGCCACCGCCGCGATGGTGGTGATGGTCGCCATGCATGGCGTGATGGCGATGTTGATGATGTAAAAATCTAAACATTCTCGAACTCCTTACGATATGATAAGTTAAGATATAACTTATTGAGATATATCTTAACTTGTTTACGGAAGAGTTCAAGGACTTTTTTGTATAATTTTTGTGCTTGACCTTCACGCCACGTCAGAGTTCACCATCCGTCCATGCTCACAGTAAAACAACTTTCCAAGCTGACCGGCGTCACCACCCGGACCCTGCACTACTACGACGAGATCGGCTTGCTGAAGCCATCGCGCGTCGGCGACAACGGTTATCGCTACTACGGCGAGGCGGCGCAGCTGCGCTTGCAGCAGATCCTGTTCTACCGGGAGCTGGACGTGCCGCTGGCGGAGATACGCAAGCTGATGGACCGGGACGATTTCGATGTCATGGCAGCCCTGCTCAGTCACAAGGAAGCGTTGCGCAATCAAAGCGAGCGGCTGCAAGGCTTGATTGCGACTGTGGACAACACCATCCTCCACTTGCAAGGAAAACAGATCATGAACAGCGAAAGTTTATTCTCGGGCTTGAACAAGCCGGAGCAGCAGGCATATGCGCAGGAAGCGGAGCAGCGTTACGACGCCGCCACCGTCAAGGCGTCCAACAAACAATGGGGCGCGTACAGCAAGGCCAAGCAGGACGCCATCATGGCGGAAGGGAATACTGTTTATACCGATATGGTGGTGGCCATGCCGCAGGGAGCGGACAGCGCGGCGGTGCAGGCCATCGTGCAGCGCTGGCGGGATCATATGGAGTATTTCTGGGTGCCGCAGGTGGAGCAACTGACCGGCCTGGCCGCCATTTACTCCGAGGATCCGCGCTTCAAAGCCAACTTCGACAAGATCCACCCCGAGCTGGCGACGTTCATGCTGCAGGCGGTGCAGCACTACGTCCGGGGTCAAGTCTGACATTTGGACACGAGCTCTACCGTGGCAGCTGCTACGGTAGAGCTCGTGTCCAAATGTCAGACTTGACCCCGGAGTTGCTTTAGCTGTCCAGGTGGGAGATCAGCAGGCGGCGGTTGTCGTCGCCGGTGGCGGCTTTGTGTTCGACGACCAGGCGCGAGTTCTGGCTGTCCAGCGAGATGCCGACCGACAGGATGTCGATCAACAGCAGTTGCAGGATGCGCGAGATCATCGACAGGAAAGTCGTGCTGTCCTCGCTGTGATCCACCGCCAGGCACACGCTGGCCTTCTTGGCCAGCGGCGAATTGCTCGACGTGATGGCGATGACATCCGCCCCCGCCGCACGCGCCGCATCCACGGCCGCCAGCAGATCCGGCAGCTTGCCGGAATTGGAAATGGCAATCACCACATCGCCCGGATTCAACAACTCGGCCGCCAGCGTCAGCAGATGCGAATCGCCATACGCCGACGTCGGAATGCGGAAGCGGAAGAACTTGTGCTGGCCGTCCAGCGCCACCACCCGCGAGTTACCCATCGCGTAGAACTCCACCCGCTTGGCCTTGGCCACCAGCGCAATCGCCTTGTCCAGCGAACGCACGTCCAGCTGGTCGCGGAATTTCAGAATCGCGGAAACAGTATTATCGATTACCTTGGCGCTCAGATCATGCGTGCTGTCGCTGACGCGCACCTGGCTGTGGCGCACGGGAATCGCACCGGTCAGGCTGCTGGCGAACTTCAGCTTGAAATCGGCCAGACCGAGGAAGCCCAGCGAACGGCAGAAACGGATCACGGTCGGCTGGCTCACTTCGGCCAGACGGGCGATGTCGGCGATCGGCTCGTTCAACACCAGGCGCGGCTGCTCCAGCACCAGCTGCGCCACGCGCTGCTCGGCCGGGGTCAGCTCGTGCTGCAGATGCTGCACGCGCTCCATCAGCGTATTGGCGCCGCTGCGTCCGCGCAGGTGTTCGGACAAAATCGTCGCCACGCCGTAGAACGCCGGATTCGGCGTGGTAATCACATAAGTCGGAATCTCCGACAGATAACTGGTGAAACGGCCCTTGGCCTCGAACCGCGTGCGGAACGGCGACGAGGCGAACCACTCGCCCATGCGCGGCACGATGCCGCCGCCGATGAACATGCCGCCGAAAGCGCCCAAGGTCACGGCCAGGTTGGCGGTGGCGCCGCCCAGCATGGCGCAGAAGCATTCCAGCACTTCCAGGCACAGCGGATCCTTGTCGGTCAGCGCGCCGGCCATGATCTCCTGCGAGGTCAGGTCGCGCACCTGGCGGCCGTTGCGCTTGGCGATGGCGCGGTAGATGATCTCCATGCCGGGGCCGGAAATCAGGCGCTCGGTCGACACGTGCGACCAGGTCTGCCAGGCGTACTGCAAAATCGAATATTCGCGCTCGTCGGCCGGCGCGAAGTTGGTGTGGCCGCCCTCCGAACCCAGCGTGACGAAACCGTCGACGGTAGGAATCACGCCCGACACACCGAGGCCGGTACCAGGCCCCAGCACGCCGATCACGGAATTGGACGCCGGCTTGCCGCCGCCTACCTGCATCAGGTCGGACGGTTTCAGGCCCGGCAGCGACATCGCCAGCGCGGTGAAGTCGTTCACCACCAGCAGCGTGTGCAGGCCCAGCGCGCGGCGCACTTCGTCGGTGGAGAATTCCCAGTCGCGATTGGTCATGCGCACATGGTCGCCGCTGACCGGATTGGCCACCGCCAGCGCGGCGTGGTTCAGCGTGATATCGGAGTGGTCCGACAGATAGGAACGCAACATCGCGACGATGTCTGTGTAGTCATCGCACTTGAGCACGCGCACTGCGCGGAACTCGCCGGGGGCGGTCTGCAATGCGAAGCGGGCGTGGGTGGCGCCGATGTCTGCCAGCAGGCGCGGGCCGTCGGCAAAGGCGGTACGGTTCAGTTTTTGATCCACTTCAGCTTGTTTCATCATCGATTCAGTCAAAACAGTAGGCGGAAGCATACCCGAAATACCAGATGTTAAGAAGGAAACGATGCGAAAAGGTATCGCTTCCCCCTCACTACACCTCCCTTAGCGGGCGTAGCCGAACCACGCGCCGAAGGCCGGCAGCTGCACCTGGCCGTCCACCACCGTGCCCGGCAGGCCGTAGCCCTCCATCTGCTCGGCGCCCACCGCCTGCGGCAGCGTGCAGCCGACCGGCTCCGCGCCCAGGTTGAACACGGCGATGATGCCGCGTTCGCCCTCGGCATCGCGGCGCAGCGCCAGCACCGGTTCCGGCGTGTCGAAGAACTGGATGGCGCCGCGCGTCAGCTGCGGCAGCTTGCGACGCCAGGCGATGAACTTGCGCGTGAATTCCAGCGACGAGCCCTCGTCGCCTTCCTGCACCGAGGCCGCCTTGGCCAAGTGGTCCGGCGATACCGGCAGCCATGGCTTGCCTTCGGTGAAGCCGCCGTTGGCGCCGGTGGTCCAGGCCATCGGCGTGCGGCAGCCGTCGCGGCCCTTGAACTCCGGCCAGAAAGTGATGCCGTACGGGTCTTGCAGCAGCTCGAACGGCACGTCCGCTTCGGCGAAGGCCAGCTCGTCGCCCTGGTACAGGCAAGGCGTGCCTTTCAGCGACAGCTGCATCGCCAGGATCATCTTGGCGAAAGCCACCGGCGCGGACGGGCCGCCCCAGCGGGTCGCAACGCGCTGCACGTCGTGGTTGCCGACCGACCAGGAAGCCCAGCCGCCCTTCACGCGCGCTTCGAAATTCTCGACCTGCTTGCGGATGTAGTGCGACGAGCAGGTCGGCACCAGCAGATTGAAGCTGTAGGCCATCTGCAGCTTGTCGCCGTCGGCGGTGTACTCGGCCATCACGGCCAGCGAATCGTCGGCGCCCACTTCGCCGATGGCGACCGCCTTGTACTCATCCAGCAGCACGCGCAGCTTTTGCAGGAACGGCAGGTTCTCCGGACGGCTCTTGTCGTAGACGTGCGCCTGCATGCCATACGGGTTGACGTCGGAAACGGTGGCGGTGTCGCGGTTGACGGCCGGCGGATTGCTGCGCAGTTCCAGGTCATGGAAGTGGAAGTTGCAGGCGTCCAGACGAATGCCGTCGACGCCGCGCTCCAGCCAGAAACGCAGCGCATCCAGGTGCGCCTGCTGCACTTCCGGGTTGTGGAAGTTGAGCTGCGGCTGGCTGACCAGGAAATTGTGTAAATAGTATTGACGACGGCGCGTATCCCACTGCCACGACGAGCCGCCGAATACCGACATCCAGTTGTTCGGCGGATTGCCATCCGGTGCGGGGTCGGACCACACATACCAGTCGGCTTTCGGGTTGTCGCGGCTGGCGCGGCTTTCCTTGAACCAGGCGTGCTCCTCGGCCGTGTGCGCCATCACCTGGTCGATCATGATCTTCAGGCCCAGGCTGTGGGCGCGGGCGACCATGGCGTCGAAGTCGGCCAGCGTGCCGAACATCGGGTCGACATCGCAGTAATCGGCGATGTCGTAGCCGAAGTCCTTCATCGGCGATTTGAAATAAGGCGAAATCCAGACGATGTCCACGCCCAGCGATGCGATATAGTCCAGCTTTGCCGTAATACCAGGTATATCTCCTATGCCGTCACCGTTGGTATCGTTGAAGCTGCGCGGATAAACCTGGTAAATAATCGCTTCACGATACCAATCTTGGGCGTGCGGGGAAACTTGTGTAAGTTGCTTAGTCATAAGAAAATCCTGGGTTGGCAGATCAAGGATGAATTTTGTAGACAATATACATCACGATAGTAGAACAATCAATCCAGACAACCACAGCAGATTAATACAATTAATCCAATTAAATCAATTAGTTATGTGTTTTTACAAAAAACAATAACTAAAAAATAGTAGTCAAACTACACAATCAGGAGAGAGACCAGTGAGCAGTACCACTACCAGCACCGGCAACGGACCGATGCCCCGGCAAATCCCCTACATCATCGCCAACGAAGGCTGCGAACGCTTCAGCTTCTACGGCATGCGCAACATCCTGACGCCGTTCCTGCTCAGCACCCTGCTGCTGTTCGTGCCGATGGCCGACCGCGCCAGCGAGGCCAAGCACGTATTCCACACCTTCGTCATCGGCGTGTACTTCTTCCCGCTGCTGGGCGGCTGGCTGGCCGACCGCTGGTTCGGCAAGTACAACACGGTGTTCTGGTTCAGCCTGATCTACGTGGCCGGGCATGCGTGCCTGGCGATCTTCGAGGACAACCTCAAGGGCTTTTACTTCGGCCTGTTCCTGATCGCGTTCGGCTCGGGCGGCATCAAGCCGCTGGTGGCCGCCTTCGTCGGCGACCAGTTCGACCAGACCAACAAGAACCGCGCCAAGCTGGTGTACGACGCCTTCTACTGGATCATCAACTTCGGCTCCTTCTTCGCCTCGCTGCTGATGCCGGTGTTCCTGCGCGATTACGGCCCGGCCGTCGCCTTCGGCATTCCCGGCATCCTGATGGCGGTCGCTACGCTGGTGTTCTGGCTCGGCAAACGCAAATACATCCACGTGCCGCCGGCCGCGCCGAATCCAAACTCCTTCAGCAGCGTGGCCCGCACCGCGCTGATGAGCAAGCAGCCGGGCCAATCGCGCCCCGGCCTGATGATGGCCGGCGTTGGCGCGCTGGGCGCGGTGGCGTCGCTGTGCATGACGCCGCAATGGGGCTTCGTCATCGCCGCCTGTCTGGCGCTGGTGCTGGTGCTGGCGTTCGGCGGCATCGGCGTGTCGATGCAGCTGGACCGCGCGCGCGGCCTGCATAGCGAAGAGGCGGTGGAAGGTGTGCGCTCGGTGCTGCGCATCCTGATCGTGTTCGCAATGGTGACGCCGTTCCACTCGCTGTTCGACCAGAAGGCTTCGACCTGGATCGTGCAGGCCAATGCAATGAACAGCCCTCTGCTGAACATCTTCGGCTGGGAATTCACGCTGCTGCCGGCGCAGATGCAGGCGGTCAATCCGATTCTGGTGATGCTGCTGATTCCGTTTAATAACCTCGCGCTGTATCCGCTGATGCGCTTCATCGGCATCACGCCGACGCCGCTGCGCCGCATGGGTACGGGCATCGCGATGGCCGGCATCTCCTGGATTGTGATCGGCATGATCCAGCTGCAGATGGATGCGGGCGACAAGGTGTCCATCCTGTGGCAGCTGCTGCCGTATGCGCTGCTGACGCTGGGCGAGGTGCTGGTATCGGCCACCGGTTTGGAATTCGCCTACAGCCAGGCGCCGGCGCCGATGAAGGGCATCATCCTGAGCTTCTGGTATCTGGCCATCACCGTCGGCAACCTGTGGGTGTTGATCGTCAATGCGGGCGTGAAGAACGATGCGGTCAGCGCGTACATCGCCACCAGTGGCATGGGCGTGATCGCGTTCCAGATGTTCTTCTTCGCCGCCTTCGCACTACTGGTCGCCGCCGTCTTCGCGCTGTACGCGATCCGCTACAAGATGGTGGACAACTACCGCAACGAAGGCCCGGCAAGCTTCTGCTATCCGGAGACGGAGAAGGACAAGCCTTAGGGCAACACACCAACCGCCGATTTCGACGAATCGCCAACGACAATTGATAATTGTCGCGTCGACAGGTGGGCGACGGCATAAGCTTTGGGGATATGAATGCAAAGCTGACCACGCCTTTTTGTGCGACGAATATCGCTAGCCACATACGAGTCTTTCGAGAACAAAAGATAATGCTCGATACTGACTTGGCAAATATGTATGGCGTCACCACTGGCAGCCTGGTGCAATCCGTAAAGCGCAATCTGGATCGTTTCCCAGTGGACTTCATGTTCCAACTTGACACTTCAGAGTGGGAGGGTTTGAGATCACAAATTGTGATCTCAAACCCCACCCGAGGCGGGCGCCGCTATGCGCCCTATGCATTTACAGAGCAAGGCGTAGCGATGCTCTCGTCCGTGCTGAACAGCCCTCAAGCAATTGCGGTCAATATTGAAATTATGCGAACTTTCGTGCGCTTGCGCGAAACGGCCACTACAAACAAAGAGGTGTTACTTCGCATAAACGACTTAGAAAGCAAGACCGCCCTGCTCTCATCAAAACATGATGAACTTACACAAGACACATACCTGCATATCAAGCAAATCTTCGAAGTCATTCGGGATTTGAGGGCCTCACCACCACAAAAACCAAAACGTCCAATTGGGTTCGTTACTCCCGACGAGAAATAAGCCCCTCAACCAACAAAGTATCAAAACTACAGATTTTGGATTACCATAACCGGAAAATTCAGGGGTATTTGCCGGTTTTTTGTAGCCGCACTACCTAAATCTATAGTTTTGGAGACGGCAATTATGGGCGGTAAGCATTTTGGGGCGTGGCGGTGGGTGGCTGGAGTTTCTGTCGGTGGTGCGCTTGCGCTGGCCTTCGGGGGCGCCTCGGCCGCCGATAACGCGGCGCTTGCCGCCTGCGACGGTCCGTTCGCGACCGTCCTTCAAGCCAATGCCGCCGCCGATGCGCGGGCTTACTGGCTCAATCGCCAGCTAATCAAATGGCCGGGCACAGATGCCGCCGGTGGCGCTTTCAAACTCTACTACTCAGCTTCCGCCTCGCTGCATGCAGCGCCCGGCGCGCGCGTGTCCGGCGCGGATGGCTTGCTGGATTTGGCGCGGTTTGACGGCGCCTTGCCTGCGGATCTCGCGCAGCGATTCAAGTTCGTCGGCAATGGCGCCGTGCTGGCACTGGCGTCTGCGGATGCGGATGCGGCCCGCCTCGGCGGCGTGCTGACGCAGCAGATCATGCTGGTGCACGAAGCCGACGACGGCACGGTGCGCGACGCCACCACGCTCCAAATCGCCGGCGCGCTCGATGACTTGTACGCCAGCGCCACCAACGCGCATGATCTGGGCGTCAGTGTCGGCAAACAATCCGGCTTCAAACTGTGGGCGCCGACCGCGCAGCGCGTGGCGCTGTGCACCTACGCCAACGGCTCCGGCAAAGCCACCGCCATCACCGCCATGCAGCGCGACGACGCCACCGGCATCTGGTCCGCCCGCCTCGACGGCAACCGCTCCGGCCAGTACTACCAGTACCTGGTGGACGTGGTGGCGCCATCGGCTGGCCTGGTACGCAACCTCGTCACCGATCCCTACTCGATCAGCCTGACCACCGACTCCAGGCGCAGCTACATCGCCGACCTGAACGCCGCCAGCCTGAAGCCAGCCGGCTGGGACAAAACCCCTGCCCCGAAAAAGGTCGCCACCCAATCCGACATGACAGTCTACGAACTGCACGTGCGCGACTTCTCGATCAACGACAACACCGTCAGCGCCGCCAACCGCGGCAAGTACACCGCCTTCACCGAAGCAGGCTCCAACGGCATGAAGCACCTCGCGGCGTTGAGCAAAGCCGGAATGACCGACATCCACCTGCTGCCCGTGTTCGACATCGGCAGCGTGCCGGAACAAGGCTGCGTCACACCAGCCATCCCGCCCACCCTGGCGCCGGACAGCGAAGGACAGCAGGCATTGGTGTCCAAGACCCAGGCCACCGACTGCTACAACTGGGGCTACGATCCCTATCACTACAACGCGCCAGAAGGCAGCTACGCCACCGATCCCGCCGACGGCGCCAAGCGCATCGTCGAGTTCCGCCAGATGGTGCAGGCGCTGCACAAGACCGGCCTGCGCGTGGGCATGGACGTGGTCTACAACCACACCTTCATCGCCGGCCAGAACGAGAAGTCGGTACTGGACCGCATAGTCCCCGGCTACTACCACCGTCTGAACGCCAAGGGCGCAGTCGAACGCTCCACCTGCTGCGACAACACCGCCACCGAAAACCTGATGATGGCCAAGCTGATGATCGACTCCGTCGAACAGTGGGCGGTGCAGTACAAGATCGACTCCTTCCGCTTCGACCTGATGGGCCACCAGCCGCGTGCCGCGATGGAGCAGCTGCAAGCGCGCGCCGACCGCGCCACCGGCCATCACATCAACCTGATCGGCGAAGGCTGGAACTTCGGCGAAGTGGCCGACGGCGCACGCTTCGTGCAAGCCTCGCAGCTGTCGCTGAACGGCAGCGGCATCGGCACCTTCAGCGACCGCGCGCGCGACGCCGTGCGCGGCGGCGGCGCTGGCGACAGCGGCCTGCAAATGATTACGCAACAAGGCTACATCAACGGCCTTGTGTACGACGCCAACGCGCAGGCAGGCGCGCGCCCCGCCGGCGATCTGCTGCAGGCATCGGACCTGGTCAAAGTCGGCTTGGCCGGATCGATCCGCAGCTACCCGCTGCAAACGCACGATGGCAAGACGCAGCAGCTGCAAGACATCGTCTACGGCGGCAACCAGCCGGCCGGCTACGCCAGCGAACCGGGCGAAGTGGTCAACTACGTCGAGAACCACGACAACCAGACGCTGTACGACATCAACGCCTTCAAGCTGCCACGCGCCACCACCAGCGCCGAACGCGCACAGGTTCAGATGCTGGGCGCCGCCATCAACGCCTTCAGCCAGGGCGTGGCCTACTTCCACGCCGGCTTCGACATTCTGCGATCCAAATCGCTGGACCGCAACAGCTTCGAATCGGGCGACTGGTTCAATCGCCTGGACTGGAGCTACCAGGACAACTACTACGGCACCGGCGTGCCGCGCGAGGAAGACAACGGCAAGGACTATGCCCTCATCAAACCGCTGCTGCGCGACGCCGCCATCAAGCCATCGCCCAAGGACATCGCCTACGCGCGCGACGCCTTCCGCGACCTGCTGGCGATCCGCTCCAGCAGCACTTTGTTCCGCCTGCGCACCGCCGCCGACATCAAGCAGCGCCTGCGCTTCTACAACACCGGCAGCGGCCAGGTGCCGACCGTGATCGTCGCCCACATCGACGGCGCGGGCTACGCCGGCGCCAACTTCAAGTCCATCACCTACCTGATTAACGTCGACAAAATCGCGCAGCGCGTCACCGTGGCCGAAGAAAAAAACCGCCGCTACCAGCTGCATCCGGTTCACACGAACATGGCCTCAGCGGACAAACGCGTGGCCTTGGAAGCCAGATACGACGCCGCCTCGGGAACGTTTGCAATTCCGCCACGCAGCGCCGTCGTATTCGTAGAAAAGAAGTAAACAGCGTGCTATCTTTTCGGCTCCCTATCGATCCGGAAAGAGATCATGATGAGACGCAACCACACCGCAGCGCTGCTGCTATCGCTCACGCTGGCCGCCTGCGGTGGCGGCGGTAGTGACCTCGCACAGGCGAACCGTCCACCGGTCGCCATCGCCGGGCCGGCGCAAACCGTCGCCGTCGGCAGCTCGGTCAAGCTGGCCGGCAGCGGCACCGATGCCGACCAGGACATCGTAAGCTATTCGTGGACGATGACCAAGCCGGCCGGCAGCGCGGCCTCCCTGCTCAACTACCACGTCGCCGCGCCGACCTTCTTCGCCGACCTGCCGGGCGCGTACACCGCCACGCTGATCGTCAACGACGGCAAGCTCGATAGCGCGCCGTCCACCGTCACCATCACCGCGCAGTAGCCGGCTCCCGCGACTCAGGGCGTGAAGATTTCTTCTATCGTGGTCTCAAACAGCCGGGCAATCGCAAAGGCCAGCGGCAGGCTGGGATCGTAGCGCCCGGTCTCTATCGCATTGACGGTCTGTCGCGATACCTCCAGTTGTTCGGCCAAGTGAGCCTGACTCCATCCTCGTTCGGCGCGCAGCTCGCGCATGATGTTATTCATCGATCCATGACCCAGCGGCGAAACATGCCGATGACCAGCCACGAGGCTCCCATCACGCCCCAGACAAAGAACATGCTCAGACGTGGATAACCTGCGGTCTCAAGAAATCCATATGTGAACGTGACGCCAGCCGTGACGGCGGCTGCGAGCGTGAAGGTCTCAAGCATGACAATCCGCTGGTACTCGTCCATGCGGCCGACCTGCCGCGCCACCGCCCATATCATCAGAAAAAATCCGATCACTGGAGCCGCCAAAACGGCGGTCTTTAAAAAACCGAAATCCATCGCCGGACCGTACGTCACGGAAGCCATGAGCAGGACCATATAGACCGCGATACTTCCAAACAGCTCGCGCATATACCTTCCGCCAGCCTTACGCTCCGCCGCGGAATATTTCTGCTCCTGTTGAATTTTCATAGGTTCGTCTCCTGTAAAGTATGCTTTACATAGTATGGCCGTAAAAATTCTATGTCAAGCAAACTTTACATCCATCTCTCCATGCTTCCTTGTTTAGCGCACCTCCAATAAACATGGCGGCCGCCGGGGCTTGCGGGTTTCCGGCGATGGCATAGCTGCTACACTAATTCGTCGCCAGCCACCACCGCCCAGGACATGAAACTGCACACGCTCGCACTGCCCGCCCTCCTCTTTGCGCTGACCGCCTCCGCAGCGCCCATCACCGATCCGGTCGAATGGATCAATCCCCTGATGGGCACCGCCAGCAAGCCCGAACTCTCGAACGGCAATACCTACCCGACCATCGCGCTGCCGTGGGGGATGAACTTCTGGACGCCGCAAACCGGCAAGATGGGCAACGGCTGGGCCTACACCTACGAAGCCGACAAGATCCGCGGCTTCAAGCAGACGCACCAGCCGTCGCCGTGGATGAACGACTACGGCCAGTTCGCCATCATGCCGGTGACGGGCAAGCTGCGCTTCACGCAGGACGACCGCGCCAGCTGGTTCTCGCACAAGGCCGAAGTGGCCAAGCCTTACTACTACAGCGTCTACCTGGCGGATGCCGACGTGACCACGGAAATCGCGCCAACCGAACGCGCCGCGCAGTTCCGCTTCACCTATCCAAAAACCGACGAGGCCTACGTGGTGGTCGACGCCTACGACAAGGGCTCCTACATCAAGGTGATCCCCTCGGAACGCAAGATCGTCGGCTACAGCACGCGCTACGCGCGCGGCCCGCTGCCGAAGAACTTCAAGAACTACTTTGTCATCTACTTCGACAAACCGTTCACCTCCACCCGCATCTGGAGCGGCAACAAGCTGGCCGAGGGTGTGATGGAACTGACCAGCGACCATAGCGGCGCCGTGGTCGGCTTCAAGACCGAAAAAGGCGAGAAGGTCGGCATGCGCGTGGCCTCCTCCTTCATCAGCGAAGAACAGGCGGAGCTGAACCTGAAGCGCGAACTGGCGAACGACAGCTTCGACACCACCGCGCAAAAAGGCAAGGACGTGTGGAACAAGACGCTGAGCCGCATCAGCGTGGAAGGCGGCAGCGACGATCAGACGCGCACCTTCTATTCCAGCCTGTATCGCACGCTGTTCTTCCCGAACAAACTGTACGAGATCGACGCCAACAACCAGATCGTCCACTGGAGCCCTTACAACGGCAAGATCCTGCCCGGCTATATGTTCGCCGGCACCGGGTTCTGGGACACCTTCCGCGCGCTCTATCCCTTCCTGAACCTGATGTACCCGTCGATCAACCGCGAGATGCAGGCCGGCCTGGTGAACGACTACAAGGAAGGCGGCTGGCTGCCGGAATGGTCCAGCCCCGGCCTGGCCGACGTCATGATCGGCAATAACTCGGCCTCGGTGGTGGCGGAAGCCTACATCAAAGGCCTGCGCGGCTACGACATCGAAACGCTGTGGCAGGCGCTCAAGCACGGCGCCAACAACGAAGGGCCGATGAGCGCCGTCGGCCGCGCCGGCGTCAAGTACTACAACGAGTTGGGCTACGTGCCGTACGACGTCAAGATCAACGAGAACGCCGCGCGCACGCTGGAATATGCCTACGACGATTTCGCCATCTACCAGCTGGGCAAGGCGCTCGGCAAGCCGCAGTCGGAGATCGGCATCTACGCGCAGCGGGCGATGAACTACAAGAAGCTGTTCGACCCGGAGACGGGCCTCATGCGCGGCAAGAACAAGGATGGCAGCTTCCAGTCGCCGTTCAATCCCTTCAAGTGGGGCGACGCTTTCACCGAGGGGAACAGCTGGCATTACACCTGGTCGGTATTCCAGGACGTGAACGGCTTGGTGGACCTGATGGGCGGACGCCAGAAGTTTGTCGCCAAGCTGGATCAGGTATTCTCGCTGCCGCCGACCTTCGACGAAAGCTACTACGGTGAAGTGATCCACGAGATCCGCGAAATGCAGATCGCGAACATGGGCCAGTACGCGCACGGCAACCAGCCTATCCAGCACATGATCTACCTGTACGGCTACGCTGGCGCGCCGTGGAAGACCCAGTACTGGGCGCGCGAAACCATGAACCGCTTGTACAAGGCCACGCCTGACGGCTACTGCGGCGACGAGGACAACGGCCAGACTTCGGCATGGTATGTGTTCTCGGCGCTGGGCTTCTACCCGGTCACGCCGGTGGTGCCGCAGTACGTGGTGGGTGCGCCGCTGTTCAAGAAGATCACGCTGAAACTGGAGAACGGCAAATCGGTCGTCATCAACGCGCCGGCCAACAGCGACAGCAAGCGCTATGTGAACGCGCTCAAGGTCAACGGCAAAGCCTATGAGAAGAACTGGCTGAGCCACGCAGGCCTGATGCAGGGCGCGGTGCTGGACTTCGACATGTCCGACAAACCGAACACGCGGCGCGCCACCGCGCCGGCCGACGCGCCCTATTCTTTGTCGACCGATCCACAACACTGAAAAACAGCGGGGCTGGAAACCGTGGTATGCTATGGTTTCCAGTTAGCAATTAACGTTTGGTTAATTATAACTAAGGAGCCACGCCCCGCTCCCCCGCAACACCCTCCTTCCCCAGTGCCCAGTCCCGCATTGAATAGCAGCTGACGTTAACCGCCTTCCGGGCATAGACCAGACCATGACTATTTCTTGCCAACTTACTGAATCCCGGCGTCTTGACGCCCTCCATAAACTGGACCTGCTCGATACGCCACCCAGCGAAGCATTCGACCGCATCACGCGCATGGCCACGAGCATCTTCCAGCTGCCGATTGCCGCCATCTCGCTGACCGACGCCGACCGCCAGTGGTTCAAGTCTCGCGTCGGCGTCGAACACACGTCCATCCCGCGCATGCGCGCGCCCTGCGGCAATGTGGCCGACAGCAGCGAGCTGCTGGTGATTCCGGACCTGATGGAGGACGCGTATTTCCGCGACAGCCCATTGGCCGCCAGCGGCGTGCGCTACTACGCCGGCGCACCGCTGATCACCGCCGAGGGACACTGCCTCGGCGCGATGTGCGTACTGGGCCTGGAACCTCGCGAGACCACGCCCCAGGAACTGAGCGCCCTGTGCGACCTGGCCAGCATGGTCATGGCGCAGATCGAGATGCAGCATGCGATGGGCCGCATTGACCCGCTCAGCGGCCTGCCGAACCGCAACCAGTTCATGGAGGATTTCCAGGATCTGCAGCGCGACCGGCCAGCCGGCGAACAGCGGCTGGCGGTGCTGATTAACCTGACCACGCCCGAACAGCTCAGCCACGCCGCGCGCGCGATGAACCCGTCCTACGTGGACGAACTGGTGATCGACGCCGCCCGCTGGCTGCGCGCGGAGGTCGGCGCCCACCGCAATGTCTACCATGTCACCACCACGCAGTTCGCGCTGATCGCGCCGCCCGGCATGACGCTCGCCGCCTATCTGCCGCTGCTGGAGTCGAAGATGGCGGAAGGGCAGTGCCTCGCCAAATCGCGCTACGTCGCCACGCCCACGGTCGGCGTGGCGCCTTTTGAAATCGGCAACGCCGACTGCCTCAGCGTGCTGCGCCAGGCGCAGAGCGCCGCCCACGACGCCATCGATGCGCACGCCCATATCGCGGTGTATTCCGAGGACGCGGATGCGCTGTACCAGCGCCGCTTCACGCTGCTCAACGACTTCGGCTCCGCGCTGGAAAGCCAGGACCAGCTGCGGCTGGTGTACCAGCCGCGCATCGACATCACCACCGGCGCCTGTATCGGCGCCGAGGCGCTGCTGCGCTGGGACCATCCGACGCTGGGCGCCGTCGGCCCTTCAGAATTCATCCCGGTGATCGAACGTTCCGGACTGGCACACGCCACCACCGCCTGGGTACTGGCGACGGCCATGCGCCAGCAGCGCCAGTGGCGCGACCAGGGCTTGCATCTGCAGATGTCGGTCAACGTCTCGGCGGCGAACCTGCTGGAGCCGGACTTTGCCGAAGCCCTGCTGGCGGGCCTGAGGCAGCGCGGCCTGCCGCCCGACTGCATGGAACTGGAGATTACGGAAAGCGCGATCATGGCGCAGCCGGTCAAGGCCCACGCCATGCTGGAGAAGATCGCCGCCACCGGAGTGAAGCTGGCGATCGACGACTTCGGCACCGGCTACAGCAGCCTGTCCTACCTGCAGCGCATGCCGGCCGACGTGGTGAAGATCGACCAGACCTTCGTCATCGGCCTGGAAGACGATACGCGCAAGCAGGCGCTGGTCGCCACCATGATCACGCTGTCGCAAGACCTCGGCCACCGCGTGGTCGCCGAGGGGGTGGAATGCGAGGAAGTGCTGATCTTCCTGCGCCTGGCCGGCTGCGACGAAGCGCAGGGCTTCCTGTTCGCGCGGCCGATGGAGGCGGACGTCTTCACCGACTGGTGTCCCGTCCCCGCCGCCGCTATTCCTGGCCGATCAGCACTACCGCATTACGCGTACCAAATGTGACGCTGCCGCCTTTGACCACGGCGGTTTTTCCTGAGTAGTAGTCCTTGACCTTCTGTCCGTTGGCAAACACGCCGTGCAGATCGATGCGGGCGAGTTTGTCGGTCGGCAGGTCCAGCGCGACGACGACCTTGTCGTGCAGCGCGCCCTGGTCGTAGGTGCGTTTGAATACGTAGGGCTTGGCCTGCAGCTGCTGGTGCACGCCCGCGCCCACCGCCACGTGGGCCTGGCGGAACAGGCCCACCTTGGCCCAGTGGGCGCGCACGTCGGCGATCTTGTAGCCGTCGCGCTGCGCGTTCTGCGCCAGCTCATCCCAGTTCATGAACGACCGCAGTTTGGCGTCGCCGACCGCTTCCGCCACATCGAGCCTGCGCGCGGTTTCGTCGCCGTAGTAGATCTGCGCCGCGCCGGGCGCCAGCAGCAGCTTGTTCGCGCTTTCGAAAGGCTTCTTGCGCGCGGCGTCGAAGGGCTTGTCGTAGTCGTGGGAGTCGAGGTAGTTCAGCACCGAGCGGCCTTCCAGTGCGCCGCCGTGCAGGATGTTCGAATAGCTGCTGAACAGCGTTTCGTAATCCTTCTCCGCGTCGTACACCAGGCCGAAATTGATCAGGCTATTGAAGCCGTTCTGGTAGTAGTTGGCGGTCTGCCCTCCGCCCAGGTCAAACACCTGGCCCTGTGCGATGTTGTAGTTGAAGACTTCCGCCGTCATGTAGAACTTGTCGTCGCTGAGCTTCTGGTCGGGATTAGCGCGCTTCCAGTCCTCGTAAGCCGCGCTGGCGACGATGCCCAGTTCCTTCCACGCCTTGGCCTCGACGTGCTTGACGGTGTCGGCACGGAAGCCGTCGACGCCGTACTTGCGCACCCAGTCCGAATGCCATTTCATCAGGTAGTAGCGCGGCGCGCGCGGATAGCCGGTGCGGGCGAAGAACTCGTTGAGCTCCTTCACCTCGCGCTCGAAGCGTCCTTCGCGCTGCCATTTCGCGGCCAGGTTTTCCGGCAGCTCGACCGGCGTATCGCTGTCGGTGCGGAAGTCCGGCAGGTTCTTCACCAGCGTGCATTCGATGGTGGTCTTGGCATCCTTGTAGGTGCACTGCGGGCCGGTGCGCACCCAGTCTTCCGGCCATACGTAGTCGGTCTCCGTCACGGGGCCGGTCTGGTTCATCACCACGTCCAGCAGCACGCGGATGCCGCGCGCGTGCGCGGCTTCGACGAAGTTGCGGAAGTCGTTTTCCGTGCCCAGGTTGGCGTCGACGGCGGTGAAGTCGGCGGCCCAGTAGCCGTGGAAGCCGTAGGACTTGCCAGTGCCTTCGTCGGTGCCTTCATGGATCTGTTCCACCGGCGGCGACACCCAGATCGCATTCACACCCAGGCTGTCGAAATAGCCTTCGTTGATCTTGTTGGTGATGCCGGCCAGGTCGCCGCCCATGTAGCCGCGCAGCGGGGCGGCATCGGCCTTGCGGCCGTAGGCCAGGTCGTTGCCGACATAGGCGTTGTTGAAGCGGTCGGTCAGCAGGAAATAGACAGTGGCGTTCTCCCACAGGAATGGCTTGCGCGCGGCGGGCTTGGCGGCTGCCGGCGCGGCGATGGCTGTGGTGCAGCTTGCGGCCGCACCAAGCGCCAGCGCCAGGGTCATTGCAAGGGGTGTCAATTTCATGCTGTCGTCCTTTTATCGTGGTTTTATGTGGTGACGGTCGGACGCGCGCGCCCTGTCCATCCGGTGATGCCGCCAACCTGCTCGGCGATGAGTATCAATGCGGATAAGGCCTGCTGCGTCGGCAGGTGGTGGTACACGGGATCGGCTTCGTAGCGCTCCAGGTAGACGCGCAGGGTCGCGCCCTCGGTGCCGGTGCCGGACAGGCGGAACACGATGCGCGAGCCGTTGGTCATCACGATGCGTATGCCTTGCTGCGTCGCCACCGAGCCGTCGACCGGATCGGTGTAGTGGAAATCGTCGGCGAAATCGACCACGTAGTGACCCAGGTCCTGCCCCGCCAGCGTGGCCAGCTTGATGCGCAGGGAAGCCATGAGTTCATTGGCGGCCTTGGGTTCGACGCCCTCGTAGTCGTGGCGCGAGTAGTAGTTGCGGCCGAAGCGCGCCCAGTGCTCGCCGAGCAGCTGCTCCACCGTCTTGCCGCTGACGGCCAGCAGGTTAAGCCAGAACAGCACGGCCCATACGCCGTCCTTCTCGCGCACGTGGTCGGAGCCGGTACCGTAGCTCTCCTCGCCGCACAGCGTGGCCATGCCGGCGTCCAGCAGCGTGCCGAAGAACTTCCAGCCGGTCGGCGTTTCATGGCACGGGATGCCCAGTGCCTGCGCCACGCGGTCGGCCGCCTGCGAGGTCGGCATCGAACGGGCGATGCCTTTCAGGCCGGCGCGGTAGCCCGGCGCCACGGCGGCGTTTGCTGCCAGCACGGCCAGGCTGTCGGACGGCGTGACATCGAACTTGCGGCCGACGATCATATTGCGGTCGCCGTCGCCGTCGGACGCGGCGCCGAAGTCCGGTGCATCGTCCGCCGCCATGATGGCGATCAGCTGCGCGGCGTTGACGGGGTTGGGGTCCGGGTGATGGCCGCCGAAATCCTCCAGCGGCACGCCGTTGATGACGGTGCCGGCCGGTGCGCCCAGCATCCCTTCCAGGATGGCCTTGGCGTAGGGACCAGAGACCGCGTGCATGCCGTCAAAGCACATGCGGAAGCCGCGCCCGAACAAGGCCCGGATGGCGTCGAAGTCGAACAGGCGCTGCATCAGTTCCGCGTAATCGGCCACGGGGTCGATGACCTCCACCGCCATCTGCTCGATGGTGGCGGGGCCGAGACGGTCGATGTCGATGGCCGGGGCGTCGCTGATGCGGTAGCGCGAGATGTCCTCGGTGCGGTGGAAGATCGCTTCGGTCACGCCTTCCGGCGCGGGGCCGCCGGCGGCGATGTTGTACTTGATGCCGAAGTCGCCATCCGGGCCGCCGGGATTATGGCTGGCCGACAGCACGATGCCGCCCAGGGCGCCATGCTTGCGGATCACGTAGCTGACGGCGGGCGTGGACAGGATGCCGCCCTGCCCCACCAGCACCCTGGCGAAGCCGTGCGCCGCCGCCATGCGCAGGATGGTCTGCACCGCCTCGCGGTTGTGGAAACGGCCGTCGCCGCCCAGCACCAGCGTCTTGCCGGCGCAGTCGCCCAGCGTGTCGAACACGCTTTGCACGAAGTTTTCGAGATAGGAAGGCTGCTGGAAGACGCTGACTTTTTTTCGCAAGCCGGAAGTCCCCGGCCGCTGGCCAGGGAATGGTTTGGTCACTACGGTATGTATGCTCATGTTCGCTCCGCACAGGTAAAGGGCTGTATTCACAGCCTCCGTTTTACCTGTTCCGGCAAAACAGCGGCGCGCGAATACGTAGTCACGCGAACAATATTACCTTAGCGGCCCACCGGGTCTGTCTGGTCGCGCACGGCCAGCGTCAGCACACCTGCCACCGCCATGCATACGCCGCCCAGCATCAGGGTCTTGATCGGGTGGCCGGCAAACCAGTGCTTGGTGATGAATCCCAGCAGCACGCCGCTGACGATCTGCGGGATAGTGATGAAGAAGTTGAACACGCCCATGTAGTAGCCCATACGCTTGGCGGGCAGCGCGCCGGCCAGGATCGCGTACGGCATGGTCAGGATGCTGGCCCACGCGATGCCCACGCCGATCATCGGCACGAACAGCATATTCAGGTCATGGATGGCGTAGATGCTGAACAGGCTTACGCCGCCGATGATCAGGCAGCTCATGTGCACGAACTTGCGGCTGGTGCGGCGCGCGAACATCGGCAGCACGAAGGCGGCCAGCGCGGACACGCCGCTGTACACGGCGAACATCACGCCGACGTGGTTACCCGCGTTCTGGTAGGCCACCGATTGCGCGTCGGTGGTGCCGAACACGTTTTCGCCGATGGCGTTGGTGGTGTAGATCCACATCGCGAACAGCGCGATCCAGCTGAAGAACTGCACGGCCGCCAGCTGCACCATGGTCTTCGGCATGCGGGTGAAGCCGCCCAGGATTTCCTTCAGCGCGTGGACCAGGCCCTTGCCCCGGCGCTGGTCAGCGCGGAATGCATCCAGGTCTTCCGGCGGCGTTTCCTTGGCGGTGAGGACGGTCCACAGCACGGCCAGGAAGTAGATCGCGCCGCCGCTGTAGAAGGAGTAGCGTACAGTATCCGGAACGGCGCCGCCGACCGGCAGGTTGCTCACGCCCAGATGGGTGAAGATGGTCGGCAGCAGCGAGGCGATCACCGCGCCCCAGCCGATGAAGAAGGTCTGCATCGCGAAGCCGGCGGTCTGCTGCGAGGAACCCAGCTTGTCGCCGACGAAGGCGCGGAACGGCTCCATCGAGACGTTGATGGCGCCGTCGAGCAGCCACAGGACGACGACCGCCATCCACAGCGCGGAGGAATTCGGCATCAGGAACAGCGCGATCGACGCCAGCAAGGCGCCGATGAAGAAGAATGGACGGCGGCGGCCCCAGGTCGGATGCCAGGTGTTGTCGCTCAGGTAGCCGATAATCGGTTGCACCAGCAGGCCGGTGACCGGCGCCGCGAGCCAGAACAGCGAAAGGTCGTCGGGATTGGCGCCCAGCGTGGAGAAGATCCGGCTGACGTTGGCATTTTGCAGCGCGAAGCCGAACTGGATGCCGAAGAAGCCGAAGCTCATATTCCACAACTGCCAGAACGACAGTATGGGCTTGTTGCTGGAAGAATGCATGCTGCGGGTCCCCGACTATTTTGAATTTGTAGCAAAATAACACGCAGCTGAATGCATGTCAATTGAAAGAGTTTCCCAGTAAAATAAAGGAAACAAGCCATCCCAAGGGCAGGATTTTGTAGTCAAATGTAGCCAAACAACAAAATCAAAACAACCTCAGAGACCAACTACTTACATGAAAAGCAACTCCATCGCCACACTCGCGGCCGCGCTGCCGCTGCTACTCATCAGCCAGGCTGCACAGGCGCAGAACGCCAACCGCCATTTCGACAGCGCCACCCGCCGCGACGGCCTGCTGGAAGTCCACACCAGCGACGGCAGTTACCTCATCAAACCCTACTCGGCGCGCATCGTCGAAACCACCTTCGTGCCGAACGGCGAGCAGTTGGACCCGGCCTCGCACGCGGTGGTGCTGGCGCCGGCCGCCGTCAAAACCACGCTGGCGACTAAACCCAACAGCATCGAATATGCCACACCCGGCATCGTCGTCACCATTACCAAGTCGCCGTTCCAGATTTCGTACGCCTACCGGGGCAAGCGCCTGGTCGCCGAAAAACTCGGCTACATCAAGGTCAGGGACGATGCGGCCAGCGGCAGCAAGGATATCAACAAGGGCGAGGCACGCGAACTGGAAGGCATCGAGTTCGCGCTGGACCAGGACGAGGCGCTGTACGGCGCCGGCGAGCGCGCGGTCGGCATGAACCGGCGCGGCCACCGCTTCACGCTGTATAACAAGGCGCACTACGGCTACGGCGACAAGTCGGAGCAGATGGGCTATGCGGTTCCGGTGGCGCTGTCGTCGAAGATGTATGCGATCCACTTCGACAATCCGCAAACCGGCTACCTCGATTTCGACAGCAAGCATAACGGCAGCCTGACCTACGAAACCATCGGCGGCCGCAAGACCTACCAGGTGATCGCGGGCGACAGTTGGGAAGACGTGATCGGCAACTACACCAGCCTGACCGGCAAGCAGCCCTTGCCGCCGCGCTGGGCCTTCGGCAATTTCGCGATGCGCTTCGGCTACCGCAATGAAGCCATCGCGCGCGACACCGTCAACAAATTCATCGCCGAGGATATTCCGCTCGACGCCATCGTGTTCGATCTGTTCTGGTTCGGCAAAGAGGTCAAGGGCACGATGGGCAACCTGGAATGGGACAAGGACAGCTACCCCAACCCCACCGGCATGATCGCCGACTTCCAGAAAAAAGGCGTGCAGACGGTGCTCATCACCGAACCCTTCGTCCTCGACACCTCCAGCAAATGGCAGGAGGCGGTCGACAAGAAGGTACTGGGCACGGGCGCCGACGGCAAGCCACTGGTCTACGACTTCTACTTCGGCCACACGGGCCTGATCGATATCTTCGGCAAGCCGGGCAAGGAGTGGTTCTGGAATATCTACAAGGGCCTGCGCCAGCAAGGCGTGACCGGCGTATGGGGCGACCTGGGCGAACCGGAAGTGCATCCGACCGCCATGCGCCACGCCACCGGCAGCGCCGACCAGGTGCACAACATCTACGGCCACCAATGGGCGCGGCTGGTGGCGGAAGGCTACCAGCAGGACTTTCCGACCGAGCGTCCCTTCATCCTGATGCGCGCCGGTTACTCGGGCACGCAGCGTTACGGCATCATCCCGTGGTCCGGCGATGTAGACCGGGGCTGGGGCGGTTTGCAGTCGCAGCCTGAGATCTCGCTACAAATGGGCATGCAGGGCCTGGGCTATATGCACTCGGACCTGGGCGGCTTCGCCAACCCGGTGCTGGACAATGAGCTCTACACGCGCTGGTTGCAGTACGGCGTGTTCCAGCCCATCTTCCGCCCGCACGCGCAGGATGATGTGCCACCGGAGCCGGTCTACCGCGAAGACCGCACCAAGGCCTTGGCGCGCGAGGCGATCCGCCTGCGCTATCGCCTGCTGCCGTATAACTACACGCTGGGCTTCGACAACAACCAGCAAGGCCTGCCGCTGATGCGCCCCATGCTGTACGAGGAACCGGGCAACGCCAAGGTGCGCGCCATGTCCTCGACCTACTTGTGGGGCAAGGACTTCCTGGTGACGCCGGTGCTCAAACAGGGCGCCACCACGGCGGACGTCTACTTCCCTGCCCGCAGCGCGTGGTTCGATTTCTACAACGGCGAGAAGCACGCCGGCGGCGCCACCGAATCGGTGAAGCTGAGCGCCGACCATGTGCCGGTCTATGTGCGCGCCGGCGCCTTCATCCCGATGGCGAAGGTGGTGCAGACCACGCGCGATTATTCGACCAAGCATATCGACCTGCACTACTACCACGACGCCTCGGTGAGCGCCGGCGCGGGCAAGCTGTATGACGATGACGGCACGACCGCGCAAGCCTACGAACAGGGCAAGTACGAACTGCTGAACTTCACCAGCAAGCTGCAGGGCCGCAGCCTGACGCTGCGCGTGGAATCGGCGGTGGGCACGCAGTACCAGCGCCCGGAACGCAGCATCGCGCTGCAGGTGCATAACATCACGGCCCACCCGTCGCTGGTACGCGTGGACGGCAAGCCGGTCATCTTCGTCTGGGACGAAGCGGCCAAGGTATTGAACATCACCCTGCCAGCCAGCAGCCAGCCTGGCCGAAGTGTCGCCATCACTTTGTAAGCGTGTATGATTATCGGCCATCGAATCGACCGGTTCGATGGCCAAGTAAAACTACACAGGGAGATGCCAGTGTCACCAAAAATCATCAGCACGCTGTTCGCGCTCAGCGCCATGACAGCCGCCAGCACCACCGTGCTGGCTGCCCCCGCAAAAAAACCCACCGTCGCCGAAGCCGAGCGCTTTCTGGCCGACACCGAGGAACGCCTCAACAAGCTGAATAACGAACAGGCCAAGGGCGCCTGGGTCGGCTCCAACTTCATCACCGACGACACGGAAGCCATCGCCTCCTTCTTCGCCGAACGCTATCTGACGGCGGCGGGCGAAGCGGCGATCGCGGCCCGCCGCTTCAACGGCTTGAAGCTGCCGGAAGCATCGGCGCGCAAGATGATGCTGTTGCAGCAAACGCTGGTCTTCGCCGACGCCAAGGAACGCGAACAATACGCGCAGCTGCAGGCGGCGATGAACGGCGCCTACGGCAAGGCCAAGTACTGCCCGAAAAAAACGGATGGCACGGCCGGCGCCTGCATGCCGCTGGGCGAAATGGAGAAAGTCCTGGCCAGCAGCCGCGATGAGGCCAAGCTGAAGGAAATGTGGACCGGCTGGCACGCGCAATCGCCGGCCTACAAACAGAAATACACCGAGTACGTCGCGCTGTCGAACAAGGGCGCCAAGCAGATGGGCTTTGTCGATACCGGCGCGATGTGGCGCGCGCAGTACGACATGCCGCCGGAAGCCTTCTCCGCCGAGATGGAGCGCCTGTGGCAGCAGGTCAAACCGCTGTACGATGCGCTGCACACCTACACCCGCTACAAGCTGCGCCAGACCTACGGCCCGGACGTGGTGCCGCTGACCGGCCCTATCCCGGCCCACCTGTTCGGGAATATGTGGAGCCAGAGCTGGAACAACCTGTATCCGCTGCTGAAGCCCGCCACCGGCGCCAGCAGCTTCGACCTGGGCAAGGTGCTGGAAGAGCGCAAGACCGACGCCAAGCAGATGACGCAGTACGCGGAGCGCTTCTACACCTCGCTGGGCATGCAGAAGCTGCCGGAGACGTTCTGGGAACGCTCGCTGCTGACCAAGCCGCGCGACCGCGACGTGGTGTGCCACGCTTCGGCCTGGCCGCTGAACGAGAAGGATGATGTCCGCATCAAGATGTGCATCACGCCGACGGCGGAAGACTTCACCACCATCCACCACGAACTGGGTCACATCTACTACTTCCTCGGCTACACCAAGCAGCCCTACCTGTTCCGCAACGGCGCCAACGACGGCTTCCACGAAGCCATCGGCGACACCATCGCGCTGTCGATCACGCCAAGCTATCTGCAGAAGGTCGGCCTGATGGACCAGGCGCCGGACGCCAACGCCGACATCGGCCAGTTGCTGGAGCGCGCGCTGAGCAAGGTCGCGATCCTGCCGTTTGCCTACTCGGTCGACAAATGGCGCTGGGACGTCTACTCCGGCAAGACCAAGCCGGCCGACTACGACAAGAGCTGGTGGCAGCTGCGCGAGCAGTACATGGGCATGAAGCGCCCTGTGGCCGCCGACGCCAGTGGCGCAGGCTTCGACGCCGGCGCCAAGTACCACGTGGCGGCGGACGTGCCGTATGCGCGCTACTTCCTGGCCGATATGCTGCAGTTCCAGTTCCATCGCGCGCTGTGCCGCGAAGCCGGCTACACCGGTCCGCTGCACCGCTGCTCGGTGTACGACAACGCCAAGGCCGGCGCCAAGCTGCAGCAGATGCTGGCGATGGGCACGAGCAAGCCGTGGCCTGAGGAGCTGAAGGCGATTTCGGGCGAGGACAAGATCGACGGCGGCGCGCTGCTCGACTACTTCGCGCCGCTCAAGACCTGGCTCGATACGCAAAATGCAGCATTCGCGGCGGCCGAGAAGAAATAAGGCCTCCGCAGACGGCGAACCCCGGGCACAAGACTCGGGGTCGCCGATAAAACATATAACGATAGGGAGACAATATGAGTTTGGGACTGGTTAAAAACATCGTCATCGTCGGTGGCGGCACCGCAGGCTGGATGACCGCCGCCGCGATGTCGGCGCTGATTTCCAACGGCTGCAAGATCCGCCTGGTCGAATCCGACGAGATATCGACCATCGGCGTCGGCGAGGCCACCATTCCCGTCATACGCGGCTTCAACCAGTTGATCGGCGTCGACGAAAACGAGTTCCTGCGCCAGACGCAAGGCACCTTCAAACTCGGCATCGAATTCGTCAACTGGAGCAAGCAGGGCGAATCCTATATCCACGGCTTCGGCGTGATCGGCCGCGATCAGCTGCTGGCCAAGTTCTACCAGTACTGGCTCAAGCTTTACCAAGCCGGCAAGGCGCCCGGCGTCGAGCACTACTCGATCAACACCATGGCCGCCAGCATGAACAAATTCATGCGCGCCGCCAGCGACAGCGGCGATTCCCCGCTGTCCGATATCTCCCACGCCTTCCACTTCGACGCCGGCTTGTACGCCAAATACCTGCGCGGCCTGAGCGAAGCACGCGGCGTGCGCCGCACCGAGGGCCGCATCGTCGACACCGTGCTGCGCGCTGACGACGGCTTCGTCGAAGCCATCGTCATGGAGAACGGCGAACGCATCGAAGGCGATCTGTTTGTCGACTGCTCCGGCTTCCGTGGCCTGCTGATCGAAGGCGCGCTGAAGACCGGCTACGAGGACTGGTCGCACTGGCTGCCGTGCGACCGCGCCATCGCCGTGCCGTGCGAGTCGGTCAGCCCACTGCTGCCCTACACGCGGGCCACCGCGCACGACGCCGGCTGGCAATGGCGCATCCCGCTGCAGCACCGGATCGGCAACGGCCATGTCTACAGCAGCAAATTCATGGAGCCGGAACAGGCCGAGTCCATCCTGATGAATAACCTGGACGGCAAGCCGCTGGCGCAGCCGCGCCATCTGAAGTTCACCACCGGGAAGCGCAAGCGCGCATGGAATAAAAACGTGGTCGCCATCGGCCTGGCCGGCGGTTTCATGGAGCCGCTCGAATCGACAAGCATCCACCTGGTGCAGACCGGGATCACGCGCTTGCTGATGATGTTCCCGCACCTGGGCTACGACCAGGCCGACATCGATTCCTTCAACGAGGCCACCGACAACGAGTATGTCGCCATCCGCGACTTTCTGATCCTGCACTACAAGCTCAATGCGCGCGAGGGCAAGCCGTTCTGGGACTACTGCCGCAACATGGAGATTCCGGCGACGCTGCAGCGGCGCATGGATCTGTACCGCAGCAACGGCCGCATCGTGCGCGCCAGCGATGAGCTGTTCACCGAAACCAGCTGGCTGCAGGTGATGCACGGCCAGGGCCTGCGCGCCAAGGGCTACCATCCGCTGGTGGACCAGCGCTCGGAGGCGGACATCGCCGCCTTCCTGGCCAACGTCAAGGACGTGGTGCTGCGCTGCGCCGAACATATGCCGACGCACGAGGAATACATCGCCTCGTGCTGCGCAGCGCCGAAGATGTAGAAACGATCAGCGCCGGGTCGCCGCGCAGTGCTGCGCGATGTACTCGGCGTGGTCCGGCATGTGCTGGACGCACTGGCCGATGACGTCGCGTATGCTCTCCAAATACTTCTCCGCTTCCTCCACCGGCAGCAGGTCCACCAGCGGATCGTAGCCTTCGGGTTTGAGGTTCTGGCCGTGCATCACCTGCAGCCATCCGGCTTCCGCGAACAACTCATTATCGAAGCGCACCACGCGGCCGCGTGCGCGGAACAGATCGAGCTTGTGCTGTAGCGAGTCCGGCACCGGCATCGCCGCGCACTGCTTCCAGAAATCGGAATCGTCGCGCTGATTCAGCTTGTAGTGCAGGATCACGAAATCGCGGATGCGCTCATATTCGAAGCGACTCTGGCGGTTGTACTCATCCACCTCCAGCTGGTTGAATCCACGATCCGGGAAGAACTGCACCAGCCGCGCAATCGACGACTGGATCAGGTGGATGCTGGTCGATTCCAGCGGCTCCAGGAAGCCGCTCGCCAAACCCATCGCCACCACGTTCTTGTTCCAACCCAGCTTGCGCATGCCGGTGCGGAACTTGACCATGCGCGGCTCGGCCAGCGGTTTGCCATCCAGGTTGGCCAGCAGGATCTTCTGCGCTTCCTCGTCCTCCATGAAGGCGCTGCTGTACACGTGGCCGTTGCCGGTGCGGTGCTGTAGCGGGATGCGCCACTGCCATCCGGCGCGGTGCGCGGTGGCCCGCGTGTACGGTGTCAGCGGGCTGACCGATTCGCACGGCACGGCCAGTGCGCGGTCGCATGGCAGCCAGTGGTTCCAGTCCTCGTAGCCGGTCTTCAGCGCGCCGTCGATCAGCAGCGCGCGGAAGCCGGAGCAGTCGATGAACAGGTCACCCTCGATACGCTCGCCCGATTCCATCACCACCGCATCGACATAACCGTCATCGGCGCGCTGCGACACCTGCGCGATCTTGCCCTCGGTGCGGCGCACGCCGCGCTGCTCGCTCACAGTGCGCAGATAGCGCGCATACAGGCTGGCGTCGAAGTGATAGGCGTAGGCGATATCGGACAGCGGAGAATTGGCCAGGTCGCGGCGCGGCGGCATGAACTTGTTGTGGCGCGCTGCCATGCGGGTGATCGAATATTCATCCAGTTCGCGTGCCTTGCCCAGGCCGCGCAGACGCTGCCAGTACTGGTCGAAGCGCACCGTCCACAAGTCCTGGCCCAGCACGCCGAAGCCGTGGATATAGCGGTCGCCCAGCTTGCCCCAGTTGACGAATTCGATGCCCAGTTTGTAGCTGCCCTGGGTGGCCTTCATGAATTCCGCTTCGTCGATGCCGGCCACTTGGTTGAAACGCTGGATCATCGGTATGGTGGCTTCGCCGACGCCGACGATGCCGATTTCGTCGGACTCCACCAGGCGGATGTTGTACTGCCCGCGCAGGATGGTGGACAAGGCGGTGGCGGTCATCCAGCCGGCGGTGCCGCCGCCGACGATCACGATGTTCTTGATAGCTGCTTGCTGCATAAGTCAGGCTCCAAAACGGAACAACCCCGACGAAGCGGGGTTGTTATCAGCTGAAACTACGAAAGCTTAGAACTTGTAGCTCAGACCAAACTGGTAGGTACGGCCAAACACGGTCTTGTACGAAATGGCGGTCGAATCGGTGCCATTGTACTCTTGGTAAGGCGTGTTGTTCCAGTTGTTGGCCTGCACGTAGATCGACAGACCTTTCAGGTACTTCTGCGAGAATTCATACGACGCTTGCAGGTCGATGATGGTCTCGCCCTTGACGAAGGTCAGCTGGGCGTTGTCCTGGAAGTCGCTGATCTCGCCGAGGAAGTCGGAACGGCGGCGGGCAGCCCAGGCGAACTGGAAGCCATACTTCTCGTAGTACAGGCGCAGGTTGGTGACGCGTTTGGACAGGCCTGGCAGCGGGATCTTGACGCCGGCTACCCCCTGGGTCGCGAAACCGATGACTGGCAGTTCGATGCCGCTCTCGGTGTTCGAGAAGTTACCCGACGCGCCGAAGCCGTCCAGGTAAGGCGTGACCAGCGAGAACGGAATGTTCACCGACAGCTCGTAGCCGCGGATGTTGCCGCCGTCGCCGTTGGTCGGGGTAGTCAGCAGGCCGACCGTCGAACCCTGGTATGGGCCGGTGGTTGGCAGCTGCGTGTTAGGCGTGACCTGGCCCTTGAAATCGAACGCGCGAGGTGCACGCAGGATGTAGGTGTCCAGCTTTTTGTAGAACGCCGCTGCGCTGAAGTAGCCCTTGTTGCCGAAGTACTTCTCGTACGATACGTCCAACGCCTTGGCGCGGAACGGCTCCAGCTTGGCGTTGCCGCCGCTGCCGACCAGGATAGGCACGGTGTTGTCTTTGCTGACGCCGAACGCCGAGCTGGCGCGCATGTCGTCCAGGTTGGCGCGAGCCAGTACCTTGGCGGCGCCGAAGCGCAGCTGCTGTTCGTTGCCCAGGTCGAAAGACACGTTTGCGCTAGGCAGGATGTCGTTGTACGAGGTGCCGTCGGCGATGCCGGCCGATGGGCAGGTGGCGGCGGTGATGCCGGTGCAAGTGGCCAGATCGACCTTGTTGCCGGTGGTCGACTGGTTGGTGTGCACCAGTTGCGCGCCGAAGTTGCCGCGGTAGTCGAAGCCGGCCAGTTTGCCGTCCAGTTCACCCATGGCGTAGGCGGTGGTGACTTTTTCCGATACCGACCAGTCCTTGGCCAGCACGCTGGCGTCCACCCACTTGACCATATCGTAGATCGGGCCCAGGGTGCCGACCGGGTCGAACGACACGATAGGAATGCCGGTGGTGCCGGCGGTGGCGATGGCGCTGCCTGGCACGGTGGCGGTGCCGTAGCCGTTGCCGCCCTTGACGACCAGACGGCCTTCTTCGCCGTAGCGCTTCTTGTCGCGCTTGGTGTAGTTCACGCCGAACTGGGCGGCCACAACCGGACCCCAGTTCAGTTCGCGACGCGCGGTCAGGCGGATCGCGTCGATTTTGTCGTCGACGTTAGGCAGTGCGACATAGCCGGCCTGTGGCGAGTTCACGCCGCCGCCCCAGCCGTCGGTGTCGGTCAGGAAGGTTTGCGAGCGGTTCGAGTAGTCGAAGCTCGACGTCAGGTGCATGGCGGCCAGGTTCTTGCCGTCGAAGCCGGTCCACGACAGCGAGCCCAGCTGGTTGGCAGGCGTGTTGCCCGCTACACCGGCGGTGGTTTCGTAGCGCGAGGCGTTCTTGGTGGCTTTCGAGTGCGACAGATCGCTGGTCAGGGTCCAGTCAGCCGTTTTGTATTGCGCGTTCCAGCCGATCGAGGTCAGCTTGTCGTCCGCCGATTCCTTGTGGTTGCGGACGTCGCCCTTGAAGTTGCTGAAGGTGCCGGCAGTGGCCACGCCGTTCTGGATGGTGGCGTTGCTCAGGACGCCGACTGGGTCGTAACCGCCCCACGAACCGCCGATCGAGCCTTCCAGGCCGGTTTTCTTCAGGGTCTGGGTGCCGGCCGAGTAGAACAGGTCGACCGAGGTCTTGAATTCTTTGTTCGGACGGTATTGCAGCATGGCGGATACGCCGTCACGCTTGGAGGTCGAGGTCTCGGTGTCGGCCTTGAAACCGCTAGGCACGACGACGTTCAGGCCGTTCGGGTTGGCTGCGGTTTTTGGATCGTAGATCTCGGTGCCGCCGCCTTCAAATTTCTGCTGGCCGCCG
Organism: Rugamonas aquatica; assembly: GCF_009380215.1. Classification (GTDB taxonomy): domain Bacteria; phylum Pseudomonadota; class Gammaproteobacteria; order Burkholderiales; family Burkholderiaceae_D; genus Rugamonas; species Rugamonas aquatica_B. The sequence goes on from NZ_WHUG01000007.1 coordinate 267,564, forward strand.
CCGGTTTCCTTGTAGCTGGTCACGCCCAGCGCCACACCGATCGTGCGGTTGGCGAACTGGTCCACGTAGCTGAAGGTGTAGCGCTTGCCGTCGCCTTCTGGCGAGCCGGAGCGCACGCCGCTGCGCTCGGTGCGTACACCGGCCGCCAGCACGCGCTTGCCGAAGTCCAGCGGCTGCACGGTGCGCAGGTCGATGGTCGCGGCCAGGCCCTGGCCGATCACGGTGGCGTCAGGGGTTTTGTAGATCATTGCGCTGCCGATCAGTTCCGCTGGGAACAGATCGAATTCAGGGCTGCGGGCATTGCCGGTGGACGCTTGTTCGCGGCCGTTGACCAGGGTGCCGTTGAAGCTAGGCGCCAGACCACGGACGCTGATGTCGGCGGCCTTGCCCGAACCGCGCGAACGCTGAGCGGTCACGCCTGGCAGGCGGGCGATGGATTCAGCCACGCTGGAGTCAGGCAGTTTGCCGATGTCTTCCGACGACACCGCTTCGACGATGGAGGTGGAATTCTTTTTGATCGAGATCGCTGCTTCGATACCGCGGCGGATACCGGCGACGACAACCGACGGTACGACCGGCGCATTCGGATCGGCCTTGGCGGCCGTCACGTCGGCGGCTGGAGCCGGGGCTGCTTGCGCGGCTTCTTGCGCATAAACAGCCGAGCTTGCCATCATCGACAGGAATACAGCGCAACCCGCTGCGACCGGATTCAGTTGAAACGCAGCGCTATGACTACGCTTATTCGCAAAAATGTTCATTCAATGTCCCCTCACTCACGACACAAAACACAATTCCCGCCAACATCAGCCGCTCCGTATTCGCCGGGGCGTCTCAAACTACACGGGTTCCAAGGAAATTCGACGTTCTAAAAGACGTTCTAGGAAGAATTTTGTACTAAAACTAGATTCCATGTCAATTAAACTTCCGCCCGCCTACGCATTCCAGGGCGCTCTGCGCCTGCTCTCCCCTGTGAGCATGCCGTTCTCGTTGTATTTCGGCTACAGAGCAAGCACTACGGGCTTGTAGTAGAACTACAGATTTGACGATAGAACCACTTGTTTATGAAACCAAACGCCACGCCATCGGGTCCGTCCGGGGCGTCAGGCGGGACATTTTTGGCCGAAAAAACAATATGGGCTGAAAAATTACAAAATCCCTGTATTTCGACTAAATTATGATGGTTTGATAAGGCTGGGCTTTGAGAGTATTCTCTAGCAAAATCAACAGAAATGGCCGGCAAGCCAGAAAAATAAAGGTTTGTAGTACGACTACTTACCCACACAAGGAGATTGCATGAAGAACACCATCCTGGCGGCGCTGCTGGCGAGCCTGCTTCCGGTTTGGGCGCACGCCGCCCCGGACTACCGCATCGACCACATGGACCCGCCGCTGTGGTGGACCGGCATGCGCAACAGCACGCTGCAACTGATGGTGCACGGGCCGCATATCGCCGACCTGGAGCCGACGCTGGCCTACCCCGGCGTGCGGATTGCCTCGGTGGCGCGGGTCGCCAACCAGAACTACCTGTTCATCAACCTGGAGATCGCGCCCGACGCGGCGCCAGGCGCGATGGACCTGGTGTTCAAGCGCGGCAGCCAGTCCCTCCGCTACAACTACACCTTGCTGGCGCGGGCGGCCGGTTCGGCCCAGCGCGCCGGCTTCAACAGCAGCGACGCCATCTATGAAGTGATGCCGGATCGTTTTGCCAACGGCAATCCATCCAACGACAACGCAGCCGACATGAGCGAACGCGCCGACCGCAGCGCCCCCTCGGGCCGCCACGGCGGCGACATCCGCGGCATGGCCGACCATCTGGACTACATCGCCGCGATGGGCTTCACCACCGTCTGGCCGACGCCGTTGCTGGAGTCGAACTCGCCTGCCTACTCCTATCACGGCTATGCGACGACCGACCATTACCGCATCGATCCGCGCTACGGCAGCAATGAGGAATATCGCAGCTTTGTCGCACAGGCGCGCGCCAAGGGTTTGGGCGTGATCCAGGACGTGGTGCTCAACCACATCGGCAGCAAGCACTGGTGGATGCAGGACATGCCGATGCCGGACTGGCTGACCTATCAGGGCAAGTTCGTGCCGACCGAGCATCATCGCGTGGCGGTGCAAGACCCGTACGCCTCCAGCGAGGACAAGCGCAACTTCACCCAGGGCTGGTTTGTCGAAGACATGCCGGACCTGAACCAGGCCAACCCGTACGTGGCGACCTACCTGATTCAAAACGATATCTGGTGGATCGAGTACGCGGGCTTGTCCGGGCTTCGGGTCGATACCTACGGCTATTCCGATACCGATTTCCTCAGCCGCTGGTCGGGCAGTGTGATGGCCGAGTACCCCAAGCTGAACCTGGTGGGCGAGGAATGGAGCCCTCTGATCCCCGTGGTCGCGTTCTGGCAGGAGGGCAAGCAGAACTTCAACGGCTACGTCTCGCACATGCCGAGCATGATGGACTTCCCGCTGACCTACACCTTGCGCCGCGCGCTGGCCGCACCGGACGGCGCCGAGTACAGCCTGACGAATCTGTACGAAACGCTGTCGCAGGATTATCTGTATCCGAACGCCGGCAACCTGGTGCTATTCGAAGGCAACCACGATGTGTCGCGCCTCTACAGCGAGCTGAATGCAGATGATGGCTTGTTCCGCATGGCGATGGCCTTCGTGGCGACGGCGCCGCGCATCCCGCAGTTCTACGCCGGCACAGAGGTGCAGATGACCAGCACCACCAAGGGCCGCGACGATGCCTCCTACCGCCACGACTTCCCCGGCGGCTGGCGCGGCGACGTCGTCAACGCCTTCACCGGCGCGGGCCTGAGCGCGCAGCAGGCGGCCGCGCAGGCGTATGTGAAGAAGCTGCTCAACTGGCGCAAGGGCGCGTCCGTGATCCATCACGGGAAGATGATGCACTACGGCCCTGAGCACAACACCTACGTCTACTTCCGCTACGATGGCACGCGCAAGGTCATGGTGGCCTTCAACAAGAACAGCACCGACACCGTGCTGAAAACCGCGCGCTTTCACGAGATGCTGACCGGCGTGCGCGCAGGTGTCGATGTCGTCAGCGGCAAGCGCGTGACGCTCGATGGCGAAGTCACCCTGCCGGCACGCTCGGCGCTGATACTGGAGATCGAACAATGAGATTGCCCCGTCGCCGCCTCGGCGCCCTGCCCTTGGCGCTGTTCACACTGCCCGCGCTGGCAGCCACTACGCTCAGCACCAGCTATCCAACCTGGGATGGCAAGCAGGAGACCGTACGCTACGCCACGCCGGACGCCAGCGCGCCGCAGCGCAGCTACACGCAATCGTCCACCATGCGCGTGCGCGAAGGCGGCAAGCAGGAGATAAGCTACGCGGAAGCGCCGGGACAGCCGAGTGTCCGCAGCGGCAACCTGGGCTTCGACGCGCTGTTCACGCTGGCCGGGCTGGAGATGAAACAGGACTCGGTCGGCGAGATCCGCGACGGCAGCTACAACGGCGGCAAGCCCATTTCCTGCAACTGCTTCGAGACGGGCGAGCTGTGGAACTATGTGTGGACGCGCGACCTGTCCTACGCGGCCTCGCTGGGACTGGGCATGCTGGATCCGCGCCGCGTGCGCAATTCGCTGGAGTTCAAGCTGTCCGGCTATCGCGACGGTGTGCGGCCGGGCGCGCACGTCGCCGGCAGCGCCGACGGTTTGCAGATCATCCAGGACACCGGCAGCGGCGGCAGTTGGCCGGTCAGCACGGACCGCGTGAGCTGGGCCTTCGGCGCGGACGAAGCCTTGAAGGCGCTGGCGCCTGACGAGCGCAAGGCCTTCGCGGCGACCGCGCTGCGGGCCTTGTCCAACACGCTGGAGAATGACAGGCTGGCCGCCTACGATGCGGCCGACGGCTTGTACAACGGCGAACAATCCTTCCTCGACTGGCGCGAGCAAAGCTACGCGCGCTGGATATCGGATGATCTGGCCAGCATGGCGTCGTCGAAGGCCTTGTCCACCAACGCCGGCCACTACAAGGCGCTGACGCTGGCCGCGCAGCTGGCGCGGGAGCAAGGCAATGCGGCGCTGGCCGACCGCTACGCTACGTGGGCGGCGGACCTGAAGCGCGCCATCAACCAGCGTCTGTGGCAGGCCGACGCGGGCATGTACAGCAGCATGACGGCCGGGCATTTCGACGGCGCGGCGATGTACAAGTACGATTGGCTGGGGCAGTCGCTGGCGATCGTCACCGGCATCGCCGACCGCAAGCAGGCCGAGAGCATCCTGGCGCATTACCCGCATGGTCCGATGGGGGCGCCGGTGATTTATCCGCAGCAGCCGGGCGTGGCGATTTATCACAATCGCACCTTGTGGCCGTTCGTGACGGCCTACGGTTTGAAGGCCGCCGCCATGACGGGCAATGTGGCCGTCGCCGATGCGGCCTACGAGTCGCTGATGCGCGGCGCGGCGCTCAACCTGTCCAATATGGAAAACCTGGAGTGGCTGTCCGGCCAGCCGATGCTGAAGGACCAGCAGCCGCAGGGCGATTTGAGCGGGCCGGTGATGGATTCGCGGCGACAGCTGTGGTCGGTCGGCGCGTATCTCGGCATGGTGGTCGGCGGCGTGTTCGGCGTGCAGACCACCGATGACGGCATCGCGCTGCATCCCTTCGTGACGGCCAAGCTGCGGCGCGTGGCGTTCGCGGGCAGCGATGCGGTCACGCTCAGCAATCTTGGGCTGCGCGGCAAGCGCTTGCAGGTGCGGCTGTCGCTGCCGCCCGCGTCGGCCGGCGATGGCTACTACGAAGTCGCATCGGTGGCGCTGAACGGCAAGCCCGTCGCCGCCACGCTGGCCTGGTCGGCGCTGGCCGAGGACAATGTCATCGAGATCCGCCTCGGCAAGCTGATGGCCGGGCAACAGGTCAAGCACAGCGTCAGCGCGCAGCCGTTGGCGGTTGATCCGACGGTGTACGCGCCGCAGGAGGCGCGCATCGTCAAGCTGGAACGCGGCACTTACGGTTTTCCTACGCTGCATCTCGACGGCGCTGCCAAGGGCGTGGTCTACAACATCTATCGCAACGGCAAGCTGGCGGCGCAGCGCGTCACCGCGAAGACCTGGGCCGATCGTCGCGCGCCGTCGATGGGCGAGAGCGGCAATCTGTGCTACGCCGTCGAGGCGATGTACACCGGCTCCGGCAACCGCAGCCATCACAGCGCGCCGCAATGCCTGGACAAGGGCGTGGAGATTGCCGTCGCCGATGGCCGCATCGCAGGTTGGGGCGCGCCGGCCGATACGCTGTCGGTACCGGACATCAAGGTCGAGCGCGATGGCAGCTATGCTTTGCAGCTCCAATACCGCAACACCGCGCACCAGATCAACCTGGGCATCAGCGGTGGCGTGAAGTGGATGGTGCTCAAGAATAGCCAGGACGGCATCGTTGCGCAGGGCGTGGTGCAGTTGCCGCATTCGCCCGCGAGCGCAGGGCCGTCGTGGTCGACGCCGTTGAAGGCGGAACTCAAGGCGGGCAGCTACCGCATGGAGCTCAGCGATTTCTACAACATGAGCTACCTGCAAAGTAACGCCAGCTATGGCGATGCGGGCGGCGTCAGAGGACCGTCGAACCGCTTCGATCTGCACGGCGTTCGCATCATGCCGTTGCCGCGAGGCTCGGTGGCGGGTGGCGGTACGACGAGTGGCAACACAGCGGCGATCGGCGGCGTTGCGGCCATCCCTGCCCTGCCGCCGGCCGGCACGGTACGCATCGTCGAGCAGATCGCTTCGCCGCAGCTGGGCAACAGCCGCAACCTGCGCATCTATCTGCCGCCCGGCTACGACGCCCAGCCGCAGCAGCGCTACCCTGTGCTCTACATGCACGACGGCCAGAACCTGTTCGACGCCCGCACCGCCGCCTACGGCGCGGCCTGGGAAATCGGCACCACCATGGACCGCCTGATCGCCAACCACACCATCGCGCCAGCCATCGTGGTCGGCATCGACAACACCGGCGACCGCATGGCCGAATACACGCCCTGCTGCGATCCGCAATACGGCGGCGGCAAGCTCGATGCCTACATGGCCTTCATCGTCGACACCGTCAAGCCGTGGGCCGACGCCAACCTGCGCACGCTGCCGGACCGCGAACACACCGCCATCATGGGTTCCTCGCTGGGCGGCATCGCCTCGGTCTACATCGCGCAGCACCGTCCGGACGTGTTTTCCCGCGCCGCAGGCGTGTCGAGTTCGTTCTGGTGGAATCGCGGCGAGTTCATCGCCAAGGTGCCGGCCCGCCAGCCGGTCAAGTTCTACCTCGACGCCGGCACCGACGACGACGGCATCGAGCAGACGCTGAAAATGCGCGACGCCATGCTGGCCCAGGGCTACCGCTTGAACGAAGACCTGTACTTCTATTCGGCCGACGCCGCCATCCACAACGAACGTTCGTGGGCGGCGCGGGTGGAACGGCCGCTGGCGTGGTTCTTCCCGGCTAGCCGTCAGCGCTGACCGGCGCCGGCTGCAGCCAGCGCCCCAGCAGCAGCGCTTCCAGCTCGTCCGCCGAGACGGCCGCGCTCAGGCAAAAACCGAACGCTTCGTCGCAGCCCATCGCCGCCAGCTGGATCAATTGGTCGCCGGTCTCGACGCCGCCGGCGATCACCCGCATGTTCAGCGTGTGCGCCATGGCGATGATGGCGCGCACCATCGCCCCCTCGTCCGCCGCGCGGCCGTCGCCGCGGCGATCGGTCGGCTGCTGGGCGGCGCGCCGCAGGTCGTCGATGAAGGACTTGTTGATCTTCACCAGATCCACCGGGAAGCGCCGCAGATAGTTCAGCGACGCATAACCGGTGCCGAAATCGCTGATCGAGATACGCATGCCCAGCTGCTTGAACTGGCGCAGCACGGCCTCGCAGTTCTGGTTCTTGTCGATCAACATGCCCTCGCTGATTTCCAGCTCGATGTAGCGCCCCGGCAGGCCGGCCTCGTGCAGGATGGCGGCAAAGGTGCGGGCGATATCCTTCTGGTAGAACTGGCGCGGCGACAGGTGCACCGACACCGTCAGCGGATGGCCCAGCTCCATCCAGCGCCGCGCCTGCCTGGCGGCGGTCGCCATCGTCCACTCGCCCACCGGCAGGATCAGCGCGCTCTCCTCCAGTATCGGCAGGAAGTCCGGCGGCATCACCAACCCCAGCTCCGGATGGTGCCAGCGCAGCAGCGCCCGGACGCCGGAGATTTTCTGTTCGTTCAGGTTCAGCTTGGGCTGGTAGCTCAGCACGAACTCGTCGTGTTCCAGCGCGTGGCGCAGCGCCGTCTCCAGCACCACCCGCGAATACGCCTTGGCCTGCATGCTGGGCGCGAAGCGCAGCCCGGCGCCGCGGCCGCGCTGCTTGGCCGCGTACATCGCCAGGTCGGCCTTCTCCAGCAGCGCTTCGGTGTCGGCATCGTCGTCGGGATAGACGGCGATGCCGATGCTGGCGGCCACCGCCAGCGTATCGCCATGGACCAGGAAAGGCTCGGCGATCGCGGCGACGATCTTGTCGGCCACCTGCTGCGCATCCTGGGCGGCGCGCAACTCGGTCAGCAGCACGATGAACTCGTCGCCGCCCTGGCGGGCCACGGTGTCGACCTCGCGCACGCAGCGCCGCAGACGCTGCGCGAACTGCACCAGCACCTGGTCGCCGGCGTCATGGCCGAGGTTGTCGTTGATGGCCTTGAAGTGGTCGATGTCGACGAACAGCACGGCCAGCAGGCTGCCGTGGCGGCGCGCGTAGGCGATGCCGTGTTCCAGCTGTAGTTGGCATTGCAGGCGGTTGGGCAGGCCGGTCAGGCTGTCGTGATGGGCGATGTAGTCGAGCCGTATTTCCGCTTCACGATGGGATTCCAGTGTGGACTGCAATTGCGCGCAGCGGGTACGCAAGGCGCGTACCCGCACCTCGCCGTACCACAGCGCCAGCAGACTGAGTGCGATGCCGGCCAGCACCGGCAATAGGCTGTTCATGCTGTCCCTCTCCATCCGGTGCACCGGGGAAGAGGGAATCATAGTGGATGACTCAGCAGATCCAAGCCCGTTCGCGCCGGCGCTTGAGCGGCGTCAAACGGGCATGGCGTTCCTTCAGGCCTGTCCCGCCATCTGCAACAGGCGCCGCTGCACCGGCGCCGCCACATGGGCCGGCTGGCGCTGCTCCTGCAATTTGAACACGCTGACCGCTTCCGCCAGACTGGCGGCCTGCTGCTCCATCGCGTCGGCCGCAGCGGCGGCTTCTTCGACCAGCGCGGCATTCTGCTGGGTCACGCTGTCCATCTGGTTGATGGCGATGCTGATCTGTTCGATGCCGTCGCGCTGTTCGACGCTGGCGATCGAGATTTCGCCGATGATGGCGGTCACGCGCTGCACGCTGGCCACCACCTCCCCCATGGTCTCGCCGGCCTGGCCGACCAGCTTGCTGCCGGCCTCCACGCGGCCGACCGAATCGCCGATCAGCTCCTTGATCTCCTTGGCCGCCGCAGCCGAGCGCTGCGCCAGGTTGCGCACTTCCGACGCCACCACCGCGAAGCCACGTCCCTGCTCGCCTGCCCGCGCCGCTTCCACCGCCGCGTTCAGCGCCAGGATGTTGGTCTGGAAGGCGATGCCGTCGATCACGCCGATGATGTCGACAATCTTGCGCGACGATTCATTGATCGAGCCCATCGTACGCACCATCTGTTCGACCGCGTCGCCGCCCTTGGCAGCCACGGCGGAGGCGGTGTCGGCCAGCTTGCAGGCCTCGGCCGCGTTGGCGTTATTCTGCTGCACGGTGGTGGTCAGCTCGACCATCGCGGCGGCGGTTTCCTCCAGCGAGCTGGCCTGTTCCTCGGTGCGGCTGGACAGGTCGAGATTGCCGGCGGCGATATCCTTGGACGCGCCGTGGATGGCGTCGGTGCCGATACGAACCTTGCCAACGATATTGCTCAGATTGCCCTGCATGCGCTTGAGCGCCGCCAGCAGCGCGCCGATCTCGTCGGTGCTGCTGATCCGCACTTCGCTGCTCAGGTCGCCTGCGGCCACGGTCTCCGCCATCTCGACCGCCTCGTTCAGCGGCACGGTGATGCTCTTGATCAGCCACATTACGGTGGCGACGCCGACCACCAGCGTCACCAGCAGCGTGATGCCCATGGCCATCATCGCCCGTCCGTGCGCCACCTTGTTCTCTTCTTCCATCTCGACCATCAGCCGATGCGATTCCTTGCCGATGAAGGTGACGATCTCGTCGATTTTCTTGGTGGGTTCGCGGTCCATGCCCTTGACCAGCGCATCGACCACATGGGCGCTGTCCTGGTTGGCGCTATCGTATTTTTGCAGCGCCGCCATGTAGCGCGTCACCAGCTCGCTCTGGGTGGCGACGGCTTCGTCGACCAGCGGCGTCTTGAGGTCCAGCTTGGCCAGCAGCGCCTTCAGCTTTTGCAGCTCGGCGCGCGTGGTCTCGCCGCCCTTGACGAAGGCCTTGCTGTATTTGTCGAAATTGGCGGGGTCGTTGCCGCGCAGCAGAGTGTTCTTCCACTCCTGCACCTGGATCTTGAATTCGACCTGGGCGCCGCGCGCCACGTCGACGGCTTCGGTCATGGCCTGCATGCGCTGCATGGCGTCGGCGCTGCGTACATTGCTGCCGTCCAGGGCGCGCCAGCCGCCGGTGGCGACGATGGCCAATGCCACAAAGAAGAAGGCGCCCAGCATGCCCAACCGCACGCCTATCTTGAGATTGGCGAGTTTCATAAGTTTCCCTTTCGGTAAAAATTCAATACGTACAAGATGGTCGTAGCGGTGTCTCCCACCGCCATCACGTGGCTTATATTTTTGAATTGGTTCCGTTTTCTAGGGAACAAGCAACTTTTAATTCTTTGGGTCCATCATGCGCTCAGGCACAAAAAAATCCAAGCGCGGGCCGGTAAAATTCTATCGAATTCCCACCATTGCAACAGGTCGACAGCATTAGTTCGGGAAATCGATGCGGTAAATATTGCTAGGACGGTCACGCGGCGGCAGCGTGCGCAGTTCGACAAACGCCAGGCCGAGTTTTGCCAGCAGGCGGATCGAGTTGATGTTGCCCGGGTCCGTCAGCCCCAGCAGGCAGCGCATGCGCAGCGTATCGCGCGCATAGGCCACCACCGCGACGGCCGCCTCGTAGGTGTAGCCCATGCCGAACCAGGCAGGGCGGATCGCGTAGCCGATGTCGACGTGGTCCAGTTCGTCCCGCTTGATGAGGCCGCACAAACCCAGCGCCACGCCGTCACTCTTGCGCTCCATCACGTACAGCGAATGTCCGAGCCGCTCCTGCATCGCGCAGGGCCCTTCGATGATGGCGTCGCGCGCGCCCTCGATGCTGCGGATGCCTTTGTCGCCAATGAACTCCAGCCAGGTGGGGTCATTGACCAGGTCGTAATAAAAGCCGGCATCGTCAGGGGTGATGGTGCGCAGCGTCAGGCGTTCGGTGTCCAGTATTTTCATGCGTCGGGCCAATGCGAAGGATCGTCCAGCAACTGGTACATGACGTAGACGTCGACGTAGCCGAGGTGGGCATGATAGTAGGCGCGCGGCAGCGTGCCGACGATGGAGAAGCCGAGCTTCTTCCACAGCAGCACGGCCGGCACGTTGGAGCTGACCACGTAGTTGAACTGCATCGCCAGATAGCCTTGCGAACGGGCGCGGTCCAGGCAGTCGCCGCCCAGCAGCTTGCCCACGCCTATGCCCTGCGCGGCTGGGCTGACCATGAAGGAAGCGTTGGCCACGTGGGCGCCGCGGTCGCGCTGGTTGGCGATCAGCCGGTACATGCCGACCAGCCGCTCGCTGTTGAGGATGGCCACGTACGATTGCACGCCGGGGCCGAACCAATAGGCATGGCAATCTTCGCGGCTGGTGTTGGCGGCGAAATAATAGGTGTCGCCGCTGGCGATCAATTGCTGGAAGATTTCCCACATGGCGCCGAAGTCGGCTTCCGTGGCGGGGCGGATGGCGATTTCTTTCAAGGCAGCTCCAGGCGGATTAAACAATGTTCAATTGTCATGGATTTCCGATGGCAAGTCCAGCTTGCGCTGGCGCCGCCGGGCTCATCGGCCCAGCCGGAAATCCACCTGCTGCGGCCTGCCCGGCAAACTCAGCCGTGCTTGCGCGCGCGGCGACTCGGCGATCACCGTGCCGCGCCGCATCACCATGCGCCGCGCCGCGCGCAGGCGGATCGCCTCCACCGGATCGGCCGCGTCCAGCAGCACCAGGTCGGCATGGCAGCCGGCCGCCACGCCGTAGTCGCGCAGGCCGAGGATGCGGGCCGGCGCCGCCGTCACCGCCTGGTAGCAGGCGCGCATCGCATCCTGGCCGGTCATCTGCGCCACGTGCAGGCCCATGTGCGCCACCTCCAGCATGTCGCCCGAGCCCAGGCTGTACCACGGGTCCATCACGCAGTCGTGGCCGAAGGCGACTTCGACGCCGGCCGCCATCAGCTCCGGCACCCGCGTCATGCCGCGCCGCTTGGGATAGCTGTCGTGGCGGCCCTGCAGGGTGATGTTGATGAGCGGATTGGCGATCGCCGCCACGCCGGCCTCGCGTATCAGCGGCAGCAGCTTGCTGACGTAGTAGTTGTCCATCGAATGCATGGAGGTCAGGTGCGAACCGGCCACGCGGCCGTGCAGGCCGAGGCGGTGGCTGTGGCAGGCCAGCGTTTCGATATGGCGCGACAGCGGATCGTCCGACTCGTCGCAATGCATGTCCACCATCAGGCCGCGTTCGGCGGCGAACTCGCACAGGATGCGTACCGATTCGGCGCCGTCGGCCATGGTGCGTTCGAAGTGCGGGATGCCGCCGACCACGTCCACGCCCATGGCAATCGCTCGCTTGAGGTTGGCCAGCGCGGTAGGGCTGCGCAGCAGGCCGTCCTGCGGGAACGCCACCAGTTGCAGATCCAGGTAAGGCGCGGCCAGGCGCTTGACTTCCAGCAGCGCCTCGACCGCCAGCAGACGGTCGTCGCAGATATCGACGTGGGAACGGATCGCCTGCAAGCCGCGCGCGGCGGCCCAGTCGCAGTACTGCATGGCGCGCTCGACCAGCGCCTGCTGGGTCAGGTGGGGCTTCAGCTCGCCCCACAGCGCGATGCCTTCGAGCAGCGTGCCGGAGGCGTTGACGCGCGGCAGGCCGTAGCTCAGCGTGGCGTCCATGTGGAAATGGGCGTCGACAAACGGCGCGCTCAGTAAGTCGCCGCCGGCGTCGATTTCCTGCGCGCCCCGCAGCGGCAGCGCGGCGCCGATGGCGGTGATGCGGCCTTTATCGATGGCGACATCGACGCCCCGTTGTCCGTCGGCCAGGTTGGCGTTCCGTATTACCGTCTCGATCACCGCATCCATCCGCGCTCCCGGCTTATTTCTTCCAGTATGAAAACTCCGACTCGTAGCAGACCGTTTCGATCTCCGCGATCTTGTCCTGCATCGCCGCCTGGGCGTCGAGGATGGCCTGATTGTAGACAGACGGGCCGATTTCGCGCAAACAAAAATCGAGCAGCAGCTTCGCCTTGAGTTCGCCGACCTCCTCGTCCATGTTGGCGGCGCAGTAGCGCTGGATCGATCCCAGCAGGCGTTGTTCGACTTCCTTGTTCAGTTTGATGGCCATGTATTCCCTTTTTCAATTGATTGCGCATCTTGTTGCGGCGCACTAATTCAGACTTTTCCACCGCCGCGTATTGCGTTGCATCAAGAACGATGCAGATAATGTCCACGCAGCATTTTTCCTTGTTGCGAGCTTTGCGACATGGCAGAAAAAATAACTTTCCAAGCCCAACTTTCACCGCTAGAATGGGCTTATTGCAATGCATCATATTGCGCGCAGCGTGCACAGCTTTGCCGACATTCTAATCGTCCCAGGAGAAACCATGTCTTCGATCACCGAACAGTTTTCCGCAGCTACGAAGTCCCAGTTGGAAGCCCAATTCAAGATCTTCAACACGTTTGCCAGCACCGCCGTCGATAGCGCGGAAAAGGTCATCGCGCTGAACATCAGCACCACCAAGGCTTCGGTGGAAAAATCGTCGGCCGCCGCGAAAAAGCTGCTCGAAGCGAAAGACCCGCGTGAATTCTTCAGCCTGAGCACCGCCGAACCGGCCAGCTTCGACAACCTGCTGTCCTATGGCCGCCAGCTGTACAGCATCGCTTCCGATGTTCAGAGCGAGCTGATTCAGTCCGCCCAGCACACCATCAAGCAAGTGTCCGACCTGGCCGCCGCGCCGGTGACGGCGGTGAAAAATGCCGTCAAGGCCTTGCCGCCAGCAGCGCCGGTCGCCAAGCCTCCAGTTGCCGCCCCCCCGGTCGCTGTTGCACCGGCCGCGCCGGTGGTGGTTGAGCCGCCAGTCGTGGTTACCGCAGCACAAGCACCTGCCAACGAAGCGGTCGCCGAGGAAGCCAAGGCCGCCAAGGTCGTCGCCAAGCCAAAAGCCGCGCCTGTGGACGAAGCGCCGGCCCCGGTCGAAGCCAAAGCCCCGGCCGCCAAGCCTGCGTTCCCGGCGCCGCCACCGAAGCCGGTAGCCGCCGTCGCCGAAAGCAAGCCCGAACTGAAATCCGTACCGTCGGCCAAGGCCAAGCCCACCGGCAAGCAGCTCGACATGCTGAGCAGCAACAAAGCCAAGAAGTAAGACGCCTGAGTTTTATTTTCATGTAGGAATTGGAAGGGCCACGGACGACGGACTTCCTCGGCATGTTGTATCCTAGCGGGCTAAGCGCTATTCCGAGGCAACATGTCTAAACTTTCCGGATTGATCGGCGGCTTCGTGCGCCAGCACAGCCGTGCCTACGCCGTGTCCGGCGCCATGCTGGCCGGCGTGGCCATCCTCTCCATCTGGGTGCCGCGCAAAGTCGGCGCCATGATCGACGGCCTGGCCGGCCACACCCTGGGCGACGACGCCCTGCTGAAAGAAATCGGCGCACTGCTGTTGATCGGCGCCGGCATCTATTTCCTGCGCGTCGCCTGGCGCCAGATCCTGTACGGCGCCGCCTACCGGCTCGGCGTCTCGCTGCGCACCCGCCTGTACACCCGCCTCACCCTGCAAGGCCCAGCGTTCTACCAGCGCCAGCGCACCGGCGACCTGATGGCGCTGGCCACCAACGATATCGACGCCATCGAAATGGCTGCCGGCGAAGCCATGCTGGCCGGCTTCGACGGCGCGCTGACGCTGGTGATGGTGCTGGGCGTGATGCTGCTCGGCGTCGACTGGCGCCTGGCCTGCATCGCGCTGCTGCCGTTCCCGCTGATGGCGTGGGCGTTCTGGTACATCTCCGGCCATATCCACACCGCCTCCACCGATTCGCTCAAGCGCTTCAGCGCCCTCAACGACCATGTGCAGGAAACCCTGTCCGGCGTACGCACGCTGCGCGCGCTGGGCTTGGAACAGCGCAGCGCCGCGCAATTCGGCGAGCTGGCGCAGCAAGCGTCCAACGCCAGCCTGCGCGCCCAGGTGTGGGAAGCGGCCTACGAACCGGCCGTCGGCCTGACGCTGACCGCCGCCGGCGGCCTGACGCTGGGCCTGGGCGGCTATCTGGTCTGGCAGCAGCAGCTGACCATCGGCGCGCTGACCAGCTTCACCATGTATCTCGGCCAGCTGATCTGGCCGATGTTCGCGGCCGGCTGGGTGCTGTCGCTGATCGAGCGCGGCAAGGCCGCCTGGCAGCGCCTGCAACCGATGCTGGACGCCCCGCTGGCGATCGACGACCACGGCAGGCTGGACACCATCGCGCCGGGCGCGCTGACGCTGCACAACGTCAGCTACGCCTACTCCGGCCAGAGCGCGCCCGCGCTCAGCGGCATCACGCTGGAACTCAAGCCGGGCCAGACCCTCGGCCTGGTCGGCCCCACCGGCTGCGGCAAGTCGACGCTGCTGCGCGTGCTGCTGCGCCAGCTGACGCCGCAATCGGGCAGCGTGCGCTGGAGCGGCCACGCGCTGGCCGACTACCGCTTGCAGGCGCTGCGCGCCGCCATCAGCTGGGTGCCGCAGGAATCGTTCCTGTTCTCCGCCTCGATCGCCGACAACATCGCGCTGGCCCGTCCCGACGCCACCCGCGCCCAGATCGAACACGCAGCCACGCTGGCCGCCATCCACGACGACATCCTGCAATTCCAGCAGGGCTACGAGACCGAGGTCGGCGAGAAGGGCATCACGCTGTCCGGCGGCCAGCGCCAGCGCGTGGCCATCGCCCGCGCGCTGCTGGCCGATAACGACTTGCTGCTGCTGGACGACGCCCTGTCCGCCGTCGACACCGGCACCGAAACGCGCATCCTCCAGCACCTGGAAGAACTGCGCCAGGCGCGCCACGGCCGCAGCGCCGTCATCGCCAGCCACCGCCTGAGCGCCGTGGTCGACGCCGACCTGATCGTGGTCCTGCGCGACGGCCGCATCAGCGAAACCGGCAGCCACGAACAACTGCTGGAGCAGGACGGCTGGTACGCCAGCCAGTGGCGCTATCAACAATTG
This sequence comes from Rugamonas aquatica, assembly GCF_009380215.1. Classification (GTDB taxonomy): domain Bacteria; phylum Pseudomonadota; class Gammaproteobacteria; order Burkholderiales; family Burkholderiaceae_D; genus Rugamonas; species Rugamonas aquatica_B. The sequence goes on from NZ_WHUG01000007.1 coordinate 283,003, forward strand.
GAAGCCAGTCTCGATGCCGACTAAGCCTGAACAGATTTCCGCGCGCCGCCAGACCTGGCAGGCGTTCTCCCTGCTGCGCCGCGCCGCCCTGCCCGACCAGCACCACCTGGGCTGGGCCGTCATGTGGCTGGTGCTGGCCGCGCTGCTGGAAGTGATGGGCCCCATCATGGGCAAGGCGCTGATCGACGAACACCTGCTGCCGCACCACCTCGACTGGCCGCGCATGGCCGGCCTGCTGGCCGGCGTGGTGCTGACCGGCTGGATCGCCAGCGGCCTGCGCTACCTGCAACTGGTGCGCCTGTCCGGCCTGGCGATGCGCTCGGTGATGCGGCTGCGCGAGATGGTCTACACCCACGTGCTGCTGCTGCCGATGGCCTTCTTCGACCGCGCCATCACCGGCCAGCTGGTCTCGCGCGTGACCAACGACACCGAGGCCGTCAAGACCCTGTACATCCAGGTGCTGTTCGTGATGCTCGACTCCACCATCGTCCTGATCGGCACCGTGGCGGCCATGGCCTGGCTGGACTGGCATCTGATGCTGATCGTGCTGGCGCTGCTGCCGGCGGTGCTGCTGATCGTCTGGCTGTACCAGCGCTGGAGCGCGCCGGCCGTGACCCGCGCCCGCGCGCTGCGCAGCGACATCAACGGCCAGATGGCCGAATCGATAGGCGGCATGAGCGTGCTGCAGGCGAACAACGCCGAGGCCCGCTTCGGCAAGCGCTTCGCCGCCACCAACCAGGGCCACTACACGGCCCGCCTGTCCGAGCTGCGCGCCAACGCCTGGCTGCTGCGGCCGGCGCTGGACATGTTCAACATCATCCTGCTGGCGGCCGTGATCTACCTGTTCGGCCAGCGCGAGATGACGGCCGCCGAAGTGGGCGTGCTGTACGCCTTCATCAGCTACCTGGCGCGCGTGATCGAGCCGCTGATCCAGATCACCATGCAGTTCAGCCAGTTGCAGCAATCGGTGGTGGCCACCGCGCGCGTGGCCACGCTGCTGGACGAGGCCACCGCCACCGAGCACGCCGCGCCGGAACACGCCGCCGGCCTGGCCGCCGAGCGCGCCGCCGCCAACGACGGCAGCAACGGCAATGACGAGGGCAATGCCGCGGCGGTCGCCATCCGCCACCTCAACTTCGCCTACAACGAAGGCCAGCCGGTGCTGCACGACCTGTCGCTGGAGATCCCGCAAGGCGCCTTCATCGGCATCGTCGGCCACACCGGCAGCGGCAAGTCCACCTTGCTGTCGCTGCTGCTGCGCTTCTACCCGGCGCGCCACGGCAGCATCGCCATCCACGGCGTGCCGCTGGACGCCATCCCCAACGACCGCTTCCGCGCCGAAGTAGGCCTGGTGCCGCAAGACCCCTTCCTGCTGGCCGCCTCCGCCCGCGAAAACATCGACATGGGCCGCGGCCTGAGCCAGGCGCAGATCGAAGCGGCGGCGCGCGCCGCCCACGCGCACGACTTCATCGCCGCGCTGGACCAGGGCTACGACACCGCGCTGGGCGAAGGCGGCTCGCGCCTGTCGGTGGGCCAGAAACAGCTGGTCGCCATCGCCCGCGCGCTGGCCGGCACGCCGCGCATCCTGCTGCTGGACGAAGCCACCTCGCACATCGATTCGCAGACCGAGCAGATCGTGCAGACCGCGCTCGACGAACTGCGCGGCAAGGTGACGGTGATCGCCATCGCCCACCGCCTGTCGACCATCCGCGACGCCGACCGCATCATCGTGCTCAATCACGGCCGCATCGCCGAAACCGGCGCGCACGAGCAGCTGATGCAGATAGACGGCGGCCTGTACCAGCGCCTCTACCTGTTGCAGCAGTTGGCAGCCTAGCATGCACGATCCGACAACATTGCTAAAAGCATTTCTATCTGACTGGCAATATCGATCACATAGTTGACATCCGCGCCACAGAATATGTGCGGTTTTACGTCAAAAATCACGTTTTCACGGGCTTTCTCGGCTGCAACAAGAATATAATTGTCTAGACACTTTGCACGTGCAATTGACAACCGGGAGCGTCCGTTGGCAGGTTTCAGAAATGGCTGGGGGCTGGTCCGCGCAAGACCGCGCACCATAGCGGTCGCCGTGGCACTCGCCCTGTCGCCGCTGCTGGCCGGCGCGCAGGCCGATCCCTCTTCGCTGTACCCGCGCATCATCGAGGCCCGCGAACAAAGCCGCTTCGTGCCGGACCAGGCGCTGACGACGCTGCTCAGACTGCAATCCGAGGCGGCCGGCGCACCGCCCGCCACCCAGGCCGAACTGTTCAACCAGCTGAGCGTGGCCAATATGCGCGCCGGCAAGAACGACGCCGCCATGGCCGCCGCCGACCGCCTGATCGCCTACGGCAAATCGCTGCACGACGACTCCATCACAGCCAAGGGCCTGATGGCCAAGAGCTATGTGCTGTTCGACCGCGCCGAAGTCGATGCCTCGCACCAGATGGTCTTCGACGCCGAAAAGCTCGCGGCCACCAGCACCAACCTGGCGCTGCGTTCGCAGATCGAAGTCACCGTCGGCCAGGCCTACGCTGAAATGGGCAACTTCCCCGCCGCGCTGGTCAAGCTGCAGAACGGCGTCGATACCGCCCGCCAGGTGACGGACGATCCGGTGATGCTGTTCGGCGCCCTCAACGCGCTGGTCAACCTGTACACGCAGCTGAAGGAATACGACAAGGCCTCCACCGCGCTCGACGAACTGCTGAACGAAACCGAGAAGCTGCACTCGCCCGGCCGCATGGCGATCGCCAAGAACACCGAGTACGGCCTGGCCATCGATTCCGGCCAGCCCAAGCGCGCCCTGCGCGCGCTGCTGCAAAGCCTGGACCTGGAACGCAAGATGGGCGCCGAGCGCATGATAGGCATGACGCTGGTGAACCTGTCGGACAGCTATCTGAAGGAACACGATTATCCGCGCGCGGCCCAGTACGCGAACGAGTCGCTGCGCTCGACCCAGCAGACCAACGACAAATCGGTGGAGGCGACCGCGCGCGTCAACCTGGGCCAGGCCTACCTGGGCATGGGCCGCATCGCCGAGGGCAAGAAGCAGTACGAGGCCGGCATGGCGCGCTACGAGCAGGAGAACAACAAGCCCGATCTGCAAGCGGCCCTGCGCGAATATGGCGAAGCGCTGGAACGCGTGGGCGACCTGGCCGGCGCGGTGTCGGCCTACCACCGCGAACGGGCGATCTCGAACGAGCTGTTTGAAAAACGGCGCCAGCAATCGGTGCTGGAGCTGCAGGAAAAATACGAGGCCGAGAAGAAGCAGCGCCAGATCCAGCTGCTCAGCCAGGAGAACCAGGTCAAGGGCACGGAGATCGACAACCGCCGCCTGCAGCAGCGCGTGTGGTGGCTGCTGGCCCTGGTGTTTGCGCTGGCGTCGATGGTGGTCGGGCTGTTGTACCGCAAGGTGCGGCACGCCAACGCCCAGCTGGAGGTGAAGAACCTGGAGCTGAAGGCGCAGTCCACGCTCGATCCATTGACCTCGCTGTACAACCGCCGCCACTTCCAGGACTTCATGCGCGGCATGATGCCGCCCGACCCGGCGCAGCCGGAAAAGCGCACGGTGCATGGCGACGATATCGTCGGCGCCTTGTTCCTGCTGGATGTCGACCACTTCAAGAACATCAACGACCGCTACGGCCACGCCGCCGGCGACGCCGTGCTGAAGATGATCGCCGAGAACCTGCGCATCGCGCTGCGCGAGACCGACATGATCGTGCGCTGGGGCGGCGAGGAATTCCTGGCCTTCCTGCCGGCGATCCCGCGCCACGGCGTCGACGAGATCGCGCGCCGCATCCTGGTCGGCATCTCATCGCAGGCCATCCGCTACCAGGAGCATGAGATTTCGGTGAATGTGTCGGTGGGCTTCGCGCCCTTCCCGCTGGTGCCGGCCGACGTGCCGCTGCCGTGGGAGCGCGCGGTCAACCTGGTGGACATGGCGCTGTACCTGGCCAAGGCGCACGGCCGCAACCGCGCCTACGGCGTGCGCGGCTTCGAGAATTTCGAGCAGACCTCGATGGAGGCGATCGAACAGGATCTGGAGAGCGCGTGGCGCGCCGGTTATGTGGACCTGAGCGTGGTGCTGGGCGGCGATCCGGAGACGCCGCCGCCATCGCCGTCAGAGCACAGCAATGTGGTGCCGCTCAAGCACGCGGCCCACAAGGCCGGTCATTGAGGGTTGGTTATTTGGCTGGACTGGACGCTTCGCGTTCGCGGGCTTTTTCCTGCATCTTGGTGCCGGCCTGTTCCAGTTTCTTGCCGGCTTCCTCGGTCGCCTGATTGAGCTTGTCGCCGGCCGCGTCGGTGGCCTTGTTGATTTGCTGGCTGGTTTCCTTAGCGGCGTCGGTGATCTGCTGGTTGGCCTGTTTCGCGGCCTCGGTCAGTTCGCGGCCGGCCTTGTCGGTGGCCTGGTCGAGCTTGCGGCCCGCTGTCTCCGCCGGACCGGCGACGCTGTCATCCTTCTTCTGGCAGCCGCCCAGCAGCGCCAGCACCATCAAAGCCGCAGCCGCGCCGCGCACCGTAGTCATCGCCGTCATCATCGTCTCCTTGGGGAATGAAACATTTCCGACAGCATACAACGCCCTACGTCCGCGCAGCGCACGGCTGAAGGCTTATTTGTAGATGCCCACGCCGATCACATAGTCGCCGACTTTTTCGACGTAGGTGTTTTTCTCTTCGAGGTTTTTGCTGATCGAGTTGGGCCACATGTATTTGACCCAGCCCTTGCCGGCCGGGCTGGCGCCGATCTTGAGGAATTCCTTGATCGGATAGACGCCGCCGGCGCTCAGCTCCATCAGGTTCTTGTTGACCATCTTGGCGTTCTGGCCGTGCGCCAGCGCCACGCCGGCCTTGTCGAACATGAACACGTACAGGTCGCCCTGGATGAAGTCGCCCTTGGGATCGTTGAAGGCGGCCACCGCCTTGTCCTTGCCGTTCTTCTGCAGGTAGTCGCCGGCGCGCTTGACCATCGCCACCGCCTCGTCGGCGGTGCCGCGCTTGAGGGGCGCGTCCTGCGCCGTGGCGGCGCCGGTCAGGCTCAGGGTCAGTGCGGCGGCTACAAAGAACTGGAACAGATGTTTCATCGTGGTGGGTCTCCGTTGTTATAGTCGCCGATACTGCGGCGTATCAGGTGATTTTCTTGGGCGGCGGGGGCGGCGCGAAAACGATGGTCTCCGATTCCGGCGCACTGTCCATGGCGTCGGAGGTTTCCAGCCATTTCATCAGCTTTTCCATGCGGCGTATCAGGATGCCCTTGCTGCTGATGTAGCCCACCTGTTCGAAATTCTCGGGCCGGCTCACCATCTTGGACACGGTCGGCAGGTTCTCCGCCAGGCGCTCGAAGGCCTTGCGCGCCTTCTGCTCCCACTTGGTCAGATTGGCTTCGTTGAAGCGGTTGCTTTCGTAGTAGATGGTCAGGGTGCGGTCGTGATTGCCGAAACCGACAATGGCCGCCCCCTTGCGTACCGTCTCCAGCACGTCGTCCTTGATGTTCGCGGTCGGCACGAACAACGCCGCGCGGCCGGTGGTGTCCGGGCGCTCCAGCGGCAAATCCTGTCCCATTATTACGCTCATCACGCTTCCTGTTGTTATCGCCGGAGTTGCTGCTAGGCTATATTTGTGATTCTATATCGCGTCCTTGCCCAATACAAGGAGAAACCGCGCCACCGTGGCGCGCCCGGTAATGGGGGCGGTTCTGCCCTTATAATGCGGGCTGATCCATTTACACCGCTGCGCCATGACGTCGTCCACCCTCCCCGCCCCCGCAACCGCCGCCGCCTCCCGCTTCGGCGCCATCCCCGAACACGCGGTCGACACGGCGGAACGCAATGTGCGCGACACGCTGACCGTGGCCATCGAACACGCCGCGCCGCAGGGCGCGCTGATCGTCTACGACACCCGCAGCGACCTCAATCGCGCCCTGACCGAAGCCTACCGCCGCGTGGTGCCGGACGCCGAATTCGTCGATTTCGACAGCACCACGCCGGAACAGGTGCTGGCCGCCTTCGCCCGCATGAACGCCGGCGACCTGGTGGTGCTGATCCAGTCGACCAGCTTCCGCCTCGAAGCCTTCCGCATCCGCATCGAACTGTTCAAGCGCGGCCTGAAGGTGATCGAGCATGTGCACCTGTCGCGCATGCCGGGCGAGCAGGGGCTGCACTACATCGCCTCGCTGGCCTACGACCCGGCCTACTACCGCGGCGTCGGCCACGCGCTGAAGGCGCGCATCGACAGCGCGCAGCACGGCGTGGTCGACAGCGGCAATGGCGAACGGCTGGTGTTCGGCTCGCCGTTCGAATCGGCCAAGCTCAATATCGGCGACTACAGCGGCATGAACAACATCGGCGGCCAGTTCCCGCTGGGCGAAGTGTTCACCGAAGCGCGCGACCTGGAAGCGGTCAACGGCCGGGTGCGGATCTTCGTCTTCGGCGACACCGCCTTCATGGTCAACAAGCCGGCCGCGCCGGTGACGCTGATCGTTGAAAAAGGCCGCGTGGTGGGCGCCGAAAACGCCACGCCGGAATTCGACAACATGCTGGCCATCATCCGCGCCCACGAGGGTGAAGTGTGGCTGCGCGAACTGGGCTTCGGCATGAACCGCGCGTTCTCGCGCGACTGCATGGTCAACGACATCGGCACCTTCGAGCGCATGTGCGGCATCCACCTGTCGCTGGGCGCCAAGCACGGCGTGTACGCCAAGCCGCAGTTCAAGCGCAAGGAAGCGCGCTACCACGTCGACGTGTTCGCCGTGACCGAAGCGGTCTATCTCGACGACGAACTGGTCTACCGCGACGGCGCCTGGCAAGTCAAAGCAGTCTGAATCAACGCTTGCAAAGCGCATCTATTTTGGTACGCTAGGTGCATGCCAAATTCTGCGCACAGCTTCAATTTTCATGTGACCGATCAGCCCCCCATTGGCGAGTGAAGCTCTAGATGAAGCTACACAATATAGGCAGTAGCTTCGACGCCTTCCTCATCGAAGAAGGCGCTCTGGAAGACGCGACTGCCGTTGCGATAAAGCGTGTCATCGTCAAGCAGATCGCCCAAGCGATGAAGAAACAGAAGATGAGCAAAACAAGTTTGGCTGAGAAAATGCATACGAGTCGAGCATCGCTGAACCGCCTGTTGGACGAAAATGATGCCAGCCTCACCCTCACGACCTTAGCCAGCGCTGCAGCAGCGTTAGGCAAAAAAATTAAGATAGAACTAGTGCCGACCTAAAGATTCACGCCAGGTCCAGCAGCCCGGCCACCGCCAGCTCCCGATCCCACGGCGGCACCGGCTGGTATTCGGCCACCAGGAAATCGATCAGCGCCCTCACCTTGGCCGACGGCTGCCGGCTGGCCGGATACAGCGCGCTCAGATGGTTGAGCGGCAGTTCCCAATCGGCCAGCACCGGCACCAGCGTGCCCTCCAGCAGCGCGCGCCAGGCCAGGAAGGTGGTGTTGTAGACGATGCCCAATCCGCGCTGCGCCGCCTGCTGCAACACCACGCCGTTGTTGGCCGTGAACGCCGCCTGCACCCGCACCGTTTGCCGCTCCTCGCCGCGAGTGAAATGCCATTGCGTGCCGTCGGTCAGATGGCTGAAATGCAGGCAGCGGTGCTGATGCAGATCCTGCGGCGTCTGCGGCACGCCGTAGCGCGCCAGATAAGCCGGCGACGCGCACAGCACGCCGCGGCAAGGCGCCAGCGGCCGCATCGCCAGCGCATGCACGTCCGGTATGCCGCCCACCCGTATCGTCAGATCGAAACCATGCTCGATCGGATCGAGCAGCGCATCGTCCACGTACAACATCGGCGCCAGTTGCGGGTGCGGCAGGCTGAATCGGGCCACCGCGTCGGCCAGCCACTCGCTGCCGAAACTCGACGGCGCCTGTATCCGCAAGGGCCCCGCCAGTTCGGCGCCGGCCTGGGTGGCCTGGCTCAGCGCCCGCGCCGCCTCCTGCGACTGCGCCACCGTCGCCATGCACGGCGCCAGATAGGCCTGGCCGGCGTCGGTCAGACTCACTTCGCGGGTCGAGCGGTGCAGCAGGCGCGCTTGCAGCTTTTCCTCCAGTTGCAGGATATGCTTGCTGACCATCGCGCGCGTCAGCCCCAGGCGGCGGCCCGCCTCGCTGAAGCTGCGCAGCTTCGCCACCTCGACAAAAATCTCCATCGCCCGTAATTGATCCATGACACATTGTCTTCATTTTGGCGACAATGTGTCAACCTTTTGCAGATTGTCTGCCTCCGGTGCGCGCCCTACAATGCGCTATCCCCTTCCCGCCCCATCGGAGCCCGCCATGCTGACAGACGCACAAAAACAACAATATCAACGCGACGGCTACATCGTCCTGCCCAACTTCAAAACGCCGCAGGAGATCGCCACGCTGCGCGCGCGGGCCGCGGAGATTGTCAACGAATTCGATCCGAACGCCAAAACCGGCATCTTCAGCACCATCGAGCAGGAAAAGACCACCGACGATTACTTCCTCGGCTCCGACAACACCGTGCGCTGCTTCTTCGAGGAAGAAGCCTTCGGCCCGGACGGCCAGCTAAAACAGGACAAGTCGCTGTCGATCAACAAGATCGGCCACGCCATGCACGATCTCGATCCGGTGTTCCGCGCCTTCTCCACCGACGTGCGGCTGGCCGCCGTGGCGCGCGACCTGGGCCTGGCGGACGCCCAGGTCTGGCAGTCGATGTACATCTTCAAGCAGCCCGGCATCGGCGGCGAAGTGCGCTGGCACCAGGACGCCACCTACTTCGACACCAATCCAATCAGCGTCACCACCTTCTGGTTCGCGCTGGAAGACGCCACGCTGCAAAACGGCTGCATGTGGGCCGAACCTGGCGGCCATCGCGGCCCGATGCGCGAACGCTTCCTGCGCAACGGCGACGACGTGCGCATGGAAAAACTCAGCGACCTGCCATGGCCGGACGACAGCACCGCCGTGCCGCTCGAATGCAAGGCCGGCAGCCTGGTATGCTTCCACGGCCTGCTGCCGCACTACAGCGCGCCGAACCGCTCGGCCGTCTCGCGCCACGCCTACACGCTGCACGTGACCGACGGCGCCACCGAGTACTCGCCGCAGAACTGGATACAGCGCGACGCCGCCTTCCCTGTGCGAGGCTTCCTGTAATGCAGATCCGGATTTTCGCCGCCCACTGGGGCAACAACGAACTGGCGCCGCAGGTCTTCATCGACCGCGTCAAGCAGGCCGGCTTCGACGGCATCGAAATGTCGCTGCCGCTGGACGCCGTCGCCCGCGAGGACTGGACCGGCCGCATCGCCGCCGCCGGCCTGGAACTGATCGCCGCGCAATGGGAAACCGTGTTCCATCCGACCTTCGAACCGCACCGCGCGGCGCTGGCCGAACTGCTGCACAACGCCTGCGCCGCCAGGCCGCTGCACGTGAACTCGCACACCGGCAAGGACTACTTCACGCCGGCGCAGAACCGCGAACTGCTGGAACTGGCGGCCGATATCTCGCGCCAGCACGGCGTGCCCATCGTGCACGAAATCCACCGCAGCCGTTTCAGCGGCCACCCGATGCTGCTGCTGCCCTACCTGGAGCAGATGCCCGGGCTGGAACTGACGGCCGACCTGTCGCACTGGTGCTGCGCCTGCGAATCGCTGCTGGAAGACCAGCCGCACACGCTGGCCGCCACGCTGCCGCACGTGCGCCACATCCACGCCCGCGTCGGCCACCAGCAAGGCCCGCAAGTGGCCGACTTCCGCGCGCCGGAATCGCAAGCGGCGCTGGCCGCGCACCTGTCGTGGTGGGATGAAGTGATACGGCTGCGCCGCGCCGCCGGTGCGCAGCGCATGACGCTGACGCCGGAATTCGGCCCGGTGCCGTACACGCAGACGCTGCCCTACACGCAGAAGGAAGTATCGAACGCCTGGGAGCTGAACCTGGCGATGCTGGAACTGCTGCGCAAGCGCTACGGCTGAAACGCCGGCCGGTGTAGCGGCTCCTGCACCGCCCCTTCCGGCGCCCGCGTCGGCAGCACCAGCAGGACGGTGGTGCCGATGCCCGGCTCGGACTCGACCCGTATCGTCCCGCGCAGCACGCCGGTGACAATGTTATAAACGATATTCATCCCCAGCCCCGAACCGCCCTGTCCCAGCTTGGTGGTGAAGAAGGGATCGAAGATCTTGTGCAGCGTGCCGGCCGTCATGCCGGCGCCATTATCGGAAAACCTCAACTTCACCAGGTCGGCGCCTTCGCGCCTGGCCTCGATGGCGATGGCGCCGCTCTCGCGGCCTTCGAAACCGTGCAGCAGCGCGTTGCCGATCAAATTGCTCAGCACCTGGCTCAAGCTGCCCGGATAGGAATCGAACTCCAGCCCCGCCGGCACATCGAGCTTGACCTCGCAGCCGGCGCGCCGCAGCTGCGCCGCATAGGTCGCCAGCGTGTCGTGCACCACGTCGTCGAGCTGGAAGCGGCGCCGCTGTCCGCTGGCCTGGTCCACCGCCACCTGCTTGAAGGAGGTAATCAAGTCGGCGGCCCGCGTCAGGGAACTGTTCATGATGTCGCAGGCCTTGCGCGCATCGGCCAGGTGCGCCTCCAGCACCGAGCGCTTCAAGCCGCCGTCGGTGGCCAGCCTCCGTTCGAAATCGCGCACCATGTCGCTCAGGGCGCTGGCGGTCAGCAGGCTGTTGCCGATCGGCGTGTTCAGCTCATGCGCCACGCCGGCTACCAGCGCGCCCAATGAGGCCATCTTCTCCGACGTTTGCAGATTGGTCTGGGCCTGCTTCAGCGTTTCCGCCACCACCGACAGATCGCTGCGCGCCTGCTCCACATTGCTCTTCTGCCGTTCCAGCTCCGCCAGGCTGTATTCCAGGCCGTGCTTGGCGTCGATCACGCGCCGGGTGGACACCAGCAGCGCCGCGATCAGCGCGCTGATGATGAAACCGGCCACGCCGATCAGCAGCACCGGCAGCGGCGAACTGCTGTAGCGCGCGCCGCCATAGCCTTCGAAGCGCATCAGCCAGCGGCGCTGCCCCACCATCAAGTCCCGTTGCAGCGCCATCCCTTCCAGCGGCGCGCTGCGCGGCTGATTGGTGCTCACCTTGCCGGCGCTGTCGTAGAGCAGCGTGTCGACACTGGACGGCAGCAGGTCCTTGCCGCCGGGGTAGCCGCCGTCGTCGATGCGCACGTGCAGATGATCGAGCAGCGCGGCGTCGACCACCTCGCGCATCAGCGTGTTGACGCGGAAGACGATGGCGACAAAGCCGACCAGCGCCGCCCGCCGCTGCTCTATCGTCTGCAACAGCGGGCCGTTGCGGTAGACCGGCGCGCGGGCCACGAAGCCCGGCTCGCCGCTGGAATCCTGCACCAGCGTGATGCGCTCGGTGGCGACGATCTCGCCGCTGTCGCGCCCCAGCTCCAGCGCCCGCAGGTGCGGCGGCAGCGCGGCCAGGTCCAGGCCGAAGGCGTTCTCGTTGCCCTTCAGCGGCTCGGTGTATTCGATGATGTAGTGCAGGTCGCGACGGCTGGCCGGGTGCACGTGGAAGTCGGGATAGCCGCCGGCGTCGATGGCGGCGTCGCGCCTGACGGCGGCGGCGAACTCCGCCAGCTCCGTCTCGGGCACCATGCGCACGAACTGGATCGCCTGGAAGCCGGGGTAGCGCCGCTCCAGCCTGAGCTCCGTCACGAAGCGGTGGAAGCGCTGGCGGTCGATGCGGTCTTCCAGCGCGTACATGCCTTTGATCCCGAGCAGCATGTCGAAATAGGTTTGCAGCCGCACCTCGGTGTCGCGCGCCACCTTCTCGGCGTCGCGCTGGAAGGTGGCCTGCGCCTGCTGGCGCTGCGTCGTAATCACCGCATAGCAAGTCGCGGCAGTGAGACAAATGCCTATGATGAAAGCCAGGTAACCGCGCGATCGCATCATAGGTCGGCGCCTCCTACTCCACGATATCCGGCGTGGTGGCGGGCGCCGGAAGATCGCTATAGCGCTCGGCGATGGCCATGAACTCTTCCTCGATGGTGAGCATGGCGTCGACCACGTCCGGATCGAAATGCTCGCCGCTGCCCTGGCGTATCATCTCCATCGCCGTTTCGTGGGTGAAGGCCGGCTTGTAGACGCGTTTGGAAATGAGCGCATCGTAGACATCGGCCACCGCCATCAGCCGCGCCGACATCGGGATCGCATCGCCCACCAGGCCTTGCGGATAGCCGGAGCCGTCGTACTTCTCCTGGTGCGAATACGTGATCTCGCGCGCGTAGCGCAGGAAGGTGTTGGTGTAGCCCAGATGCTGTTCGACGTTGGCGATGGCGTCGCGGCCGTACACGGTGTGCATCTTCATGATGGCGAATTCTTCGTCGGTCAGGCGGTCCGGCTTGAGCAGGATGGCGTCCGGGATCGACACCTTGCCGATGTCGTGCAGCGGCGCGGCCTTGAACAGCGACTTGATATTCGCCTCGCTCAGCTCTTCCTTGAAGCGATTGTGCGACTGCAGCTGGCGGCCCAGCGCGGCGATGTAGTGCTGCACGCGGCGCAGGTGGTTGGCGGTTTCGTATTCGCGGGTCTCGGCCAGCGAGGCCAGGGCCCAGATCATCGCGTCGAGCATCTGGCTCAGTTCCGCCGTCACTTCCTCGACCACGTGTTCCAGCAGGTTGCGCTGCTGCTTGAGCAGTTCGCGCGAATGGCGCAGTTGCAGCTGGGTGTCGACCCGCGCGCGCAGCACCTCGCCGGCGACCGGCTTGAGCACGACATCGGCGCCGCCCTCCAGGAAGGCGCGTGCCTCGTCGGCCTGCTGTTGCAGGAAAATGACAGGGATATCGGCCGTGTCCGGGCTGGATTTGAGCTGCTGGCACACGGCATAGCCGTCCACTTCCGGCAGCCCCGTGTCCAGCACCACCAGATGCGGCCGCGGTACCTGCTGCATGATCGCCAGCGCCGCGCGGCCATTGTTGGCCAGCTTGACCTCGTACTGGTCCTGCAGCAGCCCATTCATCAAGATCAGGTTGTCCGACGCCTCATCGACGATGAGCACGATGGCCTTTTTGATGTTCATCTGCCGCTACTCCCCGATATTGGTCTCTACCAGCATCATAACCGAGGGAATTTTCCCGCAAAACATTTTTTCTCGGCTAGCTTGCAATTGTATAGTGCACTACCTATACTGTGTACATGGATACCAAAATTACCCCCGCTCCCTCCGCCGCCGTGCCGCAACTGGACGGCCAGCTGTGCTTTGCCCTGTATTCGACGTCGCTGGCGATGAGCAAGCTGTATCGCAAACTGCTGCGCGGCCTCGGCCTGACCTATTCCCAGTACCTGGTGATGATGGTGCTGTGGGAGAAAAACGAACTGACCGTGTCGGAAGTGGGCGAACGCCTGTTCCTCGATTCGGCCACGCTGACGCCCCTGCTCAAGCGCATGGAACAGGCCGAGCTGCTGACCCGCACCCGCGCCGCCAGCGACGAGCGCCAGGTCATCATCTCGCTGACGCCGCACGGCGACGCGCTGCGCCACGAGGCGGCCAAGCTGCCGCCGTCCATCCTGCAAGCGACCAAGTGCACGCTGGATGAAGTGGTGGGCATGAAGCAGCAGCTCGACGCGCTGCGCGCCAGCCTGATGTCCGCCAACTGAGAGCGCCGATGACGACTTCCAATCCGATCTTCACCCATCCCCGCCATGTGGCCGAAGCGCTGCGCAAGGACGGCTACGCGGTCATGCCGCCGCAGGACGTGGCGGCGCTGGCCGGCGTCACGCTGGCGGAACTGGACGCGCTGGTCCCCAGCTGGAACGAGCTGGAACTGGACAACTACCTCAAGGACGGCGGCCGCTATCGGCGCCGCCGCCATTCCTGCTTCGTGCAGGATGGCGCCGTGCTGACGCAGACCGAGCACCGCGCCCACTGGCAGCCGCTCGAATACAACGCCCTGCACGGCGGCATGAACCGCCTGTTCGAACCGATGCAGCCTGCCACCGTGGCGCAGCCGGCGTGGCAGGCGCTGGTGCGCGGCATCGGCCAGCTATGCAGCGCAGCGCGCCGTAACAGCGATCCATGGTATGTTGAAGCCCACCAGTTCCGCATCGACACCACCGACGGCATCGGCCGGCCCACGCCGGAAGGCGCGCACCGCGACGGCGTCGATTTCGTCGCCGTGCTGCTGATCGGCCGCGAGCAGATCAAGGGCGGCGAGACTCGCATCTTCGAAGCCGATGGCCCGAACGGCAAGCGCTTCACGATGACTGAGCCGTGGACCATGCTGCTGCTCGACGATGCGACCGTGATCCATGAATCGACGCCGATCCAGCCGCTGGGAGAGCACGGCCATCGCGACACGCTGGTGCTGACTTGGCGCGCGGGCGGCTTCCAGGGACAGGAAAGTCCCCCCTGAAGGGCTAAATCCGATATAGTCACAACAGAAAATATCAGCATTCAGGAGGGGGGTCCGTGGACACCAGCTACGAAATTCAGCCCGACGAAATAGAAATCCTCATCGTCGAGGACAGCCCTACCCAGGCCGAACGCCTGCGCCGCCTGATCCAGTCGATGCGCTACGGCGCCCGCGTCGCCGCCAACGGCCAGCTGGCGCTCGACGCCATCCGCGAACGCAAACCGCACCTCGTGCTGTCCGATATCGTGATGCCGGAGATGGACGGCTACGCGCTGTGCCGCGCCATCAAGGCCGATCCGGAGCTGCGCGAAATCCCGGTGATCCTCGTGACATCGCTGATGGACCCGAAGGACATCATCCGCGGCATCGAATGCGGCGCCGATAACTTCATCCGCAAGCCCTACGCCGAAGACTATCTGCTGAACCGCATCGGCCACATGCTGATGAACCAGAAGCTGCGCAAGAACCAGAACATGGAGATCGGCATCGCCCTCTACCTGGGCGATCAGAAGCACTTCATCAACGCCGAGCGCCAGCAGATCCTCGACCTGCTGATCTCCACCTACGAACAGGCGGTGCAGGTCAACAGCGAACTGCAGGCGCGCGAACGCCAGGTGATCGAGCTGAATATGCGGCTGGCGCATCACGCCGGCGAGCTGGAAACCATCAACCGCGAAATCGCGCTGAAGAACCTGGAGCTGGCCGAAGCGAGCCGCATGAAATCGGCCTTCATCGCCAACATGTCGCACGAACTGCGCACGCCGCTCAACGCCATCATCGGCTTCACCGGCGCGCTGCTGATGAAGCTACCCGGCCCGTTGACGGCCGAGCAGGACAAGCAGCTCAACACCATCCGCACCAGCGCGCGCCATCTGCTCTCGCTGATCAACGACATCCTCGACGTGGCCAAGATCGAAGCCGGCAAGGTCACGCTGGAGCTGGAGACGGTGCAGTGCCAGCACCTGGTCAACGACGTGGTCGACACGCTGCGGCCACTGGCGCTGCAAAAGGGACTGGGGCTGGAAGTGGAGCTGGCCAGCGACGCCATCGTGCTGGAGACCGACCGCCGCGCGCTGACGCAGATTCTGCTCAACTTGGCCAACAATGCGATCAAGTTCACCGAGACCGGCACGGTCAAGGTCGCGCTGACGCAGCGGCCCGGCGACGGCCACAACACCATCGAGTTCTCGGTGGCCGACAGCGGCGCCGGCATCCGCGAGGAAGACCAGGCCAAGCTGTTCCAGGCCTTCTCGCAGCTGGACTCCACTTCGACGCGGCACGCGGAAGGCGCGGGCCTGGGCCTGTACCTGTGCCAGAACCTGGCCAACCTGATCGGCGGTTCGCTGTTCTTCCACAGCGATTTCGGCCACGGCAGCACGTTCACGCTGGCGCTACCGCAGCGCAGTGCAGCATAGAAGTTTGACTTTTTTATACTGTAGAAGCTTAGACACCGTAGTTCTACGGTATTGCAGCGCAACATAAAGTGGCATATAGTTGGAACTGTCTCCTCCAACCGTTCGCTGAACATTGGAATTCAGCCCGCACCGTCAAGGTAGCGGGCGTTTTTTTTGGTGCGTCAGCTGCGCAGCAGATCGAGCCTGCCGCCGCGCGGCAGCGACGGGAACACCTGCACCAGCTGCTTGTCGCTCAACAGCAGATGACGCTCGGCGATGGTGGCCAGCACGTTGCGGAAGTCGGTCGTCACCGGCAGGTCGCGGCCCTCGTTCAACTCCGCATCGCCGACGCCGCGCCAATCGCCCAGCACCTTGCCGCCGCTGACGCCTCCACCCAGCACCCACATCACATTGCCGTGTCCATGGTCGGTGCCGCCGTTGCCGTTCTCGCGCGCGGTGCGGCCGAACTCCGACATCACCACGATCGTGGTCTGCTCGAACAGCGGTCCCAGTCGCTGCGCCAGCACCGCCAGTCCCTGCCCCAAAGGCTGCAAGCGATTGGCCAGCTGGCCGCGCGCCGCGCCCTGGCTGGCGTGCGTATCCCAACCGCCCAGCGCCACGAAGGCCAGCTGGATATTCGGATCGTTGCGCATCAGCCCCGCCAATCGGGCCGCATCGTCGGGGAAGCCGTTGGGCAGCGGTGCGCCGCCGTTCGCGGCCTGCATTTCGGCCGACATCATGCCGCCCATGCCGCCGCCGCTCATCTTGCCGGCCGCCGCGTCCATCACTTCCTTGTGCGCGTCCTGGCCCTGCTGGTAGGCGGCGCCGAAGCGCGGGTTGTCCGCATACAGCTGGTCGAAGGCCTTGCCCACCGCCGGCCGGTCCAGCACATTGGCCTTGGTGCCGGCCGCGCCGTTGGCCAGGTTGACCGCCGCAGCGCGCCCCGACAGGATGCGCGGCATCGTCGGGCCTATGCTCAGCGCGCGCGTCGGCGTGGTGGCGCCGGGCAGCGTCGCCACCAGACGGTTCATCCAGCCGTCCGCCGTGCTCTTGACGCCGGGCGTGGCCGATTCCATGTAGTCCTGCGCATCGAAGTGCGAGCGCGTGGCGTCGGGCGAACCACTGGCGTGGACGAAGGCCAGCTTCTTCTGCTCCCACAAGGGCAGCAGCGGCGCCAGCGCCGGGTGCAGGCCGAAGTAGCCGTCCAGGTTCAGCGCGCCGTTGTCGTCGCCGGGTTTGGCCAGCGCGATGGTCGGCCGCAGGCGCGCGTAGTTGGCGTCACCCACCGGCGCCACCACGTTCAAGCCATCCACCGCGCCGCGCAGCATGATGACGATCAGCTTGCGGCTGTTGGCATCGGCCTTCGGCGCGGCGGACGTCGCCGCCCATGCGTGGCGGCCCAGCGGTATCACCAGTCCTGCGCCGGCGGCCAGCGTGTTGAGGAAATCTCTGCGTTGCATGGTGGTCTCCGTCGGATGATTAGCGCTGCATGAAATCGGGACTGCCCAGCAGCATGGCCGCGCGCAGCGGCGCAGGGCTGGCGGCGACCGCGTCCTGCGTCTTGGCCGAGATCGAGCCGGCCAGCGTCGCCTGCAAGGCCTGCACGTCGAGCTCCGGCGCCATCTGCGTGGCGAAGGCGATGCGGCGGCTCAGCGCATCGGGATTGAGCCAGGCCTCCTGCGTGTTCTTGTAGCCGTCCGGCGTCTGGCAGCCATACAGCGGCATGCCGAGACGGGTCAGCACGCCCAAGGTCTGCTTGATGTCCGGCGCCGCTGCATTGCCGGCGCGCGCGGCGGAGATCACGTACTGGTAAGGCGTCTTGAACTTCGCGCCCACCGCTTCCGGCGCCATGAACTCCGCGCTGGTGAACAGCGTGCGCAGCACGCTGCGGATATCGCCCTTGCTGTCGATGTAGGTTTTGGCCATGCGATCCACCAGCGCAGGCGGCGGCTGGTCCTGCACGAAGTACTGCGCCAGCTGGAAGCTCAGGTGATGCGCGGTGGCCGGCAGCATCGCCAGCACGTCCAGCGCATACTCGCCCTCTTCCTGGCCGCCGGCCCTGATGCGGCGGCCCAGCCAGACCTTGTCGTCGCGGTCGTGGCGCGCGGCGTCGAAGTTGAAGGTGCGGTTGCGCGCCACCAGCTCGCGGTTGTCGTAGGTCCAGCCGGTGAGCATGCGCGCCAGTTCCGTCACATCCTTCTGCGTGTAGCCGCTGTCCACGCCCATGGTGTGCAGCTCCATCAACTCGCGCGCATAGTTTTCATTCAGGCCGCTGCTCTTGGCCTTCTGGCCGCCCTGTTTCTTCCCGCGCGGGACATAGCCGTTGGCGGTGGATACCCAGTTGTCCAGGTAGTACAGCATGGCCGGATGGTGCGCGGTGGCGCCCAGCAGGTCGCGGAAATTCCCCAGCGAGTAAGGGCGGATCGCATCGCGCTCGTAGCTGGCGATCAGCGCGCGGTCCACGCCCTTGCCGGCGTAGACGTTGAAGTGATTGAACCAGAAATCGACCATCACCTCTTCCAGCTGGTTCGGACTGTCGATGGCGCGGACGATGCGCGCCTCCGCCGTCTGCCGGCCGATGGCGGCGATCACTTCGCGCCGTTTGGCCTGGTCGCCGTCGGACTCGTTCTTCGCCATGCCGCGCACTTCCAGGAAGCGCCGCAGCACCACGCCGGCCGGCTCCTGCGCCGCATCGAGGCCGGCCAGGCGCGCGCTCAACGCGGGCGGCAGCGGCGCGCCGGCGTTGAGCTGGGACTCGATATAGCGCTGCACGCCCATCTGCGTCACCCGTTCGACATCGCCCGGCTTGGGCCCGTAGGCGATGCGGTTGAGGACATGGGCGGCGGCCTGTTCCGGCGTCAACGGCTCGGTGGCGGCGGCGGTGGCGGCAGCGCTTGCGGCCACGGCCACCATGGCGATCCAGCGGAAAAGCTTCATGGCGGAGCTCCGGTCGAAAAATATATTTACGTTATATAACAATATTGTCCTGCCTCAAACGACTGCCATGTATCGGTTGTAAGCGGCTGTAAGCGGCTGGAATGCATTGCTTCACAAATAAATTAAACAATCGATTTAGTTATATCATTTGTTTAAATTATGTGATGTAATGCCGCCCATGAACGCTAAACCTACTTCCATCGATACCAGCCAGCCCGCCGACGACGGCCGCAAGCCACGTTCGGACGGCGAACAATCACGCGAACGGCTGCTGCACGCCGCCATGCGTTTGTTTGCCGCGCAGGGCTTTTCCAAAACCTCGACCCGCGAAATCGCCCAGGCGGCCAACGCCAACGTCGCCGCGATCAGCTACTACTTCGGCGACAAGGCCGGCTTGTACCAGGCCTGCTTCAGCTTCATGTGCCAACCGGAGCCGGAGCATATCGAGATGTTCGCCCAGCCGCATTTCACGCTGCGGGAGTCGCTGGATGGCTTCTACCGGCAGATGCTGGCGCCGCTGATGGCGGGCGAAGATGCGCAATTGATGGTGCGTCTGTTTTACCGGGAAATGCTGGAACCCACCGGCCTGTGGGAGCAGGAAATCAACAACAACATCAAGCCGGAACATCTGGCGATGGCCGAGGTATTGAGCCGTCACCTGGGCCTTGAAAAGCCCACCGACGATGTACACCGGCTGACTTACGCCATCGCCGGCATGGCCGTGCAGATCATGGTGGGACGCGACATCATCACCGCGATCACGCCGCATCTGCTGGCCACGCCGGAGGCGATCGACATCTGGGCGCAGCACCTGGTCGGCTATGCCGAAGCCATGATACTGGCCGAGAAATCCAAAATTCAACGAGGGAAAGCATGAAGATAATCCTACGCGCGGCGGCACTGGCCGTCGCCGCGTCGCTGAGCGCCTGCGCCACGCAGGCGCCCGCGCCGCACGTGGCCGCGCTGGCGCCGCAGCAGTGGCAAGCACCGCTGCCGACGCAGTTACCGCACAACGGCAGCCAGGCCGACCTGGCCAGCTGGTGGAGCCGCCAGGCAGACGCCTTGCTGGTGCAGCTGATCGAGTCTGCGCAAGCGGTCAGCCCGACCATCGCCACCGCCGGTTCGCGCATCGCGCAATCGCGCGCCGAACGCGTGGCCGCAGGCGCCGCGCTGGCGCCGTCGCTGGACGCATCGGTCAGCGCCAGCCGCAGCAACCAGCAATCGACGATGCCGATGGGGACCACCTCGCAGGCGGCCCTGCAGGCGTCGTGGGAGATCGACCTGTTCGGCGCCAACCGCGCCGCGCGCGACGCCGCCCAGGCGCGCCTCGACAGCGCCCACGCCGGCTGGCACGACGCCCGCGTCTCGGTGGCGGCCGAAGTGGCCAACCAATACTACGGCCTGCGCGCCTGCGAACAGCTGCTGGCCGTGGCCGGGCAGGACGCAGCATCGCGCACCGACACCGCTCGCCTGACGGAACTGAGCACCAAGGCCGGCTTCCAGTCGACAGCCAGCCTGGCGCTGGCCCGCGCCAGCGCGGCCGACGGCAACAACCGCTACCTCGCGCAGCGCGCGGCCTGCGACATCAACGTCAAATCACTGGTGGCGCTGACCGCCATCGCAGAACCTGAACTGCGCCGCAAGCTCGCCGACGGCGCGTCGCTGGCCGCCGGCGCAGCCGCCAGCGCGCCATCGATCGCCATCGCCGAACTGCCGGCGCGCACGCTGAGCCAGCGTCCCGACGTCTTCACCGCCGAACGCGAAGTGACGGCCGCCAGCGCCGATGTCGGCAACGCCCAGGCGCAGCGCTATCCGCGCCTGTCCTTGTCCGGTTCCGTCGGCTACGGCAACTTCCGCGCCGGCGGCGTCAACACCGGCACCGACACTTGGACCATCGGCCCGGTCGCGGTGACGCTGCCGCTGTTCGATGCCGGCAAGCGCCGCGCCAACGTCGACGCGGCCAGCGCCCGTTACGACGCCGCCGTCTCCAGCTACCGCGCCGCCGTGCGCCAGGCCGTGAGCGAAGTGGAACAGGCGCTGGTCAACCTGGACGCCACCGGCCAGCGCACCAGCGACGCCCAGGCCGCGCTGGACGGCTACCGCGTCAACTTCACCGCCACCGAAGACCGCTACAAGAACGGGCTGGCCAGCCTGTTCGAACTGGAGGACGCCCGCCGCACGCGCCTGGCCGCCGAACAAACCGTCATCAACCTGCAACGCGACCGCAGCGCCGCCTGGGTAGCGCTGTACCGCGCCGCCGGCGGCGGCTGGACCGCCCCGGCCGACGGCGCCCCTGCTGTCGTCAGCGCCAACTAAAAACAAGAGCCCTTATGAAAAACCTGAAAACCCATCTGAAACCTGTCGCCTGCGCATTGCTGGCCGTCTTCGTCATCGGCGGCGCCGGCCTGGCGCTCTACCCGTCGTCCACGCAAGCGGCCGACGACAAGAAAGCGGAAGCCCCGAAGCCGGCGCTGACCGTCACCACCACCAAACCGTCCGCCGCGCGTCTGCCGATCAAGCTGGCCGCCAACGGCAACGTCGCCGCCTGGCAGGAGGCCAGCGTCAGCAGCCAGTCCACCGGCCTGCGCCTGGCGGAAGTGCGCGTCAACGTCGGCGACGTGGTCAAGGCCGGCGATGTGCTGGCCGTGTTCTCCGCCGAAACCGTGGAAGCCGACCTGGCCCAATCCAAAGCCGCGCTGCTGGAGGCTGAAGCCAACGCCGCCGACGCCGTCGCCAACGCCGCCCGCGCCCGCACGCTGCAAAACTCCGGCGCGCTGAGCGCGCAGCAGCTGAGCCAATACGCCACGGCCGAACAAACCGCCAACGCCCGCATCGCCTCGGCCAAGGCCGCGCTGGCGAGCCAGCAACTGCGCCTGAAATACACCAAGGTGGTGGCGCCGGACAGCGGCATCATCTCGTCGCGCGGCGCCACCGTCGGCGCGGTGATCGGCTCCGGCACGGAACTGTTCCGCATGATCCGCCAGGGCCGCCTGGAATGGCGCGCCGAAGTGGTGGCCGCCGACCTGCGCAACCTGAAGGTCGGCACCGGCGCCGTCGTCAAGGCCGCCAACGGCAGTGAAGTGAAGGGCAAGGTGCGCATGATCGCTCCGACCGTCGACACGCAGACCCGCTCCGCGCTGGTCTACGTCGACCTGCCGGAGGACGCCGGCAGCAAGGACGCGCCGTTCAAGGCCGGCATGTTCGCCAGCGGCCAGTTCGAACTGGGCACCTCCGACGCGATGACCGTGCCGCAGCAAGCCATCGTCGTGCGCGACGGCTTCAGCTTCGTGTTCCGCCTGAACGCCAACCAGCACGTCAGCCAGATCAAGGTGCAGCCGGGCCGCCGCCTGGGCGACCGCATCGAAGTGCTGGGCGGCCTGACCGCCGACACGCAGGTCGTGGTGCGCGGCGCCGGCTTCCTCAACGACGGCGATTTGGTCAGCAATGTCGCCGACACCGCGCCGGCCGCCAAGCTGGCCGCGAAGTAAGGACACGCCATGAATTTTTCCTCCCTATCGATCAAGAATCCGATCCCGGCGATCATGCTGTTCGCGCTGCTGACGCTGGCCGGGCTGCTGGCCTTCAAGGCCAATCCGGTGCAGGACTTCCCGGACATCGAACTGCCTATCGTCACCATCACCGCCACGCTGGACGGCAGCGCGCCGGCCCAGCTGGAAACCGAAGTGGCGCGCAAGATCGAGGACTCGGTCGCCACGCTGCAAGGCGTGAAGAACATCTCGACCACGGTGCTGGACGGCGTGTCCACCACGGTGGTGGAGTTCATCCTTGAGAAGCAGATCTCCGACGCCGTCAACGAAGTGCGCGACGCCGTCGCCCGCGTCAAGGCCGACATGCCGGCCGAGCTGCGCGACCCGACCGTGACCAAGGCCGCCACCGCCGGCCGCGTGGTGATGACCTTCACCGCGGCCGCCTCCAAGGCGCCCGGCGAAAAGATGGACACCCAGGAACTGAGCTGGTTCGTCGACAACGCCGTCTCCAAGCGCCTGCTGGCGGTGCCCGGCGTGGGCGCGATCAAGCGCGTCGGCGGCGTGAAGCGCGAGATCCGCGTGGAGCTGGACGACGCCCGCATGGCCGCCCTGCGCGTGTCCGCGCTGGACGTGTCGCGTCAACTGCGCCTGGTGCAGAAGGAAGCGCCGGGTGGACGCGGCGATGTCAGCGGCGCCGAACAATCGGTGCGCACCATCGCCACCGTGCAGAGCGCGGCCGAACTGTCGGCCATCGAACTGCCGCTGACCGACGGCCGCCGCGTGCGCCTCGACCAGGTGGCCACCATCACCGACACCGTCTCCGAGCCGCGCGCCATCGCGCTGCAGGACGGCGTGCCGGTGATCGGCTTTGAAATCTTCCGCACCAAGGGCGCCAGCGAAACGGACGTGGCCAAGGGCGCCCGCGCCGCCATCGAAGAACTGGCCAAGAACAACCCGCGCGTCGAACTGAAACAGGTGATCGACAACGCCTTCCCGGTCGAAGAGAACTTCAACGGCTCGATGGAGCTGCTGTACGAAGGCGCCATCCTGGCGGTGCTGGTGGTGTGGTGGTTCCTGCGCGACTGGCGCGCCACGCTGGTGGCCGCGGCCGCGCTGCCGCTGTCGGTGATGCCGGCCTTCCTCGGCCTGTATTTGTTCGGCTACACGCTCAACATGGTCACGCTGCTGTCGATGGCGCTGGTGGTGGGCGTGCTGGTGGACGACGCCATCGTTGAAATCGAAAACATCGCGCGCCACCTGCGCATGGGTAAAACCCCGATGGAAGCGGCGATGGAAGCGGCCGACGAAATCGGCATGGCGGTGATCGCCACCACCTTCGCGCTGGTCGCCGTGTTCCTGCCGACCGCCTTCATGGGCGGCGTGCCTGGCCTGTTCTTCAAGCAGTTCGGCTGGACCGCCGTGGTGGCGGTGCTGGCATCGCTGGTGGTGGCGCGTCTGCTGACGCCGATGATGGCCGCCTACATCCTCAAGCCCATCATGCACGGCGAGGAAAAAGACGGCTGGCTGATGACGCGCTACATCAGCGTGATGCGCTGGTGCCTGAAGCACCGCCTGGTGACGGCGATCGCCTCGCTGGCCTTCTTCGTCGGCTCGATCATGCTGGTGGGCCTGCTGCCGACCGGCTTCGTGCCGGCCGCCGACCGTTCGCAGACTCAGATCAACCTGGAACTGCCGCCCGGCTCCACGCTGGCGGAGACCCGCGTGATCGCCGAACGCGCCCGCAGGGCCGCGATGGAAGTCAAAGGCATCAAGGCCGTATTCAGCTCCATCGGCGGCGGCTCCAGCGGCGACGCCTTCGCGCCCGGCACCGCAGCCGAAGCCCGCAACGCCGTGCTGACGCTGACCACCGTGCACCGCAACGACCGCAAGGAATCGATGCCCGACCTGGAAGCGGAGATCCGCACCAAGTTGAACGCCATTCCCGGCGCCCGCTTCAAGGTGGGCCCGCCGGACAACGGCGTCAAGATGCAGCTGGTGCTGCGCAGTGAAGATCCGGTGGCGCTGAAGGAAACCGCCCAAAAAGTGGAGCGCGAAATGCGCACGCTCAAAGGCGTCGGCAACGTGCGCTCCAGCGCCTCGCTGGTGCGTCCGGAGATCATCGTCACGCCGGACTTCGCCAAGGCCGCCGATCTGGGCGTGACCGCGGCCTCCATCGGCCAGACCGTGCGCGTTGCCACCGCCGGCGACTACGACACCGACCTGACCAAGATGAACCTGCCGGAACGCCAGGTGCCGATCCGCGTCAAGCTGCCGGACGCCGTGCGCGCCGACCTGGACGCCATCGGCCGCCTGACGGTGCCGGGCAAGAACGGTCCGGTGCTGCTGGCCACCGTCGCCACCATCACGATGGACAGCGGCCCGGCGCAGATCAATCGCCTGAATCGCAGCCGCAACGTGACGCTGGAAGTGGAGCTGGGCAAACGCTCGCTGGGCGAAGTGAACGAGGAAGCGCGCGCGCTGCCGACCATGAAGAACCTGCCGCCGTCGGTGAAGATCGCGGAACTGGGCGACACCCAGGAGATGGCGTCGCTGTTCGCCAGCTTCGGTCTCGCCATGCTGATCGGCGTGGTCTGCATCTACTGCGTGCTGGTGTTGCTGTTCAAGGACTTCATGCAGCCGGTGACGATTTTGTTCGCCCTGCCGCTGTCGATCGGCGGTGCCTTCGTCGCGCTGCTGGTCACCGGCCGCGCGCTGTCGATGCCGTCGATGATCGGCCTGATTATGCTGATGGGGATCGTTACGAAAAACTCAATCTTGTTGGTTGATTATGCTATTCTGGCGCGTCAGGAAGGCATGAGCCGTTTCGAAGCGTTGGTCGATGCCTGCCATAAGCGCAGCCGTCCGATTCTGATGACCACCATCGCCATGGGCGCCGGCATGATGCCGCTGGCGCTGGGCTGGGGCGCCGATCCGAGCTTCCGTTCGCCGATGGCGATCACGGTGATCGGTGGCCTGATTACGTCGACGTTATTGAGCCTGCTGGTGATACCGGCCGTGTTCACCTACATCGACGATCTGGAACATCTGCTGAAACGCCTGATGGGCATGCTGCGTCGCCAACCGGCGCCGGCGCCTGAAGAAACCGCCCCACCGCTGCGCAAAGTCGCCGGCGGCGGCCACTAACATCAACTCAAGGAGATCGATATGGAATATGAAGTCAAGGAATTGCCCGCAGTACGCGTAGCCTACCTGCGCTACAAGGGTCCGTTCGGTGCGCCGATCGGCGAGTTCTGGAAGGAAGTGTTCACGCCGTGGCAGAAAGCCTTCGGCCTGGTGAACAAAGTCACCTACGGCGTGGCGCAGGACGACCCAAGCACCACGCCGCCGGAGCAGTGCCGTTACGATGCGTGCGTCGAAGTCTCGGCCGAGTATCCGATCCAGGAACCGGCGAAGGAAGCGACGATACCGGCCGGCCGCTACGCGGTGGCCAGGTTCAAGGGCACCGGCGACCAGGTGCCGCAAGCCTGGGGCGAGTTCTTCGGTCAGTTGCACGCCGAAGGCAAGGCCGACGCGGGCGCCTGCTTCGAACGCTATCCGGCCGACTACGCGATGGACCCGGCCACCGGCGTGTTCGAATCGGAGCTGTGCATCCCGGTAAAATAACCGTCATTCCCGCGTAGGCGGGAATCCATGCTGCGGCGATGAGCACGCGGCCTATGGATTCCCGCCTTCGCGGGAACGACGAGGGTCCGGCGACGCGGTCCAGCCGCCGCCCATCGCGCGGTACAAGTCCACCGATGCCACCAGCGTACGCGTCTTCAGTTGCAAACGTCCCACGTCGGCGTTGTACAGCGTGCGCTGGGCATCCAGCTCCTCCAGATACGAAGCGTAGCCATTGCGATAGCGGTTGTGCGCGATGCGCAGCGTTTCGGCCGCCGTGGCGCGGCGCGCGTCGTTCTGCACCGCCTGTTCCTTCAGGCGCGCCAGCGCCCCCAGGCTGTTGTCGGTTTCCGCGAACGCCGTACGCACCGCATTCTCATACGCATAAACGGTTTGATCGCGCTGCGCGGCGACGGCGTCGGTCTGCTGCTGCACGCGGTCGCCCTCGAACACCGGCGCGACGACAGCGCCGGTCAGCCGCCACAACGCAGTCGGCGCGTTGACGAAATCGTGCCACTTCAGGTTCTGCACACCGCCCACCATCGTCAGTTTGAACGATGGCAGCAACTGGTCGCGCGTGGCGGCCAGGTTGGCGTTGACGGCGATCAGGTTGAATTCGGCGCGGGCGATGTCGGGACGGCGACGCAGCAATTCCGACGGCAGGCCCGCAGGTACGGGCGGCGCTTGCAGCTGCACCAGTTCCAGGCCGCGTGCGACCGGACCGGGATTGCCGCCGGTGAGGATGGACAGCGCATTCTCCTGCTCGAAGATGGAGCGCTTCAGCTGCGGCACCTGCTCCGCCGTGGTTTGATATTCAGCCTGCGCCTGCAGCCACTCCAGCCGCGAGCTGTAGCCGACATCGAACTGGCGCTTGGCCAGGTCACGCGATTCCTCGCGCAGCTTCAGCGTCGCTTCGGTCAACGCCAGCTGGGCGTCCAGACCGCGCAAGTTCAAATAGCCCGAAGCCACGGTGGCGGCGATCGACAGCGCGGCCGCGTCGGCGTTGGCCTGCTCCGCCTGATAGGTGGCGGTGGCGGCATCGGTGAGCGCGGCCAGGCGGCCCCACACATCGACTTCATAACTGGCCTGGAACTCGGCCTGGTAGACGTTGGTCACGTAAGGCACGCCGTTGTAGGCCAGCTGGCGCGTGCGGGTTGGCGCGGTGTCGACGAAGACGTTGGCCTTCTGCCCGGCGGCTGCCACGCCGACCAATGCGCGGTACTGCGCCACGCGGGCGCGGGCGATGCGCAGGTCGCCGTTGTGTTCCAGCGCGGCGGTCACCAGCGCGCTCAGCGCCGGGTCGCCAAAGGCTTGCCACCATTGCGCCTGCACGACGGCGCCCTGCTCCGTTTCAGCGGCGGTGCGCCAGGCGGCGGGCGTCTGCAAGGACGATGCGGGCGCAGGCGGCGCCTTGGCCGCGCAGCCGGCCAGCGCCAGCACCAGCGCCGCAGCCGCCGGCGCCGCCATCGCCGCCACTCCCGCCGGTCTCACGCCCAGTTTCATGGCTTGGCTCCGGCGGTCTTGGCCGGCGCGGCGCTCGAATCGTTCAGCACCGCCGACGTATCGATGCTGACCACCACCGACATCCCCGGCGCCAGGCGATGCGCCTTGGCCTGCCCCGCGTCGATGCGGATGCGCACCGGAATGCGCTGCGCGATCTTCACATAATTGCCGGTCGCGTTATCGGCCGGCAGCACGCTGAACTCCGAACCGGTGGCCGGCGAAATCCGCTCCACCTGGCCGGTCAGCTGCGCGCCATCCAGCGCATCGACCTTGAAGGTGGCGCTCTGCCCGACCTGCACGCCGTTCATCTGCGTCTCCTTCAGGTTGGCGATCACCCACAGCTGGCGCGGCACAAGCCCCATCAGCTGCGCGCCGGTGTTGACATACGCGCCCTTGCGCACCGTGACCTGGCCCAGCTGGCCGTCTTCCGGCGCGGTGATGCGCGTATTGTCGAGGTCCACCCTGGCCGCCTTCAGCGCCGCCGTCGCATTCGCCACGGCCGCCGCCAGCGACAACTTGTTCACCACCACCGACTGCACCTGCTGGCGGGCGATCTCCAGGCTGGCGCGCGCCTGCGACACCGCCGCCGCCGTCTGCGCCTTGGCCGCCTTGGACGAATCCTGCTCGCGCAGCGACAGCGAACCGTCGGCCGCCAGCGAATTCACGCGGCTCAAATCGGCCACCGACTTGGCGGCCTGCGCTTCCGCGTTGGCCAGCGTGGCCTGGTTCAGCGCCACGCCGGCTTCCGCCGTACGGTGCGCCTGCTCCCAGTTGGCCAGCGCCGCTTTTTGCGCGGCCAGCTGGGCCTCCGCCTGCTCGTAGCGCTGCTGGTAGATGCGGTCGTCGATCTGCACCAGCAAATCACCCTGCTTCACCTGCTGGAAGTCCTGCACCCGCACGTCGGTGACGTAGCCGGGCAACTGGGTGCCGATCAGCGTGACTTGGCCGCGCACCAGCGCATTCTCGGTGGAGACGATGGCGCTGCTGAACGGCGGCAGCCGCCACGCATACAGCACGATCAGCACGCCGACCAGGGCCACGAACGAAAACGCGATCGCCGAAATGATCTGCGCGCGCCGGTCGGGCGCGGGCGCGACCGGCGCGGCGGCTGCAACGGCGGCCGCCGCGGCAGCAGCGGCCACCGCTGCGACACGGGTTTCGGAAGAGGAGGAATTGTCGGGAGTATTGTCAGCCATATGCGTCAGCGCGATCCGGAATTGTTGAGAGAGACGTTGGCCATGCCGGTCTGCGCGTTGTGCGCAGGCTTGGCCTGGCAGACGACGCACACCGACCACAGATGGCGGCCCAGCAGCCAGGCCAGTGTCAGCAGCGCCACCAGGGTAATCATCAGGAAGACATCGTTGTAGGCGAGGATATTGGCCTCGCGCGTGGCGGCCGCGCCCAGCGCCGCCACGCCGGTCGCGCTGCGGGCGGCGGGATCGGACAGCGCCGCGCCGACCGTGGCGCCGCCGCTCTGGATGCGCGCCGCCACCATCGGATCGAGCAAGGTCAGATGCTCGACCAGTATGCTGGAGTGGAACTTCTCGCGCACCACCTGGAAGGTGCCGACCAGCGCGGAGCCCAGCAGGCTGCCCAGCGTCTGCGTGATGCTGAACATGACCGAGAAGCTGACCAGGTTATTCGGCGCCGCGATCACCGCGCCGAAGCCCGATACAAACGTCGGCCCGATAAAGAAGGCGCCGCCGAACGCCAGCAGGAACTGGCTCACATACAGGTCGGCCGGCCGGGTCAGGTTGGTGGCGTCGGAATCCATGTAGGCGCCGGCCGCCATCACCGCCAGCGAGAACATCAGCTGCAACGGTATGCGCGCCGGCGTGATGGTCAGCGCGCTGGCCACCAGCCCGGCCACGGTGCCGATCATGACGATGATCCACAACATCTGCATCTGGTCGTTGTTCAGGCCCAGCGCCTGCAGGAAGCCCACGGTGCCGTTGGCCTCCGACTGCACCACGCGGATCAGCAGCACCGACATGGCCAGCCGCGCGATATTGCCGTTGGTGAGCCAGCGCGTGTTGAGCAGCGGGCGCGCGCGGTTATGCTCGACCAGCAGCGCGGCGGCGATCAGCACGATGGCGCCGGCCAGGCACAGTCCCAGCCAGCGCGATTCGAACCACCACACAGTGCGGCCTAGCGCCAGCACGGCCGATAGCAGCGCCACGCCGGGCGCGAACAGGCCGAAGGTGAGGAAGTCCATTTTCTCGAAGGCCTTGACGCGGTCGCCCGGCGGCAGCTTGAGCGCCAGCACGCAGGCCAGCGACAGCAGCGCCAGTCCCAGTTCGAAGAAGTACAGGCCGCGCCATTCGCCGAACTCCATCAACTCCGACGAGAACATGCGCGCCATCGGCAGCGCCAGTTGCGAGAAGCCGATGCCGAACACCACGGCCTTGAGCCGGTGCTGCGCCGGGAAAGCCTGCAGCGTGTAGTACAGCCCGAGCGTGGTCAGCGCGGCGCCGCTCATGCCGTGCGCGGCGCGCACCGCGATGGCCGAGGCCAGGCCGTGCACGAACAGGTGGGCCACGGTGGCCAGCGCATACAGCACCAGGAACAGTTCCGTGAACAGGCGCAGGCCGTACTGCTGGCGGAACTTCACCAGCAACAGGTTCATCGACACATTGGCCATCACATAGGCGGCCGGCAGCCACTGGATCTCCGCCGAGTAGACGCCGAGCGAGCCTTGAAGGTAAGGCAGGTTGACCGACACCAGCGCGTTTCCCAGGCCGCCGGTGACGGCGACGATGAAGCCGACGACCAGAAAGGCCAGCCGGCGCTCGGCCGTGTGCAAGGGTGTGGACGGCGATCCCGGCAACGTGGGGCGCTCGTGCGGAAGCCATACTTGAGGGGCGTAGACGTCCATGCTCAGCTTATCCTGATTCTGTTCTTAGGCGGGGCGTAAACTGCGTAATGGCGAGCATATCACTATGCACGCCATTGTTGAATAATTTACAGTCCGGCCAAAAGGCAGAGACCCGGGATAGAGCCGGCCGGCGCCGGCCCGGTGTTACTTGGCGCTGCGTGAGCTCAGCAGTTTGGAAATGCCGTAACCTGCGGCGGCGGCCAGCAGTACGGAGATGGCCGGGCTGGCGCGCACATGGCTGCGGCCCGACTCGGTCAGCGCCTTGCAGCTGGCCGATACCTGCTTGCCCCGCGCGATCAGGCGGTCGGACGTGCTTTCCACGGTGTCGGCCACTTTGTTGACGCCGTCGGCGACCTTGTCGACACCGTTATGGGCGCTGTTGGCCAGGCGGTCGGTGGTCGGTGGCACCTTGTCGGCGACCTTGTCGATGGCGGCATGCGCGTCGGCGCGCAGGTTGTTGCCGATCTGGGTGACGCCGTCGCGGGCGGAATTGATTTTGCTGTCGATGCTGTTTTCCATGATGCTTTCCTTTTTCGTGTGAATGTTGGAACTGCCAGGGACACGATAGGCTGATCGCCGGCGCTTAACCGTGCGCAAGCTAACAGAGAGGCAAGCTGGGCGCTCCATTGCAGTAATCAGCCCGCTATGTGAACTGGCACACGGACGGCGGCGCCTGACAGGAGGATGCTGGGAACGATATAAGACGATCCAGGAGAGCGGCATGTTTCCCATCTCATCCGCAGCGCTGACCACGCCGGCCAATATCTCGCCGGTGGCTGAAAGCGCCGCCGTCGCCCCCGTGCGCGCCGACCTGGTCACCGCCGCCGACTCCGCCACCGACGCGCCGGCGCCGGCTTCGGTGTCGATCGAGTTGTCGCCGGTGGCGAACTTCCTGCTGACGGTATCGCAATCGCAGCAACAACTTACCCAGCTGCAAACGGCCGTCGCCAACGGCGCCACGGCGCAGCAAACCGCCGAGCAGGCCGCGACCTTGAATGACACCACACAGAATGTCGTGAATGCGTTCAACCTGTTGCCTGCGGTCGATTTCAACCAAGCTGAACCGCAAGGACCGTCTCTGCTGAACAACCTGGTGCAGAGCCTGCAACAGCAGACCCAGGCCAGCAATGCAAGCCAGCAGCAGTCGGCGGCGCAGAACCTGGCGCAGATCGGCGTCACCCTGCAGCCGCCGTTGCTGTCGGATGCGACCGGAGGTTTGTCGCTGGATAACGAGGTGCTGCGGACCGCCTTCCGCAGCAACCAGCAAGCCACGACGGACACGCTGCAAAACACGCTCAACACCTTCAGCGAGCTGGCGACGCGCTTTGCCGAACAGCTGAGCGCCGCCGGCACCAGCGCGGCGGCGGCGCTGACGGCCCGGCAGCAGCCGGGGCTGACGCCGGCCGATATCGCCGAAAACGCCAGGCTGGACGTGGCGCGCACCGCGCTCGATCAGCTGGCGCAAAATCCTTTCCAGGAAACGCCGGCGGACCGCCTGGCCGCCCAGCGCGCGGGCCAGGAGCAGCGGCCCGATACGCAATCCCTGGCCCCGCCCTCGCCCATCGTCAATCCCCTCCAGGCATCGACCGCCGAGGTGATCGCCCAGCAAAACGCCGAGGCCGCCAACGCCACGCAGCAAGCGAACGCCGCGCAACAGGCGAACACGGCACAGCAGACCGCCGTCCGGCAAGCCAGCGATACGCAGGCACAACCGACCGATACCGGCAATACGGCGCAAGTCAATCCGAGCACTACGGCGCAAGGCGATGCGCAGGCCGCCCGGCAGGCGGCCGATGCCGCAGCCAGCGCAGCGGCTGCGCGCCAGCAGTCATCGGCCTCCCTGGGCGCGGTCAACGCCGCCAGCACGCAGGCGGCCACCCAGGCGGCGACGGCGCGCAGCGC
>NZ_WHUG01000008.1 GCF_009380215.1 Rugamonas aquatica
AACACCGGCAATGCGACCGGCGGCAATGGCGGCAGCAGCGGGGCGGCCAGCAATACGGCCGGCGCAGGCGCGACGGGTGGTGCGGCCAGCGGCGGCACGGCCAGCAACGGCAATCCCACCAACGGCAGTTCGACCGGCGGTGCGGGCGGCGCAGGCGGTGCTGGCGGTGGCGGCAACACCGGCGGCACGGGCGGCAGCGGTGGCACCATCACCGGCGGTGCGGCGACCGGCGGTGCAGCAGCCGGCGGTACGGGTGGCGCTGGTGGCGATGTGTCCGTGACGGCGGGCACGTTCAATATGTCCAACACCATGAGCAATGTCGGCCAGTCGGCCGCCGGCATCATGGTGACGGCGCAGAACAGCGGCATCGCCTCGCTGGTGCAGCAGAGTGTCAACGTCCAGGCCAATCTGGCGGTCGGCAAGTAGCGCAGGCGCGGGATGCGCGCGGCAGGGCGCATCCCGCCATCTACAGGGAGTACGGTATGCATACACCAGTTTTCAGTTTGTTTGCGGCGCTGGCGCTGGGCGGCAATGCGCTGGCGGCGCCGTCGATCGAGCCGCTGTTGCCGCCGCCGGCGCTATCCCGGCCGGCGCTGCTGCCCGGCGCCATCGTCATTGTCACCGCCGATCCGGCCGGGTTCGAGAACAGCGCGCTACCGGCCGCCAAGCTGGCCGGCAAGCGCGCGGGCGCCGATGCGGTCAACAACGATATGCAGTTGAGCGGTGCGGTCAGCGGCAACTCCGCTGTCAATGTGTACACCGGCGCCAACTCGATCAGCAGCGGCTCGTTCAGCAATGCCGCCGGTTTGCCGGTGGCGATACAGAACTCCGGCGCCAATGTGCTGATCCAGAACGCCACTATCATCAACATCCAGATGCGATGAAGACCTATGCCTTTGCAGTGCTGGCCGCCATTGCGTGCGGCCAGGCGGGCGCGGTGGACTTGCCCGGCGCGGCCGGCAGCAGCTACGCGCTGCATGTCACCAGCCTGAAGGAGGCGCGCTTCCGTTCCACGGTGCGCCAGCAGTTCGATTTCAGTTGCGGCTCGGCGGCGGTGGCGACGCTGCTCAGCTATCACTACGACACGCCCGTCAGCGAGCGGCAGGTGTTCGATGCCATGTACGCGCAGGGCGACCAGCAGAAAATCCAGCGCGAAGGCTTTTCGCTGCTGGACATGAAGCGTTATCTGGCCGGGCTGGGCTTCATCGCCGACGGCTATCAGCAGCCCTTGCACAAGCTGGCCGAGGCGCGCTTTCCGGCCATCGTACGCATCCGCGAAAACGGTTATGAACATTTCGTCGTCATCAAGGGCGTGGACGACGGCCGCGTGCTGCTGGGCGATCCGGCCGGCGGCACGCGGGCGATGCGGCGCGCGGACTTCGAGGCGGTGTGGCAGGACCAGTTGCTGTTCCTGATCCATAACTGGCGCGGGCAGCCGCACTTCAACCTGGCGGCGGACTGGCGCGTTGCGCCGCGCGCGCCGCTGGAGCAGGGCATCAATCGCGGCTCGCTGACCGACATTACGCTGCCCAAGAACGGCAGCGGCAATTACTGAACGGAGGCGCGTATGCGCAAAGCGATGTTGACCGTGCTGCTGGCCTGCGGGGCGGCGGCGCACGCCGGCGATTTGCCGGACCCGACCGACGGCTGGCTGGCCGTCGATGACGCCACGCTGGAGCAGGCGCGCGGCGGTTACGAACTGGGCAGCGGACTCATGGTCTCGCTAGGTGTCGAACGTTTGGTTTCGATCAATGGCAGTGTTGTAGCAAACAGTCGTTTTGCGATCGCCGATGTGACAAAGTTGAGCGCTGAAGAAGCCCGCATGGCCAGCGATGCGCTGGCCGCGGTGGTGGTGCAGAACGGTGCGGGCAATGTGGCCGACGCCATGCAGGCCGCGCCGGCATTGGGTTCCTTGCTGATACAGAACAGCATCAACGACCAGGCCATCCGCAGCCAGACCACGATCAGCACCACGGTCAGCAATCTGGCGCTGCTCAAGGCGGTCAATTTTGAAAGCATGTTGCGCGATGCCCTGAGCGCTGCGGTGGGGCCGAAATGAACATAACGACGGAGGGTGGCGATGCGTAGTGTGAGATGGCAAACCAGCGCGCTGGTGTGGATGGTGTGCGCGGCGGTGCAGGCGCAGGCTCAGCAACAGCAGGGCGATACCGCGCCGCCGGCCGTGGCGCCCTTGTTCGAACAGCCGGGCGTGCTGACGCCACGCGGCAAGCTGGTGCTGGAGCCGTCGGCGCAGTTCGGCTATTCGTCGAGCAACCGCGTGGTGCTGGTCGGTTACACCATCATCCCGGCTTTGCTGATCGGGCTGGTGGACGTGCGCGAGATCAAGCGCAACACGCTGACCGGCGCCGTCTCGCTGCGCTACGGCCTCAGTAATCGCGCCGAAGTGGAGTTGAAGCTGCCCTATGTGTACCGCACCGATTCCACCGTCAGCCGCGAGCTGTTCACCGGCACCGGTGTCGACAAGGTGTTTGAAACCAGCGGCAAGGGCGTGGGCGATGCCGAGCTGGCGCTGCGCTACCAGCTCAACCAGGGCGCGCCGGACCGGCCGTATTACGTGGCCGGCTTGCGCGTCAAGTCGCGCACCGGCACCGATCCGTTCAAGGTCGTCACCGATTGCAGCAAGCGCTGCGTGGGACCGGACGCCACCGGCACCGGCTTGCCGCTGGAATTGCCCACCGGCTCAGGCTTCTATGCCGTGCAGCCCAGCCTGACGTGGCTGTATGCCAGCGACCCGGCCATCCTGTTCGGCGGCGTCAGCTACCTGTACAACTTCAAGCGCAGCAACGTCAACCGCAAGGTGTTGAACGGCGAGTGGGAGCCGCTGGGCACGGTCGCGCCGGGCGATGTGGTGGGCTTTAATTTCGGCATGGGCCTGGCCTTGAACGACAAGGCGCTGATCAGCTTTGGCTACGACCACAGCTCGATCGCGCGCACGCGGCAGAACGGCGTGCCGGTGCCGGGCTCGGTGCGGACGCAGCTGGGCACGTTGTTGATGGGCTTGTCGTACCGGCTCAACGACAAGCGCACCATCAACATCGCGGTCGGCGCCGGGCTCACGCGCGATACGCCGGACGTGCAACTATCGTTCCGCATGCCGCTATCCCTGTAGAGCGCGTGGCCCAAGCGGCGGATTTTGCGGTATCGTAGCGTTTCTTGATTGTTAAAAAAACAGGGACGCTATGATGACGACGACCACCTTGACCCGAACCGCAGCCGTGCTGGCGGTGGCTATGGCCAGTTCGATGGCACAGGCCGCCGCGCCGATGGCCAAGTTCCAGGCGCCGGGCTTTTACCGCACCACGCTGGGCGATTTCGAAATCACCGTGCTCAACGACGGCACCATCGACCTGCCGGTCGACAAGCTGCTCAAGCAGCCGGCGGCCAAGACCAATGCGGCGCTGGCGCGGTCGTTCGAGAAGAGTCCGCTGGAAACTTCGATCAATGCCTTCCTGATCAATACCGGCAGCAAGCTGGTGCTCATCGATGCCGGCGCCGCCAGCCTGTTCGGCCCGACGGCGGGCAAGCTGCTGGCCAATTTCAAGGCCTCGGGTTACAAGCCGGAGCAGGTCGACGAGATCTACATCAGCCATATGCATGGCGACCATGTGGGCGGCTTGGCGGCCAACGAGCAGCGCGTGTTTCCGAACGCGGTGGTCCGGGCCGGCAAGCTGGATGCGGATTTTTATCTGAACCAGAGCAACCTGGACAAGGCGACCGGCGAGGAGAAGGAAGACTTCCAGGGCGCGATGATGTCGCTGAATCCCTACGTCAAGGCGGGCAAGTTCCAGCCCATCATCGCCAACAGCGAGCTGGTGCCGGGCATCAAGTCCTATTTCAACGGCGGCCACACGCCGGGGCATATCACTTATGTGGTGGAGAGCAAGGGCCAGAAGCTGGCCTTGCTGGGCGATTTGCTGCACGTGCAGGCGGTGCAGTTTGAAAATCCTGGCGTCGGCGTCACCTTCGACACCGACAGCAAGATCGCCATCGCCGAACGCAAGGAAGCGTTCGCGGCGGCGGCCAAGGGGGGCTACCTGATCGGCGCCCCGCACCTGTCGTTCCCGGCCTTGGGCCATGTGCGCGTCAACGGCAAGGGTTACGAGTTCGTGCCGGTGAACTACGCGCTGCCGCGATAAGCGAGGAGCTTAGGCCAGCGCTGGATAGTCGGTGTAGCCTTCTTCCGCAGGCGCGTAGAAGGTTTCGGCCTTCCACTCGTTCAGCGGCGCATCCAGTTGCAGGCGGCGCGGCAGGTCCGGGTTGGAGATGAAGGCCTTGCCGAAAGCGATGGCGTCGGCGGTGCCGGCGTCCAGCACTTGCTGCGCGGTTTGCTTGTCCATCTTTTCATTGGCGATGTAGACGCCGCCGAATTCCTTCTTCAGCAACGGGCCCAGGCTGTCTTCGCCCACCGCTTCACGCGCGCAGATGAAGGCGATCTTGCGCTTGCCCAGCTCGCGCGCCACGTAGCCGAAGGTGGCGGCCGGGTTGGAGTCGCCCATGTCGTGCGAATCGCGGCGCGGCGCCAGGTGCATGCCCACGCGGCCGGCGCCCCACACCGCGATGGCGGCATCGGTCACTTCCAGCATCAGGCGGGCGCGGTTTTCAATCGAGCCGCCGTAGTTGTCGGTGCGCTGGTTGGTTTTGTCTTGCAGGAACTGGTCGAGCAGGTAGCCGTTGGCGCCGTGGATTTCCACGCCGTCGAAGCCGGCCTTTTTGGCGTTCTCAGCACCTTTCTTGTAGGCGGCGACGATGCCTGCCAGCTCTTCGGTATCGAGCGCGCGCGGCACCGGATAGGCGCGTTGCGGACGCAGCAGGCTGACATGGCCTTCGGCGGCGATGGCGCTGGCCGACACCGGCGCTTCGCCGTTCAGGAAGCTCGGGTCGGAGATGCGGCCCACGTGCCACAGCTGGGCAAAGATCACGCCGCCGGCTTTATGTACGGCCTCGGTGACTTGCTTCCAGCCTTCCACCTGCTCGTCGGACCACAGGCCCGGCGTGTCGGCATAGCCCACGCCCTGCGGCGTGACGGCGGTCGCCTCGCTCAGGATCAGGCCGGCGGTGGCGCGCTGCTCGTAGTACTTGGCCATCAGCGCGTTCGGCACGCGGGCTCCGCCGATGGCGCGGGCGCGGGTCAGCGGCGCCATGACGATGCGGTTTTTCAGGGTGATGTCGCCGATGGTGAGCGGGTCGAAAAGGTTTGCCATGATGAGTTTCCTATAGTGTCATTTGATCGATGAAGGCCTGGATCAGGGCTTCGTCGCGTTTAAAGTAATTCCATTGCCCCACGCGGTGGGAGGTGATCAGGCCAGCCTTGAGCAGGGTGGCCAGATGCGCCGACACCGTCGATTGCGACAGTTCACAACGCCGGTCGATGAGGCCGGCGCATACTCCCAGGCTCAGCGGATGCTGCTGGTCTGAGAAATACACCTCGGGCTCCTTCAGCCACGCCAGGATCTGGCGCCGCATCGGGTTGGCGAGGGCTTTGTGGATAGCGTCTATGTCCATTTGCATGTAACGATATATGGATCGTCTTTTTCCGATTTCAATATCGTCATCTTACGATATAAAAGAAAAACGTGCTGGCGGCCAAAAAATCATTTATGTTATGGGAACATTGTTCGAAGTTTAATGAGGGCCGTATGTCGAGTCATTACCTGGATGTGGCCATCGGGCTGTCCTACACTTTCCTGGCCGTGAGCCTGCTGTGCAGCGCCACGCGCGAAGCCATCGCTTCGCTGTTCCAGACCCGCGCCAAGATCCTGGTCGATGGCGTGCTGACCATGCTGCATGAGCCGGCCGGCAAGTCTCATCTACGCGGCATCATTCCCTCGATCAAGCGCTTCCTGCGGCTGGACAGCGGCTTCAATCTAGCCAAGCTGGGGCCGCATTCGCTGTCGGCCGCCGTCATGACGCATCCGCTGATCGCCGGGCTGGCGCAGCAGGGCCGCATGCCGTCCTATATTCCGTCGGCGATCTTCGCGCGGGCGTTTGTGTCGACGCTGACGGCCAAGTACGGCAAGGGGCAGACGGCGGCGCTGCTGCTGGCCAATGTCGGCAATGAAGGATTGAGCCGCACGCTGCTGGCCATCATGGGCGAAGGACCGGACGATGTGGCCGCGCTGGAGAACGCCGTGCGTATCTGGTACGACACGGTGATGGACCGCATCACCGGCTGGTACAAGCGGCGCTCGCAGCTGGTGCTGTTCTGCGTGGGCCTGTTCTATGCGGGCGCGATGAATATCGATGCGCTGCAGCTGAGCCAGCGCCTGTGGCGTGACGACGACTTCGCGGCCAAGACGGCGCAGCAAGTCTCAGACACCATGGCTGCCGGCACCATGAAGCTGCCTGCTGCGGTTGCTCCCGGCGCCCCCGCGCCGACTGCGCTGAGCCAGGCGGCCGAGGCCAAAAAGGATGTGCAAGCGTTGCAGGTCTTGCCGATCGGCTGGCCGTCGCCGCGCTTTGTGGGCGCCTGGGACAGGGGCGTGTGCGCCTTCGCGGGCGCGCTGGTGTTCGCGCTGATGGGATGGATCATCACGGCCTTCGCCTCATCGCTGGGTGCGCCGTTCTGGTTCGACGGCATCGGCTGGCTGCTGGCGCTGCGCGGCAGCGGCGCCAAACCGGCGCCGGAACCGGCCCCGGTGGTGATCGAGGCCATCACCTTGCCGAGCCTGAACGGCGTCAAGCCCACCAACGGCTGAGGCCGTGTAGAAATGGCGGACCTGACCCCGGATGTCAGGCGAAGTGCAGGGCCAGGGCGATGACGGCGGGCAGGGTCTGGATCAGCAGGATCGAGCGCTTGACCGTCACGCCGCCCCAGATGCCGGCCACCGCCACGCAAGCCAGGCCGAACACGGTGAACGCCGATGCGATCGCCGGATCCGGATGCACAAAACCCACCACCAGCGCCGCCACCAGGAAGCCGTTGTAGCAACCCTGGTTGGACATGGCCGGCTGGACGATGTCGGCCTTCTCCTTGGTCAGCCCGAACACGCGGCGGCCGCGCGATTGGAACAGCACCGTTTCCAGCAGAACGATGTAGACATGTATCAGCGCCACCAGGCCGGTGACGATCTGCGCCAGTAATTGCATGGATGCTCCTCATTATTATTGAACGAGCATTATGTACTGCTCGGCGCGCGGCGGGAAGGCGTCAGCAGAGTTTGGCTGGCGATGCTATAGTTTCCGGCATTTTTGGAGACACTCGATGACCTGGATAATCCTCATCCTGGCCGGCCTGCTGGAAGTGGCATGGGCGGTCGGCCTCAAATACACCGACGGCTTCAGCAAGCCATTGCCGACCGTGCTGACATTGGGCGCCATGGCCGGCAGCGTCGCCATGCTGGGCCTGGCCTTGCGCACGCTGCCGCTGGGCACCGCTTATGCGATCTGGACCGGCATCGGCACCGTCGGCACCGTGATCTTCGGCATCGTCGTGCTCAATGAGCCGGCCAGCGCGCTGCGCGTCGGCTGCATCGCGATGATTATCGGCGGCATCGTCGGCCTGAAGCTGTCGACCGTCTGATCAGAAGGCGGGATTGGCGCGCGTGAGGTAATACCATTCGCTGTTGGCGCCGGCAGCGGCGTCGGGGAACAGGATGCGGCCGTCGAACTCGGCCAGCACCGGCGTGCCGTCGTTGCGGGTGCCGATCTGTTCGCCTTGTTGCACCGGATCGAAGCTGGACCAGGCGCGGCTGAAGCGGTCGTCCGCATGCTGCTTGTCGTAGACCGCCACCATGCTGAGCGCTTCCATTGCATCGTCGGCGATGGGCTCGGGCGAGGGCGCGTCGATCAGGCCGAGGAAGGCCAGGGTGTTAAGGATGGCGCGGTAGCCGACCTCGGGCGCTTGCGGATCGGCATGCTGGCCGCATTCGAGCGTCAGCGCGTAGCCGCCGGTGCTGCGCATGTATTCGGTGGTGCCCATGCCGTAGCGCAGCACGGTTTGCAGTTCGCCCTCGTTGCGCAGGCGGCGCTGCACGCCGGCGCCATAGGTGCGCAGCCAGCCGTCGACGAAGCGCCGCACGCCGAGCCGCCGCGCCATTGCGCGTTCCTGCTGCTCGTGCTTGAAGGGTTCGAGCGGACCATCGTTGTTGCGCGGGCCGACCATGGCGAACGGCTCGCTGGCGGCGTTGAACGAGTGCAGGTCCAGCAGCACGTCATGCTGCGCCAGCAGCGGACACAGCCAGTTGGCCACGCGGTCTTCGAAATCTTGCGGGTTCGGGCTGGGGAACAGGTTGCGATTCAGGTTGCGGTCGCCGGAGCGCTCGCCCTTGGCGTAGGCCAGCGGATTGACGATGGGGACGAAGGTGACGCTGCCGTTGCGTATCGTCAGTTGGCCGCTGTCCAAATGCCCCATCACACGCGTGATGGCCTTGGTGCCGCAGGTCTCGTTGCCGTGCACGGCGCCGGTGACGATCAGCCGCGTGCCGGGATGTTGGCCGCTGTATTGAACGGATTTGAATTGCAAGCCGGCGGTGACGATCATGCCTACCCCATCAGAGTCATCAAAGTAAACAGTTTATACCTTGTGCCAATAGATGGGAACTTGTGCAGTCCGATGCCCCATCGCTGCGGCATCGGACTGGATGAGTTTAGCCGCCTTCTGGCTCGTTCTCGACTTGCGGGTCGTGCATGAATTGCACGCCGTCGTCATCCTTGAAGTGGAGCATGATGTTCAGCGTCATTTTGGAGGTGTTGGCATCGCAGAAGGTCAGCTGCTTGCCGCTGATGCTGATGCTCTCTTCGCTGAATTGATCGTTGTCTTCCGGTGCCACGGTCATGCCGGTGAATACGATATTGTCGGTGCCGCTATCGAAAATCTGGTAGTTGATGATCGTATCGGTTTGGGAAACGCGAAGAATGGCAGGCATGGTTTCAACCTTGTAGGTGCCTGGTTTTGCGCCCGGCCGGACCTTTACCAAAATGTTGATGAATGGTGTACTTGCGATGAATTTACTCATGAACTTGCTTTCTTCAGTGGGTGGGTGGAAAGGTATTGCAGGTAGGCAGGATCACGATATGACATCGCCTCAAGTTGCTTGCGCATAGGCGCCGCTTGTTCATGTTGTCCAAGGCATGCGTGGGCTTTGACCCATGGAGCAAGAACCCGGAAATCGGTGCTTCCTTTGACCAACGGCCGCAGTAGTGTCTGCACTGCTTCGCAGCGACGATGTGCGGTGTCTGCATTTTGATATGCGCCCAGCTCCGCATCCAGGAGTAGTGCGTCGATCAAGACAGAGCGTATCAGTTGGTCGCTTGGCGTGGCTGAGTAAAGCTGCTCCAGCTTCTCGACAGCTGGGTCCAAGTTGGCGCTGGCGTCTGCGAGCCGGTGTTCCCGTAAGTGTATCGCCGCCTTGATCCGTCGCACCCTGGCCTGGACCATTTGAAGATTTATTTTTTTGGGTTCCAGGCGGATGAGCTCAGAAAAGTTCTGTTCCAGTTTATCCAGCCGCGCAAGCTTCGACGCCGGTTTCTGGTCTTCGCTTTCCGTTTCAATGAGACCGATCTCGGCGATGTATAAATTACGCTGCCAATTCCGGTTGCTGGTATCTTTCTCCACGATGGTTTGTAGCAGCGTATATGCCTGCTGCATGGCTTCATGACTGGCAGCGAGGTCGCCGCGTGCTAGCCTGAGGTCCGACAGATGCGACCAGGCCGATGACAGACGGTTTACCCACAATGTCTCGGCGGGATGGGCGTCACGCAGTGTTTGCAGCAACGCGAGCTCGCGTGTTCCTAGTGTTTCGGCCAACGCCAACTGGCCCAATTGCAGCTGAGCGCGGGCCTGCCACGAAAGGCTGTCTGCGAGATCGGCAGCGAGGCGTTTGTTTTTTGGTGTTTGAGCGTAGGCACGCTGTTTTAAATCGACGGACAGTGCAAATTCATCGGCTGCTCGCTGTAGGTCTCCGCGCCGCAGCGCGACGGTGCCAAGGTTGTTGTGAGCATAGGACTGTTCGATCCACGCGTCTGTAGAGGTCGGCGCGACTGTTGCTTGACGGTCGGCGTAGCTCCGGTACTGCTCAAAGTACTCCTGAGACTTGTCCCATGCTTTCTGATCGAGCTGAATTTGCCCCAGCCAGAAGGCATTTTCGCCTGCGCTTTTGAGCAGCGCAAGGTCATCTGGTTTGGATTTCAGTTGTTGACGGAGGATGTCGCGGCCCGCCAGCAGTGCAGTGTTGGCGCCGGCTGGATCGCCGCGCGAAATCCTTACTTCAGACAGCACTTGCAAGGACTTGGCGCGCTGGGCCAATGCAGCATCGCCATCATCGCTACGCATCGGATCGGACAGGTACTTCAACGCGCGGTTGCTGACGCTGTCGAGCAGGTCCAGCTTGCCCAGCGGGCGCAGCTTGTCGACGAAGTCGCCCAGCATGTAGCCCATCAATTCCTCGGCCTCGGTGCGGTGCTGTTCGGCTGCCTGTTGCGCCGAGCGCGCCATCAGGAACAGGCCGCCGGCTAGCAGCGCCAGACCGGCCATGACGATGGTGATCGTCAACCGCAGCCGCTCGCCGCGCCGCACGCCTTGCAGCGAGGCGTGGACGAACGCCTGTTCCTGCGGCGTGAAGCTGAAGTCGCTGGTCTTGAGCAGCTGGCGCGCCTGATTCGCCTGGGTGCCGGATGGCAGCAGCATGTCGGGCTTGCGGCCGCTGTCTTGCCAGCGCCTGGCTTGCGCGCTGATGCGGCTGCGCACTTGCAAGGCCTGGCGGTGTTCCTCGATCCACGCCACCACGCGCGGCCAGCGCCGCAGCAGCGCTTCGTGGGCGATGCCGAAGGCGGGCGCGCCACCGTGCAGATCGCTGACGAACAAGTGGGCGTCGACCAGCGCCTGCACCAGCCCATGATCGGCCTCGTTGCGCAGCGCCGACCACGGCACGCGGCGCGAGGTGACGGTGGATTCATCCTCCGCCACCAGCACCAGTTGCGACAGCACATGCGGCAGCGCGGCGATCTGCGCGCTGCCCAGCGCCGAGATCACCTGTTCGGCACGCGCGCCGATGGCGCCTTCCAGCCCGCCGAGCGCGTGGAAGCTGGCGTGGCTCAGCTCGCCGTCGGGACTGCGCAGGCGGTACAGCTCCTGTAGACAGTATTGCAGCAGCGGCAGCGTGTCCGGGCCGGCCTTGGCGGCGTCGATCAGCACCTGGTCCAGCGATTCGCCAGCGGCATCGACCGTGTAGCGCAACTGCGCCACTTGCACCGGGTGGCGGATGATCTGGGCGATGTCGGCCGCGCCGGGCGGCGCCAGGTCGAAGTGGCCGCCGCGCAGCTTCATGCTCATCAGCGCCGGGTAGGCCGTCAGGTGAGGGTAGAAGTCGTTGCGGCAGGCCAGCACCAATAAGATGCAGCCGGAACGCGCCAACTGGTCGAGCACGTGGATGAACACGGCCCGTTCCTGCTCGCCGATATGCGGCAGGCGGAAGATGGCTTCGAAGCGGTCGATGAACAGCATCAGCCGGATCGCCGGCATCCGCGTCTGCAATTGGGCGATCAGGCCGGGCAGGTCTTGCGCCAGGCGCTGGGCCAGCGACACGGCGCTGGTGTTTTCAAACAGCAGTTGGCTGTCCAGCTCGGCATCGAGCAGCACGCTGGCCAGGGTGTCGAGCAGGCTGGCCTGGCCCATGTCGGCGCAGTCCAGTTGCAGATGGCTGGCGATCGCCAAGCCGGACTCGGCCGGTGCGGCGCCCGCTTTCAGGGCCGGGATCAGGCCGGCCTGGACCAGCGAGGTCTTGCCGGCGCCGGAAGGACCGAGCACCAGCACCATCGCGCAGGCGGCCTGCACCTGGCTGACCACCACTTGCACCAATTGATCGACTCCGAGCTTGCGGCCGAAGAAGATGGCGGCGTGCTGTTCCTCGAACGCTTCCAGGCCGCGGAACGGCGAGGCGTGCAGCCAACTGCCGTTGCTGACGTCGTCGTCGTAGCTGAGCTCGGCCAGCAAACGATAGCCGCGCTTGCGGATGGTTTCGATATAGCGCGGTTCGACCGCCGAATCGTCCAGCGCCCGCCGCAGCTGGGTGATGATTTTGTGGACCGCGTTGTCGCTGGGGGAGATGTCGCCCCAGCACGCATC
Source organism: Rugamonas aquatica (assembly GCF_009380215.1). Taxonomy (GTDB): domain Bacteria; phylum Pseudomonadota; class Gammaproteobacteria; order Burkholderiales; family Burkholderiaceae_D; genus Rugamonas; species Rugamonas aquatica_B. Next base: position 12,083 of record NZ_WHUG01000008.1, read on the forward strand.
GAGCAAAGTTTCAGCCGAAACGACGACATGCGGATGATTGCATAAATGCAATAAAACATCCATGGCGCGTGGCTCCAGCTGGCGGCTCAGGTCGCCGCAACTGAGAGTATTGGTGGCTGGATCGACCCGCCACTGCCCGAAACGAAAGCTTTTGTGATTCACACGGACCTTCTTTGTTCAGAGAGAATTTCTTTGTAATCAACAGCTTGGCGCTCAGAAGGTTTTCGGAAGGCCATTTTTGCAGCGTTTGTTTACAGTTGTTTCATATCTACATATTTTGCAAATACTAACATTAACACTGGGGAAACTGCACCCCCCAATTTACCTGGAGATGTCATGGTTGTTCTGACTGGCCTGAAAGCGCCATTTGAACTGACGCAGCACGCAATTGCCATTAAGCAACAAGGAATTGATTTCGCGATCCGCTATTACAGCCACCAGGCGGGCAAGAGCCTGTCGCTGGCCGAAGCCCGTTCGCTGACCGACGCCAGCATCCAGATCGGTGCGCTGTGGCAGGCGGGCGGCGACCACTTGAACTATTTCAGCCGGGCGCAAGGGTGCGCGGATGGCGCGGCCGCGTATCTGATGGCGCAGTCGGTCATCACCCAGCCGTCCGGTTCGGCGATTTACTTTGCGGTGGATTTCAATCCGTCGGATGAGGCCATCGCCGGCCCGGTCAGCGCGTATTTCGAGGGGATCAACCAGGCGTTCCGGGCGGCCGGACCGGGGGAGCCCAAGTATCAGGTCGGGGTGTACGGCTCCGGCGCCTGTTGCGAGGCGATGGTGCTGAAGGGATTGGCGGCGCTGAGCTGGCTGTCGCCGTCGCCCGAGTACCACGGTTCGCGCGATTATGTCGGCTTCAGCCTCAAGCAGCTGGCGGCGGCCAGCCTGCTGGTCGATGACGGCAAGCGCATCAGCGTCGATCTGACGCGCACCAACGACGGCTACCCGGCAGGCCTGTTCCGGGTGCTGTGATGTTGACGATACAATTTACCGAAGTCGTGTCGCTGAAGACGGTCAAGCCGGCCAAGACTATTTTCCTTAACAATACCGGCCAGGACGTGGTGCTGAAGTTCGTGACCGCGCCGGACATGCTGCTGTCGGCCTACACCATCAGCAACGGGATCAGCGCGGCGATCGACTGCATCCGGCTGGGCAGGACCGACTACTACTCCAGCCACGGCCACAACCACGCGATCGCGGCCGACAGCACGGCGGTGCTCAGCGTGGTCAACAACGTTCTCAATATGGTGATCTCACCTTGATTTGGTAAGATGCGGGGATGAATCCTAGTTCCCCTGGCCGCAATGCCGGCCTCGACACCTTGCGCGCGCTGGCCATCGTGCTGGTGTTTGCCAACCATTACATGCTGTTTGTCAGTGGTAGCCCGACTTTCGGCTGGTTCAGCGAAATCGGCTGGACGGGTGTCGACCTGTTTTTCGCGCTCAGCGGTTATTTGATCGGCAACCAGATCCTGGGCGGCATCCGCCGCTCGCGGCAGTCGGATGGCGGTGAGCGCTTTTCGCTGGTGCGGTTTTATGCGCGCCGTTTGCTGCGCACCTTGCCGAATTTTTATGTCGTGCTGGCGCTGTATGCCTTGTGGCCGGTATTTCGCGGCAACAGCGTGCTGCCGCCGCTGTGGAAGTTCCTCACTTTCACCCAGAATATCCAGCTGATGCCGGGCACGGCGTTTTCGCACGCCTGGTCGCTATGCGTCGAGGAACAGTTTTATTTCCTGCTGCCGGCCGTGGCGCTGGCCATCGCAGCCTGCCGCAAGCCGCTGCTGATGGCCTGGCTGGCGGTGATCGGCACGCTGCTGGCGGGCATGGCGATCCGCAGCCATCTGTGGACCGAGCATGCGGCGACGGTGGAGCAGGGCGGCTTTCACTACTACACGCTGATCTATTACTCGTCGCTGTGCCGCTTCGATGAGCTGGTGGCCGGTGTCGCGCTGGCGCTGCTGAAGAACCATCATGCGGGCGCGTGGGCGCGGCTGACCTCGCGCGGCAACTGGACGCTGGCGGCCGGTGCGGCGCTGCTGGCGCTGACCTGGTCGCTGTTCATCGAAGACCATTACGGCTACGCGATGACGGTGATCGGCTATCCGATGCTGGGGTTGAGTTTTACGCTGTTGCTGATCGCGGCCCTGAGCCCCGGCTCGCTGCTGCAAAGGCTGTGGGTGCCGGGCGCGGCCAGCATCGCGCTGTGGTCGTACGCGATCTACCTGACGCACAAGACGCTGTGCGTGCTGTTGCGCGCACCGTTGCAGGCCGAGGGGTGGGGGCCGGACAGCTGGCAGGCCATTGTGCTGATGAGCGCGGCCAGCGTGCTGGCCGGCTGGCTGCTGTATCTGCTGGTGGAGACGCCGTTCATGAAGCTGCGCGACCGCTACGTGCCGGGCAACTTCGCGCGGCCGGTCGTGCCGGCTGGCGCGGTGGCCTAGTTCAACTCGATCACATCGAACGGCGACTGCATCGATCCCAGGAAGGCCATGACGCTGCGTGCGCGTTCGCCGATGTCTTCATGGCGGGTGGCGGCGATGGCGGCGCGCAGGCCGGGCACCACTTCGGTGATGTGCGGGCTGTCGTAGGCGCGCACCAGCAGGGCCGCCAGTTCGCTGGCGCGGCCGCGGTTGTTGCGCATGCGCTCTTCCAGCATGGCCAGCAGCGCGCGCTGCATGCGCGGCGTCGGGTTGATGATGTAGCCGAACACCAGCGGCGTATTGCCGATTGCCTCGCACAGGCGGCTTTCGATCTGGTCCGGCTTGACGTCGGAAGCGATGTCGAAATAGGCGCCGTTCCAGCGCGTCCGTTCATACGGGTGGCCGGGCGGGAAGGAATCGGCCGTCTCAAAGCCGAGAACGTGGCTCAGGTAGCGCAGCCATTTGAGGAGTGTGGGCATCATGCCGGCATTTTATCCTGAGTCGCGATGCTCTACCGAACCTGATGGGTATCGATCGGTCTTTGTGTAGAATACCTATGCTTCTTTGACCACAAGCACCACTCACCAGCCTGGAGCCGACAATGGTTGACCGCATCGCTTTGCTCGTCGTGGGAACTATTTGCGCCTGGTTGGCATGGGCCTCCTTGCACTTTGGCGGAGAGCCGATGACAGGTTTGGTCATGGCGGTGGTGTTGGTTGGGTACGCCGTCGATAATTTCCAGTTGCGCCGTCAGGTGCGCCAGTTGCTGGCTGACAGTGACCGGCGCGAACGACGCGAGCGGGATATCGGCCTCCGGCGCCTGATGCGTGATTTGTGTGCCTTGCGCGACCAGCGCAAAGAAGGCTGAGTGATAGGTATTGCTGGGCGCCACTGGTAGTCCCGGTCTTCGAGTCCTTTCAAAATCGGATGGATTTTCCGTGCAAGATTTGCAATATTGCGCATCTTGCCGTTTCCTTCCGATCAAAGGGCTTTCCCATGACATCCTCAACACTGCGGCTTGGCCGCGCGCTGCTGCCTTTATTGGCGGCGCTGGCCGCCTGCTCCGGCGGCAGCAGCACACCCGACAAACCAGGCATGCCTGCCACACCGGTCCCCAAATACCAGGCCGACATCCGCCGCACGGCATTCGGCATTCCCCACATCAAAGGCAATAACGAGGGCGATATCGGCTACGGCGTCGGCTACGCCTATGCGGAAGACAACCTGTGCGCGCTGGCCGAGGAAGTCGTCACCGCCAACGGCCAGCGTTCGCGCTACTTCGGGCCGGACGGCACCCGCACCGGCTATACGACCAGCAACCTGGAGGCCGACTACTTCTACCAGATCCTCAACGATGCCGATGCGCTGAACCAGGCATGGGCGGCGCAGCCGGACGAGGTCCAGGCGCTGGTCAAGGGTTATGTGGCCGGCTACAACCAATACCTGAAAGAGACCGGCGTCGCCAACCTGCCGGGCGATTGCAAGGGCGCCGCATGGGTGCGCGAACTCAGCGAAACCGACCTGATGCGCATGATGCGCCGCTATGCGGTCGAAGGCAGCTCCAGCCAGTTCATCGGCGCACTGTACGCCGCCGCGCCGCCGGGCAAGACGGCGCAGGGCGCGCGCCAACGCGCGGGTGGCGCCGGCACGCAGGCCGGTGAGCCGGATGTCCTCAGCCCCGAATACTGGCGCCGCCTGCATCGGCGCACCGGCAGCAATGCCGTCGCGCTGGGCAAGGACGCCACCGACAACGGCCAGGGCATGTTGTTGGGGAATCCGCACTTCCCGTGGAAAGGCCCGCTGCGCTTCTATCAGCTGCACCTGACCATACCGGGCAAGATGGACGTGATGGGCGCCTCGCTCGGCGGCATGCCGCTGGTGAACATCGGCTTTAACCAGAACCTGGCGTGGAGCCACACGGTCAACACCTCGTCGCACTTCACGCTGCACCGGCTCAAGCTGGATCCGGCCGACCCGACCCGCTACCTCGTCGACGGCCAGAGCAAGAGCATGACCAAGCGCACCGTGACGATCGACGTGAAGGGCGCGGACGGCGCCATCAAGCCGCAGTCGCGCGACTTCTACAGCACCGAGTTCGGCATGATCGCCGTGGTGCCGGGCATCGCCGGCTGGGACCGCAGCAGCGCCTACGCGCTGGGCGACGCCAACAAGGACAACCACCGCCTGCTGTCGCAGTGGTACGCGATGGACCGCGCCGCCTCGCTGGCCGAGTTCAGGGAGGCGATCGTGCGCATGGTCGGCTTGCCGTGGGTGAACACGCTGGCGGCCGACAAGGACGGCCAGGCGCTGTACCTGGACGTGACCGCCGTGCCGAACGTTTCCGCCGCCAAGCAGGCCGCCTGCGTCGGGGCGGACGATCAGGCGCTGGCCGGCTTCGGCATCGTCGTGCTCGACGGCAGCCGCGCCGCCTGCGCCTGGGGCAGCGACCCGGCCGCGCCGCAGGCCGGCATCTTCGCCGGCGCCAGCCTGCCGGCGCTGTCGCGCAGCGACTTCGTGCAGAACTCCAACGACAGCGCCTGGATGACCAATCCGGCCGCGCCGCTGGTGTCGTTCCCGGCCATCGTCAGCGTGCAGGGGACGGAGCAGAGCGGCCGCACGCGCATCGGCATCAGCCAGTTGCAGGCGCGGCTGGCCGGCACCGACGGGCTCGCTGGCAACCGCATGAGCCTGGCGCAGCTGCAGCAGATCGCGCTCAACAACCGCGTCTACGTGGCGCAGCAGGTGATGGACGATGTGCTGAAAGTATGCGGCGGCGCCGACCTGGCCGCCGCCTGCGTCAAGTTGGGCGCATGGGACCGCACCGCCAACCTGGATGCGAACATCGGCTATCTCTACTTCGCCGGCCTGTGGGACCGGGTGGGCGATCAGGAGGTGTGGGCGGTGCCCTTCGATGCGGCCGACCCGGTGCGCACGCCGCGCGGCCTGAACCTGGGCGATCAGGGCGTGCTGTCGACGCTGCGGCTGGCGCTGCAGGATTCGGTGCGCGCCGCGGCCGCCAAGGGCTGGTCGCCGGAAGCGAAGTGGGGCGATATCCAGGTGGCGGTGCGCGGATCGAAGAAAATTCCGATCCACGGCGGCGAAGACAGCTACGGCGTCTACAACGCCATCAGCAGTGTCGATATCGGCGGCGGCCAGCGCGACGTCACCGACGGCACCAGCTACATCCAGGCCGTCACCTTCGACAAGAACGGCCCGGTGGCGCAGGCGATGCTGAGCTACTCGCAGTCGAGCCAGTCGTCGTCGCCATACTTTGCCGACCAGACCGAGCGCTTCTCGCAGAAGGCCTGGATCACCCAGCCGTACACGGAGGCGCAGATCACCGGCGACGCCGCCTATAAAACCAAGCGCATCAGCACGCCGTAAAAAAACGCCGCCGGACTAGCATCCCGGCGGCGTTTGCGCTTCAAGCGTGAGCTTCCTCGCCCAGCTTGCCGGCGCGGAAATCTTCAACGGCGGCGAAGATCTCGGCCTGCGTGTTCATCACGAACGGGCCGTACTGCGCGATCGGCTCGTTCAGCGGCTGGCCGGCGACCAGGATCAAGCGGCTGGCTTGCTCCGCATGCACCGTCACGCCATCGGCGCCTGCCGTGTTCGCCAGTATCGCCATGCGGCCCGATGCCACCGCCTTGTCGCCGACGCTCACTTCACCGCGATAGGTGAAGATGAAGGCGTTGTGGCCTTCCGGCAGCGCCTGGCTGAAGCTGGCGCCGGCCGGCAGGTGGATGTCGAGATAAATCGGCTCCGTCACTTCCCGCTGCACCGCACCGGCCACGCCGTGGCTGCTGCCGGCGATGACTTTCACCGCCACGCCATCGGCCGTGGTGTAGGCCGGCACATCGGCACCGTTGAAATCGCGGTACCACGGCGCGCGCATCTTGTCCTTGGCGGGCAGGTTCAGCCACAGCTGGAAGCCTTCCATCACGCCTTCTTCCTGCTCCGGCATCTCCGAGTGGATCACGCCGCGGCCTGCGGTCATCCATTGCACGCCGCCGTTGGTCAGCAAGCCTTCGTTGCCGGAACTGTCTTTGTGACGCATGCGGCCTTCCAGCATATAGGTCACGGTTTCAAAGCCCCGGTGTGGATGGCTGGGGAAGCCGGCGATGTAATCGTTGGCCTGGTCGCTGCCGAAATTATCCAGCATCAAAAACGGGTCTAGGCGGCGCTGTAACGGTTGGGTCAGGACGCGGTTGATCTTGACGCCGGCGCCGTCCATCACGGCCTGGCCGGTGATAACGCGCTCTACGCTGCGAGGGGTGCTTACTTGATCGGTCATGTCATGCTCCTTGGTTCGTTGTAGCGCCGCCCGTGCGGCGCCAGTGTTACACCAGTACTGCGTTGATCTCTGCTTCAGCCTGCGCCTGGGCCTTGGCCACGGCTTCCGGACCCATGCCCAAACCTTCGGCGAACACATATTGCACATCGCTCAGGCCCACGAAGTTCAGGAACATCTTGATGTGCGCCAGCTGCGTATCGCTAGGACCATCGCGGTGCACGCCGCCACGCGATAGGGCCACGTACACTTTTTTGCCGCTCAGCAGGCCGACCGGACCGGTCGGCGTGTACTTGAAGGTCACGCCGGCGCGGGCAATCGCGTCGAACCAGCTTTTCAGCTGCGCGGTGATGCCGAAGTTGTAGGTCGGCGCACCGATGACGATCACGTCGGCCGCTTGCACCTGGGCGATCAGCGCATCATCCAGCGCGACGCGGGTCGCCTGGGCTTCGGTACGCTGGTCGGCCGGGGTGAACAGGGCTTGCAGCGTAGGCTCGTCGATCACCGGATGCGGATCGGCTGCCAGGTCGCGGCGCACCAGCGCGGCGGCTGGATTGGCGGCGCGGACTTTGGCGACGATGGCGTCGGCCAGACGGGTCGATTCGGAACCGGTGCTGCGGGCGCTGGAGTTGATTTGCAGGATGTTCATGGTGTTGCTCCTTGTCTGTAGTCGGGTGTGTGCTGCGATGGAGTCACTTTAATCGTTTCAAATTCATTCCGGAAGACGCTAAAATGGATAACATTAATCCACTGATGGAACAGTCCTATGGAAATTGACCCGGGAGACCTGCTTTTGTTCGCCCGCATCGTCGAATGCGGCAGCTTCAGCCTGGCGGCGCAGCGGGTGGGCTTGCCCAAATCGACGGTGTCGCGCCGCCTTTCGCTGCTGGAGGCGCAGCTGGGCGAGCGCCTGCTCCAGCGCACCACGCGCAAGCTGGTGCTGACCGAGTTTGGCGCCAGCCTGCTGGAGCATGCGCGCCGGGTGGCCGATGAAACCGAACAGGCCGCCGCGCTGGCGCAGCACCGGCAGGGCGCGCCGAGCGGCTTGTTGCGGGTGTCGATGCCGGCCGACTTCGCCAACGTGGCGATGGGCACGATGATGACGCGCTTCATGCACCAGTACCCGGCCATCTCGCTGGAACTGGACCTGTCGCCGCGCCGGGTCGACCTGGTGGCGGAAAATTTCGACCTGGCCATCCGCATGGGCGATCTGCCGGACGATGCCTCGCTGGCCGCGCGCCGGGTCACGCTGAGCAAGATCGCGCTGTACGCGTCGCCGCTGTACACCTCGCTGCGCGGGTTGCCGGAACATCCGGACGACCTGTTCAAGCATGACCTGCTGAGCCTGCCGCCTCGGCAGAATGGATTGATACGCTGGAAGCTCCTGCGTGGCAAGACGGAGTGGGCGCGGGAGTTGCCGGTGCGCTTGCTGGCGAATTCGCCGGAACTGCTGGTGCGCATGGCGGCCACCGGCGTGGGCATCGCCGCCTCGACCGAGCTGTTCGCGCGCGAGCATTTGCAGAATGGGACGCTGGTGCGGGTGTTGCCGGAGTGGGCTTTCCCCATCGTCACCGGCTGGGCGGTATTCCCCGGCCGCCGGCTGATGCCGGCCAAGACCAGGGTGTTCCTCGATATGCTGGAGGCCGCCTTTGAGGAAGGGCGGCCGTACGGGGGGTAAGGCTTACTTTTTCAGCGTGGCCATGGCCTGGCCCAGCTGGACCGGGCCGGCAGGCTGCCAGTCCGGGTTGAAATTCATCAGGCCTTGCGGGAACAGCATGACGACGGTGGAGCCGAGCAGGAAGCGGCCCAGTTCCTCGCCTTTTTTCAGCACGATGTTCTGGTCGTCGTACTGCCACTCGCACACGTGCGGCTGGCGCGGCGGATTGACCACGCCGTGCCACACGGTCGCCATGCTGCCGACGATGGTGGCGCCGACCAGGGTCATCACGAACGGGCCGTGGGCGGTGTCGAACACGCACACCACGCGCTCGTTGCGGGCGAACAGGCCGGGGATGCCGCGCGCGGCGGCCGGGCTGACCGAGAACAGCTCGCCCGGCACGTAGATCATGCGGGTCAGCTTGCCGTCGCACGGCATGTGGATGCGGTGGTAGTCGCGCGGGCTCAGGTACAGGTTGGCGAAGCTGCCGTTCTGGAACTTGGCGGCCAGCTCGGCGTCGCCGCCGACCAGCGCGGTGGTGCTGAAATTATGGCCCTTGGCCTGGAAGATCTGGTCTTCCTTGATGTCGCCGAACTGGCTGATGCGGCCGTCGATCGGGCAGATGAAGTCGACATCGGCGATAGGACGGGCTTCCGGGCGCAGCGCGCGCGTGAAGAATTCGTTGAAGCTGGCGTAGTTGGCGATGTCGGGATCGAGCGCCTCGTCCATGTTGACGTTGTATTTGCCGACGAACCAGCGGATCAGCCAGGTGGTCTTGCCGCCGCCCTTGGCGCCGGCGATGCGGCCCGCGAAATTGGTCAACGCTCCCTTGGGGAGCAGGTAGTGCGGCAGAACGGCAAGACGGGACACGATAGGGAATCCATGTGGTGAACGACTGCGCATTATAGCGCCGGGGTTTAGGAATTCGTACTAAACAATCTGAAGCCCTTGTTATTTACTGAACGTTTTGAATAAAACAAGGCATAATGCACGCTCCCACTTGTCCGACAACTTGCCCTCTAGAATGATGCCTGTACGCCAATTCCGCCTGACGCAGATAGCCACCGCCGTTTTCTCACTCTACATGGCCGCTGGCGCGGCCTGGGCCGAGGCCGAGGCGCCGGAAGCGCCCGCCAAACCGCTCAAATCCGCCAAGCCGGCCGAGGCCGCGACTATGCAGAAAGTGGAAGTCAAAGGCGCGGCCGCCAGCTATGACGCGCGCCGCGATGATACCGCTAGCAAGACCGTCGTCACCAGTGAGGAGATCCAGAAATACGGCGACACCTCGGTCAACGACGTGCTCAAGCGTGTGCCCGGCATCACCGTCAGCGGCGCGGCTGGACGCAGCGGTGGCGAGATCCGCATGCGCGGCCTGGGCAATGGCTACACGCAGATCCTGATCAACGGCGAACGCGCGCCGGCCGGCTTCGCCATCGACAGCCTGTCGCCCGAGGTCATCGAGCGCATCGAAATCCTGCGCGCCGCCAGCGCCGAGTTCAGCACGCAGTCGATCGCCGGCACCATCAACATCGTGCTGAAGAAGGCGTTGAAAGCCGCGCAGCGCGAGTTCAAGTTCAGCGAAGCCAAGGGCAGCAAGTTCAGCTCGCCGTCGCTCAGCCTGCAGATGTCGGACAAGATGGGCGCGGCCTCTTACTCGTTCGGCGGCAACGCCTGGCGCTATATGTACAACCGCTTGACGCCGGTGTTCGACAGCGGCACCGACGCCGCCGGCCTGCCCAACCTGAGCCGCTCCGCCCCGTGGCAAGACCAGGGCCGCGCCGACGGCATGAACCTGTCGCCGCGCATCAACTGGACCCTGGACAACGGCGACACGGTGACGTCGCAGACCTTCATCAACCTGAACCAGTTCGCCAGCAACAGCCACAGCCGCACCGCCACCGCACTGGGCCGGGGCCCGGACTATGACCGCATCGACAGCACCTACAGCAGCCACAACGGCTTCGGCCGTACCGACCTGAACTGGGTGCACAAGCTGGGCGAGGGCGCCAAGCTGGACCTGAAGGCCGGTGTCAGCGACAACCGTAACACTTCCGATTCCTTGCAAATCGGCGGCAACAATGGCTTGCCGCCGACGCTGGCGCGCACCGTCACCTCGGTCGGCACCGAGCACGGCTTCAGCACCCAGGGCAAGTATTCGCGGCCCTTGACCTTCGGCGCCGCGCCGGCCGACGGCAAGGGCGAGGCGCCGACCGAACATGCGCTGGCCATGGGCTGGGATGTCGGCCTGACCCAGCGCGACGACCAGCGCACGCAACGCGAGGCCGCGCTGCCGGGTAGCACGCCGGACAATAGCGACGAGGGCTTCTCGGCCAAGGTCACGCGGCTGGCGTTGTACGGCCAGGACGAGTGGAACCTGACGCCGCAGTGGTCGCTCTACACCGGCCTGCGCTGGGAAGGCCTGGACACCCGCAGCGACGGCAATACCTTCGATGCGGTGCAGCAGCGCTCCAGCGTGTTCAGCCCGCTGATGCAGACGCTGTTCAAGTTCCCCAACAAGAAGGACCAGTTGCGCGTGGCGCTGACCCGCACCTACAAGGCGCCGTCGACATCGAGCCTGATACCGCGCAAGTTCACCTCGACCAACAACAGCGCGACCGATCCGGACCGCCGCGGCAATCCGCACCTGAAACCGGAACTGGCGCTGGGCCTGGATGCGTCGTTCGAACACTACTGGGGCGAGGGTGGCCTGTTGAGCGCCAGCGCCTCGATGCGCCGCATCGACAATTACACCCACCAGGGCTTGCTGTATGAAAACCAGCGCTGGGTCTCGACCTCGATCAACGACGGCCGCGCCGAAACGCGCGGCATCGAACTGGAGGCCAAGTTCCCCATGCGCGCGCTGGTCGAGCATGCGCCGGCGCTGGACCTGCGCGCCAGCGTCAGCCGCAACTGGTCGCGGGTGGAGAGCGTGCCGGGGCCGGACAACCGCCTCGACCAGCAGACCCCGCTGAGCGCCACGCTGGGCATCGACTACAAGAGCCCGAGCGGCGTGCTCACCACCGGCAGCAGCTTCAGCTTCCGCAACGGCGGCCTGGTCCGCGTGAGCGGCACGCAGGGCGGCTACACCAGCGTGCGCCGCGACCTGGATGTCTACGCCCTGTGGAAAATCGACACCCAGAACAATCTGCGGGTGGCCGTCTCCAATCTGCTGGCGCAGGACTACGTGATGGAAAGCCTGTACAACGACAGCAACGGCACGAGCAACCGCACGACGGTGGCCGGCGGCGAAACCCAGCTGCGCGTGACGGTGGAAAAGCGTTTTTGAAGGCGGGATAATGAGGTGATATGATGCTGCGGTGTACTTAATTGCCGCGGGCCTCCTCTGAAAAAGCCTAAAGTTACCGAGATCATCCAGCCCGACGACGACAGTCTGCGTCTGGCGCTGGCCGAGGTGCGCGATTTGCAGCGCACCGTGGTCGTGCTGCGCTCGGAACTGGAAACCTCGCACCAGGAACGCCAGCACGCGGTGCAGGACGCGCTGTCCTTCGCCCACAGCGAGATCACCCAGTTGCGCGACACCATCGCGGCGTTGCGCACCAGCCTGGAAAAACTCACGCAGCAAAAAATCGACGCGCTGCAGCAGGCCGGCACCGTCCACCATGCCGAAGTCGCGCTGCTGCACGAGACCATACGCGCGCTGCGCGACGCCCTGGAGGCGCGCGCATGAGCGTCAAGCCCGCCATCCGCAGCGTGCAGCCCAAGCCGGTGGCCGCCAAAAGCGAGGCCGCCACCGCGCAGGCCGCGGCCGGTGCGCAACGCAAGCGGCTGCGCCAGGTGGAGCTGCTGCTGGAAGTGTCGCGCCGCATGGCCGCCTACGATACGCTCGATGAAATCCTGACCGCGCTGGTCGAAGTCACCACCGAGGAGCTGGACGCCGAGCGCGGTACGCTGTTCCTCAACGATGCCGAAACGGGCGAACTGTTCTCGCGCGTGGCGCAGGGCAATATCCAGCGCGAGATCCGCTTCCTCAACCACACCGGCATCGCCGGCCATGTGTTCACCACCGGCGAGGCCGTCAGCATCGCCGACGCCTATGCCGATCCGCGCTTCAACCGTTCCATCGACGAGCAGACCGGCTTCGTCACCCGCAACATCCTGTGCGTGCCGATCAAGACTTTCAAGGGCGAGATCATCGGCGTGTCGCAGACGCTCAACAAGCGGCGCGGCAAGTTCACGCGCGCCGACCTGCAGCTGCTCGAAGCCTTGACCACGCAGGGCACGCTGGCGCTGCAAAGCGCGCGCTTCCTCGAAAGCATGAAGAAGATCCGGCGCCAGGAGATGGAGTTCATCGACGTGGTGTCCGAGGTGACGGCCGATATCAAGCTCGGCTCGCTGCTGCAAAAGGTGATGGGCGAGGCCACGCGCCTGCTCAACGCCGAACGCTCGACGCTCTTCCTCAACGATGAGAAGACCGGCGAGCTGTGGTCGGAAGTGGGGCAGGGCCTGGAGTCGCTGCAGATCCGTCTGCCCAACTCGGCCGGCATCGCCGGCGCCGTTTTCACGTCCGGCAAGACCATCAACATCCCCTACGCCTACGCCGACCTGCGCTTCAATCCGGCGTTCGACAAGCGCACCGGCTACTTCACGCGCTCCATCCTGTGCGTCCCCATCGTCAACAAGGCCGGCAAGATCATCGGCGTGACGCAGGTGCTCAACAAGCGCGGCGGCCCGTTCACCCACGAGGATGAGTCGCGGCTGCGCGCCTTCACCGCGCAGATTTCCATCGCGCTGGAAAACGCCAAGCTGTTTGCCGATGTTCAGCAGATCAAGAACTACAACGAGGCCATGCTGGAGTCGATGTCGAACGGCGTCATCACTTTGGATGGGCAGGAGAAAATCGTCACCTGCAACGCGGCCGGCCTGCGCATCCTGCGCACCGAAGCCGGCAGCATCGTCGGCCGTTCGGCGGCGGACTTCTTCGGCGCCGCCAACACCTGGGTGATGGACAAGCTGCGCCACGTCGAGGAAAACCAGTCCGCCGAGCACCTGATGGATGCCGAGCTGGTGCTGGAAGACGCCACGCTGTCGGTCAACTTCAGCGTGCAGCCGCTGCTGTCGGTGGAAAAGAAGCGCATCGGCTGGATGCTGATGATCGAGGATATCTCCAGCGAGAAGCGGCTGCGCTCGACCATGTCGCGCTATATGGACCCCGGTATCGCCGACCAGATGGTGGCCAACGGCGCCGAAATGCTGGGCGGTAAAAACGTGCCGGCCACGGTGCTGTTCTCGGACATCCGCAGCTTCACCACCATCACCGAACAGCTGGGCGCGCAGGGCACGGTGACGCTGCTCAACGAATACTTCACGCTGATGGTCGATTGCATCCAGCGCGAGGAGGGCATGCTCGACAAGTTCATCGGCGACGCCATCATGGCCGCCTTCGGCATCCCGGTCGGCCACGACGACGACGCCGACCGCGCGCTGCGCACCGCCATCGCCATGATGACCGAGCTGAGCGCTTGGAACCAGGCGCGCGCGGGCGAGGGCAAGCCGCCGGTGGAGATCGGCATCGGCCTCAACACCGACCTGGTCGTCTCCGGCAATATCGGCTCCAAGAAGCGCATGGACTACACCATCATCGGCGACGGCGTGAATCTGGCGGCGCGGCTGGAATCGGCCTGCAAGCAGTACGGCGCCCGCATCCTGATCAGCGAATTCACCCGTCGCGCATTGCGCGGCACCTACCGCCTGCGCGAGGTCGACATCGTGGTGGTCAAGGGCAAGACGCAGCCGGTGTCGATCTACGAGGTGATGGATTTCCATGGCGAGGACAGCTACCCGAACCTGGTCGAGGCCATGGGCCTGTTCCGCAACGGCCTGCAAAGCTACCGCAAGCGCAACTGGGCCGCCGCCGGCAAGCTGTTCGACGAGGTGCTGGCCCTGAACCCGCACGACAAGGTGGCCGCGCTGTACATCGAACGCTGCGCCCACATGGCGGCCACCCCGCCGCCCGACGACTGGGACGGAACTTTTGTGATGGAATCGAAGTGAAGATCCCCCGTAGCACGCTGGAGCAATGGCAGGTGTTGCAGGCGATCGTGGAATGCGGCGGCTATGCGCAGGCGGCCGAGGCGCTGCATCGCAGCCAGTCGTCGGTCAGCTACATGGTGGCCAAGCTGCAGGAGCAGCTGGGCGTGGAGCTGCTGGAGATTGACGGCCGCCGCGCGCGCCTGACCAAAAACGGCGAGGCCCTGCTGGCCCGGGCGCGCGAGCTGCTGGGCGATGCCTTCCAGCTGGAGCAACTGGCCGGCAGCCTGGCCGAAGGCTGGGAGCCGCAGGTCGGCATCGCCGTCGACAGCCTGTTCCCGGTCGAGCTGCTGGTGCAGGTGCTGCGCGAGTTTGAACCATCGGCCACGCATACCCGCGTCAACCTGGAGGAGACCGTGCTGTCCGGCTCGGAGGATGCGTTGCTGGAGCAGCGCGTCGACATCGCCATCGTCAGCCGCGTGCCGCCCGGTTTCCTCGGCGATGCGCTGATGGACATCGAATTCGTCGCCGTGGCCCATCCCTGCCATCCGCTGCACGCGCTGGGCCGCGAGCTGGAGGCGGACGATCTGAGCCGCAACCTGCACATCGTGGTGCGCGATTCGGGCACCTTGAATCCGCGCGATCATGGCTGGCTCAACAGCAATCAGCGCTGGACCGTCACCAGCCCGCACACGCGGCTGGAGATGATCTGCAGCGGCCTGGGCTTCGGCTGGCTGCCCGAGCACAAGATACGGACCCAGCTGGAGCAAGGCTTGCTCAAGCCGCTGCCGCTGCGGGTGGGGCAGCGCCGCAAGCAGTCGCTCACGCTGATCGTCGCCAATCCCGAGCTGGCCGGTCCCGCCACCTGCCGCCTGGCGAATCTGATCCGCACGGTGGTGAAGCAGGGCCTCACGCTGCGCCCGCTATGCGAATGAGGTGTAATTGAGAATTATTCCTGTTTGACGTGAAACTTTTGTATAATCGGCGTCCTCCTTTGCAGCCGAGTCCAATGTCCGTCAAGCCCCATCCTGCCCAGCGACCACCGCGCAGCCTGCGCCAGGCCATCCGCCCGGGCGTGCTGTGGCTGCATCGCTGGCTGGGTTTGACGCTGGGTTTGCTGGTGGTGCTGGCCGGCCTGAGCGGCAGCCTGCTGGTCTTCCATCACGAGCTCGACGCCGAGCTCAATCCCGAACTGGTCCACAACTACGAGCCTTGCGTCGCGCCGCTCGACATCGCCGGCGCGGTCGCCAGCGTGCAGCGCATCTGGCCGCAGGCCAAGGTCGGCTCGGTCTATCTGCCCAGCCACGAAGGCGCCAGCTACCGCCTGTATTTCAAGGCGCCCGGCGTGGCCGACAACGAAGTCATGCTCGATTCCTGCAGCGGCGATCTGCTGGGCAGCCGCAACCGCGAAGAAGCCGGCCTCGACGGCCGCCATCTGATGCCGACCCTGCAGCGCTGGCACTCCAGCCTGATGCAGGGCAAGTCCGGCCGCGCCGCGCTCGGCTGGCTGGCGCTGACCTGGGCGGCGCTGCTGATCGCCGGCCTGCTGCTGGCCTGGCCGACCCCGGCGCAGGGCTGGCGGCGCGCGCTGCGCGTCAACTGGCGGCAGAACGCCTACCGCACCCATTTCGATCTGCACCGCTCGGCCGGGCTGGTGGCGATCGTGCTGATGCTGACGGTGGCGGTGACCGGTTTCTACAACGGCTTGCCGGAGCTGGCGCGCGCGCTGGTGGGGCAGGTGGCGCCGGTCAGCACTGAGCACCGCAGCATCGCCCTGCCGGCCTTGCAGAAGGGGGAAACGACGATTTCCTGGAACGACGCCAAGGCCATCGCCGAGCAGCACCTGAGCGACGGCGCCATCCTGCTGGCGCTGAACCGCTTGCCGGAGCGCGGCATCTACCAGGTGCGCCTGCGCCGCGCCGACGACTGGCAGCGTACCGGTACGCTGCGCCTGCTGATCGATCTGCGCAATGGCGCGGTGATTGAAACAGTTAATCCGCTGGCCGGCACGGGCGGCGATCGTTTGCTGGCGGCTTTATTCCCTCTGCATTCAGGCCAATTCGGCGGCGCCATAGGCCGCTGGCTAATGGTGATTGCCGGTTTGCTGCCCACCGTATTCTTTATTACCGGCCTCTCCACCTGGATATTGCGGCGTCGTCGTAAATCCGTCTGATATGCGATCCGCTTGAACAACAGTGGTGGAAAATATTCATTTTTATCGCTATATTGGTATTTGTCGCGTATATCTCTGGAGAATCAGCGCAAAGTTATGGTAAATTGCGTTTATCAATTCTCACACATTGTCACCAGTGGTTTTTTTAAATCTAACCCGCCGATAAGAAGGAAATAAGATGACGACTTACCAGGAATACAAAGCAAAGATCGCCGAGCTGGAAAATCTGGCCGAAAGCGCCCGTAAAAATGAAATCGCTCAGGCAAAAGAGAAAGTCACGGCTATCATGCGTGAATACGGCCTGACCGTGGCGGATCTGGGCGGTGTAGCGAAGGTGAAGACGGTTAAAACCCGCGCGCCGGTGCCGACCAAGTATCGCGACGACGCTACCGGCCAAACCTGGACCGGCCGTGGCCGTGCTCCGAAATGGTTGGAAGGCAAGGACAAAGAGCAGTATCTGATTAAGTAAGCTTACTCAGTACGCTTACACAGCGAGCTTGCTGCAGGGCCGGGGTGTTCGGGTTTATATTTCTTATAAACCCGGCCCCGGCCTTTCTCTTTTCATAGATTCAGACTTTCACCGAATCGCGCCTACACCCGTTAGAAAAAAAGCGCCGGAATATCAAATTCCGGCGCTTCAATATCGCAAAATGTCACCGAACTGTGTAGGTCACGGCTTGGGTGCCATTGAAAGGGACAGGTTAAGAGGCGGAGCGTGATTTTTGACGGCGCTTGGCTGCCACTCCGACCACCGCTAGTCCTGCCAGCATCAACATCACTGCGTCCGGCTCCGGAACCGCAGAAATTTGCTGCGTTTCAAAGGTCAGTGTCACGCTATTTGCCTTGAAGGACACCCCGCCGCCATACCATGGCGAGCTGCCGGCTTTCATGGATGCATCGTACTGAATCTCCATCTGCTGCCGGTTCTCACTGGGGCTATACCACGATGGATCAAAGGCATAGCCAAACATTTGGAGCGAAGTGAGGTCGGTAGTGCCCGAACCATAAACCGTAGCAGTGAAGCCGTCCTGTTGGTAGCCCAATTTCGAGTTGACATCCAGGCGGCTGGCAGCCCAGGATGAGCCGCTCGAGACGTCATACGTGAAGTTGAGTTTCAGTGTGGTTGTAACTGGTGCATAGTGCGGATCAATCAGCATCGCTAAGGACTGCGCGGCACTCAACTGCTTGTACACGTCAGCTTCACCTGGCTGGTTGGAGATCGCGCCGTTCAGCAGGGCGCCCAAACCGTCGAGCTGAATTGTGGTGTAGCTACGGCCGTAAGCGTTGGTAACCTGCGATACCAGATGGAAGTCCAGCGGCTTCGCGCCGTTGTCAGTTAGCGTGATGATGGGCGTCGTCACGGATTTGGCTTGCGCCGACAGCATTGGGGTGAGGAGGGCAGCGGCAGCGATGGTGGAAACGAAACAGCGCGATATCAGTTTCATCAAATTCTCCGGGACAAGGTGAACGGTCTATGAAATCCAGGCCGGGGCCTGACGTGAGGGAAATACTATGTCCGAAACAATATCATTTTTTCAATGTAGAAAATTCACCAAATGTCACACAGGCGCGGATAAAGCAAAAGCGCCGGCCGCCGCAAAAGCCGTAAGGTTAGACGTACCTGTCTAGACCGGTTGGGGTCATTTCGTGCGATGATAGCGAAATGGCATCCATCCCTCTTTTCCCGCTGAATACCATCCTGTTCCCGGACGGGCATTTGCCGTTGCAGGTGTTTGAAGTGCGCTACCTCGACCTGGTCAAGCGCTGCATCGCCCGAGGAGAAGAATTCGGCGTGGTGCCGCTGCTCGAAGGCAGCGAGACCCGCGTGCCGGACAGGCACGAAACCCTGTCCGACGCCGGCACCATGGCGCGCATCCTCGACTGGACCGCGCCGCTGCCGGGCCTGCTGCAAATCTCCTGCATCGGCACCACGCGCTTCCAGATCAAATCGGCCGAGCAGCTCAAGCACGGGCTGTGGATGGCCGAGGTGGACGAGGTGGCCGAAGACATGGTGGTGCCGATTCCGAGCGAGCAGCAGGACGTGGCCAACGCGCTGGGCGCGCTGATCCGCTCGCTGCAGAAGAAGCAGATCTCCACCGCCAACATGCCGCTGGCGCCGCCGTACCGGCTGGACGAAGCCGGCTGGGTGGCGAACCGCTGGTGCGAACTGCTGCGGCTGGACGTGGAAGAAAAGCAGCGCCTGCTGCTGCAGGAAAATCCCGTGCTGCGGCTGGAGCTGATCCAGGACGTGCTGAGCGAGAACGGCCTGCTCGACTGATCTCGGCCTCGTCGCTGGCCCCATTGCCGGGCGCCGCGCTGGCTCTGTCGCCGCGCAGGTGCCGCTGCTACACTGGCCTGGTCATCCACGCCATCGCCACCGCCATGTATCTGCAACCCGCTTTTGCCGAAGACCGCCTGGAAGTCCGCCACGGCCTGATGCGCGCCTATCCGCTGGCCACGCTGATCGTGGCCGACGCCGACGGCATTACCGCCGACCTGACTCCCTTCATGCTATACGCCGACGAGGGCAGCAGCGGCCTGGGCGTGTTGCGCGCCCACGTGGCGCGCGCCAATCCGCTGTGGCGCAAGCTGGAGGCGGGTGCGCAATGCCTGGTGGTGTTCCAGGGGCCGGACGCCTACATCAGCCCTGGCTGGTACGAAAGCAAGCGCACCACGCACAAGGTCGTGCCGACCTGGAACTTTGCGACGGTGCACGCGCGCGGCGCCGCCCGCGTGGTGGACGATGCCGCCTGGCTGCGCCGCCAGCTCGACGACCTGACCAAGCAGCATGAAGCAAGCTTGCCGCAGCCATGGAAGGTGGACGACGCGCCGGCCGATTTCCTGGCGGCGACGATGAAAGCCATCGTCGGCATCGAGATTCCGATCGACAGTCTGGTGGGCAAATGGAAGGTCAGCCAGAACCGCAGCGCCGCCGATCAGCGCGGCGTGGTGGAGGGCTTGCAGGATGGCCCGATGGCGCAGCTGGTGGCGGAGCGCCTCAAGCCCGATTAATCGCCGGCGTGGGCGTCGCCGGCCGCGTCCAGCGCGTGCACGCGCATCGACCACATCACGCCGGCGACCAGCAGCAGCATGGCGGCGATCTCCAGCACGCGCGGCAGCTGCTGCTTGTAGATAAAGCCGTACAGCAGCGCGAACAGGGTCTCGAACAGGATCAGCTGGCCGGACAAGGTCAGCGGCACCTTGCGGCTGGCGATATTCCACAGGTGGTTGCCGATCACCGAGGCGCCCAGTGCCAGCAGGGCGTTGACGATCCAGAACAGCGTCCAGTCGCGGCCGCTGGCCACGGCGCCGGCCCCGGTCACGTCGGCATGGAACAGCGCCAGCGCCGCCAGCGAGATCACCAGCGCGATCAAGCCGCTCGACACGCCGTACAAGGCCGACCACTCGCCGCTGCTGAAGTGCGGGTTGCGTTTCAGGTAGCGGGCGTTGTCCACCGAGTACCAGGTCCAGCACAGCAGCGCGCCGGCCGCACACAGCACGCCGAGGATTTTCTCTGGCAGCGGCGCGCCGTTGCCACTGTCGTGGGTGAAGACGTCGATATTGATGCAGGCGATGCCGGCCGCCACCAGCAGCAGCGGCAGCATCAGCTGCTTGAGCGGCACCGAACCGTGGTCTTTCTGGCCCATCAGCGTGACCGAGATCGGCAGCACGCCGATGATCAGCGAGGTGGCCGCGACGCCGGCGAACTTGACGCCCAGCGCAAGCAGCATGTAGTAGACGATGTTGCCGGCCAGCGCGTGCTTGACCATGGCGATCACGTCGCCGCGGTCGAGGCGGCGCAGCAGCGCGGGCAGGCGCGGCAGCATCAGGCCGGCGGCGATCAGGCCGTAGGCGATGTAGCGCCCGCAAGCCATTTCCAGCGGCGTGAACGCCGTCAGCAATTCCGGCACGATGAACACCATGCCCCACATGGCGCCCGCCAGCAATCCGCACAACACGCCATGCCACATGGTGGAGTTCCTCAGTAGTTGGTGCACAGCCACCAGACGGCGGCCAGCGCCGCCAGGTTCAGCACGACGCTGCACCAGTAGGCGATCTGGAATGACGTCTTGACGGTCTTGTGGCGCAGCCAGCGCTGCGCCAGCCAGCCGCCGGGCCAGCCGCAGGCCAGGCCCCACAGCAGCAGCGTGCTTTCGGGAGTGCGCTGCCGGCCCTGGATGGCGGCCGACTTGTCGACCGCGTAGACGATGAAGCAGATGACGCTGGCGACGCCGTACACGGCCGCCAGCCACAGCAGCGCGAGCTGCGAGGGCAGGGCGTCCGGCGTCACCGGGTTCAGAAGTAGCTCAGGCCGAGGGCGGCCTTGACTTCATCGGCGGTGCGGGCCACCACTTCGCGCGCTTCCATCGTGCCTTGCTTGAGCATCTGCATGATGTAGCCCTTGTCCTGCGCCAGCTCTTCGCGGCGGGCGCGGATCGGCGCCAGCATTTCCTGCAGCACCACTTCGAGGCGCTTCTTGACGATGGAATCGCCCAGGCCGCCGCGCACGTAGTGGGCCTTCATTTCGGCCAGCTTGTCTTTTTCGGGATCGAAGGCGTCCAGATAGATGAAGGCGACGTTGCCTTCCAGGTGGCCAGGGTCTTCGACGCGCAGGTGCAGCGGATCGGTATAAACCTTTTTCACTGCGGCGGTGATCTCGGCCGCGGTGGCGCCCAGGTTGATCGTGTTGCCCAGCGATTTGCTCATCTTGGCCTTGCCGTCGGTGCCGGGCAGGCGGCCGATTTCAGGCACCAGCGCCTTGCACTCGACCAGGATGTCCTGGTTGACCAGGCGGTTGAAGCGGCGCACGATTTCATTGGTCTGTTCGATCATCGGGATCTGGTCTTCGCCGACCGGCACGATGGACGCCTTGAAGCCCGAGATGTCGGCCGCCTGCGAGGCCGGGTAGGTCAGGAAGCCGGCCGGGATGTCGCGCTCGAAGCCGCGCAGCGCGATCTCGGTCTTGACGGTCGGGTTGCGCTCCAGGCGGGCCACCGTCACCAGGTTCAGGTAGTAGAAGGTCAGCTCGGCCAGTTCCGGGATCTGCGACTGGATGAACACGGTCGACTTGGCCGGGTCGATGCCGACCGCCAGATAGTCCAGCGCCACTTCGACCACGTTGCGGTGCACCTTGTTGGTGTCGTCCATATTGTCGGTCAGCGCCTGGGCGTCGGCCAGCATGATGAACTGCTTGTAATCGTGCTGATAGGCGACACGGTTGCGCAGGCTGCCGACGAAGTGGCCGAGGTGCAGCGGACCGGTCGGGCGGTCGCCGGTCAGGATCACGGTGGGGCCTTTGGACGCGGCCGGCGGGGTGGCGATAACTTCGGACTGTTCGGTCAGGCTCATCAGGGTTCCTTTACGTTGCCCCGGTCTGGCGCGACGAATATAAAAAACGCCACCAGACAAAGGGCGGCGTTGATAAAAATATCACATCACTATGGGTAGACAGTGGCCGCGCGCTAGGAGCGGCGCCAATTCAGGCAGGCGTGAGGTGTGGTCGAAAAATTCATGCGCGTATGGTTGCAGTTCAGCGGCGGTCTGTCAAGGTGCGGCGTACGCGGCCGTGCTCCCCGGGCCCATGCACTATTCGTAACGATGAGGTAGTATTGCCCATCCTTGGCAATACCCCTTACCGGAGCAGATATGCGCGTACTCGCAGTGGCAGTACTTTCCACCCTGATGGTCTCCGCCGCAACGGCGCAAACGTCCACCCCGGCCATGGCGCCGGACATTCCCGCCAAGTTCGACACCGCCGTCCCCAACGCCGACTACGTCAAGCGCGACGTCATGATACCGATGCGCGACGGCGTCAAGCTGCATACCGTGATCGTCATCCCGAGGGGCGCCGCGCATGCGCCGATGGTGCTCAGCCGCACGCCGTACAACGCCAGCGGCCGCGCCCAGCGCAACGTCAGCCCCAGCGTGCTGGCCACGGTGGGCCAGGGCGATGAAGTGATGATGGAAAACGGCTACATCCGCGTGTTCCAGGACGTGCGCGGCAAATACGGCTCCGAGGGCGACTACGTGATGACCCGCCCGGTCAAGGGCCCGCTCAACGACACCCGCACCGACCACACCACCGACGCCTGGGACACCATCGAGTGGCTGGTCAAGAACGTCCCGGAAAGCAACGGCAAGGTCGGCATGATAGGCTCGTCCTACGAAGGCTTCACCGTGCTGATGGCGCTGGTCGACCCGCACCCGGCGCTCAAGGTCGCCGTGCCGATGAGCCCGATGGTCGACGGCTGGCGCGGCGACGACTGGTTCCACAACGGCGCCTTCCGCCTGCCCAACCTGGCCTACATCGCCGGCCAGACCGCCGCCAAGGGCAGCGGCAAGACCATGGCCACCGGCGTCTACGACGATTACGAAGGCGTGCTGCGCGGCGGCTCCACCGCCGACTACGCCAAACAGTTCGGCCTGGACCAGCTCAACTTCACCCGCAAGCTGTTTGAGCACCCGGCCTACGACAGCTACTGGCAGCACCAGGCGCTGGACAAGATCCTGGGCAAGCGCCAGATGAAGGTGCCGACCATGACCGTGGTCGGCTACTGGGACCAGGAAGACATCTACGGCGCCCACGCCTTCTACTCGGCGGTCGAGCCGCAGGACAAGGACAACAACAGGAACTTCCTGGTGGTGGGACCGTGGCGCCACAGCGGCGTCAATTACGACGGCTCCAGCCTGGGCGTGTTCAAGTTCACCGGCGACACCGCGCTGGAATTCCGCCGCGACGTCATGCAACCCTTCCTCGACCAGTACCTGAAGGATGGAGCGCCAGTGGCCGACACGCCGCCGGTGCTGTTCTACCAGACCGGCGTCAACCGCTGGCAGCGTTTGCCGCGCTGGCCGCTGGCCTGCGAGCAGGGCTGCCCGGCGCCGTTGAAACCGGTCTACCTGAAGCCCGGCTTCAAGCTCGACTTCGACGCGCCCAAGGATGGCGCGGCCTACGATGAATACGTGTCCGACCCGGCCAAGCCGGTGCCCTTCGTGCCGCGCCCGGTGCACATGAACGATGGCAATGTGTGGCGGCCATGGCTGGTCAGCGACCAGCGCGGCGTATCCGACCGCACCGATGTGCTCAGCTACGTCAGCGAGCCCTTGAAGACGCGTTTGCAGATCGCCGGCGCGCCCATGGTCAACCTGTACGCATCGACCACCGGCAGCGACGCCGACTGGGTGGTCAAGCTGATCGACGTATATCCGGACGAGGTGCCGTCGCAGCCGGAGCTGGGCGGTTACCAGCTGGGCATCGCGATGGATATCTTCCGCGGCCGCTACCGCAACAGCCTGGAGCATCCGTCGGCCATCGTGCCGAACGTGGTGGAGAAGTACCGCTTCGCGCTGCCGAACGCCAATCACGTGTTCCTGCCGGGGCACCGGGTGATGGTGCAGATCCAGTCCAGCTGGTTCCCGCTGTACGACCGTAACCCGCAGACCTATGTGCCGAACATCTTCTACGCCAAGCCGGCCGATTATCAGAAGGCCACGCTGCGCGTGTACCACGCAGGCGCGGAAAGCAGCGCGCTGGAGCTGCCGGTGGTGGAGAACAAGTAGGCGGGACTTAGCGCGGGCGCACGCTGTCGGTCAGCACGTCCGCGCGGAAATAGCGGCGGTAGCCGTCCATCACCTGGTTGGACCTGCCGATTTTTTCCAGCATGTCGATCAGCACCCGCTGGTCTTCCGGCTTGAGCGCGCGCGACACGTAGGCGCCGCTTTCGTGCCACGGCAGTTCGGGGATGGGCTCCATGCGCAGCTTGTCCTGCATGCCCTTGACGCGCTGGTCGCGCTGGATCGCGCCGGCCATCAGCGTCGGTCCCATGATGGTGAGGTCGGCCGAGCCGGCGTGCAGCAGCCGCGCCACCGCCACCACATCGACTTCGACGAACAATCGCCCCTGCTTGCCCAGCTCGTTGAGCAGCGCCGTGTAGTGATCGCCGTAGTCGAAGCCGCGCACCACGGCCACGCGCAGTTCGCGCCGTTCCAGCAGGGCCTTGGCGTCGGGGATCGGCGCCCGCTGGCCGGCCACGGAAATCAGCATGGCGCGATGGCCTATCATCGGCACGAAGGTGCCCAGCAGGTCGCGCGCCGGCGTGCGCGAGGCCGGCACCAGCACGTCCGCCTTGCCGTCCTTGTACATCGCCACCTGGCGCGCGCGCGGCACCAGGTTGAAGACGAAGTTGCAGCCGTTGCGCGCGCCCATGCTGCGCAGCAGGTCGGGATAGATGCCGCCGATATGCGCGCCTTCCACCTGCACGCTGGCGCCGCTGGCCGACACCGGCACGGCGATGTCGCGCGAGCAATCGGCAGCGGCAGCCTGCGCCGCGCACAGCGCCATCAACAGGGCGGCGCCGCGCACTCTCATGGCTTGGCCGCCTGCATGTGGTGGCGGGTGAAGTAGCGCTGCGCCACCACGATGGCCACCGCCTGCATCGCCGCGCACAGGAAGAAGGTGCTGCCGATGCGCCAGTCGTTGGCCGGCAGGTGGCTCACCTCGCCGAGGATGGCGGTGCCCAGCAGCGGCATGAAGATCACCCCCAGGCTGCTGATCGATTGCAGGGATCCCATCAACTCGCCCTGTTCGTTGGGCGGCGTGGATTTGGAGACGATGGCCTGCAGCGCCGGGCCGATCGCGAACGACAGCACGTTGCAGAGGATGAGCACATACATCATCCAGCCCTGCGTGGCCAGGCCGTACAGCAGGTAGGTGATGCCGCCGGAGCATAGCCCCAGCATCGACAGCCGCACTTCGCCGAAGCGCTTGATCAGTATGCCCAGCAGGCCGGCCTGCACCACGGCCGCCGTCAGGCCGACGCAGAACATGGCGGCGCCGTTCTGGCCCGGCGTCCAGTTGAAGCGGAAATTCGTGTACAGCACCCAGGTCGTCTGCAGCATCATCTGCGCGCAGGTCACCAGCGAGAAGGTGATAATCAGGCCGCGGATGTCGCGCCGGCCGGCCAGCTTGAACAGCGCGGCCAAGGGATTGATCTTGGAGAGGCTGAACGGCGAGCGGCGCCCGGCGGGCAGCGATTCCGGCACGACGAAATAACCGTAGACGAAATTGGCCGCCGACAGCGCGCCGGCCACGTAGAACGGCAGGTGCAGGTCGACGCTGCCCAGCAGGCCGCCCAGCATCGGGCCGCAGATGAAGCCCAGGCCGAACGCCGCGCCGACCTTGCCGAAGCTCTTGGCGCGGTTTTCCGGCGTCGAGATGTCGGACGCGTAGGCCGAGGCCACCGACATGCTGGCCGACGACATGCCGCCCACCACGCGGCCGATGAACAGGCAGGCCAGGTTGGGCGCCCAGGCGGTGGTGAGGAAGTTGATGCACATGCCGGCCATCGAATACAGCAGTACCGGGCGGCGGCCGATGCGGTCGCTGATGGCGCCCAGCATGGGCATGAAGATGAACTGCATCAGGCCGAACACCGCGCTCATGATGCCGAACCAGTGGGCCTGGTTCTCGCGCGAGCCGGTGAACTCGCCGACCAGCATCGGCAGCACCGGCACGATCAGGCCGATGCCCAGCATGTCGATGAAGACGCAGATCAGGACGAAATTCAGATTGCCCGGCGCGCCGGCGGGCGGTGCGGCCGGTGCTGCGGATGCTGCGGTATCGGGTGTGGTCATGTGAGCGTAGGGAAGAGGGTCAGGGCGTGGCCGGGCTGGCGGCCCACTCGGCGATAAAGCGGTCGCGGAAGTCGGTCAGTTCATTGAAGCGGGTTTGCGCCAGGCGGCGTCCGGCCGTGGTCTGCATCTTGCCCGGCAGGGTGGCCAGCTTGGTGTCGATATGGTCGATCGCGTAGGCTTTTTCATCGAGCTCGCGGTGCAGCGCCATCGGATCGTCGGCATGCGCCAGCGCGGTGCCCATGCGGCCGGCCGTGTAGAACAGGCGCGCCAGTCCGACCGCGCCCAGCGCGTCGAGGCGGTCGGCATCCTGGACGATCTTGGCTTCGATGGTCTCGGGGCGGATGGCGGCGGAAAAGCTGTGGCTTTCGATCGCGTGGGCGACGGCGGCCAGCTTGTTGGGCGGGAAATCGAGTTCGGCCAGCTGGCGGCTGGCCAGCAGCGCCGCCTTGCGCGAGGCCAGGTGGCGTTCGGGATGGTTCTTGGGCAGGTTGACCAGGTCGTGCAGGTAGCAGCCGGCCAGCACGACCAGCGCGTCGGCCTCGGGATAGTCGTCCAGCAGCAGGGCGGCGTTGCGCCAGACCCGGTGCAGGTGGTTGGTGTCGTGGGCGCCGTCGGCATCGGCGGCGGCACTGGCCAGGCCGACCAGGCGCGGGTGCCAGCTGTTGAGCAAGCTATTCATCGGTCTCCCGTGATGTTTGGACGTTCTGTTTTTGGAAGATCATACAGCCTGATTCAGCCCTTGTGCAGTGGAACTTTTTGGGGATAAAAAATTGTCCGCTTGCCAAGTACGATGAGATTGTGCAAAATACAACCATATTTGACAATAACAGGCGATTTGATGCGTAACTTGCTGGCGTTTGCACCGATGTGGTTGGCCCTGGCCTGCGCGCCCGCGCTGGCGCTGGACGACACGCCGACCGTCGCGCCGCACTTCCAGATCAAGGGCGAAGACAACCGCCAGCCCGGCCGCCCGGCCACCGTCAACACCTTCAACCCTGCCTTCACCGCCGCCGCACCGCCCGCCAGGCGCCTGCCGCCGGAGATGGACGCCGTCCGGGACGATGCCCGGCATGCCCTGACGCCGCGCAGCGTGATGACCACCGTGCTGCGGCCACTGCCCGCGCAGGCCGGCCAGATGGCTGAAAAACCAAGGTGGAAATTGCGGTAAGTCTATTTATTGCTCTAGTGCATTTATTTGGTGCGCAATTACTTGACTTGAGGTAACATTGCGCCCAGTCACTTTAGCAATGAAGGAAAATCCCATGTCTGGTAATGTAACCGAACTGCACGCAACGACCCCCGCCGGCGAGTATTTGGCCTTCACACTGGGCCAGGAAGAGTACGGCATTGATATCCAAAAAGTAGCCGAAATCCGCAGCTACGAAACCCCCACCCGCATCGCCAACGCGCCGGACTTCGTCAAGGGCGTGGTCAACCTGCGCGGCATCATCGTGCCGATCGTCGACATGCGCATCAAGTTCAGTCTGGGCACGCCGTCGTACGACCAGTTCACCGTGGTCATCATCCTCAACATCGGCCACCGCGTGGTCGGCATGGTGGTGGACCGCGTCTCCGACGTCACCACGCTGACGCCCGAGCAAGTCAAGCCGGCGCCGGAAATCGGTTCGGTGGTGAACACCGACCACATCGTCGGCCTGGGCACGCTGGACGAGCGCATGCTGATCCTGATCGATATCGACAAGCTGATGTCCAGCGCCGATATGGGTCTGATCGAAAACACCGCGCTGGCGGCGTGATGACGATGCTGGCCAATATCAGCATCGGCAAGCGCCTGGCCCTGGGCTTCACCATCATCCTGGCGTTCGCCATGCTGATCACCGGCATCAGCGTGTGGCGGCTGCAAGGCGTGGCCTCGGCCACGCGCGACATGATGCAGGTGCCGCTGGCCAAGGAGCGCATGATCTCCGACTGGTCCAGCAAGATTGATAGCGCTATCCGCCGCACCACGGCCATCGCCCGCAGCAGCGACCAGTCGCTGGCGGCGTTCTTTGCCGAAGAATCGAAGGCCTCGTCGGCTATCTCGGCCGAATATCAAAAGAAAGTGGAAGCCCTGATCGTCGACGCCGACGAGCAGGAACTGTTCGGCCGCATCGGCGAGCAGCGCAAGATCTACCTGTCGTCGCGCGACCAGGTGGCCAAGCTGAAGGCCGCCGGCGAGCTGGATGAAGCCGAGAAGGTGTTCACCAATGTGTTCCGTCCCGGTTCGGCCAGCTACCAGGCGCTGATGCAGGAGCTGCTGAAGATGCAGCGCGCGAAGATCGACGCCACCGCGGTCCACATCGATGAAGTGGCGGCCAGCAGCCGCAATCTGTTGTACGTGCTGGCCTTGCTGGTGCTGGCGTTCGGCGCCGTCAGTTCGTGGCTGCTGACCACCGGTATCACCGGCCCGCTGCAGGAGGCGGTGACTGCAGCGCGCCGCGTCGCCGGCGGCGACCTGACCGGCCATATCGACGACAGCGCCCGCGATGAAACGGGCCAGCTGCTGTCGGCGCTGAAGGAGATGAACGCCAGCCTGCTGGGCATCGTCACCGAAGTGCGCAGCGGTACCGACCATATCACCACCTCGTCCAGCGAAATCGCGGCCGGCAACCAGGATCTGTCGCGCCGCACCGAGCAGCAGGCCGGCGCGCTGGAGGAAACCGCGTCGTCGATGGAGGAGTTGACATCGACCGTGAAGCACAACGCCGACAATGCGCGCCAGGCCAACCAGCTGGCGGCATCGGCCGCGCAGGTGGCGGTGAAGGGCGGGCAGGTGGTGTCGCAGGTGGTCGATACGATGGACTCGATCAACCAGTCGTCGCGCAAGATCGTCGACATCATTGCCGTTATTGATGGTATCGCGTTCCAGACCAATATTCTGGCTTTGAATGCGGCGGTGGAAGCGGCGCGTGCCGGTGAGCAGGGTCGCGGCTTCGCGGTCGTGGCGTCGGAGGTGCGCAATCTGGCGCAGCGCTCGGCTTCTGCGGCCAAGGAGATCAAGACGCTGATCGGCGATTCGGTCGAGAAGGTCAACCAGGGCAGCAAACTGGTGGCCGATGCCGGCTTGACGATGGATGAAATTGTCAGCAGCGTGCATCGCGTCAGCGACATCATCACCGAGATCACGGCGGCCAGCACCGAGCAGAGTGCGGGCATCAACGAGGTGTATCAGGCCATCGGCGCGATGGATGGCGTGACGCAGCAGAACGCCGCGCTGGTCGAAGAAGCCGCAGCTGCGGCGGAATCGATGCAGCAGCAGGCTGCGGCGCTGGCGCAGGCGGTCAGCGTGTTCAAGGTGGATGGTTCGTCGTCGTCTTCGTCGCGTTCGCGCGCCAAGGCGCCGCGCGCTGCTTCCGCATCGCCAGCGCTGCGCCTGACCAGCCGCGCCTAAGCCGCAGCACGCCTCCGCGTCATTCCCGCGAAGGCGGGAATCCATACTCCGCAAGCGTGCGGTCAATCGCCTGCTGGGATAAACGGTCCGCGTCACCATTGCGGTGGCGCGGCACCCAGCGCAGGCTGACCGCGCCCAGTGGCGCCATCAACGCCATCACGCGCTGCCGATGTTCCTCCAGGCCTTTCGCGCCACGGCCGGCCACCACTGCCTGCTCGCTCAAATTCACATCATTGACCACCACCTGGCTGTCGCCATGCACCACCAGCCCTGTGGCGCCCAGCTGCCCGGCCGCCTCCAGCAATGCCGTCAACGCCAGATACTCCGCCTCGCCGCTGTTGCCGTAACCGGCGCGGCGGCTGATCTCGACCCGCTCGCCGCCCGGCCCGCACAGCAGCGCACCTATGCCTATCTGTCCCGGATTCGGATGCGCGGAGCCGTCGAACCAGCCGCGCCAACCATCTGCAGCGGGCTGCATGCGCGCCGCCCGCTGTGCCAGTAGCCGCGCCTTCTCCGCGATCCTTGCCGAACGCCGTTCCTCATCGCGCAGGCGCAGCGCATCACGCTCGGCCAGCAACTGCGGCAAGCCCTGCGCACCGGCCACCTGCACCAGCACCTGATGCAGCGCCACCGCCTCGCTCACATTCAAACGGACGGCCAAACGACGAGCGGCCACGCGCTCGCCCTTGTAGGCGGCCGTGGCCAATACTTCGAATTCAATGTCGATCATCAATCGCGGCGCGGGTTGTCCGGACGGCGGTCGTAGCGGTTAGGCACGCCGTCGCCGTCGCGATCGCGGTCGTAGCGGTTCGGGATGCCGTCGTGATCGCGGTCTCCGTGACCGCGTCCGTGTTCGCCCCGGTTGTCGTGACGGTCGTAGCGGTTGGGGATGCCGTCATGATCGCGGTCGCCGTACGGTCCTCGCTCCCAGCGCGCTTCCTCGCGCAGCCAGCGGCCGTCGCGTTGCACCCAGTGCGGTTGTGCGTACACATAGCCCGGCCGTGCCGAGATCCAGCTGCCGCCTATCCATTCGTGGCGGTTGCCGCGCCAGTCCCAGTAACCGGGAGCCCAGATGTAGCCGACACGCGGCCCGGGCACCGCCTCATAACGCGGCGGCGGTGGCGCGACGGTCACGTAGTCGACCCGCGCCGGAACTGAACTCACCGTCACCCAGCCACCCGGGTCCAGGCGCCAGCCGCCGCCTTCGCGTATCCATTCGGCGCGGCGGTATTCGGCGCCGCGACGTTCATTTTCCCAGCGGCCGGCCAGCCAGACATGGCGATGACCGTCCCAGTTCCAGTAGCCAGGCGCCCAGACGTAACCGCGGCGCGGCGCCGGGATGCTTTCGAAGCGCGCAGGCGGTGGGGCATTGCCGATCACGACGCTGACGCCGACTTGTGCGGACGCGATGGCTGGAGCGAATGCTGCTGCGCTCAAGGCGAGCATGGCGGCAGCGTAGATGTTGTGCGAGCGCTTGATCATGATGTGTTCTCCGTTTGCGCGTTCTGCTTCAACGCTTGAAACGAACTATAGCAAGCGGCACCGGAGGCTGGCTCCCAGAGATGCAACTTTTTACATCTGACACAAAGCTGAGTGGAGTTGTGCGCGTTGGCGCACAGAGGAACTGCTGCAGGGGAAGGTAGTGCGGGCGGAGCTTGAAACGGCGCGAGGCTGTGTAAGGCTTCGCCTGTTACGCGGCAGGGTGGCGGCGCGTCCAGGCGAAGTGGTCTCGGGCGTTCAAATTTTGCTCGCAGTGGTGGTGTCGGCGGCCAGCACGGATTTGCCTTCGTCGATCAGCGACTGTTTTTTCTGTTCGGCGGTCAGGCGTTTTGCGGCGACGACCACGACTTGCATCCCTTTGGCGGCAGCTGGTGCGGTGTAGCTGGCTTGCACTGGCGCCGGCGTTGCGGTGGTGTCGTCGAGGACGTAGTTGGCGGCGCAGGCCAGGCCCAGGGTCACGACAAACAGGGCTTCGAAGTTTTTCAGGACGTTCATTTTGCTTCCTTTCGGTGGTTAAAAGTGTGTTTCGATGTGCTCACTTTATGCAAAGGCCCGTCCAGCCGCCACCGGATTGCGACGAGGTGCGTTTTTGGCGGTCCCAAATGCAGATAAACGCGATAAGACGATATCTTTTAGGCCATGGAATGCCACTGCGGCCGGGTTTTCCCGGGCCCTCCGCTAAGGCTGGGCAGATACCGACCACCAGCGCGAGGGGCTTATGCCGCGATACATCACCACCATCCTGCAAGCCTGGGCCGAGCGCCGCCGCGCACGCCGCCGGCAAGCCAATCTGCGCGCCGGCATGAGCGGCCGTCCCGCGGTGCGGATCGTGCCGGCCTCGCATGCCGGACGCCGCCAGGTTGACGCTGGCTGCGCCGCCAGTGGCGCGGCACAGCCAGCGGGCCGGCAGCGCGCCATGTGGATCGCGGTCGGCGCCGTTTGCGTGCTGGCAGGAGGTGGCGCGCTGATCGCCGGTCACGCCCGCCATCTGGCTGCGGCGACGGTCAGCACGCCGCAAGCCGTCAACAGCGTGCGCGCCGCCTATGCTTTCCAGTCCGCGCTGCCCGGCGCCGCCTTCACGGTGCCGGCGCAAGCGGGGATCGGCACCAGCATCCACCCCGGCGGCGCCTTGCTGGTAGCCGTCGGCATGCAGGCCGCGCCGCCGGTCCGCGTGGACCTGTGCACCCAGATGCGCAGCCCCACCGACGCTCGCCTGTTGCCGCTGCGGCTGGGCTACCGTTTCGACGACGTCAAGCGCTGGGTCAAGCGCAACGAGGAATCGAATGTCCAGATATCGCTGCGCAACGTGCTGCTGGTGGCCGACAGCGGCGCCGGTGCGGACGCCGTCCCTGAAATACAAATCGAAGGCACGGCCCGCGCCGACTTCGTCGATCCGCTGGGCGAGCCGCTGCGCCTGAGCTGGCGCAGCGCGCAGGCCGACACGCGCTGGATCAGCGACGCCAGCTTCGGCCAGGTCGAGCAGGGCGCCAGCGGCCAGGTGGCGCTGCGCCAGCAGGGATGGCTGCTGTGGGGCGCCGCCTCCGCGCTGCGCATCGAACGGCGCTCCAACGCCATGTGCCCCCAGGCCGGTGAGCTGGTGGTGCAGATGTACCGGCTGGCGCCACAGGACGCCGCATCGGCCAAAGCGCCTGCCAGTGCGCTCGTGGTGGCGTTCCCCGCGCGCGGCCGCGCGGTCGGCACCAATCTGGCAGCGGGTTCCTATCAAGTGCCGGCAGCCGCACCGGCGGCGCTGGAAGACCAGTCGCTGTTCGACGCACTGCAAGCACAGGGCCTGATCCGCCTGAACGCCGCCGGCGCAATCGAACTCGCCCCGCGCGATCTGCCTCAATGGCAGGCCGCCGGCGCCACCGAGCGCGTGGCCGAATTGGACAGCTGGAAGCAGGTCAAGCCCGGCGCCGCCACCCACAAACTCTTCAAGCGCCTGTACTACCAGGCAGACGGCGCCTACGTTCGCCAGCAGATCGACATCTACAACAGCGAGCGCCGCCTGCTGGCCTGGCGCGTGAAGGCCCCGGCAGGCACGGTCATGGACTGGAGTGCCACCACCGGCAGCGACGCCGCATCGGGCAGCGCGCCGGCGATGGTCGCCATCACCAGCCAGATGCCGGTCGCCGCCTCGCGCCTGTTCGCATCGCTGCCGCAAGGCTGGCAGCCCTGGACCCGCGTGGCGCGCTGGCCGCAGGCGGCTGAAATGTCGGGCGCCCGTCCGGTGGTCCGCCTCAGCCTCTCGCTGCCGCGCGCAGCCGCCGGCGGCGAAGTGCTGCGGATGCTGCTGGCAGGCCGCGTCACCGGCACGGTCGGCGCCAGCGCGCAACTGACGCCCGCCTGCACCGGCCGCGCCTGTGCCAGCGATGCGGATGTCCAGCAGATCTCGCTGACGCTGCTGGCCGGCGCACGCGCCGTGCAGCTTACGGTGCAGCCGTTGGACTTCCATGCGCCGGAAGATCAGAAGTACCGCCACCTGCGCGTCGTCGGCGACCGCCTGGTGTGGCAGGCATTGTCGCCCGTCTCCGGCGATGCAGCGCCCGGCATGCCGCGTCCCGCCGCGCCGTCGCCGGTCCAGCTGGAAGACCGCAACGGCACGCTGCTGTGGGTCGACGGCGCGCCGACCCAGCCAGCCATCGAAGCCGGCCTGGCGCCGCTGCTTGGCGTCAGCGGCGACCACGCCAACAGCGTGGCGGGCATGCTGGCGCGCCTGCCCGCATCCGACGCCACCGTCTCGCGCGCATCCGGCGCGGCGGTCGGCGCGCGCCTGACGCTGGACCTGCCGCTGCAGGCCCTGAGCCAGCGGGTGCTGGACTGCATCGGCATGCATCGCGGCCGCTGGGACGGCAAGGCCTGCAACGGCGCGCAGCCGGCGCCGGAAGGTCGCCACGCGGGCCTGGTCATCCTCGACACCGAAACCGGCGACGTGCTGGCCGCCGCCGGCGCCGGTGCGGGCGAGGTCAGCGCCGCTAACTGGGCCGAGGTGCGCGACTTCGACCGCACCAGTCCCGCGCGCAGCCCGCTGCGACTGCCCGCCTTGCAGCACGACGGCGGCGCGCATCAAAGCCCCGGTTCGACCTTCAAGGTGGTCAGCGCGCTGGGCCTGGAGCTGGCCGCCAAGAGCGATCCGCAGATCGACGCGCTGCTGGGCGGCATGCCGCTGCCCGCCATCAACCGCCTGGCGCAGCAGCGCGGCTTCGGCTTCCAGACCGACGCCGCCAGCTATCCGCTCAATCCGCGCCTGGCCCACATCACCAACTATCACGAGCAAAGCCTGGACCGCCGCGCGCAGGAAGGCCGGCTTGGACTGGCGCAGGCGCTGACTTACAGCCTCAATACCTGGTTCGCCTGGTCCGGCGAATTGAGCGACCATAGCCTGTTCGGCCGCGCCGACGGCGGCGCCCCCGATCTGCAGGCGCTCGACGCCGATGCGCTGGACTCCGTGCGCCCCATCGTCGCCGCCGCACACCGCCTCGGCTTCGAACAGACGCTGCGCCTGGACGGCGGCCTGCTGCCGGCCGATTTCAACTGGCGCAGCTGGGACGCGCTGCAGGCGACGCCGGCCCACATCGACCCGATCCACACGCGCCACGAACTGCGCCAGATGTCGATCGGCCTGCGCATGCAGGTGACGCCGCTGCAAATGGCGCTGGCCGCCGCTGCGGTCGGGCAGGGCAAGGTGGTGGCGCCGCGCATGCTGCTGTCGCTGGGCCGCAGCAACAGCGTGGTGCCGGACATGAAACCGGTCGGCATCCGCCTGGACCGCATCCGCGCCGGCATGAAAGGCGTGATCGATGTCGGCACCGGCGCCGGCGCGTTCGGCGGCGCGGCGCTGGCGGGCGTGCGGCCCGGCCTGTACGGCAAGACCGGCACCGCGCCCAGCGGCGACGACACGGCCACGGTCTGGTTCACCGGCTGGCTGGAGCCGGGCAGCCTGCCCGGCCAGACGCACCGGCTGGCGATGGCGGCCTTCGTCAGCCACTCGGGCGTCACCGGCGGCGAGCACGCGGCGCCAGTGCTGGCGGCGGTGCTGTCCACGCTGGCGTCGCAGAACCGCGAACAGAAGGAGAAATAGCCTTGTAAACGGGATAATGAAATCGCCGCTTTTGTGGCATGATTTTGAGGCGTCCGCCATAGCGCGCTTATTTTCGTTTTTCTATTATTGACAGGACTGTATGCGCTTGCCAGGAACCCGCTATCAGGAGCACGGCTGGGAACAGGTGCGCAAATTGCTCGGACACTGCTCGCTGCAGGCATTCCGGCAGCTTGAGATGCACCAGCTGCTCGACCCCGGGCAGCACGCACCGCTGCTCGACAGCTATACCGATGCGGTAGCCGCAGCGCTGCGCGCGGGCGCGCGCTCGGCGCGCGCCGAGGCCGAGGGCAACAGCTATGGCGACAGCGTGTACGAGCTGTCGCTTAGCCTGTTGTTCGAACTTCAGGCGCAGCCGTCGTTCTGGCTGGCGTTTGTCGCCGCCGTCGCCGCCGAGCATGCGCGCAGCGGCGCCTTCTGGCTCGATGCCGCCGCCGAGGGCGTGATGCGCAAGAAGGTCAACGATATGTACGCCGGCCTGCGCGACAAGGTCGACGCCGACAGCTACATCGCCACCACGGGGCGCGACTGCTCGCCCAACAAAATCTACACCTACCGCATGCTCGACACCGCGTATCGCGAGATCGCCGGCCTGTTCGCAGACTGGCGGCAGCATGCGGGGCAGGTGGGCGCGATCCTCGGGCGTCCGCTGGATGGCAGCCCGATCGAGGTGCGGCAGATGAAGTCCATCGGCGGCTGCAAGGCGGAGTGGATCATCCGCTGGAGCGAGTCGCAGGAGCGCTACGCCGGTTCGCCGGGGCCGCTGCATACGCGCTCCAAGCGTTTCGCCAGCCTGAAAAACAGTCCCGATAAAATCGCGGCGATGCTGGCGGAGATCGGCGATTATGAGGAGCTGTCCGCAAATATGGACCGGGCCGACGACTGGCAGGGCGATGCCGGCGAGGCAGCCCTGTGGCTGGAAGACTACTGGCGCGTGATCGGCGAGTCCGAGCAGCTGGAGGCGCACGGCGGCCAGCAGGACGAGGACCGTATCCTGCCCGAACCTGCGGTGGACGAGGCGCCTGGCGACGCGGACGAGGACGATGAGGGTGGCGCCGCCACGGCGTCGTCGGAGCCTGATGCACGCGACTTGGCGCATGATCTGGCGGCCGAACAGGCGCTGGCCGGAACGCTTTCCCTGCCCCCCCGCTATCTTGAATTGGCGCGGTCTGCGCAGGAATCCGGAAGTTGGGCGCTGCGCATATTGAGCTCGGAGTCGCTGCCGATCCGGCTGGCCGTGTACCAGAAACTGCTCGGCGTCGCGGACGACACCTATCCCGACGACTGGCTGGACCCCGCCACCGGCGAGCTGCCGACCTTGCAGCAACTGGCGGCGTTGGACCAGATTTCGATGCCGACGCTGCGCAAGCGTCGCAACGAAGCGATCGACAAGCTGCACGCGGCCAATACCGGCAAGGGCCAGGCCGCGCAATGAAGGAGAACGAATTGAAATCAGCACACGATGAGCAAGAAGCGCGGCTGCGGGAGCGCCTGCTGCTGGGCCGCGCCGTGCCGGGCGACCGGCTGATGCTGGCCGATGCCACGCTGCTGGCGGCGCTCGACGGCAGCCGGGTGCTGACGCCGAACGAGCGGCAGGCGCTATCGGCCTCGCCGTTGACGCTGCGGCGCTTCCGGCAGTTGTCGCTGGAGCGGCAGGCCGCGTCGGCGCAATCGCCGCAGGCGGCCAACGACCCGGTATGGACCGGCAGCAGCGGCATGCTGCGCGCGGCCGCCACGGCCACGGCGCTGGAATCGCTGTCGACCGACGACGACTGCTGGACGCTGCACTTCCTGCCGCAAGGCGAGGGCTGGCAGGTGATCCTGGGTTTGTCGGCGGAGGCGCCGTTTGCCGCGCGCCTGCTGCGTGAGCATGTGATGGTGCGCGTGATTGACGGCGGCGGCGCGATCATTTTGCAGGGGCGTCTGGATGCGGATGGCGAGTGCGAATGCAACTGGCCCTTCGTCACGCCGCCGGCGCGGCACTTCCAGATGTACGGCGCGGGTTTCGCCGTCGAGCCGGTGACGCTTTAGACCATGGGCATATTTTCCCTGCGCCGCAAACTGGCCGCCGATACGGGCGGTCTGGGAACCAGCTTGATCGCGTTGAGGCTGGAGGCGGGGGATGTTGCGCCGGTTCATAGCACGGTGGTGGTGTTCAATGCGGGCGGCCATGCGCGTAGGGCGGCGGCGGGGAAGGTGGCGTGCGAGCCGGGCGAGATGGCTGTGTGTTTTCATCCGGGGCCGTACACGATGCATCTGACGCCGTTCGCGGCGGCGCCGGAATGGGCGCTGCGGCTGCGGTTTGTCGTCGATGTCGCCAATCCGCGCGTCGAGCAGCAGCGTTTTGATTTATACCTTTACAGCGAGATGGCGGAGCGGCTCGATGTCACGGCGTTCCGCGCATCGGCGCAGTCGGCGCTGCAAATCGAGCTGGCCCAGGGCGCGCTGGATCTGCCGCCCTGCACCTCGCTCGAAGAGTGGCACGCCTTCCGTGCCGGGCTCAATCAGCTGATGTACACGCGCTTTGGCGTGACGGTGGACGACTGCGTGCCGGTCGATTTGGGCGATCAGATCGATTTCGCCGATGTGCTGAAAGCCCGCGCCACCGAGGAAGCCGCCGCCATCGCCGTCTCTGCCGCCATTGCCGCGCCTCCGCCCGACCAGCCATCGATGGCCCCGGTGACACCGGCTGGCGCCACACGGCCCGACGCCGCGCCGGCAACCGCAAGGCAGGACGCGTTCGGCCTGCGCCGCCTGTTCCTTGAACTGCCAAGCCTGAGCGGCGGCCTGCGTGTGCTGGTCCTGCCGGACGGTCTGCCAGTCTTCCAGCAGCACCAGGCCCTATTGCTGCGCCTCGGCATGGCCGCGTTGAACGTCAACACCATGCCCTCGCTGGCCTGGGCCGCACCCGACCAGCCGCTGCCGCATGAGGAGCAGGCACGCCGCACCGGCCAGACCCTGCTCGCTGTGCAGGCGCTGGACGAAGCCTGGGCGCTGCTGGCCCGCCTGCAGCTTGCCGCCCATGTCCAATGGCCAGGGCTGCTGGACGAAGCAGACCGTATCTGCGCCAACCTGGAAACGGGCCTTGCCTTCCGCCGCGCCCCGTACGCGCCCCGCACGGAGCCAACGCTATGACCACGCCGATCACGCCGACGCCGTCGACCATGCCCACCGTGTCCTCCACGTTATCGGCCAGCCACGTCCCCGCCAACGCCGAATGCCGCAGCGTGCTGGCCGACGGCCGCGTAGTGACGATCACCGCCAGCCGCCGCCCGCGCGCCAACCGCGCCGACGTCAAATGCACCGTGGCCGGCGCCCCTGCCGTCGCCGAGCGCATGCAGGAAGTCGTCCGCCTGGCCCGCCACACTGAGGTGCGCCTCGACAGCCGTGACCAGGTCGTCCTCAGCATGGACATCCCTCCCGGCGCCGCGGACCGCGACTGGGAGCTGGCCGCCGTGCTGGCCGACCGTATGGTGCGCGGCCTGTTTCAGCCCGCGCCAACGGGCCGCGTCTATGCCCAGGGCTGGTCCGATAGCTGGCATCTGGGCCGCGTGCAAGGCGGCCCGACGCCCGCAACGGCCGGCACCCAGCCGCATATCGCTCCCGAAGACAGCATCATCGCCGGCGGCCCGGCGGCCAATGGCGAAGCCTCCCCGCAGATCCAGCACATCGCCCACCTGGGCGCCCTTAGCGGCCACGCCGATCCGTCGGCCGCCGTCTCCACCGTGCGCGCCTGGTTCCCGCTGCACAGCGGCGGCGTCCACGACAGCCTGGCCTGGGTGGAAGTAAGCGTCTTCCCAATCGAAAGCGACGCCGCAGCGACCGAGGAAGACAGCATCGCCGCCCCCGGCCTGGACCTCAGCGCCCAACTGGAAGTGCGCCAGACCCTGGCCGGCGCCCGCCACTTCGACGGCAAAGGGTTGGGGCGCTGGCGCAGCGTGGTGCGCTTCGGCCAGGCGCGTTTTCAGGGCGGATCGTACCAACTGGCGCTGGTGATGGCCGACCGCCTGGCGCGCGGGCGCGAGTTCGTGCCGCGTGGCCGCCTGATCGCCACCGGCTGCTCCAGCGCCTGGCACGCCGGTCGCGTGGACACTGTGGAGGGCCGCGAGCCCAAGCTGGAATTGATACTAAAGCAAGCGGTGCCGGGCGACCGGGTGCTGTTGCCCAAGGCCTGGCAGGGCGAGCTGCCGGCCGGTTTTGCGGCTGAACTGCGTCAAAAAGGCGCCACCTTGGCCTGTATCGACCGGATCGGCATGATTTGAAGCGGCGCACGTATCGTGCGCAAGAATGAAAACGGGCGTGCCCTGCTAAAATCGGCAGATGCCAGGGCGGCCCGGAAGATGAATCGAAGAAGGAGTCTGACATGTTCCAAATGTTTGGTTTTGGCGGCGTAAAATGCCCGCGCTGCGAGCACAAAAACGACGACCAGTCGGGCTACTGCAAACACTGCGGTTTGACCCTGGGCGCCCCGCGCAGCGAGCCGGTCCTGCGCGACAACCGCTGGATACCGGGCGACGACGAGCTGGCCGTGTACTTCGGCGTCAGCGCCTTGTCCGGCATCTTCACCAAAACGCTGCGCGTGCCTGCCACCTCGCGCGCCTACATCCTGCAAGCCGATAAAGCCACCGAAGTACCGCAGGGCGAATACGAAATCGAAGGCTTCTTCACCCGCTTGAACCACCTGCTGCGCAACCAGAACGCCGAAATCCTGATCACCCGCAGCGCCGCGCTGCCGGTGGAGTTTTCGTTCAGCGATCTGCAGACGGCGGAACACCTGAAGGTATCGGCCCGCTTCACCGTCAGCATCCGCATTGAAAACGTGCCGGCTTTCGCCCAGCACTTCATGACCGTGCCAGGCGTCGTCAGCACCTTGCACCTGCATGATCTGCTGGCGCCGTCGGTGCACCAGGTGGCGGCCGAATTCGTCGGCAGCCGCGCCATGCGCGACATGGCGCACAACGCCGAGCTGCGCCTGCAATTGGACGAACGGCTGCAAGCCGCGCTGAAGCTGCGCCTGGCCGGCTACGGATTGGCCGTCGAACGGGTGGAGACGGCCGCGCTGCGCCACGATAAATTCGACCACAACCGCGAGCGCATCGGCACCCTGTGGCTGGTGGCGGACGAGCGCCATGTGCAGCTGGAGCACGTCAAGCAGCTCGACCAGATTTACGACGAAGAGGAATGGCAAGCCATCTGGCGCGAAGAGCAGAAGATGCGCTCCGAGCTGCGCCGCGCCGAGCTGCGCCAGGACGCCAGCGTCAACAAGGCCGAGCTGACCTTCAAGGAGTCCGAGCGCGTGCAGGCATTGCGTGCGCGCGAAGTGGACCTGTACAGCCGCGTGATGGAATCGAAGACCCGCAAGGTCGCCATCGACAAGGGCGCGGGCACCATCCTGGCCGACCTGGAACACGAGCTGGCGAAGAGCAAATCGCACCGCGCCGGCGAGCAGGCCGACTGGGAGCATGTGCGCCAGCTGGCCCAGATCAAGATGCGCACCGATCTGGAAGTGCTGCAGCAGACGGCCGCTGGCCAGCGCCAGTTGGCGCAGCAGCGGTTGTCGCACCAGTTGCGCCAGCAGTCCATCGAAAGCCAGATCGCGCAGGCGCTGCTGATCGAGGACGAATCGCACCGCCGCAACGAGCTGGCCGCGCTGCGCCAGCGCGAGAAGGCCGAAAAAGAACGCGAGCTTGAAATCGAGGCCGAAGGCCACAACGAACGTATCCAGGGTCTGAGCCTGACCAACGCCGCGCGCCGCCGCGAGGCCGAGCGCGTACAGGAGTGGGAAGACCAGCTCCAGCTGGCCCGCCAGCGCGAGCTGCTGCGCGGCGACGCCGTCAAGGATGCGTCCAATGCCGTGCAGGTGGCCGAGATCAATCAGAAGATCGAGGAATTGAAGCGTGCCGGCGCGCAGGCCGACGCGGTCGCCCAGTACGAGAAGCTGTTGCGCACCATCGAGGCAGACGGCGTGCATCAGCGCCAGAACCTGGCCGTCAACAAGCAGGCCATGCTGGATCAGCTGGAAGTGGACGAGCAGCGCCAGATCCTCAAGCAGAAGGAGCAGGAGGCGCAGTGGCAGCGCGAGCTGAAAAAGCTGGAGCACGAGCGCGAAGAAAAATTCGCCCGCTGGAAGGGCGAGTACGATGTCCTGCTGGCGCAGCAGTCACACGAGATCACGCGCATCGAAACCATCGGCCGCTTGAGCGACAGCGGCAAGGTCGCCACCGCCGCCGCGCCGAACGCCGAAGCGCTCACGCAGATCATGAAACTGCAAATACAGGGCGGCATGACGGCCGAACAGATACAGGCGCTGGCGCAGGTGGTGGCGGCCGAACATGGCGTGACCCCGGCCGAAGCGGCGCGGCTGGCGCATGAGCGCGTGCTGGAAGAGCGCGCGCACCGCGACAGCGAAATGGACAAGGACCGCCGCCACCAGCTCGATCTGCTGAACGTGCAGAACGCCGCCAGCGCCAGTGCGCTGACGACCCAGAGCCAGCTGGGTGTGGGTGTGGCGCAGGCCGGAGCAGCCGCCCCGTCACCGGCGCCGGCACGCTACTGCTCCAACGGCCATCCGACGCGGGCCGGCCACCCGCTGGACAAATTCTGCGCCCAATGCGGCGTGCCTTTAGCTTGAACAGCTTTGAGCAGGAACGGGTACACTTCGTTTAATGATGCAAACAGCAAGAGAAAAGATCCGCGAACTGCGGGCCTTACATGATGACGGTCTACTGAGCTTGCAGGAGTTTGACCGCCGCAAGAATGCCATCCTGGATGCGGAGTACGCGCCGCCGGGAGGCAGCGTCACGGCTGCACCGCCGCCGGTGCGGCAGGGGACGGAGCTGGGGCTGATGTCGGGCCAGGAGATCGGCCCGCAGAACCGCCGCTACCGGCTGGAGCGCCTGATCGGCATGGGTGGCATGGGCCAGGTATGGCAGGCGACCGACCTCGCCACCCACGCGGAGCTGGGTCACAGCGACATGGTGGCGCTGAAGATCCTGCCGCCGCAGCTGACGCAAAGCGCCACCCACGCCAAGCTGCTGATCGAGGAAGCGACGCAGGCGCGCAAGCTGGCGCACGAGAACATCGTCCGTGTCTACGAATGGGCGCAGGATCCGGCCACCTCCAGCTACTTCATCATCATGGAATACCTGGAAGGGCAGGACCTGGACGCCTATCTGGCGGCGCAAGGCCCGCTGCCGATGGAAGCCATCTACCGCCTGCTGACGCCTGTCGGCGACGCGCTTCAATACGCCTGGGACAAGCACAAGCTGGTACACCGCGACATCAAGCCCGGCAATGTGTTCCTGACCCAGCGCGGCGAAATCAAGCTGCTGGACTTCGGCATCGCCTCGCGCGCGCGCAGCGCCGGCAGCAGCCTCGGTTTGCAGACGCCCAACGCAGGCACCGTCGGCTACCGCGCGCCGGAAGCGGGCACGCATCAGCGCCAGCCCGCGCCCAAGCTCGATGTCTACGCCGTCGCGGTGATGATCTACCAGCTGCTGGAAGGCCGCATGCCATTCGACGACATGCGCCCAGCCGACTTCCACCCATCGCCGCCGCAAGGCCTCAACCCGGCACAATGGAAGGTGCTGCAAAATGGCTTCGCCTACGCGCAGGAGCGCCGCCCGGCCTCGGTCAGCGAGCTGCTGGCGGAGCTGCGCCGCGCCGACGGGCCGAGCGAAGAGGAACTGGCCGCGCAAGCCAGGCAGGCGCAGGACCGCGAGCAGCAGCGCCAGTCGGAGCAGGCCGCCCACGCCGCAGCCAAGGCGGCGCAGGCGGAACAGGCGCGCATCGCCGAGATGAAGCGTCAGGCGCTGGCGGCGGAGCAGGCCGCGCGCCGTCAGGCAGAGGCTCAGGCAGCGGTTGCGGAAAAGACCAAGCTGGATCAGCAGCGCCGCCTGCTGGAAGCGAAGCAGCGCGCCGAATCTGAAGCCGCCGCGCAAGCGCGCAAGCAAGCCTTGCGCGAGCAGCTGCAAGCGCGCCGCGACGCCGACGCAAAAAAAGCCCGCGATGAGCGTGAAGAACAGCATCGCAAGGCCGCGCAACTGAAGGCCGAAGCTGCGTATCGCGCCGAGCAGGAGCGCCACCGCAAGCAGCAGGCCGAACGCAACGCGGCGGAACTGGCCGCATTGATGCCCACGCCGGGCAGCCCGGTGGCCGATGCCAACGGCGTATTGCGTGACCGCTTTGTCGACGGCACCGGCGTCGGCCCGGACCTGGTGCTGATACCGACCGGCCGCTTCCAGATGGGCTCCCACGAACACGAACACGCGGCGGCGATCAAGGCCGGCGCGCAAAAGAACTGGCTGGAACGCGAGACGCCGCTGCATTGGGTCGGCATCGAGCACTCGTTTGCGATGGGACGCTTCCCGGTGACGGTGGGCCAGTGGCGGCAGTTCGTGCGCGCCACCGGCTGGGAATCGCAGTCCGACACCGACTGGCGCGCGCCCGGCTTCGCGCAGACCGACGAGCATCCGGTGGTCGGCGTCAGCTGGATGGATGTGCAGTTGTACCTGCGCTGGCTGTCGGAGAAGACCGGCCAGACCTACCGCCTGCCGAGCGAGGCGGAATGGGAGTACGCCTGCCGCGCCGGCACCAAGACCGCGTTCAGCTTCGGCGACACCATCTCCACCGAGCAGGCCAACTACGACGGCCACTACACCTACAACGGCAGCGCACGCGGCGCCTATCTGCAGGCGACCAACAAGGCCGGCACCTTCCAGCCCAACCCCTGGGGGCTGTTCGACATGCACGGCAACGTGTGGGAGTGGACGCAGGATGTGGTGCACGATAACTACGTCGGCGCACCGGCCGACGGCAGCGCATGGGAAGAGGGTGGCGACCAGGTGCGGCGCATCCTGCGCGGCGGCTCGTGGCTGTACAACCCGCGCTATCTGCGCTCGTCGGTGCGCAATGGCTTCTCGGCGGTGCTGGCCAACGACATCGTCGGCTTCCGCGTGGCTCGGAAACTGGTATAGCCGCTGGTATAATGCTGCCTTCTTAAAAATACCAGGACCGTACCATGAGCGCCTTGCCTCCATGCCCCAAATGCCACT
Source organism: Rugamonas aquatica (assembly GCF_009380215.1). GTDB lineage: Bacteria > Pseudomonadota > Gammaproteobacteria > Burkholderiales > Burkholderiaceae_D > Rugamonas > Rugamonas aquatica_B. The sequence continues at coordinate 56,290 of NZ_WHUG01000008.1, forward strand.
CAGAATTCACCTACGAAGACGGCGCCCAGCTGGTGTGCCCGGAGTGCGCCCACGAGTGGAGCGCCACCGCGGCCGAGGCGGCGGAAGAAGGCGCCAAGGTTTATCGCGACTCCGTCGGTAACATCCTGCAGGACGGCGACACCGTCACCGTCATCAAGGATCTGAAACTGAAGGGCGGCGGCGGTACCGTCAAAGTAGGCACCAAGGTCAAGAACATCCGCCTGGTCGACAGCGACCACGATATCGATTGCAAGATCGACGGCTTCGGCGCCATGAGCCTGAAAACCGAATTCGTTAAAAAAGTCGTGTAATCACCCCAGCCGCTCCAGCGCAAAGTCCACGAAGCTGCGGACTTTGGCGCTGGGGCGCGCTTCCGGCCGGCGCAGGATGTGCATGGGCCGCGACGGCAGTTCCCACTTCGGCAGCAGCCGCACCAGTTTCCCCTCTTTCAGCGCAGGCTCCATCAGCAGGTCCGCCTGCATCGCGACACCCATGCCGGCGATGGCGGCCGACACCAGCGAGGCGCCGGTATTGCTGGTGAATGCGCTGCGCACGGCCACCTCGACCTGCTCCCCGCCTTTGCAGAAGCGCCATGCGGCATGCGGGCGCCAATCCGAAAACACCAGGCAGTTGTGCTTCTCCAGATCCGTCGGATGGCGCGGCGTGCCGTGCCGCTTCAGGTAGGCCGGGCTGGCGGCGAGCAGCACGCGCCCCGGCCGCAACGGCCGCGCGATCAAGCCACTGTCCACCAGCGCGCCGGACCGGATCGCGACATCGACGCCTTCCTCGGCCATGTCGATGACGCGGTTAGTCAGTAGTAGATCAAGTTTCACTTGCGGGTACAGCGCCGCGTAGGCGCCGATGACGGGCATCAGCCGCTGTTCGCCATAGGTGGCGGGCGCGGAGACGCGCAGGCTGCCCTGCGGCTCGGCGCGCAGATGTTCGGCCACGCGGTCGGCCGCTTCAACACCGACCAGCACGTCGCGACAGCGTTCCAGGTACACGGCGCCGATCTCCGTCAGCGCCTGCCTGCGCGTGGTGCGCTCGATCAGGCGAGCGCCCAGTTCCAGTTCCAGCGCCTGCACGTGTTTGCCGACCATGACCGGGGAGATGTCCAGCGTCTGCGCCGCGGCGGCGAAGCTGGGCGCGGTGGCGGCGGCCACGAAGACTTGCATGCTGCGGAGTTTATCGCTCATATATTCGAAAGTACTAGTTACGAGTCTGTTAAATTCTAGCTCATTTATGCTTTCGTGGCTTTGAATGACAATGGAGCCTCATTCAACAGCAGGAGGTCATCATGGCAGCATATGCAATCGGTTCGCTCACCTTACTCAACGCAGACTGGGTGCCGGAGTACAGCGCGCACATGCCGGCACTGGCGCAAAAACACGGCGGCAAGCCGCTGGCAAAAGGGGCGCCGGTGATCATCGAAGGTACGCCGGCCGTGCCTGAGACGCAGATCATCATCGAGTTCCCGTCGATGGAACACGCACACGCCTGGTACAACGATCCGGCCCACGCGCCGCTGAAGAAGCTGCGCCAGGGCGGCGCCGAGTTTTCGATGGTGCTGGTGAACGGTCTGTAGACGTTTAGTAGAGGCGAAACCCGGTCAAACGGTGTAGAGTGACGGTTTTGATAATGCCGTTTTCAAGGAACACCGTATGACTATCAAAGTACTGCGCGACCAGTCGCTGCCAATGCGCCATATCGTCCATGTGCGCAACCACATTCTGTCAACCGACGGCTCGGTGGAGGAGGGCGGCAACGACGCCGGCCCTTCGCCGCACGACCTGTACGATGCCGCGCTGAGCGCCTGCAAAGCGCTCACCGTGGTCTGGTACGCGAAGCGCAAGAACATCCCGCTGGAGCATGTGGAAGTGAGCATGGAGCGCGACGCCAGCGAAGAGCGCCAGGGCACCTACCGCCTGGCCGCCACGCTGCACCTGACCGGCGACCTGACCGAGACCCAGCGCGCAGAGCTGCTGTCCGCCGCGCAGAAATGCCCGATCCACAAGCTGATGACCTCCGTGACCACCGAAGTCACCACCGTGCTGGGATAAGATCATGACGATTTCGAATCTGCTCAAGGGCCATGAAAAAGATCTGGGCGGCGGCTTTGTCGTGCGCCGCTACCTGCCGTCCGCCATCAAGCAGGCGGTAGGCCCGTTCATCTTCTTCGACCATTTCGGCCCGGTCGATGTGCCGCTGGACGCCGACCATGATGTGCGTCCGCATCCGCATATCGGCCTGTCCACCGTCACCTATCTGTTCGAAGGCGCGATCGACCATCGCGACAGCATCGGCAGCGTGCAGCGCATCGAACCTGGCGCGATCAACTGGATGACGGCCGGCCGCGGCATCGTCCACTCCGAGCGTACGCCCAAGGATTTGGTCGGCAAGCCGCACCGCACGCACGGCCTGCAACTGTGGGCCGCGCTGCCGGTCGCGCATGAGGAGGACGAGCCGGGCTTCTGCCACACGCCGTCGTCCGATATTCCGGAATTCGATGTCGACGGTGCGCGCGTGCGCGTGCTGGTCGGTTCCGCCTTCGGCAAGACCTCACCGGTGAAGACCTACAGCCAGACGCTGTACCTGGACGTGACGCTGAAGGTCGGCCATGAGCTGGCGCTGAGCGGCCTGCCGGCGGAAGCGGCGATCTATCCGATCAGCGGCGAGCTGTACATCGACGGCGCGCCGCTGGCGCTGCACAGCATGGCGTTGCTCGATACCGCCGGCGCGCAGTTGATCAAGGCCGATGCGGATGCGCAGTTCGTGGTGATCGGCGGCGAGCCGCTGGATGGCCATCGCTTCATGTCGTGGAACTTCGTTTCGTCCAGCAAGGAGCGCATCGTCCAGGCCAGCGAGGATTGGGAAGCGCAGCGTTTCGAGAAGGTGCCGGGAGAGACTGAGTTCATTCCGCTGCCGGCTAAACGGCCGGCCTAAGCACCCAGGTTCAGGCGGTCGACATGGCGTTGGCCGCCACGGTGCTATACAGATCGGTGCCGCTGGTGCGGATGATCCAGTGTTCCGGATACGGATCGCTGGCGAAGCGGTTGTGGCGCGGCACGCGGCTCAGTTTATCGAGCGGCACCGTCGGCGCCAGCGCGGTTTCCTTGCCGGTCAGCTGATCGAGGTGCCAGAAGCCGCCGTCGCGGTGCAGCAGCAGCGGCAGCGCGGCCGCATGCGGCGCGGCGGCAAACGCCTTGAGCGGATAGCCGGGATGCGTTTCCGGCATCAGCAGGTAGAAGCATTCGGCGTTGGCGCCCTGGTCGATGCGGTGCAGGATCACGCCGTGCGGCATGATGGCCGACACCGACAGCACCACGATGCCCTTGATGCTGGCACTCAGTTCTATGCGCATGCCGAGGCGCAGCGCGGTCGGCTTGTGCTTGCCCGGCCAGACGCCGTCCAGCAGCACGCCGTAGCGCGACACGTCTTCAATTTCAAAACCCTGGCCGGCACGGCGTATCACCGCATGGCGGCCGGACAGGCGGCGCGTAAGGCCGTTGGTGTCCTGGCCGTCGGCGCTGTAGTGGGTCAGCAGCACGTCGGATTCGGGATCGACCAGTTCGAAGCGGCCCAACACGCATTCTTCCATCGCGAACAAACGGATCTGGCGCTGGGCGCCGGCTTCCGGCGCGGCGTTGACCAGGCAGGCCGCGCGGCTTGGATGCGGGTGCATGGCGGCGGCCACTGGCATGTCGATTTCGATCAGGTCTTCGTCCCAGGCGATGGTCGAGAAGCCCAGGTCGACCTTGCCGGCCGGTGCGTTCAGGTCCAGATGGGCGATGCCGGCGTTGCGCGCGGTGACATCGATATCGAGGCTGTCGCCGCCTTGCGCGCTGACGCGGGCGATGGAGGCATCGTCCGCCATCACGCGCACGTTCTTGTGCGTGCTGAGGAAGATGCGGTGGATTTCAGTCAGCGTCGCGTCCAGGCGCGGCACCAGGATTACGAAGGTGCACACCCATTTGCGCGACGCCAGTTCGGCGTGTTGGCTCAGCAGGTCGATGCTGATCTGGTACTGGCCGTGTTCCTTGCCGCGGGAGGAAAACTCGACAAACACGGGGCGCCATTCGCCGTTGGTGGCGCGCACGAACTGCTGGCGCGCGGCGCCGTTGGGGATCAGGTCGGACTGCACTTGCAGCGTCAGTTGCGGGGCGCAGGCTTCCGGCATGCCGCGCAATTCCATCTTCAGGGTCTGGCGGCCGCCGGCGGCGCGCGGGTCGAAGCCGCTGATGTGCAACTGCGGGCGCTCGGATTGGGCGCGCTGCAGAGGGCGGGCGTAGGTCGTGGGCGCGTGGGCGGCGCCATTGGCAGGGGCGGCATCCAGCATCGTGCCGGGTACGCCGGAACGGGTGCTGCGCACGGCACTCAGCAGGTCGAAGCTGGAGGGCTCTGCTTGGGCGTGGCCGCCTTCGCAAGTTTGCGCTCCTGGCATGACCCAGTAGGTGCAATGCGGGTGCTGGGCATTACTGCATTTTTTCATGACTAACCGACCGATGGGATACCCGTCAGTTTATGCGGTTTTCACTCTGTTTGGCAATCAAAGGCCCCGGCAATCGACTTATTTTTGACCCACGCTGCATCATTGGGCGGGGACGCAACACCAGGCGCTCGCGTGTTATCAAAAATGCGACGGCATTGATGCGTGAGGCAGTGCCGTTTCGTCAATGTTTTCGCCGTGCGCGGGATCGCGTGCGCGGGCGAAGCGCAGCACGATGGCGCTCAGGTTGTCGATGTGGAGCTCGGGCGGAGGGTGGTCGGCGTAGTCGTTGAAGAGCGCGTCGAGCGCAGCGGCCGCGTGGTCCGGGTGGGCCAGCAGCGCTGGCCAGCGGGCGGTCCATTGCAGCGGCCGGCCACAGGACCAGAAGCCGTCGGTGGCTAGCAGGTAGGTAGCGTCGCTGCGCACGGTCAGCAGGCGGCGGTCGGCCAGGCGGCGCAGGAAGGGCGGCAGGTTGGCGTCGCTCAGCGGCAGCAGGCCGTCGTCCAGCACCTGCGGATTGATGAAGGCGTTGCCGAGGATGTAGGCTTGCGTGATCTGCGCGCGATGTTCGCCGTGCACCTGCTGCCACCATTCCTGCTCGCCGAGCAGGCCGTGCATGGCGAAGGAGGTGGCGGGCACGTGGTCGACCGTCAGCGGATCGGCCGTCTGCGCGGTGATTTCGTACAGCCGCGAATCGCCCACGTGGTACAGCATCGGTGCGGCGCCGGGCGGGATTTCGAGCAGCGTGAGCGTGGTGCCGGGACGGCGGAAGCTGTCGTCGTCGCCCTGGCGGCGGAACTGCTCTTGCAGGCGGGCGTGCAGGGCGTCGAGGCGGGCGCCGAGTTCTTCCAGCGTGGTACACGCGGGGATCAGCAGCAGGCCGGTGGCCACGGCTTCGGCGGCTTCGCGGCCGTGACCGTGGCCGCCCATGCCGTCCAACACGGCCAGGCGCACGTGGCCTCGCGGCCAGTCGGGCAGCGTGACGCTATGGGGGATCTGGTCGCGCAGGAAGGCGGCGCGGCCGGCTGCATCGATGATGAGCAGGTTGTCCTGGTTCTCCGGCACCTGCAGTTTGCTGATGCTGGCGCTGCTGCGCGCGGCCACGTCGAGGGCGGGGCCGAAGTCCAGCGAGTCGGTAATTCTAGTCATCGGTGAGGGCGCCGCAGCGCGGGATGCGAAAGGCCACAGCTTAGCCGAAAATATGCTGGCGTGGGACGGCGCCCCGGCGCGCGCGGGTGTCATTCGCCGCTCCGGCGCAGCCACAGGCTGTTGACCCAGCCGGTGTTCTCGTGGCCGGCCACGCTGGCCTTGATCTGCCACCAGTCGCCGCTGCGCAAGCCGGTCGGCGTCACGATGGCGCCGGCAGGCACGGTGATGAGGCGGGCGGCGTGCACGCCTGCGGCTGTGCGCAGGTTCAGATCGCGGTGAACGGCGAACGGATGGCCTGCGATCAGGCTTGCCGGCGCGGATGCCGATGCGGCGTCCCGCGCCGCCACGGCCGCTGTGATTGCGCGGGCTTCGGCGCGCCGGTCAGGGGCGGCTTGGGCGGCAGTGGACGTGGCGGCGACGGCCGGTGCGTCGTCGCGGTCGTTCTGGCGGGCGTGCGCCGCGTACAGTATCAGGCTGCCGAAACCCCACGCTCCGGCCAGCGAAATGAAGAGCGCGCGCGCGTTCGGACGTCGCCACCACTGGCGCGGCGTCAGATAGGCGGCCAGGAACAGCGTAATCACCAGCCCCGCCGCAAAGGCGCCCGCCGCGTAAAGTTTAGCCGTTTCCATGCAAGCTCCTTCGGTGCTCAGGCGTCGAAACGCAGCACATAATGGCCCGCGACCAGGTGATGGCCATTGGGCAGCAGATAAGGCGCATCATTGCCCGCATCGCCGATGCTGGCGACGAATTCCAGTTTGTCGTCCAGATGGAACAAGGCCTGCGAGGCGCTCAACCGGCCGATCCTGTAGCCCTGCGCCGTCGCTTCGAAACTGAAAGCGTTGCGCGACAGGCCGATGCGGTCGGCGCTGGCGGTGTTGGCGTCGCCGCTGCGCTTGAGGAAGCGCGGCGAATCGAGTAGGCGCAGTGCGGCCAGCATCGGCGAGTTGCGGCCGAAGGTGAAGCGCGCACCGCTCGCGACCGAGGCGCCGACCGGCTGCGCGAGGCAGATCACGGCGCGGTAGCGGTCCGCCATCTGCGGTGCGGCAGCCAGCACGCGGATCGCCTGCGTATCGACCGGCGTGAAAGTGGCCGGCGCGGCGATGCGCTGGCGTCCTTCCGCGGTGCAGGCATACAGTTCGTCGGCAGCGTCGACGACGAAGCTGATCGCCGGCCGGCCATCGCTGCACAAGGCCAGCGCGCGGCTGAAGGGCAGTTCCATCGCCTGCGCGCCGGTGTCGCGGTAGCGGCTCAGGCGCGGCATGGCCAGCGCCACCAGGCTGACGCGCTGTTGCGATACCGGCGCGTAGGTGGCGTCGCTTTCGCCTGCGTTGTTGACCGGCTTGTGGCTGACGGGGATCGCTGTCATGTCCGGCGCGGCGCCAATACCGGCGCGGCTTTGCCAGACGGCCGGCTTGTTGGCGATGGCGGCGCTGGGCGCGGCCTGCACGTCACGCACGGCGGCGGAGACTGGGTTGATGCTGATGGTGTCGGCCGCCGCGCTGGCTTGAGGACGCGGCGCGGCAGCCGAGGTGCGCGCAATCTTGAGCATCAGGCGCGGGCTGCCGCCCGGCGTCTCGCGCAGGGATTTGATGGTGTAGTAGCCGCTGCGCGGATCGAAGCGGCAATCGTAGGCGTCCTTGGGGCGCATCTGCACGACGGGCGGCGCATCCGGGCCGTCGTTGATGATGAGGATGGCGCCGTCCGGGCCGAACGGCCAGCCGCTGGCGACGAAGCTCGCTTCGCCGCCTTCGCCGCCAATCAAGGCCAGTCGCTGGTTGGGATAGATCGGGCAGACCGGGTGCCAGATCGCGCTGTCACGCGACACGCTGACGTTGTAGAGGATCTTCTCGTCCGCCGCCGGCAGGTACACGGCGTGGCCGAACTTGACTTCGATCTCGCCCGGCGCCAGCGACGATGTGCCGGTCACGTCGTAGCGTACCTGGTCGCCGCCCAGCAGATCGCCGAAGTCCTTCTGGTGCAGCGCGGTGAGCGTCTGCGCCAGGTCGCGCGCGCGGGCGCCGCGAGTCAGGTGGTAGTCGTCGTCGACTTCTTCTTGCGGCAGCATCAGCGTGACATGGGAGAAGCAGCGCGTGGCGGCGCGGCCCTTGTGCTCGCGCGGGCTGCGTTCGAGCAGGTCGCGCAGCAGCGGGCGGCGCGAGAACAAGGCCAGGCCGGGCGCCTGCCAGATCGCTTCGGCGTTGAAGACGTCGGGGATGCTGCCCAGGACTTCGTGTTGGACATAGATCGGCATGATTCATTCTCCTTCTAAAGATTGCGCGCTGATGGCACTAAACGCTAGCAGGGGGCAGAGGAAAAACAGCAGGTGGCTGCCGCCGGCCGAGAGAAAACTCATAGGCTGGCCCATGATGGGGAAGATCGCCAGGTTGGTGCCCCACGAGAGCAGGAAGTGGCCCAGCGCGAAGGCGCCCCCGCCGCACAAGGCGAAGTAGCGGAAGCGGCCGGACCATGCGTGGCGGAAGTCGCGTGCCGCTGCGCCGGCCTGGTAGGCGCGGGCGGCCGTGAAGGCGATGCCGGCCAGGAAGGCGGCCTGCGCGACCCACAGCAGCAGGCCGCCGACCAGGCCGTGGCGGTTGAGGAAGAAGGAGGCGGCGAAGTCGTCCTGCACGGCCGGGATCTGCACGGCGCTGCCTGCCGTCATGCCGAGCGAGCGCAGGCCGAGCCAATGGTCGGCGCCCAGCCAGCCGCCGTCGCTGATGGCGCGCGCGCCCAGCAGCAGTTGTTGGCCGGTGTGCGGGTGTTCGGTGGGGTTGAGCCAGACCAGGAAGCGGTCGGCGTAGAAGCCCCAGCGTATCAGGTCGTCCGTGCCGACGCAGCGCAGGTAGACGATGGCGCCGATGGCGGTCAGCACCATGGCGATCAGCGCGCCGCCCAGCTTGCGGTTGCGGGCGGCCAGGGCGTAGGCGAAGGCCATGGCGGTGCTCCATACCAGCAGCAGGATCAGTGGCGAGAAGTCGTCCACCTGCACCAGCGAGAGGCCGAGCAGGGCCAGGAACAGCAGCGCAGGAGCGATCAATTGCAGCCAGCGGGCGCCGTGTTCGGACAGCTTTTGCGGGCCTGCGTGCCAGCTGAAACGCAGGGCCAGGCAGTGCGCGGTGAGGGCGGTCAGGGCGAGCTTTGCCAGTTCCACCGGTTGCAGGTCGAAGACGCCGGTTTCGTCGCCCCACAATACCTGCGCGGCCAGCGCGGCCAGTGCGACTGCGGCGAACAGGGCGAGCAGCCATTCGATGCTGCGTTGCTGGAGGTGGGCGCGGTGTGCGGTCTGACGTTGCGCCCACAGGCGCAGCAGGCCGCCGAGGCCGACGCCTATTGCCAGCATTGCGGCGCTTTTCTGGTAGTAGCGCAGCCAGGACGATTCGGGGGCGCCCAGGCCGAGCTCCAGTTGCGACAGCAGGCCGGCGGCCAGCAGAACCACGCCGGCGGCGGTCAGCAATGTCAGGCGGCCTGGCAGTGCAAGCCATAACAGCAGCGCGCAGGCCGCGAGCAGCATCGAGCAGGCGGCGCTCGGCGGGTGGCCGGCGCGCTGCGATACGAGCGCGATGACGCCGCAGGCCAGCACACCGCCAGCAGCCAGCAGCATCGCCGTTCCGCCATGGCGGAACGCGGAAAACGCGAGGGCGGCGGCCATGCAGGCCATGCTGGCGGCGAGGCCGATCCAGGTGGCTGTCGATTGTCCGCCTTCCCACAGCGTCCGTTGCTGCCATTGCCAGGTTACGCGTTCCGGCAGTTTCAGGTCCGGTGCGCTGAACAGGCTCACGTGGCGGCTTGGGTGCAGCGTCAGTTGGCCGCCGTCTGCGTTCAACTGGAAGCGGGTATGTCCAACCACGATCGCGTTCACGCCGGCCAGCGATGCCTCCTGCTTGCGTAAGTCGATCTGCGATCCTGCACTGTGCACCAGCAGCGCCGCGCGGTCGCCGTCGGGATTGCCGGCCGAGAGTTGCAGCCCGCCGTTGCTGCGCGCAAGCTGCGCTGCGCCGGGCGTCACCTGCGCCAGGCCGAGGCGGTTGTCGCAATACAGATTGCCGCCGAAGGACAGCGGACGGGCTATCGTCAACACACCCGGCATGGCGCGGTTCCATAACGACAGCAGCTTGGCCGCCACGTGCGACTCCGGGCAATTGGCTTGCTGATGGCCGTCGCGATACAGCACCGCGCCGTCATAGCGCCACTCATGACCATCGCGGGCGAAGGTGATGCTGCCGGCATCGGCGGCTCGCACCTCGAACAGCGCACTGTCGATCTGGAAGCGCTGGCCCGCTTGAAGCGCTGTGCTGCCCATGCGCTGTTCGCCGCCGTCGCGCAGCAGTATCACCTGGCGCGTCGCGCTCAGATTGCGCAGCATCCAGCCATCCAGCGCATCGCGGCGCAGCGACAGGTGGTTGCGGTCGGACTGTGGCGCCGCCAGTTCGTGCTGGCCCAGCGCGATCGCTTCGCCCGGCGCCAGTTTGACCGTGATGGCGGCCGGCATCCACGCGGCCGGAGCGCGCAGTAAGGCCAGCGCCTGAAAGCTGCACAGCACTGCCAGCAGAGCAAGCGTGATGGCGAGGCCCGTATTGCGAGCCGCCACGCGAACAATCACTGCGAACAGCTCGCCGAAGCTTCGCCTGTCGAACGCGGCCCGGCGTACTGGAGAACGTACCGCTGGCCGCGCAGCCGGCGCCGTCATGAAAGGCAAGCGCAAAGAGATCCCCATCATACCCCCCCGATGTGACGCCAGCCGTTATCGGCGGTTGGACGGTTCATGCTGTGAACCGGATCGGCGGCGTCGAACGCGCCGCGTTCCGGCTTGACGCCCTGGATCGCATGCAGCATGCGGCTGATCTGGAGCGCGTGTCGTGGGCGTTGCGCCGGATCGGGATGCAGCAAAGCCTTCAGCAGATCGAGCGCCGCATCGCGCACCGGCGCTGGAATCGCGGCCGCGAAACGCGCCGCTTCCTCTGCATGCAGCGCCGTCGGAATTGCGCCGCCGTTCAGGCGACGCAGCAGATCGGCGCCGGCCGTGTGATGTTCGCGATAGGCCTGGCCGCAGTCGCTGCAGAAGCGCAGCGGCAGGCCGCCCGTCACCAGAAAGTAGAACATCGCGCCCATCGAAAAATAGTCGCTGCGCGGGCCGGTGGCGTAGCCGCCGCCGTCGGCCGGGAAAAACTGCTCCGGCGCCTGCCAATTGGCGGTGCCGGCATACGAGTGAACTTGAAGGCTGGCCAACTGGCGGTTGGTGCCGAAATCGGCCAGCTTGACGGTAGCCAGATCCCAATCCAGCAGCACATTGGCCGGCTTCAGGTCCAGGTAGCGCCAACCGTATTGGTGCACCTTGGCCAGCGCCTGATTGATCTGGGCCAGCCAATTGAGGATGCGTGGCAGCGGAATCGTTTCGCCACGGCCTTTCAGGGCGACCATGTGCTTGCCCAGGTCCGTCGCCATCAGTTCCAGCGCCAGGACCGGCAAGCCTTCATGCCAGCCGCTGTCGAGCAGGCGCACGATGTGGCGCTCGTCCCAGGGTTCCAGCGATTGCAGGAAGCCGATTTCGTTGTTGGCGCTGGCGATCCAGCGGTCGCGCTGGGCGGGCAGGGCGCGCTCCATCTGTTCGCGGTTGATGAACTTGACGGCGACATCGCGCGTGGCGGGAGGCCCGCTGGCCCGCCAGATGATGCCGTAGGCCGATCCGCCGATCTGCTCGCGCAGCCGGTAGTGGCCCAGTTCCAAAGCGATGATTGCGTCTGCTGTCGTCATGATTTCCCCTCGGCCCGCGCCGTTGGTCTGGGCTAGCCGGGGGAGGCGGAAAACCGCGCGGAATGAAAAAAGCCCCGCACTGGGCGGGGCTTCTATGCAGACCGGGAGCTTAACGGTCCCAGCGATCGTGATGATGGTGGCGCTCCCAGCGCTCTTCGCGATACTCGCGATAGTAGGGGCGGGCCGGTTCAACATACACCACGCGCGGAGGCGGGGCGTAGTAGCGTGGCGCCGGAGCGTAGTAGACCGGGGCCGGTTCGTAGTACACCGGTGCGGGCTGCGTGTACACACGAGTCTCCACATAACGGCCACTGCGGCCGCCGCGATCGTAGTAGCGGTCATTGGTGCTGATGCTGTTGCCGACCGCCGCGCCAACCAGGCCGCCGACGATGGCGCCATCGCGTCCACCGGCATTGTGGCCGATTGCGGCGCCGACCACAGCACCGGCTACCGTGTTGAAATCACGGTCGCCTGCGTAGGCCGACGACGATACTGCTGCTGCGGCCAGTAACGCGACACCCATCAATTTTTTGCTCAACATGGTAGTTCCCCTTGCTGCGGCCCGGATCGGAATGATTCGTTAGCCAGTAACTGCACTATATAGCCTGGGTAGGAATACACCACGTCTTATACACATGCTTACAAACCGGCCGATCCGGTAATGGCTTGTAACAATTAGCCCTCACCCCCGCTGGGCCTCCCATTCGGGGCGCAGCAGGCTGAAAATCTGCACATCCTGGTATCTGCCGTTGATAAAAAAGCTCTGGCGCAGCGTGCCTTCGGCGCGGAAGCCGCATTTTTGCGCGATCCGGACCGAGGCCGCGTTCTCCGGCGCGGACAGCAGTTCCAGCCGGTGGTATTGATAGGCCTTGAACAAATGGTCGACCAGCAGCCGGCACGCCTCGGTCACATAACCGCGCCCGGCCAGCTTGGCGTCGAACAGGCGGTAGCCGATTTCGCGCGTTGTCGGGGTGCGGCTCTTGAAATGGGTGATGACGCCGACGATGTGGTGCAGGCTGTCCTCGATGACAAACAGCTCGCTGTCGTCGGTGACGAAGCTGTTTTGCGCGAATTCCTTGCGCATCGCTTCCGGCGACTTGAAGTGGGAAGAAAAATGATCGCCGCGCGAGGGCAGGTCGTTGACCAGCGCGATGAACGTGTTCAGGTCGGCCGTCAGCAGGTGACGCACGGTGCAGAGTGAACCCTTGAGCATAGGCGCCTTCGTCGCAAAGTTGAAGTTTCATGGTAGTGCAACGGCCATGACAAATCAACATTGATGACAAGATCTCCACGATAGGTTATCGTTTAGATGGTTTTGGCACTTACCCCTACCATTCTTAGGAAACGCATGAGATCCGTCTTCAAATTCCCGTTGTCCCTGACCGTTCTTGCTGGCGCGCTGCTGAGCGCCGGCGCCATCGCCGCGCCGGCCAACGACCCGGCCACGCTGGCGAAGATCCGCGACAGCGCGATGAAGGACGACTGGGCCTACGAGCGTCTGGCCGACCTGACCGATCTGGTGGGACCGCGCCTTTCCGGCTCCCCGGGCGCCGCTGCGGCGGTGGAGCAGGTGGCCGCCGCCATGCGCAAGCTGGGCGCCAAGGTGACGCTGCAGCCGGTCAAGGTGCCGCACTGGGTGCGCGGCGTGGAGACGGCGGAACTGGTCGATTACAACGGCCGCCCGGCCGGCATCACGCAGAAGGTCGTGCTGACGGCGCTGGGCGGTTCGGGCGCCACGCCCGCCGCCGGCCTGACCGCGCCGGTGCTGGTGGTGCGCAGTCTCGATGAACTGAAAGCCAAAGCGGCCCAGGTGAAAGGCAGCATCGTGTTGATGGATGTGCCGTTCGACCAGGAGCTGGCCGACCGTGGCCATGCCGGCCAGGCCTATGGCCCCGGCGCAGGCTTCCGTTACATCGGTCCGAAGATGGCGGCTGAATTGGGTGCGGCGGCAGCGCTGGTGCGCTCGGTCGGCGGCGCCAACTACCGCATTCCACATACCGGCGTCACCGGCCTGACCGACGCCGCGCGCATCCCGGCCGCCGCCATCACCACCGAAGACGTGCTGCTGCTGGACCGCCTGCTGGCGCGCGGCCCGGTCAAGATGCACCTGACGCTGACCCCGCAGAACCTGCCCGACGCCGACAGCTTCAACGTCATCGCCGACTGGCCGGGCACCGACAAGGCCGACGAAGTGGTGATCGTCTCCGGCCATCTGGATTCGTGGGATCTGGCCACCGGCGCCAACGACGACGGCACCGGCGTGGCCGGCGCCATGGGCGTCATCGAGACGCTGAAAAAACTGGACCTGCATCCGCGCCGCACCATCCGCGTGATCGCCTGGATGAACGAGGAGAACGGCACCCGTGGTGGCAAGGCTTACTTTGACGCGAACAAGGACAAGCTGGATAAACACTTCGCCGCCATCGAGTCGGACAGCGGCGGTGGCCGTCCGTTCGGCTTCATCGGCAGCGTGACGCCGCCGATGGTGAAGTACTTCGCGCCGCTGAAGGATGCGCTGGCGCCGATCGGCGCGGGCCTGTTCGAGCGCCGCGACATCGCCGGCGCGGCCGATACCGGCCCGCTGGAGCGCGCGGGCGTGCCGGTGTTCGAGCCGATGGTCGATACCTCGGCCTACTTCAACTACCACCACACGCCGGCCGATACGCTGGACAAGGTCAGCACGCTGGAGCTGAAGCGCCACGTCGCCGTGATGACTTCGTTGAGCTGGTTCCTTGCGAATATGGAACAGCCGATCGGCCGCACCGCCCATCAGGACGCCGAGGAAGACTGACCGGCAGAGGCCGAGGCCGCGCGCATCCGTGCGCGGCGCGGCTGTTCGTCGTGATAGTCTGCTTACTTAACAAGGAGACCGTCATGGACAAGATTCACTACAAAGGCTGGGAGATCGTGCCCACCGCGCTGCCGACCACGGATCGCCGCTGGACCGCCAGTTGCGACATCGAGCGCGCCGGCGCGGACGGCGTGGAGGTGTTCGAAGGCGCGACCATGCAGTTCGTGCGCGACACCGAAGACGAAGCCATCGCCGCCGCCTGCGACGAGGCGATACGACAGATCGACAACATCATCGCCAACCCGCTGGTGCGGCTGGCCTGAGCTTGCGTTCCCGGGCGGCAGATTGCCGTCATCTGGCGAATTTGCTAGTATGCAAGTCAGATGAAATCACGCCGCTATCCCGAACAAATCGCCTTGCTGCCGTATATCGGCAAATGGACCTTCATCGCGGGTCTGATTGCGCTGCTGAGCGGCACCGCCTCCGCCTTCTTCCTGTTCTCCCTGGACCGCGCGACCGGCTGGCGCCAGGCGCACCCGTGGATCATCTGGCTGCTGCCGCTGGCCGGCTTCGCGGTCGGCTGGGTGTACCTGAAGCTGGGTAGCAGCGTCGAAGCGGGCAACAATCTGCTGATCGACGAAATCCACGATCCCAAGAGCGTCGTCCCGCTGCGCATGGCGCCGCTGGTGTTGATCGGCACCGTGATCTCGCATTTGTTCGGCGCCTCGGTCGGCCGTGAAGGCACCGCCGTGCAGATGGGCGGCACCCTGGCCGACCAGCTCACCCACGTATTCCTCCTGCGCCACGCCGAGCGGCGCATCCTGCTCATGGCCGGCATCAGCGCCGGTTTCGCCTCCGTGTTCGGCACGCCGCTGGCCGGCGCCATCTTCGGCCTGGAAGTGCTGGCCATCGGCCGCCTGCGTTACGACGCGATCTATCCCTGCATGGTGGCCGCCATTGTCGCCGACCAGGTGGGCATGGCGTGGGGCGTGCACCACACTCACTACGCGATGAACGGCATCGCGGCGATCGGATTCTGGAGCTTGGCCGCCGTGCTGGTTGGCGGTATCGTGTTCGGCCTGACCGGCATGCTGTTCGCCAAAGCCACCCACACCGCATCGGCCTTCATGAAACGGCACGTGGCGTATGCGCCGTTGCGTCCACTGATCGGTGGCGTGGTGGTGGCGCTGGCTGTGTGGCTGGTGGGGACGCGCTACATCGGCCTCGGTATTCCGGTGATCGTCGAAGCGTTCCAGCAGCCGCTGGCGCCGTGGGATTTTTTCGGCAAGTTCGCCTTCACCGTGGCCTCCCTGGGCAGCGGCTTCAAGGGCGGCGAGGTGACGCCGCTGTTCTACATCGGCGCGACGCTGGGCAACGCGCTGGCTCCGCTGCTGCATCTGCCGTTCCCCATGCTGGCGGGGCTGGGCTTCGTCGCCGTGTTCGCGGGCGCGGCCAACACGCCGTTGGCCTCGACCATCATGGCGATCGAATTATTCGGTCCACAGATCGGACCTTTTGCGGCGTTGGCCTGTGTGGTGGCTTATCTGTTCTCCGGCCACGCCGGCATCTACCGCGCGCAGAAGGTCGGCATGCTCAAGCACCGCCTGCCGCCGGTGGCGCGCGATCGCAAGCCGCCTGCATGACGTGACAAACCGCGCATTTTGAGGGGCACGCCGCGAGGTATAGTTGCCCCTTTTTTTGGAGCGGTGCATGAGAAGAATACTGGCGGGCTTGATGGCAGCGGCGGCATGGTCGGCGCAGGCGCAGATAGCGATACCCACGATCACACCGACACCGCCAGGACCTGCGCCGCAATCGCTGGTGTTGTCCAATACCGCGCCGCCGCCGTTCCAGGTGCGGCGCCGCATATTCAACGCTGTGGTGCAGGGCTTCTCGCGCAATGATGCAGCGGCGCGGCCGGCACTCGATAAAATTCTGGCCGATTTTCAAAGCACGCCGTTCCGCTACACACCGCTGGAATCGCTGGAGATACTTGGCGCCGTTTATTTGCCAGCGCAGGGTGCGGAACAAATCCTTCCCATGATCGCCGCCGAGCAGGTGCTGGGCTGGTATGACGCGCTGCGCTATGCATCCGAATCGGGGCGCGTTGAGATCATCAACAATGAGGGCTTCTTCAAGATGCCGCTGGTGGTGGCCGGTCCGCCGGCCAGCGCCAAGGCGGTCAAGTATCTGGAAGAGCATCCGGCCGAGGTCCGGCAGGCGCTGGCCCGCGCATTTGCAGTGGCGGACCAGTTCCGTGAAACGCAAAACTACGACCGCCATTGGCCCGCCTACTATGGCCTTGAGCGCACGACCTGCCTTCAGGACCACAGCCGGTGCGCGCCGCTGCCGCAACTCGATAGTGCAAAATGGGACCAGGCCTGGGCCGAGGCCAGGCACCGCGTGGCTGCCTACTATCAGCTCGACAAACCGGTAGCTGCGGCGCCTACGGCTGCTCGTCCCGCGCCAAATCGGTAGGCGCGACGGCCGGCGCCGGATGCCATTGCTCTTTCGGGATCACATGCGGCGCGGCCGGCTCCTGCGTGAAGTGCGGCGACGTGATCTGCACACCGAACTCATTGAACACATCGACGATGTGCTGATGCAGCTGGTTCAGCACCTCCGCGCGGCGGCGCGGCGTCTCCACGGTGGCATAGGCCACCAGACGGTATTCGACGTAGAAATCCGATAGCCCGATCTGCATCACGTAAGGCTTGGGCGTGGCGGCGATGTCCTCGGTACGCGTGGCGGCCAGCTCCAGCATCGCGTGCACCTGGCGCCATGGCGTGTCGTAGCCGATGGTGACGGTGGTGTCGAGCACATAGCCGGTGCCGGCGTGGGCGCGTGAATAGTTCTTGGTGGTGTTGGACAGCACCCAGGCATTGGGCATGGTGATCTCCTCACCGAGGCCGGTGCGCAGGCGGGTTTCGAACATGCCCAGTTCGACCACCGTGCCTTCCGATTCGCCGATGCGTACGTATTCGCCTTTGCGCAGGGAGCGTGCGTACATCAGTATCAAACCGCTGGCGCCTTGGCCGACTATGCTCGACGCGCCGATCGACACCATCAGGCCCACCAGCACGGACACGCCCTGGAACGCCGCTGTGTGCGCGCCGGGCAGGTAAGGGTAGGCCATCGCCAGCGCGAACAGCCAGACCACGACGTTGAAGATGCGGCGCGTGGGCGTGGCGGTATCGCGGTCCAGCCAGGCGATTTGCAGTTCGCCGCTTTCCACGCGCTGGAAGACCGAGCCTGCCGTCAGCATCACCAGCCGCGCGATGGCGGCGATGACGCCCACCAGCACCAGGCCGGGCAGCGCTTCGATGACGCCTTGGGCGACGCCGGTGACGACGTCGATCAGGTAGTCCTGCAGGCGCTCGCCCCAGCTGCGCGAGTAGGGAATTTTGCCGAGTACGAAGGCCAGCCACAGATAGGTCGCCATCAGGCGCAGACCCCAGATCAGCAGGTTGACCAGTTGGCGCATGAAGGCCACGTAATGTTCGGCGTCGAGTACGCGCACGTTTTTCAGTTTGACCTGGCCGAGGCGGCGGCTGATGGCCTGCGTGGAGCGCTTGCCCACCCAGCGGTGCATCAGGCGCAGGCCGTGCAGAATCAGGCCGTATGCCAAGGTGGCCGCCGCGCACAGCGCCGCCGCGATCAGCAGATAGCGCGGGCTGGCCTGTTCGCGGCGCTCCAGCAAAGCCTTGCCGAGCGTCGCGGCGCTTTCGTTGGCGACGCTGTCGGTGGTATCGCCGGCCAGCGGGTTGATGTCGGCCGGCGTGACGAGGAACAGCAGGACGCCGTCCAACATCACCTGCGTGCCTTCGCTGATCGGATGCACGCCCGGTTGCTGTGCGCCGTTGCGGGCCAGTGCTGCTTCCAGGCGTTTGTGCGCGCCGCCGGCGCGGTCTTCGGGCGGATAGCCGGCTAGCGCGGAGCGGAACACGAAGATGGTGCGGTTGGCGAAGACCAGCTTGGCCGCAGTGGGCGCGGCGGATTGCGGGGCGGGGAGGGTGGTGGTGTCGGCGGCGGATGCGAGGCCGCTGAACAATATCAAGAGCATCGCGAAGAGCAGGCGGCGCAGAACGGACATGGCTTTCCTTGTGGCGTAGATATTAGCAATGATGCCATGTTATCGGATTCGACAGTTGCCGGTATGGCAGTTATGAACGGTTCGTGGCATAATCACGGGCTCTGTCGCTCCGATGGTGAAATTGGTAGACACTGGAGACTTAAAATCTCCCGCCGCAAGGCGTGCCGGTTCGATTCCGGCTCGGAGCACCATTACCTCATCCGCAGACGTCCGCGCGCGTCACGGTTTTTCTCCTTCTCATAGGAGAAATCTCAAATCTGAGTCCACCAAAAGCTGCTGAGGTCTGTTGACAGCTCGCGGTTTTGGAGGCATTTTAGGGGGCAGTTTTTGGGATGCCCCCTTAAAATGCCCCCATAATGCCGATCCCCGTCGTACCGTTGAGCGATACCCAGATCCGGAAAGCCAAGCCCCGGGAGCGGACTTACAAGCTCTTCGATGGTGGCGGGCTCTACCTTGAAGTCATCCCCTCCGGTTCCAAATTGTGGCGCATGAAGTTTCGTCAGGCGTCGGGCAAGGAAAGCCGGCTCTCGTTCGGACCATATCCGGAAGTGTCGCTTAGTGAGGCGCGTGCTCGCCGCGACGAGGCGCGCGCACTTCAACGGAGTGGCAAAGATCCAGCGCAAGCGCGTCGCAGCGCCAAGGCCGTGCGACAGATGGCGGCGTCCAACACTTTCGAGGTGGTGGCCCTTCTGTGGCTCGAAAAGACCAAGGCCGAACGAGCCGAGGGCACACGGCGAAAAATCTTCAACTGGCTGCGCAAGGATATCTTCCCTGTCATCGGCGCGATGCCGATCGCGGAGATCCGGCCACGCCAGGTTCTCGCCGCGCTGAGGCACATCGAGGATCGCGGCGCGTTGGAGACGGCCCATAACGTCAAGCGCGCGGTGGGGCAGGTCTTTCGCTTTGCCGTGGCCTGTGAGCTCGCAGAGCGCGATGTAACGCGCGATCTGGGCGACGCCTTGGCGTCCGTGCCAGAGGGGCATTACGCGGCCATCACGGAGCCTGAAAAGGTCGGCGCACTGTTGCGAGCCATCTACGGATACGAAGGGCATCCATACACCATGGCTGCGCTGAAGATCTCACCGATGCTATTCCAGCGCCCTGGCATGATCCGCGCGATGGAGTGGTCGGAGCTCGATCTTGTTAAAGGCGAGTGGCGCGTACCTGGCGTCAAGATGAAAATGGAGAATGACCATATCGTGCCGCTTCCTAAGCAGGCGGTCGACATACTGCGACAGATGCATCGATTGAGCGGGGAGGGCAGGTATGTGTTCCCAGGTATGCGCACTCATGACCGCTGTATGAGCGAGAACACCATCAACGCCGCCTTGCGCAGTATGGGCTACAGCAAAGAGGTGATGACAGCACACGGCTTCCGCGCGATGGCGCGTACGATCATGGACGAAGTTCTTGGCGAGCGCGTTGACCTGATCGAGCACCAGCTAGCGCATCGCGTCAAAGACCCGAATGGCCGTGCCTACAACCGGACCGCTCATTTGCCGGCACGACGAGAGATGATGCAGCGCTGGGCCGACTATCTTGACGGACTGCGCGCAATGCAAAATAGCCTCGACTACAAATAATCGAAGATAGTTTTATCTAAGTGATGCCGCCACGAGCCGGATGGCGCACAATATGTTTTTCGTCGCGAAGGATCGCCCTTCGCGCATCTTGGCATCGCGCCAGGCGTAGCGCTCGTCACGCGCCCTTAGTCCCCACATTCGTTTTTAGATTGGCTTCGCCTTTGAGCGAACCTGCGATCAGCCTGGATTGGCTGCATCCTTATTGCGCATCCTTCCCCAGAGGGCGATGCGCGTCACATCGTGCGCATTCACGCACCGTCCCCACCGCACGCGGCGATCTGCCGCCGCGTGCATGTCGAAGCGCCGCCCTAGTCCGCGGCGCAAACCGCGCGTCGTTACTGGCGGCCTGCTGCCAGTGACGACGCGCTAGCAACCAAGCGCTATATGGGCTCCGCCGCTGTTTTCTCAGTGACGGCGGCCAGTGACAGCGGATCTACCGCTATCAGCGCAGCAGAACGCTGCTTGCCACCTTGCCCCTCGTGGGCCGACAACGTGTGCGAAGCACACCCCATGGACCCTGGGTAACTGGTCCCACCGCGATCAGGCTTCTACAAGGAGCGGATCGCGGCGCCATACGCGCATGCGGCGCGGGCAAGCAGTGAATAGACCGCATACACGGGAGTGGTGTCCCGGGGCCTTTACAAACCGTCCTTGCTGCGGCAAGCACGGTGGCCAGAAACACTTACCAGCTTTGATTACACCATGCCTGTATGACCCAGCACTGCAGTTTATCGCAGCGAACCGCAGTTCATCGGAGCGAACTGCAGTTCATCGCAATTGGGGTGTCACGTGAATGGACGATGTGACACACTCGATTCGCCAGTTGCACTTCTTCGCTATTCCCGTTCAGGCGACATTTCAGGAATGACGTTCGAGGTCATAGATGCAATTTCATCCCACCACCATGAAGCCCAAAACCATGAAGCGACTTTTAATAATTCTCTCAAGTGTCTTCGGACTGCTACTTGGCGGATGCCAATATAACCCAAGCCAGCGCACTGCTCCGGATGCGATTCATTTGCAGACTGATGGCCTTTTCGAGAAGCTTGTCGCCGTCAGGCGAGATCTCCACCAGCACCCTGAACTGGCCGGCTATGAGTCTCGAACTTCAGCGACAATAAGCGCGCACTTGCGTGAAATGGGGCTTGAAGTTCAGACTGGTCAGTACGGCCACAGTGTTATCGGCATACTACGAGGCGGGCACCCGGGAAAGACGGTTGCATGGCGAGCCGAGCTTGATGCGCTTCCTGGCGAGTTCCGTGATCCCGCACTCTTTAGGTCGCAGAATCCCGGTGTTCATCACGCCTGCGGGCACGATATCCACATTGCAATTGCCTTAGGAATCGCCGAGGTCCTTGCGAAGCAGCGAGAGTTCTTGCATGGAACGGTTGTCTTCGTGTTTCAGGCGGAAGAGGAGACCTTCAAAGGCGCCAAGGGCCTGATCGACCGGGGCGTTTTTTCGTCCATCACCCCGGATGAGATCTACGGCGTGCACGTGACGGCATTGCCCGTTGGGCAGATTGTGGTCAAGGCGAATGAAATGTTCGCATATCAGCGGCGAGTCAGCATCAGGCTGAAAAACGAATTGTCGGGAGCGGATATAGTGCAGTTGACGAACAATGTGAACAGTGATCTGTCTCGGAGCCGGACTGGTGCGAAGCCTTGGGAGATTCAGAATATTGACGATCCTGTGATCGGTTTGACGTCCCCGAATACTGCGTTTCAGGACTACCTGATCATGGATGCGACCTTTGATACTCGCACAGAAAACGAAGAGCTTGTTCTTAACTTCTATATATATGAAACAAACGCATCCAAGCTGGATGGCATCATTTCTCGCGTCCAGCGCGTGATTGATGCCAGCGGTCACAAGAGCGAATTGATCTCCGTGTCGTATGTACAAGAGAATCCCACTGTGCTCAATAACGCCTCACTGACTCGCTCTGCCATCCGCATACTGCAGCGAAGCCGCGGAGTTGACGCGGTCAGGCCAGCTTTTGGGCAGGCACCGTTCTTCAATGATGATTTCGCCTACTTTCAACAGAAAATTCCGGGTGTGTACTTTTTCCTCGGTGGATCAAATGCCGAGAAAGGTTTCGTTGCAATGAACCACGCGCCGGATTTTCAAGTAGATGAAGAAAGCATCCGAGTCGGAGTAAGCGGCTTCTCGTCCTTGATCATTGCGCGGCTAGGAACGCCTGACCAGGCTGGGCGAGACTAGGGCGGGCTACGCGCAGCGTGCGTGGTCGCTTTGTGGCGGTCAGATCGACTGGCGCCACGTCTGCATCGGGGGGCGACTTCTGCCCCATCGTGACAAACCGTGAACTTTGCACGCGAGCAAGATGCTATCTTCACCATCTTCGGCCGCGTTCGGCCAAAAACGGACTCTCACAGCGACAGGGGGAAGTCTGACAATCGGACACTGACATCACCACAGTCCTCCATCATTGTCGAGTTTGTGTACGAATGTCAGACTTGATCCTGGCGCCTTTGTGGCCTTGGTGTCTTTGACTATGGCGTCTTATATCGCACTCAACGGTGCTATGTCCAACGTGGTGGCGCTAACGCGATCGGTTAATTATTATTAGGATTTAAATGAAACGCGAAGGATTGGTTGCGGCACCATTGTTGGGATGCATGGGTATTGGTATTGCCGCCATCGAAGTCATCGATCTGGTGCCGAACTCTCGCGAAACTAAAATTTTCAGTCGGAGTATGTTCGTTGGGGCCTTTCTTGTTGTGGTGCTGTTCCTCTACATTTCTTACGCCAAGCGTTCTCGATCCGTTGATCACGGGTGCCAGGTTGAGGGTGAAACGAAGCGAGTGGGCCGCTGGAGTGCGTTTGGTGCTGCGTTTAGCGGGGTGATTACCATCACCTTCACCGCATTAACTGGCGTATCATCCGCAGCCTTTATAACTGCATTGGGTGGTGTAATTAGCGGGTTCATGATTTCACTGTCATTGGCTGTGGTCTGCAAGTATCTGTCGGAAAAATTCAATTCAAGCGGTAGCTGAGGCGACTTGCGGCTGCGGACCTTCCATCGAATATTTGAGAATTGCTACGGATGATTTTATTTTTGGACTTTGATGGCGTACTCCACCCTTTTCCGATGGGGCCGACTGACAGCCATCTGTCGGCAACATCGGCACTGTGGAAGGTCTTAGACACAATCCCAGATGCGTCCGTAGTCATCACATCTACGTGGCGCGAACGATATTCTTTCGCGGAATTGGTTGGACTACTGATGGCTCGCGGCGGCGAGCGTTTCGCCTCGCGTTTTATCGGCGTTACGCCCATCATGGAAAGCGCTACCGATTACGTACCAGGCATTCGCCAACGTGAGATTGAATCGTGGCTGATGGATAATGCAGTCGAACAAGAACCTTATATAATTTTGGACGACATTGAAGAGTATTTCGATTCGACCTGCAAAAATTTGTACCTTGTTGATGGCGTGACAGGCCTTACGGACGATGATGTTGATGCGATTGCACTCTGGTTCAAAACGGTTGTGTGAGGTGAGCGTAGCAGTTCTCGATGTTGCCTCTGGCCTCCAGGAACGAGGGTGTTCGGCCAAGAGCGGTCGGTCGGACGCCTCTAAAACTTAATGCGAAAGCAAGGCCTAATGCGGATTTCTAATCAGGAAGCGAAGGAGCAGGCCATCGTCCTGGCAACAACTTACCTCGCGTCACAACCATCCAGACCAGAATGGCAATCCAAAGCGGTTGATGCTACCCCCGATCTATCGGCAACTCACACAAAGAACCGCAAAACCGTTATCTCGTGGGCCGTGGTCGTGGAGTGGTCAAGCAACGGCAGTGTTCTCGACGGACCGGCGATTTTGCGTGTGAACATTGATACGATGGAAGTATTGTGGGCTTAGCCCCGTGCGTTTTGCCGCACCAGCTGCCGAGGCCGGTACCCAACTTCAACGGTCGAGTACAATCGGCAAAGATCGGCTATTAGCCGACGGTTGATGTAATTACTTAAGGATAAGATTTGGACGCTAATCTTTTCACGCAAAGCGAAACTAACGGATTACAGATGCGTGACGTGTCCTTGTTCGATGACGGCTCTGGCGGTAGCTGTACTTTGCATGTTCAAACGTCCCCGTTTCAAGCTCAAGTGGTATTCTTCTTTGATGACCCAAGCTTGTCTGCATTCGTCGAACAATTAAAGGGTCTAGAGAATACTCTCGAAGGACAAGCACGGTTAGGCAATACTTACGAAGACCCATATATCCGGTTCGTAGGGAATGGCATGGGGCATGTGATTGTCGATGGGGTACTCCAGGTGTCTGGAGACCACATGCAGCGGTTAGAATTTGAATTTCGAACGGACCAGACTGCGTTAGGTCCCTTTATCCAAGGGCTATTAGAAGTAGCAGAGTCGAATAAGCTTTAGTCAGTTATCGGCCAAAAGCCGACATTGTTAATAGACTCCAGCTCTTCAACACCGAATTGTAGAAATTATGATTTCACTTCTGATAAGTACACCTGTTTCCGACACTGGCGTTAGCGATGAAAATAGATTCGGCGGTCAACCTAGTGCCCCTGAAGGCTTATTAAAATGGCCCACCTGTACAACATGCCATGGGAATATGCAGTTTCTTGGCCAACTTCGCTCACGCAGCCAAGGTGGAGGCGACACATTACTCTTATTGTTCATGTGCCAGAATGACCCTGGATTGTGTGATGAGTGGGATGCGGATGCAGGCGGAAATCAAGTGATTTCGGTTGGGTGTGAATCTTTGAAACTGGTTGAACCACCTAAGGCTGGGGAAGTCATTCGTTCTCTTCGGCATGGTGCAAAAATTGAACATGTGGACAGCGATAGCTACGATAGCGCACGGGAAGAATGGAGTAGCACTACGGACCAAAGTATGCGGGATGTTCTTGGCCAAGTAGGAGGGAGTCCTTCTTGGATTCAAGGTGAAGAAATACCTTCTTGTAATTTGTGTGATTCTCCGATGTCGTTTGTTGCTCAGTTAGAAGAAGGCCCTGACTGGAAAACCGCTATGAATTTTGGAGGTGGCGGTTCTGCTTACGTTTACCGATGCAACTGCGACACGAACCAGACAAAGCTGTTCTGGCAGTGCTGAGCAGACTTCAACCGGCTAATACCTGACATCGAGCTAAGTCACCGTTTCGAAACCGACGTACTTTCCATTGTGCTAACAAAATGCTTGTTGTCCCAGAATTTATTACTAAGCTTGCTCCATCTGTTCAACCGCTAGTATTTGAGACGGGTGTCCCAGAATTCCCGTATAGCACTTCTGGCACGGTCTTCCTTGTTGGCTATAAGGGTAAGGCATATGTGATCACGACGCGGCATGGCTTAGCTGCAGAAAATCTACCTGCCATTTGTGTATTCCCTACAGACACATCGCATAAACTTTTGCCTTTGGGGCATATGTTCTCTGTGCCGCTAGAAGACGAGCCTGAGGATTTTATGGACCTCGCAGTTATCGATATTGCGCCATCTGCCAAATCGGATACGGAATTAGGAAAAGCATCGCTCATCGATGCGATTAAGGCATACGAACCTGACTGGACCAGCAACGCGAGAAGTATTCCGCTCTATGTTGTAGGGTATCCCTCCGAACGTTCTGAAATTGATATTAGTACGGGAAACTTGCGAACAGACCGAATCATACTTTCTGGTTCATATGAAGGTCCATCGCCACTTCCTTATTTGCACCTTCTCCGAGTAAGTGGTTCCGAAGAATTTGAATCTTTTAGTGGTTTTAGTGGAGGACCTGTGTTTGCTTTACGCCAAATTGCCGTTGGTATCGTGAAACCGGTTCTATGCGGGATGGCCATTCGTGGCAGTTCAAGTTCAGCACTTTTTCATTTCCTCGATGCTTCAGTGATAATAGATGCCTTGGATGTGAAATCTCGGCTCGAAAGCACTTAGGCTTAAGCCTTGTAGTTACTAACGGCGATATAGTGTCGGCGCGACAATTCCTTTATACTTGGCATGAGCGCGGGAGTGTTCCTCTTGCTGCTGACCGGGTCCGGCCAATAGCGGCCGCTTTAACAGCGAAAGGAAAAGATGAAGGTGCCACCAGACGATTTGCCTATTTAGCGAGTGCTAACGGGCCCCAACGACGCTAATTTTTGCCGTCGCGTTAGCGAGGCGCTAGCTTTAGGTTATGTGCTTTACGGCTCGCCGTCAGTGACGTTTAATGGGGAAAGCGTAGCCCAGGCTGTCGTCTGGCATGCGATTGATGTTTAGTTAGCCTCATCCGTCTAGGGAACCGCTGATTTAATCGATTTTTCGGTCCATTGCGCGTTGTGAGCCCTTGATTTATCAAGAAGTGGATTTTCAAAAAACGAATAAATCAGCGCTTCCCTAGAAGTGGACGTTGAGCTAATTTTCAATTTCTAAGAATTAAATTATCAAGTTCGTTAGAAGCTGAGTTTGGCGTATTTTTTCAGCATGGTCAATAATTAAGGTTTAATTTTAATTTAAAATGAAAAATTGCATTTTTTTAGCTACAGTGTTTGGCTGTTTATTATCTGGCTGCGCCGGTATTGCTCCATCCAATCTTATACCAATTCAAAATGGATGCACCATAAAACTTTCTGACGATCTGGTCTTTGAGGCGAATCGTGGCATTTTTGGAACGCGTTATGAGTTTCGTACTGTGCAAGGAGACTATAGAGCCATTTTTACTGACCAAGGCGGCACTTACTATCAAGGAGCCCCATCCTGCCATAGAGAGAAAGTGGTGGTTGCTGGGGGACTGAAAGGAGAATTAGTAGGAAAGGTAGTTCTTGTGTCGGACTGCGGCTTGTATGTACCTAAGGATTCTAGTAACAAGGTCTCCATGTACATCGTTACCGGAACAGGAGCAAGTATGCTACTTGGCGATACCGAGGAGCAGGTTCAGCGAGCTATTGCCGTCACTACACAGTCCGGAACCAATGCTATTGCGATTGGAGATTCAAAGGATCGGGGAGCACAAAGTAATAATATAGCCATAAGCCCCGCCGTCAATAGCGCTTCGCTTCCTCCTTTGCAAGCTGGGGTTGCGGGTGGGGTCGCTGCTGGCGTGGTAGGCGCGCTTGTGCAGGCAGAGCGAGGTCGGTATTTCACTTTTCCTGAGCAGGTAGAGGCAACGGCGGTACGGCATTCGATCGGACTACTATGCAGGTGACTTACTCGTATTGCTTAATAGTACATTAAACTCATCTTTAGTTTAGATATCTCGTATGGCTACAACGGGTGCCAGCAAACGGCCACAAGCTGCCGATGCGAACCGTGAAGGCCGCTTAAATTTCGGAATAAAATTTATGAAAAATAAAATATACCAAATGAATTTATACTTTCTTTGCAGCGGACTGCTGACTATGGCGATATTGGGGTTTGTCTACTTAGGAAAGTTTAGTCCAGGTCTCTTATTCGGTCCGCTTGCAATTTTCTTTGCTAATCAGGGCGCAGTAATATACAAAGAACGAATCGTCGATCGCGAAAAGTATGAGGAATAAAATTAATTTTTAATCAAAAAACCTTAGGCAGTAAACGGCCAACTGCGGACATTGAAACAATGAAGAAATGACGAAGATGATTCAATTTGGGCTGACTCAGAAACAATTCACTCAGGGCTATTTGCAATCGCTAGATGGCCTATCGGCCCACTCAATTCAATGCATAAGCAACTTACTCCGTCAGCCCATTAATGCTGCAGTCCGAAGCGTTGAGTTTCAAGTGTTCGTAGATGCCGAGAATCATGGTGCACCTTCCATATGGGTCTACTTTATTGGCGATAACATAAAGACCAGCGAACGGTCTTCCGAAATGGCACTCAAGCTCGATGAGTTGGACGAACTAGATGATCGGTACTTCACGGACTTCGATTTTGGTGGCGTGAACATGATAGCCCACGCTCTAACGTCCTGGTTCGCCGAATGTTGGAAGAAGGCTGGCGGCTGGGACTATGGAGTGCCAGCAGTGCTCGATGTTCATGATGGCTTTGGTGATGGCCGGAGAATCCAGCTAACTGAGAAGTGAAGCGCCGCACTCATGTCTGGCCACGGCCAAGAACGGCCTCTCGGCAGCAAGCATGATAAGCCCCAACTATTAAGGTGAATTCAGGAAATGTTAAAAGGCGATATACCCGACAAAAGAGAGTGTGTGTTGCGTGATTTCGAACGCACTATCAATCAGACTCTTCCTGCTGCGTACCGGCAATTTTTACTCTCTACTGGTGGTGACACGCCTCTGGGAAATTCATTTGTAGTTGACGAAGGCGACGAAACTTGGGAGACCGAAGTTTCATTTTTCGGTTTGCAAACAGGCGCGTATTGTTTGTATTCGGTTCCGGAAAATTTTATTGAGTACAAAGGGCGGATTCCGACTCACCTTATCCCAATCGGGAATGACCCGGGAGGCAACCTAATATGTATATCGATTGCTGATGAAACGCGAGGTCAGGTCTTTTTTGCAGACCATGAATATTTTTCTTATGACGGTGAACCAAATAATGATAATGCCAAATTCCTTGCAGAGTCGATTACTGATTTTTTGGACTCTTTACGAGACTGTCTGAGAAATTAGACGCAGGCGTTTGCATGAAACTGCCAAGACTACGGCAGTCATGGCGCATAAATGCGTCTGACTGTAAGCGGCCAAGAGCGGTCGGTTCAATATTTTGGTTTTAAACCAAGAAATTTGACTTGCAATGAAACACGTTATGGAGAAGCGATTGTGAGCAATCTTGAAGCTTACGCACCACTAGTAAACGGCGATGTCTACCCAATGCATGAGGTAGGAGAGGCCTGCAGGTTATTCATCAATCGTTTTCTTGGCGACGACCTTCGTCCGCCGCCACGAAGTATCACTTTGAGCATAACGACTGAGTCCGGTCGCCAGGTGAGGATTGTTGTCCCAAATGACCTAAGCTCGGCAGTGGTATTTTTAGACGACGAGAAAATTTGAAAGGCTTGATTGTCCACCGTTATCGGCCATTAGCTGTCGCCTAATTGTCGTGCATTGTTTGTAAGGATCGAATATGGCTGCCACCAAGCGCTTACAGAATAAGTGCAAAAAATGTGGATACACTTGGTACCCAAGGGGGAAGCATATTTCGTTGAAATGCCCATCTTGTGGCAGCTCGGAAGTTGGATTTGCAGGACCCAGCATCGGTATAGTGGCCTTAATTGTGATTGCAATCCTGGTCTTCGGTGGCAGCAAAAAAGAAACGCCTGTGGAAGCTCCACCAGCGCCATCCGTTAATGCTGAAGATCAAACTGTAGCGGACCATCAAGCCCTTCGGCCGCATTTGGCACCAGAGCAAAAAGATGCGCCAATCGACTCTGGCAATGCACCTCCTGATGCTGAAAAGGTTGATACGAGGATGGAGGCTACAGCCCCTAGTGAATGCGCAGCGGGAAATGAGGGCAAGCCTGCAGATTGCTCGACCTCTGATTGCCCTAGTAGTATGTCTGCACCACAGAACTGCCAGTTGAAACGCGCACCTCAAAACGAGCTTTACTGAACGTGGTAAAGCCGAGTGCCGGCAAGTGGAATTACATTCGGCGCGATGAACTCACTACGGCCAGAAGCTGCCGAAGTACGATTGCTGGTCGAATAATGAAAATTTTGAATAATTGGAACGAAATTTATGTCTGTGTTTCCGCTTTTGACTACTATTGCAATAATCTACGGTTTTTTCAGGCTGAGGAAGAAGCGGAGTGATAAATTTAACGCGATGTCACCCGAAGAAAAAAAGCGTGAGAAGCGTCGGCGGGCTAGAGCAATGCTTTGGGACTAACACATTGCGGCCATATTTGCGGACATTGGTTTGATAAACAATAATGTATTGATAGGGATTTTTGACGATGAGTTATGATTTAATGGTGTTTTTGCCCGAGTCCGCGCCTGCTGACAGAAACGAATTTCTCGATTGGTATGATAATCAGACCGAGTGGGATGAGGGACATTCTTACGATGATCCAAGCGTAACTGCAGCATCGCTAAGAAATCTATTTAAAGAATTGGTGACTATTTTTCCTGCGCTAAACGGCCCGTATGCTATTGCCGAGCTGCCGGAAGATGAGTCCTCGCTGGCAGATTACTGCATCGGTAAGCCAGTTCTTTACATCGGATTCTCTTGGGATAAGGTTGACCAAGCTTATTCTGAGCTTCATCGGCTCGCAGCAAAACACAAGGTGGGATTCTTCGACGCGAGTTCGGATTCTGGCGCAGTATGGCTACCCAGTGCAGATGGTCGGCTGGAGCTCGCACACGAACATCAGAAGTAACTCATCTTGCGCCGGCTTCCGGCCAAACCCGGACTAAACTCATAACGAGAGGGCGTAAGTATGAAAAGAACGATATTTCTTATAGCCATCGCGGGGTTCGCGCTGCCTACGTCGGCCCAAACGTTGAGCATCGATAGTATTGCAATGGATAGTCTTCACGTCGCGGGCCGCTATTGCAAATTCGGGGCGCAGCGAGACACGGTGTTGATTAGCGATTGGAATAAGAAATTTTGGATGAGAATTGATGGCAAGACAGTCGAGTTCGAAGGCCAGAAGAAAGATGTCGAAGTTGAGAGTCAGCTGAAAAATAAACGCTGGCATGAGGTATTAAAAGCTGATGAAGTCACTGTCTACATAGACTTGGTTGAAACCGGACGAGGCGATGACTCAGCCTCGTTCAGGGGCACGGTCGATGTACAACGTGGCAGCGTGAGGAAGCACTTCTTAGTTGCCGGTGGATGTGGCGCATAACGGCCACATGCGGACCTTAGCTCAATCGAGTCCGCGCCTAACAAAAATGATTCCCTATTTATGCATATCGCTCTGTCACTCATTCTGCTGTCGTCAGTATCCAGTTCTGTCATGGCGCAGGCCGAGACGGACCTGCCCCTTACGGAAGCAACTCAGCAAGTGAATGTGGCAAGCAGCCGAGATCCGGACTGGAAGCCGTACCGTAAGATGCTGGACGGTATCGATGCATTCGACCGCTACCATTCTTTGGCGCCGCAAGCCCAGCTGAAATTTATTTTACGCCCACAACAGCCTCAGCTGGCAACAGCCGATCTCAAACTTCGCATCGTCGGGGATAATGTGAGCGTCGAGATTCCGATTGCGGCCGACATGACTTTCTCAGTACCCCGCGACGATTCTGCAGCAAAAGATGATGCAGACCTCCGACTCAGCGCCAAAAAGGGCTTGTTTCGCTGGCGGCCCGACATCCATTCCGCTGGCATCCCTCCCGGAACAAGGCGCCTGGGTGATCTACGTCTGGAATGCGAAGTGAGATGGGCTGTCGACAAATTTGACGCGTCGTTGATCAAACTGGCCTATCTAGTTCCGTTGGGCGGAGTTTGTCACACCTCTAGAAGCCGAGTTTTTTATTCGACTAACGCCCCCATTACGGGAGCTACGCTGGTGTCGGGCTCGCGCCGCGAAAGGCTTCCGGCAGAGCGTCTAGATGCAAAAGACCGCGCGCGTTATGCGCCACCGCTGCATGATCAAAGCTGGCCGGATGACACGCTGGTGGAATTTGAATTAACGGTTCCGAATAACGCTACCAAGGCCGATGCAGTTAGCTTGCCGTAATCGGCCAGCAGCAGCCATTCAATATATGGGAGAAAGAGTTATGAAATCAGTGCCTTGTCCGTGTTGCGCCAAAGAGTTATATGCAACGGCCCAAATTGAAGGGCCATATTTCGGTAAAGTTAGCGGACCTCCGCTTGAGCAAGATGCGGAAGGTCCGTATATGATTTGCTCGCATTGCTCGTGCCGAATTAGCTTTATGGGAAGCGGTCAACTCATGCTTTCTCCCGCTCAAAAATGCAGCAAGCATGCGGAGAGAGCCGGTGCCTAACGTACAAAGGCTGCCGTAAAAAAAATTCAGACACTATGAAATCAAATCCATCTCATAAAACCGTTGGCGCGAAATCCGTTCGATAAATATCAAAGTAAGAAATTTCCTTAATAGTTCATTCAAGAAAATTAATATAGAAATGTCGCCTACCACTACTAAAGCTCCGCCCGCCCCAAAGAAAACAAAAAAACCCACTGCTAAAGTTCCGCCTCCGCAAAAAAAACCAAAGAAGGTTAGAACAGAAATTCCGCGAGATGTTGCAGCGCGTGTTCAGTTTTTTTCTGATCGAATTTGCTGTGTTTGCCGTCTGCCTGATAAGCCAATCCAGATTCATCACATTGACGACAATCCAGACAATCATGCCGATGTTAACTTAGCCGTATTATGCTTGGATTGTCATAATGAGACTATGATTCGTGGCGGATTTAGTCGAAAACTAGATGCTGATCAAGTGATTCTTTATCGGAATGACTGGCATCAGATTGTAAAGAATTCGCGAGCAAGCAATCATGATTCGCATAATGAGGACGAATCGCTATTCGACATTACATATGCAACAACTATCGCTGAAATTTATCGAGAAGATGAAAACTTTGAAGCTTTAGCACGCCACTATCATGCTTTGGGAAATAATGAGCTTAGGGATAAGTACGTAGAGAAAGCGATAGCGGTAGGCTGTGATGCGGCAACTCATGTGTATCTTCGGAGTATTCAGAAGAAGACAGAAATTATTCCTGAAGACGTTTTGAAACAACGTTTAAGCGAACTCGAAGATAAGAAGTGGATTCTTGCAAAGGCGCGTTTTTTTAAACATATCGGGGATCCGCTTGCCGCTACTTCTGACTATCTGGAGGGAATTTCAACTCGTCTTCAAGAGAAGAGGTATTTCACCGCAGCGTACTATCTTAAAGAACTTGCCGAGTCTGGACTTATAGAGCGACTCTTTGAGCTAGCATTGCACGATGCCGAAAAACGGAATGACCTTTGGTGGCAGGTGCGTGCACTCGAAGAATTAGGCCGCTATGACGATTCCCGAGACCTCGTTCTACAGAACGAGAAGGCGATATTAGAAAGCGAAAATAATCTGTTATTCCGAGAGTTGCTTGCTTTAGCCAAAGGAGATCGCATAGGTTGGTTAAATGCACGAAAGGCGCTGGCTGGCACTGGCAACTGAAAACTTATTTCCAAGGGCGATGAAGGGAACTATTGAAAAGTAATAATAGCCGCTTTGCTAGGCAAAGTTAGCTTCGAGG
The DNA here is from genome assembly GCF_009380215.1 of Rugamonas aquatica. Classification (GTDB taxonomy): domain Bacteria; phylum Pseudomonadota; class Gammaproteobacteria; order Burkholderiales; family Burkholderiaceae_D; genus Rugamonas; species Rugamonas aquatica_B. The sequence goes on from NZ_WHUG01000008.1 coordinate 89,235, forward strand.
CCACAGGCGGCTTCGGGGCGAAAGCGGACCCAGCATTTGTAATGAAGTTATGTGGTTTTTTTAATTTTTTAAATTTTTATATGCGCCAGATATTTTATCTGCCTAATCAGTTCTGGCACTTCTTTATCGTTTGAAATAAAATAAATAAAGTGTATAAGAACGAGAATTTCTGCTTTTATTCGAGGGAGCACTTGAGGGGGGGAGCTCCTTGTGGACCCAGCCCAAAGCTTGGATTCATCACGCTTCCAAGCCGATTTTCGATTCCGGCTCGGGCTCCATTCCTCTGCATCAGCTCATCACATTGCTAGCGATACTTGGCCAAAATCCCGCTCAGCACGCCGGTGTTAAGCAAACGGGTTTGCGCGTTGCTCAAGTCCCGCAGCGTCACGCTGCTGTATTTGGGGCGCGCGCAATACATGGAAAAACGGCTGACCACAACCGGGGTGAGCCGCAGCCCTTTAAGGGTAGGATCGGTCTTTTGTTGATACTCGAAGTCCAAGGTACGCATGACCATGAAATCGGTCCGTCCGGCCACTTGCTTGAGTAACGAGGACATTTCGTTGCTCGCATCGTCCCGTTTGGCGCGGCCATCGGCGAACAACGGGTCCAGGCTACGGTAGCTATAGCCGAGCACGGTTCCGATGCGCGCTCCGGATAGCTCATCTATGCTTTCCACAGGCTTGCCGTTCAACGGGCCGATCAGACGTTCCTCGACATCGAAGAACGGGGCCGGCCAATCATACTGCTCGACCTGTTCGCTTGTGAGCCAATCAGGGCTGATGAAGCAACGCAAATCCACCAATTTTTGGGCCACCGCCATATCCTGGCGCTTGCGCGGCAACAGCACGTAAGCAGGCGTCCGTCCCAACTCCTTAGCCAGCGCATCCTGCCAATCCTTGGTGATGCCGGCAGCCAGTATCAAGCGCGCGTTCGGTCCCCGCTCCACCAGGCCAAACGGCATGGTGCGGTTCTCCAGCATGAGAAACCGGACAGGCTGAACCGCATGCGCGGACAGCATTGCAGCGGTGAACAAGGAGAAGACGCCTACAAGAAATTTACATCCACGCATTGAGAACCTGCCCGCCAATTGAGATATGTGCCGAAGCACACATTATCAACGTCAGTCACTGTTTGCTAGTAGCGATATGCGGAAGCTGTCCCGCAAATGCCACATGATTTCCTGTTGCGTGAGAATCTGTGACTTTTTCCGTGGGGCAGAATGATATGCTGCGCCCCGCATGAATTGATCACTTTTACTACTTGTACCTATGTTCTTTCAACGTCGTTCCATCCTTCTTATGGCGAGTTTCCTTGCGACGTGTGGTTTGTCGCCATCAATTTTTGCAGCTTCGGCACCTATGAACGAAAAAATATTTTGGCAGTTAATTGACGCAGTAAAAAATGAGGCGGGCATCCACATCGAGTCCAGACCGGCAGTTTTACAAAAGCATCTCTCATCACTCCGACCCGAGGAAATTCAGGCCTTCCAGCAACGATACGAAGCTCTCCTGCTCGAAGCCAATAGCTGGAGTCTGTGGGGCGCGGCTTACCTCATGAACGAAGGATGCTCCGACGATGGATTTAAGTACTTCCGTGACTGGCTGATTTCTGAAGGTGAAAAACGCTTCAAGGAAGCGGTTGCGAACCCTGACTCGCTGGCCTCGGTTGCGCGTCTCGACCATTTTGAACTTGAGCTATTCGGGTATGCCGCTCTGAAGGCATACGCCGCAAAGGGAGCAGGAGAGTTGGAGCGCGATTTCAAAGTGGAATATGCCGTCACCGCCGGACATGAATGGCTCGAATCGGAGTTGCCTCAGCTGTTTCCTGCGTTGGCCGCAAAATATACTGGAAAGTAGTTCGTTCATGAGACGGACAAAAAAAACCGCGCATCTCCAAGGAGAACGCGGTTTTTTCAATTTGAACTATCGCATTACCACATGATCACGCGCTGCTCAGGCGGCAGGTACATCGGATCGCCCGGCTTGATGTCGAACGCCTGATAGAAGCCAGGCTGGTTCATCACGGTGCCTTTCGCGCGGAACTCTCCCGGCGAATGCGGATCGCTCTTGATCTGGGCGATCGCCGCTTCAGGGCGCAGTTTGGCGCGCCACTTCATGGCGAAGCCGATATACAGACGCTGCTCGCCGGTCAGGCCGTCCAGCACCGGCGATGGCTTGCCGCCCAGCGAACGCTGATACGCCTGGTAGGTGATCGACAGACCGGAGTTGTCGCCGATGTTTTCACCCAGCGTCAGCTCGCCGTTGATGAAGTAGCCCGGCACCGGGCTGTAAGCGCCGTATTGCTTGACCAGGCCGTTGGCGCGCGCCTTGAAGGCGGTGCGGTCTTCGGCAGTCCACCAGTTGCGCAGGCGGCCCTTGGCGTCGTACTGGCTGCCGGAGTCGTCGAAGGCGTGGCTGATCTCATGGCCGAAGGTGATGCCGAGCAGGCCGTAGTTGACCGCATCTTCAGCCTTCACGTTGAAGAACGGCGGCTGCAGAATCGCGGCCGGGATCGTGATCGCGTTCAGCGCAGGGCTGTAGCTGGCGTTGACGGTTTGCGGCGTCATCGACCATTCGTCACGATCAACCGTCTTGCCCAGTTTTTCGAGGTTGCGCTGGCGGCTCCACACGCGCGCCGCGCGCACGTTGGCGATCAGGTCGTTCGGCTGGGTTTTCATGGCGCTGTAGTCGCGCCATTTTTCCGGATAGGCGATGTTCGGCTTCAGGGCCGCCAGCTTGAGCTGGGCTTCCTTCTTGGTCTCCGGACCCATCCAGTCCAGCTTCTCGATGCCGTCCTTGAATGAGGCGACGAAGTTGTTGAACATGGCCATCACGCGCGGCTTGGTTTCCGGCGGCAGGTACATCTGCACATACAGTTTGCCGACCGCATCGCCCAGCGCGCCGTCGGTGAAGCGCAGGGCCAGTTGCCACATCGGTTCGCTTTGCGGGACGCCGCGCACCACCGTGCCTTCGAAGGCGAAGCGTTCCTTGACGGCTGCGCTGTCCAGATAGGATGCGTAGCTTTCGATAATGCGCCAGGTGAAGTAGCTCTTCCACGATTCCAGCGGGATGTTGGCCACGGTCTCGGAGAAGCCGCCGAGGAAGCTCGGCTGACGCACCACGGCCGACGATGCCTTGGTCGCGAGGCCGGCGGCGGCGAAGTATGCCTTCCAGTCAAAGGCCGGCGCCAGCGCGGTGAATTTGTCGAAGTCGACGCGGTTGTACGATTTGACCGGGTCGCGCATCTGCACGCGGGTCCATTGCGCTTCGGCCAAGCGGGTCTCGATGTCGAGGATCTGGGCGGCGTGGGCGACGGCCTCCTTGTCGCCGCTCATGGCCAGCATGGTCTCGATGTGCTGCTGGTACTTGGTGCGGACGGCCTTGAGCTTGGCGTCGTCGCCTTTGAGGTAATAGTCGCGGTCAGGCAGGCCCAGTCCGGACTGGCTGACGTTGACGGTGTAGTGCTCTGGATCCTGCGCATCGGCGGCGACGCCGGCCGAGAACGGCGTCTGGATGCCGTTGCGTTGCAGGTAGGCGAACAGCGCCGGCAAATCCTTCTTGTCCTTGACGGCGGCCACGTGGGCCAGATCGGCCTGCAATGGCTTGAAGCCGGCGGCGTCGCGGGCTTTTTCGTTCATGAAGCTGGTGTACAGGTCGGCGATCTTGTGCGCGTCGCTGCCTGGCTTGCCCGGATTCTTGAGTGTGGCTTCGATCAGCGCGCGCAGCTGAACCTGCGCGGTTTCGCGCAATTCGATGTAGGTGCCCCAGGTCGATTTGTCGGCCGGGATGTCGGTGTTGCGGGTCCAGATGCCGTTGACGTAACCGTAGAAATCGTCCTGAGGACGTACCGCCGTATCCAGGGTTTTCAGATCGATGCCGGAGGTCTGCTGGGCGTGCAGCGATGGCGCGGAAAGGACGAGCAGGGCGCAGCAGGCGGCGCTGATAAGCGAACGTTTCACGAAGATTCCTTTAATGTTAAAGAGCATGCCGGGACCAGGCATGCGACCCCAGATTATACTCGCCGGACAGTTTTGGTAAAGATGATTAAAAAACCATAAATCAGTGAAAGTCAAGCCGCTTTTGCAGGCACGCTACAGTCCAGTCCGCTATCGATTGTTATTATTTCGACAGCGTGCTATTGTTGACTTGCTGTGTTTTCAAAATGGCAATTATCTTTCAATACTATCAATAAACTACGAAACGGGGATATCATGACGGTGAAATCTGCATTGAAGACTAGTGTGTTGGCCGGGCTGTTGGGTTTGGCGCTGCAAGCGCAGGCCGCGACGATCATTATGAATTTTGACGGCGTCACCTCCAACGCCGCGGTCAACGAGTTCTACAACGGCGGAACCGACGGCGCCGGCGCGTCGGGCGTGAATTACGGCGTTAGTTATCACGATTTCATTGCGACCGATGGTGCGTTCGGCCAGACCTCCTTGCCCAACCTGGCTTACAACGGTGCGGAGTTGGCTGTGGCCAACGTGGCGGCGGGTTTCACCAGCCTGTCGTTTACCTCCGGCGCGTTTACGACTGCCTATATGGACGTGTATTCGGGCCTGGGCGGCAGCGGAACGTTGCTGGGTTCGGTACAACTGGGCACCGATCCTTTCTCCTTTTCTGCTACTTCGGTGACGTTCAGCGGCGTCGCGCAGTCCTTCGTTTTGCGTGGCAACGCGAGCCAGGCGGGCATCGACGATGTGCAGATCACCACCGTGCCTGAACCCGAAACCTACGGCATGATGCTGGCCGGGTTGGCCCTGGTCGGCGTGGTCGCGCGGCGCAAGCAGCGCGCTTGAGCCCCCGCGCTCGCTAAAGCCGCCTGCGGGCGGCTTTTTTTTTCGCCTACAGCGGCAGCGCCGTTTCGTACTTCACCTCGCGCAGCGCCACGCTGGTGTTGACCTGCGATACGCCGTTCAGTTTGACCAGCACATTGTGCAGGAAGTCGTGATACGCATCCATGTCGGCCACGATGACCTTGACCATGTAGTCCGAACTGCCCGTGGTTTCGTAGCATTCCACCACTTCCGGCCGCAGCCGCATCGCTTCCTCGAACTGTTCGACCACGCCTTCCGCATGCCGCAGCAGCGAGATGTGCAGCAGGCACACCACCGCCAACCCCAGCTTGCGGCGGTCGACCAGCGCGGTGTAGCGGACGATATAGCCGCTGTCTTCCAGCTCCTTCTGCCGGCGCCAGCACGGGCTGGCCGACATGCCGATCTTCTCTGCCAGTTCGTTCGATGAAATCCTGCCGTTTTTTTGCAGTTCGGCAAGGATTTTGACCGAGGCCGGGTCGATAGAAGTGTTTTTCATTTATTTGCTCGTTTTGAGAAAGATTTTCGCCATTCTAGCGCTGGAAATCGATGAGATAGAAATAATTTTTCGCCCCGTGCGGCATATCCTTCCTCATCAAAAAACCTATAACGAGACTATGAATACCATGACCATCCCGGCGCCGTTCCTGGCCGACCCGCACTATGCGCTCGACGACAACCTGACCCGCGCCGAAGGCCGCGTCTTCCTGACCGGTACGCAGGCGCTGGTGCGCCTGCTGTGCATGCAGAAGATTTGCGACGAAGCGCAACAGCTCAACACCGGCGGCTTTGTCAGCGGCTACCGCGGCTCGCCGCTGGGCGCCGTCGACCAGGAACTGTGGCGCGCCCAGGAGCTGCTGCAACGCCACCACGTCGAGTTCCTGCCGGCGATTAACGAAGAGCTGGGCGCGACCGCCGTGATGGGCTCGCAGCAGGTCGAGGCCGACCCCACGCGCAAGGTCGATGGCGTGTTCGCCATGTGGTATGGCAAAGGGCCGGGCGTGGACCGCGCCGGCGACGCGCTCAAGCACGGCCACGTGTACGGCTCGTCGCCGCATGGCGGCGTGCTGGTGATACTGGGCGACGACCATGGTTGCGTATCGTCGTCGATGCCGCACCAGAGCGAGCAGGCGCTGATCGCCTGGGGCATGCCGGTGATTAATCCGGCCAACATCCAGGAGTACCTGGAGTTCGGCCTGTACGGCTGGGCCATGTCGCGCTACTCCGGCGCGTGGAGCGGCTTCAAGGCCATCTCGGAAACCGTCGAGGGCGGCGCCGTGGTCGAGCTGCCGCCGCTGCCGCGTTACGTCGAGCCGACCGATTACGTGGCGCCGCCGGACGGCCTGCACAACCGCTGGCCCGATTTGCCCGGCCTGGCGCTGGAGGTGCGCGTGGCCGCCAAGCTGGAGGCGGTGCAAGCCTTCGCCCGCGCCAATTCGATCGACCGCATGGTGGTGCGGGCGCCGCAGGCCACCATCGGCATCATCAGCGCCGGCAAGGCCTACCTCGATCTGATCGAGGCGCTGGAGCGCATGGCGCTGCCGATTGAAAAATTGGAGCAGTTGGGCGTGCGGCTGTACAAGCCGGGCCTGACCTATCCGCTGGAGCGCACCCGCCTGGCCGCATTCGCCGAAGGCCTGACGGAAATCCTGGTGGTGGAAGAGAAGGGCGCCGTCATCGAACAGCAGGTCAAGAACCTGTTCTACAATCTGCCGCAAGCGCAGCGCCCCATCGTCGTCGGCAAGCAAGACCGTGATGGCCATGCGCTGCTGTCGGCGCTGGGCGAGCTGCGGCCTTCGCGCATCGCGCCGGCGCTGGTGCGCTGGCTGGCGCCGGTGTTCCCGCAGCTGGACCTGGCGCGCATGCTGCCCGACTTCTGCGCGGCCGAGCTGCTGTCCAACGGCGCGGACAGCGTCAAGCGCACGCCGTATTTCTGCTCCGGCTGTCCGCACAACACATCGACCCGCGTGCCGGAAGGGAGCCGCGCGCTGGCCGGCATCGGCTGCCACTTCATGGCGACGTGGATGAAGCGCGACACCAACTACCTGGCGCAGATGGGCGGCGAGGGCATCAGCTGGGTGGGTTCGTCGCGCTTCGTCGGCGAGAAGCACGTGTTCCAGAACCTGGGCGACGGCACCTTCTACCATTCGGGATCGCTGGCGATACGGCAGGCGATTGCGGCGCGCACCAACATCACCTACAAGATCCTCTACAACGACGCGGTGGCGATGACCGGCGGCCAGCCGGTGGACGGCAGCCTGTCGGTGCCGCAGATCGTGCAGCAGGTCTGCAGCGAGGGCGCGAAGAAGGTGGTGGTGGTGACGGACGCGCCGGAAAACTATCAGGGCGTGGCGCTGCCGGAAGGCGTGACGGTGCACCACCGCAGCGAGCTCGATGCGATGCAGCGCATGCTGCGCGAGATCGCCGGCGTGACGGTGCTGGTGTACGACCAGACCTGCGCGGCCGAGAAGCGCCGCCGCCGCAAGAAGAACAAGCCGGACAAGGTGGTCTTCCCCGATCCCGCGCGGCGCATGGTGGTCAACCCGGCCGTGTGCGAAGGCTGCGGCGATTGCGGCGTGCAGTCGAACTGCCTGTCCATCCTGCCGCTGGAGACGGAACTGGGACGCAAGCGCCAGATCGAGCAATCGTCCTGCAACAAGGACTACTCCTGCGTTGAAGGCTTCTGCCCGAGCTTTGTCTCGGTGCTGGGCGGCTCGCTGCGCAAGCCTGCCAGCGTGCAGCTGTCGCTGGCGGACCTGGAACGGGCGCTGGCCGCCTATCCAACGCCGCCGCACCACGCGCTGGCCAAGCCGTTCGAGATTCTGGTGGCCGGCGTCGGCGGCACCGGCATCGTCACGGTCGGCGCGCTGATTACGATGGCGGCTCACCTGGAAGGCAAGGGCGCTTCGACGCTGGACTTCATGGGCTTTGCGCAGAAAGGCGGCGCGGTGCTGTCGCATGTGCGGGTGGCGTCGTCGCCGTCGCGCCTGAACCAGGTGCGCATCGATCTGCGCCAGGCCGACGCGGTGTTCGCCTGCGACCTGGTGGTGGCGGCCATGCCGGATAGCCTGTCCGTCATGCGCCAAGGTCACACCAAGGTCGTGGCCAATGAACGCGAGATCCCGACCGCCGAATTCACCCGCGAACGCGACGCCTCGATCAACAAGGCCGGCCTGCTGGAGAAGCTGTCCGCCTCCGCCGGCGCGGCCAATGTGCTGCAGCTCGACGCGCAGGAAACCGCAGCGCGCTTCCTCGGCGATCCTATCGGCGGCAACATCCTGCTGATGGGCTACGCGTGGCAACTGGGCCTGGTGCCGGTGGGGCTGGAGGCGCTGATGCGGGCGATAGAGCTGAACGCCGTCGCCGTCGACATGAACAAGCGCGCCTTCATGCTGGGCCGCCTGGCCGCTGCGGACAGCTCGGCGCTGAACCGCCTGGCGCAACCGGCGCAGCAGGTGATCCAGTTCGCCGCGCCGAAATCGCTGGACGAGATGGTGGCCTTCCGCGTCGACTGGCTCACCGGCTACCAGAACGCCGCCTACGCGCGCCAGTACGCCGACGCGGTGGCCGCCGTCGAACAACGCGAGCTGGCGCTGGATGGCAGCGGCTCGCGCCGGCAGCTCAGCAAGGCGGTGGCGCGCAATCTGTTCAAGGTCATGGCCTACAAGGACGAGTACGAGGTGGCCCGCCTGCATGCCGATCCTGCCTTCCGCGCGCAGATCGCCGCGCAGTTCGACGGCGACTACAAGCTGGCCTTCCATATGGCGCCGCCGCTGCTGGCGCGCCGCAAGCCCGGCTCCGATGTGCCGGCCAAGATGACCTTCGGCGCCTGGATGATGCCGGCCTTCGGCGCGCTGGCTCGCTTCAAGGGCTTACGCGGCACGGCGTTCGATGTCTTCGGCTACACGCAGGAGCGCAAGCGCGAGCGCGCGCTGCGCGACCGCTACCTGGCCTTTGCCCGCGAAGTGGCGGCCGGCGCGTGGGCGGACAACAAGGAAGTGGCATTGAAACTGGCGCAGTTGCCGGACCAGGTACGCGGCTACGGCCACGTGAAGCTGGCGGCGCTGGACAAGGCGGATGCGGAATGGGCCGCGCTGACAGCCCGCCACCGCGCCGCGCCGGTGGTGGAGCTGAAGCGCCAGGCCTGATCAGTTCTTGGCCGGGTCGTAGGACAGCACGACTTTGTAGCCTTCCGGCGCGATCGAAGTGTCGAAGGGGTAGGTGGCAAAGTTCTGCTGGTCGACCAGTCCCAGTTTGATCAGGATGGTGTGCGGCAGCTCCTTGCCGCGCCCTTCGAGCAGATTGACGGCGGCGTTGATCGCCACCCGCGCCTGGCTCACGCCCTTGGTGTCGGCGGCGGCGTAGATGTCGCCGCTGTGTATCATGTGGGCGATCTCGCCGGTCAGGTCGTAGGCGACCACGCGCAGCTTGCCGTTCAGGCGCGCGTCCTTCACCGGCTGTACCGCCGCCGGCGCGCAGCCGGTGCAGCCGATCAGGTAATCGAGCTTGGCGCCGTGCTTGGCCAGCATCTGCGTGGCCAGCTGCGTCTGCACCTTGCGGTCGCTGTCGCCGTAGCGGATATCGATGATGTTCACCGCGATCTGCGCTTCTTGCGCGGCGATGCGCGTGCCATCCACTTCACCCTTGACCCATCCCGCGCCCATGGGGCCGGGCAGCAGCGCGATGTTGATCGACTTCAGGCCGCGCTGCTGGGCGTCGCGCACCGCCCAGCGGGTCGCTTCCATGCCCATGCTGCGCAGCGAGGTCGTCACCTTGATCGCCAGGTCGTCGCTGCGGCTGTCGTTGGCCAGTTCGAACACCGGTATGCCGGCGGCGCGCGCCTTGGCGATGGAGGCGTTATTGGCCGTCATGCCGATCGGCGAGATGACGATGGCGTCGTATTTGGCGGCGATGGCGGCGTCCATCTGGCGCAGCTGGCCTTTCAGGTCGTCGTAACCGGTGGCCGGCAGGATGTCGACGGCCACGCCCAGCCGGCGTGCTTCGCTGATGACGCCATAGCTGCAGCCGGCCCAGTACGGGTCTTTCAAATGGGGGAAGAGGAAGGCGATGCGCCAGTGCTTGCCGGCCTTGGCGGCCATCGGATAGGTGCCCGGCACCACACGGCCGCTGGCCAGCGCGTCGTCGGCCGAGCCCTTCGCTTGCAGCGGACGGAAAATCGAGTCCACCGGCACCGGCGCGAACTTGACCGTGGGCGCGAGCGCGGGCGCGGGCGGCACGGCCAGCGCCGGCCAGGCGCACAGGCCGAGCGCGCCGATGCAGGCGAAGTTTCGTAAACGGCGGGTGAGCATGCGGTGTTTTTCTTCCATATCGGCGGACAGGACTTGTTTAGTACAATTCTAACCGCATCGGCAGGCCGCCGGGCAAGCTGACAATTGTCATGTCAAAGTTGTGGCATTTGCTTCTGGCCGCATCGTCCTCATGGCGGCACACTGACACCATACCAACCTTGGAGAGTTCCATGAAACCTGTATTGTCGAAAGTGTTGTTTGTTTGTGGCCTGGGCCTGACCATTCCGGCGCTGGCCGATACCTGGCTGATACGCGATGCCCGCGTGTTCGACGGTGAACAGATGCACGCCAAGCGCTCGGTGCTGGTCAAGGGCGACAAGATCGTCGATGCAGATTTCCGTGGCCGCGCGCCGGCCGGTGCGCGCATCGTCGAAGGCGCCGGCCGCACGCTGATGCCAGGCCTGATCGACGCCCACGTCCACGCCTACCGCTTCCTCGACCTGCCGCTGATGTTCGGCGTGACCACGCAGATCGACATGTTCACCGCCGTCGCCACCATGCAGCAGATGAACCAGAAGATGCGCAGCAACGACAACCGCGGCGAGGCCGACGTCTACTCGTCCGGCACCCTGATCACGGCGCCGGGCGGCCACGGCACCGAATACGGCATGGCGATTCCGACGCTGACCCGCCCCGAGGATGCCCAGGCCTTCGTCGACGCCCGCATCGCCGAGGGTTCCAACTTCATCAAGATCGTGATGGAAGAGGGCTCGCCCGCCCACCCGATGAAAACGCTGGACCTGCCGACGGTGAAGGCGGTGATCACCGCCGCCCATGCGCGCGGCAAGCTGGCGGTGGTCCACATCAGCAGCCTGGCCAGCGCCAGCGCCGCGCTGGAGGCCGGCGCGGACGGACTGGCCCACCTGTTCGAACGCGGCCGTCTGAGCGATCAGGAACTGGCCGCCTTCGTCAAACTGGCGCGGCAGAAGCACGCCTTCATCGTGCCGACCATGAGCGTGTTGGAGAGTGTCGCCGGCCTGCGCGAGGAGGATGTGCTGGGCGACGCCGGCCTGACCGGTTTGCTGAACAAGGAGCAGACGGCGCCGCTCAAAGTCACCTATGGCAAGCAGGCCAATCCGGTGCTGATGGAGGCGCCGCGACAGGTGGTGGCCGCGCTTAACAAGGCGCGCGTACCGCTGCTGGCCGGCACCGACGCCGGCAACTCCGGCACCCAGTACGGCGTGAGCCTGCTGCACGAACTGAGCTCGCTGGTGCAGGCAGGCCTGACGCCGCCGCAGGCGCTGGCCTCCGCCACGTCGGCGCCGGCGCGCGCCTTCAAGCTGGCCGACCGTGGCCGCATCGCCAAAGGCTACAAGGCCAATCTGCTGCTGGTGCAGGGCGACGCCGGCAGCGATATCGGCGCGCTGCACAACATCGTCGAAGTGTGGAAGGACGGCGACGCCGTCAGCCCGCTGCGCAAGGCGCAGCAGGAGAAGGTCGCGGCCGAACTGGCGCCGCGCACGCAGCAGCCCTTGGCGCTGCCGGCCGATGGCCGCATCAGCCAATTCACGGCCGACAAGCTGGCCAGCCCGTTCGGCCTGGGCTGGGGACCGTCGGTCGACAAGTTCATGGGCGGCCAGTCCAGCGTCGAGTTGAAGGTGCAGGACGCCGGTGCGGACGGCCAGCGTCCGCTGGCGGTGAATGCGAAAGTGGCGCAGGGCTTTGCCTATCCATGGGCGGGCCTGGCCTTCATGCCGGGCGCGCAGCCCATGCAGCCGGCCGACCTGCGCGGCGCCAAGGTGCTGCGCTTCCGCGTCAAGGGCGATGGCCGCCGTTACAACGTCGCCGTGATGTCGACCGGCGTGTCGATCCCGGTCAACCAGTCGTTCCAGGCGTCGGAGCAGTGGCAGGAAGTGGTGCTGCCGTTCGACGGCTTCAAGGGCATCGACTTCGGCGCCGTCACCATGATCGCCTTTAACGCCGGGCCTGAACTGGGCGAGTACAGCTTCCAGATCGCCGACGTGCGTCTGCTGAACGAGTAAAGGGAGCGGATGAACGTGGGAATACAACACAGCCTGGCGGCCACGCTGCGCGGCCCGTGGGTGCCGCCGGCGTTGGGCAAGGCACCGTATATGTGGACGCTGTCGCTGATGTTCATGCTGTGGAAGTATGCCTACGTTCGTCCCGGCGCATTGGAGCTGGCCTTGCTGGCGTTGACGTTGCTGGTGTTCTTCCCGGTGTACTTCAACAGCTTCTGGCACAGCAACCTGAAGGCGATGCCGCAGCTGCTGGTGGTGCTGATGCTGGGCGTGCTGTGGGCACCCTACAATCCGGGCGCCAGCAACTTCTTCATCTTTGCCGCGGCCATGTGCGCGCGCATCGAGCGCCGGCGCTACGCTTATCTGGGCATCGCGCTGGTCCTGCTGTGCGCCTGCCTGATTACGCCGTATGTGAGCCTGAAGATCAACTTCCTGGTGCCGGTGCTGATCGTCGGTGCGCCGGTCGGCGTGGCGGCGATCGTCGAAGAAAGCCTGCGGCGCTCGCGCTTGCAGCTAATGCACAAGCAGGAGGAAGTGGCCCACATCGCCCGCATCGCCGAGCGTGAACGCATCTCGCGCGACCTGCACGACCTGCTGGGCCATACGCTGTCGATGATTACGCTGAAAGCCGAACTGGCCGGCAAGCTGCTGGAACGCGACCCGCAAGCCTGCCGCAGCGAGATCCGCGATATCGAGCAGACCGCGCGCCAGGCGCTGAGCGAGGTGCGGTCGGCGGTGACGGGCATACGCCAGACCGGCTTCTCGCATGAACTGGCGACGGCGCGCGCCAGCCTGGCGGCGGCCAGCGTCGGCCTCACCGAGGACGTGGAGCCGTGCGCCTTGCCGGCCACGCTGGAGAGCGTGCTGTCGCTGGCGCTGCGCGAGGCGGTGACGAACATCCTGCGCCACGCAGGCGCCAGCCACTGCGAGGTGCGGATGTCGCTGGAGTCGGGTATGGTGGTGCTGCGGGTGCGCGACAATGGCCGCGCGCTGCCGGACGGCGGCGCCATCGAGCATGGCAACGGCTTGCGCGGCATGCGCGAGCGGGTGGCGGCGCTGGGCGGCCGGCTGGCTTTGCGGGTGGACCGCGGCGTGGCGCTGGAATTGAGTTTGCCCATGGGAGGGGTTGCATGACGATGATTAGTGTGGTGATCGCGGAAGACCAGGCGCTGGTGCTGGGCGCGCTGGCGGCGTTGTTGAAACTGGAGGGCGATCTGGATGTGGTGGGGCGCGCCTCGAACGGCCAGGAGGCGCTGGCGCTGTGCCGCGCGCTGCGGCCGGACATCCTGCTGACCGATATCGAGATGCCGCTGATGACGGGCCTGGAACTGGCCGCCGCGCTGGCCGGCGAAAGCCTGCCGACGCGGGTGATGATCGTCACCACCTTCGCCCGCAGCGGCTATCTGCGGCGTGCGCTGGGCGCGGGCGTGCGCGGCTACCTGCTCAAGGATGCGCCGGCCGAGACGCTGGCGGCGGCCATCCGCACCGTGCATGCGGGCGGCCGCGCCATCGCGCCGGAGCTGGCGCTGGAAAGCTGGAGCGGCCGGGAAGATCCGCTCAACGAACGCGAGCGCCAGGTGCTGCGCCTGGCCGGGGAAGGCAGGAGCAGCGGCGAGATCGCCCGCCAGATCCACCTGTCCGAGGGCACGGTGCGCAACTATCTGTCGGAGGCGATCAGCAAGCTCGACGCCGGCAACCGGGTCGAAGCCTTCCGCCTCGCACGTGACGCGGGCTGGCTTTAAGCGCCTCCGGTAAAATGAGCGCCTTTCCGTCCAATACTGGAGTCGCCATGTCCCGCCAACTCTCCGCCGCCTTATTCCTCACGCTGTTTGTCGTTGCCGCCCACGCCAGCGAATCGGCCAGCGGCAAGTTCACCGCCAACGCCAGTTGCGAGGCTTACTCGTCCTTCGCCAAGCGCAGCAATCCGGGCGACGCGCATGTGGTCGCCGGCACCGCCTACACGGTGCGCGAAATTAACAAGGTCGATTACGACTGGCTGCGGGTGGAGGTGCCTGGCGCCGAGCCGCAACTGCGTTGGGTGCAGCGCAGCTGCGGCACGCCTGCGCTGGCCGAGCACCCGGCCAAGGCGCCGTCGGGCGGCGGCGACAGCTGCAGCATCCCCAACCAGCAGGACAGCTACGTGCTGGCCATCACCTGGCAGCCGGGCTTCTGCGAGCATGTGCAGTACAAGGGCAAGAAGCCGGAATGCGACGCCATGAACAGCGGCGCGCTGGCGGCGAAGACGCTCAGCCTGCACGGCCTGTGGCCGAACAAGAAGGAATGCGGCACGCACTACGGCAGCTGCGACGGCCCGCAGTTCGCGCTGACCAAGGAAACCATCGATCAGATCTCGCCGTGGATGCCCAACTTCTATTTCGAGCGCACCTTCGGCGCCTATGAGTGGAACAAGCACGGCAAGTGCCAGGCGCTGCCGCCGGACGCGTACTTCATCAGGGCTGTGTCGGCGGTGCGGGTGGTGAATGATTCGGAAGTGGGCAAGATCGTGCTGGGCAGCGCGGGCAAGAGCTTCCGCGTCGGCGACTTCTTCGACCGCCTCAAGGCGCGCTACGGCGAGCAGGTGGCGGCGCGCGTCACGCTGGTGTGCACCGACCGTAAGTACCTGCAAGAGATCAGGGTAGCGCTGCCGCTGGACTTCAGCACCGAGCGCGAGCTGCCGCAACTGGTGGGCAGCGGCGGACAGGCGGCGCCGCGCGAGATCGGCTGCGACGACGAAGTCTACGTCGAGGCAGCCGGCAAGCACTAGAACTAGGCGGGGTTCGGCACTTCCTTCAAGCCAGTCCAGGAGATCGTCGTCGTTTCGGTCGCCACGACCGAAGCGCCGGGCTGGATGGTTTCGGCGAGGCGGTGGATGGCGTCGCGCACTTCGTTGATGGTTTCCTTGCCGTGGTAGATGAAGGTGCCCGGCGGCAGGAAGTAGCCGCGGCCGTCGTCGGCCTTGATGCCGCCGGCGATGTTGTATTTCGCCAGTTCGGTGCTGAGCCGCGTGATCGAGTCTGGCGCAGCATCGGTAAAGGACACATAGATTATGTAGTTGATCATGGTCACGCCCTTATTGAGGAAGCATGAATCATGCGCCAAGCTTTCTGCAAATGCAACCCTCCATTGGACGATGGAAAACGCGCCGCCCGCGGCGGCATGCCAAATGGGATCAATGCCTGTTCAGTCTGCCGCGCAGTGCGCGGTGGCCGCTTGCGCGGCGTTCGGCTGCACGCCGGCCGGCCCGGTGAAGAAGGTATCGGCGATCGAGCGGATGGTGCGCAGGTATTCCGTGTTCAGGCCGCTGTCGGGCAGCGGCCGCCGCGTGTGGGTCTCGATGAAGACGAACAGTTCCAGCATGCCGATCGAATCGATGACGCCGCCCTCGATCAGATCGGCGTCCATGCCCAGGCTGTCGCCGCGGACGCCCGACAAATCGGCCAGGAACTGGCGCAGCAGGGTGATCGACGAGGTGTCGGCGACGGCGACGGCGTCCTGCGGCGCCCGGTCCGGCATCTCCAGCAGGCTGGCGTTGTAGTCGCCGGCCAGCACATGATTGATGTAGAGGCCGCTGCCGCCGAGCACGCGGTAGCTATGCTCGGCGCCGGCCGGAATCAGCATGGAGGCCGGGCTGTGCAAGACGCGGATTTCGCCGTCCAACAACACTTCGACACTCAATCCGGTCAGGCCGTCTTCCTTGCCGATGAACAGGAAGAGGCTGTCGCAGCCATGCCGGTGGGGATCGACATGGGCCGCCGCCGGCGTGTGTTGCGGCGGAATGTCGCGGACGATGCAGTACTGCCGGGCGTCGTCGACGAAACGGTTGTCGACCATCACATAGCGGGAACCCGGTCCGGCGCGGTGATACTTCAGCTCGGTCGCACTGATCACCTGCGGCGACACCACCAGCCTGTCTATGGTGCGTGGCGTGGGCGGCGGCGCCAGTTGCACGGCGCGGCCGCAGCGCTGGGCGTCGAACACGGCATAGGATAGCGGGCTGCGCTGCATCGCCTGGGTGTGCAGCCTGGCGGTGTGCGTGAAGGCGTTCTGGCCGACCACGGGGCGGCGATGGTCGGGCGCGGAACGGGTGGCGGCCGCCACGAAGGCCGACAGGTGTTGCAGCGCCTGCGGCTGCCGCAGCGGCTGGTATCCTTCCAGATCCAGGTTGGCCAGCAGCAGCGCCAGGTCGGTGATGCCGCAGCGTTCGCCGATGCCGTTGACCGACGTGGAGATCCAGTTGGCGCCGGCCTCCAGCGCGGCCCAGGCGTTGGCCATCGCAAAGCCGCGATCGTCATGGATGTGCACCTCCAGGTCGACGCCGGGCAGCGCCGCGCGCAGCGCCGCCACCTTGGCGCCAAACACGCTGGGCGTCATGGCGCCCAGCGTGTCGGCATAGCAGATGCGGTCCGCGCCCTCGTCGATGGCGGCGCGCAGCACCCGGATCACCAGCTCGTCCGGCGTGCGGGAAGCGTCTTCCACCGTGTAGCGCACGCCCAGCCCCCGCGATTTCGCATACGCCACGCTGCGGCGCACCATCTCCATCACCGAGGCGGCTGGCCGCCCGCCCAGCCGGGTCAGGCGCGACACCCGGTTGATGCCGCAAAAGATGCCCACCCACTGGGCGCCGCTGTCCGCGGCGGCGTCGATGTCGGCGCGCTGCGCCCGCGCGTGCGACAGCAGCGGCGTGGCCAGTCCGAGCCCGCGCAGCGCGCGGATGCGGCGGCGCTCCTCTTCGCCCGCCAGTGCGTGGCCGCATTCAATCATGTCCACGCCCACCGCCTCCAGCAGGGTGGCGATATGGCAGGCCTGCTCGACAGAAAAACGGACTGCCGGCGCTTGGTTGCCCTCGCGTAGCGTGGCGTCGACGATGCGGATCTTTTGCATGGCACTATCCCTGTTCAATCTGGATGGACCCGCCCGGCGACGATCGCCAGCGGCATGCTGATGTGCAGCGGCGCCAGCTGCGAGAAGCGCGCTTGCGCCGCCGCCACCAGCGTCGTCAGGCGGGCGGCGACGTCGCTGTCGAGCATGGCCTTTTTATACGAGGACCAGGTCTGCATATAGCCGATCAGTTGCGCGACGCTCCAGCGTTCGCGGATCTCCAGCGGCGGCGGCGCGACATGCGCGAAGGGGAAGGCGATGTCGGCGTCGCGATAGCCGTCCCACAGTATGCGGTTGTTGGGCGCCCAGTAAGGCGCGAGCAATTCGCGCATGGGCATCACCAGCGCCGCCATCACCTCCGCTTCGCAGTCAAACCAGGCATAGCCCCAGGCGCAGAACAGGGCGCCGGGCTTGGCGACGCGGCGGACCTCCGGCCAGAACGCGGCGTAGTCGAACCAGTGGAGCGCCTGGGCCACGGTGATCAGGTCGAAGCTATGCGCGGCGAACGCGGTGCGCTCGGCCGGTTGCGCGGAATACTGGACATTGGGCGCGGGCAGGCCCTGGCCGACCTGTTCCGGGCTGAGGTCGGTCGCCATGACCTGGCCGTAGTGGCGGGCCAGGTCGACCGCGGCCTGGCCGTTGCCGGTGGCGCAGTCCCAGGCTAGGTCGTGCGCGGCGGTCTGCTGCCGCAGCCAGTCGAACAGCGCGGGTGGATAGTGCGGACGCGCCAGCGCGTATTGGTCCGAGCGTTGGGCGAAGGTATTGGGCGGTTGCGTCATGTGGACTCCGTGGAATGGACGTGGCCGGTGCTGCCCAGCCGGTTCAGATACGATGACCCCTGGCCGACGCCGCCGCGGAAGCTGCCGGCGGTGCAGGAACCGGCCAGCGGATGCAGCGCCAGCGGCAACGGCGGGCTGTCGAACGGCGCCACCCAGGTGCGCAGCGCCAGACGCTGGGCGTCGTGCGCCGGCGCGTCGACATACGCGCTGCGCGCATGCATCACGCGGTAGTTATCCAGCAGCAGCAGCTCGCCCGGCGCGGGGGCGAAGCTGTGCGCTTGGCGCAGATCGTCGAGTACGGCATCCCAGCGGTCCAGGGCCTGCAGCTGGCGTGTGCTCAGGCGCGGGCAATCGGCATGGCGCTGCGAGTCGGCGATGAAGCGGCGAATGTAGTGGCCGTAGACGACGCCGTCCCGTTCCCACAGGATGGGTCGCCAGTGCCACAGCAGCGACGGGAAAATCCGCTCCTCGCGCAGGTCGAGCGGAAAGCCGTCGAACAGATCGGGCAGCATGGCCGGCGCCTGGGCCCGCACTTGCTCGACCGCCTGCGCATAGGGCACGACGCTCAGCTGCCCGCCGTTGCTGCTGGTCCGCACGTACAGCAACAGGTTCAGGTCGCAGCGGTCGCTGTGGAAGGCCAGCGCGTTATTGGTCTGGTGGCCGCGGGTGCCGGGCAGCGCATAGTCGCGCCGCTGGTCCTGGACGTGGGCCAGCTCGCCCTCCGAATAGGACTGCGGCAGCACGAAGCCGATCTGGCGCGAGACCAGCAACAGCAACTGTTCGATGCGCTCCAGCGGATAGAGCTCGGGGCGCTCGACCAGCGCCAGCCTGGCCACGCCATGCCGGGCCAGCGGCGCGGCGACGGCGGCCACCACGGCTTGCGCCAGTTCGGCCGCGTCGGCGCCGTCCGGGACGGGCCGGGCGAGCCAGCGCAGGACCTGGGCGCGCAGCGCGGCGGACGGGGCGGCACAGCTTAAAGCGGGCATGGTGTGGGCTCCCCGGTGGCGGCCTGTATCCAGGCGGGTGAAAAGGCGTGCGGCAGGCCGGCCACGATATGGTGGTCGACGCTGCCGATATCCAGCGAACGCAGCCATTCAGCGGTGGCGTGCACCGGCGCCCGCGTCACATACGGGTCCAGCGTCGACGAGTACAGCGCCACCCTGACGCCGCCGCGCCGGCCCGGTTCGGCCCGCTCCATATACGGCGCCGGCAAGAATGCCGCAAACGCGGCGGCGCGGACGATATTCAGGCGCTGGCGCGCCGCCAGCGCCAGCGCCAGCATGCCGCCCTGGGAGTGGCCCAGGATGCCGAGCGGCGTCTGCGGCGCGATACCGGCCTGCTCCAGCCTGTGCGCCACCAGCGCTTCCAGCCGGGGCCCGCAGTCGCGCAGCGCCGCCGCCAGCCGGTCGTGCCGGCCGGTGAAGGGGAACCAGCGCCGGTTGCCGCTGACCGGCTCGGCTTCCAGCCCGTCCAGAAACAGCCGGGTCGGCGCGTCGTCCCCGAGCGCGCCGCTGCCGGCGGCCTCCCATTCGGCCTGGAACAGCTGCGCCGAGCTGCCCCAGCCATGCAAACAGATCCAGATCATGGCGGCAAGACCTCCTCCTGCCGCTGGCCGGGGCCGAAGGCCACGGCCGGTTCGTTGAGATCGCCGCGGCCGCAGCGGGCGAACGCCAGCACCAGCCCGATGCGCTCGCAGTCCGAGGTGTTCGGGCCGCTGGCATGCACGGTGCGCCGGTCCATCACGATGCAGTCGCCGACCTCGGCCGTCAGCGCCTGCGGCGCCGCCAGGCCGCTGACGTCCATGACCTTATGAAACGGGTGGCGCAAGTCCCAATAGAGCTTGCCGGGCGGCGCCAGGTGGCTGCCGGGTAAAAACTGCAGGCAGCCGCTCTGCTGGGGAATCGGCGTCAACGGCACCCAGGCGGTCAGGCCGGCGTCGCACGGATGTCCCCACAGATCGGCGTCGCAATGCCAGCCGACGTAAGAGCTGCTGTGCGGATACTTGATGAAGGCGGCGCTGCGGATCAGGAAAAACTCCGGCCCCAGCAGGGCGCGCGGCAGCGCCAGCACGCCGCTGTCGGCCAGGAAGCCCTGCCAGAACGCCGGATCGCTGTGCCACAGCCGGCGCAGCTTGATCGGCAGCGCGTTGTGCCGGTTCAGGGGATCCCGGGTGGCGGCCAGGTCCGCGCGCTGGCGATGGGTGACGATCCAGGCGGCGGCCTGCGCCGCGGCGGCGCGGCCGATGGCGGCGTCGAAGCGCGCGTAGCCCTCGGCCTGGTAGCGCTCGGGCGTCATGCGCTCACCCACCGGCCCAGGGTGCCGTCGAGGTGCATGCGCGACAGATCGTTGCGCAGTATCTTGCCGTTCGAGTTGCGCGGCAGCCCGCGCGCCGATACGTACAGCGCGTTCGGCACCTTGGTGACGCCGAGGTTGTCGCGTATCCATTGCAGCAGGGGCGAGGCCGTGGTGGCCGCCGCCGTCTGCACCACCACGCACAATTCGTCGCCGGACGGCAGGTCGCGGCCCTTGAAGGCGCAGGCATCGACGACGTCGGGCGCGCGCCGCAGATAGTGTTCCAGCTCGTGCAGATAGTAGGTGTAGCCGCCGCGCAGCACCATATCCTTCTGGCGGCCGCGGATGTAGTAACGGCCCGCACTGTCGCGTTCGGCGATGTCGCCGGTCTTCAGCCAGCCATGCTCCCAGCTGTCGCCGGTGGCGCGGGCATTGTGCAGATAGGCGCCGGTCGCCATCGGGCCGCTGAGGTGCAGCTCGCCCTGGGCCGGGCCGTCGAGGATGCGGCCGTCGGCGTCGACCAGGCGGGCGGCGACGCCGTGCGCGGGGCCGATGGTGGCGCTGGCCAGGCCATCGTCGCTGCGGCTGCCGAAGAACACGGCAAAGGTCAGCTCGGTCAGGCCGTAGCAATTGAAGACGCGGACCGGGAAGCGCGCCTCCAGCGTCTGCAATTCCTGCTCCGCGACCGGCGCCGCCGAGCAGAAGGCCAGCGTCGCGGCCGGGCCGGCGGACGGGCGCGCGGGCAGGGTGTTGATGAGCCGTACCAGGGGCGGCACCAGGTAGACGAAATCGCTCGCATCGTCCAGCACGGCGTTCCAGCTGGCGGCCACATTGGCCAGCGTAAAACTGGGGAACAGGCGGGTGCCGGCGCCTACTTCACGCGGCAACAGGAAGCAGACCCCCAGCACGCCCAGCGAATTGATGTCGAACAGGCAGGCGCAGCGCGTCACCGTGCTGAAATCATGGCTGGCCAGGCAGCTGCGGTAGGCGCTGCGGATCTGGCGGTGCGTGATCGCCACGCATTTGGGGTTGTCGGTGGTGCCGGAGGTGGTCGCATACAGGGCGACCTGGTCGAGGCCGTGGCCGCGCGCGGCGCCGGCCGCCGGCGGCAGGGCTGGCGCGTCCTGCCAGCCGGGAAACGCATGCCGCCGCAGTCCGGCCAGGTTGCTCGACACGCTGGCCTCGGCGTCGGCAAACACGGTGTCGCAGCCCAGCAGCGTCAACAGGTCGTCGACGATGGCGGCGCGCCAGTGGCGATCGAGCAGCAGCACGCCGGCGCCGATGCGCCACAGCGCGTTCAGCAGCACATGGAAGGGGGCGTCGTTGGCGCAGACCAGCGCCACCACCTGGCCGGGGGCGATGGCGCCGTCCAGCTGGCGGGCGACGCTGGCGACCGCCGCCTCGAATTCGCGCCAGACCAGGCCGGTGCGGCCGGCGGCATCGCGCAGCACGCTGTGCTCGGGGCGGCGGGCGGCCCAGTAGCTGACAACCTGGTCCAGGCGCAAATCGGCCGGAGCCAGATGGGATTCAGGTGTTTGCATCGAGCAGTTCGCTTTCCAGTAAAAAGGTCAGGGACATCAGCAGGCACAGGATGTCGGCGTCGAAGCCGTCGGCGGCATGCAGGCGGGCCAGCGCCTGCGCCACGGCGCCGGCGCCGAACAGGCGGCCGCATTGGCGGCGGATGCGCAGCGCCATCTCGTCGCGCGCCAGGCAGCGCAGCAACATGGCGTCGGACGATTTGAAGCGCACCTTGGGCCGCAGCGCGCGCGGGCCCAGCTGCTGGTGGTAGGCCTGGCGCAGGAAAGTCTTGCCGAGGCCGCCGGTCAGGGTGCGCCAGTCCAGGCTGAGCGCCAGGTCGGGGATGTGGTTGTACAGGAAGGGCACCCGCCCTTCGATCGAGCGCGACATCAGGCAGACGTCGCTGCGCAGTAGCAGCCTGGTCAGCCGCATCTGGGTTTCGATCGCCCGCAAGTCATGGCAGGCGCCGTATTGCTGCGCAAAGCGCTGCTCGACGGCGTGCGCGGCGGCGTCGCCAAACAGGTCGCCGACCAGCCGGCGTCTGGCGGCGTTGCGGTAGTAGTCCTGCACCGCGGCGTGACCGTCGACCTTGGCGTAACTGCCATAGCCGCCGAAGTACTCGTCCACGCCTTCGCCCAGCAGCATCGCCCGCACGCCGTGGGCGGCGGCGGCATCGGCCAGGCGCTGATACAGGGGCAGGCTGGACATCGTGGTCGGCTGGCCGAAGGCGCGCGTGGCGGCGGCGAAGCCGGTCAGGAAATCCTGGTCGCCGACCGGCACCACGACGTGCTTCCAGGTCTGCCAGGCGCCTGCCGGGGGCAGGCCCAGCTGCGCCAGCGCGCCCAGGTCGTCGTCGCCGTCCGCGGTCTGCACGGTGACGCAGACCACGTTTTCCACGCCCTGGGCGTTGAGCTCGCAGGCGAGGATGCTGGAATCGAGGCCGCCGCTGAGGGCCAGCCCCAGCGGCCCCGAGCCCTGGGCGCTGCGCCGCACCGATGCCGCGATCGCCTGCCGCAGCTGCGCGGCGTCCGGCGCCGCCGGCGGCGCCGGGCGTTGCGCGCGCTTGGGCGTGCGCCGCAGGCCGTCGGCGTCGATGGCGACATCGTCCTTCCACACCAGGGAAACGCCGGCCGCGCAGGTCTGGTCGCTCAGGTACCAGCCGTAGGCAAACAGCTCGGCCAGCGCGCCCCGGTGCAGCCGCGCCGGCGCGCCCTGCCGCAGCAGCGCCGCCATTTCCGAGGCGAAGACGATCTCGTCGGGAAGCTGGCGCACAAACAGCGGCTTGATGAAGTGCCAGTCGGTGGCCAGCGTCACTTGCCCCTGCCGCGGTGCATAGCGCGAGTAGGCGTACATGCCGTCCGCGCCGGGGGTGTGCGCCGCCAGCGCGATTTCGCTGTCCAGGCCCTCGACCGCGGTCAGATAGCGGCGGCCGGCGTGCTGGCCGTAGACCTGGCCGTTGTAGGCCGACACCGCGTCGGCCTGGCGGACCGGCAGCGCGATGTCGGCGCCGCGAAAGCGCAGCCGGTTCATGCCCAGCGCCAGGCGCTGGTCGCGAAAGACGCCCAGGCCGTCCGGGCCGCGGTGGCGGATGCCGTCGAAGACCGCGTCGAAGACGCTGGCCGGGGCCGTGCCAAATGATCCTGCGATGCCGCACATGGATGGCGCTCCTATGGGCAGAGGGTGACGGCGACGGCGCCGCAGGACAGCGGGCCGCACAGGAACAGCAGCACGGCGTCGCACTGGCTGACCTGGCGTGAGCGGTGCAGGTCCGCCAGGTTGATCAGCGGGTCGAACGGGATGTGCCCGAGCCGTCCGACATTGTCCAGAAACGCGCGCTCCGGCGGAAAGCCCAGCAGCTTGGAATAGGTCAGCGTGGTGCTGCGGTTATAGTCGCCCAGCACCACCCAGCGAAAGTCGCCGGGCTGCATGCGGCAACTGTCGTAGCAGTCGGCCGCCGCGTGCTTCATCGACCGGAACATTTCCAGCAGCTTGGCCGCCATGTCGGCGTCGGGGACGATATTCTTGTAGGGCGCCAGGCCGATGAAATCGAGCCGGAAGGCGCTGCCCGCCGGCGCTTCGGCGCTGACCACGCAGGCCGCCACGCCATCGCCGGCGACAGACACGGCCTCGTCCATCAAGCGCGATGCCAGCGTGCTGAAGCGCTCGGCCGCCACCAGCAGCACGTGCCGGCCCAGGCCTTGCTGGATCATCGATTTGGCCATCAGGCTCGCTTGCAGGAAATTGGTGCAGCCGCCATAGGTCGCGCACAGCAGCGAGGCCTTGGTGATGCCGAGCCCGTAAAACAGATCGAAACAGCGGTTGCGGATTTGGCGGAAGCTCAGATCCGTCTGGCCGCCGTCAAACAGTTCGGCAAAGCTTTCGGTGACCAGGATGACGCTGTCGATGGCGTCGCCCTGCAAGCCGGCCCGGTCCAGCGAAGCGCGCACGCACTCGCCGATCACCTGGTCCAGCGGCCGCTCCAGCAGCGAGAACGCTTGCACCCCCTTGGCCAGCAATTCATCGACGGTCTCGATGGCGACCCCCTGGTCCGCCAGGCTGGCTATCGGCACGGCGGCGCCGACGGCGTAATCGATCGAATGCAAAAAGGCTTGTTTAGCTGACATGCGTGGCTCCGGGGCCTATTTGGGTGGGCAAGCGGCCGTGTCCAGCAACGACACCAGCTCGCCGACGGTGGCGCACTGCGCGACCTGGTCCAGCGTCAGCGTGTCGTCCAGCGCCTGTTCGAGAAACAGGAAAAAATCCAGGAACGTCAGCGAATCGAGCACGTCCGCCAACAGGGTCGACGGTTGCAAAGCCAAGTCCGGCATACGTTGCTTGAAAAATGCCATCACCGCGTGGTCGTCAAACATATCTTGTTCCCCAGTAAGACAGACGCTGGCAAGCCAGCGTCCATCGTGCAAGGCCGGTACCTTTTATTTTGCCGCCAGCGAAGAGGAGACGCCGCGGGCCGAGCTGACGATGCCGTTCAGCGAGGCCGTGACGCCACGCAGCGAAGCGGTCAGGCCTGCGGCCGACGCCGTCAGCCCCTTGGCTTGCAGCGAAGCTGCCGCGCCACGCAGGGAGGCCAGATGCCCCCGCAGGGAAGCGATGCGACCGCGCATCGAACTGGCCACACCGTTGGCCGCTTGCAGCAATTCGGTGAATTCCTGTTCATTCAAATCTCGATTAAATCTAGACATGATTCCTCCAGGTTAGATGAAAAGCACAGCATTTTCGCGGCATGGGCAAGGTATTCAATCTCGTCCATTCCGCTTACCTCCGGGATAATATCCGGAGTATTGGGCCGAGATTAATTCAATCAAATTTCATTGTCAATATTAATTTTTTGACCTGATTAACTATTAAAAAATAAGTAGCGAGTTGGTTTTTTATTGGGTGGTGATTTCCTCATGGAAAATTAAAAGGGTCAGTGCAAAATGAAAGTTATAAAAATGCCGCGCGTGACAAATCGTGATAATTCAATTATGGTTTTTAATTACAATGGCCTGGTGTTTTTAAATAGCCGGGGAAATACTAACTGCCATTTTTGAATGGAGATGCGATGGAGACGAATGCCTTGCAGACGCGCTGGCCGGACGGCGACGAAGGGAAATGGCGGGAATTGGCCAAGGCCTTCCATTTCGAACCGGGTTTGATCTATCTCAACTCCGGCTCAGAAGGTTCCTTGCCGCTGGAAATGCAGTCTATCCTTACTCAAGCCATGAGACATTGGGCTTCCAGCCCCTCCCAGGCATTTTTCGATGACGTCAACCTGAACAGCAAGCAACTTGCCAATCGGTCCCGGATGGCAAAATTTGTCGGCGCCGATCCTGCCGATCTCGTATTGACCGACAATACGACGATGGGTTTGGCAATGGTTTTATTAGGTTTGCCCAATAAAGGGCCGTGTGAAATAATTACTACGCAGCAAGATCATTTTTCAATGTATTCGCCGCTGTCGATTCTGGCCGAACGGCAGGGTGTGAAAATAATAGAAGTGTCATTGCCGATTCCCGCGAAATCCAGCGAGGATATCGTCCAGATATTCAGGAAGGCGATCACCCCGAACACCAGGGCTATTTGTTTCTCGCATATTAACTATGCCGTCGGGCTGCGCATGCCGGTGCGCGAGATATGCAATCTGGCGCGTGAACGGAATATTCTGAGCCTGGTCGACGGCGCCCATGCGCTGGGCATGTTGGACCTTAATCTGCGTGAATTAGGGCCCGATTTTTATGCCGCCTCGGGCCATAAATGGCTGAACGGTCCACCGGGAACGGGGATCCTGTATATCCGTGATGCGGAAACCAATCCCTGGGGCTTGCAACCGATTGTTTCAGAGCGGGCCATGGATGTCGGCAATGGCTTGACCATCGCCGATGCCTTGCAGGCGCGTGCCAACCTGAACGGCCCGGCCTTCTACACGCTGGCACGCACTGCCGAGTTCTTCGAAGGCATAGGCAAATCCACGATTGAACGGCGCATCCTTCAGCTGTCGGCCGAGGTCGAGCGGGAAGCGGTCGCGCATTGGGGGCAGGGTAGCGTGTTCAGTCCGTCGCATCAGGCGGAGGACGGGGCGCTGTGCTGCGGCCTGACCGCTTTCGTGCCTTCGCGCAATTATGCGCTGGCGTATGACGCCACCCGCATGCAGCAGATCGCCCAGCGGCTGGTCAATGAATTCGGCCTATGGGTGCTGTGCACCGCCACGCCGGGGCCGGACGGCGGCCGTGGTCCGCAGATCAACGCCTTGCGGGTTTCCACCCACATCTACAACTTCCCCGACCAGATCGGCCGGCTGTTTGCCGTGCTGCAGGATATCGCATGAGGAGCGCGGCATGAAAACCTGTCTCGAATGGGCCCGCATGCTGGAGTTGCGGCAGATTAGTTCGGTCCAGTTGACTGAATATTTTCTGGAACGCATAGCGCAACTGGACCGGCACTACGGCGCGTATCGCTTGGTCACCGCCGACCTGGCGCTGGCCCAGGCTCGCGCCGCCGACGAAGCCATCCAGGCCGGCATCCGGCTTGGCCCGCTGCAGGGCGTGCCGTATGCGGTCAAGGATTTGTTCGATGTGGCCGGCCTGCCGACCAGCGCCGGCTGTGACTTGCTGGCCGGGAGTCCGGTGTCGGCGTCGGCCGCCGTCGTCGACCTGTTGCAGGCCTCCGGCATGGTGTTGTTGGGGAAAACCAATCTGGTGCAGTTTGCCCATGGCTCCCTGGGCGTCAATCTGAACCAGGGCACGCCGCGCAACCCGTGGTCTGCGGTGCACCGGGTGGCGGGCGGCTCCAGCAGCGGGTCGAGCGTCGCGGTTGCCACCGGCATGGCGCCCATCGCGCTGGGCACCGATACCGGCGGCTCGATCCGCGTGCCGGCGGCGCTGTGCGGCACGATAGGCTTGAAAACCACCTATGGCCGCATTAGCCGGAGCGGCGTCTATCCGCTCAGTCCGACGCTGGATTCCGTGGGCGTGATCGGCATCGCCGCCGAAGACGTCGCGGTTCTGCTGCGCCTGCTTTCGCCGGAAAACGCGGACCCGCCCGCCACGGAGCCGTTCCGCCTGCGCGGCTTGCGCCTGGCCGTCGCCGACAGCCTGTTCGAGGATGTCGATGACGAGGTGGCCGAGGCGGTGCTGCGCGCTGCCGCCCGCCTGGAGGCGTTGGGAGCGACCGTGACGCATATCGCTTTCCCGCAGGCCGAACAGGCCGAACTCATCAATCCGAACGGCGTGATCAGCAAGGTGGAAGGCTACACCTACAACCAGGCTTTGCTGGCGAGCGGGTCGGCGTGGCTGGATCAGAAGGTGGTGGCCAGCTTTGACTCCGGCGCCACGGCGACGGCGACCGCCTACTATGCCGCCCTCGGCAGCATGGCGGCGCTGCAGCCGCAGGCCGTGGCTGCCATGGAAGCATTCGATGCCTTGCTGGCGCCTGCCACGGCGACCACCGCGGTGGCGCTCGACGACGTGAGCCGGTCCGCGACGGCCTATACCGACGCCAACAGCCGCTATTCCTCCTGCACCCGCTCGGTCAATGTCCTCGGCCTGTGCGCGCTGAGCGTGCCGTGCGGGCTGTCGTCGCAAGAGTTGCCGATCGGCCTGCAAATTATCGGCCGGCCCGGACACGACGAGCGCATCTTGTCCATCGGCCGGGCGCTGATGGCGGACTATTATCCGGGCGGCATACCGCGGCCGCCCATGTCACATGACACCCGCGTTGTCGCTCCGCATCTCACCTGAGGGGGAATTCATCATGCGTTCATTCTTGTTGCTGCTGCTGTTGGCCGTCACCGTGTGCCAGGCGCAAAAAGTGGAAGAGGGGGCGGCCCCCAACAACGTCGGATATGATATGTACTTCAATGCCATGGTCGTCAACGACGTCAGTTGCGGCATGACGGCATCGAATGGCCGCGTCAGTTTTACCGGACCGGTGACCAATCCGGCCATGAGCTGCCCCGATCTGCTGGCGTGGAAACTGTATATCGAGGTGATACAACAGAATTTCATCGGATCCTGGGTCAGTGGCGACCTGATCTGGCCGTCGTCGCCATTGCCTCTGTGTACCACGGCGAGCGAGAAAAACTGCTGCATGCCGGGCAGGTCGAACAACCCCGGCTACGACAATCCCGCTTATCCCAGCCGCTACTGCCCCTTCGCGCCGGACGGCAAGGATGGCGTAGTCCTGGCGCAGGCGCCGCGCCCGGGCATGCGGCGCGACGCCTCCCGCACGGCGGGCACGCCGGAAGTGCACGGGACGCGCGCCGTGGCGACCTTGCCGCTGACCTTTTATAACAAGCCGATGTTCGATTATGTGTTCCAGAACGGCCTGTACCACTCGAACGGACTGGTCGCGGTGCTGAACAATGCCAATGCCGACCTGGTCAAGAACGCGCCGTTTCACGCGGTCAGCACCAGCAAGCAACTGACCTCGGTTAACTTTCCGATCGACGGTTGGATGATACGCGCGCAATGGATCAGCAAGAAGGCGGCGCTGGCTGCCGGCCTGGTCGATGATCCGGCGTCGCCGTTTGTCAAAGTCCTGATCGACGACCGCCATCACTACAATTTCAATCCAGACGTTTTCGCCCCCGGCGAATACTGGCTGATGTCCTTCCATCTGTCGACCAAGGATACGCCGCCCTGGTTCTGGGCCGATTTCGAGCATGTCAACAGTCCCGGCCGCTGTGATTTTACCGGCTGTAATGACGGCTACGGCTTCGATTCGGCGGCCCCGGCGCGGCCCGGCCTGAGCCGGAACTTTACCAGTGCGGCGACCGAGAATACCGCCAAGGGGCAAGTCTTCGTCCAAAACACCGTCTATCCCAGCGGCCCGATCACGCCGGCGCTCAAGCAGCTGTTCGACCAGACCCGCATCGGCACCGGCGATCAAGCCGGCGGCTGGCCCACGCCGCAAAGCAAAGGTTGGCGCAGCTATCGCCTGCGCGGTTCGCAATGGGCCTACACCGACCAGGCGGGGCGGCCCAGCTATCTGGGTTCGAGGCCGTCGAATGGCGGCATCGTTGCCGGCTCCTCGTGCGTGTCCTGCCACGCGACCGCCGGCACCACGGCGACTGGCGTTTCGCCTCAGGTGCTGGGCTTGTACATCAACTGGGCCGGCACGCCCAATCCCGGCAATTTCAATCTGAACGCCCGGCCGGCCACCAACAGCCTCCTGCAAAACGATTTCGTCTGGGGCTTCATCCACACCATGCCGCTGATTTTGAACACCAAGACCGGCAACGAGAAATGAAGCAATTCCCGCCGATTGCAGCGCGGCTTTGACGCGCTGTAATTTTCTTGGCAATCGGCGGGAAAGCGCCGTCCCGGACTGGCGCTTGAGCTCGCTTTGCACCATCATCACTTTCTTTCCGCGATACGTAAGCATCATCGCGTCCCCCTGGGCCTAGTCCCTGTCAGCGATCACCAGCCACCATGGCGGCAGACGAAGAAAAGCCCCGAACAGGCGGAGAACCTGTCGGGGCTAGACGTCAATTAGCGGAGAAAGCAAGTTGACTGGGAAGCATCTTAATGAATGTTTCTTAAGATTGCCTTAGTAACCATTTGGCAACCATGCGGCGCAGGGCTTGGGCCGCATGCCCCGGATGGTGTAGCATGCTGGACGGCGAAACGGCCGGGCGCACAGGCGCCGGCCCGCCGGTAATTCAAGGATAACTATGCAAATCAAAATTAACGACGTGTTGCGCAGCTACATCGAGCCGCTGACCGAGGCCGAATACGCGGCGCTGGAGCGCAGCATTCTGGTGGAAGGCTGCCGCGACGCGCTGGTGCTGTGGGAAGACGTGCTGGTCGACGGCCACAACCGCTACCAGATCTGCCAGCAGCACGGCGTGCCGTTCAAGGTGACGGAAAACACCAGTTTCCGCAACCTGGACGACGTCAAGCTGTGGATGATCGATAACAATCTGGGCCGCCGCAGCATTTCCGACTTCCAGCGCGGCGTGCTGGCGCTGCGCAAGAAGGAAATCGTCGCCGCCCGCGTGGCCGAGCTGGCCGCGCAGGCCGCCGCCGAGGATGCCGCCATCGCGCCGCCCGAAGGCGATGCGTCCAAGGCCAAGCCGGCCGCGATGCCGCTGACCTCGCGCGAGGACATCGCCCGCGCCGCGCGCCTGAGCAGCGCGACCATCAGCCAGATCGAAAAGATCCAGAAGACGGCGACGCCGGAGCTGGTGGAGGCGGTGCGTTCGGGCACGATCTCGATCAACGCCGCCGCCACCGTGGCCTCGCTGCCGGAAGCCGATCAGGTGGCTGCGGTCGCCGGCGGCAAGAAGGAGTTGCAGAAGGCCGCCAAGGAAGTGCGCGAGCTGCGCGCCGCTTCGCGCCCGGCCAAGGAAGCCAAGGAAGGCGGCGGCGAATACCGGCCGATGACCGAGGTGGACGAGCTGCGCGCTGAAAACGCCTCGCTCAAGGAAAAGAACGCCGCACTGCGGTCGGAAATCACCGCGCTGCAACTGCGCATCTCGGAGCTGGTCGACGCCAGCTAAGCTGTCCCCCCCTCACTGTACGGAGTCTGCCGATGCGCGCCTTGCCTGCCTTGTTGTGTTGTATAGCGATGAATGCGGCGGCAGCGCCACCGGCAGTCCCCTCCGAGGTCGCCAGGCTGAAGGCGGCGGCACAGCGCGTCACCATCCTGCGCGACAAATGGGGCATTCCCCACGTCTACGGCAAGACCGACGCCGACGCCGTGTTCGGCCTGATGTACGCGCAGGCCGAGGACGACTTCAAGCGGGTCGAACTCAACTACATCAACGCCATGGGCCGGCTGGCCGAGGTCGAAGGCGAGGCCGAGCTGTATCGCGACCTGCGCATGAAGCTGTTCATCAATCCGGCGGACTTGCAGGCGCAGTACCGGCAAAGCCCGGCTTGGCTGAAGCAGCTGATGGTGGCCTTCGCCGACGGCCTGAACTACTACCTGGCCACGCACCCGGACGTCAAGCCGGCGCTGATTACGCACTTCGAACCGTGGATGGCGCTCAGCTTCAGCGAGGGCAGCATCGGCGGCGACATTGAATCGGTGGACCTCAAGCAGCTGCAGGAGTTGTACGCCAACGGCGCCAGGCTGCCGCTGGCCCCGCCCTTGCTGTTGTCGGCACGCGGGGAGGGCATCGATCTGGACAAGGAACCGGGCGGCTCCAATGGCTTCGCCATCGCACCGGCGCTGACCAGGGGCGGCCATGCGCTGCTGCTGATTAATCCGCACACCTCGTTCTACTTCCGGCCCGAGGTGCAGGTGCACAGCGAACAAGGCCTGAACGCCTACGGCGCGGTGACCTGGGGCCAGTTCTTCGTCTACCAGGGCTTCAACGACCGCCTGGGCTGGATGCACACCTCCGGCGGCGGCGACGTCATCGACGAATACCTGGAGACCATCAGCGAGAAGGACGGCCAGTTCTACTACCAGTACGGCCAGGAGCAGCGGCCGTTGAGGGCGGTCGACATCACGCTGCCGTACAAGACGGCGGCCGGCATGGCCAGCAAGGTGGTCAAGGTCTACTACAGCCACCACGGCCCCATCGTGCGCGCGAAGGACGGCAAGTGGATCGCCGTGCGCCTGATGAATGAGCCGCTGAAGGCGCTGACGCAATCCTACATCCGCACCAAGGCCCGCAGCTACAAGGATTTCTACAAGGCGATGGAGCTGCGCACCAATTCGTCCAACAACACCGTGTACGCCGATGCCGACGGCAATATCGCCTACTTCCACGGCAATTTCATTCCGCGCCGCGATCCCAAGTTCGACTGGAAGCATCCGGTCGACGGCAGCGATCCGGCCACCGAGTGGCAAGGCCTGCATGCGGTGAAGGAAACCATCACACTGTTCAATCCGAAGAACGGCTGGATACAGAACACCAACAACTGGCCGTACACGGCGGCGGGCGCGTACAGCCCCAAGGCGCGGGACTATCCGGCCTACATGTCGATGAATCCCGAGAACCCTCGCGGCATCCACGCGGTGCGGGTACTGGAGAACAAGAAGAACTTCACGCTCGACAGCCTGATCGCCAGCGCCTACGACACCCAGCTGCCAGCCTTCGAGCCACTGCTGCCGCAGCTGTTCGCGGCCTGGGACGAGCTGCCCGCCGGCGACACGCTCAAGGGCAGCCTGGCGCCGCAGATCGCCGCGCTGCGCGGCTGGGATATGCGCTACGCGCTGGACTCGGTGCCGACTTCGCTGGCGGTGTTCTGGGCACAGGATCTGACGGCCACGTACGGCCCGGCGGCCAAGGCACGCGAGGTGCTGGCGCTCGACTACATCCAGGCCGCGATCACGCCGCAACAACGCCTGCAGGCGCTGGAGCGGGCGTCAGCCAAGCTGACGGCGGACTTCGGCACATGGCAGACGCCGTGGGGCGATATAAATCGTTTTCAACGTTTGAGCGGCGACATCGTCCAGCCCTTCGACGACAGCAAGCCGAGCTTGCCTGTGGCCTTCGCGTCAGCCAACTGGGGTTCGCTGGCCGCCTACGGCATGACCAACAAGAGCAAGACCAAGCGTCTCTACGGCGAGCGCGGCAACAGCTTCGTGGCGGCGGTGGAGTTCGGGCCGCGCATCAAGGCGCGCAGCATTCTGGCGGGAGGGGAGAGCGGCGACCCGGCCTCGCCGCATTTCAGCGACCAGGCCGCGATGTACGCGCGCGGGGAGTTCAAGGACGTGTTGTTCTACAAGGCTGACGTGGAAAAGCACCTGGAACGTAAATATCACCCAGGCGATTGAGGCGCGCCGCCGGGCAGGGCATCGCCGATGGTTTTCGCCGGAGCGGAGCTTGCCTCCGATTCCGCCGCAGCGGCGGCCAGGGCTGCCGCTGCGGCCCGCGCCGCAGGTGATGCATAGCGCGTCTGCGGCGGCGTTTGGACAGGCGGCGGCGCCGGCGCCGCTGCGGGTTCGGCGACCGGCTCCTTGCTCCACGCCAGATTCTCAACCTTGTTGTTGCGCAGGTTGCCATCCTTGTGACGCACGTACTTCAAGCCCGATGGATTGGGCAGGTGCGCCTCGGCCACCAGGTCGTGCACCAGGAATTCGCCGGTGCGGTTGCCATTGCGCAGCTTGACCATCAAGCCGTCCGGCGTGACCTTGGGCCGCAGCGCCGTCACCTTGGGGCCGCCGGAGGCCAGCACGCGGCCATCCTTCGACACCTTGTAAAAGTCGCTGCCGGGCACCGGCTTGGCGCTGGCCACGCCCAACGAGTAGAGGGCGCCGATGGCCAGTACGCCAATGATGATGAAGAGGAATTCCATGAGCTCTCAGGCTAAATACGCAATTCCCGGATACTAGCACCTAAATCGCGTCGAGCGAACGGCGAATATCGGCCCTTAAATCCTCTATATCCTCGATTCCCACCGACAGTCGTATCAAGCCATCGCCGATGCCCAGTTTGGCCCGCGTTTCCGGCGGGATGGTGGCGTGCGTCATCAGCGCCGGATGCTCGATCAGGCTTTCGACGCCGCCCAGGCTTTCGGCCAGCGCGAACACCGAGCAGGTTTCCAGGAAGCGGCGCGCGCCCGCCAGGTCGGTCTTCAGGTCGATCGAGATGATGCCGCCGAAGCCGTCCATCTGGCGCTTGGCCAGCTCGTGCTGCGGGTGCGATTCCAGGCCCGGGTAGTAGACCTTGCGTACTTCCGGCTGCTGCTCTAGCCAGCGCGCCAGGTCCAGCGCGCTGCGGCAGTGGCGTTCCATGCGGATCGCCAGCGTCTTCACGCCGCGCAGCGCCAGGAAGCTGTCGAACGGGCCGGCAATCGCACCCACCGAGTTTTGCAGGAAGCCGACCTGCTCGCACCACGCCTGCTGGTGCGGCTCGCCGCCCACCACGGCGATGCCGCCGATGATGTCGGAGTGGCCGTTCAGATACTTGGTGGTCGAGTGCACCACGATGTCGAAGCCGTGCTCCAGCGGGCGCTGCACCAGCGGACTGGCGAAGGTGTTGTCGGCCACAGCGATGATGCCGCGCTCGCGGCAGATCTTGGCGATCGCCTTCAGGTCGGCCAGCTTGAGCATCGGGTTGGTCGGGGTTTCCACCCACACCATCTTGGTCTCGGGGCGGATCGCGGCCAGCAGGTTTTCCGGATTGGTCAGATCGACGTAGGTGAAGTCATGGCCTGCGCTGCGGCGGCGCACCCGTTCGAACAGGCGGTAGCTGCCGCCGTACATGTCGTCGCCGGCGATGATGTGCGAACCGGCATCGGCCAGTTCCAGCACCGTCGAGATCGCCGCGAGGCCGGAGGCGAAGGCGAAGCCCTGGGCGCCGCCTTCCAGGTCGGCCACGCAGCGCTCCAATGCCCAGCGGGTCGGGTTGTGCGAGCGGCCGTAGTCCAGGCCCTTGTGCACGCCGGGGCTGTCCTGCACGAAGGTGGAGGTGGCGTAAATCGGCGGCATGATGGCGCCGGTGGTCGGGTCGGGCGACTGGCCGCCGTGGATCACGCGGGTGGCCAGGTGGGCTTTTTTATTGTCGTTCAAGATAAAGTCCTTCTCAGATGGTTCAGCAGGTCGAAGCGGGTAATCAGGCCGTAGAACGTGTCGCCCTCGGCGACCACGGCGGTCAGGCCGCGGTCCAGCGTGCTGCGCAGCGCTTGCACGTTGGCGCTCGGGTGCAGCGTTTCCAGCCGCGATGTCATGGTGGTGCCGACCAGGCTGGAGAACTGTTCGGCGTGGTTGTCGACCTTGAGCAGCAGGTCCGATTCATCGATGATGCCGACCAGCTTGCCGTTCTCGATCACCGGCAGCTGCGCCAGGTCGGTGCTGCGCATGCGGTTGAAGGCGGTCAGCAGGGTGTCGCCCGGCGCCACGCTGACGACATCGCCGGCGTCGAAGCGGCGGCCGATCAGGTCGCGCAGGTCATGCAGCGGCGGGCGTTGCAGCAGGCCCTGGTCGTGCATCCAGCCGTCGTTGTAGACCTTGGACAGGTAGCGCGTGCCGGTGTCGCAGACGAAGGTGACGACGCGCTTGGGCGTGGTCTGCTCGCGGCAGTATTTGAGCGCGGCGGCCAGCAGCGTGCCGGTCGACGAACCGCCCAGGATGCCTTCGGCGCGCAGCAGGGCGCGGGCGCTGTCGAAGCTTTCCTGGTCGGTGACGGTGTAGGCCTTGCGCACACCGCTGAGGTCGGCAATCGCGGGAATGAAGTCCTCGCCTATGCCTTCCACCGCCCACGAACCGCTGGTGTCGGAGACGCGGCCGGTGTCGACGTACTCGGTCAGGATGGAACCCTTGGGATCGGCCAGTACGAACTCGACGTTGGGCGCGGCCTTGCGGAAGTAATTAGTCAGCCCGGTCAGGGTGCCGGACGAGCCGACCCCGACCACGATGGCGTCGAGTTCATGGCCGGTCTGCTCCCAGATCTCCGGGCCGGTGGTGGTTTCGTGCGCCAGCGGGTTGGCGGGATTGTTGAACTGGTCGGCGAAGAAGGCGCCCGGCAGTTCGCGCGCCAGGCGCGCCGCGTAGTCCTGGTAGTACTCGGGGTGGCCCTTGCCGACGTCGGAACGGGTGGTGCGTACTTCGGCGCCCAGCGCCTTCAGGTGCAGCACTTTTTCGGTGGACATTTTATCCGGCACCACCAGCAGCACGCGGTAGCCCTTCAGGCGGCCGACCAGGGCCAGGCCCAGGCCGGTGTTGCCGGCGGTCGCTTCGATGATGGTGCCGCCTGGTTGCAGGCGGCCGTCGGCTTCGGCCGCTTCGATGATGGACAGGCCGATGCGGTCCTTGATCGATCCGCCGGGATTCTGCGATTCCAGTTTGAGGAACAACTGGCAGGGGCCGGTGTCCAGACGGGTGACGGGGATCAGCGGCGTGTTGCCGATGAGGCTGAACAATGCGGGGGTAGGCATGAGGTGCTCCTTGCAGGATATCGGCGCGGGCGGATTGTGTCCGCTCGTGCTTTTTTGAAAAGAGCGGATGGTAGGCCGCTCTGTCGCCGCTGGAAAGGAATGTTTCCGAGTTTGCATATGAAAAAAATTATCATTTTCACCGTGCTGTTGGAAAGACAAGTATGCGCCTTTTTCGCGGGGGACGGTTTATAATCGCGCTCTTCAATCAGGGGTAGTAGTGGCTAAACTTTATTTCCGTTATTCTGCTATGAACGCAGGCAAGTCCACCGCGATGCTGCAAGTGGCGCACAATTACGAAGAGCAGGGGCAGAAGGTGCGCCTGTTCACGGCCGCCATCGACAACCGCTACGGCGTGGGCCACGTGACCTCGCGCCTGGGACCGCAGCGCGAGACGGAGGTGTTCGACGCCGCGACCGATTTCCTGGTCTGCATCGACCAGAAGATCGCCTGCCTGTTGATCGACGAGGCGCAGTTCCTCAGCACGGCCCAGGTGCAGCAGTTGCACCAGCTGGCGCAGGTGCGCGGCGTGCCGGTCATCACCTACGGCCTGCGCACGGACTTCCGCGGCGAGCCGTTCCCCGGCTCGGCCTATCTGCTGGCGCTGGCCGACGATATTGAAGAATTGAAGAACATCTGCACTTGCGGCAAGAAGGCGACGATGAATATCCGCGTCGACGAGAACGGCCGACGCATCAAGGAAGGCGAGCAGATCAGCATTGGCGGCAACGAGAGCTACCGCCAGGCCTGCGGCCGCTGTTTTTATACCGACAACCACTAAACTTTTCAGCCCGGGAGCGCCGGCCATGTCGTTGAGTATCACCGATGTGCCCGCGCTGGATAACCGGCGCGTCAAAACCAGCACCGAGGATGTGCTGATCGACCGTGTGGTACCGGGAGAGATCCTGGTGATCGCCTTCGGCTTCGTGTCCTGGGATGCGCGGCCGGACTTCGATTTCTATGGGCGCCTGAAAAAGCTG
This sequence comes from Rugamonas aquatica, assembly GCF_009380215.1. GTDB lineage: Bacteria > Pseudomonadota > Gammaproteobacteria > Burkholderiales > Burkholderiaceae_D > Rugamonas > Rugamonas aquatica_B. The sequence continues at coordinate 126,110 of NZ_WHUG01000008.1, forward strand.
GAGCAAGCCAGCGGACGCCATCTCAACAAAATTCTCGTGCGCGATTCCGGCAACAGCTGGTACCACCGCGCCGTCGCCGGACTGGGTGAACATCCCGATGACACGGTCGAGACGCTGCGCGCGCTGGTGGCGGAAATCCGGCCGAGCAAGGTCGTCACCATCGGCCAGTCGATGGGCGCTTATGCGGCCGTCATGTTCGGGTTGCTGCTCGGAGTGGAGCAGGTGGTGGCGTTTGGCCCCTTGTCCTTTCTCGATGTGAAGCAGGCTTTGCTCTACCACGACCGCCGCTGGATCGCCGTGATGCGGGCGCTGGCGCAGCAACCGCCGCCGTCGGGCTATTACGACCTGGCGGCGCTGGGCCGCGAGCGCGGCGGGCAGACGCAGTTGCACATCGTGTTCGGCACCAAGCCGGACCGGGACGATGCGACCGAGTCCGTCAACCTGGACGCCATGCACGCGCATCGGCTGGCGGCGGCGGGCAATTGCACGCTGTATCCGTTTCCCTATTCGGGCCATGCGGTGGTGCAGCATCTGATCGACACCAAGCGCATCAACGGCCTGCTGGCGCGCATCATCGCGGGCATCGAGCTGGCGCCGGAACCGTTCGATGTGACGCCGGCCTGGCGCGACTGGGTGGCCGAGAACCTCAAGCTGGGCAGCCCGCCGGCGGAGCTGGTGGACATCCTGCAGCAGCATGGCTTTTCCTACGAGAGCAGCGTCGCGGCAGTCGCGGGCGGTGGCGCGTGATGGCGCGGTGCGCGGTTGGCGCATTGGCGTTGTTGATGGCTTTGCCCGCCTCGGCAGCCGACCCGCTGGCCGCATGCCGCTTGCCCGAAATGCAACTGCGTACCGATGTCGGCCTCGGCTTCCCGCGCAAGCCCGAGCGCTTGAAGACCACGGGCCAGCTGCGTTTCCGCGTGTTGTTCGTCGACTTCAGCGACGCCCCGGCAACGGTCGCGCCGCGTGATGTGCTGTCCATCATCTCGCCGCGCGCGGAGCAGTACTTCAAGGCCGTCTCCTACGGCAAGCTGGACGTGACGCTGGCCGCCGACCCGCGCTGGATACGCATGCGCAAACCCTCGTCCGACTACCACTTCGGCCGCGATGCCTCGTTCGAATACCATCGCGCCTACTTCCAGGAAGCGATAAACCTGGCCGGTCCCTCGGTCGACTATTCCGGCAGCGACGCCATCCTGGTGATCGCCAATCCCGCCACCCAGGCGATCAACTGGGGGCCGGCCTTCACCGCCAGGTCCGGGCAGGGCGTCCGGGCCGGCGGCCGCGAATTCCTCAACGGCGCCACCTCGGGCAGCGATCTGCCGACGCTGGGCTGGGCCTGGTTTGTGCATGAAATCGGCCATGCGATGTCGCTGGTCGACCTGGCCGGCCCGCGTCCGCCCAGGCAGTTGTGGCACACCTATGTCGGGGAATTCAGCGCGATGGGCAACCCGACGGGCAGGGCGCCGGAATACCTGGGCTGGGAGCGCTGGCAACTGGGCTGGCTGGATGACGCGCAAGTCAGCTGCGCCAGCGCCGCCAGCACGACCTTGACGCTGACGCCGCTCGAACGCGCAGGCGGCGCCAAGCTGGCGCTGGTGCCGACCGGTCCGAACACGGCGCTGGCGGTGGAAAGCCGGCGTGCCGAAGGCTACGACAGCAGGCTGCCGCGTGCCGGCCTGCTGGTCTACACCGTCGATACGCGGCTGACTTCGCATGACGGCGCGGTCCGCGTGCAGCCGCCAGGCGACAGCGACGAGCAGCATCTGCAAGCGCTGCTGGCGGTCGGCCAGACGGTGACGGCGGGCCAACTGACCGTCACGCTGCTGGCCAGCGATGCGCACGGCGACACCTTCCGCATCGAGCGCGCGGCTAAACCTCGGGACTGACGCCGGCAAGCATCGCAAGAGGAGAGGATAGGCGTTCGATAGCGAGAAATTGACGCCGGGCGGTCATCGTGCGACGATGCGGCCATGAGCAGCCTGTTTGCATGTAGTACGCTCGCGCCGGCGTGGTTGTGCCGTCACCGCGACATTTTGCTGTACCTGGCGCCATCGCTCGGGCTGGCGCTGCTGATCCGCGCCATGTCGGCGCGGCATCCCTGACGAGAGGCCAGAATGTCCTCGCTAAATCACATGGGCCTGACGGTCAGCTCCATCCCATCCATCGTATTGATATTTATCTGGTTCTGCTTGCTGCGCTGGGTGAGGTATTCTGGCTGGGGAATTGCGATCCTGACGTTGATAGGGACGATCAGCCACGAGGTCTTGCACGCGGCGGTGGGCTGGGTGGTTTATGCGAAGCCCACGTCGTTTTCCATCATTCCAAGACGGGGAAAAAACTATTGGATGCTAGGCTCCGTGGGGTTTAGAAATCTGAATATCTGGAATTCTGCGCCGGTGGCCTTTGCCCCACTTCTGTTGGCTTGGGTGAGTTGGTTGATCTTCAACTATTGGACGCAGTCGGCTTTTCAGCGCGGCGACTACACGAGCTGGCTGGTGTCTGGATATGTCGCGGCGGTCGCATTGTTCTCCTGCCTTCCCTCCCATATCGATATAAAAATGGGGGCGCTGTCCGCCCTGATGTATGGCTGTATTGCTTGTCTGGTTTGGCTGGCCATTTTTCAGTTCCATCGATAGGCTAAGACCTGATTGCATCCTGATTGCGCGTTATCACAGACAGCCCCGCGCCAACCGCCGACACTATTTTGGCGGACCCTGCCGCTACACGCTGATAACACAAAGGAGGACAGTCATGCCTGCTTCACACCCTCTCGTGCCTTTCGATCAATTCGTACAATCCTTGCACGCGGCGCGAGCCGAACATTTCTTGAATGTTCCCCATAGCAATATCGCTGACGCAGGCTCGTTCGACGAAATCCGGACGTATCTCATTAAATATTACGACTCTACAACCGCCTTGCATAGTTTCGTGGACGCCAACGGCTCCGTGTTCGACTGCATTCCGATCGAACAGCAGATGTCCCGTCGAGGCCAGCCGGGCGCGATCGCGACAGCGGTGGATCTTCCCGGCTGGGCGGCAACGCTGGCCCCTGGCGCGCCGCACGCTCCTGCGCGCGCTCTGGTGCAATTGCATGCCGACTTCGTCGATATCTACGGCAACCAGATGCTCGCGCCCGACGGAACGATACCGGTAAGGCGGCTGACTCTGGAGGACCTGTCCCGGTTCAGAAGCCTGCGGCACTTCATGCAGAAGCGTCCCGGCAACGGTGGCGGGATCAGGCCTCCCGGCGCCTCGGGCCCGTCGCCACAAGTGGCGGCGACGCATCGCTGGGCGCACGCGTTTCAGAACGTCAACAATCTCGGCGGCACCAGCTTCGTCAATGTCTGGGATCCGAGCATAGGAGCGAACCAAATATTCTCGCTGTCGCAACATTGGTATGTCGGTGGCAGCGGCGCCGCGCTGCAAACTGCGGAAGTCGGCTGGCAGGTCTATCCCGGAATGTACGCGAATACCAAACCGTGTTTGTTTATCTACTGGACGGCGGACGCCTATCACTCGACGGGTTGCTACAACCTGTCCTGCAGCGCCTTCGTCCAGACCAACAAGAACTGGGCTCTCGGCGGCGCGCTGTCCCCCTGGAGCGTCGCGGGTGGGACTCAATATGAACTCGATATCGCCTTCTATCTCGTGGGCGGCAACTGGTGGCTTTATTTGGGCGGAGGCGCCGCTGCCAATGCGGTCGGCTATTACCCCGCCTCAATCTATCACGGTGGAGCGATGGCTACGCATGCCTCGGAAATCGACTATGGCGGCGAGGTCGTCGGCACGACCAGCTGGCCGCCCATGGGCGGCGGAGCCTACGCCTCTGGGGGGTGGCAGCACGCGGCATATCAGCGACAAATCCAGTACTTCCCGACCGGCGGCGGCCGCACGGACGCCGCGCTGACAGCATCTGCGAATGCACCGTGCTACACTTCTCAGGTCGTCAAATACGCCGCGCCATGGAACGAGACAGTCTGGTTTGGCGGACCAGGCGGCACCCACTGCTGATCCATGGAGTCGCCGATGACGCAGCCCAAGAGCAACAAGGCAGCCCAGGCCATCGGTCCGCCGCCGGCGATCGAGCGAACGGAACGGGCAGAACCCATTCCGGAAATTTCGCTCTATCGAGGCCGCGCGATTTATTTGACCGCGGCACAAAGTGCCAACGGGCTCTGGACCGGTAGCGCGCGCCTCGACGACGAGTCCGGTCGGGTAACAAACGCTGCCGGCGAATTCGCCACGGCGAACCAGGCTCGCGCGGCCGCGTTGTCCCAGGCCGTCGCCGCCATCGATCACGAGAATCGCTTTCGCGGCAAGCCGTGACTTGATTTAGTGGTGGGCGGCGGCCGCGTTCAGCGGCCGCACCGGCGCTTCAAGCTGGATGCTGCTGCGCTGATGTTTGGCATCCTCGAACTCCAGCGTCAGCGGGATTTTCTGGCCGTCGGCCAGCGGCTGCTTCAGCTGCATCAGCATCAGGTGGTAGCCGCCCGGCGCCAGCTGCACGGCCTGGCCGGCAGGCAGCGGCAGGCCGTCGATCTGGCGCATCCGCATCACATCGTCCACCATTTTCATTTCGTGCACTTCGACCACGCCGGCCGCCGGCGAGCTGGCGCCGACCAGGCGCGCGTCCTGGGAGGCGGTCAGCGTCATGAAGGCGCCGGTGGCTTTCTGCTGGGCCACGGTGCCGCGCACCCAGGCCTCGCTGACGGTGACTTGCGCGAACGCGGGCAGGGCGGCGAGGAGCATCAGATAAATCATGCGTTTCATTGGAATAATCCTTTCAGGAAGCTGGTTTCTTTTTTAGGTTGCATCAGTTTGCGCAGGTCGGCTGCGCATTGCTGGGCGGTCTGGTCGTGCTTGAAGGCGAGGCGGATCTTGCCGGTGGCGTCGAACACGTAGGTGATGGCCGTGTGGTCCATCGTGTATGAGCTGCCGCTGGGCACCTTGCGGTAGAAGATCTTGAAGTCCTTGGCCGCCTTGGCCGTTTGTGCGGCGTCGCCGCGCAGGCCGACGAAGCCGGGATCGAAGGCGCGCATGTATTCGGCCAGCAGCGCGGCGGTGTCGCGCTCGGGGTCGACGGTGACGAACAGCACTTGCAGCTTGTCGCCGTCGGCGCCGAGCAGTTTCCTGGTTTCGACGGCGCGCGACAGTGCGGTCGGGCAGACATCCGGGCATTGCGTGAAGCCGAAGAACAGCAGCACGTATTTGCCTTTGAAGTCCTGCAGCGAGGCGGGCTTGCCGTCGCCGTAGAACAGCCGGAAGTCCGGGCCGATGCTGCTGCCGGTGATGTCGATGCCGGTGTAGGCCGGTGTTGCGGCGTGGGCGGCCAGCGGCAATGCAGCCAGCGCGGTAAGTAGGGTACGGCGTTGCATGGTGAGTCCTGTGTAACGATCGATAGGCGCACGCCGGCCGTCGCCGGAATGGCGTGGCCGCTGCATGCGGGTTACGGGAACATCAGGAGAATGCGGGCGGCCCGCGCGGCTGCGCGTCGGACCAGACGAAGGGAAGAACAGGGGAGAAGTAGTGCGGTGCAGGGTAGGCGTCATGGCCGCGCAGCACGGCGACCAGGCCGGCAGGAGCGGGCGGTGGCGCGTAGGTGTCGGCATGGGTGGCGCAGAATACGCAGTGCTTGAGCGCGTGCGGAGCGCTGTCGCCAGGCGCTTGCTTGGCCGGCGTTGCGGAGCAAATTTCCAGCGCCAGCGGATCGCGCGTCAGCGCGGACATCGCATGGCCGATCGCCGGTGCGAGCAGGTTCAGCAAAATCGCAATGCATACGATCAGGCTGTGACTGCGCCGGTGCTTGAACAATTTACCCATCCGACAATTATAGGGCAAAAGAAAATCCGGGGTCGTGCCCCGGATTGGTTTTACTTCAGCGCCAGGCGGCTGCGCGCCGGCGGCAGGGCTGCGGCGCCGTGGCCGTTGCCCAGTTTGAAGATGCGCACCACTTGCTCCAGGTCCGCCGCCTGGTCCTGCAAGGCGTGGGCTGCTGCGGCGGCTTCTTCGACCAGCGCGGCGTTCTGCTGCGTGACCTGGTCCATCTGCGCGATCGCTTCGTGCACCTGGCCGATGCCGGCGCGCTGCTCTTCGCTGGCGGTGCTGATCTCGGCCATGATGTCGGTCACGCGGCGCACGCTGACCACCACTTCCTGCATCGTCGAGCCGGCTTGTTCGACCTGCTTGCTGCCGATGTCGACCTTGCTGACGGAGTCGTCGATCAGCGCCTTGATTTCCTTGGCCGCCGTGGCCGAGCGCTGCGCCAGGTTGCGCACTTCCTGCGCCACGACCGCGAAGCCGCGGCCCTGTTCGCCGGCGCGCGCCGCTTCAACGGCGGCGTTCAGCGCCAGGATGTTGGTCTGGAACGCAATGCCGTCGATGACCGAAATGATGTCGACGATCTTGCGCGACGACTGGTTGATCGAACCCATGGTGTCGACCACCTGCGCCACCACCTCGCCACCCTTGGCGGCGATGCCGGAGGCGGCCAGCGCCATCTGGTTGGCCTGGGCCGCGTTGTCGGCGTTCTGGCGCACGGCGCTGCTCAGCTGCTCCATCGAGGCGGCGGTTTCTTCCAGGCTGGACGCCTGTTCTTCGGTGCGCGACGACAGGTCCAGGTTGCCGGCGGCGATTTCATTGGACGCGGTGGCGATCTGCTCGGCGCCCAAGCGCACCTGGCCGACCACGCCGGACAGGTTGTTGCTGATGCCGTTCAGGGCGCGCAACACCAGGCCGATTTCGTCCTTGTTGCGGATGTCCAGCTGCACGTCCAGCTCGCCCTTGGCGATGCGGCGCGCGGCTGCTTCGGCGCGTGCCAGCGGACGCGTGACGTTGGCGCGCACCAGCAGGAACAGGATGACGGCGAACAGCGCCAGCGACACCAGGCCCAGCGCGGCGTAGCGGTTGCGCAGCTGGCCGGCTTCGCGGGTGATCTCTTCGGTGTAGGTGCCGCCGACGATCAGCCAGTTCCAGGCCTTGAAGGTGTGGAACTCGACCATCTTTTCGCGCGGCGCGGTGTTGGCGTTGTCGGCCCAGTCGTAGCTCATCGAGCCTTCCTTGGCTTCCAGCATGTCCTTGACGAACAGGCGGTCGTCGCTGCTCTTGCTGTCGATCAGGTTCTCGCCTTCCTTGGCGGGATGGACCAGCGCCGTGCCCAACGTCTTGCCCGGCGCGGCGTTGACCACGTAGATGTAGCCGGTGTCGCCGATCTTGATGGCCTTGATCTTTTCCTTCAGCATCGCCATGTTCTTGGAGATGTCCAGGCCGATGAACAGCACGCCGATGACGTGGCCGCTGGCGTCCTTGATCGGGTCGTACTGGGTGATGTACTGCTTGCCGAACAGCGTGGCCAGGCCGATGTAGTTGGCGCCGGCGCGCAGCGGCGCGTAGCTCGGGTGGGCGTGGTCGAGCTGGGTGCCGACCGCGCGCTCGCCGTTTTCCTTCTTCAGCGAGGTGCTCACGCGCACGAACTCGTCGCCGTTGGCGGCGAAGATGGTGGCGACCACGCCGGTGTCGGCGGTGAAGCGATCGGGGATGGTGAAGTCCAGGTTCAGCGTCTTGCCGTCGTGCTTGAGCGAAGGCGTGGGCTTGCCGCCGATGTCGACCGTGGCGGCCGGGTCCAGCGTGAACTTGCCGTCGCCGAAGCCGGCCGCGAACAGGCGCGCAAAGCTCGACGCTTCATTGGTCATGGCGGTGTTGAACACTTCGACCGTGTTGCTGATGCCGCCCAGCGTATTGGCGACGTTGGCCTTGGCGCGCTCTTTGAGCATGGCTGAAGTGCTGAGGTTAATCAGGCTGAGCAGCATGGCCAGGATGACGGCGATCAGGCCGAAGGTGAACACGGTAATCTTGGTGCCGACACCCCAATTGCGGGGATTCATAGTAAAGGTTTGCATTGTTTTTTTTAGTTAAGGTACTGCTGATTGAGGGCGCTCTGGTTCGAGCATGCTCCGGGGGAGCGACTGCATGAGGCGTGCTGCTTGCTGCGTAGGCGCCTCGCGAGTCGGAGGCGTGCGGGCTCTGCCGGAGTGATGCGTGGCGGGGCCGTCAAAAACATAAGACCGGTATAGTACCACATTTTTGCCGTATTGCAACATAAATGTGTATGCCATCAACCAGTTTTGTTTTAGAAAACAATGACTTGAATAAAAAATTGCCGGGAGTGCAGGTCGCCGTGTCGTGCGCTGCGGCGTTCAGCTAGTTTCATTTCAGCCACCCTTAAGCTTGGGCGGGGACACTGCAAACTACCAGAGCCGTGTAGCAGCGCTATCCTGTAGAATGGAAACGCAGGCCCAGGCGCTGCGCATGACGATCAATGAATTCACTACGTTTCGGAGTAAGCCGATGAAGAAGCAAATGCTGTTGGTAGCCGTGTTGGCGGCGCTGTCAGTGCAGGCCGGCGCGGCCGTGCCAGAAAAAGCGGCGGCAGAGACCGTACTCAAACCCCAGCCGGGCCAGGCCCAGGCGGCCGTATGGGCCTCGCGGGTGCTGACCAAACTCCATTACAAATCCACGCCGCTGGACGATGCGATGTCGGAAAAGATTTTCGACCGCTATTTCAAGTCGCTGGATTCTGAAAAACTGTTCTTCACCCAGGCCGATCTCGACCAGTACGCCATCGTGCGCACCCGCCTGGACGACGCCATCAACGGCGAAAACCTCAGCGTGCCGTTCGCGATCTACAACCAGTACCAGCAGCGCTTCAACGAGCGCATCGCCTACGCTCGCGAACTGCTCAAGACCAAGCCCGATTTCAGCCTCGACGAGAGCTACCAGTACGACCGCGAAAAGGCCGACTGGGTCAAGAGCGACGCCGAGCTGAAGGAACTGTGGCGCAAGCGCGTCAAGAACGACTGGCTGCGCCTGAAGCTGGCCGGCAAGGACGACAAGGGCATCCGCGAGACGCTCGACAAGCGCTACGAGAACTACATCAGCCGCTCGCGCAAGCTGACCAATGAAGACGTGTTCCAGATCTTCATGAACGCCTACGCGATGTCGATCGAGCCGCATACCAACTACCTGGGCCCGCGCGCGTCGGAAAACTTCGACATCGCCATGCGCCTGTCGCTCGAAGGCATAGGCTGCGTGCTGCAGACCCGCGACGAATACACGGTCGTGCGCGAAGTGGTGCCGGGCAGCCCGGCCGGCTTGTCGGGCAAGATCAAGGTCGGCGACAAGATCCTCGGCGTGGCCAAGGACGACAACTCGCCGATGACCGAAGTGCTGGGCTGGCGCATCGACGACGTGGTCGCGCTGATACGCGGCCCGAAAGATTCCACCGTGCGCCTGGACATCCAGCCGGTCGATGCCGGCGTCGACGGCAAGCACACGCTGGTATCGCTGGTGCGCAAGAAAATCAGCATGGAAGAGCAGTCGGCCAAGAAATCCATCCTGGAAGTGAAGGATGGCGCCGCCAAGCGCCGCATCGGCGTGATTTCGCTGCCGACCTTCTACATGGACTTCGAAGCCAGCCGCAAGGGCGACAAGGAATACAAGAGCGCCACCCGCGACGTGGCCCGCCTGCTGGGCGAGCTGAAGAAGGAAAAAGTCGACAACGTGCTGATCGACCTGCGCAACAACGGCGGCGGTTCGCTGTCGGAAGCGGTGGCGCTGACCGGCCTGTTCATCGACAAGGGCCCGGTGGTGCAGCAGCGTAACAGCGACAACAAGATTGAAATCGAGAGCGACAACAACGCCGGCATGGCCTGGGACGGTCCGCTGGGCGTGCTCATCAATCGTGGTTCGGCCTCGGCTTCGGAGATTTTCGCGGCCGCCATCCAGGACTACGGCCGTGGCATCATCATCGGCGAGCCGAGCTTCGGCAAAGGCACGGTGCAGACCATCTTCGGCCTGGACCGTTTCGCCCAGAGCGACAAGGTCCACTACGGCGAGCTGAAGATGACCATCGCCCAGTTCTTCCGCATCAACGGCGGCACCACGCAGCTGCGCGGCGTCACGCCGGACATCAAGCTGCCGACCATGGGCGATTCCGACACCTTCGGCGAATCGAGCTACGACAATGCCTTGCCGTGGACCTCGATCAAGCCTGCGCCCTACATCCCGACCGGCGACCTGAAGGACATCCTGCCGCTGCTGGACAAGAAGCACGAAGCCCGCGTGGCCAAGGACAAGGACTTCCAGTACCTGGCCGAGGACATAGCGCTGGTCAAGAAACAGCGCAAGGACAACCTGATCTCGCTGAACGAGACCGCGCGCCGCAAGGAACGCGACACGCAGGAAGCACGCGCCAAGCTGCGCGAAGCGCGCTTGCTGTCGACCACGCCTGGCGCGGACGATCCCATCCTGGTGCCTGATCCGAAAGACGCGCTGAACAAGGCGATCTCGGCCAAAGCAGCCAACGGCAAGCCTGCGCCGTCGCCGAAAGTAGCGGCAGTGAAGGGCGCGCTGCGCACCGACGACGGCCTGCAGGGCGACGAGCGCTCGCTGACCGCCGAACTGGACGCCGAAAAAGCCGCCAAGGCCGCCAAGGACGTGCTGCTTAACGAAGCGGTACACATCCTGGCCGACGAGGTCAGCCTGCTCAAGACCGACACCCGCATGGCCTCGCGCGTGCTGCCGTATGCGGTGGAAGCTGGCAAATAAGCCGCCACGCTCCATCCCAGCCCCGCGCCTGTCGCGGGGCTTTTTTTTGAGTTATTCATCACGGGTATTTCTGGTATTGCCAATATAAATTGGATATATATTCCGCGATGCAGCATCATTCACCTGTCTCCTCTATCTCCTCCAAGGAAATAGATTTAGCCCGCTCCCGTAGCGGGCTTTTTTTTCGCCTGTTTTTTGCCTGCCTACAGAAGATCGGTTAAAATATTTTCTTTAGATCAACTTTTAGGCTTGCGCAACGTGACTCCTACCCAATTCAAGTTAATCGCCGCCGCATTGGCGTTCGGCGGGGCGTTGGGCGGAGGCGGAGCGGCCTATATCCTGACCCATTCCGGCGGCGGCGACGCCGGCACCGAGGTGGCGCAGCCGACAGCGGCCAAAGGCACACAGCCGCACTGGAGCGCGCGCGTCACCTCCATCGCCGGCGACGGCTTGCCGGGCGCGAACAACGGCCACGGCCGCAGCACGCGCTTTGCCGATCCGTTCGGCGTCGTCATCGATGGCGCCGGCAACTTGTACGTGGCCGACGGCGGCGACAACAACAGCATCCGCAAGATCGCGCTGGACGGCACCACCACCACGCTGGCCGGTGCGGTCGAGGGCTATGCGGAAGGGGCGGGCAAGGCGGCCGCCTTCAATACGCCGTCCGGACTGGCGATCGACGCCGCCGGCAACCTGTACGTGGCCGACACCGGCAACAACGCCATCCGCAAGGTCACGCCCGAAGGCGTGGTCAGCACGCTGGCCGGCGACGGCCTGCCGGGCGACAAGGATGGCCGCGGCGCGGCAGCCCAGTTCAACGGCCCGGTCGGCATCGCGGTGGACGCGGCCGGCGTGGTCTACGTCTCCGACACTTATAACGACCGCATCCGCCGCATCGCGCCGAACGGCGACGTCACCACCATCGCCGGCGGCAGCCGCGCCGGCAAGGCCGACGGCGCCGCCGCGCAAGCCTTGTTCGATACGCCGACCGGCCTGGCGATCAGCGCCGCCGGCGACCTGTACATCGCCGACACCGGCAACCACGCGATCCGCAAGCTGGGCAAGGACGGCAAGGTCAGCACCATCGCCCAGGCCGATGACGACGACCGCAACGCGCTGCTGCGCGCACCGGTCGGGCTGGCGCTGACGCCGGACGGCTATCTGTACGCGAGCAGCAACGCCCACGGCCGGCTGGCGCAGATCACCCCGACCGGCGACGTGCTGACGCTGGACGATGCCGACCATCCGCCGCAACCCGGCTACGGCTCCGACGGCAGTGTGCGCCTCTACGCGCCGCGCGGCGTGGCCTTGGCCAAGGACGGCTCGCTGTTCGTCACCGACGCCGCCACTTTCCGCCTGCATCACGTCGCGCTGGCGCTGGCTGGCCAGGCGGCCGCGCCGGAACTGCCGCTGCCCCCGGCGCCTTCCCACAGCGCCACCATGCTGTGGCCGATCAAGCCGCAGGACAAGGCGCATGAAGTGGTCGGCCTGATGGGCGAGGTGCGCGGCAATTTCGACGGCGAAAGCCGCGACCATTTCCATTCGGGGCTGGATGTCCAGGCGGCCATCGGCACGCCGGTGCTGGCCGTCACCGCCGGCAAGGTCGCCGATCCGCGCGCCAGCTGGGGCTATGGCGAACTGTCGGAAGGGCTGTCGCTGGACGGCCTGCAATACATCCACATGCGCGTCGGCCGTGGCGCCAACGACAAGCTGCTCGACCCGCGCTTCCAGTTGCTGAAGGACGAGAAGGGCGTGCCGGCCGCCGTGCGCGTCAAGCGCGGCACCCGCTTCGTCGTCGGTGAACCGCTGGGCACCGTCAACCGCATGGCCCATGTGCACCTGGACTACAAGCCGAACGGCGACGCCCTCAATCCGCTGACGCTGCCATTCGTCGACCTGGAAGACACCATCGCGCCGCAGATCCAGTCGATCGCGCTGACCGACAGCAGCGGCAAGCCGCTCAAGGAAAAGGTCGACGGCCGCCTGCTGGTGCCGCGCGCCCTGGGTGAAGTGCAGATCGTCGTCGACGCCTTCGACCAGATGAACGGCAACCAGGCCCGCCGCCGCCTGGGCTTGTACAAGCTGGGCTACCAGCTGCTCAATGCCGACGGTGAAATCATCCCCGGCATGGAGCAGCCGCTGATTACCCAGCTGTACGACCGCCTGCCGCGCAACCGCGAGGCCGTCAAGCTGGCTTACTCGGTCAGCAGCGGCATTACCGTGCACGGCGCGGCCGAGACGCGCTTCTCCTACGCCATCAACAACAGCCTGATCCACGGCAAGCTGACGCCGGGCGCGTGGAAGGTCGGCGTCCTCGGTCCCGGCCAGTACACCCTGCGCATCACCGCCGAAGACTACGCCGGCAACGCCGCCAGCAAGGGCCGCGATTTGCTGATTACCGTAGACTGAGCTGCTTGCCGCAAAACGCTATACAATTGCCACAAAAATAATTGAGGCATTTATGCAATTGCTGTTTTCGCTGCTGGGCACGGAGATCCTGACCGCGCTCGCCATGTTGTACCTTATGCTGGGCATGGCGTCGCTGGGCGTGGGCGTCAAGCTGCGCGCGCGGCCGCACAGCCAGTTGCGGGCGCAGGTCAATGCCTGGTGGTGGATCTTCCCGGTGGTCACGGTCAGCCTGCTGTTGCACCCGCTCGGCGCCACGCTGCTGGCGCTGTTGATCGGCCTGCTGGCCTTGCGCGAGCTGGCCCCGTTCGGCGCGCGCGGCTTTGTGCTGCCGGCCGCCGTCGTGTTCGGCAGCGCGCTGTTCCTGCCGGCGACGATAGCGCTGCTGGCGCTGCCGCCGGCCATCGCGGTGACGGCGGCGATCTTCCTGCGCAACCGCAGCCAGCCGGCGCTGGCGTGGCTGCTGTGGCTGGTGTTGTGCTACAGCTGCCGCTTCCTTCCGCTGTTCGACAGCCTGCCGCTGGAACCGCATGTGCGGCTGGCCTGGCTGTTCTACCTCTACGTGCTGACCGCGTTGAACGACGTGGCGCAATTCATCAGCGGCACCATCTTCGGCCGCCACCGCATCGCGCCCGGCATCAGCCCCAACAAGACCTGGCAAGGATTGGCTGGCGGCGTGGTGGTTACCTGCGCGCTGTCGCTGGCGCTGGGCCGCTACCTGCACCTGGCCGACGCTGTGCACCTGGCGGGCTTTGCGCTGCTGCTGTCGGTGGGCGGCTTCTGCGGCGACCTGATGTTCTCGGCCGCCAAGCGGGTATTGGGCGTCAAGGATTTCTCGCAACTGATACCCGGCCACGGCGGCATCCTCGACCGCGTCGACAGCCTGGTCGTCACGGCGCCGCTGCTGTATTTCCTCATCACTCATTTCCTGGGAAACTAATATGAAAGCTGAACGCTCACTGGCCTGGCGCACCACCGAATCCGGCTTCGACTGCAAGGACGGCGTGCGCCTGTTCTACCGCGCCTGGCAGCCATTGGCGCCGCGCCAGGACGGACCGCAGCGCGCGCTGGTGTTCCTGCATCGCGGCCACGAGCATTCGGGCCGCATCCAGCCGCTGGTGGAGCAGTTCGGCTACACGCAGGACTGGGCCTTCGCCTGGGACGCGCGCGGCCACGGCTACTCGCCCGGCGAACGCGGCGACGCGCCCAGCTTTGAAGCGCTGGTCGAGGACTTCGACACCTTCATCGCCCACATCGCCGCCACGCACGGCATCGCGCCGGAGAATATCCTGGTGGTGGCCAACAGCGTCGGCGCGGTGATCGCCGCCACCTGGCTGCACGACTACGCGCCACGCGTGCGCGGCGTCATCATGGCCGCCGCCGCGTTCGACATCAATCTGTACGTGCCGCTGGCCAAGCCGGCGCTGCGTTTCGCCCGCCGTTTCAAGCCGGAGCTGTTCGTGACCAGCTATATCCGCCCCGGCATGCTGACCCACTCGGCGCAGGAAGCGGCGGCCTACGCCGCAGATCCGCTGATCGCCAAGGCCATCTCCGCCTGTGTGCTGCTGGGCCTGGCCGATACCGCCAAGCGCATCGTGCAGGACGCCGCCGCCATCGATACGCCGGTGCTGATGCTCGCCGCCGGCAAGGACTATGTGGTGAAGGAAGGCCCGCAGCAGGACTTCTACCAGCGCCTGTCGTCGCCGCTGAAGCGCTATGTGCATTTGCCGGATGCGTTCCACGCGCTGTTCTACGAGCAGGACACCAGCGTGGCGCTGGAAGCGAGCCGCCAGTTCGTCGAGCAATGCTTCGAGCGCGCACCGACCGCGCCGTCGCACTACCTGAGCGCGGACCGCGACAGCCACAGCGCCCGCCAGTACGCGGCGCTGCAGGCGGGCCAGAGCTGCGGCCCGCTGGCCAAGGCCTGGTTCGGCATGCAGCGCGTGATGCTGGGCATGATGGGACCGGTCAGCAACGGCATGAAGATCGGCTTGCAGCACGGCTTCGATTCCGGCGCCTCGCTCGATTACGTCTACCGCAACCAGGCCGGCGGCCGCTTCCTGTTCGGCGGCATCATGGACCGGGGCTATCTGGACGCGGTGGGCTGGCGCGGCATCCGCCTGCGCAAGCGCCAGTTGCAGCAGATGCTG
This sequence comes from Rugamonas aquatica, assembly GCF_009380215.1. Lineage (GTDB taxonomy): Bacteria > Pseudomonadota > Gammaproteobacteria > Burkholderiales > Burkholderiaceae_D > Rugamonas > Rugamonas aquatica_B. The sequence goes on from NZ_WHUG01000008.1 coordinate 141,268, forward strand.
GGCGAACGCATCGCCGCCCACGACGGCAAGGCGCCGCTGCGGATACTGGACGTGGCCTGCGGCTCCGGCCGTTACGTACTGGAGACGGTCAAGCGTTTCCAGGACCGCGACATCGAAGTCACGCTGCGCGACTACACGCAGCACAACCTGGACCAGGCGCGCGCGTTGGCGCAGCAGCTGCAACTGCGCGCCGGCATCGACTACCAGCTGCGCGACGCCTTCAGCGCCGACAGCTACCGCGTGGAGGAGGGCGAGTACGACATCGTCATCGTCTCCGGCCTGTATGAGCTGTTCAGCGAAAACGCGCCGGTGGCCGCTTCGCTGCAAGGCATCGCCCGCGTGCTGCGCGCAGGCGGCCACCTGATCTACACCGGCCAGCCGTGGCATCCGCAGCTGGACATGATCGCGCTGACCCTGACCAGCCACCAGGGCAAGCCGTGGCAGATGCGTCCGCGTCCGCAGGTGGAGATGGATGGCCTGGTGGCGCATGCGGGCTGCCGCAAGGTCGCCACCAGCATCGGGTTGGAGGGGATCTTTACGGTGTCGCTGGCGCGGAAGCCCGCAGCGCCTGCCGCAGGCGATTAACGACGGTCCACGCCGACAGCGCGATCACCAGCGCCAGGACGCCGTGCAGCAGCAGCGGGGCGGCCTGCCAGGCGATCAGCAGGCCGAGCAGGCCGAACCAGAAGGCGCGGTCGCTCTTGCCCATCGGCCCGTCGAAGCGGCGCGCCGCGCCCACGCTGAGCGCCAGCACGCCGGCAAACTCCGCCAGCAGCGCGGCCGCCACGGCCAGCACCACCAGCGGCGCGTGCAGCACCAGCATGAAGGGCAGGTACAGCGCCACGTCCGAAACCTGGTCGCAGATTTCGTTGAGCAGGGTGCCGAGGCGGGTCTTCTGGCCGGTGGCGTTGGCCAGCATGCCGTCGATGGCGTTGAGCGCCATGCGCAGCAGCAGGACGCCGGCCAGGCCCGCCCACAGGCCGGCGCGCTGCGGCTGCATCGCCAGCGCCGCGCCGTAGGCCACCGACAGCAGCATCGTCGCCAGCGTGATTTGATTCGGCGTGACGCGGCAGCGCACCAGCGCGCGCATCAACGGTTGCAGCAGTTGCTGGAATTGGGGTTTCAACTGGTAGATCGAAAAGCTCATTGCTGGTAGTGCTCCTTGTAGAGTTGGGCGATTTGGCGGCTGCGCCGGTAGCCCATGGCGCAGTGCAGGTAAATGGCGCGGCCCTGCGCCGCGTGGGTGCTGATGGCCGCCAGTATCGGCCGGGCCGATTGCGCATCCGGCGCTTGCAGGTCCAGCATGGGGAAGTGATGATAGCTGCGGCCGCGCAGCGCGTGCGTCTCGCTCAGTTCATTGGACAGGTCGATGACGGCGCAATCGGCCGGCAGCTGCGCCGCTTCGGCCTCGGTCAGGCGGCGTCCCACCCACAGGCCTTCGCTGTGGCGCACGAACGGCGGCCGATGGCGCTCATGCCAGCGCACCAGCTGCCAGGTCAGCAGATAGCCGCACAGGTAGGGCGCGTACAGCATCCAGATCCACAAGGGATAACGGCCGTCGCGCTTGTGCAGGAAGGCCGCGTGATGGCGATAGTAGGCGCGCGCCACCAGCAGCAGGCTGGCGCCCAGGTACAGCCACCAGACGCCGCCCAGCGCGAACCAAGCCAGCGCCGCCAGACCGGCCAGCATCGCATAGCAGAACGCCACCGGCTTGCGGATATCGCCGTCGGACGGCAGCAAGTGCAGCGCCAGCGCGCCCAGTGCGGCGCCGCCGGCGACATCGAGCGCGTGGTGCTGGTAGGTGAACACGGTGCTCAGCGCCACCAGCATCAGCCACGCGGCCAGCGCGGCGCGCATCAACGCCGATGTGACGGCGCCGCGCAGGGCGGCCCAGAAGATCAGGCAGTAGGCCACGTGCAGCGAGGGCAGCTGGTTGTAGGGCCGGTCCATCGCCGCCAGTTGCGCGAACAGCCAGGCGGGCAGCGCGTCATCGACGGCGGGGCGGGGCAGCGAGAAGCGCAGCGGCCAGGCGGCGAAGACCAGGCAGGCGACGACGGTGGCAAACGCCACCCGGCGGCTCAGCGCCGACAGGCCGGCGCGGTCGCGCACCAGCAGAAAACTCAGTACGAAGAACAGGCCGGACGTCATGTACGGCAGCACCATCCACGGCAGGAAGGGCAGCGCCGCTTCCCATGCCATCGCGACGTTGCCAAGGTCCGCGTGGCGTTGCGCCAGGTAGTTGGTCAGCGGGTAGCAGACGCCGAACAATGCGCCGTTCAGCGCAAGCTGGGTAGCGCGTTGCTGTACGCTGGGCACTGCATCCCGGTTCATTGTCGCGCTGTCCTTGTGATAAACGATGTAATTGATGCATTATGTCACGCATGACCGACGCCGCGCGAGACCAAGCAGACCAATCAGATCAACGCTACCAACGATGCATGGTGCTGGCCGGAGGCGGCTTCCGCTTCGGCTACTATCTCGGCATGCACGCGGCGGCCATCGATGCCGGCAAGGAGCCGGATCTGTTGCTGGCCACCTGCGGCGGCTCGGTGGCCGGCGCCATCATCCGCAACCTGCCGGACAGCGCGGCGCGCAAGGCCTGGCTGGCGTCGCCGCAGATGTACGAATTTTTCAGCGGCCTGCGTTCCGGCCCGCGCGCCACGCCGCTGCGGGCGGTCGTCAGCATCGCGCTGCGGCGCTTGAACGGCGCGCGGGCGGCGCGCATTCCGGACCTGTTCAACGATTACCTGTTCGAGATTCCGCCGGTGCTGCCGCTGCCGCCCGAGCCGGCGCCTGCATCCGCATCCGCGCCGGCGCTGGCCATCCTCGGCGGCAAGCTGCTGTTCGGTCCCGACGAAGTAGGGCAGTTGCGGCATGGCCGCGCCATTTATCGCGTCACCTTGTTTGGCGACGCGCGCATCGCCGCGCTGGCGGCCGGCCAGCCGTCGGCCATCGGCCGCGATGGCTGGACCAACGCGGTCGCGCACGAGCTGGAGATCGACACCGCCATGTCCGTGGCCGACGCGGCCCGCATCTCGATTGCCGACATGGTCTACTTCCGCTGCCAGTCCGCCGCCGGCGCGGACTACACCGGCGGCGTGATCGATCTGTTCCCGATCGAGCTGGCGCAATGCCTGGCGCAGCACATCAGCATCGAAATGAAGCAGTCCTACGAGCAGTTCACCGCGATTCCCGCCCTGCGCTCGGTGTTCGGTTTCGACGCTAATCAGCGACTGCGCCATGTGCACGGCCAGTCGGTCGATGTGTGGATCGATACGTCCGATGTGAGCGAGGCCTTACGCGGCACCGGCGTCCGCAAGCGCATCGCGTGGCGCAGCAATCAGGTGAAGCTGGTGGCGCCGGCCAGCTACGAACAGTACGTGGCCGACGTGGAAGCCCAATGGCTGTACGGCTACCGGCGCGCGCAGGAGGCTTACGAGCTGGCCGCGCAAGGCCGTCGCGTCGCCATGCGCAACGAGGATAAGCACAACAAGGCTTCGACATGAACGTGATGATCATCGGCGGCACCAGCGGCATCGGCCTGGGACTGGCGCAGCACTATTGGCGGCAGGGCGCGCGTGTCGCCATCTGCGGGCGGCATCCGCGCAAGCTGGATGGCTCGCCGCTGCTGCTGGAGGAACGCATCAGCGTCCACGCCTGCGATATCGCCGACCGCACGGCGGTGGCGCACACGGTGGCGCTGGTGGCGGCCGATGGCCTGGACCTGTTGATCGTCACCGCCGGGCAGTACACCGATGCCGCCGCGATTGCGCTCGATCGCTCCAGCACCTTGCCGGTGCTGCGGGTGAATGTGGGCGGTCTCGATCACGCCTTCAGCGCGGCCGCCGAGGCGATGATGGCGCGCGGTCAGGGGCAACTGGTCGCGGTGGCGTCCATCGCGGGCTTGCAGCAGGATTATCCGGGCGGCTCGTTGTACAGCGCCAGCAAGCGCGCCGCCATCGCCATCTGCGACGCCTACCGCAAGGCGCTGGCGCCGTTCGGCATCGATGTCACCGTGATCGTTCCCGGTTACGTCGACACCGCGCGCCTGCGCGAGCTGAATAACGGCGACGCCAGCCGCAAGCCTTTCCTGATGTCCGAGCAGGAGGCGGTGCGGCGCATCGCCGACGCGATTGCGCGGCGCGACGAGCGCTGCGTCTTCCCCTGGCAGATGCATGCGCTGGTGCGCATCTTCAATCGATTGCCGGTATTTCTCAAACGGGTGCGCAAAAAGTAAGTTGCGCACGCTTGCGCGTCTTCGTTGACAAAAAATATTAATCAGAATATATTTTGAATACTGAATTGGAATCGTTTCCAATTCTAGTCAGCGACAGAGCCCGGGCATCGACCCGGCCGGCACGGAGACTGCAAGTACAAGAGAAACGCCTCGTAGCGATGGCGCCCCTGCGCCCATTTTTTCCTGCGCCGCGTCTCGTTCCATCTCCCTGTCCGCAAGCGGAATAGCCGGTGTTGCCGGCGAAGGTGCGGGCCGGACGGCCGTCCGGTTCGAAATGTGGAAGCATGGATACGAGGAGTCATACATTGTGAGAAAACAGAAATTCGTTCTGTCCGCCGTCGCCGCCGGCATCCTGATGGCATACGGCACGCAGGTGTCGGCCAGCGTCACCAGTCCCGTCATCGGGCCGCTGCTGTGGTCCGATGAATTCAACGGCACCACGCTCAACACTGCGGTGTGGACGGCGGTGGACGGCAACGGTTGCCAGATCAACCTGTGCGGCTACGGCAACCAGGAGCTGGAGTACTACAGCCCCAACAATCTCTCCATCGTCAACGTGCCGTTCGAGCCGAACACGCGGGCGCTGGCGATCAAGGCGCAGAACCAGACGGTGGGCAGCAACGTCTTCACTTCCGGCAAAATAGGCTCCTTCGGCAAGGTGCAGGTGCAGTACGGCATGGTCGAGATCCGCATGTCGACGCCGCCGCTGGGCACCGGCTTGTGGCCGGCCGCGTGGATGCTGGGCGTCAGTCCGCAGAGCTGGCCGCGCAACGGCGAGATCGACATCATCGAGATGGGCCACAAGGCCAGCAGCCGCGCGGCGGCGGGCTCGCCGACGCCGGCCATCGACAACTTCGTCGGCTCCAACATCATCACCTGGCAGCAGGCCGCCTGCGTGCCGGGCAACGAGAGCTGCGCCGCCTCGACCGCGTGGCAGACCAAGAACTGGTACACGCCGAGCCAGTCGCTGGCCAACCGCTTCGTCATCTACCGCCTGTACTGGACCGACACGCAGATGCGCTTCACGGTGGTGGACAACGGCGTCGAGCGCGACATGTACAACAATCCGCTGCCGGTCAACTCGACTTCATTGCAGGCGCCGTTCTACCTGCTGTTCAACCTGGCCGTTGGCGGCAACTTCACCGACGCGGCCACGCCGGCGCAGGTGACGGCGCCGCTGCCCGGCACGATGTACGTCGACTATGTGCGCGTGTACCAGCTGGACGGCAAGGGCACGGTCAAGCTGGGCAGCCAGACCACGCCGGAGGTGGGCAAGTTCGGCGTCTTCACCGACAACACCGTGGTCAACAACAAGCTGGCGGCGGGCACCACCTCCGACATCTTCGTGTGGAACAACGCTTCCGTCACGCCGGGCAATCTGCCGCCGTACGAGGGGAGCAATGTGATGGCGTGGAGCTTCAACACGCCGGGGCAGTGGTTCGGCGGCAGCGTGGAGTCGCGCCAGGCGCGGGACATGAGCAACTTCCGCAATGGCACCATGAAGCTGAAGATCAAGATTCCGGCCAATGTGGCCTTCACGGTGGGCGTGCAGGATACCTACACCAACCAGAACGCGGTCAAGTTCCCGGCCAATGCCACGACCTATGGCCTGGTACGCAACGGCGACTGGGGCACGGCGACGATACCGGTGGCCGACCTGGCCGGCAGCAAGGTCGCCTTGCAGTCGATGCTGGACCTGTTCCAGATCGCCAGCGACGGCGCCGCGCTGCCGAGCTCGGCATTCCAGATGGCGATCGATGACATCGTCTGGGATACCGGCGTGCCGACGCCCACACCAACGCCGACTCCCACGCCAACCCCGACACCCACGCCAACTCCTACGCCGACCCCAACGCCCACGCCAACTCCAACTCCGGCCGCACAGCAAACCAGCGCGACGATGTTGAAGTTCTCGCTCGCATCGAGCAGCTGGGCGGACGTGCACTACACCGTCAACGGCGGCGGCCAGTTGAACGTGCGGATGACGCAGAACGCCGGCACCAACAGCTACACCGCGAGCGGCCTGAAGATCGGCGACGTGGTGAACTACAGCTTCACCTACTGGGACGCGGCGCATAACTACGCCGTCGACACAGCGCAGCAAAGCTACACGATGAAGTAAAACCCCAGGGGTCAAGTCTGACATTTGGACATGAACTCAACCGTAGCGAACAGTTACGGCTGCGCTCGTGTCCAAATGTCAGACTTGACCCCGGATTTTGCACAACTAAATCCCCAAAGACTGAACAAACAACGCCATTCTGTCGCCCTATAAAAATGCCACAATCCACAACGGGATCTGGGGTACAATTATTTGAACGATCGTGCTTTTTTAGCGGGATCATAAGAATATGGAGACAGCATGGATTTGAACTATTCGGCGGCGGATCTGGCGTTCCGTGACACGGCGCGCGCTTTTCTCGACGCTAACCTGCCCAGCGATCTGCAGAAGAAGGTCCGCAACCATCTGCGCCTGAATCGCCAGGACTACGTGCGCTGGCACCAGATCGTCGCCCGCCAGGGCTGGGCCGCGCCGGCCTGGCCGGTCGAACACGGCGGCCCGGGCTGGACCGCCACCCAGCGCCACATCTGGGAAGAAGAGTGCGCCCGCGCCGGTACGCCGCCCATCCTGCCGTTTGGCGTCAACATGGTGGCGCCGGTTATCATGGCTTTCGGTAACGAGGCGCAGAAGGCCCACTATCTGCCGCGCATCCTCAGCTGCGAGGACTGGTGGTGCCAGGGTTACTCCGAACCCGGCTCCGGCTCCGACCTGGCCTCGCTGAAGACCACCGCCGAACGCGACGGCGATCACTACATCGTCAACGGCCAGAAGACCTGGACCACGCTGGCCCAGCACGCCGACATGATCTTCTGCCTGGTCCGCACCGATAGCACCGTGCGCAAGCAGGAGGGCATCTCCTTCCTGCTGATCGACATGAAGACCCCCGGCATCACGATCCGCCCCATCATCATGCTCGATGAAGACCACGAGGTGAACGAGGTCTTCTTCGACAACGTCAAGGTGCCGGTGCAAAACCTGATCGGCCAGGAAAGCAAGGGCTGGACCTACGCCAAATACCTGCTGGGCCACGAGCGCACCGGCATCGCCGCCGTCGGCCGCTCCAAGCGCGAGCTGCTGTTCCTGAAGAAGATCGCCTCCGAACACTACAAGCACGGCAAGCCGCTGCTGCAGGATCCGGTCTACGCCGCCAAGGTGGCCAGCCTGGAAATCGAATTGATGGCGCTGGAAACCACGGTGCTGCGCGTGATTACCCGCGAGTCGCACGCGCCGGGCCCGGAAGCGTCGCTGCTGAAGGTGCGCGGTTCGGAAATCCAGCAACTGCTCACCGAGCTGATGGTCGAGGCCCTGGGCCCGGACGCGCTGCCCTTCGATACCGACTACCTCGAAGGCAAGGCCGACCATGCCGTCACCGGCGATGACGCCGCCGCGCCGCTGGCCGGCTACTACTTCAATTTCCGCAAGACGTCGATCTACGGCGGTTCGAACGAGATTCAGAAAAACATCATCACCCAGATGATCCTGGGACTGTAAGGGGCAGCGATGGATTTTAATTTGAAAGAAGAACAGCAGCAGTTCGCCGACGCCCTGCGCCGCTGGGTCGACAAGGATTACGGCTTCGACGTGCGCCACCGCATCGTGCATTCGGCATCGGGCGTGTCCGACCTGGCCTGGAACACGCTGGTCGAACTGGGCATGACGGCGCTGCCGGTGCCGGAAGAGCAGGGCGGCTTCGACGGCAGCGCGGTCGACCTGTGGGTGGTGATGCAGGAAATCGGCCGCGGCCTGGTGGTCGAGCCTTACTTCGCCACCGTCTGGGGCGCGCAATTCCTCAAGCTGGCCGGTAACCAGCACCATCTGCTGGAAGAAGTCGCCAGCGGCGAGCTGAAACTGGCTTGCGCGCTGGGCGAGAAGCACTCGCGCCATGAGCTGTCGGACATCAAGACCATCGCCAGCATCAACGGCGAAGGCTACCGCATCGACGGCACCAAGACCGTGGTGATCCACGGCGCCCAGGCCGGCGCGCTGATCGTCTCGGCCCGCAGCGCCGGCGCCCAGCGCGACACCAACGGCATCAGCCTGTTCGTGGTGCCGGCCGATACGCCGGGCGTGATCGTGCGCGACTACCGCACCATCGACGGCCAGCGCGCCGCCACCGTGCAGTTCAGCCATGTGGCGGTGCCGGCCTCGGCGCTCCTGGGCAAGCTGGGCGGCGGCTGGGAGATGCTGGACGAGGCGGCCGACTACGGCGCCAGCCTGCTGTGCGCGGAAGCGGTCGGCGCGATGGATGCGCTGTTCGCCGCCACGCTGGACTACCTGAAGACGCGCAAGCAGTTCGGCACGCCGATCGGCGGCTTCCAGGCGCTGCAGCACCGCATGGCCGATATGTACATCCATCTGGAACAGGCGCGCTCGATGGCGATGCTGGCGGCGGCCCGCATGTCCTGCGGCGACGCCGAGGAACGCCGGCGCGTGGTGTCGGCGGCCAAGGTGCGGGTCGGCCAGGCGTCGAAGTTCCTGGGCCAGCAGGCGGTGCAGCTGCACGGCGGCATGGGCGTCACCGACGAACTGCCGGCCGCCCACCACTTCAAGCGGCTGGGCATGATCGAGCTGACCCTGGGCGATGTCGACCACCACCTGGAGCGCTTCATCGCCCAGCGCGGCTTCCAGCAGCATTCCTGATGCGCAGCTTCGCCAACCTGGCGGCCATGAAGGCCGAGATCGGCAATGAGGTGGCGGTGTCGGACTGGGTGGAGATCACCCAGCAGCGCATAGCCCTGTTCGCCGACGCCACCAGCGACCATCAGTGGATACACACCGACCCCGAACGGGCGGCGCGCGAATCGCCGTACGGCGCGACGGTGGCGCACGGCTTCCTGACGCTGGCGCTGCTGCCGGCCTTGCTGGTCAACGCGCTGCACATGGTGGACATGACGATGGGCCTGAACTACGGCCTGAACAAGGTGCGCTTTCCGGCGCCGGTGCCGGCCGGCAGCCGGGTGCGGGCGCGGCTGACCATCGCCGCCATCGACGATATCGCCGGCGGCGCGCAAATCCTGTGGGCGGTGGTGGTGGAGCGCGAGGGCGGCGACAAGCCGGTCTGCGTCGCCGAGTTCCTGATGCGCCGCGACTAAGGCGTCACGGTCGTGCAGTGGCGGTTGCGGCCGCCCTGCTTGGCGAGGTAGAGCTGCTTGTCGGCCAGCCGTATCAAGGCGTTGGCGTCGGTGGCGTCGAGCGGCGGCATCACGGTGCACACGCCCAGGCTGACGGTCACGTGCGGCGCAGTCGTCGAGGCCGCATGCGGCACCGCCAGCCTGCCGACCTCGTCGAGGATGCGGCGCGCCACCACGTCGGCGCCCTCGGCCGCTTCCTGCGGCAACAGCAAGATGAATTCCTCGCCGCCGTAGCGCGCCAGCATATCCTGCGGCCGCGACGCGCAGCGCGCCATCGCCGCGCTCACCTGTTGCAGGCACAGGTCGCCCGCCTGGTGGCCGTAGTGGTCGTTGTACAGCTTGAAGTGGTCGATGTCGATCATGATGACCGACAGCGGCAGGCCGGCGCGCGCGCAGCGGCGCCATTCGGCGTCGAGGGTGTCGTTGAAGCTGCGGCGGTTGGCCACGCCGGTCAGGCCGTCGGTCATGCTCAGTTCGCGCATGGCGTCGGCCTGGCGCTTGATGGTCAGCTGGCTGCGCACGCGGGCGCGCACCACCGCCACGTTGAAGGGCTTGCTGATGAAGTCGACCGCGCCCGCTTCCAGCGCGCGGGTTTCGTCTTCCGGCTGGCTCAGCGCGGTGACGAAGATCACCGGGATGTCCTGCAAGCGCGGCGAGGCCTGCAGCGCCGCGCACACCGCGTAGCCGTCCATGCCGGGCATGACGGCGTCCAGCAGGATCAGGTCGGGCTGCTGCTCCAGCGCCAGTTCCAGCGCCTTCTCGCCGTCCAGCGCGAACAGCACTTCATGCTCGTCACGCAGGGCGTGGTGCAGGATCTGGATGTTTTCCATGGCGTCGTCGACCACGAGTATGCGTCCATTCCTGGCCAGGTCGGTCCAACTCATGCACTTTCCTTTCGCTGCAACATGTCTTCCACCATTTTCTGCGCCGCCTTGAAGTTCAGCGTTTCGACCGCCTCCGCCAGAGCCCGAACCGGCTCCGCCGCGGACAGCGCGGGCCGCAGCTGCTGGAAATGCTCCAAGGCTTTCAAGTTGTTATTCTGAAGCAAACTTTGCAACTCCGCCAGCTTTTGCGGCAAGTCATGCGCGACCGTGTTGCTGGCGGGCTGGTCCGCAGCCGGCGCCGACAGCTGGCGGGCGCCGTCCGCCACCCGTTGCAGCGCCTGTTCCAGCGGTTCCAGCGCGGCCAGCAGCACGGCCGCGCCGGCGTCCTGGCGCAGGGCCGTCTCGACCGCTGCGGTCAGGCCGGCGACCTCGCCGGCGCCCAGGTTGGCGGCCACGCCGCGCACCTTGTGGCAGCAGGCCTGCGCTTCGGCCAGCCGGGTCTCGCTGTCGCTGGCGAACAGCCGCGCCAGCGACGTGGCGGCGTCGCCGTAGTCGGTGGCGAAGCGGTGCAGCGCCTGGTGGTATTTGACTTCGTCGCCGGACCAGCGCTGCAGGCCGGTCTTCTGGTTCAGCACGCGGGCGCGCGCCGGCGCGTCGGCCGCGGCCGGCGCCTGCTCCAGCGGCGGCAGCGCCATCACGCGGGCGATCTCGTGCGACAGCGCATACCAGTCCACCGGCTTGGAGGCGAAGCCGTTCATGCCGGCGGCGGCGGCGGCCTCGCGGTGCGCGGCCAGCACGCTGGCCGTCATGGCGACGATGGGGACGGCCGGCGCGCCGGCTTGCCGCTCGCGGGCGCGGATGGCGCGCGTGGCGGCCAGGCCGTCCATCTGCGGCATCTGCATGTCCATCAGGATCAGGTCGTAGCTGCGCTCGGCCGACATGCGCAGCGCGGCGGCGCCGTCGCCGGCGCGCTCCAGCGTGTGGCCGCGCTTGTTCATCAGCAGGGTCAGCAGCTCCAGGTTCTGCGGCACGTCGTCGGCCGCCAGCACGCGCAGCGGCGGCAGCGGATAGGCGGTGCGCTCGGCGCTCTGGCTGCCGTCGTTGCGGGCCGGCTCCAGCGGCAGCGTCAGGTGGAAGGTGGTGCCCACGCCGGGCGTGCTCTCGGCCCACAGCTTGCCGCCCATCAGCGCCACCAGCTGGCGGCTGATGGTGGTGCCCAGGCCGGTGCCGCCGAAGCGCCGCGTCATCGAGGGGTCGGCCTGGGTGAAGGGATCGAAGATCGCTTCCAGCCGCTCCGGCGCGATGCCGATGCCGGTGTCCTGCACGGCGATCTGCAGCTGGCCCTGGGCCGCGCCGGCGCGCAGGCTGATGGTGCCGGCGGCGGTGAACTTGATGGCGTTGTCGAGCAGGTTGCCGAGGATCTGGCGCATGCGCAGCTCGTCGCCGTGCAGCCAGGCCGGCAGCGACGGGGCGTAGACGATGTCGATGGCCAGGCCCTTGCTGCGGGCGTTGCTGCCGAAGGTGGAGGCCAGTTCGTCGATCAGGCCGAGCAGGCTGTAGTCGTCCGGCTCCAGCTCCACCGCGCCCTTGTCCAGCTTGGCGGTGTCGAGGATTTCGTTGAGCAGGCGCAGCAGCGAGCGGCCTTCCTTGCGCACCGTGTCCAGGTGGCGCCGCTGGCTGTCGTCGAGTTCGGTGTCCAGCAGCACGTCGGTGAAGCCGAGGATGGCGTTCATCGGCGTGCGGATTTCATGGCTCATGTTGGCGACAAAGCTGGCGCGCGCGGCGGCCGCCTGCTCGGCCGTCTCCTTGGCCTTGCGCAGCTGCTGCTCCATCTGGCGGCGCTCGCTGATGTCGAGGATGACGCCGTCGATCCAGCGCAGTTCGGGATCGCTCTCGTCCTGGGTGACGGCGCCGTGCTCCCACATCCAGCTGGTGTGGCCGTCGGCGTGGCGCAGCCGGTACTCGACCTGGTAGGCGCTCAGTTCGTCGACGGCGCGGTCGATCTCGGCCTCGACGCCGGCGCGGTCTTCCGACACGATCAGGCTGCCCAGCGTGCGGCTGCGGCCGTCGCCGACGAAGTCGCTGGCCGGGTAGCCGGCCAGGCGCTCGATGCCGTCGCTGACGAAGGCCGGCGGCGCGTCGAAGCGCATGCTGCTGCGGAAGGAGATGCCGGGGATGTTGCCGATCAGCGAGCGGAACTGCTGCTCGCTGTCGCGCAGCGCCTGCATGATGGCGCGCCGTTCGCTGATGTCGGTGATGAACAGCACGAACAGGTCGCGCTCGGCCAGCCGCGCGTGGCCCAGCGCGCGCCGGATCGGCACTTTGCTGCGGTCCTTGCGCAGCGCGATCACTTCGCTGCCCTGGCCGGGGATGGCCGAGTTCTCGGTGCGCAGGTAGTTGAGCAGGCCGTCCTGTTCGGAGCGCTGGGTGTCGTCCATCAGCAGGCGGATGTTGCGGCCGACGATTTCATCGCGGCGCCAGCCGAAGATGCGCTCGGCCGAGGCATTGAATTCATGGATCACGCCGGCGCGGTCGACGGTGACCACGCCGTCGATGGTGGTGGTGAGCAGGGCGCGCATCCAGGCTTCGCTCTCGCTTTTCTGGCGGAACAGTTCGCGGTAGCGCAGCAGGCCGTTGGCCGACATGATGAAGATGGTGATGGCGACCGTGATCAGCGAGATCGCCAGCGCCAGGAAGGTGCTGCTTTGTTCGGGCGCGGCGCCGCTCTGCGGCTGGCCGGCGAAGCGCGCGGCCGCCATGCCGGTGTAGTGCATGCCGGCGATGGCGCAGCCCATGACGGTGGCGCTGATTACACCCAGCACGCTGGACGGCAGGCGGGTGTGCAGGCGCAGGCCGAAGCGCACCCACAGCGCCAGCGTGGCCAGCACCACGGCCACCACGATGGACAGGCCGAACATCATGGGATCGTAGTACAGGTCGAAGGCCATGCGCATCGCGGCCATGCCGGTGTAGTGCATGGCGCCGATGCCGGCGCCGACCAGCAGGCCGCCGGTCAGCAGCGAGCCGGTGCCGAGCTGGCGGCGGCTGATGATGGACAGCGCGATGCCGGAAGCGGCCAGGCTGGGCAGCACGGACAGCATGGTGACGACGTGGTCGTAGTCGACCGCCGTGCACAGGTTGAAGGCCAGCATGCCGATGAAGTGCATGGCCCAGACACCGCAGCCCAGCGCTAGGCTGCCGGTGCCGAGCATGATGGCGCGCAGGCCGCGGCTCTTGCTGGACTGGGCCTGGGCGACCACCTGCAATCCCATCCATGAGGAAAAGATGGCTATCAAGATGGAAAGCAGTACCAGGGTCGGCGTGTAGCTGCCGTATTGGATCAGCGTGGGATCGGCGGGGCGCGCGAACAGCTGCAGGAGAGTATCGAGATTCATAAGGTTTCCGCTGATGCGAACTGGGCACAGCAGAAACCTTATCACATAAAATCCGGGGTCAGGTCTGACATTTGGACACGAGCTCAACCGTAACATGCGTTAGGGTTGAGCTCGTGTCCAAATGTCAGACCTGACCCCGGATTTAATCAGGATTTGGCGAAGGCCAGGAAATCGGCGTTGAACTGTTCCTTGTGGGTGTCGGTCAAACCGTGCGGCGCGCCAGGGTAGGTAATCAGCTTGGCGTGCTTGACGATGGCGGCCGAGGCGCGGCCGGCGGCGTTGATCGGCACGATCTGGTCGTCCTCGCCGTGGATCACCAGCGTCGGCTTGTCGAACTTTTTCAGGTCGTCGCGGAAGTCGGTTTCGGAGAAGGCCTTGATCGAGTCATAGGTGTTCTTGTGGCCGGCCTGCATGCCCTGCGCGTACCAGGCGTCGATGATGCCCTGCGACGGCTTGGCGCCCGGACGGTTGTAGTTGTAGAACGGACCCGAGGCGATGTCCAGGTACAGCTGCGCGCGGTTGGCGACCGAGGCGGCGCGGATGCCGTCGAACACTGCGATCGGCAGGCCGCCCGGATTGCTGTCGGTCTTCAGCATCAGCGGCGGCACGGCCGAGATCAGGCCCAGCTTGGCGATGCGCTTGGTGCCGTGACGGCCCACGTAGCGCGCCACTTCACCGCCGCCGGTCGAGAAGCCGGCCAGGATGATGTTGTGCAGATCCAGCGCTTCGATCAGCTGCGCCAGGTCGTCGGCGTAGTGGTCCATGTCGTTGCCGTCCCAGGGCTGGCTCGAACGGCCGTGGCCGCGGCGGTCATGGGTGATGACGCGGAAGCCGTTGTTGGCCAGGTGGAAGGCGGCCGATTCCCAGCTGTCGGCGTTCAGCGGCCAGCCGTGGCTCAGGATCACCGGCTGGCCGGCGCGCGGGCCCCAATCCTTGTAGTAGATCTCGACGCCGTCGCGGGTGGTGATGGTGCTGCCGTGCTTTTGCACCTTGGCGCCGGCGCCTGCTGCATGGCTGTCGCTGCTGACGGTGGCCAGCGGCAGGGCGGCCACGGCGGCGGCTGCGCCGACCATGGCGGAACGGCGGGATGGATTGACTTGCGGGCTTGCGCTGCTGGACATGATGACTTCCTATGAGGGTGAGTGATGAAGCCATGGTAGGGCGGTTTTTCCACGCCGGGAACGCCCATACGTGCAATCCCGGATTGCGACTTTGCACATACCGCGATGGGGGCGCCGCCGTCTCCGTCCAAGGGGAGAGCCGGGGCTTAAGACTTGCATGATTGCATTCTTTGCAAAACTCCATATACTTGGCGAGCTGATCCGCATATCGACGGATCTCACCTATGGGATGTGTAGAGACGATGGCTTTCCTGACCAAGAAGAAGATCGCGCTGGCCGTCGGCCTGCTCGTTATCGGCGGCGCCAGCGCCGCCTGGTACTCCAAAAGCAAGGCCCCGGTGGTCGAGGCGCCGCGCTTCCGCGTGGCCGCCGCCGACACCGGCAACATCACGCAGACGGTGACGGCCACCGGCACCATCAACCCGGTGGCGCTGATTAACATCGGCTCGCAGGTGTCGGGCACGGTGAGCGAACTGAAGGCGGATTTCAACGACCACGTGCAAAAGGGCCAGGTGCTGCTCAAGCTGGACCCGACCATCTTCAACGCCCAGATCCGCCAGGTCGAGGCGCAACTGGCGTCGGCGCGGGCCAGCCTGCGCCTGGCGCAGGCCACCCACCAGCGCAACCAGACGCTGGTGACGCAAAGCTTCATCTCGCCGCTGGCGCTGGACCAGTCCAAGCGCGAGGTCGACGTGGCCCAGGCCAATATCCAGCTGGCGCAGGCGCAGCTGGCGCGCGCCCAGGCCGACCTCGACAACAGCGTGATCCGCTCGCCGATCGACGGCGTCATCATCAAGCGCACGGTGGACCTGGGCCAGACCGTGGCCGCCTCGTTCACCACGCCGACCTTGTTCCAGATCGCCCGCGACCTGACCAAGATGCAGATCGACACCAGCGTTTCCGAGGCCGATGTCGGCGCGCTGAAGGATGGGCAGGCGGCCCGCTTCGTGGTCGACGCCTATCCGGACAAGGAGTTCGAGGCGCGCATGCGCCAGTTCCGCCTGGCCGCCAACGTGGTGCAGAACGTCGTCACCTACAACGTGGTGCTGGACGTGGACAACAAGGAAGAGCTGCTCAAGCCGGGCATGACGGCCCAGGTGCGCCTGCTGGTCGGCAACCGCCAGCAGGTGCTGCGCATCCCGACCGCCGCGCTGCGCTTCCGTCTCAGCGACGAGGAAGTCGAGAAGCAGGCCAAGAAGGACAAGGCGGCCGCCGCCAAGGCCGGCAGCGCCAGCGCGTCGGCCGCCGCCGTGGCCGTGGTCGAAGCGCCGCAGGAGGATGACGCCGCCTTCCGCAGCAAGAGCGAACTGGCGCGCTCGTTCAAGATCTACACCATGGACGACAAGAACAACCCGGTGGCCAGGGATATCAAGATCGGCCTGTCCAACTTCCGCTACACCGAGGTGGTGGGCGGCGAGCTGAAAAAAGGCGACAAGGTCATCACCCGCGCCATCAATGAAAAGCCGGGTGATCTGTGACGACGGCGCCGCAACTGCTGATCGATATCCGCCAGGTCACCAAGAGCTATTTCTCCGGCAACGTCGAAACCCAGGTCTTGTTCGGTATCGACCTGGCCGTGCCGCGCGGCGACTTCCTGGCGGTGATGGGACAGTCCGGCTCGGGCAAGTCGACGCTGATGAATATCTTCGGCTGTCTCGACCAGGCCACCGGCGGCAGCTACCACCTGAACGGCGTCGACACGCTGACCCTGTCGCGCGCCGAGCTGGCGAGCATCCGCAACCGCACCATCGGTTTCGTGTTCCAGAGCTTTAACCTGATCAAGCGCATGAGCGTGGCGGAGAACGTGGCGCTGCCGCTGATCTACGCCGGCGTGTCGCGCTCGAAGGCGCACGCCAAGGCGCTGGTGGAGCTGGAGCGCGTGGGCCTGAAGGATTATGCCAAGCGCACGCCCAACCAGCTGTCCGGCGGCCAGCAGCAGCGGGTGGCGATCGCGCGCGCGCTGGTGGGCGATCCGCCGCTGATCCTGGCCGACGAGCCGACCGGCAACCTCGATACGCAGACCAGCATCGAAATCATGCGCTCGTTCCAGCAACTGAACGAGGAACGCGGCATCACGATTTTGCTGGTGACGCACGAACCGGACATCGCGGCCTACAGCAAGCGGCTGATGCGCCTCAAGGACGGCCACGTGCTGTACGACGGCCCGGCCGCCGAGGGCCTGCGGCTGATGTCGCAGAGCCATGACGCGCTAACCGTATAAACCATATAAAACAATCATGAATCCTTTACAGATAGTGGTAGAGGCGTTTCGCTCGATGATGGCGAACCGCCTGCGCACGCTGCTGACCATGCTGGGCATCATCATCGGCATCACCTCGGTGGTGCTGCTGCTGGCTGTCGGCGACAGCATGAAGCGCTTCATCGCCAAGGAGCTGGAACAGCTGGGCACCAACATGCTGTTCGTCTCGCCCGGCGGCGACCGCGCGCAGCAGCAACGCATGCGCACCGGCGCGGCGCCGGCGCTGACCATGGCCGATGCGGCGGCGCTCAACGCGCTGCCGTCGCTGGCCGGCGCGGCCGGTGTGCTGCAGGGCGGCTTCAACCTGGCGGTCGGCAACGAGAACGCGTCGAAGACGGTGCACGGCGTGACGCCGGCCATGTTCAAGATCCGCGGCTGGAAGATCGACAAGGGCAGCGCCTTCAGCGACGCCGATGTGCGCGCCGCCTCGCGCATGGTGGTGATCGGCAAGAAGATCGCCGACCAGTTCTTCTACAAGGTCGACCCGCTGGGCAAGTACATCCGCATCGAGAACGTGTCCTTCCAGGTGGTGGGCGTGCTGTACGGCGAGGGCAAGCAGGTCGATGGCGGCGACCTGGCCGACTACGTGCTGGTGCCGATCACGGCCTCGGCGGCCAACCTGGTGCGGCTGCCGTTCCCCGGCAATGTGCATTACGTGGTGGCGCAGGGCAAGTCCGGCGGCAATCTGCAGGATGCGATCCAGGACATCAATGAAACGCTGCGCGACCGCCATCACATCAAGTTCGAGCAGCCGGACGATTTCCGCATCGATAACCTGGCCTCGTTCGCCGAGACCGCGCAGAAGATCAGCGCCGGCCTGGCCGCGCTGCTGGGCTTGATCGGCGCGATCTCGCTGATCGTCGGCGGCATCGGCATCATGAACATCATGCTGGTGTCGGTGACGGAGCGCACCCGCGAGATCGGCATCCGCATGGCGATCGGCGCCAAGCCGCGCGACGTGCTGCTGCAGTTCCTGACGGAGGCGGTGGTGATCTGCCTGGTGGGCGGCATCTTCGGCATCATGCTGGCCACCGGGGCGGCGGCCGCCATCACCTCGACCGGCAAGTTCGACGTGTTCATCACGCTGCAGGCGGTGGTGGTGGCGTGCGGCTTCTCCAGCCTGGTGGGGGTGTTCTTCGGCTTCTATCCGGCGCGTCGCGCGTCGCGCCTGCTGCCGGTCGATTGCCTGCGCTACGAGTAGATCAGTAGTCGAACTTGGTGCTGCGCGGGGAAGTCTTGAAGAAGGATGGGGCGGCCTCGCGCTCCTGCTGTGCCTGTTCGCGGCGCAGCTTGGCTTCGAGTTTTTTCTGGGCGATGCGCTCGTTGTGCTCGTCCACGCGCTGCTGCATGGCGCGGCCTTGCTTGCTGTTCTGCAGCAGGCTGAATTTCTGCAGCATGGCGGCGGCCCAGATCAGGAACACCACGAGCAGGGCCAGCAGGTAGCCGGCCTGCCAGATGCCGTAGTTCTGGCTGATGATGGGGAACAGCGGACTGGCGTCCTCCAGCCAACCCTGGCCCAGCACGCCGCAGATGGCCGCCAGCACGCCCAGCGACAGCGTCTTGACGATCAGCCAGCGGCTGGCCTTGACGCGCGACTCCCAGAATTGCAGCGGGGCTTCGAGTTGGTCGGTGGGTATGGTCATAACGATAAGCTTGCGTTCGGGGGATAGGGCGGCAGGTATTATGTCATATTTTCCACCGAGAAACTAAACCCGCATTGAGCCAGCGCAAACAAAACGGCCCGGTCCCCTGTGCGGGGCCGGGCCGTTGTTGCGTGCGGGGTGCTTAGTTCTTCTTGGCGATCTCGTTGCCGACGTAGGCGCCGCCGACCACACCGGCGATGGTGGCTGCGGTCTTGCCTTTGCCGCCGCCGACCTGGTTGCCGATCAAGCCGCCGACCACCGCGCCTATGCCCATGCCGAGCGGGCTGTTCTGTGCGACCGGGGCCGGGGCCGGAGCCTGCGCCACCGGCGCGTTTTGGGCGCTGTAGTCGTTATGGCTGACGTTGCGGGCCGGGGCGTCGCGGTGGTGCACCACGGTGCGGTGTTCAACCACGGCCGGGCGGGTTTCCTGCTGCGTCTGGGCGGCCAGCGGCTGGCCATTCATCGGCTGGCCGTTCATCGACTGGGTCGTTGCCGGCGCGACGTTGGCGGCGACCGGCGTGTTGTCCGGGGTGGCATGGGAGCTCGGCAGCAGGCCGGCGATCGACGCGGCGCCGACCAGGCTGACCAGGGTCAGGGATACGGCGGCTACGGCCATCAGTGGGTGGATGCGGGTGGTTTGAGTGGTCGTCATTTTTATTCTCCAATATTGCGCCACGGTGGCGCTTGCCCATATAACGGGCTGGAGAACAAAGCCGGTGACGCAGAAAGTGTATCCGGCGTAAGCAGATGTTACGGCGCGCCGCGGGCGGCGTTGCGGCGCTCCAGCCATTCGCGGCCGCCGCCCTGGTCCAGCGCCCGGGCGATGACGGCCGGCGGCAGGCTGTAGACCGTGGCCCAGCTGGCGCGGCCGTCGCCGGTGTTGGATGGGAAGCTGCTGGTCTCGACCGGCCAATGGTATTTGCGCTTGAGCGCCTTGACGATGGCGGCCAGCGAGGTGCGGCCTTGCAGCGGCGGGGCGCCGGTCTGGTCGGCGTCGGAAATCAGCACGGCGAGCACGGCGCCGCGCGCGGTCAGTGGTCCGGGGAAGATGGGGAGTTTGGCGGAAGGCATCGCGCCATTTTACCGGACAGCACCACGAGGTGCGGCACTGTCCGGCGTTTGCCAAGGATGTTGCTTAAGCGGCGTGCTCAGCTTTGGCTTTGCGTTTGCGTGCCAGGCCAACCAGGCCCAGGCCGGCGCCCAGCATCAGGTAGGTGCTAGGTTCCGGCACGGCTGTGACCGACAGGCTGTCGATGCCGATGTAGTTGGAATTGTCACCGAACGGGCCGCCGTCCTCCACCGAGTAGTGGAAGGCGAAGGCGCCGCTGGTGGCGCCGGACAGGCCGCTCAGCGTCACGCTGTACTTGGTCCATTCCTCAGGGTAGCCGCCCACGTCCTGGCCGCCGTTCACCGACAGCAGCAGGCTGCTGAACGAACCGACGCTGCTGGCGGTATTGCCGACATTGGTGCCGCCGACGTTGCTGAAGCGTACTTCCAGGCGGTCAGGCCAGGACGAACCGTCAACGGTGCGGGTGTAGAACGACAGGGTGTCGCCGTTGTGGTAGGTCGAGGTTGGCAGGATCAGCCAGTTGCTGATGGTGGCCACGCCGGCACCGTTGTTGAAGTTGGCGCCGATGTAGGAATTGGCTGCCCCCTGGTACGAACCGAATACGGCCGGATTACCCTGGAACCAATCGGTCGAACCCAGCGGATCGCTGTTATTGACCACCGTCCAGCCGGCAGGCACGCCGCCGTCGAAATTCTCGGTGAGCGCGTTGGCCGAAGCGGCGCCTGCGCTCAAAACGGATGCCAGGAACAGCGAGGAAATCACAGCAGATTTAAACGAAACAGCCATTTCTACACCTCCATCAAGCAATCTAATGAAATCCGGCGAAGCCCCCGCCACGCCGGGCCATGCAATCTTTTACAGATGAGCTTGCATGATTCAAAGATAACATAAGCACAATAAAAATATGAAAATTTAAACAATTTTGCATATGATTTATATGATTTAGGACAAAAACAACAACGGTGGGGTGGTGGTGCGCTGGCATGCCGGCTGCGGAGACCCCAAGCGGGCAAGCACGCTGACGATCATGTGTTGATGCAACAAAAAACCCGCTATGCTTCGCAGCATGCGGGTTAGAAGTTTGATGATACTTGATAACACTGTTGGGTGGTGCGGGAGCCGGAACCTCGACTTCAAAGCGAGGCCGCCACTAAAGGCGGTCTATACGGCTGAGCGGAAAATACCGTCAAAAATACCGTCACTTGAATTCGCGTTCGCGGTTCCTTTCGCAGGAACCCAATGATTTCATTGAAGATTTTAGTCCTTGCCTGATCGATTCGCAAGCACCCGCGCGACGCTGGCGGAGGTGATTCTGCTTGCCCTGGAGCTAAGCTTGATTAAGTCTAGCTCGCCGTTCGCTACCATCCGGTAGACCGTCGCGTGGGAAATTTCCAGCAGGGCCATGACGCTGGTGATCTTGTACAACATCGGTATTCGTTCTGGCTTGAGTTGGGCTGGATTGTGGTTCGGAGGATTTTTCATTTTGGCTCCGGGAAAGTTAAGTTGACTGTGGCTGACCTTGCCATTTTGATCTGCTTAGTTGGCGAAGGATTGAGGCAACGCAGTACACTCATAGGTAAAGTAGCTATGCGTCATTTTTCACGTATCAGATCGTTGTGCTGCTGAAGTCGGTAATTCCAGGCGCCGGCGCATGAGATATGCCGACAGGTGAAAGACATCTGGCCAGGCACCGGGCTGAGCATCCAAGCCAACATGGCGTCTCGTTCGCGGCTGCGGTCGGCGCGCCTCTGGCTAGTATTGAATGCGGCAAGGCTGCCGTGTCGGCGCCAGTGACCGCAGTCGGCTTGCTTCGCCTAAATAATCGACGCCGCTTGATACGGCTCATCGTGTATCGGCACAGTCCGGCTACAGTGGTAGACGAAGTGCCGTCGGGCTAGGAGCAAGCCATGTTTTCGTTTCACTCAAACGTGGCTTGCCCTGCGGGGCTGCTCTCGCTACGCTCGTCTGACTGCATTCGCTCCGCTCACCAAAGCCGGCCAGGTCGCGTGATGAATACCGATCTCACTCCCCGCAAGTCCAAAGGCGGCCGCCGCAAAGGCGACCCTGCCGCTGTCCGCACCGCCGTCATCGGCGTGCGCGTCTCTGCCAGCGAATACATCACGCTGTGCGAACGGTCCGCCGCCATGCACATGAAACCGGCCCAATGGCTGCGGGCCGCCGCGCTATCCAGGCGTTTGCCATCTCCTCCCGTAGCGGCGATCAATCGAGAACAGTACGTCGAACTGGCGCGCTTGGCCGCGAACCTGAACCAGCTCACGCGCCTGGCCAATGAGGGGCGCAAGGTGACGGTGGCCGATGCCTTGCTGGCGCGCTTGCTGACGGAGACGCGGCGCTTGCGCCAGGCCTTGCTCGGCGTGGAGGTAGTCGACGATGATCGCTAAGGCTGTCAAAGGGCGAGGCTTTCGTGGCGCTCTCGATTACGACTTGAACAAAGAGCAGGGCCGCGTGATCGACACCAATATGAGCGGCACGACAGCGCGAGAACTGGCGAAGGAACTCGGCGAGGTCCGCAAGCTGCGGCCCAAGCTGGGCAAGGCGGTGCTGCATGTGTCGCTGTCGGCGGCACCGGGCGAGCATCTGAGCGATGAGCAGTGGCAGCAGGTGGCGCAGCGCTACCTGCACGGCATGGGGCTGGAGAACAATCAGTACCTTGTGACGCGCCACATGGACACTGAGCACGAGCATATTCACCTGCTGGTGAACCGCGTCCGCTTTGATGGCGGTGTCACATCCGACAGCCATGACTACCGCCGCCAGGAGACGCTGATGCGCGCCATCGAGCGCGAATTCGATTTGCAGCGCGTGACGCCGTCAGTTGCAGCCCAGCGCCACGCGTTGACCAAGGGCGAGATCGAGGAAGGCTTGCGCACCGGCGTGCCATCGACGCGCCAGCGCTTGCAGCAGCTGTGCGATGGCGCGGCCGCCCATTGCCACAGCTTCAGTGAATACGCCGAGCGCCTGGCGGCGGTTGGCGTCGAGCTGGTGCCAGTCACGCAGCTGGAGGGCCGCAAGATGTCGGGTCTGTCGTACCGGCTGGACGGCGTGATGATGAAGGGCAGCGACCTGGGGAAGGGCTACAGCCCGATGGGGCTGGCGAAACGCGGGGTGAGCTATGACAAAGAGCGAGACGGTGCGGCAGTTGGCCGCTGCCTCGAACGCGGCGCGGGTGGAAGCGCTGAACCAACAAATCGAGAGCTTGCGTCAGGCGAAGCTGACCAGCGCGGAAGAACTGGCGACGCTGTTGGAGCCGCTCGCACAGGCGATGGCGGCGTTGACGGACGAGACGAGGGTGAGCCTGGAGCAGATCGGGCAGCACAGCCGGGCGCAGGGCGAGCAATTCCGGACGCAGGTCGAGATGGCGATCATGTCGTGGCGCAACGCGACGGTAGCGGCCGAGAAGGCAGCCGAACGACTGGACCAGGCGGGGCGGCGGATGGAAGTGAGTCATTACCTGATAGCGCTGTTGACGGGAATGGTGACAGGGCTGCTCGTGAGCGTATTCTGGCTTTGGCTGGCGCCAGCGCCGACGGTCCAGAACACGCTGGACGCGAAGGTGGTCGCAGAACTGCTGCGGCCCGAGATCGCAGCGCTGAAGCCGCGCAAAGGCAAATAACGGCGATGGGCGTTGATCATTTCGTGGTGACGCTGGTGGACGCAAAGCAGGGCAAGCAAGAGGAACGGCGCTGGCGCAAGGCGGAAGTGATCAAGAGCGTGGCATGGCTCAAGCGCATGAACGCACGAGGATACGATGTCTGGATACGGCCCGACGGCGAGCATGGGCTTGTGCTCTTGGGGGGATTGAAAAAGGATGACTTGCGGACACTGCGTGAACGGGGTTTCGCCCCTGCCACAGTTGTGGAGACTGGCCGGGACGAGTACCAGGCGTGGGTGAAGTTATCCCAGCGCCCTCTGGACGCGCCTTTACGCGGCCGAGCGGCGGAAGGGCTGGCGCAAGGCCTGGGACGACACGGCGCGAAAGCCATTAGTCGCACCGATGGTCGATTGGCGGGATTCACAAACCAACAGGTGCAGAGGCGACGTGAACAGCATCCATACGTACTGGTGGAGGAATGCGGTGGCCGGCTTGCGCCATCGGCGGCAACTTACCTCACGCGCTTGCAGCCGGATGACAACAAGGCTTTAGAGACCAATCGTGACCGGCAACGTAATCGGTCACTCGGTCCTCAACGCTAGAGAAATACAGGTTTTAATCAAATTTTAACTCTCTCAGTTCAGGCGACCGGTGGCTTTCGTCCCGATCAGACGGTCGTCATTTGCTGAAATTGACAATAGGTACCGTTGTCGCGAAGGCTACGTTCGAGCATATCATGCACAACACCATCGAACTTATTCCCTCCGAGACAGGGTATGTCACTAGAATAGATCGATAAATTTTTTTAGCTCCATCGAGCGATATTTTGCCTTACTCAAATGTTCAATAATTCTTGGAGCATATTTTGGCATCCGGTATTGTTTCTCTGATTTTTTCAATACACCTTTTTCAACGGCATAACCTAGTTGTACTAGTTGCAACTGCGGATCTGCGATTGTTTCATAATCTTTAAGGGAATTCGCGGGTAAACCTAGTCTTGTGTTTGAATATGTAGCTACGATCCAAATCTCAGTTGACTGTGTCGTCAAAATATAATGAGTAGTCGCTAACCCTGAATTGGTTCCAAGCCATTGATCAATGGCATTACTGCACCAAGCCTTATCGCCAGGGACACCGCCCTGGCCCTCAAATTTAATAAAATTCGCAATGTCCGTATCTATTTGAATGATAAGACCATCAGCTTTGTGCATGCGCATATAAAATTCAAGGGGATTACCCTTTGTTTTCAATTTGCCGTGGCGCATGCACCAATTTTTCACCTCAGTCCAACCTTGTGGAGGATATGTATTCGACGTCGCATCCTTTGCAGGGGAGATTTCAACAATCTTTCCGCCTAAATGTTCTGCGATCTTATTGAGAATAACAATATCAGTCGGGCCTTCACAAACAAGAAGATATTTCTTTGTCATCGCTGTCAGAAATCAGATGGTGGCAAGGCACCGGGTATTATACCCTCCAGCCAAAGATTGGATAAGCGCATACCCGAATATTGATCTACCCATTCTTCCTTAGTCATATTTTCCGGAGGTGCAATCCGCTCAACTATAGTAGCTCCTGATCTATCTGCACGTTTGACGACAAAAACTCGTTGTTCATCATCAAAGAGGTCAATTGCATCCAACGCAGTAGGATTATGAGTCGTCATAAAGATTTGGCGATTGTTCTCCTGAGTATATTTAACAATCTTCGCAACCAGAGTTCTAACCATTCCAGGATTTAATGCGCTGTCGACATTATCGAGTGCAAAAATACTTGGAGAATCCTTCAATGTTAACAACAGTAACACGAAGAATACATATAAAGCACCTTCACTAACGTCATATGCATACAATTTATCAAATTCACTACTCATAAATTTGTCAGTGAAAGTGACAACTTTATTGGGGGTATGAATATGACTTGATTGAATTTTTTTATTTGGTGATCGAACGCCAATTGACTGAATCCAATCAAACATTTTAAAAAACTCAACTGCCGCGTCCCTCGCCGGCGGTCGAAGTAAATTCGAAAATCCTTGCTCAAGACCACCGCCATACAAGCCCAGCGGACTTCTCTTGCTTTCGTCTGGCGATACACCCCGTAAAATAGGCGTGGATGGTGCAAAAATCGCGAAATCACGAATACTTTTAATTGAATCTTTCTGGCTATCGCTCAATTTTCCTAACGCTTCGAGATAAGAAATTACACTCATCTCTGGTGGAGGCAATTCATCGGTAACTCGACTATTCGGGCTGCGACCTTTTAACTTCTTTCCAAGTTCCGTGAATTTCTCAGATTGAAAGTCAAATGGAGACGAATTGGAGGTCCCACTACGAGCACGGATACTCGCCGAGTACTTTAATTGATCGAACGTCCCTGCAAGGGAAAAAGTAGGCTTTCGCTTGCCCTGCGATTTAAGTGCGCTTTTGAATACTTCGGGAGACGAGAGCCTTACCCCGCGCGCTGTCAATTTTTCGTACTGAATATCACCTGTCGTCGCTGCTGAAAACATGCCAATAGCTTCGAGGATATTGCTTTTTCCAGCGCCGTTACAGCCAATAAAAATATTGACGCGACCAAATTCAATCTTCTGATCTAATATTGACTTGAAGTGTCCAATCTCAATTTTTCTAAGCATTTAATGAGCCCAATTGGTATCGCCCTTGAATCGGAGAACTGAAGCGCATCCCAGAAAAACCTTTGGTGCACCCAAGTCGTACGTTATGCGACAGTTGCCCAGTATCATACTCGCGACCAAGTAATTTACCAAGGTGAAGCATGCACGACGTCCACCCTGTTCTATCGCCGATTCACGATTAGCGAAGGAAGTCTATCAGCAATCACAGAAAAATGATTAGCCGAGAAGTGCGCGCACTGACAAATTATTAGCGGGCGTAGGCCTTCCGAATCTCGTCAAGATAATTGGCCCATCGCTGCATCAACTGTTTGCGTGCAGGCAGGTGGGCTGTACGGTTGTAAGCGCGGCCGTTTGGATCAATGACCGCGTGGGCCAACTGGTGTTCAAGGAGATCGACGCGCTCGCCCAGCACCTCATCCAAAATAGTCCGCGCCATCGCCCGGAATCCGTGGGCCGTCATCTCGTCCTTAGTGTAACCCATGCTCCGTAGCGCCGCGCTGACGGTGTTCTCGCTCATGCACCGGTCATCGCTGCGGATACTGGGCAGCACGTAGGTGGCATGCCCCGTCATCGGCTCCAATTTTTTGAGGATGTCCAAGGCTTGCGTGGACAGCGGGACAATGTGGTCAACCTTCATCTTCATTTTCACCCCGGGTATTCGCCATTCCGCAGCATCAAAATCGATCTCGGTCCATTCGGCGGCGCGAAGCTCCCCTGGACGCACGAAAAGCAGCGCGGAGAGCTTCAGCGCTGCGATGGCATACGGATGCCCCTGATAACCATAGATCGAGCGCATGAGTGCTCCGACGCGTTTTGGATCGGTAATGGCCGCATAGTGGGTTTTCTTCGGCGAGGCTAGGGCGCCTTTGAGATCGGCTGTGATGTCACGCTCGATCAGTCCGCTCGCCACTGCGAAACGGAACACCTGCCCACATACTTGCCGAACCCTATGGGCGGATTCGACGGCGCCGCGTGCTTCCATCCGTTGCACGGTGATCAGAACGTCACGCGGTTTGATGGTGGAGATCGGCAGGGCGCCGATATAAGGGAACAGGTCCTTTCGCAGCCACCCGATGACTTTCTCCTGCGTGGTGGCCGCACGCTCGGCCTCCGTCTTGCTTAACCAGCTGAGCGCGACCGCCTCGAATGTCTGATTGGCGATCTCGCTGCGCCGGAGCTTGTCTTCTCGCTTGGCGAGTCCCGGGTCAATCCCATCTGCCAGCTGGATTTTGGCGTCGGCACGTTTAAGCCTGGCCTTGGCGAGAGAGGTAGATGGATAAACGCCGAGTGCCAGCGTTTTGCGTTTGCCGAGATATCGGTAGTCGAGCCGCCAATACTTGCCCGCCGTTGTAACGAGAAGGTACATGCCGTCCCCGTCACTGTACTTGTCGCCGCCCTCCTTGAGCGGTTTGACCTTTTTGACGAATGTGTCTGTCAGAGCCATGTTCACCTCGCTTGGTGACGGTATACGGATTCAGACTAACAAAACTACGGTAAAAAATACCGTCAAAAATCAAAGTGTGTGGGATTTTTCCAGCGACAGGCTGAGCCAATAAAAAAACCCGCCGTCATAGGGAGATGGGCGGGTTCTGAGCGAGTCTGAGTTACATTGTAAGTAACAGTTGGTGCCGGGAGCCGGAATCGAACCGGCACGCCTTGCGGCGCGGGATTTTGAGTCCCGTGCGTCTACCTATTCCGCCATCCCGGCAACGCGACCCGCATTATCACTGATTTACCCCCATGCCGCAAGCCATGACGCGGAAATTTTATATTTATACAAGTATTTATCCGCCGCCGAAGCGGGTATCATCACGCCTACCTTCCGCTTCCGCCGGCCCCCGCCGGCAGCTGTCGCATGAAAAATAACAAGATCCGCGAAATAATCCTGGGCAAGGCGCTCGACCCGATGAAGAGCGAAACCCGCCACTCGATGGCGCTGGTGGCCTTCCTGGCCTGGGTCGGTCTGGGCGCCGACGGCCTGTCCTCCTCCGCCTACGGCCCCGAGGAAACCTTCCGCGCGCTGGGCAGCCACACCCACCTCGGCCTGTACATGGCGATCGCCACCGCCGTCACCGTGTTCATCATCGCGCTGGCCTACAACCAGGTGATCGAACTGTTCCCCACCGGCGGTGGCGGCTACCGCGTCGCGACCAAGCTGGTGGGGCCGTACATGGGCCTGATCTCCGGCTGCGCGCTGATCCTCGACTATGTGCTGACCATCGCCATCTCGATCGCCTCCGGCGTCGACGCGCTGGCTTCCTTCCTGCCGCTGGGCTTCCAGCCCTACAAGCTGTGGGCCGAGGTGTTCTTCATCGGCCTGCTGATCGTGATGAACCTGCGCGGCCTGAAGGAAGCGATCCAGATCCTGCTGCCGATCTTCCTCGGCTTCGTCGCCACGCATTTGGTATTAATCGTTTACGGCATTTTCGCCCACGCCTCGCACCTGCCGGAACTGGTGCCGACCACGATGGCCGACACCGGCAAGCTGGCCAGCGAGATCGGCTGGACCGGCGTGGCCGGCATGCTGCTGCTGGCCTATTCTCAGGGCGGCGGCACCTACACCGGGCTGGAGGCGGTATCGAACAACGTCAACCTGCTGGCCGAGCCGCGCGTGCGCACCGGCAAGGTGACGATGTTGTACATGGCGCTGTCGCTGGCGTTCACGGCCGGCGGCATCATCCTGCTGTACCTGCTGTGGGACGCCCATCCGGTGCCGGGCGAAACGCTCAACGCGTCCACTTTCAAGACCATCATCGCCAGCATGGGCCTGGGCGGCGAGACGCTCAACCAGCTGCTGCTGGTGATCGTGCTGGCGTTCGAGGCCGGGCTGCTGTTCGTGGCGGCCAACACCGGCTTCCTGGGCGGGCCGTCGGTGCTGTCGAACATGGCGTCCGATTCGTGGGTGCCGCACAAATTCCGCTACCTGTCGACCCGGCTGGTGACGCAGAACGGTATCCTGGTGATGGGCATCGCCGCGCTGGCCATCCTGTGGTGGACCGGCGGCAGCGTGACGCTGCTGGTGGTGCTGTATTCGATTTCGGTGTTCCTGACCTTCGCCATCTCGCTGTTCGGCCTGGTGCTGTACTGGTCGCGCAACCGCCGGCCCGGCACCTACTGGAAACGCCGCCTGCTGCTGTCGGCCACCGGCTTCGTCATCTGCGCCGGCATCCTGGCCATCCTGCTGGTCGAGCGTTTCACCGAGGGCGGCTGGGTGACGGCGCTGATTATCGCCGCCATCGCCAGCCTGTGCGTGATGATACGCAAGCACTACCGCGCCACCAAGCAAGCCATCCATTCGGTCGACGAGGTGTTCGCCAGCCAGCCCTTCGGCCCCAACACGCAGGCGGTCGAGCCCAATCCGGAAGACCAGACCGCCGTGTTCATCGTCGGCACCTCGCGCGGCGGCGGCCTGCATGCGCTGCTGTGGGTGCAGCGCATGTTCCCCCACCACTTCAAGAACTTCTTGTTCGTCAATGCGCGCACGGTCGATTCGCACGCCTACGGCGGCGAGGGCGCGCTGGAGCAGATGCGCGAAGAGGCGGCCGAGACGCTGGAATTCTTTGTCGACTTCTGCCACAGCCACGGCATGGCGGCCTCGTCCTATCTGGGCTTCGGCACCGACGCGGTGGACGAAGTCACCCGCATGTGCGAGGAGATCAGCCAGGAGTTCCCGCACGCGATCTTCTTCACCAGCAAGCTGATCTTCTCATCCGATAACTGGTTCACGCGCCTGCTGCACAACCAGGCGGCGCTGGCCGCCCAGCGCCGCCTGCACCTGGAAGGCTTGCAGATGGTGATCCTGCCGATGAAAGTCTGACGCCGGCCTAGGCCGCGATCAGGAAGTCCCAGTTCGGCGCGCCGATCTTGTGCAGCTCCATCTCCTGCGAGTGCATGAAATTGTTGGCGATGTGTTCCAGCGAAAAGCCGTTGGCCAGGGCCTTGACCCAGAACGCCATGCCGTCGGCGTCGCTGTGGCGGCTGAAGATGCCCAGATACAGTAGCTCGATGTCATGTGTGCTGTCGCCGTTGAACACGATGGGGTGGAGTTGCTGCGACGCCGGCGAGCTGATGATGTCGAGCGCGATGCGGCCCAGGCTGATGCCGTTCTGTTCCGCCCGTCCCCAGTAGTCGAAGCCCAGGTAGTCGGCCTGGCGGCCCAGCGCGTCCCTGTACAGGCCGGCGATCGCGCTCAGGGCGTCGCGGTTGTCCAGCGCCAGCGTGGCGTCGGAAAATTTCAGGCTCTCGACGTTGATGACCAGCGCGTGCTGCTGCGGCTGCGCCTTGGCCGTGACCGTGACATAGCCCTGGTGGCGCTCGATGGTGTAGTCCGTGCTGGCGCCGCTGAACACCGCGGTATCGGCGCCCAGGCCGCCATGCAGGATGGTGGTGCCGGGCGCGGCGGCGGCCGCGCGCGGGTCGCCGTGGGTCGCGCCCTGCGCGTTCGGCAGCGTGAACGACAGCGTATCGCTGCCGCCGCCCGCGAACACCGCGCCGCCGCTGCCGGAGGACACGGTGAAGCGCTGGCTGGCGGCGTCCCCGATCAGGGTCTGGCCGGCGGTGTTGCCCGTCACGTTGGCCGCGCCGATGATGGCGGCGAAGTCCACCGCATTGAGCACCAGCTGGCTGCCGGCGGGAACATGGGAGGCGTCGATGACCAGCGCCGTGTGCTGGGCCGGGGTGCCGGTCAGCGTCAGCGGCGCGGTGGGCGCGGTCGCGCCGCTGCTCAGCGTGATGGTTTCGACCAGCAGCGGCACGGTGGCGGCCAGCTGCTTGATGAAGTTCGCGCCGTTGCCGGCCAGGTGGTTCTGGTCGCCGCTGGAATGGTCCGGCGCCGCCGCCAGCAGGGCCATGCTCAGGTGGTCGGCCGAGCTGCCGGCCGGCTGGCTGTCGCCGCCGACAGCGGTCAGACCGAAACCGGTCGCGATCTGCGCCAGCAGCAGGGTGCCGCCGCCGGCGGTCACCAGCGGAATGTCGGCGGTGCCGGCGCCGCCGCTGGAGTCGGGACGGTCCGCGGTGATGATAGGGATGATGGTCCGGGTGCCGATGCCGCCGCCCGGCAGCAAGACAGTCTGCTGCGTCACCGGCACGCCGTCGATGATGGGGGTTGGTGGTTCCGCCGGCGGCGGTGGCGGCGGCGCTGCGATGGTCAGGGCCAGCGACGCGCCGGCCGCCGAGACATTGCCGGCGCGGTCGGTCTGCGTGGCCGTCAGCGTATGCGTGCCGACCGACAGCGCGCTGCTGGTGATGCTCCAGTCGCCCGAGCCGTTGGCGGTGGCCGTGCCCAGCACGGTGGTGCCGTTGCTGTCGTACAGCTTGACGGTGGCGTAGGCTTCGGCCGTGCCGGTGAGCACCGGCGCGGCGACGGTGGTGATGCGATCGCCCGGCGTGCCGCTGTCGCTGGCGGCGGCCAGCACAGGCGCGCCGGGCGCGGCTGGCGTCGCCGTGTCGATGGTCAGCGTCAGCGTGGCGCCGGCGGCCGAGACGTTGCCGGCCACATCGGTCTGCCTGGCGCTCAGCGTGTGGCTGCCTTGCGCCAGCGTGCTGCTGGTGATGCTCCAGTTGCCCGAGCCGTCGGCGGTGGCCGTGCCCAGCACGATGCTGCCGCCGGTGTCGTACAGCGTGACGCTGGCGTTGGCCTCGGCCGTGCCGTTGATGGTCGGTGCGGCGCTGTTGGTGATGCCGTCGCCCGGCGCGCCGCTGTCGCTGGCCGTCGCCAGCGTGGGCGCGGCCGGTGCGCTGGCGCCGGTGTCGATCACCACCGTCCGCGCGCCGCTGGCGGCCGAGACGTTGCCGGCCACGTCGGTCTGCCTGGCGCTCAGCGTGTGGCTGCCTTGCACCAGCGTGCTGCTGGTGATGCTCCAGTTGCCCGAGCCGTCGGCGACGGCGCTGCCCAGCACCGCGCTGCCGCCGCTGTCGTACAGCGTGACGGTGGCGTTGGCCTCGGCCGTGCCGGTGAACAC
The DNA here is from genome assembly GCF_009380215.1 of Rugamonas aquatica. Classification (GTDB taxonomy): domain Bacteria; phylum Pseudomonadota; class Gammaproteobacteria; order Burkholderiales; family Burkholderiaceae_D; genus Rugamonas; species Rugamonas aquatica_B. The sequence goes on from NZ_WHUG01000008.1 coordinate 173,221, forward strand.
CGGCGTGGCGTTGCTGGTGATGGCGTCGCTGGTGGAGATGCCGCTGTCGGTGCCGGCCGTCATCGCCGGCGCGGAGGGCGCGGCGACCGTGTGGTCCAGCGTGTACTGCTGGCCGCCCGCGTAGCCGCCGATGATGTCGACCATGAAATTGTTGTAGATGCCGGTGCCGCTGGGATTCAGGTCCAGCCGCAGGGTGCCGTCGCCGCCCAGGCCGCTGACGGTGACGCTGTAGGTGTCGCCGTTGCCGGTGACGCCCGAGATGGTGCCGGTGGCGTTGCCGGTGGCGGTCAGCGCGAAGTCGGCGCTGTCGACCGCGTTCACGGCCTAGCTGAAGGTGACCGTGTAGACGACCGAAGTGGCGGCCGCGGCCACGGTGGTGGAGGCCGCGGCGGCGCGCACGATGGACAGCGCGACGGGGGCGTCGACCACGTCGATGCTGAAGATCTGGAACGTCGAGTTGTCGGCCACGTCGGTGGCCTGCACATACAGGGAATAGCTGGTATTGGCGACCAGGTCCTGCGCCGCCACCAGCGCGTTGCCGACTATGGTGAACTTGCCGTTGTCGCCGCCGGCGCCGCTGACGGAGGCGAAGCTGTAGGTGATGGTGTGTTCGTCGCTGGCCAACAGCGTGGCCACGGTGGCGCCGGTGACGGCGGTCGATTGCGCCACCCGGGTCGCGCTCAGCGCGAGGTCCCTGGGCCCCATCGTGTCGAGGAAATAGGTGAAGCTGCTTGAAGCGGCCGAGACATTGCCGGCCACGTCGCTCTGCTTGAACGTCAAGGTGTGCGCGCCGGAGGTCAGCGGATTACTGACGAGACTCCAGTTGCCGAAACTGTCGGCGAAGGCCGTGCCCCGCAGTGTCGAGCCGCCGGTGTCGTACAGCCGCACAGTCGCGTTCGCTTCACTGTGGCCGGTGAAGACCGGCATGCCGGCGTTGGAAATGCCGTCGCCCAAGGTGCCGCTGTCGCTGGCGTGGGACAGCGCCACCGAGGTCGGCGCGGCGACGGCGGTGTCGATGGTCAGCGCCAATCCGATGCTCTTCGGCGAGGTGGTCTGGCCGGCGGTCTGGGTCACCCTCAGCGTATGGACGGCGTCGGACAGCCTGCTGGCAGTGATGCTCCAGTTGCCGGCGCCGTCGGCGGTGGTGGTGCCCAGCAGCGTGGTGCCGTCGCTGTCGTACAGCTTGACGGTGTTGCAGGCGTCGGCCACGCCGGTCAGCGTCGGCGTGTTGTCGTTGGTGATGCGGTCGCCGGGCGTGCCGCTGTCGCTGCCGCCGGACAGTGCCGGCGTCGACGGCATGGACGGCCCCAGGCGCGCGCCGAGCACGGTAAAGTTGCCGCCATTGATGCTGTTCGCGTCGGCGCCGTCCGTTCCCTGGATGGCCCGGACATCGTTGCCGGCGGTGGGGTCGGCATAGGAGAACTCGACGTAGTCGTTGTCGTTGAGTACCGCGCCGGTGAAGAAGAGCGTCACGGTTTGTGCGGCGCCGTCCACCTCCACGCCGCTGACGGTGACGGGGGAGCCGCTGACCGCGACGTTGCGGAAGGCGCTGAGCTGCGGCGGATTGGCGCCGTCCAGCGGGGCATCGAAATGCAAGGTGAAGAACTGTTCGCCGGTATAACCTTCCACGCTGGAATAGTTCGGTTGTGACATCGATGCCTCGCGCTTTAATTGTGTAGGCGCAAGTATATAGAGCGATAACTATATCGCAATCTTTATCGAAAAAGATTTGTAACTGACAATCAAGCCGGTGCGGCGCCCCCCAGCTGCTGCTGCTCCAGCAGCGCGAAGATCGCGTCCTTCGACAGCACATACTGGTCCATCAGCACTTCCTTCAACTCGCCGATCTGCACGCGGTAGTCGGCGATCGCCTGCAGCGTGTAGGTGTAGAGCTCGTCGGCCTTGGCTTGCACCTGGTCGAGGTCGTTTTCCTTGTTCTTGAACTGGCTGTAGTCCAGCTTGGAGCGCGAATACATCGACAGCTGGTTGACCATCATGTCCAGCATCGAGGTGGCTTTCTGAATATCGTTCTGGCTGCCGACCGAGATGCCGCGCGCGCCGTAGAACAATTCCTCCGCCGCCACGCCGCCGTACAGCTGGATCACGTCGCGCTCCAGCTCTTCCAGCGTGCGCAGCGCCACGTCGTCCGAGGCCGACAGCACATAGCCCAGCGCGCCCAGCTTGGACACCGACTCGGTGCTGATCTTGAGCAGCGGCGAGCGTTGCTTGACCTGCTCCAGCGTCATGCCCTGGCGCAGCCACGGGTCGATCTGCATGAAGAAGTGGCCCAGCTCGTGCAGCGCCACGCGCTCGCGCTGGCGCGTCTTCTCGGCGGTGGTGGCGCGGTCGGTCAGGCCGATGGTGGCGCGCTCGAAGGCGCGGAACATCAGTCCGGTATCGATCACCGCCTGTTCCTGGATGGCGATCATGCTGGCGCGCTCGACCACCGTCTGCAGCAGCGCGGGGCTGAGGTTGGCGGTGATCTCGGCCACCTGGTCGAGGTTGAGCTGGTCCCAGGCCACGCAGCCGTCGGCCTTGCGCGCCAGGAAGGCGCGCAGCAGTTCGCGCCGCTCGCTCTTGTTCGGCAGCCGGAAATTGATCTTGACCGAGAAGCGGCGCAGCATGGCCTCGTCCATCTGCGACGAGGCGTCGTCGAAGTTGGAGGCCACCACCCAGATCACGCCCGCGCCCTGGTCGCTGCGCACGCCGTCCAGCAAGCCCAGCAGGGTGTTGGCGGTGTCGTCTTCCCATTTCTTGTCGCCGCGGCCGCGCGGCATGAACAGGCTCTGGGCTTCGTCGAGGAAAATGATACAGCTGCCGCGCGCGCAAGCCTTGCGGTGTAACGCATGCAGCGCCTTGGAGCCGCCGCCGATGTAGCCGGACTCCAGCGCCGAGGCCGACGCCTGGATCAGCGGCACGTTGAGGCGCTTGGCCAGGTAGCCGGCCAGCTTGGTCTTGCCGGTGCCCGCCGGCCCGGTCAGCATGACGTTGAAGGGCTTGTCGATATCGTGTTCGCGGTAGACCGCGCGGTTCCGTATCATGTCCTCCAGGTGCAGCACTTCCTGCTTGATGTCTTCCATGCCGATCAGGTCGTCCATGCTGCCGCTCAGCTGGTCCGGCGTCAGTACCCGGGCCGACACGCCCGTGCCGGGCAGGCCGTGGCGCAGCACGAACAGCGCCAGCCCCACCAGCAGCAGGTCGACCGCGTGGCGCCGCAGGAACACGCCCACCCGCGCCAGCTTGCTGTCTTCCTCGTCCTGCAGCACCGCGCGGTGCGACGCCAGGTAATCGTCGCGGGCGATGGCGTAGGGGATGTTATGCCGCAGCAGGATCTCGCGCTCCAGGCTCTGGTGCGTGCTGGCCGGCACCTTGACCACGTACAGCAGCGGATCGTCGCGCAGCTTGAACACATAGCGCGGCGCGTCCGACAGCGGCGCCGCCACCATCAGGTATTCCAGCCGCTCGCGCTCGGCCGCCAGCGCGGTGATCTGCGAGATGTCCTGCGAGCGCAGCATCGGGTGCTGGTCTTGCGGCACGTCGGCGCGCCAGCCGAGCAGCACGACGACGACGGCAACCAGCAGGGCCAGCCCGGCGCGCACGTAATTGTTGCGCAGGGCGGAGTGAAGTTTGTACAGATTAAACATAGACGCGATCCAGACCAGAGGACTGTGCGGCTGATGTCGGGCTGATGCGCAGGGGCGGGGCGCAGCAGCCGAGGCCGCTATGGCCGGCGCGCGAGGTGGGGCGCTGCCGGGGTGTTGCCTTCAAATATAGTGAAAAACACATGCCGTGTGGCAACACGGCATACCGGCACTATAGCGGGACTGGGGCGTTTTGTATCGGGTGTGCTGAAAAAAAAGGCAGATGCCGCAACAACGGCGGCGCGCCTGCCGTTGATCGCGATTTTTTACCATTTGCGGCTGCGGATTAACCGCCCGTCGCATGCGCCGGATGTTGCGCGGCGCGCTTTGCTAATCTGTACATGTCTACCGCTGATTCAAGAAACAGCGGTGGCTCCCCGGCAGTCTTTACAACGCAATCACCTCACGGAGCACACCATGAAAACCGCACTCTTCGGCGTCGTCGCCGCCCTTGCTTTCGCCACCATTCCAGCCGCCCACGCCGAGGACACCAGCGTGCAGATCAAAGGCGGACACGGCCGCATCCACATCAATCAGGGCGACTTTGCCGAATACATCCAGGCGTATTCCTTGACCAACGGCCAGGTGCTGAAATTCAGCCAGCGCCAGACCCGCTTCTACGCCCAGGTCGACAGCGGCCATCGCGTCGAGATCTTCCCGATCGCCAAGGACCGCTTCGTCACCGATTCCGGCACCCGCTTTGATTTCAGCGACGATGCGGAAACGGTCGGCGTGGCCAACTTCGGCCGCCTGCCATTGGCCCAAGCCGTGGGCGACACCATCGTCATGGCCAAGCGTTGATGCAGCACTTCCCCGGGCCAGCCCCGGTGCCCGTCCGGCACTGAGGGCTAGCGCCCATCCGGCCTCGTCGGCCGACCCCATCCTTTTGTATTGTTCTAGTCCGCGCGGCGGTACAGGCGGAAGCGCTCGTCCCGGTCTGCCGGACGGCGGCCTTCCCACAGCAGGCGCCATTGCTTGTCGCGATAGCGCGCCGGAATCTCGCGCTCGTCGCGCAGCTTGATGCTGTCTTGCAGCAGCAGCATGTCGCAGGCATCGCCTTCGACGCCGGCGAACGGCAGCTGGGCGTAGTAGGCGAACGAGGCGCGCTGCGCCGGGCCGACGTTGGATTCGATACAGCGCGTATTCGGCGGCAGCTTGTCGGCGATCTGGTGCGCCACGCTGGCGTAGCTCTTGCTGTAATTGACGTCGGGCAGGAACAAGGTCATCAACAGGATCCAGATCAGGATCAGGCCGCCGGACGACAGCACCACCGCGCGCCACAGCACGGCCGGCTGGCGCGAGATGCGCCAGTGCACCAGCACGAACCAGCCGGCGGTGGCGGCCAGCGCCACCAGCAGCGCGATCCAGCCCAGCTCGGGATGGAAGCCCGGCACCAGCTTGAGCGCGTTCTTGGCGGCCTTGGCCGGCCAGCCGGTCAGCTTGGCGAACCAGAACACCCAGATCACGGCCGCGCACAAGGTCAGCGCCATCACCGAGAACCAGTCGATGGCGTTGATGGCGCCGCGCTTCATGGTCAGCAGGCCGAAGGCGGCCATGATGGCCAGCGGCGGCAGCAGCACCAGCAGTTGTCCTTGCTCGGGCTGGTCGTTGAACAGCGTCAGCAGCGCGCCCATGGTGACGAAGGCCAGCGGCACGACGATGTGCAGCGCGCGGCGCTGGCGGCGCCAGGCCCACACGGCCCAGCCGGCAAACGGCCACGCCGGCCAGAAGAACCAGACGCCGACGCGGAAGAAGAATTTGAGCGACAGCGCGCTCGGCAGGCCGAACAGGTCGAGGTTCCAGGCCAGCCAGGCGTTCAGCGGCAGTTGGTGATACGGTTGCAGCAATTGCGCCGGCAGCAGCCACAGCGCGGCCACGGCGCCGCCGACGGCGATGGTGGCGCCCAGGTCGCGCATCGCGCGGATGGCGGGCTGGTCGAGGAAACGGGTGCAGGCGAACAGGGCCAGCATGAGGAATACCGGCGTGACCCAGCCGCGCGTCAGCGTCAGCAGGCCGACCGCCAGGCCGCTGAGGGCGGCGTTGCGCAGCGACGGGCCTTCCACGTAGCGCACGGTGCGGTACAGCAGCAGCGCCACCAGCGACACTTGCAGCGCTTCCGAGGTGGTCTCGTGGCTGTGCAGCAGCAAGCCCAGGCAGCCGAGGTAGAGCAGCACGGCGGCGTCGGCCAGCGTGCGGCCGAAGTCGTCCGGTTCGGGCTGGCCGCCGAAGGCCAGGCGCAGCGGTTGCGCATCCTGGCGGCGTCCCAGATTAAAGGTGGCGTACCACAGCGACAGCACGCCCAGCAGGAACACGCCGACGGTGCCGACGCGGGCCGCCGGCACATCGCCGATCAGCCAGCCGAACAGCTTGATGCCGAGCGCGCCCAGCCAGAACGCCAGCGGGCCTTCGTCCGGCATCGACAGGCCGGCGATATTCGGCCACAGCCAGTCCTGCCAGCTGCCGTGCGCCATCGTCCACATGATGCCGAAGCTGGCGGCGTCGTCGTTCTTCCACGGATCGCGGCCGATCAGGCCAGGCAGGATGTACAGCAGGCCCAGGGCAAACAAGGCCCAGCGCGGCAGTGCCAGGGTAGCGGCGGCGGGAAGACGGACTGGCTTCATCGATCGGTATGCAAGTGAGAGGTGAACGGGAGTATGAAGGAAAACCGGCTGGCGGCGGGGGCGACAAACAAAAAAAGCAGCCAGAGGCTGCTTTTTTCATGATCGCGGCGAAAATCAGCCTTGTGCGATTTGGGTCTTCGAACCCACGGCGCCGAACTTCTGGCGGAATTTCTCAACGCGGCCAGCGGTGTCGACGATTTTGTGCTTGCCGGTGTAGAACGGGTGCGATTCAGCCGAAACCTCGATCTTGATCAGCGGATAGTCTTTACCGTTGTGGTTGATCGTTTCGCGGGTCTGGATGGTCGAACGGGTAACGAATTTGAAGTCGCACGACAGGTCGTGGAACACAACTTCGCGGTAGTCTGGATGGATTTCTGGTTTCATTTGAAGCCTCGGTTAGTTAGGTAGCCAAACAGCACTTCGTCGGTCGGTACTGCTTCGTGACCCGATTGCCGCTCACTTGCCAGAATTAAAAATAATGCGATCGGCGATTATACCGGGGTAAACGCAAACAGGCAACCCGAGGGTTGCCTGTTTTGCATGATTGCCTGCCTAGCCAATTAGCCGCGTCGGTGGAGCAGGGGTTTCGTGCGGCGCAGCCGCGCGCCTGCGGAACGGCTGGGCCTTGCAAGGCCCAGCTCCCCGGAGGCACTGCGGCTTTAGCCGCCTCGCCTCATCATGTCGAAGAACTCACCGTTGTTCTTGGTGGCCTTCATTTTGTCGAGGATGAACTCCATCGCCTCGATCTCGTCCATCGAGTACAGCAGCTTGCGCAGGATCCAGATCTTCTGCAGCTGGTCCGGCTTGATCAGCAGCTCTTCGCGGCGGGTGCCCGATTTGTTCAGGTTGATCGCCGGGTAGACGCGCTTCTCGGCCAGGCGGCGCTCCAGGTGCACCTCCATATTGCCGGTACCCTTGAATTCTTCGTAGATCACGTCATCCATGCGCGAACCGGTTTCGATCAGCGCGGTGGCGATGATGGTCAGCGAGCCGCCTTCTTCGATGTTACGGGCGGCGCCGAAGAAGCGCTTAGGACGTTGCAGAGCGTTGGCGTCCACACCACCGGTCAGCACCTTGCCGGAGGCAGGGATCACGGTGTTGTAGGCGCGCGCCAGGCGGGTGATCGAATCGAGCAGGATGACCACGTCTTTTTTCATTTCGACCAGGCGCTTGGCTTTTTCCAGCACCATTTCGGCGACCTGCACGTGGCGGGTGGCCGGTTCGTCGAAGGTCGAGGCGACCACTTCGCCGCGCACGGAGCGCTGCATCTCGGTCACTTCCTCTGGACGTTCGTCGATCAGCAGCACGATCAGCGTCACGTCCGGGTGATTCGAGGTGATCGCGTGGGCGATGTGTTGCAGCATCACGGATTTACCGGACTTCGGCGACGCCACCAGCAGGCCGCGCTGGCCCTTGCCGATCGGCGAGATCAGGTCGACGATACGGCCGGTGATGTTCTCGGTGCCGTTGATGTCACGTTCCAGGCGCAGCGGCTCGTTCGGGTGCAGCGGCGTCAGGTTCTCAAACAATATGCGGTGCTTCGAGGCTTCCGGCGATTCGCCGTTGACCTTGTCGACCTTGACCAGCGCGAAGTAGCGCTCGCCATCTTTAGGGGTACGCACTTCGCCCTCGATCGAATCGCCGGTGTGCAGGTTGAAGCGGCGGATCTGCGATGGGGAAATGTAGATGTCGTCGGTGGACGCCATGTAGCTGGCGTCCGGCGAGCGCAGGAAGCCGAAGCCGTCGGGCAGCACTTCCAGGGCGCCGTCGCCGAAGATTTGTTCACCGGATTTCGCGCGCTTTTTCAGGATCGCAAACATCAGCTCCTGTTTGCGCAGACGCGCCGCGTTGTCGATATCAAGACCGATGGCCATCTCCAGCAATGCCGAGACGTGTAGGGCCTTTAATTCAGATAGATGCATATGTGTTGAGTGTCCCGTGACGGGAAAGTAAAGGTAGGGGAGGGGACTGCGTGGTTGTCTCTGTTATTAAACGGCGCCGCGGGCGCGGCACCGTTTTGGTCCAGCGTAATACTATCTTACTTAGATATTGCTGTCGATGAAAGAGGTCAGCTGGCCTTTTGCCATTGCGCCAACCTTTTGCGCCGCTGCGACACCGTTCTTGAACAGGATCAGGGTCGGGATGCCGCGGATGCCGAACTTGGCAGGCACTGCCTGGTTGGCGTCGACGTCCATCTTGGCGATCAGGATCTTGCCGTCGTATTCCTTGGCCACTTCTTCCAGGATCGGGGCGATGCTCTTGCAAGGACCGCACCATTCGGCCCAGAAATCGACCAGCACTGGGCGGTCGGATTTCAGGACGTCGGCGTCAAAGGAAGTGTCGGTGATGTGTTTGATGTTTTCGCTCATATATTCCTCAATCGAGGTCTGTGGGATCAATAACGCCTGGGGATTATGCCATGTTGTCTGCAATCGCCATCAACGTTGCCGGTAACAGGCAGCAGATGGTGGCCAATTGCGCGAATTCAATGTCTTGGAAGGGATGGCAACAAGGTCGGCAGGCGGGGATGGCGTAAATAATAACCCATTTTTTAGAAATGTGCGGCAGATTGTAGAAACCATCTAAACTATTTGCCATTGTTGTCAAGAACCGGGCCGGGCCGCTTCTGGCAGCGCGCGGCGGCACGGGCCATCAGCGCCGCCAGCACGTCGATATCCAGCGGCTTGGCGCAGGCGTCGAGGATGGCCAGGCCCTGGGCCTCGGCCAGGCGGGCGGCGGTCTTCAGCACCGCGCTGTCGACGCCCGACAGCAGCACTACGCAGCCGCTGTATTGCTGCGCCGCCGCCAGGCGCAGGAAGTCGATGCCGTCCATCACCGGCATGCTGAGGTCGCAGATCAGCAGCTCCGGCGGGCGCAGCCGCAGCTCCACCAGGGCGCGGCGGCCGTCGGTTTCGCGCAGCACCTCGTGTTCGCCCAGGCTGGCGATCATGTCGGCCAGCAGTTCCAGCATGAATCCATCGTCGTCCAGCAACAATACCCGCATGGTTCCTTGTCAGCCTCAGTTATCGTCGGCGAAAGTGGTGTTGGTCATGATTTGTTCGGTGATCAGTTCCAGCAGCGGCCACAGCCGCGCCAGGATGGCTTGCGCGCGCGCCGCCGTCTGCGGATCGGCCGGCAGCTGTTCGATCTCCAGCATCAGCTCGCCCATGCCGAGGGCGCCGACGGTGCGCGCCGGCGACTTCAGCCGGTGGCCCAGCTCGCGCACCTGGGCCAGGTCGCCGCGCTGCAGCGCGCGCTCCATCTTGGTCAGGCCTTCCTGGGTGTTCTGCAGGAACTTGAAGGCGAACTTGCGCACCTTGTGCGGATGATAGCCCAGCAGCTTGGCCAGGATGGACAGGTCGATCACCGCCGGGTCGCCGCCCAGCGTGGCCTTGAAGGCCGGACGCGGCGGCGCCGCCGGCGCCTCGCGCAGCGCGTCGCCGCTGCGCGCCGGCAGCCAGTTGGCGATGGTCTGGTACATCAGCGCCGGCTGGATGGGCTTGGAGATGAAGTCGTCCATGCCGGCCTCGATGCAGCGCACCCGGTCTTCGTTGGTGGCGGTGGCGGTCATCGCCAGCACGCGCAGGTCGGCCAGGCCGGGGTCGGCGCGGATGCGGCGCGTGGTTTCCAGGCCGTCCATCAGCGGCATCTGCACGTCCATCAGCACGCAGTCGAAGGCGGTCTGGCGCAGCAGTTCCAGCGCCTCCATGCCGTTGGCGGCCAGGCACACCGAGGAGCCGACTTCCTCCAGCATCTCCAGCGCGATCTGCTGGTTGAAGGTGTTGTCCTCGACCAGCAGGATGCGGGCGTTCTTCAGCGCGGCCATGACGGCGGCGCTGCGCGAGGACGCCAGCAGCTCGGCGGCGGCGTCCTTGACGCGGTCGATCAGCGCCGGCACGGTGGCGCTGGAGATGCCCAGCCGCGCGGTGAACCAGAAGGTGCTGCCCTGGCCGGGCCGGCTGCGCACGCCGACATCGCCGCCCATCAGCTGCGCCAGCTGCTTGCAGATCGCCAGACCCAGGCCGGTGCCGCCGTATTCGCGCGTGGTCGACGTATCGGCTTGCTGGAACGACTGGAACAGCTTGTCGATCTCGGTCTCGGACAGGCCGATGCCGCAGTCGCTGACCTCGAAGCGCAGCAGGCAGCCGGTGGCGTCGCCCACCACCTGGCGCACCCGCACCTCGATGCGGCCCTTCTCGCTGAACTTGATGGCGTTGTTGGTGTAGTTGATCAGCACCTGGCCCAGCCGCAGCGGATCGCCGCGCAGCACCTTGGGCAGGCCGGGGTCGAGGTCGAACACCAGCTCCAGCTCGCGGCTGGCGGCCTTCGGCGCCACCACCGTGGTCAGCGTCTGGATCACGTGGTCGAGCGCGAAGTCGACCTGCTCGATCTCCAGCTTGCCCGCCTCGATCTTGGAGATGTCGAGGATGTCGTCGATGATGCCCAGCAGGTGCTCGCCGGCGAAGCGGATCTTTTCCAGGTAGTCGCGCTGGCGCGGATCGAGGTCGGTCTTCAGCGCCAGGTAGGCCATGCCGATCACGCCGTTCATCGGCGTGCGGATTTCGTGGCTCATATTGGCCAGGAACTGGCCCTTGGTCTGGCTGGCGTCTTCGGCCAGCAGGCGCGCCTGGTTCAGCTCATCGGTGCGTATCGCCACCCGTTCTTCCAGGTGTTCGTTCAGTTCGCGCAGCTGGTCTTCGCCGCGCTTGCGGTCGGTGATGTCGGTCAGGCTGGCCACCACCAGCGGCACCGCGCCGCTGTCGTCGGGAATCGGCTCGGCGTTGACCGACAGCCAGTGCATGCCGCCGCCCGGCTGGCTCACGCCCATCACCACGTCGCGCACCGACATGCCGGTGACGATGGCCAGCCGCACCGGATGGCTGGCGGCGTCGAACGGCGTGCCGTCCTCGCGCACGCCGCGCCACAGGCTGCCGCCGTCGACCGCCAGCGAGTGCGCCAGCATGCGCGCGGCGGCGGCGTTGCTCTCCAGGATGCGGCCGTCGCCGTCGACCATCACCAGGCCGTTGGTGACGGCGTTGAAGATCGACGCCAGCCGCTGGCTGGAGCTGCGCAGCGCGCTGTCGGCGTGGCGCCGCTCGGTGATATCGGTCAGCATCGCCAGCGTGCCGGCGTAGTGGCCGGCGTCGGAGTTGATGACGGTGGTCGACAGCAGGCACCACACCACGCTGCCGTCGCGCCGCAGGAAGCAGACGTCGCCCTGGCAAGCCTCGCCGGCCAGGCGCCGTTGCAGATGCTGCTTGAGCAGGGCGCGGCCGTCGTCGTCCATGAAGTCGGTCATGACGCGGCCCAGCATCTGCTCGACGTCGTAGTCCAGCATGCGCGCCATGGTGGGGTTGACGAAGCTGGTGCGGTCGTCGGCGCCGGTCATCCAGATGCCTTCGGCGGCGGTCTGCACGATCAGGCGATAGCGTTCGGAGCTGGCGTGCAGCGCTTCCTCGGCGCGCTGGCGCTGGGTCATGTCGCGCAGCGCCATCACCACCAGCTCCTGGCCGGCCAGCATCACCGGCGCGATGTGCACCATGGCCGGGAAGCTGCCGCCGTCGGCGCGGATCGCGCTCAGCACGCGGCCCGGCAGGTTGGGGCGCGAGAACAGCTCGCGCACGCGGCCGTTGCTGCGCATCGCTTCCGGCGCCAGCTGCTCGACCGAGCGCCCGGTCATCGTGCCCTCGTAGCCGAAGCTGCGTGCGCAGGCCGGGTTGGCGTAGCGCACGCGGCCGCTCTTGTCGGCGATCAGCATCGCGCCCGGCGTGGCGTCGATGATGGAGCACATGCGGGCTTCCTCGGCGGCGGCGCGCTCGCTGATGTCGGCCATGGTGCCGATGGCGCGCAGCGGCCGGCCGGCGGCGTCGCGCTCGACGATCATGCCGCGCGCCAGCGCCCAGATCCAGCAGCCTTCCTTGGTGCGCATGCGGTGTTCGCTGAAGATCTGGGCGTTCGATTCGGGCAGGCTGGCCAGGTAGTACTGGATGCTGCGCTCGACCCGCGCCACGTCGTCCGGATGCACATGGCCCAGCCATTGTTCCAGCGTCGGCGCGAACTCGCCGGGGCCGTAGCCCAGCAGCGCGCAATAGCGCGGCGACAGCGTCAGCGTGCCGGTGTCGACCTGCCATTCCCACATGCCGATGCCCGAACTCTCCAGCGCGAAGCTGGCGAAGCGTTCGGACTTGCCCAGTTCCGCGCGCGTGGCGCGCAGCGTCGCCGCCTGCCGGCGCAGGCGCCACAGCACGCCCGCCGTCAGCAGCAGCACCAGCGTGGCCGCCAGCGCCATGGCGTAGCGTTGCAGGCGGTTGCTGGCCTGCGGCTGGTACAGGAAGCCATCGAGCTTGAAGTCGGCCGGCAGCATGCCCTGTTCAATGTAGGTGCGGGCGATGGCTTGCCAGCGCTCGGGATTGCTGTAACCCAGTTCGATCAAGCCCTGCTCCAGCAGCGGCGCGATGTGCTGGGCTTCGTACATCAGGTGTTCGCGGCTGTGGCGCTCGGGGTAGCGCGCCCGTATCAGGTCGGCGATCTCGCCCGGATGCGCCATCGCATAGCGCCAGCCGCGCAGCGTGGCCTCGCGCAGCGCCTGCGCGCGCATCGGATGCTCGCGCAGCTCGCTCTCGGTGGTGTACAGGGTGTCGCCGTAGAAGTCGTCGCCCAGCATGCGCGGCGACAGGATCTCGTAACCGACGCTGCTGCGTTCCAGCGTGTACGGCGCCTCGGTGATGTAGATCGACATGGCGTCGGCGCGGCCTTCGAGCAGGTCTTCGGTGTTGTAGCTGTGGGCCGGCTGCGCCAGGCTGTCGGGACGGATGCCCTGTTTTTTCAGGAAGACGATCAGCTCTTCGTTGTTCGGCGCCAGCATCACGCGGCTGCCGGGCCAGGGGCGCGGCTTGCCGTCGGCGCCGTGGCGCACCAGCAGCGCGGCGGCCGAGTGCTGGAAGATCGAGGCCAGCGCCACCACCGGCTGGCCGCGTCCGCGCGCCGCCAGCAGCGAGGTGTTGCCGACGCCGTACTGGGCGTGGCCGTCGAGTACCGACTGGGTGGGATCGACGCCGGGACGGGCTTCGATCAGCGTGACGTCGAGGCCGACGTCGCGGTAATAGCCCTGGTCCTGGGCCGCGTAGTAGCCGGCGAACTGGAACTGGTGCGTCCACTTGAGCTGCAGGCTGACCTTTTCAGCGGCCTGCGCGCTGCCGGCGCCGCAGGCCAGCACGAGCGCAGCCGCCATCAGCCGGCGTGGCAGACGGCGCCAGAAGAGGGGGCTGGAACGGCGGTGCAACAAGAGCTTCCCTTTCAATCCGCAAGGCATTACTTGTTTCTACGATGGCCGGGCAACTATAGCATCGAAGGTTTGGCCGTAGGCGAGAAAAGTTGTAAGAAAAGAAGCAACCCCGGAAGCAAGCCCGGCGCTTACTGGGCGAAGCTGCCGGCGAACTGGTAGCGGTGGCCGGGATGCCACATCGTCGCGATCGACGCGACCTGGCCGCCGGAGCGGGTCTGGCGCTTGAGCACCAGGCAGGCCTGCTTGGTGTCGATGGCCAGCATTTCGGCGATGTCGCGCGGCGCCGCCAGCGCTTCGATGCTGTAGGTGGCACCTTGCAGCGGCGCGGCCTGCATCAGGTATTCGTTGGGCGTGATGGCGGCGTAGTCCTGCTCCATGTAGTCGGGCGCGCACAGCGGGTTGGCCCAGCGGTCCTCGACCTGGATAGGCACGCCGTTTTCGAAGTGGACGATCACCGAGTGGAACAGCGTATGGCCGGCCGGCAGGTCGAACTGCTTGGCCATCAGCTCGCTGGCCTTGACGCGCTCCAGTTGCTGCAGGCTGCTGCGGTGGGCGTGGCCGCGCGCGCGGATTTCGTCGGCGATGGATTTGATCTCCAGCAGCGTGGCCTGGTACTTCTGTTGCGCGACGTAGGTGCCGGAGCCCTGGCGGCGGGTCAGGATCTGGTCGGCGGTCAGCTCGCGCACGGCGCGGTTGACGGTCATGCGGGAAACGCCGAACTGTTTGACCAGCGCCTGTTCGGACGGGATCACGTCGCCTTCCTTCCAGGTGCCGGCGGCGATCTGGGCCACCAGGTAATCCTTGATGCGCTGGAAAATCGGGGTGTTTTCTTGCAGGGCTGGTTCGTCGTCCAAACGGCTTCTCCGTGGGTGCGCCTCACTGGCGGCAGACGGACATTTTAGCATCGCGAGCTTGCCTGCTGAACATCTTTTGTAGCCGGCGTACAATCTCCAATTCAAAAGCAAGAGCCGGAGTGTGTCGCTGCGGGGCGCTGGATAAGATGGCTGCATACCTTATCCGATCATGGAGTCTGAAATGGGCAAGATAGAAAGCAAACTCGCAAACAAGCACGTTGAGCAGGCCGCCTACCAGGGCGAGGACTTGCGCTGGGCCGCCGTGCAGCAGCGCGACGGCGGCGCCGACGGCGTGTTCTGGTACTCGGTGCGCAGCACCGGCGTGTACTGCCGGCCGTCGTGCGGCGCGCGGCCGGCGCTGCGCAAGAACGTGGCCTTCCACGACAGCCGCGAGGCGGCCGAGGAAGCGGGCTTCCGTCCGTGCATGCGCTGCAAGCCGGAACAGCCGCCGCTGGCCGAACGCCAGGCCGCCGTGGTGGCGCAGGCCTGCCGCCTGATCGACGAGGCCGACGCCGAAACGGCGCTGGATCTGGACAGCCTGGCGACGGCGGTGGGCGTGAGCCGTTTTCATTTTCACCGCATGTTCAAGGCCGTGACGGGGATTACGCCCAAGGCCTACGCCAACGCCCAGCGCGCGCGCCGCATGCAGGCCGGACTGGCGCAGCAGGCCACGGTGACGGACGCGATGTATGCGGCCGGCTTCAATTCCAGCGGCCGGTTTTATGCGCAGTCGCCGGCGGTGCTGGGCATGACGCCGACCGCCTTCCGCGCCGGCGGGCGCGGCGCGCAGATCCGCTTCGCCATCGGCGCCTGTTCGCTGGGCGCGATCCTGGTGGCCAGCACGGAGCAGGGCATCTGCGCGATCCTGATGGACGACGATCCCGATGTGCTGGTGCGCGATCTGCAGGACCGTTTTCCCAAGGCGGAGCTGATCGGCGCCGAGCCGGAGTTCGAGCAGGTGGTGTCGCGCGTGGTGGGGCTGGTGGAGCGGCCGGAGATCGGCCTCGATCTGCCGCTCGACGTGCGCGGCACGGCTTTCCAGCAGCGCGTGTGGCAGGTGCTGCGCGAGATTCCGGCCGGACGCACGGTCAGCTATGCGGAGCTGGCGCAGCTGGTCGGCTCGCCGAATGGCGCGCGGGCGGTGGCCGGAGCTTGCGCGGCGAATGCGCTGGCGGTGGCGATACCGTGTCACCGCGTGGTGCGCAATGACGGTTCGATTTCCGGCTACCGCTGGGGCGTGGACCGCAAGGCCGCGCTGCTGGACCGGGAGGCGAAGCAATGAAGAACGGCGAATTCGATTTCGGCGGCGGTGCGGCCGAGCGCAAGCCGCGCAAGACGCCGCCGGTGAGCGTGGCGCCCGCCGCCCCCGCCGCCCCCGCCGCCCCCGCCGACGCTGCCGCCGGCAACGCACAGGCGCTGGCCACTGCCCGCAAGGCGGTCGGCGCGGCGGCCGGCATCGCGGTGCACGTGGCGGGACTGGACTGGCAATCCATCGCCGACGAGCTCAATGCCCACGGCTACGCCATCGTGCCCGGCATGCTGACCGCCGACGAATGCATCGCCATGGCCGCGCAGTATGGGCAGGCGTCGCTGTTCCGCAGCCGGGTCGTGATGTCGCAGCACGGCTTCGGCAGCGGCGAGTACCAGTACTTCCGCTACCCGCTGCCGTCGATGATCGCCGCGCTGCGGCAGTCGCTGTATGGCCCGCTGGCCGATATCGCCAACCGCTGGCACGAGGCGATGGACATGGAAGCGCGCTTCCCGGCCGACCATGCCGACTTTCTGGCGCGCTGCCACGCGGCCGGCCAGCAGCGCCCGACGCCGCTGATGCTGCAATACGGCCCCGGCGACTACAACTGCCTGCATCAGGATTTATACGGCGACCACGTGTTCCCGCTGCAGGCCGCGATTCTGCTGAGCCAACCGGGCAAGGATTTCGAAGGAGGGGAGTTCGTGCTGACCGAGCAGCGCCCGCGCATGCAGTCGCGGGTGGAGGTGGTGCCGCTGAAGCGCGGCGACATGGTGATCTTCCCCGTTAACCACCGGCCGGCGCAGGGTGGGCGCGGGGTCTACCGGGTCAGCATGCGGCATGGGGTGAGCAGGCTGCGCACCGGCTCACGTCATACGCTGGGACTGATCTTTCACGACGCCGCCTGAACGCTCTTCTGCGTTTGATACAGGCGGGCGTAGATGCCGTGCTGCGCCAGCAGCGTGTCATGGCTGCCCACTTCGGCGATGCGGCCGCCGTCCAGCACCACGATGCGGTCGGCGTTTTCGATGGTCGACAGGCGGTGCGCGATGACCACCGTCGTGCGGCCCTGCATCAGCACTTCCAAGGCCGCCTGCACCAGGCGTTCCGATTCCGTATCCAGCGCGCTGGTCGCCTCGTCCAGGATCAGGATCGGCGCGTTCTTGTACAGCGCGCGCGCAATCGCCAGGCGCTGGCGCTGGCCGCCCGACAGCCGCAGGCCGTTCTCGCCGACCGAGGTGTGGTAGCCGTCCGGCTGGCGTTCGATGAACTCGTGCGCATGCGCGGCGCGGGCCGCCGCTTCGATGCGCTGCATCGACGGCTCGGGATCGCCGTACGCGATGTTGGCGGCCAGCGTGTCGTTGAACAGCACCACATCCTGGCTGACCAGCGCGATCTGCTGGCGCAATGAGGCCATCGTGTAGTCGCGCAGGTCGACGCCATCGAGCTTGATGCTGCCCGAGCTGACATCGTAGAAGCGCGGCAGCAGGCCGGCCAGCGTGGTCTTGCCGCTGCCGGAGCTGCCGACCAGGGCCACCGTCTCGCCGGCGGCGATGTCCAGCGACACGCGGTCCAGCGCCGGCCTGGCGTCGGGATCGGCGCTGTAGTGGAAGCTCACGTCCTCCAGCGCCAGGCGGCCTACGGCGCGCTCCACCTTGCGGGTGCCGGTGTCGGCTTCGGCTTCGGTGTCGATCAGGCCGAACACCGATTCGGCGGCGGCCAGGCCGCGCTGCATCGGTTCGTTAATCTTGGTCAGGTTCTTGATCGGCGACTGCATCGCCATCAGCGACGACATGAAGGCCACGAAGGCGCCCGGCGTCAGCGCCCCGGCCTGCGCGCGCAGCAGCGCGAAGTAGATCACCGACGACAGCGTGATCCCGATCAGCAGCATGATGATGCCGGAGTTGAGCGCCGACGTCGCCGCATGCTTGACCGCCAGCTGGCGATTGAGCTTGACCACGCCGTCGAAGCGCGCCTGTTCGTACTTTTGTCCGCCGAAGATCTTCACCACGCGCTGGCCGCTGATGCTCTCGTCGAGCACATTGGTCAAATCGCCCATGGCCGCCTGCGCGCTCTTGCTCAGGTGGCGCATGCGGCGGCCGGCGAAGGTGACGATGATGGCCACCATCGGCAGCAGGCCAAGGCAGAACAGGGCCAGTTGCCAGTCGACGATGAACAGCGTGGCCAGGTAGCCGATGGCGGCGACCGAATCGCGCACCGCCACGTTCACCACCGTCAGCACGGCCTGCGCCACCTGGGCGGCGTCGAAGGCCACGCGCGACAGCGTGGTGCCGGTGGAGGATTGGTCGAAGAAACCGTTTGGCAGACGCATGATGCGGGCGAACATCACCTCGCGCAGATTGGCCTGCACCCGGCTGCTCAGCCACGCGGCGCCGTATTCGGCGGCGAAGCTGGAAAACATGCGCATCACGGCCAGCCCGAAGATCACCGCCGGTATCGACCACAGCGCGGCGTTGACCGGATCGTTGGGCAGCATCTGGCGCAGCCATTCCTGCACCTCGGCCAGCAGGCCGGCGGACGGGCGCGCGCCGCCCAGCGTGTGCGAGGGCGCCAGCGCGTCGACCACGTTTTGCAGTTGGCGTATCAATAAAACATCGGCGGCGGCGGCCAGGCCGACCGCGAACAGGGTGGCGAACCCGATCCAGGCGTAGGGGCTGAATTGTTTAAGCAGGCGTAAATAGAGGGATCGGCTGGACACGGATGTGGTTAGAGAGCGGCGAATGCGCCATTGTACCTAGAGTTTGATTGACCCCGGCTCAAAGTTCGCTACACTCTGTTACTTGCTTCTGAATGGAGAGTATCGATGCGCGCACCCCTGTTTTCGCCCGCTCCGCTGGCCGCAGCCGTCAGCCTGGCCTTGTCCGCCGTTTTGCCGCCGGCGCAGGCCGACACCATCATCGACCATGCCAACGGCTATACGCTGAACGCGGCGGGTACTTTGCAGCGCTTCACATCGCTGGCATTCGATGACCTGGGCCGCATCGTCACGGTGGGCAGCGAGAGGGAAACGGCGGCCCGGCTGCCGAAGGCGGAGCACATCGATGTGCAGGGCAAAACCCTGCTGCCAGGCCTGATCGACGCCCACGGCCACGTGTTCGAACTGGGCGAAATCGCTTCCGGCGTGGAGCTGTTCAGCGCCACGTCCCTGGGCGGCGCGGTGCGGGCGGTGGCGGAATTCAGCCGGTCGCACCCGAAAAACGCCTGGATCAGGGGCTTCGGCTGGAACCAGGAAGTGTGGAAGCTGGGGCGCTTTCCGACCGCCGCCGAGCTGGATGCGGTGGTGGGCGACCGTCCGGTGTTGCTGAGCCGCGTTGACGGCCATGCGGTCTGGGTCAACACCAAGGCGCTGGAGATGGCCGGCATCGGCAAGGATACGCCGGACCCGAAGGGCGGCAAGATCGAGCGCGACGCCTCCGGCAAGCCTAGCGGCGTGTTGGTGGACGCCGCCATGGAGCTGGTCAACAAGGTGGTGCCGCTGCCGACGCCGAACGAGGCGCGCGGCATGCTGGACCACGCGCTGGCCGCGCTGTCCAGGGTGGGCCTGACCAGTGTGCACGACGCCGGCATCCGCGTGGTGCAGGACGACCTGTATCGCGACTATGCCGACCACGGCAAACTGACCACGCGCGTGTACGCGATGATCGGCGACACGGCGGCCGATTTCGACGAGCTGTCCAAGGAGGGGCCGCTGAAGTCCTACGCCAACGACGTGTATGCGCTGGCCGCCGTCAAGCTGTACTCGGACGGTGCGCTGGGCAGCCGTGGCGCGGCCTTGCTGGCGCCGTATTCCGACATGCCGTCGACCAAAGGGCTGCTGTTCTATCCGAACGCGGAGATGCAGGCCAAGATGAACAAGGCCATGAAGGCCGGCTACCAGGTCAATGTGCACGCCATCGGCGACGCGGGCAACCGGCAGATCCTGGACGCGTACGCGCAGCTGATCCCGAAATATAACAACGTCGAACTGCGCCACCGCATCGAGCATGCGCAGGTGGTGGCGCTGGAGGACATCCCGCGTTTCAAGGCGCTGGGCATCGTGCCGTCGATGCAGCCGACGCATGCGACTTCGGACCAGAACATGGCCGAGCAGCGCGTGGGGCATGAGCGCATCAAGGGCGCGTATGCGTGGCGGACTT
Source organism: Rugamonas aquatica (assembly GCF_009380215.1). GTDB lineage: Bacteria > Pseudomonadota > Gammaproteobacteria > Burkholderiales > Burkholderiaceae_D > Rugamonas > Rugamonas aquatica_B. Next base: position 193,028 of record NZ_WHUG01000008.1, read on the forward strand.
TCCTGGACCAGGGTTCGCGCATCGCCTGCGGTTCGGATTTCCCGGTGGAGTCGCCGAATCCGTTCGAGGGCTTGCATGCGGCGGTCACGCGGCAGAACAACGCCGGCGTGCCGGCCGGCGGCTGGTACAAGAACCAGGCGATGACGCTGACCGAGGCCTTCCGCTGCTTCACCCTGGACGCGGCGTATGCGGCGCACCAGGAAAACGTCATCGGCACGCTGGAGCCGGGCAAGTGGGCCGACTTCATCCTGATCGACCGCGACCTGTTCAAGGTGCCGGCCGAGCAAATCGGCAAGACGCAGGTGCTGCAGACCTGGATGGGCGGCAAGCGGGTGTACAAGAGGGATAAGCGGCCGGATTAATCGTCGGCGTGTTGCTTTAGCCATTGCTGGCCCGCCGGGGTTAATCTATATCGCTGGCTACTGCTGCGAGGCGCGTCAGGGCGGGTCATCTGCACCAAGCCGGCCTCCATCGCGGGCAGCAGATATGCCCTGCGGAAGTGTTTGACATCCTTCAATCCCAGCGCCTGCTGGAGTTGCTGACGCGCCGATTCTTCCACCAGTAATTTGACGAGGCTTAGGACTTAGGGGGGGCGACTTGAGGGGCAACTTGGGGGGCGACTTCCGGGGTAAGGCCCAGGCTGGACTGGTCGGGCCACTGAGCCAGGTGGTGAAAAGGTAGCCTGACCAGACACCCTCTGCGGTCGTCGTCGGTGTCAAACTGCGGCGGTGGCGAGCCGTTACCTGCCATCGCCTTAATTGCGCCAACGGCCCTTTAAATATTTTTTCGTCAAACTGATCACCGCCAGCGCCTTCGGGGAACCACGCCACATCTATCTGCGTGTACGGGAAGAACCGGTCTGGTGTCTCGTTAAAAAACATGAGGCCGACATTCTTGGGCCAAGGGGACTCGACTGGGCCGTCTACGACGTTTATCTGGCGGCGCAACTCATCTACGGAGAGCTCCTCCGCATAGTCCGCCAGCGCGCTGCCACTTCTTGAAGATAGGCCAGCATCAAAGTGTAGCCGCCGCCGAGATTTTCAAAGTCGTTGGCGAACGCGCACAGGGTGCGGATGACCGCATCAGGATTCCACGCCGCTTTGTACTCAATGCGCTCGCTCTCCACTGTGCGGTGGCGCAACAAATTCTGCAGGTTGATCGGCAGGGCAACCATATCGAGGCTCCGGGTGAGCGCGCGCCGGCGTATGCTGGCAAGATGACAAATGCGGATAAGCTATTTGACAAGCTCAGGGACTCTTGGTTCCTCCAGCCCGCTTAAAAACTGATTGACTTGGTTGTATATACAACTTATCCTTTGAGGATGCGCTGGCTGCGCGTGCATGGTTGCGCCCGTAGCCGGTCCCACTCACTCAGGAGCAGGAGCCACCATGACGACCCATTTAGACAGCGATCCACGTTTTGACGCCAGCCGCGAAATCCGCGCCCCGCGCGGACCCGAGCGCACCTGTAAAAACTGGGGCGCCGAGGCGGCCTACCGCATGATCCAGAATAATCTGGACAAGGAAGTGGCGGAAAACCCGAAACACCTGGTGGTCTACGGCGGCATCGGCCGCGCCGCCCGCAACTGGGAATGCTACGACCAGATCCTGGCCTCGCTGCGCGAACTGGAAGACAATCAAACCCTGCTGATCCAGTCCGGCAAGCCGGTCGGCGTGTTCCAGACCCACGAAGACGCACCGCGCGTACTGATCGCCAATTCCAACCTGGTGCCGAAATGGGCCAACTGGGAACACTTCAATGAACTGGACCGCAAAGGCCTGTTCATGTACGGCCAGATGACGGCCGGCTCGTGGATCTACATCGGCACCCAGGGCATCGTGCAGGGCACCTTCGAAACCTTCGCCGAAGCGGGCCGCCAGCATTTCGGCGGCGACCTCAAAGGCCGCTGGGTGCTGACCGCAGGCCTGGGCGGTATGGGCGGCGCACAGCCGCTGGCCGCCACCATGGCCGGCGCCGTGTCGCTGACCATCGAGTGCCAGCAAAGCAGCATCGACTTCCGCCTGCGCACCCGCTACCTGGACAAGCAGGCCGCCAGCATTGACGAGGCGCTGGAACTAATCAAACTGCACAAGGCCAATGGCGACGCCATCTCCATCGGCCTGCTGGGCAACGCGGCCGACGTGCTGCCGGAGCTGGTGCGCCGCGCCAAGGCCGGCGGCATCGTTCCTGATGTCGTCACCGACCAGACTTCGGCCCATGACCTGATCAACGGCTACCTGCCGCAAGGCTGGTCGGTCGACCAGTGGAAAACCGCGCAGCATGACGACGCCCGCCACGCCGAACTGAAAGCCGCCGCCACCGCATCGTGCGCGGTGCACGTGCAGGCGATGCTGGACTTCCAGACGCTGGGCGCCAAGGTAGTCGACTACGGCAACAATATCCGCCAGGTCGCGTTTGACCACGGCGTCAAGAACGCCTTCGATTTCCCTGGCTTCGTGCCGGCCTATATCCGCCCGCAGTTCTGCGAAGGCCGCGGCCCGTTCCGCTGGGTGGCGCTGTCCGGCGACCCGGAAGACATCTACAAGACCGACGCCAAGATCAAGGAGCTGTTCCCGCACCACGCCAATGTGCACCGCTGGCTGGACATGGCGCGCGAGCGCATCGCCTTCCAGGGCCTGCCGGCGCGTATCTGCTGGCTGGGCCTGGGCGAGCGTCACATCGCCGGCCTGGCCTTCAACGAGATGGTGCGCAACGGCGAGCTGAAAGCGCCGGTCGTCATCGGCCGCGACCACCTGGACACCGGCTCCGTCGCCAGCCCTAACCGCGAAACCGAAAGCATGAAAGACGGCACCGACGCCGTCTCCGACTGGCCGCTGCTGAACGCGCTGCTCAACACCGCCGGCGGCGCGACCTGGGTGTCGCTGCACCATGGCGGCGGCGTGGGCATGGGCTATTCGCAGCACTCCGGCGTGGTGATCGTGGCCGACGGCACCGACGCCGCCGCCAAGCGCCTGGCGCGCGTGCTGGTCAACGACAGCGCTTCGGGCGTGATGCGTCACGCCGATGCGGGATACGAGACTGCGGTCGCCTGCGCCAAGCGCAACGGCCTCAATCTGCCAATGATTAAATAATTCGAGAGTACCTATGAAACCAAATGCACTGACCCTGAAACCGGGCGCGATGACCCTGACCGAACTGCGCGCCGTGTGGACCGCCGCCGGCCCGCTGTCGCTGGCCGCCGAAGCCTATCCCGTCATCGAAGCATCGGCCGCCGCCGTGCGCGCCATCGTCGCCAAGGGCGATGCCGCCTACGGCATCAACACCGGTTTCGGCCTGCTGGCCAAGACCCGCATCCCGGACGAGAAGCTGGAACAGCTGCAGCGCAACCTGATCCTGTCGCACTCGGTCGGCACCGGCGAGCTGCTGTCGGACGCGGTCTGCCGCCTGATCCTGCTGATGAAGATCGGCAGCCTGGCGCGCGGCTACTCGGGCGTGCGCCCGCTGATTATCGACACGCTGATCGCGCTGTATAACGCCGGCATCATGCCGGCCATTCCGGCCAAGGGTTCGGTCGGCGCCTCGGGCGACCTGGCGCCGCTGTCGCACATGACGCTGGCGATGCTGGGCGTGGGCGAAGTGCGCGTCAACGGTGAACTGATGCAGGCCGCCGACGCGCTGAAAGCCGCCAACATCGCACCGGTGGTGCTGGCCGCGAAAGAAGGCCTGGCGCTGATCAACGGCACCCAGGTGTCGACCGCGCTGGCGCTGCACGGCCTGTTCATGGCCGAGCGCCTGCTGGAAGCGGGCATGGTGGCCGGCGCGCTGTCGCTGGACGCGGCCAAGGGTTCCGATTCGCCGTTCGACGCCCGCGTGCACGAAGTGCGCGGCCAGCCGGGCCAGATCGCCGCCGCCTCCATCTATCGTCAACTAGTCAGCAACAGCGCGATCCGCGCCTCGCACCTGGTCGGCGACGAGCGCGTGCAAGACCCATACTGCCTGCGCTGCCAGCCGCAAGTGATGGGCGCCTGCTGGGACATCATCAACAACGCCTCGCGCACGCTGCTGATCGAAGCCAACGCCGTCACCGACAATCCGCTGCTGTTCAAGGACGGCGAGCTGTCGGTGGTGGTCTCGGGCGGTAACTTCCACGCCGAGCCGGTGGCCTTCGCCGCCGACACGCTGGCGCTGGCGATCGCCGAAATCGGCGCCATCTCCGAACGCCGCATCGCGCTGCTGATCGACGCCACCTTGTCCGGCCTGCCGCCGTTCCTGGTGCGCGATCCGGGCGTGAACTCGGGCTTCATGATCGCCCACGTCACCGCCGCCGCGCTGGCGTCGGAGAACAAGTCGCTGGCCCATCCTGGCAGCGTCGATTCGATCCCGACTTCGGCCAACCAGGAAGACCACGTCAGCATGGCGACCTATGCGGCGCGCCGCCTGGACGACATGGCGCACAATACCGCCGTCATCGTCGGCATCGAGCTGCTGGCTGCTGCGCAGGGCATCGACTTCCACCGTCCGCTGAAAACCTCGCCGCACCTGGAGCATGTGCATGCGCAGCTGCGCCAGAAGGTGCCGTTCTTCGACGCCGACCGCTTCTTCGCGCCGGACATCGAAGCAGCCAAGGGCATGGTCATGCGCGGCGAGTTGAGCGCGTCGTGCAAGAGCCTGTTCACGCCGCTGCACCCGTAAGAGGAGGCGTCATGGACTATCAGTTCAAAGCAGGCAGTATTCCCTTGCTGGTGTCCATGCCGCACGTGGGCACCGATATACCCGATGACGTGGCGGCGGCGATGACGCCGGCCGCCGTCGACAAGCAGGACACGGACTGGCACCTGGTGCGCCTGTACGAGTTCCTGGGTGAGATGGGTGCGTCGACCTTGTCGGCGCGCTGGTCGCGCTACGTCATCGATCTGAATCGTCCGCCGGAGAACACCAACCTGTATCCGGGCCAGGACACGACCGGCCTGTGCCCGGTCGATACCTTCCACCGCGAGCCGCTGTACCGCGAAGGCCATACGCCCAGCGAGGCCGAGGTGCAGCGCCGCCTGGCCGCGTACTGGAAGCCGTATCACGACCAACTGCGCGCCGAGCTGGATCGCCTGCTGGCGCTGCACGGCCGCGTGGTGCTGTGGGACGCGCATTCGATCGCGTCGGTGGTGCCGCGCTTCTTCGAAGGCAAGCTGCCGGACCTGAACTTCGGCACGGCCGACGGCAAGAGCTGCGCGCCGGGCCTGAGCGACGCCATCGTGGCGCGCGCGCTGGCGCAGGACCAGTTCAGCGTGGCCGTCAACGGCCGCTTCAAGGGCGGGCATATCACCCGCCACTACGGCCAGCCGGCCAACAACGTGCATGCGATCCAGCTGGAGATGTGCCAGTCCACGTATATGGATGAGGAAGCGCCGTACGGCTACCGCGAGGACCGCGCGCAGCAGGTGCAGGGCGTGTTGATGCAGATGACGCAGGCCGCCGCCGATTGGGGGCGCGCATGAATCGCCTGTTTGCGCGCAACGCGCTGCTGCCCGAGGGCTGGCGCAAGGATGTGCTGATCGAGTGGGATGCCGACGGCACCATCGTCCGCGCCGAGGCCGGGGCGGTGCTGCCGGCCGGCGAGCAGGTGGTGGCGCAGATCGTTGAATACGCGCTGCCGGGCATGATCAACCTGCATTCGCACAGCTTCCAGCGGGCGCTGGGCGGCCGCACGGAAAAGGCCGGCGACACCAAGGACAGCTTCTGGACCTGGCGCGACCTGATGTACCGCTTCGCGCGCAACATCACGCCCGAGCATATCGAAGCCATCGCGGCCCAGCTGTTTTCCGAATGCCTGCGCCATGGCTACACCTCCATGTGCGAGTTCCATTACGTGCAGCGTGCGGCGGACGGCGCCATGTATCCGCGCCCGGCGGAAACGGCGGAGCGTGTCATCGCCGCCGCACGTTTGGCGGGAATCGGCATGACCATGCTGCCAGTGTTGTATAGTTATTCCGGCTTCGGCGAAAGCGCCTTGAAGCCGGAGCAGAAGCGCTTCAAGACCGATCCGCAGGACGTGTTGCGGGTGATCGAGGCGCTGGAACCCCTGCGCGACGCGCAGACCGAGGTGGGCGTGGCGCCGCATTCGCTGCGAGCGGCGTCGGTGGCGCAGATTAACGAGGTGTTGTTGACGTTGCCGGACGACCGTCCGGTGCACATCCACATCGCCGAGCAGAAGCAGGAAGTGCAGCAGTCGCTGGACTGGAGCGGACGCCGCCCGGTGCAATGGCTGCTGGACCAGGTGGAGGTGAACGAACGCTGGTGCCTGATCCACGCCACGCATCTGATGCGCGACGAGGTGGACCAGATGGCGCAGAGCGGCGCCGTGGCGGGCCTGTGCCCGACCACGGAAGCCAACCTGGGCGACGGCCTGTTCCCGCTGGAGGATTTCCTGGCGGCGGGCGGACGGTTCGGCATCGGCAGCGACAGCCATATTTCGCAGAGCGCGGTGGAAGAGCTGCGCTGGCTGGAATACGGCCAGCGCCTGCAACACCAGCGCCGCAATATCGCGGTGTCGGCCGGGCAGCGCAATGTCGGCGACTTCCTGTGGCAGGGCGCCTTGCAGGGCGGGGCGCAGGCCAGCGGACGGCCGGTGGGCGCGCTGGCGCCGGGCCGCCGCGCCGATGTGATCGTGCTGGATGACCAGCACCCGAATCTGTATGGCTTGGCGCTGGACGAGGTACTCGGCAGCTTCGTCTTCTGCGGCAACGACAATCTGGTCAAGGACGTGATGGTCGGCGGCCGGTGGGTAGTACGCAATCAGCAGCACGTTGCGCAGCAGGCGATCGCTGCGCGCTTCAAGCAGACCTTGGCCGAACTGAGGGAGTTCCGATGACCCAGCTAATCCAGTATGCAAGCCTGCGGCCCGCGCCGTGGAAAAACGGCGGCGGCAGCACGACGGAAATTGCCGTCTCGCCTTCCGGCTCCGGCTTCGATGAATTCGACTGGCGCGTCAGCCTGGCGACCATCTCGCAAAGCGGCCCGTTTTCCTCCTTCCCCGGCATCGACCGTTCGCTGGCGCTGGTGGCCGGCGACGGCGTGCTGCTGGACTTCGGCGACGAGCGCTTCGTGCTCAGCCCCAGCGAACCGCTGATCGAATTCGACGGCGAGGCCGCGGTGCACGCCACCGTCACCGGCAGCCTGACCACCGACTTCAATGTGATGACGCGGCGCGGCCGCTGCCGCCACCGGCTGGAGCCGCGCGTGGTGCGCGGCACCGAGCTGCTGAAGCGCCGCAGCGCCACCACGCTGCTGTTCCTGGCCGACGGCGAGAGCCTGACGCTGAGCAGCGCGCGCGAACGCATCGCCATGGTGCGCTACGACGTGCTGGTGATGGAGGCGGAGGACGAGTGGTCGATGGAGACCCAGCAGGCGACGGTGTTCGTGGTCGATATCATCAACAATTAATTCGAAAGTAGCGAGCATGTGGGATGTGTTGTTTACGAACGTGCATCTGGCCACGATGGCAGATGGTTACGGTGAGATCCGCGATGCCGCCATCGCCGTCAAGGATGGCCGGATCGCCTGGCTGGGCCCCAAGGCCGAGATGCCGCAGGGCGCTTTGGCCGTCACCGTGCACGATGGCGGCGGCTGCTGGCTGACGCCGGGCCTGATCGACTGCCACACCCACATCGTCCACGCCGGCAACCGCAGCGACGAATTCGAGGCGCGCCTCAACGGCGCCACCTACGAGGACATCGCGCGCGCCGGCGGCGGCATCATGTCCACTGTGCGCGCCACCCGCGCCGCGTCGGAGGATGAGCTGCTGCGGCAAAGCCTGCCGCGCGTGTGCAGCCTGCTGGCCGAAGGCGTGACCACGCTGGAGATCAAATCCGGCTACGGCCTGGCGCTGGAATCGGAAGCGAACATGCTGCGCGTGGCGCGCCGCATCGGCCGCGAACTGCCGGTCAGCGTGGCCACCACCTTCCTCGGCGCGCATGCGCTGCCGCCGGAGTTCGCGGGCCGCGCCGACGACTACATCACCGAAGTCTGCGCGATGATCGCGCCGCTGGCCGCCGAAGGCCTGGCCGACGCCGTCGACGCCTTCTGCGAGCGCATAGGCTTCTCGCATGAGCAGACGGAGCGCGTGTTCCAGGCCGCGCGCGAGCATGGCCTGCCGGTCAAGCTGCACGCGGAGCAGCTGTCCGACCAGCGCGGCGCCGAACTGGTGGCGCGTTACAACGGTTTGTCCGCCGACCATCTGGAACACCTGAGCGAAGCCGGCATCGCCGCGATGGCCGCCGCCGGTACCGTGGCGGTGCTGCTGCCGGGCGCCTACTACTTCCTGCGCGATACCACGCCGCCGCCGGTCGCCGCGCTGCGCGCCGCAGGCGTGCCGATGGCGGTGTCCACCGACTGCAATCCCGGCACCTCGCCGATGACGTCCCTGCTGCTGGCGATGAATATGGTCTGCACGCTGTGGCGCCTGACGCCACTGGAGGCGCTGGCCGGCTGCACGCTGCACGCCGCCCGCGCGCTGGGGCGCGAACAGCAGATCGGCAGCCTGGAAGTGGGCAAGCGCGCCGACTTCGCGCTGTGGCGCATCGCCCGTCCGGCCGACCTGTCCTATGCCATCGGCCTCAATCCGTGCCGGGGCGTGGTCAATGCAGGGGTGTTGCGTTCGCCGCAGGTTTAGAGGGCGGCCTCGGGAAATTCTGTTTCGTTAGTTATTGTTTCGGTTACAGTACCGGGATGCCTCTTCTAACGTAACAGGATATCCATGTTTGTCTTGAATTCTCTCCGCGCCGCCGTCTTGCTGACGCTCGGCGCGCAGGCGCTGGCCCAGGAGCCGGTGCCGCCTACCCCCGTCCCGCATGCACCGGAAGCGCCGGCGGCCGCCGCCGCTCCGGCGCAGCCGCCCGCCACGCCAACGCCGGCCGCTCCCCCCGCCGCCGCGCCACGGCCTTACGCCGAGGTGATACGCGGCGCGGCGCATTTGCAGGGCTTTTTGAACCTGTACCAGAAAGAGGAAAAAGTCTGGATCGAGCTGCGCCCCGACCAGTTCGACCGCCCTATCTTCATGACCGTGAACATACCGAACGGGATCGGCGAGCGTGGCATCTACGGCAGCCAGATGGGCCGCAGCGAAGTGGTGGTGTTCCACCGCATCGGCAATCTGGTGCAGATGATCGCCAAGAACACGGAGTACGGCGCCAAGGCCGGCACGCCGCAGGCGCTGGCGGTGTCGCAGGCGTACTCGGACAGCCTGCTGGCGATCGCGCCCGTGGCCAGCGGCCCGAATCCGCAGAACCACGGCATCCTGGTCGAGGCCAATGTCCTGCTGTTCGGCGATATCCCGAGCTTTACCACCCGCTTGGAATCGGCTTTCCGCCTGCAGTATGCGATGGATGCGCGCAACAGCAGCTTCCAGACCATCCGCTCCGATGAGAGCATGACGGGCTTGCAGGTCAACGCCCACTTCTTCGTGCCGCGCATCGCCGCGCCGCCGCTGGTGGCGCCGACCACGCCGGTGCCGGTTCCCAGTCCGCCGACCACGCTGCCGGACCCGCGCAGCATGTTCCTCGGCTTTTACTACAGCTTCATGCCGCTGCCTGCGCAGCCCATGCATGGCCGGCCTGCGGACGACCGCGTTGGCCACTTCGTCAACACCATGCAAGACTACTCGGACGACGTGACGCCGACCACGGCGCAGCATGTGATCCAGCGCTGGCGCCTGGAGAAGCAGGATCCGGCGCAGGCGCTGTCGGAACCGAAGCAGCCCATCGTCTATTGGCTCGACGCGAACATCCCGGAGAAGTACCGCGAGTCGGTGAAGCAGGGCGTGCTGGCCTGGAACGCGGCGTTCGAACGCATCGGCTTCAGGAACGCCATCGTGGTCAAGCAGCAGACCGAGAAGGACCGCTTCGATACGATGGATGCGCGTCATGCGTCGGTGCGCTGGTTCCTCGGCAGCGATGTCGGCTTCGCCATCGGCCCGCGTCAGGTCGACCCGCGCAGCGGCGAGATCCTCGATGCGGACATCGGCATGTCCGACGTGTTCGCGCGCGGCGCGCGCCGCATGATCGGCGAGGACGGCATGTCCATGCAGGAGCCGCTGGCCCTGCCGGGCCAGGAGGCGCGCTGCGATTACATGCAGGAGTCGGCGTCCGAGATGGGCTTCGCCATGGGCCTGCTGGAGGCGCGCGGCGAACTGGAAATGGGCAGCCCGGAAGCGGACGCGCTGGCGCAAGCCTATGTGCGCTCGGTGGTGATGCACGAGATCGGCCACACGCTGGGCCTGCGCCACAACTTCCGCTCGTCGACCATCTACACCCTGAAGCAGTTGCAGGATCCGGAGTTCACGAAGAAGAACGGCCTGGCCGGATCGATCATGGACTACACGCCGTTCAACCTGTCGCTCAAGGGCGAGAAGCAGGGCGAGTATGTGGCATCGACGCTGGGCCCTTACGATTACTGGGCCATCGAGTACGCCTACAAGCCTATCGAGCCGGCGCAGGAGAAGGAAGAGCTGGCGAAGATCGCCGGCCGCTCCAACGAGCCGCTGCTGGCCTTCGGCACCGACCAGGATGCGGGCGGCTTCAATTCCGATCCGGATGTGAACGTGTTCGATCTGGGCAGCGATCCGCTGGCCTACTTCCAGCGCCGTCTGACGATCTCGCGCGAGCTGTGGGACCGTCTGCAAAGGCGCACGCTGAAGCCGGGCGAGAGCTATGAAACGCTGCGCCGCAGTTTCGACTACGGCTTCCAGCAGTTTGCGCGCACCATGCCGGTGGTGGTCAAGTACGTGGGCGGCGTGACCTATCTGCGCGACCACGCCGGCACCGGCCGCGCCACCTTCACGCCGGTGCCGCTGCCGCGCCAGCGGGCCGCCTTGCAGATGCTGACCTCCAGCCTGTTCAAGTCGGACAGCTTCCAGTTCTCGCCGGCGATGATAAGCCGTCTGGGCTCGGATCATTTCGAGTCGCGCGGACGGGCCGACGTGTCGGTGGGCGGCCGCGTGCTGTTCCTGCAGGCGGCGGCGCTGGATCAGCTGATGTCGGATGCGGTGGCGGTGCGCCTGCTCGATTCGCAGGAAAAGCTGGACGACCGCAAGCAGGCGCTCAGTCTCGACGAGTTGTACACCTCCGTGCAGGATGCGGTGTGGAGCGAGCTGAAAACCGGCAAGGACATCAACGGCATGCGCCGCAATCTGCAGCGCGAGCATTTGAAGCGCATCACCGCGATCCTGCTGCGCTCCTCGGCCACCACGCCGGCCGATGCGCGCAGCCTGCAACGCGAGAATGCGCTGGCGCTGCAACGCGATATCCGTGGCGCGATGGCCAGGCCGATGAGCCGCGAGGCCAAGGCCCACCTGTCGGAATCGTATGAAACCATCAGCCAGGCTTTGAAGGCGGCCATGCTGCGCGCTGGCGCATAACGGCGATGCGCGCAAGCGCTTGATGGTAAGCTCTCCGGATTGACCATCATTCCGGAGAGCTTGTGCAAGGACGATTGCTAGTTATTTTTCTGGCGCTGTGGTTCGGCGGCGCGGCATGCGCCGCCTCGGGCGACACGCTGCACGTGGGCTCCAAGCGCTTTACCGAATCCTACATCCTGGGCGAGGTGCTGGCGCAGACGTCATCGCCGCACGCGAAGGTCGAGCATCTGCAAGGCCTGGGCAATACCGCCATCGTCCTGGCGGCGCTGCAGGCCGGCCGCATCGACGTCTATCCCGAATACCTCGGCACCATCGACCTGGAGATCCTCAAGCACCAGCAGGCCGCGCCGCTGGAGCAGATCCGCCGCGAGCTGGCGCCCATGGGCTTGGGCGTGGCGGTGCCGCTGGGCTTCAACAACACCTATGCGCTGGCGGTGCGCGGCGATGCGGACGGCCTGAAAAAGCTCAGTGAGCTGGTCACGCAGCCGCGCCTGCGTTTCGGCCTGTCGCATGAATTCATCGGCCGCGCCGACGGCTGGCCGGGCCTGGCCAAACGCTACGGCCTGCCGCAGCGGCCGGAAGGCCTGGACCACGGCATCGCCTACGAGGCCTTGATGCAACGGCAGGTCGACGTGATCGACATCTACTCCACCGACGCCAAGATCCGCCAGTACGGCCTGCGCGTGCTGGAGGACGACCGCGCCTACTTCCCGCGCTACGACGCGGTGCTGCTGTACCGCCTCGATGCGGCCGAGCGCTTCCCGGCCGCGTGGAAGGCGATCACGCAGCTGGAAGGCCGCATCAGCGCGGCGGACATGATCGCGATGAACGCGGCCGCCGAAATCGATGGCCAGAACTTCGCCAACGTGGCGCGCGACTGGCTGGCGGCGCACAAGCCGCTGGCGAGCGGCGCTGCGCTGACGGCGGCCGGCGCGGCGCCCGCAGCCGCGCCGGTGCGCGACGGCCTGATGGCCAAACTGTTCGACAAGAACCTGTGGCCGCAGACGCGCCAGCATCTGACGCTGGTGCTGGTGGCGGTGCTGCTGGCGTGCGTGATCGGCATTCCGATGGGCGTGCTGGCGGCGGCCTTGCCGCGCCTGCGGCAGGTGGTGCTGGGTTTGGCGGGCGTGCTGCAAACCGTGCCGTCGCTGGCCTTGCTGGCGCTGCTGATCCCCTTGCTGGGCATGATAGGCACGGTGCCGGCGCTGGTGGCGCTGCTGGTGTATGCGCTGCTGCCCATCGTGCGCAATACCTGCACCGGTTTGCTGCAGGTGCCGGAAGGCCTGCGGCTGGCGGCGCAGGCGCTGGGCCTGCGGCCGTGGCAGCGGCTGGTGCATGTGGAATTGCCGCTGGCCTTGCCGGTGATCCTGGCGGGCGTCAAGACGGCGGCGGTGATGAGCGTGGGGACGGCGACCATCGCCGCCTTCATCGGCGCCGGCGGCTACGGCGAGCGCATCACCATCGGCCTGGCGCTGAACGATAACGATATGCTGCTGGCCGGCGCGATACCGGCGGCTTTGCTGGCGCTGCTGACGCAGGCCGCGTTCGAGTTGCTGGAGCGGCTGGCCGTCCGGGGCCGGGCGGCGTCACAGCGAGTGTAGCTTGGAGCGCAGCAGTACCACTTCCTTGTGCAGCACGCGCTCGGCGTGGAAGTCGTTCTCGCGCTGGGCGGCGATGGCGTCCAGCGCCCGCATGTAGCGCTCCAGCCGCGCGCGCAGCCAGGCTTTGTAAAGGACGGTGACGAAGGGCGGCAAGTTGACCATGATTGTCTCCAGCGAGCGGGTATCGACAATCATTGTGCAAGCGGGATCGCGCCGCACCTTGATCTGTATCAAGCCCCTTGGGACATATGCGTCAGCGCGTCGCCGGTGACGCGGCAGATGCGCCATTCCGGCAGCAGCGAGGCGCCCATGCTTTCGTACAGCTTGATGGCGTTGCTGTTCCAGTCCAGCACCGACCATTCGAAGCGGCCGCAGTCGCGCTCCACCGCCAGCTGGGCCAGCGCCACCAGCATCTGCTTGCCGTAGCCCTTGCCGCGGCGGCTCTGCTTGACGTACAGGTCCTCCAGGTACAGGCCCTTCTTGCACAGGAAGGTGGAGAAGTTGTGGAAGAACAGCGCGAAGGTGACGACTTCGCCATCCACTTCGCCGACCAGCGCTTCGCACACCGGGCGTTCGCAGAACAGGCTGTCGCGCAGCATGGCTTCGTTGGCGACCACCATGTGTTCCAGTTTCTCAAACACGGCCAGTTCGTAAATCATGCCGAAAATGGCGGCGGCGTCGGCCGGCTGGGCCGGGCGTATGGTCAGGTCGGAATGGCTCATCAGGCTTCTACGATGCTTTCTGTGGTGGTGGTTTTCGGGGTATCGGTTTGCAGCGCCCAGGCGACGCTGGACAGGCACAATATCATGCCGGCCCATTCCAGCGGGCCGGGCCGGAAGTGCTCCAGCTGGATCGACAGCAGCACGGAAATGACGGGCGTGACGACGCCGATGTACACGGCCTTCTGCGAACCGATGCGGTGGATCAGCGTGAAGTAGGCGGCGAAGGCGATTACCGAGCCGAACAGCGACAGGTACAGCAAGCCGCCCCAGTAGGGCAGGCCGGCGGGCATGGTGAAGCGCTGGCCGCTGACCAGCACCCACAGCGCCACCAGCAGGGTGCCCCACATCATCGACCAGGCCATGGTCAGCAGCACATTGGACGATTGCTCGCGCACCTTGACGACGAGGGCGTTGCCGACCGTGCTGGCGATGGTGGCGCTCAAGGCTAGCGCCAGGCCGAGCAGGAAGTGGCCGTTGCCGCCGGACAGGATGTCGCTCCAGGCGCCGCTGATCGACCGGGAAAACAGCAGCACCACGCCGCCGATGGCGACCGCGCCTGCGCTCCAGGTGCGCCAGCTGAGCGGGGTGCCGAAGGCGATGCGGTTGAGGATGGGCGTCCAGAACACCATCAGCGCGAACAGCACGGCGACCAGGCCGGAGACCAGGTATTGCTCGGAGCTGTAGGTGCAGATGTAGCTGACGCAGAAGCTGGCGGCGCCTTGCAGGAACATCCAGCGCTGGGCGCGCCAGGGCATCAGCAGCTTGTCGCCGCGCGCCAGGCACCAGGCGAACAACACCGCCGAAGACAGCGCGAAACGGTAGACCACCGAGACGGCGGGCGCGACCTCGCCCAGCTGCAGCGTGATGGCGAAAAAGGTGGAGCCCCAGATCAGGCAGGCGGCGATAAACAGGAGTGGGGAGGGCATCGGGCGAGTATAACTGCGCCCGTCGATTCTTGCTGGTGAGTCACGATTTTGTTGCGGCGCAACAGAGGCGGCATTAATTTGTTTCTGTTGCGTAAATTTTGAGCATTTTGTTGAAAGTGCAAGTATGATGGAATGACACATCAATCAAGGGAGAGCGGCATGAGTACCGCGCTGCAGATCAAAGTCGTCAGCTTGTTGGGCTATGTCGCGGTCAGCACCGCGCTGGTGCTATGGCTGGCCGACGAAGAGATGCAGGGCGCCGCCCAGACGCTGTTCGCCTTCGCCGGCTTCCATTAATACGCCAGTTTCAGCCGGCGGTACAGAAAGCCCAGCACGAACAGCGGCCCGATCAGCAGGAAGCGCAGGTCGTCGAAGAACGATGGCTTCTTGCCCTCGATCTTGTGGCCGATGAACTGGCCTATCCACGCCAGCACGAAGATCGCCAGCGACAGCGGCAGGATGGCCTTGTCCGGCAGCGCCGCCAGCAGGGCCAGCATCAGCGTGCTCATCATCAGCATGCCCACGGCGAACGGCTTCGACAGCTTGAAGTAATAGACCAGCGAGGCCAGCGTCACCGTCACCGCCAGCAGCGGATGCGCGGCCCACAGCAGCCCCAGCAGCGTGAACACGATGATGGGCACGCAGATGAAGTGGATGACTTCATTGGTGGGGTTGAGATGGCTTTCGCTGTACTGGGCCAGCAAGGTATCGATGGTGCGCGGTTGCGACATGGGTGTCTCCTGTTTTTATTGTACGGTCGGGCCGTCGGTAAATTCTACACCTGAAACGTGGCGGCGCCGGGCTTGGGTACAATGCGGCCATGGCTCATGCAACCTCTTCCCTTAGTCCGGCGCTGGCCGGTCTCGCGCCGGTGATCGACGAGCGCACGCGCATCCTGGTGCTGGGCAGCTTTCCCGGCGCCGCATCGCTGGCGGCGCAGCAATACTACGCGCATCCGCGCAATCTGCTGTGGCCGATCTTGTCAGCCTTGACCGGCGAGCCGCTGGCGGACCTGCCGTATGCGGAACGCCTGCCGCGCCTGCTGGCGCATGGCTTCGGGCTGTGGGATGTGCTGGGCGCCTGCGAGCGCGAGGGCAGTCTCGACTCGGCCATCCGCAAGCCCGCCGCCAACGACTTCGCCCGCTTGCGCGAGCTGTGTCCGCTGCTGGAGACGGTGGGCTTCAATGGCCAGACCTCCGGCAAGTTCGCGCCGCAGTTTGCTGCCGCCGGGTATCGCACCGTGGTGCTGCCATCGACTTCGCCGGCGCATGCCTCGCTTACGTTGGCACAAAAGCTGGAGCAGTGGAGCGCTCTGCTTGAGTCAGGACGTCTCTGATCGGCTACGGCATGTAGCCGCTGCTCAGCGCGGTAGCCCAGTCTTCGCGGCCGTTGCGGCGGGCCAGTGCGGCCATGCTGCGGTGGTCGTAGGGGATGTTGTGCAGTTGCGCTTGCCATTGCCCCTGGCGGTGTTCGACGATGGCGTAGCGGGCGTCGGGTGAGCCGGATTCGATGGCGTGAGGGTAGGGGTGGTCGTCGGCATAGGCCGGCTGGCCGACGCTGCCCGGGTTGACGATCAGCTGGCCGCGCGCGCTGCGTACGCTGCGTGGCACGTGCGTGTGGCCGCAGGCGATCAGGCCGGCGTCGACCGCGCCCAGGCGCTGCTCGATGTCGGCGGCGGCGGCGTGGCGGTCGGCTGTTTCCAGCAGGCCGGTGATGTCGCTCGATGGTGTGCCGTGGCACAGGAAGATGTCGGCGCTGTATTGCAGCGACGGCCTCAGGCTGGCGATCCAGTCCAGTTCGCGCGATGTCAGCTGCGCGTGGGCGTAGCGGTCGGCCGCGCCGGAGCCTGCATGCAGTTCCAGGATCTGTCGTTCGTGGTTGCCGGCCAGGTGGGTCCAGTCCTGCGCCATCAGGAATTGCGCCGTCTCCAGCGGCAGCAGCGGCCCGGACAGGCTGTCGCCCAGATTGACGACCGCGTCCACACCGTGGCGGACTATGTCGGCCGCTACCGCTTCCAGCGCGGCCAGGTTGCCGTGGATGTCGGAGACGATGGCGAGGCGCATGGCGTTCAGCTCCGTATGGCCGCCAGCATGCTGGCGGTGTCGACGATGGCGGCGTATTCGCCATCGAGGTTGGACAGCGCCATGTAGTGTACATCGTCGGCGCTGCGCGGCGCGCCCGCGTAATCGGTCTGGGCGTAGGCGTAGCAGGCGTCGGCCACCA
Source organism: Rugamonas aquatica (assembly GCF_009380215.1). Classification (GTDB taxonomy): domain Bacteria; phylum Pseudomonadota; class Gammaproteobacteria; order Burkholderiales; family Burkholderiaceae_D; genus Rugamonas; species Rugamonas aquatica_B. The sequence goes on from NZ_WHUG01000008.1 coordinate 209,868, forward strand.
CCCGCGTGGCAAAGCCGAGGTTGCCTGCGCTGCGCGCGCTGGCCTCCACCGAGTTGTTGGTGCTGACGCCGGCCAGCACCACGTCGTCGATGCCGCGCACCCGCAGCCAGCGTTCCAGCCCGCTGTTGACGAAGCAGTCCGGCACATTCTTTTCCACCACGTGTTCGCGGGCCAGCGGCGCCAGGCGCGGCTGGAATTCGGCGCCCGGCTGGCCGGGCCAGAACGGCGAACCCGGCGTGCGCGACATGTGGCGCACGTGCACCACGGTGGCGCCGGCCGCGCGCCAGGCGTCCAGCAGGGCGGCGATGTTGGCCTCGGCGCCGGGGTTGTTGCGCTGGCCGGCGGCCGGGCTGGCCATGCCTTGCTGCATGTCGATGATGATTAAAGCCTGCATCTCAAATGTCCTCGCGTGAAATGACCCGCACCACCGACTCCAGGTAATCCTCGAAGCCCATGCGCAGGTAGAGCTGGTGCGCGTCATTGCTCCGCATGACGTGCAGGAAGGAAGTGTCGCCGCGCTGCCGGTGGCGATGGATCAGCTTGCCGATCAGCCGTTTGGCCAGCCCCCGACCCTGATCGTCGGGATGGGTGCAGACGCCGCTGATTTCGCACAGCCCCGGCGCGCGCAGGCGTTCGCCGGCCATCGCCATCAGGCGCTCGCCGTCGAAGTAGCCGAAGTAGTCGCCCAGCTCGATGGTGCGCAGGCCGAACGGTCCCGGCTTGCACAGGCCGGCCAGTTCCAGCGCCTGTGCGGCGTGCTGCGGCTGCAAGGGAACGGCGTCCGGCGCCGGATCGGCGGCCGGCGCGGGGCCGCGCCACACCATGCGGAACATGGTGCTTTCGGCGTCGATGCGCCAGCCGGGCGGAGCGGCGCCGGCCCAGCTGTCGCAATAGAAGGACAGTCCCGGCGCGCACACGGCCGCCAGCGCGTCGAAGTCCGGTTGCGCCGGGTCGGCAAAGGCGACGATGGGGGAAAAGCCTTCGTTGTAGCGGCGCGCGCCGCCGCTGCCGCTGGCGTGGTGCGCGTGGGCGCCGGTCAATGTGTGCCAAAAAATGTGGTCCAGCAGCGCGTTGCGTTCCATGTAGCTTGCCTTGTCGGGGGAGCGTGGTTATGCTTGCTTTTAATACACTTTCTTTTTAACACAGTTTTGACAGGGGTATCGACCGCAGTTCAACTCAGCAGGGGATAAAGTGGACAATCAAAAAATCGCCATCATCGGACTGGGCCGTATCGGCTCGGCCTTCTTGCGCAATATGCTGGGCCGCCGCGAGCGCGGCGTGGAGTTGGTGGCGGTGGCCGAAAGCGGCGATACGCCGGGCCGCCAGATGGCGCTGGACGCCGGCCTGGCGGTGACGTCGCTGGACCAGATCGTCGCCCTGGGCACCGGCGTCGACATCCTGTTCGACTTGACCGGCATCCCCGCCGTGCGGCGCGAGATCCGCGAGAAGCTGATGGCTCAAGGCAACCACCACACGGTGATCGCCTCGGAAACCATCGCCCGCCTGATCTGGGCCATGACCAGCGACGACGACCTGCCCGTCATCGCCGGCCGCAGCACCGGTTACTGAAGCGCCTACGGCCCCACCGGCACCATGGTGGCGGTGCCGTCGTCGGTGATGCCGATCATCATCATGCCGTCGCCGGAGACCGCCAGCTGGCGCGGCAGCAACTGGCGGCCGGTGGCCGCGAGGCGGAACTGGTTCAGCAGCTTGCCGCTGGTATCGTACATCCACACATCGCTGAAGGCCGACTTGACGGCGGTGCCGCAGAAGATGCGGCCGTCGCTGCCGAGCTTGATGTTGTTCGGCGTGCCGTCGCCGGCCGCCAGATACCCCAGCACGCCGAGGTCGGCCGGGTTGAGGATGCTGCACAGTTTGGGCGTGCTGCTGGCGGTGTAGATGCGCGTGCCGTCGGCGCTGACGGCGATATCCTGCCCCAGGCTGCCGGTGTTGCCGTGGCTGGCGGCCGGTATCCTGGCCGTGAACAGCGTGCCGCCGTTGAGCGCGGCATAGTCGACGCTGAGCGTGGTGATTTGCACGCTGCTATTGTTCTCATCCTGTTGCAGCAAGCTCTTGCCGTTGCCGCTGGCCGCCAGTGTGCCGCCGCTGGTCAGCGGCAGGTTGAGGCGGACGCCGCTGGATGTCAGGTAGGCGGCGCCGTTGCTGAGCACCAGCATTTCCACGCCGTTCGGGCGGATCACCTTGAGGCGGGTCGACTTGTCGGCGTTGACCGGCAACTGGGTCAGCACCTGTTGGGTGTTGAGGTCGATGGTGGTGATGGTGCGGCTGCTCAGGTTCAGCAGGAACAGGTAGTCGCCGTTGCTGCTGGTGACCATGTCGCCCAGGCTGGCGCCCAGGCCGGTGATGGTGGCGACCTTCTGGCCCTTGTACAGGTTGTAGACGTCGATGTAGGCGCCGCCGTTGTGCACATAGGCGTACGGCCGGATCGGGTCGGTCGCGACGTTGCTGTAGCTGAGCACCGTGCTGACGTTGGCGACCGGCGTGCGGGTGCCTTTCCACAGGGCGACGCGGACGGTCTCCGGTGCGCTGGCGTCGGCGTCGAGCGGGGTCAGCGTGACGGTGGCGATGTTCAGCGTGTCCGGGCCCAGCGGGGTCGGGTCGGCCGTCAGGATCAGCTTGTTGGCGTTGACGCCGGCCACCAGCCAGCCCTGGTCGGAGGCGGCGCTCATGCCGCCGAAGGTGTTGTAGTTGTCGCTGACGGTCAGGGTGCGGGTCAGGCGGCTCCAGCCCGGCGAGGCGCTGAAGCCGACGCCGGTTTCCGACGGGATCAGCTTGTGCTTGTCCTTGTTGATGGTCAGCAGGACCTGGGCCGGCACGCTGTCGCCGTTGACACGGGCGGTGGCGGTGACCAGCGCAGAGGTGATCCCGACCTGCGCGGCGGCTGGCTTGGCGGTGAAGGCGACGGTGGCGCCGGTCTGGTTGACGCTGGTGCTGGCGGAGTTGGCCGTGACCCAGGCCGGCAAGGTGCCGAGCGACCATGGCCAGGCGTTGGTGACGGTGTTCAGGCTCAGCGTCAGGCTCGGGTTGACGGTGAAGTCGCGGCCGTAGGTGCCGCCCAGGCTGATGCTGTTGAGCGAGCTGCTCAGCGTGGGCTTGGCCAGGTTGAGCGTGACCGGCAGCGAGCGCGCCGGCAGGTTGTTGGCCTTGAGCGAGATGCTGCCCGGGTAGCTGCCGCTGGCCAGCGCTGCGACGGTGGGATCGACCGTCAGCACCATGGTGGACGGCGTGCTGGCGCCGCTGGCGGGCGAGACCCGCAGCCAGGTGTCGCTGGAGACGGCGCTCCAGGCGAGGCTGCTGTGGTCGTCGGTATCGATCGCCACCACCTGGGTGGCGATCGGGGCGCCATTGATGGCGTTGAAGACGACGCCGCCGGTGTTGGTGGTCAGGCCGCTCGGCTGCACCGACAGCGCGACCGGCAGCGCGACGCTCTGGCCGTCGCTGGCGGTGATGGTCAGCGTGGTGCTGTAGTCGCCCACGGCCAGGCCGGTGGCGTCGAAGGCGACGCTGAGCGTGCCGCTGCCGCTGCCGCTGGCCGGTGTGGGCTTGAGCCAGGCGGCGCCGCCGGTGCTGGCGCTCCAGTTGCGGCCTTCGCCGCCGATGGCGACGCTGACCGGAACCGGCGCGGCCCCGCTGAGGTGGGCGGTGGCGTTGAGCGCGACGGCCGGGGTGGCGGTGAAGGCCAGTTGTCCGGCCGGCACCACTTGCAGGTTGTACGGCAGCTGCATCGGCGAGCCGGGGAATTGTGCGGCGCAGGCGCTGTCGCGGCACAGGCGCACGCTGAAGTTGCCGGTGTAGGTGCCGGCCGCCAGCGACGGCGCGGTCTGCAGCACGGCGTGGTACTGGGTGTCGCTGTCGCGCACCACCTGGGCGTTGGGCACGATCACGCCGTTGCTGTCGACCACGCTGGCGAACACGCTGGCCGCATTGGCGAAGTCGCCCGGGCGGGTGACGGTGGCGATGACGTTGAGGGTGAGCGACGTGCCGGCGCTGACGGTGGCGCGGACGGTGGAAGGGTTGAAGCTGAGGGCGGGCGTGGCGGCGGGGTTGCCGTTGTCGGGCGTGCCGCTGTTGCCTCCGCCGCCACCGCCGCCGCATCCGGTCAGCAGGGCGGCGATGAGCAGCGGGAGGGCGTAAGCGGAGCTGGGTCTCAGCATGTCGGTATCCTTGGTTGGCGTAGCGTGTTTACATATTTTGCAATTGTTGCGCAATTGCAACTATGTGTCAAGCCTCCAGCAAGAATACCATCAGTCCGCCCTTATTTGCCCGTCGCGTGCGCCTCGTAGGCGCGGATGCGGTCCAGCTTGGCCGAGTACAGGTCGTGGTCGCCGCGCGTGGTGCTGTTGGCCAGCGCCTTGCTCATGTGGGCGTCGGCCTCGCGCAGATTGCCCAGCTGGTAATTGGCCAGCGCCAGCCAGAAGTGGAACTCGTGGTAGTCCGGCACCCGTTCCACTTCACGCGCGAACAGGTCGCGCGCGCGGCGGTAGTCGCCGGCCTGCATGGCGGCCTGGCCCAGGTTGAAGAAGTGGAAGGGCGGATCGGGCTCCAGCTGGGCCAGGCGGATGCGCAGCCGGGCCGCCTCGGCCTGCTTGTCCGGACCGGGCTGGACATCGAGCGACTGCGCCAGGTTGGACAGGAAGATGGTGTTGTTCGGCGCCTGCGACAGGGCGTAGCGCAGCGACTGTTCAGCCTCGCCCAGGTTGCCGTGATGCTGGTAGATCACGCCCAGCGTGTTGTAGGCGTGCAGGAAGGCCGGGTCTTGCTCGACCGCCTTGCGGGCCGTCCAGTAGGCTTCGTCCAGCTGCCCCTGCGACAGCAGTTCGGCGGCGCGGTTGTTCAGGTACATGGCGATGATGGTCTGTTCTTCCAGCGGCCGGGTGCTTTCGCGCGCCTTGGGCGGGACGGGGACGAAGTCCACCGTCAGCGCGTTCGACAGGTCGACGCTGTAGGCCTCGCCGTAGCTGAGGCGCTGCCGGCTCAGCGCCAGGTTGACGTGGTTGCTGGCGAAGTACAGGTTGCCGGCGCGGCTCCAGCTTTCCTCGACGTCGACCTGCTGGAATTGCACCACCAGGTTGAGTTCATGGGCCAGCGCGGCCGTCATGATGGCCAGCGACAGGCAGTTGCCGGCGCGCGCGGCGAAGGTCTGGGCGGCGTCGCGGGTGATGGCGGAATCGTATTCGAGCTGCAGCTTGTCCTTGCGGTACAGGGCGTCGAACAGTTCGCGGCGGGCATCCTTGCGCTGCAGGCTGTGGCCGATTTCGCGGCTCAGATAGTCGCGCATCTCCTGGCTGACGGCAAAGATATGGCGGGTGTCCACCGGCGTGGCCGGCGGCTGGAACAGCTGGTCGTGGAATACGGCCGGGGCGGCCACGCGCAGCGTTTGCGACGGACCGGCGCAGCCGCACAGCAGCGCGGCGCACAAGGTCAAGGCCCATGGTTTCATGACTAGTCTCCCTTTGCTGCGGAGCACAAGCCGGCGCCGCACCTGGCAGCGGATTCTGTGTTCCGCTTGAGGAAAGTATCCTCGGCTCGCGCGGCGATGTCAAACGGGAATTTGCGGCCCTCAGCCCAGCGGACGCGGCTCCACCGGCTGCCCCTGGGCGTCGAAGCGCAGCGCCACCGTCAGCCGGGCGATGCCGATGCTGGCCAGCGCGTCGCGCAGGTCGTCGACTTCTTCTTCGAGGTCGGCGCACGGGTCCAGCGGCTTGTCGGCCTCGGCCAGCACGGCGCCGCCGGCGCGCAGTTGCACGCGCAGCAGCATTTCATCGTCGAGGTCGGCCGGGGCGATGACGGCCTCGACCTGGTCCGGCGATTGGCCGTCCAGCGCCTGGTTCAGCGTGGACAGCAGCTGCAGCATCGCGTACTCGGACTGGCCCTGGGCGCGCGCGCCGAAGAACAAGTCCTGGTACAGGAAGTTCAGGCGCAGCTCCGGCGCGCCGCGGCCGCGGCCCAGGCAGCGCGCCACCAGCGGCGCGTGCCGCTCGGTCCACTGCTGGTAGCGCTCGGCGCGCTTGGCGAAATAGGCGTCGGCGGCTTTTTCGCCGGCCGGCACCTTGTAGAACGGGTCGTCGGCGCGCTTGAGCGCAAAGCCCAGCAGGAAGCGCAGCTCGACCGCCGTGTCGTCCGCGCCGAAGCCGGTGGCCGACCAGCCGGCCGCCATGCTGCGCTCCAGCGCCGGCGCGGCGGCGATTTTTTTCTCGGTCAGCGAGTGCGCCGCTTCGCGCACCATGGCGTGCAGCTGGCCGTAGCTGACGCGTTCGAATTCGTCGAGGTCGTAGGCGTGGCTGACCAGCACCACCTTGGCTTTGGCGCTTTCCAGGCCGGCGTCGGTGAAGCTGTCGAGCAGCGCCTCGTAGGCGGCGCCGTCCTGGAAATCGAAGGCCGGGTCGAGGCCGCCCTGGCTGTGCACGAACACCGGGATGGCGAAGGCGTCGATCTCCATCTCGGGCGCGCCTTCGCGGCGCATCAGCACGCTGGCCGCGCCTTCCTCGACGGCGTTGCGCAGGTAGCGGAAGCCGTCCAGCGCTTCGTCGCGCGCCAGCTCGATGGCGCCGTACAACACTTCGTCCTTGCCCTGGTTGAGCAGCTTGCGCAGCAGGCGCTGGAAGTCCAGGGCTTTTTGCGCCAGGTCGGCGCGGGTGCTGTCGGCCACGATGTCCTGGTTGAACTCGCCGTCGGCGAGGTCCAGCGCCAGGGCGCACAGTTCGGTGGTTTGCTGCTCGTCTTTCAGTTCCGGCGAGTTGGCGGATTTGCGCGGTACGGGGCGCTTATTTTTTGGCATGTTTTTATTATCGTTCGGTGTGGAAGGCTTCGTGCAGTTCGTCCAGCAGGTCGGCGGTTTCATCTTCGGACAGGCCCAGGTGGCGGCAGGCGCGGTCGCCGCCTTTTTCCCACTCGTAGGACAGGTTGCGGCCGTGGAAACGCGAAATGCCTTTTTCCGCCAGCAGCGCCAGCGCCACCAGCGAGCGCACGGCGTCGTCGGTGGCCGGGTCGTCCAGCACGCGGTAATCGTGGTGCAGCAGGATGGCCCAGGAGACGTCGGGCGACAAGCCCCAGTTGCGCGCCAGCAGGCAGCCGATGGCGGCGTGGTTGGTGCTGTAGCGGGCGTCTTCGATGGCGGTGAACGGCTGCTCGGCGTCCTCGCAGGCGTCGGCGTAGGTGTCGGCGTAGTCGTCGAAGCGGTTCATCAGCAGCGGCACGCCGATGTCGCAGAACAGGCCGAAGGTGTGGGCGATGTCGGGCGGGGCGATGCGCAGCTTGCGCGAGAAAAACACCACGGCCTGGGCGCGGCGCGCCGAGATTTCCCAGAACGCGCTGAGGTCGGCTTCCTTGCCTTCGATGGCCTGGCGCGCCAGCAGCCCGGTCAGCAGGGCCGCGCACTGGTTGATGCCGAGGAAGTTGATGCCCTGCTCGACCGACTTGGCCTTGCGCGCGGCGCCGAAGAACGGCGAGTTGGCCAGCTTGAGCAGGGCGCCGGACATGCCGACGTCGTTGCCGATGATGCGGGCGATGCGGCGCGGCGACGGATCCGGCTGCGCCAGCTCGCGCTGCAGGTCGACGAGCAGGCTGGGCCGGGGCGGAATCCGGATGGAGCGCATCAGCGCGTCTTCCACCGCGTTTTCTGCTGGCAAGGCTGGGGCTGCAACTGTCGTCATTGTGGTCTTCAGGGCTAGGGGCTGGCGATGCAAAAGCAGCACTATAAACCAGTGCGCTCACTCATGCTGGGCATGCTTACCCTGATTATCGCCGCAAGCGCGCGCGGCGGGCATGAATTTCTCCCGATTTTCTGCCGCCGGCAGCATATTTTGTCGCTAAATTCTTGTAAGTGCGGCGATTCGATAATCATTTGTCACGCCTTTCGTGAGCGGGACGGCCACATTGGCATTTACAATAGCCGCATGGACAAGCTCATCGCTGGCATAGATTTCAGCGCGCCCTCGGACGAGGTGGCGCGGCAACTGATCGGCGTCACGCTGCTGGTGGACGGCGTCGGCGGCCGCATCGTCGAGGCCGAGGCCTACGACCGCACCGAGCCGGCCGCGCACAGCTACAACGGCCCGACGCCGCGCAATTTCTCGATGTTCGGGCCGCCGGGGCGCAGCTATGTGTACCGCTCGCACGGGCTGCACTGGTGTCTGAATTTCGTCTGCCGCGAGGAGGGCCACGGCGCCGGCGTGCTGATCCGGGCGCTGGAGCCGCTGGCCGGGCTGGAGGCGATGCGCGCGCGGCGCGGCCTGGACGATGGTCGGCTGCTGTGCTCGGGACCTGGGCGGCTGTGCCAGGCGCTGGGCGTGACGCGCGCGCATAACAATCTGGCGCTGGCGGCGCCGCCGTTCACGCTGCTGGCGCGCGAAGCGGCGGCGGTGGAGGTGCTAGCCGGCCCGCGCATCGGCATTTCCAAAGCCGTGGAGTTGCCGTGGCGCTTCGGCCTGGCCGGTTCGCGCTTTTTGAGCAAACCCATGCGCGAGGCTTGAGGCCGGCGCCTCCACCTTGAACACCGACACCGCCTGCGACAGCTGCACCGCCTGATCCTGCAGGCTGGCGGCGGCCGCGGCCGCCTGTTCGACCAGCGCGGCGTTCTGCTGCGTCACATCATCCATCTGCCCGACCGCCTGGTTGACCTCGGCGATGCCCTGGGCCTGCTCGGCGCTGGCCGCGCTGATGCGGGCGATCACGTCGTTGACCTGCTGCACCGAGGCGACGATATCGTCCATCCGCTCGCCGGCCTGGTGCACCGAGGCGCTGCCGCTGTCGATGGTGGCCACCGAGGCGGCGATCAGCGCCTTGATTTCCCTGGCGGCGGCGGCCGAGCGCTGCGCCAGCGTGCGCACCTCGCTGGCGACCACGGCGAAGCCGCGCCCCTGTTCGCCGGCGCGCGCCGCTTCCACGGCCGCGTTGAGCGCCAGGATATTGGTCTGGAAGGAAATGCTGTCGATGACGCCGATGATGTCGACGATCTGGCGCGAGCTGGCGCGGATCGAGGCCATGGTCTGCACCGCCTGGCGCACCGCCGTGCCGCCGTGCTGGGCCAGTTCGGTGGCGTCGGCCGCCAGCGTGCAGGCCTGGCGCGCGCTGGCGGCGTTGTCCTGCACCGCCTTGGTCAGGCTGGCCATGGCGCTGGCGGTTTCCTCCAGCGAGCTGGCCTGCATCTCGGTGCGGGTCGACAGGTCGAGGTTGCCGCTGGCGATCTCATGGGCGGCGTTGTCGATGGCGCGCACCGCCGCCAGGATGGCGCCCAGCGTCTGGGTCAGGTTGTGCATGGTGTGGTCCAGCATGCGGGCGGTGTCGGCGATCTCGTCGCGGCCGTCGTTGCCGCGGCCGGCGCTCAGACGGCCGGCGGCCAGCGCCACCACCACGTCGGCGATGGCGCGGATGTCGCGCAGCATGGCGCCGCGCACCGCCATCGTCACGCCCAGCGACAGCGCGATCGACAGCAGCACCAGTAGCGCCATGCTGTTGCCCAGCGCGTGGAACTCGTCGCTGGCGCGCGCGTACGCCTGTTCGCCGAGCTGCTTTTCCAGCGCCGACAGCTGCGCCAGCTGTTCGTTCAGCAGCAGGAATTGCTTTTCGCCGCTGACCATGGCGTTGGTGGCGATGCTCTGGTCCATGGACGCCATCTCCATGGCGTCGCCCACCGCCTTGCGGTAGGCCGCCAGCGATTGCAGCGCCTGTGCCACCAGCGCCCGCTCCTGGCTTTCGCCGGGGGCGGACGCTTGCGCCGCCAGCTGGCGCAGCCGGCTGTCGATGTCGTGGTGGCCGGTCTTGATCTGCCGCGCCAGGGCGTCGATGCGGGCCTGGGCGAAGCTGCCGTTGACCCAGGCCAGCAGCTGGTAGATGTGGGCGTGGGCGTAGCGCGCCTCGCCGGTGATGTCGGCGGCGGCCTTGAGGCGGGCGGAGCGCAGCTGCACCAGGTTTTCCAGCGAGGCGTTCTGGCGCACCATGCCGTAGTAGGCGGCGCCCGCCGTGGCGATCAGCAGCAGCAGCACCAGGCCGGGCGCCAGCAGCAGTTTGGGACCGATACGCAGTTTCTTCAGCATGGTGCGCTCCCGCCGCTATTTTTTGTAGATGCCCGCTTCCAGCACGACATCGCCGACGCGCAGGATGTAGGTGGTCTTGGGTTCGATCTTGCCGGTGTTGGGGTTTTTGTACTGGTAGTCGACCCAGCCGCGGCCTTTGCTGGCGGCCAGCTCGATGATTTCGCGGCGGTATTTCTTGCCGTTGGCGTCGGGCACGTCGGTCAGGTTCTTGCCGACGATGGAGGGGTTGATCGGGTGCGCCAGCACGATGCCGGTGTTGATGTCGCGCAGGTCGACGTACAGCGAGCCTTGCACGTAGTCGGGGTCCTTGGCGACCAGCTTCTTGATCATCTCGTCCTTGCCGTGGGCCTTGATGAAGGCCGCACCTTTTTCCGCCATCGCGATGGCGTCTTTTTCGGTGGGCTCGGCGGCGTGGGCGGGCAGGTGCAGCAGCGCGGCGGCGCTCAACAGGGCGATCAGTCTCATGGTGGTTCCTCGTCGGTGTGGGGGAGGGGCGGGATTGCTCCAACGAACTGTACGCCGCCGTCGCCGCACGGGGATTGCGATGCCGCAAGTTCTGGCCGTGTGGCAACTGTGCACGCCTGTCTGCGTCAAGGAAAAATTTATTTCCATGTGTCAGTTGATTTGCGGCAATCGGAATTTTGGAGGGGAGCCTAGCATGCAATTCCCACCCCTCCTTTTATTGCGATAGGAACCTGCGATGACCACTACTCCGATAGCGTCCTGGAACAGCGCCGGCGCATTAGCGCCCAAGTTCAAGCCCTTCATCCGCCAGACCATAGCCAATTCGCGCCAATGGGAATGGATACCGCCCGACCTGCAGGAAGCGGTGCAGGTGGTGTCGCATGTGCTGCCGTTCCGCACCAACGAATACGTGATGGACCATCTGATCGACTGGAGCAACATCCCCGACGATCCGATCTACCGCCTGACCTTCCCGCACCGCGACATGCTGGCGCCGGACGACTACGCGCAGCTGCGCGAGCTGGTGCTGGGCCGCGCCAACCAGCAGGCGCTGACGGAGCTGGTGCGGCGCATCCGCATGCGCATGAATCCCCATCCGGCCGGGCAGATGACGCACAACGTGCCGCGCGTGAACGACGCGCCGCTCAAGGGCCTGCAGCACAAGTACAAGGAGACGGTGCTGTTCTTCCCCAGCGCCGGCCAGACCTGCCACGCCTACTGCACCTTCTGCTTCCGCTGGCCGCAGTTCGTCGGCATGGACGACATGAAGTTCGACGCCAAGGAATCGCACGAGCTGGCGTCCTACCTGCGCATGCATCCGGAAGTGACCGATGTGCTGATTACCGGCGGCGATCCGCTGATCATGAACACGCGCTCGCTGGAGGCCTACATCGAACCGCTGCTGGCGCCGGACCTGGCGCACATCCAGAACATCCGCATCGGCACCAAGTCGGTGGCGTACTGGCCGCAGCGCTTCGTCACCGACCGCGACGCCGACGACCTGCTGCGCCTGTTCGAACGGGTGGTCGACAGCGGCAAGAACATGGCCATCATGGGCCACTACAACCACGCGGTGGAACTGCGGCCGGACATCGCGCAGCAGGCGGTCAAGCGCATCGTCGGCACCGGCGCGACCTTGCGCATGCAGGGGCCGCTGATCCGCCACATCAACGAAGACCCGCACAGCTGGGCCGAGCTGTGGCAGACCGGCGTGCGGCTGGGGGCGATCCCGTACTACATGTTCGTCGAGCGCGACACCGGTCCGCGCGAGTACTTCCAGCTGCCGCTGGCGCGCGCGCACGAGATCTTCCAGCAGGCTTACCAGATGGTGTCCGGCCTGTCGCGCACGGTGCGCGGGCCGTCGATGAGCGCTTTCCCCGGCAAGGTGGTGATCGACGGTATCGCCAACATCGGCGGCGAGAAGGTGTTTGCCTTGCAGTTCCTGCAGGCGCGCAATGCGGACTGGGTGCGCAAGCCGTTCTACGCCAGGTTCGATCCGCAGGCGACCTGGATGGACGAGCTGAAGCCGGCCTTCGGCAAGGAGAAGTTTTTCTTCGAAGAGGAGGGCGGCAGCCGCAGCGAATTCGGCGCCGCGCCGCCGGGACAGCGCAAGGTGATTCCGCTGATCTCGGCGCGGCAGGACGAGGCGCTGCGCGGCGGCGGTGGCTGCGGCGGTGCGGTGGCGGCGGCCGGCTGCGGCGTCCGCACTCCGGCCTAGGTGCTGCCATGTCCGGCCGCGCGGTGTTCCTTGTGGTGTTCCTGCCGTTCGCGCTGGGCCATTATCTATCGAGCCTGATACGCACCGTGAACGCGACGCTGGCGCCGCAGCTGATGGCGGCGCTGGCGCTGACCCCCGGCCAGCTTGGCCTGCTGACCAGCGCCTTCTTCCTCGCGTTCGCGCTGGCGCAGCTGCCGGTCGGCATGGCCTTGGACCGCTGGGGCCCGGCGCGGGTGCAGCCGCCGATGCTGCTGCTGGCGGCAGTGGGTGCGCTGGCTTTCTCGGGCGGCCACGATTTCGCCCAGCTGCTGGTGGCGCGCGCGCTGATCGGCCTGGGCCTGGGCGGCTGCTTCATGTCGGCGGTGAAGGCGCTGGCCACCTGGGTCGCGCCGGCGCGGCTGCCTTCCGTGCAGGGCTATCTGATCGCGGCCGGCGGCTTGGGCGCGGCATCGGCCACCTTGCCGGTGCGGCTGGCGCTGCACTACACGGACTGGCGCGGGCTGTTCGTCGGCCTGGCTGCTGCGGCGGTCGGCACCGGCTTGTTGATACGCGTGCTGGCGCCGGCCGCGCCGCCCGCCAGCATCAGACCGGCCGCCGCTGCCGCTGCTTCTGCTTCTGCTGCTGCTGCTGCGCCATCGGCCGCGCTGGCGGTGCTGCGCGAGGTGATGCGCCATCCGGCCTTCCGCGAAGTGGCGCGGCTGGTGCTGGTGCCGCACATGGTGTTCTTCGGCATACAGGGCTTGTGGATCAGCCGCTGGCTGACCGACGTCGCCGGCTATACGGAGCAGGGCGTGGCCTTTCTGCTGTACCTCAGCATGGCGGCGGTGATCTTCGGCGCCATCGCGGTCGGCATGCTCACCGAGTGGGCCGGACGGCGCGGCATAGAACCGATCCGCGTGGCGGCGGCCGGGGTGGCGCTGTTCGTCCTGGTGCAGCTGGGGTTTGTGCTCAACTGGCGGCCCAGCTACCAGCTGCTGTCGGTGCTGTTCACGCTGATCGGCACCATCACCGGCATCGAGTACGCCATCGTCGCGCAAAGCCTGCCGGCCACGCTGACGGGACGCGGCGCCACCTGCCTGAACCTGCTGATCTTCCTCGGCGCGTTCGCGGTGCAGGCGGGCTTCGGGCTGCTGGTGGGCTGCTGGCGGCCCAACGTGCTGCAGCAGTATCCGGCCCAGGCCTATCAGGTGGCGTTCGCGGTGCTGGTGCTGCTGCAGCTGCGCGGACTGTTGTTATTCGCGCGCGGGCGATGTGGCCGCGCGGCGCAATCCGGTAAAATCGAACACCAATCCGGCAGCCCGGCAACCAGCCCCTCGATAACGCCATGACTTCTACACACTCGGTCTTCGTTTCCCTGCCGTCCGCCTGGCAGGAGTGGATCATGGATAACCTGGACCGCGCCTGCAACCCGCTCGACATGGCCAACAGCATGGCCGGCTCCGGCCAGCACAGCATGGCGGTGGCGCGCGCCGCCATCGACGAGGCGCTGGTGCTGCGCGCCGCCGGCGCCGGTGCTGCCGCGGCGCCGCAGGCCAGCGTGTTCGTGGCGCCGCAGCAGATGCCGTATATCGACCTGGAACGCAATCTGGTGGCGGCGCCCGACCGCGTGGCGGAAGTGCTGTTCGTGCTGAAGCAGCCGCAGATCATCCTGCTGGGGAATGTGCTCAGCAACGAGGAGTGCGACGCCATCATCGCCCATTGCGGCACGCGCTACACGCGTTCCACCGTCACCGGCGAGGCCGATGGATCGAGCATGGTGCACGAAGGCCGCACCAGCGAGATGGCCTTCATCCAGCGCGGCGAGGCCGAAGTGGCCGAGCGCATCGAACGGCGGCTGGCGGCGCTGGCGCACTGGCCGGCCGAGTGCAGCGAACCGTTCCAGCTGCAGAAGTACGACGCCACCCAGGAGTACCGCCCGCACTACGACTGGCTGGACCCGGACAGCAGCGGCCACCGCAGCCACCTGGCGCGCGGCGGCCAGCGGCTGGCCACCTTCATCCTCTACCTGAGCGATGTGGAGCAGGGCGGCGGCACGGTGTTCCCCGGCCTGGGGCTGGAGGTGTATCCGAAGAAGGGCAACGCGCTGTGGTTCCTCAACACCGACATCAACCACCAGCCGGACAAACGCACGCTGCACGGCGGCGCGCCGGTGGTGCGCGGCACCAAGATCATCGCCAACAAATGGCTGAGACAAGGGCGCTACGGTTAGAATGGCGGGCACAGACCCAACGCTTTTAACCTAGGAACCCTTATGAGACTCGTTCGTTACGGCCGTCCCGGCAAAGAAAAACCAGGCCTGATCGATGACGAAGGCAAGCTGCGCGACCTGTCCGGCGTGATCGCCGACATCGACGCGACGCAGCTGGCGCCGAAGGCGCTGCGCAAGCTGGAAAAAATCCCGCACGCTTCGCTGCCGCTGGTGCGCGGCAATCCGCGCTACGGCGTGCCGGTCGCGCGCGTCGGCAAATTCATCGGCATCGGCCTCAATTATTCGGACCACGCGGCCGAAGCGGGCATGCCCATCCCGAAGGAGCCCATCGTCTTCATGAAGGCCATCTCCTGCCTGTCCGGCCCGGACGATCCGATCATGCTGCCGCAAGGCTCGAAGAAGACCGACTGGGAAGTGGAGCTGGGCGTGGTGATCGGCAGCCGCGCGCAGTATGTCAGCGAAGAGGATGCGCTCAAGTACGTAGCCGGCTATTGCGTGGTCAATGACGTGTCGGAGCGCTCGTTCCAGCTGGAGCGCGGCCCGCAATGGGACAAGGGCAAGGGCTGCGACACCTTCGGCCCGGTCGGCCCGTGGCTGGTGACGCAGGAAGACATCTACGACGTGCAGAAGCTGGACCTGTACCTGGAACTGAACGGCAAGCGCATGCAGACCGGCTGCACCGAGACCATGATTTTCTCGGTGGCGCAGATCGTCAGCTATCTGTCGAAGTTCATGACGCTGGAGCCGGGCGACGTGATCGCCACCGGCACGCCGCCGGGTGTGGGCCAGGGCCGCAAGCCGCAGCGCTTCCTCAAGAAAGGCGACGTCCTGCGGCTGGGTATCGCCGGTTTGGGCGAGCAGCAGCAGGACGTCGTCGCCTGGACCGCTCCGAAATAATCAGGTCACGCTGGTCAGCGCCCGCGCAAGGGCGTCGGCCAGGCGGCTGGTGATCTCCGCCAGCTCCACCTCGGTGGCAATGAAGGGCGGCGCCAGCAGGATATGGTCGCCGCGCCGGCCGTCGATGGTGCCGCCCATCGGATACACCATCAGGCCGCGCGTCATGGCCTGTTCCTTGACCGCCGCGTGCAGCTGGCAGGCCGGATCGAAGGGCTGCTTGCTGTCGCGGTCCCGCACCAGCTCCAGCGCCAGCAGCATGCCGCGCCCGCGTATGTCGCCCACATGCGGATGGTTGCCGAAGGCCTCGCGCAACTGGCGGCGGAAGGCCGCGCCGCGCACGGTGACGGCACCCAGCAGGCAATCCCTCTGTATCACCTTCTGCACCGCCAGCGCGGCGGCCGCAGCGACCGGATGGCCCATGTAGGTGTGGCCGTGCTGGAAGGCGCCGCTGCCTTCGTGCAGACGCCGCACCACATGCTCGCGCGCCAGCACCGCGCCTATCGGTTGATAGCCCGCGCCCAGTCCCTTGCCCAGCACCACCAGGTCCGGCAGCACGCCCTCCTGTTCGAACGCGTACAGCGTGCCGGTGCGGCCCATGCCGCACATGACTTCATCGAGTATCAGCAGCAGGCCGTATTGGTCGCACAGCCGGCGCACGCCACGGAAGTAGCCAGGCGTGGGCGGCAACGCGCCGGCGGTGGCGCCGACCACGGTTTCGGCGACGAAGCCGATCAGGTTTTCCGGGCCTTGCTGGAGGATGGCCGCCTCCAGTTCGGCCAGCAGGGCGGCGGTGTAGTCTTCGGTGCTCTGGCCCTCGGCGCGGTCGCGGTATTCGTAGCAGGGGGCGACGCGCGGCACCTGTATCAGCAGCGGCTCGAACGGGCGGCGACGCCATTCGTTGCCGCCGATTGCCAGCGCGCCCAGCGTGTTGCCGTGATAGCTCTGGCGGCGCGCGATGAACAGGCTGCGTTTGGGCTGGCCCGCTTCGACGCAGTATTGGCGGGCCAGCTTGAGCGCGGTCTCCATCGCTTCCGAGCCGCCCGACACCAGGTAGACGTGATCGAGGTCGCCGGGGGCGTCGTTGGCCAGCCGCGTCGCCAGTTCCTCGGCGGCGTCGCAGCTGAAGAAGGCGGTGTGGGCGTAGGCGTTGCGGTCGATCTGCGCGTGCATGGCGGCCAGCACGTCGGGATGGGCGTGGCCCAGCGAGGAGACGGCGGCGCCGCCGCTGGCATCGAGATAGCTGCGGCCCTGGTTGTCGCGCACGGTCAGGCCGGCGGCGCTGACGGCCAGCGGCGGCGCACGGCGCAGGTTGCGGTGGATGATGTGGCTCATGGCGTCCTTTCGTTCCGGGGTGACAAAGAGCAGACGATAGCCGCGATCGGCTTGTATTCTGTTGATCTATGCCGCACCATGAGCGAATAATTGAAAGGGATGCACGCCATGACCGACCGTTTGGGAGCCATACCGTTTGCCGACATGAGCGCGGCGCAGCAGGTGGCCGCGCAAGCCGTGATCGACGGCCCGCGCGGGGCCTTGTACGGGCCGTTCGTGCCGCTGATCCGCAGCCCTGAACTGATGGCGGCGGCGCAGCGCATGGGCGAGTACCTGCGCTACCGCAGCGCCATCGGCACACGGCTGACGGAGCTGGCGATCCTGGTGACGGCGCGGCAGTGGAGCCAGCAGGTGGAATGGGCGATCCACGAGCCGATCGCCCGTCAGTACGGCATCGCGGACGAAGTGATCGCAGCGGTGGCGGCGCGGCGCCGGCCTGAGAACATGGTGGACGACGAGGCGCTGGTGCACGACTTCTGCTTGCAGCTGCATCAACTGCAGCGGGTCGACGACGCCACCTACGCGGCGGCGCTGGCGGCCTTCGGCGAGCACGGCGTGGTCGACCTGATGGGCATCAACGGCTACTACACCTTCCTGGCGATGGTGATGAACGCGGCGCAGACGGCGGTGCCGGCGTCGCCGGCCGTGCCGCTGCCGGAATGACGATGGAGAGCAATCGGATGGACCCATTGAGCGACTATTTTCTGCGGCAGCAGGCGGCGCTGCCGGCCGACGGGCCGGGCTTCAGCGCGGTGGTGCTGCGCGATGGCGAGGTGACGTTCGAGCTGCATCACGGGCTGGCGTCGCTGGAGCTGGCGGTGCCTCTGTCGGCGCGTTCGGCATACTACCTGGCGTCGGAGTCCAAGCAGTTCACGGCGGCGGCGGTGCTGGCGCTGGTGCGCGCCGGGAAGATCGGGTTGGACGACGATGTCTGCGCGCTGCTGCCGGAGCTGGCCGAATTCGAGCAGCCGTTCGCCTTGCGCAGCCTGCTCAATCACAGCAGCGGCATACCGGACTACTTCCAGTTCCTGCGCTGCCAGCCGGGCCGGCACGAGGCGGACTATTTCAACAACGCCGACATCCTGCGCGTCATCGCGCGCATGGACACGGTCGAACGCGGTGCGGGCCACCGCTACAGCAACAGCAATTACATCCTGCTGGCGGCGCTGGTCGAGCGCCTGAGCGGCATGCCGGCCGCGCGCTTCCTGCGCGAGACGCTGCTGCTGCCGCTGGGGATTACGCGCATGGGCTTCGACGACGACCGCCAGAATGTGCTGCCGCACCGGGTCTTCAGCTACGAGGTGGATGCGGCGCGGCCGGGCGGCTACCGTCAGCATCTGGGCAACGCCAACACGGTGGGCGACGGCGGCGTGTATGCCAGCACGCAGGAGCTGGTGCAGTGGGAGCGCGAATGGCACCGCCAGTGGGCGCAGCCGGACAGCCTGCTGCAAGCGATGCTGCAACCGTCACCGCTGGAAGACGGCACTGTGCCGGACTACCGCTTCGGGCTGGAATGGGTGCAGCGCCAGGGACACGACGTGGTGTTCCATGGCGGCTGCCTGTGGGGCTTCAATACGCTGATTGTGCGCCTGCCGCAGCGGCGCATGTCGGTGATCCAGCTGGCCAATTCGGATGCCACGCAGCCGGATATGGAGCAGTTGGTCGCGGCGGCTCTGGCCTAGGCCAGTACTTTTTTCAGCCAGGCGCTGATGTGGACGACTTCTTCCTGGCACAGCGAGTGCTGCATCGGGTAGTCGTGCCATTCGACGCTGTAGCCCAGTTGCTTGAGCAGGTCGCGCGACTGTTCGGCGCGGGCCACCGGAATCACCGGATCCATGCGGCCGTGCACCATGAAGATCGGCGTGGCCAGGCTGGCCGGCGTGTGTTCGGCCGCGGCCTTGTCGGCGATCGGCACGTAGCCGGACAGGCACATCAGGCCTGCCAGCTTTTCCTGCTGGCGCAAGCCGGTTTGCAGCGTCATCGCGCAACCCTGCGAGAAGCCGGCCAGGATGATGCGCTCGGCCGGGATGCCGCGTGCTTTCTCGCGCTCGATCAGCGCTTCCACCTTGGCTTGCGAGGCGCGCAGGCCCGCTTCGTCTTCCTGGCGACCGAGGTCGGTGGCGACGATGTCGTACCAGGCGCGCATCACATAGCCACCGTTGATGGTCACGGGCATGGTGTCGGCGTTGGGGAACACGAAGCGGATCGCCGGCAGGCCGCGCAGGTCCAGCTCGTGCAGCATGGGCACGAAGTCGTTGGCGTCGGCGCCCAGGCCGTGCATCCAGATGATGGCCACGCTCGGGTTGGCGCCGGTTTCTTTTTCGATGGTTTGCAACAGGGTGCTCATGGGCGTCCTCAGGGTTGGGGGCGTAGCGCGGATTTGGGGCGGAAGGCCTTGCACACGGCCGGGTCGGTTTCCATGTAGGGACCGCCGATCAGGTCGACGCAATACGGCACGGCGGCGAAGATGCCGCCCACCAGCGTGGCGCCGTCGGCGTCCTTCAGGCCGCCCAGCGTTTCGGCGATGGCCTTGGGCTGGCCCGGCAGGTTCAGGATCAGCGCCGAGTGGTCGGCGATTTCGCGCAGCACGGCGGTCTGGCGCGACAGGATGGCGGTCGGCACGAAGTGCAGGCTGATCTGGCGCATCTGTTCGCCGAAACCGGGCATTTCGCGGGTGCCGACGGCGATGGTCGCCTCCGGCGTGACATCGCGCCGGGCCGGGCCGGTGCCGCCGGTGGTCAGCACCAGGTGGCAGCGGGCGGTGTCGACCAGCTCGGTCAGGGTGGCTTCGATCTGTGCCCGGTCGTCGGCGATCAGGCGGGTTTCAAGGCGATAGGGGGTGGTCAGGGCGCGCGCCAGCCAGTCCTGCAGGGCGGGTACGCCCAGGTCCTGGTAGACGCCGCCGCTGGCGCGGTCCGAGACCGACACCAGGCCGATGACCAGCGTGTCGCTGTTACTCGTCATCGGACTCGCTGTCTTCGTCTTGCTCGTCGCCGTCGGCGGCCGGCTTGTTCTTCTTGGCGTCGACCTGCTTGAGGATCTGGAAGATCTCGCGGTAAGCCTTAGGCGGCTTGTTCTCGGCCTGTTCCTTGCGGGCGTTGCGGATCAGGGTGCGCAGCTGCTGCACGTCCAGTTCCGGGTTTTCTTCCAGCAGGGTGGTCAGGGCCTTGTCGTCGGTCAGCAGCTTGTCGCGGCGACGCTCCAGCGCATGCATGGCGGCCGTTTCCGACTTGGAAGCGCCTTTCCAGCTGTCGATGGTCTTCTGGATCACGGCCACTTCGGCCTCGTCGAGGGTACGCATCTTCTTGCCGACGAATTGCATCTGGCGGCGGCGGCCCTCGTGGTTGGTGATGCTCTGGCAGGCGAGGATGGCGTCCATCACGTCTTCCGGCATCGGCACGCGCTTGACGCGGTCGCGCGGCGCCTCGACCAGGGTCTCGCCCATTTTCTGCAGGGCGTCGGACTGGCGTTTGAGCTCGGTTTTAGACGGGCGCTCGTACTCTTGTTCGAATTCGGTGGAACTGAAGCCGACGCCGCCGCTGCCGCGATTGGGATTTACCATAATATTAACTCTCTGTCAGGCGCGTGGCCGCACCTGTAAACTGTAAACGACTGCTATGATACCTGTTTTAGCGGCCACCCGAAGATTACAGCCCATGAGCGATACCCATTTTACCCACACCCAGGACCAGTTGAAGCAGCTCGCACGCGATGTGCTGGCGTTCGCCAAGGAGCAGGGCGGCACCGATTGCGCCGTCGAAATCAGCGAAGGCAGCGGCCTGTCGGTGTCGGTACGCAAGAGCAAGATCGAGACCATCGAGCAAAACAAGGACAAGGGCATGGGGGTGACGGTGTTCATCGGCCAGCGCCGCGGCAACGCCAGCACGTCGGACTTTTCGCCGGCCGCGCTGAAGGCGACCGTGGAAGCGGCCTACAACATCGCCCGCTTCACCTCGGACGACGATTGCGCCGGCCTGGCCGACGCCGACCAGCTGGAACTGGCGCCACGCGACCTGCAACTGTTTTATCCGTGGGACATCAGCACCGCCGACGCGGTGGCGCTGGCCCAGCGCGCCGAGGCGGCCGGCTTCGAGGTCGACCCGCGCGTGACCAATTCCGAAGGCGCCGGCGTGCATGTGCAGCAGTCGCACTTCGTGTCGGCCAACTCGCGCGGCTTCATCGGCGGCTATCCGTACTCGCGCCACACGCTGTCGGTGGCCATGATCGCCGGCAAGGGTTCGAAGATGCAGCGCGACGACTGGTACACCTCGGTGCGCGACGCCAAGAAGATGTCGTCGCCGGAAGCGATCGGGCGCTACGCCGCCGAGCGCGCGCTGGCCCGCCTGAACGCGCGCACCATCGACACCCGCACCTGCCCGGTGCTGTTCGAAGCGCCGCTGGCGGCCGGCCTGCTGGGCGCCTTCGTGCAGGCGACCTCGGGCGGCGCGCTGTACCGCAAGTCCAGCTTCCTGCTCGATTCGCTGGGCAAGCAGGTGCTGCCGAAACATATACAGATCAAGGAAGACCCGCATGTGGTCGGCGGCGTCGGCTCGGCGCCGTTCGATGAAGAGGGCGTGCGCACCGTCAAGCGCGATGTGGTCAAGGATGGCGTGGTGCAGGGTTATTTCCTGTCGACCTATTCGGCCCGCAAGCTGGGCATGAAGACCACCGGCAACGCCGGCGGCTCGCACAACCTGTCGCTGACGTCGTCGCTGACCAGGAAGGGCGACGACTTCGCCGCCATGCTGCGCAAGATGGGCACCGGCCTGCTGGTGACCGAGCTGATGGGCCAGGGCACCAACTATGTGACCGGCGATTACTCGCGCGGCGCGTCGGGCTACTGGGTCGAGAACGGCGTGATCCAGTATCCGGTGGAAGAGATCACCATCGCCGGCAATATGAAGGACATGCTGGCGCAGATCGTCGCCGTCGGCGCGGACGTGCTGGTGCGCGGCACCAAGCAGACCGGCTCCATCCTGATCGAGAACATGGTGGTGGCCGGCGGCTAAGTCTTGCCGCGCTGCCGACCGCTACCGCAACGGCCGCCTTAGGGCGGCCGTTTTTATTTCAGCGTCAGTTTTTGCACGGCATTGTGCGACAGCAGCGCCAGGCTGGACGGCGTCAGCAAGGCGCCGGCGTAGAGGCCGTCCGTGCCGCTGAGCGTGACGCCGGTGGCATAGGTGCTGACTTGGCCGTTGCCATCGATTTTGCGGATGGCGTCGTTGGCGGTGTCGATCACGTAGAGGCTGCCGTCGGCGGCGCGCATCAGATCGGTGGGGCGGCCGGGAACGGCAGGCGTCGTGATGCCGACGCCAAAGTTCGGCGTGCCCTTGCCGAAGCGGGCCACGGCGCTGGCGCCATCGGCCGGTCCGGAGCTATCGGGCTGGCCCGCCAGCGTGGTGACCTGGCCACCCGGCGCATAGCGGCGCACGGCGTAGGCATCGAGGGCGTAGAGTGCGCCGTCAGCGCCGGCACGCAGGGCGCCGAGGCGGGCGAAGCGGGCTTTCGTTCCCAGCCCGTCCTTGGCGGCATGGGCGCAGAACTGATCGCCGTCGTGTTCGCCGGTAAGGTCGCAACCGCCGGCGACGGTGGTGACACGGCCATCGGCGCCAATCTGGCGCAGCGCCAGATCGCTCGCCGCGTACAGCGTTCCGTCGCTGGCGACGGCCAGGCCGGTAATCTTGCCGAAGGCGAAGGTCGCCGTGCCGGACGGGCCGTCGATGCCGCCTGGCGCCTTGCGGCTCCACGTGGCGGCGCGCATGACCGTGCTGACCTGGCGTTGCGGACTGATTTTGCGGATGGTCAGGCCGATCTGCTCGTTCTGGTCGGCGACGTAGAGATTGCCGGCGGCATCGAGCGCCAGCCAGCTTGGCCCGATGAAGCTGGCGTGGGCGGCGTCGCCGTCGGTGCTGTCGATGACATAGGGTTGGCCGGCATACACGCTGGTGACGCCCTGGGCGTTGATGGCCAGGATGACGCCGCGTTTTTGGTCGGACACGTACAGGTTGCCGGCGCCGTCGGCCACCATCGCGGCGGGTGCGTCAAACAAGGTGGTGCGATCATTGGCCGCCGTGCTGGGCGTTCCGACGAAGTTTTGCAGCAGCGGCGCGGCTGGCGTTGGCGGCGTACCGGCGTTGCCTCCGCTCCCGCCACCACAAGCGCCTAGCAGGGCCAATGCCCAGACGGTGGTCAGTTGGCGGGAGTGTCGGAGCAAGTGGTGGGATCGCATGTGTGTCGAGGTGTGGGGTTGATTATCCAATCGTCAATGTTAGCATGTTGAGTATGTTTCTGGTTTCGTCCCCTTACTCAGCCCGACAGTGCGTGCTCGACGGCACTCCACACGCGATCAGGCGGCCGACATCCGGGTTGGTGAGGTAGTTCTCGTGAGCGTAGTCGGGGCGCTCCAGCAGGCCGAAGTAGGTGGGCGCGTTGGAGACCAGGATGTTGTAGACGGCGACGCCCTGGGCCGCATATTTTTCCGTCTGCAGCGTGTACGACAGCAGGTCGCTGGGATCGGTGAACGCCACCAGCGTCAGGCGCTGGTCGGCCGCCGTCGTTCCCTCGCGCGCCGAGCGCTGTTGCAGCAGCTGTTGCAGGCTGTCCGGCGCGGCGGGCGCCAGCAGCGACGTGGCGATCTGCTGGTCGGCCAGCGACAGCAGGGGAATCTGGTTGGACGCCATCATCAGCAGGCGCAGGCGGTCCACCGCCTGTTGCGCCACCAGCGCCGCGCGCGAGCCGGGCGCTTCCGCCGACATGCGCAGCAGGGTGTCGAACAGGATCTTGCTGCCCATGCTGTGCGAAATCACCACCAGCGGCACGTTGGGCGCGCTGTCGCCGTTGCCCAGCACTTGCAGGATGGCGTCGCGCATGCGGCGCTGCATGTCGTCGCGCGCCACGCCCTGGTAGACCAGCGCGTCGGACAGGCAGTCGTCGACCAGGCCATCCTTGAAGCGGGCGTTGAGGCTGGCGCGGGTGGGCGTGAACGGCGGCGCGCCGTCGCAGATGGACGATTTGTTGGTCTGGTCGTAGCACAGCTGGCGCTTGAGCTCGGTGGTCAGCGGCGACCAGATCAGCGCGTCGAAACGCAGCCGGCCGGCGGGTGTGTCGGCGGTGGACGAGACGATCTGCACCTGCGGGCCGACAGCGGCCTTGAGCGTGGCAGGGCTGGCGGCGGCGCCCAGCGATTGCATCAGCTGGCCCACCACCACGCCGGCCCAGCTGGCGTCGTGGGTGCAGATGCCGTGCACCAGCAGCACGTCGGCGGTCTTGCCGTTGGCGCGGGCGGCCAGGTCGATCAGGCCGGGGAAGGTGGTGCCCGCGTCCAGCATCTGCGGCGGGCGATAGGGCGTGCTACAGGCGCACAACATCAGCACAATCAGCAACAGTGCGCGGCGTATCCAAGTCAGGGTATGCATGCTGAACCTCCGGAAGCGGCGCGTGGGTGCGCCGGTGAGGTCCAGTGTATTTTTCCCTGCGGCGGCGATATTGTCGCGCCGCAGGGAAGGGTTCAGCTTATTGCTGTGCCAGCAGCGATTGCAGAACTGGCTGCAACACCGCCTTGCCCAGCTCGGCGCTGCGGGCGCCGTTCCAGCCGGTGTCCGGGTCCGGATCGTTGGCGTTGTCCTTGAACGGCATCTCCAGCGTCAGCGACAGGCAGCCGAAGGCGTGGGTGATGTGCGGCGAGCCCATGGTCAGGGTTTCGTCGGTGTACGGCGTTTCGCCGTAGCCGTAGTCATCCTGGAAGTCCGGGCTGGCGATCAGGAAATTGTCGATGAAGTATTGCTGCGCTTCTTCCTGGTCCGGCGTGAAGGTCGGCAGCGATTCGCTGCCTGCCACGAACACGTACGGCAAGCCTTCGTCGCCGTGGATGTCCAGGCACAGATCGCAGCCGATTTCCAGCATCTTGTTCTTGACCAGGAACACTTCCGGGCTGCGTTCCATGGTTGGGTTCAGCCACTCGCGGTTCAGGTTGGCGCCGGCGGCGTTGGTGCGCAGGTTGCCGCGTACCGAGCCGTCCGGGTTCATGTTCGGCACGACGTAGAACACGGCTTCCTTCAGGCACTGGCGGCCGAAGGGATTGGCCGGGTCCAGCAGCGCTTCGACCATGCCTTCAACAAACCATTCGGCCATCGTCTCGCCCGGGTGCTGGCGGGCGATGACCCAGACTTTCTGTTCCGCTTCAGGATCGCCGATGACCAGCATGTTCAGGTCGCGGCCATCGATGGTATTGCCCAGGTCGACCAGCTTGACCAGCGGCGACAGTTGAGCGTTGTCCAGCAGCGACAGGTGGCGTTCCCACGAGTACGGCTCGAAATAGGCGTAGTAGACGCTGTCGTATTCCGGCGTGTGGTTGATGGTCATCACCTTGCCGTCATAGGTGGTCGGCACGCGGAACCAGTTGTCGCGGTCGTAGCTGGCGACGGCCTGGTAGTCTTTCCAGCCATCCGGATAGGCGGCGGTGCCGGCGTTGAGGAAGCGCAGCGCCAGCGGCGTGCCTTGCGCGCCCTGGACGCGGAAGTAAAACCATTGGGTGATGTCGGCGTGCGAGTCCTTACGGATGTTCAGGTCGATGGCGGCCGGATCGTCGGCACGCAAGACCTCGATGGCACCGGCGTCGAATTGCTGGCTGATTTTGATAGACATGGCGGAATCCCGGTAAATTCTATGTGAGAAGTTGGTGTGCACTTGTGGCGCAGTGCCGACATGATACAGGCTCGCGGCCAGCCTGCGCCAGCGCAATGCCCGCCATGCCGGCTTTGCTAAGTTGAGGAGGCTGCCGCAGGAGTACAATCCCCATGACCCCCACGCTGTTTCGCCAGGCCGGCTTTCGGTACTTCTTTTTCTCGCGCGAGGAAACCCGGATGCACGTTCACGTGTCTCACCCGGATGGCACGGCGAAATTCTGGCTGGAGCCGGAGGTCGCGCTGGCATGGCACACAGGCTTGTCCGCGCAACAGCTGCATACGGCGGCTCGCTTCGTCGCCGCGCACCAACAGGAGATGCAAAATGTCTGGCGCACCTATTTCACGCGTTGAGCGTCCGTTCGAGGTTCGTATCATCGACATCGCCGCGCACGGCTTCTGGGTCGATCTGGGTAACGAAAAGCTGTATGTCGCCTACGCGGATTTTCCCTGGTTCGCCGGCGCCACGCTGGCGCAACTGAACGATGTGCAACGTCCCAGCACCGATCACCTGTACTGGCCGACGCTGGATATCGATCTGTCGGTCGCCTCGCTGCGCGATCCTGCGGCGTTCCCGCTAGTCGCCACAGTGATGCCTGCCAGGCCCTAGGTCAGGCCGCCGAAGCGGTCGAAGAAGGCGGGTTCGGCGGCGGGGGCGGCGGGGTCTTCGCGGCGCAGGGTGGCGTCGATGTGTTGTTCTGCCGCGGCGTAGACGGCCAGGTAGATGCTGCGCGCCAGCTCGTAGGCCAGCGCGCCCGGCCACGGCGTCGGCAGCAGCTCGACCGGCAGTTGCGGATCGTGCAGCTGCACCCGGCGGTAAGCGTGGATCAGCAAGGTCCGCACCACGAAGGCTTGCTGCGGCGTCACCGCGTCATTACTCGAAGCGGCCGACTTCAGCGCCGCCAGCAGCGGCTCGAACTGCGCGATGAACTGGTCATAGCCCTGGGCCACGCCGCTCACGTCCCAGCCGTCGGCCACCAGCTCGCTCAGCGGCCGTCCGCATACCTGGCGCATGGTCTTGCCCTGCACCACGAACAGCTTGCCCGCCACCCCCAGCCGTTTGAGCAGCTCGTCCAGCGCCGGCCCGTCGGCCGCCGGATGGCCCATGATGCCGGGCGCGATCACGCTATAGCCTTCCCATAGCAACTCCTTGCGCACCGCGCTGCGCTCGGCCGCGTCGAGCGCGCCGTCGCCGTTGAGGATCAGCGTCCAGCTGCCATCCCAGTGCACATTGAGCGGCGCGTAGATGCGGCGGTAGGCGTGTACGAAGCGCGCCATCGCCGGCGGCGTGATCGCATACGAACTGCGGCGGCCGTCGCGCTGGGCGCCCAGCCAGCCCTCCTGCGCCAGCCGGAACACGGCGGTGCGCAGCAGCCGGTCGTTGACGCCGAACGGCGCCAGCAACTCGATCAGGCTGCCCAGCCACACCATGCCGCCGTGCGGCACGATGGCGTCACCGAAGATCGTCACCACCAGCGACTTCGAACGGGGCGGGTCGCTGGCCAGGAAATCGGCTATCCAGTCGTTGCAATTCATGAGCAGGAATCTCTTTCTATACACACAAACAAGAGTTTACTTTGCCTGACCATCGGCGCAGCATTTATTTCGTGACTCTTGCCGATGGGATACTGTTTTATGATCTGAGTCAAAAAAAACGTAGTCAAACAAAAATATGTATCGTATTATCCATCAACTAGCGATGAGGAGACAGCGATGTATGCACAAATGGTGGACACGGGCCTGAGCACGGTCCGCACGGCGGACGACATGGCCGCCGACGAGCGCGCCTTCCAGGCCCGCATCGATGATGGCGTCAAGATCGAGGCCAAGGACTGGATGCCGGACGCCTATCGCAAGACGCTGATACGGCAGATCTCCCAGCACGCCCACTCGGAAATCGTTGGCCAGCTGCCCGAGGGGAACTGGGTCACGCGCGCGCCGACGCTGAAGCGCAAATCCATCCTGCTGGCCAAGATCCAGGACGAGGCCGGCCACGGCCTGTACCTGTACAGCGCCGCCGAAACGCTGGGCGTCTCCCGCGACGAGCTGCTGGCCGCCCTGCACAGCGGCAAGGCCAAGTACTCCAGCATCTTCAACTATCCAACGTTGTCGTGGGCCGACATGGGCGCGATCGGCTGGCTGGTGGACGGCTCGGCCATCATCAACCAGATCCCGCTGTGCCGCTGCTCCTACGGCCCCTACGCGCGCGCCATGATCCGCGTCTGCAAGGAAGAATCCTTCCACGCCCGCCAGGGCTACGACATCATGATGGCGCTGGCCAAAGGCACGCCCGAGCAGAAGGCCATGGCCCAGGATGCGCTGAACCGCTGGTGGTGGCCGTCACTGATGATGTTCGGCCCGTCCGACGCGGAATCGGTCAACAGCGCACAGTCGGCGCAGTGGCGCATCAAGCTGTTCTCCAACGACGAGCTGCGCCAGCGCATGGTCGACCAGACCGTGCCGCAGGCCGAGTACCTGGGCCTGACCGTGCCCGATCCGGATCTGAAGTTCAACGCAGAAACCGGCCACTACGAATTCGGCGCCATCGACTGGAGCGAGTTCCACAACGTATTGAAGGGCAACGGCCCGTGCAACCGCGAGCGCCTGCGCACCCGCGTCAAGGCCTGGGAAGACGGCGCCTGGTTCCGCGAAGCGCTGGTCGCGCATGCCGACAAACACGCCACCGCCAAGGCAGCCTGACCATC
Source organism: Rugamonas aquatica (assembly GCF_009380215.1). Taxonomy (GTDB): domain Bacteria; phylum Pseudomonadota; class Gammaproteobacteria; order Burkholderiales; family Burkholderiaceae_D; genus Rugamonas; species Rugamonas aquatica_B. The sequence goes on from NZ_WHUG01000008.1 coordinate 237,929, forward strand.
GACGTCACTCCCGCGCAAGCGGGAGTCCATGCCGATTGCGAGCCGCCTGCGTACTATGGATTCCCGCCTGCGCGGGAACGACAAGGAGATGATATGAGCAAAGAATGGCCACTGTGGGAAGTCTTCATCCGCAGCCAGCACGGGCTGGCGCACAAACACGTCGGCAGCCTGCACGCGCCGGACGCCGAAATGGCGGTCAACAACGCGCGCGATGTCTACACCCGCCGCAATGAAGGCGTCAGCATCTGGGTGGTGCGCGCGGCGGACATCGTCGCCAGCAGCCCTGGCGACAAGGGCGCGCTGTTCGAGCCTGCCAACAGCAAGGTGTATCGCCATCCGACCTTCTTCCCGATGCCGGAAGAAGTCAAGAACCTGTAAGCGGAGCACACCGTGCAAAACAAGGTAAATTATTTACTGCGCTTGGGCGACAACGCCCTGATCCTGAGCCAGCAGCTGTCGCAGCTGTGCGGCAGAGGGCCGGCGCTGGAAGAGGACATGGCGCTGACCAACGTCGCGCTGGACCTGCTGGGCCAGACCCGCCTGTGGTACGAGTACGCGGGCGAGCTGGAAGGCGCAGGCCGCGATGAAGACAAGCTGGCCTACCACCGCGACGCCCACGACTTCAAGAACTGCCTGCTGATGGAGCAACCGAACGGCAACTACGCCGACACCATGGTGCGCCAGTTCTTCTTCGACGCCTGGCACTACTTCCTGATCGTCGGCCTGACGCGCAGCAGCGATGCCCGCATCGCCGCCATCGCCGAGAAATCGCTGAAGGAAGTGACCTACCACCTGCGTCGCAGCGGCGACTTGATCGTGCGTCTGGGCGACGGCACGGAAGTCAGCCACGCCAAGACCCAGGCCGCCGTCAACGAACTGTGGATGTACAGCGGCGAAGTGTTCGCCTACGACGCGGTCGACGATGCGATGGTGGCCGAAGGCGTAGCCCCGGCCGCCGACGGCCTGCGCACGCAATGGCTGGCGCATGTGGCCGAGATCCTGGCCGAAGCCACGCTAACCATGCCGCCAGCCGACGCCTGGATGCAGAAGGGCGGCAAGCAAGGCCGCCACAGCGAGCACCTGGGCTACATCCTGGCCGAGATGCAGTTCCTGCAGCGCGCCTATCCCGGCGCCACCTGGTAACAGCGAGCCCGCCATGACAGCCTCCGCCATCACCCCCAGCCGCGAAACCGTCATTCCCGCGAAAGCGGGAATCCATGCCGAGCAAATCTGGGCCTGGCTGGGCGAGGTCTCCGACCCCGAAATCCCGGTCATCTCCATCGTCGACCTGGGCATCGTGCGCGACGTGCAGCTGGCTGCCGATGGCGCGTGCACCGTCACCATCACGCCGACCTATTCCGGCTGCCCAGCCATGCAGGTCATCGCCGACGCCATCACCGACGCGCTGCACGCACACGGCCTGCAAGACGTGCGCCTGCAAAACCAGCTCTCCCCAGCCTGGACCACCGACTGGATGAGCGAAGCGGGCAAGGCCAAGCTGCAAGGCTACGGCATCGCCCCGCCGGCGCAGCAGGTGATCGACATCAGCGGCCTGCGGGCCGGCGTTGGCGCGGACGGCGCACTGGCCGCCATCTCCCGCCGCGCCCAGCCGCGCCTGACGGTGGCATGCCCCAACTGCGGCTCGCGCCACACCGAAATCACCAGCCAGTTTGGCTCCACTCCGTGCAAGGCCTTGTACAAATGCCTGGATTGCCGCGAGCCCTTCGACTACTTCAAGTGCCACTAAAAAGATCATGAGCAAATTCCACCCGCTGACCGTCTCGCAAGTGCGCAACGAAACGCGCGACACCATCGCCGTCACCTTCGCCGTGCCGCCCGAGCTGCAAGACAGCTTCACCTTCCAGCAAGGCCAGCACCTGACGCTGCGCGCACAGATCGGCGACGAAGACGTGCGCCGCTCGTACTCGATCTGCTCCGCCGTGCACGACGGCGCGCTGCGCGTGGCCATCAAGCGCACGCAGGGCGGCCTGTTCTCCAGCTGGGCCAACGACACCATCAAACCCGGCGTCACGCTGGAGGTGATGCCGCCGATGGGCCACTTCAACGTGCCGCTGGACGCCGCCAACCGCAAGCACTACCTGGCCTTCGCCGCCGGCAGCGGCATCACGCCCATCCTGTCCATCATCAAGACCACGCTGGCGGCCGAGCCGCACAGCCGCTTCACGCTCTTCTACGGCAACCGCGCCTCGTCGTCGGTGATCTTCAAGGACGAACTGTCCGACCTGAAGGACACCTACATGGAGCGCCTCAAGCTGGCCTACGTGATGAGCCGCGAGCAGCAGGACATCGAGCTGTTCAACGGCCGCATCACCAAGGACAAGGCGGCGCAGTTCCTCAAGTACTGGGTGCGCCCCGAAGACATCGACGTCGCCTTCATCTGCGGCCCGGAAGACATGATGCACGGCGTCTCCGAAGCGTTGCAGGAAGCCGGCGTGGCGAAGTCGCAGATCAAGATCGAGTTGTTCGCCGCCAGCATCCCCAAGCACCAGCACAAGCCGCGCGCCGTTGATCCGCAGGCGGGCCGCCACGAAACCGAAGTCACCGTCATCATGGACGGCAACGCCACCAGCTTCACCATGGACCAGGACAAGGAATCGCTGCTCGACGCCGGCCTCAAAGCCGGCATCGACATGCGCTACTCCTGCAAGGGCGGCGTATGCTCGACCTGCCGCTGCAAGCTGCTCGAAGGCCAGGTCGACATGGACGTCAACTACGCGCTGGAAGACTACGAGATCGCACGCGGCTATGTGCTGAGCTGCCAGAGCTTCCCCATCACCGACAAGGTCGTCATCGATTTCGACCAGGCCGAATAAAAAACATCCCACCGGAGACGCCATGAACTACGAGAACATCCTCTTCGACATCACCGACGGCGTTGCCACGCTGACGCTGAACCGCCCCGATAAACTCAACAGCTTCACCCAGGCCATGCACGACGAAGTGCGCCACGCCATGCACAAGATCAGCCACGACAAGAGCGTGCGCGTGATGGTGCTGACCGGCGCCGGCCGCGGCTTCTGCGCCGGCCAGGATCTGTCGGACCGCGCGGTGGAGCCGGGCGCCCGTCCGGTCGACCTGGGCGACTCGGTGGAAAAGAACTACGCCCCGCTGGTGCTGGCGCTGCGCGCCTTGCCGATGCCGGTGATCTGCGCCGTCAACGGCGTGGCCGCCGGCGCGGGCGCCAACATCGCGCTGGCTTGCGACATCGTGCTGGCCGCAAAATCCGCATCCTTCGTCGAAGTGTTCTGCAAACTGGGCCTGATCCCCGACACCGGTGGCACCTACTTCCTGCCACGCCTGGTGGGCAGCGCGCGCGCCATGGGCCTGGCCATGCTGGGCGATAAGCTCAGCGCGGAGAAGGCCGAATCCTGGGGCCTGATCTGGAAGGCTGTGCCGGACGAGGAACTGGCCGCCGAAACGCAGGCCATGGCCCGCCACTTCGCCACCGCGCCGACCAAGGGCCTGGCCTTCACCAAACAAGCCTTGCATTGCAGTCCGCACCACTCGCTGCAACAGCAACTGGCGCTGGAATGCGAAATGATGAGCGAACTGGGTCGCAGCGACGACTATCGCGAAGGCGTGGCCGCGTTCATGGAAAAACGCGCACCGCAGTTCAAGGGGAAATAAGATGGCCGCACTCCACACCGACCGCGCCATCGCCGTCATCGGCAGCGGCGCCATGGGCGCGGGCATCGCGCAGGTGGCAGCCGTCGCCGGCTACACCGTCAAGCTGCTCGACACGCGTCCGGAAGCCGTGGCCAAGGCCATCTCCGACATCGCCGCTGCGCTGAACAAGCTGGTGGCCAAGGAGCGCATGAGCGCCATCGATTGCGCCGCCGCCATCGCCCGGCTGCAGGCGGCTGTCGCGCTGAGCGATGTCGCCGATGCTGCGCTGGTGGTGGAAGCCATCGTCGAGAACCTCGACGTCAAGCGCGGCCTGTTCGCCGATCTGGAAGCCATAGTGGCCGACGACTGCATCCTCGCCACCAATACCTCATCGATCTCCGTCACCGCCATCGCCGCCAGGCTGCGCGTGCCGGCGCGGCTGGTCGGCATGCACTTCTTCAATCCGGTGCCTTTGATGGCGCTGGTGGAAGTGATCAGCGGCCTGGCCACCGATGCCGCCGTCGCGCAGACCGTGTACGACACCGCCGCCGCCTGGGGCAAGCAGCCGGTGCATGCCAAGTCCACGCCGGGCTTCATCGTCAACCGGGTGGCGCGGCCGTTCTACGCCGAAGGCTGGCGTCTGCTGAACGAGCAGGCCGCCGACGCCGCCACCATCGACGCCGTCATGCGCGACTGCGGCGGCTTCCGCATGGGGCCATTCGAGCTGATGGACCTGATCGGCCACGATGTCAATTTCTCGGTGACGCAATCGGTGTTCGGCGCGTATTTCAACGATCCGCGCTTTACGCCGTCGGTGCTGCAACAGGAGATGGTCAACGCTGGTTTCCTCGGCCGCAAATCGGGCCGTGGTTTTTACCGCTACGACGATGCCGCCGCCGCAGCGCCGCAGCCGCAAGCCGAAGCCGCGCAGCCGAAGCCGGAATTCGCCAGCTACACCATTGAACCGGGTGCTGCGGTCGGGCCGTCGCACGCCATCGGCGGCGCCGTCAGCGATGCGCTGGCGGCACGCCTGCGCGCGTCCGGCATCAACGTCTCGCACCGCAAGACGCCGGAAGCGCGCAGCCACGCTCCGGGCAACGACGATGCGCCGGCCTTCCACTGCAACGGCGCCGCCGTCTATCTGACCGACGGCCGCAGCGCCACCCAGCGCGCGGTCGACAGCCATCATGCGGACACGGTGCTGTTCGACCTGGCGCTGGACTACGCGACCGCCAAGCGCATCGCCGTCAGCCGCTCGGACCAGTGCTCGGCAGAGGCTTACAACTCAGTGGTCGGCCTGTTCCAGTCGGCCGGCTTCACCGTCACCCGCCTGGACGACGTGCCCGGCATGGCTGTCATGCGTACCGTCGCCATGCTGGCCAATGAGGCGGCGGACGCCGTCAATCAAGGCGTTTGCAGCGCGGCCGGCGCCGACCTCGCCATGCAGAAGGGCGTCAACTATCCGCGTGGGCCGCTGGCCTGGGCCGACGCGGTGGGCATCGGCCAGATCGTCGCCGTGCTGTCCAACCTGGCCGCCGGTTATGGCGAGGACCGCTACCGCGTGTCGCCGCTGCTGCGCCGCAAGCTGGCAGCGGGAGGGCGCTTCCATGACTAAGGCCGCAACGCTGGCCGCCGCGCTGGCGCCGCAGCACAGCGCCGAAGAAGCACTGGCGTTGGCGCAGGCCGTCGGTGCGGCCATGTATGCGAACGACCCTGCCTCGCAAGGCCTGGGCATCAAGATCGACGCCATCGCGCCCGGCTACGCCAGCATGTCGATGCCGGTGCGCGCGGACATGTTGAACGGCCATGGCAGCTGCCACGGCGGCTTCATCTTCGCGCTGGCCGACAGCGCCTTCGCCTTCGCCTGCAACAGCCACAATATGACCACCGTGGGCGCGGGCTGCACCATCGACTACCTCGCGCCCGGCCGCCTGCACGACGTGCTGACCGCCGTCGCGCAGGAGCAGGCGCTGGCCGGCAAGAGCGGCATCTACGACGTCAAGGTCAGCAACCAGGACGGCCGCGTGGTCGCCCTGTTCCGAGGTAAGTCGCACCGCGTCAGCGGCCATATCGTACCGCCGCAAGCCGAGTAAAGAGGAGACACCGATGGTCCAACGCATCCCGGAGCCGTCCGATCTGGAGCCGATCGAACGCGCCAGCAAGGACGAGCTGCAAGCACTGCAACTGCAACGCATGAAATGGTCGCTTAAGCACGCCTACGACAACGTGCCGCACTACCGCGCCGCCTTCGACGCCGCCGGTGTCCATCCCGACGACCTGCATACGCTGGCCGACCTGGCCAAGTTCCCCTTCACCGGCAAGAAGGAGCTGCGCGACAACTACCCCTTCGGCATGTTCGCCGTGCCTCAGGACCGCGTGGTGCGCGTGCACGCCTCCAGCGGAACCACCGGCAAGCCGACCGTGGTGGGCTACACGCAGAACGACATCGACACCTGGGCCAACGTGGTGGCGCGCTCGATCCGCGCCGCGGGTGGCCGCCGTGGCGACATGGTCCACATCTCCTACGGCTACGGCCTGTTCACCGGCGGCCTCGGTGCGCACTACGGCGCCGAGCGTTTGGGCTGCACGGTGATCCCGATGTCGGGCGGCCAGACCGAAAAGCAGGTGCAGCTGATCCAGGACTTCAAGCCGTCCATCATCATGGTCACGCCGTCGTACATGTTGAACATCATCGAGGAATTCCATCGCCAGGGCCTGGACCCTGCCGCCAGTTCGCTCAAGGTCGGCATCTTCGGCGCCGAGCCGTGGACTGATGCCATGCGCAAGGAAATCGAACAACGCGCTGGCATCGACGCGGTCGATATCTACGGCCTGTCCGAAGTGATGGGGCCGGGCGTCGCCAGCGAGTGCATCGAGAGCAAGGATGGCCCGGTCATCTGGGAAGACCATTTCTACCCCGAGATCATCGACCCAGACACCGGCGAAGTGCTGCCCGACGGGGAAGAGGGCGAGCTGGTATTCACCTCGCTGAGCAAGGAAGCGCTGCCCATCATCCGCTACCGCACGCGTGACCTCACGCGGCTGCTGCCGGCCACGTCGCGCTCCATGCGCCGCATTGGCAAGATCACCGGCCGCTCGGACGACATGCTCATCATCCGCGGTGTGAACGTCTTCCCGACGCAGATCGAAGAACTGATCTGCAAGATGCCGAAGCTGGCGCCGCAATACCAGCTGGTTATCTCGCGCGACGGCCATCTCGACAAGCTGGACGTGCTGGCTGAGCTGCGGCCCGAAACGCCTGCCAGCGAAACCGAGGCACTGGCACGCGAACTGGAACACCACATCAAAACCTATGTCGGCGTCACCACCAAGGTGCGCCTGCTGGCCCCCAACGGCATCGAGCGCACATTGACGGGCAAGGCCCGCCGTGTGGTGGACCAGCGCCCTAAAACTTAAGGAGATTCCGTGAACGACGCTTTCATCTGTGACGCCATCCGCACCCCATTCGGCCGCTACGGCGGAGCCCTCGGCGGCGTGCGCGCCGACGACCTGGCAGCGCTGCCCATCGCCGCGCTGATCGCCCGCAATCCCGGCGTGGACTGGGCCAAGGTCGATGACGTCTATTACGGCTGCGCCAACGGCGCCGGTGAAGACAACCGCAACGTCGGCCGCATGGCGGCGCTGCTGGCCGGCCTGCCGGTCGATGTACCCGCCAACACCATCAACCGCCTGTGCGGCTCCAGCCTGGACGCCGTCGGCATCGCCGCGCGCTCCATCAAGGCCGGCGAAGCGCAGCTGGTGATAGCAGGCGGCGTTGAAAGCATGACCCGCGCTCCCTTCGTCATGGGTAAGGCCGACAGCGCGTTCTCGCGTGCCGCCAAGATCGAGGACACCACCATCGGCTGGCGCTTCGTCAACCCGCTGATGAAGGCCAAGTACGGCATCGACAGCATGCCGGAGACGGCCGAAAACGTCGCCCAGGAATTCGGCATCAGTCGCGCCGACCAGGATGCGTTCGCGGTGCGCAGCCAGCAGCGCTGGGCCACCGCCCATGCGGCCGGCGTGTTCAAGGATGAAATCGTGCCGGTCACGTTGGTGCAAAAAAAAGGCGATCCGAAGATCGTCGATACCGACGAGCATCCGCGTCCGGACACCACGGTCGAGATGCTGGCCAAGCTGAAAGGCGTGGTCAAGCCGGATGGCAGCGTCACCGCCGGTAACGCCTCGGGCGTCAACGACGGCGCGTGCGCGATCCTGCTGGCGTCTGCCGCCGCCGCCGAGCAGTACGGCCTGCGCAAGCGCGCCCGCGTGCTGGGCATGGCCACCGCCGGCCTGGCGCCGCGCATCATGGGCTTCGGTCCATCGCCGGCGTCGAAGAAGGTGCTGGCGCAGGTCGGCCTGAGCATCGAGCAGATGGACGTGATCGAATTGAATGAAGCCTTTGCGGCACAGGGCCTGGCCGTCACGCGTGATCTCGGCCTGGCCGACGACGCGGCGCACGTCAACCCGAACGGCGGCGCCATCGCCATCGGCCATCCGCTGGGCGCATCCGGCGCGCGGCTGGTGCTGGCGGCGCTGAACCAGTTGGAGCGTACCGGCGGCCGCTACGCGCTGTGCACCATGTGCATCGGCGTCGGCCAGGGCATCGCCCTCGTCATCGAACGCGTGTAAGCGGGCACCATCATGGTCAAGGTCTACGAAATCAACGGCGTCACCCCGGTGGTCCACCCGACCGCCTACGTGCATCCCAGCGCGGTGCTGATCGGCGACGTCATCGTCGGCCCGCGCTGCTATATCGGTCCGCTGGCCGCGCTGCGCGGCGACTTCGGCCGGCTGATCCTGGAAGAGGGCGCGAACCTGCAAGACACCTGCGTCATGCACGGCTTCCCCGGCGCCGACACGGTGGTCGAACGCGACGGCCATATCGGCCATGGCGCGGTGCTGCACGGCTGCCGCATTGGCCGCAACGCGCTGGTCGGCATGAACAGCGTGGTGATGGACAACGCCGTCATCGGCGCCGACAGCATCGTCGCCGCGATGAGCTTCGTCCGCGCCGGCATGGAAGTACCGCCGCGCAGTCTGGTGGTCGGCACGCCGGCCAAGGTGGCGCGCGAACTGCGCGACGACGAGATCAAATGGAAGACCGAGGGCACCGGCCAGTATCAGGAACTGGCGGTGCGCTCCATGAACACCATGCGCGAAGTGGAAGCGCTGACCGCAGTGGAACCGGACCGCAAGCGCGTCGAGTGGGAAAGCTCGCTGCCGCTGCACCTGCATAAAAACGCCCAAGCATAACGAATCGAACGGAGATAAAGATGGCATCAACCCTGCAAAGCTGGATCGGCGGCCGATGGATAGGCGCCGAAGCATCGGCGCCGCTTCACAGCGCCTTGAACAACTCGGTGATCTACCACACCCACGCCGAGAAGATCGACTTCGACGAAGCCGTCACCTACGCCCGCAAGACCGGCGTGCCGGCGCTGATGAAGCTGGACTTCCAGCAGCGCGCCGCGCGCCTGAAGGCGCTGGCGTTGTACCTGGCCAGCCGCAAGGAAGAGCTGTACGCGATCTCGCACCTGACCGGCGCCACCCGCGCCGACAGCTGGGTCGACATCGAAGGCGGCACCGGCACGCTGTTCGCTTACGCCAGCATGGGCAGCCGCGAGCTGCCGTCGTCCAACGTGCTGCACGAAGGCCCGGCCATGGCGCTGGGTAAGAACGGCGGCTTCTCCGGCACCCACATCCTGGTGCCGCGCGGCGGTCTGGCGGTGCACATCAACGCCTTCAACTTCCCGATCTGGGGCCTGCTGGAGAAGTTCGCCCCCAGCTTCCTGGCCGCCATGCCATGCATCGGCAAGCCGGCATCCGCCACCAGCTACCTGACTGAAGCCGTGGTACGCATGATGCACGATTCCGGCCTGCTGCCGGAAGGCGCGCTGCAACTGGTCATCGGCAGTACCGGCGACCTGTTGGACCGCCTGGGCGGCGCCGACGTCGTCACCTTCACCGGTTCCGCCGACACCGCCGCCAAGCTGCGCACCAACCGCAACCTGATCGCCAACTCGGTGCCGTTCACCGCCGAAGCGGACTCGCTCAACTGCGCCATCCTGGCGCCGGATGTCACGCCGGATGATGTCGAATTCGACCTGTTCGTCAAGGAGGTGGCGCGCGAGATGACCGGCAAGGCCGGCCAGAAATGCACTGCCATCCGCCGCATCATCGTGCCGGAAAATATGGTGGACGCCGTCGGCACGCGCCTGCGCGAGCGCCTGGCCAAGGTCAGCGTCGGCGATCCGTCGGTGGAGGGCGTGCGCATGGGCGCGCTGGCCTCCAAGGACCAGCAGCGCGATGTGGCGGAGCGGGTCGAACTGCTCGCGCGCGGCAACGAGGTGCTGTTCAGTGAGCGCGACGGCTTCAAGCTGATTGGCGACGGCGTCGCCAACGGCTCCTTCTTCTCGCCGACGCTGCTGCTGTGCCGCGACGGCATGCGCAACGACGCCGTGCACGACATCGAAGCCTTCGGCCCGGTCAGCACCATCATCAGCTACAACGGCATCGACGAAGCGCTGGCCCTGGCCGCGCGCGGCAAAGGCTCGCTGGTCTCAACGCTGGTGACGAAGGATCCGGCCACCGCCGCCTACGCGGTGCCGATGGCGGCCGCCTCGCATGGCCGCGTGCTGATACTGGAGCGCGAAGCTTCGGTCGACTCCACCGGCCACGGCTCGCCGCTGCCGCAGCTGAAGCACGGCGGCCCTGGCCGCGCAGGCGGTGGCGAAGAACTGGGCGGTATCCGCGCGGTGCGCCACTTCCTGCAACGCGCTGCGGTACAAGGCTCGCCGACGATGCTGGCCGCCGTCACCGGCGAGTACGTGCGCGGCGCCAAGGTGCAGGAAAGTGAAGTGCACCCGTTCCGCCGCTACTTCGAGGACCTGAAGATGGGCGACTCGCTGCTGACGCACCGCCGCACCGTGACCGAGGCGGACATCGTCAACTTCGGCGGCGTCTCCGGCGACTACTTCTACATGCACTTCGACGATATCGCCGCCAAGGACACGCAGTTCGGCAAGCGCATCGCGCACGGCTACTTCGTGCTGTCGGCAGCGGCGGGGCTGTTCGTCTCGCCGGCGCCTGGTCCGGTGCTGGCCAACTACGGCCTGGACAACCTGCGTTTCATCACGCCGGTGGCCATCGGCGACACCATCCGCGCGCGCCTGACCTGCAAGCGCAAAGTGGACCGCAACCGCACCGACGACAAAGGCGTCGGCCAGGGCGTGGTCGCGTGGGATGTGCAAGTGACCAACCAGAACGACGAACTGGTGGCCAGCTACGACATCCTGACGCTGGTGATGAAGCGCGCCTGAAAGCTGTCGCTGGCGGTTACTGGTTCGCCGGTTCCAGCGCCGCCAGCAGTTTAATCAGTCCGCTGTCCAGCAGCGCGAGTTCTGCTGGGTTCAGGGGCGACAGTATCTCGCGTTCGTTGTCGACGTGCGCGGCCACCGCGCGCTCGATCAGTTCCAGCCCGGCCGGGGTTAGCCGCACCAGCAGGCTGCGGGCGTCGGCGGGGTTGGGCATCCGCTCGACCAACGCGCTCGCCTCCAGCCGCTGCAGCCGGTGAGTCATCGTGCCGGAGGTGATCATCATCGCCGAAAACAGCGCGGTCGGCGCCAGGCAGTAGGGCGCACCGGAGCGCCTGAGCGTCGCCAGCACATCGAATTCCCACGCACCCATTCCAAATTCGGCAAAGGTCGCGTCCAGCCTGCGTTGCAGCAGCGCGGCGCAGCGCTTCAGCCGTCCTATCGTCGCCATGCTCGCCACGTCCAGGTCGGGACGCTCCCGGCGCCATTGCGCCACGATGGTGTCCACGGCATCCATCGCTCTTTCATTCGACATCGCACACTCCAATTTATCTTGACATCAAGATTGTTTTTGATCAGACTTCCATTTTATCTTGAAGTCGAGACAAATGCCATGAGCGAGAAAAGCACGACATCGTCCCTGATCACCACGCTGACCACCGCGCTGGCGCCGGCCATCTGGGGATCGACCTATATCGTCACTACCCAGCTGCTGCCGCCGGACCGGCCTTTCATCGCGGCGCTGCTGCGCACCCTGCCGGCCGGCGTGCTGCTGCTGATTTTTGTTGGACGCCTGCCGCCGCGCGCCGAATGGGGGCGGCTGGTGGTCCTGTCGGCGTTGAATATCGGCTTTTTCCAGGCGCTGTTGTTCATCGCGGCCTACCGCCTGCCCGGTGGCTTGGCGGCGGTGGTCGGCGCGATCCAGCCCCTGCTGGTCATGGGCCTGGCCTGGCTGCTGGAGCGGCGTCCGCCGGCGCGGCTGGCCGTGGGCGCCGGCGTGATGGGCGTGCTGGGGATGGCGGTGCTGCTGCTCTCGCCCGGCGCGGCCTGGGACGCGGCCGGCATCGTGGCGGCGCTGGCCGGTGCGGCCTGCATGGCGGCCGGCACTTATCTGACGCGCCGCTGGCGCAGCGAACTGCCGGTGCTGGCCCTGACCGGCTGGCAGCTGCTGCTTGGTGGCCTGATGCTCGCGCCGCTGGCCGTGCTGGTCGATCCACCGCTGCCGGCGCTCGGCGCGGTGCAGGTGCTGGGCTATGCCTACCTGTCGTTGGCCGGTGCGCTGCTGGCCTATGCCCTGTGGTTCCGCGGGATCGCCCGCTTGTCGCCGGTGGCGGTGTCCTCGCTGGGGCTATTGAGCCCTTTGGTCGCGGTGGTGCTGGGCTGGGCCCTGCTCGGGCAGGCGATGAGCGGCCTGTCGCTGGCCGGATTGGCCACGGTGCTGGCCAGCATCCTGGCGGTGCAGCGGGCCTCCGCGCAGCGCCGCTGATACGCACACCTCAACCAACCATGGAGAGAACCAAATGAACGTCAAACACCTGATCGAATCGCGCATCTCCGCCAATCGCTTCGACGCCGGCCGTGCGCTGAGCGATGCCGACATCTCCGAGCTGGTGCGCATGGCGACGCTGGCGCCGTCGGCCTACAATTTCCAGAACTGGAAATTCATTGCGGTGCGCACGCCGCAGGCGAAGGAGCGCCTGAAGGCGGTCGCCTTCGGCCAGCAGAAGGTGGCCGATGCGCCGGTCACCTTCATCATCGTCGGCACACTGGCCGCGCACGAAGGCCTGCCGCAGGCATTGAAGCCATCGGTCGACGCCGGGATCATGCCGCAGACGGTCGCCGATGTGTGGGTCGGCATGGCGCAAGACACGCACCCCGGCAATCCGCAGTTGCAGCGGGACGAGGCGCTGCGTTCCGGTTCGCTGGCGGCGATGACGATGATGCTGGCCGCCGAGGGCATGGGCCTGGCCAGCAGCGCCATGAGCGGATTCGATGCCGTCGGCGTGAAACGCGAATTCAACCTGGGAGAGGCCGACGTGCCGGTCATGCTGCTGTCGATCGGCTACGCCGCCGCCGGCAACTGGCCGCAGAAAGTGCGCAAGCCGCTGCGGGAAGTGATGGAATTCGTCTGAAGCACAGCTGAGATAACAATGGCGCCGGGGACTGGATTTTCCCGGCGCGTCGGCGCAGAATGCTGGCTACTTCTCACGACAGGGCAGCAGACATGGCGCAGACTTTTCACAAGCAATCGATAGGCTACAACCCGCTGCTCAGCGCGCGCGACTGGACGGTGTGGGGGTGCATATTGGCCGGATGTCTGGCGGCCGGCCTGCTGTTGAACCGATGGATGCCGAACGAGATGGTGCGGCATATACTCATCGGCAGCGTCATTGGGCAACTGCCGTCGTTGCTGACCTGCCTTCCGGTGCGCGGCACCGTGAGCGCGGCGGGCGAGACGGCATTCATGGGCCGCGTGCAGCAGTTCGGCTTCATCCCTGCCGGCGAAACCGGCGAAGGGCGCATCTTCCACCACAAGGGGCCACGCTGGATGCGCTGGGACTCCAACCGCATCGTGATCCGCTCCGCCGGCGACGTCCTGCACGTCACCGCGCCGCTGTACTTCTACCGGCGGCTCAAGCGCGCGCAGAAATAGGGAATCGCTCAATCTCCCGTTTCTGCCTCCAGCGCCGCCTGTAGCCTGGCCATGGCGTCTTCCGTCACTTCCGCAGGCGTGTCCTCGACGAACCTGGCCTTGCGCGCAGCATAGTCGAGAAAGCGCGCCTGGTTGACGATCGCTGCGCCTTGTGTTCTGGTGCCTGTACCCATCAAGCTGGTCGCCCATCCGCGAACCCTGTCGATGTTGGCGCCTTGGGTAATCGGCGCCATCAAAACGCGGCCCTGTTTGTTGGATTCCGAATTGGACAGCACCAGTGCCGGCCGCATACCGTGGATCTCCGTTCCTACCGTCGGGTCCATGGAAATCAAATAGATTTCGCCCTGCCTGGGGCAGCGCCGCTTCATCGCTCGGAACCTGTTGGACGCATGTTTTCCCATGCCTGAAGATCGTCGGGCATGGGCGCTTTGAGATCGCACTGGGCATTGAGTTCCGCAGCCGTCGGGCGCGTGCGTTTTGCCTTGATGAGCAAGCCGTCCGGTGTCGCTTGCAGCGATACGGTCTGACCCACGGAGAAGCCCATGAGGCGCAATATGGCCGGCGGCAGAGCTACTCCAACGGAATTTCCCTGTCGGCGTATGGTCGCTTCTGTCTCCATGATTCCTCCAATCAAAGTAATACCATGTAAGACTAGGCCGCTGAAAAGCAGCCGTCAAACATAGTATTACCTTGCTTGCGAAGGATCAAGCGCGCAAGCCGAACGGATCGTCAATGCTGTGCGCCGGTTCGGTGAACCATTTCGGGCCGTTCTCGGTCATGTAGAAATGGTCCTCGTGGCGCACGCCGAATTCGCCGGGGATGCAGATCATCGGCTCGTTCGAGAAGCACATGCCCACGTCCAGCGGCGTCTTGTCACCGCCGACCAGATACGGCCACTCGTGGATATCCAGACCGATGCCGTGGCCGGTGCGGTGCGGCAGGCCTGGCAGCTTGTAGCCGGGACCGAAACCATCCGCCTCCAGCGAACGGCGCGCGGCCATGTCCACCTGCTCGCACGGCACGCCCAGCTGCGCCGCTGCGAACGCCGCCAGCTGCGCCGCCTTCTCGCTGTTCCACACCGAGCGCTGACGCTCGCTGATTTCGCCGTACACATAGGTGCGCGTGATGTCGGAAATGTAGTTGTGCAGTTTGCAGCCTGTATCGATCAGCACAGTGTCGCCGGCTTGCAACGTTTGCACATAGCTCACACCGTGCGGATAGGCGGTCGCTTCGCCGAACAGCACGATCACGAAGTACGAACCGGACGCGCCGACCTTGCGGTGCGCGCGGTTGATGAACTCTTCCACTTCGACCGTGGTGATCCCTTCGCGCAGCATGCTGGCGGTGGCTACATGCACGGCCAGCGTCATGTCCTTGGCGCGCTGCATCAGCGCGATTTCATTGGCGGACTTGCGGGTGCGGCAGTGCGCCGTGACCTGGCGCGCGTTCTCCAGCGCGTAGCCTTCGGCCAGCGGACGGATGCCGTCGTAGATGAAGAAGGCCGCGCTTTCGCAAATGCCGATGCGCGGCGCTACGCCGCCCGCTGCGGCAGGCGCGATGCCCATGCGCTTGAGCGTATCGACGAACAGCTGGTACGGGCTCTCGTGCTCATGCCAGGTATTGACGCTGCCCTCGACCACCATGAAGTCCTTCAGCGTGCTCTCTTCGAAAGCAGGAGCGATGTACTCGACCGCGCCGCTGGCCGGCAGGATGGCGCCGACCATGCGTTCGCTGGCGTGCCACTTGGTGCCGGTGAAGTAGGTCATGTTGGAACCGGCGTTGACGTAGATGGCGGCGATGCCCTGATCGCGCATGTAAGCCTGCGCGCGCGCCAGGCGCTGGAGATGCTCGTCCTTGCCGATAGGGACCGCGCCTGCGGTCATGTTGGACAAGGAGGCCAGTGCCTCTTCTATGGTTTTTCCGCCAATAGTCATTTTTATATCCCTGAATTGATTTGCGTGGCCGCACGGATCTGGTGTCTGCGCTAGCCGACGATCATAACAGTTTTGCCCGCGCGGCCAAGTCACAAACAGGTAATACGCCGATGCTAGTGTGCCGAATTCTGCATCCACTTCAGGACTTGTCTATCATGTCGTTTGCCCCTATTTTTCGCCCCCGCCAATTGCTGATTCCAACCGCCATTGCCATCGCGCTGACCGCTGTCGCCTGCGGCGGCGACCAGCCCGCAGCCGTCGTCGTGCCACCTGTGCCAAGCGGCCGCTGGATCGCCGGCGACCTGCACACCCACACCACCCAGTCGCCGGACACGGACATCACCCAGACGCTGGACAAGGTGCTGACCAAGGCCTTCACCACCTATGGCCTGGACTGGATGGCCGTCAGCAACCACCTGCGGTTGTCGTCGCGTGACGAGAAGGGGGCGGCGCTTCCTGCGGCGATCCCGCTGTCGACCGGCGTGGAGCGCTACGAGATCCCGCGCGTGCAGGCCTTGCAGGCGGCAGGCAGCTACGCCGACAAACTGATCTTCTCCGGCTTCGAATGGGATATGCCGACCCACGACCATATCGGCATCGGCCTGTTCGAGGGCGGCGACAAGCTGGCCTCCAGCACCAGGGGCATGAAGGAGTTCGAGTACCTGTTCACCACCCGCGACCCGGCGCTGTTCGATGCCGCCGATGTCGCCGCATGGAAGTCCAAATACGGAACCTCCCGCTACAACGCCACCGCCGATGACGCGCTGAAGGCGATCAGCTGGCTGAAGGACAATTACCCGGACACCAGCTACGCCGTGGTCAACCACCCGTCGCGAAACAAGGGCAGCTACACCGTGGACGACTTCCGTCGCTTCAACGACATCGCACCGAATATCGTGTTCGCCATCGAAGGCATGGTCGGTAATCAGATGGAGCCGGATCGCGGCGGTTACACGGCCGCCTACACGCCGGAGAACGCGCCGCTGCGTGCATACGGCGGCGTCGATTACGTCGTCGCCAAGGTGGGCGGCGTGTGGGATGCGCTGCTCGGCGAAGGGCGCCGCATCTGGAACCTGACCGATTCGGACACGCACTTCAAAATCGTCGGCAACAGCAGCAGCGGCTACTTCCCCGGCGAGTATGCGAAGAACTATGTCTTCAACGGCGCACAGGGCAAGCCGGCCGCGAAGGATCTGCTGCAAGGTCTGCGCTCCGGCAAAATGTTCTCGGTCTACGGGGATCTGATCAACGCGCTGGACTTCAACCTGGCCAGCAAGGATGACCGCAAGGAGATGGGCGGGGAGCTGAAGGTCGTCAGCGGCGACAAGGTGACGATCACGATCCGCTTCAAGTCGCCGGCCAGGAACAACTACGAGAAGCCGGTGGACAGCGGCACCGCCGCCAACGTCAAGCCGGTGGTCGACCACGTCGACCTGATCGTCGGCGACGTGGGCGCCAAGGCCGCGCCGGGCAGCGCCGCCTACAGCATCGCCACCAACGCCAGCACGCGCGTGGTGAAGCGCTTCACCAGCGCGGACTGGAAGGTCGATGCGGACGGCTACTTCAGCATCAGCTACGAAACCACCGCCAGCAAGAACCAGTACTACCGCCTGCGCGGCACCAACCTCGGCACCGATGTCGCCGGCCTGACCCAGGACGGCGAACCGCTGGCCGACCAGCGCACCGGCACCGCCGATAACACGGCGCGCTTCAACGACATCAACGACCGCAACTACCGCAGCCTGTGGTTCTATTCGAACCCGGTGTTCGTCAGCCTGCGCTGACCTCCACCGCCTACTGCGCAATCAGGCTGACGTTGTCGAGAACGAAGGAGGTCTGCTTGCTGCGGTCCTCCCGCATGATGAACGACAGCGTCACCGTCCGTCCCTTGTAGGCGGACAGGTCGAAGGTGCGGATCTGGTAGCCGTCGGCGGCATCCAGGTTGGTGTACGTCGCCAGTGTGCGCAGCACCGAGCCGGTGCTGCTTCTCACCGTCACCGTCAGTTTGTCGTAGGGGAAGGGCTTGACCTCATCGGTGTCGATATGCAGCGCGTAGGTCAGCGTTGCCGACGCCGCGCTCGCGGGGATCGTCACGGACTGGGTCAGGGTCTCGACCGCGATGCGGCCATTGCCACCTAGCCAGGCGTAGCGCGTGCCTTCGTACGGGGACTGGCCTTCGAAGTCGCCGATCACGCCGGTGGTGCCGCGCCAGCCGGTGGTGCCGTTCTCGAAGCCGCCGTTGGTGACAAGATCGGTGCCGCCGCCGCTCCTGACGGTGAGCATGGCCTTGGCCGACGTGGCGCTCTTGACCGGCGACGATGCGTCGCTGACGACGGCGTTGAACGTTGCGCCGTTGTCGGAGGCCTGCGCCGTCAGCGAGTAGGCAGGCGCGTTGGCGCCGGCGATTTCCGATCCATCGCGGAACCACTTGTAGCTGTAAGGCTGCGTGCCGCCGCTGGCGCCCACGCTGAACGATGCGGTGGCGCCTGGCGCGACGGTGACGTTGGCCGGCTGCGTGGTGATCGTGACGTCGCTGCCGCCGGTGGTGGATTCATCGACGTCCGCGCCGACGTTGATCGCCGCATAAGCACGCGTGACGGCGATGACTTCTTTCGAGCCGGCGCCATACAGCTCCTGCGCCGACGCCAGCACCTTGGAGCGCGCATCAGCGTAGTTGGTCGATGAGGTGAACTTGGTGGTCAGCGATTTGAACCAGATGCGGTAAGCCTTGTCGCTGCCTATGCCCGTCATCGCGGCGGGGCTCTTCACCAGGTATTTGCTGTAGTAGTCGGAGCCAGGGTCGCTGCTGGAACCCTGCGAAAGGAAGTAGAACATGCGGTTATTGGGTCCGCTGGAATAGTGCACGTCCAGGTACTTGATGGAGCTGCTCCAGGCGTCGGGGCTGCGGCCATCCTTGCTCGGCTTGTACAGCCAGCGCAGCGGCTGGCCGGACTTGCTGATCTCCTTGCCCATCATCCAATCGTTGCCGCTGGCCGGGATCGTGGTACCGGTGCCGCCGTTGCGCGCGTAGGCTTCCACCATCTCGCCGCCGATGTCGGAGTTCGATTCATTCAAACCGCCGGATTCGCCGGAGTAGACCAGGTCCGCCGTCGATGCGGTGACGCCATGCGACATCTCATGGCCGATTACGTCGATGGAGCCGAGGCTGTAGAAGCTGTCGCCGTCGCCGATGTACATGCACTTGCAGCTGTCGTCGTAGAAGGCGTTGTCGTACTGGGTGTCGACGTGGGCGGCGATGTAGGTGGCGGTGTTGTTCCCGTCCAGCGAATGCCAGCCCAGCGCGTTCTTGTTGGTGTCGTAGGTGTTCATCAGGCCCCACAGCGCGTTGACCGCGGCGGTCTGGCCGTTGGCGTTGGTGGTGCTGCCGCCGTTGATGTATTGCTGGCCGTCGCCCCAGGTGTTGGTGCTGTTGGTGTAGATGTTGCCCGGGTCGGGATTGTTGGCCGAGCTGTGGTTGGCGTTGGTGATCGCCATGCCGCCGTACTTGCCGCCCGTGCCGCGCGTATCGTCCAGCATCTGGTAGCCGCCGCCGGACTGCGACGTATTGATCGGCACCACGCCGTTGTACTGGCTGTTGCCGGTGCCGACCACCGTTTTCAGTGCCTGCCACTGCGCGATGATGTTGCCGTCCTTGGCGTTGACGACGGTGTCGTAGTAGAGCGGCTTGCCGTCCAGTGCCAGGCGCAGCTTGACGTAGTAGGCCAGCTCGTAGCGCTCCACCACTTCCTGCAGGTCCAGCGCATTGAGTTCCGACTCCGGCTTGCCGGCCGCCGACGGCACCCGCTCCGTTTTCACGATGGGGTAGAGCAGCAGTTCCGCAGTGGGTTCCCAACGATGCGTGCCGCGCGGCGCGATGGAATTGACCGCGACGGTGATGGCGTCGTTGGCGCTCAGCGTCGGCACCAGGTCGGAGACGGCGGAGGGCGCGAGGCCGGTCCCCAGTTTATTGCGCCGGTCGGATGCCGAGACGCTGACGATGCTGCCGGCGGCGTTGGTGACAATCACCGACTCCGAACCGAACACGCGCAAGCCCTTGTAGGTATGCTGGGCGCGGACGATCTTCTGTCCCACCACGCCCGGATGCAGGCTGCTGAGGCGGAAGCTCAGATCCGGCGCCAGGCCGTGCGCGGCGTCCATCGCCGTCAGCGTGGCCACCAGTCCGGAGCTTTGCTGCGGCGAGAGCGTGTTGACCGGTGGGGCCATCAGTTTGTCTGCCGCGAGCGTCGCGGTGGCGGCCATCATTGACGTCGCTGCGGCGACGGCGGTGGTGACGGTTAGCAGGCGTGTACGCAGGATCATTTCGTCCTCCCAATTTCGATCATTCCAGCTGGCATCGAATGATGTCGCCGATTCCGCGTGGCGGATGAATCACGCTAGAGCGGGGAGGGGTGGGAGGTTCTGTCTTATATCAACAAGTTGGCAACAAGTCAGCGTTTCGCTTCGGCGGTCAGCTGCACCGCGAACAGGTCGTACGGGTAGGTGAACACCCAGTCGGCGTAACGGGTCTTCTTTGCCAGGCCGGCGTCGTCGTCGTCGAAGTTATCCTGCTTGACGGGGCGCTGCGTGGAGGCCGAGCGGATGCCGACGATGCGGCCCTGCTGCTGCACCAGCACCCAATCCGGCTTGCCGGTGACGGGGTCGTTGTACAGGCGGCGCAGGTGGCGTTTGGCGGCGGGGAAGCGCGGGTCTTTCAGCAGCTCGTCCAGCGTCAGCGGATACTGGCCGGCGCCATTGGCCTTGGTGTAGCTCTCCAGCGCGTGACGGAACTCGTGGCCGATGAACAGCAGCTCGCGCTCCTTGTCGCGCCGCATGGCGGTCGTGTACAGGCCTGCGGCGATGGTCAGGCCCACGCCCATGAAGGCCACCAGCATCAGTGTCCACAGGTAGGCGAAGCCGCGCTGGCGCCTAGAGCTGTTCGAACGGGATGCCATCGCGGGTCTTTCCTTTGGCGCCGCTGCGGATGTCGGCCACGCCAGGTTTCTCGGCGTCGGCGGAAGGCAGCAACTGCCAGGTGGTTGCCGATTCCGTCACCGGGTCCAGCGGCACTTTGCGGAAGTAGCGCTGCGCGACCAGGTCCGCCAGCGCCGCCGGGTACTCGCCCTTGTCGGCGTAGTACTTGTCGATGCCGCTGCGGAGCACTTGCAGGTTCTCCCTCAGCGCGACTTCCTTCGATTTGTCGACCGAGCTGAAATAGCGCGGCAGCGCGATGGTGAGCAGCAGCGAGATTATCGCCAGCACCACCAGCAGTTCGACCAGCGTGAATCCCTTGTTGTGCTTCATGGCGTCACCATTGTTTGAGGGGGATGCCATTCAATCCCAGCTTGGCGGAGCGGGAGCTGACATCGAATACGTCCTCGCCTTCGGATGGATTGTCCGGCGGCGATGCATATGAGCGCACAGCCCAGCCACCGCTGGCGGCGCTGCTGGCGAAGCCGTTGCCATTGCCTTCGTCCGGTGCAAACGGATCGCGTGGGATGCGGCGCAGGAAGTACATATTCTGCTTGCGCGGACTGCGCTGGTCCTGCACACCGGTGACCAGGTCTTCCAGTTTTTTTGGATAGCCGGAATCGCCCATGGACAGCTTGATGCGGCCATTGTCGGCGGCGCGCTTGTAGGCGTCGATGGCTTCGCGGATTTCGATCAGCGCGGTGCGTAGCTGGTGCTCCTTCTCGCGTTGCAGCGCCACCTGCGCCATCGGCGCCGCCACCATCGCCAGCGTGGCGAGAATGGACAGCGTAATCATCAACTCGATGAAGGTGAAACCGCGTGGAGCCTTGCGCAGCATGGTTACTGGCCTTTCTTCGGCGGCGTGTAAGGCTTGGGATTGACCGGTTCAGGCTTGGTGGGGGGCGTGAGAGGCGCATCGCCGCCGCCGGTCATGCCCGAACCGCCGCTCATCGCCGATGTCGCGGGAGCCAGCGCCGGCGCGGTGTCGCGCGGGGTGGGCGCCATGTCCGCAGCCGTATCGGGAACCGCCGCCAGCGTCGTGCCGATCTGGCTGCGGCCGCCGATGTCGGTCTCGGTGCCGGAGTTGAACTCGGCCGCCGACAGCTCCGGCCTGCGGATGGAACGCAGCACGCGCGGCGTGATCGACAGCACGATCTCGCTGCGGGTCGAATCGTCCTTCTGGCTGCCGAACAGGCGGCTCAGCACCGGCAGCTCGCCCACGCCGGGTATCTTGTTGGCGGTGGTGCGGTCCTCGTCGTTGATGAGTCCCGCCAGCACCTGGGTCTCGCCATCCTTCAGGCGCAGCACGGTCGCCGCGCTACGGGTGCCGATCTGGTAGGCCTGGGTGCCGGATTTGCTGACGATCTCCTTGACCACGCTGCTGACTTCCAGATTGATCTTGATCGCCACTTCGTCATCCAGGTAGACGTTGGGTTCCACGTCCAGCTTCAGGCCCACGTCCACGTAGTTCACGCTGTCCGAGCTGACGCCGTTGTTGGTGGTGACGGTGATGACCGGCACGCGGTCGCCGATCAGCACCTTGGCCTTGTCCTTGTTGCGCACGCGGATGCGCGGATTGGCGAGGATATTGCTGTCGGTGTCGTTCTTGTTGGCGTTGATGGTGACTTTGCCGAAACCCAGACCGATATTGGCGCCGTTGATCTTGCGCAGGTCGCCCACGTTCAGCGCGCCGTACGCGCCGTTGCCCAGCAGGGTAAGGCCGACGCTGTCCGGCCAGCTGACGCCCAGCTCCTGGATGCGCGAGCGCTTCACTTCCAGCACTTCCACTTCCAGCATCACTTCGGGGTCGGCCACGTCCTGCACGGCGATGATGCGTTCGGCCATACGTATCATCTCCGGTGTGTCGCGCATGATGATGGTGCCGATGCGTTCATCGGTGACGATGTCGCGCGCCTTCAGCAGTGTCTTGAGCGAGAAGGCCACCGTCTTCACGTCGGAGTTCGCGAGGAAGAAGCTGCGCACCAGCAGCTGTTGGTAGTCCTTCTGCTTCTGCGGGTTGTTCGGGTAGATGGTGATGGAGCGGTCGCCGGTGATGCTTTGCTCCAGCTGGTTGGCGCTCAACAGCATGCCGATGGCTTCTTCGATGCTGGTGTCGCGCACCGAGATGGTGGCGCGCAGGTTGGGATCGACGTCGCGGTCGAACACGAAGTTCAGGCCCGATACCTTGCTGATGAAATCGAACACGGCGCGCATGGGCGCGTCGCGGAACTCCAGCGTTACCGGCTTGCGGTAGGCTGCCGTGAGCCTTCCTGCAGCGGGGCGCAGGCGGGTCTGGGCGTCGTTGATCTGGGTTTTGAGCCGCAGCAGTTCGCGCTGATTCGGGCGCTCCACCAGCAATGGACGCAGCATCTCCTGCGCCTGCGCCAGGTTCGCTTCGCCGCCGCGCTGGAGCAATGCGTCAGCCTCGCCCATGACCTTCTGGTGGCGTTGGTCCTGCGCCAGCGCTGCAAGGCCCTGGCGCGCCACCTGGTTGGCTGGATCGATGGTCAGCGCCTGCTCGTACTGGGCGCCGGCTTCGGCGGCCATGCCTTTGAGGCGCAGCGCGTCGGCGCGGTTGTTCATGGCGTTGACCAGTTTGAGTTTGCGGTTCAGCAGTACGATGCGGTACTCGGCGTTGTGCGGATCCTCGCGCGATGCCTGTTCCAGCTTGGACAGGCCCAGGTCGACCTGGCCTGCGTCCAGCAGGGCGTTGCCTTCCTTGAAGGTCTGGCTGCCGGCGCAGGCGGTCAGCAGCAGCGTGACGGCCAGGATGTGCAGGCGGTGTACGGTGGATTTCAATTGGTGTCCCCTACGACTAAGGTTTGTTTCTGATTGAGCGGCAGGTAGACGAAGTTCATCGTATTGCCGCTGACGCTGTCGAGCAGGTAGCTGTCGTTGACCTTTTCGCCGGGACGGGCGACGACGTTCTGGCCGTCGATTTGCAGGAAGTAGGCGGTCTTGCCTTCGTCCGTGAAGCGGCCCAGGAACTGGAAGGGCAGGGCTGGCGGGCCGGATGGGGCGCTGGCCTGTTGCGCCACCTGCGGCGCCTGTTCCTGCATGACTTTCTTCGGCGCTTCCGGCGCCCAGCTTTGTTTGGCGAAGACATTGCCCATCTCGTCGTCGGCCACGCGGGGATGGATTTGCAGGTCGATGCCATCCGCGTTGGCTGGTGGCGCGACCATGGCGATGGGAGCGGCAGGGGCGGCGACCTGTGGTGCGGGCGTTGCGGGCACCGGATCGGCTTCGCGCGTGGTGGCGGCTGCCGGGCCGACTACGCCGCCGTCCTGGTCGGGCGCGAACCACGCTGCGATCAGCGTGGCGGCGGCAGCGGCGCCGATGACGATTTTTCTCATCGACGCGTCTCCTGCCGCACCAGCAGCACGAACTGGATGCGGGCCTCGATGTCGCCGGACTCGATCTGATCGCGCTTGAAGGCGACCGAGTCGAGCGTCAGCGTCGGCAGCGCTTGCAGCGCGCCGATGATGAAGCCTTGTACGCTCGCGTAGTCGGATTTGACGGGCAGCGTGATGCGGTAGCGCAGGAAGCCGGCCTTGCTGTCCATCTCGGGCTTGTATTCAGCCTTGTTAAGCGCGATACCGTTTTGCTGTGCCACTCGGACAAGTTCCTTGAGTTGGTCGGGAATCAGGTCGTGCGCGGGCAGATAGGAGTAGAAGGCCGCTACGCCATTGGCGGCGGTCGGTGCCACCGGATGCGGCATGGCCGCTGCGCGTGCGGCGGCGTTGAGCTGTTGCGTCAGCGCTGCCTGGCGCTGGTCGAGCTGCGTTGCGTGCCATTGCGCCAGCACGGCCAGCAGCGCGCAGGCGATGCCTGCCACCGCGCCGGGACCGGTCTGCCGCAGCAGGCGGCGCGTTTGCCACGCGAGCCTGGGGACGAGGTTGGGCGCGAGCTTCAGCTTGGGCAGCGCGCCGGATTTCATTGCCGCCATTGGGCCTCCAGCTGAAAGTGATAGGGCCGGTCACCAGCGCCTGCCGCCATCTCGTGCTTGACCAGGTACACGGAGCGGAACATCGGCTGCTGGTTGAGGAAGGCCAGGTAGTTGATCATGTCTTGCGCGGTCTCCGCTTCGGCTGCGATTTTCAGCGCGCCGGAGGGCGTGGTGGTTTCGGCGCTGTCCTGTGGTGGTTGGCCGTTGAGGTCCAGGGCCAGCAGGGCGACGCGTACGTCGGCCGGTGCGACGATGGCTTTTATCAGTCGCGTTACCGGAAGGTTGAGCTGGCGGACTGCTTCGGCTACTGCCTTCACTTGCAAGTCCTGCTCGTGCTGTTGTGCGGGCGCCAGTGCGGGGCGTGTCAGCCGCGCAGGTTGGTCGGCGGCCGATTGGGCGTCCAACCGTGCTTCCAACCTGCGTACGGTTTGCAGTTGCGAGATCCAGTTGCCTGCGGCCGGCAGCAGCATCAGCACGCCGATGGCCAGCAGGGCAAGACGCCAGCCGGTGGGCTGCGCGGCGCGCGGCAGGAAGTTCAGGCGCGTCATGCTGCCACCTCCGGCGCTGCTGCGGGCGCAGGCTGTTGGGCTACCGGTCCGGTGACGATGGCGGGCTCGCCGAACGGATTGGTTGTCAGCACGAAGCGCGATGGCAGCGCCTCCGGCACCAGATGCAGCGCGGCGGACGGCGCCAAGGCAGGCGGTAGCGCGCTCAGGTCCGTTACTGCGACGGTCGCGACGCCCGCCAGCTCCGGTGCGCGCAAGGTCCAGCGCTGCCAGGCTTGCGGCAGTTCGAGCCGCCATGCGTCGCTGGCGGGCTGTGACTGGATCGCGACGATGCGCTGGTCGCGCAACGCCGCCATGGTGATGCGGCCGGGTTCGACCAGCGCCAGCGCGCCGGAGGGCGTATCCGCGCCCTTGCCGTCCTTGCGTGCCCGCCGCCACCCTTGCTGCCGCTGAGCCTCCATCGTGCGCAGCGCTGTGCCCAGCAGCGGCTCGATCACGCGGCACGCATGGCCGCATTCGGCCGCCACGTCCTTCAGGGCTTGCAGCAGCGTGCTGTCGACGCCGCAGACGAGGCGCGTATGGCCGTAGGGCGCGTCGTCGCCGACCACGCTCCAACCGCGCGTGTTGTCGCCGTACAGGGCCGCCAGCTGCGTTTGCAGGAAGCGGCCGGCCGATGCTTCGGATAGCAGCGCGTCGCTCCACGGTGCCAGCACCAGCTGGCTCCAGCGACCCGACAGGCTGATTTCCAGTGGCAGCCTGGCGGCAGCGATGGCCGGCTGCTGCAACAGCGTGCGCAGCGCATCGAGGCTGGCCTGCCAGTGGCCGCCCGCGCCTGCGCCGGCAACGGCGATCTGCTGCGCGCTGCCTTCGACCAGCCGCTTGCCGTGACGGACCACGCACAAGAGCTGCTGCGGCGACAGCAGCACGCGCAGGCGGCGCTGAGTCAGCGGCGCCTGCGCGGCCAGTGATGCCAGTTTGGCCAGCGGGGCAAAGCGTTCAGTAAGTGACACGATTGAGCTCCAGTAAAGTCGTTTCTCCCTGCCGCACCAGATCCAGCCCGGCGCTGCGCGCCAGCCGGAAGCCCATGGTCGCGGCTTCCTCTTTCATGCGGCTCACCGGCGCACGGGTGCAGATCATTTCGCGCATCGCGTCGTTCAGCATCAGCACCTCGGCCACGGCCTTGCGGCCCTTGTAGCCGGTGCCCCGGCAATGGCCGCAGCCGCTGCCTGCCTTGAAGCGCCAGTCGCGCACGGCGTCGGCGGTCAGACTGCTGTCGGCCAGGTCTTGCGGGTCAGGCGCCACGTCCACCGCGCAATGCTCGCAGTTGAGGCGCAGCAGGCGCTGGGCCACGATGCCGTTCAGCGCCGCCGCAAAGCTGTACGGGTCCACGCCCATGTGCAGGAAGCGGCCCACCACGTCGAACACGTTGTTGGCGTGGACGGTGGTGAACACCAGGTGCCCCGTCAGCGAAGCCTGCACCGCGATCTGCGCGGTTTCGTCGTCGCGGATTTCGCCGATCATGATCTTGTCCGGATCGTGGCGCAGGATGGAGCGCAGCCCGCGCGCGAAGGTCAGGCCCTTCTTTTCGTTGACGGGAATTTGCAGCACGCGTGGCAGCCGGTATTCGACCGGGTCTTCGATGGTGACGATCTTGTCGCGGCCCGTGTTGATCTCGGTGATGGCGGCGTACAGCGTGGTGGTCTTGCCGGAGCCGGTAGGCCCGGTGACGAGCAGCATGCCGTGCGGCTTGGCGGCCAGCCGGCGTATCTGCACGATGGCGTCGTCGTTCAGGCCCAGGCTTTCCAGGCGCAGCGCGGCGGCGGCCTCGGTCAGCGCGCGCCGGTCCAGCAGCCGCAGCACCGCATCCTCGCCGAAGATGTTGGGCATGATCGAGACGCGGAAGTCGATCTCGCTACCCTTGACTCGCACCTTGAAGCGGCCGTCCTGCGGCACGCGGCGCTCGGCGATGTCCAGTTCCGCCAGCACCTTGATGCGCGAGATGATCTGCTCCGCCATCTGCAGGCCCTGCACCGTGCCGGCTTGTACCAGCACGCCGTCCACGCGGTACTTGATGACCAGGCTGGCGGCGTCGCATTCGAGGTGGATGTCGCTGGCCTGGAACTTCAGCGCGTCGTAGATGGTCGAGTTGACCAGCTTGACCACCGGGCTGCTGTCTTCGCTGATGCGTATCAGCGAGATGTCCTCGATGGTCTGGTCCAGGTCCGCCAGCTCGCCGTGGCTGCCGTCCTCCATCATGTCCTGCATGGCTTGCTGCACGCTCTCCTGCTGCACCAGGTAGGCGGTCAGGTCGTCGGGATGCGCCAGCGCCACCGTGTAGGCGCAGCCGATCGCGTAGCCGGCCCATTGCAGCGTATCCTCGGCGAAGGGATTGCCGATGACCAGCACCGCAGTACCGGCGTCGGCGCCGTCGGCGTCGCGCAGCAGCACGCAGTCGCGCTGCGCGCAGTCGGTGTAGGACAGCAGGTCGAAGGCCGGCAGCGCCGCCTGCAGTTTGCTCATCGGCCAGGCCGGATAGCAGAACAGGGCGGCCAGCTGGCGCGTCAGCTCTTCCGGCGTCAGGCCGCTGGCTTCCTGCAGCACCGCCATCGTCGGGCGGCCCTGCGCCAGCGCGGCGCTGCGCGCGCCGTGCAGCATCTCGGGGCTGAGCACAGCCGGTTCGCGTGCGTTCATGACAGGCTCCC
The DNA here is from genome assembly GCF_009380215.1 of Rugamonas aquatica. Classification (GTDB taxonomy): domain Bacteria; phylum Pseudomonadota; class Gammaproteobacteria; order Burkholderiales; family Burkholderiaceae_D; genus Rugamonas; species Rugamonas aquatica_B. Next base: position 265,581 of record NZ_WHUG01000008.1, read on the forward strand.
CGCCAATTCGAAGATCGGCATGTACATCAATACGACAACGCCGCCGATCACTACGCCGATCAGCGTCATCAACACAGGTTCGAGCAGGCGCGAGGCCCAGTCCACCCAGCGGGCGAATTCTTCGTCGTGGAATTTGGCTGAGCGCTCAAGCATGTCGCCCAGGCGGCCGGTGTTCTCGCCGACCTTGAGCAGCGATTGCGCCACCGGCGTGGCCAGCGCGTTCTGTTCCAGCGCGGTGGAAAACGGCAGGCCCTGTTCGACCGCGCGGCGCGTCTGCACCAGTTGCACCTGCTGCTCGGGCAGCAGCATGGCGTTGGTCATCGCCAGCGCCTTCGACAGCGGTATGCCCGCATGCAGCAGCAGCGACAGCGCGCGGTAGAAACGCGCCAGGCGGAATTCGGCAGCCTTGGCCGACAGCACCGGCAGGCGCAGGATGGCCAGCACCAGGCGCTTGCGCATGGCGGCGTTACCGAGGCCGAGCACCACGCCCAGCACCACCGCGCCCAGCGCGCCGGCGCACAGCCACGGATGCGCGGCCAGCGTCTGGCCGAAGGACAGCAGCAGCTGCGAGGCCCAAGGGATTTCGCGCCCCGAGCTTTCGTACACCACGCTGAACTTGGGCACCACATAGCCCATCAGGAACAGCGTGACCAGCGTGCCCACCACCAGCAGCATGGTCGGATAAATGGCGGCCGAGACCAGCTTCTTGCGGATGGCGTCGAACTGCAACTGGTAGCCGACGAAGCGCGCCAGCGCCTCCGGCAGATTGCCCGAGCGCTCGGCCGCGTGCACGGTGGCGACATACAGATCGGGGAAGACGGCGGGGAAGTCGGCCAGCGTGTCGGAGAAGCTTTTCCCCTGTTGCAGCGAGCGCTGGATGGCGGCCAGCGTGGCGCGCGCGCCGCTGCGGGTTTCCTTGTTCAGCAAGGTGGCGGTGGCCTCGCTCAGGTTCAGGCCTGCTTCGAGCAGGGCCAGTAGCTCCTGGCTGAATTGCAGCAGCGGGAAGGGCTGCTTGCTCAGGCGCGTGGGCGCGCTCGCCCCCGCACCGGTGGATTCGGTACTGCCGATGGCCAGCACGCGCCAGCCGTTGCGCGCCGCCTGGCGGATCGCTTCGGCCTCGCTGGCGGCGTCTATCGCTATGGTTTGCGGGCCGGACGGCCCACCCTGCACTTGGAGATGGAACTGCATTGCATGCGTACTGCCTTAAACATTCGATCAGCCAAAAAAAACGAGGCGGCAGACGGGCTGCCGCCCCCGTAAAAAAACAGCCCCGTCGGGTCAGGCGGGGCTGCGTTACTTCAGCTTACTGGGTGATCAGGCTGACCTTGTCCACCACGAACGAGGTTTGCAGCGACGAGTCTTCCGTCATTGCGAACGACAGCGTCACGGTCTGGCCTTTGTACGCGCTCAGGTTGAAGGTGCGCACCTGATAGCCGCTGGCGGCGTTCACGTTGCTGTACGTGGCCAGGGTGCTCAGCACCGAACCGGCGCTGTTCTTCACCGTGACCACCAGCTTGTCGTAAGCGGTAGGATCGGTTTCAGCGGTGTCGATGTGCAGCGCGAAGGTCAGCGTGGCCGAGGTGGCGGTCGAAGGGATCGTCACAGCCTGGGTGATGGTTTCGCTGGCGGTGGTGCCGTTCCCGCCCAGCCAGGCGAACTTGCTGCCTTCGTAGGCGGTCTGGCCGCTGTAGTTGCCGATCACGCCGGTGGTGCCGCTCCAGCCGGTGGCGCCCGATTCGAAGCCGCCGTTGGTGACGCGCTCGGTGCCGCCGCCGCCGGAGCCGACGGTCAGCGTGGCGTTGCCCGAAGTGGCGGTTTTGACCGGCGACGACGAGTCGCTGACCACGGCGTTGAACACCGCGCCGTTGTCGGCGGTTTGCGCCGTCAGCGAGTAGGTGGCCGAGGTGGCGCCGGAGATGGCGGCGCCGTTACGGTACCACTTGTAGCTGTAAGGTGCGGTGCCGCCGGTGGCGCCCACGCTGAACGACGCGGTCGCGCCGGCCGCCACGGTGACGTTGGCCGGCTGGGTCGTGATCGACACGCCGCCCGGTGCCGGTGCTTCGTCGACGTCGGCGCCGACGTTGATGGCCGCATAAGCGCGCGTCACGGCGATGACTTCTTTCGAACCGGCGCCATACAGCTCCGTCGCCGAGGCCAGTACCTTGGTGCGGGCATCGGCGTAGTTGGTCGATGAGGTGAACTTGGTGGTCAGCGCCTTGAACCAGATGCGGAACGCCTTGTCGTTGCCGATACCGGTCATGGCGGCAGGGCTCTTGACCAGGTATTTCGAGTAGTAGTCGCTCGACGAGCTGGCGTTCGAACCTTGCGACAGGAAGTAGAACATGCGGTTGTTAGGGCCGCTGGAGTAGTGCACGTCGAGGTTCTTGATCGTGCTGCTCCATGCGTCCGGGCTGCCGCCGTCCTTGCTCGGCTTGTACATCCAGCGCAGCGGCTGGCCGGACTTGCTGATCTCCTTGCCCATCATCCAGTCGTTGCCCGATGCCGGGATCACGTTGCCGGTGCCGCCGTTGCGGGCGTAGGCTTCCACCATCTCGCCGCCGATGTCCGAGTTCGATTCGTTCAAGCCGCCCGATTCGCCGGAGTAGGTCAGGTTGGAGGTGGCGTCGGTGACGCCGTGCGACATCTCGTGGCCGATCACGTCGATCGAACCGAGGCTGTAGAAGCTGGAGCCGTCGCCGATGTACATGCACTTGCAGCCAGGTTCGAAGAAGGCGTTGTCGTACTGGGTGTCGACGTGGGCAGCGATGTAGGTGGCGGTGTTGTTACCGTCCAGCGACTGCCAGCCCAGCACGTTTTTCAGCGCGTCGTAGGTGTTCATCAAGCCCCACAGCGCGTTGACCGCGGCGGTCTGGCCGTTGGCGTTGGTGGTGCTGCCGCCGTTGATGTACTGCTGGCCGTCGCCCCAGGTGTTGGTGGTGTTGGTGTAGATGCTGCCGGCGTTCGGGTTGTTGGCCGAGCTGTGGTTGGCGTTGGTGATCGCCATGCCGCCGTAGGTGCCGCCGGTGCCGCGCGTGGAGTCCAGCATTTTGTAGGTGCTGCCCGACTGCGAGGTCTGGATAGGCACGGCGCCGTTGTACTGGCTGTTGCCGGTGCCGACCACGGTTTGCAGCGCCTTCCACTGGGCGATCACGGCGCCGGTCTTGGCGTTGACCATGGTGTCGAAGTAGACCAGCTTGCCCTTGTCGGCCATGCGGGTCTGCACGTAGTAGGCCAGCTCATAGTGGTCGACCACTTCTTCCAGGTCCGTGGCGTTGAGCGCCGATTCGGACTTGTTCAGGGCCGAGGCCACGCGCACCGATTTCATCACCGGATAGATCAGCAGTTCGGCTTTCGGCTCCCAGCGGTGGGTGCCGGTCGGCGCGACGGCCTTGACCACTTGCGCGATGGCGTCGGTGGTGCTCAGCGTCGGGGTCCAGTCGGCTTGTGCGATGGTGCTCGTGCGGCCGCCAGCCGATGCGGCAGGCGCGTCCAGCTTGGCGCGGCGGTCCGCCACCGATTCGCTGACGATGTCGCCGGCGTCGTTGGTGACGACCACCGATTCCGAACCGAACACGCGCAAGCCTTTGTACGTGTGGTTGGCGCGGGTGATCTTCTCGCCGATCACGCCGGGATGCTGGCTGGCGATGCGGAAGCTGTGGTCTGCGCTCAGGCCGCGCTGGTTGTCCAGTGCGGCGAGTTTGGCCACCAGCCCGGCGCTCTCTTGTGGAGAGGCCTGGGCCACCGGTGCGGACATCAGCTGTGCCGCCGCTTGGGCTGCGTTGGACGCCATCATCGGCAGTGCGGCGACGATGGAAGCAGCAAGTAGGGTCTTACGTAAAGTCATCTCTTCTCCATGGGGTCTGTGTGTTTTCGCGTGGTGCAGCCTTGGCCGGGATAGTGGCCAACCCGGCGTTCCCAGCGCCGTGCCGGCGATGACCGGACAGCGTTTTTTTTGAGGCAAAACGGCGAGTAGGGGCGACACTATTCCTGTCGAGATCACGAAGTCAAAAAACTTGGAAAATTAGTCACGGAATAAAAAAATGTCCGAATTTAGACAATTCCACGAGGCACCGAACGATGCGCAAGGGGAGCAAAAATCGCGCTGCATACCAGATGCGCGCGGCTACAACGCGCACGATAGACGGGGTTTGTCTTATATCAACAACGAAGTAGATGCTGAGCTCTATTTTCGGTGGCTTCACAACACAATGCCCAAAAATTCAGCAAATCGTGGTTGCAGAGTTCTAATATTGCGAATTAAACTAGTTGACGCCAGCGCAAATAACATTCGTGACTGGCATATAAAAAGCGCAGGGCACGACCCTTGGTAATAAGCGCAACGGGAACCACAGGAAGAAGAAAATGACCGCACACCCAACGCACAACGTCAGTTCCGCCCGCGCACTGCGCGCCGCTCACACCACGGCGCCGCCCCCGCTTTAGCCTAGTCTCCATTTAACACCGCTTGCCGCATCCAGTCAGCCGCCGCACCCCACCCGGGACGGCGGCCGGGGATCGCGTCGCCGCGCCGCCGCCGACCACGGCGTGCTGCACGGCCCAGCGCCTGCTATCTGTTTTGTTTTTGTCCGCCGGCGCGCGGACAGGGGGAGCTTGTATGCTGTCGATTGCTACCAAAGTAGAACGCATCGTCATGGAGTCGTCCTTTCTCACGGAAGGGTTGCGGCGCAATTTGATCAACCTGTCGGAACTGGCGCGCCAGCTGCAGCCGCAGCTTGAAAGCGATATGTGGAAACCGGTCGGCCAGGCGGCGGTGGTGATGGCGCTGCGCCGCGTGGCCGAGCGCCTGCCGGAGGTGAGCCGCCACGAAATGGCGCTGGCGCAGAAGACCGGCGAACTGACCACGCGCACCGAGCTGACCGAGTACACCTACCGCTATTCGGACAGCATCAACGAATGCCACCGCCAGCTGCTGTCCAAGGCGGAGCCGATGCGCGGCGCCTTCGTCACCGTCACGCGCGGCGTCAATGAGGTGATGGTGATTTGCAGCCGGGTGCTGACGGGGATGGTGGAGGAGGTGTTCGCCAACGAGCGGCTATTGGCGCGGCAGGACAACCTGAACGCGGTGACGCTGCATCTGAATCCGGACACCAGCCGCACGCCCGGCATCTATCATGCAATCCTCAAGCAGCTGGCGTGGGACAAGATCAACCTGGTCAACATGATCTGCACCTACACCGAGCTGACCATCCTGCTGGAGCAGAACCAGACCGGCGCCGCTTTCACGGTGCTGTCGAAGATCGTGACGCAGTAAGGGCTCAGGCCATCCAGAAGAAGACTGCGGTCATGCGCTTGTCGTCATGGTCGCAGCCGAAGTAGCCGCTGGCCGAGTGCACCATGTTGGCGCGGTACAGCAGCATGCGGTTGAAGCGGTTGTCGACGCGGTGTTCTTCATGCCAGGCCTGCGGCGGCAGGCTGGTGACGCCCAGCGCTTCGCGCAGGTTGGCGTGCGGCGGGCTGCAGTAATTGCCGCCCAGCGTGCCGTCCGGATAGCGCAGGCGGTAGAACGAGGTGCCGGCCTCCGGCAGCGGCTCGGGCGACAGGTAGATCACCGCCGCGTAGCGGCACAGCTTGAGCGAATCGGTATGCGGACGCGGGCCGGACTCGATGCCGCCCACCAGCTGCACGTAGTTGTGATTGAGCGTGCTGCCCGACGGCGTGGCTTCCTGCCACAGCTTTTTCGCGCCGGTGACTTTCTTGACCCAGGCTTCCACCTGCGCCAGTTCGTCCGGCAGCAGCGCGCCCTTGCTGCGCATGCCGGGCCATGGTTCCGGGCGGTGCGGCGCGCCGAGCTCCCAGTCCTCGCGGGCGAAGCAGCGCTGGGCCACTTCCTCCGCGTTCGGCAGGATGTTATCCATGACCCAGTAATCGCGCCCCAGCTGCGGTTTGCGATAGGTGAGCGTAGGGCGCGCCATGCTTACTTGGCGAGTTGTTCGCGCACGCGGGCGATGGCCTTGCGCACCTGGTTGGGTGCGGTGCCGCCGACGTGGTCGCGCGCGGCGACCGAGCCTTCCAGCGTCAGCACGGCGAAGACGTCGTCCTCGATCAGCGTCGAGTAGGCGCGCAGCTGGTCCAGCGACATTTCGGCCAGGTCGATCTTCAGGTCGTCGCAGGCGCGCACGGCGTGGGCCACGGCTTCGTGGGCGTCGCGGAACGGCAGGCCTTTCTTGACCAGGTAGTCGGCCAGGTCGGTCGCGGTGGCGTAGCCCTGCAGCGCGGCGGCGCGCATCGCTTCCGGCTTGACGCTGATGCCGCCGGCCATGTCGGCGAAGATGCGCAGCGTGTCGACCACGGTGTCGACGGTGTCGAACAGCGGTTCCTTGTCTTCCTGGTTGTCCTTGTTGTAGGCCAGCGGCTGGCCCTTCATCAGGGTCAGGAGGCCCATCAGGTGGCCGTACACGCGGCCCGTTTTACCGCGCGCCAGTTCCGGCACGTCCGGGTTTTTCTTTTGCGGCATGATCGACGAGCCGGTGCAGAAGCGGTCGGCGATGTCGATGAAGCCAACGCGTGGGCTCATCCAGATCACCAGTTCTTCCGACATGCGCGACACGTGGGTCATGATGAGCGAGGCGGCGGCGGTGAACTCGATCGCGAAGTCGCGGTCGGAGACGGCGTCCAGCGAGTTGTGGCAGACATCGTCGAAGCCCAGCGTCTTGGCGACACGCACGCGGTCGATCGGGAAGGTGGTGCCGGCCAGCGCGGCGGCGCCCAGCGGCAGGCGGTTGACGCGCTTGCGGCAGTCGGCCATGCGCTCGGCGTCGCGGCCGAACATTTCGACATAGGCCAGCATGTGGTGGCCGAAGGTGATCGGCTGCGCCACCTGCATGTGGGTGAAGCCCGGCATGATGGTGTCGGCGTTTTTCTCGGCCAGGTCGGTCAGGGCGCCGCGCAGGGCGCCCAGCAGCTCGACCACGTCGTCGATGGCGGCGCGCACGTACAGGCGGATGTCGGTGGCCACCTGGTCGTTGCGGGAGCGGCCGGTGTGCAGGCGCTTGCCGGCGTCGCCTACCAGTTCGGTCAGGCGTTTTTCGATATTCAGGTGCACATCTTCCAGATCCAGCAGCCATTCGAACTGGCCGGCTTCGATCTCGGACGAGATCTGCGCCATGCCGCGCTCGATCTCGGCGCGGTCGGCGGCGCTGATGATGCCTTGCGCGGCCAGCATTTCGGCGTGGGCCAGCGAGCCCTGGATGTCGGCCTTGGCCAGGCGCTTGTCGAAGAAAACGGAGGCGGTGTAGCGTTTGACCAGGTCCGAAACGGGTTCGTTAAAACGGGCCGACCAGGCTTCGCTTTTTTTGGAAAGTTGTGCAGTCATAGTGGGGAAGGCTTGTGCGCGTGAGTGATATGAGTAATGTCAGCAGCGATTATAAACCGCAAGCTGCTCAAAAATATGTCAACATTAGCTTTTTGATTATCGAAATCATGACGACTCTGCACATCAGCACTAACAAGGCGGACCTGGACGTGCCGCTGATTCATCAATTTATCAGCGAGCAGTCGACGTGGGCGATCGGCATGCCGCTGCCGGTGCTGGAGCGGGCGATCGACAATTCGCTGTGCTTCGGCGCGTATCTGGAGGGACGGCAGATCGGCTTCGCGCGCGTGGTGACGGATTGCGCCACCTTCGCCAACCTGGTCGACGTGTTCGTGCTGCCGGAGTTTCGCGGGCGGGGTTACAGCAAGCAGTTGATGGAGACGGTGCTGGCGCATCCCGATTTGCAGGGCCTGCGCCGCTTCACGCTGGCGACCGGCGACGCCCACGGCCTGTACGAGAAATTCGGCTTTACGCCGCCGTCCCGGCCGGGGACGCTGATGGAGCGCTACTTCCCGAATATTTACGCTAACTGACCGCTGTCACTCCCGCGCAGGCGGGAGTCCATGGAACGCTGGCTCAGTATGGACTCCCGCTTTCGCGGGAGCGACGTTATTGCCAGTTCATCAGGCAGGGCGGCACCAGCAGCGCCAGCGCCAGCGCCGCGTAGATCAGCTGCAGCGGCACCATCCACTTGGCCCAGGTGATCCAGGGGATGCGCGCCAGCGCGAGCACGCCGACGGTGATGCCGGAGGTCGGGATCATCGGCGTGGTGAACTCGCCGAACTGGAAGGCCAGGATCGCGGTCTGGCGCGTCACGCCCACCAGGTCCGCCAGCGGCGCCATGATCGGCATGGTCAGCGCGGCCTGGCCGCTGCCGGAGTGGATGAAGAAGTTGATCACGGTCTGGATGCCGAACATCTTCCACGCCGCGAACACGGGGCTGGACGACTGCACCAGCGGCATCAGCGCGTGCAGCATGGTGTCGATGATATGGGCGTCGCGCGCCAAAATCATGGTGCCGCGCGCCAGCGCGATCACCAGCGCCGTGCCCACCAGGTCGCGCGCGCCCTGGATGAAGGCTTCGACGATCTGCGTCGAATCAAGCTTGCCCACCAGGCCGATGACGATGCCCATCGTCAGGAACAGCGCGGCGATCTCGTCGATGTACCAGTCGTAACCGACCACGCCGCCCACCATGATCGCCAGCGAGCCGACGAAGATCGCCAGCACCAGCTTGTGGTTGCCCGTCATGCCGTGGAACTCGCCCAGGCCGTGCGGCTGCTCGCGGCGCTTTTCCAGGTCCAGCGCGTAGGTCGGGCTCAGCTCCGGCGTCTTCTTCACGCGCGCGGCGTACCACATCAGGAACGCGATGGTAATGGCGGTGGCGATGACCCACACGATCAGCCGGTAGGCCCAGCCCGAGAACACCGGCACGCCGGCGATGCCCTGGGCGATGCCGACGTTGAAAGGATTCAGGAACGCGGCCGAAAAACCGACCTGCGAACCGAGGAATGGAATCGATACGCCGGTGACGGTGTCGTAGCCCAGCGCCAGCGCCAGCGGCACGAAAATCAATATAAACGGTATGGCTTCTTCATTCATGCCGAAGGTGGCGCCGCCGATCGAGAACATGGTGACGAACACCGGTATCAACGCCTTCTGGATGAACACCGAGCTTTCGTGCGCGCGCGCCAGCGACTTGATCATCGCGTCGACCGCCTCGGTCTTCTGCAGCACGGAGAAGGCGCCGCCGACGATCAGCACGAAGCCGATGATCAGCGCGGCGTCGACGAAGCCCTTGATCGGCGCCTTCATCAGCGCCGTCAGGCCCTGCGGCGCGCTGGCGATGTAGTGGAAGCTGGACGGATCGATCAGCTGCTTGCCGTTGACCAGGTGGGTGTCGTACTTGCCGCCGGGGACCAGCCAGGTGGCCGCCGCGATCAATGCCAGAATGATGAACAGCAGGACGAAGGTGTGCGGCAGCTTGAATTTTTTAGTGGTCATGGGAGTCGATGTCATTGGCTCAGCAGATCGCCGGCGCGGTATGCCTGGGCGCCGGCGACTTTGCCGACGTTCATGCCACGGATGACGTGGCGGTGTGCGCTGCGGGCGAAGAACACGCCGGCCACGCCGGCGCGTATGGTCGTGGTCTCGCCGCTGACTGGGTCGATCAGGTCGGCCACGGCGTCGCCCGGCGCCACGTGCGCGCCCAGCTCGCGGGTGTAGACCAGGATGCCGGCGTGCGGCGCGTACAGCGGCTCGACGCCTTCCAGCGGCGTGGCCGCGCACAGCGGCGCGGGCAGCACGGCGGCCGCCGCCGCGGCTGCGGCGTCTTCCGCCTGCAGCACGCCGTTCAGCGTCAGGAACTGGATCAGGCCCGCGGCGTCGCGCTCGGCCAGCGCATAGCTCACTTCCATTTCGCCGCGCAGTTCGATGGTGGTCGACAGGCAGGCTGCCGGTATTGGGTAGCGGCCTTCGAAGTGCTGGTCCAGGTCCCACCACAGGCGGCTGCAGGCTTCGTCGAACGGCTCGCCGCCGGCCTGGTAGGCCAGCAGCAGCGCGTGCGCGCCCATGATGGCCGACAGCGGCGCGATGCCTTCGGCCAGCGGCGTGCCGGCGTAGATGTGCAGCACGGCCTCGTTGTCGCAATGCAGATCGAGCACGATGTCGGCGTCGACCGCCAGCGTCATCAGAGTTTTCTTCAGCGTGTCGGCGTCGGTGGACGGCTGCCACGCGGCGATCGAGGCGCGCGCGTGTTCGCGGATCAGGCGCACGTTGGCGTCGGCGTCCTGTCCCAGCAGGCCGGCCAGCGATTGTTTCAGGTCGTCCGCCACGTGCTTGTACGAGCGGTTGAAGTTGATGCCGGTGGTAAGGTCGAAGCGGCCGAAGGCGGCGCCGTGGATGGCTTGCGCCAGGCCGATAGGATTCGCGGCCGGCACCAGTATCACTTCGCCGGTGATGCGGCCGGCCGCTTCCAGCGCCGTCAGCGTCTTGCGCAGATACTGCGCCACCAGCATGCCGGGCACTTCGTCGGCGTGCAGCGAGGCCTGGATGTAGACCTTCTTGCCGGCGCCCGCGGCGCCGAAGTGTAGGCTGGTCAGTTCGAAGGCGGCGTTGCTGTGCGGGCCGGAGAGGGGATGTTTGTGTACTTGCATGGCGGGGCGGACTTTTTCGACAAAGATTGAGTATGTAGCACTATTTTCACAAAGTAAATCGCTGGGCGGCGAAAGGGGGCCCGGTTTCTTGAGTTTTCGCGGCGATGTGCGTACAGTTAGTTTAATAGAATTATTTACATAACCGCCAGAGAGAAAATTATGGGTGAAGTAGACAGCATGCGGGTAACGACGATGGCGCAATCGGTGCGACTGGCCTTGAGCGTGGGCGCGGTGACGGGTTTGCTGGCGCTGGCCCAGCCGGCAGTGGCGCAGGATGCGCCGGCCGCCACCAGCGCCGCGACTATACCGAAGGTGGAGATCACCGGCTCGGCGATCCGCCGCATCGAATCGGAAACCGCATTGCCGGTGCAGGTCATCACCCGCGAGGAGATCGAGAAGGCCGGCGTCACCACCGCCTCGGAACTGATGGCGCGCGTGTCGGCCAACGTCGGCGGCCTGACCGACGGCGCCAGCATCACCGACGGCCATGACCAGCGCGGCTTCAACAGCGCCAACCTGCGCGGCATCGGCACCTCGTCCACGCTGGTGCTGCTCAACGGCCGCCGCATGGCCAACTTCGCCTCGCCCGGCGACGACACCGGCGTCGACTTGAACAACATCCCGGCCGCCGCCATCCAGCGCGTCGAAGTGCTGCTGGACGGCGCCTCGGCGCTGTACGGCACCGACGCCATCGGCGGCGTAATCAACTTCATCACCCGCAAGGACTTCCAGGGCGTGGAGCTGAACGCCTACGGCAGCAAGACCAAGGAGGGCGGCGCCGGCAAGCGCACCGCCACGCTGACCGCCGGCACCGGCGACGTGGCCAAGGATGGCTACAACGTGTTCGCGGTGGTGGACCTGCAGCGCACCGACGCGCTGAGCACCTCGCAGCGCAAGTTCATCGACAACCTGCACATCCCCGAGCGCCTGCCGCACCTGCTGTCCGGCTACGTATCGCCGGCCAACATCCGCCTGACCGGCGCCCAGCGCGACTATCTGCAGGAACAGGGCTTCACCATCAACGGCAAGCCTATCACCAGCCGCACCATCAATCCGTCGGTGCCGGGCTGCTCGGCGCCGGCCAACCTGTATTTGCCGACAGGCGTAGGCGGCTCGGACGCCTGCACCTACAACTACATGGGCGACACCGAGCTGTATCCGAAGTCGGACAAGGCCAACCTGCTGAGCCGCGGCGTGCTGCAACTGAACGCCAACAACCAGCTGTTCGCCGAGGTGGCGCTGAGCCGCTCGAAGACTTCCTATGTGGCCTCGTCGGCGCGGGTGCAGGCGAAGATCAATTACAAGAAGATTCCGGCGCTGGCCAAATACAACCTGGATTCGGACGAGGCCAGCGCCGATGACGACGTGGTCGGCGACGTCACGCTGCGCGTCCGCCTCAACGACGGCGGCCGCCGCACCAGCGAGTTGACCAGCGAAAGCCAGCGCTACGTGGTCGGCCTGACCGGCAGCGCCAACGGCTTCGACTACGACGTCGGCTTGAACCACAGCGTCAACACCATCAAGGACAAGGACACCCACGGCTATCTGCTGTACGACAAGCTGGTGAAGGGCATCTACGACGGCGTGATCAATCCCTTCGGCCCGTCCGACGCGGCCGGCCGCGCGCTGCTCGACAGCATCCAGGTCAACGACGACGTGCGCCATGCGCGCGGCGTGATGGATTCGATCGACTTCAAGGTCTCGCACGCGGTCGGCACGCTGGCCGGCGGCGAGGCGGCGCTGGCGGTGGGCGGCGAGGTGCGCCACGAGCGCACCGACTTCACGCCGTCGGCGCTGCTGCTGAGCGATAACATCAACAATGACGGCGCGCCCGACGGCGGCCGTCCGACCAGCGACAAACGCACCGTGCAAGCGGTGTACGGCGAGCTGCTGCTGCCGTTCACCAAGCAGTGGGAAGCGCAGCTGTCGGCGCGCTACGATCACTATCAGGTGGTTGGCGGCGCGGCCAGTCCGAAAGTGGGCATCACCTACACGCCGGTCAAGACCATGCTGTTCCGCGCCTCGGCCGGCCGCGGCTTCCGCGCGCCGTCGATGTCGGACCTGTACCGCCCAACGCAGGTCAGCAGCACCGCCACGCTGCCCGATCCGGCCTACTGCGCCACGGTGGACAACAACTACGCCGATTGCGCCGATGCCTGGGAAACCCACCGCTATTCCAACGCCAACCTGAAGCCTGAGCACAGCCGCCAGTACTCGGTGGGCATGGTGATCGAGCCGACCAAGCAGGCGTCGATGACGCTGGACTACTGGAACATCAAGCGCACGGACCTGATCAGCGAGATCGGCGACGATATCATCCTGGGTAACCTGGCCAAGTACGGCAATCTGGTGCACCGCCTGGACAACGGCCAGATCGACTACATCGAAATGCACAAGGAAAACCGCGGCGCCCAGCTGGCCTCCGGCCTGGACCTGGTGCTGGATTTCCGCGGCGTGAACACCTGGGCCGGCAGCTTCGGCGGCCACCTGTCGGGCACTTATGTGCTCAATTCGAAGATCCAGAACGTGGTCGGCGATCCCTATGTGAGCAATCTGGGACGCTTCGTCACCGACGGCGTGGTGCCGCGCTGGCGCCATACCGTCACTTTCGACTGGGATCGTGGCCCGTACTCGGCCAGCCTGTCGAACACCTGGTCGGCCGGCTATGAAGACCAGAACTCGGCGATCGACACCACCGGCGGCACGGTGGTGGCGCCCAACCGCGTGAAGGCGTATTCGCTGTGGGACATGTCGGGCGCCTGGCAGGTCAGCAAGGCTTTCAAGCTGCGCGCCGGGGTGCAGAACCTGTTCAACACCGCGCCGCCGTACTCGAACCAGGCCAAGTTCTTCATCTCCGGCTATGATCCGACCTACACCGATCCGCGCGGCCGCCGCTTCTACGCCAGCGCCAATTACGCCTTCAAGTAATGTAACGTAATGATGGTTTAAGCCGTATTCAGTAATAGATTGGTATCATCTGCATTATCGACGGCGCCGGGCGAGAGCCCTGGCGCCGGTTTTCATCGGAAGGGCAACATGAAATTAACAGGTTTTACGCTGCGGCGTCTCGTCATGCTATGGCTGCTGGTATTCGTCGGCGGCGGCGTGTGCGCGGCGCAGGTGGCGGTTTCCACGCCGGCCGGCAAGACGCCGCAGGTGCTGGTCAAGTCCAGCAAACCGGCCAAGGCGGTGCCGCCTCCCAAGCCCGTGCTGGCGCCGCCGGCGGGCAACCTGGTCATCATCGGCGGCGGCCTGCGCGCCGACAACGCCGAAGTCTGGCAGCGCATCGTCATGCTGGCCGGCGGCAAGGGCGCGCGCATCGGCGTGTTCGGATCGGCCTCGATCAATCCCGAGAAATCGGCCCAGAACACCGTCAACAAGCTCAATCAGTATGGCGCGCAGGCTTTCTTCATTCCGCTGGGCGTAACGCTGCCCAATAGCGACTATCGCAAGGCGGCCGAGGATCCGGAAGTGGTGGCGGCCATCCATTCGGCCACCGGCATCTACTTCACCGGCGGCGACCAGGCGCGCATCACCAAGGCGCTGGTGCGCCCGGACGGCAAGCACACGGCGGCGCTGGACGCGGTGTGGGACGTGTACCGCGACGGCGGCGTGGTGGCGGGCAGCAGCGCCGGCGCGGCCATCATGAGCACCACCATGTTCTACGACGCCAAGCCGACGCTGGACATGCTCAAGCAGGGCGTCAACGACGGCCATGAAATCGCTTCGGGCCTGGGCTTCATCGGCGACGACGTGTTCGTCGACCAGCACCTGCTGGTGCGCGGCCGCTTCGCGCGCATGATCCCGGTGATGCTGAAGAAGGGCTATCAGATCGGCCTGGGCATCGATGAGAACAGTGCGATGGTGGTCAACGCCAAGCGTGATGTGGAGATCATCGGCTACAGCGGCGCGCTGCTGCTGGACCTGTCGGCGGCGATCACGGATCGCGGCATCAAGGGCTTCAACATCAGCAACGCCACCATCAGCTATCTGGACCGGGGCGACAAGTTCAATCTGGTGTCGCGTGAGTTCACGCCGTCGGCCGACAAGGCGGACAACAAGCTCGATCCCAACCAGCCCGACACGCGCGAGCCGGTGTTCACCAACGACATCCTGGGGAACAACGCGGTGCTGGACCTGATGGTCAACCTGATCGACAACGCGCAGCAGGAAGCCATCGGCATCGCCTTCGGCAATCCGCGCGACGCCTATCCTGATCTTGGCTTCGAGTTCCGCTTCAGTAAAACCATCAACAGCGTCGGCTACAGCTCGACCGAAGTCGAGGCGTATTCGGTGCTCAAGTTGCGCATGGATATCCGCCCGATACAGCTGCAGCAGCCGCTCTACCGCTACCGCTAGCGGCGGCAGGAAATCAGGTATATTGGATGGGATGGTGCCTCGGGCGCCATCCCATTTTTCATTGCGGGAGCGGTTATGCGGATGTCAATCTTGAAGCACTGCCTACAGGCGGCGCTGATGCTGGCGGTGCCGCTGGGCGGGGCGCTGGCGGCCACGCCTGCGCCCAAAGGTTCTTTGGTCATCATCGGCGGCAATCTGCGGGCTGACAATGCCGATGTCTGGCAGCGCATCGTGCTGCTGGCGGGCGGGCCGGGCTCGCGGGTGGCGGTGCTGCCGTCGGCCGCCGCCGATCCGGCGCCGGTGGGCGAGGCCATCGTCGCCCGGCTCAAGGAGTACGGCGCGGACGCCTTCCTGGTGCCGCTGGCCGTCAAGCTGGCCGACAGCGATTTCCGCAAGGTGGCTGACGATCCGGAGCTGGCGGCGGCGGTGCGCGGCGCCGGCGGCGTGTTCTTCGTCGGCGGCGACCAGGCCCGCATCACGCAGGCGCTGGTGCGCGAGGACGGCAGCCGCAGCGCGGTGCTGGATGCGGTGTGGGATTTGTACCGCAACGGCGGCGTGGTGGCGGGCAGCAGCGCCGGCGCGGCCATCATGAGCAGCACCATGTTCTATGCGCCGAATACGGTGTTCGCCACCTTGCGCGGCGGCGTCACGGAGGGCAGGGAGATCGCGCCGGGGCTGGGCTTCATCGGCGACGACGTGTTCGTCGACCAGCACCTGCTGGTGCGCGGCCGCTTTGCGCGCATGATACCGGCCATGCTCAAGAAGGGCTACAAGTTCGGGCTGGGCATCGATGAGAATACGGCGATGGTGGTTGATAGCCGGCGCAGGGTGGAGATCGTCGGCCACAAGGGCGCGCTGTTGATCGACCTGTCGCGCGCGACTACCGATCCTGCCAGCGGCGGCTTCAATGTCTCCAATGCGGTCATCAGCTATCTGGACCGGGGCGACAAGTACGATCTGGGTACGCATACCTTCACACCTTCGGAGTCCAAGGCGTCGGGCAAGTTGAAGGCGCATGCGGCGGTGCTGCGCGATCCGGTGTTCTCGGCTGATATCCTGGGCAAGAACGCGGTGGTGGAGTTGATGGAGAGTCTGATGAACAACCGCCGCAGCGAGGCGATCGGCATCGCCACCAGCGGGCGCAATACGGCGCTGCCGGAGCTGGGCTTCCAGTTCACCTTCAGCAAAACGCGCGACAGCGTTGGCTACGCATCAGCCGCGCCGCAAAGCTATTCGATACTGAACATGCGGCTCGATATCCGCCCGCTCGATATCGGCCAGTCGCTGACGCAGAAGAATTAGGTACTTCAAGGTAAGCCCGCACCCGGAGGGGCGGGTATTCTTTTTGGCTATAAAGTCTAATTCGGTCAAAACCGCGCTAATTCAGTCTAGTGGAGTCTAAAAATCGGTGGGAGGTCCAGTTCTTTAGACTGAAATCGACTGGATGCCAAATTCGTTAGACTGAAATCGACTCTGCAAAGCAATCTCTGGACCGAATTAGACTCTCCGCCAAGACGGTTTAGACCAATTCGGATGCATCAACCTCTTTGATTGCGCGCCTTTGCTGTTGTTCGGTAAAGCATCAAACTGAATTAGACTAAGTTGTAATTTGGAATACCCAAGCCCGTGGGGGCCATCTCAGAGGATGCGCTCGCGGTTCAGCGTGTAGCGGGTCACTCGCTCCTCCAGTACGGTAACGCCGATGCCAGGCCCGCCGGGCATCGCTATATAGCCATCGTCGCCCAGTACCACTGCTTGATCGACGATGTCCTCTTTGAAGTAGCGCGACGTTTCCGCTGTGTCGCCGGGCAGGGTGAAGCCTGGCGCTGCCTGCAACTGCATATTGAAGGCGCGGCCTATGCCTGTTTCGTCCATGCCGCCGGACCAGACACCGATGCCGGCCTGCTCGCACAGCGCGGCGATGCGCAGCGATTCGATCATGCCGCCCACCCGTCCTTGCTTGATGTTGATGATGCGCGCAGCCTTCAGGGCCAGCGCCGAACGCGCGTCGTCCAGATCATGGATCGATTCATCGAGACACAGCGGCGTCGCCAGCTGGCTTTGCAGCGCCGCATGCTGGACGATGTCGCTATACGACAGCGGCTGTTCGATCATGCTCAGATTGAAGGCGTCGAGTGCGCGCAGGATGGGCGCGTGTTCGAGCCGGTAGTCGCCGTTGGCGTCGGCCATCAGCGCCAGATCCGGAAAAGCCTCGCGCACGGCCGCCACCCATTCGACATCCTTGCCCTGCATGATCTTCAGTTTGACGCGATGGTACGGCCGGCTCATGGCGTCGGCCACGGCGTCCAGCAGCGCAGGGATGGACGGCTGTATGCCCAGCGCGACGCCCGACTGGATGGGGCGCGCCGCCAAACCCAGCAACCGATGCAGCGGCAGGCCTTGCTGGCGCGCGATCAGGTCCAGCAGGGCGTTTTCCACCATGGCCTTGGCCATGCCGTGGCCCCGCACGGGACTCCAGCTATGCAGCAGTTCGCCCAGCGTCAGACCCGGCTGCACCAGCGGAAGCAGAAACTGTTTGAACACATGCCTTACCGTCTGCGTGGTTTCGCTGGCGTAGAAGGGATCGGGGTCGGCCACGCATTCGCCCCAGCCCACCACGCCGTCCGCTTCCACGCGCAGCAGCAAGGCTTCCTTGGCCGCCCAGGTGTGCACGCTGGTGGAAAACGGCCGCAGATATGGGAGGCGCACCGTAATCAGGTCTATCCTTTGCAGCGCGGGGATGCGTGCCTGCGCCGCAGGCGAAATGGGAACGGCGCTATGCAGGTATTGATGGTCCATGGAGTCGCAGTCAAAGTGATGCCGCCCCGGCGCTCAGCCAACGGGGGCTGAGCGCAGCGGGCAAGACTAGAATTTGTATTGCAGGTTGGCGAACATCGAGCGGCCACGCGGATCGCCATAGGTTGGATCCCAGGTGACTTCGAAGTAGCGCGACTGGTTGGTGAACGGCGGCGCCGTATCGAACAGGTTGATGACGCCGGCGCGCAGCTTGAGGCTCTTGGTGAACGCATAGCTGCCCGTCAAGTCCCACAGCGAATAGGCTTTGACATCGCGGTCGTTCCAGCCCTGATCGGCCAGCCCCGGAATGTTCTGGTCGCGATAGCTGGAGAGGAAGGTGTTGCCCAGGCTCAGATTGACCGGACCCTGGGTCCAATCGACATTGAGCTTGTGGCGCCAGCGCTGTACCGCCTTGTCGTCGCGGAAGACGCCAAGGCCATTGGTCATCGGCGAGTTCGGATCCGACTGGAACTTGTACTCGGTGATCAGGGTGCCGGACAGGCTGGCGCTGAAGCGGCCCCACGAACCCGTATCGCCCTGCCAGTTGATCGCGATATCCAGGCCGGATGTGTTGAGCTTGCCCCGGTTCTCTTTTTTGAACTGGAGATAGGAAACGGCGCCGTCGCTGTCCCGCACGACGATGTTCGGATCGTTGTAGTAGATCGGATTGTCGAACACGGTCTGCTCGCCGATTTCGGAAATGATGTCGGTCTTGTGGATGATCCAGTAGTCCAGGCTGCCGTTCCAGTTCTTGTTGGGTTGAATCACCAGACCGGCTGAGAACTGCTTGGATTTCTCCGGCTTGAGCAGCGGGTTGCCATAGCGGTCCAGATCGAACTGGGCGATCTCGCCCGACACCGGATCCTTGACGAAGCTGGCCGTGGTGCCGGAACGGACCGGCAGGAACAGCTCGCCGATCGACGGTGCGCGGAAGCCGGTGCCGTAGGAAGCGCGGCCCAGCAGCTCCTTGCTCGGGCGATAGCTGACGGCGATCTTCGGATTGGTGGTTTTCAGTTCCGGCGTGGTGATGCCGGTCAGCGGATCATGCACGCCCTTGTAGCGGTCGTGGCGGATGGCGAACTGGGCTTCCCACTCCTTGGTGAACGGGGCGCTGAGCTCGGTGTAGAAACCGGCGATGTTGCGCGAGTTCGAGGCGTCGGCCAGCAGCGCGTCGGAACTGGCGCGGTCGCCCTGCACGTCGTTGGTGCGCAGCGCATCGGTGGAGGCGAACTCCGTCTTCTCGCGGCGCAGCTCGGCGCCCAGGGCCAGCATCAGGTCGCCGCCGGCCATTGGCATCAATGCCCGGGTCAGCTTGCCGTCGATGCTGTCGCTGATGCCCTTGGAGATGCGGGCGGCGCCATCGATCTTGATCGAGTTCATGAACTTGCGGCCGGCGTCGTCGGTGGCGGGAACAAAGGGGTTGTACAGCCCCTTGGCGATCCCCGCCAGCAGCTTGCTGTGCGAAACCCAGCCATCGATATCGAGGTCGGTGGCCTTGTTTTCGCTGTGGTTGTAGGCGGTGTCGTATTCCCAGCTGCCCATGCGCCCGGTGGCGCCCAGCACGAGGCGCGACGCCTTGCTGGTGACTTCGGAGGTGCGGCGGCCCGCATCCGTCAGGCGGAAGCGGAAATTGATCGGGGTGACGATGCCGGTCTTGGCTTGCAGGTCCGCCGGCAAATAGATGCCGGAGGTGGTGCCGTTGATGCTGCCCGAGGTGGCGGGCGAGGCCGCATAGTCGGTGTCGGCCTTGCTGAGCAGGAGTTCGGCAAACAGCTGGTGCGACTCGGCGAGCTGGAAGGTGGCGCGGCCGATGAAGCTCATCTTGTTGGACTTCGGATAGACCTCCGAGTCGCCCATGTAGTTGAAGGAGCAGCCCTCGGTGCCGCCCGGTCCCAGCGGGCGCACCACGTTGGGGCTGCCGTCCACGCAGGACGCCTTGCCGAAGTTGACGCGCCGGCCCGGCGAAGGCACCCAGGTGCCGCCGGGGCCGGAGCCCTTGAGGTAGCTGGATTTGTTGAGCAGGGCCAGCTGGGCGGCGGTCAGGTCCACGTTGGCGGGGAAGGTGGTGCTCGACAGCTGCGGCGACAGCCGGTCGGGCAGGCTGTACTCCTGCATGAACTTCCGTTCGGAGCTGGCCAGGCGCTCCGACTTCTGCACGTCCAGCGCGCCGAACACATTGAAGCGATCCGTGCTCAGGTCGCCGTAGCCGCCGGCCAGCGAGGCGGTGGTCTTGCCGCCGCCGCCTTCGCCGGTTTTCAGGGCGTACACGCTGACGTCGCCGCCCTGGTAATCCTTGCGGGTGATGAAGTTGATTACGCCGCCCATGGCGTCGGTGCCGTAGATGGCCGATGCGCCATCCTTGAGCACTTCCACGCGCTGGATGGCGCCGGCGGGTATGTTGTTCAGGTCGACGCCGGAATTGTCGCCGGGGCTGGCGAAGTTGGCCATGCGGCGGCCATTGAGCAGCACCAGCGTGCTGGACACGCCGAGCCCGCGCAGATTGGCGCCGTTGAAGCCGCGCTGGCCGCCCATCACGTCGCTGACGCTGGCGCCGTCGGTCAGGCCGCCGACGTTGGAGGAAATTTTTTGCAGCAGTTCGGCGGCGGTGGTCACGCCGGATTTATCGATGTCCTCACGCTTGATGATTTCAACGGGCAAGGCCGCCTCGCCTTCGATGCGCTTGATGCTGGAGCCGGTGATTTCCACGCGCTGCATGGTTTGCGCGTCGACGCTCAGGCTCATGCCGCCAAGCGCGAGCAGTACGGCATGGGCGCATCGGGAGCGGCGGAATGCAGAGGCGTGGTGCTTGCTAGCTGTTTTCATGCGATCAGTCCTCGAAAGTGGGTATGCAGACGCAAACACCATGCTTGCGCCACTCCGGTGTAGCCATGGAACGGTTCCAGTGTAGGCAGCGTTGCGCGGCTTGCGCGCGCTTGACCCGGCCTTGGTCGCTCTGGGACAAAGCCGCGTCGCATTGTTGCAATAAAGCCAGTAAGTTAATGTTGCGGACTTCCGACAGTGCGACATGGAATTGCCTATGTGCGCAAATTCGGCGGGCCGATGGCTACAGCCGCCGGATCGGTGGCAACATGGCTGGCAATGAGATTGTGGTGAAAGGTGCTGCGCATGAAATCCGTGTCGATATTGCTGCTGTGGGCAGCGCAACTGGCCTGCGCCGTCGCGTATGCCGCGGAAGGCGCCGCGCCGCCCGCGTTCCAGCCGGTCGCCGGCTTCGTGGTGCCGATGGGCGGTGCGGTGCGCTACGACAACGATGCGGTGCGCCAGCGGCTGGTGGATCTGGCGGGCGGGCCGGGCGCGCGCTTTGTCGTCATTCCCACTTCCTCGTCGGCGCCGGAAAAGACCGGCGCCGACGCCGCGCAGGAATTGCGGCGCCGTGGCGCCCAGGTGGAGTTGCTGAAGATAGCGCCGCTCTGGACGGGCGAAAATCTGGAGTCGGCGCGACGGGCCGCGGCCGATCCGGCCAACGTCGCCAAGATCCGCGCCGCCACCGGCGTGTATTTCACCGGCGGCGCGCAGGAGCGCTATGCCGACGTGCTCAATCCCGGCGGCGTGGCGTCGCCGGTGCTGCAGGCGGTGCAGGACTTGCAGGCGCGGGGCGGCGTGATCGCCGGCACCAGCGCCGGCGCCGCCATCATGAGCCGCGTGATGTTCCGCGATGCGCTCAATCCCTTGCTGGTGCTGAAGGGCGTGATGCGCGAGGGGAAGGAGATCGATCGCGGCCTGGGCTTCGTCGGCGACCAGCTGTTCATCGACCAGCATTTCCTCAAGCGGGGCCGGGTCGGCCGCATGCTGGCGCTGATGCTGGCCAAGGGTTACAAGATTGGCCTGGGCGTGGACGAGAACACGGCCGCCGTCATCCACGGCAGCGAGATCGAGATCGTCGGCGCCACCGGCGCCTTGCTGCTGGACTTGCGCGAGGCGACGCAGGAAGCGGGGCCGGTGAATGTGCGCAATGTGCGGATTTCCTATCTGGACAATGGCGATCGCTATGATCTGGCCAGCGCGCAAGGGACGGTGCTGGCCGCCAAGCAGGCCAGGGGCGAGCTCAAGTTCCGGCAGCCGGGCTTTGTGCCGGACCAGGAATACATCCGTCCCGCCTACACTGACATCCTCGGCGAAAACGCCATCCAGCGCGCCTTGGCGCAACTGGTCGATGGGCCGCGCGACCAGGTCACCGGCATCGCCTTCGACTTGCAGCTGCCGGGGCCTGGCGTGGCCAGCGATCCCGCGCCGGAACTGGGCTTCGAGTTCGTGCTGCGGCGCGATGCGCGCACCCACGGCTGGGACAGCGCCGGCCTCGATGGCAATGATTACTCCGTCTTCGACGCCCGTCTCGATGTCCGTCCGGTGCGTCTCAAAATGCCGCTCTATCAGGCATGGCAATGACGCCGCGCATTCGATGACTGCTCACTGAAAGCTTACATGGAACAGATCACCATCGCGCTTCCTTCTCCCGCCGCCGGCACCCACCGCAGCCTGAGCTACCTCCGCTTCGGCCAGCAGGGACGCGGCCCCAAGGCCTATATCCAGGCGGCGCTGCATGCGGACGAATTGCCCGGCATGCTGGTGGCCCATCATCTGCGGCTGCAGCTTGCAGAGCTGGAGCGGCAGGGCCTGCTGCTTGGCGAGGTGATACTGGTGCCGGCCGCCAATCCTATCGGGCTGGCGCACACCCTGCTGGGAACCAGCCAGGGCCGCTTCGATTTGCGCACGGGGCAGAATTTCAACCGCTTGTTTCCCAATCTGTCGCAGGCGGTGTGGCAGCTGGTGCAGCCGCAGCTGGGCGCGGATGCGCAGACCAATCAGGCCTTGATACGGGCCGCCATCCGCACCAGCCTGCACGACCGCCAGCGCGATCTGGATGCTGGCGACGAACTGTCGGCCCAGCGTCTGGCGCTGATGCGGCTGGCCGCCGATGCCGATGTCGTGCTGGACCTGCATTGCGATTGCGAGTCCCTGCTGCACCTGTACACGGGCACGCCGTTGTGGGAGCGCGTGGCGCCGCTGGCCGGCCTGCTGGGCGCCAGCGTGGCCTTGCTGGAGACGGAATCCGGCGACGACCCTTTCGATGAAGCCTGCTCGCGCATCTGGTGGGATATCGCGGCGCTGGCCGGCGCGGACTTCCCCGTGCCGCTGGCCTGCCTTGCCGTGACCATCGAACTGCGCGGCTTTGTCGATGTCGACCACGCCACGGCCACGCGCGATGCGGCGGCCATACTCGATTTCCTGCGCTTGCAGGGCGTGCTGGCGGGGCCGCTGTCGCAAGCCGTGCCGCCGGCCTGCGAGCCCACGCCGCTGGCTGGCTGCATGCCGGTGGCGGCGCCGTCGGCGGGGCTGGTCGTGTACTTGCGCGAACTGGGCGCCAGCGTGCGCGCCGGCGAACCGTTAATCGACTTGATTGACCCTGTCAGCGGCAGCGTGCAACAATTGTTGGCGCCGGTGGACGGCTTTTATTTCGCCCGCGAGAACCGTCGCTATGTATCGCCCGGAACGCGCCTGAGCAAGGTGGCCGGCAAGCTGGCCCTGCGTAGCGGGCCGCTGCTGTCGGCTTGAGGCCGCACGCCACCCGGATCGAGGACTAAATGTATGGGGTATCCCTTTTCCGTTTCGTTGATCTTGCTGCCCGGCTTCTCGCTGTTCACGCTGGGGGCGGTGCGCTCCGTCTTCACCGCCGCCAACGAGGTCGAGGGCGAACCGCTGTATCGCGTGCGGCAATACAGCCCCGAAGGCGACACGGCAATGACCCAATGCCTGCTGACGCTCGCGGCCGACCCGCTGGCCAGGCTCAATCCAGAACAACCCGGCTTGCTGCTGTTGATTGCCGACGGGCGCGTCGACGAGCGGCCGCTCGCGCAGGTCGGCCAGTGCCTGGTGCAGCAGTTGCAGCGCTTCGGCAATGACGGCCCCTGGGTGCTGGGGGCTTGCGGCACGGGCGCGCAGGTGCTGGCGCAGCTCGGTTTGCTCGATGGCTATCGCGCGGCGATCGATTGGCGCATACAGGCCGAGGCGGTGGAGCGTTATCCCGCCACGGTGTTCACGCCGGGCCTGTACGAAATCGACCGCAACCGTATCAGCGCCGGCACCGGCGCGGCGGTTACTGATTTGCTGCTGCATTGGCTGGGCAAACGCCACGGCAGCATGTTCGCGGCGGAAGTGGCGGCCGGGCTGGGCCTGGACCGCCTGCGCGGCGGCGACGAGCGTCAGCCCGTGCCGGCGTCGGCGCAACCGGCGGTGGGCTCGGCGCGCCTCAAGGATGCGCTGGAACTGATGGCGGCCAATCTGGCCGAGCCCTTGCAGGCGGAAGACATCGCCCAGCTGGTCGGGGTATCGCGCCGCCAGCTGGAGCGCCTGTTCCGCCAGCACCTGGATACCTTCCCTTCGCGATACTATCTGGAACTGCGCCTCAAGCACGCCCGTCGCCAGCTGAAGCAGACCACGCTGTCGATACTGCAGGTGGGGCTGGTGTGCGGATTCACTTCAGGTTCGCATTTTTCCACGACCTATCGTAATTATTTCGGATATACGCCGCGCGAAGAACGAGCCCGGCTGGCGATGCCGGAAGCTGAGACTGACATTGGCGGAGAGGACATGGAATGAATCACCTGGATTATTTGTTGCGCCCGGCCACGCTGGATGATCTCGACACCATCGTGGAATTTTCCAAGGCGGCGACCTTCAGCATCCGCACGCTGAAGCCCGACCGCGCCCGCCTGGAGGAGCGCCTCACGCGCTCGCTCCGGGCTTTTGAGGGCAGCGGGCCGGTGAGCGGCGACGAGATCTATCACTTCGTGCTGGAAGACCTGCGCGTGGGCCGGGTGGTCGGCACCAGCGGCATCGTCGCCACTGCGGCGGCCAACGGCCCGTTCTATTGCTACCGGAATGAATTCCTGGTGCACGGCAGCGAGGAGCTGGGCATCAGCAACCGCGAGCACACGCTGCGCTTGTGCGAGGATTTGTCGGGGCATACCTTGCTCAGTTCGTTTTACATCGAGCCGGCGTATGAGGCGACGCTGGCGCCGCAGTTGCTGTCGCGCGGGCGGCTGCTGTTTATCCGTAACTATCCCCATCTGTTCGCGGAGCGTATCGGCGCGGAAAACCCCGGCTTGTGCGACGACGAGGGCAACAGCCCGGTGTGGGATGCGCTCGGCCACCGGTTTTTCAAGATGCCGTTTCCCGAGGCGGAGCAACGCACGGGCGGGCGTTCCAAGAGCTTTATCGCCGAGCTGATGCCGCGCATGCCGGTGTATGTGTCGCTGTTGACCAAGGATGCGCAGTGGGCCATGGGGCAGCTGCATCCGGACGGCGAACTGCCGTTCGGCATATTGGTGGCGGAGGGATTTGATGTCGATTCCTACGTCGACATCTTCGACGGCGGGCCGATAGCCGAGGCGCGCGCCGCCATGTTGCGCACCGTGGTGGCCGCGCAGGATGTGGGTGTGCGCAGCCTGGCCGTCGCGGCGGGGGACGTATTTTTGGTGGGTAATCGGGCGTCCGCGGACTTCCGCGCCACGCTGGCGCAGGGCGAACTGCTGGACGACACCCTGCAACTGATGCCCCCGGCGCTGGCGCGTCTGGGCCTGGCCGAGGGTGCGCAGGCTTGCGCGGTCAGGATCGATTAGCGAACTGCCGATTTCGTGCCGTACAGGATTACAATGGCGGGCATCGTACACTGCTTATCAGGAGTTCCATGAACCGCTTCGTATCCTTTGCGCTGGCCGCCTTCACGGCGGTTGTCACCCTGCCTGCGCTGCCTGCGTTGGCCGCACCATCCGCGCAACCCGCCACCGTCCGTGTCGACTATCTCCACAGCGGCAACGCGCTGAACGAAAGCTATGCGATGGAGCGCGTGGTGATCGAGCCGCTGCCTTGGCCGGGCGATATGCGCGCCACCATCGACAACACCAATCGCGGCAACAACATGGTCGAGGTGGTGGACGCCAAGACCGGCGAGCTGCTGTACTCGCGCGGCTTCTCCACCATCTTCGCCGAATGGCGCAGCACCGACGAGGCGACGCGCGCCAATCGCGGTTTCCAGGAATCGGTGCGCTTTCCCAAGCCGGACCGCCCGGTGCGCGTGCGCATCCTGAAGCGTGACGACCGCAACGCCTTCTCGGTGGCGTGGACCGCCGACATCGACACCGACGCGATGGATGTGGTGCGCAAGCAGACGCCTCCTGCGTCGATGGCCGCCGCGCCCAAGCCTATCGCCATCCGCGTCAACGGCCCGTCGCCGGACAAGGTCGACCTGCTGATCCTGGGCGACGGCTACACCAAGGCCGACATGGCGAAGTTCGAGGCGACCGCGCGCAAGCTGGCCGACCATCTGTTCGATACTTCGCCGTTCAAGGAGCGCGCCAAGGACTTCAACGTCTGGGCGCTGGCGCTGCCGACCGAGGAATCGGGCGTGTCGCGTCCTTCGACCGGCGTGCACCATGCGTCGCCGCTGGGCACGCGCTACGACATCTTCGGCAGCGAGCGTTATGTGCTCACCACCGACAACCGCGCGCTGCGCGAGCTGGCGCAGTACGCGCCGTATGAGTTCATCGAGATCCTGGTGAACAACGAAACCTACGGCGGCGGCGGCATCTTCGGCCAGTTCAGCACCGCGGCGGCCAACAACGATTGGGCCAACTACCTGTTCGTGCACGAATTCGGCCACCACTTCGCCGGCCTGGCCGACGAGTACTACACCTCGCCGGTGGCCTATCAGTCCAACGGCACGCGCCAGGAGCCGTGGGAGCCGAATGCGACGGCGCTGCGCGATCCGGCCAATCTGAAATGGAAGAAGTTCGTCAAGGCCGGCACGCCGCTGCCGACGCCGTGGCAGAAGGAGACCTATGAAACCGCGTCGCGCGCCTACCAGAAGGAGCGCGCCGCGCTGCGTGCGGCCAACCGGCCGGAGTCGGAGATGAGCGCCTTGTTCCGCAAGGACCTCGATTCGACCGCCGCGCTGTTCTCCAAGGATCCGCACTTCCACACGGTGGGCGCGTTCGAGGGCGCGAACTATGAGGCCAGCGGCTACTACCGCCCGCAGATGCAGTGCATTATGTTCGACCGCAGCGAGAAGTTCTGCGCTGTGTGTGCGGACGCCATCGGCGCCATCATCGATCTGTACTCGCGCCCGGGGGCGGGCAGGTAATTTCGTTTAAGTACGGTAGCGTACAGAGTGCTTCCTCTCATCGGCTTATTCTGAATACGTGGCAAGAACAAGAACGCATCCAAATAAAACTTTGAGAGGAAACACCATGAACAAGATTATCGCTACCCTGATCGCCGGCCTGTTCGCTACCGCCGCTTACGCACAAACCGCTCCGGTTCAGACCCCAGCCGTCGTCAAGGCTGAAAATGAAGCCAACAAGGACGTGGCCAAGGCGCAGCAGAAGGAAATGAAGGCCGACGTCAAAGCCGACAAGAAAGCCGACAAGGCTGTCGCCAAAGCCAACAAGACCCATGACGCCGCCGCCGCCCACGTCGAAGTGGAAAAAGCCAAAGCCAACGAAAAAGTAGCCAAGGCCGATCCTGAAGACAAAGCCAAAGCTGAAGCCAAGGGCGACAAGGCAGTCGCCAAGGCTGAAGAAAAAGCCGGCAAAAAAGCCGTGAAGGCCGACGCCAAGGCGATCAAGGAAACCGTTGATGCGACCGCCGACAAAGCCATCGCCGCCAACAAGACCGATGCCGTCAAAGCCAAATCGGCAGCCGACATCAAAGCCGCCGCCGCCAAGAACTAACTGGTAGCGCGTAAAAAAACCGCCGGCATGCCGGCGGTTTTTTCATTTGGGCGGCTCCTGGCACCACCGTCATTCCCGCGCAGGCGGGAATCCAGGCATTGCCTGAATTCCCTCCATGCTTAGCTGACTACGGAACCGCCGTATGGATTCCCGCTTTCGCGGGAATGACGCGCAACGTTAGACGATAGGCGTCAGCAGGTTAGGCTTGATCTTGGTCGCCAGTTCCTTGCCCTTGCGGGCGCGCTTGCCGAAGTGGACCGCCAGCGCCGATGCCGACAGGCGTTCTTCCTGCGGCTTGCCGCCACGGCCGATGCCGGAGACGATCACGCCTTTCTGGCTGATCGGCTTGGCCGATACCAGCGTCTCCTTGTCGGCCAGCTCCATCAGGATCACGCCGCGGCCGCCGTTGGTCAGCACCTTCATCTCGTCCATGCCGAACACCAGCACCCGCGCGCCCGACGACAGCACGGCGACCGCGCTGGCGCTTTCCGGCACCACGGCCGGCGGCAGCGGTACGTCGCCTTCCTCCAGCGTGACGAAGGCCTTGCCGCCCTTGATGCGGCTGACCATGTCGCCAGCCTTGGCGACGAAGCCGAAACCTGCGCTGGTGGCCAGCATCAGCTGCGTCGTGCCCGTGCCGGCGAAGTAGTTCAGGATGCGCGCGCCCGAAGCCAAATCGATCAGCGTGGTGATCGGCACGCCGTCGCCGCGTGCGTTAGGCAGCGCAGCCACCGGCACCGAATACACCTTGCCGTTGCTGCCGAAGGCCAGCAGGTTGTCCACCGTGCGGCATTCGAAGGCGCCGTACAGCGTGTCGCCGGCCTTGAAGGTGAATTGCGTGGCGTCGTGGCCGATGCCGGTACGTGCGCGTATCCAGCCTTTTTCCGAAATGATGACGGTGACCGGTTCGTCCACCACCTTCTGTTCGACCACGGCTTTCTGCGCTTCTTCGATCAGGGTGCGGCGGGCGTCGCCATAGGTCTTGGCGTCGGCGTCGATTTCCTTGATGATGGCGCGCTTCATCGACGATGGGTTGTCGAGCAGGTCTTGCAGCAGGCCTTTTTCCTTGCGCAGCTCGGCCAGTTCCTGCTGGATCTTGATCGCTTCCAGGCGGGCCAGTTGGCGCAGGCGGATTTCCAGGATGTCTTCGGCCTGGATTTCCGACAGGCGGAAGCGCTCCATCAACGCCGCTTTCGGTTCGTCCGAGTTGCGGATGATGTGGATCACTTCATCGATGTTCAGCAGGATGGTCTCGCGGCCTTCCAGGATGTGGATGCGCGCATCGACCTTGCCCAGCTTGTACTGCGTGCGGCGGGTGACGGTGGCGAAGCGGAATTCGATCCACTCCTGCAGGATGTCGGTCAGGCCCTTCTGGCGCGGACGGCCATCGCCGCCTATCATCACCAGGTTGATCGAGGCCGACGATTCGAGCGAGGTATGCGCCAGCAGCAGCAGCATGAATTCGGTCTGGTCCTGGTTCTTCGATTTCGGTTCGAACACCAGGCGCACCGGCGCGGCGCGGCCCGATTCGTCGCGTATCGTATCGAGCGAATTCAGGATCAGCGATTTGAGCGCCAGCTGTTCCGGCGACAGCGCCTTTTTGCCCATCTTGATCTTCGGATTGGTCAGCTCTTCGATCTCTTCGAGCACCTTCTGCGACGAGGTGCCCGGCGGCAGTTCGGTGACGACCGCCTGCCACTGGCCGCGTGCCAGCTCTTCGATCTTCCAGCGGGCGCGCACTTTCATGCTGCCACGGCCGGTCGCGTACATGTCGCTGATCTGCGACGGCGGGGTGATGATCTGGCCGCCGCCCGGGAAGTCCGGGCCGGGGATCATCGCCATCAATTCGCTGTGGCTGATCTTTGGATTGCGGATCATGGCGACGGCGGCTTGCGCCACTTCGCCCAGATTGTGCGACGGGATTTCCGTCGCCAGACCGACCGCGATACCGGAGGCGCCGTTCAGCAGCACCATCGGCAGGCGCGCCGGCAGCAGGCACGGTTCTTCGGTCGAGCCGTCGTAGTTGGCCTGGAATTCCACGGTGCCGAGGTTGATCTCGTCCAGCAGCACTTTGGCGATAGGCGTTAATCGGGCTTCGGTGTATCGCATTGCAGCGGCGCCGTCGCCGTCGCGCGAGCCGAAGTTACCCTGGCCGTCGACCAGCGGGTAACGCAGCGAGAAGTCCTGCGCCATACGCACCATGGCGTCGTACACCGACTGGTCGCCGTGCGGGTGCAGCTTACCCAGCACGTCGCCGACCACGGTCGCGGACTTGCGCGGCTTGGCGGCGCTGTTCAGGCCCATTTCGTTCATCGCGTACAGGATGCGGCGTTGTACCGGCTTCTGGCCGTCGCACACGTCCGGCAGCGCGCGGCCCTTGACCACAGAGATCGCGTAGTCCAGGTAGGCGCGTTCGGCGAAGGTGGACAGGGTCAGCGTGTCGCCGCCGTCGCCGTCATCGCCGCCGCCCAGGGGGCCGTCGTTGCCGCCGTTGCCACCACCGTTGCCGCTGTTGCCGCCGTTGTCGCCGCCAGCGCCGCCGTTGTCGCTGCCGCCAGCGCCGCCGCTCAGCGGATTGCCGGTTTCGCCGCCGCTTGCGGCCACGTCACCGGCTTCGTCGCCGGCCGCTTGCGTAGGCGCAGGCGAGGGCGCAGGTGCTGCAGGTTGAGCCACCGCTGCCGTTTCCGGCGCCGGTTCGTCAAAGAGATTTGCTTGATGAGTCATAGTCGGTCAGTAATTAGATATCTGCTTCGGCTTCGTTGCCGTGTTCTTCGATCCAGGCGCGGCGCGCGGCCGCTTCGCCTTTGCCCATCAGCATATTGAAGCGCGCCGACGATTCGCCGTGCGCGTAGGCGCCCAGCGATACCGGCAGCAGCCGGCGGGTGTCCGGGTTCATGGTGGTTTCCCACAGCTGTTCGGCGTTCATCTCGCCCAGGCCTTTGAAGCGCGAGATCGACCAGGCGCCTTCTTTCAGGCCGTCCTTGCGCAGCTTGTCCTCGATCGCCACCAGTTCGCCGGCGTCGAGCGCGTACAGCTTCTGGATCGGCTTCTTGCCACGCGCAGGCGCGTCGACGCGGTACAGCGGCGGACGGGCGATGCAGATGTTGCCGTTGGCGATCAGGCCGGGGAAGTGCTTGAAGAACAGCGTCAATAACAAGACCTGGATGTGCGAGCCGTCGACGTCCGCATCGGAGAGGATGCAGATTTTGCCGTAACGCAGACCGCTCAGGTCCGGCATGGTGTCGGCGTTGTGCGGGTCGACGCCGATCGCCACCGAGATGTCGTGGATCTCGTTGTTGGCGAACAGGCGGTCACGGTCGGTCTCCCAGGAGTTGAGCACCTTGCCGCGCAACGGCAGGATGGCCTGGAATTCCTTGTCGCGGCCCATCTTGGCCGAGCCGCCCGCCGAGTCGCCCTCGACCAGGAACAATTCGGTGCGGGTGACGTCGGTCGATTCGCAGTCGGTCAGCTTGCCCGGCAAAACGGCCACGCCGGACGATTTCTTCTTCTCGACCTTTTGCAGCGAGCGCAGACGCGATTGCGCCTGCTTGATGACCAATTCGGCCAGCTTCTTGCCGTAGTCGACGTGATGGTTCAGCCACAGCTCCAGCGCCGGCTTCGAATAAGTCGAGACCAGACGCACGGCATCGCGGGAGTTCAGGCGCTCCTTGATCTGGCCCTGGAACTGCGGGTCCAGCACCTTGGCCGACAGCACGAAGGAAGCGCGCGCGAACACGTCTTCCGGCAGCAGCTTGACGCCTTTCGGCAGCAGCGAGTGCATCTCGACGAAGTTCTTCACCGCGCCATACAGGCCGTCGCGCAGGCCCGATTCGTGGGTGCCGCCGTTGGGCGTGGGGATCAGGTTGACGTAGGACTCGCGCACGA
The DNA here is from genome assembly GCF_009380215.1 of Rugamonas aquatica. Classification (GTDB taxonomy): domain Bacteria; phylum Pseudomonadota; class Gammaproteobacteria; order Burkholderiales; family Burkholderiaceae_D; genus Rugamonas; species Rugamonas aquatica_B. Next base: position 296,858 of record NZ_WHUG01000008.1, read on the forward strand.
TGGCGCCTTGTTCGGTCCACGCCACCACCCAGGCCGCGCCTTCGCCCTCGGCGAAGCCTTCGGCGTCCGGGCCGGCGAACTGCGCGCCTTCGAACAGCGGGATCAGGGTCTCGCCGTCGGTCGATTGCGCCAGCGCTTCGGTCAGGTAGCCGCGCAGGCCGTCGTTGTACTGCCAGGTCTGCGATTCGCCGGTCTTGGCGTTGGCCAGCGTGACGGTGACGCCCGGCAGCAGCACGGCCTTGGAGCGCAACAGGCGCTGCAACTCGGTCTGCGAGATGGCGGGGGAGTCGAAATATTTGGCGTCCGGCCAGGCGGTGACGCGGGTGCCGGACTTCTTGCCGTCGCGCGGGGCGACCACGGAGGACAGCGGCTCGACGACGTCGCCGTGCTCGAAGGCCAGCTTGTGCAGGCCGGTGCCGTCGGGCTCCTTGCGCCAGACGGTGATCTCCAGGCGCTTGGACAGCGCGTTGGTGACGGACACGCCGACGCCGTGCAGGCCGCCGGAGAAGGCGTAGGCGCCGCCCGAGCCCTTGTCGAATTTGCCGCCCGCGTGCAGGCGGGTGAAGACGATTTCCACCGTCGGCACGCCTTCTTCAGGGTGCAGGCCGACCGGGATGCCGCGGCCGTCGTCTTCGACGGTGATGCTGCCGTCGGCGTTCTGCGTGACGATAATGTTTTTGCAATGTCCGCCCAGCGCCTCGTCCGAGGCATTGTCGATCACCTCCTGGATGATGTGCAGCGGATTCTCGGTGCGGGTGTACATGCCAGGGCGTTGCTTGACGGGCTCCAGGCCCTTGAGGACGCGGATGGATGATTCGCTGTAGTCGGAAACTGGTTTTTTAGTGGCCATACGTGATCAAGCTTGTAATTTCGATACTGGGTTTATGTACAGTTTTATGCGGACGTTTGCGTATTCTATCCTCAACCGGGCGTAATCGCGGCAAAAAAACGGCGCGGGCCAATTTATACACGATGTTTACAGACCGGACCTGCCTTTTTAGACCGTTTTTACGGCGCCGTCGATAAGCTGTTTTGTATCGCAACGATCAATTCAGGGGTTCGATATGCACGCATTCTTCCACACCAGGTCCGCCCAAAGCCAGCACAGGGCCCGGCCGCCGCGGCCGCGCGCCTGCCTGATGCAGCTCACCGTCGACACCCATGCCGTCACCGCGCTGCGGGCGCTGGTGATGCGCACCTGCGGCGACGCCATGGAGTTCATGCGGGTCGAAGCCTGCGACCACGGCGCCCGCGCCAGGGTGTGGCTGTGCGTGTCGCGCGCGCTGGCGGTGCAGGTGATGGAGGCGGTGATGCGGGGCTTGCCGGGTGCGGAATTCGGCCGATTGACGCCGCTGGCGGTACGGGGGGCGGCATGATCGTCGCCATCGCCAACCAGAGCGGCGGCGCCGGCAAGACCATCGTCGCCAACAACCTGGCGCTGCTGCGGGCGCGGGCCGGGCGCAAGGTGATGCTGGTCGATACCGATCCCAAGGCCGCCGCCAGCAGCTGGTGCAGCGAGCTGGCCGCCGCCGGCGTGCGGCCGCGCGTGGCGACGCGCGCCATCACCGGCCGCTCGCTGGTGGAGGATCTGGAGCAGCTGCGCAACCGCTACAACGATATCGTCATCGACACCGAGGGCCGCGACACCGCCGAGAGCCGCGCCGCGCTGATCGCCGCGCGGCTGGTGGTGGTGCCGGTGACGCCCATGCAGGTCGACCTGTCGACCCAGTACCAGCTGATCGCCCGGCTGAATGCGGCGCGCATGTTCAACCCCGGCTTGCGCGTGCTGTTCGTGCTGGTCGGCGGCGACGCCGAGCCCACCGCCGGGGAGCGCGCCGCCGTGCGCGCCTACGTGTCGCGGGTGATGTCGGCCACGCTGGCCAATACCGTCGTCCACGGACAGGCGCCGGCCGATATGGACGCCCTGTACCGCGAAGTTTTTACCGCTTGATTTGACTTAACCACTGTAAGAAAGACCGCAACATGAAAAAAATAATACTCGCCGCAGCCATCGTCGCTGCTTTCACTGGCACGCAGGCTTGTGCCGAGGATGCCGCGCCGGCCGTCAAGCCGGACAATGAAACCAGCTTCAATGCGGCGCTGGTCAGCGACTACCGCTATCGCGGCATTTCGCAGACGCGCTTGAAACCGGCGCTGCAGGGCGGCTTCGATTACGTGAACAATCCGACCGGCCTGTATGTGGGCACCTGGCTGTCGACCATCAAGTGGACCAAGGATGCCGGCGGCAGCGGCGACGTGGAGGTGGATATCTATGCCGGCAAGCGCGGGCAGGTCACGGCCGACGTGGCCTACGATGTGGGCGTGCTGACGTATGTGTATCCGTCGAACGGCCTGGCGCATGTCAGCGGTTTCGCCAACGCCAATACCACCGAGGTGTATGGCCAGCTGGGTTATGGCCCGGCTTATATCAAGTATTCGCACGCCGTGACGAATCTGTTTGGTTTTGTCGACAGCAAGAACAGCGGCTATGTGGATATCGGCGCCAATATCGAGGCGGGCGAGGGCTTCACGGTCAACCTGCATGCGGGCCATCAGAACGTCAAGCATAACGGCGCTTCCAGCTACAGCGACTGGAAGATCGGCGCGACCAGGGACTTCGGCGTGGTGACGGGCGCGCTGGCCGTCATCGGCACCAACGCCGGCAAGACGGCCTACGCGTCGCCGGCCAACGGCAAGTTCCTCGGCAAGACCGCGCTGCAGCTGACCATCAGCAAAGTGTTCTGACCGGATTGACGCCGGTTGCGTAAGGCGCGGCGCGTGGCGCGCGTCCCTTTTTTGGGTTCATCACGGACTTCCGGGAACGTGTTTCGTCGCAGGACGTTTTTTGCGACGGCGGGAACCTCGTCCGGAACCGCTCTTGGGCTGCATGCCATTACCGGGCGTCGCGACTGGCATGCTGGGTTGGCGCGGCGGCCCCGATGGGCGCGCCACGGGTTGTCGTGCGGCGCGGGCGCGATCACCCTTGGGCGCCGCTGGACTGTTTGTTTGGGGCCTTGATGATTGCGTGACCTGGTCTTGCGCCGGCTTGATTGCGGCCGGGGTATGCTGACGATCGTCCTGCGCCTCGCCGGCGAGCAAACGCGCTATCGCCGCTTTCCGCGCCGCCCTGCAGACATCGGCCAGCAGCCATGCATCACTGCCGGGCAGGCGCAGCCAGATGGCTTTCCATGCGTTGCGGTTGCCGCTGCCCTGCAGGTTCGCAAAGCAGGAAGGCGACACCGCGTGTTTGCCGTACTTAATTTCCGCCCCTGCCACGGTGGCGAAATACTGCTGGCGACCGAAGCTGGCGCGCAGCCGGGTGCCTTCGGGCAGAAACACCTCCTTCCATTGATAGCCTGCTTCGGAGAGCTCAGCCGGCTGCTGGGGAGGCGGCGGTGG
>NZ_WHUG01000009.1 GCF_009380215.1 Rugamonas aquatica
CACCCAGCAGCGGCGGCCACGCCAGGCCGCATCGCCGGCCACCGCCGCGCCAGGTGGCCAGCGCGGTCGCTGCCGCCAGCGCCGCCGCCGCGCCCAAGCTAAACTGGGCTGGCAGCAACGGCCATCCCGGCGCGAGCGGGGTCAAGAGCTGGCCAGCGGCGGCGCAGACACATGCCGCGATCAACCGCGCCCCCCCGTCCCAGGCCAGTCTCCGCCACAGGACCGCAAACAACCAACCACCAGCCCAGGCGGTCCAGGCCAGAGCCGGCCATGGCGCCAGCAAGAAGGCCCCCAGCGGCAACGTCGCCAGCATCAATACCAGCGTAGCGCCGCAGCGCGCCGCCTCCGGAGCCGGCCACAGCCGACGCCGCAGCGGTCCACCACTGGCGGGAAAACGGTGACGGTGTGCCAATCCGGCTTGCAGCGCCGCCAGGCGTGTGCGCGCCGACGGATCGGGCTCACCGCGTTCCAGCGACGCGAGCAGGCGCTGCGCTTGCTGGCAGCGCTCAGCAAGCAAAGTGATCTGTTCGCGCAGATACGCCATGCGCGGATCATCGTCGCCGTCCGCCAGCCAGAGTGTACGATAGCGGCCTGCCCGCACTGCGTCGCACTGGCGCGCGAAACAGCGCGCGGCCAACTGCTCGCGCCGCGCGATCAAAGCAGCCAGCATGGTCAGCGGCAGCGCCAGCGCCGCAGTCGCCGCCAGCAAGATCAGGCCAGCCCTGCCGGCATTCCCGGCGCCGGCCGGGGCGGCGAAATCGGCCGACAGCAAAGCCAGGGGGCCGACAGTATAGTGCAGCACGGTCAATGGCGCGGCCGGCGCGGCACCATAGTGCCACAGCGGACGCTGATCCATACCCAGCAGCCGTACCGAGACAATCTCAGGGGGCAGATGGAGGCGGGCCAAGCGGTCGAGCGTGGCTGCACCGTTTTCCAGTCGTAGGCCGGCCTGCGCCGCACGCTCAATTGCCTGTGCCAGCGTCTCGATGCCAACGCCGGCCATCGCGATCCGCTCGGCCTGTTCGTCGGCATACATAGTGCTCAGCAACGGCGCTAGGACCGCCAACGCCGCTAGCGCCAGCCACAGCAAAGGAGTCAGAACGGCGCGCATTTCAAGGCCCTCCGTCGCCGAGGCGGCGCCCTTGCTGGTCCAACTCCGCCAACGCAAGGCGGGCCACAACGAGCTCGCGGGCAGCGGCGCCAAACACCGAGACTGTCGGCGCCGCCAGATCCAAGCGCGCCAGTTCATCACGCTGGGCCGCGCGACGGCGGCGCGCCCGCCAACCGCTTTGAAGCAGCGCCAGCGCCGCAGCAGCCATTCCCACCGCCAACCCGTAGGCGTTGTCGCCGGGGTCGCCACCGACGCGATAGGTCAACACCAGAAAGCCCGGCGCACCGCCGCCGCAGTCCAGCGGAACACCGGCGCTGCGCTCATCCTGGCGCGTAACTTGCCAACCGCCGGGCGCGCGCGTCATGGCGTCCAGCCAGGCGGGCGGTATCGTTTGGCCGCGCAGGCCACGATCAGAACTGAACAGCGACAAGCCGCGCGTCGACACCACCTCCAGCGCCAACAGTTCAGGCACGCGCGCGGCTCCCTCCTCCAGCAGCGCCTGCGCCTGCGGGTTGGCCACCAAGGGCCTGCCCGGTGACAACTGCGCCTGCAGGCGCACACGTAACTGGCCCAGCACGGCATCGAACCGCTGTTCGCGCAGCAGCGCCAACTGACGTTCGCGCAAGCCCTCGCCCAGCCAGCCCAGCGCATACACGCTGAAGAATAATGCCAACGCCACCGCCATTCGGCCGCTCATCGCCAGAGGCGACGGCGGTGGCGGGGCAAGCGCAACCATGCCGTGCGCATCCGGCTGTTTTAATTGCTTGTATTCGGGTAGGTGTATCTGCATAATCTGCCTTTGTACGGTCATCTTGGAAGCGTCGGCATTGTGAAAACCGATTTTGAACAAATTGTGGCAGCCAACCTGGAAGCCATCGCGCCGCTGGCCGACGCTATTGCTTCCTGGGCCACCGCCACCGCGCTCGCTGGCCAAGACGTGTTCCACCTTAACTTGGTGCTGGAAGAACTGGTCACCAACATCATTTTGCACGGCGGCGGCAAAAGCCAGTACAGCGCGATCCGGCTGCGCATATGCTGCGTCGGCGATGTACTGGAGGTGGAACTGCGCGACAGCGGCCCCCCCTTCGATCCCTTCAGTGCTCCCCCTCCCGCGCTGGGCCTGCATATTGACGCACGCCCGGTCGGCGGTCTCGGTGTGCATCTGGTCCGTGGCCTCATGCACGAATGCCATTACCAGCGCCGGCATGGTCACAATGTGGTGTTGCTGCGCAAGCGCCTAACCCGGGCGGAAACATGAGCGCATCCCAGGCTTGCATCGATCTGCTCCATGAGCTTGGCCGTCGTTACCACATCGATGGCTTGGCCTTCGATGCCGTCAGCGGCCTGTGCTTGCTGGGCTTTGACCGCCGCCTGAAAGTCTGGCTAGCACCGGACACGCGCGCCGACAGCCTGGCGCTGTGCGCCGTGCTGGGAGCGTTCACACCCTCCGCGCGCCCGGACCTGATGCTTGCCATGTTGGCGGGCAATTTCAATTGGCGGGCGACTGGCGGTGCCACGCTGGCCTTTGACATTGCCGCCGGCATGGCGGTGCTAACTCTCAGCCTGCCCCTGGCCGGCCTGGATGGCGAGCGCCTCGAAACACGCCTGAACGCTTTTGTCGACACGGCTCTGGAGTGGGCCGAGCGCCTGTCGCAGCCGCCCGGCCAGGCAGAACCGCCAACCACGCCGGAGCAATGGCAGCTGCTGGCCTGACACCCCCAGCCTTAGCTGGACTTTTGCACGATCGATTTCAGCAAATCCCCCAATACCTTGATCATCTGGCTCTGAGTCTCGACCGACAGCGTATATTTCATCGAACTTTGCTGCAGTTGCATCAGATCCGCTGCCGACGGATCAGCCTTGGACTGCACGTCGCTCAGTACCTGGTTCATGCCCGCCTCGTTACGCGCAACGATATTGCCCAAGGTCGAGTTCAGCGTGGATAAATCGAATGCCATGTTATTTCTCCTGATCGTGTTGGATAGTGTATGCAAAAGGAAGGGGGGGCTCCGCGGCCCGGGTATCGATAATGCTGACGGCGACGCGCAGCGCGTCGAGACTGGCTTGCCATTGCCGGAAGCAAGCACGGCTGCCACCTCTGCCAAGCGCGCGTTCGAACTCCCGCGCGCGCCACAACAAGATTGCGCGTGTGGCCTCGCCCTCCCCCAACAGCACACTGCTGGCAGCATTGTGTGGGGCCATCATGGCGTCCCCCCGGCAGCTCGTCGCCCTTCTTTCTGGCCATCGCGCAGCATCACGTAGGGCACCGCCCCCCCCACTGTCAACAGCACATCGCCGTTGGACGGCTGCCGCGCCGGTGCCGCGCCGGCAGCAGCAAAGCTTTCGGTCAGCGGCAGATCGGCGCCAAAACGCACCTCCAGTTGGTAGCGCACCGCGTTCCAACTGCTGCGCTGCGTCTCGTCCAGCCGGCCCTCGACCAGCAGGCGCTCGTCGTCGAGTCGGGCTGTCACCCGGTCACCGAGCCCGGCCTCGGCCAGCAATTCGCCCAGCACCTGCAGCGCCGCCTCGACATTGGTGGCTTCGGCGTGGATCTGGCGCAGTCCCGGGCTATCGTCCTGCAGCGCGGTGGTGACGCGCTTGAGCTTGGCGACACCGCTGGCATGGCCGCTGAGCGTTAGCTCACCGAAACGAACCGACGCGACTTCGAGGCCGCTCTGGGGGAAGCGCGCCAGCGTATCGTGGGCCATTTGCTCCAATTCGTCATCGGCGCTGACATCGATGCGCAGCGCTGGCTCGATGCGGCGCGCGGCGCGTGCCAGCTCGGCACGCTGCTGGCCGGTGCGCACATAGCCTGACAGGCACCAGCGCTTGCCGGGCAATGCCACCAGTTTCAATGCCGCATGGTCGCGGGCGGCGGCCACCAGCGCCTCCAGCGGCTGTGGCTTCGGCGCGGCGGACGCCGCGACAACCGATCGCGGCGTCGCGTACGTCGCCGCGATCAGCTCGGTAGCGCCGCCCATGACCAACACAGCGGCGACCAGCCAGCCACCTCGTTTCAGCGCCCGCCGCAGTGCAACGGCCGTCCCCTGCGTGACAGCTGAGACGGCGATCTCGCTCATGTCGGGCGCCTCGACAGCGACCTCGGTCGCCACAGCGGCCACCGGCACGGCAGGCTCTTCTTCCGCACCGATGCTGCCCAGCGCCGGTGCGTAGTCCGACCACTCAGCGCCGGCCTCCCCCACAACGAATCGGTGTTCGCCAACCGCGATGAGTTGACCTTGCCGCAAGGCATGCAGACCGACGACCGCCTCACCGTCCAGCAGCACACCTTCATCGATCGCCTCCAGCGCCATGGCGCCGTGGCCGACATAGAGCGCGAACGCCAGACAGCCCGGCGCCGCGCCCTCCAGCAGAATGTCGCAGCGCTCGGTGCTACCTACGCGGTACAGCCCGGATTTGAGCCCCACTCGACAGCCGCGCTGGACCCCGTCCAGCACACGCAACTCCAGGGGGTGCTCTGACGGCGCCACGCGTTCGTTCGGTAGCAATGTAGCGTCGTCAGGCATCGCACAACCACGCCAAGACGGCCGCCTCGTCCGAATCGGGCAGTACCTGCGCGGCGCGGCCCAAATACCGTGCCCCCCGCGGCAAGCCTTCGAAATCGCCGATACGATAACTGCGCGCGTGACAGTTCACGAACACTTGCTCTTTACTGTCCGCAGCGGACTGCAATTCACCCGGCATCAGGATGCGCAGCAAAAGCGGACGGCGAACCGGCGCGTACCAAACCCAGGCTTGCACGCGACCATCAGCCCACACTACAGACTCAGCATCAATACGGATATCGCTGTGTGCGGCCGGAATGCTTTGCCAGTCGGCAGCGCCGCACACACCTACCCAGCAGAGCGTCAGGAATGCCGGCCAGTACGCAGCCGCACGGCATATTGGTTTTACAAATTGGATCATATGCTGCATTTACTCGGTAGTCGTCGGTGGGTGGAGCAGTGCGCTTGGCATATGCCGACTTAGCACACCAGCCGCGAACAGTCGGGCACGCCCGGGCGCCCTGGCACCCAGCCGCACCACTCTCCTGTGACAGGATCCGTGGCATAGGGATCGGCTGCGCACACGCTACTTGGCGCAGGCATTGGAGCGGGCACAGGGGCTGGTGCTGGAACTGCAAGCGCCGCACCGGCGCTCAGCAGCATCTGCACGATGAGGGGGGGCAGCCAAGTCGATTTCATTATCTATCCTCATATGAAAATATTAGGTAGCACCAACTGATGCTGCTTGCTTGGTAACCTGCGGTGCCGATAGGTTCCAGGGTGGAAACCTAGGTGGCTCAACGGAACTGAATCCCATCGATAGTTACCAACCTCCGACCCGAGGCGATCTTAGCGCCACATCACAACCCAGCATGGAGCATTTATTATGGAGTCCCACGGAACAGAATTCCCACGATCGCCATCACGACAGTCATCCTCCCCCTCTCCCACCACCAGTCATCCGGGAGATTCGCTGTCCTGTCAATCCGCCCCACCACCAACCGCGCGGCGCTCCCCACTGCCGGGGCAATTTACACTGACCACGAAACCGACCAAAATGCAGGTCGCCACCGGGGAAGTGCGCTTTGGAGTGTGGTTTGGCGTGACCGCGGCATCAACGCTGCGGACGGCGCTTCCGGTGCTCGCCATAGGGCTGGGACGGGCCAGCGCCGCGCTGGCGGGGCTGGGCAAGGCGCTAAGCACCACACCGGTCGCGGGTGCTGTCTTCGCTGTAATGGACGTGGGTTTGACGGCGCGGGATATCATCGACGACCACAAAAAATTCCGCGAGGCGCAAGCACTGGTGACCCACGCGACGCTGGAGGCCGAAGCGTTCAAACAAGCCTGCGCCGAGCATCCGCAAGCAAAAGAACCGCCAGCACCAGCAAAACCCACGGAGGGAATCGACGCAGCGCAAGCGCTGCAATGCAACAACGCAGACGCTTTCCTGACCGCGAATGCGGCCGCCGTCAAAGCCGGTGCCATTAAAAGCAGGCTGCCGCGCCTGATTGTCAACGGCATACGCGAATTGCCCATCCAGCTGACCAGAACAGTGTTGAGTCTGATCGCCTTCGCACCGCTCGTGGGAGGGTCGAGCGCCATCGCGACCGCCATACCGAACCCATTGAGTCCGGTCCTCAGCCTTCTGTCGAGTATGCTGCACTTCGTCCAAGGCGCACTGGACTGGCACCAGGCGCGCGGTGAGGAGAAGATCCGCTACGCCCTGCTAGATCACATCGCTAGTCTGCGTGGCAACAACGGGAAGTTCAAGCTGGACCAGGCGACCCAGAAGGCGCATGCGGCAAAAGGAAAGGTTGTGTCGCCATCTTCGGCCGCCGACCACAATGACCCAATTCTGACCAACCTGTACTCACGTATCCACGGCTATTTCGAGCAATCCCAACAAAAGTCCCTAGATGCCGCAAAACTCGCCAAGACACGCTCCTTGGTACGGGTGGTATTTGGCGCCCTCACCACACCGATAGGCGCCGCCTCGTTGGGGCTGACCATCTTAGCCGCAGGTGCTGCCACCTGGGGTATCGCGCTGATCGCTTTGCCGGTCGCAGCAGCCGTATTGGGCCTCATTTGGGTCGGCTTCACGCAGCACAGGCTCGCAGCAGACAGGAAGGCGGCCCAACTAGCTGCTGCCGAAGACGACGATCAACACAATAGAATGTTGGAGGCTACCCGCGGCCTGAACCTGGATCAAATAGAGGAAATGTTCCTTGGGGAAAATATTTCCGGCAACAACAAATTCGTGGCCGCGCTACTCTTATGCGAACACCTGCGCACCACAAACTCTAGGCGCACTGCGGCAGCGCGCTATCTGCTGGCCACCGGCATGGATCCCGACACACTGAAAGCCGTAAAACATATTCTTAATAACTCTCTTGATACATCGCAGGCAATGCAAACCATCCAGGCCCATCTGATGTCCAATACCGCCCGCGCGCCCAAGACAGCCATGCAACGCAACGACTCGCCTTGATAGCGCATGCCAAGTATGGGGGGCGATTCTCAAAGGACCACCCGACTCGATTTTCCATTCTCAAATGAGGTGCAACAGCATGTCTCGGTGCTGCTCATCCATCGATAACAAACTTAAGGAAGAACCAAAATGGATAAAATAAGCAAGAGGACTGTCGACAATGACACTTATGACCAACTGACGCCATCGACATCCTTTCCCTCGCCATCCGGTGCTATCAGCCGACACTCGCCAGCAGGGGAGCGTCCTCATCCTGGCCTACTAACCGGCCGCTCCTTAGCGCAGGTGCCTAGCACATCTCGAAGACTCCTGGATTTGCTGCTCACCCCGTTTTGCTACATCAAAGAGCAGTACCAAGTAGCAATGGCATGCCGGTCGCTTAAACGCATCAGCGACGGCTTTGATGAAGTTGAGTCCGTTATAGGTGTCAACAATACCCACGAAGTAGCGACCTGCGCAACGCTTTTCGTTAACGAATGTCTGCCGCTGTATGGCAAGAACCGGAGTATGCTGGATAAGCTTGAGCCTCAATTTTCTGCCGTTCTTTTGAGGCTTTCCCAGTTTCTGCAAAAAGCGCAGCAATTCGAGGAGTGTGAAAACATGCGGCAAAACTACGACTTGATATTCGGTGTAAAGGCCAGTTGACGAATAATCGCCGTATGCCAAAAGATCATGTCCCAGCGAGTGGTGTATGAATCTGGCGCTGAGTTTGACGCCTGTTGAGCAATGATGAGATGGCCATCGTGATTCATGGGTAGGTTGGGGTTACCAGACCTTAACCATCCAGAGGAAATCACGATGACCGCCCACTACTATGGCATTGACGGAGCTCGCCGCAAAGGGAGCCGATGCCGATTTCTCAAAAAAACGTTTTAATTTGCCTTGCAGCGGCTCAGGGAGATGGATGTCGAGGTGCTTTGCAAGGTCGCCTATGGCGAACGCAGCGAGGAACGCACCAACAGCCGCAACGGCTATCGAGACCGCGCCTGGGAAACCCGCGCCGGCACTGTCGATCTCAAAATCCCCAAGCTGCGCAGCAGCAGCTATTTCCCCGGTTTTCTTGAACCGCGCCGCACAGCAGAGAAGGCGCTGACGGCGGTCATCCAAGAAGCCTACATTCAGGGTATATCCACGCGCTCGATCGACGAACTGGTTAAGGCCATGGGTATGAGCGGCGTTTCCAAAAATCAGGTATCCCGTCTGTGTGAGGAGATCGACTTACGCGTCAACGAATTCCTGAGCCGGCCACTCGAAGGCGACTGGCCTTATCTCTGGATCGCCGCGACATACGTCAAAATCCGTCAGACAGGAGCATCGTGTCCGTGGCTGTAATAATCGCCGTGGCAGTCAACACCGACGGCGTGCGGAAAATCTTGCGCGCGGCCACCGGAACCTCGGAAACCAAGCCGTTCTTGAGCGAGTTTTTGCGCGGACTGACGCGACGCGGGCCGCGTGGTGTGAAGCTGGTCATTTCAGATGCCCACGAAGGGCTCAAGGCCGCCGTCACCAAGGTCATCAACGCGAGCTTGCAGCGCTGTCGTATGCATTTTATGCGTAACGCCCTGGTGCACGCCAATAAAGACCAGCGTCAGGCGCTTGTAGCCTTGATCACACGATTTTCGCCGAGGAAACGGCGGAGGCGGCAAGCGTCCAATGGCGTAGAGTCACCGACCAGCTACGCGCCAGCATCTTTCCCAACGAGCGCGCCATCATCCGCCTCGTCGGCGCTATCATGTTAGAGCAGAATGATGAGTGGTCTTTACAGCGGCGCTACATGCAGCTCAAAGGCTTGCAGTTGCTATATGAAAATCAGCCGGCGCGGCTCTCTGCCGTGATTAGCTGGGCAGGCGTCCAACCTCCGAAGAATCACGACTCATACACCAGGCCCCGGGACACGGTCCGGCGAAGTCGACATGCTGCTTCAGAAGAAGCGAATCACCTAGCTTGGACAGCTTTGCTTTGCGCTCCTAGGCGGTAAACAGATTGGGGTTTTTAATCACGACTGAGTCGTCAACGTCGGCATCGCGATAGCATGCAATGGCCAGGCAGTTTTTTCGAGATGTCCTTAATCTGAGGTATAGGTAAGTAAAACTGAGCTTGCCTCGTATACGCTCAAGGAGCTGCCACACCGGCCGTCGCTTGCCGTAACCGTTGCCGGTCCAGCAACGAAGCCTTTCCAGAATCCACAATTGGTGCAAGTTCTGCCTGCGCGCGACTAAAATGATCGCGGCTTAACTTTAATAAGGAGGCGTCGCCGGCGGCAACGGGCTGCCTAGCTTTTGCCGCATATGCTTTAGCCAACGCCAAATGCCTACGCGCCGACGAGCGACGCACAAAAAGCCGTGCGCTATCGGATGCCGCCGGCAGCGTCATCTCCAGGTTGTCGAGGTAAGCAATCACCTCATCCCAGTGTCGCTCCGACAGTAGCATTTCCGCGTACTCAAGTCGAGCACCAATTAGTCGGCGCCGCATTCCCTGGTCGACATTGGCAATCTCACCTAAGGCTTCCTCATTCCGCACCATATAGGCACGTGCCTTCGGAATATTATTTTCCGCTAGATACAACATGGCGGTCTTGACTTCCGTCTGTGCCAGGAAATAACGATGATCGTACGATTTGCTATCCGCCTTCAATAATTGTTCGCTGATCCTGCGCATCTCAGCGACGGCTTTACGCGCTGCTGGAAGGTGTCCGTTCAATATCGACAACATAACATCGGCTTGCCAAACAATACCATTTACATAGATTAAATACAGGTTATTGCCGTCTGACCGAAGCAATGGGGCTAGTGTCGCATGCGCCTCTTCGAACGAAGACTTTGCGCTAGAAAAGTCCTTATCGTACATGTCCAGCGACCCAAGCCGAAATAAATCAGACGCCAATTGCACGGTAATCCGTGTATTGTCGGGCTGAGCGGTGCGCCGTCGACGATCCTCCGAAATCCCTGCAAGAAACGCTTTGCGTGCGCCGTCGTGATCGCCTATTCCATCTTGCAGATAGAGGCCTTTGGCAACCAGCACAATGGCCAACAACTCTCGCGATGGATCATCGTTCGGATTTTTCTGCAGCTCGGCAACCATCGCCTTTTCCACCTTCGTCGTAACGTCCAATGCACGTATATAGTCGCCGTCATGATGCGCGTAAAACTGCGCCAGGTCGTTAAGTCCATTTGCCTGATCAAAAGGTATTGGGTTGATCGCATTGGCTTGCTCTAGTAACGTGGAGATCCGAAGGTATCTGGTGCGGGCAACGTTAAAATTTGCAAGGCGCACATCCTCCTTCGCCTGCTCCCGCTCGATATTAACTAACTGTAGAAGCAATTTATGGCGCGTAGCAATGCGCTCGTCTTCGCTATATGCAGGCAAAAGATTAACTTTATTGTCCGATTCCTTAAGCAGTTGATTCATCATTTGATACGCTTTGGCGCGACTTATTGCAGCCTTATCCATCTCACCTAAACTATGCTCGCGGAAAGTCCCTTGCGCAGTAGCCAAGCGCGCATACACCATAGCGAGCTCAAGTCTCATACTCACCGGTAGTCCCGCGCCATCGCTTAACTTTTCGAGCAATGCCGAAATATCGCCCATCAGCAACTTGGAAACGGGCAAGCCGCCTGGCAAGTCAACAATCTGAGCGTTATAGTCGAAGATCATTTTGTGTGTCAGCAACGACACATCTTCCAAGCGTTCCTCTGCTTGCACACGCATCTTCTGAGCGATATGCGCTTGCCAAGCAACGCCGGCAACGCCTGCCATGGTTGCCACCCCCGCGAGCGCAGCAATACTTGCAGCAATTCGATTCCGGCGCAAAAATTTGCCGAGCAAATAGGAAAACTTATGAGGCCGCGCATCAATCGCCCTACCAGCTAGAAAGCGGTCAATATCCGCCCTCAATTCAGCCACGCTCTGATAGCGCATCGAGACCTCTTTCTCCAGTCCCTTCATAACGATCAAATCCAAATCGCCTTTAAGCGCTTTCGCAACAGCGTCGGGCGTGCCGGCGATCTCCACATCGTTATTGCCAGCCTTGGTGCTTAGTACGCGCACGCTAGGGCGCTTCGGCGTCTCATCACACTTCACGCGAAACGCTTCGAGTCCATTGCTCTCGCTATTGAATGGAAGTTGGCCCGTCAGTATCTGGTACAGCACACAACTGAGCGCATACACATCAGTCGCGGTGCTGATTGGTTCTCCTCGAAGCTGTTCGGGTGCCGCGTAGGCTGGCGTATATGGCCCCACTCCTGTAAAGTGAGTCAGGCCCCCCTTCACTTGGGAATCTTCATTACCGATCAATTTTGCAATGCCGAAATCCAATAGCTTGGGATCGCCACTGGCGTTGACCAAGATATTGTCTGGCTTAATGTCGCGATGGACAATCAGTTGTTGGTGGGCGTATTCCACCGCTTCGCAGATTTTGCTAAATAGCTTTAAGCGCGCTTCGATACTCAATGATCGACTCGAACAATGGCGGTCGACCGGAACACCATCAACGAACTCCATCACAAAGTAAGGCAAGCCATCCACCGTCCCACCGTCGAGAATACTCGCAATGCGGGGATGTCTAAGTCGCGCCAATATTTGGCGCTCGGCGTTAAAGCGCTCGCGTCCATCCAGCGAATCAATACAGGCGCGCAAGATCTTAATGACCACCACAGTGTCGTACTCGCCGTCCACCCGACGGGCCTCAAAAACCCGGCTCATTCCACCGCCAGGAATTTCCTTTTCGACGCGATATGGCCCCAAATTCCGACCTAACCAATAATTGCCGGCTTCCCAGTCAACTTTTGTAGGTGTTTGAATGTCGAACGAGACGGTATCGGTTGGCTGCGCGAGCAAAGCAAGGACTTCCTGCTCCAACTCCAGGTCCCCCTTACAGGCTCGCCGCACAAATTCACGCTGCGGCAATTCGGATTGCTCCAGTGCATCGCCTAGAATTTGCTTTATCAGTAACCACGTTCTCGCCGGCATTTGCCCCTCCATGACTTTCAGTCGCACAATAAAAATTTATAAATGTATATTTAATATGTGAATTTCAGGCAGAAAGAACTCTTATTTCCTATGCACCTACGTAACCGGATAAACTCGACTCGGGAAATCGAAGTTACTTTTTATCACATATTTTTATCGATTGCGACCCTGTTAATGTCGCTATGGGTTAAAGACCACAGTCCTTACCTGCAAAGAGCGATGATCAACCTAACTTTGTGTAGGAGACGGTAGAAGCTGCAGCTGGCCACTGGCGCACCGTCGCAGACCAATTACGCGCCAAGTTTTCCGAACATGGCTGCCAATGGGAGTCATGATGCTAGAGTAAAACAAAGAGTGGTCGCTGCAGCGACGTTACATGTAGCTTGCAGGTTTGCAGAGCTTGAGCGACAAACAATCCGCACGGCTCCCCGCAATGATCAACTGACCGGGGCCCCAGCCCCTTGAGAATCACATCTCATACACCACTTCTGGGGACACCATCTGTTACTTACTCTTGCATGCTCACGAACATGGCATCGATGCAGCTCGTCAGACGCTCAACTGCTTGAGAATCCGATCGCTGCACGCCGTCGATCCTGTCGATAAGCGATTCAGCAGCGGCCTCGAAGCGATCGAAGTCATCCTACAATCCAACCCCGAGTGTTTTGCCCCCTTGGGACTGCACATATGGTTGGGAGCTGGGCCGGACGAAGGTGGCCGCACAATGGTGCATCGAACTCACGGCGCGCGGCCTCACCGTCGGCCAGCAGCGCAAGCTGGAAGACATGGACCTGTTCATGGAACGCATCAACTGGCGCGAGCGCTGGTTCGTGCCCAACGCGGGCCGCACCCAGGTGCTGGCCCGGCTGCTGGGCTGGCAGCCGGCTTGCCAGTACTTTGCGGGACCGGGTGCCGATGCGGGCGCCGACCAGCGTCACGCCGCCTGACGATGACCAGGCGCGGCCCAGACCGACCTATCAGAGCGTGCCCATATGGTCCTTACTTGCAGGCAGCGCGGAAGTCGGGTTGCGTCGCCAGGTATATATCGAACGCGCGGATGAGCGACCTCCCCCGCATCACAGCACTTTGCAACGAATGGTCTCCTGTCTGGCGCCGGTCATCAGGCTTCCTGGTAACCGAGCATCCAGCTGTCAGAGCTGGGTGCGAACAGCAATCTCCATACGGTCGAGTCCAGCAACGGCCCCACGTTAAAAATTGCGAACAGATTTACAAGGATTGATAATCATCTAGCCGCCCCCCTTCGGCAAAGCCGAGGAATAAAGTCACGGTACGAATCCGAACTTTATCGAGGAGGACGTCATGTTATTTTGTGGCATTGATCTTCATTCCAACAACTGCCTTGTCGTCGTCTCCGACGAAGCCGACAAGGTTGTATATTCCAAACGGCTAGTCAACGATCTGAGGACGATTTGCTCGGCGCTTGAACCATATCGACAGGAGCTTTCCGGCGTGGTTGTGGAGTCGACCTACAACTGGTACTGGCTTGTCGATGGTCTGATTGAGGCTGGCTATATGCTTCACTTGGCGAACACAACGGCGATCAAGCAGTACGATGGACTCAAGCATCGTGGCGATGAGTCAGATGCCCGACATTTGGCGCTTTTGCTTCGCCTCGGACTTTTGCCGGAGGGCCACATCATGCCCAAGCCCATGAGGGCGGTCAGGGATCTCGCTCGCAAACGCATGCAATTGGTGGAAATGAGGACGACGAATATCCTGTCAATCGAGACCTGCCTGGCTCAGCAAACAGGCAGCTACATTACCGGCAGAGAGATCAAACAATTGACCGAGCTGGACATCGACGCCATGCCCATCGGTACAACCGAGGCCCAAGGCATGAAGGCCAACCTGGCGGTGATGCAGGCGCTGCAAGCTCAAATCGATGAAATCGAGAAATCACTGGTCAGCTACTGTCGCGTTGCTCCGGGCTACCGTTTGCTCAATTCGGTTTCGGGTATCGGCACCATCTTGGCAGCAGTCATTTTGCTTGAGACCGGAGATATCGCTAGGTTTTCAGGCCCGGGCAACTACGCTTCGTATTGCCGCTGCGTTAGCAGCGCACATGTCTCTAAAGGGAAGAAAAAGGGAGAAGGCAATACCAAGAACGGTAATCGCTTTTTGGCTTGGGCATATGTCGAGGCTGCAAACTTCGCGATTCGATTTTGCGAGCCCGCACGTAAGTTTTATCAACGCAAGAAAGCAAAACGCAATAGTGTAGTCGCGATCAAGGCGGTAGCGCACAAACTGGCGCGCGCCTGCTTTCATATGTTGAAAACGGGAGAGCAGTTTTCAGTTGAACCCTGCTTTTCCTAAATGTGGCAACGGCCCGGCGAGCCAGCGAGTGGGTTGGAGTGTGAGCCAGCGGATTGATTGGACGCCCCGCCGTCTGCCATTGTATTGAGTTCTCAGGGAGTGAGTCGTCCGGAATGCGAGCCACCAGGGTTTGGAGCCGTTAGATAACGGCAGCCATAGAATTGTTCTTCCATTTGGACGCACTACGGTACCGAGATGCTTCTGGGGCGGCCATGCCGTCAGGGCGAAACTGCTAAGTGAGAATTTGGCTTGATCCAGATGGGTGACTGGTGCGATTCATGCAACCAGCGATGAGGCATAGGACACGACCGCCACGCCTGCAGAGCCCATACGATGGCTCAGGTAACGAAAGAAATCGCAGAGTAACGCGAGGAGAAAATTCGAACTGCTGACAGCGGCCGGCTAATGGGCGACTCACCCTGCGTCCATGCGTGTTCGCCCAGCGCGTACTCTGGGCGCTGCCGCGCCGCATGGTCGGTAATACGGGGGCTGGATGCTTCGTCAACTCCGCGCGGGACCGCACGACGGTCGCCGAAATCGGGGCGAAATCTATCGGCGACAGATCAGGAAGCTGGTGGCCGCGCGCCCGCTTGAAGCCGCACACGGCGCCCGTGCCGTCCCGATGGACGACTACCTCCGCCCCGTCCTGGAGCCTCAGCACATCCGCCACTTTGATCGGCGACCCGGTCGAGTCCAGTTGGCGCGTTTCATAATATTCAAACATTTTAGTGGTCTCCCAGAAATACTCGATGTGCTTGTCGGCGGCCGCCGCTGCAGCGACCATCGCTGGTCTCCCCGTATCGGCATGTTTGGCCGGCGCCAAGCCCATCTGCTTGGACGCCTCGTAGGCCCGCAGGTTCTCAGAGGATCAGGCTTCCGCCTGGGCCCATTCTTCTCCGGGCATGATGCGTTTCATGAACTCATCGAATAGAGGTACCGTGAAAGCCGTGTCCCCGTGGGTGGGGCTCCAGACCATCCCTTTGGAGATCAAGCTGCTGCGTACAGGGCCTAGCGACGAACTTTCCCGGCCAAGTTCCGCGGCGATGTCACCGGAGCGATGGGGCCCGCTGCCAAGCTCCGCCATCGCACGAAGGTACTTTTTTTCCGCGGGTGTCAGTCGGTCGAAACGAACCCTGAAAAAGCTCTCGTCAAGCGCGGCGATCGCTTCGGTCGACGCAGTTTCGACATCCTGCCGGGTAATCGGACTGGCTTCCGCAACGTCCCACGCGTGCTTGCCCCATTCCTGCAGGAAGTATGGGTAGCCCTTGGTGTAATTGACGATCAACGTAACGGCATCGACGTCGACCTCGACGCCCTCATCGTGAGCAGGCTTGACGATGGCGTCGGCGGCGTCGCCAGCCTCCAGCGGTCCGATCGCGGGGAAATCGAACAGTCGCTCGGCATACGATTTCGCTTCGCCCATCCGCCCGCGCAACTGCGGCAAACCGGCACCGACCACGACCAGCGGAAGTTGCAGTTGCGCGCACCGGTGCAGTGCGGAAATCAACGCGGCCATCTGTGGCTCTGGGACGTACTGCAGCTCATCTATGAAGATCGCCACCAGCGTGTCGGCCGCTTGCGCAGCCCGGCCGACCTGCTCAAGCAACATGGTCAAGTCGCCTTCCAGATCGCCGTTATCGGCCAGACCTGGTTCCGGCTCGAAGTCCAGCCCGACTTCGATATCGTTGTACGTGATCTTCATCTTGCCGACAAAACCTGCCAGCGCTCGCAGCCCGCGTATGGCCATGTCCTTTGCATTTTGCATACGGCTTAATTTGAGCAGGCCCAGACGCAATTGCGGCGCCAGCGAAGCGGGCAGTGATTTGCCTTCCGGCGCCTCGATGCGGATCGTCACGACATCGGAAGCCTCAGCATCCTTCATCATCTGATCCAGCAGGACGGTCTTACCCACGCCGCGGAGGCCGACCAACATCATGCTCTTCGCCGGCTTGCCTCGGCGCAGACGTTCGATACACAGTCGCATCTTGGCCCGCACGGCATCGCGGCCCGCAAGTTCAGGCGGCGGGCTGCCCGCACCGGGAGCATAGGGATTCGATATAGGGTCCATTTATACCCTCCTTTGATGGTTTATCTAATTTTCATAAATTAGCTAATCTCGGTAGACATGTCAAGCGTCCCGGTGCGAACGGTGCCAAGGTCGACGGCATACCGGTCTATTTTCGCGCACGCCGCCGCATCCGACTGTCGCTGCCCATTAGGGCGCCGCGACGCCACGGGCCTAGACTGTGTACAGCCTTGCACCACAGTCGCCGCACAAAACGCACTAATTCCCATCGGCCAATATTTTGCTCATCCGCGCTGGCCGCCCTGCCCAGGGGGCCGGGCCATACGTGAAGCCCGGTGCCCTGGGTGCCTGTCTGCGTCCGGGGCGGCCCACTCTCTGTCGGCTACGACAGTGCAAGAGCACCCTGCTGATGTATGGCGTGATCCCCCGCCAGAGCGACCGCGCTGGCGCTTGACCTACACCGCCCGGAGGAGTAACGTCAAGGCAAATCCGACCTGCCACGGCCGGCCCAAGGACGCTCCCCGCCCACGTAACTGGTGGCGTCAATGCCGCGGCACCGGATGCGGTCAGCCGCTCGCCGCGCTAAACCCTATGGTCGTAGATGAATTGCCGTACGCGAGCGACCGTGATACCGGCAGCGCCGGGATGGGCTGGATTGATCAGCACATTGTCTTCCTCATTGATGATCACCGACGGCACCACCAGCAGAGCCGAAACGCCACTGGCAAGCCAGGCCGAGCCGATCGATCGCGACACCATACCCTCGGGGACCACGTTCCAGCCCACCGGCAGAGGGCGCGGCGTAAGCGCGCGTGCTCCCCAGACCGCGTCCGGCACGTCGATGCGTACCAGGATACGGTTCCAGGGCAGCACAGCCCCTTTCCCGAAGTGGGCACGCGTTTCCCACGCGGCCAGCGAAATCGACGTGGCCGTGTAGGTGACATGCTCTCCCGCATGGTTCCAGCGTGATCCGCTGCTGGCGGCGCCTTTGCCGGCCATGTCCTCTGCGGTCCAGCTAGGAGTGTCCGAAGCGATGCGCCACAGGCTGACCGTCATGCCGCCAGCCCGCCGCGCATACGCTCGAGCACCTGCTCGACCGCGCGCTGGCCCTCAGGATTGCGCAACATGTCGGCCGGCGTCTTGTCGCCCAGTTCCGGCAAGCTTTCATGGACCCAGTGTGCGAACCACCCTTCCAGATCGAAGGATTTCATTTGCTCCGGGTCGCCGCTCTCGTCGAGCATCCTGTGCAAGGTGGCAAGCAGGCGCAGGTAGGCCATGATGCGGTGTCCCGCGACGTCCGGCAGCGGCTTATTGGCGGCCTCGTTGCGCACGAAGGTGGTCTGCGACACGCCGGCCAATCCCATGATCACCGAAGCGGGTTCACCCGTGGCCTTGGCGATCAGCTTGACAACGTCGGTCGGCACCCCCGCCTCCACCGCATCGAACAGCTGGACACCGGGCGCCTCGCGCACACGCGCTACGAGCGCCCTCAGCTGGGCCAACGATGACTTGCCTGAACCGCCAACCGGGCTCGCGCGGTTCGCCCACAGCACATGCATCTTGTGCGACGCGGCCGGCAGCCGCTCGGTGCTTCCCTTGGCCGGCATTTGCCCCCTTGCCGGCCTAGCCCGGCGCGGTACATCCGAATCACTCATTGCAGTCATGGCGACACCCATTTGGTTAAGTTGCGACAGTCAAATGGTAATCCATAATACGGAAACACACAATGCCAGTTATTATCTGCGGCCCGCGATTGGGCTGGCTTGCACCCGGCAGCGTCCCACACCTCGGAGAGGAAACAACATGAGCTTCCCCCGCAAACCAGGTCTCGGCCACTATTACGGCAACCATGCGCAATGGCAGGCGGCTTGGCGTGCCGCCCACCTCCTGATGCGCGCCGGGGTCGATCCGCCCCGGACAGCTGCCCGCTGGTGTGGAAGGCCGGCCTGATACTGGCCGGCGACTGCAGCGACCTTAGCGCCCCGTTGGCCATGCCGCCAGCGGCACGCGTGGCAAGCCGGCATCTGATTGACGAGATACTGGGCGAAGGCGAGACAGGCTAGGGGAGACCGCCACGCCGGCAGCGCAATGGCGGCCAGGCACCCCGATGACGGTCAAGCCTCGGACCCGGGGTCCAGGGTACCGGGCGGTTGGCCTTGGAACAGCATCACCGCTGGGGCGGATGACGGCGAAACAGCGGAGCAGGCGCTTAAAACGCCAACTGCAAGTTGTCTCCGTTCGCGGAGATAGCGCCACTGACCTTCGGCCAGGCCTTCATCAATTCGGCGGGGCGCAGCCGCAAGAAGCTGCGCGCAAATTCCGGGTCTTTGCAATCGAGCCAGTCGTCCCATTCATCGCGCGGGACGATTACCAGCGAGCGCTTTTCATCCTGCGGCTTGTGCATGCGCTTCATCAACGCATGGTCATCCGCGTTGACAGTGATTTGCGTGAAGAGGTACTCGGGCCCGTGCTCGCCCGGCCACTCCCGCCAAAGGCCCTGCACCGCAAACATGGGCTCGTCCACCAGGCCGATCTCCATCCACACATTCTTCCCAGTTTCGTAGCATGGCTCGATGAATGACGTGGCCGGCACCAGGCACAGCTGAGCGTTCTTCCACGGCCCCTTATAGGTCACGCGCTGTCCCAGGCCGTCGTCCCTCGCGTTCGTCGTTTCGTAGCCACTGAATTTTTTCCTGAGCTTGCGGTCGGCACCTGCGGGCAGCCGGGCTTGCTGGGCTTGAAAGTCCCGGCGCTGGTACTTCATCGGGTACATGTCGTAACCCGCCAGCAGCCCCTCGCGGCGCACGATCGGCGCCTGATAATCCCTGAACACCTCGTGCTTCCATGCCGACGTGTCGTCGAGGTCGATCAAGATACCCATTTCGGCATCGAGTAATGCTGGGTCGGGCGGTAGTTGGCGCAAATGGTTGCACCATTTGGCAAGATGGGATTGCTTGATAACGCTAATTTCCCTCCAGCGCTGCTCCCGCAGCGGGTCGACACGGCAGCGCCGCCCGCCCTCCGGGGCCACCAGCATGGGGCGCCGCCACCGCTGCAGTCCGGCGTCCAAGGTCGCCTTCAAGCCGGTCAGCAGCGCGGTCTGCTGGATGGAAGCGCTGGGGAAGTCGAGAGGCGACGCGTAGCCGGAAGCGGGACAGTTGGCAGCCTGGACCATAGCAGCAGCCTGGCCGGCGGCCATGTGCTCCACAAGGCGGACAACCGCGGCGGCATCCGCGAGAGTCCGGTTGTCAAGCCATGGGCGAATTTCATGCGCGCCAGCAAGCGTTCCGGCACGCACATGTGCCTCGACTCGCAGGAACGCCTGCTGTACAAGCTGACCTTCAGTCCGGCCGGCGACGACCACAGCAACTTGCTGCCGCTCGGCTTCGCCTGGCCGATCAACATTTACGTATTCGACGGCGGGCACCATCTCGACCTTGAACGTGATCGCGACGCCTACCGGCGCCGCATCGATGGCCTGCGGGCAGATGCGCCGGTCGGCGCCCGGGTAGGGGTGGCCAGAAGCAAGCTCTCCGCCAAGTTCCCGGATGGCGGCTGGCCCGGGGGCCAGTACACTTGCGCACCGATCATAGGCCGGCAAGGGCCGCTGGTTCAGGTCCAGATACGCACCTTCCAACTGTACGTCGAGCTGGACGCCATTTATCCGCTGGCTCAGGCCGACGGCAATGTTCTGCCGCAGTCGCGTAAGTCGTCGCGGCCGGACTGTGCGCCCTGAACCGACCGAAGCGGCCTTTTGCAGGCCGGCCCAGGGCGCGCGGACAGTACATCGCTCCGCGCAAGTCCGGCCTATTTGAGCTAAAATTTAGGCCCGTATGGGAGGAAATTACATCATGAACTCCGCACCTGTAAAAAAGCCACGCATCCCGCCCGGCCACGTTGCCGCCACAGCCACCGCCGCGACAGTCTCCCCCACACAATCCTTGCGCCCGAGCCGCCGCAATCGGTGCCGCTGCTACTAAACTATCAGGACCTGTACCTGGCCGGCCCCTTGCAACGGATCGCCACCATCAAGGAGGGCGTGCAGGCGCGTCGGCTCGGCGAATTGTCAACCGCGCTGGCGCGCCCGCAGGAATGGCTGCTGCAATTGCTCGGCTTGCCGCGCACCACTATCAACCGCAAGATCCGTAACGACCAGATGCTGACCACCGACCAGTCGGAGCGCGTGCTGGGCCTGGCACGGCTGATCGGCCAAGTCGCCGCCATAGTGCAGCAATCGGGCGATCCTGCCGGCTTCAATGCCGCCGCCTGGGTCAGCGACTGGATCGAAAAGCCCAATCCCGCGCTGGGCAACCGCCGGCCGGCCGAGTTCATGGACACGCTGGCCGGCCAGGAAGTGCTGGCCGGCTTGCTGGCGCAAATGCAAACCGGTGCCTACGCATGACCCACTCAGTTTGGCGCATCGCCACCGACGCTCCGGACTACACGTCGGACGATCTGAACGGGGCCGGCGCGCGCCTGAGCGGCGGCCGCTGGAACCGCAAGGGCACCTCGATGCTGTATTGCGCCGAAAGTATCGCGCTGGCCTCCCTCGAGACGGTGGCACATCTGGTCGCCACCTCTCTGCCGCTGTACGACTACCTGGTCCGCGTCGACGTGCCCGATGATGTGATGGACGCGTTGTTGCACCTGCAGCTTGCCAACGCCCCGGTGGGCTGGGACTCACTGCCGCCCGGCCGCGTCAGCCTGGACTTCGGCACCCACTGGACGCTCGGCGACGCTGTTACTGGTGCCGTCCGTGATCGTACCCGAGGAACGGGTGATCCTGATCAATCCCGCCCACCCCGACACCGATCGCATCCAGGCTACCAAGGTACGCCTGTGGCGCTACGACACCATCTTGCGGCGCTGCCCCCGGCAGCGCACCCCGCTGGCAGACGCCGCCTGCGGCGTTAACATGGTCATACGCGGTCGCCAATACCCATACCGACATCCCGCGCAATTCGCGCGTGACCGGCGCCGCGCACACCACGGAGCCCCTGTGCACACCTATGACTACACACTGCACGGCACAGTCGCGCCGAAGCTAGTGGAAGCGGCGCTGGCCCCCTTCCTCCAATACTGCCGCACCAGCTACGCGAAAGCGCTGCAACGCCGGCAACTGTGCGTGACCGAGACCTAACTCCAGTTGGCCCTGGATTTCGCCGGCTACTACGGCCCGGTGGCCGACCACGAGATAATGCAGCTGCTGGCGGCGCTGCGCGGTATCAGCTGCGGCAACGACTACCTCTTACTGATCATCAACCACGATAGCACCAGCGTGGACCAGGCCTGCACGCCGTTATTTATCGGTAGCCCGGAGCAATTGGCCACCGCGCAGCTGCGCTATGGCATTTGCGCATTGCGGGCTTAGGCAGAACCCATCATCGGCGGCGACGCGATCGACCGGGTGGAGACACACATTCTCGGACTGGCAAGCCACCCGCATCCGGCCGGCGACACGGGACTCGCCACGCGCAGCCCCAGCCAGAAACCGGGATGAGCGAGTTCGCCACCGACGACCGGACCAGCCGCCTGCACCCAAACCGCTGCTGCAAGGTGATGGCGTCACGGTCTGCATGGTTTTCAACAGCCACGCCGGCTATCTGGACTGGATGGAATGTAAAGCGGATGTCGGCCTGGGCGGCCGCTTGCGGAAAACGCTACTGGCGGATTCCCGCCCCTGGACTCGGCACCGTTTGCCGGTACTGCTTCGGCCATGATGGCGCCACACCGATCGTCCGGCTCAGCGACGGCGGCATCACCGGCGCCGAGACGATCGACAGTCCATACGGCCCGGCAGGACGCGCGCCCACCCGACTGATCAGACCATGACCGTGTCCGAAAAATATTCCACCACCAACCCAGCGTCACCGTGCTCCCGACATTATGCAACGTAGGAGCGCACCGAGGCGTTCAGACCTGCACGCCGTTCAACTCGCTGTTATCGAGATAGGCAAACTGTCGTGCCAGATCGTTGAGCAAACCATCGCCCGGCGCGGTATCGCCACGGCCGGCGGCTTCCAGAGCTGCTGCAATCTTCGCGAGAAGGTCCAACTTCTGCATCGACGTGAAGACCGCGGACCCGTTGACATGACGGGTATGCACATCTTTCGGGGGGAAGGCGTTGTCATCCAGGATGACCTCGAATGCCGACTTCACAGCCGTTTCGAGGCTGCTTTGCGCTATACATTCGGCAATCGCATCAGTACGTCATATACAACCGGGAAATCGACCGTGTTAGCCATGAAATTCCTCCTGAGTCCACTGCCGGCGGCGCCACTTGGCGCGCGCACAGCCTACCGACCCGGCGCTGCAAAGGTGGGGAACGCATGCCGGCGCCGCTACCCTTCCATCTCCGACAGCGGCCACCGCCGACCAGTGACATTCATTGCCGCCATCGGCCGAACTCAAGCGACACGACATCAGTGTCTACCTGGAAACGAGCGGCAACTGCTACGCCGCCGACTGAACGCTCGGGCTTGGGTGTGGCTCATGGTCGTAGGCTAGTCCGTGGCTCCACGCTGCGGAGCCGGGCCGGTGAAGCTTCATACCGATGTACAGCGGGCCGGGCAAATTCATGGCGTGGCCTGCCAGCTTTGCGACGGACGCCTGATTCGCATCCGCCCATTCCTGGGCTGCATGTTTGCTCTCGAACGCATGTTTTCGTCGGTGATGAAGGAACAGAAACCGCTGCCTGCCCTTCCCAGTATACCTGCCCGATGAATGCACTCAAGCGTTTTTACCTTGGTCTTCCAAAATCTCCCGAATGAATTTCCACGCAACACCGTCCAGCTCCCGGAAGCCTTTGGCATCGGATGGTAGCAGCCAGTTGTCAAGGCAGCGGGTAGTCGAACCGATACGTGCGGCAAACTCGTCTGGGGTCATGTCCAGGGTCGACATCGCAGCGCGCAGAAACTCCTGCTGGGCAATGGGGCGGTCAGTCATGGTGTCGTCGATCAAGTGTGCTCGTGAGTATCATAGCGCATCCGGCACCAGCCGGCGCTGCGCGCCGCGTACAGCACGAGCCTTCGCCTGTCGTCACGGGCAATGCGGCTTGTGGCGACGGCGCTGCGCATGCGTTGAGGTCCCACCACACCAACGGGCACGCGCTGTGCCGAAGCCACACCGCCCTCTGCTGTTTCACTGGCCCATCCGCGCGGCGAGGGCGCACGGTCGATGCCTTCCGTACTTGCCGAAGGTTGCCTGCTTGGCCGCATGGCGTCACATGGCACCGGCGCCGGCAAACGCCGTCCAACCGTATTTTGAGGGAGGCTGCCATGTCCACCCCGATGACCATTGATGAAGCCAATTCCTGGTTGGCGCTCCACGACTGGGGCGACATGATCCGGCTCTCGCTGGGGGATGGCGCCGAGGCGCGCGACAGGTGGCTCAACAGCGTCAACGCCATGCGACGAGCGTTCGAACCGGATTGCCCCGGATGCGGCCTGCGGGTGCTGTCCAAGCGCCTTGCGCTGCGCCGCAACGGCGCCGGCACGGTACTGCTGGCGCGCGCCATCTGCGAACACTGCCAGACCGAGTTCTACGTCGACCAGAACGGCAACGAAGTCGCAGTGTAGATACCCCGGGTGCGTTCCGGGCCTTGAGGGGGCGGCCGGCCACAGAGCCGCCCAGGTTGACGCTGCGGCGGTGGCCAGTAGCATGAGAAACCGAAAGCGTCTGCAGGACAACCTCGGACTACACCACGCCGCGCACCGGCATCGCCGCCGCCGGCTGGCCACTGGACGCGGCCAGTACCGGGCCTACCATGGATACATCTGTCACCCCATGGAGAAACGCGATGCTATTTCAAGAACTGTACGCGCTGGCCTGCCGCAGCACCCTGTCGATGCTGGTCGATGCCAATGCCGACACCGGCCTGATGACTATCAGCGTGCGACCGCAGCCCAAGGGCGGTCACGCTGCCTGCGCGACGTGCGAACCGCTGACCCTGACCGCCACCCCTGCCGAATTCGACACCGGCTTTGCCGGCGCCTTCGCCACCTACCGCACCGTGCTCGGTAGCTTGCAGGCGCAGGCCGACGCCGCCGCCGAGCAACTACGCAGCAAGTCTGCCAAGCCAACGGCCAAGCCGACAACTCGGCACCTGCCGGGCACGGAAGCCGCTCCTACCAAAGCAGACTGGCACGTGCAGGACGGCGACGTGCACGGCCAAGCCGGCCAAGCCGGCCAGCAACCTGCCGCATTGCCGGTCAAGGCGCCTGTGGCGCCGGCTCAACCCAGCCTGTTCGACTAGGAGAACGCCATGCCCATTGAAATCGAAGCCACCCGTCGCGTGCTGCGCTACAACGGCGTGACGCTGACCGATCTGCCCGGCCATACGCTGGAGGACATGCGCAAGCTGCACGCGCTGCAGTTCCCGGAACTGCTGAACGCCGACGTCGAGCTCGAGCCGGTGGTCAACGGCGAACAGGAGGTAACGTTCCGCCGCACCGTGGGGACCAAGCAATGAGCCCCGCATCGTTCGTGCGTCGCCTGCAACGCAGCCCAGCGTTGACAGGCGCGGACCCGGTGGTGCAGCTGGCGCAGGCGTGCCACGACGACATCAGCCAGCGATATGCCCGGTGTCTGGTGCAGCTGGCCGACGCCACCCTGAGCGAGCGCGCGCCAGAGCAACGCTTCCAGCGCATCCTGCCGCCATCCCGACTGTTGGCGCCGCTGCCATGAACAGCCTGTCGCTGCCGCGCATCGGCGCCGACATACCGCCGCAGCTGGTGCCGCTGCACGAGCACCGGCGGGAAGCGGAACTGGCGCTGTACTTCGCCAAGTCTGGCGTCCTGCGAGGCAAGTCCTTGCCGGACCGCTGGGACTCGCCGCTGCAGGCGATAGAGAGCACCCTGCAACGCTGGCTGGGCGAGCAGCTGGGCGCGCTGCAGTGTCTGGCACCGGCCTTCAGCCTGGAACTGGGCGGCAGGTACGATGGCGAAGGGGAGGACTTGATCGCCACCTGTTACGCCACCAGCGCGCCGGTGTGGCACATCGGCCCGGGCGCGGCCCGCCTTGAACAGCTGGCGCCGGGGCTGGGCGCCACCGCGATCGCGCTGCTGTACGGGCAGTGGACTTATCCGCTGTTCACGCCGGTCCATGCATTCGAGGAGGCCAGCTACCTGTGCTGGCAGGGTGGCGACGACGAGCAGGACGCGCTGAAGGAATGCACCAACGACGAGCAGCGCGCCGATCTGCTGGAGAGCATCGTCACGCGCGCCCAATTCGACGCCGCCTACCCTGCGTGGGTCAGCCACCCCGACGACGCACAGCTGTCGATGCGCGCGCTGGTGAGGCTGGCCAAGGAGGGCGGGCCCGCAGCGCCGCACGCCGCGCAGCTGCGCCGGCTGAAGTCGGCGCAGCTGCGCCTGACCGCGCGACAGCGACAAGCGTATGCAAGCGCGGAGGCGCCGCTGAACGACGACGAGGACGGCGACTACGGCTCGTTCGCCGGCTACGGCGGCAAGCTGATATGGCATGAGGATGACCCGACGCTGCGCCTGTTCGACATGCAGGATCACCTGACCTTGCAGGGCGACTGCCACGACTGGATCAGCCGCAGCCGCTGCTCGCTCGATCACCCGGCCCAGCTGGGCCAGTGGTACCGCCAACTTCAGTTGCACCTGCAAGTGATGCGCCAGCTCGACGCCTTGCTGGCCGGGCTGTTGGCCTGATACTGGAAGCTCACACGGAGGACCGATATGGACCCGATACCATTTGCCATCAGCACCAACCGCGAACAGTCGCTGCCGCTTCGGCGCGCGATCCTGCTGTACCAACATGGCGGCGGCAGCAGCGCCACCGTGCACGATATCGCCACCGTCGATGGCGTTTCCACCATCCTGCCCGGCTGCGCGGTGCACAGCGGCGCCGTGCATGCGCTGGCCAGCGCCCTGGGCGAACGCGCAGAACCGGCCGGCTTTCTGCCGCCGGAACTGCTGTGGCACGATGGCCGGCAGCTGCTCTGGTGGCTGCCGCCGGGGCGCCGCCACATCGTCTTCCGGGTGCCGGAATTCGGCGGCGACCGCCACGGCGTGCTGCCCCATCCGGGCTTGGTGTTCCACGCCTCGCCGCAACGCTGGATGGCGTGGGCGGTCAAGGGCGGCGCCCGGCCGACGCCGCTGACCGCGCTGTGGCGCGCGCCGTATTTCAACGTGCATCTGGAGGGCGACATTTGCGCCGGCACCGGCGAGGTGCCGCAGCACTACGGCGTCGATGCGCTGGACGACTGGAACCACGCCTTCTTCGGTTCCGCGTTCAGCCACCTGACCGACAAGGAACCGCTGGTGGCATACGAGCAGGGTCCCGGTTCGTTCTGGCTGGCGATGCTGGGCGGCGCGTGGGACCGCTTTCCGCAGAAGGTGCTGGTGCCCTCGGTCGCCGGGACCGTGGGCGAACAGCTGGCACGGCTGGTGGGGGCGCGCGGTGGACGGCGCTGACTTGGAGCCGGCGCCGCAGCCGGACCCGCGCGACGCGCTGCTGCACGGGCAATGCCCGGTGCTGCCGGTGCCGCGCTTCACACCGTTCCTCCCGCTGGCCCGGCCCGGCCAGCGCATGCTGCTGGCGTCGAACGGCCTGTTCATCGAGGCCCGTACCGCCGCGCTGTACGCGCTGCAGCGCGCCGGCGCCGTGGCGCCTGGACTGTCGCTGCCGTAGGGCGCATTGCGGCCGCAGCTGGAGCTGGCCTGCGGGCGCCTGCCGCGCACGCTCATCGGCCGCTTCGTCGACGCCGCGCGCGCGGCGGCGCCGGCAGAACTGGCCGGCGCGCTGGTGTACGACCCGCACGCCGGCCAGCTGCAACTGGTGCTGCACACCAGCGTGTGCGCCCACGCGGGGCAGGTCGCATACCGGCTGGCGCCGCTGGCGCCGCAGCAGCTGGTGGTGCTGGACCTCCACAGCCACGGCCACGGCCCGGCCTACTTCTCGGCCGGGGACGACCGCGACGACCGCGGAATGTGCCTGGCGATGGTGGTGGGCGACCTGCAACGCGGGCAGCCCAGCGTGGCGTTCCGGCTGTGCCTCAACGGCCTGCTGCTGGCGCTGCCGCACCCGTGGCAGGAAGCGCGCGGCACTGGCGCCGGCGCCGGCGCCGGCGCGGGCGATACTGGTAGCTCAACTGACCCAGCTAAGGAGATTCCACCATGGAGCATCTACTGAACGGCCGGCTGCTGCAGAAGCGCATCGCCGTGCACCTGATCGGCGTCGGCGGCGGCGGCGCGCAGATGGCTGGCTGTCTGGCCCGGCTCGATATTGCGCTGCGCGCCCAAGGCCACCCGCACGGCCTGAGCGTGTGCGCCTGGGACCCCGCCAAGGTGCGCGCCGCCAACGTTGGCCGGCAGGTCTACAGCCCGTCCGATATCGGCCAGTACAAGGCCATCGTCACCATCGAGCGCCTCAACCAGTTCTACGGCTTGAACTGGCGCGCGGTGCCGGAAACTGCCGCCCTCGCATGGGACCGCCACGCCGGCGCGCCCGATATCATCATCAGCTGCGTGGACACGCGGGCGGCCCGGCGCCACATCCACCAGCGCCTGTTCGACCAGCCGCATGGCGTGTCCTACTGGCTGGACCTCGGCAACCGCGAGGCCGACGGACAGGTCTGGCTGGGCCAGCCGCCGCGCACCGGCGTTGACCCGGCGTGGCGGCTGCCCTGCATCACCGAACTGTACCCGGAGATACTGGAGCCTCGGCCGGACGAGGACGCGGCGCCGTCGTGTTCGCTGCGCATGGCGCTGGCCTCGCAAGGCCTGTTCGTCAACGACATGGCGGTGCGCTACGGCGCCCAACTGCTGTACCGGCTGTTCTCGACAGGAAGGCTGGCCCAGCACGCGGCACTGTTCAACCTCGACAGCCTGTGCAGCGCGGGGCTGGCGGTGGACCGCGCCACCTGGCTGCGCTTCGGCGTGGAGCGCCCCGCGCCGCCGGAGCCGGTCAGCGCCCCGGCGCCAGCGCCTGCAGCAGCTGCTGCGCTGCCGTAGGCTGCGGCGCCAGCGGCGCGGCGGCCACGTAGCGGCCCGGCCCGGCCCGCCCCATCGTCCGCCAGTGCCGCTTCAGCGCCTGCTCACAGCGCAGCGGCAGCACCGCGAACCGGCTGCCGCGCCCATCGCCTGCCACGCTGACCAGCAGTTGGCAGCGCACGCTGCCGGCCGGCGCGCTGGCCAGCCAGTCGGCATCGGGCAACACCAGCCAGGATGGACGGCGCGCCGACGGCGGCAGCGACACCCACGCGGCCAGCGCTGCCCCGCCGCGCGCCTGGTCGAGCAGCGCATCGTCGGAGGGGAACAACGGGCTTCCGTACGCCACGACCAAGCGGTAGCGGCCATCCTGGCGGAGCGCGGCCAGGCGCTGCGTCACCCACGCCACAGCCTGAGGCGCCGCCAGGCCGCTGCGCAGCGTTGCCGTTTCCGCCGGCGCGGCCAGCACCGGCGCAGCATGCGCGCGCGGCGGGGCCTGCCGCCACAGCAGAACCGCAACGACCCCGGCCAGCAGCACCGCCAGCAGCCGCCGTCCCCAGACCCTCGCCGGAAGGGCCGGCCGCGCCCCTGGCCCCTGGCATGGCTGCGCGCGCACAGGCGCCGCCGGCCGGGCCGGCATCACGCCATCGGCCAGCAATGCCAGCAGCCGTTCGCCGCTGACCAGCGTCACCCGGCTGCCGCGCAGCGCAGGATACAGCGCACGCCCGCTGCGGCCGGTGTGCACAAACCAGCCGCCGGCGACGCGCTGCGCTGCCACCAGCGCAGCGAACTGCTGCAGGTGCGCCAGCGCCACGTGTTCGCGGTAGCGCTTGACCTGCACCAGATGCCAGCCGCTGCCGCGTATCCACACCCGCCCGTCTATCCCGCCGTCACCGCTATAGGAACGGTTGCGCAATACCGGAGCGCCGCCTGCCTCGCACGCGGACAGCACCACTTCCTCCACGCACAGCGGATCGACCTGGCGCAGGTAGGCCAGCCGGCGTGCCTGCCGGCCGTCGCCGTCCAAGCAGCGCAGCGCGTGCAGCACCTTGCGTGATTGGCGGATACGACGGCGGTGCGCGGGCCGGTCCAGCAGCCGCAGCCAGTTGCAGCAGCGCGAGGACGCGCCCACCAGCCAGCGCAGCACGGCACTCATACGGCCTCCGGTTGATCTAGCGGTGCGCGCGCCTGCCGGGGCGACCCCAGATAGGCCCCTGAGATCTGCGGGCGCGCATGCCCCAGCTGGCGCGCCACCTCCTTGTACGCCTCCAGCATGGCATCCGCGTCGATCCCAACCCCGCCGCGCACCGGGGCCGGCATACCGGTCAGTTCGAAGTACAGGTCGTTGGCGAACTGGTGCCGCAGCCCATGGCTGGTCGTCCCCAACTGCGCGCGCGTCAACCCAG
Source organism: Rugamonas aquatica (assembly GCF_009380215.1). Classification (GTDB taxonomy): domain Bacteria; phylum Pseudomonadota; class Gammaproteobacteria; order Burkholderiales; family Burkholderiaceae_D; genus Rugamonas; species Rugamonas aquatica_B. The sequence goes on from NZ_WHUG01000009.1 coordinate 29,797, forward strand.
CACGGCGCATCACGTACTTGAAGCGCTCCAGCGCCTGCTTGAGGGTCAGGCCGGGGCGGCCGATGTGGTCGCCGGGATGGCGCGCCAGCGCTTGCGCCGCCGCCAGTGCGGCGCGCTGCTCGTCGCTGCGCACGGCGGTGTAGCGCAGCCGTCCGCCCTTGGTGCCGCGCTTGACGCGCACGAAACTGACGTAGCCGGCGCCGGCATCGGCGTTGGGCGGCAAGGCCCACGCCGGCACCTCGGCCAACTGCGGGCAGAACATCACCGCTTCCTTGCGCCGCAGGCCGAAGGCCCACATCAGTTGCAGTTGCACGCCCACCCACGGGTCGAGCGCGGCCACCCGAGCCAGCACGGCGCCGGTGTCGGCCTCCCCTGCGCTCAAGCTATGGTCATGTTCTGCCGCCTGGTGCCGCTGCACCAGCGCGCGCTGTTCCGGGCCGACGTAGGCGTGCGCCGCCTGCACCAGTCCCGGCTTGCCGATCCAGCCGGCGAACACCCGCAGGAAGCTCAGTTGCTGCTGGATGTAGGCCGCGCTGCTGGCGCGTGGCGGCGGGGCGTGCGGAGTGGCAGGCGGCGCGCCGGGCGGCGGCTCCAGCCCGCACCAGTGGTGCACCAGGTGGCGCACATGGCGCCCCCCCAGCGCCGCCGGTCCCAGTTGGTAGCCCAGTTGCCGCAACAGCCGGAAACTGCGAAACAGGCTGGCGGCGCGCGCCTCCATGGTTCGGTGCGACACGACCTTGCCGCGCACGCCGTGCTGGGCGTTGTGCGCCTTGAGCAGCAATTGCAGTTCGCCCTTCCAGTTCGGGTTGGCGCTCATGATGGGCGGGCGCGCTGGCGCGCGGCAGGTTGGGGCGTGCGGGCGCGGCGCGCGGCAGGCCGGGTGGTCGGTGCGGTTAGCATGCTGGTTCTCCGTTGCTTAGGCTGTACAGGCGCGCGCGGACAGCGGCGGTCGCTGCGCGCACGGCGCCGCCGGGGCCGGACTACGCGCCCGGCGCGCGGCCCTGGGGCGCCGGGGAGTGGATACGGGTGAGCCGCCGAACGGCCGGGTAGCGTCAAAATGTGCAACTGGCAGCCCGGCGGATTTCGCCACACGGACTGTCCCTGCCCGCAGGCAGGTCGCGGCGCCGAAGCGCCGTCAGGGCCGCACGTCGCGGCTCCTGGAGCGGGAAAACGGGTGTGCCGTTCCACCGTAGCTATCCCCGGCCCTACCACCAGGCCGACTACGGATACGTGCTGGCGACCGCCAGCGGTGCCTCAAGGGCACGCGCTGCCGGGCCACGCGGTGAAGCGTGGAGGCGCACGTCTGGAACGGGGGCTTTGAAAGCGTGGGTACTTAACGCCGCTCGTGGCGGCGTGCGCAGGCGGTCTGGCCGCATGCACGGCTTGGGGACGGACACCGCCTCTGGGGCTGGCGTCGGTGCGGACCCGCTGCGCTCTAGGCGCACGCGGGCATGAGCGCGACCAGTGGCGGTCGCGTGCGCGTATCAGCCCGGCCGCAGCTGGAAAACAGCGCGGCGGGGCCAGGGGGCATGGCGGCGTGGCGCTCGGGGCGTACACGCGGGCATGCGGGCATGCGGGGCAAGACTGTGCGTGCCATCCAGGGGACGGCGCGCGGGGCGACTCGGCGCCTGTGCGGCGCGGGTACTACGGTTATGCACCGGCGGGCCGGTGTTAATGCAGGTCTCGGCTGCGTCGCCACTTCGGGGCAGGTTCCCCAGGAAAATGGATCCCTCAGACGGTGTCAGCGTAGTACAGCGCGGCGCGCGCGTCAAGCAGGGTGGCCGCGCGACAGTGGGTAATTGCTCGACAATTGATCGGGGCATCGTCGCGATGCCGAGCGGCCCCCTTGACGCGGCGCGGAAGTGGGTTACCTCTGAGGTGAATCGGAATTGAAGCGGGCCGCGCGCCCGCGACACAACTCGTTGCCGTTTACGTGCCGGGCAGCGTTGGCTGCCGGCGGCACCCATGCCGGAACACCTGCGGCGGTACCCCAGCACGACTCCACTACGGCCGCTGCCCGCGCGCAGGCAAATGAAATCGTTCTCGGTGGGCTCGCAGCGCGCATAGTGCGGGTGGAACGACCGACATTCAAGGTGCCGCCACTGCGATCGGCAATGGACCTGTCCCCGGCGCATCCGCCTGGTGCGCTGCCTTAAGCAGCACAGGAAGATCCGGTTGCAATCCCGCCAGCAGACCAGGGGCCACCCGCTACCGCAGGCCCGGCGATCGCAACGTCTGCCACCAGGCAGAAACGCATCGGTTCTCCGGTCGGCCGCAGTCATTGCGCCGCCACCCTGCGGGAAATTTACCTATGAACTCGAACAGTGCTCGGGTCAACAGCAGCAATCAATCCGCATACAAATCGCAAGCGCTGGCAGGGCACTGCCCGGTGCGCGGCACATAACGGAATCAGGAGCATTCCTACTGGGTTTGCGGCGAAATCCTATGTATAAACCCCGCTCAGCTCCCTAGACTGGATCTATCATTTTTCAACCAGGAGCCTACCATGTCTAGCATCGTACGCGCCGTGGATGTCGGCCGCGGCAACACCAAATACACAACCGGTAACGTAGGCAGCCAAATCAGCTGCGCGATGTTTCCGTCCATTGCGCATGCCACCGAACCACAGCGCGCGCGTGCCGCCGACACCGAGCGCGACACCGTGCTGGTGGCGGTGGAGCGGCTGGTGTACGAGGTCGGGCCGGAGATTCATCTTGGCGCCCAGCCGTACAACGCCCAGGTGCTGCAGCACGACCGCTACACGGAAGCGCCGGAGTATCTAGCCCTGATACTCGGGGCCCTGCACTACATGCAGTGCCCGGCGATCGATCTGCTGGTGGTGGGCTTGCCCGTCGCCAGCAGCAAGCACAGCAATGTCGTCTCGTCGCTCGAATCGCGCCTGGCCGGGCCGCACGCGCTCGCGGACGGCCGGAAGGTCGACGTGCGCGCTGTGAAGGTCTTGCCCCAGCCTGCGGGCGCCATCATGTTTGTGGCGAAGAGCCAGGACCGACTGGAAGCGCTCCTTGCACAGAAAACACTGGTGATCGATCCCGGCCACCGCACCTTCGACTGGCTGTTCTGCCACGGCATGCGCCAGGTCGAGCGCCGCAGCAACTCGCTGCCGCGCGGGATGTACGACGTCCTGCTAGCCATCTCAGAGGCTATCAGCGCCAACGTCGGCACCCAATTCCGCGACTTCGACGCGATCGACCGGGCCTTGCGCGGTGGACCGAAGCCGGTAATCTTCCAGAAGGAATATGACATCGGACGACACCTCAAGTTGGCCGGCAAAGTGGCCGAGCAGGCGGTAGCTGAGATGCTGCACTACGTTGGCGACGCCAGCGACATCCTCAACATTTTGCTTGTGGGGGGAGGCGCCTTTTTCTACCTCAAGGCGGTGAAGAAGGCATTCCCGCGCCATCGCATCGAGGAAGTGGCCGACCCGGTGTTTGCCAACGTGCGAGGGTTCCACCTGGCCGGCGTCGAACTGGTACGCACTGGCCTGGCGGGGCGCATCGGGGAGCCACAGCATGAGCCAGACCTTACGAATCAATCTGGAGTTGCAGCGCATGGACAACCCCGCGTTATATGACGATCTCGCGGCCTTTCCCAAAGGGCCGCGGCGGGTCAACCGGCTGCGAACCCTCGCGCACGAAGGCTTGCTATCGCAGCGCCAGTCTTCAGCGCCCAACCAACGCCCGCCCTCTACGGAGGCCGGCGGCGACGCCGGCATGAGCGCGGTTGAGCAGCTTTTCGGTGCTCCGCGATCCTGAGGGCGACGCCATGGACAAGCGATCCGCCGACCATGCTGTGGTCTCCGCGTCACAATTGGCGCAAATGGGGACTTGCGAGCGTCTCATGCGCTACGAGCACAGGGGCGGCATGCGTCCCGGGCGCCAACGCACGGCGGCTATCGAGCGTGGCAATGTCGAGCACCGGCGCTTCCACGCAGAAGCCGTGCGCAGCCTGCAGCCGCCGCAAGCCTCCCTGCCCGGCAAGCCGTGGTGCTTCGTCGCCACCATGCTCTACGGCCCTGACGATCCCGCGACCGAGGTGCTGCGCCGATTCCGTGACGCGCTGCTGCGCCCCACCATCATGGGCCGTGCACTGATACGTCTCTACTATCGGCTGTCACCCGATTTGTGCCGGCTCATGCAACGGCACCCGCGCCTGCTGCCGCCGGTTCGGCTTGGCGTTGCGACGGCGGTATGGCTTGCGGAAGCCGTGCTCGACCGCCACAACGGGAGACGCCCATGATGGCGAGCGCGATCCTCGTCCTGATCGCGGCCGTTCTGGTACTGCTGCAGTACCGCGGCAGGCGCAGCGCCGATCCCGGTGCCGGCATGCCGCGCGAGCTGCGCAATGCCACCATTGCCTATTCAGAAAAATTGTTCGAGACGATGACTCCGTTCCACCTGGTGGCCAGGGTGGACCGGGTCTACCGCATCGGTAACATGCACTACCTGCTCGAACTGAAGACCCGCGTGCGCCACAGCATCTACCCGAACGACATCATTGAATTATCAGCGCAACGGTTGGCGATCACGGCATCCACCGATCTCCAAGTCAGCGGCACCGGATACGTGGCCACCCAGGTCGACGGCGAGCGCCGGTTCCACCGCGTGAATCTGCTCTCCGGCGATCAGCTGGTCGCGCTATACCAACGGCGCCGCGCTATCCTGGACGGAACCATTGAACCCGCCTGCAACGATGGCTATGCGCTGTGCGCCAAGTGCAGCTATCGCGCCGAATGCGAGCCGGGAGCGCGCGCTGTACGACACCGGCTGCACCAGGCGTCTGGTCGTCCCGGCCACAGCCGCTCTCAGGGTTGAGGCCCGCTCTGCAGAGAACCATACAACCACACCGGCGTCTAAAGATCGACTGTCACTAACCAAACCGCTCCGAAAGATACTACATGGTCACCATCAAATCCATATTTGTCGCCACAGCAGTCCTGGCCTTGCACTGGCTGGCTTACCGAGACCCGATGCTCGCGCTTATCGCCGTCGTTGTCGGCTTGCCGACGTTTTTGATGATGGCCCTTCAGGCACACGACGACCCCAGCGACGAAGAGGTCGCCGATTTCCTGCACGGTAGAACGACCAGGCGTTCGCTGGCGGCCGGACAGGATTTTTTTGATCATTCGTTGGTCGACTTCCACGCCGATGATCGGTATGACGGCACCATGCGCCATAACCCCATGAACGCTTACTATTCCAGCCTGACCGAGTGGGGCGGAAATCCCGAGTAGTGCGGTTCCCGACCCGCTCTTCGCTTACCGATGGCCCCGAACAAGCGTGGCGGCATGCCGTATTAGGCCGGCCGCACGCGTGTATCAGTTAGGCTGCGCATCATCCGCCTACCCACTTGGATCTGCAACCACAAGGGAGAAAGTTGATGCTGCACGAATATTCGGAATGGCTACTGATCATGCTGGCTTTGGTACTGTCGGGCTTGGACGCATACGCTCTACGTCAGGTTCTCAGCTCGCCCTTCTACACTTCCGGGCAACGCTGGGCGCAGGCCGCACTGGTTCTGCTCATCCCGCTGATCGGCGCGACGCTGGTCATCTACATGGCGCGGCATGAGCTGCCCAGCGACGGCACCTGGCCGGTCGACCACATGGGCGACATCGATCCCACCTGCAGTGTTGTGGACTACCATGGCCGAGCCGGTCCGTGCGCAATGTGGGGCCCACGTTCTGTCGACACGCGCTGTCCGCATGCGCTGCAGTTTCCGCCACGGGCGGACACGCGCCCAGGCTTGACCGGAACGCGCGTGTCGGGTCAAATGATGTTCACTCCGCTTCCGCGCGCGACAGCTGGCAGACACGGCTTCTTCGATGTTCAAATGTGATGGCGCTACTAAATCCAATGAAGGATATTGCGAACCGTTCGCCGGTTTGGGCGGCCATGACGGAATTCTTCCGCGACACGGCACTCACCGATCGAGATATCTCCCACATCGCGAAGATCTGCGCTGCTTCACCCTATTCCGTCGATGAGTTGGAGTGGATAATGTTCACCGAAGTCTGGCCCGCTTTCTTGCCAAACCTCATGGCGATAGCAGGCGAATGGGCGGGTTGGGATGAAGATTTCATCCGAGGGCGCATCCTGGACTGCTACAAGCCTCGCTTCTACTTATCATGGCGACTGAATCCGCTTAAGCGCTACTTTTGCCAGCAATGGCCCTCGGTGGTGCAGCGAGTGAAGCACGTCAGGACAGCAGTCCCATCTTGCGGGCGATAGGGCTTCTGCTGGCACCCGATTTTCCTTCGCTGACGACCATCCCCGTGCCATCATTCGATGTGTTGCCGCACCGACGATTTTTAATGCCGTAACCAAATTCGCCACATCAGGCACGCAGATCTCGTGACGAAAACCGGCTTTGAACAGAATACAGAATGATGAGAAATTTGCTCACAAGGCTACTCCCGGCGCTGTTCCCATCCCGACCTGCCGAGTCCATCCTTCCGGCAGTCAGGAATAGCCGTCAGCTGCACCAGATGCCTGGCGTTCATGCTGCAGGCCTGGGGGGCTACCCTGAGCCTCATGCGGCGATTGATCAACTGCGGCGTAAGGAATGCGGTGAGGAGTTCTGCCGATGGGGCAGCGCGCCATTTTCAGACCACGTCATCCACACGCCCGAAACCTGGAAAGCGTGCGCCCACTTCGCCGACACGCGTCCTCGCCATGTCGTGAGCACACAGTTTCCTGACCTGGTGCACATTCCGATCGTGTCTATCGTTGGAATCGACAATTTCGGCAACTTGGGCGATCCGGCTGAGATCATCACCTTCGGCGACGCCTTGTACGCGGCCCTTCATGGCGCGTCGCTCCTGCCGAGCAGTCTCGACTACCTTTGTTCCGATAGCGTAAAGGGTGATCTGCATCCCTTCTTTCAAGAAATGCCCGAGAAGGATCGCATTTCGGCCGTCAGCCCCAAGTACCATGCGAGGCGAGGCTTAAACTTCAGCCGCTACGGTAGCGGATACATTGCGACCAATGGCAAGCAGCGGACGCTGCTTGCCATGTATGCGATCTGGCAGCGGGAGGGACCTGGCGGCATGCTGCGCAACGTAACGCTCTCCGGCAAGGATGCCTTGTAGACTGTCCCCCGACCCGCGTAGTAGCGCCGGTATCGGTGGTCGGCAGATGGCCGTCGTGGTCTGGTAGCCTTCGGCAGACAGCGCGGCCGCACATGGAACATACTGCCGTACTGAGTGTGATCGCACGGGCGGCCGTCCACTAAGGGGCTGCTGAATGCGGCAGAATTGCGGGTCATTGCAGTGCTTCTGCCCCCGGCCTTGGTCATACGGATCGCTTTGAAAGCCTCCTTGAGCGGTCCTATGGGGCCATTCAGGGCGCCGACGATCTGTACGGGGCCCGGGACGCTACATGTGGCTACTGACAGCCATCGTCCGTGTCGAAGAAATCTGGAAATCCGAAACTTGTCTCTTTCACTTTCACAACCGAACGAAGGGCAACATCAATGACAAAGGGGCCAGGGGTAGTTGGCAACACCGTCGTTCCAACAATCGGCAACGAGATTTTGTGTGGAGGCTCTGTCCAATTGTATGCGGCCGTGGCTGTACGTCGGTCGGTGCTCACGTTTGTTGTGAGATAGCTTGATTGACCAGGGTTCTGCGGCTGAACCGTCGCTGTTGATGGGCAATACTTGATGGTGAGCTCGCTCCATTTGTCGGTCAATGCTGGGAACGCACTAGAGCCGCTAGTCTCTTTGCCTTCACCTGCCCATCTGAATTTGCGAACGAGCACCGGGAAGTTGAGCGAGACATCTCCTAGATTTTTAACGAACCACCGCTCTTCCCGGCTACCATCGCTCAGGCTGTACTTTACGCGACCGATTTGAAGGTTTTGGTCCAGATCCCAAGCAAACCTGATCAGATTGAACGTCGTTGCTCCCCCAAATCGGTCCTTCGCTTCCATGACTAGGCGCCCTGTGCCCGAATACGCTTGACCATCCGCGATCCAGTTTTGCACAACGGCGGAAAAGTCGATCCAGGGATAGAGATGGTCCGCAGCTTTGAGCTGCCAGCGGAGAGGCCCCGTATACCGTTGACGATAATCGAGGCATTCGGGATGGTTACTGAAGAATCCTGCCTTGCAACTGGATGGCGCCGGCGGTGGCGGCACTATACTGGCCGTCTGCATAACGAAGAATCGGCTGTGGCGGCTTTCTGCGTCAAATGGTCGGGGCGCCGGTCCCTCTAAATCGTAGCCATCGAGAACAGCTTTTCCGAATTCCCTCATGATGTAAGGGTTTTCTTGGTATCCGGTCCTGAAAGTCCCGCTGTCCGCGACAAATTTGACGCGAACCGCCTCCAGGTATTCAGACGTGACCCTGACCCCAAGAATCGCATGCTTAGCGTCCGCGACCTCGCTAGGAACGTCACGGAAAAAACCATCCTCGAAGAAAGAAGGCGTACTCCCATAATCAAGAAGCGAAGCTCGCGATGGCTGACGATCAAGGAGCCGCACCACAGCGCGATCATCAGCCCAAGACCAATCTGCCATGGTCGTCTGGTCAGGACTTGGACCGACTCGAACCGCCAAGGCATAATCGACCTGTGGCGGGCCTATGAGTGGTATGGATGCCAGATCGGCTGCGCCACTCTTCACGGCGGTCGGAATTGCGCACGCGGTAGGGAAACTGTTTTCATAGCTGGCTTTGCAGCTGCCATGTATCTGGAGGATTTGCATGACGAGGCTGTCGGCGTTGTCGCGCTGCGCGGCCAGCTTGCTTAGAGATTCGGGCGTATATGCCGCATAGCGCGGGTCTTGTTTCGTGACGATCCTGTCGATAGCATCGCGCTTGTCTCGAACGGTCCGGTAAAAATTGGCCAGACGTTCAAGTTGACTCTGCTTCTCCTGGATCCACGGATCCTTAGCAGCTACAGCGAGCGCAGGCATGTCAGCTACCCAGTAGCCGATGACGCCGGCGTTCTGCTTAGTCAGGGTTTTGGCGTAGGTTGCTAACGCCTGACCAACCCCATCGATCGACGTGATGTCTTTAATCGACGCCGCGATCATCTGCTCAAAAGCGTCAGTCCCTTGTCCACCGATTGCAGTGATCTTGACGCTAACACGCGACTCCCGTTTGGCCTGTTCAAACTCCTTGTTAAACGTCGCTTTCGCTTCAGCGGTGAGGCTTCCGCCCCCGTAGCTCCCGCCTATACTGGCGTCGATCTGCTGGCGGACCCTGTTCGATGTATTCGAGATCGTGATGATGGCGTTTAACCGGATGCCGCGCCGCTCCTTATTAACAACGCGCGCTCCGCATTCGGTAATAAAATTGTCGATGAGCCCCTTTTGGAGCATTTCGCTGTATTCAGGGGCCAGTCTAGCGTCCTTGAGCACGACGGGGCTGTATTCGCCCGAAATCTGCACGACCGCTGTGAGACTGCTTCGGTCCTCTATACGCTGACGCTGATCTTTGTAGCTGGCGTCGAAACTACTCGTCGGCGAGTGGGCAGACACATGGATGTCGAATCCCATTTTATCCAGCAAAGTGGAATAGTCTCTCACGAGATAGGTCTCGAACTCGCTGAACTGAAGCCCTTGCGAATCCACTGCGTCGACAGGGACACCTGTGACGCACTGAGTCACGAACTGCTTGTTGAGGTCGTTTTGCACAAAGCCGCGGCCAAGTGTAAAGGGGCTGCCGGGGAAGTATTGGAAATAACTAGGCGACGGATCTGCCGCAAGTGTCGATGAGGCTGGCAAAACGCTGAAGAACAAGAACCACATCCTTTTCATTGCGAGCCCCTCCGTCATTTTGTGATGCGTTCCCACGCTGGCGACTATGAATGAGCACGTCGAGGCGCTGGTCAGTTCGCATCGATAAGTTTGCGCATATAGTCCATAGGCAGGTCAGTCAGGTTCCGCTCGGGGACAGTGACCCCATCGAGCACGCTGGCGACGCCAGTCATGAAGGTAACGCAGTCGTTCTGCGTTAAGGAGTACACCGCGATGTATGGCGAATCGCCGAAACCTGGAAGACCAGCGAACAGCCTCGTCTTAGCATAGGCGTTGTCGAAGTCCTGCCGGTTCACCAAGGCGACCAAGCAATTCTCCTGCACATGTGAAAGGATCTCCTCCTTAAGATATCCTGTCGGCGTTGCGAGCAGCGCGCTAAAGGACAGCAGGCCCTTCACTGCGGAATTGGTCGTGAAACCCAGGGCTACAAACTGGGGATCGCCACCGGACGCTGGGATGAAACTAAAGGCAACGAACGCGTGTCCCGGCAGGGCTGCCGATCCGGGAGACGGTCTGGCGCAAAGCGACACTGAGTACTCCCCGCTTGAGTCAGACATTTTTCGCAAATCAATCACCTTATGAGGCGCTGACAACACAACCGCCGGTATGAGCAGCGCGCAGGCAAGGGTGCAGTTACGAATGAATCCGCGATAGCTAATTGCCTGGTTTCGCAACATACGTCCCCCTAGCGGTCCGGTGAAAAAACTTGATGTTAATGCAGCGATGTACCAAGCCTATTGATATATTTACAAAAATATTCTAAAGCTTGATGGCTTTTATATAGCATGTTACGTCGCCAGCAGCGTAACGCGTGCGACTCAAGGAATGATTCGATCAGTACATGTCCCAACGATGCTCCAGCATATCATTTTGACTACTGAAATAACTCACCAATTATTGCACCGCCCTTGGGCACGCTAAGCGCCGCAACAAACTGTGCGTCACAGCTCAAGCCTGAGTCAGCGTACCTAGTGCTTATCGGAAGGACCGGGTTGCTTTGTCACTGCCGACGGCTTGGCTCCGTCGAGACCATCCACCACGCTCTTGCCGCGATAGAGGCCATCGGTCACCTTTTTCAGCTCCCCTTTGGCGCGCCTGCCAGCAGACTTGTCGAACGACGGCACGGTTGCCTGGAAGTCCTTCTCGTATTGGACCCGATGCGCCTGCTGCTTGTCCTCGAATTTCCGCATTTGGACCGGATCGACCAATGCCTCCACGTTAGGGCGCACTTGCTCCGGAGCCGGCGCACCCGGTACCAGCCGTGCGTTGGCGGTGTGGACAGCAACGATATCCGCCTCCGACCTGAGCCGCTCCAACGCTTTCTGGTATTGCAGCTCCACCTCTTCGGCGGACTGCGGAACCTGGGTGCCGTCTTTAAACTGAACCGGTGCCGACACCGCGCCGCGCGCCACCGTCGTCTGCGCCGCCGCGATCGCGTTGGCATAGTTCAGGAACGCGGCCTGTCCATCCGGACGGCTGGCGCTGTTCAGTCTATGGAACAGCTCAGGATTATCGGGACTCCTGGCCAGATCGATCGAGACCGTCATCTCGTCGCCGACAGCGTGCGACACGCTTTCACTGTACTGCATCGCGCGGTTGAATTCTGCGCTGGACGCCTTTTCTGCACTCTCGGCGCGCTGCAAGCGCGCGGCAATGTCCTTCCCCGATTGGGTGTCGGATTGCAGCAAACGTTCCCATCCGTTCTGCTCCCTGACGGCCTTACCCACTTGGCCCACCTTGCGCAGTTCATCCTGGTTCAACGTGGCGAGCGCCTGCTTTTGGGACTCCGTCATCCCGCCTTTCCAGCTGTAGCCGCCGCTGGCTTCACCCTTTACCCCGACGTCGATCGCGTTGGCGAGCTTCTGGATCGGCTTGGGTAGTCCGGCGGCCTTGACCGCCCCCATGATCATCCCGAGGGAGGCACCGCCCTCGACGCCGGACTTGAGCAATAGCTGAACGCCTTCATCGGTGCTGATATTCCAGTCCTTGGCGTGCTGCTCAGCTATGCCGCGTACATCGGCAAGGCTGGTCAGGACACTCTGGGTCTGATCGGTGCTGACGCCATCGTTGTTTCGTACACCGCCACCGTGATGGCTCAGCCAGGTCAACGCCTCGACCCGTGCGGTCGACACAGCGCTGCGATCGCTCTGCATTCTTTGCTCCGCCGCTAGGGTCGACCTCTTGGCATCGGTCGCTTCCTGGCTGCTTACCCTGTGCGCGATCTTGATCTCGCCCGCCCCCTGGTTCATCAGCCTGCTGATGGATTCGCGCCCGCTCAGCACGTTCCTGGTCGTGGTATCGCCGCTGGCGTGGTCCTGGTTGCGCGTAAAGAACGGAGAACTCATCGACGGCGAGGCGTTGACCTGGCCCAGCGTAAGATTGCCCAGGGACGCGTTGCCCGCGGCAGCCGCACCGACCGTCGAGCTGAGGGTGCCCTGCAGGGCGGTGAGGCCGCCCGCAACGGCCGTGCCGAAGGTTTCCATTCGCTTCAGCAAGGACCAGGCCAGAAAGGGAATCGAGACGGTGAGGTAGCCGACCACGGCCTGCCCCGACAGGCTGGTGCTGTCGACGATCGCCTTGCTTTGCAAGGTTAGCCCATAAATCCCGGAGGCGACGTAGGCGGACGAGAGCAGATCCTGCTGCGCGTAGATGGAGCTGATGTAGTTCAGGATTGCATACAACGGCGGCCACAACTGGATCCAGATCATGATCTCGGCATAGTTGCCGACAGCCCGGGCCGTTTCGCGGCCGTAGGTCAACATCAACAGCAGTACGACGATGGGAAACATCGCGTACAGCATGGCCTCGATTACGTTGCGCACCACAGGTAGTGCCTGCTCAGCGACCTTGGCGTACGCCTGCCACGTCATATTGGTCTGGCGCAGCGCCTGGGCCTCGCCCAACCCGATCAACACGGCGGACGTGTCGCCGCTGTGGGCCGAGTCGAGTTGCGCCGCATCGCCGATCGCGTTGATCATCGCGGCCTGCAGAACAATTTTCTGGGCGTCATCGGAGGCCGTCGCCAGCCCGGCTCTCAGGTAGGCCTGCTGTACCTCGTCGCTCATATCGGCCGCAGTCGCGCCGCCGGCGGTGGTCGGGTGCAGCTTTTGGGCCAACCAGGCCAGCAACGTTGTCTGGTGGCCGGGCATCGCTGTATTCAGTATCGCGTAAGCATCCGGGCAGGTTTTCAGCACCGGGCCGGTGTTGGTGGTGATCGACGTGAAGCGGGCCGGGTTCGGTGACGCCATCATCGCCCAGACATCGGTCGCCTGGGCGAAGGCCTTGGGATCCAGGCCTCCGGCCGATACCGGCATGGCCAGGTCGGGCGCGGTGCAATCGATAATGAAGTTCAGCAGGTCGGCTCGGAATACCGGATCGCTGAACTTGACGGCGTTGACGGCGGTGACCACCCGGCTGCCGAACATCAGGCCATTTTTTTGATAGGACAATTCGGCTGGCAGCACCCCTCCAGAAATAGGTATGGTCTGGAAGGAGGTCTCGATCAAGTCGGTCAGCGCGTGAAACAGCGTGCTGATCATGCTAGACAGCGAGGCCACCCCCAAGGGTACGTGGTCTACGATGCGAGGTGGGTCCACGCCACCTATCTCAATGATCGCGACCTCCTGCTTGGGCACGAACAGCACCGTCAGCACCAACGTCATGCTCGCCAGCCACTGCCATCCTGCCAGGCGCTGCGGCGCGAGTGCGTAGGCCAGCATGGCGATAATGAAGCCGCACACCAGCACGAAACCGACTGCTATGGCAAAGTTCCCCGCGCCGCTGACCATGGCGATCGCGTTGAAAACGCCGGCGAGGCTGGCGCCGTTGCCGTAGCAGTAGACTTCAAGCGGCATCGACATCGCAGCACCCTAACGCTGCAACCAGGCTGCGCGGCCGAGCATGGCGCCGATGCGGTCGGGTACATTGCGCCGCATCTGACGGCTCAGCGACTCAAGGCGCGTGCTCATCGTATCGACGGTCTGGATGATCGCGTACTGCGCTGTTTTTTCCTGCTGCAAACCGGCGACCAGGGCGCTGATGCGCTGCTGCAATGCTCTGGCGTCGTCCGCCTGTATGGGGTTCAGATAGCTCTTCTTGTCCAGCGCGATCAGGCCGACCGCCAGCTCCCGCCTGAGCAGCTGGAAGCCATAGTCTGCGGCCAACACTTCCTGGTAGGTGTCCATCAGGCTTAGCGCCACCGAATCATCGGGCGAGGTGCTGGCAATGCTGAGCATGCGGTACACCGGCTCACCGGAGATATTCACGAATCCGACTTCCGGGGAGTCGTTCGGTATGGGGGTGCGGGTGCGCAGGTGGTCCAGCAAGGATTGCATGAAACCGCGCACCTTGGCCGTGATGGGCGTGAACGGGACGACCTGCAGTCGCGGATTCGCGCAGTGCACGGTTTCGTCGCAACGCCACATCTCGATAGTCGGCGGGGCGCCGGACGCGCTATCGTCGCCGTGCAGTATCTGGTTGATGCTGGTCAGCCGCGCGTCGAGACGCTCGGCGTCCTTCCCGTCCTCCACCGGATGGTAGATCACGGTCCCGACCATATTCATGATCAGCTGCTTTTCCTCGTCGTCCAGCCCGCCCGACGCCACCGGCACGTTGGCCAGGCCTTCCCATACCAGGTTGCCAACGAAGGGCACCTGGCTCTTGATCGCCTGCACCGCACTGGTCTTTCCCTGGTTCAGGATGCTGGCCTTGTCGGTCGTGCACTGCGACTCCGCCTCGGTGGCGTCGCTGGCCAGCCCAAGGTCTTGCGCGATGGCGCGGCACGCCTTGTCCGACTGGTAGCCCACCATGTCGGCGGCGCTGCCGACCAGCGAGGTGGCCAGTTCGCAGCTCGATCTCGAACTGTTCGAAGCAAACTGCTGCAGCATCTGGAAGTGCTTGGTCAAGCTGCCGAACATCGGCGTGACCGCTTCCAGCGCCAGTTGAAACGCCACGGCCGGCAAAGCGCTGGTCACTTTTTTCAACATATCCTTCAACTGGCTGCCGCTGATCAGAGAGAAGGCGCCGCCGTAAGCGTCGATGCCGCTGCACGAGGCGCGCACATAGGGGTATGCAATCGCAGTTAGCTGGTAACGCTTGTTCGGAATGCGTACCGACAGGCTGCCGCCGGAAAACGTATTCATGGCCTGGCCGTGGAACGCTCCCGGCGCAGTGTAATTGCCGACCGCGCCCAGATTGTTGAACATGCTGTTGATCTCGGCATCGAGGTTGCCGGCCCCCACCATCGGAGCATACAAGGCCAACAGCAGCGCAGCCGCCGTCCGGCGAGTTCCATCATTCCAGTACAGCTTCATATCGCCTCCCTCAATTCAACGGCTCCGTACGGACTCCGCCGTAGGCCGCCTCCCGCTCGCTGCCCGCCACCGACACCATCCGTTCCGCCAGCTCGCTCACCGATAGCACGCCCACCCCCATGGGGGTAATCAAGCCGCTGAAGGGTTGGGCCAGGAACACCGAGGGAACCTGCCGCACACCGAGCCGCGCGGCGATGCCGTTATCCGTCCGGGCCGACGGGAACTCGGGCAGGCCGCCGCCGTCCAGGCTTACGGGCACCACCCTGACGCCATAGGTCGCTTCGAAGCGCTTCAGGGTCGGCCCATAAGCATGGCAATACGGGCAATCGCCGCGAAAGAAGAACAGCAGCACGTGGTCGTGGCCCAGCCGCGTCAGCGCGGCGCTGCGGCCCTGTGCCTGCACCCGGTCGTAGACCTGCGCCGCCACCGCCGTCACCGGCCGCCCCTGGGTGGTCGGATCCAGATCGGGCGCGGCCCAGGCCACTCGCCGCGTCACCTCCGCGAACTGCGACGCCTTGCCCATCACCAGCGCTTCATAATTCATATAGCGCCGCACGTTGTCTTCGGTCGGCTTCATGATCGCGACGGCACGTGCGCGCTGCAGCTCCTTCTGCAACCTGTCGAACTGGGCCAGTTCGGCCGCACCATCGGGCACGGGTGCGCTGCGCGGAGGCGCCGGCGGCGACGCCGGCTCTTCCTGCGGAGGATCCTGGTAGAAGTGCCACCCTCGGCGCTGTGCGTCTTCCTCGCCGCCCGACCCGGCACAGGCCAGCACGCACCACAAGGCGCAGGCGCTTGCGGTAAACCATCGCATCGGCTTCATGGCCCCTCCGCTGGTGTCAACGCCGCCGGTGGCCTTCCGTCGCGGCAGTAGTTAATCGTGGCGTCCATGGCGCGCGGCCCGGCCGCCTGGCCGAGCGAAGCGCGCACCCCTTCCTGATGGAAGTGCAGCAGCAGCCGCGCACACCCTGGCTGCCGGTAGCGCAGCAGCGTGCGAATGTCCAGCAACAGCGGGGTGGACAAGCCTAGCGGTCCGGCCACGGCGCGGTACAGATCGCCCCTGATTTCGCCCAGGGCCGTGCCGTCAGCACTATCGAGCGCCGCCAGCATCAACGGGCGCAGGTCCGCCACGACCACGCGCTGGGACTGCCCAGCGGCGCAGCTCCCCGCCAGCAACAACACCCCGCCCGCCAGAGCGCGCCAGGCGCGCTGCATCATTGAACTCAGCATTTTCCCGCTCCTGCGTAGCACTTCGGCGCGGCCTTGACCGCGCTGTCGATGATCTTGCCGGCATCGGGGATTTTCGGCGCCAGCGACGCATAGAATTCACTCAGATCCATGCGCGAAAAGTCCAGGCGCAGCAGCTGCGCCACCGTGAATCCCGTGCACTGCGGGCTGTCCCCGCTACCCCAACCCTTGCCCAGCTGCGCCCTACCTTGCTCGTTGATAATCCGAGACAACATCGAGTTGAAGCAGCATTTCCCGGTGGAGTAGGTGTCGCACACGGCGCAGCCCCCTCCGAACGGATTGCGGAACAGGCAGTGGGAGCAAAAAGTGCCGATGCTGTGGCACAGCTTGGCGCCTTCCTGCAGGGCCATCTTGGCCTCCGCCTGGCTGCAGCTGAGCAGGTTGGTCACCACCATGATGATCACCATGATGGCCAGGCTCCAGGGATCGAACGCAACCGCGAAGTTGTCGCCGCTGGTCAGCAACACGGAACCGGATGGCAGCGCGGTGCCGCCGGAAGCGAAAGTGACGCCAAACGAGGTGAAGGTTCCGCCGTAACTGTCCGCCGTCAACATGGCCTTCACCCCCTGGTACAGGAATTCCCGGTTGCCCGAATTCATCAGCACGTCGTATACCAGGACGGAACCCGAGCCGAATACGCCGCCGTTGCTCATCTTGACGCCGGCGCCGTCGGTGCCGCAGCAGTTCTTCAACGCGCGCATGCGGCAGGAGTCGCCCGCGCCGTTGAACACGGTGATGCGATCCGGGTCCAGATACACCCCGGCCTCGCGGGCCGCCTCCATGAAGCTCATGGTCTGGGCAAAATCCGTATCGGCCACAGCCTTGGTGTCGAAGCAGGATTCGCCGAAACAAAAGGTGCCGCTGGGCGGGCAACCGTGTGCATTGCAGCCACTGTAAAACTCGCCGATCGCCGCATGGCTACTGAGCGGATCGCGCGCGATCGCCTGCGCCGCCGCCGCAATTGCGGCGACCTCGCTCGACGGGATGCGCGGCGTAGCGGCTGCGTTGGTGGCCGCGACCTGGCCGGTGCACACCGGATCGGCTGGCGCGGCCAGGCAAGCGTTCAGGCGCAGCGCGGCCGCCGCCTTCAGATCCTTGCCGGCCAGGCTCAGCTCGGGCGGATTGGTGGTATATCCGGGCACCACCGTGCTCGCGGTCGGCTGGTTGATCATCGCCGCAATCGCAGCGTTGGCGGCCACGCCTTCGGGCATGGGCGTGGGCGCCTGGCCATAGGCCGACGCACACAGCGCCCAGTTGAAGCACCACAAGGTGTACCACACCATCCTCGGCTTCATCGCTGCCTCCGCATCCGGGCAAGATACTGGCCGGCCAGACCGGCATACTCGGGCGCGGCGCCCGCCATGTGCTCGAGCGCGTAGTCGAGGCTGACGTCGCCGGCCACGGCCAGGTAGTCTGCGGCGGCGGCGCACTGCAGCGCGCCGCAACCACTGCCGGCGCCGGAGCGCGCCAACACGAAGGTGGGCGCCTGTTGCACGGCGTACTGCCGGAACGCGCGGGGATCGATCTGCCATGCGACCTGATGCCGGCCTATCAACCGGCGCGCGTGCTCGGTGGTCCGCAGCAGCGATTGCTGCTCGAGGCCCCGCAACAGCAGCACCGCGCCGCTGATTTCGGCCTGCTCGACCAGTCGCTGCAACGTGGCGTCCGGCAAAGAGAAACTGATGAACACCATCAGGGCCGGCCCAGGCGCCGCGCCGGCACGGTCGCGCTGCCGCGCCAGCGATTCCAGATCCACCATGCCCGCGCCCGCAGCCGGGATCGGCAACCGATCTGGCATCGGAGCCGGTGCTGCCGCGACCGCGCGCTCTGGCGCAGCGGCCGCTACCATGCCGGCATGGCCGCATATCAGGCCTGCGACTAACAGGGCGCGTGTCAAGTTATATTCCGGCACAGCAGTTCCTTTTCCTGAACAGCAGGAAGGTAAAGTCTTCACCCACGACCGGGTACTCGCGCCCGGCCCCCCATAGCACGGTCGAGCGTCCGAATGGCTGGCAACAGCGGCCTCCAACGCCGCCGTAGGTCTGCGGCGTCGGATACAGCAGCTGCACCTTGTACGCCTGCTTGTCCATCTCGGGCATCAGGTAGGGACCGCACAGTGCCGCCTCCCCTTCCCACCCCCACGCCACCAGGCAGCGGTGCAGCTTGGCCATCAGGCGCTGCACCATCAGCTCGGCGCCGCGTATGCCTCCACCGGCGCTGCCCGCATGCCCGTTGAGCGGATACAGGCTCCCCTGACAGCCGGCGCACCAGAACAGCTTGCTCGATCCGAAGCCGGCGGTTGCGGCCACGCAGTCGGCTGCACAGGCCGCAACCGCGATCGGATTGGCGAACAACAACGACTCCGGCGACAGGATCGCCGTCAGCATGTCGTCGTTCCAAAGCGGATCGAGTTCTGTCATGTACGCCAGGTCAAACGTGCCCTTTTCCATGCAGGGACTGTCCATCAGCACCGACAGCAACTGCGCCACCGTGGTGGTGTAGTAGTGCGCTTGGTAGAACTGCTCGCTGGTCACGCCGCTGACACCGGCGCTGCGCCCGGCCTCGGGCGCGGGTATGCCGGGATCGACGTCGATCCCGCCCAGCGATACCAGGCAGTACGGTCTGCGCACTACCTCGACGATGCGCGCGGGCTCCCAGAAGCCGGTGGACAGGCCGATGGTGGGCTTGACCACGCAGCTGCATACCGGATTGGATGGGTTGCTGCCGTTGTCCTCCTGGTTGCGCACGTCCATCAACCGTCCCGGCCCCAGCGAGATCGGCATCATGCAGCTCCAGCAGATATCGGCGATCAGGTTGGGCATGCGGCCGACGCAGGTCGACAGGCCGGCGCCCTGCGCGCCTCCGCCCCATGCCAGCAACGCCACGACCAGCATCCAGAGCCGTTTCATGGTTGCACCCCATAGGCGTCAATGCGCAAGCGCTTGCCATCCTGCGTCACCATGGCCGGCACCTGGACGATGTGCAGCTTCTTCGCCAGCGCGCCGGTCTGGTCAAAATACACAGGGCGCCGCCACAGGCGGCTCAGTTCCATTGGGGACCCGCCGACCAGCACCGGCTTGATGGGATGATCGTTGTGCGCCAGCAGGGTGGCCGCCAGCTTCAACTGGCGGGCGTCGCGCGCGTCGAAGAACAACAACTGGCCGGGCATGGCCAGGGCGTCGAGCGGATTGACCCGCATGCCCCTGCCGAACAGGATCTGCCCACCAGCGTCGACGATGTCGCGCTCCAGCACATAGCTGGGGTCGACATAACTGGTGTGCGCCTTACTGTCTGTGACCAGCCCGGCGACGGGCGCCGGGGTCCGCAGCGCCGCCAAGGTCGCCTGCGACGCTTGCTGCTGCAATGCCGCCAGCTCACCGCTGCGAGCCTTTTCGGCCAGGCGCTGCTGTATCTGCTCCAGCAGGTCGGGCTCGGCCAACGGACGCACCGGCCCGATCGGCTCCAGAATCCGCGCCTGGACCTGGCTCAGCGCCAGCGCGGCAGCCAACGACAACCCCAGCAGCGCGGTATCCAGTCCGCCTGCCATTGCCTTGTCCAGCCATCGTCTCAACATCACTGCCTCCTGCTAGAACAGCGGTACCACCGCGCCTATGATCTGTTCGGCCC
This sequence comes from Rugamonas aquatica, assembly GCF_009380215.1. Lineage (GTDB taxonomy): Bacteria > Pseudomonadota > Gammaproteobacteria > Burkholderiales > Burkholderiaceae_D > Rugamonas > Rugamonas aquatica_B. Next base: position 49,763 of record NZ_WHUG01000009.1, read on the forward strand.
GCACCAGGCCGCTCTGGCGATAGCGCGAGTCAAAACTGTCCGGACTGGTGCCCTGGACATAGAAGCTTCCGTCGGGTATCTGCCCTGCGGCGATAGGCTCAAGGGCCACACCGCGGGGCGCCAGACGCAACGCGGTGCCAACCTCCGCGCCGTTGACCAAAACTGTACGCTGCCGCACGCTGATACGGTCGCCGCCGACACCAACCACGCGCTTGAACAGCAGTTGCCCGCGCAGCACCGGAAATTGCTTGCACACGACGCCGTCGAACCGATACACCACATAGTCGCCCCGACGGTAGGGTCCGTGCCAGTAGTCGAACAACGCCAGTGTATAAGGCAGGCTGGGCGTGACATTGACCATCAGTGGACACCATGGCACGGGCACACCGAACACGCGCGACATCATGGCGATCCACGCCATCACCAGCAACACATAGCTGCAGCGCCGTTGCCGTAGGTGAGCTAGCCAGCCGTGCCACATCTACTTCACCTTTTCCCGCAGCCGCTCGGTCAGGTCGAGCGCGCTGGGCACATCGCCCATCAGCACCGACTTGTCGTACACCAGGCAACCGCACTCGCCCGGCAGTTCGTCCAGCGCAGCCGGCAAGCGCTGGGCAAACCGCCTGGCCATCAGCATGGCCCTATCCGCGCCGCGGTCGGCCGCGCCGGCTGCCGCGAGGCGACGGAACTGCTCCTCCTTCTCGTGGTAGACCGTGGCCACGTCGACCACCCCGATCCGCAGTTGCGGCCGGATCCACCAGTGGTCGTAGGCTGCGGTGCAGCCGGCCGCCGCCAGCAGCGACAACAGCATATGCACTCCGTAGCTCTTCATGCCAACCCCCTTTGATGCAGCAAAATCTTGATCGCGTCGTCAATGCTGTGGCCCTGTGCGCGCAACCGGTCGAGTGGTTCGTTGTCCTCGAGTTTGTTCGAAAACAGCAGCAGCGTGGCAGGATCGAGCAGCAGGCGGCCGATGCCTTCGCCGACTGGCGAACTTATATAGGTTTCCGAATACACGCCGGGCTCTGTCCTTAGCGAGCCCAGCAGGCGCTTCTTGCCGGCGTCCATACTCAACCGCCCTTTGCGCTCCAGCAGCTCAATCGATTCCGCCTTCTGGCGCATCATGAAGACCCAATCGCAGCAGTTGAACGCTGCCTCCATCTGCACCGAGCTGTAGTAGTCGTCCGCGCCCTGGGTGGCGGTGCCCAACGCTCCGCCATACTTGCGGGCCCGGCGCGCCGCCTCCTCGACCACTGCGAGCATGATGGTGTCGTTGCTGCCGGTCTGGGCGATCAACTGCTTGAGCTCATCGATCATGAACAGCTTCTTGCGGTTGCGGCTCAAATACATCTCGCCGGTGATCTGGTACAGCAGCAGGATGTTGACGACTTCGTGCAGGTCGGGCTTGCGCTTGAGCTGCTCGTTCTCGATCACGATAAAGTCGTTGCCGAGGTCGATGTTGTTCTTGCCCTCGAAGTATTTCTCGTACTGGCCGCCCTTCGAATAGGGATTGAGCATCACACCCAGGTCGCGGATGCGGCGGTCGTTGCGTATGTTGAATTCCTTGATCGTTCCGGTCAGGAAGGCGTCGCGCAGGCCCGTGACGGTGAGGTCCTGGCCATACTGCTGCCAGAGCTTCAGGATCACCGCCGATATCGCCTTGTACTGCAGCTCGTCCAGCGTGCCGTGCGACGCGCACATCTTTGCCACGGCCGGCACCAGCATGTCGATGTCTTCGTTGATGTCCTGGACTTTGGTGAACGGGTTGATGTTGATGTCGCAGGTGGGCCCGAACTCGACGTGCGTGCCCTTGGCCTTGCGGCACAGTTTTTCGAACGAGCGGCCCAGTTCCAGCATCATGACCTTGGCGCCCACCGCGCGGTACGACCAGGCGATCTCGTTGAGCAGCACCGACTTGCCGGAACCGGGCGCGCCGATGACTGCAAAGCTGGGGTTGCCGAGTTCATTGTCGTACAGGTCCAACTGCATCAGCTGGCCGCGCCGTCCTGCCATTTGCAAGGTGGGCGTGCGCGTGCCGCGCCATTCGGCAATCATCGGCGCAAGGTGGACTGCGTTGGCGGAGCTCTTGCGGGTAACCCGGCGCATGCGCTTGAGGTCCTGGTGGAAGGGCGGCGTCAGTGTCATCGGCAGGCTGGCCAGCAAGGCCTGGCGCGCCATATAGACGTCGGCGTTCAGCTCGAAGCCGCGCGCACGCCAGATCGCCCGGGCGGCATCGCAGCACTGGGCCACGCGATCGGGCGGGGCAAAGATGGCCAGCTGGTGGTACATCGACACCATCGAGCGGCCCGCGTCCAGCGCCTGCGCCATGGCCTTCCAGTCCTCCAGTTTGCGCTGCACATCCGGCATCACCCGCGCCATCTTGCTTTCCGCGTTCTGGGTCGCGCGCACGTGGTTGGCGGTCACGGCTGACCTGATGCTGATCGGATCGAGCATGAACAGGCCCATGGTCAGCAGGAACGGGCTGGCGTACTGCAGCGCCGGTTGCATCTGGTCCCCGATCAAGGCGCCCATCTGCCACAGGTAGTTCTCGGCCGGATACGACTTGACCGACATGAAGCGCGCCTCCAGTTCCAGCGGCGAATCCAGCTTGCCCAGCATCAGGCCGCGCGCGGTGGCATCCTGGACGGTGTCGAAATCGACAATCTGGTCGCGCACTTCACGGCCGTCGTCATAGTTCCGGTAATACTGGGTCGGCACCAGCAGCCTGTCGGGATTGGTGAACAGCGCGCACCAGTTGATCAGGTCGCCGGCGTCGCACACCTTGTTGGGATACAGCGCCGCATTGAGGGTCGATGAGAACGTCTCCCTGGCCACCAGCAGCTGCTCAAGTTTGCCGATGTCGTCCGCGCTGCCCGGCATGGTGATACTGACCATGGTGCGGTAGTCGCGCACCGTGTAGTGGAAGCCGCTGGTCAGCGAGCGCTGCGCTGCGTCCAGCAGGTAGGCGACGCGCTGGCGGGCCAGTTGGCGGTATAGATTTTCATTGCGCACCGGCCGTCCATAGTCGAAGGACTTTTCAATCTGGTCGTGGTCCTCCCAGCGCTGGCACGCATAGCGCCTCAGCATCTCGCCCAGGTGCGGCGACCCTAGCAACTGGATCTGCACCCCGCTCAATGCGGGGAACGCCGAGTACAGCGACATCAGGATCTCGACCATGCGCTCGTCGGCCCCGGACTGAGGCATTACTTCCAACATCACACCGAGACTGCCGCGATTGATGAATACCTTATGCTCCTTCGCGTAGGCGAGATAGGGCAGCCAGCTGGCAAAGCGGTCGCGCGGCGATTCCTCGCTGTCGTCGGTACGCAGGATGCTGCCTATCCATTCCGGCAGCCCGAATGCGTGCAGCAAGCCTTCCTTGGCCGATATCATCAGGTTCTCCCACGCAGGCTTCAGCGGCCAGGCGTCGCCGCCGGCGGCAGCATCGGCGCCGGCGGCTCCGGCAGCTCCGGCGCCAGGGGCGGCGCGCCGTTGATGTCCCCCGGCAGCTGGGGAGGCAGTGCGGGCGGCATGACCGGCCCGGGCAGCGTCGTCACCGCGGTCGCCGGCACTGTGGCAGGGGCGTTTCCCCGCGGTGCGCGCAGGACTCGGTAGGGCTGCGCGCTGCGCTCCTGCGCTGCGTCGATCAACCAATGGCCGCTCTCGACCTTCATATACAGGTAGGACTCATCGTAGAGGTCATTGTCCCGGTCGCGCCAGCGCTTGATCCACAGGCGCAGCAGACGCTCATCGGAACGCAGCGCGCGCACGGCACCTGGCTCGCCGGCGAGCGGCGCCAGCAACGACGCCGCTGCTGGCGGCCGGCGCTGGGGCGACGCGGGCGCGGGTCCGCTACGGGCCGCGGTCTGGCTGGGAAGGTTGTTGTGCAGCGAGTTCGCATAGTTGCCGGCCAGCGAGTCGCAGCGCACGCCCTCCGGCGCCTTGCACGCATAGTGGTCGCTGCCACCGAGTCCGGACAGGTCGCCGCAACCTGCCAGCAGCACGAGCGCCGTGGCGCCGACGCTACTAACGCTTGGTTTCATGATCGCTCTCCTCCTGCGCGGCGCGCTGCAGCGCCGCCTCCAATTCCGCGCCGCCGGCGACACCGTCGAGCCGCACACCGGCCCCGAACAGCAAGGTCGGGGTTCCCTGTACACGCAGGCGCCGCGCCAGCGCCAGATTGCGCTCGAGCGGATCGCTGCAGCCATCGCTGCCGGCAGGTTCGGCGACGTTTTCACCGGCCAGGGCACGGCGCCAGGCCGCCGCCCGATCGGCCGAGCACCAGATCGCATGGGACAGTTCGCGGCCCAGGAACGGCACCATGAAGGTGTAAACGCTGACGTCCTTCACGTCGTCGAGGATGTGCTCCAGCTGACGGCAATACGGACATGCGGGGTCGCTGAACACCACCATGCGCCGTCCGCTGCCGTCGCCGCGCGTGAGGACGGCGTCTGCCAAGGGCAATTGCTCAAGGCGCGGCAGCAGCACCGGGATGTCGGCGCCGGCCCGACCATCGGCGTGGCTGTGCCTTCCTGCCAGAGCATCGGCGTCGAACAGCGTGCCGAACACCAGGTAGCGCAAATGGCGCGGATGGACGTAGGCGGTGTTGGCGCCCATAGTGACCTGGTACCAGTCAGGGATCGCCGTGCGCGCCACGGCGTCGAACACCGTACCCGGGTAGAGCCGGCGCAGGCGGGCCAGCAGTTGTTGTTCCGGCTGCGCTTCGGGGCGCGCCCATGCATTGGCGCCCGACAGCAGTGCGCCCACGATCAGAGCCGTCAACCTTGCCTTATTATTTTGCATACGTATCCCTCCGGTCTTCCGGTACGTCCGGGGTGCCGTCCCCATCGATGCCGGCATCCATTTCCAGCCGCACGCCCTGGGTCAACGCAACATCGACGGCGCGCGCGCCATCGATCTCAATCACGGGAAACGTCTGTTCGGCCAGACGAATGTAGTAGTTCGCCAGGTTGTCCAACGCTCTTCCGACGCCGCTGGCCACGCCGCGCTTCATCAATTCCGCTTCGCTTCCGCCCTGCGTCGCCACGCTGCCCAGGGGCGAGCTGCTGAACGTGGTGCCGCTTTGTGAAAAGCCCTGCCCGATGCCGCCGACAATGCCGGCCCGCAGCGCATTGGCGAGCAGCTGGCCCTGCTTGGACACCAGCCTGCCCCGCAAGCCCAGCTTGCCGTCCTCGCCATACAGGTTGCCCTTGATCGGAACCTCCAGCGCCGTCCCGTCATGGCGTATGCAGGACAGGTTGACGGTGCGGCCATACGCCCGCTCCGAGCTGATGTCGCCGTAGACCGAGGCCACCACCAGGCATTCCTTGACCTGGGCGCGGTAGCGGTTCGGCAGCACCGCGTTGTCGGTCAGCCGTATCATCACCGGCAAGGGGTTCGATTGCGATTGGCCGCCGGTCGGCGCATCGACCCCGCCGAGCAATACGCCGTGCGCAAAGCTGACCGGCAGGTAGCTGCGCACCGGCTCGCCCTTGCCGTTGTCGTTCCTGGTGGCCGGCGCCGGCGCCGGGGCCGGCACCGCTATCCTGGTCAGGTTCGGCTGGATGCCGACCGGTGTGGTGTTTGCGCCGGGGCCGCCGCCGTCCTCGCCGCCGGCGCCGGGCGGGGCGCCCGGCGGCATCGAGAAGCCGCCTGGCCGCGCAGGCGTGGACACTGGGCGGCTGGGCGGCTGGGCAGGTGACGGCGGCGCAGGTGGCGCCGCCCCACCTTGCGCCAGCTTCTGCGCCTGTTCGGCCTGTTTCCTGTCCAGCTCGGCGAAGTGCTGTAGCACCTGGGCCTGGAATGCCTTGTTCTCGGTGTTGCGCCGCTCCTGGTCCTGACGTTCAGTCTCGAACTGATCCAGCTTGCGGCCCGCCGTTCCCAGCCACTCCTCTTCCGGACTGATCGAGCCGGGCGCCAGCACCTTGGCCACGCTGTGGCCGCGCGCACTCTTGCGCGGCGCGGAGGCACCACGCTCGGTCCTGGCAGGCGTACCCAGCCAGATCGTGACATACAGCGCGCCGACGCCGACGCAGCACAACAGGGCCGCCAGCAGATACTGGCGATGCTTCACCGGCAGGCGCGCCACCGACTCGGATAGGCGTGAACGCATTGTCATGGTTGGCTCCCGCTGCGGATGATGAATACCGAGGTGCTCTCGCCTGGGCGCAAGGTCAGCGATTCGATCGACACAGCGAGCACATCGTCGCGGTCGAATTCCTGCTCGGCCAACACCATCGGCGCCGGCCCCAGGTTGGTCAGCGTATAGTGGTCGCCCGCCAAGTCGTAGCCTGACAGCGTGCGCTCGAGCACCAGGCCCGCGCCCCGCCACAACTGCTGCGGCTCCTGCAGGCGGCGCTCGCTGACGGCGTCCGGCAGTTCGGCCGCCGCCAGGGCCAGCAGCATGGCCTTCAGGCCGCGCACGTAGTCGCCGCCGCGCGCAGCGGACTGCGATCCGCGCGCCGGGCGGGGCGGCTGGTCCTTGTCGCGCAGCACGATGGTCTCGGCAGCGCTGTCCGTGCGGGTCAGCAGCATGGTGTAGGTGGCGCGGTCGGTGGCAATAAACAGACTGATCGGTTTCGCGCCCGCCGCCACAGGCCGCAGGTAGACCTCCCCCTTGGCCGCGTCGCAGCCCAGGATGAATTCCCCGCCGGGGTTGATGGCCGCGTTGTTCTGCGCGGCGGCCAGTCCGGACGGATCATTCTGCCGCGCGCTGCAGCTGCTGGCGTAGACGTTCCCGATCACATCCTGGATGCGCGCTCCCTCCACCCTGATCCTGGTCGGTCCCTGGCTGGAAATCCTGGCTTCGACGGTGACGCCGTCGCTGACATCGAGTGTCTGCGGCCCCCCGGCGGCGTATGCCGCCGCCGCGCCACCGGCCAGCAGTGCCGGCAGCAGGCAATCTCTAACGCTTTTCATGTGCTTCCTCCTCGGAAAAGCGAGCCAGGTGCTCGCGCCCGCCGCGGTAGTCGAACTCGATCAGGTAGGTGACCTGCCGCGGCGTCGTCTCATGGCCGTTGATTTGGGTGTGCAAAATGCCGGTCGCCCGCACGCTTTGCGCGTCCTCGTCGGCGTCGTAGGTCTGGGCGCTGAAATAGGTCGAACCATTCATCTTTTTCAGCCGCTCGGCTTCGCGGTCCATCCGCATCGAGAACCCGGCGCTGCTCTCGGGCGCCACCAGCGGCAACAATGCCTTCTTCTTCCAGCTCACCGACTCTGGCGTCACATCGAGTACCAGGCCGCAAACGAATTCGGCCATCATCTGCAGGTAGTCGGCGCTGACCCGGTCGTGGCTGACCCAGAACTCGCGCGACACCGTCGGCGGCGTCACGACGGTGCGCTGCATCCCAAGCGTGCGCAGGACCACCAAGCCCAACACCAGTACCGCCACCGCCAGCACCAGGCTCAAAATGCCAAGGCGCGCGGCCCGCAGCCGCAGCTCGCGCATATCGCGGGTCAACTGGTCGGGATTCATGCTCGCCTCCTCAGCCCACCATGCGCCGCAGCGCCGACGGTGGGCTGCATGTCAAGTACGTCATCGGGGTCGGGGGCAGGTTCCAGAACAACCAGTGCAAAATAAACGCACTGTGCTTGTCCCCTTTCTTGCGGGCCAGCCAACGCGATACCAGCATCGAGCCGCCCAGCAGGCAACAAAAGCCCGTCTTGCTGCCAGAAAGCCAGCCAAGGAAGATCCCGATCAACACAGGCAACGCCACATCGATGTCCCAGAATCCCAGCTTCCACTGGTCGTCCAGGCGCCCCGGTGTATAACCATCCGCACTCATCGCTGTTCTCCCCTGACCGGTGGGCCGCTTACATCGATGCCAGCGTGCCGACGTCCACGCCCATGATGGCGCCGGCGATCGCCAGCCCCACGCCGCCGAAGATCGCCAGGCCGACAAAGAACAGCACCGGACTCAGATTGCGCAGGGCAGCCAGCGAAATCAGCGCAACGACGAAGCCGATGAAGCCGATGATGGCCTTAACGCCGGTTTCCATGCCGGCCAGTGTGGACAGCGCGGTACCCAGCGGCCCGCCCATCGAAGCCAGCGTGGTGAAGTCGATTGCGAACGAGGGCACGACCGCCGCCAACGACAGCAGCAGGGTGACAAAGACGCCAATGGCGCGGCGACTGATGCCGCCAGTGGCAGGCGCGGCACTGCGGCCGGCGCGGATTGCGATTGCGTTCATAGTGTTTTCCTTTCGAATAATCGTAGTAAGTCAGCTCGGGGCGATCCCTGTCTGCCCCCGGCCGCGGCGCAGCCGGGGGCGCCGGTGGAGGTCCACGAGCCCACGGTTGCGGCATTCGCTCTATATGCTTCATCGCTGCATTTCAAACTACGGCAGATCGATGCTGGGGCTGCCGCGTGGTCAACTGCTACTTGCGGCGAACCTGACGGGTCGCCAGCATGGATGTCGTGTGCTCGGGTGCGAGCCCTGGCGACGCCACGCCCAGATCGACACGCCGGTTCAAGCTGCGCCCGTTTTCGCTGCGGTTCGACGCCACATAGCACTCGCCCGGATGGCGATTCGTCACCACCACCACGGCCAGGCGCGGCAATGCGGCGGCCAGCCAGCGACGCACTGCCTGCGCCCTCTGGTGGGCGACGCTGGCGTTGGCGCGCCGTCCCCCCACGCCGTCGGCGCAGGCATGCAACTGCAGCGCTCGGGCGCGGCCCAACTGAGCCGCATACGCTTCCAGCTGGTTCAGGGCCTGTGGCGACAGCCGCGACGAGTTGAACGGAAAATACAAGTGCAGATCGGGCGCGAGCTCAGCTGCGTCCTCCGGAGCCGTAGGCAAGGGCGGGGGAGACGTTGACTCGGCCTGTGCCGGCAGGTCAGCGGGCGCGTCTTCAAGGTATTTTTGAGTGCGTTGCGGACACGCGTCGCCGCACAAGACAAATTTGGGCTGACCGTCCACGATCATCTGGCCGATCGCTGCACGCCCCTGAGGCGCGGCTGCCGTAGCTTGCTCGGTACCGGGTTTGCCGGAACGGTGGGCACAGCCAGCCAGCGAAAACAGCCAGGCCAGAACTGCCACTCCCATGGCGACGCGCAGGAGTTTCATGGCAGGCTCACTTGCAGCAGCGGGCCTGCCACAGTAGCGGGCTGTGACCCCGCGTACGCGGCGAGTTGGACGGCGCTGCCGCGGCGCAGGCGCTGCAGTTGGCGGTAGACGCGCCAGGCATAGGCGCTGCGAGCGCGCCGGCACGCGTCGCCCGTCAGCCTGACGCACGAGGCGTTATAGGCGCCGACGGCTTCCCAGCTCAGGCCGAAGCGCTGGATCCGCTCCGCCAGGATGCCGGCGCCAACATCGACATTGGTGCACAGGTCCAGCAAGCGTGCTTCATTGATGCCGCGACCACGCAACGCCGGCAGGTTTCCGCTGTTAATCTGCATCGCGCCGATGTCCCGTGTGCCGGCCCCCGGCCCGTCGTTGTGGTGCACCAGGCGCGGGTTGGCTCCCGATTCGGCCTGGGCGACGGCGTAGAGCAACAGCGGCGCGATCCCGTGCTGGTGACCCGCCCGATCCCAGCACGCGCACGCGCTGCCCGCACGTAGCAGTAACAGCACAATCACGAGATAGCGCAACATGACGATCTCCCCTTCCGGACTGGCCGGTGCGGCAATGGATAGCCGCTCAAGCGGGCGGGCCCATTGAAAAAACAGGGGTTCAGCATAGTCAACGCTGACAGGGAACACACTCTGATACCGGCCCCGATTCGGACCGGGTATTGGCTGGACGCAGCCCGCCTCGGCTGCTACCAGCCCCGCCCGGCGGCGGGGCTCCGAGTATGCCCACTGCATCGCTGCGCGGAACTGCGCATCCGCCCTGGCTCATCAAAGGAGACAACGCAAGCATGTCGCCGGCGTCGGAGACCAACACTCCGCGCGGCTGCGATCGGCGGGCGTACCATGCTGAAGCGGACAGGCGCAGCCTTACCGGGCCAGACGTCGGCAGAGCGCCGCGCATCACAGCGCCGGGCCGCGCGATCACGGCATGCCGAGCCGCGTCAGCGCACCGGCCATGCGTTGTGCGTTCCCGCGGCGACCAGGCGCAAAGCCGGGGCGCTCGCGTGCATCGCCATATCCTGAAAACGCCGGCGATCCGGGCGCCGCGCACACGGCGTGGCGAGACAACGCTGCACGCGAGGAAGAACCCCGGACGGCACTGTCGATCTCCACCAGCACCGCGCTAGCGGCCATGCCGCCGACACGCGGCATCACCTGACGGTTGCGGCTTTTTAGGTTCGCTTCGGCCCTCCGCAGTCGTTCCGGATACAAGGTCGACGCCGCGCTGCGTCCTGCCGGCCATGACGGAGCGCCGCCTTCCGGGGCGCAGCACGGCCTCGCCGAGTCGCACCGCCAGACCGGCCACAAACGGCCGGCCGGCGCGTATCGTTGCCCCATTTAGTTTGCGCCGCCATGTTCTACTACAAAACCAACGATGCGGAAACGGCATCCCCAGGCTGGTTCACCGTTTGACCAGCGCCGGGCTATTGATCTCGCTCAACCTTCCCCCCCCTTGCGCCCAGCGTTCACCGTGGTTGCGCACTTGGCGTAGGCATAAAAAAACCCGCGATCGTGGCGAACGCGGGGTTGGCTTGGCGACCAGATCGGCCGCACGTCCTGATCACAGGCAACTCAGTCCTTCATCGACCAGCGAAACCCGCTTGCTGGAAGTGATCATCAGGCAATCGAGAACCACGATGCCTAGCAGTCCCAGCGCATCGCGCACGGCAGCGAACTGCGCCACGGCAGCTGCGTCCGGCTGCTCGGGATCGGTGGGCTCGCTGAACGCCAGCACCGCCTGCGTGGCATTGTGCCGCAACGCTTCGCGCACCACCTCGCGCGGATACACCGAGCAATGATCGACGTCGCCATGAAACAGCGGACCGCACCACAACACCTGCCGGCGGCGGTTCAACCAGGCCACGCACACCACGCGCCGTGTTTCCGCTGCCAGCATCAGGTGCAGATAGTCACCCAGTTCATCCACCCTGAGCACCGCCGAAGCCGGACGCACCACACGCCGGCGCAAGATATCCAGCGCATTGCTTATCACAGCGCTTTCCGACGCGGCCTCGCCACGCTCGCACACCTGCATTGCAATCATCAACGTTCCTTTCAAGCGCGCCGGGGCCTGGGTCGGCCGCGGCGCATGAGTTATCTACATACACCACAAGCCGGCCAGCATTGTTGCGTTTGTTGAGAAATCGCCAGGCCACACTTGAACCGTAATCGCCACAGGTATATTCTGCTCATGGTCCCCAACATCCGGACCCACGAATTGGAGCATCACACCATGTTGCGACTCAACCAATTTATCCGCCTGACGCCCAGGGAGATTTCCCTGCTGGCCAAGGTGACCAATTGCACCCCGCCTACCATCAAGACCATCGACGAGCTGGCCTCCTATGTGGACCAGGCAAAACGACGCTTTCCAATGCCAAGTACCAGCCGGAGGGCCCTGTTTTGGCTGATCGACGACGTGGTCGCGGAAATCCTGGCGGCATGACGGGCCGGGTTACCCCGGTCCGTCTACGCGTCAGCGCCTATCGGCCTGGCGCGGCGCCGCTTCCGCCGTTGATGCACCACCACCGGACGGAGCCGCCGCCGTAGCAGATGCCGCCGCGGTTGCTTCAACCACGTCGCCGGCAGCGGCGCTGGGCGCGGTCGCGGCCCTGCGGGCACCGGCAGCCGACCTCGCACGCTTGGGCTGAGTGCCCTTGCTTCCTAGCCCCCCCATCACCAACCGATCGGCAAGTTCGGGATCGGCCATCAACTTCAGCAGCAAGTCCTGGGCAGGATCCTGATCACTGGAAGTGCCGTAGGGGGAACGCCGGTCCATCAGCCAGCGCCATGGCGCCTTGACCATGTCGGCCAGGGCTGCCCAGCGGCGTTGCTTGCGCATGAAGCGGCCCGCGTTCATGGTGGCGGTCAGGTAGAGCGCCGGCACCTGGGCACGCAGCTCAGGGTCCGCGCCGAACAGGCGGAGCAGCTCGACGCAATCCGCCGGGTGCTGCACCATCCGGTACAACTGCCGCCATTGCTGCTGCTCCAGTCGCGCCAGCAGCGGCGTCTCCAGCTGGCCGAATGCCAGACCGTTCTTGCCCATCAGCTCTTTGAACACCGGAACCGACAGACTGATGCGGGTGCGTGGGTCCGGGCCGTAGGAATCAAGGTCGGCCACTTTTCTTTCGCGTTCTAAATTCATGACTAGCTCCTCTCATAACGATGGAATGGCGTCCGGCATGGCTGCCGGGACGGTTGGGACTTGCTGGGATATGACCGGGTGCATCAACACAGCGAAGACGACATGCGGCCGTCCAGGCGACTACGACGGATCGCCGCGCCCCGCAGCCAGCCGCGCGGCCGGCTCCGACTGGACCGGCTCGGCGATGGAGCGAACACGGCGAATCCAGCCAGCAGCAGACAGCACGGACGCCGCGGCGTACGCGGGCGCGGCAGCCCGCCTCCTCCGAGCAAAGCACAGCGCACACCAATATTGGAAACGTTGCATGGGAACATGATGATCTCCTGATAAATGCGAGACGCACCGATCCCAAGGCGGGAAACGGTATCCCGCTGGTGGGCACCCGGAAGCCGGGTGTGAAGAGCGTGACGTGTCCGCCGGAGGCGACGCACGCAACGACATGCAGAACTACAACTTTGGCGATATCGAGGACGGTGCTTTAATACGGGTATCGCGCGCAGCGTCGCCTGAACGGCGAACTCGGCACCGGCGACCGTCGTGCCAGTACAAAGGTTGGAGCGGAATGACTCCGCAAAGTGCTCCTGCAGTCTAGACGCAGCCGGCCGCCAACGGCAACCGGCTGCGCCGCATTTCTTGGGGACATGCGACGTCAGTTCGCGGTACCAGGCGCGTCATCAGGGCGGTGCAGGAACACCGTCCAATCCCCGTAGTACTTGCCTCCGTATTGGACCAGTCCATCAACCATCGCTACGTCCACCCATTCATCCACTTCGCTGGCGGCGATACCGCACTGCTCGGCGAAGTGGGCGGCCTCGTCCAGGGTTGGGAGGCGCACGCGCACGGTGGTGTTATAGGTTACGTGGTATGCCAGAATGGGCAGCATGGGGCCGTCGTAGCCCCAATCGTCCATCGCCTGGTCGATCCTGTCGCGCCCATGGAACAGCGCGAAATAAAGGCCGGCGGGAAGCTGCCGCGCGGCGGCGCTGGCGTAGACCGCCTGCGGCGGCTCGCGCAGTTCGCAGCGCCGATGCCGCCATTCATAGGTGGTCTGGCCGCCGTCCAGCGACAGCACCGCCACCTGTCCGCCAGGCTCGCCTTGCTCGACGTCCGCAGCCACCGCGCGCAGCAACTCACCCAGCATCGAGCCATCGGCATGCTCAGGCATGACCGGTCCATACACCACGATTTGCATATGCTGATACATGATCAATTCCTTTCGGTATAGAGGGAAGGCCGGTGCGGCTGCACCGGCCCCTTACACACAATCCGATACGGGTCGCAGTGCAGACTTCAGTCCCAGGCCAGACCGACATTGCTCTGGTACTCGACCACCCGAGTCTCGAAGTAGTTGCGCTCCTTCTTCAGGTCCACCATTTCACTCATCCACAGGAAGGGGTTGCGCGCCTGGGGGTACAAGTCGCCCAGCCCGACTTGCTGGGCGCGGCGGTTGGCCACAAAGCACACATAGTCCTTGAACATCCAGGCATTCAAACCCAGCACGCCGCGCGGCATGGTGTCGACCGCATAGCGGTATTCCAGCTGCACCGCATCGGCAAACAAGGAACGCAGTTCGGCCTGGAACCCCGGTGTCCACAGCTGTGGATTCTCCAGCTTGATCGTATTCACTAGGTCGATACCGAAGTTGCAGTGCATCGACTCGTCACGCAGGATGTACTGGTACTGCTCGGCCGCTCCTGTCATCTTGTTCTGCCGTCCCAAGGCGAGGATCTGCGCAAAGCCCACATAGAAGAACAGACCTTCCATCAGGCACGCGAACACCACCAGCGACTTCAGCAACGCCTGGTCGCTGGCCGGTGTACCGGTGGCAAACGCAGGGTCGGTCAGCGTCGCGATAAAGGGCAGCAGGAACTGGTCCTTGTCCCGTATGGCCGGCACTTCCCGGTAGGCGTTGAAGATTTCCCCCTCATCGAGCCCCAATGACTCGACGATGTACAGATAGGCGTGGGTGTGGATGGCCTCCTCGAAGGCTTGGCGCAACAAGTACTGACGACACTCCGGCGCTGTGATATGGCGGTAGGTGCCGAGCACAATGTTGTTGGCGGCCAGCGAATCGGCCGTCACAAAGAAGCCGAGATTACGCTTGACGATCAGGCGCTCGTCATCGGTCAGTCCGGCCGGGTCCCGCCACAGCTGGATGTCGCGCTGCATATTCACTTCCTGCGGCATCCAGTGATTGGCGCAACCGGCCAGGTATTTGTCCCACGCCCAGTGGTACTTGAACGGCACCAGCTGGTTGACGTCGGTTTTGCCATTGATCACCCGCTTGTCTTCGGCGTCCACCCGTGACCCGGGCACGGACAGCCCGTCTGTTGCAGTTGTCATGATCTGCTCCTGTTAAGGGTTGTGGCGCGGCCACATGGCCGCACCGGTGTTGCTGTCGCTACTGGCAAGCCTCGCACGGCCCGCCGTCCTCGCCACGCCCGAGCGCACATTGAATGCCTTGCGTGACCGGCACGGCATTCAAGCCGCCGGCGCGGCCGGTCGACTTGTCGACGCCGCTGGCCTGGACCACGCGCAAGTAATAGGTCGTCTTCAACCCGCGGCGCCAGGCCAGGCCATACAGCTCGTCGAGCTGGCTGCCGCTCGGCTGAACCACATACAAGGTCAACGACTGCGCCTGGTCGACCCATTTCTGGCGCCGCGCGGCGGCCTCCACCAGCCAGCGCGGATCAGTCTCGAACGCGGTGCGATAGATCTCCTTCAAATGCTTGGGCACCCGCTCGATGTTGGCGACGCTGCCGTCGTAATGCTTCAGGTCCGCCACCATCGCAGCGTCCCACAAGCCGTGATATTTCAGGTCCCGCACCAGATACTGATTGAGCTCGGTGAATTCGCCGAACAGGTTGGACTTCACGTACAGTTGCTGGAACGCTGGCTCGTTCGAGGGCGACACCCCGGCGATGTTGGCGATGGTCGCCGTGGGCGCGATGGCGACGCAGTTCGAATTGCGCATGCCAAACGCGCGTATCCGGTCCAGCAACGCCCCGTAGTTACAGGCCGCATAGCTTTCCCGGTCGACGTCGAGCAGGTCGGCGCCGCGCTCCGCCGCCAGCCAATCCAGCGTGTCGCGGGGCAAGACGCCCTTGTCCCATAATGAGCCGGCGTAGCTGCCGTATCTTCCCCTCTCCTCGGCCAATTCGGTCGAGGCCCAGTAGGCGAAATAGCAGAACATCTCGGTCAGACTGTCCGCCTCCGCCACCGCTGTCGGGCTGCCATAAGCAATCCCTGTAGCGTGCAGCACATCCTGGAACCCCATCATCCCCAGACCCACCGGACGGTGCAACTGATTGGCGCGGCCAGCCTTGTCGACCGTGTACAGGTTCAGGTCGATGCTGTTGTCCAACATCCTCATCGCCACCGAGATGGTCCTGCGCAGGCAGTTGAAGTCGTACTTGCCACCCACCAGGTGGACCACCAGGTTGACCGAACCCAAGTTGCATACGGCGACTTCGTCGGCGCAGGTGTTGAGAGTGACCTCGGTGCAGAGGTTGGAACTGTGCACCACGCCGGCGTGCTGCTGCGGGTTGCGGACATTGCACGGATCCTTGAACGTGATCCAAGGATGGCCGGTCTCATACAGCATGGTGAGCATCTTGCGCCACAGATCCTTGGCGGCCACGGTCCTGGAGTCGATCGCCCCCCTGGCCGCGAGCCGCTCGTAGCGCTGGTATGCTTCGTCGAACGCCTTGCCGTACAGGTCATGCAAGTCCGGCACGTCGGATGGCGAGAACAGCGTCCAGTTGCTGTTGCCCAGCACGCGCTTCATGAACAGGTCGGGTATCCACCCGGCGGTGTTCATGTCGTGGGTGCGGCGCCGGTCGTCGCCGACGTTCTTGCGCAGTTCCAGGAACTGTTCAATGTCCATGTGCCACGTCTCCAGATAGGCACAGACAGCGCCCTGGCGCTTGCCTCCCTGGTTGACCGCCACCGCGGTGTCGTTGACCACCTTCAGGAACGGCACCACGCCCTGCGACTTGCCGTTCGTGCCCTTGATGCGACTGCCCATCGCGCGCACCGGCGTCCAGTCGTTGCCGAGGCCGCCGGAGTACTTGGCCAGCAGCGCGTTTTCCTTGATGGCGTCATAGATCCCTTCCAGGTCGTCCGGCACCGTGGTCAAAAAACACGAGGCCAGCTGCGGCCGCGCGGTTCCGGCGTTGAACAGCGTCGGCGTCGATGGCAGAAACTCCAGCCGCGACAACACCTGGTAGAACTCAATCGCCCAGAATTCCCGATCGGCTTCACCGATCGCGAGCCCCATGGCGATACGCATGAACATGGCCTGCGGGTGTTCCAGCAAGCGCTCGCCGTCACGCTGCAGGTAGCGGTCGTGCAAAGTCTGCAAGCCGAGGTAGCGGAACAGCCCGTCCCGCTCGGGGCACAGCCGCTGCGCCAAGCGGCCGCAGTCGAACTGCTTCATGCGCGCGTCCAGCAGGCCGGCGTCTACGGCCCAGGCGATGTAGCGCGGGAAGTGGTCGCGGTAGGCGGCGCGCGCGCCGCGCTGGTCCTGCACCTCGCCCAGCACCTCGCGCTGGATCGAGCCGAGCAGCAGGCCTGCCGCCAGCTGGTCGTATTCGGGATCGGTCTCCATCAACGAGCGCGCCGCCAGCAGCAATGCGCGGTCCACATCGGCGGCGCCGGCGCCGTCGAACAAGTCGCGCAATGCGGCGCCGGCTACGCGTTTGATGTCCACCATCGGTAGCTTGCTGGCGCAATCGGCCACCCGCGCTTCCAACTCGTGAAGCGACAGCGAAGCGCCATCAGCCAGCCTGAGCGTGACTCGCTGACGATGGGTGCCGTCGGTCCGCGCCGCCTTGCGGGCGGCCCGGTAGAGCACGTAGCCGCGAGCAATCCGATGCTCCGAGTGGTGCATCAGGGCTTGCTCGACCAGATCCTGTATCTCCTCGATGGGCACCGACTTCTCGGGCCGCGCGGCCAGCGCCGAGTCAACGTGCTCAACCAGCTCGTCGATCTGCGCCATCTGCGACTGCGCCAGCACAGACTGCCCGCCGACCCAGGCCACGCCGTTCTCGTCGTTCAAAAAGGCGCACTCCAGCGCCCGACGGATCTTGCTCGCGTCGTAACGCACCACCGATCCGTCGCGCTTGAGCACCAGGGCGGTGCGGCGCAATTCCATGGTTTGCTCACTCATGATCTTTCTCCTATAAAATTTGCATCGTAGGGAGGTGACTGCGGCCGACATTGTTCCTGCACAGGAACCGGCACGGCCGCAGGCCGTTGCGCGGAAATGGCCGCGCTTTACTGCACTTCCTGCACTGCGTGAACGTCCTGCGGGCCAGCCGTGCCCAACGCAAGCCGGCTCCGGTTGGCAACCGTTTCGACCCCGTAGGCCCAGCGGCCAAAGGCGGTCAGCATCAGTGTCCTGCCGCTCCACCACGCCAGGCCGCCGTCAATCAGCAAGGCCCTGTCGGCTTCGGACACGTCCTGCCAGCCCCCGGTCAGCGGACTGGCAACCGTATCCGCGACACGCTCGGCAAAATATCGCCGCGCCGCCGGCGTCAGTTCGGTGTAGGCCACCTGTGCCGCGCGATCCATCAATCCAGACGGACACACTGTCCCCGCCACCAGGGCGTCATGGGCCAGGGTCGCTTCCCGCAACTCCCAGCCGGCCAGCAGCAGCACGGCAAAATCGAGGCGGTCGCTCTGCGCCTGCTGGTCGTAGAACAACTCCGGCAGTTCAACCAGCCGGGTTTCGCTGATGACCTGCTCGAAGTAATCGACCCGCTGGCGCCCGCGGATGCATTCCCGGGCATCGATCAATGCGTCGCGCAACAACCGCAACACGCGGGCCGGACGCAGGCTGCGCATACCCTCATCGGGCGCGTGACACAAGCCGTAGTGCACGCCTTCGATGCCGAAGTCGCAGAACATTTCGGCGTCCGAACGACCGGCTGTACGGGAATATGCGCAGCTTGCGCACAAGCCGTATCCCTTGGCCAACGCATACCAGTGGCGCCCCAGCGTGCTGGCATTGCAGCAGCAGCACAGCAGCGCACGCAGTGGGCTGCCATCGACCGCCAGCAGCGCACGCAGCTGGTTGCGCATCTCGCGCGCCTGGGCCTGGAGCGGCACGATGTTGAAGTCGTCCGGCGGCAACCCGCTCGCACACGCCTCGTATCCGCTATCCATCTGCAGCCGCTCAATCCGATGATCCAGCGCGACCAGACTGGCCGCGACCTGCTTGGTCTGGACGAGCACTTTCTCCATGGGTCTATCCATGATCTTTCTCCTTGGGGGTGGTGGCAGGGCCGGATGGCCGCTACCGCTTCGAATAAGAACTGCGCCAAGCGAAGCCGCGCGGCCTCTGGGCCGTCCGTCACTATGGCGCCGCAATGGCTACGTCACTCGCTCTGGGGACGAGGCAGCAGGCAACCAGTGCCGGCTTGCCGTATGCGATGCAGCCGAATGGCGCCGCTCAACTGGCCGACAATGAAGCGCCTATGACATCGCCGCCGGCTCCTTGATGTCCAACACGGGCGGGATCTCCGTTCCGGTCAGCCGGCGCGGGTGCCCAGGCAAGGTCGCCAGAGTCCTCGATGTGCGCGGCTGCATGATCGGCCGCTTCGCAATCGCCGCAATGCACACCTTCAATGCCGAAGGTGGCCAACAGCGGCTCGCCGGACGCTCGTTGTCGCTCCAGTCCGATGCAGGCGGCGCATAGGCCCTTCCCCGTCGGCATTCCGAACCACGGGCGTCCCATGGTCGGCGTACCGCAATGCCAGCAGGCTAGCTTGCGCAGCGGTGTTGCGCTCACCCTAAGCAGCGCAACGAACTGTCTGCGTAACAAACTGACCCGTTCATGGTGCTGCTGGTACGCCGGCGCCAGCTTCACACGGCCGGTGCTCAATGCATCGGCGCCCTGCTGCATCTGGTAGTCCAGGAAGCGGCTTTCGGCCAACTGAAGATGGATCGCCAGCGCCATGGCAGGCTCGATCACTTTGTCGATGATGGTTTCCATGATGTTCCTTTCCAAAATGTCTGCACAACTTATCCGCTGCGCCGATGCGCGCATACACCGGTCCAAGGGACTGGCAATTGCAACGCCACGGGCATGGAACGGGAATGGCAGCGGCCCGACGCGGTGGGGACCGACGGCCAACAGGGTGGGGGCAGACGGCACACCGGAGCGGGTGTCGTCTGCGGTACAACTCATGAAACATGGCGATTGCCAGATCGCCACAGACTCAAGGCGTTGCTTTCGGCGTAATACAGCGCCAACACCAACCGCCTTTCCATGCCACTGAGACTTTCCAGCGGCACGCATTCGACTTCATGGACCTTGCCGTCATCAGCCAGCAGGTTCCAACCGCCAACAATCTCCTCGGCGGAGGCCAGGGAGCTGGCGGGGAAAAACAACCTCCGACACTTCAGCTCCTCCTCCAACCATTCCGCAACCAGACCTTCAACAGGACCGACGGCGTCATCGCGCAACAGCCGCCACTGCGTCAGGGCAACGCCACCATCGATGCGCAACAGCGCACCATCGGACAGCCGGTCCTCGACCACTTGTAAAGCTACCAAACTCATCGCATCCTCCATACAAAAAAAGCGGGAGGACAGCGATCCCCGTAAAGGGCGAAGTCGCCCCACGGGGTGATAAACCAGAACCAAGTTCGGCCTTGCGTGCTAGACGGCGCACCAGGAACGCTTGTCCAGCAAGAACTGCGGCCAAACCACGTTGTAGAACATTGAAACCAAGACGTAAACCGTCGTTGCTTATGGCTGGATGTAATGCTGTCGGCTTCGCCGCAGACGGCTACCAGCTGCCATCACGAAAAATCTTTGGACGCAGAACGCCAACGAGGGCGCAATCGCCTCGAAAGATTTTTCCCTCGCGCCCGGTGCCGGACGCCTTCCCATTGCGGGGTACTACATGGTGGTCTATGCTTGCCGTTGCTCGCAGGGCTAGCTTCTGCATGTGGATCAATGTAGGTCGGGCGCATGCCGGCGTCAAGCCTGCTGAAAGCACATAGCGTGCAGGAAAAGTTCACAGCCTGCACCTATGGTCGGCACCACGGTCCCGGTCTGCAAAGCGCCTTGCCTATCCGCCGACTTCGCCGGCAACCGAGGCTAGGACATACAGCTACTTCAGCACGGTTGCCGACGATTAAACAAGACTAGGGTCGCGCCCAGCGGGCACGCGGGAACAAAGTAAGCAGCCGCAACTCTTTGCCGCCGTTATACTTCCCTTCATCGATAGGAACTTTAAGAGAGAAGGCAAGCATGAGAGCTTTGGTGTGGGTGTACATGGCCAGCGGCCTGTTGAGTGCGTGCAGCGGAGATGAGCGAAGCACCGCGAGCCCAAGCGCGGCGACCATCGCCAACGCCAACGCCACTGCTGCCAAAGCGCTGCCGTTCAACATCGAGAACGCGATGTTGAGTGACGCCTTTCAACACAATCTCAAGCTCGCCAAAGTTGAGGTCGGCGTAAGCGGCGGTTCAACCCTGGAGTGGGCCGCTACGTCGATCGCAATTGCCGAAGCGCTTGTCAGACTGGGGGCGGATTCTGTTGAGGTGTCGGTGCGGCGTAACGAGATCACCCAAACGCAAGGCGTGCGCTTCCGCGAAGTCACCCATACCTATTACAGCCCAAATCCCAGCCGCTCTGTGTGGGGGCGGGGCAAGAGCTGGCAGTTATTGCAGGCTGACGCAACGCATCTGGCAACCCAGCAAGATGTGGCCATCAACGACGAATTCGACGCCCTCAATCAAAAGTTCATCGATAAGGGGATGGACCTTGACGCTGCGGAAAAAAAAGCCGGATCGTTTGTGGCAAAGAAATTCCATCTTGCACCGGATTGGCGCCTGCCGGGGGGGGAACATGTTGGATGAATTGCCCCGTGAGTCGATTATCGTCGACGCATCGCCGGCAGCAGACGGCCTGGCCAAGCTGACTATCTGCCTGGGTGGGAAAGTGGTCCGCATGATGACCGCGTGCAGCGGCGACTAGCCTGTGCCGTCCTCGCGGTCGAGGGAGGGCGAACCGATCCGGAGACGCCAGGCCGGCACGTCCTACAACTGCGCCGAACGTTAACACTTTCTCCATGGTAATATTTGCCTGGATCCGGCAGGTTGTAACAGGCTCACCAACCTCCGGACTTTTTGTTACTACCCTGGTGGAAAAACTTGAAAAAACTGTTCACTTACACGACTGCGTGCGTCTGCACATTGATTACGGCGGGATGCGCCAGCCTTCACACTTCTTCTGATCGTCAAACGCCGGTGATCGTTCGCGCGCAATATCTTGCACCGCGCAACGATCTTACTGAGCGCTTTATGAGGTCACAGGATTACCGCCGTTCGAACAACTACGTTGTCAAGGTCGGGGAGCCCATCATCAGTCATCGCGGCAGTCCGGCGCGTGCCGTACAGTGCGAGTCTGATGTGTTGTGCCGGCATGCTGTCACGCTGGATGTGCTGGATATCCAGGCTAGCGCGATGGGAAATAGCCAGGTCAGAGTGACAGGCACCGTGCATTCGCAGATCGGGCGACACCTCGCCTTCGACATGCAAATGGGCATTCAAGGTGCTGGGGGACCGAACTATCACTTCGAAGACGAGATCGGTGCCGCAACTCCACTCCTTGACGAAGGGAAATGGGACGTTCCGTTTAGCGCGGTGATCAAACTGGGCGAGAAGTTTGAGGTGCCGGGAGTCGCCGATGCCAAGTTCATTATCTTTGCTGAACAAGCGAAATACTAATGAAGCATCGCTGTCAGGAACGTTTCCTAGCCTGCCGCAAAGATGATACCTTCAACCCTGTCACCGGCGATTCGTTTACACGCTCGCCCCGTACGAGATCAGCGCAGGAATCCCTAAGGGCGGTCGCTTCTATTCCAGCAAATCCAAAAAGCCGCCATCCCCTCATGGCGCTGGACACCGCATGCGGCGGCCATCACATTTTTCATCGCCAATATCGCCGCTTAATTCGCAGAACTACCGTAGAATTTCAGTCATCGCTGTTTGGTTTTGTTCGAGAGGTTAAGAGCTCAGCATGCGGCACGGGATGGCCATCAGCATTGGCGATTCCGGGACAAGTGCTCGCCGCTTGCGGAACCAACGACACGTTGTCAAAACGCAGAACCCGGGACCACTCAGACAACGACAATGTGCTACACAGGCGGATTGCTGCCCGCAGGAGTGACGGCCCCTCGCGCGCAGTCTGCCGCACCCGGACCCGTGCTGCGAAATTATTGAACAACCAGACTAGACTACAGAACCATGGATATAGTTCAAAGCAAGCTGTACTACTTCACGAAGTCGTGGAACCAGGTACGCACGATCGCGCCTGCGCCAGCGTATCGCGGACAGGCGATGTGGGCGGTCGAACGAACGGCCGGTGCTAATGCTGGCAAACGCATGGACGTTCCTGCATCCGCTCTGGTGACGCGACGACGCTGACAAGGAGATATCCGGTAATGCTCAAACTGTACGCGCGGCGGAGTAGCCGCTCGACACTGGAACTAAACGCCGCCCCGGCAACTGACACTTCTTACACAGTTGCTTCTTCGAACGCGAACTGTACCCGATAAGTCACCAGCTTCAACCCCGGAATGGCCTTGGCCGCCCACCGCACCGGCTCCGCGAACCCACTAGCGACCAACATGGCGCGTGGCGGCTTGCCCTCTTTCTGGGCGTACCATCCCATGTACCGGGCGATTTGGCCGATGGATGAGTCCTTCGCTTCGCCTGCTTTCAACTCGATGATGACCGTGCGGCCTTCGCTGTCGCGCGCGAGCAGGTCCAGGCGTCCGACGTCGCTGGATTCCTGGCGCGAGACAAGCGTCAGGCCGGGTTCGAGCACGTCGAGGTGGCTGACGATTTGGCCTTCGAGGTCACGCTCTAGGCTCAAGCTGCTCTCCACGTATTCCGTGAGGTCTTGGGGTGTCGATTCCTCAACCACGGATGCGGCAAGCTCGCTCGTATCTACCGATGAATCGAGTGTGAACACGACCCTCCTGCCTTTGATGTCGAGCGATGCCCGTCGGCCGGCATCCAGCCAGGACTTGGCGTGTGCTCGACTTTCTTCTTTGTTCGTCCACATAGTGGCGTACTTCTTGGCTGACTCTGGCAAGCCACTTGGAATGAGCCTGTCTAGCTCATCGAAGGACAGCGCGACTTGAGCTTCCGGGTTGGACAGCAATACTGCGGTGAGCGGTGCGTACCGGGACATGGGGGCCTCGTTGTGTGTAAACGGTAGCCGCCAGTTTACAGCTGCGATTGAGCGGCTGACAACAACAAAGTAGTATCTCTTTAACACCGGCGGGCCGCCAAATCAGCAGCTTCCATTTGTCCATCGGCCAAGCGCACAAGCGCCTTGCGCTTTGCGGCGCCCAGACCAACCTGCCACGAGCCACAGGCGGGGCTATGGTCAGTTTCCTCGACTCGCAGATAGATGCTTCATCGCTGCTTTGGCTCTGGATGGAGAGTGATTTAGAGAATCTCAAATTGCGCAACAATGGCACCATTCGCTTGCTGTGCCCAGTCCACGGGACTCAACTTGCTGTATTGCGGCCGCTGCTGGTTGACGAGCATTCGAGCGATTACCAGCATCTCGCCGCTCACTTTGGTATCGCCTGCAGCCATCCGCTGGATACCACCCATGATGGCGGCAACATTACGGTATTCGCCCGGCCGAATCAGTCTGGCGGCCAGCGCGGTGGGCTTTGCGCCCCCCCATCTTCAACTGGTGGGCGTCCGCGCTGTAGCCATCGCTGACGCGTGCCGGCGACGCGATGCCGCGCTCGCGGCCGATGGTGCTGGCTGGCAGCTCCGCCTCGATATCAATGAGAAAAATAGTCCGCTGGGAAGCGGCCTGGCGAAATAGTCGATAGTGCTCACAATAATCCACGGTGGAGTTGCCAGGAGCGCTACGCGCGGGCCGCAGGAGTGAACCAGCTTGCGCTGATAAATGGTCAGCGGCCCAGTGCCGGCCATCCACGCGGGCATGTTGTGCCGCACCTGATGCGTTCGATGACCGGGCGCCGGCTGCGAGCCGGCCAGCGCTGGGCGCTATGTTTGATACAAAACAAGCCTTAACCTTATAGATCTGGTATTTTCCCTTTTTGTTTCTTCACCCTGCGATCCCCAACATTTCTCGGATGGACGTTGGAGGGCCAGGTCGACTTCCACAACCGCATTATCGGGCTGGCGGCCAGGCAAGTGGGCATCATTCAGGCGCGCGACTGAGATCGAACATGCCGCGGCCAGAACCAAGAGCCACGTCGAGCTGCGCTCCTGCTGCGTCTTTCCCCTAGCCTGTTACTGGATTAAAGCGAGGACACATGACGGCATTACTAACCATCGCTCGCAGGACGTCGGCCGCCATAGGCATCGTTTTCGCCATGTCCGCATTAGGCGGCCTGATGTTGGGGATAAGGGCGCGCAGCGGTGCGTTCCTGGCCATCGCCTGCATGAGCGCTGGTTTCGCTCTAACGGCGGGTATGTGGTGGCATCTGTCGCGCAATCCCTCATACCGTCGCCAATTCATGGGCCTGACGCTGCTCAGCGTATGCTTGGTTTCGGGATTGGCCCTGTACAGCAATCTGGTCTATCTCCTATGGGGAATCGGGTTGCCGCTGGATATAGGAACTGTAAAGGCAGGAAAGATGGGAAATGCGTATTGGCTACCGCCGCTCACGCTCCGGTATGCGGTCGTATGCTATGTCGGACTGACGCACTTCGCCAGCAACAAGCAGTGACACGCCGACCGAGGTGCTGTGCCCATTTCGTTACCGCTCCTACCGGTGCGGGTCGGCGTACACGCCGGCCAACAAACGCTGGCGGCCCGCTGAAGTCTATCTCGCTGAGCGGAGCTAAGCCGGCTCCCCGAAGAACGACCGATGTTGCCGACCGGCGCTCCGGGCCACACCGGGTTACACTCGCCGGCAAGATAAGTCTGGCACGCACCACGTTGCAACAGTCCCTGCAAAGCACGTACGCGGTATGCACGAGAAACCCCGATTGCCTGACGCACTTTCGAAGCTACTACCGCAGACGCGATGCCGCCACTCGACAAGCGAACGTCATGACGTATCAACCGGGGGACTTATGGCTATTGGGCCGCGGCAGTTTGAGCAGGATCCCCGCACCCAACAAACCATGCAGCGCCAACGCAGCGAGAGCCGGCAATGCCATCCATTCAGGCCGGTCCCAAAGCGGTGCACACATGGCGGTCGCAAGCAGGCACCAGCCCGCGGCGGCCCAATTGGAACCGTCCGATGCCGCGCCCAGCAACATGGTGCCTCCGATCAGGCCGCACATCATCATCGGCCGCCATGGACCACCGTAGCCGGCCACGTGCAGCGCCACCGCGCAAAACAGCAGCAAGGCGCCGCTCCCGACGTACCAGCCAGCCAGGCAGCATTTGCGGGGCACGCCCGCGCCGCGCCAGCTGCCATGGTTCATCCACAGCGGGTTCGCGGTGGGTCTCCAGCCGCCGACGCCGCAGGCCACCGGAACGTCACTGAGCACCGGACGGTAGCTGCCGAAGCAACGGTCCCACAGCAATAGCACGCTGCCGAAATTGCAGTTGCGGTAGTAGGACGCGCTACCGTGGTGGGCCAGGTGGTTGGTTGGCGTCACGATGACGCGGTCCAGCCATGGGGTACTGCGCGCCAGCGCCGGGTTGAGATGGTTGTAGAACTGTATCCCGTAGTGGATGGCCGACACCGCGAGGAACACGCCGGTGCTGACACCGGCCACCGCCAGCGGCAGCATGAACGGGAGCGAGGTCAATGACGAGTACCAGGAGTTGCGTATGCCCAGCGACAGGCTGAAGTCGCGTCCCTGATGGTGCACCTCGTGTACTTTCCACAGCAGCGGTATCCGGTGGTGCATCCTGTGCATGCAATAGAAACACAGATCCCAGCCCAGGAAGCCGGCGACCCAGATGCCGGGCCCCAGATGTCGCTGCAGCCCCTCCCAGCCGACATTGCGGAACACCAGGTCGTAGCCTGCCACTTCGAGACTCCGCCCCACCCACATGATCAGATGTCCTGAGCCCAGATTGGCGGCGATCTCATGCCAGTCGGCGCCGGGCAAACCGCGCCGCCGCAGCAGGCTGCGCTCCACGACCACGGCCAGCAGCAGGATGACGAAGGTGATCCCGTAGCCCATCATTGCACCACCCTTCCCCATGGCCTCCGCAACAGCGCGGACATCACTCCGGCCAGCAGTCCGAGAACGATACCGGCAGCAAGGTCCAGCACGCCGTGGCGCTGCGTGGCCACGATCGCGTAGCCCATCGCCAGTCCAAATCCCGCCAACAGCAATCCACGCCCGGGTTGGCTTGAACGCCACAGCGACCACAGGCATAGCACGGTCAGCGCGCCATGCAAGGAGGGAAAGCAGTTACGGGGGCTGTCCCAGCCGGACAGCCAGTGCAGTACGGCGGCGCTGGGTCCGCTGCTGTAGGGCGTCGGCCGCACCAGCGAGGTCGGCCAGCACAGGTACACGGTGGCCGCGGCCAGCGCGCATAGCAGCATGGCGTCGCGCAGCCATTCCACCCGGTGCGCCGAACTGCGCATGTAGGCCGCCGGCACCAGCGGGAACAGCAGCAGGTAGATCCACACCGCCGCAGGATGCAGGCCGATCATCCGGTCCGCCGGTCCCGGCTGCAGCAGGTGCGTGGAGCCGGGCGCCAGTGCGCCGGCGCAATAGGCCAGTCCCACCCCGCCCCAGCCGGTCAGCAAAGCACGCAGGCGACCGCCCATGTCACCTCCCCGCAGGTGGAAAGAGCCGCACAATGCGGCGCCTCTTTTCACCCAGAAGAGGAACCGGAGCCGCGTCGAGCAACTGCCAGCGCAGCAATTCGACGTCCGCGCCCTGCAGGGCCAGCACGCCCTCCAGATGACGGCGCGTGTGCGCCAGCTGGAGCGCACCGATTGCGCTTTGCAATTCCAAGGTGGCCACGCCCAGCTGGCGCAAACGGTAGTCGGCTTCGGCCGGCAACGCCTGTGCCAGTGCGCGAGCGACCAGATCGGCGAACACCGTGACGACCCCTCCCCGGTGCGCCGGCAACTGCAGCTGATCGTCGCAGCGGCCGTCGATCGCCGCCACCGCCAGCGTCACACGGCCGCAGCCGCAAGGTCGCTCGTGCACATGCAGCACGTCGTCGAGGCGGTAGCGGATAATTGGCTGGGTCATTCTGCGCAGATCGGTGATCACGGGCACAAACCGCGTGCGCCTGGCATCGAGCCATTCTGGCTCAACCAGGATATCTTCTTCGTTAAGGTGCAGCACGCCGTGGCTGCATCGCACGCCCAGAAATCCCTCGCTGGCCTGGTAGATCTCGCCCACGCCGGCGAATGCCCGCGCCAGCAGGTCCTGGTCCTGTGGCTCCAGCACTTCGGCCACCGACAGCGCCCTGGCTGCGAGCGGCGCCATCCGGCCATTGTTGACCTCCATCGCGATCGCCCGCAGCACCTGGGCCGGCGCCACCACATAGGTGGGCTGCCACAAGCACATGCGCTTTAATTGCTGGACGAAGGGCTCGAACAGATCGAAGAACCGCAATTCCAGGCCACCGGCCCGCACCGCATGGTACAGATTGTTGTCTGCCCGCAGGAACAGGGCCACGCGTTGGCGGCCGCGCAGTCCGCGCGGCAGGACGCGCGCCAGCAGCGCGCCGACCCAGTCACACTGTTCGCGCCGGCTCACCACAAACACGCCGCGCTGGCCGGACGTCCCGGACGACATGCCGACCGAGATACCGTGCAGGGTCGGGAGAAAATCCCGGCTGCGCTCGGCACGGAGCGCGGTCTCCCACACGTCAGCAATGCGCAGGCCGGCGGTGTTGATGCGGTCGAAGTGCGCCAGCATCCGCACTTTGTCCATCGTCGGCCAGGCCATGTGCGGCAACTCCGCATATGCGCGGTAGTAGGGACTGCGGGCCGCCACCCGCGGCAGTTGGCGCGCCAGCAGCGCTTGCTGGTGGCGGCGCAGCTCCGCGCCGTCGCGAAAATTGTAGTGACGCGTGCGGTAGTAACTCCGCACGCTCCAGTATATCGGCAGCGGACTGATCATAATTCCTCCGGTTCCGCCCGACTGGCCTCGGCGTGGCTCAGGGCGATGGTGGCGCCGCCGCTCAAGGCCAGCTTGTGCAAGTCGGCCAGGGTGGCGTAATAGGCGCGCCGGTCCGGCTGCAGCAGGAAGCTCAGTTCGGAGGGGCCGCGCATTTGCAGTACCGAGGCGTCGCTCCATGCGGCGTCCCCGGCCAGCAGCACCCAACCGCGGCTGGTCGCCACGAAGGCGCCGATCTGACCGTGGGCGTGGCCGGGCAAGGGCACCAATATCAATTCGTTGGGCAGCAGCTGCCAGCCGCGCTTGAAAGGGTGCAGCCGGGGCGGCAACGGAACCTGGCGCAACCATTCGACAAAGTGTAGTTGCTCGTCCAGACAGGAAGGCAACAGCTCTGGCAGGAAGCCGCGGCGCAGCGCCGCCAGACCGTGCAGATGCCGCACAGAATTCCAACCGGCGGCGCTGCAAAATACTTCCAGATGGCGGAAATCGTCCAGGCCGGCCATATGGTCAGCGTGCCAATGCGAAATCACCACCTTGTTGATGTCGCCAGGCGCCACTCCCATGCGGCTCAACTGCGCCGTCAACAACGCTTCGGGGTTCAGCTCGGCCGGTGTGAGCCAGCCGTAAATGCGCCCCCAGCCGTGGCTGACCGCTTCAAAAAAGCGCGGCGCGTAGCCGGTATCGAACAGCAGCAATTCGCCGCTGGCCGCTTCGATCAGATACGCCCGGCTCGGAAACGAGCGCGCGCGCCAGCCACCGCCCTTGATGGCCATGCAGCCGGGATGGCGGCAGGAGCCGACGATCAGCGAGTACACGCGTGCCATGGGCTTCCCCAACTGCCTCTCTCGGCCAGCGCTGCCTGCAGCCGCACCCGCGGCGCATAACCCAACAATCGTTTGGCCCTCTCATTGCAGAGTGTCATGTCGTAGCTGAGCACGCCAATCCCGTAGCGGGTCAACGCCGGCGCGCGTCCAGTGCACCTTGCCAGCAATTCGCTGGCGCGAGCGGCCAGGTCCAGCGCCCGCGCCGGCACGTTCACTATCCGGGGCGGCGCGGCGCGCGACTCGGCCAGCATCTGCAGTGCGTCGCACAGCCGGACCGGCCCATGATTGGTGATGTTGAACACGGCGCCCCGCTCCAGTCCCGGGCGCGTTGTCGCCAGCCACATGGGGTCGACGACGTTGGCGCTGTATGTCAGGTCCAGCTTCACCTCGCCCCCGCGCGGCAGCGGCAGGCGGCCGCCAGCCCGCCGCTTCAGCCGTTCCAGACGCGGCAGCAGGGACTGGTCATACGGCCCGACGATGGCACGGGGCCGCAATACCACAACGCGCATATCCGGCCAGTGCTCGTCGTTGCGCTGCAATTCCTGCTCGGCCATCGCCTTGCTGTAGGCATAACTGTTCACGTAACGCATCGGCCGGAAGTGTTCAGGCACCTCGTACCGGTGTGTAAAGTCGAAGTACACCGCCGGTGTGGATACGAACACAAAGCGCTGTACGCCGGCCTGCGCGCTGGCGCGCGCCAGCTTGACCGTCGCCTCGCAGTTGTCGGCCATGAAGTCGGCGTGCCGCCCCCACAGCGCCGCGCGCGCTGCGCAATGCCAGACCGCGTCCACCCCTTGCAACACCGGCCGCAGCGCGTCCTCCGCAACTGTGGCCAGGTCGATCGCCGTAAAAGACGCCCCGAGCCCCTGCAGCCGGGCGCCGCGCCGCAGATCGCGGCCCAGCGCGTGCACCGCGCAGCCGCGCTCCAACAGCAGGTCCACTGCATGACCACCGAGGCCACCCGTGGCGCCGGTCACAAGTATGCGTTTCATAGCGCGAGCACCATGCCGCCCAGGCTCAACCCGGCTGCAGTGCCAATCAGCAGCAACCTGCTGCCCGTGCTGGCGCGCTGCCCGTCCAACGCGTGGTGCAGGGCGCTGGGCATCGAGGCCGCCACCTGGTTGCCGTGCCGCGCATAGATGTCCACCATGCGCTCCGGCGCGATCCCCAACTGGCGGCGCATGTGCTCGATGCCCAGGTGGCTGGCCTGGTGCGGCACCACGAGGTCGATATCGGCCAGTGTGACGCCGGCGTCGCACAACAGGTCTGCGACGAAGGCGCCCATGTGCTGCGACGCCAGGCGGAACACGCCCTTGCCATCCATCTGGAACAGGTAGTCGGCGGGCACCGCGGCGGTACGCGGGTTGTGCGCCGTGCCGCCGCCTCGAATCTGGCACAGCCGCGCGCCTTCGGGATAGGTGGCATAGCGGAAGCTCTCGATGCCGCCGCCGGCGCCGCGCTCCAGGATGATCGCTGCCGCGCCGTCGCCAAAGATCAGCGACGCCTCCGGCGCGTCCCAGTCGATGCCGCGCGATGCCAGATCGACCGCGACAACCGCTATGCGACGGTACTGCTGGTCAGCCAGCATGCCGGCCGCCAGACGCAGGGCCACCAGGAAGCTCAGGCAACTGGCGTTGACGTCGAAGGCCGGCACCCCCGCTGGCACGCCGGCATGCTGCGCGATGAATACTGCGGTGGCCGGTATCGCTTGCTCAGGCACGGCGCACGCTCCTATCACCAGATCCAAGCCCGCCGGCGCCAGATCGGCGCGCCGCAACGCATCCTGCAGGGCCTGCGCGCCCAGCCTGCTCTGTCTCAGGCTGCCGTCGGCGAAATAGCGCTGCGCGACCCCACTGCGGGATTCACAGTAGCCGCGCGCATGGTGCAGCATGCTATCGAGTTCGCCGCTGGTGACGCAGTTGTCGGGCAAGGCGACGCCACTGGAACGTATGCGCAGCGGTATCATGGCCAAGCCTTGCTGGTGCCGCGCCACTGTTGCTGATGTTGGTGATGATATTCCATGTCGGCAAGCCTCCTTGGTATTGCAAGGTAATCCGTTCCTGCGAACAATATTTGCGTTAAGTCGCGCAGGAGCAAGGCGGGGCCCTCAAGTGCCTACGCGTTTGATCCAGCTCAATTGCCCGGCGGATAGGCGCGCCGGTGGTAGTTCGCCAGCCCCCACCACGCCAGCGAGGGCATCAGCAACGGCAGGCAGGGCAGCAGGGGCGCAGGCAGCGGCCGCGGCCATACCAGCAATACCACCACCATGCAAAGCGCGAGTGCCGACAGCAGCACGCACAAACCAAACACCTCGGCGTTGTGCTGCTTGAACCGAAGACTCTTGAGCAGCCGCAGCGTCGCGCCGTCCATCACTGCCGCCGCCAGCAGCACGCCAGCCAGCGGCAGCACCTGCAGCACCGTGCATGCGCGATAGAAGGCCAGCACAAACTGCGCGCCAAAGGCCCTGGTGTAGTTGTTATGTAATACTGAACCCGCCAGATTGACGCCTGCCCGCGCCAAGGCCTGCTGGCCCTGGTTTTGGCCGGCAGCCGGCCCGGCGGGCATAACGGTGTTGGCCTGCGCTGCCGCCCGGTGGTCGATGCCTTGGGCTCTCTGCATGATCCGGTCGGCATCCTCGTCGTCCCAGAAGGTCGACGACCGTTCCTGCTCCATCATGAGCACTACGCGATACTCGCCGGCGCCGTGGCGTGTTGGCAGGTAGAGCACCATCAGTCCCATTACCAGCAGCGCGGCTACCACCAGATAGCGGCTCATGAAGCACACTCCGGATCCGGCATCCCGGTGTCGAGGATAGCGACGCGCCCCTTGTAGATATGTCCCCCGCTCACGCTGGCAAAGTACTCAAGGTTGGGCAGCCTGCCGAACATCGCCGGAGGTACGAGCGGCGCGGCAGTTTCCGCTACCATCGCGGCGTTGCCAACGCCGAAATCGCCGATGTGCGTGTCCATGCCCTCGGACATGGCCACGCGCACGTCGTGCACGTGCGTCTCGCCGAATTCCTCGGACAGCCACTGCTGCGTCTGCATGTCACGGGTACGGAACACCATCATGTTCTGCAGATTGCCAAGCACCATCAACGCCGCCTCCACGCTGCCCATCACGAACGCCATGTCGTTAACCGTTTGCATCGCCAGCGTCGACCAGATCCGGCCCTCCGAGCCCTTGTTGAGGATTTCGATCAATGGACGATTGATCACATTGCTGACCTCATCGACAAAGAGCGAGATGCGCGGCCCCACACCCAGGTTGTAGCGCACCCCCGCCCGTGCGGCGAGGTCGGCCAGCGCCAGGCCGGCTATGGCGCGCGCCACCGAAGGATCCGGCAGTGAATCGAGACACAGGTACAGAACGTGCCCGCCGCGCTCCATCTTTTCATAGTTCATTATGGGGCGGGCGTCGTCGGCATCGAAAGCATCGGGCGACAGCGTGAGGCCCAGGTCGCCCGAGGTCAACATGGACAATATGGGAAGTAAATTGGCGGTGATCTTCTGGTAGTGCTCCCTATCATGGCGAAACACCCGTACCTGGGCATCGATCGACTTGGACCCGCTCACCGCACCCACTCTCTTTTCGTAATATTCCACCAGTGCCATCAGTTCCGCGGTGGCGGCGCTGGTGGGAGCGCGCAGCTCGCCGCGCGCGGCACGCTGCAGCAAGCGCGCCATGTCAGGCTGGCGCCGCCAATGCGGCCCGATGGTGTTCTCATAGAACCGGCGCAGCGACTCTTCCAGCAGCGGCTCGACGCCACGTTCGATATAGCGCGTCAACAGCGCCAGGTTGGGACGCTGCTCATTTTCGATCAGGCCGCACACCACCACGTTCACGGCGTCCCACCCGAAGGAAGAAAACGCACCGCCCACATCGGGCGGCATTATGGCCTGAATGCGGGACGCGATTTCGGTCGGCTTTTGCCAGTTGAAGGTGAAGTCCAGCCGCACGCCCGTCTCCGGAAACGCCGGGTGGAACGACAGAAACGTATCCGCGCTGCGGAACTGCCGGCATGCGCGCTGTACCACCCCGCGCAGACGCGCGGAATTTTTGGGATCGATCACCAGCACCACGTCTCCGCGCCTGATCGCCTGCGTCACCAGCATGCCCAGCGCCACGCCCTTGC
This sequence comes from Rugamonas aquatica, assembly GCF_009380215.1. Classification (GTDB taxonomy): domain Bacteria; phylum Pseudomonadota; class Gammaproteobacteria; order Burkholderiales; family Burkholderiaceae_D; genus Rugamonas; species Rugamonas aquatica_B. The sequence continues at coordinate 83,001 of NZ_WHUG01000009.1, forward strand.
CGGACTGCGGGGCGCCGACGATCAGGGTGCCGCCTTCGAAGTTGGCCAACGCCCTGTAAAGTGGTATCTCGTCCCGCTCGACGCCGTGCAGATACGGCAAGCCGGCCTGCGCATCCGGCTTGATCTCTGAGGACGGTCGGAACAGGCCGATCGCCCACTTCGGAACCAGCAGCTTGGTATAGTCGTCCTTGGCGACGTCTATGAGCCGCTGCGCGTGGACCGGCTGCCACTCGAAGCCAAAGCCAAGGAACAGCTGATCCGGATCCGGAGTCAGCTGCACCATCTGCTCGAACGGCAGCACCTGCATCGCCCGGCCCGACAGCGGCGCGCGCAGCGCCAGCACGCCCAGCGCCTGCCACATGCGCGCGACGGACATGGCCACAGCGAATACCGCCATAGGGGCACGGAGTACCCTGGGGCCATCCAGGACAGCCAGCGCCACCGCCGCTGCCGTCCAGGCGGAAGCCGGCCAAATCTCATATGCTCGCCGGAATGATCGTTCATACGGACGAGTCAACATATCATGCCTCCGGCGTCAGCCTCGGGTTCGCCGGGCCGCCGTGCGGCAAACCGTCAACCCAGGCGGGGGCCAGCACCAGACCGGCTTGCTCCACACCGCCGAACTCCACTTGCCATACCGCGCCGCCCGCCGTGCTCCCGACCACCAGCATGCCGGCGTCGTGCAGCGCGCGCTGCACCTGGCCGGGATCGCAATGCCGCTGTTCCAGCGAAGTCATCGGTATGAACACCCCATGCGCCACCACCCTGCACTGAGGCTGCCCAGGTCCGTTGAGCGTCTCGATCAGCTGAGCGAGCGGTTGGGCGACCGCGGCGACCAAGCCCAATGGCGCCATCAGCACCACGCGCCCGCCGTCGTCGGCCGCCATCACCGAAATCGTCGACGGCGGCAGCGCCGCTTCGCACTCGTCGCCGGCCTCGGGACCCGGCTCCACCACGTTGGCCGGCCCCGGCACCGCATGAAGGAAGGGGATGGTCCGCTGTGCCTGCTGCTCGGCGGGAACCGGTTTGCGCCCGGCCGGTTTGCTTCGCCCCTGTCCCGCAGCAGCAGCCGCGCCGCCGGTGGCGACGACTATCGACCGCCCCAGCGGCGCAGGATGGGGTTCAGTTGAGGAAAGCAGCAATGCCGGATGGGCCAGTTTGATCGCCTCCTGAGGTTGGGCCGCCTCCGGCAGGCACACCAGCCAGGTGCTGAGCGTATCGCTGCGCGGCTCGACCACGCCGGCGTCGAGCAGTATTTCCAGGATGGTCTCAGGCACCTTGGGGATGCCGGGCCAGCCCTCGCTGTCGAGCAAGCGCGCGACATCGGCCACCGCCTGCGGCCACAGAATGAACATCCCGTCCTGCGCGAGCCACAGGCGTGACGACGGCGCATTGAGCATCCACCCCTGATCCGAGCCAGCCAGGCGACGCAAGGCGTCAACCAGGTAGCGCTCCAGGTGCGCCCCCAGTTGCGGTTTGCCATAACGGTCGGCGCTCGCCTGCAGGTTGCGGTTGATCACAACTGCCACTGCACGGCGCACCAACTCGTCCACAATGTTGTGATCGCGCAGACCAGGAATCCCACCGACGGCGGCCAGCATGTGCGGCACGACCACCATATTCTCGTGGCTCAGATATTGCAGCACGCTGGCGTCGACAATATACGGCAGAGCGAACAGCCCACCTGCGCGCGACTCGCGCGGCTGGCTTACCCAGCGCACGAAACAGCGGTCAGCATTGCGCCTGGCCAGCCATTCGGTCAACGGCACCATATATGCCGGCCACTTCGCACCGCCGCCGTCACTCACCACGATATGGCTGAGGACACGATGCACCTCCGAGCACAAGCCCGCTATCAGCGTTGCGCGCCGCCAACGTGGCTCCAGGATGCGACGTCCGCTGATCGTGCTGCGGCCGCCAAAGATCTTGCCATCCGTGCCCTGCAGCGCGAAGAATCCCACTTCCAGGCCCATACGGAACAATCCGCCAGCGTCGTTGAAGTAGTTATCCGGCGTGGCCGGCAACACGTTCACGAAGGCCGCGTACGAGCGCACCAGGCTCAGCACGTCGCGCTCGAACGTGGCCCCGTCGCATCCGTAGGCCAGTTTGAGCTGTGCCAGCAATTCCCCGTTGGCGGCCAGGATGGCGTCGGGCGCTTGCGCCGTCAGGCCGGGATCGGCGGATGGGTAGACGAAGCCGGGCGCGGACGGGGTCGCTCCGGCGGCGGGACTGGCCGCGCCGGAGGCTGGGGTGGCAGGTGGCGCGGTACTCCGGCGCCAGCCGCCGAGCAAGGGAGGTAATTCCATGGCCGGACTCCTGGGAGCCGCCACTATCGCAAGCCCACTGTCGGGTGTCCAACCGATACCCCCGAGTTTCAGGGGGGTGTTTCAGCACGGGGCTCGACAAAGGCGCGCTGCACCCACGTCACCACAGCCTCGGGCAAGCGGACCAAGCGGATCCGTCGTGGCCTGCGCATCCGTGGCGCCCGCCTGTGTCGGGCCTGATAGCCGCAATAGGTGCACAGCAGTGCGTCGTTGCGGATGTCGGTGGTCTGCCGCAAATAGCTGACGCCGCACCGGCCGCATCGCTCCAAGCGGCACATCGTCTCCTGCCCCCACCATCCGAAGCAGCAACGGACCAGTGCCAGCGCGACCGGAAACGCCAGTTGCTCCGGCACCGGCGTCAGTTCGCGATAGCGCCGAAACGCCTCCAATACGGTCCGCCCCGGCGATTGCCCGGCCACGCCCATGCGCTGCACTGCATCGAGAAAAATGGCGGCCTGCATCCGCCGCATGCTGCTGGCGCGTTCCAACCAGCGCTCGATTTTGAAGGGTGGGCCCAGCGGATTGCTGCGGCCCGCGCGTTCCAGCACCGCGCGGACCTTTTCGGCCGGCAAGCCGATGACTACGGTGATATCGCGGCTGTGCACACTGAGTCCTATGAACTGCTCCGCCAACCAATATGCGTCGCTGCACTCTGCCCGCGGCGGTCCATGGCCGTCAAAACCGCCGGTATCCGTAACCTTGTCCATGTTTAACGCCCGGCCGCCGCAACGGGCTTGCGCCGGTCCGGCTGTGGCGGGGACCACTGCGACGGCGCGGGATCGGCCAATAGCGTGCGCAGCTGGCGCACGTGGCCAGGCGCCTGCACCAACTCACAGAAGTCGCTCCGTAACTGGAACAGCGGTCCGCTGCGAAAGGAGTCCACCAGGCGCATCAAATCGGCCGTACTAAGCTGACGTAAGCAGCGCAACTGCGGTTCGCTGAGCCTGAACAAGTAGCAGGCGGAAGTTCCGTCGCGCAGCACATTGGCGTGCAAGGCCGACAAGCCCACCAGATTGAATAGCTGCACATCCGTCACCGCCAACATCTTCTCCATCACGAACTCCCTCAACGCATCCTGCAAGTGCATTTTCCGCTATGCACACATTATTGCCCCCTTGACTAGCTGCGTGCTGAGATCGCGCAAATGGCAACGATTCACCGGGGGCCGGTTCGACGCCAGCACTGTCGAGGCGCAAAGTACAAACGACCGTCGCGGACTACCGCGTTGAACAAAAAAAGGGGCCGCCGGCCCCTTTGCGCCGCGACTTGCGCGGTCAATCCAGATCAAATGCGCTGCGCAGGCTCCTGGCCGGCGAGCGCGCCCATCCCCGCTACATATCCTGGTGAACCACCAAGCAGTCCAGGCGTTTGCGGCGGGCCTCCTCAAGCAATGGCCGCAACACAGCGGGGGCCTCCGGCAGCTCACGCGCGAGGTTCACGCCGAACTCACGTATGCCGTCCTCACCGTTGTGCCGATGCTGCCAGCTCGCCGCCGATGCAAACCATCGCCAGGCACTCTGCCAGGCATCAACGTCGCTTTCCTCCACCACCGTCCGCAGCGACACGAAAGCCACCAGTCCCAGGCTGCTCGGATGTAGCAGGTCGCCATCCTGGTACCGGCGCGCCCACGCCCGATCGGCCAACTCGTCGATCGCGGCACAGGCAAGCCTGGCCTGGGTCTCGCAGTCGTCGTCTTCCTGCGCCTCCGGCACCAGTTGCAGCTGCAACAGGAGTCCGTACACCTCATCGGAGAAATCGCTTGCGGACCAGGTCACGATGACCTCCCCGATTCCGGCTCGCCAATCTTGCGGGCCTGCGCGATGATCTCCATGCGGCAGCAGTGAGAATCCAGAATGCCATCGGAAGGCTGTTTGCACTCCGCATGGGCTGCAACGTCAGTTGTGCCGTAGCTCCAGATGCCTGGCTTGGCAACGTGGCGGACAGACGGCGCAGAGTTGCCGCCGTACGTCAACGCCGCCGACTCGATGGCCGGCACACTATATGCTGCGTCAAGTGGCCGCTGGCGGCACGACAGCGCCATGCGACCATAGAGCAAATCCCCTGGTATCGGGCCGGCATGCACCACAGCCTCGTCCGTACTTAAACGGTATGCGAAGGCTCCGGAAAGATGCAGGGCCGACGGGGTTCGAACATTATTACAAGTATTTTCACTCATCATCATTCTCCTGTCGTGAATGAAACTGCCCCGTTTGGGACGGGTGGAGGATCGGGTGGCCACGACGACGGCTGCCTTGGCAGCCATGCGCCGTCGCCGACAAGCGACGCGCCTAAAGCTGCCGCGCCAGCTCCATGAGCTCATCGGATTGAAATTCCTTGCCGAGGAAGCCTTCGTACTTCGCCGTTGTCAGGTAAAGACGACACGGAATCCTGAAGTGCACAGAGCGACCGGGACCGACCCAATCGTGGTGAAAGAACCAGAACCGTCCGGCCAGAGTTTTGACCGTGCGGGTCAACGTCTCGCGCGCAATTGGCGGATTCAGACCACCGCTGAAGTCGGCACCGCCACCCTTCCAGAGATAGAACGACCCGGAAGGTGTCGTCTGCAGGGCGCCACCCCAGTCCCGGCCAAGGCGCTCCATTTCACCGGTGGGAAACAGCACGTAGTCTCCGCACAGCGGCGTTTCGATCAGGTCACGGGCCGCCATCCTGGCCAGCCGAAGACGCTCGTCTACTTCATCGAATTGAATCTTCATTCACAGCTCCGTATCAATGCGCGGCGCCGCCCACCGGGCTGGACGCCCGCAGGGGGATCACCGGCAATCGCCGGACCGCTTCAACTATTCATCTGCACGACCTACCCATTACTGGCATCGGCTTGCGCCGCGCAGCGCGCTGCAGACGCCTCACTGCCACCAGCCCTGTGGGTCGGCTGCCTCGATTTCGGCCGGACACTGCTGGCCGTCGGCGGATGGCCTGAATCGTACGCAAAGACCGCCAGACGCATTCCACGCCGCGTTCTCGGCCACGATACCAAGGTGGCCGGCCACTGCATCCGCAATGGCGTCGGCGGCCAACTCTGCCATCGCCACCAGGCCGGCATAGTTGTGAACTTGCAGTGTCCCGGCCACTTCCAGCATGGCCTCAAGATTTAGAATTTTCATCGCTTCACTCCTTCCAAGCGCGGCAGCCTCCAACAGGATCTGGGTGCGCGCACGGTTACAAAATGGCCTGGCGTTCCAGGCCGCTCAAAAAATGTTCGCGGCAAGCGGCTGGTGGAGCACTCTTCGGTCACCGCTTGCCGGCGCCGCACGCGGACTAGGCGGCGCAACGCCCGAGGCAACTTGACTCCGGACTGCGTGTCCTCGATTCGCCACGCGTCGCCGCCGGGCCAGGCAGACCCCGGCACTTCGGCTTCCGGCCACACCGCGCCTGGCGTTGCCAGTCGGCGTGCGGCAGATAGTCCACATCGCCAGGCAGTTCTGTGAAGCTGTCGTAGTGTGGGACCACCGGCAAGGCGGAGCCGTCGCCGAGACCCGTACAGCGGCAGTCACCGGCAGCCATCCGCTGCGCCGCCACACAGGTGATGCAGGTCCTGAGGATACGCAGGCGTAACATCACAACACCTCATCCGTAGCAGGCCTGCGAGCGATACTCTCTCCCACCCGTGATTGGCGAACCTGCTCGCCGCCGGCCGACAGCAGCGTGATCGTGTCGCCCAGCGCTAGCTGCACGCCCAGTTCGGCGCCCAGCCAGTGGACATAGAAACCGTGTTCGAGAACGGCCTCTGCGTCAACGGCGAACGGCGCGCCATCGAGCAACAGGAACATCAGGCCGACGCTGTTGGATTCTCCATCGACCAGCGGCACGTCATTGGCCAGCAGCCTGGCATCCTGCGTTGGTACAGAACTCATAAGGGTCTCCTTAATATGGAAAGCGCGTCCGTGTCTCGGCTCGCGAGGCTGCAAGTCAAAAAGGGGAATGGCTGCGCCTGGACCGGCCGGCGGTACGCGTGGATTAAGACGATGGAATCGCGCCCCGCGCGATCGCAGCTGGGCGACGCGCCGCACGGCGGCGCTGGGACAAATCGAACAGACAGCCATCGGTACCCCAACGGGTGCCGATGGCTGCCGGCATCTCAACGCAGCGGCCGGCGGCCGCGCCTGAGCGCCAGTTCAGCGATGGACCGCAGCAGCGCCCACAGCGCAATCAGCGGAGCAAAGAAACCGCGCGGCGTTTCCTTGACGCCGGCGATAAAGCCTTTAACGAAATCGTTCACGGAGCACCTCCCGTATCGCCAGACAGGTTGAATACAGCGACCACCAAACCACCAGGGCCGCATCGGAAAACAAGATCAGGCTCTCGACCCACGACATGACGCGGGTGAACCTCGCGTCATCGACCAAGGGTCGCGACCACTGTTCCAGCTTATGCAGTGTACCGCCGAACACCATCAGGGCCGCGTACATCAAGGCGCCGACGGAAAGATGGGCGACGTACGCCCCCAACACATGCCATATGCGTTTCATCGCAAACCTCGCAGGAATGAAATTGCAGGCAGCGCCGGCACCCTCATGGGCGGCCGCGCAACCACGGATCACAACACAGGCGCGTGGGCTCAGAACAGATCGCCCTGCACAGGTTGCGCTTGCTTTGCCGGCGTGATCGCCGGCGGTAGGTTATGCAGGGCGGTAGCGAGCTGCCGTCCAGTCATCCGGAACGACGTCCGGTCGGGGAGGCGCAGCACCATCCAGCCCTTGCGGCCGCCCAGGTTGCGCAACAGTTCGTAGCGATGAGCGCCTAAGCGCACCACCAGACCATGCTCGGGTCGGCGCCGCTGCGCCTTCTGGACGTGATACTCCCTGACCAGCGCACGCCATGCGGCGGCTCTCTCGCAAGGCGGTCCGGCGCGATTCAGCAAGGCCAGCGGACAGTCCGTTTCGAAAGGTTGCTGTGCCTCGCTCAAGGACTTGTAACCCCACCCTTGGTTCAGCCGCCCGCTGCCCGCCAACAAGTCCAGGCCTATCCACGCCGGCCCTTCATCGACACCCTTGGCCAGGTACCAATGGTGGTTGCCCACCAGCGCAGATTGCAGCATCAATTGCCTGCCCTGGAAGCGTTCGGGGCGGCGCAGATATTCCACCACATCGTTCCTGCTGCGCCAGAATTGTGAATAGCTCCATCCCATAACCTTTCCCTCCTTTACAGAAAGAGACGGGAGCCCCGGCGGGGCTTCCCGCCGGTGGGTAATGCATCAATGGCGCGCGTTCAGCTGCGGGCGCGCCGCGGTGACTGCCGGACTGTATCGGCGGGCAACTCGCGCGGCCTGACCGCCGGTTGGCGCCTGCTTGCAGACACCAGGGCCGGCTGCTCGCGCCATTGGCGTTCCGCGGCGATCAAGTCCCAGCCGAGTTCCCGCCTGGCCTTGCTGCGGTCCATGCTGCTCTCCTTGCCATGGCATCAACGCGCCGTGGCGATCTCGCGCCATTGGCGCTGATTCAATCCCAGCATCAAGCCGACCACCTGTTCGAGCTCGGTGGCCCGGTCATAGTTGACGACTTCCTGCGCGTGGGCGGTGACGGCGTTGAGCAGGCCATAGCCCGACATGTCGCCGCCCATCACCATCTGGCGCAGGATGCCGGCACGCTCCTCATGGTTGATGTCGAACCTGTTGGCCAGCACTTCGACCGAACGGTTGACATCGCCCTCGATGACCACGCCGGCGGTCTCGCGCATCTGGGCCGCGTAGCGGCGCAGGTTGGCATCGCTGATGGCGCCGCGCACGACGTCGCGCACCTGCAGAAAGAACGCCGCGTCCGTCGCCGCCAGCGTGTCCTGCTGGAACAGCTCGCGGGCCTGGTCGCCCGACTCGAGGCGCGAGCCCACATGCATCTTGCGCATGCCGCTATCGGGAAGGATCAGCCCATTCATGCACTTCAGCCGATACACCAGCGCCTCCACCTTCAGGTGCCCGCAACCGACTTCGCTATTGCTGATCACCACGCCGGCCTGAACGACGTCGCCCACGCCCATCTCGCAGCTCACTTTGGAGCTGACCGCCTTCAGGTACAACCTGGTTTCGGTCAGCTCGCAGGACACGAACTGGCAGTCGTCCAGGGCGCGCTACTCCGGCAGGATCGCCATCATCAGGTCGACGTTCTCGATGCGCCGGTAGCTGGTCGACAGGAAGGCGCGCAGATGACGGTCCATCGTCCGTACCAGCCTGCTGTCGGCCTGCGGATCCGCGTGCAACCAGGTGTTGACGTTGTGGTCCAACAAGGTCGGCTGCTCGCGCTGCATGCGGTCGAAGTAGGCCAAAGGGATATCGAGGTGCTTGGCCAGCTGGCGCCGCGCCACGTTGCCGATGTCGTAGGGTCGCGCCTCGCCATAGATCACCAGATTGCTGATGCCGTCGGCACCGGTGTTGTGCACCATGCGCAGCGGCGACACCACCAGGTCACGCTTGCTGTGGGCCTGACGCAGAACCTCCTCTACCACGGTATCCAGATTGCTTCCTTGTTTCATGATGCTCTCCTCATGTTAGGCGCGCGGGCTCCCCAACGGAGCACGCCCCGCCGGGGTTGAAAATACAGGGGACGCGCACCGTGCGCTCCCCCAGTCAGGGCACTTGGCCCCGCAGCTACCTCAGGCCGCCCGCACGCAGTTCTGCGTGCTGCGGACCCATACCTCCGCCCAGGTATCGCCTGGATGCCTTGGTACGTAGACTTCCGGCAAGGCGAGCCTGTACTTCACACAGCGCCGTGCCAGCGTGTATGCCGCAGACTGCACCCGATAGTCGGGGCTGTGCTCGCAATAGATGCGAACGCGCCGTATCCCATCAGGCACCCACAGCCGCGCCAGATTCTCAGGCTGCATGGCGCACCACACCGCTTGCCCTGTGCGCAACTGCACTGCCAGAGCGGTCACCAGGTCGCTGGCCAGCGCCAATGTGCCGGCCGGAGCCGCCAGCCTGCACGCGCCGCCATCGGCATGGCCCAACATCTTCGCCGAGCGGCTGCCGAACGCGGGCGCGTCGTCCAGCAAGTACAAGCGGTACAGCTGCTTGTGGGCGGGACTGCACCCCTCCATCATGGCCAGCAGCGCCGGGGTGCAACAGACCAGGCGTGAAACGCCGGTGTCCGGATCGCGATCGTAAAACGGCAGCTCCGCATGGCAGCGCAAGGCGGCCGGATAGGTGGTCATGCCAACGCCCAGGCGCCGCAGGTAGCGGTCGACCGGGTCGCCGCGACGCACGGGTTGCGATTGCGCCAGCAATTCCTGGATCAGGCGCTGTTCCTTGCCGGAGCTCGCTGCAGCGCATTCCTGGCCGTCGGCCTCGCGCATGCCCAGATAGCTCTCGACGGCGCGCAGCACGGCCAGCATGCCGCCGCCGTGCAGGCCGTGCAGCAGCTTGAAGCCACCTCCCGGACCGCAGCGAGTGCACTGATAGTTCCCCATGCCGAACTCGTCGCTATAGCGAAACCGGCCGGCGTGCGCGCAGTTGCGCAAGGGGCACGGCAGCAACTTGCCACTGAGGACATGGGGAGCGACCCGGAGCGCCCGCAATATTTCGGTCCAGCGGCCTTGCGCTTGCAACGCCACCGTCGCAATCCTCTGTTCGATTTCTTTGACATCCATGATGATCTCCACCTTGGGGGTTGGACAGGCCGCATCACAGGCGCAACGCGCGGGCGTAAACCACGCCATCACGCAGCGAGACTTCGATCTGTTCGCGTTCGACCAGCAACGTGGTGGCCGCCTGATCCTGTGCATCGCACAGCAGCACGTCGTAGCCATGCGGATTGAAAGCGATGCGGTAGGCACGCTTGCGGCCATAACCTACCTGGAATTCGCGGCCGGGCCGTCCGGTCAGCAGCTCCGCCTCCTTCAACAGATAGTCCAGATCCGCCAAGGCCCTGACCCGGCGTAGTCCACCTGAGGCATGCCGGCCGGAGCGCTCGCGTCCAGTATTCTGGGTAGCGGCGCTACCGCTGCGATTCAAGTTCAACATCATGTTCTCCTTTGCATGAGCGCCGCCGGGCGGCGCGGTTGGGGTCGGGCCTCAGGCGAACAGGTCGCCGTGCTGCTGGCGACTGCTGATCTGCTGATTGAGCCACTGCGGGTTTTTGTCCAGGCTGCGGGCCACCCATTGCGGATTGAGCACGATGGCTTCGCGCACCCACGACGGGTACACGGAAAACGCTTCGTCGAACCAGCGCCGCAGGCGCTGCTGGATCCAACAACGCACTTCATCGGCGTCGACGCGGCCCATGTACTCCAGCGGAGACAAGGGGCTGCTGCCGACCACCCGGATGCAGCTGACAAACGAGAACGGCCTCGCTTCCAGCGCGCCGTCGGCGAAGACCCAGCGCAAGATATCGATCTTGTCCTCCAGCGACCGACCCGGTCGATCCAGCGCCTTAACCTCCGACAACAATCGCCAATGCAGGTGCACCACCTCCTCTTCAGTCCATGGAGGTATGGTTTCAGCCGCTTCAGCCTGGTCGTCGCCGACCAGTTCAAACGGTTCGCATCCAGAAGCAGTTTCTGGGTTCTTGGGCATGATGGCCTCCTAACAGGTAGCAAGGGGCCTGCCCCGGGGCTGGGCCCCGATGGGTGGATAGCGCGGCCGCAGGGGACGCGAGGGATGATGGCTGGTGCAATGGACGCGGACTGCTCCGCAGGCGGACGCCAGCTACCGCCTTGAAAAAACCTTTGGACGCACCGGCGCCACGCGCCTACAGGCGCCTCGAAAGGTTTCTGGGTCCATTTTTCAGATGCTACGTGGCTGGCTTGCGCCGCGCCAATGCCGTGGGGCTTGCCTGATACCGCAGGGCTAGCTGCTGCTTGCTGCACCTTAGCGCCGCTGGCGCACCGCCGTCAACGGGCCGTCTGGCACAAACCAAACGGCGCCCCTATGGAGATCGCCAAAACTGCGTTTGAGCGGCTGGTGCAGTCCCATGCGAGCGGCGATGATGGGCTCCCCTGCCACCCTTTCCGGAGAACGCCATGGATGCCAGCTATGTAGCCAACGCCGATCTCGAGCGCATCAACGCGCGCCTGATTGAGCGCTACGGCCAGGTCGACCTCAGCGGCATTGAGTCCGCCAGCCGCTCCATCCCCACCAAGCTGTACAGCCCCGATGCCAAGCGCTTGTTTGTGCGCTATTTCCACCTGCTGCAAATGAATATGCAGTACATCTCCGTCATCGGACGCCTGTACCTTGAGGACGCGGTCGTGACGGATGCGGAGGAGCGCCTTGCCGCACTGATCCAGGCCGCCACCGACCGCGTCAACAAGGCCATCAAACAATCGGAACAGACGTTCCGCGAGAACGGCGTCACGAACCTGGGCAGCTTCCACATCGCCCCGATCAGCGCCGACGTCCTGGTATTTTCCAGCTTCGCACGGCGCTACCTTGAGCTGATCACCAAGCTAGACCACCTGATGCTGATGCTGGAAATCATGGCGATCGACGAGTTCATTTCGATTACGGCCAAGCAGCAACAGAAGTCGCCGCACAAGCGCGCCATCCGCGCCATCGGGCGCGAAAGCCTGTCGCAGCGCATCCGCTTCTACAAAATGATCACTGCCGCGCGCGGCGTCCAGTCCAGCGAAGCCCGAGGTCGTGCGCGCAGCCGGCAGCGCGACGAGGAAGCTGCGCCGGCCCATGGGGAAAACGAAGCGGCGGCAACGGGCGATGGCGACGAAGGCAGGGTTGGCGCCGCCGAGAGCGGCGATCGCGACTCCGGAGCTGCCGCGCACGACGAGGACGCCATACAAAAGCCGCGGGCACCCCGCCGCCGCACCCGCAACATCAAGGAACCCGGGCATGCCCCGGCCGAGGAGGTGGCCATAGAACAACCGGAGCATGGGGACGCGCCGCCGGCGCCCCCGATGCACTTGACGGATGGGGTGATACTCGCGGATCCGCAGGCCGATTCCCCCAACCCTCCCGAAACCGGCCGACACCTTGCGCCGCCGCAGGACCTCAGTGAATCGGCCGAGGCAGCGTTCGATGCGGTCTAACCAGCGCTTGACGCCGCTCAAACACGGCTGGTCGAGCATCACTATATTTTACCCATGTGCAGGCAGCCGTCCAGGCTGCCTGCGGGAGTACGCCATCATGTGCACCGTGCCGTCCGACTTTGCCGGCGCCGCGCGGCACCTGCTCGGCCATGCAAGCTTCGACGCCATGTCGAGCGCTGGCCTGGGCCTGAACGAGATGTGCGGCGAGATCGCTCGTCGCGGCCTGCTTGCCGAACTGCGTTGCGATGATCCGCACCGAAGCCTGCACGACCTTGCCATCATCCAGAACTATGCCAGACGCCTATGGCGCCCCGGCGCAGGCGCGTCCAGTGGCTAGCTGGCGCCCGCCCGTTAGCCTCACCGACCTCTCCATACAACTCAATCAAGGGAACCACCGCCATGGACGCCCCCGTACAAGAACTGGTCCTGAGTTTCATCAACCGCCAGGATGGTGAACTGCTGGGATCGAACTATTTCACGACCTGGGCTGCCGAAGCCGGGTTTTACCACCTGTCGGTGCACCCGCGGGCCGCCCGCCTGCTGGTTCCGGACTGCCAGGCGGCCGCGCTGCCCGAAATGAGAACTGGCCACAGCTGCATCTTTGCCAACGGCGAGCTCGATTGTGACCCAGCGCTGGAAATGCTGTTCGACGACGGTTCGGCACGGCCGTTCTCCATCCATCTGCGTCCCTGGCAAGTGTCGGGCAACCTGGCGATACTTCCCGGCGCCTTCCCGCTGATCGCTTGCACCAGCGACGGGACGCATTACAGCTGGATCGCACACTGCCGGCGCGGCCGGTTTCGCTTGCCCCTGCTCAAGCCCTGGTGACCCCCGCTGCTGTTTGCGGAAAGCCCCGCAAAATCCGGGGGGGTTGTGGCTGGCCTTGAATCTGGGGCCCCAGCACAATGGCTCCGTCTTGACCATGCGGAGCAATTATGACCATGCGAGAACCAGCGCTGGCCCAGCAGCTACTGATCGAGGTCGTCAACGGCGCCAATTTCAGCCAGGTGGCCAGCAGCACCGGCTTGGGCCGCAGCGCCGTCGTCCAGCAGGTAAAATCGCTGGCGCGGTCGCTGCAGACAGTCGTCGGCGTCATCAACGTCGACGAAGGCGCCGAACCCACCCTGACCTTGTTGCAGCGCGAGGGCGCCCATTATCTGGAGGCGCTGGGCCACTTCCGTCCGGAACTGGCGCTGACCGCCCAACCACAGTTCCCGGTCGCCACCAGCGCGCAGATCCGGGCATTGGTGGCCTATGCCGACCGCGCCAGCAGCGAACCAATACGCGACCGCGCCCTGCTGCTGTTGCTGTTCGCTACCGGCGCCAGGCCGGACGAGATCGCGTCGCTGCGTATCCGCGACTATATGCTGCCGCGCGGGACCATCCGCCAGCAATCGGTGCTGCGGGCGGAAGCGGCCTCCAACGGGCGCGAGCGGCCGCTGTACTTTGTTCATGCGCGCACCAATGCCGCCATTGATGCGTATCTGGACCAGCGGCTGAAACTGGAAGGTTCTCCCAGGAACGCGGACGCGACACCGATGTACCGCGGACTGAACCCGGACAGTGCGCTGTTCGTCAACCAGGAAGGAAGGCCGCTGCAGCAAGGCCGTTGTTACGGTGCTGACAGCATCCAGGGCATTTACCGGCACATGTTCCGCGGCGCGGGATTGAACCACTTCAGCCCGATGGGGGCGCGCAGGACGCTGGCGCGGCACCTGTACCGGCACGGCTTGGACGAGCAGACCATCTCCAACTATTTCGGCTTCTCTTCGCTCTGGACGGTGCGCAATCTGCTGCGCGGGTACACCCGGCCATTGGAACAAACCCTGCAGGTGTTTCCATGAACGACAAACAGCGGTTGCTATTGGACGGACACGTCTACACGACCGACGCCCCGGCGTTGCAGGCGGCGCTGGAGCGCGTGCACGGCAGCCAGGACCGCCCCTTGTGCATGTGCGTCGAGGGCGGCATACCGATGTATGTGGCGCGCCACGGCGCCCTGGTCGCCAAGCGCATGCCGGGCACCGGCTGCAAGCACCATCCCTCCTGTCCCAGCTATGAGCCCGACTACACCCTGTCCGGGCTGGGGGCGCTGATGGGCCAGGCGGTGCTGCAGCATGGGGACGACCAGGTGGAGCTGCGGGTAGACTTCCCGCTGACGCGCGGCCAGTCGCGGCCGCGCAGGCCGCCGGCCGACAATGAGGCGCCCGCCGTCAAGAGCTCACCGCCGGCGATGAGCCTGCGGGCGCTGCTGCATTATCTGTATGAACAGGCAGGCATCAATCGCTGGTATCCGGCGATGGAAGGCCGGCGCCATCACCGCACGGTGCGCAAATACCTGAGCGAAAGCGCGGCCAACATTATCGTCAAGGGCATGCCGCTATCGCAGCGTCTGTTTATTCCGGAGGCGTTTCAGCTCGACCAGCAGGAACAGATCGCGCAGCGCCGGAGCCAGCAACTGGCCTTCCTCAACCGCGGCGCCGGCAGCGACGCGCCCGCGGCCAATCTGGCCCTGGTGCTGGGCGAGTTCAAGGGCGAACAACCGGCCACCGGGGCCCGCCGTATCTGGCTCAAGCACATGCCCGACCAGCCACTGATGATACGCAACGAGGCCTGGCAAAAGGTTACGCGGCGCTTCGGCACCTTGCTGACCACGCGCGAGGCTGACGTCGCCCAGACCATGCGGCTGCTGCTGTTCGCCTTGGTGCAGGCGGAGAACGAGCGGCTGCTGTACATCGATTCGGCGCTGATGATGCTCACCACCGCCAACTGGATTCCGCTCGAGGGGCCGCATGAAGTGCCGCTGCTGGCGGCGCTGACCGCGCAGCGACGCAAGTTCGTCAAGCCCTTGCGCTACGACGCCCCGACCGCCGGCCATTTTCCGAATGTGCTGCTGCTCGACACCGGAGCTCAGCCAACCCCGCTCCATATCGTCAGCGCGTTTGCCAGTCCCAAGGAAAACAGCGCCAAGCAGCGCGCGCTGTCGGAATCGCCTCAGGCCTGGGTCTGGCACACCGATGCCAGCCTGCCGGCCTTGCCGCCGCCAGCGTGATTCCGCGCCCTTCACCTCGAACGCGCGCAGCAGGCTTCAAGCGAAGCCGCCCAGCTAGGAAACCAGCCGTGACCTCTTTGACCGCAGAATTGATTGCGCTATTCCAGGCGGAGCCCGTTGCGGACGTGACGCCTGGCCAAGACGTTGTGCCGACGCTGACGCTGGCGGCGCGGCAGCTGCATGACTTGGGGTATGGCGAACTGCTGGCGGAGGATCTGCGCCGGCACCATGTGGACGCCCTGGTGCGGCTGTGGCATGCCCAACAACTCGACGTCGACGTCATTGACGCCAGAATCGACGTGCTGCGCTGGTGGGCAGGCACGGTCAAGCGACGTTACGCAGTCCACAACAACCCTGCGCTGCATGGCATGCCGGTGCATGCCCAGCCCAATCCCAGACCCCGCGGCGGCTGGCTGCAGAGCGTGCAAGACCCGTACGCGCGTGCGTCGATTGCGCTGGTGATGAGCTTTGGCCTGCAACGCATGGAATGCGTGCAGATCGTCCCCGCTCAGGCTGACCTCGGCAGCCACGTATTGATCCTGGCATCCTGGTCTTCCACCTGCCGGAACCGCCGGATTCCGGTCGCCAGCGTGGCGCAACGGCAGTGCCTGGACTATGCCAAGCTGGTTGCGGGCCAAGGGAGCTTGATCAGGGAGCCGCTGCGCTACCGCGGCCAATTGATGGAGCTCAGGGCCCAAACGCGCCATACGGCGCTGCCGTCGATATCGTATCTGCGCCGGAACTACGCCTTGGAGCGCTATCAGCAACTGACGGGCCGGCGCTGGAGCGCGGCGAGATCACATCCACATGCCAGGCCGGGTGCGGCCGCCCAGGCACTCGACCTGCATGCGCAGTTGACCATCGAGCAAGAAATGGGGCTGGCCATCGGCCTTGACGAATTTCTCGCGGGGCGGCCACGGACCAACAAGCGGCCGCTCCCGGCCTCCCGCCGAGCGCGCGTCGCCGCCAACGCGGCCGCCGGCCTCACCCCTGACAAGGACACCTCATGAACCACCTGCACGTTGAATTGATGGCGCTGTGCCACGCCAACCCCGACGGCGATCCGGGCACCTGGAGGGCGCGCATCGAAACCCTCGCCCTGGCGGCGGCTCAGCTGGAACAATTCGGCTACGCCGGGCTGCGGGCGCACGGCCTGGGCAGCCAGCATATCGACGCCCTGCTGGGCAGCTGGTACCACCACCGCTGCGACCCCACTACCTTGCAGGCTCGCACCGAGGCGCTGCGCTGGTGGGCCGACAAGGTGGGACGGCGCGACGCGTTCCGCAGCGGCCCGCCGCAGCCTGCGACCACGCATGACGACCTCAACGACGACCTCAGCGACGGCCGCTTGCGGCGTGTGCACGATCACTATGCGCGGGCCTCGCTCGCGCTGGCGATGAGCTTCGGGCTGCGCAAGTTCGAATCGGTGGCCATCCGCCCTGCGATAGCCGACAGCGGCACGCACTTGGTGGTGGCTGCCATCTCGACCCCGCAACCGCGCATGGTGCCAATTGCGACTCCGGCCCAGCGCATCGACCTCGATTTTGCCAAAAAGGTTGCGGGCCTCGGCCAATTGGCGCCGCGCCAAGCGTCGCTCCGTGGCCAGGTAGAGTCGCTCCGGATGGCCGCGCGCAGGGCCGGCATTCCCCCGAACCCCGATCTGCGCCGCAACTACGCCCACCTGCGCTACCTGCAAATCACCGGCAGGCCATGTGCGGCGGCCGGCGGTCCATCCGGCGCCACGCTGAACGCAGAAGACCATGCAGGAGATCGCCTGGCGCGCCAGAACGTGCTGGCCGAAATGGGCTACCTCAGCGATCCAGTCCCATCACTGTTCGACCAGCCATGAAGCCTGCGCCAGGGTGCAGGGCAGGCCCTAGCGCGGGCTCAGCCTGTCCGTCGCCAAGCCGTATCCTGCCAGCGCGAGCTGCACGAAGCTACGCCGGTCCTGCCTCTACGGGGCCGCCAGCAGCGGCGCCTGGGCCGGCAGCCCGTTGCGCCTGGTATCGCCAAGACCGCCACACGCCGCCTCGCCATAGCGCTGATGCTCAGTGGGCCTGGTCCCAGCTATTGCCTATGCCAAGCGCAACCACAAGCGGAACCCGCAGTTGCGCCACCCCAGACATCAGGCGCGGCAGTGCAGTCTGGACCAGCGCTAGTTCCTCGTCCGGCACTTCCAGCACCAGTTCATCGTGCACCGGCATTAACATCCGACTGCGCAGTTGCCCGGCCTGCAGCCAGGATTGCACGGCCACCATCGCCAGCTTGATCAAGTCGGCCGCCGTCGCCTGCATGGGTGCGTTGATGGCGGCGCGCTCTGCGCCGCTACGCCTGGCAAACTGCGGCGACGCGAGGTCGGGCAGCCATACCCGCCGGCCCAACAGGCTGGCCGCGTAGCCGTTCGCGCGCGCCTGCACCAGCGATTGCCCGAGATATTGTTTGACTCCGGCAAAACGGTTGAAATAGCGCTCGATATATCCCTGCGCCGTGTCCCTGTCCACGCCCAACGCGGCAGCCAGGCCAAACGATGTCATGCCGTAGATCAGGCCGAAGTTGATGCCTTTGGCGTAGCGCCGCTGCTCCTCGTTCACCGCCTCCAGCGGCACGTCGAACAACTCAGCGGCAGTGGCGGCGTGAACGTCGCTTCCCCGAGCGAAGGCCTGCAACAACACGGGATCGCCGGACAAGTGGGCCAATATCCGCAGTTCGATCTGGGAATAATCGGCCGACACGATGCAATGGCCTGGCGGCGCCACGAACGCGGCACGCACGCGGCGTCCGGCCGCGGTGCGTACAGGGATGCTCTGCAACGGAGGATCGGACGCGGCCAGGCGGCCGGTAACCGCCTTCGTCTGGGCGTAGGTGGTGTGCACCCTGCCGGTGGCAGCCATGATTGCTTGCGGCAGCTTCTCACTGAAGCCGGACCTGAGCGAAGCGAGCGAACGATACTCCAGCACCAGCGCCGGGAGCGGATGCTGGCGCGCCATCTGGCGCAGCACCGCTTCAGCCGTGGAGCGGGCCGCCTTCGCCTTGTTGTCCGGCGCAGCCAAACGCAGACGGTCGAACAGGACCTCCGCCACCGCCTTCGGCGACCCCAGGTCGAAGGCGTCGCCGGCCAGCTCCTGCGCTTGCGCACGTAGCTGCTCCATCCGGGCCGCCAACTCGTATGAGAGCGTGGCCAACAGGTCGGCCCGCACCAGCACGCCGGCGCGCTCCGCAGCGAACAGGATGGCCGAGACCGGCATTTCCACGTCACGGTACAGCATCTGCAGCGCGGGGAGCTGCGCGAGCTGTGCAGCAAGGCGCGGCTGCAGCCGCACGATCAGGTCGGCCTCCAGCGCGCCGCGCCGCATCAGTTGCCGTTGATCCTGGCTATTTGATGCCGGCAAGGGCATCGCAGTGTGATTCAGGTAGCGCATCGCCAGGCCGGGTAGTTCGTGCGTGCGGTGCGCGGCTAGGACATAGGAGGCCAGCTCAACGTCGTCGACCACGCCACGCAAGGTCACTCCGCAGTTGGCCAACAGATGGGTGGCCAGCTTTGCGCCGTGGACCACCTTCGGCCGATCGGCGCGCTCCAGCCACTGTCGCCACGCCTGCCGATGCGGTTCGAGCGCGTCCCCCAACGCCGCCCACGGCAGATAGGCGCATTCCCCTGGCGCCGTGGCCACGCCGAAGCCCTCCAGCGCCGTGACGGTTGGCGAAGCGCCGCGCGCGTGCAGCGACAGCGCGACCAGGGCGCTGCGCTCGGCACGGACCAGCCAGGCGCCAAGCGCAGCGCCCTGGTCCAGCACTTCCACGTCCTCGCCGGTCTGCGGCGCCGCCGCGGGTGCGGCCGGCAAGGCTGCGCGCGGCGCCGGAGCGTGGTCCAGCAGCAGCCGCGCCACCCGCTCCGTTTGCTCGTCGCGCGCGGCAAGCGCTACATCGATCGCCGGCACCAGACTGCTCAGATCACAGTTGGTGCGCAGCGCCTTGAGTGTGCGCGCCACCGGCAGCCAATCCAGCAGTTGGCGCAGGCTTTCCCCGAGACGGCCGTCGATCAGCTGCGCGTTGGCAAGCACGCCGCTCAGGTCCTGGTAGGCCGCCAGCCACCGGCGCGCCACTTTTGGACCGCATGCCGGCACCCCCGGCACGTTGTCCAGCGGATCGCCCACCAGCGCGAAGTAGTCGGGCAGCAGGCGCGGCGCCACGCCGTGGCGCTGTACGACGTCAGCGGACTCCAGCCGGATGCCGGTGATCGGATTGACCAAGGACACGCCCTCACCCGCCAACTGCGCCAGATCCTGGTCGGCGCCCACCACCACCACCTGCCAGCCTTCGTGCACGGCCCGCGCCGCCAGGCTGGCCATCACGTCGCGCACCGCCACGCCGGGGACGGACAACGTCGGCCAGCCCAGCGCCGACGCCAGCAGCTCCACCGGCGCCAGCTGCCGCCTGTACTCATCCGACTCCGGGCCGCGCGAGGCCTGGTACTCGGGGTGCAGCCAGCGCCGGAACTGGTCGTCGCCCCGCCCCAGGATGCAGGCTATCGCCTGCGCCGGAAACTGCACGCGCAGTCGCCGCAGCAGCTCGGCCGTCCCATGGATGGCGCCCACCGGCATGCCGTCGGCGCGGCGCGGCACCGGCTGCGCGTTGGCAACACGATGCACGTATCCGGGGACATCCACCAGCAACAGGGTTCGGCTCATGGGTAAGTGGGCACTTCTCGGGCTAAAGTTCGGGC
Source organism: Rugamonas aquatica (assembly GCF_009380215.1). GTDB lineage: Bacteria > Pseudomonadota > Gammaproteobacteria > Burkholderiales > Burkholderiaceae_D > Rugamonas > Rugamonas aquatica_B. Next base: position 103,084 of record NZ_WHUG01000009.1, read on the forward strand.
GACCGCCATTGTCGCAGATCGGAAGCAGGCGCTGGCAATTTGATGTCCTATGTGGTCAGACGACTGGCGCGGCGGCGGGCCTCCTATCTTTTCCGTGCGGCAATATAATGATATCCTTCCCCAGCCATTCCGGCCCAATCATCGCCACGAGGACGTGCATGCCGAATCCCATCATAGTTCCGCTCAAATGGGCATGCGTTCGCTGGACACCTGAACTCAGCTGGGCCAGGGACTTGCTGCCGCAACTGATCAGCCAGGGATTGAAGAAGGAGGCCCTGGGGCGCAGCATCTACGTCATCCGCCTGGCAGGCAATTTCGCCATCAGCTACCCGGGCGGCATATCGCCGGCAGTGTATGTGGGCCAAGGCAGCTTCAACCAGCGCATCGAAAAGCACAAAAAATGGGCCGTCGAGCTGATGGAGCTGGTGGGGGACTACCATTTCGAGGTCTGCGTCGCCACGCCGCGCGTCAAGGGCCAGCCCAACACTTACCTCGATGCGGAAGCGGTGCTGCTGCACCGCTTCCGCGATCGCTACGGCAGCGCGCCGTTGTGGAACAAGAAGCTCGAACGGAGGCGCTTCCCGCACCATCATTACAACCAGCGGAAAGTGGATTATGTGCTGTACAACCGCAGTGGATCGCGCTACCAGTGGGCGCTGAAGCCGATGAAGTCCTCGCCGTTCTACGACAGCTACCTCAAGACCCATAGCTGAAGCCGGACATTGCCTTCGACGGCGGCCGGGACAGGCAAACCGGGCGCCAGCAACCGGCGCACACGCATCGCCTAGGGCAGCGCGCAGCCTTTCGACGCCCGTCTTTGACATTGCTCAACTTGCTTTCGTTCAGACCGTGCATAGTCCGTACCTACACCAACAGCCGACACCAAAACCATGGCCGTTACCCCGCACAGCGGGCCCCACGGAGAAAAGACAGTCGCCCGCGCCGACCGTCCGCCGCCTCCGTCGCTCGCCCTGTATCTGGCAGGCGCGTTGCTGTCCCAGCTGGCGCTCCTACCACTGTGGACCGGCGTATTGCTGCTGTGGGACGACCATAGCCTGCGCGTCCTGCAGGATCCGTTCGGCGAGTTCAGCAAGTACTTCGAGGCCATGGCCTACGTCGTTCTCAACGACCCGACCGCGGTGGCAGCCTACTTCGTGGGGCAGTGGCTGCTGCCTCCTTTCAGCATAGCGCTGGTACTGTTCGTCGTGCTGTGGGCGCGGGCGCTTGGCAAGTACGCGCTGCGGGGATACTGAGCCATGCAACGCAAGCCGCCCACGGCCGTGATGATCAGCCTGCTGCTGGCGATCGCCGTCCTGCTGTTCGACCGCTCGACCCACCCGACATACGGCATGGACAAGTTCAACCAGCTTATCAATTTCGGCATCGTGCCAGGAGCGGTCTTCGGGTTGTGCGGGCTAGCTCACCTGCTGCTCGGGCGCGGACGCTGGAAGGCCCGCACCCTGATCCTTGCTGCCGCCTACGCGCTTGCTCTGGCCAACCTGGTCATGTTGGGGCACGTGACGCTGCCGGCGGCGATCGACGCGTATTATTTTCCCTGCGGCCCGTGGTTGATACCCGTGCTGGCATGGTATTGGCTGACCCGCTGGCAGGTGTCCAGGGAACGGATCCCTCACCCGTTCGATGCCCGCTCCGTCAAGCCCCCTTCCTGAGCAAGGACCATTGGGTAGTCCCCAGGCGACAGACGGCCCTTCCCAGGGCTGGTGCCGCGCCGAGCGGCCCGCGCATGACGAAGGCCCGCACAACGCTAGGCGGTGCCCGTCATTGACGTTGCTCAACGCACATCCGATCAGACCGCGCACAGTCCGTACCAACATCACCAGCCGACAGCAAGACGATGGAGCATCGCCGCCGCGGCGGGCGAAAGACAGGCCAGGTCCTCGCCAGCACCGGCATCCGCCATCGGCTTCCCTACCGCTATACCCGGAAAGGGCCTTACGGTCCCTGGACATCTGCATAGCGTTGTGGACCGCCGTGCTTCCGCCGTGTCGTCGGAGCATCACGCAGTCCAGCAAGATCCGGGCGCCGAGTTGGAAGGATACGTCGGGGCGCGTGATCGACTTGGGCCCCGCTTGATGGAGGCGGCACTATTGGCGGAATTTTCCTTAAGCGCCAAAATGTTAAGGTCCCCAGACCGAGTGAGGGCTTGGGCTATCGTTGGGCTTAACAGTAAGATTTTTTGTGGAGAGCGCCACACTGAAATAGATGTTGCAGCAGTCGATGGCTGTATCCAGATGGGGCGCTAAGCTAGCGCTTTCGTTGTCCGCCGTTTCTGTCGGTGACTGGCCATTCGGCAAACATTCCGAGTTGCGGCGAATGAAATGCAATGCGTGTGATTTTGGCTTGGACGACGCATTCATCCCATGTTTCTTGATAGGCGTAGCTGATCGTGGCCGTTGTCTTGGTGTTCTTGCAAATGACGGGGTGCCCGTCTTTGCCCGACGCAACGAACCCTTCAACATCCATCGCCAGGCCTTTTACAGCTTCCCGGCCAGCCTCCGGGGATATCTTTATCTCTCTTTCAAGACGGCTATAGAAGATATAGTCTCGGCTAGAGTATTTCTCTTTCGGGAACAAGCCAATGTAGGTGTTCCTCAGGTTACCTACCGCGAAGATCTTGTGGTAAACCGGTGTTACCGAAGTAGTCACGCCAAAAGCGTTGGACATTGGCTGCGGCGTTCCGTAATTGCTATTGTGCTCCACTATCAAGTAGTCGAGCTTTGGCTCAATTTCATGGTCGTTATTTTGCGCCCGATGGAACGTTGAATCTGGCGCCACCCAAACTTTGAGCTTCTCTTTTTCTGGGTCATAGTGAAAGTGTAGCGATTCCCTGTATTCCTCATAAAGGACGGTGAATTTAAAGGCGCCTCCTTGCAGCGGCTTATCGTCAAAGCGCTTTGTAAATTGATCGCCTTTAGGCGAAGAAAACACCCCTTCCGCATATGCAATCAGGTTCTTGCCGCCGATTTCTCCCGCAGGAAGTTCCAGGTCGTTTTTGATAGCGCCTTCCGCACCTGCCGCTGAAGCGGAAGTCTTGGCCGGGGCATTGCTGCCGGAAGTTGAGTCATTTGAGCAGCCAGCAAGCAGAATAGCAGCGAAACCAATAACGCCAGCGATGCCAGGACGGAGACGTAGCGGATTTGGTTGGAGCATGGAATTCATATTCTGGAGGCCACGGATGAGGGAAATTTAAGGGGTGTTTTGTATTGTAAAGCAACGGTTTCTGCAAAGCTAATGGAGCAACACCGCCGCCCACCAACCGGGCGCTAGCTCGCAATAAAATGCCAAGGCTTCCGCAGGCCGTATCGCAGACGCTCAGAAAATATTAGACTCCAGGCCTGCCCTGATTTACAGTTTGCTCATGGAGGAAAGCCTAGACCCAGCGCGCATCCGGCGGCTCGCCGGTGCCCTCGTCCCCGGCCTAAATTGCCGCAGCCCGCACGCTGCACCAGCTCCCTACCAGCGCCCGCCCAGGCGGCCGCCGACACGCCGGTATCGCAGTGGTGGACCCGCTCTAATACAACAATAAAAACAAGGCATGCCCGACATGAGCAAGACCATCTACATCACCGTACCACGCAACAATGCACGCCATCCAGATCCGATCCTGGCGCTGCGCGCAATCCGCACCATGGCCCGCTCGCACGGCGCCATCCCTGGGCGTCGCTACCCTGTCGGCGGCCGGCGGCCGGCATGGGTGCAGCCCTTGGAGCTCGCCGACCTTGACATGGCGGCAATCGTCAGGCTGGCGTTGCCCCGAAAATACGGCAACGCTGTGGCGCGACAGGCCCTGTGAGGCCTTGACACGCACCGCCGGCGCAGTCCGGCCACCGAATCCGCAACCACGCACTTGACCGGCCGCCAGGCAACGGCATGCTGTTCGATGAGATTCCCCTCATTGAGCAAGGAGGTGCACCATGCCGAATATCGCAGTCATGCACGTCGGCCCGCGGCCCAGCGTTTTGGGGCGGCGCGCCGCACGCATCCCGACCGGCGGCAAGATCCGCGCCGGCATCAAGGTTCTGACCAAGGCGGCGGCCGCCCAGGCAGGCGCGCGCAAGCTGTACGACGACGGGCTGGCCACGGGTATGAGCTTCGACCAGATCGAACAACTGATTCGCCATGCCTTCCCGCACGTCGGCACGCCGATGGCGCCCAAGAACGTGCCATGGTTCACGGCCCATCCGGGCGACTTCGCCAACCGGGCGGTAGCCGACCGCTTGCTGGAACTGTACGGCGAAGAACGCGCGGACGGGGTGCGGCGTCTGTACCGCTTCCCAGTGCTTTTCCCGGCAGACCAATGGCAGCTGGTGATGCCGCACGAGCTGGTGGCCTGGGGTAGCAGCGGCCGCAAGTTCTGGAGCGAGTACAGCCCGGACGGCCACACGCGGCACTGCATGCGCTACGCTGCGCCGGCGCTGCCCAACGGCCGCCGTGTGATCCGCCTGTTTGGCGGGCGCCAGCCGGAGCTCAGGCCGGACAACGGCGGCCAGTGTGAGCCGCAGCAATGCGAACAATACCAGTCGAAGGCGTGCAACCTGTCGGGCGCGTTCATTTTCTACGTCCCCGGCATCCCATCGCTGGATGCATTCGAACTGCATACCAACAGCTTCTATGCGCTCAGCCGCGCGATCGAGAAGTTCGATACGCTCGCCGCGCTGGGCAACGGCAAGATATCCGGCTTCCTCGACCAACAGGGCGCCACCTTCATCATGACCAAGCAGCTGCGCGAGGTCTCTCACATCAACGAGCACGGTCAACCGGAGCGCGCGGAGCATTGGCTGATTGAACTGGAGGCGCCGATCGACATGGGGGCGTTGCTGCGCGGGGCCGGCGATCGGCAACTGCTTGAGCGCGGCGAAGCGGCCGCGTTGATGCTGGAAGGGCCGGCGGCGCTGCCGGCCGCAGAGGCTCCAAGCCCGCAGGCGTCCACGGCAAGCCATACTGCCGTGGCGCAGGACGCGCACGCAGCGCTGCCTGCGCGCCAACCCGCCCTCCCATCCGACGATCTGGAACGCATCCGCCAGTTGGCGCGCGCAGGCGGCGCAGATCCGGACCGCTTCCTGCAAGACGTCGACCACCGCCTTGGCCAGGGCTGGCGCCGCAACGCGCGCGCCAGGGCATCGGTGGAGGCCGAACTCACGGCCGGAGGCGCAGCGGGAGCGCAGCCATGAGGCCCGCCATCGGTGGCGAGGCCGTGCTGCGCTGCGCCCACTTCTCGGACTTGCACTACAACGAAGCGCATCTGGAGGAGTCCGACCGCTGCTTCGGGCACGCGATCGACGCCGCCATCGCCGGCGGCGTCGATGTGGCGGTGGTCTCGGGCGACGCCAGCGAGCACGCGCTGAAAAGCCATGAGCCGGCGCTGTTTGCGTTGGCCAGCCAGCTGCGGCGCCTGGCAGACCATTGTCCGGTGCTTCTGCTGCAGGGCACCTTTACCCACGACCCACCCGGCGCCCTGCGCCTGTTCCAGCTGCTGGGCGGTCGCTTCCCCATTCATGTTGCGGAGCGCCTGCAGCAGGTGGCGCTGGACGCGGACGGCCGGTGGCATGCGTCCGAAGGCTGGCAGCATACCCGACTGCCGGGTGGCACCCGGGCGCTGTTTACCTGCGTGCCGACGCTCAACCGAGCGATGCTTGCCGCGCATTGCGGCAGCGCAGCCGAGCTGGGATCAGCCGGCTACATTGCCGACCTGCTGTCGGGCTACGCGCCGGGAAACATGGCCGCGCGTGCGGCAGGCATCCCCACCCTTGCCGTCAGCCACGGCACGGTGGCCGGCAGCTACACCGAGCATGGCGCCGTGATGGCGGGCCTGGACCACGAATTCACCACCGGCGCGCTGTTCTCCGCCGGCGCGGACGCGTTCCTTTTGGGACATATCCACCTGCACCAGCGCTGGCAGCGGGAAGGCCAGCTGATCGCGTACGCCGGTTCGATCGGCCGCTTTCACTTCGGCGAGCCGGAGGACAAGGGATTCCTGCTGTGGCAGGTGGCCCCCGGACTAGCCAGCGCGGAAATGAGGTCGACGCCGGCGCGGCGCACGGTGGACCTGGTCTTCGACGGCCCGCCGGCATTGGCGCAGTTGCGCGAGGCTGCGGCGGACGGCAAGCTCCATGGCGCCCATGTCAGGGTGCGCTGGCACGTGGCGGAAGAGGAAAGCCGCCAGGTGGACCGGCGCGCGATCGCCGTGCTGCTGGACGGCGCGGCCAGCATCAAGCTGGAAGGACGGGTGATCCCGATCCTGGCTGCGCGCGCGCCAGGCATCGCCCGCCTGGCCGGGCTGGCGCCGCAGATCGCCGCGTGGGCGGAGTCCGTGGAGGCGGCGCCGGCGCCGCTGCTGGCTTGCCTGGAGGACCTGCGCGCCTCCAGTCCCGAATCCGTGGCCGAGCGCCTGCTGGCAGCATGCACCAGCGGTGCTGACGCCGCGGAGGCCTTGCAGGATGCCTGTGCGACGCCATCCTAGACGCGAATGGAGGTACGCCATGATCCCCTACTTACTGACCCTGGAAGGCTTCACCGGCATCCGCGACGGCTTGGGCCGCGAGGCCATCACGCTCGATTTCGAGTCGCTCTGCGCAGGCGCGCAGCTAATCGCGCTGGCCGGCCCGAATGGTCGGGGCAAGAGCACCATACTCGATAATATGACGCCGTACCTGATCATGCCTTCGCATGTCAAAGGGGCGTTGACCGGATTTTCCTACTACCAGCACGTCTGCCTGCCGACCGCGCGCAAACTGCTGGAATGGGGCGCCAGCGACGGCCAACGCTACCGCAGCGAGGTGCTGATACGTAGCGGACAGCGCAACCGCACCGAGGCGTTCCTGACGCGCCGATGCGCCGGCGGCTGGGAGCCGGTCTGCATCGCCGACGGCACCCGTTCCAACGGCAGCGTGGAATCCTACGAGCGCTGTGTGGCGGCGCTGATTGGCAGCGCCGCGACTTACTTCACGTCGACCTTCGCCGCCCAGTGCAAGCGCCAGCTGTACACCTATGAGAATCACGAGATCAAATCGCTGTTGGCGGACTTGTTGGACCAGCAGCAGGTCAGGCAGGTGGGCAAGCAGGCGGCCGAAGTGGTCAGACTGCTGCGGGCGGGCATGCTGACCTTGCGCCATCAGCTCGACGGCGCCACCGCGGAAGCCGAGGCGGCGGCGCAAACCGCCGCCGCCTTGCCGCAAGCCCGCCTGGCCGTCGGCGCCGCAGCGAAGGCCAGGGATCTGCGACGGGGCGCGCTCGAGCAGAGCCAGCGCGATCTGGTTCAACTGCGCGCACGTTTCCAGTCCCAGGCGAGACTAATCGCACAGCGCGACGCTATGCTGCAGCAGCGGCGCGAATTGATCGGCAATGGCCGTAAGGCGCTGGCCGGCATCGACCAAGCGCTGGAGCGGGAACAGCTCGGCCTGTCGAAACTGGGGACGAGGGCGACGCAACGACGCCAGCTGGAACAGCAACAAGCGACCACGCTCGCCGCCCGTCGGATGCAACTGGATGGATTGCTGTTGCAAGGCGCAACCATCGCGCGCGCGGCGCGCCGCCTGCAGCTGGCCCAGCGGTCCGTGCAGCTGCGGCAGCAACGCGTACAACACGTTCAGCGCGAGCGCGAACGCGCGGCCGGTATCGAGCATGAGCGGCAGCTACTGCAGCAGCAATTGAACGGCATCGAACGCGAAGCCGGCAAGGCCGCGCTCGATGCCGAAGCGCTGACGGTGCGGCACCGCCTGACCGGCCAGGTGCCTTGCTCGGGCATGGCGATGCAAGCGGCCTGCCAATTGCTTGGCGAAGCCAACCAGGCCAAAGCCCTGCTGCCGTCGGCGCAAGCGAGCGTGGCGCGTCTGGCTCGACAGCGCGCCAGCCTGCAGGCGGACATCGCGGCCAAGTGCAAGCTGGCCGCGCCGCTCTTGCCCGCTCTGGCGGCCTCGCGCTGCGAAGCGCTTCTGCGGCGCGCCACTGTCCGCAGCAGCACGTATGCCGGCAGGTCGGCATTGCACCCGCAGCTGGTACAGGCTGTGGCGGAACGCGCCCGCCTGAACACCGAGCTGGCGCAAGCGCGCGCCACCTCGCACGCTTGCGGCACGCAAGAGCATGCCGAACGCCAGACCCACGAACAGGCCATCGCGCGCCTGGGCAAGCAGAAGGCTAGCGAGGCCGCACGCTACCGCCGCCAGCTGGACCAGCTGGACAAGGCGCTGGCGGAGTGCGAGCCGGAGGTCAGGTCCGACCAGGTGGGACGGGCAGCGGCGGCGGTCGACCAGGCCGCCGACGAGCTGGCGCAGGCGGAGCATGCTCTGGCAGCCGCCACTTCCGAGCAGTTGCGCGCGGCGGAATCGGCGCAGCTGGCGGCGGTGCTGGAGCGCCGCCGGCGCGCACTGCAGCGCAGCGTGAGCCAGGTGGAAGACCACATCGCGACGTGGACCCTGTTCGCCAAGTGCACGGGCAATGATGGACTCGTCGCGCTGCTGATCGACGACGCCGGGCCGGCGCTGTCGTCGCTGGCCAATGAGTTGCTGCTGGCCTGCTACGGCGGACGCTTCACGCTGGCGATCGCCACCCAGGTCCAGAGCGGCGAAGGCTGGCGGGAGGGCTTGGCCATCATGGTGCACGACGCCGATCGCGGCACCAGCAAGAATGTGGAGCTGATGAGCCCTGGGGAACGGGTGTGGATCAACGAATGCCTGACAAGGGGGATCGCGCTGTACCTTGCGCAGCAGCAAAGCATGCGGCATCTGGCTCTCTTCTCGGACGAGCTCGATGGTGCATTGGATCCCGACCGCAAGCGCATGTTCATGGACATGAAACGCACGGTCCTGCGGATCGGCGGTTATCGGCAGGAATTTTTCATCACCCAGACACCCGAGCTGGCAGCGATGGCCGAAGTCAAGATAGACCTCGATCACTATCGCCTGTTCAAGTGCGGCGGCGAGGGGTGACCATCGGGTGGGAGAAGCGGGCGACAGCCCGGCGCATGGTCGTCGCCGATCGAGCCGGCCAGCCTGCGTTTGCACCTCCTGCCGTGCCGCCTGGCGGCAACCTCACTCCCATGAAACCTTGCCCCGGACGGGCGCCGCTGCTGAGGGCTGCGTCCATCCGGCCCGCTCAATTCGCAGCGCCCCCATCGTGCCTTATTCCAGACTCAGCGGCAGGGCGAAACGCAACTGCCGATGAACCTTCGAAAATTGACGAGGTCTATACTCCTGTCAACGATGACTAGAGCTGAGATTTTTCTATGAGACTATTTCTGGCAGGTTCAGCATGGGGCGTGACGGCGCTCCTCACGATCCACGCAAGTGCGTATGGCGGTGAGGGAGATCGCGCCGGGTTCGTGCCGGAGGACGCGCTGAAGATGGCCGTCTACTATGCGGCCCATCCGCGCGAAATCACGCTGGAGCACATACAGCGACAAACCTCGCGGAAATTAGTACTTTCAGATTGCACAGATTATGGTTCGTTGAGGCAATGCACTTACTCGCCTGCGGAAGAGTACGCCAACGCCCCCGGTCTGCAATCGGTTACGGTTAGCTCTACCACAAGCGGCGCGCCACGCGGTGGGTTCATCTTGTGGCGATTCTCTCAGACCCCGTGTGTTTCCGGTGACACCGTTGCTCATTTTGTCGGCAAAACAAGTGTCGCCCCTGTCATGCCTCCTACGTTTTACCAGTCCCCGGGAACACCGGAGTCGACGTCGCCCGGCCCGGAGTATCACACCTACGAATCGAAGGAGTGGGACCCGGTAGCAAGAGTGCAAACGGTCACGACGAAATGCCTGGAAATGATCTCACTAAACGCCCAACTTCCTAAGGAGTAATTATGACCACTGGTGTCACGTTCCCTATCGAGTACACGCTAAAAAACATTCACACTCCCAAAGCTGATCAATACATCAGCAACTTTTTCGCAAACAACGGGCGTATCATGATGACCCCTGACAATAAGTCGTTTTATAAAAGCGATGGCCATGTCAACGGTTTGGAAAAGAACGGCACCATCTACATAGGTACCCAGTCCGTCGACAACTACGCAAAAAAGATGGAAATTCCTCCAACGTGGGCCGCTAGGGACCTGGCTATCCATGAGTTGGGCCACGTCGCGTATCAACAACGTGATTACGAACAAAACCCCGGCGACAGCGCGCCCATGTCCGCGAAGGTCGATTGGTGCATGACTCGGGAAGCAGAAGCCACCTTCTTTTCGTTCACTGTCGCGATGGAAAATCACGCGCAGGGCGGCAACCTGCATGTGCCGGGCACTGACGCGGTGCCGGATTTGTATAACGCGATGCTGTCCGCGCTTGCCGGCACTGATGCGCGCTCGTCTCTGTATGAAAAAAAGGGCATCGACTTCGCCAAGGACATCTTTGCGCACGACAGTAAATATGTTGCGTATTGCAGCGACCCCAACAACTGGAAAAAACCTGCCTATGTTACGCCGACAGATACGTCAGGGTCTGACGGGGGCAATGGCGGCGGCGGCGGTGGGGGCGGCGGCGGCGGAACTGGAGGATATACGCCGCAGCCCGGCGGCTACTGGCGGGAAGTGCCGCCAGACAATCCAAGCGACAGCGTGGCGCCAGTCCCGCAGGGTCACGACGCCATACAACTAGTGGGAGTTTCCCCTCATTCTGGGCATTTCGAACACGCGGCTCTTTAGGAGCCAATTGTTGCCCGTATGTGGCCGCTGGGACCAGGGAAGGGCACCCAGCGGTGCACCCATGGCGCGCTGCCAGTTTGCCTGCCAAGGACGCAGCTGGCCGGCGCCGCCGACGAATCGAGCGCGCTGTCCTTTTTGACGCCGGCCTTATTCGGTCTCACCTCCGGGCAACTCCGCCGTACGAGGCTGGGCAGTTCCAGCACTGCGCCATCGCAGGCGTGGGTGCAACAAACGGCATGGCAGGCTGGTCGGTTGCCCGTGACTTGCCAGCACCGCGGCAGCGCTGACGAGTTGAGCAGTCCGCCATTTTCCGTTTCAGTTCAGTCACTTAGCGGTCCCTGATGGTCCTTACCCACAAGGTTATCCACCGGAATTGTGCAGAACTTCGGACAATTCTTCACTCCTTTCACATAGCAGGGGCCCCGACGATCCCGCGCGCGGGTGCTGGGGCAGCGCGGAGGCGGCGATCCCGGTTGTCGTCGGTCCACTGGAGGCCAGGGCCGCTGCCACCTGATCTGCAGCCGCAACCGGGGCAAGCGCATCGGCTCCCGACGTCGCGGTGCCGAGGACGACAGGCAATCGGAAAAGGCGTGCGGCCCCACGCATAGCGCCGGGCCCAATGCGACGCGAACTGGTCCCGGCCCGTGGCGTACGACAAAGGCACAACACTTTAAGATGCTCGTCCGTCCGCGGCCACCTTGTTCGATCATCGCGTCCGCGAATCAAACTCGAAGCTGAGCCTGCCTTTGCTCACTGCCAAGACCTCCTCATTTACCGCGAATTCGGCCGGTTACAGCCCGGCGAATAAGCAACAAGACCGCAGAAGAAGTTCCCCCGGTCAGGCAGGCGGCGATCAAAACCGTTTGTATGCTTCCGCCATCGATAAGGCCGATCACCAAACAAATGGCGACACCAGCGAGGTACCATTCAAGCATGGCGCCTACGGCCTCCGGTTTCAGCGCTTCCCTATCCAGCAGAACTCGCATGGAGTCACGAAGTAACATAACCACCTAACCGTGATGAATCGAACTCGCGGCATCGACCACTGCAAAGCGGTAGACGACGAATGGTCCGCGAGACCTCCCGCTCCAGCGCACGGCGGTGGGAGGATATGGCGCGTCCATGGGAACCACCATCGTTAGCAGGAGCTTGGTGATTGCGACTGCAGATTCCAACATGCACACCGCCTTCGGCGTAGACCTAGGCTTATGCTCGCCGGCCGATTCGTCTATCAGCAGATAGACGGGATCGGGTTCGTGTTTAAAGGCGACGATAGCCGGAGGACAATCCGGAAAAACACAAGCAGCATCCCTGAATGCGTATCCGGCGGCCCGGGCGCCGATCGCGGCATCCAACACGAATTTCACTTCCGTCAGATCCTGCGCTGAGAGCTCATTTTCTTGTGTCGCTATATAGTGCTTTGCCCCCCTCCGCGAGGCTATTACGCCGGTGCCAAGGCTATGATTTCCTTGGCTACGTTTGGTCCGCAGGAATTATGCGATACCCGCCGGGCGATAGTCCACCACCACGATCTAGCACCCGCGCGGATAGAAATATCCCGCATGGTTTCCATCTCGGTTCAGGACCGGCACCAGCCCGCGGCGGGGCAGGCCATAGCTGGACTGCCCCGCCGAGACGGGTGCCAGCTGAACACGATAGTAGTGCAGGGCGCCCCGCTTGAGCCGTCCAACGATTTGATAGGCCGCAGTCGACGGTTGCTCGGGATTTGGCCTGGCCTCGAACCTGCGGATGGCGGCCGCCATCGCGCGGTCCACTGTCCGGCACTTGTCGGCCGTGGCGCACCAGCGATCGAAGCGGCCAATGTAGGTGGCCAGCCGCTCATAAGAAAAGACTTCGGCTGCTGACGTCAGGATCCAGAATTCTCCTCGCTTCGTGGCCAAGCGCGACCAGACGCCGCCGGCCCCGACCAGACTGCTGCGATAAGTTGGCAACGCCAGCGTTTCATAGCTGTATTCTTCGGTGCGCAATTCTTGGCGCGCGCCGTCGCGCGCCACCAGCTCCCAGCGCAGCTGCGCCGCGCAATCGCCCATCTGCTTTGCACGGATGCAGTCCGGGTCGGTGATCTGGACCATGCCGACCACCCTGCCGTGCGGATGATCAAAGGCCGGCAGCGGCGAGTAGGACACAGCCCGGCCATCGGCGCGCGACTGAAATGCGTCGCCCTCCACGGGAAACAACTGGGCCGGCGAGACATAGGAAACCAGCGCCGGCCGGGCCGCAGCTGCAGTGGACGACGCCAGGGCGGTAGCGGCCATGATCGCCGCCACTGCCACGACTGCATGCCAAGCCCGCTCAGTCCGTCTCCGGGGCCGCGCACGCCGATGCGAGCCGATGTGCGATGATGTTCCTGGCCATGTCGCACACAAGCTTAATGCAGCCAGCCAAATTCTCGCCTTTTCTGCAGCACACATGTCTTCCCCCCATCCGGCCCGCACACGGATACCTCCGGCCATGTGAGCAAGGTAGCGCGGGCTGACGAGCGGCGCACCTCATTTCCTCTATAATCCTGCGAAAGCGCAAATCCTGCCGTCCCCGGATGATTCACAGCGCAGCAATCGCCGACATGCAGCCACTGCCAGCCGACGTCCTTCCTTGAATCGAGAGCATTGCACCGCAAATGCAACGCCTGCTAAGCCAGGCAACGCGCGCTGGCTCCGATCACCCTGTTGCTGGCTCTGCGCCTGAACGCGATAGCATAGCCAACGCCTAAGTAGGACTGGATGGCCGCATCACTGTAACGCGCCCTCACGCCATGCCTGCGCCCCGCCCGCTTGGTGTTGCCAGCCACCCGGCGGGGTCCAGCGCTCTGGCACGGCACGGTTACGATGCTCTTCAAACGTCCCGGCCGCGCCATGTACACGCTCATCGAGTCAAGCGACTCCCCTCCTAACCTGTAACGCAGGCTACCTGGTAATAACGGGGATGAGCGACGCCGGATGACCGGTGCCTACCCACGTGAACCAGTGATCGACGTGGCATTACGAAGAATTATTTGGCGCTGGCATCTTCAGGATCTAGTCCCATTGAGGGAAATCGCCAAGCACCTCGGCATCTCGCGCAACACCGTCCGACGCTACGTACGCGCGGAAACGACCGAGCCGGACTATGGGGACCGCCACTCGGCTAGCGCCATTGTCCCATACGCCTTCCAGCTCACAGGTTGGCTAAAGAAGGAAAGCCAAACACGCGAAAAACGGCGGGGCCTACACAGCTCCAGGCGAACCTATCGGAATTGGAGTTAGAGGTTTCTTAGTGGCGCGTCGGGGCATTCTCGAGGTTATGGAGAAAGGGATGGACGAGCTGGCCAATTCTGCACGCAAACGAACGTTCGATACAACATCACCCTCCGATTCCGGGGTTAAACAACAGCCGGAATAGTTCAATCTTTTATTATTGATAATTAAAGTTAACCTATCGAAAATGAATATAGCTTTGGCTTCCGATCTGATTACATGCAGCTGACTACATACGTATCTTCAGCAGACGACGGCAGACAGCTCTATATCGAAATTTCGGAATTTTCACTCCTCAACCTTAGAGAATAAACGCCCTATCTCTTGCGTTAGCTGTTGAACGCTATATCCTGGCATTCTTTTTTCGTTAACCATGTCATCAATAGTTAATTCATATGAAACATCATTCTTAATCCACATAAATTTCCACAACACTTTCTTCTCACTGTCATTAGAAGCGAGCGAGCAAATTGCAGGAATTTTATTGATATATTGATTGAAATTTTCTTTAAGCAAGATCATGCTTGCCCCGTCTTTTTTAAAATGCCAAATGGTCAGCGTCGCGGTGGCATCATGCAATTTACCAAATACCAACGTTTTTCTCAAATTACTTTCTTCGATGCTTCCCAATAATGCGTCCCCAAGAAAGACGAATTCGCGATCGCTTCTGGACGACTTTAGGTCACGCTGGATGTTGATATCAGATAATTGTTCTAAATAATCGGCAGATACATTTACATTATTGCAATTTACTTTGCTTGAAAAAGCTCCCTGAGCTAAAAACTCGCGCTGCTCCCCGGACAAGGATTTTTTCGATCTAACCTCGTAGCCAGGCTCACGATTTGAAGGAAACAGAGATTTTAGACCATTTGGAGTTTCCTGCGAAAATACGAGAGAAGGAATACTTATTAATAGATAGAAGGGTAAAAAATATTTCTTCATTCGAGCACCTTTTGTGTTTAATACTTATCTATCAAAGAAGCCAAATCCCAGATTTGGTATATTGCAATCATTGGCACGTGTTTCTTTAAGTCTTACAGTCACTTGTGTCGCTGGGTCAAAATAGAAATGCTCACCCATGACTACAAACTTTTGGAAACCAAAACGAACTTCCTCTACTATGCCGGGATTCCCCGCACGAGCGCTATAAAGATCGCCGCGATTAGCATAATAGGGAGAGAAATCTGGGTTAAGTTTCAGCGCTTGTGAAACTGTCTCGGCAGTCCATTTTTCGCTAACATAAGTAGTATAGTGTATCCAATTATGATACCATGGGGATTCTATGTAATCCATATAGCCATACACTGAGGAATCAGCGTACAAATAATATTTTGCTCGGCCATAGTCAGTTGTCAAAGATTCCAGTATCCAATATTTATTTTGAATATCATTGGATTTTCCGGGCAGGCTGAGAACCCAGTCATCAGCCCCGACGGCTTTGAAAAATCTTACGGCTAAATTTTTCATTCCTGTTGGGATTTGAGAAAACTGGCATGCGCGGCTAACTGCCCCTAGGGCAAGAACGTCTCCGCAAGGAATCAATAAAGCCGCTATGGAAATAATGAGATTTAATTTCTTCACTATATTTTCCTCGGTGTTAATATCGTGGATACATATTGTTATTTGCCGAATTATCTACGTCTGGTCTATAGGGGAGTATTGGCTTCCCTTGAGGAGGTGGGCCAGGTGGTTGCAGAGTTTCGATATTAGTAGTAGATGCAGGATCAAAATCTTGGCCAATTCCCCAAACACTGAATGTCATGCTACCTGAACTATTTGTGCTTATAATGCTAAGGTCACCGTAATTATCGATATACAAATATGGTGGCCACTGCGCAACACCGGCAGTTCCGCTAGACCAGATGGCATTATCTGGATTCGTTGTATTCCCAACGTATTCAACGAAATTTCCGTCCGTCTGCATTATGGCAAAAGTTCCATGCTTAGCCATTCTGTACCTCACTGTTCCTCCTTTTCGGTACATTACCAAGC
Organism: Rugamonas aquatica; assembly: GCF_009380215.1. Taxonomy (GTDB): domain Bacteria; phylum Pseudomonadota; class Gammaproteobacteria; order Burkholderiales; family Burkholderiaceae_D; genus Rugamonas; species Rugamonas aquatica_B. The sequence goes on from NZ_WHUG01000009.1 coordinate 118,992, forward strand.
TGCCATCGCCTTGCATAATTAATGTGTAGTTTCCGTTTTCAGAAGTGATTGACTGCTCAGCCAATAACATTTCACCTGAAGCCAATTTATTTTTCGCGTAGCATGTTTGCTGCAATAGAAGGGAAATAGAACCAAGAAAGGCTATAATCAGGATGTTTTTCATTAGATTGTTTCCATTTGGCATTAAAAATAATAATTTTAAAACCTGTAAGCACTAAGATAATTGTATCAGTAATTTCAAATTTTTCTACCAAAATTGACAACATTTTTTATGCGGCGCTTAGTTTCGGCGTTGTCGTCGCAGTAGCAGTCGGGGTACTGAAACCATACGAATTGACATCCATGGCCCGGCGCTAGGTGGGCTGCTGCGGCTACTTCTCGTTCAGGCCAAACTACGCGTCGCTAGGCATCAACGGTACCTTGTACCCCCATGCACTCCGGGACGCTGGGCACCAAGGGCTGGGCCGTATGGCGGCTCGTAGCCTCCTTTGATGACCAGGGCTTATCGCGCCCGGTCCGTTGCCCGCCTACTCGTAGCGCCCTCCAGCAAGCCGCTTATCGGCATCTTGCTGCGCCAGTTCAATCGCAGCTGCGCGCATCTCGGACTGCAGCCCGCGCACCACGGCGCGGAATCGGTCGTCGTGAAGCTCCAGAAGCGGATCGAGCGCGTCGGCGTTTGCCTCCAACTGGACGGAGTAGGATCCTTCCCACTTCGGCCGCCAGAATCCGTTTTCAACCACGCCCAGCAAGCCGGCCGGATCAACGCTTCGTTCGAACAACGCCAAGGTCAGCGGGGTGAGCACCGCCCGTGCCGACGCCGGTTCCGGTTCCAGCAACGGGGATATTTGCAGCATGTATCTGCTGCGTGGTTCGAGGTCCGTGCCGCACCAGTCCAGCACCAGGTCACGGTCCAGCGCGACCGCGGCGCCGCCCTCGTCCGGCTCACATTGGAAGACGTTCGCCGCCCCTTCCAGAGGCCCGTCCGGCCCCATCATCGCGTCCAGTAGCGCACGTGGCTGCAGTTCCACCAAGATTGCAAGCAGTTGCTGGTGCGCGCCGACCCTACCTGGCTTGTTCCCGGCGGCGGACCGAAGGCGGTGCGCCAAGTCGGCGCCGATCTGCGCTCCATCCGCGCCCGCCAGGACGCAAGCGGCCACCCCGGCTACGAGATGATCCAGCGAGTCGTCCTGTTTGTTGAAGTCGGCACGGTCCAGCACCATCACCGCGGACTTCTCGTACACCGCCCGCCGGGCCGCCGCCGGCGTAGCGCTGTCTCTGTCCCATTGCAACAGGATGTGCAAGGCGGTCGTATAACCGTCCTCACGGTCCGCGATCGCGCGCAGCAGGTCCTGCAAATCGCCGTCGTCCGCAGCGCCGACATCCAGCGCTTTTCCCAGCACTACAAAGTCCTTGACGGAACCGCGCCGGTTCAACAGGCAGCGATGCAGCCGAGCGATGCCGTCGCGATCAAACCCGATTGCACGCTGCAGCGCGGGAAACACCATGCGCAGCACAGGGTCCTCCAATGCCGCCTCGAGCAGCTGCACTGCCAGCAGTGGGTCCAACTGGTTCAGTTGTCCCAGAAACCCGCTCAGCAACCCCTGCTGCAGGCGTGCGCCCTCCACTTCGCGGCTGGCCGCCACCAATTCTTGCCAGATGACCTCCGGATCGTTGGCCGTGGCCAGTCCCCGGCCCAGCGCCGAGACACGTCCGCCGCTGCAAAGCAGGTCAGGCCACATCGATTGCCGGAGCCCTTCCTCCCCGGCCAGCCTGGTGCCGATGGCCGTTGCGGCATCATCTGACCGACGCTCCCGTTCTTCGTAGCTCTCTCCCGGCACAAGGGAGGAGCAGGCCGCCGGAAAGGAACTTGTCGTGGTCAGGACCTCGGCGACCAGGTCCGTCGGCGCCAGTTGCGCTTGCAACGCATCCAGCACGGCCACGTCGCCGACCGGCCAATCGCCGACGGCGCGCGGCCTGGCAACCTGCAGAAGACTCCAACCCTGCAGCCAGAAACCGGCGCTGGCGATCCGTCCCATCGCCGCCAACGCGATCGCGCGCGTTACCGGATCGAAAATCAGCGGAGCTATCGAATCTGCTAATACGGCTTTCGCGCGGGCGCCACGGGCGCCCGGCGCCAAGGCCTGCTTTGTCAGGACTGCGATTGCCTGGTTGAGCCAATCCAGCGCCTGCGCATCGCTTGCCGGGGCAGTCCCGCCACCGGGCTCCGCATCGCTGGACCAATGCGCGCGCCCCTTGAGGCCCCGCCACAAGATATGCTCCAGCGCATCGAGTCCCAACTGCTGCAAGGTCTCGGAGGACGCCGCAAGCCACCCTTCGACCAACGCAAGTCGCCGCGCCCACGACGCCATGGTGCCAGGATTGTGAATGCTAAAACGACACACGATAATGGTATGCGCGGGACGCGCCGTCATCTCGGATGGGTCCTGCAGCAGGTGCTCCACCAGCAGGGCCATCCCGCGTTCGAACCGGGTGGCATCGAATGCCAACGCCGGCACCAGACCCAGGTATTCGCCAAGCATGCCTGCGCCGCCCCGCTCCAGCGCGGCCAACGCCAACGCTTGGGCGGAAGGCGCCAGGTATTTAAACATCATGCGCTGCTCGTCGTCATGGGTCGCGACGTCCTCCAGCCGGCCCCCCGAACACAGCCACTTGGCCGCCAGATCCACGGTATACCGGTGGGTTGGAAGGTGAGACAGACGGCGACAGAACGAACGCAGCAAGCGCGGCGGCGCGGAACCGAGCAAGACTTTTTCCAAATGTTGTGACGGAATCGCTTGCAGTGCTTCTTCGGCCAGGCGGTTGGCCAGCGCAGGGGGCAGCAAGGCGCGCCATTGACTGCGCACCTGGACCAGATCACGCGCCACCAGTTCATTGACACATAGTGCCATCTTCAAGGCGTCCAGTCCGACCAGGCTGCCCAGCAACGGAAGCTCAGCCAGGTCGCTGTCGAACGCTACGCCGTCGAAGGAATACACCAGCGCGCAGGCGCGCGCAGCCGCAAGCAGATCGCTGTCGGGCAAGTGCCGCTGCCAGAACAGACGGTGGAACAGGTCTGCATCACTCCAGCCTACCAGACTGTCCCCTTCACGCACGGTGCCTGCCAGTGCCAGGGCGAGCCGCGCATTGCCGCCTGCCTTATCCGCAATCAAACCCCGGTTGGCGGCACTGAGGATAGGATACCGGGCCTCCAGCAAATCCGCGATCAGAAAGTTCGAGCCGCCGTCCATTTCAACCACGTCTGTCCGTTCGGGCTGGTCGTCCCGCACATCGTACTCCACCGTGATCACGCTCAAGGTACTGCCGTCCGCGCTGCACAAGCGCACCAGTTCACGGTGGACGTCCGGCAGGCAGTTATCGACCACCAGCACAGCGCGCGTTTTAAGCGCGATCAATTCGGTGGCCATGGTGGCAGGATGCGGTTGCGTGACGCTGCCGAAGTCGGTGTAGACCGCCCAAGACTCCGGCAGGCTGCAGCTGCCGACTCGCGCGTCAAACAGGGCCTGCACCAGGCTGGTCTTGCCGACGCCCGACAGCCCAACCAACCGCAGAGCCGCGCCAGGCTGGGATAGCTTTGCACGCATCGCTTGCAGGGCGGCCACAATGCCGACGGCACCGCTGCCGGCGCCTACGCGCAGCCGCGCACTCGGGTCGACCAGGTAGCATCCGTCTGCCGGACTGACCGGGTAACTCCACGACGTGTAGCCCTTCCAACCGGGGCAGCTGCGGCCGCATCGCTCCCTGACCCACAGTACTTCGCCAGGGTGGTCGCCCACCCAGGTCGCCATGCGCTTGCTATCGTAGAAGTCGACATTCAACTTGCCGCGATGTCTGTTACCTGCCAGGGCGGCGCGCATTGCGGCGCGGCGATTGGCGAGCATCGTATCGGTCGTCGAATCGCCGCTGCTGACGATGACGTACGTGCCGCCCGCCTTGGCGAGCGCCGCAATCGACTCGCGCAGCTTGTCATCCGGTCGCATCTCCTTGATGATGTCCGCCGGGCCCATTGTCGGCTTTCTCACCTGGAAGCCGATATCGCTGCCCGCGAATGCCGTTAGCGGCTGCGCCCCGGCCGGAAGGGTGACGCGCACGTCGATGCCGCCGTCGGCGGCATCCTGGTCGCCGCCAAAGGTCGCAGCGTGGCTGGACTGCTGGTGCTGACGCAATTCGGCGATACACAACCGCCCCACCAGCTCACGCAAGTCGCTGTCATTCAGCTTGGCGATATCTTCGCCGGTCACTTCGAACATGGCTTCCTTTCACAGTTGGTCCGCGGCGGGGAATCCGGTTACCCCGGCCCGGCGCCGCTTGCAACGCCGCGCGGTGGCCGGCGTCGCCGGATCTATCTCGCAGCGTCTTCCGCCGTCGACGGCATCTCGGTCTCACCGGGAGGCAGCTCTGTCATCCCCGCGACTTCGCCGGAAAGCGCGTGCGTGCCGCCGTACAGTATGCGCGCCGCCTCGGCGATGCGCCGTTCGCGCGCGCGCACATACACGGCCGTGGTCTCCATACTGGCGTGTCCCAACATTTCCTGCACCACGTAGGGATCCACGCCGCCCTCCACCGCCAGCATGCCGAACGTATGGCGGAGTCCATGGGGAGCCAGTCCCAGCAGTCGTGCCAGCTCGGTCGGATCGACTCCTACCGGCGCGCCGCCCACGCTCGACAGATCGCGAAGCACCCGCTGCACCGCACCGACCACCACGTCGTATATCGCATTCGGCGTATAGCCGGGGGTCCCCTTTAGATGGCGTTGCTGCGCTGCCCTGGTTGCCGGCACGGTAACCGGCGACAGCAACGGACGGCTGCTGACCGCGTCGCCGAAGTCCTCGCCCAGATCGGCCCAGTGCGCTTGCAGCGCTGCGACTGCGCGGCCGCTGACCGGCACCTGACGGCGCTTGCGCCCCTTGCCCAGCACCTTCAGCAGCCACACGCCCGGCACCTGGCGGCTGGGCGTGAGCTGGTCGCGCCGCGCCACCACGACTTCGGCGCGCCGCAGGCCCGAATCGCCCAGCAACAGCAGCGTCGCCAACGCCACCCGGTCCTGCGCCTGTTTGCGCACTTGGGCGCGCTGCTCCAGGCGACCGATCAGCAGCTCCCACGTCTCCGGGGCCAGCGCCTTCTGCACCTGCAGGCGATCGATATCGGTGTCCACCGCCGGGTCCTTCACCGCTGACCACGGATTACCCAGCAGGTAGCGTACGCGGTGCAGGTATTCGAACGCGGCGCGCAGTACCAGCACTGCGTATTTGCGGCTGCTGGCAGCCATAGGTTCGCTAGCGAACGGCCGCCAGCGCACGCTGCCGCGTGGAGCGCGATCGCCACAGAACCCGGGGTCCGGATTCTCAAGAAAACGCACATAGGCCTTACAGTCGTCCACCAGCAGTGACGACAGCGGCTTGCGCGCCACCACCACGCTCCAGAGCACCAATCTTTCGAGCTCGCGCCGATAGGCACGCATGGTGTGCGGGCGGTCGGCATAGTCGGACAGATAGCATCCGATGGCCTGCAGATCGTTGCGCGCCGAGATGAAACAAAACGCTGTCGCGCGCAGCAGGCCACGCGATCCATCCAAATCGGAGGGCAAGGAGAAGGTACCCAGCGGCTGCAAGGCGTCTTCCCTCAACGGCAGCAGCGGCAGCTCGCCTGCCAGCGGCAATGTCCGGGCATCGCCGCGAACCGCTCCCAGCCGATCCGCCTGTCGTTCCAGCCAGTTCAACAGGACATCGGCCCGTCCCTGACCGACGCGGGGGATGCGGCGCCACCAGCCAGGTCCGCGGCGATTAATCATGGCCACCAGCTGGCCCAGCGTGACGACACCCTCCCCGCGCAGCGCCGCGGTCAGCCGCGGCCGGAACCACTTGCCCACCGGTTCGTCCGGCGCAGGCAGTGGAGCGGGCAGGTCGACGGCCTGGATCAGGATTTCCAGCACCGCCGGCGTAATGGTGCCGCGCCGGGCCCCGCCCAGGGCCGTGGCGAAGTGCGGGTTGTGGCCGATGGCCTGCTCCACCAGCGTGTCGCGCATTTGCAGCAGAAACGACTCGAGGCCCCCTTCCAGCTGCGGACTGTCCTCGCTGTAGTACAGGTCGGCGATACGCGATACCGGCACCTTCAGGCAAAACGCCCGCAGGGCCGTATAGTCGGCGCGCGTGTAGCTCACCTTCGGAAGAATGATCTGCAGGTTCTGGCTCATCGGACGTTCGGCCTGTTCGCGGGCATGATCGCCACCTTAGCGTCGATGGCCCGCAACGAAGGGCTCAGCGCCCTCGTCGAGGCACAGCGTCCCTTGCGCCGCCAGGATGCAACCGTCGACTTGCTCCAGCTGGTCGGTGGGACACCAACCGTTGGTGCAGGAGCCGCCAAGCCGCTGCCCAGCCAGGCGCTGCGTGTCGCTGGGGATACCGTCGGGGGAGCGACGCGCGTGATTCTCCAGCCGGCGTCTTGCGAAGTGGTCGAATCCGGCGTGGACGCGATACCGTCCTCGCGCGCATCGCCACCACTCGCTCGAAGGTGGCCGGCTGCGCCGTCGTCATACAGTCGTCCATGATTTCGTTGCATCTACTCTCCATGCCGCAGCCGCCGCGCCTCCGCAGGGACCTGCTTAGCGGGCGGTGGCCGACGCGCCCGATCAGCCTACAGTATACCCAGTCTTCCCTGCACTCAATCATTTCCTCGCGCTAAGGGACCTGGTCCGTGCTGGCATTCGGTGGCCAGCGTTTCGTCTGCCCGCCATGGGCTTCCTGCCGGCCTCTCCTTCCGCGTCGGCGGACACGGCCAAAATCAATCCCGGCTGCGGCATCGCAAGCAGACCCGCCCGTGCCGCGATTACGCTGTGTGTGCCGGGTATCCTCCGATTATGCAGATCAAGGCGCGACAAAAGAGGCGTGCAACCGTGGACTTCGAACATTTACTTCTGCTGGCGATCATGAACTGGCAAATGTCGCTGGCGCTGATCCTGCTGGCGATTATGCCGGCCGGGCACCACATTGAAGTCCAGCTGAACAGGCGTTTTGACTTCAGCATGGTCAACCGCTGGTGCATGATCAGTACGCTGTTGCTGTTCATGGCACCGGGAGTGCTGTACCTCGTGTATGCAAGCCCGTGCCGCTCGATCGACACCCTGCCACTTGGGTGGATTGCTCTTGGCATTTTGGTGTTGGTCACCACAGCGCTGGCGTTCCATAACACCCGCAACACCAGCTGGAAGTGGGGATTACCATCTGCGCTGATACAAACAGCATTCCTGTCACTCTTCCTGATCATGGGCGCCGTGCTGCCTGTGACGGTGACGGCGTTGGGGCACATGGATAACGGCGGCCGCAACATCCCTTGCAATGCACTTGGCCATTAGTGAGCGTCGCCTCACCAGCGTCATTTCCAGAATTCTTGTATGTTGTGGAATAGGCACCGTATCGTGGGCCATTACCAAGGATGATCCCCCCGACACCGTAGCGGGACTCACACGAGCCAGAAACACTTTGAGTGAATGCAATTGAATGTTTTTGGTGAAACTGACCCAGCTATTGCACACGGAACATAAAAGCAGCACAATGTTTCTTTCATCTACAATAATAAAAAATGCATCATCTCGTTCCGTTGCAACTAAACGATGTGTTAGAAGATCTTTCAACGGCCCGGCTGTCGAGCTATGTGAACTTTTTTAACACTACATCAAACGAGGAACTTTACGGCCTTTATTGCTGGAATGATGCCGTATCGAGTCGATTCATGCGGTTAATCGGAATTGTGGAGATTATTCTACGAAATCGGTTTCACGTTGCTCTCAGCCAGGAGTATTGGAATCCAACCTTGTCGAAAGGAAGTCAGGATTCCAACGATTGGTTCTTGAAGCTATACAGGCCATACGCAAGCTACAGCCAGCAAAATGAAGGCGATAAGAGCATCAAGAAAAAACTTGGCCCTCCCCACAATCAAGCGACGCCAGCTAAAGTCATTTCTGGAATGACATATGGTTTCTGGCCCCGCGTGCTTGATGCTCAAGTAACCGTGACAGGTGCACCAGTGCCTTGGAATATTTTGATTCCGAAAATCGTACCTGGCCATCATCAGCGTGCGGCAACTTATTGGGGAGTACCTGCCCATCAGGATGCGCTATTTGCCCGGATAACTTTGGTCGGGGATCTGCGTAATCGTGTTGCTCATTTCGAACCGTTGTGGAAATTCAAGCCGGAGACTGAGGAAGCGCGGGAGCGGGGTGGAGTAAAGCCACGTGTCATTCAACCTGCCCCTACGACGGAACACGAAGTAATGGTCCGTATGAAGAAGTCCTATGACCGGACGACGCAGTTGCTGCGCTGGTTGTCGAAAAGCCGCGCAGAGGATTACATGCGTTCGGAGAATCATCAGGCGCTCACCTGGCTCATGAGCTTACCGGCTCTAGACCATTTCAAGTCATTGCCCCTGCACCGTGAGGTCCGACTTGGCAGCCTAGCAAGAAACTGGGATCTGAAAGCTCAGTTGCGTGCTGGCCGCTTCTTACTTGTCACCGACAAAGGCGAACGAGTTGGGCGCTACTACGCAGAACCATGCTAGAAAGACAAAGAGCCATCCTTTAGGGATGGCTCTTTGATTGATGCCGTTGCACTACAGACCCCGTTAAGTCGCTATTAACTGTCCCAGGTTGCGCCTGCAATGTCTACAGGGAGAAATATACCATAAATGGGTATTTTGTACCAGATTTGATTAAACTGTGACGCTATACAAAGTGACTTTGCTCCTAGGCGTATACCACATGTGGTCACAATCCTGGAGAACTCTGATGCTAGCAACACCCACTACCGACACCGCCAGATCCCTGCCGCAGAATACTTCAAGGTCTCATCGCACGCGCAGCGGCGACTCGCCCACACAGTCGTAAGACGTCCGCACCGCGCCGGTGACTTCGAACGCTAGCGGCACCGACAAATAGTAGTCGCCACCGTACGTGTCGAAATTCAGGCATTGGTCGGCCCACCGAGCGCGCAACGCATCGACCGTTCGCCGACTGACCGATATCACGCACTGCTTGTGCCGACTGGTCGAGCAAGAGCCTCGCGTGCGGCAAGCAGGATTCACCCGTCAGCAACAAGGTCAACCGAGCATCCTGCCATCGATCGGGCCGCCATCTTGCCCCTCCTCTACGACTACAACGTTCGCTATGCATGGGTTCGTATCGTTTTCATGGGGCCGAGATCCACTACCCGGTTACACCGAATGAACTCTACTATCGGTCATTGAAAGCCAGGTTGTCCGCGAGCCGCCACGACAATACATACGCGGATCGGGGCGTAAAATCTCGACGCAAAGATATAGAAAGAGGTCGGAAGTATCCAGGGTCACGTCAAACTGGCCCGCTATTAAAATATGGACCTGCGCTGTGTTGGCTATCATCGTCATCGGCTGGCGGTGGTGCGACTGGCGGGACCGGCTGGGCTCTAGCAAAGGAGCTGAACACGGCCGCCGACTCGCCAAAAATGGTCTGCAGCTTCTGAATGTGGTGCGGATACAGGGAGCTATTGTTCCTTAGCCAGCCAACGACCCGCTTAAGTTCCGCTGGCTTAAGAGCCGCGATCTCGTTCTGCGATACCCCGTAGAGCAGGATCAGCATGCCATTGCGCAGATCATCTGGACCACTAATCGCTCCATGAATCCGGCCAAAATTGGCCGCAGCGTCTTCCCCCTGCTGGCGGCCCAGCCACTCCAACAGGCTTCCATGGCCACTCACGGCCGGCGATCTCCCTGGAAGCTGCGTAGGTGGCGAACGCTTCACTTGTCGCAGCGTAGTCTCTGGCCACGTCTGCTCATCCCTCGGCCAGCAATAGTATTCCAAGGTGGCAGTTTCGTTGTACACATAGGCGATCGGCACGCCGAGTTCTTCGAACACTAGGTTGTCGGCGAACTGATTATCATCGAATTCCCGCAAAAGATTGGAATCGCAGTCACGCTCCTTGACTTCGAGCAGGAGCGCTTGGGCATCGTCGAGCAAGCCAACGATATCGCCGCAGTACTTACGCATCCCGGCGCCTTGCTGATTTGCGAATGGCGGAAACTGCCGCAGTTGAGGCCGGCCAGGGGCACTGCAGTAGGATTGCAGCGCTAAGGTAATCGCTGATTGAACCAGGTTCTCTTTGCCGGACTTCGCCATGCCGCAGTATCCTTCTTTTAAAATGATCACAGCATTCTAATCGGAAGTAGCAAAGCGGCTAGAAGGAGCTGGTCGTAAAGATCCTCCTGCACCGGTAAGCGGCGATGGGCGTGTCGCTATTCGAAGCGGTGGGCCCGTCTGAGCTGAGCGACCTGCGCAACGAAGCGAATTGCGTTTTGCATGGTTACTAAATGCAGCTGAGGGCCCTGACGGCGAAAGAACGTGGTGATATCTACCTCATGGTGGCCGGCCAGCCCCCACTTCGATTTGCTTTGCGCGACCAACGCTAACGCCAGACCAGGGAAATGCTCGCATTACTATTTCACGATCCTGTGCCGCTGTCTACGGCCGAGCAAGCCAGCGTGCTGCCCGAACAACTGCTGTCGCTAATGGAAACGAAATAAATCATTTATACTGTTATTGATAAGGGCAACTTTAACCGTCATTTTCACGTTCCTGTTCACGACTGTCCTCCTTCAGGTCTTCCATCTGGTCCTTGGTCAGCAGGCAGACCTCATCGTCCCAGTCCTGATGCACTGTCAGGCGATCCGCGGCATAGGCAACCCGGTGAACGCGGTGAAATGCCACGCTACCGTCCACATAGTCGACCGGGAACAGGTCTTCATCGGCGCTGCCATCCCAGCCAGGGAACACGACCAGATTAGTGCCGCCCTGATCCTGCACCGATTTAAACAGGATGCCATCGAGCTTCAGCGGGTGGACATGTGATAGATACTCCGCCATCGACTGGGTGATCAGATAGTCGTCTTCGTGACCTGGCACCACCGGTGCGGCGATCAGTCGGTGCAACGTGCACAAAAACTGGCGCGTCTCGCGGGCAGACTGCGGATCCGGATGCAGCAACTCACTCCAGCCGGCATCGAAGGCACGCTCCAGGCGCTCGAAGTCCAGTACCTGCAGTGGCCGGGCCAATGCCAGCTCGACGACAGCGACCGTGCCGCCGATGGCCGGCCGCAGCTCGGCGATCGCGGTCGTGGGCTTCATGGCGACATACAGCGCCACCACGCCTTCAGGGCTCATGCGCATCGATCGCGCCTTGGCGCGCGGCGGCGGCCCCACTTCGCGATACGGTGCGGCAAGAATCTCACCAGCCTGTCCAGGCTCGATGGCGCGCGCACGGTAGACGAGCATCCCCGGCGCCAGCGTACGGATCACGGGTTCCCGCGTCCGCAGGTTGACATTCCAAGTGCTGTACGTTTCTATATCGCTGAACAGGCCATCAAATAGCGCGTGCGCCGACGCGCTGAAGAACCGGCGCTTGTGCTTCAATTCGGCTGTGATCGAATGCCAATGGTCGAATAGAAGGTCCACCTTGACCCGGTGGCGTACCGCGCAATATTCACCGCCACCATCGAAAAACGCCTCTCCGCCATCGCGGAGATCATGATCATCGCGCTCGACGAGCGTCTCCACCAAGATGTCCAGGAATTCGACATCCTGAATGAGCAGTTCCCCTACGATGGTCTCCAACGAGTCGCCACGACCTCCTGGCTCCCACCCGACCGGCGCAAAGTTCTCCTGTATGACATCCGACAGTATGTCGGCCAGTCGATCCAGATCAAACACCTTGGGCCGCTGCTGGCGGCACAAGCTGCAGAGCAATTCCGTTCCATCACGCGCGATCAAATTTCGCAGATGGCGATTTTTCGCACAGTCGCTGCACATCGAAGGTGTCTCGTCCATGGACTATCCGATACCTGGGCCGGTTGCCTGACCTAGCCTTGCACCGGACTGCAGCGCCGCCACCGGCCGCGCGTTGACGCAGCCACTGTGGGCTTGCCTGTCGCCGGCGCTACGCCATCGGGCATCGCCGCCGCGCCGGCTGGAGGGCGCCGCTTCCAGGTGGCAGGCCACTCCGTCGTTGTTTAATCGTCCCTGGTATCTTTGCATCACGTCTCCCAAATGCCCCAAAGTGTGCGGGGCCGTCCATCGTGCTATCCCGGCGCGGCCGTGCAGGCTACAGTATAGCCAGTCTTCCATTTATTCAACCGATCGGCCGACCGAGCTGTCCACGACATATTTCGCACCGCATGCGGTGCCGCGCATTTTCTCTTTACGCAGCCAACCCACACACCGCCTCCCGGGCCTCCCCCATCGCGCACCACCGGCTCCGGCAGCCCAGGCTGTAGAGCTGCGGCTGAACAGGCGCTTTGGCTTCAGGCTGCTCAATCGCTGGAGCAAACCCAGCTCGCTGGTTTTAATGGCAGGACCGACGCTGCTATTTCTCGGCTATACGCGTACATGCCGCCCATTCGACACCCTGCCGCTCGGATGGCTGGCTCTCGGTGGCTTGGTGTCGGTCTCGGTTGCGCTGGCCTTCCACAACGTGCGGAGCTGCAGATGCTGATGACTCAGATAACGCGCATCGATCACGCCAGCCGCCCTTTTCCTTACAGGGGCACTGGCCATTTGTGACCGCCGGTGTGCACGCCTCAGGCCAGAGTAGCCGCGTGGATTACGTTGAGCACCGCACCGCCGGTCCCACTGTCGGTCCCGACTGCGGCAACGCAAGTAGATGCGCTTGTGCCCGGAGTACGCTAATCATGCCGGGTGTCCTCCGGCCAGCCCTCCAAACAACGACGACCGAGGCATGCAACCATGGACTTCCAGCATTTTCTCCTTTTTGCCATCATGTACTGACCAGTATCGCTGTCATTGCTCCTTCTGGCGCTCATGCCCGCCTGCTTCTATATGGAAGTCCAGCTCGTCGAACGCTTCAGCTTCAGCATGATCAATCACTGGAGCCGGATCAGTTTCTGGGTGCTACTGTTTGCGCCGGGGGTGCTATACCTTGCCTATACGACCAGATGCCGGTCCTTCGACAACCTGCCATTGGCTTGGCTGGCACTTGGCGCGCTGGCCACGGGCGCGGTCGCGCTGACGTACCGCAACCTAAGCTTCACCACTTGGGGGTGGGCAACGGCGGCAGCCCTGATCCAGACGTCCGTTCTGTCGCTTGTCCTGATGCTGGGTTCGATCCTGCCGCTGACGATGACTGCGCTGGGCGCTATGGATAACGGCGGCCGCCATTGGCCGTGCAACGGGACCATTCCTGTGGGCAGCGCCAGCGTACCGGCGCTGTCGGTATAGGCCGCGCCATCGCGTTGGACTGCCGGCCGCTCGATCAGCCGCCTTCACCTTTATCGATTGGATCAGGCAACATGCATCCGGCCGGCAGAGATCAGTAGGTGGTCCCATCCGTCAGCGCTTCTGGATGTTCCACCCCAATGCCCATCGCGTTGGCATGGGCTCTCCTGCGGTACTCGTAATCCAGCATGGGCGTACAGCGGTGCAGAGCAAGCAAGCACGCCAGGCCGAATTCATCTCTGCGGTTGGAATAGCGCATTTCGAGGCCCACGAGCAGAGGCGTTTGCGGCGCCTGCATCGCGATCCATCTGGCGCGATCCAGCAGCACCTCCTTCGCCAGGGTAAAGCAGCTTGGCGGCAACTCCCACGCGCCCAACTCAACGGGAGGGCGTGGCGGCGGGTTGTCGTACACGGGTGTAATCGTGATCCTCCCTTTCAAGGCTTCCTGCGACGCGCGCCCCGCCACGCAAACATCCACCAGATGATCCACATGCTGCAACAGCTGCGCCGGGCTGCGGTCATCCGTACTCCTGGCGGCGTAGGCATGCAGCAGCCTTCTGTAACCCAGCAGGCGTTCGAAGCTGAGTTCAGTCGCGACCAGGCCGAAGCGGTTCAGCGTGGCCTGGTAGTGGCGATGGCCGGCCAGCATGGCGAGAGTATCGAACACCACGACGCGCTGGTTCGACAGACTGCGCACGTCGCCACGCCACAGGGTTGTGGTCGCTCCGTAGTCATCCACGGAATAGACCTTGCATTGCTGTGTAAGGGCAACGAGAACGCGAGTACCGTCGACGCCAAAATGCCGACATAAACGCCGCAAGACGGCACTGCCTGATCCTGAGTTTCGCATAGGGCCCAACGGATCCATGTGCATGATGCCGATGACGCCAGGGCCCGGATCGTCAAATGGCATGTCGAGCCTGAATGTTGCCCTGTTCGCCCTGGTGACATCTTCGATAGTATCGCCCACGGAATAGCGCCGCGCCGGCTGCCGCCAACCGTTGCGCAGCACGTAGTAATAGCGAACCGTCGCGTGAACAACGCGTGCGACGGTCTCCCACTCCGTTCCGGAAGCGCGCACTACCACCTTCTCCATCATGACTAGGGCGGCATCGTGCGTAGCCACGTCATCCAACTCCATGACCAGCATGAGCGCGAGGCTGGCCAATTCATCGGGGGTCCCTGCTGCCGCCAAAATATCCTTCAGTAAGCCTGCCACCAACGACTGGAATTGCGGACGCTCACCGACTTGGCGAAACGGGGATGACGAGAACCGCAGATTTCCGACGATGCGCTGCGCCGTCAAGTATTCCAGCAAGTGTCCAGCTCCTGTCTGATTCAGACCCAGCTGGTACTGCAGCACTGGCACCGCACTGTAGGAGTCGGCGCCCGCACGGTACAGCTCAAGCAGCGACTCCCGCAGTTGCGCGCTACGCTGCCATATTTCAGGCGGCGGACTCACAGTCAGGTGACCATAGGCGGGAGCACGGCCATTACGCCACTGGGTCTCGATGTAGCTGGCTTCCGCCAGGGCCCCCCTACCGATCGCGTCACGGATGGCCACATCAAGCAGGCCCACAGAAGTCTTGTCGATGATCGGCAGGCTCAAGTCCGGATGTTCGTTGAACAGGTCCCAGAGCCGCGGATGCCTGACGATTATGCTGCAAAGCAGATCCCAGTCCCATACCTCCACTCTGAACTTGGCCCCAACCTCCGCCCGCAGCTCTTCCAACGTGGTCTGGAGGCCGGAATCGTTAGGCAGGTTGGTCGCCAGGACGAATAACTCGAAATGGTCGTACCCGTCTCCGCGGTCGACTAGAGCGACCACACGCTGCATGTCGTCCTTGACCTTGGCGATCACCTTCGAACTCAGCTTTTCCTTTACCGTGAACTTGCATTGGACGCCCACCATTTTGACCAGCCCACGCGTGGACGGAGAGCCAAAATCATGCACGAGGATATCGAGGCCGTGCTGATCCTGACCATGGCGCCCGAACTGGGCAGCACCGGGGCTGTTGTAGGCCACAGCGAAGACGTGCTGGCACAAGGCCTGGAACTTGTAGCCGTCCGATGGTCGGGGGATGTATGCAGCGGGGTTTGACGCGATATCCTTGCTCATTGATCGCCATTTGCCAGTTATTCAAATTCGAAAGTCTACCCGATCCCCTGGCCGCTGCCGCTCAAACTTGGGTACGTTGAGATGCACCATGGAATATTCACACGACATGGGCAAATTTGACGAGCGAGCCTTAGCCGCAGCTGCTGGGCGCCGCCTCTGGGAACTCGATGGCTAAGCTCTGCATAATCGAGACGAAGACTTCGAACCGATCAGATAAGAGACCAGCAGCCGTTTAGCGTCACCGGCTGCGGTACGGTTTTGGAAACGCCGTCAAGAACCCGCACGAACGGATGGCGTCGAGGCTACCGGGAATTGCATCGACGGCTGTGTGGGCACCTGTGCCGGCCCCGAAAACCGCCCCCCTCGTTCCGCCCCCGACCGGCAAGCTCTGCGCCGAACTTCAGGCTCCGTAATTTCAATTTCTATTGCTTCCTCGATAATTTCTGAAATGATTTCCTCGTTTCACACCTAAAAGCGGTATTAACTATTCAGTGATAATAAGCATTATCACGGAAGATATGACAGGTCGAGGGCGTACCGAGGCCGCAAGACGCTGGGATATTGGAACTTTGGGCTCATCGTTGGAAGCAAATGTGTGAGTCGCCCTGGACTGGACGCCGATCTGCGCCTTTTCTATGCTTACCGGACCCGTTCAGCGGGATTCCGTCCGCCCTAGATCTGTCCCATGTGTTTGATCATGGTGCCAGGCCAATCAGGGGGCGCGACCACGTGACGCTGGCATCTACTGACAGTGTCGGGCTATTCGACAAAGGCCCTACTCAAGGCGGAGCGCCCGCGCCCCTGCCTTGGGGCGTCGACGACGGCCAGTCGGGTAGTCCCCGGCCGACAGCGCTTTCCCACGTCTCATGCTTGATCAAGCGATCGGAAATCTGCGTGTTCAGCTGGTCGATTTGCGGTTTGAGATGGCCCCATCTTTTCCGCTCTTCAAACATCTCGCTGATCGACAAGGTCCCGATTTGTTCGCCTCGTCGATCGCTTGCAGCACGGGCCGCCCGCCAGAAGTGCCTGGCCAGGGACACTTCCTTGATTGTTGCCATAGGTAGGCAGTACGTCGTCGCAAGGTACTCGATGGCGGCCAGGCCAAAGCCTTGGCGGCGGTAGGGCTCATGAATGGTCACATCGAATATGTAGAGCCTATCGAAGAGAGGCGACACCGCATAAGTTACCCGCCCCACCGGCGTACGGTCAGATGAATAGATGGTCGCCTTGATATCGGGATTCGGTGAGGTGAACGATTGATGATGGTTCGTCGAGGTCTCGATTTCAATGGTCGGAAGCGGCTCGATGCGGATGCGTCCAGGTGCGGCTGGGGTAAAGCCCGATACGTCATCAACAGCAGTCGTATGCCGCGGCCTCGCCATGACGGACCTAAAGAATGACAACATCTTCAACATGCAACGATCCTACCTTTTTGAGTTGCTGCCCTAGCCACGACATATTCTCGATCGTGGAACTGGACGCGTGCTGCGATGAACAATTTATACGTCGACGAAATCAGCTGCCGGTGCTGAAACCTCGCTCTCGGCACCCAACATTTTTGGGCACGATATCGCCTGAACAAGCATATCAGCGACCATTTCTGATGTAAATAAGTGGCTCTTCGGCGGAGCTGCAGCAAATGAGCTAGGGCAATTGGCAAGTCGACGCGCGAGGACCGAGCATTCCGGCCGGCCCCGTGGCGTTTTCCACGCTAACTATTGCCGGCGCTCGACGTGCTGCTCTCCGGCGGCGGCGTCCATGTTTCCACGCTTTTGGGTTCGGGGAGCTTGCGCACCGCGAATTCGCCGATTGCACGCAAAACTCCATCGATCTGCGTCAGGCATGTGGAAATCAAATCGTCGGTCATATAGCATATCCACGGTTCGGAACCTTTCGTCGTCCAATAGAACCAGGTGGTCGGCCAGTTGGCGTTGGCGATCAGCGTGCTGAACTTCGCTCGCTCGGGGACCGGCCATTCGAATCCGAGATGGAGCATCTTGTTGCGGTATGCGAAGAGAGCGCCAAGGGTCTTCTCAAGGTCGGCCGGCAAGAACTCGGCCAGGCCGGTGGCGCAGGATAGCTGCATAATGCCGGCGGCTATGCCTTGGGACCGCTTTCCATTTTCCGTCCACGAGTACCGGCAGTCCCATCGGGAGGCAACATCCATCGTCCATCGGTGATGATCGGGCAAATGGTCGGTTTCATTGCCGTGGTAGCTATGCGCCACACTGAAGGCCTCGCAAAAAATCGTCTCGATGAACGGCGCAAGCATACCGATCGCGGACATGCTATGGGCGGCGTCGGCGAATACGGACGCATGCATCCTATCGCTCCAGTCGCCGCTCGCCCATCGGCTTTGCTCCTCGCTGAGATGCGGAATTTCAAGCTCGATTTGCCGGATCTCCTCGGCCTGACGCTTTTCATTTTTCTGGTGCCGTTCCAACAGCGATCTGATGGCCTGCAGCTGAGCATCATAGTCGACAAACGGCAACAGGATGGCGGCGTACTCTCGCGCCGGCATCGCTAAAGGTGTATGGAATATGGTCATGACGTGCGGCGGTTCTTCACGGGGTTGAAAAATCCACCAAAACGGGTGGAAAACTTGCAGCTCACGATTGTAGTCACAAACCAAGTATGCGGATAGCCGCTGATCGTCTATGTTCGTTGAAACAAATATTTCGCGTCACATACGTTTTAGCGGGACGCGCGCTTCGGAAAATCCGTTCACCGGCCAGATTTTTTAGTCAGCACGTTCGGCGATACTGAATGCCAAAGTTAGGGAGACCACTGCTGGCTCGGTAACCGTACCCGGCCTCGCCCTTCCCTGCGCGCTCCAGGAACGCAGCGGGGCCGCCACGCCTATTGCTGAACTGCCGCAAGCTCGCACATAATTATTGCAACTTGATAAACGGCAAACGTCCATGAGCGCAGACCAAGCATCTCCCCCTCCACATCCCGAACTGGGCGTCGCACTATTTGACGCGCTCGCGTTCCCTGGCCCGCGCAGCACACAGCCGTTGAAGCACAGCTGGCGGGTGTTGCGGGGAGCGGACCAGCTGGCTGCCGTCTACACCTCCAACGTCCCAAACTACCATGTGGCCGAGTTCGCGCTCAACCAGCATCTGCTCGCGCACGGCGATGCGGAAAGAGACGCCCTGCTCACCTGGCTGAACCAACAAAAGGCGAACGCTGGCGGGCGCTACGCCAAGCCGCACCAGCTCGGGAAGGCAGTGGACTGGTGCCGGCTCGGCTTCCCTACCCTGCCGTCCGCTCTCACCTTTTTGAATGAGCTACGCAGCAACCTGCTGCTCAGGCAGCCATCGGCCAGGTGGATCCCGTCGGGCGGCGCTCCCGCGGCCCCAAGTCTTATGGATGACAGCATGGCGCCTGACCCAGCGCTCGATAGCGATCACGGGATTGCCACCGTGAGGAATCGGACCAACGAGGAATACTAGCTCAGATGCATCCCCTTGTTGGTGGGCCACGTACTGCGGCAGGCCGACGGCGTGATGGCCCGCCTCACCTACGAAGATCTGGCGGCGCTTCTCGGACGCGTCAACAGGCATGGCGCGCCGGCCCCGCGCGGCTTGGGGGATATCCTGGAGCAAGCGATGAAACACATCGATCGCGCATGCGGCCCCGGATGGGTGCCATACCTGACCACCATCGTGGTCAATAAAGCGGGCCCAAACAGGGGGCTCCCTGGTGACGGCGTTCGCGAACGCTGGCCCGGCTATGACCTCCTGACAACTCTCGAGAAGCGGGACAAGGTAGCCTCCGAATATCAATCAGGAGATCCTGCAGTTCGGCAGCCAATGGCTCACCGTGCTGAACGAGCTTGGGCTGGCCCCTACCAACCTGCCCGGAATCGATCAGCGGCAGCGCGTCGGTGTCGCCGGTCGCGCCGGAGGTGAGTCAGCCGCCCCATAAGGCTCTCAAACAGTTCGTTCTGGACAACCCGGATCGTTTTGGCGCCGCGCGTGACGCGTCAGTCTGGCGCGCAACGACCGAGTATGCGCTACGCTCCGGTGACCAGATCGACGTGTTCTTCAAGTCCGACCGCTGCTGGATTGGCGTGGAAGTCAAATCGTCCATTTCGGACAGCACCCCGGATGACTATGAGCGGGGCATATACCAGGTCGTCAAATACCTGGCGTTGCTCACGGCCCAGGCGAAGATCGATCATCCGGCAGCACCACCATCGGTCGCTGTGGTGCTGGCCCTGGAGTCCACCCTGCCCTTCCAGCTGCATGCTACGGCCAGGGACCTTGGAGTGAGGGTGATCGAGGGTCTGGGTACCGCTCAAGGGTGACGCACATTCGCCGCCGCTCAACCCGGGGCGCGTTGGCGGCGATCGCTCGCTGTATTCGGTCGGTCGCACCGCCCATTTGCCGTTCGGCTAAGACGTCACTCTGCGGGGGTCGTCATTGTCCAAGCCTCCCATTCGGGATCGTCGAGGAAAGGCGCGGCCGTCGAAGGGACGGCTCCTGCGCCGGCCGACAGAAGCACGACCAGGCCCGTGCAGGTCCAAGCGAACCGCTTTTGCGTGGCCACGAATACCCCATAAACGACACGCGCTCAGGCACCACGATGTCCTCGCAAGTGCAACCTTTCGGATATCCGGCGCGGCCCATTTGAAGCTGCTGCCAGAACGCACGCCGCGATCCCCCGTCAGCTCTGCGACAATAGCGGGCAGACCAGGGCCGGCGCCATCTCCGAAAAGCTCCTCAAATGACGGAAAACTCTCACTAAGTCATTGATTTTAAAGGTGTGCGACTTGCACACTCAATTTCGAGTTGCCGACGTCTCAACGCATGTTCCCGAAAAATACAGGCAGGTATATGCCAGGACGCCATCCAAGCGCACCGCTGCATCGATGTGCAGCAAAGCCTAAGTTCCAGCTAAGTCATTGATTTTAAAGGTGTGCGAGTCGCACACCTCGCCCCCCTCCACTCTGGCGGCTACGTCAGTGCCAGCACAAACCTCCTACCAAATGTGTCAATGCCACCGAAGTGCGCGACTGGCAAACGCTGGAATAGAGGCTATCGCAGAAAATACGATGCCGACCATATCCACGTAAAAATGCGACTGCGACACTCGTCGCAACCATATGCGCGACCGCAATGCCCGACACTCGTTGCAATGACAGCTGATCAATACCCTTCCCTTTCGATGCCGGCTCAAGCGTCTACTTGCGTGGTGAGCTGCACCACGCCATGCCGGCCGACACTTGCCGAATGGCGCCCCCGATCGGAACGCACACCGGCACACCGCCCCGCCACAAGTGACATTTGTGCAAACCCTGCGCTCACCGCCAACCGCGCGCTCGATCATAGGTTCCTGGGTTGGCCCCCCCTGGGAAATCACGGCACAAGCGCAAAGTCTCCCAGTCAGCCCAACAAACAAATGCGAACGTCAGCACGCTCACCTGGCCCCCAGGGCGTGAAATCGCGCAGCCGGCTCGCCACCACCAGCCTGCAGTTCTCGACGACCGCCGCAAGGTTCGGCTGGAAGCCGATGTACCGCAGACGTCATCAAACCGCATACGCCTGCTGCGTGCTCCACCAAATACTTGCCCGTATAAGACGCACGCCAGGTAGTACTGCGAGTAACGGGAAGCGCACAGAAGCAGGGCTGCTCGGCCAGCCATACTGTCCCGCCATTCGACCACGCCACAAGCGCGGGCAAATTGGCCGCCGGTGAACGTGAACATCCTACATGGCCGACCAACTGCGGCGAGGGGAGGGCGCCGGCCCTTCAAGGTCGCCAGCTAGACGCCGATGAAGCGAATCACCTTGAGGTGCGGGCCAGGCGCTCCCCGCAAAAGCGACGGTGGACTGTAAGTTCCGAAACATCACGCGTTCGCCGCGGTTCGTCCACTTGGCGGCCACAACGCGAATGTGCAACGGAACAACCCGGCTTTCGGACAGTTCCTGGCGCGCGCTTCGGCTTCGAATCGCGGCAACAACGGTCGGGCCACGCCACTGGCCAGCGCCGGTGGGGAACCTTCCGGCACCGATCCCGCATCGATGAATCGTGCGGACCTGGCATAGTTGTAAATTATGTTATAAATGAAAATTACCGCGCCACACTATATCCGGAGCTTCCCTTGAACAGACCACTCGTTGTCATCGGCGACAAGACCAGCCACGGCGGCACCGTCATCAGCGCCGATCTCACTTTCGCCATCTACGGCAAGGCTACGGCACGGGTGGGCGACATGACCGTATGCCCCAAGTGCAAGGGCACTTTCGCCATTACGTCAGGGGCGAGCGACCTGCTGGACGGCTATGGCAAGGGCTACACACGCCACATGGACACCACCGCTTGCGGAGCGAAACTGATCTCGAGCCAGGTGACCACACTTTGGTCGGACGAGTCCTCGCTGGGCGATCCTGCCGCCGAACATGCCGCTGAAGCGATCACGGCCACACCCCTGATCGCGGCCGCCACATCGTCGGGCATCTGCCTGGACTGCCTGCTCAAGGCCGCACACGCCGGCAGCCCCGTCGTCATCAGGGAGTAACCATGCTCGACGTCCAAACCAGGTTGCAACAGCTAAGGGATGGCATGCCAGAACTGCGACTCTATGCGCTGGTCGATGGCGCCTAGTACCAGACACGGAGCGAACGACGCCTGCACAACGGCAGCGGCCTGTTCCCAGTATTCGCCGACACGCCGCATGCCGCGCTCAGCCATGCAGGCCCTTGGTTGGTAGACTCGGAAACGGTGGCGCCGTCGTTGGTATCCGAGTTGTACGCGCTCGAACGGGAACTGCCCGCTGTGTCCTGGTTGTTTTCTTCACAGAACCTGGACGGCCTTGGGCAACTACTACAACTCAAACTCGACGTCACGTTACCCGACGGCCG
The DNA here is from genome assembly GCF_009380215.1 of Rugamonas aquatica. Lineage (GTDB taxonomy): Bacteria > Pseudomonadota > Gammaproteobacteria > Burkholderiales > Burkholderiaceae_D > Rugamonas > Rugamonas aquatica_B. The sequence continues at coordinate 141,250 of NZ_WHUG01000009.1, forward strand.
CAGCGCCTTGTTGCGCTTCTGGGATCCGCGGGTCCTGGTCAACCTCGCACAAACCCTCGACAATGGACAGCGCGAAGACTTTTTCGGCTACATCCACGAATGGTACCTGCTGCATGACGGGAAGCGCGTCTGGATCGGGAGGCAAAATGCTCACACTCAGTGAGGCGCAGTGGCAAGCCCTGCAACTAGGCGAAGCACATCAGTTTCTCACCATGGTCGCCGATCACTTCCTAGCCAGCCGACCCGACATGCTCGCTCTGCCAGGCCGTGAGGCTGTACGTGCCCGCATGAAGATCGCCCATGATTTCGCCGCACGCCTCGGCTTCACCAGCGCGCCGCACATCATCAGGCTGATGTATCTCGGCGCGGACGCACCGACGGCCTTCGACGATCCGGCGTTTGCGCGATACCTGCTGAAGCCAGGTGCGACGCCGGAACAACGGCTCGATGACCTCGACGCAATCATGCGCCACAAACTCAAAGGAAACCGCTGATGGCAACAATTGTCGCCTCCGTTGCTGAAGTTGTAATTTTACGTATCCTGGCCGCCTTGGGAGTAGGGCTCGCAACAGGGGCTGCCGGAGAAGCCGCGCTGGAAGCCGCACGCAAACGGCAGCAAGAGGCCGACAAGGCGAAAGCCGCACCGATCGCCCGCGCGGATCCCGTCACGAAGGCCCGGGAGAAATGCAAAGACTGTCCACCCGACCGCGGCGCTCTCATGCCGGTGAACCACAGCATGTCGGACAACTCGCGGGAATATCAAGCCCGTATAACCGGGTTCCCGCCAGGCATGGAATGGAAGTTCGCCGGCAAAGACTTTGACGGCTTTAAATCTGCCCTCTGTCTGCTGCAGGAGGCGAAGGCGGCGTGCGATCAGTTCTTCGGCAAAAACGGCAAGTTCCGGTACCCATTTCAAGAAAGCATCTTCCTCAAAATGGGAGAGCAGGCCGAGACGCAGGCGTTGATCGTCAGAAGCAACGCGCCCGCGACCTTGACGTATTACTTTCAAACACCACTCGCATACTCTTACATGAAAACCCAATTGCTTGTGTTGGGTATTACCCTACTCTACGCTCCATAATTTCCATGCCAAAAATTAATTCTCTTTTCAAGCGCGGCGCCAACAATACCTCGATGGCATTCCGACCCAACATCGACCGACTAGCCGACGTGATCCAGTACCTACGTAACACCGAAGCGTTCGGGCCAGAGTGGTTTCTGATGGGCGACACCGAACAGGACTCCTATCTCTATCCCGCCTTCGATGCCGCCGGTCACCTGACACCCGCGGCCGAAGCTGTCCTGGAAACCCGGTTCAAAGGGAAGAAATCCCGCTATCTTGGGGTTTGGAACGGCAAGCTGGAGGAAGGGGAGGGCGCCAGTATGGTTTTCAAGTTCCGGGAAAGCGACTGGCCCGCCTCCAGCCTTGAAATCGACCACCAGGACGGCGTCACACGCCTTGGATTCGATCAGGTTAAAGAATTACTCAGTATCATCGCCGTCGAACTGCGGCCCATGGTCATCACCGTCGCGCGCAACCAATATTCCGACAAACAAGTGTTTCGGGACAGGCCAGGCGCTGGCTGGATGCTGTATTTGCCGCACGTTTTGACCTCAAGCCAGGTGCTGGAGGCGCGAGAGCTCCAGCCCGTGATGGCGAAGCAAGAAAACGGGAAAGCGTTCCAAATCGGCACCATCGTCGTGACCGTCAACTCAGAGCCGTTCTCAGATGAAAATCCTGAACACGTCAAGATTGCCAATGCCATCGAAATCCGCTTGGTCGACCAGGACCTTTTACCCCGATACGCGGACCTCTAATAAAGGGCAACGCGCAAAAGCAGCGGCAAACGCTGGCCGAACCGTTGATCGATACAACACCCAAGTCGCCGCCTTCCGTACTGCGCAACTTGGGTACCCGATAGACCACCATACACTGAACACGCCGCGCATCCGGCGCCTCCCAGCTTGCCTTCATGGCGAACGCCAAACGCCAACGCGAACATTCCACTCTCCTGCCAACGTCCGGACCGCCATTTAGCGACCCGTTGCAATTTCCCTGCCACGCTAAATCAAACGTCCGCAGTTTCCTTACGTGTTTGCTACGCAAACAAACCCAGCTGCGCTGGGACGTACGGCTGCTTCGAAGGTCAACCCCATCAAAATCAACCAGAACCCCGGACTACGATAGACTGCAAGGGCAACACACCCGCCAAAACATCCTGAGCTTCGACGTCACAAAACAAAGAAGGAAGGCCAGCAACGGCAAGAAAGGGAGCGGAACACCCAAGAACGTCTGCCGCAGATACCTGATAGGCAGCATCCTTAACATCGCCAGGGTCCTTCGGGGTCGTCTCTACGCTGCTGCGAACGGCCTCGATGATTTCCTTGTAGGCGGCCACGGTTTGTCGACTCAGCCCGGCCAGTAGGCCGATCGCGGCCTGCGTCATGCGCTCGCCGGCGGCCTGCAGCTGCCGGCAGGCGTCGCGGATACGTTCGCCGGTCGCGGCCTGACGCCGCTCGTGCGTGCGGACCGCGGCCAGACGCTGCTTCTCCGGCAGAGGCAGGTCGGGGTCGAGTTGCATGGCGCCCCGATGACAGCTCGCATTGCCGTTGTAGTGCGCCCATGTCCACCTCCCGATCGACTTGACCGTGCTTCGCAGCGAGGATTGCGGTAGGTTGGCCGAATGGCCGCGGCTGGTGAAATCGTTGTTTTTTTCGGCGGCTAGTTCGAGGTCGCGCACGAACTGCTCGTAGCTGCCTGCGTCGCGGTAGCGGTTGACAATGGAATAGGCGTAGTAACGTAGCTGGTCGAACAGCTGACAGTGGCGCGAATGTGCGTTGTCTTTACGCTCTTTGCGGGCGACCCACGGAGTAGGGCGTTCCAGGTCGACGAAACCGGCCAGCTCTCCCAGTTCGTAGACATGGTTGTGCAGTTCGCGGGTGTCCCACCAAGGGTGACCAGGGGTCTTGGACACGGGGCCGCTGTGATAGTCTTTGTCCGCTTCCAGCAGCAGCGCCATCGCCTTGTAGACCGCCTTCAGGTACTCGATAGGCTTGGAACGGGCCGCATCGCTGGTACATACCGGGGTGATGAAATAATACAAGTGGCATGTGCCGCTGTTGCGGTCCAACACGGACAGATTGGGCGGTGGCAAGCCAACCTTTTCCCATATAAGGTAATATGAATGGTCGAGGTCGAACACGAGCGACGTTACCATGGTGGAACGGTTCACCTGCATGTAGGGGAACCGCACCGCATATTCGCGCGGCCGCACGATGCCGGCGGTCTTGTTGTAGCTGCAGCGCGTCTTGTACGGCGCCTCCAGCAGCACCCGGTTCAACGCCGTGCCTGGCTGAAACAGCCTAGGATTGGTGAAGGGGATGTCCTGCTGATCGGCCAGCCCAGGTGAGCCGGCGGCCGGTATATCCTGGACTAAAACTGCGGGCGTAGGGACGAGCTGGTACTCGACCGAAGCATGTGCGCGCATGCGGTCTCCATTGATGCCGGTACAAAAGGCGTAAAAACTCCTTGCGCCGACGGGGACACCGCACTAGAATCACGATTGATGAAGTTCGTAATTGTTGTTTTGGTATACGCCAGAGCATCAGCACGAGGCCCGGTTCCCGCCGGGCCTTTTGCTTTTCAGAGCTGCTGTAGTGTTCTATCTGGTTTAATTCAGATCATTTGCTAGCCTTTCAACGCTGTATCGAGTTCGCACAATCCGGGTACGTACTCCCGGCGTTTTATTCTTTAAGTACCAATAATTTCCGCAATGTCGACAGCGCGGCGGAAGCCTGAGCCTCCGAAGCGAATTCCAGCACAAGCTTGACGCCATCCCTGCTTAGGGCCGCCGGTGCTATCTGCACCTCGGCAGCGACGTTGGAGCCGACCACAACTGCTTGACCCGCAATGCGGTTCGCCCTTGGCCCTGGCGTTCCAGCCGACGTGGGCCGCCGCTTACCCACCAGACCACGCACCAGCGCGCGCGCTTTTGCCACCGCCTGATCCTGGTTCACCTCGCCGGCGATCAGCGCTTCGATCGCAGCGACAACTTCATTGGCATGGTCATTCGCAGCCAGCTTGGCCAACTCACTGGCGGCGCTGCGTCCCAGTTTGGAGGGATGGTTCTTCAACAGGTTCAGCGCCAGCGCCGGCAGTTGATCAAACACCATCAGATGGTTGATTGTGGAGCGCGGAACGCCGGAATCCTCGGCAAGCATCGTGATGGTCATGTCGCTGCTGGAGTCCAGCATCGCCTTGAACCCCTGGTATTTCGCGAAGTCCGGCAGAGAGCTGTGCATCAGGTTGGCGTAGAAAGCCTGCTTGTCGCCATCGCCCTGTTCCGAATAATCGAAGACCGCCTGGATGGTCGGCCGTTCCAGCTCGCCATAGATATCGATCCGGTTGTGACCGGAGATCGTGTCGAAGCGGCCGTTGGCTTTTGGCGTCAGCGTCACTGGGGTCACCAGCTTGTTCTTGACAAGGTTGGCTTTTAAGGCGGCGTGCTCTTCGACTGTCAACTGGCGCTGACGCCCAGGAACCTTGTCGATCAGCTCCAGTCGCACCGGCACACCCTGGCCCGCTGTGCGCGCCAGTTCGTCAAGCTGTTCCTTGTACAACTCCACCTGCCGACTGTGCTCGGCCTGCTCCTGAACCCGCACGGCCTCCAGTTGCGCCACGCGCTGACTGAGCGCAGCAGCCTGCTCAACATTTTCGCCGGCGGCCTGGCTGGCCACCAGTGCAGCGGATAACTCGCTTTCCAGCGCATTGATGCGGGCCTGGTATTTTTCCGCCTCCAGGCGGAAAGCCCCCAGTTGCCCAGGCATGGTGACCAAGCGGGAGCTCGATGTTGCTGCCGCCGGGGTCTGAGCAGCCAGTGTGGCCGCACCCTGCTCGAGGTTGGAGGTCGCCCCCATCAAACGGTCTGCCAGGCGATTACGCCGTGGTACTTTGTCGCTACTCATTTGGCCAGCTCCTGCTCACGATGCGCCCAGCAGTTTTGAACTTCCACTTCGATCTCCGCCACCACGGCATCAAACGCTTCCAGCGCCCGGTCGTAGGTGCGCTGGCTGCCGTCATAGCTTTCCAGGTCGTAAATTGTCTTGAACTCGGCGTAGGCGTTCTTCACCAGGTCGGTATCCGGCACTTCGGCAGTGCCCAGAATCTCCGGATAGGTTTGCTTAATCCAGGATTTCACAGCATCCGTCATCGAGACTGATGACTTGACCTTGGACAGCAGGATCTTGATGAATTCGAACTTCTTCTCCACGCTCTTGCCGTCGCGCATGGACTTAAACAGTTCGGAGAATTGCCGGAAGAACTGGGTGCTCGACGCGTAGTCCAGGGTCTCCGGAGGCAACGGAATGATCATGCCATCGGACGCCATGAAGCTGGCCAATGCCAGGTAGGACAAGGTAGGAGGGGTGTCGATAATGATCACATCGTACTTTTCGCGCAACTTCGGCAGGGCCACATCCAGCACCTCCCAGAAGCGGAAGCTCGGATCGCCGGCCTGTTTGTTGGGCAAATAGTAGTCGGCGCCGAACAGGTCGGGCGAGGAGGGGATCAGGTCGATGCCGTCCCAGTAACTCGGCTTGGCTGCGTACATCAAATCGGTTTCGTCGCCGTACACCACCGGCATGACGGTCATGTCCTCGAGGACTTCAGCATCCGGTACCCAGCCCATCAGCGTCGTGCTGGATGCCTGTGGATCCAGGTCGACCAAGCAAACGCTATAGCCGAGCAAAGAGAGGCCCTGCGCCACTGCAACCGTCACGGTAGTCTTGCCAACGCCGCCCTTGAAGTTACCGCAGGCAAGCACCATGCCCAGCACCCCCATGGGGCGCGGCTTGAACTTGCCGACCTGTTGTACAATATCCCGCGCCTCCGCAAGGGTGAACATCCGCTTGCGGCCGTTGCCTTTGGTCTGTCCCGGCTTGATGATGCCTTTGCTGCACAGGTGATTGAGCTGGGTACGCTCCATGCCGCATAGCTGCGCCAGCCGGCTGCCGGAAATCATTGGCGCAGACTTTGTCGGCTGGGGTTTGATCAGATCCTGCCGCAGCTGCGCCAGCGTAGCCTCGGCGCGGTCGGCAATGCGAATCAAGCCGTCGACATCGACGATGTTACGAGCTGGCAATATACGGGAGACGGACATTCGGTTACCTCAAATGCGGTTAGTTTTTCGCGTAATTGCCGCTTTTTCTAAAATTTCCAATAAAGCGATCACGGCAACAGCGAGCGGATAATACCGTTTACTTCGCGCGCCGTACATAGATTTTTACGCTTTACAAGCACAAAATTTCTATCTCGTCTGTTTCTTGGGGTAAACTTATGGGAATTTAGATCATACGGCCGTTTTCCACAGGCTCTTTGCTCTACCGCAAACATTGCCGCGAAGAAGTGGCCTCTAGTGCTGTGTTGACGTTCCCGCTTTTTGATTCATTTGGCCTGATCTAGCGTTTAGCAGGCAAATTGGCGGCATCCCGGGCGCAGCGAGGCACCGGACGACAGTCCGTAGCCGCCGACGGCCGGTTGAGGTGCGTGCTGTGCGACCTGGTCGTGCGCGCCGGGTTAGAGTGGACGCGCCGGTGACTACAACATTGGTGGCGGCGCCAGCGAGGAAACTCGAATGGACCACCAAAGCGGGGACATAAGGACGTCGACGAGGCTGCTGAACTGGAACTGGCGAAGAATGCATCGGCGCGCATCCAAATATTCCACCTGCAGCGCTACATCGCCAACGCCACTGGCCAGCCCTTGCGCCATGACGCTGAACTGGCGGCACTCGAAGTTGCTCGGGCTTTCAGGTCCGCGACGTACCATGCGGGCTTCGGCTTGCCTGCATCTGTTCAGGCAAGCCGAAGCGCCCAAGCCAAGTCTATCCAGCGCGGCGGTGCTCGACTTTCATCGTCCGGTTTGAGAATCGTCGATCCGCCTCGCCTCCGGTGTTCGACGGTGACTGCCGCCGATCTGGCGCTTTGCACGGCAACGCTCCGACCCGCATTATGTGCGGGCTTCGAGGAGCGGGAATCAGCACGACATGGGCAACCGAAGGGATGAGGATCCGCTCAGGACAGCAGGATAGCGAACCTGCGGTTAAGCAAATTCCACAGACAATACGTTGACTTTTACAGTGAGGTTGGCTACCCGGTTCGGATCATCGACATAGTTGTGGAATGCCTCGTAATTGATTTCCGGGGCCTGCGGCGTGGTACAGGTGGAAAAAAGCTCGCGATCGTCGGTGTCGACGACTTCCGACCGCGGGTCGGAATACTGGACTGGGTCAAATAACAAGTTGACCGCAATCCACTATCCACGATCGTGTCCCAGCGAGTGATGTATGAATCTGGCGCTGAGTTTGACGCCTGTTGAGCAATGATGAGATGGCCATCGTGATTCATGGGTAGGTTGGGGTTACCAGACCTTAACCATCCAGAGGAAATCACGATGACCACGCCCACTTACTATGGCAGTGACGGAGCTCGCCGCAAAGGGAGCCGATGCCGATTTCATCAAACAAACGTTTTAATTAGCCTTGCAGCGGCTCAGGGAGATGGATGTCGAGGTGCTTTGCAAGGCCGCCTATGGCGAACGCAGCGAGGAACGCACCAACAGCCGCAACGGCTATCGAGACCGCGCCTGGGAAGCCCGCGCCGGCACTGTCGATCTCAAAATCCCCAAGCTGCGCAGCAGCAGCTATTTCCCCCGTTTTCTTGAACCGCGCCGCACAGCAGAGAAGGCGCTGACGGCGGTCATCCAAGAAGCCTACATTCAGGGTATATCTACGCGCTCGGTCGACGAACTGGTTAAGGCCATGGGTATGAGCGGCGCCTCCAAAAATCGGATATCCCGTCTGTGTGAGGAGATCGACTTACGCGTCAACGAATTCCTGAACCGGCCACTCGAAGGCAACTGGCCTTATCTCTGGATCGCCGCGACATACGTCAAAATCCGTCAGACAGGAGGATCGTGTCCGTGGCTGTAATAATCGCCGTGGCAGTCAACACCGACGGCGTGCGGAAAATCTTGCGCACGGCCACCGGAACCTCGGAAACCGAGCCGTTCTTGAGCGAGTTCTTGTGCGGACTGACGCGACGCGGGCCGCGCGGCGTGAAGCTGGTCATTTCAGATGCAAGGCCGCCGTCGCCAAGCTCATCAACGCGAGCTTGCAGCGCTGGTAGCCTTGATCACACGATTTTCGCCGAGTAGACGGCGGAGGCGACCAGCGTCCAATGGCGAAGTGTCACCGACCAGCTACGCGCCAAATTGCCCAAGCTGGCCGACATGATGGACGCGGCCGAGCACGACGTGCTCGCTTACATGATGTTCAGGCCCCGTGTCGGCGTAGCAACACCTGCGAGGCCCTTGGAATCAGCCAGCGCACATATCAGCGTTGATTGCTGGGGATGATGACAGTCTTGCGATAGGCGCAAAGGCAATCGGCGCACGGCACCAGTGAACAAGCTGAGCGAAAATGAACGCCAGCAGACTCTGCAGGTTGCCAATAACGCCGAATTTGCCAGTAACCCGCCGAGCCAGATTGCGCCAACGCTGGCAGACCGTGGCCAATACCTGGCGTCGGAATCGACCGTCTACCGCATCTTAAAGGCCGAGAAACAGCATCACCGCGGGCGTGCAAAGAAGCCCAGCACCATGGTCATAACCAGCCACTACGCGGCCGAAGCCAGCCGTTTGTGAGCATGGGATATCACTTGGTTGCCGGCAGGCGTGAAGGTATCCGCCCTACACGATTCGAACGTGTGACCTACGGCTTAGAAGGCCGTTGCTCTATCCAACTGAGCTAAGGGCGGACTGATATGTTGCTTAAGGATGTGCTACAGGCTGATAGGTAACAGCGTTCGCCCAATAGTTCGATTGTGTCGCACGCCGACGGCGCGCATCCCACCGGGTTTTCGCTTTGTAGAGAGGGAGGGAGTCCGTGCATCCTGGCCTGCCGCAGTCCTGCAAAATCCACTACCGGCCGTCGGCAAAAGAACGGCGAAGTAGCCTAAGATTGCAGATGACTGTGTGTACTCGGCAGGTCAGGTCACGTAAATAAAAGGTTCTACGAGAAATTTACATCTGCTCAACCACGAAATGTATCATTCAACATGGTCAGTCTTTCGACTATGTTGAACGGCTTACGTAGCAGACTGTTTCCATTGGATCCGCAGGGCTAACAGTATGGTGTTGGCACGTTTTTCTTGCGGCATTTTTTGCAGGTTGGCGATTGCTCTTGGACCAACCCCCATAATATCTGCAAGGGATCTCATGGCGAAATAGCAGCGACTCTCCTCAGCGTGTGTGCTGCCCCCTTTCAGGTGGTGAGCCAGCATCGTGGCTACGACGTATATTTGGTCCGCCTCATCGCAGGGATTCCCATCGGCCTTCCAGTTTGGAAGCATCGCTTCCAATTTCGCACATGGCGTTTTCGAGTAGGACGCCATTTTTTTCTGGTCTTGGAGGCGGTCTTGGACGCTGGCTGCACGGGCACGATAGCGACTCACGGCCGATACGATCAAGCCGGCTGCAACTAAGCCGACTAAACCCAAACCGCCCGTACTTACAGTCAAGACGCTGCCCCCGAATACCGCGAGTCCCCAGCAGACGGACACTGCGCAGACATATCCCACTGTTGCAACTGTTTGTCGTACTGCACGTTTGGCTGCCATTTCTTTTGCCACCGCCACTGTAGATCTGTGCATGTTGAACAACCTCGCGTAGAGCACTGTCATTTTTGCGTTATCAAAGCGATCTCCTTCGGCATTCGGGGCTGGCTTGGATGACGGTTCTGATGCCGCTTGCAGTGCGCGTTGGACGTTTTCTGGGGGGAGCTGCACTTTTTGTGGTTGTTTGCTGGCAGCTTGCAGTTCTTCCTCGGGTGAGGGCACCGTACTCGCCCGGCGGGAGGTAATGGGCTGGGACTGCGCGTGCGTCTGGTCCCCCGACTGGATTATGGCAGTAACCGGGGTACTCACCAGACTGGCGGAACGTGGATCAACCTGCGTATGCAGATTGACGGCGGAGGGGGACATCGGCACCTGTGTTGGTAGGGCGCTCGATCTCGTCGCCGTGTCCGTCATGCTCACTTTCTCATCAGAGGTCTTGGTGACTCGGGGCTGCGGGCAGGGGGGGGCAGCGGCGTTTGAACGGCGTCGCAGTCCGAACCCGTTTGCATTGAATTGGTCGATGAGTGCGCGTACTCGGGATGGTTGTCCGGATGACGGAGTATTGGGTGCGGCGGTGCTGGACAAACAGTTGGGGACTGCACTGGTGTGCATGCGCGAATTTGCTGTAGGTTGCATAGTCTTAGTATGAGTATGGTTAATAATGGCATGGTCTTAATAATCTAGCCGTGCCTAGCGCTTAGTCACTGCCTGGTATGTTTAGTTCCTTTGCCTGCTATTTTATTGACGTCTGCATGAGCGTCACGGGCTTAGCGTAGTCCTGCCTGGCGCCTATCTCTGAGCCGCCTGCGCCTGCAGTGAACAAAGCCTCGTCGCTGGTTACAAATAGGTGTCTCAGCAATTGTTATTCTGCTGGCCGTCGCCGTTGTTGCGTCTCACGCAAGCCGCCAGGGTTGTGTTAGCGCAGATTGGGTCAGCACCTGAAGGGCCTGTAGCTCAGTGGTCAGTAGCAGTCGACTCATAATCGATTGGTCGCAGGTTCAAATCCTGCCAGGCCCACCATCGTATATTGCTTGCTTGGCGCAGCGTCGCCGGTCTTCATCAAATCAAGCGCCCGACCGGCGCCAGAGTAGCCGTATCTTTTATGGAGAACACAGCATGAGAATCGCTAATTTGAGCATCGGTGTCCGCCTTGGAGCTGGATACTCCATTCTTCTTGTATTGCTGGGTGCCGTCGCGCTGCTTGGCACCGCAGGTATGCGCTCCTCTAACGCAGCGCTGCATCACATCGTCGCCGAGAATGTCCATAAAATGGATTTGCTGGATGACATGGAGACTTCGGTGCATATCGTAGCGCGTGTGGAGCGCACGATCGCGCTGCTGGACGACGAGGCAACCGCCCGTGTTGAGCACGTCAAGATCGATCAGGCCCAGGCGCGCTATGAGGCCGCTTTCGCGGCCCTGCAGGATATGCCACTCGATGCCGCCGGAAGGGATTTCCTTGCTCGGATCCGTCAGCATCAAGCCGCGGCCACCCCGCTCAACGAGCGCTTCATGGCATTGGCCAAGATGGATAAGGCGGCGGCCGTGGCATTGCTGCTGAAGGAGTGCGGGCCAGAGACGGCGCGGTGGCAGGCGGCGCTGGCTGAGTTCGTAAGTCTGGAGGAGGAAAAGAACCAACGTGACGAAGCCGAAGCCGCAACCGCGTACCACGACGCCATGCTGTGGATGCTGGTGCTGACGGCAGGCGCGATCTTGTTCGGATCCCTAATGGCCTGGTATAGCACGCATTCAATCACCGGCCCGATACGGGCTGCCGTCAAGGTGGCGCAAACGGTCGCGACCGGTGATTTGAGCAGCCGCATCGATGTGGTTTCCGGTGACGAGACCGGGCAGTTGCTGCAGGCACTCAAGAACATGAACGATAGCTTGGTCGACATCGTCGGCCGGGTGCGCGGTGGTACGGACGCGATCGCCGCCGCGTCGAGTCAGATCGCCCACGGCAATCTGGACTTGTCGGCGCGTACCGAGCGCCAGGCTAGTGCGCTGGAGGAAACGGCGTCATCGATGGAGGAGCTGACCCGCGCGGTGCGGCAAAACGCCGGTAACGCGCAGCAGGCCAATGCGCTGGCGATACAGGCCTGCGACGTGGCCGCGCGCGGTGGCGCCATGGTGGCCCGGGTGGTGACGACCATGGAAACGATCAACGCATCGTCAAGCAAAATCACTGACATTATCGGTGTTATTGACGCGATCGCTTTTCAGACCAATATCTTGGCGCTGAACGCAGCCGTTGAGGCGGCGCGGGCCGGCGAGCAGGGACGCGGCTTTGCTGTCGTTGCCGCGGAGGTGCGTAGCCTGGCGCAGCGCTCGGCCGCCGCTGCCAAGGAGATCAAGGTGTTGATCGACGATTCGGTGGCGCAGGTTAGCGTCGGCACCGACCTGGCCGGGCAAGCCGGTGCGACAGTGCGGGAGGTGGTGGTCAGTATTGAAGACGTGGCGGCCATCATGGGGCGGATCGCCGTCGCCAGCCAGGAGCAGACCGCTGGCATAGGTCAAATCAATCAGTCGGTTACACAGATAGACGAGGTGACGCAGCAAAACGCGGCGCTAGTGGAAGAGATTGCCGCAGCGGCTGGTGCGCTGCAAGACCAGGCCGACGCACTGGTCGGTGTGGTTTCGGCATTTGATCTAGGACAGCCCGTCATGGAGGACACGGCGCCGGTCGCGCGTGCCGCCCGGCGACCTCCAGCTTTGAGGCTGATTGCAGCGCCGCCCCATGCCGTGGGCGGCGGTTGCTAAGGCCGCCCGATTCATTATTTTAACTAGCGAAAGTTATTCATGCATTCATCAATTTCAACTGAAGCGCGTTATACCTTGGGCCTGGTGCTGTGTTGTGCTGACCTCGACACTACGATGCAACAGATCGAAGGCCGCAACTACCTGATTAGTCGACGCGGCGGTGTATTCCATGTCACACGGGTTCCAGCTGCGACACTGGGCGCGCGATGCCGGCGCGCCATCGGCGATTTTTTTGCCCGTGGTTGGTATGCCCCGACGCGAGCGCGCTCGTACGCTCAAGTGCTCAATCACCTGGCGCAGCCAGTGGGCTGCGGCCTCGGAAAACTTGAGTATCGAAAGCTCATGCTACTGGCCTCTGGCCTGAAGCATGATCAGGACAACGAAGAAATCGTCAAGCAGATAATTGACCATCTTAAGATATCAGCTGGTGCGCGCGGCGAAGGGGTGATGTTGCTGCTATCGCTGCCGGAATTGATGAGGCATCAAGGCATTAAGACATATATGGATCACTGTGTGGATGATTGGTTGAAAGCCCTCAACGGTCCCTGTTTGAATAACTGGATGGAAGCGATGAAACGCCCGGTCGCTCACGTCATCCTGAACCATATCCTTGACCGCGTAAAAAACACCCCCGGGTATGCCGCAGAGCATAGCGCTGTCATCATACTCTTGACCCATCACGCGCAAGACAGCGCCAGTCCGGTCGGGGAACTGGGTGCAGCGCTGCAGCTAGCCTACGAGGCGGCGCTGCCAGCGTCGCTGAAGAATCAACGCGATCAATACGCAATCCAGCATAAACTGCAGCCCGGGGATTTATTTATTTTATTTGGCGATCAGGTTTTCAATGGAGAAAGGCCGGTTGCGTTGGTCGCGCGTTCTTACATCGATGTCAACTTGCGCGAGAAGGGCAAGGACGTCATTGAACCGGGTCATAGCCTATGGCCTCAGGTGATATCGCAGATGAATGGTCAAGCGCAATCGCGGGCGTTTGACGCCGCATCGCCTGAGTTTAAGCTATTTCCCATGCTTGCGGACGCGTACGCGGTACACGACAGCAGGGCCATAATTAACGATTTGCTCGGAATCGTGGGTATCAGTCAAGACGATGCATGTTTTTCTGAGATCTGGAAAAAGATGGGCTTGTCTGATCCGAACGCGATGACCAGACCTAAGCACTTTACAGGAAGCTGCGATGAATTGAACGTTGTAAAGAACTGGGCTAACGGACGTGCGCAGATGCTGCAGCAGATAAAAATGGCGTTTCGCAAGCGTGTGCGTCAAGTTCATCATCATACTGCCGCGTTAGGGGCGTTCGCCAGTCTGCTTCTCCGCCTGTCCTGTGCGATGAGCACGAACGGCTTACCTTTAAGGCATTTGCTACTTCGCGGAGCCCGTCTTGCGCAAATGCTGAGAAACGATGAATTCGGGGACACTGTGGGTGCCCCGGTAGTCCCGGGTGACTTTCTAAACTCTTGGAGCGAGTGCAGCATTGAAGCGGTGACCGCGTGCGCGGACGAGATCGATACATGGCTGGACCGTAATGTTGGACGAGACCGTAAGCTGGTCAATAAAATGCGTCCCCCGCATCTGTACCCCGCACCAGGCCAGGCGGCCACCTCCTGAGCAGTAGCGCCGGACGGCGTTTGCCCTGTCCGGCGCGTGGTGCGCAAGCTTGCGCTGTGGCGTGAACCTCGCGTCTGCCGCCGTTACCAAGCGTAGGAGCCGGCTGTCGGCCAGCATGAAGGAATCCGCATATGAATACCCTCCCTATCCCCACCGGCCTGGCCGAGTTAAGCACTAAAATTGCCGTCGATCTGAGCGAGTGGGCCACGTTTGGGCGCGTCGATTTGCGCGTGGATGCCTACCCGCGCGTGATACTGCGGCGCGGCGCCGCCGGGCGCATCGAGTTCGAGCTCCACCTCGGCGCCCTGCCGCGCCTCGGCGGCGAACGCGAGCAACTGCTCGACCGCATCATGCTGCGGGTCACCGCCGGTGCGCCCCTGCGCGGCGCAGCGCCGGTACTGTCCGCCGACGGCGAACAGCTGCTGTTGCAGGCTTTGGTGCGCGACGAGCACGGCGCGGCACTGGAGCGTGCGCTGGAAGATTTTCTCAACGAAGCGGATTACTGGACGGCGCTGCTGCGGGGGCGCGTATGAACGCGATGCGTTGGTTGCGCCGCTGTGCCGGCCTGTTACTGCTGAGTAGTTGCGCGGCGGCGCTGGCAGCACCAGCACCTTGGCCGGCTGCGCCATTTCAGTACTTCGCCAAGCAGTCCCCGCTGGAACAGGTGTTGGACGATTTTACCCGTGCGTTCGGCCTGCGTCTGGAGTTGAGCACGCAAGCCGAGGGGCGCCTCAACGGCGATTACGCTTCGGCCACCCCAACCCAGTTTCTCGATACGATGGCGGCCAGCTATGGCTTGACTTGGTATTACCATGGCGGCGTGCTCTATGTGGCTAAGGCCAGCGAGTCGCTCAGCCGCAGCGTGCGCGCCGGCAAAAACGAGGTTGGCACGCTGAAGGCTGCGCTCGTCAGCCTCGGCGTGTTCGACAGCAGGTTTGGCTGGGGCGAGTTCCCCGAGCGCGGCATGGTGATGTTGTCGGGGCCCCCCGCGTATGTGAAACTGGTGATGGCGACCATCGGCGAGTTGGGTATGGGTCCGAAAGTTGGCTTAAGCGCGGGCGAAGAATTGCGTGTGTTCATGCTCAAGCATGCGCGCGCCGAAGACCGCACCTTCACCTATCGCGACCAGCACGTCGTGACGCCTGGCGTGGCGTCCATCCTGCGCAGCTTGGTGGCAGGCCAGAGTAGCCAGGCCGCCATCGGTACCAGTACGGCGACGGTGACCACTGCGCGGCGCTCTGCCGGCGATGGCGAGCGTAAGCCAATCGAGGCCAAGGGCAGCGCGACCGAGTCGGCTGAGTCGGCTCCGGGGCTGGGGCAGCGGGCGGTCATCGAGGTCGATCAGCGTCTCAATGCCATCATTGTGCGCGACACCCCCGAGCGCATTAACGCCTATGGTGAATTGATACGCCAGCTCGATGTCGCCACTCCGCTAATCGAAATAGAAGCCATCATTGTCGACATCAACAGCGATCAGACCGACAAGCTGGGCTTCAACTGGAACGCCCGCGGCAGTAAAGGCGCGCTGGGCTTTGGTGATACGGCCAGTGCCGTGGCGACCTTGACGCTGGCCAAGGGCGATCCCGCCGGCACCGCGGGCTACTTCCTGGCACAGGTGGATGCCCTGGCCAGCAAAGGCCAGGCACGGGTATTGGCGCGGCCGTCGGTGTTGACCGGGGATAATCTGGTGGCCGTGCTCGACCTGTCACAAACGCTGTATATGAGCGTGGTCGGCGAGCGAGTGGCCGACGTGGTGCCTGTGGCCACGGGCACTTTGCTCAAAGTGACGCCGCGGGTGATCGAGCAGGGTGGCCAGCGGATGGTGCAGCTGGTCGTCGATATTGAGGACGGCAGCGTAGCCGGCCAGGGTAAGACCTCGCCGACCGTGGTGCAAAGCAACATCAGCACCCAGGCGGTAGTGCGCGAAAATGACAGTCTGCTCATCGGTGGCTACACGCGGGAGAGCGATACCAGTGCTACCGACAGCTTGCCGTTGTTAGGCAGTGTGCCGCTGATCGGCGCCTTGTTTCGGCATGAAAGCCAGGCGCGTACCCGGCAACACCGAGTGTTCCTGATTCGCCCGCGCATCGTTGACAATCCTGCCACGCTGCCGTACGCGCCCGATAAACCAGTGCTGCCGGCCACGCTGGCGCCGCCCCTCGCGGGGGACGACGCCAGCGGTGCGACGGCGTCACCGCCTGCGGCGGTGACCGAGCCTATTGCAGCGCCGGCGCCGCTCGCCGAGGCGGTGGCGCCAGCGCCATCAACGATGCAGGCCGCGCTGCAGGCGCCAGGCCGGACCGCCACCGACGCCGCCAGTGCAGCCGAGCGCGCTGCGGTGTTGGCGCAACTGGAAGAGTGGGTGCATGCATGGGCTGCGCGGGACGTGAAGCGCTATCTAGTGTGCTATAGCGAGCACTTCCAGCCTGCAGGAAGTCAGTCGCGCTCGACGTGGGAAGCGCAACGGCGCCGCCGGGTCGGTGGCAAAGGATCGATACGGATCGATGTGACCGAACCCGAGGTCTTACTGCAGGGCGATACCGCCCGCGTGACCTTCTGGCAGCAATATACGGCAGGGAAGGTGTTTGAACGCACCCGCAAGACCCTAGTGTTCAACAAGCAGCCCGATGGTTGGAGAATCCAGCAGGAAATGACGGGGCCGCCGTAAGCCCGCCATCGCGGGCGGGCCGCAGCGTGGCGTCTGCGGCCGCAGGTTCGGCTTATTCTGGATAGTAGTAGCTTGTATCGCCGCGCAGCTGCTGCGATATGCTAGGGGGGTGTACCGCCTGTTGCTCAGGTGCGGCGACCGGCGTGGCCGGACGGGTGGGGACGGCGTGATGGACGGGCGCCGGCGTCGCCCGAGGGCGTAACTGCTTTTCCGTCGCCTTGATATCGCGCCCCAACGCATGGTTGATACTCCTGACCACGGTAAAGTCGCCATCCAGCGTACTTGGCAGGTGGGCCAGGATGAGCGCGTCGCCTATTTTGTCGATCGCAGCTACCTGAGCGGGGAGATCAAGGGCGCGTACTAATGCGCACAGTTGGATGAAGGCCGAGGTGGCGCCGGTGGGGATGGACGTTTGGGTGCAAAAGAGTGCCACCGCGTCGCTTGCCAAACTGCTCAGCTTGTTCCAAAGTTCCTGAAAACCATCCAGCGTGATTTGATATTTTTCGCAAGTCTCCTTGACCAGCAGAAGCTGGTTAGATGCCGCGAACAGCTGGCTCGGTGCCGGCGCTTCTCCCAGCAACTCCCGTGCTTGGCGCATGTGGCTGGCAAGCGTGAAGGCTTGGGCTACCGGCTTGGCGCTGAAGGATAGATCGCCATGGGGAATCGCGGCCAGCATCGCACGCGTATCCACCTGGGGAAACTGGCGCAGGCCATCCAGTACCGTAAGTATGATCGCCGTTTGCGCCTGTTGATCTTCGGTTCGACCGTAGGCGCGCCGCGCCGCCCTGTCCATTTTTTTTAGTTCGTTGCGCATCGCCGTCGGCCCGCGCCGGCACAGCAGCTCGCCGCGCCCGCCATCGCTTCCTCTGAGCTGCCGATAGCCGCTCTGCGCGACGCCTTGCCGCGGACTGGCCAGGTTTGCTCTGCCTAGTAGAGGGCGGCTAGGTGCGGTGTGCGCAGCCGCGTTGCGGGCGCTGTCGGCCGTCGCGGTCGCCGCGCGGGAGGACAAGGAGCATCCCTGCGTTTTGGGTGGAGGCAGGGAGCGGCACGCAGATAATCGGCTCCAGGTCTGGGCAAGCAATCGCATCATTTTTAGTCTTTCGTCGTGGATCGGAACGGCGCGAATGACAAGGCGCCGCAGATGAGTGGCGGCGCCATGATGTTTAGTTCGGGACAGCGTTGATGGCGGCGTGGGGGCGTTTACGGCTTACTCCGGTGTGCCGTGGTGGCGGATAGTCCTGGGTGAGCAGCAACGGGCTCGGTTCGGATGCTGTCGTGGTGCGCGTACGCAACGCGATCACTCTGGGATCGCGTCCAGTTTTGGCTTCCCGGTAGGCGGCCGGGGGCGCAGCAGTCACGCTGTACATTGCCAGGATGTTCGCCGGCAGAACATGAGTTCTGATCAAGACCTCCTGCGATGCTTTGGCGCTGTTCATGCCTCGCCCCGCCAATGAGGGAAACACGGCGACGGCCTCGGCCGGGTTGGTCATGTCGTACGTGGTGCCAGTCTTTGGTTTTTTGAATTTTACGATCCGCCCACCCGATCCAGCCCATGCCGCAGCGACCTTACGGCTACGGGTAGCCGAGATCCAGGGGCCTTTGTCCTTCGCGCGCGAACCTGAGGTAATGTGCTGGGCAGCTGTCCGGCGCGGATCATGTTCCGCCGGCGGCCACAGGCCGCGTTCCACCGGCTTTTCGGTCGGTCGCAAGGCCCGGTAGAGTATGTTCGGATTCTCGCTGTCGGATTCGCCATCGGAGAGTTCGTGGCGTTTGCGCGTCCGTGGTAGGCTAATCGGCCGAGGCACCGGGAGGCTGGCATGGCGTTGCAGGGACGCGGGGCCGACAGGTGCCTGAACATGTTTTCTCATGCCGCTCACATTGCTGTGAACGGGTACAGAGGCCGGAGCGCGGTCTGCAGTCTGTGAATGTGTTGGCATCTTCCCCAGTATCTCATTTGAGCTTGGCGCTGATCCGTCTTTATCGAATGGATCGGGCTGGCCAATCGGCTGAGGCACCGGGAGGCTGGCGTGGCGTTGCAGGGGCGCGGAGCCGACAGGTGCCTGAACATGTTTTCTCATGCCGCTCACATTGCTGTGAACGGGTACAGAGGCCGGAGCGCGGTCTGCAGTCTGTGAATGTGTTGGCATCTTCCCCAATATCTCATTTGAGCTTGGCGCTGATCCGTCTTTATCGAATGGATCGGGCCGGCCGATCGGCCGAGGCACCGGGAGGCTGGCGTGACGTTGCCGGGGCGCGGGGCTGACAGGTGTCTGAACATGTTTTCGCATGCCGTTCACATCGCTGTAAGCGGGCAAAGTGGCCGGCGTGCGGCCCGAAGTCTGTGCGGGTGTTGGAATCTTCATCTGTCTCTTAGCTGAGGTTGGTGCCGACCCATCTTTAACAAATGGATCAGGCCGGGTAAATAGGTAGACGGAAGCGGGGGCAGTCAAGCCCCCGTTTTAGCCGCTGCCGTGTAACAACGGAGCTGGCTCCACCCAGCTTCGTCAAAAAAGTGGGCTGCGCGCGGACGAATGAGCAAGTCGTACTGATGGTGAAATCTTAGTTCTCCAGTACGTCGCGCAGATCAGGCAGCCGCCCTTTGATTGCCTCGCGTGCGCGGAACAGCCGGCTTCGCACGGTGCCAACCGGTAGCTCAAGCATCGTGGCCGCCTGGTCGTAGCTCAGGCCATCAATCGCCACCAGCATGAAGATTTGCTGCAGATCAGGCAGCAACTCTCCAACCTGAGCAGCGAGCTGTTCCATTAATTGCGCGCGTTGCGCAAGCACCTCGGGACCGTCGGCACGGTCAGGCAGGGTTTCCAGTACGTCGTCGGATTCATATTCGCGCACTCGGTGTGGCGCGCGGTTCAGATAGTTGCGCACCAAGTTCATTGCGATCCCATACAGCCAGGTGGACATCTTCGATTCCCCGCGAAAGCTGGCCATGGCCTTGTAAGCCTCGACGAAGGTTTGTTGCGCGATGTCTTCAGCGTCTGAGCTGTTGCCGATGTTACGCAGTACGAAACGGTATAGATAGGTTTGATGCTGCTTGACCATCGCGCTGAAATGCTGATCCAAGCTTTCCCCAGAAGGCGTTGCTTGCTCTGGTTTGCTATCGCTATCGATAGGCGTCATTTTGTCAGCGTTCATGGCTGATCGCCTTTAGTCGACGCAGGAGCCTGCGTGATCAACAGGCGCTCCAGCAGCGCTACGCCTTCAGCGGGCGACAGCGGCTCCCGGTTGCCTTGAGAGGCCTCACTCAGCGCCGATCGGAACAGCACATCGATCTGCTTAAGCCTGGCGGGCGATAGGGTGGCTACATCCAGGCCAGCTTTGCCGCACGCAGTGCGGAACGCCGGAGTCAAGGCCGTCGCTGAGCAATGCAGTTCAAGAAAGAAATTGATGCCGCCAAAAGTGTCCTGCTGCGATTCGGCCATTCGCACCGCTTGGCCTATTGTGCTGGTCTGAAGGCGCCCTGAGGTCAGTTCGGCGTGAAGTTCATCTGCCACGGCGTTGGTGATGCGGGGGCCGTATTCCGCCGTCAGCGCGCCGACAAAGCGTTGTGCAACCTGGTATTCAACGGCATCGCTGTCCTCGGGGCGGATCCAGGCCACCTCACGCCCACTGGATGTGTGACCGACGGCGATGACTTGCGGCTGCCCGTCGCTGCCCGCGACAAGGACGACTTCTTCGCCCTGGTGCTGAATTTGAACGAAATCTGCCAAGGGGATGGAACGGCTGGTATCGATGGGCATAGCGACTCCTAAAAGTTATGGCTGCGCGTGGTGTGCGCCGCGGCTCAGGCGAGTTGTTCTAGTGCGGATTCGAGGTCGGCGCAAATCAAAAATAATGCATTGAGCCCGCTCATCGCGAAGATTTCACTGATATGAGGACGCAGTGCACACAGTACCAGTTTGCCGTCCTGAATAAGGCGTACCTTTTTACCCGCGATTAAAGCGCTGCGCATGCCTGCACTGCTGATGTAATCGAGTTGCGAAAACTCCAGTACCAGCTTGTGAGCTCCGCAGTCGAACAGCGCGCCTATCGCTTGGTCGAACGCCCCGGCGGTAGCGCTGTCGATGCGTCCTTGCAGTCGGACAATGTGGATGTCATCGCGAGTTTCTGTATGAATATGCATATGCCCTCGTTCTTAAGTGAGCTGCGGCGACGGCAAGCTTGCCATCAGGTGGGGCTCCTGTATCAGGGTAAGACCTCATAATTTTATTATATAGTGATCGATGCAATGTAGCGAGAATTTAGGCCGGGCCTGCCGACGTTGCCATAGCGATGAGCCAAGCA
Organism: Rugamonas aquatica; assembly: GCF_009380215.1. Classification (GTDB taxonomy): domain Bacteria; phylum Pseudomonadota; class Gammaproteobacteria; order Burkholderiales; family Burkholderiaceae_D; genus Rugamonas; species Rugamonas aquatica_B. The sequence goes on from NZ_WHUG01000009.1 coordinate 162,272, forward strand.
GCGGACGTGTGGCAGAGAGCGAATGATTGTCTTGCACCGCAGCTGCAGGGCTGTGTGGCCGTGGCTGGCGGTTTCCTTATTCCGCGCGAAATTGGACGCTGCCTAAAAAGCTTTAAGCGTGGCAGCGTAGGCAACCCCACCGCGTGAGGTATTGATGTCAGGCGCCACCAAGCAGCAGATGTCCCTGGATAGCCTTGAGCAGATCATTGCCTGCTAGGTGCAAACTTGACGCTGGCACTCCCTGGTTGGCCAGATAGGACATTGCTTGTTTGTGATGCTCGTCATCTGCCGGTAATTCCAGATGCGATGCCAGAACTCTGGCAGCGGCATACTCGCCATTACGTAACGCACTGTTGGCCACAAGCATTTGCTCCAGCTCATTGGGCGGCAAAAGATTGTACTGCTTGATGTCCCTTGCCAAAGTGTCGACCTCTGCCTTTGCGCGCTTCCGTTCGTCGCGCCAGTTCAGCATTTTTATCGCGCCGGCAATGAGGGCTGCCCCGGCGAACACGGCCGCACCAGCCAACAGCAATGCACCAAACGTCAGTGCACTGCCTACGCCGTAAATTAAACCCAGCATGATACCGCTGGCCACAACCGTAGGCGTGACGGCCAGCATAAGATTTTCGCAGAGGCGTTCGTCGCGCTCTTTTGCCTTTTTCTTGGCATTCATTCGTGCCAACTGGACCGTGTTGGCGAGATTTTTGTAGAGTGCCTCGATGCCCTCGGGGGCCGGAAGCGGATGGAGTGCAGGCTTTTCCGTTCCGTGCATATTTGCGATCGTCGATGCTTCTGCAGTGGGTGGCGTCAGTCGTTCCGCTGATTGCTGCGCCAGTATCACTAGCGTATCTTCCTCGTCCTCTTGCTGTTTTTTGGCCAGTTTTAGCTGCTCAAAACGCGCGTGCAGCACATCAAATTCCTCAGGTGTGTACTCTTTTACTATACCGTCCGGAGTTTGATTCGGGAATGGGTAAGCGTCAAACGGCGACCAGTTCGCTGCTTGTTTGTTCGAGGCGGCTTTGCATGCAGCCTCGAGGCTCTCGAAAATTTCGTCTGAATCGAACGGCAGTTTGCAGTCCGCCTTTTGCTCTGGAACTGGCGCCGGACTGGCTGTCTGTTCGGCTTGCGCCGTCAGGTATTGCTTGGACGTCGGCGCTACCTTTGCCAAACTCTGGCTGACGACCGCTGAGACTTTTCCTGCTTGGCGGGGGAACAGGGTAACTCGACGGCATGACATGCCACCAACACTGTTTTCAAAGTGAGGTATTATCGTTGCTACATAGGGGCCGAAACTCGTGGCACTTATTGATGCGCGGGAGGTGTGTGTGGAATCGTTATACATAATATTTTCGAGGTAAGTACATGTGAGTATGCCTGGCCGACAGCGCACGCAGTTTCCATGGTCTGATTCATGTGGTTAGCTTAATACCTAGTTGGCTTGTTATATGCAAGTTCAGGTAAAGCTATAAGATGCGGCGCTAGTCGCTCTTATCGAGTAGGCCAATAGTCGGGGCGAGGGGCTTCGGAAAGGGGGCGCCTGTGTTTGTCCGGTATGGGGCATAGTGCGGGGATGAACCGCGGCGACTGCTGGTGGTAATCTGGCTCATAGTCTTGGTATAGTTAAATGAACGAAGATGTGGTATCAATATAGTCACACCGCGTCTTTTGTAACCGCATCGGTGGTTTGGTTCCGTTGGTGGCAAACCGCCTGGATTTTGATGATCAACAAGGGCCCCCTCTCTGCAGTTCGGTCTGAACAATTGATCGGCGGCTGAATTTAAAGAAACGATGAAACACCACTAGTGGGATTTACAAGATTTCGCTAAAATAGGGGGCAATTCCTTGTAAATTACCGAGGGGGATGGGATCAAAAATCAGTCGGAGCGCAAAGCCACGACATGTTTCGCTAGCGCCTGGATAAGCAGGTGGACCTGCAGCATCGTTTGCCAGACTGGTCTAGCACATCGACTGGTAGGTCTTTGAGCAGAAATGGGTGTCCCACTTTCCATCTTCGCGCGGCCGCCTAGCCACGCCAATCCGCCTAATTGCTGGCCTGCTCTACTTGCAGCACACCTTTGCTTTGTCGAATGAGGACGTGGTGTGGGCTTAGGGCGAGACCCCATACTGGCAGCTGTTCTGCGGCGTGGCCTGATTTCTGCATCGACCACGGATCGATCCCAGCTCGTTGCCCCGCTAGCGCTTGTGCATCGGGTATGGGATACTGCCTCATACCTTTACCATCAAGGCCGCAGATGGCGGATTGGTGCTGCGCCAGAACTACAACCGGGAAGCACACAAGCTGGCCGAGCAGATCAGGTGCTACACTTACGCCAAGCAATGCAAGCGCATGATTGCCAGCCTGAAGGAATTGGAAACGGTGGTCGGGCGCGTATGGCGCTACGTTGAGCGACAAACGGCGAAGTTGCCCGCAACCTTGCAAGGAAAAGCGGCCGACCTGCGGGCCTGGGTCAAGCGACTACTAACACAGAAACAGCGCGACAAGAACAAGTTGTACAGCCTGCACGCCCGTGAAGCTGAGTGCATCGTCAAGGATAAATCGCGACAGCCTTACGAATGCGGCGTAAAGGTCTCGATTGCCACCACCCACAAAGAGGGTCTGGTGGAATCACCTAGGCTGCATCGTTTTCACAGTCGCTTGCGTGGCTGGTCTGGGCAATCTCAGCAGCCCGGACGGGCTGCTGGCGTCAAAAAATGCCTAGATCCCAACCTCCTTCAAGTGGACTAAGCGCCGCAGGTTGGCCGCGTCGAACACGCTTCGCTGGCACCTATCCTTATCCAGCGCTCCTTGAAGGCCCAGGTGTTTGTGTGGTCTGGAATCTAGCTGAAATGCCGTCGACCCGCGAAGCGTTGAAAGCTCAAGTGGTCCAACAGTTGCGATTTCATCTGTTCGCCCGACAAGTGGAATAGCGGCCGGATCAACGGAGTTCGCACCATCGCTGCGGTGGGAAACGGCAGATGGCGAGGGATCGCGTCCTAGCGAGTGGTGTATGGATCTGGTGCTGAGTTTGACGCCTGGGCTTGAGCAATGGCGAGATGGCCATCGTGATTCATGAGTAGGTTGAGGTTACCAGTCCTTATCACGTCGACACAAACGACGCGCGCCCCCTTGCAGGACTTGACGTAAATAGCATCGATCCGGAGGTAAGGCCAGTCGGCCTTGATGGGGCGATTCAGGAAGGCGTGAAACCGCTCGTCGATTTCTTCGCACAGTCGTGAAACCTGGCTCTTGGACAAGCCACTCATGCCCATGGCCGTCACCAGTCCATCGAACGAACGGGTTGAAATGTCTTGGATATAGGCTTCCTGGATTACCGCCGTCAAGGCCTTCTCGGCAATGCGGCGAGGCCTCCAGAAATCCCAGATAGTTCGTGCCGGTGCGAAGTTTGGGGATCTTAAGGTCTACTTTGCTGGCACGGTTTCGTACACCCGATCACGGTGGCCATTGCGGCTATTGATGCGGTCATCGATACGCTCGCCGTAAGCCGCCCGGCATAACGCCTCGGCATCCATTTCCATGATGGCGTTGCAAAGCATGCTGCAGCCTCTGGCAAATGAAATCTGCATCTGCTCCCTTTTCGGCAAGCTCAGAAAGTGCAATAGTGGCGGTGGTCATTGTGTGAATCACTCCGGGTTTGAAGGAGGCTCCAACATTTGAGAAAATGGAGCCACCATGAAGAAATCAGTTCAATATTCCCCCGAAGTGATGGAGCGCGCCATGCGCATGGTCCAAGGAGCCGACAGCGAGTAAGAGTCTCAGTGGGCGGCCATCACCTCGATCGCAGCCAAGATAGGCTGTACATCCGAAACTTTGCGCTGTTGGGTGCGCCAACGTGAGCGCGACACAGGCCAGCGCGAAGGCGCCACAACGGCTGAAAGCGAGCACATCAAGGCGCTGAAGCGCGAAAACAAGGAACTACGCAAGGCAAATGAAATCCTGCGCCTGGCCCATGCGTTTTTCGCCCAGGCGGAGCTCGACCGTCGCTTCAAATCGTGAAAGCGTTCATCGACCAGCACCGCCAAGCGTATGGGGTCGAGTCGATTTGCAAAGTCTTGCAGGTCGCTCCGTCCGGCTACTGGCATTACACCATTTCGTGGGACACCATCTTGCCGCTGCGCGATAAGTGCCAGCCCAGCAGTTCTCGGATGTGGCATTCGATCACCAAGGCCAAGGTCGCCCAGCCATCCTTGCCCACCCAGATCCGGCACATACCCGTTGGACACCGTTCGTTGGGTGCTTGGGCCACGGAGGCCAATACCTGAATGCGCGGCCGTTTACCGATGGCCCGTTTGCGCACCTACCATCCCTTGAGCTGGAAAATGCGTTGGACGGTGTTCTTATTCAGCCCTGCAGGTAGAAGGATGGCGAGGCACGCAGGACCGAGAAGCACGGTAAGTCCTAATTCGGCTACCAGCTCTCGGCCTATGCCGGCAGACGTTACAAGCTGACACGCAAAATTAAGACCAGTACCGCCAGTGAACGCGAAAGCGCGCCTTTAAGGGCAATGCTGGCGCATGCACATCCAGCGCAAGTGAAGCAAAGACAAAGCCCTGCCTATGTTTTCATTGAGAGGAAAGAATCACCGGCAACTCCAGGCTTTCTGATCCATAAGTTGCTTTTATGAAGCCTATATGGTCATCAATTTTATTTCGCAATTTTTTCACCTCAGTGTCATCACACTCTTTAAACGATTTTCTCAAAATTTCAATGTTATTTATTTCCTTCAACAAATCACTACACTGAACGGCACTTATTTCAATGCAAAGAATTGAAATCAAATTTTTATCGAATGCAATCAACGAGGTTTTGATTTTCCCCATGTCAATCGAATTAGAAGGCTGTGCAACTTCTGCAAATAATTTTTTAGTTCTTTGGAGCGACCAATACAATTTCCTTATTTGGCACCACGTATAAAATTTACGAAAAGGCTCCGTAAGGTCACAAAAAAAATTCCTACTCCGACCAGGTACCGACGTCGCTCTGCCTCCCGTCAACGACCTGATGTTCTTTTCCCTCTTTTTATCTGCTTTCTTAAGACGAGAAGAAAAAGAAGAGCTGCATTGTGCTTTGACGTTTTTTAACAGGCGGCTCCTATTTCTGACAGAATTAACGGTGGGAGGTAGGCTATAAAAAATCTTAGAGTCCATTTTCATTGCAATTTTCGCATTCATATTACTGGTTGGTAAAACAATATTTTTCTATTTAACCGAACTCGCGGCGAAAGCTGACAACGAGGATCGCTCCCTTCTACCAGCTTTGCGAACGCATACGCCGTCTTGCCCAAGTAAAACGGAGGCCCCGGTCATCACACTCATTAAAAGTGTATCGAGCGGCTGATGATGGCTGGCGCTCAGGCCTTGGCTAGGTCCAGGCATATTGATCAGGTACGCATACTAACGGGACATGCTGCCACCGCGCCCAAGATAAGACCTATTGGCCCAATCCTGGACACGGTCACAGCAAAGGTGACCACGAATTGATATCGATACGTTGGCGCATCCCCTACAGCTTGCGGCACCATCTTGGGCAAGACGCAGTTTCGGTGGTTCTTACTTGCATCATCTTGCCTGGCCAGCTGGCAGGTGCGGTCAGTAGCCAACAAGACCGTCTTCACAAGGATCGCCCCCCATTCTGGCTCTCGGCTGAGGCCAGTAGCGAGTCCTCTAACGGATTCATCCCCCACAGATCTGCAAATGCATCCTCATCCCCCGCCGGGCCCCGGAACACCATCTCACCGTAATTGCGTCGGTCTAGCATGTCGCGCTCCTTGGAACAAAGTTCTGCGCCACTCAGATCGGCTTTCCGCCAGCTTCCATCGCGAAGCGAGCTAACGAAGTTCTTACCAATTACGCGCCTTCGGAGGGGGCATCTCCATTCTGCCCTCTTCATGAATCAAGAGCACTTGACTCTTATCCTTGGTCTCTTGGGCAACATCTTTGCTGAGAGTCTTGAAATTCCTAACATCTGTATTGTTGCATGGGGCGGTGAGGGTAGCCGGAGTTGCCTCGAACTCCTTGGACGTGGATAAATCAAATGTCGCTGCCCTCCGGTGGGCCTGATGTTGCTGGGGCTAATGGAACGACCGTATATGGACTCCTCCTCGTTTGCAAACATTCCGTCTTTGACTTCAGGTACGACTGCTCACGTATATTCGTTCTCTAAGTGCTTTGCCCGTCGTCTGGCAACGACCACAATAGGCTATTCGCACGCTGGTTCTCCATCGCTATTTCGGGCTTGAAGGCCAACACACGTTGTCGGGTTCTACCTTCGCCGGTTCGACCTGTTGACCATCGGCATCATGTTTCGCAATCGTGGTTGAATGCTCCTTTTTCTTACCAACTTCTCGCTGCTTAAACGGCCACCAGCCCCGGCTGGTAATCGGTACCCTTGGTCATTATCGCCCAGGCGATACGTGCCGTCTTGTTGGCCAGCGCGACCGCCGCGATGTTGTGCTGCCTCATCTCGGCGATGTGCGTCACCCAGCGACTCATTCGGTCATTCTTGCTGCCCGCCATTCGTAACACTGGTCAAACGGCGCACCAACGTCGTTGGCATCTTTCCCATCGAGCGCGCCATCATCCTCCCGTACGGCGCTATCATGTTGGAGCAGCACCATGAATGGTCTTTATAGCGGCGCGACATGCAGCCCAAAGGCTTGCAGTCGCTATATGAAGATCAGCCGGCGCGGCTCTTTACCGTGATTAGCTGAGCAGGAGCCCAAGAATCACGACTCATACACCACGCCCCGGGACACGATCGATTTCCTGATTCAAACCTGCTTCGGGTTCAGCGTCGAGGTAGTCCAACAACCGGAATTTTATCCGTTCATTCGATAAATCCCGATTAAGCGTTATACCACTCGTCAAGCTCAACCCTGAAAGAGCGCATTGCGGTACAGAGTAAGCAGCAGACGTAAGTCGGTCTGCTCGCCGAGCTGGTGCCAGCCTCGTTCAAGTGCTGCCGCCTCTGTAGGATTAGCTGCTACGGCCGCGCTGCGCTGCAGCAGGGCGCTGGCGTCGTGCAAAGCCTGTTGAAAGCCGGCTGGTGTCAGTAGGGCCTTGTCGGCTATCTGTGGACGTAGTGCGGCGAAAACATAGTCGCGCAGATTGGGCCGCGCCAGCAATTTGTCGAGCTCTGCCGTGCTGGCGCTGTCGGTTGGCAGTAGCCGCGTGGTAGCCGGTAGGGCAGTCTCGTTCTGCCGGGTGTGCGTGATGCGGTCTATGCCTCGTTCAAATTTGATGTCCATGTGCTTAGCCTTGGAAGTGGATTTGGTCGTGCAGGTGTCCCAATAGTTCACATGCTTGTTCAAGCACATGCAGGCGGAATTCCCGTGCCTCCAGCTGGGTTGTAAACACCAAGTGGCCGTCGCTGGTCAGGCCGGCGCGCACGGGCAGGTGCCAGCCCTGGCTCAGCCGGCACAGGGTGAGTGCGCGGCACTTGGTTTCCAGCTGGTTGCCCGCCGCCAGCGGAGCGCTCAACATCAGCAGCACGCCAGTATTGCTGGCGTGAAAACTCAAACGTCGTTCGCGACCGAGCCGTAGTGACAGGGTGCCGGTAGCGTCGGTGGCCAGCGCGTCCATGCCGATGCTGCGTCCGAACTCTTCTAGTGTCGATGCAATCATCGGAGTCATTGCGCCTCCGTGGTTATGACAGGATCGAGCGACTCCTCGGCAATGGCGCTGTCCAACGCCTCTTGGGCGGCGGCAATGATGTTGTGGCGGGCGTCGCGGTTGAGAAAAATCTTCTCCGGCAGTATTTGTTTGACTAACTTCAGCGTTCCGGTCAGCAGCATGATGCGTGGGGGATAGTCCCTTGTCGCGTGCTGGTCGGCGATACCGGGGAAGCGCTGGTCGTCGACCCAATTCTCGACGCTGGCGGCGACCACGTCCTGCAGCAGTGCACCCGGCTCCAGTGTTACCTTGTACTTGGCAAGCAGGCGCCCAGCCAGCGACTGACAATCGTCCAGGCCGGTTGCTAAAACCCTGAGGAGGTACAACTCCTGCAGCACTGTATGCAGGCGGATGGGGTCAACGGAACAGCCTTCGATGGCGTCGAGGTCGGCGTCCAGCGCGCGTATCAGACTGTTTATCGCGGAACGGTAGTCCGCCACGCCGAAGCGTTCCAGGGCACCTCTGAGCAAGCCGCACAGATTGGCTTCGCCCAGCACTGCATCGCGGTAGCCGTCCTGGAAGTTGGCGATAGCGGCGGCGTTGCCAGCGCCAAACTCGGAGGCGACGCCGACAGTGTTGAGGTCGGCATCGATATGGCTGCCAGCGTCGCGATGCAGGTCTTCGAACGCTTCGCGCACATCAGTCAGTACGGCGCTATGACCGCCCTCTCGGGTGAGTGTGTTGGCAGCATAGGCGAGCGCGAGGAATTGCTCGGTGACGCCGGCGAACTGCTCGTGCGCCAGTTGGCGCGCGCCACCTCTCTGGCCGTTACGATGGCCCCGGCTTTTTAGCGTGTCGACAAACTGCTTGAACTTGTCGCGTTGTTCGCGCTTGCCCACGGCCTGCAGGTAGTGGTCGATCGCTTCCGGCGGCGGCAGCGCCAGCACGCGTCGCTTGCTGATTTTTCGTTCATGTAACTTATGTGGTTCGGTGCTTTCGTGTGCAAAGCTGATCTCTTCGGCGGCGTTGCCTAGTCCGTCGCTTTGTTCGACGGTGATGGTTTCTCCGCGCCAAACACCTGTCTGGGGGCCTTGGGCTGGGGCCGACGCGTCCGGCTGCTCGGTTTGCAGTGCGCTCGCATTGCTGGAAATCGGAGTGTACATATACGCGTGTTCCAAAAAAGCAGAAGGTGATAAAGACGATGCGGCAGGGCGCAACGCCTGCCGCACTGTAATAAGGCCCGGTTACGCTAGAATGAAATTGTCCAGATTACCGTTGGGGGTGGGGGCGCCGGAGCTCGCGAGGTCATCGCCGCCGCTGGCAATGCGGCTGCGCCAATGTTCGGTTTGTGCAACCAGGTTCTCCAGCGCCTTCATGGCGCCGTCGATATCGCTTTGCTCGTCGAGCGCAAACCACAGCAGCAATTCGTCGCGTACCATGTCCAGTGCCGGCGAACATGGGCCAAGTTCCGCGCCGAAGAGGTTCGCCGACAGCAAGTCGGCGAATACGGTTTCGCGTTCCTCTCCAAGCGGTGTGATGCCCAGCGTCGAGTAAACCAGCAGGCGGTCGCCGCTTTCGTCGTGTTCGAAGTCCACCGGCAGCGTGTTATCGATCATCAGGCGGGCCAGGCCTGCCTGGTCCAGTGTTAGGGTAATGCCTAGTCGTTGGCCAAGCTCTTGGACTAAATTCTGGGGGGTCATTGCATCTCTCCTTGTGGGGGGGGCGAAGGCCGGCGGCCATCGCATTGGGGCTTGCACGAGCCATGCTTTCCGGCTGCGCCGGGCGCAGCATGCCCGCGCGTCGAGCCTGCCCAGGATGAGTGGCGCCGCCGCGCATTTAGTTCCAGGAGTATGGCTGCGAATCCAGCGGTGGAACGAGGATCGTGTCGCTGTTACTAAGCGCCGGGCACTGCCCAAGGGGCGGAGCTTGCTACCGGCGGAGCGTACGGCGCGCGACCGGTGGCTCTCATTGCAACTCTATCCAAAAAAGGTGAAAAAATTGAACGTGATGACATCGATATCTAGCCTGGTCCGCAGCGGCTGCAATTCATTCGGTCTGCTACAACAGGCGCAGGCCGGCGCTGTGTCTGGCAGCCTGCGAGGGTGGCCGGCGGCCCCCGGGTCTTATCTGGTGGCCCGCATGATAGCTCGCCATGAGCAATCGGGCGCGCAGGGTGCGTTGCAGCCGAGCTTGCGTCGGTTCGCCGCCGATCTGATGGCGGCGCCCATGCAGGATGATGTTGTCGGCGCGGCGCCGGCGGAGTACGCCTCGCGCTTGCACTCAGCGTTGGCGCAGGCGCGCGCGGCTGGTGTGCCCGTTGCGGCGATACGCTCGGCGCTGACCGCCATGCCCCTCGATTCGTCGCAATGGGGGAAGATTGAGCTGGCTTGCCAGGCTGTAGGCCATTGGGATGCTGATGTGCTGTATGTGTTGCGCAACAAGGCTGCGGAGCGGCTGATTGCCGACATCGAGAGTCTTAATGCGTCATCGCGCGAAGTACTGTTGCCCGTGCTGACGCTGCTAGCGCAGACAAATTGGGTCGCAGCAGATGTCGACAGCAGTAATTTGCGCGCCGAACTCGGGCGAGCGAGGGAGTTGATGCGCCCGGGCGGTGCGGACAAGGTGCTTGCCGCCTTTGATAATTTGTTGTCGCTCATGGATGTGGTGGGCAGTGACCTCAGCGTGCAGCAACGCATCGCGGGCAATCAACACCTGATCCTGGTCGGCCAGAAAAATTGCGCGGACGGCCGTCGGGCGTTTGAAGAGGCGTGTGAGCGGCAAGAGCGCTGGGATTCCGCCGAGCATGCCAAGCAACGACGCACTAGTGCCGAGGCAGTGCGGAAAATTCTATCTATGTGCATCGCCTAGTCTTACTGTGTCATAAATTCAGTCTTGCTATGCCACTGCAGCATGGTCAGCGCTGCAGTTGTGCAGCGATAACACTGTCGATGTGTGCGCAGCGTCGTGATCGAGTTAGATACATGGCGTTGCGCTCGTCTGACTTCCGCGAGAAACATAATCGTCGGGTAAGCCATTGCCCCCCCCAACGTCACGGACACTTCCTCTAGGCACATTTTAGATTTTCAAATCTGTACTGGACTGAGATAGCCGATGGTGAAATGGCGTCGACGTGGATTGTAAGACCTTTCTATGTAGTCGAACACGTCCGCACGTAAATCATCTCTTGTCCGATATCGACCAGCAGGGTGGAGAACCAAGCCGCCGGCGGGGCCTGCGGCAGCTCGATGCTCCAACCATTCGGGCCGTACAGTTTCAGCGCGGGCGCCGCCGGTGCTGCGCGGCGCACCGTAACCGGCAGCCTTGTCTGAACGCGTGTATTGCGCCCGCGGCGAGGCCAAGAACCGTATCAAGGAAGCACAACTTAATATGGAGGCGCGTCAGCTGCCTCAAATTCCAGGCCAATGGCCGCATTCGCCCACACGCTGATGATCAACCTGCGCCGCCTCGCCTTGGCCGGCACCGAACGGGTGCGCGCCTGCGGCGGCGATCCACGTCAAGCTGTTCTACTCAAGATCGGCGCCCCCATTGTGCACAACACCCGGGAAGTACGCATGATGCTCGCCTCGCAGCATCCCTTGCAGCACGTCTTCATCGGCGCCGCACGCGCACTGGCTCCGTAGATGCCGACCAGTGCTGTCCAAGGCACGTGGTAAACAATGTGGGGTAAGGGAGATTGCGCTTGGTGCAGCCGCCTTGCACTAAATTCCTACCGATATCCGATGATTTGCGCGCCACGACCATCTATCATCCGATTGTCGGTCGTGGAACTACTAGGCGAAATATCCGGGCTAGGCGGCTTTCACCAGCTTTACTTCGAACAGGGGCTCGCCCACTACCTTGGCGGAGAAGGGACTGTTCGATGATAGAACGAGGTGAATCTTGGCACTGAACCAGCTGGATGGATCCAAACGGGCTACACCTGCTTGATCCTGTTCAGCGAGGCTCCCTCCCTCTTGCTGGTAATGTGCAATTATCTCTGGGCCATTTTCACCTTTAATGATCTGAGTGAAGAATCGTTCGACGCCGTTAGATGGCGAGACGACTCCATGCGGAACTCCTACTATTTTTGCGTCTTCGCATGTTTTTGCTAGCGCGAGTACTATTCCAGAAAACGCGGTTTGCGCGGCGAACAAGGAAAGTGCTGCCGCCTGGGTTGCATTTCCATCGCACAGTGCGATCAACTTTTCTACACCATCCCCGATGCGGATCATTCTCGTGTTTTCATCGACTTGTGACCAATTACTGTAATCGATTAACGGGATGCCTCCGTCCAATTCGATTGGAATGCCTCGATTGGCGTCGAGGACAAACGCTTTGGCGGCATGCACTCCCTGTCTTAACGTAACAAGCGTGAGCTCAGTCTCGCTTGGAGCCTGTTCCATTATTTTCTTTGCCTGCTCCACGATGTTGGTAGGCACCCGGATTGTATTTTGTATGGGCGGCAGTTCCATGCCGAACACTTGGCGCAGGGTGTGACGCATTAGCGGCGCGCCGACCACTTCGGATGCTGTCTCGAACAAGCGGGGGGCGGCCGCCAGCCTGGTTTTGATCTGTTCCCTTAACCCCGAGCGTTGCTCGGCGGTGTAGTTTTTCGTCAGTGCTGGCAAATTCCTCCAGACCGTGTCAGCACCATCAAATATCGTCAGCGCCGCCAAACTCTCTTGCAAGGCCTTGCAGTGAGAACTCATCATCCTTTCATTCCCCTCACTTAGCGCTGTCAGCAATCCATTCATGGATGCCTGGAGGGTGTCCTGTGCCTTATGTCGAGTGCGCTCTTCCACCGTCATTGCCAAATTCATCAGAATGCGTGCGCAATCTGGCTCAAGACTCAGATCCTGCTTGAGGCAGTTGTCAAGTGTCGTTGCTAGTTTTTTTAAGTCTGACAGTGTCATGCCTTGGAGCTCGCCCCCCGGGCAGAAGGGGGCAGATTTGGCCCCGGTCAGCGCTCGAAGGCATTTGAGCGCGGCGTCCGTGCTACGAGATTTCAGCAGAGATCGCAGCGCTATGCGGACGCCACTTGGCTTGGCCGTTGTGGCGCGGTGCGCCAGCGACGCGCCACTGACTGGTGTCCGGCTAGGCCGACGGCTAGTCCAGCCGCATACGCTGGAAAACAGTCTTTTTAGGGGAGAAACGTGTGTCGCTGACTGTATTACCGATACGGGAGTTTCCGTGGTAACGGGAGTTGATGTCGCAAGCATGGCTTTTCCTTTGTCGGTCGTTTTTATTACCCTCATGTCCTTGGTGACGGCGCAACGAGGATAGTTCCGGCGGGCCGTCCTGGTTCAGGTAGGCGGCAGAACCAAACCGACTGCAGCGTTACCTATCCTGCACAGGCGCATCGGGCGCCGTCAACCTCGCCATATCTCGCCTATGTCCAGCAATGCCCTCGATCTGATTCAGTTGCTCGCCTATGTTTATGTTCAGAACGGAGCTCCCTGCCGAGCCGAGTCCTTGTACGCAGCGCTGCACGTGCTGGAGCCGGACAATTCTATCGTGGCGAAGGCGTTGGCGTGGGCCAGTATCGAAGCGGGGCAACCACTGCAAGCTCTGAAAGTGTTGGATGGTGTGGTGGGGCCGCGCGAGCCGGATGCCTTGCTGCAGTTATTGCGCGCGCGCGCCTTTGCGCGCCTTGAGCGAGACGATGATGCCCATGTCGCGATGCAGGCGTTCCTTGCCTTGCGCACCGCTGCGGCGCGGGTGGTGCCATGAACGCGCTGCTCAACCGCGTTTCACGCTACCTGCAGATCGCATCCGAGCGGACCGATTTGCTGCTGGCCACCGTGATTGTGGCGGTCATCTTTATGATGATCTTGCCGTTGCCCGTGCTGTTAGTCGATGCGCTTATTGCGATCAATATGTGCTTTTCGGCGATCTTGCTGATGGTGGCTATGTACATTCCTTCGCCGCTGTCATTCTCCGCCTTCCCCACAGTCCTGTTGGTCAGCACGCTGTTCAGGCTGGGGCTGTCGATTGCCACGACCCGCTTGATCTTGTTGCAGGCCGATGCCGGCCACATCATTGAAACGTTCGGCAACTTTGTCGTTGGGGGCAACTTGGTCGTCGGCCTGGTTGTCTTCCTCATCCTGACTATAGTGCAGTTCATCGTGATCACCAAGGGGACCGAACGGGTGGCCGAAGTGGGCGCGCGGTTTTCGCTCGATGCAATGCCGGGTAAGCAAATGTCAATCGATGGCGATATGCGAGCCGGCGTGATCGACATGAACGAGGCGCGCCGCCGCCGCGGGGTGGTGGAGAAGGAAAGCCAGCTGTACGGGGCGATGGACGGGGCGATGAAGTTCGTGAAAGGCGACGCTATCGCCAGCCTGATCATTGTCGCCGTCAATTTATTGGGCGGTTTGCTGATCGGCGTACTGCAACGCAATATGAGCGCAGGCGCTGCTTTACAAAAGTATGCGATCCTGTCGATAGGGGACGGCTTGATCGGGCAGATCCCGGCGCTGTTCATTTCCATCTGCGCCGGCATGATCGTTACGCGCGTCTCGACAGATGACGGTGGTCCATCCAACATCGGCAAGGATATAGGTCGCCAGTTGCTGGCGCAGCCGCGCGCCTTCATGATAGGCGCCGCCGTGATGCTAGGCTTTGCAGTGATTCCTGGCATGCCGACGCTCGTGTTCATTGCACTGTTCGCGCTGATCGGTGGGATGGGCTTTATACTGCACCGCAACAGCAACCGTCCTGCCAGTGCCAGTTCGGGCGGGGGCGGACTGGGGGCGATGCCGGGCATGGCTGCGGCGGGACAAGGCAAGCCACGCCCGGGCGCCGACCCGGCCAGCGAATTCTCGCCGACGGTGCCATTGCTCATGGACGTGGCGGAATCGCTATCGGCCACGCTCCGGGCTGACTTGCTTAACGATGAATTGCTGAAAGTGCGGCGGGCGCTGTATTTCGACCTGGGCGTGCCGTTCCCCGGTATTAGCTTGCGCTTCAATGATACGTTGCCGGCTAACAGTTACGCGATCCAGTTACAGGAGGTGCCGGTGGCCCACGGGCACCTGCGACCCGGCTATCTGTTCGTGCGCGAGAGCGAGGATACCTTGCGGGCATTGGGCGTGGCGACCGAAACCGATACACCTTTCCTGCCTAATCTGCAAACCGTTTGGGTCGGGGAGGGGCTACAAGACCTCCTTACCCGAGCGGGCACCAGTACCATGGATGCTACCCAGGTGCTGACTTATCATCTGGCCTTGGTGCTGAAGAAATATGCCGCCGACTTTATCGGCATCCAAGAAACCAGGTTCTTGTTGTCCTCAATGGAAGAGCGCTTCCCCGATCTCGTCAAGGAAGTACAACGGGTCATGGCGATCCAGAAGATCGCCGAGATCCTGCAGCGTCTGGTCTCGGAAGATGTATCGATCCGGAATCTGCGCACCATTCTTGAAGCGCTGATCGATTGGGGCCAGAAAGAGAAGGATTCCGTGCTGCTCACGGAATATATCCGCGCGGCCCTGAAGCGCCACCTGTCACATAAGTATTCGGGTGGGCAAAACATGTTGCCGGCTTATCTGTTCGCGCCCAATGTTGAAGAGACGATGCGCACGGCAATCCGGCAAACCTCGGCGGGTAGCTATCTGGCACTGGACCCGCAAGTTTCGCGCCGCCTACTCGACAGCATCAAACGCGCGGTGGGAGACCTTTCGGTGGCCACTCAGCGACCGGTGTTGCTGACATCAATGGACATCCGGCGTTACGTGCGCAAGATGATCGAGCAAGACCTGTACGACCTACCTGTGATTTCATACCAAGAGTTGACCACGGAGATCAATATCCAGCCGCTCGCGCGCATCGAACTGGAGTAGCGGGCACGTCGTACGCAGGGCGACGTGGCGCATATTTAACAACATGGAACAGCTGATAAAGTTAATATCATGAGAGTAAAACAAGGACAGTACAGACGCATCCCAGCATCTGAGCAAATCGCCCCCGGCGGGATCGGGCGGGGGCTGCAGCTCAGGCATTTCGTTGCCTGGCTTCAGGACTTGGTCGCGCGAGTCGCGCACCGTGGTTGCGCTGGCGGCAAGCCAAGATCGAAAACGTCGCTCAAAACGCGGCTATTGTCTGCTTTGCTGGTGGTTCCCACCGCCGTCGCACATGCAATGGTTCAAGCCCACCTCCGCCGTAATATTGCGAAGAGTAATGTATTAGAGACGCTGCTAGCGTTGAGTAAGAAACTAGCGAATAAAGATGTAGCAGCGGAACAGCTGACGATGACAGCGATCGGGGCAATGATGCTCATTGCCTCTAAGCAGGTCGATGGCGATGCCGACGTGGCGCGTTGTAATATGTCACGTTATGCATCGCTGTTCGCTAACATGAGCGAGGAACAATTGAAGGCGCATTATTTTGCGAAGGCATTGGGCGGGGAAGCATACGACATGGCCACTACTGCGATTTCGGGCAATGTTGGTTGCCGGGCTGAGAAATTGGAGCGGGACGGCGATATGAATGGCCTTGAAATATTTAACACGGCATTTGACCTGATAACTCCCTGAGAAGCTACTCTCGGCTGATCGGCGTGGAACTGGCCGTTCAGCCCATTCCAAGGCGGCCAACGCAAATCCGACATCGAACTTTTCCCCGTGATGAGGTACACAAAGAGTGCCTTAATTTGGCACGGTTATTAACCTCGTTCTATGGAGTAAATATGAAGAAAATGAAGACTGTGAAATACACTCTGCTGCTGTTGACTGCACTGCTAACTCTAGGTATGCAGCATCTTGCTAGCGCAAATGAGGATCTGGCGACTAATTCCGCAACTCTACAAGCCACTGCAAATACGATGGTCTTTGTCAGCAAGCCAAAAGTTCCACGCGGCTATGATGATCCCCGCTGCTGGTTTGTTTCTGTCTATTACTGCACCCACAGCGGTTGATTACCAAATTTGCCTGGCGCACATGTGGGACGAAAATTCGTCGAACTGTACGCGGCCAACGGTAGTCCCATGACCGCCGAGATGCCGCAGCGCATCGCGGCCTGCGTGCATTCGCGCAGCAGGCTGCTGGCGTGACTGTCGAAGCACCCCTCGACCTTCAGCTTTTCATCGAGGCGTCCCTCTCCATGCGCGCGGCTGAGAGCCGCGATCAGATTGGCCGCCGTTGTCAACAAGACACCCTAGCCGGCATCGATTGCTTTCACCCCAGCGCCACTGCCAGATCGGTTTTGCCAACGCATGGCGGCCCGAGCATCAGTACGGTGTCGCCATGGTCGATGTAATGGCAGCTCGTCAGCGTCTGAAACTCTTTCTTGTCGATCGACGGCTGATAAGTGAAGTCGACCGTGTTCAACGCGGAGCAGATCGACGGCTCGCCGCCACTGATACCACGCAAGGAGCAGAGCTGGGCTGCCAGCGAACGCGCCGAGGGCATCCTGAAAGCGGGCGGTGCGGCGATCCTCTACGGAGAACAGGACCGGGCACTCTATCGACCTGCGACCGATACCTGTACCGACCTGCGTTTGAAACCTCACGAACCTGCATTCGAGCCAACTCTCGGCCAGAAATAACTGCAACTGAAGGCCCCCTCAAACCAGCATAAGCTGCGAATGAACCTGCATTTATCCGCGTCGACCTGCATTCCATCGGCGCGAACCAGGATTATCTGCAACTGACCGGGATGTTCAACTGCACCTTAACGTCGGCCTCGATTTTTATCAGCATGCCTCGCCAGTGTCCGACCCGCTTGACGCTCACCGCAGGCTAGATGTCATTGATTCGTATAGCGCCTATTTTCGAAAAAGCTAGTTATTCGAACTGCCCTTCTGAAATGCCAAGCGTTTTAAGTTGGAATTTGCGGCCTTGAGATGGAACTTTATCGCGCTCAGCGTTACTGATTTACAGCCAGTAGCCACTATCCGAAAGCCAGCCATGATTGAATCGGTAAAATTATTTCTAAGTTGTTTTGATTTGTCGATCTCGATGTCCGATTTCAAAGGGAAACTTGCGAAGCGGGATTGCAGACAGACAACACCGACCACACCGAGGGTCAACCGATCATGCCTGCGCAACAAGCCCGGCGCGCTTGCGCAGTTCAGAACCCGAATCTTCTCCGCAATAGGGTTGATGACGTCCAGAAATGTGTCGAAGGAAGGCGAGGCGGGGTTGGAGAAATACCAGCAAATGATGGCCAAAAAGAAAACCGGTACCGATGAGGACCCGGGAACCAGCTACGCGCTGCAACATCTGTGCAACAACTACGATATGTCACGGCAGCTGACTGAGGCCTATCCGCTTACGGTATTGAAGGACATGGCAGACAAATTGGCGACATCGGAGGCCATGAATCCGCAATCCGAAAGCTTTGATCCGCTGCACCATATGCTCGTCGCGGGAGCGATAAATTTGACGGTGAACGCGCCGACAGACCGTGAATCAGCCAAAGTACCTTCCAGCCAAATAGCGACGCGTGCAGAATTAGCCCAAACAGTCGTGGCGCAAGCGCGACAAGGAGAGAAATGGGGGGGAGCAGGCGTCTTGAAAACCACGTCAAAAAATGCCAGCGAAGCCGAAATCGATGCTGCAATGGCACAAGTTCTGCACCAATTCCCCCTGATGTCGTTGGAAAACCGAGCCAAACTGAACACGCTGCTGCCCACTGTCGCCAACAATGAGGCGACGACGCCAGTCTCGCGTTATGATGCCGAAAAATTTCCGTTGGTGCATGGCTATGACACCTTTGCTGACGATTTAAAAAGCCAGATTGCCGAACTGGCTCAAGATAGTCTCAGCGTGGCGAACAGCACGGCGTCGGATGGCGATGTCGCCCAACGGCAGGCCGTGCGACAGCATATAAAAAACAAACTCGAGCAGCGCGGCGAAACATCTGACTCATCTTGGAAAACAACCTTGCTCAACGCTTTGATTGACAAGGAAGTCGCGCGCATTATCGCATTCTCGGAAGTTCCCAGTACCAGAGCAAAGACTGTAAGTTTCGTAATGCCTGACAACCTTGAACAGTAAAAGTGTGCGATTCACGGATGTCGTTTCAACTAAAATAGTGTCATGAACGACGATACCCGAAATTTCGCTATCCACCGCGACGATCCATAAGGCATTGGAGCGCGTCGGGTGCTGTTGTCATCATGCAAGCCAATCTTCCAGCTCTTGCCGGACTGCTCCGGCAATACCGCCAGCGCTTCCTCATTCGGCATAAAATTCTAGTCGTGGGCGGATTCCATTTCCCTCTCCTTCACTGTGGGTTGAACGCTTTCAGTTTTGGAGCCGATTTGCAGTCTGCCCGCCGTTTCTAAAATCATAGGATCTCATTGATGCTGTCGATCATGCGCCCTGAATTGATCTGCTTTGGCGAAATTAGGCACTTCCGGGCGCGAGTTTTTGGTCAATAATTCCTGTGCGGGAGGGCTTGACCATGAAGCGCAAACATTTTCCGGCGGAACAAATTGTATCCGTCTTAAAGCAGGCCGAACTGGGCATGGCGGTCGGCGATATTGTCCGGCAGCTTGGCATTTCCGAGCAGACTTTTTATCGCTGGAAGAAACAGTGCGACGGCATGTAATCCGAAGACGTGCCGGAGCTCAATATCCTGCAGGACGAGAACGCGCTCCTGAAGAAGCTGGTTGCCGAGCTGAGTCTGGACAAGGCAATCCTGCAGGACGTTGCGTCAAAAAAGTGGGGGCGGCCCGCGTTGAAACGTGAGGTGGTCGATTACATCATCGGCCACTATGGATTGAAACTGGCGCGGGCCTGTCGGTTGATCAGGCAAGTGCGTAGCACGCAGTATCTGTCGAGCAGGAAGGATCTCAAGCTGGCGCTGCGACAACGCTTGCGTGAGCTGGCCTTGGTGCGCGTGCGTTGGGGCTACCGGCGCCTGCATGTGCTGCTCAAGCGCGAAGGCTTTCAACTGGGCGTCAACCAGACGTACCGATGGTATTGCCAGGAGCAGTTGCAGTTGCGCGCCTGGAGCAAGAAGCGCCGCAAGAGTTCGGTCGCCCGCCAGGTGCGCATGCAGCCACGTCAGGCAAACGATGCGTGGAGCATGGATTTTGTGGCTGACCAACTCGCCGACGGAACCAAGATACGACTGCTGACGATCATCGACATCTACAGCCGGGAATCCTTGGCCATCGTGGCCGGCCATCGCCTGCGCGGTGAGGATGTCGTGACTGCGCTCAACCGCATCATTGCAAAACGGACGGCACCGAAATGCCTGTTCGTCGACAACGGCAGCGAATTTTACGGGCACATGCTGGACCTCTGGGCTTACCACCATCACACCAAGATCGATTTCAGCCGGCCAGGGAAGCCGACCGACAACTGTTTCATCGAGACGTTTAACGGATCACCGCGTGATGAATGCCTCAATGTCCACTGGTTCACCTCTTTGACCGAGGTACAGACCGTCGTGGAGGCATGGCGCGTGGACTACAATGAGATTCGGCCTCACAAGGCTCTCAAAGACCCCCCCCACGGCTTTCGCTCGGAGTCCGGTCTCTGGAGGGCTTGAAATGGACCATTGACCGACCGAATTCCCGGCCCCGAAGTGTCCATGGAATCCAAGCGGATCAGGCACACCTCGCCATACTCGGCCAATAGACCATGTAACTCATAGCGTTGTGCTGTACGATTCTTTACCAATTGCTGTCGCATTCGTTGCATCGCTATACAGCCTGTTGTGCTTCCGTCTTAACCGCGTGCGTTCACGCCGTGCTGTTGGGCCACGAGCCAGATGGCACGTGCATCAGCCACATCACTTTTGTTACCGTTCACGAATGCCCTAACCATCTTACCTGGCATCATCTTCACCTCGTGGCCCAACTGCTGCAACTTACGCGCTCAATGCTGTGAGCGGCCGCAGGCTTCCTGCCAACCAATCACGGCATACTATTTGCAAACCAAGATAAAATTGTCCACGCTCAATCTGCTTGCTGATCACTTCGCCCGTTTCCATGTCTACTGCTTACAGCTAAAACACATTTTTTTCCGTATCTACCCCGGCCACTTAAAGTTCGGATTCGGACCGTGACTTTATTCCTTGGCTCTGTCGAAGGGTGGATGGCTAAATGATGATCAATTCGGCGCGCCGACGAACAGGGCAGCGCGCTACGTTTCCACTTGATCAGCAAGCTCTACGAGCGCACACTCCTCATTATCACAACCAATTTAGGTTTCGCCGAAAGCGGGACGTATTCGGGGATGCGAAAATGACGACAGCTTTGCTTAATCGACTCACCCATCATTGCCACATAATCGAAACCGAAAATGACAGCTACCGTTCTAGAACAGATCAACTCACATAAAGGAAAAGGAGGCTAGGAACTTAACATCGGCATGACCTTTAAACCCCAAGCAGTGGGCCATAATTCGATGCAAATACCATGTCAGATTCCAGTGTAAAGCAACACGAAAGCCTAACTCTGTTCTAAGGGAGCCGGGCTTATCGCGGCGCGGGCCACCGGGCGACAGTAGTTTTCCCAGCTATAGATGATTTGCTATAGCACCGGCAGCTTATTCAAATCGTCATGCATAGCTCTCTTTTTGTCACATCAATGTGTAATAAGATGGTTATTCGAGATGGCCTTACATCTTATTTGTAGCATCTTGCACCTTTTGAGCAATTTCTCTCATTGTATTTTCTAGTTTCGCATATGCCGAATTTTGCGGAGCGTTCGTTTCTCTACAATTTTTTTCGTGAATTCTATATACTTCGGCAGCGAGTAATTTATATCGAACAATACGCTGGGTAGGTAAAATTGAAACAGTTGAGTTCGCTGACGAGGTATTCTCGATACTTAATGGATTTTTATCCTCTAGTATACGTATATTATTCATCCCGACGCACGCAGCAATGAATTCATCGTCGTTCAACTTCGACAATGCCTCTGCCAAGGCAGTTCGCTTTTCATCAGTATCTGCCGGAAATATCGTCATAAAATCTTTCAATAACTTGTCGGAAAAAGATTTCAGTGTCTTTAAATGCACCAATAATTGTGTCGCATTTTTATCTTCGGGATGCGTCTTGAGATACTCGGTGTACCTTTTGATTCCATGGTCGTATGTCCTGTTAAGAGTAACTTCAGTCGAGAGTATTTCTGTGGAAGTGCACAATTCAAGATCAGGGCGCTTATTCGCCTTTAAAGGCACTGCCGGAACAAAATACGGATGTCCTTCACCCACTGCGGGAGACAAATCCCTCTCAAAAGGATGTTTTTCAGTTTCAATGGTTCTAATGTTCGCGATCAATTTTTTCAGCAGTTCTTGCTGTTGACGCTTTGGCGCGTCTTGAGCCCGCAGCGGTGCCTCTCTATCATAAATTCGTGCTTCTTTCTTTATTATTTCTCCATTCTTTGACTTGAGCTGTTTCGATACCCGGTCTTTTTCCCCGGCCAACTCCTTCGTTTTCTTCAAATCGGCTGGTTTATCGGAGCCTCTAAGTTTAGCGATCTCGCTCCCAAGCATATTCTCTTTTTGCTTCAACTCGGCCGCCTCCGATTTCAACTTATTTAGTTCGAATTGATATTTTTTCATTGACGGATTAGCAGCTTCGAAAGCTGCACGACTTGCGCTGAAGCTTGCTTTGAAATCGAAATTGAATATTTCTATTTTCCCGTCATATTCTTTTGCGCCCCATTCATCAATATTAACTGTATTTTTAATTATTTTTCGATATGATTCAATGTCATTTTTATCTTTTATAATATTATTATTGACGGAATTTTTAAGATCTTTCGGACCAAACATTTTTCTGGAAGATTTTTTATTAGCTGTTGGTCGCGGAGTACTCAATAAGCGCCCTTCACTTGGAGGAGGGGAAACTGACGGCTTTCGAGCAGCCAAAGTATTTTCGGTTTTTAGATTCTTAGGTCCAAATAAACGATGGGAAATGCCACTGCTTGTTGCCTTACTGGCCGTCAGTTGTGAATTCGGGCGGGGACTATCAACTTCTCCTCGCATCGAATGACCAACAACCTGATTTGACGATTTAAATATCTTTAACATAGTTTTATCTGCCTTAATGGGTCTACTGCTGACTTTCCACCTCTGCAAACCGGCAAACGACCGAATATCCGGATTGAATATTTTTCATCGGAGGTTGAAAATAATTGATTTATTCCCACGGATTAGAGGGCGCTGACATTACATTCGCTGATGTTCCAAATATTTCTTTATACTCTTCGGGATTATCTTTCTCGAAGTTTTCCAGGTCGGAAAGGTAGCGCTTCCATTCGCACGTTTGACTTCCCAATTTGAACGCCGGGGCGTTAAGAAGCAAGGCTATGTCGCGTACAACTTCACTGCTCGCCGTAGTGGTAAACCCGACAGACGCGAGTGCAGTTGCACTTCTCAGCTGTTCCCAAGCAGCACGGATAGTCTCACCGTTCACCTCCAGCGCCTCCGCAACCTGGCCTATATCTCTCTTGGCAAGAGCACAGGTTATGGCGGCATACGCAGCAGCTCCGGTTTTTAAAGTCGACTGCAATTTGGACTCTATCGCCACAAGAATAGCGTGCTTCACGGGATGCTTCGTGGGCGAAGACTTCCCATCAGCAGGCCAACTAGCGGCCATGGCGAATAGCTCCTCGAACGTCTTTCCACTGAGTGCTCGCGCCAATTCGCCAGGCGTCGACGCAGCGGTTTTCCGGCTAGCCGTCCGAAGCCCACGGTCCAGTGCAATCAGCAGCTTCCGCCCTTCCGGCGATTCCGCTTGTACCTTGAAGTCGCCTTTTAAAGTGGCCGCAACAGTTTCTACGGTGGCACCGAATTTCACCGGCATTACGCGGGCTCTTAAAGATTTCTTGAGTCGAGCAAAAGTAGAAGGCAGTTTGCGCCCACCAATAGGAGAAGGAGGCGCCGAGGCTGCGGAACTGAGCAAGGACGCAGTCTGAATCCCCCCCCCAGCAGTGTTCCTCGCACTCTTAAATGAATGAATAGCACGCAAGATATACATCGTATTCTCCAAAATTATCCGCAGAACACGCTCTGCGGACGGACTGTAGTACCAGCAGCAAGCAGCAAGTCCCAACCACAAACGCCCAGCGCCTAAGGGACTATCCATCACCCAACGCAGCACTTCTTTCCCTTATCAATTGCTGCACAAAATGCAATATTTTGTCGCATTCAGGTACCGCCTTTATCGCCGCCTCTAATACCCGCAGTGTTTCGCCTGGCTGTTGCTTTTTATTCACTTCCCGACTCAGGCAGCCCAACACTAAGGTCTCGGGCTTCCCTCCCAACTTTTGTAATTCTTTAATCGCGCCATTCAGTTGTTGCAGCTCTCTACTGATCGGTCGCGGGCACCGGACTACAATTCCTCTCACCAGGTAACCGACGCGTCGTACTTGGCCTCCACGTTGCACTTCCGAAGCCTCGGCCGATTCCCAACTGCGAAAGCTCAAAATAGGGGCGGGGGTTTGATGCGCGACATGCTTAGGCTGCGCAGCAGCCTGGGGCAACACACGATGAAAAAGCCCCTGCCTTGCCTGCTTGGCATGAGTGCGGGCATTCGTATCGGCTGCCCGCTGGCTTGGAGCGGGCGGGGAACTACCAATGGGCAACATTTGACCTCCTCATAGATGGTTGTATTTTTAATATGCAAACACGCATGACGCGCCATTCCCGAGGCGCATTGATGCTAAATACTCCGCTTGCAAGCATAAGTAACAGCATCGCGTGTTTTGTTCATTCGCAATTCAACTAACCTTTCAGCAACGAGGTCCCTCTCCCCGCTCCGCCTTTTGGCTTCGCGTTTCACAAGGCTCGCATCTTATGCACATGAATTCCACGCGTCCTTGTTAATAGCCAAAATAAGGTGATTCTGCAGTCGATTTCTTCATCCGTATGCACGCATCTTTTTGAACTCGACGCCTGCACCGTATTGGTCATGGCCAGAATGTCACGGCCAGCCTTGAACATAATCCCTACCCACGTTACTTACTGTTTGCAGTCGTCAATAATCAACAAAAAGAAATTCTTATGTTTAATTTTTTCACAAACATTTCCCGTTTTTTCCGACACTCCCCTAATTCGACATCCTCGATAAATGGGCATAACGACTCCTTAAAGGGGCGAGCAGGCGCCGGATCTGGCGCCTTCTTCTCCCGCCTGAAAGCATTTTTTAATAAAAAAAATGCCTTTCCTTCCTCAACCGCTACACTTCTCGACAAGACCGTATCGTCTACAGCACCGGCCACGGCAGGTGCGATCACACCATCAACGCCCACTTCAGCTATGATGGTGGCAATGCCAAAGACGAACAGTGCACAGCCTGCTACTCCGTTTGTGCCGCAAGACAAGCCCCTGACGGTAGCGGCCGCGGTTGCAAAACACGTGGATACACTACCGTCGCCGATCCTTGGCAACAGCCCCCCCCCCGAGTGGCTGACGGCGCCTGTGCCATCGCCAACCGCACCCGCTTCAGCTACCGCGGCGGCGGCTGATACGTACAGTTCACAACGTGCTAGTGACTTTTCGACGGAGGAAATCAACGATTGGCTGTTTAACCACTCACATCACCCCAAGCTACCTAAATCCCAGTTGCACGCGCGCGAACAGGAAAAATACGCGCCGAAAACTAGCGCCTATTTTTCAACCGTTGCAATGCAGCCGTCCGATGATCCAGAATTTTCTGGTCGAATGGGGGTGTACGAAGGAGGCATCACCGACTTGCAGGCGAATCCGGACGAAAAAGCGGCGGTCGCCTGCTCAAACAATGGCGACCTTCTGCTCGGCTGCGGCTTCGCTGTGGCCAAAGCGGTGGTGAATGCCGCAGGCCCCGGCCTGCAAGCGCAGCTATATAACACTTACGGTGTGCCAGGCGTGATGCAGCAACCTCAATATGCTCTTGACAATAAAGATTACGCGAAGACGGAAAACAGGGGCTACGCGATTACCTGCGACTCACACGACATGGCTACTACGCATCACGTTAAGGCCATCGAGTTGCTCACCGTGCCCATGCACAATCCGGCTGGGTTGGAAAATATGTATCGAGAGGCATTAATCCATTCCAAAGATATGGATTACATCGCGCTGCCAATGGCTGGCATGTCCCACCCCCTGCTAAATGGCCCTCAAGGAAAAGAAATCAGCGCGGCCATTGCTACCAAGGTTGCGAAGGAATTCATTCGCAGGCATCCGACTTCCAAACTAAAAATCATCTTTGTGATATACAACGATAAGCAAGCGGTGGAAGCATACAAAAAGCAGATCGCCACCAGTCGTGCCGACCATCCAACCGTGCCGGCTGTAACGGCGAAAAGCGATTCGCCGATAGGTAACGTGTCACACCCCCGTATGCGCGCAGGAGTCAAGCAATACACTCTTGATGACGTAAGGGGCGTGCTGTTTGAAGGAAAAAAACTCGATAAGCTTCCGCCATCAACGCTGGGGCCACGAAACAAAGAACAACGCGCGCCGAAAACAAACTTCTCACAGACCGAAAAAATGACGGGACCGGGTTGCAATAATCGACTCCATCTATACGCTGGCGCCATCACCGACTTAAGAGCAGGTCCCGACGAAACTGCGGCTATCGCATGTACACACTACGGCGACCTGGATTTGAGCTCCGGATTTCCGTTGGCGACCTCGGTTGTGAATGCGACCGGAGCAGGGCTGCAGATGGAGCTGTACAATAACTATGGCGTCCCCAAAACAGGAGGGGTAGTTGAGTTTGATGATAACCCCTACTCCGCAACGGAAGGCAGAGGCTACGCGATAACATGCGGAGCGCACGACATGGTTACGTCCCATGGCGTTAATAGGATAGAAGTCCTTTCCCCTCCGGTTAATCAGCCCAAAGGGTTTTTCAATATGTATATGGAAACCTTGGAGCACTCAAAAGATCTTGACTACATAGCGCTACCAATGGTTGGGCTCAATCTTCCTTCGCTCAACGGCAACAAAATCCACTGCGTCGAAATCGCAGTCCACGCCGCTAAGTCCTTCATTCGGAAGTATCCAGCGTCTAAATTGAAGATCGTCTTCACGGTTTTTAATGATCCCAAAGCAATGGAGCTCTATCGCCATTACTCATCTGGCAACGGGATGGTAACGTTTGACTACGTTGTGCAGTAGTTCTACCCACAGTCTTAAGAGGTAATGATTGCGACTTGATCTGACAGTTACCCGGGTTGAAGCCTGCGACTGTCAGGTCACATTCAGCTAAATCGCCACGAGTCTGCTTGGCCTTCCTCTGGCCTTCCCCCAACGTCGCGGACACTTCCGCTAGGCGCATTTTAGATTTTCAAACTGTACTGGGCTGAGATAGCCGATGGTGGAATGGCGTCGACGTGGATTGTAAAACCTTTCTATGTAGTCGAACACGTCCGCACGTAAATCATCTCTTGTCCGATAGTGCTTTTTGCTCAGGCGTTCGATCTTGAGCGTCGAGAAGAAGCTCTCCACTGCGGCGTTGTCCCAGCAGTTTCCACGGCGGCTCATGCTGCATGTGATGCCGTGGGACTCAAGCAAACGCTGGAAGTCCTCGCTGCTGTATTGAGCGCCTTGGTCGGAATGATGCAGCACGGCTTTGGGGCGTCCTCGACGAAAGACCGCCATCAACAATGCATCCATCACCGGCTGCGCCGTCATCGTCGGTTGCATCGACCAGCCCACGACGCAGCGCGAATACAAATCGAGAACGACTGCGACGGACAACCAGCCTTCGCCAGTCCAGACATAAGTGAAGTCGGCCGCCCATTTCTGATTCGGCCCAGTTGCTTCAAACTGGCGGTCCAACAGATTCGGCGCAATTGCGTGTACTGCCGCTTCAAGCTGCCCCGGGAGGGCGGCGGCGCTGGTGTCGTGCCTTGATACCAGCGATCTTCATCAACCGGGCCAAGCGATTCTCACTGCAAGCAAAGCCAGCATCCATAAGATCTCGCACTATCCGTGGAGAGCCGTATGTACCATCGCTGGCTTCGTGCCTGTGCTTGATGGCCTGCACCAACTGAGCGTTCCCACGCTCGTGCTGGCTCATCGGTCGGTAGAGCCAGTCGCAGAAACCGCTGGTGGACACGCCGAACAGGCAGCACATGGTGCGCGTGGGCCATATCCTGCGATTTGTCGTTGCAGATGATTCGGAACCACCACCGATGGCACGCCGCCGCCTTTCCACTTGCGCTTGCCGTATCCGGTCTGCGAACGCAGGCCAACTAAGCGCATAATGCGGTGAATGCGATTGATGCCGCATCGCTCACCCAAGTCGCGCAGGTCGTCCGATACCTTCGGGTAGTGGTAAACCGCGCCGCTTTCCAGCCATGACTGCTTAATGTGACCGAGCAGACGCCTCTCTTCCTTGGCTCGCTTGCTTTCAGGCTGAACGCACCACGCGTAGAACCCACTGGGATGAACACCCACCATCTTGCACAAGCGCCGCACCGGAAATTCGTCCTGTACTGCCTGAATGAAGACGTAGCTTACCAGGACGTTTTGGCAAAGTACACCGCGCCCTTTTTCAAGATGTCGCGCTCCTCGGTAACGCGCTTTAATTCGGCCTTCAGCCGCTGCATCTCGTCGGACCGGGCGTCCTGGGCCTTGCGTTCAATTTCGGGCACGCCATGCCGCTTTGTCCATGCATAGATGCTGTAGATACTGACGCCAAGCCGCTCCCTTCCAGCTAGAACGGAGCCTGGGATAACTTACTCCGCTGATTTCTTGTCGTTTTCATGAGTTCCCAATTGCTAGATAAATGAGAATGCTTTGCTGCCATGCATGGCGAGCTATCTATAACCATCGCAGCAACATTGTTTGGAGGGAAGCCCGAATTACCTATGATTGGGGCCGCGCGATAAAAACATAACAGCCGCCGAGGCGGCGAGGCTAAACAAGCCGATTGGTTGGTTGTTTTACGGCCTGAATCACCACGATCCCAGCAGCCTTCACCCTCGAAGTGCAGCCTATCGTCTGCGCTGGCGGGGAACTGACCGGATGTCCCCGTGCTGTTCACCGTCATCCATTTGCTGTCATCGCTCTAAAGCTCAGACCACCATCGCAGATTCGATGTCCACTTTTGCTTACGCCGAGGGCTCACTCCACTCGCCGCGGGCGAGTTGTTCTACCAAGCGCAGCACTTCGGCCACCGGCGCTACCAACGCTGACGGGATATATTGGTCAACAACGCCTTGGGCCAGCAAGGCCCGCGCCAGCGGTACATTTTGCATCACCGGCACCCCCGCCGCACGTGCGGCGGCGATCATCCGATGCGCTATCTCGTCTGTGCCCATGGCCAGCACCAGCGGCAAGGGCGTCGCACCGCGCTCGTAACGCAAAGCCACTGCCACGTGCGTCGGATTGGTGATCAGCACGCTGGCCTGACGGCTCTTTTCCACTGCGCCCGACAACAGCTCCCGATGAAGTTGCTTGCGCGTGTCCTTGATATGGGGATCCCCTTCCGACTCCTTGTGTTCCCGCTTGACCTCGTCCTTCGTCATCATTAATTCCTTCGTATGGCTATACCTCTGCCAAGCCAGATCAGCCAGCGCTAGCACCGCATACGCAGCCGCCACATTGAGCATCACCGCCTTTAGCAAGCTGGTGATGGCGGCACCGACGCCGTCTAGTCCTGCCAGCGGCAGCGTTAGCAAATGCGCCAGTTCGTCGCGTATGACCGAGTACAGTACCGCGCACAATACCACCACCTTCAGACAGTTCTTGAGGAATTCGACCAGATTCTTTTTGGAGAATATGTTCTTGGTGTTGGCTACCACGTTCAACTTCTTCCCGCTCGGCTTGATGGCTTCGAACGCCAACACTCCCCCAACTTGCAGCGTCTCGACCAGCACACCAACACCCAACACGATACCAAGAAAGGGGAGCAACAACATGCAGCCGGCCTTCATGGCCGGCCACAGCACCGCATCCAGTCCCTCGCCGAACGGCCGCCCGATCAACGCCATCGGCAACAACAGCAGCGACGTCAAATCCTCGGCCAAGGAACGGGCCGCGCTGATCAGGTAGACAAACAGGGCCAGTGTTAGTACCGTCTGGGTGAAGTCCTTGCTGTGCGCCACTTGCCCTTTTTTGCGCGCATCCCGCAACTTCTTACTGGTGGGCTGCTCAGTCTTTTCTCCGCTCACCGCAGCCCCCGTCCCAGCACGTCGAGCATACTGGCTAACGCGCCGATTTCATCGTGGATATAACCAAACAGCGTGGGCAGATATACCACCAGCACCAGGAAGGCCACCGCACTCTTGACCGGCATGGCCAGAAAGAACACCTGCAACTGGGGCGCGAAGCGGCTCACCAGCGCCAAACCGATCTCGGCCAACAGCATCGCCACGATCGCCGGCGATGACAGTACCACCGCCGACCGCACCAAGCGCTGGAACAGATCGGCGAAGACGTCCACGCCACCGACGTCGAGCGTCGGAAAATAACTGATCACCGGCCACAGTCGGTAGCTGTCATACAGCATGCCGAGGAATACCAGAAAACCGCCGGACACCAAGAAGAATACGATGAAGGCTTGGTTGAACAGCATGCCCAACGGTGAGGTATCGTTACCCGTCAAGGGATTGAGTGTGCTGGCGATGCTGGCGCCACGCTGGTTATCGATGAAAAAACCAACTCCCTCAATCGCCCAGAACAGCACGGCCACCGCGTAGCCGATCAGCAGCCCCAGGAAACCCTCTTTGAGCACCGTGGCGACCAGTGTGAACGTCTCGGGCACGCCATCAAGGGTCTGGCGCAACGGCGGCACCAACACCAGCGACAGCGCCACGCCTATCGCCGAGCGCAGCAGCGCCGGCACCACCGCCTTGTTGAACAGCGGGATGATGGCGAGAGCCGCCTGCAGACGCACGGTAGAGTACAGTAATGCCACCAACCAGAGCTTGGCCTCGTCATACTGGGTCACCGAGGACACCAATGTCATCGCCTCAGTGACCTGCATACGGGAAGGCATCAAACAGCTGTATCGTGTAGTGCAGGATCTCGCCGCCGACCCAGCGCACCGTCAGCATCAGCGTCACGCTGACGGCGATAAGTTTCACAGCGAAGGACAGCGTTTGTTCCTGGATCTGGGTCAGTGCCTGAAACAGACTGAACAACACGCCGACCACCGACGCCACCAGGATGGTGGGCATCGACAGCAGCAGCACCAACAGCAGTCCCTGGTTCATGTATCCGACGAAATCCGTTTCGCTCATCTCGCCCTCCTAAACATAGCTCAGCACCAGGCCGCGGATCAGGCGTGTCCAGCCATCCACCGCGACGAACAGAAACAGCTTGAGCGGCAGCGAAATCGTCACCGGCGACACCATCATCATGCCCATCGCCAGCAAGATATTCGATACGATCAAATCGATGACGACGAAGGGCAGGTAGAGCAGGAAGCCGATCTCAAAAGCGGCGGTCAGCTCCGACACCAGAAACGCCGGTATCAGCACGATAAAATGGTCATGCTGCAGTCCGGCGGCCATCTTCGCGCCCCACAGTTCCTGTGCCGTATGCAGGAAAAACTCACGCTGTTGCGGCCGGCTCTGCTTGACCAGGAAGCCCCGCAATGGCTCGGCGCCGCGCAACACCGCCGCCCCCAGCTGCTCCACCGAATGGGTGGCGGCGGGGTCGGCGCGCACCGTGTCGTACATGTGCTGACCAACCGGTGCCATGACGTAGAACGACAGAATCGCGGCCAGCCCATAGAGCGCCATATTGGGGGGGATCTGTTGCACACCGATGGCGTTACGCACCAGTGACAGCACCACGGCAATCTTGACGAAGGATGTCGTCATCACGATCATAATCGGCACTAGCGCCAACAGCGCCAGCGCGAACGCCAGGACCATAGGATCAGGGCCGCTCACGGCGCGTCTCCGCGCGGCGCCAACGCCAGCACGCGCACACCGACCCGCTCGCCAATACGCACTAACTCACCGTAGGCGTAGCAGGCGCCATTTGCCCGTATCGTCACCAGCCGGGCCGGAGGCGCCTCCAAAGGGAACACTTGGCCCGGAGCGACCGCAGCCAGCTCGCCGACCGTGATGATTGTTTCGCCCAGATCAAAATCCAGGTTGATCTCCAGCGCGTCGACACCGTCGACTATTTCAGGTGTTGCGGACTTCATGCTTTTCTCCAGGAAAGATTCAACCACCAGGCCATGCGTCTCCAGGCGCGCGCGCAACACGTGATCGCCACCGGCCCGCAGCACCAGCTGCGGCGCCGCGGCATCGATGGCGTTGTCGGGCATCAGCACATCGTGCACGGCCAGCCCCCGCAACGCAGCGGCGCGCAAACGCAGCGATCCCAGCTCCAAACGCAGACGCAGCGGTATCGCTGGGTCGAGCGCCGCCGACGGCAGGGCCGGCAAACGGCGCGCCAGCAATGCCAACAAGGGAAGCGCTGACACGTCCAGTGCCAGCCAGGCCTGGACACCGTCGCCGGCCGCCTCGCTCTCGAGCGCCAGCGCATACCACAGTATGGCCGCCGGTTCAACGCCGTCGAATTCAGTCCCGGCCTGGTCGATGCCGGTCAGGCGCATCTTGCGTCCGCTCAGCTTCTCGACCGCCAGCGCCAAGTCGCGCCAGGCCAGTTCGAGACCGGCCAGCGCCAGCGACTCGGGCAGCTGGGCCAGCGCGGCATCGGGAAACTGATGGGCGTGGAGCAGCGCCAGCAGCGCCGGCGGCGCCACCAGCCGCAATGCCGCGCCACCCCACTCCGCCCGCAGCACGCAGGCCGGCCTCGGCCATGTCGGAGCGCCGACCAGCGGCGCCAACCCGTAGCGCCAGAGGGCGCCCCCCAATGCGAAGCTGCCAGCCCTCAGCCGCGCGGCGACTAGGTTTAACTGCTCGGCGGCATCGGCTTCCAGCACCGCCATGTCATAGGCGCGCGCGCTCACCGCGGCTCCCGTTCGCGCCGCGGCGCAATGCGGGTGCCGGCCAGCGCTTGCAGTTTCACCTCGACGCCGCTGCGCAAGCGGCGCGCCAATGTCGTGGCGATGCCGTCACCGGCGCTTTGCAACACAGCGAGGCTGGCGGCATCGCTGACGTTGAAGTCAACGATCCAGCGTCCGTCTTCGCGCGTCAGGCGGATATCGACCCCCGGCAGCACGTCGGGACGCACGGTGATATGCACTTCCTGCGCGCCGTTGGCCGCCACCAGCAGACGTTCGGCCACCGCCGCCACGACCGCCACGGTCGCTGCTGCGGATGGCGGCAGCGGCGCTTCGGGCGCGACCGGCGCGGCGGCCGGAGCCAGTGGCGCCGCAAACAGGCCGAACGGTCCAGCCACCGGCACCGCCGCGGCCTGCTCACCACCATGCTGGCCGTCACGGTGATTGCCGCGCTCATCCTGGCTGGAGCGGCGCCGCCCGGCGCCGTTCGGCGCACCCGTGCCGCCGTCCCGCGTCGTCCCCCTGCCCTGCGCTTCGGCATCCCTGCCCGGCTTGCTCGGCGCCGCATCGGCGGCTTCGCACGGGGGCTCCGCGCTACGCGCCGAGGCCAGCCCGGCGCCATCCATCGCCCCATCGCACGCCGTGCTGCCCGCCAGCGTAGCGCCAAAACGGGCGACGTCGGAGCCGGCGGCAGGCGCCGGACCGGAACGCACCGCTGGCATCCCTCCCACCGCCTCGGATCGCCACCAAGTGTTATGGTTCATCGTGTTCCCTCCAATTGTCCCGCTCGCGTCCTGCGACGTGGTTGTCATCCGTTTCGATTTCGTCACCACGCTCACTTTCATGTCGCAGCAGATCATCTTCGGCCGCGACCAACTCGATAAATTTCTGTCGTGTCCGCACCGCAAGCGCGAGCCGGTTGCGCGCTTCCCGCAAATCATCCTCGGCCTGCTCACGCTGCAGCTCGGCCTTCGCCAGCAACTCCTGTTTTTCGCGCTCCGTCTCGCGCAGCGAAGCGACATCTTCGCGCAGCCACTGAAGCTCACGCGGAGCGACCACTCGTTGACACAGGTCGGCGTACATGCTGCGCTCACGCTGTGCGCTCCACTGCTGGTACTGCGTCAACGCAACACCAGCCAACTCGCTGCGGCGCGCCGCCTCCGCCAGTACCGACCGGCCGCTGGCGACGGCCATCTCAGCCTTTTCCTCGCGATGGCGTTTGACGCGTAAGATTTGTTCGAGCATCCCCATGGCCTCAGGCAGTCAACATCGTCAGCGCGGAAAGCGTTTCCTCGTACGGCGCCGACTCACCGGTGCCCTGACGCAGAAAAGCGCGCACCTCGTCGGCCTTGTCGATCGCCTCGTCGGTGCCGGCGTCGGCACCGCGCTGGTATTCGCCAATCTTGACCAGCAGCTCGACCTCTGCATATTTGGCCATCAGTTCGCGCAGGCGGCCAGCATCGGCGCGGTGCTGCTCATCGACCACGGCGTTCATGACACGGCTGGTCGAGGCCAGCACATCAATGGCAGGGTAGTGGTTGGCCGCGGCCAGTTTGCGCGAAAGTACGATGTGCCCGTCCAAAATCGAGCGTGTCTCGTCGGCCACCGGCTCGCTCATATCGTCGCCCTCGACCAGCACCGTGTAAAAAGCCGTTATCGAGCCGCGCTCATTCATGCCCCCCCGCTCCATTAACTTGGGCAGCGTGGCAAACACGCTGGGCGGATAGCCGCGCCGGGTCGGCGGTTCGCCAGCGGCCAAGCCGATTTCACGCAACGCGCGCGCAAACCGCGTCACCGAGTCCATCAGGAACAAGACCCGCTTGCCCTGGTCACGGAAGTATTCGGCGATCGCCGTGGCCACGTAAGCCGCCTTGGCTCGCTCCATCGACGACTTGTCCGATGTGGCACAAACAATCACGGCCTTGGCCCGGCCGTCCTCGCCCAGTTCGTGTTCAAGAAATTCGCGCACCTCACGGCCACGCTCACCGATCAGCGCCACCACCGTCACGTCGACTTCGGCGCCCTTAACAAGCATGCCCATCAGCGTCGACTTGCCACCGCCAGCCGCCGCAAAGATGCCCATGCGCTGGCCCTCTCCGCAGGTCAGCACGGCGTCGATGGCGCGCACGCCCAGCGCCAGTGGCTCGGCGATCAGGCGTCGCTTGAGCGGATCCGGCGCCTCGGCAAACACCGGATAATGGCCCTCGGTCTCCAGCGGCCCGCAGGTGTCCCGATCCAGCGGGCGCCCCAGTCCGTCGAGCACGCGCCCCAGCAGTCCCGGGCCGACCGCCACCATGTGCGACCGTCCGGTGGGGATCACTTCGGTGGCATTGGAGATGCCGTGCATGTCGCCAAGCGGTGTGAGTAACGCCGCATCGCGGGCAAATCCGACCACTTCGGCCTGTATCTCTGTGTGCTCGCCCGGATTGCGCAGCAGGCAGATCTCGCCTATGCTCACCGACGGCACCACCGCCCGGATAATGGTGCCCACCACTTGGGTGACGCGGCCGCGCACGATCAGCGTGGGCGCCTCCTGCATAGCCAGGCCCATCAACTCGGCAATGTAATGGAATTGATGCATGGTTCTCCTAGCAGCGTTTGCCGAACACATGTGCAAAGGCGCGACGCAGGGCCTCGATCTGGGCCTCAAGCGATGCCTCGACCACGCCGATCTCGGTCTCCACCACGCAGGCATCGCCGCGCAAGCGCGTGTCGGCCTGCAGATCGACGTAGCCGATGCCGGTGAATTCGGCCAGAATGCCATCTAGCGCATCGCGCAACACATCGAGCCGCTCGGCCGCCACCCGCAACGTCACGTGTTTCTGGCTGCGCACCGCTGCCAAGGCGCCGCGGACCACGATGGTGGCGCGCTCGCGGTCGCTATAGTCGGCGACCAGGCGTCGCATTGCCTGCAACACTAGCTCGGTCATCCGTCCTTCTACGCCGGCGAAATAGTCAATGGTGCGGGCCACATTGCTCAACATCTGCTCAGCCGCCTCGGCGCGAGCTTGCATGACGCCTTCCTCGTAGCCACGGCGGCGCTCGTCTTCGCGCTCGGCGGCCGCCGCCGCCAGCACGGCAGTCGCCTCGGCCTGGGCGGCGGCCAGCAGCGCCTCGGCCCGCACATACTGCAGGTGGGCGGCAGCCGGCAACAGCGGTGCTGACGGATCCGGCGCCGCTAGCTTATCGGTGTGACGAACAAACAAGACCATGGCTCTTCAAACTCTCTCAAAATACGCAGCGTCAGCGCCAGCAGCGCATCGCTATCGCCATCGTTGGCCCCATCGGCCTGCATGGCGATGGGCGGTGTCTTCCAGTCAAAGCGGGTGCGCACCGCGGCGGGCTGCCCCGCCAGCGCGGCGCGCAACGCGGCCCAACCTGCCGTGCCGGCCACGCCGCCAGCATCCGGACGCGGCCGCCAGTACAAGGGCGCACGTTCCATCAAAAAGCGGGCGTCGTCATCGTTCAGGTCGCTGCCCCCTCCCCGCAAGGCCAGCTCCAGCCTGCGGGCTAACAGGGCCAACGGGGGCTGCGGCAACAACGCCAAGCGGAAAGCGCTGGCACCGCTGTGCCACGCCGGCAGCGGTTCGGCGCTGGCCAGCAGGTGTCGCGACAGATGTTCCAACGAGGCCGGCTCACGCCACAGCGCCTCCGGCCAGCCAGGCAATAGTGCCGCTCGCCGCTCGGGGTGCAGGTCCAGCGCAGGCGCCCACAAAAAACGGGCGATCCATGGCCACAACCGCCCCTCGCGCCGCACCAGCTCAGCGGTGAGCACCACCTCCGGCGCTGCCGGTGCCGCCCAGTCAGGCACGGCTCCGCCACCACAGCAGCGCGGCGCTGGCGGCGCCACCGAGCCCCGCCAGCGCCAACGCCATCAACAACAGACGCAGACGGCCGGCGGAGCCGCTGGCGACCTCCAATCCCAGCACCGACTCATTGGCCGAGGCGGCCGCCTCGGCCGGCGCGCCGCCCGCCTCGGCCGCCGGTGCCGCAGCCACTAGCACCACCGACACCTTGTCATAGTCCAGTCCGGAAATACTGTTGGCCACCAGACGACGGATCTGCGGCACCACCGGCTTCATGTCAACCGTATCCTGATGCTTGATAAATACCGCCGCCGACGAGGCATTGCCCGCCTCACCGAATCCGGCCCGCTCGGGCAGCACCACATGCACCTCGGCCGTAATCACGCCGTCGATATGTGAAATGGTGCCGGCCAGCTCCTGCGACAGGGCGTAGACCATGCGGGCACGCTCCTCCAACGGCGACGAAATCAAGCCTTCCTTTTTAAACACCTCGCCCATGCGGGCATGTGCCGGATGCGGCAACCCCTGGCTGCGCATGATGCCGATCGCCTCGGCCACCTGGGTCTGCGCGACACGCACCGACACCAGACCTTCCTTGCCGGCCTGCTTTTCGGCGCTGATGCCGCGATTGATCAAGGCCGCCAGCACGTCGTTGGCCTGATCCTCGCTGACCTGGGCCAACAGCTCGACCCGGGCGCTGCACGCCGACAGCAGTATTGCCAGCGCGGCACTGCACACTAAAGAACGGAAAATGGATGATTTCATGGCTACTGCATCTTGACGAGCTGCTCGACATTCTGCTCGGATTTCGCCACCACCTTGGCCAGCAAATCACATTGAAAGGAGGCGCCCACGATCTTCAACTGAGCCTGCAGCAACTCCACGGCGGACGGCTGGCCCGCCGTTCCCAGCGCCTGTACCGTGCTCCAGTCCGCCTCCAGGCGGCGATGTAGGCCATCGAGTCCTTGCAGCAGCGCCTGCCCCATCCCGGGCGGCCCGCTCTCAGCCGACGCGATCAGCTGTTCAAACAGTCCGACCGCGGCGGCCGGCGGCTCGGCCGGCAGCAAGCTCACGCCACCTGGCGCCCCTGCCATATTTTGCACTTTCATCACATTCCTCCGTTCACTACCCGACTGGAGCCGGTCGTTTCAAGTAAGTCGCGTGCTGCGTAGCGCACGGCGCCATCGCGTGCTGCGGCGGCCAAGGGCGACAGCACGCGCTGCGCTTGCGCATGCCGGCAGGCCCGCTGCAGCGCCAGACCCAGCACAGCCTGTACGGCTTCGTCATCGGGCCATGCCAGCTGCGCCTGTTCAAGCGCCGCCACGGCCTCGCCAAAGTGACCGACAGCCAATAACGCCACTGCCTGCCCCAACAATGCAAAACTGGCGTTGGGACGCAAGCGCCCCAACGCATCAAACAACTGCAGCGCCAACTCGCACTGCCCCCGCAGGGCGGCAGCAAACGCCAGTCCAACCAGAAAACGCACCTCGCCTGCCGACAACGGGTCCACCACCCCGCCGCCCCCCCCCACCAAGGACACACTATTGTTGGCTGTCTGCATAGCAACTCCTTTATTGGGCAACGTCGACAACATCCCCTTCCTTCTAAGTAACCGCGGAAGGGTAAAAGTTCCCCCTCCGGCGCTCACCCGGGCGGCGCATCGCCCGGTTCCGCTTGCCGCTCGGTCAGCAAGAGCAGCGCGGCGGCCTTGCGTGCAAACGGCGCCAGGCCACCACCCAGCCCGGCGGCGCGCGCCAGCGCGGCGCGGGCTTGCTGCCGTTCACCCAGCATCAGCAAGCTGTAGCCGTGCATGCACAACGCCTCGGCATCCTGCGGATCGAGCAGCACCAGGAACGCGTAGCTACCAAGCGCCTGACTGAACAGGCGTCCCATGAACTGACTGCCGCCCAGCCCCTTCAGGAAGCGTTCATCGGTTGGACGGTACAGCGTCAAGTAGCTGAAATAACGGGCCGCTTGGGCGAAATCGCCCTGTTGATAACTGCGGTAAGCCAAGCCGTAGATAAGCTCTAGTTCGCCGTCGCTGTAGCGGCTGGCCGCCGCGCTGGCGGCGACGCCCGCGCGCAAGGCGGCCACTGCGTTTGCACTTGCTGACATGGCACTCCCTTTCCGCTTAAACGGCCTGCGCCTGGCTCTTCGCCGTGGCGTGACGTTCTTGTTCAATCTCGGCGGCAGCGGCGGCTATCGCCCGTTGCGTCTCCAGATGCTGCTGCAGCATGTCGTTGTCGGACGCGTGCGCCGCCTCGCTGACCTCGGCAGCCTCATCCGCCTTCAGCTTGCTCTTGTCATGCCCACCCGCGCTCAGCTCCATGCCGCCGGTCGCCATCTGGCCCACGCCTTGCACGCCCCCTCCCACCCCCTGCGCCAGATGGGAGACGCTTTGCGATGTCGCCGTCAGCTGGTTGAATTGTCGGATCTGGAAGTCCGGATCACGCAGGAGCGCAGGATCGCGCCCTTCCACAGCCGGTCCGATACTATCGGCCAAGATCTTGGTCCTGGCGCTTTTGATCGCCTGCAGCCCCGACACGCTACCGGCAATATTGATGGCGCCCGCCCCTACCGCCATCAGGCCGCCCAGCAATGCACCAGTGAAACGCTGCTGCGCCGCATTCAATACTTCGTCCGCAGCCGTGTCCAGGGAATGGATCTTCGCCGCCAGGTCCTGCTGGCGGTTCTCGCGGTCCTGCACCTGCTGCGCGGAGGCAAACTCAATAAGCAGGCGCAATAGCTGACTCATGTCAAAC
Source organism: Rugamonas aquatica (assembly GCF_009380215.1). Lineage (GTDB taxonomy): Bacteria > Pseudomonadota > Gammaproteobacteria > Burkholderiales > Burkholderiaceae_D > Rugamonas > Rugamonas aquatica_B. Next base: position 201,293 of record NZ_WHUG01000009.1, read on the forward strand.
GGCATATTCTGCTCGGCGTGCGTCATCGACCGCTGTAAATCGCGCCAGCAGCCCGTTCCATCGGCGCTCGTCGGAGGGGGCAACACCAAGGTGCCATCGGCTGCGTGCAACATACGCCACCCGCTGGGTCCGATAATGCCCCCTCGTTCCAGGATGGCGCCGCCACCGCCCAGGGCATCGACAGGCGGCAGGTGAAAGCTGAAGCCGCCATCATTCTTCACTGTCATACTCATGTGTTTGCCACTCCATTCAGAGGATGCCGCGCGGCGACGCCGCGCACGCGCATCCTGGTTTACACAACATTGATACTTTGCGCCGTAGCCAGATAACTGTCGCGAGCCCCCTGCAACAAACCGACCACCTCCTTACGCCCGTCCGTATCACGCTCGACCTGCCGTTTCAAGGTGTCCAGCGCCGCGGCCAGTATCTCGGTCAGCGCCATCGCCTGAGCGTTGGCCCGCAGCTGCGCAGCCTTGGACTCGGCCACATCGCGGTCGTTAAATCCCTTCGCGATGCCGACCCCGCCCTGAGCCATCAGCGTGGCGCCATTGGCGCCATTGGCGCCAGCCTGCGCCACCTCGGAAGCCTGCACCGCGCGGTAAGAGAGGCCGGCATTGAACTGGACCACCATGCCAGTCTCTTGCGCTGCGGCGGTCGCCGCCTGTTCCGCTGCCGTGGCCGCCGCCTCCGCCGCGGCTTGCGCGGCGCTGGTCAACTCGGTCGAAGTGGCCGCTGCCTGTGCCGCCGCCTGTGCCGCCGCCTGTGCCGCCAACTCCGCAGCGGCCTGCGCGGTCGGACCGCCCGTGGCGTCCAGTATGACGTTCAAGGCAGCGTTGCCAGCCACCCTGGCCGCCGTCGTCGCGGCCGTCGCGGCCGTCGCAGCGGTTTCCGCCGCCTCGACCGCTGCGGCAGTGGCGGTGGTGGCCGCCGTCGATGCCGCAGCCGTGGCGACAGTGGCGGCGGTCGTGGCGGCGGCGCCGGCGCGGTAGACGCCAACCCCGGTGCCAACCCCGGCAATGGCGACCGCCAATTGCACCGAGAACATCATCCACTGTCCGAATTTGGCGGCCGCTTCCGGACTGTCGCCGTGCAGCTCGGCCAGCGCAGTAAACATTTTCTGCCCCAATGCATCGAGGCTGAGCGCAGGCCCACCCAATGGCTGAGCGACGGCGTTCGCCACAGCCAAGCCGGTATCGATGACGCTATAGGCTAGCAGCGCGAACGACATGGCCGCCAGCAACGGTGAGGCCGCCCCTGCCGTCAATACGGTCATGGCCACCGCCGCGATCAAGCCAAACACTTTGCCGACCACACCCAAAATACCCAAGGCCTTGGCCTTCTTGGATGCGGCAGCGATTTTCTCCGCCATTTTCTGAATCTGCGCGCTGGCCCTTTCATGGGCCTCGCGTTTTTGCTGGTCGGTCAGTTTGATATCAGTGCGCGTGGCGCGGTTTTGCACCTCGCCGATCTTGCTGAGCAACGTGCTGATCATCACCGCCAGATCGCCGGGGGTATAGTTGACCTGCGGCTGCTCCAGCGCAGGCGCGTCGCCGCCGGCCCGGGTGCCGGCGGGATTGCCCTGTCCCAGAAATTCAAGCAGCAGCCGCTGCTGCGCCACACCGCCTGGCGATGCAGTGCGCCCGGTTTCCGGGTACTTGACTGCCAACGCTGTCAACCGTTCAAAGTTGGTGAGCCCGTTCATGCCGAAGCCTCCACCTGTGCCAGCAAGTCGAACAGCGCCTGTGCCCGGCGGCCGACGGCATCATGCTCCGGCTTGCCTTCGACCTGCACCGCGACCGTGGCCAACGCCAACCTGGCGTCCGCGTGCCGCCCGAGCCCGGCCAGACATTCGGCGATACGCAAGCCCACGTCAGGATCGTCCACATCCATCAGATGCGCAACGCCATAAGCCACCAAGGCGCGCTCATACTGCTTGTGCATCTGCAGACAGGCGGCACGGCCGATATGAAAACGGCGTTGCAGATGGTCATGCGCGCACAGAAAATCAAACATCGCCAGCGCGTCTTCCCAGCGCGCCTGGCCGTACAGATTGTAGGCCAGTGCGTAGGCCGCCTCCAGTTCGCGCTGATCGATGCCGCGCCCTTGCGCCAGCGTGCCGCCATGCTCCGCCAAGAAGCCGGCCAAGGCCAGTACCTGTCCACTTGCTTCGGCCGAGGCCGATATATTTGCTTGCATGTTAGACTCCCGAAGATATTCTGCTACAGCATCTTATGCAAAAGTTGCGCGCGCCTTGCCTGTAAAGCGCCATTGCCCTTGGGCGAAACGCGCGGCTCACGCGACAGGAAAATGTCCCTGATGCGTAGCAGCTGGTCGCGCTTTTCCTGCGGCATCACTCCCAACGCCCGCTCAAGCGATGCGCGATCCAGACCCAGCGCCTTGTGCAGCGCCTCGTGACGCTCCAGCATGGAGGCGCTTTCCGCCAGCGCCGCGGCGCTCTCCTTCATCAACCCTTCGGCGATCGCCGCACTCCGGTACTCGCTCATCTGACCTCCTCATATAAAATAGTCCTGCGTTGATAGCCCCGGCAGCTATCCGAACTCAACCGAGATTACGGTTAATGGATGACAATAGATCCTTCTCGGACTTCATCAGCGAAGTGCTGGTATCGGAACGCACCTGGTACTCGTTGCTATAGCGCTGCAGATCGGCGAGCACAGTCGACTGCTTGGTGGTCATGGTGCCGGACAGGCCACTGATGTCCTCCTTCAGCTTGTCGAAGTTCGCTTGCGAGACGGTATAGTTACCGTTTTTATCCGGCTGCCCCAGGTAGTCGGGATTGATGCCGTACGTTTTAAGCTGTTCGATGAGCGTGCCCGATAAACTGGCGGTGTCGGTGGCCGAGCCGTTTGGACGCTGATCGTGGATACCCGACTGCAACGCCGTCAGCCCAGCTAGGTCCGCGTTGATCTTTTGCAGATCATTGCGCAGCAAGGTCAGCTGAGCTCCCGAGTTGTCCATGGCGGCACGATACACCAGCGCCGCGGCCATCAGGACGTCCATGCCATCGGTTTGTTTTACCGCACCGGCGGCAGCTTTCGCGACAGCGGCCAAAATGGTGTCGCCAGTGCGCAGGGTGACCAGGCCTTTTTCCAGGTCGGCCAGCTCGGTATCACGTTGGCTGGTCATCACCCCCATTTCCACCTTGTCGTTTGCCAGCATCGTCTGGTAGTGCTGCATCTGGCCCTGCACGTTCAGCAGTTCCTTTTGCTCGTCAGGTGTCAGGGTTGCAGGATCGCGACCGGACAACTCCGTATAGCGCGCTTTAGCTTTATCATACGCCGCCTGGTCATCCTTAGAATAGTTAGCGATTTTATCGTCCCATTGCTGTTTGAGATTCACGTAACGGCTGTCGCCGGTGATAGTTGGATCTGACATAAGCACTCCTAAAGTTCAAAAAAAATCCACAAGCATCAACAGTCTTCGGCACGGAAACACGCTCCGGCATGAAGGGTGCCGCATCGTCCTGCCTTGGACTGGCTTGGACGCATGCCTAAGCTAAGTCACGCCACCGTTGAAATAGTTCTGCGGCAAACGCGCGATGGCGAGCTCCGCTTCGGCGCCAGTCTTACCGTGTCATAGCTGCTGAGCCAGCTAGAACGGCAGGGTAGCTTTCCCCTAGCGTGACGGACACTTTCGATCGGTATGATGTCACTATCGGAGGTAATTACATGGCACGCGAACGACGTTTGTTTTCTGAAGAGTTCAAGCGCGAAGCAGTCAAACTGGTATCGCCCGCGACCTCGGCGTTGGTGAAAATTTGTTGGGACGCTGATGCAGAGAAGCCAATGTGGACGGGCAATCGGGACGCGGAGCGAAGGTTTTCGGTCAGGTGTATGAGCGCGTGCGGCGTGAACTGGCGAAGGTTAAGACGGAGCGCGACATCTTAAAAAAGCGCTCGGCTACTTCGCAGCCGACCTCAAGTGAAGTACGACTTCATCGCCAAGCATCGCAGGATATGGCCCACGCGCACCATGTGCTGCCTGTTCGGCGTGTCCACCAGCGGTTTCTGCGACTGGCTCTACCGACCGATGAGCCAGCACGAGCGTGGGAACGCTCAGTTGGTGCAGGCCATCAAGCACAGGCACGAAGCCAGCGATGGTACATACGGCTCTCCACGGATAGTGCGAGATCTTATGGATGCTGGCTTTGCTTGCAGTGAGAATCGCTTGGCCCGGTTGATGAAGATCGCTGGTATCAAGGCACGACACCAGCGCCGCCGCCCTCCCGGGCCAGCTTGAAGCGGCAGTACACGCAATTGCGCCGAATCTGTTGGACCGACAGTTTGAAGCAACTGGGCCGAATCAGAAGTGGGCGGCCGACTTCACTTATGTCTGGACTGGCGAAGGCTGGTTGTCCGTCGCAGTCGTTCTCGATTTGTATTCGCGCTGCGTCGTGGGCTGGTCGATGCAACCGACGATGACGGCGCAGCCGGTGATGGATGCATTGTTGATGGCGGTCTTTCGTCGAGGACGACCCAAAGCCGTGCTGCATCATTCCGACCAAGGCGCTCAATACAGCAGCGAGGACTTCCAGCGTTTGCTTGAGTCCCACGGCATCACATGCAGCATGAGCCGCCGTGGAAACTGCTGGGACAATGCCGCAGTGGAGCGCTTCTTCTCGACGCTCAAGATTGAACGCCTGAGCAAAAAGCACTATCGGACAAGAGATGATTTACGTGCGGACGTGTTCGACTACATAGAAAGGTTTTACAATCCACGTCGATGGCATTCCACCATCGGCTATCTCAGTCCAGTACAGATTTGAAAATCTAAAATGCGCCTAGCGGAAGTAACCGTGACGTAGAGGGAGGCCACCGACCATCCAAGAACCTGGATGGCCAGCGACACTGCACTAGTCCGGTACTGATCACTTAAAGAGCAAACCGAACATTCCTCGCGGCGGTGCCGCAGGTCGATTTACTACTTCTTGCTGTTGTGCACACACTTCCACCAACCGCAAGCGAACAGCTGCGTCATCTTCCTGAGACACAATGCCGGCTGCGTAGCGCAGCAGCATTTCGGCGTCCACTGCTCTCCTCATAGCATCCCCGAGCCTATTCATGCTTGTCGTCGCCAAAAGCTCTTTGACAGCATTGACAAAACGAATATTACAGCGGTTTACAACGACGGCTTGCACCACTCCCATAAACAGTTCGACAATAGCGATGCTATCTCCTTGTCCCTGCTTTATGCCACGCAACTGGGTCAGTATATGAGTGACCTCATTCAACTTCAGCAGGCCTAGTTGTAAGTCCAGCTCTCCTTTCACACCGTCCGGTAACACATTGACTCCATCACGGCGCAATCGAGACTGGGTCTTCTGAATTTCCGACAGCTCTTTAAATTTCGTCCCTATCTGGGTGCCAACGCTACCTCTCTCCATCAAAAGGCGTACAACCTCGGTCACATGCTGTCGCGCGTTACACGCCAACGCCTTCAAACGGAACTCTTTTTCCTGCTGCAACTGCGTGACAAAACCGGCTTCCCACGTCGGACTTTCTAGCCAACGCAGCAAGACATCGTCAGGCAATCGATTCAGCAACGTTGGGCTGGCGGCTGTAGCGCGGCGAGTTACACGAACAGCCAGCGCGCGGCCTTGCTCCTGAATGGCCGGAGTTATCGGAATTTTTCGCTCGCTATAGGTTTTGACCAATGCATCCAAGGCATCCGTTACCGCCTGCACGTCCTGAATGTCACCTACGTCAGTAAGCCGATTAACCTGGTCTTTAAACGCTGCGAATAATATCCGCTCTTTCGCCGCCCATTGTGCCTGCGACTGAAGCGCCTTCTGCAACGGACTACTGTGCTTGGCCTGCACCAACAACACATCGATATCTGCGGCGTCCAGCCTGGTTACAACATAACCAAGCGTTTCTGCATCCAGAGCCTCTAAACTGCCGAGCAATGCCGGTATTGCCTCCTCGACACGCAGCGACGTGCCCGTCGGCGCGCTCGGAGCAGTCGGAAAGTCATGCGTCCATTGCTGGACGGCCTGTCGATACTTAGCGACCGCTACCTTGGCAGTCCCTCCCTGTGCATCGCATGCGGCAACCAGCCGACCAGCCATCGCCACAACTTCTTCCCGCGCAATGTCAGTCACTAAGCGGAGAACGCGGCCTAACATCTCTGTTGCGGCATTGTCGTTCGCCAGCGCACCGGTACGTGCCGCAGCCACCATGGCGGGCAAGGCGTCCGCCAATTCCAGCAGCGCAACTGGAAGGAGGGCACGCAGTTTGTGGCCAAGCAGCGTCTCGGTGCCATCAGGTGCAGGCGTGTAGTTTGCATGCAGCGCATCAATACGCGCCAGTTCACTCACTACTATAGCGTCAAGCGCCAAGACGCGGTTCGTCGCAGTGGCATCGCAGCCGAAGCTTCGCACCAGCGCATCAACACTTGCGCTCAGCAACGCCTCATAAGCCTTCTTACGGTTGGCCATTTCATCGCTCACCATCTTGCTGAACGCAGGCGGCCAGCTATGATAGCGAGCAAGCTGTCCCAGCATGATGGTGTCGACTTCCACCAGCGGTGGCACGCCGTTCTGCAGCTGCAGAATGATCGCTTGCCAGCCCAAGTCTACATGTTCGGGCATTTTCACTCCGTCGCGGGCATGGCGTGACTCCAGCTCAGTCATTGAGCTGACCAGCGTCATCAGAACCGGCTGCCACATTGCAATGCCATCGCCGTTGCCGATATGCTGTGCAAAACTTCGTTGCACCGGGACGATCGCATGACTGTCTTCCGCCAATGCAAGCAACTTCCCGATTTCCCTGTCAACAGGCGATGTCGCCATCAGCTCCCTCAGGTCCGCGAGCGGAAGTCGCGCCAACATGGCGTATGCGGATTCTTTCCCCAACTTATCGACCTCGGCCAACGCGAACGCCGTGACACGTCCAACCACCTCCGACTCCAAGATAATGCCTGCCTCCTCAACTAGCGCCAACTGATCGCGGATCAACGCCATGAAACCAGGAGCTAGCAAGGTTGGACCTGGCTTGGCCGAGTCCTGAATCGATGCAACAACTCTTTCCTTTAAATTCGGCTCGGCGCGCGTGCGCGCGATATCCATAATCTCGACTTGGAGCATCTTCAGCACGGCAGCGGCACCGGGAATCTCAGCCAAGCCCATTTCTGTCAAAGCGTTGGTCGCGAGACCGGGCATCGCTTTCACTACCTGGAGAAGCGCATCGAAGGGCATATTCTGCAATTTCAACCGGAATTGCACCCAAGCATCCTTCTGAAGCGGATCCAGCTGGTCGGCATTTTGGGATTTCAAAATCTGCGCCAAGCCGATAATAGCGACAATGTCCAATTTTGGGGGGGCACCGTTTGTCACGCCAAGTTTTTCCGCCACCGCGGCCATGTGCTTTTGCTGATTCATGAGCAGGTCAGCTTGACGTGCATTTTCAGCCTGCAGGTACGCATTGTGCGCTTTCTCAAGAGCTGTTTGATGCGCTTGCACGTTACTGCTTGAATTCTCTTTCAAGGATAACAAGTCAAGCTCCCTAAAGACCTCAGCCTGCTCATCAAGGAGGTAAGGCGTTTCATTACGCCAGGCTCGCATCAATTTAGCCGCATCTACGGGCGCGCTCAGCAACAACAGCTCGCGCTGGTCCTTCGGCAGGGTCAATAACACCGACCACAAAGCCCTTACCGCCATCGGGGGCACATCCTCGTTAAGCCGTTTCATGTAAAGGGGATACTTCGCCACAGCATGGTCAAAATATTGCTCGATCTGCTTGGTCCCCCCCCCCAAATCCCCGCTTGACGCGCAAACAAGCGCCCGACTAACGTGAGTCTTGGCTTTCTCCTCAAGTTTTCTCTCGTGCTCCACCGTATTGAACTTTTTTTCAAGCTCGCTCTGAATCGTACTTTTTGCTTCTCGCAAGAAAATAATTGTTAATTCATCATTACATTCGGCACACGTCGCCTCTTCCTCCTTACCGAAGGCTACGGCCAGGCTTGACCACACCTGTTGCAGTGTCGCGTTATCCGCGCGTTGACAGCCCGCATGCACGACATCTGCAACTGCTTGCTGCAACTCTCTTTTAAACTGTTCATCCGCCATACTCCATTTGGGGATAATTTTCCCCAGAGTTTTAATTTGCTCAATGAAGTGCTGATGCATCCAAGGTTTGTGTCTCCCCTCCATTTCACGGCCCACGGAGGAAAATAACTGTGCTATCAGCGGCTCAATTTGCTTAACGAGCATGGGGCGGCGTGGCGAAGGATATCGCAAGCGCGTTACCCACAATTTAAGCGCGGTGAATTTGCGCTGCAAGAAACCTGTAGGCTTCACTGCATTTTTTCCTGAGGCATTGCTAATCATCGGGCCCGTAAGGGGCGTCTTTTTATAGCTAGCACCGATTCGACTCATTTTTTACATCCTTAAAGAAATAGTGCCAAGATGAGAAACAACCCATCTAGTCTAAGCGCACGCTATGTCATCTCATCGTCACTGGATCCACGCGGACTGTTACGCAGTCGGGAGCAGCAAGAAAGCATATAACGCGCAATTGGGTAACCACTTGGGTAACATAAGTTCAAGCACCGCCCCCTAGGCACCGGACGTCCCATTTCACACCTCCACGACCTCGCGCGCTGGCACGAGCCTTCGTGCCAGCATAGGCTGCGGCACCTGCACTGTGTAACCTTGCGCGCAATCAATCCCCATCTCACCAAGCGCATCCAGGATGGCGTCTGACTCAACAAACTCGGCAATGGTCTGGATGCCCATCACGTGACCGATCTGGTTGATAGCGGCCACCATGGCGCGGTCTATCGGATCGGCGACCATGTCCTTAACGAACTCGCCGTCTATCTTCAGATAGTCGACGGGCAAATGCTTCAGGTAGGCGAAGGAGGACATGCCACTGCCGAAGTCGTCCAGGGCGAACTTGCACCCCATCGCCGCCAGGCGCTGAATCAGTTCGTTGGCATCAGCCAGATTCGAAATGGCCGCTGTCTCCGTAATTTCAAAACAGACCGCCTGTGGCGCCACCTGACAAAGTTCAAACTGCTCGCAGATGTAAGCAAGCATGCCGGGGTCGCAGAGCGAGGCGCCGGAAAGGTTGATCGCGCACAGGTCATGCGGTGGATGGCCCGGCGGATTGCGTTCGGCCAGATCGAGGAAGCAGTGGCGCACCACCCACCGGTCGATCAATCCCATCAGGCCATAGCGCTCGGCGGCAGGCAGGAAGGCCATCGGCGGAATCACCGAGCCATCCTCGCCACGCATACGCAGCAACACTTCGTAATGGTCGGGACCACTACCATTGCTGCCCAGCGCACGGATCTTCTGAACGTACAACACAAAGCGGTTATCGCTCAGTGCACGGTGGATACGGCTGGCCCAGTCGAGCTCACCTTGGCGCTGCATCAACTCGAGGTCATCCTCCTTGAACACGCGTACTTGATTGCGTCCTTTATCTTTGGCCAGATAGCACGCAGCATCGGCCATGCGCAACAGATCGTTCATCTGCAAGTCGTCCCCGCCAAAGCCAATCAGGCCGATGCTGACGCCGATCGGGAAGAATTTATCGCGCCAGACAAAGTTGAAATCTTTTACGGTGCGTCGCAGCTTCTCGGCCGTATGCACGGCCGCCTCCTCGCTGCAATACTCCAGCAGTACGCCAAACTCATCGCCCCCGAGGCGGCCCAGCGTGTCGCTCTGCCGCAATGACGCTTGCAACAGCCTGGACAGCTGACGCAACAAGGCGTCGCCGGCCACATGGCCACAGGTATCGTTGACGATCTTGAACTGATCTAGGTCCAGATACAACATGGCGTGCCGTACCCTCTCGCCGCGCCCCCCAGCAGCGGCACGCTCCACGCGCAACTCGAATTCGCGTCGGTTAATCAATCCGGTCAGGGCGTCGTGGCTGGCTTGGTAGGTCAGCTCGGCCGCCAATGAGCACGCCTCGGTCACGTCGCGCAACACCACCACGGCGCCGGCCGTACCGCCCATGGTGTCGGCAATCGCCGCCGCCGTGCCATCAATGGGAACGCACTCTCCCGAGCGCCGCGCCAGCACCGCGTTGCGATAGATGCCAACAACTGGCGGCTCGGCCAGCGCACTGCCTCTCAATCCAGGCGCAGGCAGACGCGTTGTACTGTCGAGCACATTGAGTACAGCGCAAGAGGCAAGACCCACCGCATCTGAGCCGGCCCAGCCGCTGAGCGCCTCCGCCGCCGGATTCATGTAGCTAATGCCCCCATCCACATCAGTGATGATGACGGCGTCGGCGATGGCGTCAAGGGCCGCACGCAAATGAGCACGCTCCGCCCCCAGTTGAGCCTCAGCCCGCTTACGCGCCGACAGGTCGACAACTACCGCATACACGCCACGCACCTGCCCGCCAACGACGTCCGGCACAAACTCGACGTGAGCATCCACGCGGCGCGCACCGATCTGCAAGACACGTTCGAAGGCCGCATGACTGCCCTGCAAAGCCACACCGAGTTCAGGCGCCAGTACCGCATAAGCGGAAGAGCCGAATACCTCGCACACCGTTTTCCCTACCAGCGAAGCGGGATCGACATCGGTAATTCCACCGTGACTATCGTTGCAAAAGCGGTAGCGTTGATTGGCATCGATGTAGGCAACCAGGGCCGGCAGACATGCAGTAACAGCATGCCCGCCCGCCGGCGATTTCGCGCAGCCCGCAACTGGTCGCTGGCGCGCACGCCACCAGTCCAGGCATCGGAACGCGATCAGACCACCGCAGCACAGGCGCAGCAACGCCAGACCGATACCAGAGCCTTTACCGGCAAACAGCAAACCCAGGACGGCAATGCCCAACATCAGCGCGGTCCGACGCAGCGGTCCGCTCTTATAAAATAACACCATGAATAACCCCAAAAAATTCGGTATCGGAGAAGACGGCGAACGTACGTGCTGCCCCGTGACACACGCCATTGGTAACGGCGCTCAACTGGTCGGTTCGCGTACGTGGATAGACCTCTTGCGCAGCCGCTAAGAACGAGGCTCCGCTGCGGTTTTTTCCTTCGTTTTCTTGCACTTTTTGCTCACCGACCATAGGCAATCGGCTTCGGCCCGCTCCGGCGGGATCGGTGTTGCCGAACGCCCCGTGTGGTGACGGAAATCGCCGCTCAGAAAACGCAGGTCGCGTATGCTCAGCTTAGTTTCCTCGTGCATGCTGATGAGGACATCCGACGAGACCTCTTGGCGACGGTGGCGGATCTTGCTAATGATGGGGGCAGCTATTCCGAGGCGCTTGGCCAATGCCGCATCGTTCTTCAATCCCAGCCTGTCTTTAATCGTGTCGAGCAGAACGTCGGGATTATATTGGGGGTGCTCATCCGCTTTAATGTTCATATTATTTATCATCTTTTTTACAGAGGCCGCTCACCCGAGCCATACGCGGCCGCCCGCTTCCCAGAGATCCACGAATTTGACTCAAAAAAAATCAGACATGCCAAAATTATTCCAGCGATAAAACATCAGGAATTGGTGCATCAAATCCGCCAACACTTCTGCATTTAGATCAGTAGCATATGAGATCGGGTAACGGCCACTGCCCAGGCGATACTCGCAAGGAACGACTGATGAAACAGTCGCTCCTTTCGAGCGCATGAGTTCAGTGCTAAAGTAGATTCTATTTATACTCTGCGAATATCTCGCCTGGATTAACCTCTCCCCAACGGCCCCTCATTTCAGTTAGCAAGTCCGTTACAGCGCTGCAGTCGTCTATCACAACCGCTCCCTCGTCTGGATCATTTTTTTTATGGACAACTTCCACTGCGTTTATTATCTTGGCAAAGAGCTGCTGCCGCTGCTTTCCAGCTCTGCCTTCTAGTTTGTAGGAAGTGTCATCGTATTCCTGCTTCAATGCCTTCACTGCCTTGAGAAGCCTGCCCCATTGGACTCTTAGGTCTTTGCATTCTTCAACACGATTGAGCCAAAATTTGACCCCTCCCCTATTAGCCGTCTCCCAAATTTTTTCAAAATTTTGGAATTTAGGTAACAAGCCTTCATAAACCATTGCAGTAATTCCATTATCTTGGTCTTTTATTTTTATATCTATCAACATTTGAAGTTTTTTATCCAACTGATCCATCAGTGCACTATTCTTGGCCAAGTACTTGACCTGATCTGGCACAGCCTTAAGGATATCGAGCTGCACGGTTATTACTTCTAGGAACGCCGCCATACGGTTTGCGCCACTTTCGTGTTTATCATCAACGACATAGAGTAGATCTTGGTAGTGTGCAGATAAACGCTTTACCTCTTCCGATCGAGCCTTTTCTCGAATCTTACGTATAGAAATAGCCCCTGTTTTGGTTGAATACTGAACGACAGCATCTAAGCTATCATTGAATGCTTTCCTCGTAGCGTCCAATTCTGTTTTAAGTTGTAATTTTTTCGTCGAATTAGTAGCACTGTACTTTTGCCTCGTCAATTTTTTATATTCTCGGGTCAATTTATCTAATCTTTTCTCAAATTTCTTTATATCCCTAGAAAAAATATCATCTATCGAGACTGATTCACAGGCAGCCGCCTTAGACATGCGTTGCAAAGACCGCCCCAATTCCTCGAAGTAAGCAAGTTCCTCATAGACTCTTTCCGGCTTGCTCCGCGAAAAAGCCGCTTTGACGCGCCCCAAGAGCGAGGTGTGTTGGGAAGATTTTACGTCGCTGGAAGCTGAAGTAGGCGCACGCGCACTCCCCTTTGATGCGACAGGAGCCGCATTCAGCGAACTCGTCGGCTCGAGAACCAATGGAGAAGATGATGTTTTTTTCTTGCTACGAAAACAAGCAAATAGATTCATATCGATACTTTCTTAGAATTAAAATGCGAAGGATGAACAAGGATTCTGCGCATGTTCGCTCCATGTGTAACGGGTGCAGCAAAATCCTCACATCTGCTAACAACAAAACTATGTAGCGGTCTAATTTGCCCGAACACCTCAATAGGCGGAAAATCCACCTTTCGAGGAGAACCCAATGGCAAGACAGCGTAGAACATTTGCCCCCAGCCTGAAGCTGGAAGTAGTCCGCATGATCAAAGAACAGGGCTTAAGCGTGCAGAACGTCAGCGAGACGATGAGCATCGGGCCGACAGCCATCCGGCGTTAGGCGGCAGAGCACGGTACAGGGCCAAATGGGCAGCCAGGCATCGGCAAGCCACTCACCGCCGAGCAGCAGCGTATCCCGCCAACTCGAACAGGAGAACCGTCAGCTGAAAAGTGGTGTAGAACTGCTACCCCCCCCACACATACGGTTGCCCGAGGCCCTTATGAATAGAAACTCGGGGCGAAGTACACTGGCGGCACGCAGAGTCAGTGGCCGTTGGCTTCTTGGAGGCATAGACCCCGTCAAAAAACCTGGCCCCGGGGAAGCTGCGGACTCATCTGTGGTGGCGTCCTCGGACGACCCCGTTTAGGAAATTGATCAAATCCGAGTCCCCGTCCTGCGCCAAAAAAACCAGGAGGAATCATGTCCAAAGAACGAACGAGATCGAAGCCCACCGGGCTCCCGATCATTCACCCCTACGCGGCCGACATCGATATCGGTTCGCGATTTCATTTCGCTGCCGTTAGTCCCCACTTGTGCGATGAACCGGTCCAGACGTTCCAAGCATTCACCGCCGATTTGGAGCGCATGGCGCAGTGGCTCATTGCGACCGGAACCAAGACAGTCGTGATGGAATCGACCGGCGTCTATTGGGTTGCCGCCTTCGAGGTGTTGGAGTTCCACGGCCTCGAAGTCATTCTCGCCAATGCACGGGAAGCGCGCGCCGTACCCGGCAGGAAGAGCGATGTCAATGACGCTCAATGGTTGCAGCGGCTGCACGCAGGATCACCGCCGCCGTGTCGGACTTGCGGGACAACGTATCGAGCGCTCCAGGTCATCGAGCAGCAGGCGCGAGCGGGCTCGTCGAACTTCTCTTCGTTCGTCGGGAGGTTTGCCCCGGATCGCGGCCTCGATCACATAAAGTTCGGCGATCCGGCGCAGCGCCTCGGTGGTCAGCGCGGTCGGTCGAGCCGCGTGCAGGTCATGGAATTTGCATCACGCGGGTGCCCAGCAGGCTGCTTCGCGGATCGTGCCGTCTTCGAACAAAGCATTGAAGCCAGCGTAGGCATCGGCTTGCAGCACGCCCTCGAACTTGGCCAGTTGCGTTTGCGGATGGATGCCCTTGCGGTCCGGCGTATAGGCAAACCAGACGGCTGGCGGCCTGGTATCGCCGGCTGGCCGGTCATCGCGCACGTAGGTCCATAAACGCGCCGTTCTGGTTCTGCCGTTGCCGGGCGCCAGCACCGGAATCGGGGTGTCGTCGGCATGTAGCTTCGACGCCGCCAGTGCATGGCGTTGGACGGCATCGACCAACGGCCGTAACAATGCGCTGGCCGCGCCGACCCAGCTCGCCAGCAGCGCGCGATCAAGGTCGACACCTTCGCGGGCGTAGGTGACGGACTGGCGGTACAGCGGCAGATGATCGGCGAACTTCGCCACCAGAATATGCGCCAGCAGACCGGGGCCGGCGCCTGGACGATGGTGTCGCAGCATGAACACGCCAGCTTCGGACGCACATGGCGGATCACGCGGAAGCTGGCCGGCACGAACTCCAGCTGCTTGGCCACGTCCTCGCCCAGCGGCCGCAGACCGGGCACGCATCGGCGGTCGGCGCATAGACCTTCTCGTCTCGCGGTAAATGATCGGGCAAAGGCCGGCGCACCGACTTCTTGCGCGCCGCCTCGGCCTCGTCGGCCTGCAGGTTTTCCAGTTGCAGCTTGAGCTGCTCGATCTCGACGGCGCGCGTGTTCAGTTGTTCGGCCATGTCGGCCAATTGCTCGTCACGCTCTCGTAGCAGGCGCTCGCTGGCTAACAGCAATGCCTTCAAAGCGCCGATATCGTTGGGAACGTCGGCTGGGCTGAGCATGCGTCAAGTTTACGCGTGCCTTGTGACGTTTACAAGGCCGACATCGGCTTCCAGATGCGTTCTGGTCGTCGCCAGTCTATGCCTTCGAGCAACATTGACAGCTACGCCTGCGTCAGCGCCACCGAGCCGTTGGTCGCTTGCGGCCAAATGAAGCGCCGGCGCTCAAGCCGCTGGGCCAACAGACACAGGCCATCGCCGGTCCACCACAGTAACTTGATGAGGTCGGCGCGTCGCCCTCGGAACACAAAAACGTGGCCGCTGAACGGATCTTCCTTCAGCGCCACCTGCACTTTTGCAGCCAGGCCATTGAAGCCGGAGCGCATGTCGGTGATGCCAGCAGCGAGCCAGACACCGGTGCCCGCGGGCAGGCCGATCATCGCAGCATCCGGTCCAAGCCATCGCAGCAATCGTTCATTGCGGGAGGCGAATTCACTTTTGGGCAGGCACGTAACGGGTTCCTGGAAAGGCGATGTTGGCATTTCCCCGTACCACTCGCAAGGCAAAATATTCTGGCACGCGACCGACGATTTTCGGCATGAACAGCAGCGGGCCATAGACAAAGCGACGCTTGCCCACATTGCCGACTTGCCTGATGTCCGATTGGCTACCACGGGGGCCACTCACATACCCTATCTGCACACCTTTTAGTACTAATTCATTACGCAGGTCTTCCAGATAAATGTCTTTACCAGCATTGCACGCATTAATCTTTAGCACGCCCACCGCGCGTAGGCCGCAATCGTATAATCGTTGCGCAAGTTCTTCAGCCGAACTGCCCTCGAAGTGATCTATATTCCCGTGCCCGGTCAACTCAAGACGACTGGCAAGCGTGAGTGCCAGTAGCGGTTGCTGCCCGTCCTCAATATTGAGAAGGTCATAGACATTGGCATCGGGTACTTCCCGGTAGACTTGATGAACGCGTACCCCATCAATAATAAATTGGTCCTGCTTCTGATGGTTCACAAACATGACCGTGCGGTCTGAACCTTTCCAGTAAGGATAGCGAGTGCAATGCTCCATTGGTTCGGGATGAGCCGGAGACCGATGACTTGCCAGCTTCCTGGCACGCGCGCGATCGTCGATCGCGTGGCCAATTTTTGCCAGTGGCAAATCGAACAACAGAAACCAAATACCATTGGACAGGGTTGCTAGCAGTCGGAACGGGAACAGCAGAATGCCGAACGTCCCATACATTACTGCTGAGAGGACAGGAAAACGCTGTCCAAACGGTAGCGGCGCCACCCGCTCTTGCTGTGGCGAGGCTGAGTTGGGTGCATGACCCGGTTGAGGTAACGTTTCCTGAGTCAGCGTATGTAAGGTTAATGGCGCAGCTTCCTGCAGCCTTATCTGATGAGAATGGATTGGCGATGCGGAGCTTTCAGTGTAGGTGACTGCCGCGCTATGCCGACTTCGGGGCTGTTCGGCGACGCTAGTGCTAATGCGGAGAGCAAGTGCTGGACGACTATGATCGGTCAAGCCTACGGGCTGTCTATCTAGTTTATTTGTCACGTCATTTACTTGCAATGTTAATTCCTCAGCTGGATTGGGGGAAGGGAGGACAGCTGATTTCATACTGTCCCCAGGAGCTAAACTTAGTAACGGTTGAGAACGATTTGTTTGAGCCTGTCAGATTTTCTGTGTGAAGCGAGGTCATGAAATAATACCGAAAGGGAAATTCCATGGCCGACGTAACGACCACCAAAAAGCCCAAGAAGCAGAAAGCGCCATACCCGTTCCCGGTTGAGCTGATCGACCAGTTACTGGCCTAGGTCGAGAACAAGGAGGCTGAGTCGATCCTTGGCGAATCCGGCCTGGCCGAGCAGTTGAAGAAGATGCTGGCCGAGCGCATGCTGGCGGCCGAGTTGAGCCACCACTTGGCGAGCGAGGATCAAGCCGGTAGAACCACCGCAACGGCAGCAGCCCCAAGAAGGTGTTGACACCGGGCGGCGAGTTGCAAATAGACGTGCCGCGTGACCGCCTCTCGAGCTTTGAGCCGAAACTGGTGGGCAAACACCAGCGCCGCATGTCAGGCTTCGACGATCACGTCATCGGCATGTACGCGCGCGGCATGACGGTGCGCGAAATCCAAGCTCATCTGCTTGAGATTTACGGCACGCAGGTTTCGCCGAACCTCATTTCCACCATCACCGACGAAGTATTGGACGAAGTCGCGCAGTGGCAGCAACGGCCGCTCGAGCCGATGTACCCGATCTTCTATTTCGACGCGATGCGGCTCAAAATCCGGGACGAGGGCACCGTCAAGAACAAGGCCATGCATCTGGCGCTGAGCATCCGCGCCGATGGCCGCAAGGTAGTGTTGGGGCTGTGGATAGAACAAACCGAGGGCGCCAAGTTCTGGCTGAAGGTCTTCAACGAACTGAAAAACCGGGGCCTCAATGATGTCCTGATCGCTGTCGTCGACGGCCTGCGTGGCTTCCCCGAGGCCATAGAGGCGGTCTATCCGCAGGCGCAGATCCAAACGTGCATCGTACATCTGATCCGTCCCCCCCCACCCCGCTGGCGTCCTGGAAGGACCGCAAGGAACTGGCGGCGTCCCTGAAACCGGTCTACCAGGCCGCCAACGCGGATATGGCGGCCGCCGCGCTGGACGAATTCGCGGAAGGGCCGTGGGGGCACCAATTTCCCGACTGTGGCAGCGATGTAGCGGCGCCAGTGGCAGTAGGTCATTCCGTTCTTCGCGTATCCCCCGGAGGTGAGGACGATCATCTACACCACAAATGCCATTGAGAGCCTGCATATGCACCTTCGGAAGATCGTCAAGAACCGGGGCCACTTCCCGCGACGACGCGGCCAGCAAGCTGCCTTACTTGGACTTGCGCAATATCGAAAAAGATTGGAAGATGCCGCAGCGGACGTGGAACGTGGAAGCAGGCGGCCAACCAGCCGGCGACTCCCGTAGCTCTGATGACTGGCCATGAACGCCGCCTTCAGATGAACGCTGGTCTTGCACAAAGCCGGTTTGCTGGAACGACACTGGGACTCGCAGTAGCCAGATCGACCACGCCCAAGACGCGGCAGCTCTGTTTGACTGGAACGGCCTCCTTTTGCAGGTGGCAAATTGCTTGATAAATTATTTCAGTTCGCGGGCAAACTACACCGCGGCCTGCCTAAAAAACTCACCTCTATATCGGTGACGGCTCTGGCTGCAGCGAGTATCCAAACTGTGCAGCGCGCCGGTGCAGCTGTTTGATGACGCGTTCTCGATATAGCTGTTCGTAGTGATCTGCCCCGCGATCACGGTAGTTCATTTCGTAACGCATGGCGTTGTAAAACAGCACTGCGATGTTGCGCGCAATGGCTGTAACTGCCTTCGCATTGCTGATCCGGACGGCGAGACGGCGGTAGAAGGCACCGAGCGCGGTATTGCTTCGCCCGACCGTGACCGCCGCGAGTCTGAGCGCGACAGTAAGTCGGCTGCTTGTTTTACGCGTGTGCGCCGACAGCACCTTCCCGCCGCCGATTTGCAACCCGGAGAAAGTGCCCGCCAAGAGGTGAAGTGTCTGGCGGTCCACCAACGGCTCATATCTGTCCCGCACTCGCCGATCAGGCGCAGTGCCAGGAACGGACCGACGCCATGGATTTGTGTCAGATCTGTGCCTGCGAGTTGGTACACGGCTCGGCGCACATTGGAGTTTGGATCGCTAGGCATTTTGCTGCGGTGCTTTGCCTTTGGGAGCGGGTCGTCCGGCATCGGACGTCCGATATTGAGTCCCGCGACGGCTTTTTCGATCTCGGCATCACACTCGTCGATGCATTGCTGATAGAAGTCGTACAGCGCAAGTGATTGACGCAAAGCGAACAGGTGTTCCGGCCGATAGTTTCCGACTAGAGCGCCGCGAATAGTTTCGATACCCTCTTTGCACCGAACATCGCGCATCGCGGCGAGTTTGTCTGGGTCGTGTTCGCCGGCGACGATGGCCCGGATGATGCGCATGCCTGTCACGCCGGTGATGGTCGCGATCACATAGTGCAACTGGATATTCATGTAGGTCAGCGCCTTCTGCATGTGCTGGATGTGCGCGGCGGCATAATCCGTGTGCTTTTCGCGGGCGCGCAGGTAGGTCCGCAGCTCGGCGATGTCACGGCCTGGTCGAAAGCTTGCACGCAATAGGCCGCATGTACGCGCTCAAACGTTGGCCGGCACTGCTGCGCTACTGCGACGACGGCGCCATCGAGATCGATAACTCGGCTGCCGAGCGCGCCTTGCATGGCGTCGCCATTGGCCGCTGCAACTACCTCTTCGCCGGCACCGACAGTGGTGGCGAACGCGCCGCCGCGATCTATTCGTTGATCGGCACCGCCAAGCTGAACGGTGTCGACTCCGAACACTGGTTGCATCCCGTGCTGACGCATATCGTCAATCGTCCCGTGAACCGGGTTGATGATTTCTTGCCTTGGAACTGCAACCTGCCAGCAGCCCGTTGAGATGACGCCGCTTCCCAGCGGGGTGATACCATCATCGATTAATTTTCTACAGCACTCAAGACGGCGCTCAGCGCCCCCGTCGTGATGAACGAATTGCGCCGGCTTATCGCGCCCCATCTGCCGGCAGCGGCCATCGCCGTGCCCGATGGAATTGCGCTGACGGTGGAGCCACTGGTCAATTGCCAGCATTATGACTACCTGCTGGGATCGACCAATGTCCATTGACCTATTGAATCAACTGAAGGCCCTACATCTCTAATGGCATGGCCACTGCCTGGAATGAACTGCAGGCCGAAAAGCCCAAACAAGCCCACCGGCCGGAACTCTGGCTCGAACGTATGCTCGCCGCCGAGCAAACCGACAGGCAACTCAAGAGCCTGCGCTACCAGCTCAAATCGGCCCGCGTCCCCATCCAACGCGACTTGCTCGGCATCGACTGGAATGAGACGCCGCTCGCGCAAGCGCTGCTGGAACAACTGGCTACGGCGGCATTCATGGAAGCGGCCCACAACCTGATTCTGATCGGCGGAACCGGCACGGGGAAAACGCATTTGGCCACGGCGATCGGTGTGGCGCCATCCATCAATCCAAGCGCGTGCGCTTCTTTAATGCCGTCGACCTGGTGAATCTGTTGGAGCGGGAGAAGGCGCTCGGCAAGGTCGGCTACCTGGCCAAGCAGCTGTGCCTGGTGGACGCCGTCATTCTCGATGAACTGGGCTATCTGCCATTTCCGCCATCGAGTGGCGCCTTGCTGTTTCACCTGATCAGCCAGCTGTACGAGAAGACATCCCTGATCATTACTATCAATCTGTCGTTCGGCGAGTGAGTGCAGGTATTTGGCGACGCCAAGATGACGACAACCTTGCAGGACCGCGTCACGCATCATTGCGACATCTTGGAGACCGGCAACGATTCCTACCGATTCAAACAGCGTAAAGGCCGCGCTCAGCGGCCTTCAAAAGTGGAAAGTATTGGACGCAGAAAGGTGGAAAGTTTCGACGCTGATTGACACCGTGCCCATGTTTTCATTGAGAGGAAAAAATCACCGGCAATTCCAGGTTTTCTGATCCATAAGTTGTTTTTATGAAGCTTATATGGTCATCAATTTTATTTCGCAATTTTTTCACCTCAGTGTCATCACACGATTTAAACGATTTTCTCAACATTTCAATGTTATTTATTTTTTAACAAATCACTACACTGACCGGAACTTATTTCAATGCAAAGAATCAAATTCAAATTTTTACCGAATGCAATCAACAAGGTTTTGATTTTTCCCATATCAATCGAATTAGAAGTCTGTGTAATTTCTACAAATAATTTTTTAGCCCTTTGGAGCGACCAATACAATTTCCTTATTTGGCACCACGTATAAAATTTACAAAAAGGCTCCGACAGGTCACAAAAAAAATCCCACTCCGACCAGGTACCGTCGTCGCTCGGTAATCCCCCCATTTTTAGAACGCGCTAAAAGTAGAGGTTAAGTGTTCAGTCCCGTCTGTTCATAAACGCGTTTTACAAATAGCTCGGGCTTCTGCCGTTGCCATTCTTTGAGCGCCTGGATCGGTGTTTTTGAATCGATGGCGCGTTGCGGTATGTGATGGTTGTACAGCTTGAGGTAGTTGTGCAGCGTCGTCTCCAAGTCGGCGTGGCAGTCGAAGCGGGTTTGCAGCAAGAGCTCGCTGATACGGCCATTGAAGCGCTCGACCATACCATTGGTTTGCGGGTGACGCGGCGGTGCCAGGCGATGTTCGATGCCCATGCCGGCGCAGACTTTGTCGAATACATGCCGGCCACTGGGCTTCTTGTCTTTGTTCGCGAAGCGGTCCGTGAACTGCGAGCCATTGTCGGTCAGGATCTTGCTGATTTTGATGGGGGAAACTTCTTTGAGGCGACGCAGGAAATCGATGCTGCTGGTGTCGCTCATGTCGTGATAAATGTGCAGGAAGACCCAGCGCGTGGCACGGTCTATGGCCACAAACAAATAGCGCCGCGAGCTCTCGTCAGGCATCTGCGGCAAGTACTTGATGTCGATGTGAACAAAGCCTGGCTCGTAGTCCTTGAAAGTCTTCTTGGCCTGAATCTTCTCTCCCTCTGCGGTAGGGATGACATCTTCTAGCCGGGCCATGCCTTCACGCTTGAGCAGGCGGGCCAAGCCAGAACGTGACACCTCGGCATTGATGTATTGCCGCGTGATGTAGAGCAGGTCGTCGAGCGGCAGATATAGGGTTTGGCGCAGCGAGAGCACGATGGCTTCCTGGCCCGAACTCAAGGTCGTATGCAAGGTGTGAGCGCGATGGGAGCGGTCTTGGACATCATCGCGCTTGAGCCACTTGGCGGCTGTGGCGCGCGTGATGTTGAACACCTTGGCCGCCTCGCGGTCGGATAGCCCGGAGTCCTTGATCTCCTGGCGGATTTTCGGGGTGGTGCGGGCTTGCGGATGAATGCGCGTGCTCATGCTCTCGATGATTCCGGTACGATCCTGCGGTGGCTCGACGATCGCGGCGCCAACTCCGCGATCAATTCGTCCAGCATAGCCTTAGCACGAAACAAAGGCCAGCTGCGACGAGGAATATGATCGCACGGAACTAAACAGATAGGCGGCCAAGGCAAGCTTCTGTTTTGGGGTGATGCCGCCAAGTGCCATGTTCGGCCGGTCGTGATTGTAAGTCCACAGCCATCGGGTTGCAAAATACTGGATCTCATCGAGCGTGTCGAACAGGTGATGGGCCAACCAATCGTGCACCGTGCGGTTATAGCGCTCGACATAGGCGTTCTGCCGCGGCTGTCCAGGCTGGATGAAGTCAATGCGAATGCCGTGCTTGGCGGCTCAGGCCGGCGTCACAGCGCTGATGTACTCGGGGCCGTTATCGCAACGAATGACCAGTGGTTTGCTTCGCCACTCAATGATCCTGTCGAGCGATCGGATCACCCGTTCAGAGGGCAGCGAAAAGTCGACCTCGATACCGAGTCCTTCGCGGTTGTGGTCGTCGATCACGTTGAACAAACGGATGCTGCGGCCATCAGCGAGTTGGTTGTGCATGAAGTCCATCGACCAGGTCTGGTTGATCTTCGTGGGCACTGCCAACGGCAACGGTTTTTCCCGTACCAAGCGATGCCGCGGCTTGATCCGCAGGCTCAGCTCCAGTTCGCGATAAATCCGGTAGACGCGCTTGTGGCTCCAACTGAACGACTTCACGTTGCGCAGGTACAGGAAGCACAGTCCCAAGCCCCAGTTACGCTGGCTGGTGGTCCGGCGCACCAGCCAATCGGCAATGACCTCGTTCTCCGCGTTCAGCTTGGCTTCTTAGCGATAGCAGGTTTGGCTCATGCCGAATGCCAGACAAGCGACCTTGACGCTCATGCGGCCTGCCTCAACGTAGTGACGCGCCATCTCACGTCTGTGAGATGGCTTCACTACTTTTTTGCCAAAGCTTCCGCAACGATCTCGGCCTTCAGGCGCTCCTCGGCATACATCTTTTTCAAGCGACGATTTTCATCTTCAGCTCCTACATCCGGGCCATCAGCGAGGCATCCATGCCGCTGAACTCGGAGCGCCACTTGTAGAGCGTGGCGTTGCTGATGTCTTGCTCGCGGCACAATTCAGCGACTGGCGAGCCGCCCTCGGCTTGCTTGAGGATGGAGATAATCTGGCTATCGGTAAAACAGGACGTCTTCATGCAGAACTTTCAAAAATCTGAGTTTGGAAAATTCTACTTTTAAACGCGATCATTTGCTGGGGAGATTATCATGGTAAGTGCGCTTAAAAGCGTCCTCCAATGCTGTATATTTATCTTTGGCTAAGCGATATGGTCGCAAAGACATAGGTTTCATTTGCAGCCGATGGGCGGAAACACCTAGTTCGGCTCGTTCTTCTTCTTCTTCCAACTTTGCTTTCAGTTGGACTAACCGAGGGAATGTGCTTCCCTTAGCGAAGCCAGACATCTCCTGTGCTTGCTTCCCTGAATCGTGGTCGACTATCCACTGCGCGATTCCCACAGCGTTATTGAAAGCACGCATACGCTCATTCCCGCCTTTATAATAAAGCTCGATCCAATATACGCAGCGTTCGTCCAAACGAACTAACATGCGCTGGAACTTGCACTGCCAAACCGCGACTAGGTCCTGCCACTTGCTTACCGGAAGCGAGCTCTGATCTACAACATCCTCTTTCAGCTCACGCATCAATTTTAGTACTTTCTCATCCAGTTCCCAGATCTCACTATATTCCCCCGAGGTCTGAGCCCTCTTGCCGAGTATAAGTAATTTATCCATACACCCCTGCAGTTCTGCAAACAGAGTCTTAACCGCTTTACTCGGATTCAGTTTGTTGTTAGGGACTGCGTTGTCATTCGAAGGTGCGAGCACCGCCCTAACGTTTTTCTCAGCCAGGATAATGCGCTGCTTTACAGACTCGGCATCCACGGTAGGTTTGCGCCTAAAAAAACAACACAACGCCTGGAAGGTTCGCCCCTTTAGCCAGCCCCTATTTGCTGGCGATGCAGTCGTGTCGGGGGTAGAGTTGATGGTCGAAAAATTCACGCTTGGTTCGCGGAATCCAAAACAGCGACGAATAAGAAACATTTTTTTCTTTCATGTAATGTGATCGGTATTAACAGTTTGCCTAGCTGTGCAAGCCTCCCCATAGCATGGGTAACCGCAGCCGGAAATCGGTTTGCTGCACTGCCGGCACAAACTGGACACCTGACTGGCAAAAGAGGAACGCTTGCATTAAACACGACTATCGGCGAGGTCGGCTGCGAGTGCATCGCCTGCGGTAATTGACACCAGGTTTGCGTGAATTGCCGCCAGCTCGGAACGCTGACTCTGGGCATAAGCCTTTGCTACTGTTTTCTCTAGCGCCCGATAGACGATATGCTCAAGCTCCACGACTTCGGCCGCCTTACTCTCGATGTCATTTATAAACGTGTCCACATCGAAGTTGTATGCGGTCTTGCGCTTATCCCATAAAAATCTTCGCTGCTCCCAGAACCTGATACGTTGCAGATATTTATCGTAGCGATGCCCACTGCGATTCTTCAAACCCGCCACTGAAACCACAAGTTGACGAACAACCTCCTGCGACAACTCGCCGTCGATCCTACGCTCGATCGCCCAACTGAACAACTTGGCAATTCGGTCTTTGGGCGCCAAATCTTCGAATTGCCTCAGTTTGACCGCGGAGTTCTCAGAATTTTCCGGACCTGACAAGGCAATGTAACTGGCGACCCAAGTGACCCCACTCTCCATGCAGGCGTTCAACAGTTCTTGAGCTGACTCGTACACCTCCTGGTACAGGACTCGGCGAGGATCGTGCGTTGAATATATAGCATTCAATTCATGCAACAATCGCTGCTTTTGCACTTCCAGGGACTTGGTGCCGTAGCGTTCTTTGACACGTTGCGCCGTCGTAAATACTTCACGCCAAACCCCGGCGCGCAACGACTTATCGCGAAGCTGCTCCAGATTAGCTACGGATGGCCTCCCAGTGCCTCGCCGCGCCTGTTCAGCATTGTTAAGATCATAGGCGAAGCGCTTGTCGTAAGCATTCTGAGCTACGAGTTTTACGACAATGGATGCGATGGTCAGTACAGAGCCAGCAATCAAAAATGGCACGCCCAAACCGAAAATCGCCCCTCCGGCCAACATCAGTGCCTGTCCGCCAGCAAGGCCGGCATTGGCTAGGCCGATGGCCAGATTCAATCGTTTCTGTACGCGGTTTTCAACCAGCAGCGCATTTTGCGTCGCTGGCTGAATCGACTTTGACGCAACAATACTGGCCGCCTGTTTACGTAGTACGCCGTGCGCTACTATCGCTCGGACCACGCCGACCAGGCCGTACACAGCCATTGCCACCTGCGCGCCGCCCATGACAAAATTTCCCACCATCATGATGGTCGCAGCGGCCACCTGCGAACCAGCGCCACCAATTGCGGCGGCTAGCGCCGTCCCCTCACAAGCCACAATGCTTGCCAACATTCCATGCGCGCCCACCAGCGCGGCTGGCGCAGCGCCAAGAGCCAATGCGTTGGCGATGCGCAGCGCCAACAATGCCCGGTATTGAACCACAAGCCCCAGCAGATCAGCTTCGACTGGCTGACTGCGCGCCTTCAACACAGCAACCAGCCGGAGGCCGAATTCCGTAGGCGTAGTCGCCGACGACAGGAATCCATTATCCATCGCCCGCACGTCCGCATGCGCCAATAATTCCGTCCTCAGTTCGGTCAGTTTTTTTGTGTTTTCCCTATATGCCGCACGCACCTCACGGAACTCGGCGCGCGCGCCGACCGCTCCAAAGTTTACCAGCGGTAGAGCTACGGGATAAAGCCCTGCTTGCAGCGCGGCCGTCGCGCGCTCTGGCAAACGGCTGGCGTTGAGGAGAGCAATTAGGTCATCCAGGCCATCGATAGTGCCAACAATGCCGCCCTCGGACTCGCTATCAAACGCACGTCGCACGTCGGCGGAAAACTGCGGCCGGCCTCCGATCAAGTACAGGAAGAATCTCGGCCAGTTCAGCGGGCTCAACACCATCCCCGGTTGTTTCACGTAAAAGAGAGAGTGACGAAGGCGCTTGGCATCTTCTTGCGATGTGAACCGGTAACCTTCTTCAACATATTGGGTTGCAGACGGCGTCGTGGATGTGGACGCGGCTGCAGCCGGCGCCACATAGCCTGGTGGCGTGGAGGGTGACGCAGGAGGAGGCTCGACAACAGCGCGCGATGATGGAGCACATGGGACGCTGTTGGTCGGCGCATCATAGTCGCCGCGCGGCGGCAGCGACAGGCTTAAGCGCTGTCTCGGCGGATGGCGCACCTGACCAGACGCGTCACTTGCCAAGGCAGCTAGGCACGTAGTGGTCGAGGAACCCGATACCCAATTCGCCGATAGACTTAGCCGGCGCTGGCCCGCAGCGTTTGCGTTGTTCATAGTATGCTTTCTAATTATTGATGGATTAAATTTCCGCATCCCGCGCTCAGTTACACGAGCTACTGCCATGGTCAAAACTCGGTAACCATAGAGCGGAAATAGTTCACCATCAAGTCGACCTTTCGCTAATGAACTCAGTGGTCCGAAGCGGTTACTAAGCTCCTCTAGAAACACTAACGGCGCGGCAATTGAGGGGCGCCTTTCACCGTTAAATTAAAAACCAAAAAAACCAAAACATACCGAAAGGAGTTTATATGAACATCTCTACACACCGCATCGCGCCCCCGCTAGCCGACACTGACATCATGAACTCCGCATCTCAGCCTGCAACGCCCGCCCCCTTTCCAGGGCGACGTCTGGCAGTTGGCGCAGCCACTTGTGCACACGTCCCTCACAGCTCGAGTGACATATGGCTGCAGACGATGCCCACCGCCCCGCAGTCACAACCGCCCTCCCACATTGGAAACGTCGCTCCACCAACGGCAACATTGCCCGCCAATGAAGACAATAACGTCCCCATGGGCGAGATCATCTTTACCAATCTGAGTGGGCACAAATTGGACCACCGCATAAAGAAAGACAACATACTCGCTGTTTTAGGCGGGATCTCGTCCCTTAAACGCTATCGGAAAAAATTTGGCCTGCCAATCTGGATTATTCTTGAACATTCTCCGGCAATAGCCTGCGTGCGTGAGAAGGGGGATCGACTGGAAGTCCGCCTGTCCCCGTGGTTTTTCACAGGACAAAACTTGGGCAGGGTCCTTGGCATGTTGGCACATGAACTATTCGTTCACTCAGTGCCGGACAAAATGATGACAACCACTCAAAAGATAGAAGAAAGAGATCTTTACGATATGCCGCAGCAAACCTGCATCCCGAAGCACCACATCAACACCGGGGGAAACGCACAAGCGGACCACATATGCGGCGCCATCCAGGATAGCTATCGCTACAAATGCTATCGTGACGGCGTGTACGAAATGGCTGAGTATATGCTGAAGAAACAGGAGAGTGTCGACGCGACGGTCACCACCACCGACATCCACGACGCCATCCTAACCTATCTGTCAGATCTGGCAATGATCACGGCAACAAACGATAAACGCAGCGACATCTTGAAGCACCCGCGCCGCACCGCCGCCTGTTTTAACCATTATCTTCAGGAATGGAGAAGTTTTTTAACATTGAAAGACACTCAAGAGGCGCGCCAGCTTCTGGCGCTAACGCCGGGTAGCAAGAGCGCTGGCAGCGTGATAAGAGAAACGATTAGCCTGATATTCAAATGGGTTCTTTCACCTTTCAGGGCTAGCGTCGTCGATGGTGCAAAGACTAGCAGCGCTTCCACTGCGAACCTGAAAAAGCAAACGTAGCCAGCTCTCGTTGCCATACCTCGCGCTCGAACGGATTCCGGGCTCTCGCTTGTCGCATCAACTCTCCTAGCCGCGTCGGCAACGTGAAGAAGTCGCGTTTGAGGTCGAGGCTCGGAGGGGAGTGAACGCCCGCTTCCGACTGCAATGGAAAGGATCAGGCCGCGACCGCTTCGCCTGACGCCGTTTGCTCGGTACCAAAATCAAACTCCACCGGGAACACCCGGCAGAACGCGGCAATGTGCTCGATGGTCAGCGACTCATCCACATCACTGGCACAGCGACGATAGAACAACAGGGCATCGTAGGGGGCATTCGCACGCCGCGTCATCGGCCTGAAGCCGCTGCGCAACAGCGCGGCGCGGGAGCGCGCATTGTCTTCGAATACGGTGGTGAACAACTGCTTCACCCCCAGCACAGAGGCCTTATCGCACAACAGGGCCGCAGCGCGCTTGCCAACACCCTGGCCCTGGAAATCGCTGCCAATCCAGAAATAAAACAAACCGGTGGCCGCAGCAAAATCCAGGGCAGTCATCCCGACGAACCCCCAGTCACGATGCATCACCGCAAACATCGCCCGGCCAGGTGCAAGCGCCTTGCTATCGATCCAGCTGCGCACCTCAGCTTCAGTCCCCATCGGTGGCAAGCCCGCCATCACGCCTATCTGTGCATCGCGATAGTGATGCAGGAACGCTGGCGCATGCTCCGGCCCAAGCAATTCAAGTACCAACTCGCCATCGGCAATGCCGTCCAGGACCGCGCCCGCTCGCCCGCGCCGCTCTTGCTGTCGACGCTCCAGCGCCGCGTGCGCCTGGCTGTAGTGTCCGCACTCTGGCGCCAAGGCGCGCGCCCGTAACAAATAAGCCAGCGCCTGTGTCAGCCGACCAGTCTGCGCCTCACAACATGCCAGCAGATATGCATCGCCGGCAGCGCCACCATACCACTGATGCAGATTTTCGAGCATCTCGCGCGCCAAGCCCCAATAGCCGATACGCATAGCGAGCGCTACCAGGCGACGGATCAGCAAAGGTGCGCCTGGCTCGCCTTGAAAACATTGACCCCACAGCGCACTCAAGGCCTGCCTCCAATCATGCGGCCAATCATCGTCGTTGCGTGTCAATTTACCGTCAAGCACGGGGAACAATACGTGGAACACCGCAGGATCGAAGCGCGCCTGCCGCAATAGACACAATACCTGCGGTATGCTCCAGGCATCACTGGACTTCGCCAACCAGCCGTTGTCCACCAAATCAGCCGCTGACAGTAGCGCGGCCAGCTGCGGCAACGCCGAAAAAGTGGCGCCAGATTCGCCCGGCCCGAGCGCCAAGGTCAGCACCGGCGCCTGTCCCGTCTGCGCATGCCAGACTTGGCATCCCTCCTCGCGTAGATAGCGGGCCAACACGTGATAATTGATACGCCGCGCTGCCCGCCCAAGCTCCGCCGGGCGCGCCGGCAACGGCTCCGCCACCGCATGCATCTGCCGAAGGTGGGCGGAGCCACTGCCTCGAGCCAGCAATAGATATCTGCCACAGCAGAGGTTTGCAAGGTGGTCGCTGGCGCGTAAGGCACCAGTGGGCATCATCAATTGTACCGAGTTGACGCAGCCCAGATAATGTCTCAGCAGCTTCATCTGGGCCGATGGCAAGTCCGCCAGCGCTTCCGGCAGCCATTCGTAGGCGATGGAAGGTGCCCGCAGGCGCCCCGGACCAATATAGCGCATCCGGGTGGAGAATATCTTGCCGTAGTGGAGAGAATATAATTCGCGCGACAGGCGCCCAAGGAGGTCATGCGCCAGCACGACAGGCGGATTGCGCATGGGTCCAAGCGCGGCCGCACCATGGCGCAGCCGGCAGCGCTCACCTTGCTCGATGTCCCACAGAGCGGTATCAACCCGGCCGCTGCGGATCTGCGCCGCGAAATATGGATGCCGTTCTATCGGTT
Organism: Rugamonas aquatica; assembly: GCF_009380215.1. Lineage (GTDB taxonomy): Bacteria > Pseudomonadota > Gammaproteobacteria > Burkholderiales > Burkholderiaceae_D > Rugamonas > Rugamonas aquatica_B. The sequence continues at coordinate 230,893 of NZ_WHUG01000009.1, forward strand.
CCAGCTCGTCCGCGTGTGAGCTAAAAATAATATAGCGACAGCGGCCAGCCAAGCCCGGAGTCTGCTCAAGACGCGCCATTAGCTGCTTGTGAATCAACCAGGCTCTGCGGCCACAGCCGTCGCTTGCGTCGAGAACGTACAAGGGTGCTCGCTGATCAAGCTTACCACGTAGCAAACCAAGCTCCCAATACCGAGCGACGACCGCCGCATAGTGGTCAGCGAGGGCCGGCGACAACCCGGTGTCGTCCTTCAGTTCAGATGAGCGGCAACGCTGGCCTAAAGGGGAGTCGCGGAACGCGATCCAAGACAGCTCGTCATCGTTACCAACCCGCGGCTCAGACGCGCCCGCGGCAAAGCAAGTCGAAACATTCATTGGATGAAGGAGAATTAGCAATTAAAGCGTGGGTAACACGCTGTCATTGCTAGTTCCCCGGTTGCTCGCTCCCCCGCATATCTTCTGCTGCCTCAGGATCAACCTCGCACGATCAGTAACGGAACTGAAGTCAGCAGAGTGTTACCAATCGATAACAACACATTGATTTTTGAAATATCAATGAAGCGCCGCCTCGTGGGTTTGTCGCCGTTACTTATACGCCCTGAGACAACAACTGAGCTTGATGCGCAAGCTGTCGGACACCAATCGTTCAAAAAATTAAACGCATGTATCGCTCACTGCGATCCGCTGGACTGGAGGAAGCAAATGAAGCAAGCCAAATCATCTTTCGTATCTTTACTAATCTGCATCACAGGCTTGTGCCTTCAAGCCTGCGGGGGTAATGCAAGCAACGATGTCCCAGCCCCCCCCCCTTCCACCGACAACCACCTTCTGCCCCCGAGCAATTTGCTCTACCCGACTGCAGCAATCGTCGCTCTTCAGAACCAAGCGATTTCCCCGGATGTCCCAAGCAACTCGGGCGGTCTGGTGGCAAACTATAGCGTGTCGCCCACCTTGCCGGAGGGAATGAGCCTGGATGTGCTCAGCGGCATTATCAAGGGCACACCGGCGGTTACCTCCCCTTTGCAGGCGTACACTATCATCGCTACCAACAGTACAGGCACCGCCGAATCCACTATCAGCATCAGCGTGACCGAGCAGCTGCAGCCGCCAAGCAATTTGACCTATAGAACACTGTCTATCATTGCCACACAAAACCAAGCCATGCCGTCTATGGCCCCCAGCAACTCGGGCGGCGTGGCCACAAGCTACAGTGTGTCGCCCCCCTTACCCGCAGGTCTGGTGCTGGATACGTCAAGTGGACTGATTAGCGGCACACCGTCCATGCCTTCGGCTTCGCAACTGTACTCGGTAATAGCGAGCAACAGCGCAGGTACTACTCAAATCAATCTGAACATCGCCATCAGCGAACAACTCCAGCCGCCTGGTCAATTGGCCTATACCAGTGTGTCCATTATCGCCACGCAAAATGTGACCATCGCGCCGAACATCCCCCGCAGCTCTGGCGGCGCGGTGACGAGCTACGCTATCACCCCCGCCTTACCCGCAGGACTCACACTCAACCCAACGACTGGTGTAATCAGCGGCATACCGACGGTGCCGTTAGCTTCGCAACCGTTTACCGTCACCGCCAGCAATGCCGCTGGCGCCACCCAGATCGCCCTGAGTATTGGCGTAAGTGAACAATTGAAACCACCAGGCGATTTAATCTATAGCACGATGGAATTCTTCGCCACGCAGAATCAGGCGATAACACCGATAACGCCTAAGAGCTCAGGCGGCGCGGTCACCAGCTACAACATATCGCCAAGCTTGCCAACAGGGCTGACGCTAGATCCCCTCAGCGGGGCCATCAGCGGTACGCCCATCTTTGCAACCGCTACACAGCGCTACACAATAACTGCCAGAAACGCCGCCGGCTCAGCCCAGGCTATCCTCGGCATCGGTATCGATGCGCAATTGCAGCCTCCGGCTCATTTGAGCTATGCATCGTTGTCAATTATTGCCACGCAAGGCCAGGAAATCGCACCGAGTCCGCCCCAAAGCTCAGGCGGCCCCATCGAGCAATATCGCGTATCGCCCGCGTTGCCATCCGGCTTGACGCTGGACCCAGTAAGCGGGGTAATCAGCGGCGTGCCGTCGGTTGCCGCCACCGCACAATCCTATACGGTAGTTGGCAGCAATGCGGCAGGCTATGCTGCGGCCAGCATGAATATCACGATCAATAAACGCCTGCAGCCGCCGGTCCAATTGAGTTATGCAAACACAATAATCGTCGCTCCACCATATAGGGCGATACCATCTAATACACCAAGCAGTTCGGGCAGTCCGGTCACGAGCTACACCGTGTCGCCAACGCTTCCTACGGGGCTGATGTTGGACCCGGTGAGCGGTGTCATCAGCGGTACCCCGACTACCGCCGCGGGTGCCCAGACCTACACTGTGACGGCCACCAACGACGCCGGCTCCGCATCAACCGTGCTGCAGATCACGATCACCCCCCTTCCTACGCCCATCTTTAACGTAGGCCAGGACGTCGTAGTTCCCACTGCGGGTAGCACCAGTCACGACTTCTACAGCCCCACCTACTATATCAACGATTCCATTTGGCCTTGGCTGCCCAACAAAGATGGCACGGGCTACATCGCGTTTTGGGCAGCCGCGAAGCCCCAACGATATTCCGGCCCCGACCTGTTCCACCTGGTTCAGCCTAAAAACAGCCAAACCATTATGAATACCATGATTTACGCGCCGGGCGTCGATCATAGCTGGGCAACCGGCCCCGCCGCGAACGGGATCTGGATGCAATCGGCCACGCGCACATCGGACGGTACGATTGTCGCCACCGCGCACGCGGAGAGCCATCAATTCGCCAACGGCGACATTGGTGAATGGTATTCGACCCTGTTGCTAACATCTCAGGACGATGGTATCACATGGACCAACTATGGCCCCATCGTGGCCTCCTCAAAAAACACGGTCCCTTCCGCGCCAACGAAGATATTCGGGGGACTCAATATGTATACGGTTATATGGGACGCATCCAACCAGCGCTGGCTCGGTTATGGCGCCACAGCCGCCAGCTCGAACGGTAAAACCAGCTATACCGGCCACGTCACCGCATACGTTTCCTACGACCCCAAAGCAATGCCCGGCACCTGGTACGGATATTATAAGGGGGCGTTTACTCAGCGCATCGACGTCAATGCCCCGCCACCAGCTCTATCACCCTTACCTGGCCTTCCCAACGCCTTTATCACCGCAGGTAGCCTGACCTACAACAACTATCTGAAACAGTACATCTTTATGTGGATGGTGGATGGACACGACCAGCAGATCAACGCTGCTTTTAGCGTCGATGCAGTGCACTGGGGGCCAGCGATCACCTTCTTTACGGAGTCAACCACACCCGTGCTGCACAAGGCGTACTATCCATTCATTTTGGGCGATACCAGTACGATTTCCGGTCAGGACGCTTATCTGATCTACATGCGCAGTCCCAATACGACGCTGAACGTTACCGACATCATCAGCCGCAAAATTCACTTCCAATAATGACAGCTCCGAGGACGGCTCGGGACAAGCCGCCCATGGCCTGTGTTGCGATGTACTCCCAGAAGGAACTGATAAATCAATGTGCCTCATCAGCGCCACGAAGTGCAACCCAAAGAGTTCGCCGGCAGTGCTGATCATGCAAGATTGGATCCCCCAATGCTGTCGCTACGGGACAGCCCGCCACAACGCAGTAAAGTGGCGGACACCCGAACATTCGTCGACCTCCCGCGCACGCAACAAATCGCATCTAGGTATAAAAAAGACAATGGTGAACTCTTGGGGCGCTACGGTTACCCATCCCTGACACAGCAGCCGATAAGTGTTTGTCGATCTGGGCTATCGCGGTGCCGAAGTGCAAGCGGGGACGAAGGCCTTCCACCAACCCAAACTTGGCATCACAGATGCGTCTGCGCAGCGCCATCGAACCGGCGATCGGACACATGAAGAACGACGGCAAACTACGGCGCAACTGGCTCCAGGGCGCGGACGGTGACGCCTTCAATGCGCGGTTGATGGCGGTGACCACAACCTATGCATGATCCTGCGAAAACTGCGGCATCTTTTTATCCTGATTACCGCTTGGTCAATATGGCGCCAGCTATGCCAGTTACACGACCAGCGACTGCTGCGCCAAGTCACCGCTGTTCTTTGAATTATTCAGGATGGACTATTCATGACTGACTCCCTTTTACTGACTTACGTGCCGGCGCACCAGAACTCCGAACCATGGGGGATGAATGTCCCGCATGCAAAAGCCATCGGGACAGGCCCCGCATCCTGGAATAACGCCCCGAGCCCACCCCGGGTAACGAATCCTGAAATCGCGGCGAGAATAGATGCAAGCATGGATATTGTCGCGGGTCTGAGCCGACTTGATCGTACGCAAAAGACATCCCCTCATCAGCTCCTGTGGGCTTGGGCTTGCAGCCCTTTTCATACCATTAAGGCGTTGCACGCGCTGAACTGGGTGCGAGCAGAGCTCCTGCACATTCTCAACGTGTTAGAAAAAATTCAGAGCTCCCAGACCTCGAACGAAAAGAAAGAACTACGATTGCAGGCGTTGACCGTCCTTGAAAAAACCGCCAAAGAACTTACTAAAATTCAAAAGTATTCTGTTATTAAAAGCAATATTGCGAGTCAATTCGCTAGAATCGCTCACCTCATGAGAGAGGATTGAATGGCGCACCACCGCCTTGCCATTGGTGCTTGCCGTATCAGGTCTGCAAGCGCGGGGCTGCCGAGCGCATGATGCGGTGAAGAGATTGATGCTGCATCGTTTTCCCAAGTCGCGCAGGTCGTCGGAGACCTTGCACGCGCCGCTTACGAGACTGCGGGCACTGATTGCAGTTGGCGAAACTGACCATGTTATGCGGCTTTGACGACGACCAGGCTGACCAAATCCTCCCGGCAAGCAACCGTCTTCGTGGTCTGCTGATATAAAGCCATCCGGCGCTGGAGCATGTGCTTGGTGCACGACGTAATCACCTGGGAGTGCTGGATCAGTTGCTGCGCCCCCCCCAGGTCCCTCGACATAGCTCACGCACTAGCCAGCCTTACTTCGCCGTCTCTGTTGGCACAGCTCCGTTATCGCCGTCAGTCGTCGCACTTTTCAAATGCCCGGCAATGTAGCTTTCCAGCTTGGCCAAGCCCTCGTACGGCGCAAGCCCTACTTTCGCGCCGAACGGCACTGTCTTCTCCATGACACTTAAATCTCCAAAGGGCAACGCCACCGCCCCCACCAAAAGGCCTACAAGAACACCAAGAGGGGTTAACACAGATGACAGTGCCAGGCCCACTGTCCATTTAAGCGCCTGCACGATGGTCTTCGCGCCTTGCAAGGCGTTGCGCTTTGCCTCAGACCGCTGTTTTTTCTCCCTTACTTCAGCCGAGGACGGAGGCGCTGCCTGCGTTACCTTGCCCCCACGCTTGCCCCCAACCGGCTTGGGAACAAGCAGATCCGACTTCCTCCCAAAAATAGATGTGCCCGCGTCCCCGTGCTGGAAAGCGCTGACCAGCTCCGTCTGCGCCTGCCCTGTAGGAACAGAAGTAGACCTGATCTGAAACGGCATACTACCGCGACTGCTGATTGTTAATCCCATGACACCCTCTATTGATGTTGAATTCGACGGAAAACTGTTAACCGATACTGATATTGTCACACCAGCTCTTGCTGGCTCAGGTCGAATGCAGAGAGCACATGCAACCACATATTCTTTGTTTCCCCGGCTGCGACCTCCAAAGCTTCGGCAAGCTGCGCCCCATTAGTGCCTTGGGGCACGGGAACCTGGTAGCTGCAGACCACGCGCGAGCTCTGAGGCTCCAAGGCCCAGATAAATTCACCACGTTCACTTTCGAAATTACTCATCAGCAGTACTTCGCATATCTGAGCTTTTCTGCCCAGCGGCATTTCACCCAAATCAAAGCGTATGGTGATATTACTAATCTCATCCTCATCAAACAGTAGAGCAGCCGGCATGTCATCAATGGTCAGCAAACCGTTTTCCAGCAGATTTTGCGGAGACGGCAAGTTCTTCAGCGTACAAAATTCCAGTACAACAGCCTGCCACTGCATGTGGGTGATCATATTGTTGCCTCCATAAAAAGATCGATATTAAGTTACGAGCGCGCGATGCGATTGCTCTCACGATGAGTAACGCCGGAAGTAAAACTGTTTCGCATTAGAAATTTTCGCCCTTAGGACTCCAGGCGGCGCCGTGAACCATTTGATGGCCTGAGTTACCCATGCCCACAGCAAGCCCCTCCTTTTGCCGCTTGCCCCCTGCGGGGGTGCGCGCTTACCGTAACACGCTGTTTTACGAAAGATTTCATTCATGTCCAATGAGCATCACAACGACAACGCGACCGGCGGCGGCGATCTTTGCAGCTTGCTGCGCGGCGTAGAAGAATTTACCCGCGATATATTTCCCAATAACCGAGACTTGTTCAAAAGCCTGGCGCAAGGACAAGCCCCACACACATTGTTCATCACCTGTGCCGATTCGCGGGTGGTGCCGGAAATGATTACGCAGACCCAGCCTGGGGAACTGTTCGTGTGCCGGAATATAGGGAACATCGTACCGAGCTACGGTCAAATGCTGGGCGGTGTCTCGGCAGTCATCGAATACGCCGTGGCGATGCTCAGCGTCCGTCAAATCGTCATTTGCGGCCACTCGGATTGTGGTGCCATGAAAGGATTGATGACTAATACCACGAACGCGCAAGACATGCCCGCCGTCACAGCCTGGCTGCGCAATGCCGAAGCCGCGCGCAGCGTCATCTTGACGCGCAAACTCGACGGCGCCGCGACGGCAACCGCACTCGTCCAGGAAAACATACGTCTGCAACTGATGCATTTGCGTACCCATCCCGCAGTCGCAGCGCGTCTGGCGGAAGGTCGCCTGAACGTGCAGGGCTGGGTTTACGATATTGAACATGGCACGGTTACGGTATACGACGACGCCAGCGGCAGTTTCCAGTCCATCTCCGCAGCGCAAGCGCGCGGCCTGCCGCCGGAGACGCGGTGATTGCGCCTGGCCGGGTCCGCGTAGTGCATCTACTTCACTATATCGGACGGCCGCTGGCATTATTCTTTGCCTGGGACCTGGCGGTGACACTGATTTATCTGCGTGTGCACTACCACTTTACCTTCCCCGCGCTGCCTTTATCACTGCTCGGCTCAGCGCTTGCGATCTATCTCAGTTTTCGCAACACCGCCGCATATTCACGCTGGTGGGAAGCACGTACGCTATGGGGTACCATGGTCAATAGTTCGCGCAACTTCGCACGTGAAATAAAAATTTTATTACCACCGGAAACCGACGCACTACGCAAAAATCTTGTATTGCGGCACGCCGCCTATGTCCACGCGTTGCGCCTGCACCTGCGCAGTCAGTCACCATGGGCAGAGTTAGCGCCACGCCTGCCCCGGGGCGAGATCAACCGCTTGCGAGGCGTCGCCAACGTCCCCAACGCCATCCTTGGCCGCACAGCGGAGCTGGTCGCAGACCAATCCGGCATGGACAGCGTCAAACTGGCAGCGGTGTCACTGACGCTGAGCACGCTGTCGAATGCGCAAGGGGGAATGGAGCGCATCAAAAACACGCCGTTTCCCCAACAATACGCAGTCTATCCTGTGCTTTTCACTCACTTGTTCTGCGTATTGCTGCCACTGGGACTAGTGGAGTCGCTGGGCATCTTCACGCCGCTGGGGTCTGGTGCCGTTGGCGTGCTGCTGTTGGCGCTGCTGCAAATCGGCAATGACATGAAAAACCCTTTCGCCAACACCGAGCATGACGTCCCGCTGTCCACCCTGACGCGCGCTATCGAAATTGATTTACGCGATGGGCTGGACGAACCACACGGCTTGACTCAGATGAAAATCCAGGACGGGATATTGTGGTAGGCCGTCGTAGCATCGACCTTGGACCATGATCGGCATCGTCAACGCACAAATTGAATTATTTGCAGCCTGGCGTCACTCATAGCATAGCGGCGGCGACACCTGTTACAAACGGATCGATTCAGGTGCCAGGACCGCACACCAACACCGCTTCGGAAAATCAGCTTGTTTTTTGAGAAAGACCGCAAAATGCAGACGACACCTCTCATCTTTCGACTATCGTTGCAACAGCTTCTGCAAGTCCGTCCTTTGCCCAGCAATGCCCCTGTCGAGATCTACGGTGCGCAGGCCCTAGGTTACCGATCTGGGGAGATGTTACTCTTCCGGGGCTTCCGCTATGTACTCGACGTCACCCGGGACGTATTGGTTCGTGAAGACATCAATGCCTTGCTAATGATGCGTTAAGCGCTCATCCCCATCATCGGAGTACGCGATGGAATTCATCGACTTGGCGCAGCAGTGCGCCCCCGCAATCGACGTCAGGGCCATGCACGCTCTGGTCAAGACCGAATCCGGCTTCAACCAATACGCCATCGGCGTCGTCGGGGCGCCGTTGGCGCGCCAGCCGCGCTCCCTGCCCGAAGCGCTGGCGATGACCGAGATGCTTGAACGTAAAGGCTACAACTATTCGGTCGGCTATGCCCAGGTCAACAAGCACAATTTTAAAAAATACGGTCTGACGCGCCAGACGGCGTTCGACGCCTGCGCCAACATCGGTGCCGGCGCAAAAATCCTGGAAGAATGTTTTGTGGCCGCGCGGGCAAGCTATAGCAACGCGCAAGTCGGCCTGCGCGCAGCGCTGTCATGCTATTACAGTGGGAATTTTTCGCGTGGTTTCAAGTCGGAGCCGGGAGGGCGGCTCAGCTACGTAGACAAAGTGATCGGCAATGCGCTGGGGCAGGCCGACGCGCCGCGCGACGACCGACTGGCCGACGCGCCCGCGCCAACCCGACTGGGCGCGGCCTGGAACGACTATTCCATACGCTCCAGAAGATAGCGCGTTTCCTGATTGGGCAATTGCGCAGCCGGCACGCCGCAGGCAACCAAGGCATACCAAGCGCGGCCAGTGATGGTTTTCAGTGCGCCGGCACTGGCGTGGCGGCGCGTCAAGGCCCGATAGTCCTCGGGGCGCGCCATGCGCGCCACGCGCAAGAACGCCTCGACCACATACAATTGCCCCAACAAATTCCTGATCTGGCGATCGGCGGAGTCCGCTTCGTTACGGCAAACAAACGGCAACACCTGACCGTAGGCATTGACCTCGTCCAGTGCGTTGCCCAGGGTGTTTTTCGGCGTCGCTCGCATATACAGCGAGTAAATATTGCCTTTCTCATCGCCACGCATCCATGGTCCGACTTCCTCGTTGCGCAGCGATGGCCACGCCGATGCGGCCAAGTAGGGCTCATAGTACACGCCATCGATGTAATAGCCCTGGTGCGCCGCTGAATCAATATGAATCAGCTCATGCACCACCGTCGCCAAGCGTTCGACCGGACGGGAGAAGCCCTGCCCTGCGGCGTAGCGCGACAGCCCGTCACCATACTGCGGATACGCGGCATACAACCTGGCCAGTTGTGGCGCCTGAGTTTGCAATAAATCCAAGGGCGTGGCCAGTGCCACCGGGCCTATCCCGGCAACGGTGGCCAATACAAGTTTTCCTAGCATTTGACACTCCCAGTGAGTAGGGCATCGCCGGCCACGCGCGATCCGCCCCGTGAGGCCGGTGCGGATCGCGTCAATCAAGCTCAGGGGTAACATTTTTCATAAGAGACCAAGGGCATAGCCATCACCACACCGATGGGATCGCCGCCAGCGCCCAAACAGTTGACATCGGCGCCGCAGTAGGTCAGTACGGATTGCGTATTGGACATGTCCATTTGCAGAGCCAGCATGGCCGACAGCAAGGACTTGCCCGCAGTGGCGGCCGCCATCCCGTTCAGCGGCGCCATCAGGCCGGTAAACTTTCCCGCATCGACCTTGCCGGCGCCAAAAAAGCGCCCTGCCACCGTGTTCACAACCCAGCAGTCGTCCTTGTAATTGAACGGCGGCGCGCTGCCAGTGGACTGGACGATCACGGTCGGTGGTTGCGTCATCGCGCTCTGATTGGCTTTTGCCACCGCACCGGTGGGATTCTGGACAATGTCGTAGCTGCCGCCACCGTTCAGTGCCTGTACTTGCACACTGCCATTGTTGCTGATCTTGCCGACGCTCCAAGCCCAGGCAGGGCCAGTGGCGGCCCATGCGCCCGTTGAGCACAGCGCGGCCAGCAAGGCCGCCGTCAGTTTGCTTTTCATTCTTTGTTCCCTTTCACTTTATTCCAAAGATGTGTTGCGAAAACCCGATCCACGATATTGGTCGGGGGATTGGGGTCGGGCACCGCCATGTCGGCGCTCACCAGCGCCAGATTCAAGGGTGTGCCTTCGATCCAGATAACCGCCGCGTCGCCGTACAGTTCGACGCGAGCGTCCATTTGCCGCTTTTCCTTGATCAGGGCCGCCTCGCCCTGCAAATCGGTGACGCGGATATTCGCCAGTTTGACCTTGCGCGCGACAAACACCTGATTCTCCGGCACCGAAATCAGCACCGCACCGTCGCCATCGGCACCGGTCACGAAACCGTAGTGCACCTGCGGCGACAGCGCCACGCCCGCCCCCAGGCCCGCCCTGGTCTCCCAGTACATGGCACCACAGGCGGCGCGGCCGCGATCTCGCAGCGCCATTAACCCCATGGCCCGTGTCGCGTCGTTGTCCGGCACCGCCACCACCATCGCGCTGACAAGCACCGCCATCGCCACCGCCGTCACACCGCGGTAGAGCGCGGGGTGCTCGTATTTAAAATCCTCCCAGTCAGGCATGCCGGCCTCACAGTGAAAGTTCTATCCTGCGCGCGCCATGTACAATGAACACGGATTTCGGCCCCAGCCGCTCCAACACCGGGATGATTTGTTTACCGTGCAGCGGATACTCGAAATCCGTGACGCCCTCGCCAACCCGGTAAAATTTGCCATTGATAAAAGCCCCCGACGCCGTGATGCTGTCCAGCACCAGCCGACTGGCCAGCAGCGCGGCGTAGTCTGGTTGCGCCGTTGGCGCCGGCGACTCGGCAACGGCCGGCGCCGCCTTGAACAGTTGCTCCACCGAGCCCTCGGCCGTGACCTCGCCGCCGCGCTCACTGCTGGCTACCCACACGGGGAAGAGTTTCTTGACGTCCAGCGCCGTCTGCACATCCTGCTTGCTGGCCATGCGTTTGATGGGCAGCCCGGCCAGGTTGACGTTGACGTACTCGGCCAGCGACCAGATGCCAAAGATGGTCAACGCATATAGCGCGACGAGAACGGCGGACCAATTGCCCAGTTTTGCCTTGTTAAACATTATTCGCTCCGGAAAAGAAGACACAACTCGCCCAGCTTCGCCTGCGGCACCTCTTTCTCGCCGACGATGCTGACGTTATCGACCACCACGTCAGCCCGGTGGGCAAGCTTGTCGAGGCCACGTAACAGCGCGTCATAACTGCCCGCCTCCACCACAAAATGTTCCGCAGCCGTGCCCAGGCACAGCTTGGTTAGCCCGAGCTCGATATTGTTGGCCTTGAGCTGCTCGGCCGTCTTGAGCACCAGCGTATCGGTGCTGGCGCGCAAACCATAGGCCGGCAAGTCCATCAGTGCCACCAGCGACAACATGTCTGGAATGGTCGATGCGGCGCGATAGGTTTTCCCCCAGCGTTCCTGTGTGCCGGCCAACGCCAGGTAGCTATGCTTCCAACGCACCACCGAATCAGTGATGGCGTTCTGCTCTTTTGCCTTCGCCGCCAGCGTCGCGTACCCCTTGAGACCGGCCTGCGTCAGCACCAGCGCCAGCGACAGCGACAGCAAGGTCAACAGCAAACTGCGGTTCGCCACTTTATGCATGGTTGAACCCCTCCAAAATAAAAATACGCCGCTTGCCATCGTCCGACCACCCCTGGCGCGCCAGACGCATGTCCATGCCGGTGTTGGCCGCTACCTGCTCCATCAGCGCCTTGCCCTGCTCCATCGCAGAGCGCGCCTCAAGCGGCACCGATACGCGCAGCCACACATCCGGCGGGCGCTCGGCGCCGGATGTCGCGGAGGCCGCCGCGGCCGGCAGCCGGATTTCGATGATCTTCAACTGCGCGATCCCGCCCACGCCCACCACCAGGCTGCGCGCCTTTTCCACCATCGATACCTGGGCCCGCGCATCGTCGAGAAAAAAGCGGCGCTGCTGGATCGTATCGATCAAACCGCTATTCAGCCCGCCTTTGCCGGTGACTATAGGATCGGCCACCTCGCGCTCATAAAATGTGGTGGCGGCGTGATATTCGCTCCAGCCTTTACCGATGGCGCCGCCGCAGACCAGCACGCCGGCCGCCACCAGCGCGGCTGGCGTCAGACGACCGCCCCCCCTTTCCTGTGCGTGCAAGGCCAAGGGCCGGAACACCAGCTTGTGGAACAACTCGCTGCCCAGGTAGGCGATTTGCGGAAAATGCTCGCCGAACGGCGCCAGCGGCGCCGCCTGGACCACCTTGTACCCGGGTTTTTGCAGCGCGTAATCGTCCAGCAACGAGGCCAGCATGGCCTGAAAGTGCGGCACGCTGCGCGCCGGCAGCGACTTGTTCTCATAGCCGACAAAGCGGCCTTCCTCAAACACAAAAACATCCAGCGTGGTCTCGCTGGGGCCTTCGGCGCCGCCGATCAACAACACCTTGCCGCGGCTCGCCAGCCCCCACCGCAGGTAGGCGTCAATCGCCAGGGCGAAACGCACCCCCTTGGCGGCAGCCTGCACCACCGCTTGGTCCACCGCCACATGTACCCTGGGTGGATCCTTGGCCAACCAGCCTGCCACCCCTTCGACTCCCTTGCGCGGCACCAGTTTCAAATACCCCGCGGCCGGCACATCGCGCGCTGAGACAAACACCGCCGCACCAACCAGCAGCGCCTTGTTGCGCGCCACGCCAGCCAGATGAGCACTGCTCGATACGAACGACCAAGGCGCCTGCACGCGCCGGCCTTTGCCAAACATAGCCATCTCTCTATCCTTTCATCGCATCAGCCAGCGCAATGCCGAGCTGTATGTAGTATGCGGCCAGCGGCCCGACGATCAACACCGCCGAGACGAACAGCGCGATCACGTTGGCAAACCACAGCGCCACCTTGAGTTTTTCCTTGCCGTGCTTGAGCATGGCGCGCGCCGCCCGCAATAATTCAACGTCCAGCCGTCCCGTCTCTTCGGCAATCAGAAAGGCATTGCCGATGTAGAAGGGCCAGGTACGGCGGCTGTCACCGTCGGGCTGCCGGTCGGGATCGGCAGCATCGCCGAGGCCGCGCACTACGGCCTCGACCGACATGCGGCGCATGCCCTCCCGCAGCGACGGCGGCAGGGCCGCACTGGTCATATCGAGTCCCTCCGTCACCGGTATGCTGCCAGTGGCGTCCATCAGGGCCATGTAGTGCGCCCAGATGCCAAACGCGATATGGCGCAGCGCGTCGCCGACCACCGGCGCATTCAGCATCAGATCGGCCACCTTGCTGCGGTTGTCGGCCTGCGACAGCCAATAGGCGGCGGCGCCGGCCAGGCCGCCGCCGCCCAACAGCATGCCCAGCCAATGCTGCGCCACCATGCCGCTCATCCAGGTCGACAACTCAAACACGAAACCATGGTTGCCCACGCCCAGTGAGCTCGACAGCGCCGGGATCACCTTCACCATAAAAAACACAAAGACCGCGAGACCGAGCGCACCGAAACCGACCGGATACGCCAGTTCGCTCATCAACTTATACATTTCCCGCTGCAACTCGACAGTCGCTTCGATCCGCTCCAGCACCACCGGCAGCGTGCCGCTCTCTTCCCCTGCCCGGACCACGCTCACCAGCGTGGCCGGCCATACCCGACCCAGGAAGGACGACAGCGTCTGGCCGGCCGAGGCCCCCTGCGCCACCTCGCGCCAAAACGCCGCGTAGGCCGGCTGAAACCGCGCCATGCGCTCGGTGGCCGCCAACACCGGCACGCCCGCCGATAGCTGGTTGCCCAGGGCGGCGGCGGCGGCCTGGATTTCCTTAAGATTCATCATTGGATCGCATCCCCTAACTCAATGCGGCCTGCGCGCACCAGCGCCATGGCCGAGCTGAACAGTGTCGCGGTGCGGGCGCCGGCAATGACGTCGCGCCGGTTTTCTCCGTCGGCGCCGATGACAGCCCCGCCCAGCATGCCAAACATGGCGTTCTTGACGCGCCGCGTCACTGGCAAAACCTCATTTATGGGCAGGATATGGGCAACGCCGCTGTGGGCGCAATGCTTGCAGCCGCCGGGCGTGATGTGCATTGTGCGCTCCGGCAGCGGCTCGTCCAGGCTCTTAAAGTCGCAGTAGGCGGCGAACAGCTCGGCCTCCTCCTGCGTCGGCGCATGCAAGCTGCCGCAGTGCGGGCAGACATCGCGCACCATGTCCTGGGCGACGATCAGCGACAGCGCTTCGATGAACTGGTAGCGCTTGTTTGGATCGAGCATCTGCGCCACGCTGTCGTAGCCCAGCATGGCATCGTTGGCGTGCGTGGTGGAAAACACCAGGTGGCCCGAGATGGCCGCCGTGACGGCCGCGTTGGCGGTCACCGCGCCCAGGATCTCGCCGACAAAAATGACGTCGGGGTCATGCCGTTTGAATGCCTCTAGGTAGCGGTCGAACGCGTCTTCCATGGTGGCCGGCACATTGACCTGGGTGACCCCGCGCAGCAGACGCTCGACCGGCTTCTCCAGGGACAGGCGTTTGCGACTACGGCCGAAATGCCGGTAGTTTTCTTCCAGCGCGCCGCCCACCGTGGTGCTTTTTCCCGTATTGGTACCGCCCACCACCAGAATGAAACCTTTGCTCATCTTGGCGGCGGCGGCGATCTGCGCCCGCACCTTGGCGTCGAGCTGCAACCTCTCCAACTGGATGGTGGCCTCGGTGCGCGCCATCAACCGGATACTGACCGACATCAGGTACTCGCCCGGCTGGTTCATCGGAATGAACGACAGACGCATCTCGGCGTCGCCGGCGATCGAGCGGTAGATGATGTTGCCATCACGCGGTTCCCGCACCTTGGCCAGGTTGGGGTTGGCCCCCGACTTGGCCAGCAGGAAATCAACGATCTTGCCGGCCTCCTCGACTGACAGGCGCTCGGCCACCGGACACGGTACCATGTCCCGCAGACGGCGCATCTCGACCACCGAGCCAGCCCCGCGCTCGGGCGAAATGGCAACGTCCGTCACTTGGTGGGACAGCGCGTGGTCGAGGATGCGCGCCATCATCCGCTCGGCCTTGTCGACCGCGTTGGCGCCATACCACATCGCCACAATATTGCTTTCGCTCTGTACATCCTTGCCCTTGGCGATGGCCAGCCGGGCGATCACATGGTCACGCTTGCCCACCGCGACCAACAAATTGTCTTCCGCACCGCCCAGTCCGGCATTTTTTCGGATGACATCGTTCATCCGTTCTTCCAGGCCGCCCGTGGCATAGCGCAGCATATCGCCATAGGCTGAAAACACCAGCACCACGGTCTTATCCTCGATCAGCATCAGCGCGGCGTCCAACTCGTAGCATTTGGCCAGCACCGCCGGGTCCTGCATGGCGGCATGCGGCGCCAGCAAATCCAGCGACTCATAGTAGGCGTAGCTGGTGCGCAGCGCCATGACCTTCTCGATCTGCGAGCGCACCCCGGGGTCCGACTGCGCGAACCACTCCAGCGTGCGCATGCCGCTCGGCTTGTGCTCCTGTAACGCGACCAACTGGACTTTGCTCAGCAGCCCAAGTTCCACCAACGCCTCGCCGTCGTCGCACTGGCGCAAACGGGCCGCGAGGCTGGCGAGCGCCAAGATCTCGCGTCCCGCCAGCGTCCAGCCCCACTGGCGCGCGATGGCGGCATGCGCCTCCGCGCCTTCGCCTTCGCCGGCGCTCTGCCGCGCGGCGCGGACTTGCTCGGGCGGGCCCAAGGCCGACAATGGCGCCAGCGCAGCGCTGCCGCCGCGCTCCGCCTCGGCGTGGCGTCGCAGGTCGGCGAAGGTGGCAAACACCAGTACGGCGCGCTGGTCATCGGTCAGCATCAGCGCCGCGTCGAACTCCTCGCACTCCGCCCGCACCGGGCCGTCACGCATCGCCCGGTGTGGCGTCAGCCATGCCAGCGACTCGTAATACGCATGGCCGGCGCGCAGCGCCAGCGCCTTCTGCGCGGCGGTGCGCAGGCCGGAATCGGTTTGCCCCAGCCACTCCAGCGCGCCAATGCCGGCCGGCTTGCGCTGCAGCCGGCGTTGCAACTCGTCGGCCTCCAGCAAGCCCATCTCCACCAGCGACTCGCCACCGCCGCAACGCCTCAGGCGCACGGCCAGCGCGGCCAGCTCCAGCACCGCGCCACTGGCCGCGCTCCACCCCCACTCGCGGGCGAGCGCCGCCGACGCCTCGTGCCCCACATTGACATACTCCATAGCGTTCATCGTCCTTTCCCTACATCGTGAAGCCAGCGGCCACCACCAACGGCGTGCCTGCGGCATTCACTAACGGTGTTTCACTGATCAACGAGACGGCCTGGTCAGACGTGAACGCCAGCCCCACCGCCCCGCCCCACGCGTCAAACAAATCCTCGCAACCGAGCGGCACGCCGCGCCACACATACACGTCGCGACAGCCGGCCGCGCCACCGCCGTAGCCGACCAGCGCCGCCAGCGTGTAGCTGGTGCCGGCGGCCAGCGCGATGCCGGCATGGTCCCTGGCCGGGAACGCCCCCTGCGACGAATAGGAGTCGCCCAGCTTTTGCAGGGTGCGCCGCAGCCGCGCCCGTTCGTTGCTGACGGCATCGTTCATGCCCTGGCGCGTCTCCTTGCGGAACCAGACGCTGTTGCTAGCGCCACACCAGCTGGCCGCGGTCGCAAACCCGCCCGCGCCGCACGCGTTGACGGCCAGATAGTCGGCGCGGCTGCGGCCTTGGGATGGATCGACCGCGTACGCCACCATCCGCTGGTAGCGCCAGACGCCGTCCGTCAGCATCGCGCTGAGCGCATACCCCTGCCAAGCGGACAGCAGCGACCGGACCTGTTCGTAGCCTGGCGTTTGCGTCAGCGCCGCCAAGCCGCCTCCGGGCGGCTCGGCCGGGTAGGCGCCGCGCTCCAGATAGTACTGTTCCAGATGTTCCGCCAACAGCACCAGCTGGGTGCGTTGGGCGTTGGCCCGGTACGCGCGCATCAAATCAAAATTCTGTCCGGCCTGCACGGACAGCGCCGAGGCCAGCGCCAACAGCATCGCGGAAACAACGATGGCGTACATGCTTACCGTAGCCTCAAAAGCGCGGCGTTGGCGGCGGCGGGGCTGGCCTCGCCACCACGCATCACCGACCAGCCGACGATGCCGTAATCGGCGTTGCGGCCGCTGGTTGCTGGCGCAGGCACGGTGATTTGCGCCAGCAACTCAGCGTCGTGAAGCGCGACGCTGGCGAACCACACGCCCAGCACCAGCAACATCACCATTCCCGTCAGCTCGACCAGGGAGGCGCCGCCTTGTCCGGCACGCCCTGCATATTCATGTCTCATGGTTTATCCCAAGTGTAGGTGGCCGCCCGCGGCATCGCGGGCGGAGGAGGAAACCGCAGCCGCTTACAGCTGACGGAAGATTGTCACACTGCGCAGGCCGCCGGCAGAGGCGCCATACTGGACAACGCCGTTCGTCGTGTCGGTTGCCGCCGCGTTGGCCGGCGTGGTGCCGGAGCCGAATTTGACCACCAGCGCCGCCACCACCGAGTCGGGCACGTTGTCAAACTTGAAGCTGTGCGGCTGCGCGCCGCCCCCGGCCATCGTCACGGCAAAGTTCGAGATCTTGTAGTTGGCGCCCTCACCTTGGGCCACATCGGACAGCGGTGTTATACCAGCCTGCGCCCAGGCGTTGGGATAGCTGGTACTGACCTTGGTCGGGCCGCCGGTCAGCACATCGAGCAGGGTGGTGGCGCCGGCGCCGCCGGCGGGCAGCGTACTGGCCGTCGCGTCCGATGAGGTGCCGGCCGCCTGCGCCAGCAAGACCGCGTTCTGCGACAGCTTGCTGGCCGCCTCGTACATCGCCTGCGCCTTGGCGCTGTCGGTGATGCCGGCATTGCTGAACGATTTAGCTCCGACGATGGCCAACAGGCCCACCACCACCACCACTATGATCAGTTCGATCAGAGTGACACCACTTTGACGCTTATAAGTTCCACGCATTTTCAATCTCCAAAAAGGTTCAGGTTTTAAAAAGTCAACAACAGGTTGTTTCCCACTACGCCAGCATCGGGCCGGTCGCCCGCCGAGACGTTGCGATTGATTCTGAGCGCGGCGTAGTGCGGGGCGGCATTGGCCGCCTTGCTTCCGTCCGCGTCATAGTCGCGGCAATATTCGATGGCCCCGCCCCAGGCCGTCGTGCCGTACTCCTCCTTCGACAGGCCGATGCCGGCCAGCACATCCGTGCTGGACAAGTCATACCAGCCGTCGTGGCATCCCTGGTTGGCGGGCACGCTGGCCGGCGCCACCGTCATGGTGCCGGGGTTGGGCAGCCACCAGTTGCTCGGGTCGTTCCCTGAGGCGGTGTTCTGCTGGGCCCGGAAATACGACAACATGGCGTCACGGATACGGTCGAGTTTTTGCGCCGTATTGGCCAGCATCTGTTTCTGCAGCGGCAGCGTCGACACGAAGAACGGCGCCAAGTCTCCGCCGGACGTGCTCCAGTTGCCGTAGTTGGTCGCGGTGAGCGCCGCGCTGTCGCCCGGTACCCCGCTCGCCGCGCTCGGATTGCAGGCCGCCGTCCGTTCACAAGCGCTCATGTAGACCACGCCGAACTGGTAGGTCAGCACCACCTGCGGCCCCGACTGAAAATACAGGGGCCAGGCCGCCACCAGTCCATCGACGCGTTGATAGACGCGGACCCGGTGTGCCGGATAGTTGTCATCGTTGAGCTCACTGGGGTTGACGCCCGACTGCGTCAACGCCCCGGCCAACGCCAGTCCAGCGGCGGACGCATCGAGCGGGTTGAACACCGTCGAGGAATAACCGGCGCCGGTATAGGGTGGCGGCAGCGTGCCCAACGCAGTGCTGTCATGCGCGTACTGCAACAAGGCGATGCCGATGGTCTGGTTGTTGACCTCCTGTTTCCGGGCATAGCTGCCGCGCATGCTGGCCACATAGCTGTTGAGGATGGGCGACACCGCGATCGACAAGATCCCCAGCACCATGACGGCGACGATCAATTCGACCAGCGTGACGCCGGTTTGTTGGTGGCGCTTCATCATTCGTGCTTCGTCAATTTCACGCGCAGTGCGAAGTAATACGTACCAGATTCTTTGGTGCTGTTCTTCTGGCCGAAGATGGCGCCCAGCGGACCGTTCTTCAGCCCGGTGACACCGGCATCGGCCGAGTTGCTCTGGTCCTCCGACTGGCCGCCGATCACGATCAGATCGCCGTCACGCAGCGGTACTTCACCGCGATATTTAAAGGTCGCCGGTAGCGGGATCTCCTGCCCCACGGCCTGGGTCCCAGCGCCGGTGGACACCTGTTGCGAGACAGTCTGCGTGCCGGCCTGCACCACCTGGTCCAGGATGATGCCGGCCCGTATCAGCTGCGCCTCGGAATCGTAGTGCGCATTGATGGTCAGCGTGGTCCCGAAGTCGAAGGGAATCAGCTGGTTCTGCGTGCCGACCGCTGCTGCGCCGGTGGTGCCGGCCGCGGCGACCTGGCTGTACTGCACAAAATATTTCCTGCTGGTGCGGGAAAAATGGCCGGGCACGCCGTTGCTGGTCACCAGGATGGGCCGCTGGACAATATTGACCGTGCCGTAGTTCTGCAGATAGGCGTTGAACACCTGCAAGCCGTCCAGCGGGCTACGCACGCCCAGCAGCGTGCCAGCTAGCGACTGGCCACCGGTGGTGATCGAGGGGATGGCGCCGCCCTCCGGGAAGTTGACGGTGACGCCACCCAAGGCATTGTTAGAGAAAGCCACGCCATAGCGGCTGCTGGCGAAGCGGCCGAAGCTGCTGATGTCCAGGCCTTCGCTGTTGCTGTTGTTGCTGGTGACCAGTATCATTTCACCCACGAAGGTGATGCGATAGCTGTTTTCCACTTGAATGCGGCGAATGTATTTATCCAGGTCGTTCAACAGCCAGCGCGGCGCCTGCACCGTCACGTAGCCAGTCACCGGGTTGACGGCGAAGGTGCCGATACGCTTCCTGGTGTAGAAATCAGCGCTCTGGTTGGTACTGTTCGCGGTGAAGCCGCCAGCGAGCCGGCCAAGCGGCGATGGCGCCGGCACCGTCACGCCCGGCTGCTGGCCCGCCAGTTCGGCGGCGCCGGTGGCGACACCGGGCAACAGCACCTCCATCCGATCCTTCAGCTCGGCCCTCAAGCTGGCCCAAAAATCGTCGTTGTTGTTGATCGACGCCCCGCCCATGCCGCCGCTGGAGTCAGCGGCGGACACGCCCTGCCCCGTTGCCTGCCCCGCCAGCTGCTGTCCCTGCCCCTGTCCTGACACCTGCGCCGTACCACCCAGGCTGCCCTGACCGCTCTGCGCGCTCACACCAGTGTCGCCGGCTGACGCGATGGCGCCACCGGCACCGCTACGCGCGCTGAACGAGGTCTTGCGATCACCCAGGTTGATCTTCCAGCTGCGCGTCGCCATGGGACGGATCAGCACTGTATGCGCGATATCATCGAGTTCATAATCCAGGCCGACCGCGCCCAGGATGCTGCTCAACGCCATTTCAGCATCCATATCCTGCACGCCCAGGCCGGCATAAGTGTAGCTGTCGAGCGGGATGGAGGAGCTGATATTGATGCCCTGCTCAAAGAACATCCTGACGACTTCCGTCAAATTGAGCGTGCGGCGCTTGTCGTTCAACAGTTTGACGCGCTTGTTCGACAGCCACCAGCTGCTACTCTCATCTTTAACCGTCAACACCGGCAAGATCGAGCTGTCAAGCACGGCGACTGGGTTGATATCGGTTGCCGGGCTCTTCTGCATCGCCACGCGCGACTCCTGGGTCAGTTGCTCTGACCGTTGCTGATTCAATTGCAGTGGAGCGCAGCCAGCCAGCGCGCACACCACGCCTACGACCAGCGCTTTGTCACGGATGCGCATCATTTCTCTCCTCGTGCAACCAGCACCAGTTTGTTCTTCGTAATGTCCACATGCAGATGCAGGTCCTGGCGGATTGCGCCAAAAAGCTCCATCACCGCCTTGGCGAAATCGCCTTCGACCGTCAGGTCGCCTTGCGCACGATAACCACCATCGACGTTCCAGACCAGACGATAGCCCGCCCGTTCGCACCAACGATCCAACGTTGAACGCAAGCTGGCGCCGGCCTTGATTTCCCACTGCGGCAAAGACGCGGCCTGCGGCTGCGCCTCGCTCACGAACGCCATCGACGCCACACCCTTGACGTCAGCGCCAAACGGCAGCGCCACAGCTGCCTGCGGGACCGCGTTACCTGGCGCCACCACTTGCCCCAAGCTGGGCGCGGGCGGTTGTACCACGTTGGCCGACACCGCCGATGCCATGGCAGGCATGAGCAGCAGAGAAAGCAGAAGACATTTCATTACACTTCCTTTCGATTGTTCCATCGCTGATTCCCCGCGCAGCTACCGACACGAAGCGCTGTTCACGTCCCTCGTCGATGCTTCGCGAAAACAAAATTTCAAACCGTAGACCGCATGCCGGAACCTGCTTCCGCATCCGTCTCGCCGTTCATCTGGCGTCATGCTGCTTGGGTAACTGCGACCCGAAAAAAAGTTCACTTTAGAAAGTTCCCACTACAAATGGCAATTATTTTTGCAGCGCCATCCATGTATTGTCATCGACACAAGCGACGACAAGCGAGGCGCTTGAGCAATCCTGGGGATACTGGAGGCATGTACCGCTTGAGCTGATTTGAGTCGCACCGTCCCGGAACTCATGGACGGCATTCGTTACCAACGCGTTGACGCGCAGAGATCTCCGTTGCATCCCCTCTCATCCGTTTAAGAAGCACCCTGCTTGGGCTGCTGAATCTTTTCTATGGAATGCATGACAACGAAATTCATATCACCAACGCAGAAATCCGTTGCGTGATGTCGCTGGCCGGGTCAATCGACTGGCCGACATGGCGCGAGCTGCGGCAACAGCCATACCAACCTCTTCGGCGATCAATACTGCGATCACCGCCTGCTTGACCATCAATAACTTAGAAAGAGAAAACCATGCTAAGTAACACCAACCGACGTCCCACCGGCCATACCCCGCCGCCAGCGGAAAAGCGGCATATCGACGCCACCGATGCCCCGCCCCCACAGCTAGCCCCCCCCCATGCGCAAATGCTGCGCGTCACCTCACCCAAAGCACGCAGCCAGATTTCTCCACGGCTAGGACCACACCCAATGAAAACTGCCTCGCGTAGGTTCTGCACGCTGTGGCTGTCGCCGCACATTCGCTCCATTGACGTGAACAGCAAGACGATCAAGCAATGCAACGACGAGCGCATTAAAAATCTCGACGTTCGCAGTCCGCAGGGATTTCTGGCGCACCAAATGGATCTCGATGACTTTTCTCTTCACAAAAAGGGCGATTGGAGACGTTTTGTAGACTGCAACCAGGAACTGTTCGCGCAGTTTGAACACGCGCTTCAGGTGCTGTCCGCCAAGACCCAGCGTGAGTTGAGCAGTCGAGACTTTAAATCCTTGTATGACCAGATTATTCGCCCCGCCATGACACAAAGAGAAATCCATGACAAACGACTTGCCATCAACTTGACCAATGCAGCAGTTACCGAGGTGATCAAGCAAGCCGACCCTCGCGCATCCGTCTGGGATCGCGCTCGTGAAATCTATACCGCTGCGTCAGGCTTGGGACTCATCACCGACAACCAGATTGATGCATGCCTGCAGACGACCATAGGACAGATGCACACCCGGGCGGCGGACCTCGTCGCGACGACAGTAGAGACGATGCGCTCGATGGAGACCGTTGATATGACGGAACGCGCGCTGTCAGAGTTAAGCTGGTCTGCTCGCGCCGCTGCGAATGACGCGTTGCTGGCAATGATAGCCCGCAACGCGCTGCAGGCCGCCGGCTCCGCCCTTCACCCAGAGTGGAAAGATGAAGTACCGGACGGATCGATCGACTTCATCAATGCCCAAGTTGCGCAAAAAAATAGTGGCGCCTCATTTGTCGCGATGCACACAGCCAAAGGATGGGGGAAATACAGCGAGTGGTGCAATGAGGCCGCTGTGATCTACGCCAAACTATATAGGCATTGCAACTGATTCGATCAGGATCGAATCACCACGCAGTGACGCATCGCCGTCATTTCAAGCGGTGGCAGGCCGGACAGCAAAACGGCAGCGGTGACGGCGGCATCCACTGCCCCCCCGGTCAGGCAACGCCAGCGCTGCCTGACCGGCGCAATTCCAGCGCTATACAAGGCCATTGGCAGCTCGCTGTGACGCCGCCTTCAAGTTGACGTACAACGTCTCCAGCATAACGGGATCAAAATCCCGGAAGCGCTCGAACGTCAGCGATACGGATCGGAATTGCTCCATGATGCCACTTCGGGCAATTATGCCGGGATCGATCCTGTTCAGCATCGCAAGGTTTTGCATGTACTCAGCAAGGCAGGACTCGAACATCTCCTTGAAATCCCAGCGGCCCCCGACCTCATGGGGCCAAACGCGCTTCGAGAACAAATCCCATACGCGATCACCCTTGAGCTGGATCGCAGTCAGCGACTTCGCCAAGGCCTTCAATCGAAGACGCCCCTTGAAACGGCGATAAGGGCCAACGAGCCATACCATGAACGCGCGACCCAGGTGTTTTTTTCGAACAGCAACAAGCGCTGGCGATGGCGCCTCGCAAGCCACCCGGTCATTCGATGAACAACACGTCGCAGTTTGCTCAGCGAGCACCCGAGGCACCGCAGCGGAATGCAGAGCAGAAAAAACGACAGCCTGGTCAGGGAAATGAACGCCCCACGATGGAAGGATGTCAGCCCCCACCGCTACTAATGGCGCGACACTGCTGCGGCGATTGCTCGCGCCGCCAGTGGCTACGCGTGACGTCAGCAAAGTACTCGCCTGCGTGCCGATGGTGCAATGGAGCGGCAAACGGTGGCCAGGCGAGCATGGCACAACAGTTTGCGGGACGCCCTCCGGCAAGCAGGATGGCGACTGGGCCGCATCAACGCCCCCTTGTTGGGGCTTAACAATATACATACAACCCTTTATTCAATCGCATTCGCGATGCCTTTATGTTCAGCATTCCCTGCCGGTGGTCGAAGAACGGCACGACGCGGGTCCAGTTTCGACGCCAGGATTGCCACATTCGGGCATACCGTTTAGCTCGTTTATCCAAATTTATCAAAATTGAGTTCAGCTGCGTTGGTGGTGGCCGCGCTGTCGATGATGGGTAACAGGAACAGCAAGATCCTCGCACCGAACCGCGCTCCGATCCGCATCCTCACCAAGAGAGATCGCGTCGGAACTATTTACATCATGGGCGTTACTTCTCAATGCGATCACAGACCAGTCCGCGACATCTCGCGGAGACCAGGACTATCGGATAGCTGGCTGCCGCAACACCAGGCATACCAAACAATAGGAGAAATTTGACAATGTTAGAGAGTACCAGCAGTGCAACGAAGCCTTTAGACCCGACATCCAATCACAGTTGGGCGCTGAGTTGGCTGGGGCGAAGACTGCTGCGTGTTGAGCAGGCCTTCCTTGGCATATTCCACAGGATGCCGCGCACCTCCCCGCTCCCTCAAAAAAATGAACTTTACGCCGAATCCGTACCCGCTGCGGAAAGCAGCAATAGGATTCCACGCCCGCAGAATAGAGCGGGGCCAAGCTTCAGCACAAGATTCTCACGCTGGTGGAACGGCGAAAACATCGCTAGCGTATCGGTCACGGCACCGCCGAATACGCAATTCAATGCACTACTCTCTGCGGCTGCGAAGACGCTGGCACTACCCCGCCCTCTACGCAGGCACGAGGCGCAACAGCAACTGACTCAGTATAAGAAAATGCACCACCTGCTAAAAAAAATTTCCGAGAAAAAAGAGAACGAATGTACTCCGCAGGAATGGCAAACGCACAAAGCCGCGGTTGCAGATTTGGCTTACAAACTACAAGATCATGGTGCCGCACTAATAAATGCATGCAAAAAGTATCAGCAGACCCACCAGGAATTAGTCGCTTTGATCGGGGAGTTTCTTCAATACAGGCGATTCGGTCAATCAAAGTTAGCCATGGCCGACGAAGCACAATGCGCTTCGTCGGCGACACCTATATCACCGCGCACGAACGGCGCCGGTGAAGCGCCTCCCTGATTGCCCGCTCGCCCCAGCAACAAGCTGGGGCGGGCCTCGTGTATCCCCCCCCCCCTGAAGTGACCGGTCTCTTGGTGCGCGTACCTTGATGTTGCCGTTGCGTGAACAATACCCGAGTAAGCTCAGGTCCCCGCGGACTGATCTTGCATTTCGCGCAGGCGCAATAGCAAGACGCGGGTCTGCTGCTGGCCGAGCGTGTCCCCCAAGGCTTCCTGATGCCTGAGCGCCTTGGCTAAAAACTGACCGGCCTGCGCCAGTTGGCCTTGTTGCGAAAGCGTTGCGCCGATCGACAATAGCGTCGCCGCCAACGCGGCGCGGTCGCCAAGCTTCTCATATATTGCCTTGGCGCGTGCCCAGTTGTATAGCGCCTGCGGCACCTGCTCCAGCATCTGATGGGCCAAGGCCATCTGGTGAAATATTTTCGCTAGCGCGCCACACATACCAGCCCTGATCAATATCTGGGCAGACTGCTCAAGCAGGCGCAATGCGCGCGCGGCCTGCCCCCGCGCCAGCGCGGCGATGCCAAGATTATGCAGCGCAGCGGCCTCATCACCGGGGCTGTCCAGCGGCCCCTGGGCGGCCAGACGCCAGGCTTCGTCATAACACGCGGTCGCCGCCTCCGCCTGCTGTAGCTGCGTTTGCAAAATGCCCAACCACAGCAGGGTCCGCGCAAGGCCCAGGGTGTCGCCTGCGGCCCTGCGCAAGCTTCTGGCGCGCTCCAAGGCCGCCAGCGCCTCGTGGTAGCGCCCTAGTTCAACATGCGCGGCACCGATGTTGTGCAGCGTGGCGGCCTCGCCGTCGAGATCCCCCAACTCTCGACGGATGCGCAACGCTCTGGCGTAACATGTCAACGCGGCGCTGCCATCTCCCCGCTCACCATGGGAAACACCTATATTGTTGAGAAGAACGCCAACGCTGGCGAGGTGGCCCTCGCCCTTGGCGATGGTCAGGGCCTTGTACAGGCAAGCCAGCGCTTCCGCATGGTCGCCCGTATGCTGATAGGCCTCCGCCAAACGGCTGTGTGCCACCATTTCCCCTTTCCTATCGCCGTCGCGCTGGTAAAGCCGCAGCGCTTGCCCATAAGCGACCAGCGCGCCCGGAATGTCGGACAGCTGAAACTGTAAAAACCCGATAGTCTGCACGCATCGAGCGACACCGGCGCGGTCGCCCGCTTCGCCCAGGTGGTACAAAGCTTCGCGCGCCAACACCAGGGCCCGCCGCACATCACCGCTACGGTAGCAGCGATCCGCCTCTGCCTCAATCGCCAAACCCTGGTTGGCGGCTGGCGGGGACATGGCACTTACGGTGCCCGGTATTTTAAGAGATGCCGCGTTCAGCACAAACGTAGTGGAATTGATCTTCATGCGTTTCCTTAGAGCTCGCCCACGGCGCGGCAGAACGGCCGCCGTACGTGGGCTGATTCGGCACATGGTGCGTTACGGCAGCGCACACGCTGCCGATAAGCGTGCCATCGATTCTTCAAGGCGATTCCGCAAGACTTCAGCCTTCACGCTGTCGCTGCGCGCTAAACGTTTAATTTCGGGCAAGACCGTTTCCTTCATGGCCCGCATGCTCAGAGGGAGTGTGCTAGACATGATTTCCAGCATCTGCTTGGCTTGCGGGTGGTCGGCCAGCCCTGGCGCGACCTGGCACAACGCTTTGGCCCGACGGTATTCATAAGACTGTTGGTCAAAGTCTCGGATGGCCTCCGACAACGCCTGCGCATTGGGTGGCACGCTTTGTGCGCCACTGGCACGCTTCAGGCCCAACGCCAACGCTTGCGAGCAAACCACTGTGGTGCAGTGGGCCATCATCTTCCTGAGGCCGTCTTCCATTTCCTCGCTACCGTTCTCGGCCTGATGGTATGAACGCGCAGTCAGCGCCGCCGGCGTGGCGCGTAGCGCCCCCCCCGAACGAGGGATACCGGATGCCAACGCGCTATGCAAGCCTGCCCCTATCGCCACATTGCTCTGCGGTGTGGCGATAGGCTGGACATGGGCATTCGTTGCCAGCGTCGGAAGCGCCCAGTCTAAACAGCTGCGTTTGGTTTTAACATGCATGAATGACTTCTTTCTTAAAATTAGGGGAAGAGTGTTAAACAGGAACCGGGTCCCATCTGCGAGCGGGGCCATCACCCACCACTGTCGCCCGGCACCTGCTTGGTGACGGCAATGCTCCGGGAGTTCCTTCCGTCGTAGGGAACTGAGCTCCGCAGCGTACTAAACCGGCAGTCTTCTGCCGTGCTTAGTCACTCTGGGGCCACACTGGGGATGGGGGGAGTACCGCCCCGCGTCGATGGGACTGAGTCTGGCTGCCGACCACCACGGCATTGCGCACGCACCGCTTAGCCCTGGGCATGGAGGGGGGGGGTTGCAAAATTAACAAAAAAAAGAAATCAGAAAAAAATGAGCTGTTTTTCCAGCTGATTTTGCGTTAACTCAAACAGGCGCCATTTATCAGCAAAATAGCGCCAGCGACGCCTGACCGGATTGTCGACCACATGTCATCTTGTTTGCTGTCCCAGCCATCTTTCTGGAGCCGTAATATGTCAATCAACACCCGTGTAGACGTTTCCGTTCCGACCAACCCCTTGTGCGCAGATCTGCCACGAGCACGCATCGGAGAAACCTTCGACATCTTGGTCGAACGTCATCATTCGGAGTTAACGGAATTTATCGTGGGGGAGATGAATCAGCATCATGACACGCCCCAAAGCGGACAACACTTCCTGGACGCGCGTCAAGCGCTGGTGGCACACAAGGGGACATTGGCCGGGGCCAGGTGGGAATTTGGCATTGCGCTCAATCTGGCGCGCAGCCTGGCATCGACCCGCGCTTGCGGTGTCGCGATGCTACGACGGGGCGCCAGCGCGGGCCTGCCGTACGAATTGCTGACAACGCTGTTATTGGTCACCGACGGCAGTCTGTCGCTTGATATGGCCGGCATTTTGTTGGTGCTGCCGGTGGCAGTGGTACGCAGCCGCTTGGCGCACGTATCCCGCGTCCCCTCCACGCCTTGCGCCTGCGGCCATGCGAACCACCCGGCGGCGACGCCCGCTGTCGCGCCAGCAGTGGCCTAGCCTGCGACACCCGGCACGGCAGGCGGTCAGGCCATCCCAGCCGCCCTGCCGCAACAGATCGACGAGCTCGCTGCAGCGTAGCCTACTCCTTGCTCATTTCCTTCATCAACCACAACTTCCCGGCAGTCCACTCGCGCTTAACGGTCGCTGCGGAGATGCCCAGCGCCTCCGCAGTATCTTCAATGGTCAGGTCACTAAAGTACCGCAGCTCGATAATCGTCACCATCCGCTCGTCGATTTCTTTTAATCTTGTCAATGCCCGGTCCAGGGTAATCACATCCACCATTACACGGTCAGGCGGCGCAGGGACAAACTCGGCCGCTCCCAATGTCAGGTTATCGATACCGGCGCCGCGCTTTTCAGCATTGCGGCTGATCGCGTAATTGACCAGGATGCGCCGCATCATGGTCGCCGCCATCGCGACAAACTGCGTGCGGTTGCCGGCAAAGTCGTGCTCTTGCTCGAATAGCCTCAGGTAGGCGCTATGCGCAAGATCAGTTGCCTGCAGTGTATGACCTTGCCGTTCCTTCGACATGAAACTGCGTGCCAGCTTCTTCAATCGCTGATACACCATCGGCGACGATACCCAATCGCTCTCTGCATGCTCCGGGGACGGGTGCGCCGATGCCGGCGATGGGCTAGCCTCAACCGTAACTTCCGGCTTGTTTGCTGGGTCAGATTTCATGGCGCACACTTCCAGTCGGACAAACGCCACGGCTGAAAAAATGGTTGAGTTGGCAGCGGCGCCATGTCGCAACAGCGCCGCACAGGGACTGGAAACAGTCTGCCACATTAATTGCTTAATCGCAATTAATATTATCTATGATGGTATGCGGGCCGGCATAGCGCAGCGCCATGCACGTGATGTCGTCGGCTTGCGGGGCCGTGCCGACGAAGGCCGCCAACACCTTCTCCACCTGGGGCGGGTAGTGCGCCGCCGGCGCATCGGCAGGCAATGCGTCGAGCGCGGCCAGCAGCGCGGCGTCGCCAAACAGCTCCAGCTCGTCGTTGCTGGCCTCGGTGATGCCGTCCGTGTACAGAAACAACACGTCGCCTGCCAGCAATTGCAACCGGCCCTCACCGTAGACGCAGTCCGTCTGCACCGCGAGCGCCATGCCACCGGGCTGGGACAACAGGCTGCTGACGCCGCCCCGGCGCAGCGCCGGCGGATTGTGGCCACCACTGGCGTAGTCAAAGCGGCCGGTGTCCAGGTCCAGCACGCCATAGAACAGCGTCACGAACATCATTTCCTCATTTTCCGCCGCCAGCAGATTGTTGACGCGGGCTAAGGTCTCCGCCGGCGAAGGTACAAACCCGGCGCTGACCTTGAGCAGGGTGCGCGAAACGGCCATGTAAAACGCGGCCGGCACCCCTTTACCGGCCACATCCGCGATAACCACGGCCAGGCGCCGGCCATCCAGTAGGAAATAATCGTAGAAATCGCCACCAACCTCCTTGGCCGGCAGGATCAGGCTGGCTAGCGCG
Organism: Rugamonas aquatica; assembly: GCF_009380215.1. Lineage (GTDB taxonomy): Bacteria > Pseudomonadota > Gammaproteobacteria > Burkholderiales > Burkholderiaceae_D > Rugamonas > Rugamonas aquatica_B. The sequence goes on from NZ_WHUG01000009.1 coordinate 260,717, forward strand.
ACATCGGCGCGCTCAGGCAACTGGCGCGGCAAAATGGACAACTGCATACGCCGCGCGATGACCAATTCCTGCTGTAGCGAGACAAAGGCTTCGCGGGTGCGCAGCGCCACGTTCAAGTCCTGCACCAGTTGCAACAAGTTGGCCTGCTGCGCGCGGATCCGGCCGGACAAGCCCTGCAGCACACTCGCCAGCAAGGCCAGCTGGTCGCCGGCGTCGGCGTCAGGCCGGCTGGGCGGCAACACCACCCAGCCGGCAGGCACCGGTGCGCGCCCGGCGGGATCGAGCGTCTCCTCCAGCTGGCGCAACTCCGCGCGGATAATCCGCTCCTGCCTGCGCGCCTCGCGACTGCGCTCCTCGCGCAGCAGGTCAAGCTTGATCATTTCTTCGCGCAGGCGGGCCACGCCCAGTGCGATACGCCCGGCTTCGTCCAGCGGGCCCACCTCCAGGCCCACAGACGTATCGCCGCGCGACAGCGCCGTCAGCACCTCGACCGCGCGCGCCAGCGGCGCGAACCTACGACGCACGTGGAAAAAAAGCCAGACCAGTACCGCGGCGGTAAATAGCAGCGTGGCGCCGGCCGTGACGCCCAGCCGCCAGCGCTCGCGTGCGCGCTGTGCGGACACGTCGCGCAGCACAGCCAACCCAGCCACCTGGCGCCCGTCCAGTCCAGCCACCGTAGTGCTGGTCACCTGATGGCGGCCGCTATGGTCCTCAAGCTCGATCACGCCATCGTGGCGCAAGGCAACCGCCGGCGCGAGCCGCACGTAAGCAGGTTGGCCGCCGCCATCCATCGCACGTCCCCGCAAATTGAACAGGACAACCTCAGCCCCCAGACTCCCGGCCAGCTCGTCCAACACGGCGCCAACGGGCACGCCCAAGGTCAACGCGGCGGCAACTCCGCCGGCCTGGCGGATCGGCACCGCGACCACCAGGGCAAAATGCTCTCCCGCCACCGGCGTCAAGCCATTCACTACTTGCCCCGCCAACACCCGGTGCAGGGCGGGGCCATCCAGTTGGGCTTCGCCCACCGATGCGCTCGACGAGCTGTACAGCAGCTGCGCATCGGCGCCCACCACATCCAGCTGGGCGCCACCACCACCGCGGCGCAGCATCCGCGCGCGCGCCGCCAGACCGTCGGCCGTCAGCGCACCAGACAACTCCAGTTGTTCAGCCAGCGTTTCCGCCAGCCGTTGCAACCGCTCCAACTCGGCCGTCTCGATCTTGCGCCAACCGATGCGCTGAATGTCGAGCAGCACCTGCGCCAGCCGTTCTTCCTGTCCTGCTTGCCAACCGGCGGCGGCCAGCGCAAGGGCAGTTAGCAACGCGGCGGCCACGCCGCCGAACACCAGTGTCAACCGTGTACTCAACAGCATCAGCATGGCCCGCCCAGACTGTTCGCCGGTGCGCTGATCGGTGGCAGCACCGCCAGCCAGGCCGCCGCGGCCGCAGCCAGCAGCGCCGCCGCGCCGCGCCAGTGAGGCAGAGCGCCCGCCTCGGCGGCCAAGCCCAGCGCCGGACCGGCCAGCAAGGCACCCAGCAGCGG